>NZ_NETK01000002.1 GCF_002343915.1 Nannocystis exedens | reverse complement strand
CCTGGCGAGCGATGCGACCCGAGCGCCTCCACAGCTACGCGCGCCGCCTCCTGGCCCTCCACGACACCTTCCGCTACGACCCCGACTCCGCCCAGCTCAGCTGCCTGCCCGTGCGCCCGCCGGAGGCCGAAGTCACAGGTCCATGAGGACAGGTCCCATGCGCCAGGTGCGAACGTACATCCTCCGCCTCCTCGCCCTGCTGTGCGCCTGGGGCCTGGTCCACCTCCTGGTCCTCTGCGTCGACGGCTGCACCGACGAGGGTCGCCCCCGCCGACGTCGCCGTCGTGCTCGGCAACCACGTCAGCCCCGCCGGCGAGCCCGCGCGTCGCCTGCGGCTGCGCCTCGATCGCGCGCCGCCCTCTACGCCGCCGGCCTCGTCCCGCGGCTCATCGTCAGCGGCGGCCAGGATCCCGGCAGCCCGTACGAGGCCGACGTCATGCGCGACTACCTGGTCGCCCGCGGCGTCCCGGCCGAGCGGATCGCCGTCGACCGCGGCGGCGTCAACACCCACGCCACCGCCCGCTTCGCGCCGCCGACGCGCCCCGGCGAGCGCTCCGCGATCGCCGTCAGCCAGTACTACCACCTCACCCGCACCAAGCTGGCGCTGCGCCGCTTCGCGTCGACGCCCCGGCGCCCACGCGGATCTCGAGCTCGAGCTGCGCGAGCCGTGGTCGCTGCTGCGCGAGGTCGTCGCTTCTACGCCTACCTGTTCAAGGACTACCGCCTCGACTGATCGGAGCGGCCCGCGCCGGCCGGCATCCTCTCCCGCGAGAGCGACGGCGTCACCGCGGCGCGGCGACGGGCGGGCGCAGGAGCTCGCACGGCTGGCCGGCTGCCCCATACGACATGCTCCTTACGGCATGCCCGAAAAATCATGCCCGTCCGAACATGCTCGAACAGGCATCCTCGGTCGGAGCGCCTCGCCCGCTCAGAACTCGTCGAGGCCCTGCCCGAGCTCGACCCCGAGCGCCTCTTGCGCGGCGGCCGGGCACGGCGACGCGAAGCGCGCCTCGTAGCGGGCGGTGAACTCGGCGTTGGCCACGACCGCCTGCCCGTCGGCCTGCAGCTCGGGGAGCAGCCCGCGGACCGCGTAGACCTCGATCTCGCCGACGCTGCGGGTCACCGTCGTCTGCATGAACTCGAGCGAGAAGAACGGCTCGATGAGCTGACGGACCGCGCCCGACACGCACACCGAGTCGGCTGGCCGACGCGCTCGACGTGGCTGGCGACGCTGACCGTGTCGCCCCACAGGTCGTAGACCGGCTTCTTGGAGCCGAGCACGCCGGATGCAGGGCCCGGAGTGGAGGCCGATGCGGAAGCTCCAGTCCCACTCGTCGACGCTCGGCGTCAGCCCCGACGCCACCACCTGAGCGCAGCGGAGCGCGGCGAACGTCGCGTCGACCGCGTGCGACAGGCGGCGGTGCGGGATGCCCGAGACCGCCACGTAGGTGTCGCCGGCGGTGCGCAGCTTCTCGACCCCGAACGCCGAGGTGATCTGGTCGAAGGCCGAGAAGAAGAAGTCGAGCTGCTTGAGGCAGGTGACCGGGTCGACGCGGGCGGCCAGGCGCGAGAACTGGACCGCGTCGATGAACATCACCGTCGACTCGCGGTAGGCCTTGGGCTGGAGCCGCTCGCCGAGCGGCGCCGCCGACTCGCGCGGCAGCACCGCCAGCGCCAGGCCTCTTGTCGAGCAGGGTCGCGTGCGCCAGCTGCGACGCCAGCGCCCGCGGCGGGCGGATCGCCACGCCGACCGCCAGCACCGCATCGGATGGCTCCAAGGACAGGTCCCAGGCGACAGGTCCTTCCGGCCAGGGGTTCTCGGGCACCGCCTTGCCGCTGCTCTCGGCCAGGCTGCGCAGGAACGCCGGCGACGCGGCGCCGAACAGCGCGCCGAGGCTGGGCGCGCCGGGGCGGGCCGCCAGCCAGCGGGCCGCCGCGGGCGACGCCGGGGTCACACGGCCGTCGGCATCGACGCGCAACGCGATGGGCTCCACCAGCTCGAGGATCGCCACCATGTCAGAACTCTCGCACGTCTCGAAGGTCGTCCGGGCGGCGATCGATTCTTCGTCGAGGTTGAGCAGGATCGGCAGCGTCTCCTGCTGCCAGTCGTCCTCTTGCAGGCGACGGACCAGCACCGGCCCGGGCAGCAGCAGATAGACCAGCTCGACGATGTCCATGATCACGTAGAAGCCGTTCGAGTTGCAGAACTCGAGCTCGGTGAAGTCGAGCACGCTGCGCTGGATCTCGCGCTTCGGCAGGATCTCGCGCAGGTCCTGCAGCAGGGCCGACAGATAGCGATAAGGGTTGTCGATCCGGACCACGCCCGAGAACGTGAGGGAGAAGTTCCCCTCGTCCTCGCGCGCGACGCAGTGGAACACACTGACGCCGCCGTCCATGATCTCGCCGTACGTGAGGACGTTCATTGCGCACCTCGCAAAGGAAACACCGCCTGCATGGTCAGGTTCTCGCCCGAATAGGTCGCGGACAAGCGGAAGCGGTTCTCGGACACCAGGCGGATGAGGCCGAGCCCGCCGCGCAGTCGCTGCATGCGACGGGCGCGGAGCGTGTCGGCGAACAGGCGCTTCGGGTCGGTCGCGGCCGTCAGCCGGTCGACGCGGTCCTTGACGTCCTGGTACTGCTCGGGGGTCGCCTTGTTGGTGACCTGGACCTGCAGCGCGTCGCCGTCGATGCGCAGGTCGACGCGCATCTGGCTGCCCGGATCGCTGACGTTGTCGATCACGTTCTGGACCAGCTCGGTGATGACCACGTTGGCCTTCTTGCACAGCGCCTGCGGGTAGAACACCGTCAGCATCGCCAGCAGCGACTCGCCGACGGTCGTCGCCAGGTTGCCGCGGGCGTCGCCCATGGGCGCGACCGTCAGCGTCAAGCCGACGCTGGTCGTGATCGGGTCGTCGTCGAACTCGTGCTCACTCACGCTGCCCGCCTCCGAAGCACGATGAGGGTGATGTCGTCGGCGTCGACGCGACGGAACTGCCCGTAGTCGTCGAGGCACCGCTGGAGGATCTGGTTGGCCGGCAGCTCGGCGTTGGCGCGCACGAGCTCGTGCAGGCGGCGCGTGCTGTAGTCGGCGCCGGCGCTGTCCTGGGCCTCGACCATGCCGTCGGTGTACAGCGCCAGCACGTCGCCTGTCTCGAAGGGCAGCTCGTACTCGCTGTAGGCGCGGCGGCGCAGGCCGATGAAGGGGTCGCCCTTGTTGAACGTGTGGACCTCGCCGCCGCGGACCAGCACCCCGTAGCCGCCGCCGCACACGTAGCGGAACGTGCGCTCGCCGAAGGCGACGAAGTTGACGGTGGCGTAGCGGCGGACCTCGCGGAGGAACCCGACGGTCGCGTTGTTGAGGTACTCGACGATGTCGCGCGGGCGCGACACCTGCTCCATCGTCTGCACCAGCTGGGCCTTGAGGTAGGCCATGATCAGCGCCGCCGACACCCCGTGGCCGGAGATGTCGAACACGCCGATCGCGTGGCTGCCGTCGCGCAGGCGGTAGAAGTCGTAGTAGTCGCCGCCGACCTCGGTCATCTGCTTGTGATAGACCGAGAACTCGAAGCGCGCGAGCATCTCCGGGTGGTCCTTGGGCAGCAGCGCGTGCTGGACCTGCTGGGCGATCTCGAGGTCCTGGCGGATGGTCTGGTAGGCGCGGGCCAGCTCGCGCTCCTGCTCGTCGAGCCGCTCGTACGCGGTGCGCAGGTTGTCGTTGGTCGCCTGCCAGTACGCGGTGTCGCGCTCGACCCGCTTGACCAGGCCCTTGTACATCCAGAACAGCCGGTGCAGGTCCTCGCGCGACAGCTCGGACAGGCGGTCGGGGTCTCGTCCCTGGAGGATCTCGTCGAGCGTCATCTCAATGGAACTCCACCACGAGGCGGTTGAGGTCGCCGTCGTTCGTCACGTCGACGTAGTAGAGGTCGCCGGGGGCCATCACCCCGCCGATCAGCACGCCGCGCTCGATCGTCTTGTCGAACGGCGTGGACGAGCGGATCACCGCGTGACCGCGGGCCGAGTCGAACTCCTCGAGGTCGAACGAGCCGACCACCTCGCGCGGGCCGCGGATGACGCTGGCGATGCCGTGGCTGCCGGTCTGGAAGTGCAGGAAATCCGCGCCGCGATGGATGAGCGCCTTGCCGGGGCCGTGGTGGTACCACAGCGTCATCATCTCGATGCCGAGCTTGAGGCGGATCGGCTCGACGTTGGCGTACGACTCGCCGACCATCTGCTCGATCTCCATCCACTTGGCCAGCGGGAACCACCGCCCCATGTCGATGTCGGCCAGGAGCGCGGTGGCCCGCCGACCGGCGACGATATTGAGGTTGACGCACGCCTGGGCGAAGCCGGCCATCAGCGTCCCGTGGACCACCGGCTCTCGCGGCTCGGACTGGTCGCTCATCCCGCCTCCCCCGCGAACGCGAACACCGCGATGATCGGCACCCCGCGGTACGACAGCCGCACGAGGCCCGAGCTGACGTTCGAGCGACAGTACTCCGGGAGGTCGACGTCGACGTCGATCGCCGGGTACGGCACGAAGCCCGCCTTCTTGAGGCGCAGCAGCCACGACTCGAGCGTCTCGTGGCGCTCGGTGCGGAAGGCGTCGCTGGTGCCGAGGATGTCGCGGACCTCGCGGCCGAAGAAGCCCTCCTTGATGGCGAACTTCTCGTCGGGGGACGCGTCGCTGCGGTCGACCAGGTCGAACACCGTCGCGAAGTGCTGCCAGCAGTGGTGCATGCGCCGGGTCAGGTGCTCGGTGTCGTGGTCCGAGCTCGGCTCGACCAGCGTGAACACCCGCGGCTTCAGGGCCCGCAGCCGCCGCAACAGCCGGGTGCGAGCGTCGCTGTCGGGGCCCGTGGTGTGGTGCAGCGTGTAGGCCGCGTTGATCGACAAGCTCCCCTCGGCGAGCGCCTCGAAGTGCGCGTAGTCGGCATCCTCGCAGACCTCGATCAGCTTGACCAGCGGATAGATCTCGATGTCGAACGGCAGCTCGGCGCGAACCTCGTCGATCGCGGCCACGCCCTCGTTCAACGCGGTGCGGTTCGGTTCGAGCGCGATGATGCGGACGCGCTCGATCTTGCCGGGGTCGCGCGCGAGCGCCCGCAGCAGCGCGACCACTTGCAGCCCCTTGCCGATCCCGATCTCGAGCAGCGCCGGCGTGCTCGACTGCCGCATCGCGTGGACCAGGTACTGGTTGGCGAGCGCGTAGCCCTGCGGCACGGCCGGGATCGCGCGCTGGAGCAGCGTGAACAGATCGATCTGCGGCCGCTTCTCGGCTTGCAGGTACAAGTTTCGACCCGAGAGCAGGTTGCGATCGATCCGCCGGAGCAGCGACTCGGCGACGATGTGGGACAACAGCGCGTCGCTCGGGACATCGACGTCGAGGGCGTCGAGGAGCTGGCTCGCTATCACCGTCTTGGCGACCTGCTCGCGATGCCGGCGAATGTCCTGGCACGCGGCCAAAATCAGCTTGTAGCGGTCCTCGTAGAGCATGCGCCGCAGACTGAAGGTCACACAGGGGATCCGCCTTGGCAAGCTGATGCGCACCCGATCGTGGCCGAGAAGATTATCTCAGCCCTCGCGCGGAAACGCGCCGCGAAGCCGGACAGGCCCCCGTCGGCCTCTGTCTCAAAGACCACCCAGCGGCGCGACCGGACCGCGGGCCACTGCGCAGGTCGCGTGCGTCGGAGGACGGCGACGCACGCGACGGACTGCATCTTGAGACATGGTCCGAAAACCATGACCCGGCGCAGCAAGCCGGGCCGAGGCGTTCGGAGGCCCGGCCGCACGCCTCACGCGGCGGCGGCGCCGCCAGCGATCCGCGTCTCTGTAGATGCGCCTGCCAGCGATCGCAGCTCGAGCCCGACCTCGAAGCTCAGGGCGGTCGCGCCGACGCGGCCGCGCTGGCTCTCGCGGTGAACTTCGACGGCCAGCGTCACGTGCGTCGCATTCGGTACTCTGCCGCTGCGGAAGCGCACCGTCGCGATCGCAGTCAGCGGCTCCCCCACCAGCATCTCTCCGAAGCGCCGCACGCGGCTGATGCTGCGCAGCGTCAGCGCGACGTCGCGGAACGGCTCGCTGTGGGCCAGGGCCGACAGCGCCCGGCCGAGCGCGACCGGGAGCGGACAAACTCGGCCCCACGGCTCCGGCGCGCCGCCGCCGGACACGCTCCCGGTCGACAGCATCTCCTCTCCGCAACCCACCACCTGTCCCAAGAAGCTGGACTCCACATGCGCGGTCAGATCGGCCGGCTTCACCGTGAACGTGGAAGTCGTCAAGACCGTTCCGACGCTGAGAGATCCGAGATCGTGTGCGAGCATGACGCGGCCTCCTGGGAATTAGCGTGCCGCCCACAGCCGCGATTTGCACGCCAGATCACGCCCAGCGGCGATGTGTGCGTCTTCCTCCGCCGAGGATCGCGAGCATCGCCGCAGATCCGGCGAATTTCTCGGACGGCGCGGTGATCGGCCGCGCGACGGCCCGCTTGCATCGGACGGCGAAATGATCTTCACACGCCCCTCGCGCGGCGAATTCGACGCGATCTCCAGCGCGATCTCTTGCGCGTGCAACAACGACGGCGGTTCGCACGACCTCTCCGTGTGCTCCTCGACTTCCTCGCGCCGCCGGTGTGCCTCGCCTGTCGTCACCTGCTCCGGACCCCGCCGCCCGGGGGCGTGCCGCCCCTGTGCAGTCGCTGCGCCCCCGAGCTCGCGCCGCTCGACCCGGCCGCGCGGCGCGTCGGCGACGTCGAGGCCTGCTTCCTTTACGAGGGCGGCAATTCACCCTGGCTGAAGTTCATGGGACCACGTCGGCGGCTGACCGCGTAGGCGAGCCCGCCGCCGAGCCCCAGCGCTGCCAGCGCGAGGGCCCAACCCGGCACGCCGCCGCCGCTCCCGCCACCGCCGCTCCCGTTGGGATTGACGACGTCGCCGGTCGGCTCGCCCGTCGAGAGCCCACCAGGTCCGAAAAATCCCGGTCCCTGATCGAGCTGCAGCTTGTCGAGCCAGCCGTCGCCGAGCGGGTCGCGCGCGTCCCACTTGCGGTAGTTCGGCGGAGGAGAGCCGGCCGCAACGGCGCGCAGCTGCGGGTCACGGCTGGTGAGGGCGGCCGCCTTAAAGCCGGCCTCGGTGAGCGCGAACTGGTAGAGAGCCGCTCTCCTGATGCGAAAGAACGAGCGGAACGCGAGCTCGATGTCCCTCACCACCTCGAACGGCACAGCGCCGCCGGGGATCGGAACCGGCCAGCCCGCTTGGGGGCTCCACGGCAGGAGCGTGTCCCGCTTCAGGAAGAGGCCCAGGTTCACCTGTCCCTTCGGGGCGAGGGGCAGCGAGCGCAGCTGAGTGGAGGCCAGGAACTGGCGATAGCACTGCGCCACCTCGCGGGCATCCATCGCCGCGTGGAGCGGCGAAAACGCGTGGATGGCGATCGCCAGGACGGCCGCCTCCGAGCAGAGATCGACGCGCGCGTCGCCAAGCCCGACGGTGCCGAACCAGGACACGTAGGGGTACGTGCCCCACGAGAAGAGCCACGAATATCCTGGTGGCGGCGCGTAGCCCTTGGCGAAGACGGCTCGATCGAGGGGCGACCAGTCGAGCCCCATGTCACCTCGCGGAGGGTCGGCATCGACGGCCCCGCCGCCGGGCGCATTTCCCCAGTAGTCTTCCTCATACTTCTCGGGGATGGCGGGAACACCAGGCGGGCGGTCGAGGTAGGCGGCGTCGCCGAGGGCCTTGGCGATGAGCGGCGGGTACGGGCTGAACCCGCCGAGCAACGAGGGCAGCGCGTAGGAGACGCCGCCGAGCCACAGCGAGGGTTGATCCGCGGGGGAGTCGTAGGGAGGCGTCGACCACGTGGGATTGATCGTCTGCCGACGACCGACGCGGCTCACGTGGAAAGCGTAGTTGCGATCCCACTGGGAGAGATGCTCGGCCGCATCCTGGCTCGCGCCGAGCTGGAGCTGAAGATCGGCGGGGCTCGGGTTCTTGCTCGAGCGGAGGACCTGCGACCAGATGGGGCGACGGTTCGTCTCGTCCCCTGCGACCGGCATCCCGAAGTAGCGCCGCACGAACTCACCACGCGTCTTGGCGCGCCTCTCCAGGTTCTCGAAGCTTTTTTTGCCGGCCTGGCCGTAGATCCACCGCCAGGCCGTATCAAGTGCGTTGTAGGCCATCTGAATGGCCTGCAGCGGTGAGACGTTGTTTAGGTTCTGAAGCGTGATGTAGGCCGACTTCGCGGCATCGAGCAAGCGCGTCGCGTCCCGATAAACGTGCGTCCAGCGCTCGGTCAGCTCCGGCGCCAGCACGTTGGCGATGAGCGCGGGGTCCCGCAGATCCAGCCGCGTCTCGTGGCGGATGTCGTCAAGGAGCGACATTTACGAGGCCTCATCGGCGAGCGCCTCGCAGCGACAGGTGCAGGTCAAGCAGCTGTTCGCGATGCACTCCTGCTCCAGCTCCTTCGCGCGGCACTCGAAGATGGCGATGAACTCGTCGAAGACGCGACTCGCGACCTCGAAGTCCTCGAGGACCGCGATGAACTCGGCGCCGATCACCGGGTCGGCGCTCGCGGCCTCGAGGCCGTAGCGGCGAGCTTCGGCGGTCAGCCGACGGAGCTCGCGCCACTTGTGCAAGGGCAGGGGGGCCGGCGGGATGTCGATGATCGAGCTCATGGCAGGTCCTTCGGGGGCTGGAAGGGGTCCACCTTCGTCCCCCTCGCACGCGAGGGTGGATGCTCGGGACCCGCGAGCGGAGGGAACGGTGAACTCGTCGCCGGCGACGCCACCTGCTGAGGCGCTGGCGTCGACGACGGCATGACCAGGACCTGCGAAGCGGGGGAGCGCAGGCTCTGGTAGAGGAACCAGCCGCCGCCGAGGATGGCGACGCCGGCGACGAGATAGAACGCCGTGGTCGCGGCGCTGGCGGCCGCGTCGGCGATGTTGCGGGTGCCCTCGGCGATGGCGTCGGTGATGCCCTGCTCAGGCGGGGGCGGCACCGGCGGTTTCGGCACCGCCTCGCCGAGCGCCTCGAGGGCAGTCGCGACCTCGCACGCGGCTTGATGGCACGCCGCCGCGAACTTCGAGAATACGTAGATCGCCTCGATGAGCTCGCCCGCGTTCCCGGTGATGTAGACGTACCACCAGTCCTCGGGGAACTTCTCCAGCACCTCGCGGCTCTCGTCGCGCAGGTCGTAGGCGGCCGAGGTCGCGGCGTCCCACGTGGCCTGGCCCTCGTTGGCAAGCTTCGTGAAGCTGTTCACGAGGCCGACCAGCCTGTTCCGCTCGAACTGCAGCGCCCGACGGGACCGGAAGAAATCGGCGGCCGTACACCAGCCGAGCGGCCCTGTGCAGGGCGACTCGAGCGTCGCGCCACTTCCAAGATCGACAGGCGTGCAAGTCGGGTCGGGCATGGGTCACGAGGGGTAGGGGTACATCGAGAAGAGATCGAGCAGGAGGTCGCGCAGCTGGGGACCGAGCTGTGGGAGCTCGTGACCGGCGCCCGCGACGACGCGCACGGCCGTGTTGTAGCCGGCCCCGCCGGCGCTCGCCGGCTTGCCCGCGAGCTCGGCCGCCGCCTGCACGGAGACGAGCTGCGGGTCCTTGTCTCCGATGACGAAGGCGATCCACCGCTTGTCGCCGCCGGCTCCGGGGAGCTTGCCCGGTTCGAGAGGTGCCACGGCGACGACCGCGTCGGGCGACGCAGCGCTGTTGGTCGAGGCGGCCATCTGGAGCGCGACGTCGGCGCCGACGTCGTAGCCGACCACGACCCAGGGACGGGTCTTCTTTCCGTGGTCAAACGGCCCGGGGAGCTTGCCGAGGCTCGCGTCGGACCACAACTCGGAGGCCGCGGCGGTCGCCGTCCCCGCGGCGAGCCATCCCTGCGGCGCCTGGACGAATACGACGTCGGCGAGGCTCGTCGGATCCACGGGGCGAGCTTGCGCGGGTCCGTGTCCTGGCCGTGCAGCACCCACACGACCGGCCCGACGGCGTTCGGCGGCGTCACCCGGAAGAAGCGGAACCACCGCGCGCTGTTGGGGGTCTGCGTCGACCCTACGGCGACCTGGAACGGCCAGCCTTCGAGCTCGGGCGGCTTCGGCTCATCGACCGGCGGATTGCCGCCGCTGCCCGAGCTGCCGGTGGAGCCCGAGCTGGCGCTCGCGCTGTTCGCCCGCGACCACCAGACCACCCCGAGCGTGGTGCCCACAGCGACGAGACCCCCGAACCACCACCAACCGCTCGAGCTAGAGTGCGATGGCGGGTTGAGGGGTCCGAGGGTGGCGAGACGATCGGGCACGGCGCGCTCCTACAGGGAGAAGGATGAGGACGTGTTGCGGCCGGTGAATGCAAACGCCGCCGCGCCGCCCACGAGGAGGACGCCGCCGGCGAGAAGCCAAGGAAGCGCGCTCGAGGAACTTGCGACCTTCGCGGGCGGGCCGCCCTCGCTGGTCCCGTTGTCCTTGCCGTCGCCCAGGTCCTCGCCGCCCTCGTTTTGTTCCGCGGCCTCGATGTCGCCGGCCGGTTCCTCAGGCGTGAAGCCGTAGAAGGCGCTGGCGGCGTTCGCCGGGTCCAGCGGCGTGCCGTTCATCGCGGCCGTCAAGTAGTCCGCAGGGTCGATGAGATCCGGCGGCTGGGAGCGGTCCGCGTACCAGGCTTTCTGCTTGTTCAGCTCGGAGACGGTCAGGTGCCGCTTGTACAGCTGGAAGTGGAGCATGGTCGACCCGTTCGGATACGGACCGATCTTCGCCACCACGTTGGTCGTGCAGCCAACCATCTGGCCCGGACAGACGCGTGTGCCCTTCGGCGGCGAAGAGCCCTTGGCCACGCCGCCCATGAGCGCGGTGAGGCCGCTGTCCAGGTGCAGGATGACGGCCTTCGCTGGCGCCTCCCAGCCTTGATCGACCGCCAGGATCACGCCGGACTCGGGCGCGAGCACCGGAGTGCTGAGCCCGGCCGAGAGGTCGATTCCGCAGTGGAACCGCGTCGGGTTGGCGGAGCCCCACGGGCGTTTTACGCCGAACTTGGAGCCGGGCTTCCACTTCTTCGGCGGCGACGACAGCGGCCAACGCGGCGAGCTACCGTTCCACGCCGGCGCCGGCTGCTGCGCCGCGAGCCGGGCGAGGACGAGTTGATGGATGCGCAGCCACGTGTCGACCCACACCTTCTCGTCGGGCTTCGGGGTCTTCGGCAGCTGCTTCGGCGCGAGCGGGTAGGCCCGCCAGTAGGCGACGTTGGCGAACCAGTATTGGTCCTCCTGGCCGGCCTTGCGCTGGTAGCCGTCGTAGACCTCGGGCTTGTTCTCGACGGCCCACTGGACCGCCTCGAGCTCGAGGAGCACCTGCTGTGGCAACGGCGGGATCACCAGGCCTCCGGCTTCGGCGGCAGGTAGATCACCGCGAACTCTTGCCCCTGACCGCGCGCGCCACCCGTGGCGTCCGCGAGCTGCTTCGTCAGCGCGCCGAACATCGGCGTGAAGCTGATCCGGCGGCCGTCGGGCGGGAACAACCCCTTCTCGTTGTCGACGACGACCTGGAAGCGCTTGTTGTAGGGGTGATCGTTGATGAGCCGCGCGGCCTTGAGGTTGTCCGGAGTGCCGCCGGCGGTGCCGTATGTCTTCTGGGACAGGAGGAGCAGCGCGCTCGCGTCCTGCGGATTGATCCGGTACGACGAGCCCGGCTTCGGCTCGGCCGAGACCGGCGCCGGCAACTGGGGGCCAGGCGGCGGCGGTGCGTCGGGCGCCTCGTCCTTGATGTCGCCGGACTGCCCGAGGCCGAGCTTCTGCTTCACACACGCGTGCAGCCGATCGTAGGCGGCCTTGTACTGTGGCAGGCTGAGGTAGTTCTTCGGCCCCTCGGGGTAGACGCGCCGATACGCCACGTACGCCAGCCACTCATCGAGCGCGGCTTGTGGCGGCTTCGTCTCGTCTCCGATGTTTTGCGGCTTGCTCGCCGCCACCGCGGTGCATTCCTGCGCTTCCTCGATCGGCTTGTTCGCGTCGGCCGGCTCGCCTGGGCCTGCGTTGTCGGTGCCGCCCTGGCCGGTGCCGCCCGTGCCGCCTGTGCCGCCGGTGCCCGTTCCCCCTGTGCCACCGGTGCCGCTCGCGGCGCTGGCGTCGGACGGCCAGAAAATGGCGGCCAGCGCAGCCGCGGTGAGGGCCGCTCCGCCGAACCACAGCCAGGCCTTGCTCGAGCTCGCCGGCACAGGCGCGGGCGCCGGGGCCAGCGGCTTGCGGCCGTGCGTCGGGGCGGGAGGGGGGTGTCGTCGAGCGGCGGGAAGGGCTGCATGGGGGCCTCACGAGTCGGTACGGCCCGCCACCAGCAGCGAGCCGACGTGGAGTCTCAGATCGCGGTCCAGGCGAGCTCGCCGTACACGATGTCGCGGCACGTCTGCGCGGGAACGGAGAGGGTGGTTAACTGGGTGCCGAGGCCCACGATGACCTCGCCCGCAGTCACCGAGATCGTCTTGGTGATGTTGGTCGGGTTCACGACCCGCAGCGCGCAGCCGGGCGGGATCTGGTTGAGCCCAAGGTACGGGGGCAGGGTGAGGGTCTGCGGCATCACGCTGTCCAGCAAGCGGACGACCCGAAGCCCCGGCCACCCGTAGAGGAATGCCTGGTTGCCGGCCGCGACGTTCGTGTACCTCGGGACGATGGTCGCCAGCCCGGCCCAGTTGCCGCCCGCGCCCACCTGCGAGCTGCGCCGAAGGCGGACCAGGCCGCCCTGCAGCGGCAGGTAGAGCGGGAAGCTGGAGACGTTCAGGAGGTCACCGGAGCTGACCTCGATTCGCACGAGCCCCTCGGTGTCGGTGTTCCGCGCGAAGCTCAGCTCCTGGCCCGGGCGCGAGAGGGCCCACGGCGGGAGCCGCAGAGTCGTGCGGGCCGTCGCGCCCACCTGGACGAGCAGCTGGTCGACGTTGCTCTCGGGGATGTCGAAGACGGCGTCGTCGACCTGGTTCTCCACCTGGATCGTCGCGTCGGTGACGCCGGGCGCCGGCACCCTCCTCGTCGACCGGAGCCACCGGGCGAGCTGTTCCTCGTCGAGGTCGATGACGCGGATGTAGCAGGTCGTTTGCTCGGCGGTCTGGATGGCCAGGTGGTCCGTCGGGCCGAGCTCGAGGAGCTCGGCCGAGCTCGGCGCCGTCGTCAGCGTCGCCGCGACACCTCGTTGCGCGCTCGGCGGGTTCGACTCGGCCGGGTTGTCCGAGCCGAGCACGAAGTACCGGTCGGCGAGGCCCACCGGTCCGTCGGTCCAGACCTGCACGAGCGAGCTGGTGCTCTTGGCCTTGCGACCGAGCAGCTCGGGCCGAAACCTTCCGACCCGTGCCGTGGTGAGACGGCGCGCTCGCATGTCGCTTGGATCCTGGCCTGCGCCCGCCTCGGGCGTCCAGGGCATGGTGAGCTCGGCGAAGATCGCCGGGTCGAAGGAGGCTCGGACGGTGTAGTAGCGCTCGTCGCTCATGGCATGTCCTTTGGGTCAGGATGGTCTGGCGTCGCCCTGGCGCCGCTGCGGGCCGACCGCGGACGTCAGTGCTTCTTGCAGCCGCACGCCTTGCCGGCGGCGCAGCTGTCGCAGCAGGGCTTCTCGAAGCCGCCCAGGCGGATGACCAGCTGCTGGCCGCTGATCGCGTTCGAGGCGGTCGCCAGGTTGTCGACCTGGATGAAGACCGACGAGTCGAGGCCGACGATGTCGACGTCCGTGCAACCGGTGTAGCTGCGGAGCGGCACCTCGGTGCAGCTGTCGCCGCACCTGAACTGGGACCCGTAGATGAACCGCCGCGGAGCCCACTCGCGCAGGGGACCGCCCTGCATGGAGAACGCGCCAGAGGCGTTGCTGGGGCCGACCCAGATCTTGAAGTTGACGTGCTTGTAGTTCTCGCTGTCGACGCCGCCGTTGAAGGCGAGCGCGCCCCAGAGGCAGCGCGGGTTGAACGGCAGTGAGTAGTTCTGGGTGCGCAGCAGGATGGACTGGCCCGGCGCGACGTTGAAGTTCGCCACGAAGGTCGTCGGGAGGCCGTTCGCGGTCGTGCCCGTCGGCGTGAGGAGGGTGGGGACGAGGTTGAGGTCGGGGATCCCGAAGTCGTCGCGCACCTCGGCGTAGGACTTGAGGAGCACGGCGAGCTCGATCCAGCGGAGGAGGCAGGGGTTCGGGCAGAAGCCGCAGTTGGCGATGTACTGCGACTTGATGAGGGTCATCAGCTCGCTGCACTCCGGGAACGGCGGCGTCTCGGGCACCTGGGGCTGCGGCGGAAGCTGTGGGGCCGGGGCCGCACCGGGCATGACCACGAGCGTCTGGCTCGGCACGGACTGGGCCGGCAGGCTCGCCACCGGCACCTTCTGGAACCCGGCGATCTGGCAGATCGAGTCGACGCTCTCGGCGGCGGCGTCGACGTACTGCCCGAACCCGGCGCGGCGCAGGTTCTGGACGATGGTGTTCAGGTCGTTCATTGCGGTGCAGCTCCTTGAGCCACCGGCTCAGGCTCGACGCCCTCGTTCACCTCTGCGGGCAGGAGCTCGAGGGAGACCTCCACTGCCGGTGGCAGGGCAGGGAGGAGATCGAAGAACAGCGGGACCTCGAGGTGAGGTGACCGAAAAAACAGGTAGCCCCCGGCGCGCAGGACCTCGAAGGTTGAGGTCGAGGCCGCCGATGCGGGACGAATGGTGATCAGCGCTGCCGCCCCGGCAGCGTCTTCGCCTCGGGCGGGCCAGCGGAAGATGGGGCCCCCGACCGTCTCCTGTTGGAGCACGTGGAAGCGACCGTCGTCGCTCCGACCGATGACGCGGGCGCGCAGCATCACGAGCCCTGCGGAATCGCCTGCAGAATGGCGTCGGAGATCGTGGTGCCGACTTGGGCGAGGCCTGCGCCGGCCATGATGCCGAGCGACGTGCCGATGCCCGCGTACCGCGTGGCCGTGTCGACGCGCACGCCCTGCTGCCGCTCAAGGTCACTCGGCTCGGTGAGCACGTAGGACCCCACGGCCCCGAGCACGCCGACGATGTACGGGATCGACTTGGCGAGGCCCGGGTAGTTCGGCATGACCGACGGGAGGACGAGCTCGCCGATGAACCCGACGCCAGCGCCCGCGGTGGTGAGCACCATCGTCGTCCCGCTGATGTCGGCCACGCTGCGCTCGAGCTGGTTGCCCAGCGACGCCGCGTAGTTGTTGGCGCGCTCCGTGAGCTGGGCCGTCTTCTCCTGCGCGTCCTTCACTTCGCCGCGAAGGAGCGCGTTCTCCACGTGGGCGCGAGCCAGGTCCTTGGACTCCTTGTCGGCGCCCTTGCCGAGGGTCTTGAACACGTCCTCGAGCGCATCGCGAAGGGGTTTGGGAGCATGAAGCGCAGCAGTCACAAGACCTCCATCTCATCGAGCACGACCGCGGCTCGGTGAGATGAAGGTGACGAAGTTGATGATGCGAGTCGCCGGTATTTAGGCTAGTCCGATCACATGATTTCCGGTAGGATGGCGCGAGAGTGCGAGCGGTGAACTTGGAGCTGACGCCCATCCATTGTGCGCAGATCCGCAAGGGACTGCGTCTGTCGGTCAAAACTCTCGCCGACGTCCTGGCGGTGTACCCCAAGACGGTCGACAACTGGGAACGGCGCCAGCGCAGTTGGGCGAGCGGCCTCGCCGGCGACTTCATGGCTGCGCTCGGATTCGCAATGTGCCATCTGGGCCCTGAGCAAGCGTGGGGCCCTCCGTGGCTGTCTCGGCGTCAACGACTCGTCTGGATCCTCCGCGCTGCGGCAACAGCAAGCCGCGATAGCTGTCTGGGCAGAGTCTCGATGGTCCCTACATTCCTCGAGGCGCTTCAGCCGCAGGGACGCATCCGCTACCGTGTCGCCGCCCGCGACGAGCTCGAGGTCGAAGGGGAGGGGCCATCGCCGCGCCTCTGCCTGCGCGTCCGTCGACGGCTTGGGCTCCAGATGAAAGAGCTCGCGCAGCTGCTCGCGGTCAGCGACAACACGATCGCCACGTGGGAGCGTGGGCAGCCGGTTCACGGCCTCGAGGCGGACGTCTATTGCGCGCTGGACGCCAGCCTGCAGCGACTCGACCGGGCGGCGGCGTGGGGGCTCCCAGGGTTGGCGCGGCACCGACGCCTGCTGCATGTCCTTCAACACGGCCTTGCAGCGGATCCAACGACGTGCGCCGCCCCGCCGCCCGAGCTGTGCCTGTCAGAGCCCTTGCCGCTGTTGCCCGGGACGATGCTCCGCGTCCGCCCCGAGAACCTGGACAGGAGGGAGCCATGGACGACAAACGAAAGCGACCGAGCGAAGCGATCGAGGCCGTGAAGCAGGAGCTCGACGCCCTGCTCGAGGCGGCTCGGGACACCACCGTGCGCCTCGAGCACGCGTTCGAGGGCATGCGGGCGGTCGGCCAGCACGCGCGCGCAGTTCTCCGGAAATTTTGGACGGGCGGCGCGCGAGGGTAGGGTTCCGGGTCTTCGAGGGCCCGCGTGTTCACTCGAAGACAGGCGTTTGGAGCGCGTAGGACCGCTCCAGGCGCCGCTTTGCGTGCATGTAGGTAAATGTGTTCCACGTGGAACGTTTTCGCGCCTCGCGTGGAACACGTCGACACGACGTCAGCGGGCGCCTTGCGCAGGGCTCCCCTGAACGCGCCAGAGCGCCGCAGCGAGGTCAGCGTCGCCCCGCTCAGGCCAGACCACATCCAGGAGGACGAGGAGGTCGCCAGCCGCTCCACCGCGACGTGCTCCATGGCCCCGCACCTTGTAGGGCCCGAAGTTGTTGGCCCGCAGCGGAAGGCCAATCGTTCCGCCGGAGACGCTGCGGCTCTCCCAAGGACTCTGCACGGGGATCAGGCGCTCGGCGTAAAGCTGCGCGTAAGTCACCGTCAGGCGGGTGACGAGGTCGAGGGCGCGTCCTTCGTCAGGTCGAGCAGGCCGCCACACTGGGTCGGGTTCAACTACAACGACGCGCAGCAGCAAGTCGCCCGGAGGTGAACCCCGCCCGCCGCCGCCGAGGACGTGGAGGAGGATGCCCACCTCAGCGCCCTGGGGAACGTCGACGAACATCTCTTGCGTGCCCTCGGGGCGGGGGACGTTGATGCGCGTCCGACCGCCGCGCAGCATCGTCAGGAACGGGAAGCTGATTTCGCGGTACTCGTCGACGCCGGGTGGAGCAGGGGGCCGAGCTCGTGTTCGCGGTGCCTGTGGCGGAGCCGCCGCGGGTGCTGGAGGCGGGGGCGTCCCCATTGCAGTGTCTGTCTCGCTGTGTGTCGATTCGGCGAGACGGTCTATTTCACGATACAGCGTATCGCGGGCGACGTTTATCTGCTTCTGGAACTCGTCGAATTGCGTCGAACCCTTGTGGTGATCGGGGTGAAAAGCGAGCGCCAGGCGGCGATGTGCCCGTTTGACCTCATCGCGGCCCGCGCCGGCGCTTACGCCCAAAATCTGGCGCGCTTCATCGAGCGTCACAATGGAGGTGATAATAACCGAATTGATCCGGATCGAATTGAAGAAAATCCCCGAATATGCGATGCTGCAAATGTGGCGCTGGACGATGACCTGCGGGGGGATAATGGTTCCGATGAAACCGGATCTTTCTCTGGGAGTTCGGACGCGCCGCGAACCTTCAGCCGCCTGGTGGTGACGCAGGTGCAGCGAGGCCCGCCCAGTCGGCTCGCGCGCGAGCTCGGGGTGCAGGGACGGCCGATGTTGAGCGTGTTGATCGCGCCGACGCCGCCCGCGCTCGCGCGGCAGTCGCTCGAGGTTCACGACCGGTCGGCGCGCCTGCGCGTGTTCGTGGACGGCGCGGAGGTGACCGACACCTTCGACGACCTGGGCGCCGACCTCCCGCACGCGAGCAGCGCGACGCCGCTACAAGACGTCGAAGTCGTCGGGCTTCGCCAGCAGGTCGAGGAGCAGCGCACGAACCTGCGGCAGTTGGAGTCGCAGACGGGCGCCGCGACGCGATTCCTCGAGCTCCTGATGAAGGAGATTGCGGAAGCACAGGCTCGGCACGCCAAGGTCCAGACCGCGCTCGAGCAGGCGACGAAGACGACGCAGGGGCACGCCCAAGACCTGCAGGACAAGGAGATGCGCCACGTCCTCGCCCAGGTCGAAGAGCTGCACAGGCTCGACAAGGAGCAGGTGAAGAAGCTGCACGAACTCGCGCAGGAGTCGATCACCATGATCGGGGTGTCGACGCAGCTACAGGCGGCGATGCGCGCGAGCCTGCGCCCCCAGACCTGGCGCGACACCATCACCGCCACCAAGGAACTCCTGCAGGCCGTGGCACAGGGTCCGGTTGCCGTCCTGGCGACAGGCTGGATGCAGTCGATGGTCGCGCAGAGGCGCGGTCACGACGTGTCGGCGGCGCAGGTCCTCGACGCCCAGCTGCTGGTCGGCGAGCAGGCTCGCGCCCGCTACCATCGCCTGCGCACGCTGCTCGCACAGCTGGCGCCGCACGCGGTCACGCACACGGCCGCGGTCGTCGGCGACTTCCTTGAGGGGCAGGTTCCGCTCGAGGCGGTCGCGCACGTGCTGCAGACCCACCTCGCACGCGCGACGGTGGTTCAGCAGGGGCGCGGCTCGTAGTGGCTCAGGGCAGCTGCTCATCGTCGCCGTCGCCGTGAGCGCCGGTTGTTGGCGAGCTTCCCCAAGGGACAGATTGCGCTTGAGGCGATTGCGCACCCACAGCCGCAAGCGCGAGGTGGGCCTGAAGTAGCAACCAAGGGACGCGGCTCACAGAGATCGGCCATACCGATCTCGCTGAACAACCATACAGGGGCCGATCTGCGTGAGTCGCGGACCCCGCCTGAACACTGTTCAGCCTTAATCGACGCGCGAATTTAACCGAAGTGCGGTCTTGCACCGCGCGGTTTGGGGCTGCTATCCAGGTTGTGGGCCTGGCCTGAAGGTCAGGACGCTGTTCCTCAAAACTTTTGGGGCAGGGAGTTTTCACCGCTCGACTCCCGCAATCGCACGCCAGAGCGTGCGGCCCCGGCAAGGATGACGGCCCTCGGCCGAACTCCGTTTTGCCGATAATAGATATTATGTTAAGTTGAAGAGAACAGTAGCCAGGGGCCCCAGGCTGCCGTCCTAAGCTCAGGCCGTCCGGCGCGCCTCCACGACCGTCGCGACTTCCCGATGGCTCGGCACAGTTTGCTGCTCGTAGTAAGTCATCAGGAATTTTGGGCGCCCGAGCTTCATGAGCATTCCGATCGCTCGGCACGGTTTGCAACTCGCACGCATGGCTTGTAAAAATCCATTGCCCGCACACGATGACCCACTGTTCGTAGTTCAGCAGCTGAACCCGTCGGCGCCGCGTAAGTTGCTCAGGCCCGCACCGCCGCGTCCTCCCGGGCTCGTCCAACGGCCGGCGGCGAAGCTGGTCAAACGGTGTCGACCCGGCCGCATCCGCGCTCTGTAGCCGCCTCGCGGCCCGTCGAACCATGGAACCACGCGTCGCGGCGGGCCGGCGGCGGCTCGCGCTGCTCAGCGGATCGGCAGCCAGAAGCGGCTGAGCGGCAGCCAGATCCGCTCGGCGCGGCCTTTCACGTTGCCGCGCGGGACGTACGGCTGCGGGCGCTCGGCGGCCGGGTCGACGAAGTTGCTGGCGTCGTGGGCCTTCTGATAGGCGCGCTTGGCCAGTTCGCGGGCGACCTCGGGCGTCGGGCACAGACCGGCGCTGCACTGCATGCGGATCACGACCTCGGTGGCCGGCACGGCGAACGCGTACTGCGTGCCGTGGCCCGAGGCGGCGTCGCCGACGATGGCGCCGCTGGCGACGCTGTCGTCGACCCGGGCGTTCGGGATCTCGGCCTGCAGCGCGGCCAGCTTCTCGGCCAGGCCCTCGGTCGGCCGCAACCACACCCACACGCCGAGGCTGTAGGCGACGTCGCGGACGGTCGCGTCGAGGCGGATCCGGTCGTACTCGTAGCGCTCCGCGAGCGGGCTCGGCGGCATCTCCTTGTAACCGGGGATGTCGCCCGGCGGCAGCAGCTCCGGCAAGCGCGTGCGGTCCTTGATGACCGAAGGGACATGTCCTTCGACGGTGCGGACCAGCGCGAGCAGGTCGCGGTCGCTGGCGCAGCGCTGGCGGCCGCACTCGAGGCTGAACGCGACCTGGCCCTTGGCATCGGCGCGCACGTAGGTGAACTTGTGCTCGTCCTCGACCAGCCAGCCGTCGTCGCCGGCCTCGTTGACGGCCTGGCGCGCGAGCGTGCGCGAGCTGCCGACCGAGGCCAGTGCGGCGTCGCGGACGAGGTCCACGCCCTCGTCGGGGGCCCGCCAGGCGCGCAAGCGGACCAGCCCGGCCGGGGTCGCCGGCTCGGCCCCGGTCTTGCTGTAGCGGCGCTCGATGAAGGTCTCGGCGGTCGCGCTGCGGCTGGTCCAGTGCTGCGAGTAACGGGCGGTGTTGTCGCCGTCGAGGATCTGGCGCGCGTCCTGGCTGCGGTCGCGGTTCCAGCGCTCGACGACCTCGGCGACCTTCTCGGCGACGCGGCCCGGCGTGCGGCAGATGGCGTTGCCGCAGCGCAGGCGCATCACCGCGTCGGCGGCGTTCAGGCGGAACACCACGTCCTGGGCGACCTCGCCGGACTTGAGGGTGAGCGCGCCGACGTCGCCGCCGATCCGCTGCAGGCGCTCGCGCAGCTTGGTGTTGCCCTTGCTGCCGATCCGCTCGTCGCCCTCGATGAGCGCCGAGAACGTCGACTCGGTCCCCTCGCCTGCCGTCAGCGCGCGGTACACCGCCTCGCCGCCGAGCACCGGCTCGCGCCAGATCTCGAGCTCGAGGCCGTGAGCGTCGCTCGCGTGGTCGGCGATGTAGAGGATGTGATCGAAGCTGGCGTCGCCGCGGGCCGAGACGTCGTCGGGGCGCGTCAGCGAGAACAGCTTCTCGTCGGTGAGGTCGCGCAGGTCCTTGACGCTGAGCAGGCCGTCGGCCGCGACCGCCTCGACCTGGCGGGTCCACGCCAGGCTGTCGTGGCTCTCGTTGCGGTTGTCGCCCATCACGAGCAAGTGGCCGTCGGGCACGGTCCACTCCCCCACCCTGCGGGCGCCGGCGCGCGGGTCGAGGTTGGTCTTGTAGCGGACCACGTAGGTGTGGCCGTCGATCGTCTCCTCGAACAGCTCGCAGTGCGGGACCTGCTGCGTGCCGCTGTCGTCGCGGCACTTCTCGGGCAGCTTGTTCCGCTTCAGCTCCGCGAACTCGGCGTCGCCGCTGCGGCGGATGCTGACCTTGTTGCCGTCGACGCGGATGGTGTCGCCGGGCAGGCCGATGACGCGCTTGATGAAGTCCTCGGACTCGTCGATCGGGTAGCGGAAGACGACGACGTCGCCGCGCGCGATGTGACCCCAGCGCTCGCCGACGACGGTGGTCGTGAACGGGATCTGGATGCCGTAGATGAACTTGTTGACGAAGATGTGATCGCCGGCGACGAGCGTCGGCATCATGCTGCCGCTCGGGATCTTGAACGGCTCGTAGAGGCACGAGCGCAGGCCGAGCGCCACCAGGACCGCGACGCCGACGTTCTCGATCGTCTCGCGCAGCGGGCTCTTGCGGGCGAAGCTGGCGTGCTGGTGCAGCAGCTCGTCGAGCCGCTCGGCCTCGTCCTCGGCGCGGTCCCACTGCTTGGCCTCGCGGTAGCGGGCCAGCGCGTCGGCGCTGTCGCGGATCGCCCGCGCGGGCTCGGGGGCGATCCGGCCGCCGTACTTCTTGAGGATCCGGTTGGCCTCCTTGACCAACATCCCGGCGGCGGCCTTGACGCTACCCGTCGAGCGGCGCCCCTCGGGCTTGGCCGGGCGCGGCTCCTGCGCTTGCTGCGGCGTGGTCACGGAGGCTCTCTAGTCTAGCTTCAGGATGGCGTGGAAGGCACCTTGCGGGATTTCAACGTTGCCGACCGCCTTTAGGCGTCGCTTGCCGCGCTTCTGCTTCTCCAGCAGCTTGCGCTTGCGGGAAATGTCGCCGCCGTAGCACTTGGCGAGCACGTTCTTGCGCAGCGCCTTGACTGTGGTCCGGGCGATGACGCGACTGCCGATCGCGGCCTGGATCGCGACCTCGAACTGCTGCTGCGGGATCTCGTCCTTCATTTTGATGCAAAGGTCGCGGCCGCGGTTGTAGGCGTTGTCGCGGTGGCTGATGAGCGAGAGCGCGTCGACGCGCTCGCCGTTGACCAGCAGGTCGACGCGCACCAGCTCGGCGCGGCGGTACTCGCCCTGCTCGTAATCGAGGCTGGCGTAGCCGCGCGACAGGCTCTTGAGCTGGTCGTAGAAGCCGAACACGACCTCGGCGAGCGGCATCTCGTAGGTCAGCTGGACCCGCTTGGAGGTCTGGTACTTGATGTCGAGCTGGATCCCGCGCCGGTCCTGGCACAGCTTGATGATCGCGCCGAGGTACTCCTCGGGGAGCTGGATCCGGGCGATGATCATCGGCTCCTCGATCGCCTCGTAGTCGCCGATGTCCGGCATCTTGGCCGGGTTGTCGATCACCGTCTCGGTGCCGTCCTTGAGGTACACGCGGTACTTCACGCTCGGCGCGGTGGTGATGATGTCGAGGTCGTACTCGCGCTCGAGCCGCTCCTGGATGATCTCCATGTGCAAGAGGCCGAGGAAGCCGAGGCGGAAGCCGAAGCCCAGCGCGACCGAGGTCTCGGGCTCCCAGGTGACGCTGGCGTCGTTGAGGGTGAGCTTGGCCAGCGCGTCGCGCAGCTCGGAGTAGTCGGCGTTGTCGGTCGGGAACACGCCGGCGAATACCATCGGCTGCACGACCTTGAAGCCCGGCAGCGGCTCGGCCCCGGGGTCGTCGGCGGCGGCGACGGTGTCGCCGACCTTGGAGTCGACGACCTCCTTGACGTTGGCGACCAGGTAGCCGACCTCGCCCGCCGACAGCTCGGGCATGCTCGTGATCTCGGGCGCGTAGGCGCCGACGTCGATAACGTCGTAGTGCTTGCCGGTCGCCATCATGCGGATCTTGTCGCCGGCGCGCAGGCGGCCGGAGAACACCCGCACCATCGAGATGACGCCCTTGTAGCTGTCCCACCACGAGTCGATGATGAGCGCCTTGACGGGTCGCTCGACGTCGCCGTGCGGCGCGGGGATCCGGAGGATGATCGCCTCGAGCAGGTCGGGCACGCCGAGGCCGGTCTTGGCCGAGACCAGCAGCGCGTCGCTGGCGTCGAGCCCGACCGCCTCCTCGATCTGCTTCTTCACGCCCTCGACGTCGGCGCTCGGCAGGTCGATCTTGTTGATCACCGGGATGATCTCGAGGTTGGCGTCGAGCGCCATGTAGACGTTGGCCAGCGTCTGCGCCTCGACGCCCTGGGTAGCGTCGACGACCAGCAGCGCCCCCTCGCAGGCGGCCAGGCTGCGCGAGACCTCGTAGCCGAAGTCGACGTGCCCGGGCGTGTCGATCAGGTTCAGCGCGTAGGTGACGCCGTCGTACTTGTACGACATGCGCACGGCCTGGGCCTTGATCGTGATGCCGCGCTCGCGCTCGATGTCCATGCGATCGAGGTACTGCGCCGTCTTGTCGCGCTCGGTCAGAAGACCGGTGGCCTCCATCAATCGATCGGCGAGCGTGCTCTTGCCGTGATCGATGTGGGCGATGATGCAGAAGCTGCGGATCGTGGGCCGCTCGGGAGCGGTCGGATCGACCATACGTGGAACGGACTTGCTCATGTCAGGTGGCGGAGCGGTGAGCGGGTGCGGCGCGGACGTCTTGGAGCGAAACCGGGGGCGGCCCGGGTCGCCTGGGGCCGTGAAATTCGGAGAGCGGCACGGCGCGCGAGGACACCGTGTTCGGCCGCGGCGATCGTCAGCCGCGGCTAGTAGCACAAGACGCGCCGTCGCGCCTGCGCCGGCGCCGCGGGCGGGGTCACATTTGCCCTCGGCTTGCGAGCGGCGCCCGCCGTCCCCTAAAGTGTGTCCGGTGATCCCCTTCCTCGCTCGCCCGGCCGCGCTGCTCCTCGTCCTCGGGCTCGCCGGCTGCGCGGGCAAGGCCAAGGCCACCGCCGCCCCCACCGCCGCGTCCACGCCCGACAACGAGCCGCCGCACAAGATCGAGCCGATCCTGCCAGTGCGCCAGGTCGCGCTGATCCCGCTGGCGATCGACGGCCAGCACTGCGACGCGGCCGGCAAGCGCGTGCAGCAGCAGGACTCGAACTACGACGGCCGCGCCGACCTCGTCACGCTGATCGGCGGCCGCGCGCCCGACGAGGGCCGCACCCGCTGCCAGCAGGCCGACCTCAATTTCGACGGCCGCCTCGACGCGTTCCTCCACTTCGACGAGACCGGCGAGCTGGTCCGCGAGCAGTACGACCAGGACTTCGACGGCCGCATCGACCTCGGTCGCCACCACGAAGACGGCAAGCCCACGCTCGACGAGCAGGACACCGACCACGACGGCTACGTCGACGCCTGGCGCCGCTACGACAAGGGCCGCCTGGTCCGCATCGACGCCGACCGCGACCGCGACGGCAAGCCCGACGTGTTCACGTTCTTCGTCCAGGGCAACATCGACCGCGTCGGCTACGACACCGACGGCGACGGCAACGTCGACGCCTGGGACCAAGACGTCGCCCGCCGCGCCAAGCTGGCGCTCGATCGCCGCCGCAAGGCCGACCGCGACCTCGGCAGCGAAGAATTCGTCGACGCCCCCAAGGCCGAAGAAGCCAAGCCCGAAGCCGCCGCGGAGGCCGACAAGAAGGGCGGCAAGGGCAAGAAGGCCGAGGCGGGCAAGACCGACGCGAAGAAGTCGGACAAGGCGGCCGACGCCAAACCGGCCGAGGCGAAGCCGAGCGACGCCAAGCCGGGCGACGACAAGAAGTCCGACGCGAAGAAGCCCGCCGCCGACAAGCCCGCCAAGAGCGCGAAGGATCCCGAGGCGTCGAAGCCGGCGGACAAGAACGCGGCGCCGCCTGCGGCCGACAAGCGCGGCTGATCAGCGCTGCGCACGTCGTGCGTCGGAGCGGCGATCGCCGCTCCGCAGGCGTGGGAAAGCGCCCGGGCGCAGACGTTTGGCACTTGGGTCCCCTTCCCCCCTCGCGTGCTGCGAGGCTCCGCGCTATCATCGCGGCGATGGAGCAGAGGGATCGCGCAGGTTCGGAGGAACCGGAGGCCGTTCTGGACGAGACCGCCGTCGACCCCGGTGACGACGACTACGGTCCCCCGTTCGAGCGCCGCAGTTTCGGCGGCGAGTTCGTGTGGGCGCAGGGCCAGGGCTACACGGCCAAGGTGCTGCGCGTCCGCGCCGGCGAGGTGGTGGCGATCTCGACGAAGGGCCGCCGCGACATGACGGTGATGCTGACCGGCGGCCGCGCCCTGCTCGAGACCCGCGCCGAAGACAGCGTCGATCGCGTGGAGCTGCTGCCGGCGACGCCGGTGGCCATCGCCGAGGGCGAACACGCGTACCGCCTGGTCGCGGTCACCGACGTCGAGCTGTTCACGATCTACAGCGCGAAGGGCTGATCCGGCGAGGCCCGCGGCGAGCGCCGGGCGCTCGCGCTGCGCGGAAGTGCGGCCCGCGGCTTCGTGGCGTGGCGCTCGCGCTGCGGGTATGGTCGGCGCGTGCGTACGCCTCCCCTCCCGCGCTGGCCTGCCACCTGGCCGAGCGCCTGGGTCGCGCCGCTGGTGCTGGCGGCGGCGTGGTCGATCGCGCTGGTGAACGAACCCGAGCTGGCGGCGCAGCGCGGGCTGGTGTTCGCCGGCGGACCGTTCGTGCTGCTGGCCGGGCTGCACGCGCGTCTCGGCGGCTACCTGCACGCGCCGGAGCGCGAGCGGCTGCTGCCGCTGCCGATCGAGCCCGCGCGTCACTTCCAGTCGGCCCGCCCGGCGCACCGCCGCGGCTTGGCGTTGACGATCGCGGCGGGCGTCGGCGCGATCGCGGCGGCCACGCTGCCGGACGTGGCGCGCTGCGGGTGGCTGCTCGCCGACTTCCTGTGGCTGGCGCTGGCGGCGATCCTGATCGAGCCGGGCATCGCCGGGGTGGCGGCCTACGCCGGGCGACGGTTCCCGGCCGGTCACTGGATCACGGAGGCGCAGCGGTTCGGCGCGGGCGGCTGGACGGCCGAGGAGGCCGCGGTCCACCTGTACGCGCCGGCGCTCGGGATCGGGCTGGCGACGCTGGTGGCGATGCCGGGGCAGCTGACGCTGGCCCGCCTGGCCGAGCGCGGGGCGGCGAGCTCGCAGCACTGGACGCTGCTGGCGGCGCCGATGCTGGCGGCGGTGCTCGTGCGGGTCACGGCAGGCCGGCTGTACGCGGCGGGGCTGTGGGAGGCGGTGCCGTGGCTCAGCGAGGCGACGCGGCGACTGGCCGGGACCGGCGCTCCGGCGCCGCGGCCGGCCTTCGTCGCGCACATGCACAACCCGGTCCTGCAGCTCGGCGCGACCCAGCTGCTGCGGCTCTGTCCCCTGCTGCGCCTGCGCCTGGTCGCCCTGGTCGCGGTCAGCGGCTGGCTGGTGTTCCGCGACCTGCCGCCCGACGCGCCGCGGATCGCCCTGTGGTGCGCCCTGGCGGCCCTGTGGCTGAGCCCGCTGCAGGTGCTGGCGCGCGAGCGCCGGCGCAACGCTGCCCTGCTGGCCGCCCTACCCCTGCCCGCGCCCGAGCGCACCGGCCGCCTGCGCGGGCTCGAGGGCGCGCTGCTGGCCCCGCCCGCGGCGCTGGGGGCGTTCCTGTTCGTGCGCTGGCTCTAAAAACCTGCGCCGCAGGGCATGCGCGTAAGGGCATGATAGGAAGGACATGCTCATGAGTGCATGTGCTGAAGGACATGAGAGGAGGGACATGTCCGAACGAGCGCTTGCAACGAAAGACCCCTCGCTCGCGCGCGAGGGCCGGCGTCACTTGTCGCGCACGACGGTGAACTCCATCATGCGGCACGGCAGGTCGGCGCGCGGGTCGTGCGTCATGCCGGCGACGGCGCGGCGGCACACGCGGTCGCTCTTGCGGTCGCCGGTGCTGACCTGGGTGGCAATGGCGTAGGCGCTGCCGTCGGCGCCGACGCAGAAGGCCGTGACGTTGCGGCGGCTCTCGCCGACCCGCATCGAGGCGCAGGCCGAGGTGGCGAGGGCGACGAGCACGAACAGGGCGGTGCGCATACGCGGCGACGTTAGCGCCCCGCGGGCGGCTGCGCCAGCGACGGGCTCACTGGACCTGGCCGGCGACGCTGCGCAGGAGGAAGGTGACCGGGCCGTCGTTGACGAGCTCGACCTCCATGTGCGCGGCGAAGCGCCCGGTGGCCACCGTGAGGCCCTCCGCCCGCAGCGCCGCCGCCACGGCCTCGTAGAGCGCGCGGGCGCGCTCGGGCAGCTCGGCCCCGTCGAAGCTCGGCCGCCGGCCCTTGCGCAGGGTCCCGGCCAGGGTGAACTGCGAGACGACGAGGACGCCGCCGCCGACCTCGGCGAGGGTCCGGTCCATCGGCGTGGCCCCGGGGAAGAACCGCAGCGCGGCGATCTTCCTGGCGGTGGCGACCGCGTCGGCCTCGACGTCGCCGCGCTCGACCGCGACGAGCAGCATGGCGCCGCGCTCGATGGCGCCGACGACCTCGCCGTCGACCCGCACCGCCGCCCGCGAGACCCGCTGGATGACCGTCAGCACGCGGCCCTCAGATCCACCCGTACAGGATCGCGGCGGTGAGCGCGATCCAGACGACGAAGTTGATCATGAACAGCGGGTCCTTGAGCATCTCCTCGGTCGGCGACTCGGCCTCGCGCCGGGTGGTCGAGAGGTAGATGAAGCGGGCGATGCCCACGACCCCGAACACCGCGGTGTACGCCAGGCGGTTGGTGCCGAACATCTCGAGCACGTGCTCGCTCAGGGTGTAGGCGATGTAGAGGCCGACGGTGGCGAAGCCCAGCGCGTAGAGGATGATGCGCAGGGTGACGAGGTTGTAGGCGGCCAGCGCGGCGCGCTGCTTCTGCGGATCCTCGGCGCCGGCGAGCTCGTGGGCCCGCTTGCCGAAGCCGAGGAACATCGCCAGAAGGCCGGTGCAGCCGAGCAGCCACGGCGAGGCCGGGATCCCCAGCGCGAGCGCCCCGGCCAGCACGCGGAGGATGAACCCGGCCGCGATCGACAGCACGTCGACGTAGGCGATCTGCTTGAGCTTGAAGCTGTAGGCCAGGTTCAGCAGGAAGTAGCCGCCGAGCGCGGCGGCGTAGAGCGGCTGCAGCCAGTAGCCGAGCGCGAGGCAGACCGGCACGCAGATCACGGCGAAGCGGCGCGCGACCGCCTCGGGCAGCTTGCCGGAGGGGATCGGCCGGTGGCGCTTCTTCGGGTGGGCGCGGTCCTTCTCGACGTCGACGAGGTCGTTGAGGATGTAGACGCAGCCGGAGATCAGGCAGAACAGCGCGACGGCGCCGGCGGTGACGAGCAGGCTCGTCGGATCGGTGAGCCGCTGGCCGTACATCAGCGGCACGGCGACGAAGAGGTTCTTGATCCACTGACGCGGCCGGAGCGTCTTGATGAGCGCGAGGAGCACGGGGCCGGGACTATCGCACGGCCTCGCCGCGTGTTCTACTGCCGCGCCAGGTGCCCTCCGCCCTCCAGTCGTCCGGTTCGATCAGCGCCGCGGTCGCCGCGTCGCGCGTCCTCGGGCTCGTGCGCATGTCGCTGCAGTCGCGCCTCATCGGCGCCGGCGCGCTCGCGGACACGTTTTCGGTGGCGTTCCGGATCCCCAACCTCCTGCGCGACCTGCTCGCCGAGGGCGCCCTGTCGAGCGCGTTCGTCCCCACCTTCACCGCGTCCCTGGTGCAGGAGGATCGCGAGCGCGCGTACCAGCTCGCCAACCTCGCCCTGGCCGGGATCCTGCTCGTCACCGGGACGCTGACGCTGCTCGGGGTCGTGTTCGCCGAGCCGCTCGTGGTCGCCATCACGTCGGGCTGGAGCCCGGAGAAGATCGCCGAGACCGCCGCGCTGACGCGCGTGATGATGCCGATCCTCGCGCTCGTGAGCGTCGGCGCGGTGTGGGGCGGGATCCTCAACGCCCAGCGCAACTTCCTGCCGTTCGCGCTGGCGCCGGTGCTGTTCAACCTCGTCAGCATCGCCGCCGGCCTCGGCATGTGGCTGGCCGGGCTCGGCGGCCAGGCCGCGGTGATGGCCTGGAGCGTCGGCACGCTGCTCGCCAGCGTCGCCCAGGCCGCCGTGCTCCTGCCCTCCCTGCGCCGCCTCGGCTACCGCGTGCGCCCGCGGCTGCGCGGCCTCGTGAGCCACCCCGGCGTGCGCCGGATCGTCTCGCTGATGCTGCCGGCGATCGTCGGCGTGGCCGCCGTCCAGCTCAACGTGTTCGTCAACACCCGCTTCGCCGCCAGCCTCGGCGACGGCGCGGTGGCGCAGATCGAGTACGCGTTCCGGATCTTCTTCCTGCCGATCGGCGTGTTCGGGGTGGCGCTGGCGACGGTGACGGCCACCCAGGTGTCGGAGGAGGCGGCCCGCGGCGACCGCTCGGCCCTGATCGCGCGCACCAGCGAGGGGCTGTCGGCGGCCTGGCTGCTGACCTCGGCGAGCACCGTCGGCCTGGTGCTGCTCGCCCACCCGATCGTGTCGCTGATCTACGAGGGCGGCCGCTTCGGCGCCGCCGAGTCGGCGGCGGTGGCGGTGATCCTGCAGGCCTACGCGATCGGGCTCGCGCCCTACAGCATGGTCAAGATCGTCGCGCCGGCGTTCTACTCGATCGACCGCCCGCGCGTGCCGCTGATCGCGTCGGTCGCCTCGGTGGCCGTCAACATCGGCTTCAACGCCCTGACCTACGAGCGCCTCGGCGCGCCCGGCCTGGCCCTCGGGACATCCCTCGGCGCGCTGGTCAACCTGACGCTGCTGCGCGCGTTCTACCGGCGCGAGATCGGCGGCCTGGCCCGGCCCGGCCGCTGGCGCGAGTTCGCGGTGCTCGCGGCCGCCAACGCCGGCCTCGCCGCGGTCGTGTGGGCGACCTGGACCGGCCTCGCGCACGTGCTCGCAGGGCCGCTCGCCGCCCTGCCCCGCCTGATGCGCGCGCTGCTCGGCGCCGGCGCGCTGGGGCTGGTGATCGCGCTCGGGTTCGTGGTGTTCGCCGCCATCGTCCGCGCCGGCAAGTACCCCGGCGGGGCCCAGCTGTGGCGGCTGCCGGCCGGGCTCGTGCGCCGGCTGCGACGGCGCCGCGCTCCGGCGGCTTGAGGGCCGGCGACGTGCCGAGCGGACATGGCCTCCTCGCCATGCGCGTGCAGGCATGTGCGAGAGGCCAGGTACGATCGGTCCGGTTCGAGAGGCCAGGTACGGTCGGGAAGGTGCGAAAGGCCAGGTACAATCAGCCAGGTGTGAGAGGCCAGGTGTGATCGGCCATGCGCGACTGGGCAAGTTGTGGAAGACATGTCTGTGAGACCAGGCGCGGGGTGATCGGACCTGCCCGGTCGGGCAGGTCGCGCGCGTACCCCGAAGCCCTCGCTGCCCGACGGCAAGCCCGGCGTGGGCCTCGACGGCCGGGCTGTTCGCGGGCACCGGGCTCGATCGCTCGCCGCGACGACACGCCCCGGAGGTGCCGTGGAGGCTGACGAGCGGGCGACGCGGCGGCTCTCGTCGCGGGCGGCCCAGCTGCGCCGCGGCAGGCCGTTCGCTTCCACGCCAGCCCACGCTCGTGACGCGTGCCCGCCAGTTCGACTGCACGGGCTCGCGGCCGTCGCGGACCATGAGCGAGCTGACGACCTGGTGGGTCGTGCCGCCCGCCGACCCGCTCGGAGTGAGTCTGCGCGGTGCAGGAGCCGGGACGCCGCCCGGCCGGCGGGGCTCGCGTGGACGCACGCGTGCGCCTGACCTTCGACGCCCCCCGCGCACGTCGGGCGCCAGCTCCGGCACGCGCTCGCCGCCGCGTCGCCTTCGCACGAACTGCGCCCGTGACGGCCGGTCGCGGGCCTTTCCGGCGGGCGAAAAAGCGAGTATGGAGGGCCCGTGGCCGCCGCTCGCGCACGCTTTCGCAGCCTCGCCTGGGGTACGCTCGCGTACACCGTCCTCGTGATCCTGTTCGGCGCGGTCGTGCGGATCACCGGCTCCGGCGCGGGCTGCGGGCAACACTGGCCGACCTGCCACGGCGAGGTCGTGCCGATCAGCCCCACCATCGAGACCGTCATCGAGTTCTCGCACCGCGTCACCTCGGGGTTGTGCGGCATCATCGTGCTGGCGCTGCTGGTGGCGGCGCTGCGCGGCTTCCCGCGCGGGCACGCGGCCCGGCTCGGGGCCTGGCTCGCGCTGGTGTTCACGATCACCGAGGCGCTGATCGGCGCCGGCCTGGTGCGCTTCGGCCTGGTCGGCGACAACGACTCGGTCGCGCGGGCCATCGTGATGGCGGCGCACCTCGTCAACACGTCGCTGCTCACCGGCGCGCTCGCGCTCGCGGCCTGGGCTGCGAACCGCGAACCGGGCCAGGCCCGCGGCGGCGTGTCCCGTCGCGTCCGCTGGCTGGTCTGGGCCAGCCTCGGCGGCCTCATGCTGGTGGGGATCAGCGGGGCCGTCACGGCGCTCGGCGACACGCTCTACCCCGTCGAGGCCGGTGCGCTGAGCGAACGACTGCAGCGCGACCTCGGAGCGGGCGCGCACTTCCTTCAGCGCCTGCGACTGATGCACCCGGTGCTGGCGTGCGGCCTCGGCTTCTTCACCGCGGTGATCGCCCATCACCTCGGCAACGCCGCAGCGCCGGCCGTCCGCCGCGCGAGCGCGTGGGTGATGATCCTGGTGTTCGCCCAGCTGGCGGCGGGCGTCCTCAATGTGATGTTGTCCGCCCCCGGCTGGATGCAGGTGCTGCACCTCGGCCTCGGGACCGCGCTGTGGGTCGCTGCCGTGCTGTTCTCGCTCGAATTGCTGCACGCCCAGGCAGGCCCCGACGGGCACCCCCGCCCCGACCGATGACGTAGGGTCAACCGGCCGGGCGACATCACACCGCCCCGCCGATGTGGGCATGCCGCGGTGGATCCGGCCGCGGTCTCGGCTAAAGTGTTCGGCGATGGCTGATCGGCCCGTCTGCGAGCTCATGCGCGCCCTGCCCTCCTCGGTCCTGCCCGACGAGGCGGCCGCTCCGGCGCTCCAGCGCATGCGCTGCGAGGGGGTCGCGCTCCTGCCCGTGCTCGACTACGGCGAGCTGCTCGGTCTCGTGTACGAGCGCGACCTCGCCAGGCTGCGCGGCGAGCTGCTCGGGCGCCGGCTGGTGCGCGACCTGATGCGGGGCGACCCGCCCGTCGCCCCGCCCTGGCGCAGCGTCGACGCGGTGCTGCGCTTGATGCTCACCTACCGCTCCGAAGCCGTCGTCATCAGCGATCGCGGTCACCTCGTCGGCCTGTTCACGCTCGACGACGCGGCCCGCCGCTGCGGCGCCCTGCTCGACGCCGCCGCGCTGCGTCATTGATGATTGCGGCGCTCGCAGGGGGACGCGGGCGACGGCGGACACGAGCGGCGGGCGCATTGATTCTCGGCCGGCCGCCGACCGAGGCGAGCGATCGGTTCGCGGTCGGCCGCGAGCCGCGACGGCGAGCGCGTTGCTTCGCGACTTCGCGCCTACATCGTGGCCGGCGCGCGACGGGCACGGCTCGATCCGTCTGCCTCGCGGCGCGACATCGTCGTGCGACAGCTCATGCTCATGCGTGCAACGGAACGAGGGGGCGTCGGCCACTTCCATGAGTGGGAGTCGGGAGCGCGTGCGCTGGCCCGCGGGAAGATGGGCCACGTGGTCGGCGGTCGCGTGACCGACCCCGTCGTTGAAATCGGCTTGGGTTGACGGCGCCACGGATGGTGCCAGGTGGTTTCCCTCGCCGCGCGTGCTCGCTCGCCGCTCGTCGCGCCACGAGCGGGCCCGGCCTGCGCGGCCCGCGGAGCTTGGCACCTCGCAAGGCTCGTGGCATGACGGCAACCTCCCGTTTCAGGGCCCGCCTGCATGCCGCGCACGACCGCTCCGCGCACCATCCTCCTGTCCGTTTGGACATACTTGCTGATCTTCGGTCTCGGCGGCCTCGCCTTCTGCCTGCAGTGCGTGCTCGCCCCGCTCACCTGGCCTTTCGACCATGGTCGGAGGATCACCGGGAGGCTGTTCCGGCTGGCGGCCATCGGCGTCACCAAGCTCAGCCCGCTGTGGGACTTCCGGGTGTACCAGCCGCTGCCGCCGTACCGGCCGCGGCGCACGGTCGTCGTCAGCAATCACTGCTCGCAGACCGACCCGTTCCTCATCTCCCACCTGCCGTGGGAGATGAAGTGGCTCGGCAAGGCCTCGCTGTTCAAGGTGCCGATCCTCGGCTGGGCGATGTTCCTCGCCGGCGACATCCCGGTGGTCCGGGGCGACCGCGGGTCGGCCAAGGGGGCGATGGCGCGGTGCCGGCGGTACCTCATGCGCGACACGCCGGTGATGATCTTCCCCGAAGGTACGCGCGCGCTCGGCGACGAGATGGGGCCGTTCAAGGACGGCGCCTTCCACCTGGCGATCGAGACCGGCGCCGACATCCTGCCGATGGCGGTCGCGGGCACCGCCGCGGCGCTGCCGAAGCACGACTGGCGTTTCGGCAAGGCGCGGGCCTACGTGGCCGTCGGGACCCCGATCTCGACCCGCGGCCTCACGCTCGACGACCTGCCGGCGCTCAAGGACCAGGTGCGGGCCGAGATCGTGGCGCTGCGCCAGCAGATCATGCCGCTGACGGGCCCCTGAGGTCGTCCGCTCACGGCGCGCGGTCCCCTGCCCCGGCGCGGCGCCCGTGTGCGCCAGGCCGTGACGCGGCGGGCTTGCCACGTCCTCGCGCGCTCGGCATCCTCCGCCCATGAAACAGGGCGCCCGAGCGGAGCAGCAAGAGGATCAGGTCGGCAAGGCAGGCGGGAAGATCACCCCGCGCGAGACCGACTACCCGCAGTGGTACCAGGACGTCATCCGCGAGGCGGAGCTGGCCGAGCCGGCCAAGGTCGTCAAGGGCTGCATGGTCATCAAGCCGCACGGCTACGCCATCTGGGAGAAGCTGCAGCGCGATCTCGACGGCCGCTTCAAGGCGACGGGCCACCAGAACGCCTACTTCCCGCTGCTCGTGCCGCAGAGCTTCATCACCAAGGAGGCCGAGCACGTCGAGGGCTTCTCGCCCGAGCTCGCGGTCGTCACCCACGCCGGCGGCGAGAAGCTCGAGGAGCCCTACATCATCCGCCCGACCAGCGAGACGATCATCGGCTACTTCTTCTCGCGCTGGATCGAGAGCTACCGCGACCTGCCGCTGCTGGTGAACCAGTGGGCCAACGTCATGCGCTGGGAGAAGCGCACGCGGATGTTCCTGCGCACCACCGAGTTCCTGTGGCAGGAGGGCCACACCGCGCACTCGACCCACGAGGAGGCCCAGGCCGAGGTGATGCGCATGCTCGACGTCTACGGCGACTTCGCCGAGCAGGTCATGGCGATGCCGGTGATCCGCGGCATCAAGACCGACAGCGAGCGGTTCGCCGGCGCGGTCCAGACGACCTGCATCGAGGCGATGATGCAGGACGGCAAGGCGCTGCAGGCCGGCACCAGCCACGACCTCGGGCAGAACTTCGGCAAGGCGTTCAACGTCATGTTCCAGACCGAGGCCGGCGGCCGCGACTACGTGTGGCAGACGTCGTGGGGCGTCAGCACGCGCCTGGTCGGCGGCGTCATCATGACCCACGCCGACGACAGCGGCCTGGTCCTCCCGCCGCGCGTCGCCCCGATCCACGTCGTCATCGTCCCGATCTACAAGAACGACGACGAGCGCGCGCAGGTGCTGGCGGCCGCCGAGTCGATCCGCGCCCAGCTGGCCGACGTCGACCTCGCCCCGCCGCGCAGCCGCCACCGCGACTTCGTCGAGGTCGTGATCGACGACCGCGACCTGCGGCCCGGCAACAAGTTCTACATGTGGGAGCGCAAGGGCGTGCCAGTGCGCGTCGAGCTCGGGCCCAAGGACCTCGCCAAGGGCCAGGTCTGCGTCAAGATGCGGGTCGACACCGCGGCCGGGCGCGGCAAGGAGTTCATCGCCCAGAACGAGTTCGTCGCCACCATCAAGGAGCGCCTCGATCGCTTCCAGGACGAGCTGCTGCGGATCGCCCGCGAGCGCCTGCAGGAGCGCTCGCGCACGATCGACACCTGGGACGAGTTCCTGGCCGCGTTCGCCGGCGAGAAGAGCACGTTCGCCTGGTGCCACTGGGACGGCACGCGCGAGACCGAGGCCAAGATCAAGGAGCAGACGAAGGTCACGATCCGCTGCATCCCCCTGCCCGGCCACGGCCCCGAGCCCGAGGCGGGCCGCTGCGTGTTCTCCGGCAACCCGAGCGCGCGTCGGGTGTTGATGGCCAAGGCGTACTGAGCTGTCCGTTCGGACAGGCCGGCGAGGCGCGCCCGGACGTCAACCTGTCCCTACAGTCAGATTCGCCCGCTGTCGCCCGTCGTCCGCGCTCGACGGTGCATCGGCGGGCGTCGTCGTTTCGCCCGCGCGGAATTGCTCGCCCCGGCCGCGCGCCCCGCGGTCCCGCGCGGACGCGCGCGCACCTGGGGCGCCTCGCTCGCCGCCGGATCGCCGACAATGAGGCGGTGCGCGTCTGGCCGGCCCTGCTGCTGCTCTCGTGCTCGCGGCCCAACCCGGCGTTCCTCGCCGGCGGTGCGAGCGGTGACATGTCTTCAGAGACAGATCCGACCACCGCCGCGGCGACCACGGACGTCGGCACGACGGCGCCGTCCCCCACCACCGGCGAGGTGACCACCGCGGCGCCGACGACCTCCACCGGCGCCCCCGAGACCACCGGCCCGAGCGGGACGACCGGCGTCGTCGAGACCACCGGCGACGAGCATCCCGCGTGCGGGCCGTTTTCGGAGCAGCGGATCGTCGTCGACCCGCCGCTGCTCGAGCCCCAGTGCGTCGCGGTCACCGAGTACTTCGGCAAGGTCGCCAAGGCGGACGACGACACCGGCACCATCGCCCTCTGCACCGACGCCAGCTGTGGCCTGTGCGCCGTCGCCGTCCCGCTCGATCCGGACCTGGCGACCTACGTCGACGACGGCGCCTGCCTGCGGGTCGCGCACCAGGGCGAGTGGGTGCCGGGCGATCCCGAAGCGCCCGCGGGCTGCAAGACCACCGCGATCGCCCTCTTCGACGACGACAGCGTCTACCCGCTGTACGCCGCCTCGTCGCGGGTGGTCGACGCCCCGGGCTTCCTCGACTCGGCCGTCCGCCTCGACGTGCAGCGCGACGCCGGGACGGTCTGCGACTGCGCCGCGGACGACTGCTGCCTCGAAGGACAGGCGCGAAACGTGCGCCTCACCTTCACCGACCACGGCGAGCTCGTCGGCACCCTCGGGCCGGACGAAGTCGCGATCGTCGACTTCGAGGGCGTCGGCTACCTCGTCGCGGTCATCCGCGCGCACGTGAAGGGCTACTTCAGCACGCCGACCCAGCGGTGCGTCGCCGATCCCGAGACGGCCTTCGTCGACTGGCACATGCTGCGCCTGGAGGCGCCCTAGCTTTCAGGACAGGTCCTCCGGGGCATGCCCTGAAAGACCCAAAGCGCGAGGCGCCTCGCGCGCGAGGGCGGTCGGTTCGACCGCCCCGGCTCACAGCATCGGGCAGTCCTGGTCGGCCTTGGGCGACAGCTCGCAGGTGGCCTGGATCGAGGTGCCGGCCGACGCGGGCGCGGTGCGGATCAGCTTGAACTCGAGGTTGAAGCCCTCGCCGACGCAGTACGGGTCCATGTCGTCGAGCTCGCTGTCGGTCTGGCCGCCGCGGTCGATCAGCTCGGCGAAGCAGGCGGTCTCGCCCTCGGGGACGACCCACTCGCCGCCGACCTCGTCGCAGTGCGGGATGTCCCGGCGGGTGCCCTCGGCGGTGTTGATCTCGGCCAGCACGCACGAGGGATCGACCACCGGGGTGCTCGGGTCGATGTCCTTGACGCACTTGGTCATGCACGCCGGCTTGATCTGCTCCTCGAGCTTCTTGGCGATCTCGCGCAGCGCCTCGGAGTAGTCGTCCTGGCAGATCGAGAACAGGTTGCGCTCGTCGCCGACCTGGAACGCCTCGGCGAACTCGCGCTCGCGCACCGGCGGGACCGCGGTCTGCGGCTTGTCGGGGTCGACGGGGTTGGCCAGCGTGCAGCCGGCGCCGATGCCGAAGAGGTCCTGGAACTCGGGGTCGTCCGAGTCCTGGTAGACGATGTCGGCGTCGCGGGTCTCGTAGCCGGGCGGCACGCCGGCGATCAGCGCGACCAGCACCTCCTGGTCGGCCTGCTTCATCTTCTTGTCGTCCTCGAGCTTCTGCAGGAAGTTGATGTACTTCGACAGCGGCTGCAGCACGGCCTGGTCGTCCGGAACGCCGACGCTGCCGTCGATGCCGAAGTTGGCCGACTCGCAGCTGTCGTAGGTCGGCCCGGCGCCGTCACACTTCACGCCGGCGTTGAAGCACACCGCGCTGGTCGCCTGCGGGTCGTCGGGGTCGGCCCAGAAGGTCTTGTTGGTGGTGAAGATCTCGCCGAACTCGGGGTTGTAGGAGCAGTCGAGCTCGTCGGTGATGAACACCACCGAGAGGATCGCCTGGTCGCGCAAGAAGCCGTAGTTGGTCGGCGAGTCCTCGCGGCTCGCCTGGGCCAGCGCGAGGTACATCGACTCGAGGTGCGACTCCATGCCGCAGCCCGACACGCCCTGCGGGCCGAAGCACTGGAACGCCTCCACCGTGGTCACGTCGTCGGGCAGGTTCGTCCGCCCCTCGATGCGCTCGATCCACCGGCGCGGCGCCAATTCGCCGTCGGAGTACTGCGTCTCGGTCGGCTTCATGCGGTCGGTCAGCGCCGCGTCGTCGAGCTTGCAGTAGTCGCTGCAGGCGTAGCCGTAGTCGTCCATGTTGAAGGTGAAGTCGCCGAGCGCCATGCGATCGAGGCAGCTCGACAGCACCAGCTTGCCGCCCTCCGGCTTGGTCTGGGCCTGCTTGCACAGCGGGTTGCCCGAGTCGGTGGTGGTGATGCCGATCCGGTAGTTGGCGTCGACGTCCTCGCGCTCGAGCACGCCGATGAACGCCTCGAAGTTCTTCGACAGCGTCGCCTGCTCGTCCGCCATCGAACCCGAGTTGTCGATCACGAACAGGATGTCGACGTCCTTGTTGATCTGGACGTCGACGGTCTCGTTGTCGACCTGGGTCTTGTCGTACGTGACCTGCTTGAGCGGATGCTCGAGACAGCCGGCGAGGAGACCGGTGACGAGGGGAAGCGAGACGATAAGGGCGGAGCGCAGCGACATCGGAACCTCCGCGGCTGTCGATGCGGCTCCCGGGCCAGAGCGAAAGCACTGGAGTCTCGCGCAGTTGCGCTGGGGGCCCGAGGCAACGGGGTTGCGGAGGTGCGGGCACTTCGACAACCAAGTTGGCACGCGGCCCGGGCGTCGCCGCGCCGAAAGCGAGAAGGCGCCCTCGCCTCGCGGCGGGAGCGCCTTCACGTCGAACGAGCGAGGCTCAGAGCATCGGGCAGTCGTTGCCCGGGTTCGGCGACAGCTCGCACGCGGCCGAGATCGTGGTGCCGGCCGGCGCCGCAGCGGTGCGGATCAGCAGGAACTCGAGGTTGTAGCCCTCGGCGACGCACTCGGGCGACATGTTGTCGATCATGCTCTGGGTCTCGTTGCCCGGATCGATGAGCTCGACGAAGCACGCGGGCTCACCGGCCGGAGCCGTCCAGGCGCCGTTGACCTCCTCGCACGGGACGATCTCCTTGCGGGTCATGGCGGCGGTGTTGTCCTCGAAGATCTGGCAGTTCGGCTGCAGGATCGAATCCGACGGATCGATGTCCTTGACGCACTTGGTCATGCACGCCGGCTTGATCTGGTCGCGGATCTTGTTGGCGATCGCCTGGAGGGCGCCCGAGTAGTCGTCCTGGCAGATCGAGAACAGGTTGCGGTCGCCGCCGACCTGGAACGCCTCGGCGAACTCGCGCTCGCGCACCGGCGGCACGGCCGTCTGCGGGGGGTCGCCCGGCAGGGTGCAGCCCTTGCCGATGCCGAACAGGTCGTTCTCAACCGGATCGGCCTCCTCCTCGTAGATGATGTCGGCGTCCATCGTCTCGTAGCCCGGGGGCACGCCGGCGATGAGCGCGACCAGGACCTCCTGGTTGAGGTCGTAGGTCTTCTTCTGATCCTCGAGGTTCTGCACGAAGTTGATGTACTTCGACAGCGGCTGCAGCACGGCCTGGTCGTCGGGCACGTCGACGTTGCCGTCGATGTCGTAGTTGGCCGAACGGCAGCTGTCGTACTGCGGGCCCGCGCCCTCGCACTTCACGCCGGCGTTGAAGCACACGGCGCTGGTGGCGTTCGGATCGTCCGGGTTCTCCCAGAAGACCTTGTTGTCCTTGAAGATCTCGTCGAACTGGGGGACGTACGAGCAGTCGAGCTCGTCCGTGATGAACACGATCGAGAGGATCGCGGTGTCGCGGATGAAGCCGTAGTTGGTCGCCGAGGTCTCCTGACCGGCCAGCGCCAGCGCCTTGTACATCGACTCGAGGTGCTGCTCGAAGCCGCAGCCCGACACGCCCTGCGGGCCGAAGCACTGGAAGGCCTGGACCGTGCTGACGCCCTCGGGGAGGTTCGTGACGCCCTCGATGCGCTCGATCCAGTTGCGCGGCGCCTTCTCGCCGTTCGAGTACGCCGTCTCGGTCGGCGTGATCGGCAGGTCGTCGTCGGTGAGGCTGCAGACGTCCGTGCAGGCCGCGCTGGAGTCTTCCATGTTGAAGGTGAAGTCGCCGAGCGCCACGCGGTCGACACAGCTCGAGAGCACCAGCTTGCCGCCCTCGGGCTTGGTCTGGGCCGCCGGACAGCGCGGGTTGCCGCTGTCGGTGGTCGTGATGCCGATGCGGTAGTTCGCGTTCACGTCCTCCGCCTCGAGCACGTTGATGAACGAGGCGAAGTTCTTGGCGAGCAGCGCCTGCTCGTCGGCCATCGACCCGGAGTTGTCGATGACGAAGAGGATGTCGACGTCCTTGTTGATCGCGATGGCGACGTTCTCTTGCGCCTCGGAGCTCTTGTCGTAGAGCACCTTCTTGATCGGGTGCTCGAGGCAGGCGGTGAGCGCCAGGGCAGCGCCGGCGGTGAGCGAGAGACGACTCAGGGAAGTAACGCGCGACATGAGGGTTCTCCAGGAGGCCGGAGGCGGTGGACGGTGTGCCCTACCATCGCAAAGGTGGCCCCGGCTTGTAAAGTCCGCGAACACTCCAGGTGACCGGGGCGCGAGGAGCCTCCCCGCGCGCGAGCGCCCGGCGCTCCCTCACATCGGCTCCGGCCGTCTCCCATTTGAGACGGCGAGCTCGAAGCGCCAGTCGTGACTCACTCGGCGGTCTTGTTCGCGCCCCGGCCCCGCTCGCTGTTGGTGCGTCCGCGGGCGCGAACCACGAGCCGCACCGGGATGCCCCGCAGGTTCCAGCGGGTCCGGAAGCGACGCAGCAGGTAGCGCTCGTAGGAGGCCGGGAGGCAGCGCCCGTGGTTGGCCGAAATGACGATGAGCGGGGGATCGCTCTCGGCCTGGGTGGCGAACAGCAGTTTTACCGGTTTTGGCCCGAACATCGGCGGCGAATGCTCGGCGACGGCCGCAGCCAGCTCGGCGTTGAGATCCGCCGTCGGGATGTGCTTGCCGAGCGCGCGCGCGGTGTGCAGGCACGCCTCCATCAGCTCGCCGAGGCCGCGCGCGTGCCCCTGCCCGGCGTCGCGGCCGGCGCCGGTGATCGAGGTCTTGACGATGTAGGGCCGCTCGAGGAACTGCAGCTCCTCCTCGGCCTGGACCTGCACCGCGTGCGCGGCCTTCTTGTCGCGCGCGACGAGATCCCACTTGTTGAGGCAGACGACCACGCCCTTGCCGCGCTCGTGGGCCATGCGGGCCAGGCGCTGATCCTGGTCGGTGACGCCGATGCTGGCGTCGATGATCAGCGCGACCACCTGGGTCCGCTCCATCGTCCGGATCGCCTTGATCGCGGCCAGCTTCTCCATGGCCCGCTCGATCTGCTTGCGCCGCCGCAGCCCCGCGGTGTCGATGAGGACGATCGGCTGCTTGTTGAACTCGAACGGCAGGTCGATCGGGTCGCGGGTGGTGCCGGCCTCGGCGTTGACGATCACCCGCGGCTCGCGGAGCAGCGCGTTGATCAGGCTCGACTTGCCGGCGTTCGGGCGGCCCATGAAGGCCACGCGCGTGCCGACCAGCGCGCTGGCGATCGTGCCCTCCGGGGCCGGCTGCTGGACCCGCGCGAGCACGGCGTCGTGCAGCTCGGCGGCGTTGCGGCCGTGCGCGGCCGACACGGCGAGGATCGGGAACCCCAGCTCGTGCGCGGCCTGGGCCGCGATCTCGCGCTCGGGGTTGTCGCACTTGTTGACGACGACCAGCACCGGCCGGCCCGAGCGGCGCAAAATGTCGGCGATCTCGCGGTCGTCGGCGACGATGCCGTCGAAGGCGTCGACGACGAACAGGATCAGGTCGCTCTCCTCGATCGCGATCTCGGCCTGGACGCGGATCTGGCTGCCGAGCGACTCGTCGTCGAAGTCGAGGCCGCCGGTGTCGACGATGATGTAGCTCTTGCCGTCGTGGTTGACGACGCCGTACAGGCGGTCGCGCGTGACGCCCGGGCGATCCTCGACGATCGCCTTGCGCGCGCCCACCAGGCGGTTGAAGAGCGTCGACTTGCCGACGTTCGGCCGGCCGACGATCGCGACCACGCTGGTGCGACGACCCGCGTCGGCGCTCGGCGCCGGCTCGTCGCCGGTGAATTCTTCTCCTGGCCCTTCGACCAGCTCGTCGTCGTGCTCGCTCATGACAGGCCTCCCACGGGCGCGTGCAGGCCGAGGCGCTCCATCAGCGCCGGGTCGCGGGTCCAGTTCGGGGTCACCTTGACCTCGAGGTAGAGTTCACATGGCCTTCCGGTCAGCTCGGCGATCGCCCGCCGGGCCGACATCGAGATGGCCTTGATCGTCTCCGCGCCGCGGCCGATCACCATCGGCTTCTGGCTCTCGCGCTCGACGTGGACGCTGGCGTGGACGATGTCCCGCGGCGGCTTGCGCTGCTCCTTGAACGACTCGACCGTCACCGCGCAGCAGTACGGCAGCTCGTCGCGCAGGTGCTCGAACAGGGCCGCGCGCACGCGCTCGCCGGCGTGCCAGCGGACCGCGCGGTCGCTCAACTGATCCTCGGGGAACAGCGGCGCGGCGACCGGCAGGGCGGCGACGACGTGCTCGCGCAGCGCCTCGAGGCCCGCGCCGGTGGTGGCGCTGATCGGGATGAGCGCGGTGAACGGGTGCAGCGCCGACCACTTGCGGAGGATCGGCAGGAGCAGCGCCTTGTCCGCGATGCGGTCGCACTTGGTCAGCACCAGGGCGATCGGACGCCCGGCGGCGGCGATCGAGGTGAGCGCGGCGGTGGCGGCCGGACCGGGCTCCCACGCCTCGGCCGCGGCGATGTCGGCCAGCAGCGGCGCCTCGGCGAGCATGAGCACCAGGTCGACCGACTGCGCCCCGCGCAGCGCCTCGTCGACCATGAACTTGTTGAGCGCCGACTTGGCGCGGTGGATGCCGGGCGTGTCGACCAGCACGGCCTGGAAGCCGGACCCCGACCACACGCCGAGCAGGCGCTCGCGGGTCGTCTGCGGGAACCGGGTGGCGACGGCGAGGTCGCTGCCGACGAGCGCGTTGAGGAGCGTCGACTTGCCGACGTTGGGCCGCCCGCACAGCGCGACGGTACCTGCCCGAAAGGACATCTCGTCAGCGGACTCTGGCGTGCTTTCGCTTTCCATGGCCAAAAGTCCGGGCTTTATGGGGGATGGCGGGGGCCGACGCAAGCGCGCGGCGCGGCCGGCGGACAGACCTCGCGCACGCGCGCAGAAAACACACTGTCGCACCGTAGTTATCAGCGCACCCTGGCACACATGTAGGATATTTGTGTTCATGCTCCGACCCGGCGATCCTCCGACCATGCGTGTCGCCCAGGAACGCCGTGGCTCGTCGCGGATCGACAAGGTCTTCCCCGTGCTGGTCTTCTCGGAGGAGGTCGGGGAGCAGTGGTGCGTCGCCCGCAACATCTCCGAGACCGGCATGTTCATCGAGATGCCCGAGCCGCTGCCGCTGCGGACCAAGGTGATCATCCGCTTCCAGATGCCGGGCGACGAGGCGGCGATCTGCGCGATCGCGCGCATCCAGAACCACTACTACCTCCAGTACGCCGGCAGCGACGGCCTGCGCGCCCTGACCGGCGCCGGGCTGCGCTTCCTCCGCTTCGTCCCCGAGATCGGCGCGCCTGTCCCCGAGGACCGGCTGCACTGAGCCGTGGGCAGGCAGCGTGACAAATTTGGGGATCTCCCCTGCCCTTGGTACCCAGCCCGTATGCCACGGCGCGCCCTGCTCCTTTCGACCCTGGTCGCCGCCTGCGCCGGTGAGCCGCAGGTCGAGGTCCTGACCCGCTCGTCGGCCGACACGCTGCAGGCCCAGGCCTGGGCCGACCGCTTCGAGCTGTGGTTCGCCCAGGCCGCGGCCCTCGCCGACGGCGAGCTCGACGCCGCGGTCGCGGAGCTGCCCCTCGACGAGCCCGAGCTCGCCCGCGCGCCGAAGCGCAAGCCGAAGGCGGGGCCGCCGCGCGAGCCCGAAGGGGCAGGTCCCGAAGAACAGGAACTCTCCGACAGGGTCGATGCGCCAGGTATCGAGGGCCAGCCGGTCGCGCCGCCGACCACCGCCGACGAGCTCGCGCGGGTGATCGCGGCGCTGCGCGACGGGCCGCACCGCGACCTCGGGCCGCTGGCGCGCGCGCTGGCGGCCGCGCCCCCGTCGCTGTGGCCGGAGCTGCGGGCCCAGCTGCTGGCGCCGCGGACCGCCCGCAAGGCCGACTACAAGGCGATGCTGTCGGTGATCGGCGGCGACGTGCCGAACCGCTACGGGCACTTCGAGCTGGCGTGGAAGAAGGCCCACGGCCACCACGGGGTCAAGCTGTCGGAGGACTGGTTCACCGACCTGCTGGCCCTGCCGTCGCGCCAGGTGTCGAAGGTGCTGCGGCCGATCTACCGCGACTGCGTGATCCAGGCGGCCCTGCTGCGCGCGGCGGCGACGATCGGCGCCGAGCCGGCGCACACCGACGACGTCGTCGAGGCGCTGCTGGCGGCCGCGTACCTGCACGAGAGCACGTTCCGCGACGAGGTCGGACGGGCGATCCGCCGCCTCGGCGACCCGGCCCTGCCCGGCCTGCTGCGGCGATCGATCCGCCCGCCCCTGCCCGCCGACGAGGGCGAGGCGCAGGTGGTCAAGGACTCGGTCGCCTACCGCACCGCGGAGTACGCCGGCTACCAGATCGATCGCATGGACCGGGCCCACCCGCGCAAAGCGCTGCAGGCGGTCAGCGACGATCCGGCGCGGCTCGCCGAGCTGATCGCGGCGTACGGGGTGGTCCGTCCCGGCGACGCGGCCGGGCCGCTGCTCGACTTCGTCGACGCCGCGATCCCGCCGGTCCGCGAGGCCGCGCGCGAGGCGTTCCTCGCCTACGTGACCGGGCCGGCGCCGCGGGCCGAACGCAAGCTGCTGCGCTTCGTCGGCGGCGGCACCGGCGAGTCGGCGGCCCAGCTGACCTACCGCGATCTGGCCCGGATCGCGATCATGAGCCGGATCGCGTCCCATCACCCCGACCTCGCCGAACCCGACTGCCGCTCGGCGCCGAAGGACAGCGTGATCGCCGAGGCGTGCGAGGGCCAGCCGGAGCGGCTGGCGCGGGCCTACTTCCAGCGCCTCGACGACGGCCGCCGCCAGCGCGAGCGGGCCGAGATCGCGGCGGCGCTGCGCGAGCCCGATCGCGCGGCCGCGATCGCGATCCTCGACCGCCTGCTGGCCGACGACCCCGGGCTCAGCGCCCGCGCGGAGCTGGTGCCGACCTACGAGCAGGCCGCCGCCGAGGCCGCCGCCGCCGGCGATCTGGCGCTCGGGGCCCGCCTGTGGCGCAAGAGCGCGGCGCTGCTCGAGGACGTCGAGCCCGGCCGCGCCGACGCGCTGCGGGTGCGCGCCCTCCTGGCCGAGGCCGACCTCGCGGGCACCGAGGAGGGCCGGCGCATGCTGCTGGCCACCGCCGCCGAGCTGGCGCCCGAAGACCCCGAGCTGCAGGCGCGGCTGACGGCGAGCGTGGAGCGGCCGGAGACGGCGGCGACGGAGATCCGCACGCGCCTGGCCTACGGGACAGGTCTGGCCGTCGGCGGGCTGTCGCTGCTGCTCGGCCTCGGCGGGCTGTTCAACCGCTCGCGCGCGCGCGCCTGAAGCCGGCGCTTGGGCGCCTGCCACCGGGGACATGCCCTTGAGGACATGCGCTTGGGCGCGTGCTTTCAGGGACATGCCCTGAGGAGCATGCCCTCGAGGACATGCGGCACCCTCACCCGCGCGCCGGGCCGCGGCCGAGCACGCCGGCGACGGCCTCGCGCATGGTGGCGAAGATCTCGACGCCCCGCCAGTCGGCGTCGAGGCCGACCATCGCCTGGGCGACCTCGGGGCGGATGCCCGTGACGAGCACGCGGGTGCCGAGCAGACGGGCGGCGCGGACCGACTGCAGCAGGCCGGCGGCGACCTGGGCGTCGATCGAGCGCACGCCGGTGACGTCGAGGATGGCCGCGCGCGCGCGGTGCTCGGCCACGCCGTCGAGCAGCGCCTGCATGATCGCCCGCCCGCGCTCGCGGTCGATGGTGCCGATCAGCGGCAGCGCGATCACGTTGTCGGCGATCGGGACGATCGGGGTCGACAGCTCGTCGAGCACCGAGCGCTGGACCGCGATGATCTGCTGCTGGAGGGCGTTGCGCTCCTCCTCGGCCCGGCGCCGCTCGCTGATGTCGGTGGCGATCCCGCCGAGGCCGTAGAGCCGGCCGCGCGCGTCGTAGATCGGGAACTTGACCGAGAGGTAGACGTGCACGCCGTCGGGTTGCGGGATGAGCTCCTCGACCTCCTGCGGCGCGCCGCTCTCGCACACGGCGAGGTCGTTGCGGCGGTTCTGCTCGCCGGCCTCGGGGCCGAAGATGTCGTGGTCGGTCTTGCCGAGCAGGCCACCGGGCTCCGCGCCGGCCAGACGCTCGTAGGTCCGGTTGCACACCCGGAGCCGCCCCTCGGTGTCCTTCACGAAGATCACCGCGGGGCAGTGCCTTATGACGGCCGTGAGCAGCTCGTTGCGCTCGCGCAGCGCGGCGTTCTCGGCGAGGAGCGTGGCCAGATCCTGCGAGGAGTCGGGGCTGGAGGCGGACATGGGCCTCACCCAATATCCCTGCATGAGCTCCCTGGCGGGTGGTCTTTCTGCGCGCCGACGGACGTTGGCGCACACGTGGGGCCAGGCTCGAGTTCGCTCATCGCGCGACGCGCCGCCACACCGATCGGCCCGCGCGGGCCAGGTCGTCGATCAAACTGTAGGTCGCTGGCAGGAAGACCAGCGTCATCACCGTACTCGACGCCAGTCCGCCTACGAGGATCAGCGCGATGGCGTGATAGTAGACGCCTGCGAGCGTGGGGTGGTGGATCAGCATCGGCACCAGACCGAGCACCGTCGTCCCCGCGGTCATCAAAATGGGGCGCAGGCGATCGGCTCCGGCCGCCGCGAGCGCGGCGTCGCGGGTCATGCCGGCGGCGCGCAGCTGGATGGCGCGGTCGATCAGCATGATGCCGTTGTTCACGGCGATGCCGATGAGGATAAAGAGGCCGATCATCGCCGTCGTGTCGACGGTGGTGCCGGTCCACCACATGAGCCACGGCGCGCCGACGCAGCCGAGCAGGCAGGTGGCGAGGATCGCGAACGGCTGCAGGAAGCTCTCGAACAGCGAGGCCATCACCGCGTAGACCAGCAGCAGGCACAGGCCGAGGTCGATGAGCACCTCGATGTTGGACCGCTGCGCGCGACCCCAGCGCGACCACTCGCCGCTGCTGTAGCCGGCCGGGAACACGAAGCTCTCCATCGCCTTCTTGACCAGCTCGCGGTTCTTCTCCGGCTCGGGGGTGAAGAAGCGGGCCTTGACCTTGACCTGGGTCTCGCGGTCGAGACGCTGGATGAAGAACGGGCTGCGCGTGGGCTCGAGCGCCGCGATGCCACCGACCGTGACCTCGCCGCCGTCGGCCAACGGGATCGGCAGGTCGCGCAGCTCCTCGAGCGTCGGCCCGTCCCCTGCCCCGCCGGCGCGGTTGCCGGCCGACAGGCGCAGCTCGATCTGGCCCTCGGGGCTGCGCACCTGGCCGAGCGGCGTGCCCTGGAACGCGGTCTGGATCAGGCGCGCGACGTCGTCGGCGCGCAGGCCGTAGCGCCGCAGCAGGGCGCCGTCGAGCTTGACGTGGAGCTCGCGCGAGCCCTCGTCGTAGGGGCCGATCACGGTGTCGACGCCGCCCGACTCGGGGTTGTCGGCGCTGCCGCGCGGCAGGGTCGCGCGCAGGTGGGCGGCTGCCTTTTCGGCCAGGTCCATGAGGACACCCATGTCCTCGCCCTTGATCGCCAGCTCGACCTCGTGGCGGTCGGGGTTGCCGCGCATCTGCCCGCGGTTGTTCTCGCCGACCAGGTAGCGCACGCCGGGCTGCTCGGGCAGCGCCTGCTTGACGGTCTTGGTGAACGCCTCGGCGTCGGCCTCGGAGGCGGCGCGGGCGATCGGGTGGACGTCGCAGCGGCCCCAGAAGTCGGAGTAGGCGCACGAGACGTGGGTGACCGCGAGCGCGTCCTTCTTGGCCAGGATCGCCTCCTCGACCACGCGCACCCGCTCGCCGATCTCCTTGTAGCCCGGGCTGCCGACGAACTGCATGCTGACCTCGACCCAGTCGGGCTTCGGGTCGATGTCGGACAGGTTGTAGGTCAGCCGCTGCGACGGGATCACGGCGCTCGCGGCGAGGCCCAAACCGAGCACCAGCGCGGTGCGGCGGAACCGCAGCGTCAGCGCGATCAGGCGCCCGTAGCCGGCGATCAGCGGGCCGAGGAGGCGGCCGCTCCGACCTGTCCCTTCGGCCACCCCGCCGCGCTTGAGCACCGCCGGCATGACCAGCGGCACCAGCGTCTGGCTGACGAACAGGCTGCACAGCAGCACGGTGGCGAAGGTGAGGCCGAGCGGGGCCAGCAGCGCGCTCATCGGGTTGGCCGGGTCGCCGAACACCAGCGGCAGGAACACGATCACGCTCGACACGGTCGACGCCACCGTCGCCAGGCCGACCTCGCGCCCGCCGGCCCGCACCGCCGCGCGCGCCGGCAGCCCGCGCTGGGCCTGCAGCTCGATCGCCTCGGTGATGACGACCGCGTTGTCGACCAGCATGCCGACGCCGAGCACGAGGCCGAGCAGGACGATGCAATTGAGCTCCTCGCCGCGGATCAGCAGCACCCCGCAGGTGGCGAGGATCGTCAGCGGGATGCACAGCGCCGCCACCAGGGTGACGCCCCAGCGGCGCAGGAACAGCCACAGCATGGCCACGCCGAGCAAGCCGCCGTAGATGCCGGTGTCGCGCAGGTCGGCCAGGGTCTTGAGGATGATCTTGCCCTGGTCGTGGTAGACGACCGCCGAGATCCCGCCGAGCCGCGGGCTGGCCTGCAGCTCCTCGACGACCCCGTTGACGGCGCGGGCGACGTCGACCGGGCTCGCCCCGGCGTCGGCGTAGACCGAGAGGTCGACGCCGAGGCGGCCGTCGAGGCTGCGGAAGTTGCGGTTCTCTCGCGGGTGGACCTCGACCCGCGCGACCTCGCCGACCCGCGCCGGTACGGTCGTGCTCGTCTGCCCGACCGCCGACGCGGTGGCCGGGGCGACGCCGGCGCCGACCGGCGTGCTGGTGTAGACGCCCGGGCCGACGCTGGCGGTGTTGCTGCGCGCGCCGATGCCCTGCGGGCCCTGGGCCGCCAGCGGCGCGGTGGCCGAGACCGCCGGCGCGGTGGTGGCGGATGTCCCGGAGGACATGCTCGAAGAGGCAGCCGTGCTCGCGGTCGAAGCAGCCGCGGTCGAGCTCGTGCGCGGCGCGGTCGTGGCCGCGCTCGCGGCACCCGGCGCGCCGCGGCTGCGGGCCACCGGCAGGGCCGCGAACGCCTGCGGGTCGGCGTCGACCGGCGGGGCGCGCACGCCGGGCTGGGTCGCGTCCTCGCGCAGGACGCCGAGGCTGCGCCCCTGCCGGGCCTCGCGCACGGCGGTGCTGACGGCCTGGGCCGACACGCCGGCGCGGCGCAGGGCCTCGAGGTCGAGGGCGACCTCGAGCTCGCGCGGCTCGACGCCCTCGAGCTCGACGCGCGACACGCCGGGGATCCGCTCGATCGGCCGCACCACGTGGCGCTCGATCAGGTCGTAGGAGCGCGTCAGGTCGCTGTCGCTGGCGAGGCGCAGCTTGACCACCGCGTCGTCGGAGCGGCCCCACGAATCGAGGGTGACCCGCGTGATCGCGTCCGGCAGGGTCCCGCGGATCCGGTCGAAGCGCTCGCGGATCTCGGCCTTGCGGGCGGCGATGTCGGTGCCGGCGACGAACTCGAGGTTGACGCGCACGCCCCAGCCGCCGCTGCCGACCTGGATCCGCTGCAGCCCGCGCAGGCCGGCCATCGCCTCCTCGACCGGGCGGATGATCTCGCGCTCGACCAGCTCGGGGCTGGTGCGCTGGAGGTTGATGCGCAGCGACACGCGGGCGGTGCCGCCGGCCGGCAGGAAGGCCAGCGGCAGGCGGGCGGTGGCGATCGCGCCGAGGACCAGGATCGCCAGCAGCAGCATCCCGATCATCACCGGGCGGTCGAGCGCCAGGTCGCTGAGGCTGGCGCGGCCGGCGATCTGCGGGCCTGCCTTCGCGGACATGTCCCCTGTACCAGGGCCGATTGGACCTGCGCTCGCGGACATGTCCTCGGTGCCAGGCTGCCGGTCCGCGCCCACGTCAGTCCTCCCCCGCCATGTCGGCCCAGGCGTCCTGGCGCTTGCCCGGCAGCAGGCTGTACAGGCACGGGATCACGACCAGGGTCAGCAGGGTCGCCGCGGTCAGGCCGCCGATGACGGTGACCGCGAGCGGCTGGCGCAGCGCCGCGCCGTCGCCGACGCCGGCCGCCATCGGCAACAGGCCGAGCACGGTCGTCGCCGTGGTCATGACGATCGGCCGCAGCCGCAGTCGGCCGGCCTCGAGCAGCGCCGGGCCGACCTCCATGCCCTGGCCGCGGCGGTAGTTGACGGTGTTGACCAGGACGATCGCGTTGTTCACGACGATGCCGCCGAGGATGATCGCCCCCATCCCGACCATCGCCGAGATCGGGGTGCCGGTCAGCACGCAGGCCCACGCGACCCCGACCACGGCGAGCGGGACGGTGCCCATGATCAGCAGCGGGTGGTGCAGGCTCTCGAAGCTCGAGGCCATCACCACATAGATGAGGAATACGGCGATAAGTGCCGCAAACATCATGCTTTTCATCGACCCGCCCAGCGACTCGGCCTGGCCGCCGAGCTCGGCCTGGACGCGGCCGTCGCCGGGGTCGTGCTCGGCGAGGACGTCCTCGACGCGGGCGGCCACGGTGGCGAGGTCCTCGCCGGTGAGGCGGGCGCGGATCCGCAGGCCCCGGCGCCCGTCGAGGTGGCGGATCTCGGCAGGGCCTGTCCCTTCGACCAGGTCGGCGACGGCGGCCACGGTGACCGGGACGTCGCCGATCACGGCCACGGCGATCTTGCCGACGTCGGCCGCGCGGGTGCGGTCGACCTGCGGCAGCTGGACGCGGACGTCGAGCTGGCGGTCGGCCGCGTGCATCTTGGTCGCGATCTCGCCCTGGACCGCGCGCTGCACGGCGAGCGCCGCCGCGTCGACGCCGAGGCCGAGGCGGCTGAGGCGCTCGCGGTCGAAGTCGACGCGGACCTCGGGGCGGCCGGCGAGGTCGTCGGGGGCGACGTCGGCGAGGCCCGGGATCGCGCGCAGCTCGGGCAGCAGCGCGACCGCGTGGGCGATCGCGCGCTCGGGCTCCTCGCTGAAGATCCGGACCTCGATCGGGGCATCGAACGAGAACAGCGCCGGGCGGCCGAGCCGCAGCGTGGCCTCGGGGTCGGCCGCGGCGCCGGCCATGGCCAGCATCAGCGCCTCCTCGAGCGCGGCCTCCTCCGGCGCCGGCAGGCCCGGGTGCAGGCGGACGTTGACCTGGGCCAGGTGGGTGCCGGCGACGGTGCCGGTGGCGCTGTCGCCGGCGGTCATGCTGCCGACGCGGGCGAACACCTGGGCGACCGCCTCGTCGTGCTCGACCGCGGCGGCGACCCGGCGGGCGACGTCGGCCGTGCGCTCCAGCGAGCTGCCCTGCGGCAGCGAGATCTGGACGAAGAACTCGCCCTGCTGGATCTCCGGCAGCAGCGTGCGGCCGAGGCCCTGCAGCTGCTGGAACGCCAGCACGCACAGCGCCACCGCCAGCGCCACGACCGTGAAGCGCCAGCGCAGCGCGGCCTTGAGCGCCAGCGGGTAGGCGCGCTCGAGCGCGGCGTAGGCGGCGGTCAGCGGCGCCGTGAGGACCCGGAGGACATGTCCGATCGCCCATGTCGCAAGGCGCAGGCCGCGGAACACCAGCGCGAACGGGGCCAGCAGCCAGGCCAGCAGCGAGCGCGGCGCCGGCTCGTCGGCGTCGTCCCCTGCCCCGCCGCCGCCCAGGCTCTGCAGCACCGGCACCAGGGTCAGGCTGACGAACATCGACGAGACGATGCTGAGCGACACCGTGTACGCCAGGTCGCGGATCAGGCGGCCGGCGACGCCCTCGACGAAGGCCATCGGCAGGAACACCGCCACCGTCGTCAGCGTCGACGCGATCACCGAGGCCGCGACCTCGGTGGCGCCGCGGACCGCGGTGGTCGCCGCGGCGCCGCGCCGGTCGCGCTCGCGCACGCGGGCGATCGACTCGAGCACGACGATGCTGTTGTCGACCAGCATGCCGACGCCGAGCGCCAGGCCGCCGAGGCTCATCAGGTTGAGGCTGACGCCGAGCAGCTGCAGCGGCACGAAGGTGACGAGCAGCGAGATCGGGATGGCGGCGGCGATGACCAGGGTGGCCCGCAGGTCGCGCAGGAAGAACAGCAGGACCAGCACCGCCAGGGCGCCGCCGAGCAGGGTGTTGCTCTGGACCTCGGCGATCGCCGACTCGATGAAGGCGGCCTGGTCGCTGAGCACGAGCACGCTCTGACCCGTCCCGAGGTGCAGGTCGGGCAGCGCCGTCTGGACCGCCCGCGACACCGCCACCGTGTTGGCGTCGCCCTCGCGGTAGACCGCCAGCTCGACCGCCTCGCGCCCTGCCACCAGCGCCAGCTCCTCGCGCTCGACCGGCACGCGGGCGACGTCGGCGACGTCGCGCAGGCGCAGCTCGGCGCCGTCGCGGCTGCGGACCACGACCTCCTCGAGCTCGGCCGGGGCGCGGGCCTCGTGGACGGTGCGCAGCAGGTAGCGGCTCTTCTGCTCGGTCAGGGCGCCGCCGGGGCGGTTGACGTTGTCGCGGCGGATCGCCTGCGCGACCTCGTCGGCGGTCACGCGCAGGGCCGCGAGCCGCTGCGGATCCATCTCGACGCGGATCTCCTCCTTGTCGCCGCCGTGGATCTGCACCGCCGCGACGCCGGGGATCTTCTCGAGCGCGCGCTTGACCCGGCGGTCGGCCAGCTCCCACAGCTCGGCCGGGCGCATGTTGTCCTTCGAGACCAGCGCCAGGCGCAGGATCGGCTCCTGCGCCGGGTCGTAGCGCAGCACCACCGGCCGCTGCACCCCGGTCGGCAGGACCACGCGGTCGAGCTTCTCGCGCACGTCGTCGAGCCCGCGGTCCATGTCGGTGCCCCAGCCGAAGTCGAGCACGACCTCGCTGATGCCCTCGCGCGAGACCGACTCGACCTGCACCACCCCGGGCACCGCGCTGACCAGCTCCTCGACCGGCCGCGTCAGCAGCTCCTCGACCTCCTGCGGGGCCGCGTCCGGCATCTCGGTGCGGACGGTGACGCTCGGGTAGCTGAGGTCCGGCAGCAGCGCCAGCGGCAGCCGCGTCAGCGCCACCAGGCCGAACACGACCAGCGCGACCAGCACCATCGTGGTCGTGACCGGCCGCCCGACCGCGCCGGCGACCATGCCGCGCGGCCGCGCCTCGCCCGTCACCGGCCCCCTGGCGCCGCTGCGGCCGCCTGCCCCTTCGGACCTGTCTGTTGCGCCCTGGCCTCCGGGACCTGACCTTTCGAACCTGCTGCTTCGGACCTGGCTTCCGGGACCTGGCCCTTGGGACCTGCTCCCGCGGACACGTCGGGCGAACCCGCGCCGGCGCCGGCCTGGGCCGCATCGCCGGCTTGCGCCGCGGCCGGCTGGCTCGCCGCGCCCTCGGCTCCGGCCTGCGCCCCCTGGCCCCCGGCCTTGCCCTTGCCCTTGCCCTCGCCCTCGGCGACCGCGCGCACCGGCATGCCCTCGGCGATGCCGGTGCCGGCGTCCATGACGATCTGCGCGCCCTCGGCCACGCCGCCGAGGATCTCCGCCCGCTCCTCGCCGACCAGCCCGAGCTCGACCGGGCGCCGGCGGGCCCGCCCGTCCTCGACCACGTACACGTGCGGCTTGCCCTCGACCTCGACGATCGCGCGGCGCGGCACGCTCGGGGCCGACTCGCGCACGGCCACCCGCAGGGTCGCGCGCGCGAACGCCCCGGGCACGGCGCCGGCGGGGAAGTTGCGGGCGCGGACGACGAACTTCACGGTGCCGGTCAGCGGGTCGACGACCGGCGCGCGGCGCTCGACCCGGGCCTCGAAGGTGCTGCCGTCCTGCAGCTCGACGACGGCCGGCGCCCCGGCCTGGACGGTGCTCGCCTCGCGCTCGGGCACGTGCAGCTCGAGGTCGAGGGCGCTGAGGTCGGCGATCGTGAACAGCGACTTGGAGGTGGTGGCGAGGTTGCCGACGTCGATGTGGCGGCGGGTGATGGTGCCGGCGAACGGGGCCGATACGGTCGTCTGCGAGGCCTGGTGGCGCGACACCTGGGCGCTGGCCAGCGCCGACTCGGCGGCGTAGCGCTGCTTGTCGAGCTCCTCGCGCGACAACAGGCCGCTCAGCTGCTCGAGCCGCTGCAGTTCCTTGGCCGCGTTCTGGGCGCTGAGCCGGTCGCGCGCGGCCTGGAGTTGATAGGCGCGGCCGTCGAGGCGGGCCAGCAGCTGGCCCTCGGCGACGCTGTCGCCCTCCTCGGCCCGGAGCTCGAGCACCACGCCGGGCTGCAGCGCGACCAGATCGGCGGCTCGCAACGCCCGCAGGGTGCCGGCGCCGCGGTAGTGGCGCTCGATCGTCGCCGGCGTCAGCGTGGTCACGGCCACCGCGAGCGCCTCGGCCTCGCCGCCGCGCCGACCCTTGCCGCCGCCGGGGCCGCCCGGGCCCCCGGGACCGCCGGCCCCCGCCTCGCCGCCGCAGGCGAGCGGGCTCGTGGCCAGGAGTGCGATCAGGAGGACGGAGCGCATGGCGCTTTCGTCCCAGCCATACCACGTCCGCGCGCGACGAGGGTAAACCCCTCATGTGTCCGTCCTCGCAGCGAACGGTGAAACATCCTGACCGGTGCCCGTGCGAGCCCGGCGTGGCGGTCGTCGGGGGGACGACCGGATCGCGACGGACCGTGGCGTCCACGCGGATGGGCTCGCCGACCTCCGGGAGGACCGCAGGCGAAGATCGTGCGACCCCGCCGCGGCCGGCCGTTATTTTGCCCTGTGCGGCCGCGGTCGCTAGGGTCCGCGCGTGCCGCTCGGTCTGCCCCCCGTCGTCGCGCTCCTCGTGGGGCTCGTGCACTGCATCGCCGGTTACAAGTTGTTCCCGCTGGTGCTCGGCATCTACGGCCTGGTGTTCGGCGTCGGCGCCGGAGCCGCGATGGCCGAGATCTGGTTTCCGGGACAGGTCCTCACGGCCAGCCTGATGCAGGTCGGCGCCGGCCTGCTCGGCCTGGGGGCGGTGCTGGCCTACTTCCGGATCGGCGTGTTCGTGATCGGCGCGGTCGCGGCGTTGCTGCTGACCTGGGCCGTCGCGCCGGTGGTCGGCGGGGTCTCGTGGCAGGTCCAGCTGCTCCTGGCGTGCGTGGCCGGCAGCGCCAGCGTGGTCGTGTCGCGGGTGGTCCTGATCGTCGCCACCGCGATCACCGGCGCGGCCCTGGTGGTGCGCAGCGCCGAGGTGATGGCCGAGAGCCCCGTCCGCTGGCTGACCGACCTCACCGCGCTGCCCTGGACGGGGGCCCTGCCCGACGCGGTCCCCGAGGTCGTCGCGTGGGCCGCGCTGGCCCTGCTCGGGATCGCCGTGCAGCTCGCCACGACCGCGCGTCACTGACCGCTCCAGGCGGGGTTCGTCCGGCCGCCGCCGGCCGTTGCTGGCGCAAGCGTCGCGTGGGATAACGCGGTCCCGATGCCCCCCGTCCACGCTCGTCGCTACGCGCGCAACCACGTCTGGGCCGAACTCGACGGCGACAGCGTGCTCGTCGGGATCAGCGCTCGCGCGCTCGACCAGCTCGGCGAGATCACCGACTTCGTCCTCCGCGTCCAGCCCGGCGACGAGCTCGCGCTCGGCCAGTGCTTCGCGGTGCTCGAGAGCGCCAAGGCGGAGATCGAGCTGTTCACGCCGCTGTCCGGCGCGGTGGTCCGCGTCCACGAGGGCCTCGACCTCGCGCCCTCGACCATCAACGACGATTGCTACGGCGAGGGCTGGATGATCGCCGTGCGTCCGCCCGACCTCAGCGAGTTCACCACCCTGCTCGACGCCGAGGCCTACAGCGAGCTGCTGAAGACCGCGGCGTCGTGCGTGTGACCGGTCCGGAGGGGCAGGTCGCTCGACCTGGCCTTCGGGGCAGGTCGATGCCGGCGCCCGGGCGTCACGGGACCAGCTCGTAGGCGCCGCGGCTCGGCGGGTCCTTCCAGCAGCGGTAGTCGCGGTCGGCCGCGACTTCGGGCAGCGGCGTGCCCGAGCCCACCGCGGGGCTGGCGGGGGTGAGGCGGAAGTCGGCGGCGAGATCGACGAGCAGCGGGTCCTCGCCGGCGATCGCCCCGGTCTCGACGACCGGCAGGTCGCCGGCGGGGCTCGACTGGTCGGGCGCGTCGGCGGCGTACCAGAGGTTGGTCGTGAAGGTGAACGTCTCCGGGGCCGTATTGCCGCCGATGTTGACGTAGGTCGAGATCGCCGCGCGGTCGAACACCACCAGGTTGTTGATGAACCGCCCGTTGCTCGCCGGCGCGAACGTGAACTGCGGGTCGGACACCGTCTCTTGCAGGATCCGCAGCAGCCACTGCTGCGGGCGGATGATCGTGTTGTTGGCCGCCAGGCAGTCGACGCAGCCGACGAACGCCAGCGGCGTCTCCCCGCCCTCGATCACGTTCGAGACCACGCGGATGTTGCGCGCCTCGGCGTTGTCGCCGTTCATCGTCAGCGGCGGGCGGAAGAACTCGAAGCCGGTCGACCCGCCCATGTTCACGGCCCGCTGCCCGCAGTCGATCATGGTGTTGCCGCGGATCTCGATGTCCTCGCTGCCGCCCTTGGCCTGGATCGCGTTGCCGCCGTTTTCGCCGAAGAAGTTGGCGACGATGAGCCCGCGGTGGCAGCCGACGTGATCGACGGCGCTGCCGCCGTCGCTGCAGCGCTCGAACTGACTGTCGAGGATCCAGAAGTCGTTGATCCCCGAGAGCTTGAGGCAGTCCTGGTTGCCGCCCTCGCCGATGTCGTGGATGTGGAGGCGCTCGAACGCGACGAAGCGAGTCGCCTCCGGATCGTCGACGGCGCCGCCGTCGTCGACGTTGATGCCGTTGGCGGTCGCGCCCGTGATCTCGAGGTCATGGATGACCAGGTGGCGGACGCGGGACAGGTGCAGGGCCTCGCCGCCGCCCGCGATGGTCGCGGGCGAGCCGAACTCGCCGCCGAGCCAGATCGGGGCGTCGGCGGTGCCCGCGAGGTCGCTGAGGAAGATGTCGGGGCCGAAGGTCTCGCCGAGCAGACGGATGCCGGTGCCGGGGGTCGCCTTCGCCGCCGCCGCCTCGACGGTCTGGCACGGGGTGGCACGGGCGCCGCAGTCGGGCCCGTCGGCGCCGCTCGCCGCCACGTAGATCAGCGTGGTCGGCTCCTTGGACGTGGCGAAGTGGCTCGGATCGCCGCAGGCCGGCATGGGATCCGGACCGGTGTCGGGCGCGTCGGTGGTCACGGCGTCGGTCGTGACGGGGTCGGTGCTCGTCGCCGTCGTGGTGGTCGAGGTGGTCGAGGTCGTCGTCGTCGTCGGGGCCTCGGTCGGATCGGCGGCGGTCGAGGTCGTGCCGTCGCTCGCGGTCGCGGTGGTCGTGCCGGCCGTGCTCGTCGTGGTGTCGGTGTCGAGGGTGTCGCCCTGCTCGCCGCCGCAGCCGGCGAGCGCCAGCGCGGTCAGCAAGGTCGCCGTCTTCGCAGATCGCATGTGGACACGATACCCGAGCCCGCCGGCCGAGACATGCGTGGCGACGCGCCGCCCTGCGCTCGCCCGCGTGGGCGCCAGACCACCATCGTCGCGGGCGGAGCACCGCGGCCGGGGTCTCGGGCGGCGGTGACCTGACCGTGGAGACCTGCGGCGGCGCGGGGTCGCGCGTCGGCGCCCGCCGTGCGGACGCAGCCCCGCGCCCGCGGCTGCGCGCTGCCGGCCGGCAGTGGCCTGTCCCTTGCGACATATCGCCGGCCGCGGGTGGTGGCCCGCGCACGCCGCTTCGCGGGCGTGGCCGGTCTCTTGCGACGCGTCGCCAGCCGGGCGCAGCGGCGGGGGCTGGGTCACCCCGCCGCTGGTTGAGAGGCCTGTCCCTTGGGACACGTCGCCGGCCGCGGGGGTTCGGGCCCCCCACTCCGCTGCGCGCCTCAGGTCGAGAATGACATGCCCCTCGGGACACGTCGCCAGCGCGGTGGTCCGCACCCCTGCGCACTCCCCTGCGCCGCTGGTCGGGAATGACATGTCTCTTGCGACATGTCGCTGTGATGACCCTCGCCCGGGGCACAGGCCCGCGCGCCGCCGCGCTGCGCCCGGCACGAGCGGTCTCTGCCTGCGAACCCGGCGGCGCGTTCGGTGCCGCGACGACCGACCCAACCCGCCGCGCTCGCCGAAAGGATGTCTCTTGCGCCAGGTCATGGCGACGAGCGCTCGCGCGACTCCACAGCCGCCGACTTATTCCCCGCTCTCGCGGCCGATCGCGGTCCTGTGTGACGACGTCGTCGGCCGTGCCCGCCGGCCCACGATCCCACCGCGGCGGCCGTCGCGGCCCCCGGATCGGCGTGCTAGTGTCGCCAGCGTGTCCGACCCGCTCGCCGGCCCGCCGATCGCCGTCCGCCTGCATGCGCTCGCGTCGGCCGGCGTGCTCGACCCCGCGGCCTTCGAGCGCGCGCGCGAGCTCGTCGGCGGCACGCCCACGGTCGACGCCTGGTACCGCTTCGCGCGCTTCCACCTGATCATCCTCGGCACCGTGCTCGCGGTCGCCGGGGCGATCTTCTTCGTCGCCGCCAACTGGGACGTGTTCACCCCGCACGCCAGGATCGGCCTGGCCGCCGCAGCGATGGCCGCCGCCACCCTCGCGGGCGGCTGGATCGGCCTCGACAAGCTCAGCGGGCGCGCCGCGGGGCTGGCCGGGGGGCTGCTGTTCGGGCCGCTCCTGGCCCTGGTCGGCCAGGTCTACCAGACCGGCGCCGACGCGTTCGAGCTGTTCCTCGCCTGGGCAGTGGTGCTGGCCGGCTACGCGCTGGCGACCCGGTTCGTCGGCGCGTGGATCACGGCGCTGTTGCTGGCGGTGATCACGATCTACCTGTGGATCGGTCAGGCCCTCGGCAGCCACCCGTTCGACACACCAGGTCTTTGGGGCAGCCTGGCCGGCGCCGCCGCCCTGTCCGCGCTGGCACTGCACCGCCGCGTGCATCGCGGCCCGAGCGACGCGATCGGCCTGGTCGCGCTGACGCTCGGCTGGTGCATCACCTTCGCCCACGGGGCCGTGGCGATCTCGATCGATGGCTGGCCTTTCGGACAGGTCATCGCCCTGCTGCTGGCGCTGGCGCTGCCGGCGGTGCTGCTGCAGCTTGGGCGTCGGCTCGACGACTTCGGCCTCGAGCGGCTCGCGGTGGCCCACCTGTTCGGCCTGCTCACGGTCGCCGAGGGCAAGCTGGTGTTCGACGTGCTCGACGCCGAGATCGGCGGGCTGCTGATCATGGGCCTGCTCCTCAGCGTGCAGGGTTACGTCGGCGGCGAGTGGTTCCGGGCCCGCCGGCCGCGCGAGGAGGACGTGTCGTGAGCACCCGAAGGTTGCTCGAGCAGCTCGCCCGCGAGGGCCTGGTCGACCGCGACGCGCTCGACGAGGCCACCCCGCTCGGCCAGCGGACCCGCGACGCGCTCGCCGGGCTCACCGGCGAGGGCCTGCGGCTGCAGCAGGCCGGCGCCTCGGTGTCGGTGTGGCTCGGGGCGCTGCTGCTGGCGATCTTCCTCGTGCAGATGGAGATCACGGCGGTCGTGCCGGTCGGGCTCGCGTTCGGCGCGGCGGGCCTCGGCCTGGCGGCCGTGCTCGCGCGCGGCCCGGCCACCCTGCTCGAGCTGCAGCTGCGCTGGATCGCCACCATCGGCGGGCAGGTCCTGATCCTCGCCAGCCTCGGCGAGGTCATCGGCGACGACGAGAGCCTGTGCGTGGCGGCGCTCGTCGTCCAGGCGATCACGGTGTGGCTGGTCCGCGACCTCGCCATCGGCGTGGTCTCGGTCCTGGTCGGGGCCGGGGCGCTGCTGGTGCTGGCGGCCGAGCTGCACGTCGGCCCGTTCGGACATGGTCTTTTAGCCCTGTTCCTCGGGACATGTATTTGCGGCTTGTGGGTGCTGCAGGCGCCGCTGGCGGCCCGGCTCGGCCGGCTGTGGCAGCCGCTGGCCTACGCGCTGCCGCTGGCCGTGTGGGCGCCGATCACGATCGGGGCCGGCAGCCGCCGGGAGGGCGGCGACCCGGGCGGGCTGCCGATGTTCCTCGGGACCTGGGCGGCCGACGCCGTGCTGCTGTCGGCCGGCTGGGCGGCGCTGTCGACCTGGCTGATCGTACAGGCGGGGCGCGAGCGGCCGGAGCTGCGCGGCGGGGCCCAGCGAGCGGCCTACGCCGGGATCGGGCTGACCGCCCTGCTCGGGCTCGACACCCCGGGTCTCAGCGCCGGGCTGACGCTGCTGATCCTCGGCCAGCTGCGCGCCAGCCTGAACCTGCGCCTGCTCGGCCTGACCGCCGTCGGCAGCTTCCTGTTCTTCTGGTACTACGAGCACGGCTCGACGCTGCTCAGCAAGTCGATCGTGGCGGTCAGCCACGGCGCGCTGTTCCTGCTGCTGGCCGGGCTGCTGCGCCGCAAAGCCGCTCGCCCGCGCAAGGCCCAGGCGCGCCCGCTGGCGGCGCGGATCGCCGACCTGCGCTGGCTGTCGCTGGCGCTCGCGCTGGGCCTGGCGATCCCCGGCTACGTCGTGGTCCAGAAGGAGCGAGTGCTGTCGTCCGGCGAGACGGTGCTGCTGCGGCTCGCGCCGGTCGACCCGCGCTCGCTGATGCAGGGCGACTACATGGAGCTGCGCTACGCGTTGGTGTCCGAGCTGCCCGACGTCGAGCGCTTGGCCCCGCGCGGGGCGCTGATCGTCACCCGCGACGTCGACGACGTGGCCCGGTTCGTCCGCGTCGACGACGGCCGCCCGCTCGCGCCCGGCGAGCTGCGCCTGCGCTATGCCAAGCGCGGCCGCGAGGTGAGCCTCGGCGCCGAGACGTTCCTGTTCCCCGAGGGCGAGGGCCGCACGCTCGAGGCGGCCCGGTACGGCGAGCTCGCCGTCGCCGAGGCCGGCGACAGCGTGCTCATCGGCCTGCGCGACGAGGCCCGCCGCCCGCTCGGCACCCGCCTGCACGACCGCTGAGCAGCGGGGCGGTCCCACCGGCTCTGCGCGTCAGCCTGGCGCCCCGCCTCCTTGCTCGCTCGCGGATGCGCTCGCCCGACTCGAGGCCTTCCTGACCGCTCTGCGTGCGCCGGACTCGATCGTGCGCGGCGTGGCGGGGCGCTCGCCGACCTCGACGAACAGCCTGGGCTCGCTCCCTCGTGGGCGGCCGGCCGGGCGTCCGACGTGAAGGACATGTTCGAACGAGCATGTCCGAAGCAACATGACCTCGACGACATGCGTGTTTCGACATGCCCTCTACTTGAGAAGAGCCGCGGCCCCCGCGGCTCGAGACGTCCTCGCGCAGCGAGCGCTGCCACACAGCACCCCGGGCGGGGCACGCCCTCACGCCTGCGGCGCGCGGCCCGAGCCGACGCTCGCGCCGATCAGCCGCGCCGGGTCGATGCCGACGGTCGCCAGCGCGTCGTGCCACATCATCTCGGGCGCGGTGTGGAACAGCCACGGCACCGGGACCCCGGGGGCGTCGCTGGCGGGCTCGCGCAGGGGCACCGCCAGCCAGCTGCCCTGGGCCATCTCCGACTCGAGCTGGCCCGGACCCCAGCCGGCGTAGCCGAGGAACACCAGGTAGTTGCGGCCGGCCCCGCCGAAGCGGTTGTCGCTGACGCGGCGCACGCCCTCGAGCGAGGCGGTGAGGAACGCTCCGGGCGCGACGTCCTCGGCGAGCGGGTCCCACTGCGACTGGTCGTGGAGGAGGAACGCGCGCACCGGCTCGACCGGCCCGCCGAGGCGCAACCCCTGATCGGCGGGCCCCTCCCAGCGCAGGGTCACCGCGTCGGCGAACTCGGCGATCGTGGTGGGCAGGCGGTGGTTGATGACCAGCCCGAACGCGCCGCGCTCCGAGTGATCGATGATGAGGACCACCGAGCGCACGAAGTTGGGATCGACGAGCTGCGGCACCGCGCACAGCAAATGGCGCGAGAGACCGGCAACCCCAGCGGGAGACCGTTCAGCCGGCGATCGCACGACGTCGATGGGCACGGGATCGTTTTGGCACGAAGCCCGCGAGAGTGCCAGAGGTCGGACTCGAACCGACACGAGGGGCTACCTCAACGGATTTTGAGTCCGCCGCGTCTACCGATTTCGCCACTCTGGCGCGAGGAGCGGCGAAGCGTTTAGCACGGGCGCCGGCCTGCTCGCAAGCCTGCGGCGCACCCGGCCCGGAGACGGATCACCCTGCGCCGCCGTCGCCCCCCGCCCGCGGCCGTCCGTGCGGGTCCCGGGACCGCCGGCACGTCTGTACGCTCGTCACGCGCCGCGGAGCCGCTCGCAGCGAGGCGACCTGCGGCGGCCCCCGCTCCCCTCAGCGGGCTCGACCCGGGAGCCCGGCGCTTCGACGTCGACTCCGGAGCAGCGCGTCCCGACCGCGGGACCGAGAGATCATCGCCGAAGTCGCAGCGCTCGTCGGGCCGCGCCGCCGTTCGCGCGGCGCTCCGCGGTGACGCTCCGCAGCGCCTCACGGCATCTCGGGCTCGCCGAGGCGGACCTCGACCTGGCCCGGGCCGGCGTCGATCCAGATCTTCACGTGCCCGCCGCCGACCGCGCGGCGGAACGAGCCGCTGGTGATCGTCGACACCGTGCCGGTCTGGACGCGGATCTGGTCGCCCTTGAGGTCGAGGTCGAGGTCGGCGTCGGAGCGCAGCCACACCCGCACGTCGCCGCCGGCGCGGACCACCACGTCGTTGCCGCCCGCGCCCGCCTGCCACACCTCGACGGTGCCGTGGCGGGTGCGCAGGTCCATGTTGCCGGCCGACTCGACGCGCACGCGACCGTCGCCGGTGCGCACCGCGACCCCGCCGTCGCCGCCGTCGATGTCGACGTCGCCGATGTCGACGTCGACGCCGATGTTGCCGGCGACGCCGACGACGTCGACGTCGCCGAGCCCGGTCTGCAGCTCGAGGTCGAGCGTGGGCGGCAGCCGGATCTCCTCGACCTCGAGGTCGACCTGGTCGTCGACCGCCAGCGGCACCACCGCGCCCAGGCGGGCGAACCCGCCGGTCACGTCGAAGACGAGCCGCGGCGTGCGCGCGTTGGCCTTGGCCACCTTCTCGCTGCCGCCGGCCGCCCGCCACGCGCCGCGCAGCTCGAGGCCGGCGGCCATCGGGTCGCCGACCACCGTCAGCGGCGTGTCCGGCAGGGCGACCCGCACCGCCTGGACCTCGGTGAGCGGCCAGGTCGCCTCGACCTCGGCCTCGCTGCGGTAGCCGAACACGCAGCCGACCAGGCCGGCCGCGAGCGCGAGCGACATGGCCGTTCGAACATGTTTCCAAGGCCACTGTCCCGGGCGCCAGGTCTGAAAGGCCAGCATCAGAAGTACACCCCCAGGCCGGTGCCGAGCTCGAGCGTGACCGCGTGCTTGGGGATCGCCCCGTCACCGCGGTAGTAGCGGGCGGCGCCGAGCGGGGCGCTGACGCGCGGGACGATGTCGATCGACCAGCGGTCGAGGATGAACAGCCGCAGGTCGAGCTGCCCGTACGGGATGGCGGCGACGACCGCGGTGCGCGGCGGCTCCTCGCCCTCGGGCACGGCCGGCGGCGCCCCGCTGGCGAACGCGCCCTGGACGATCGCGCCGGCGGCCAGCGACAGCCACACGCGCCCGCGCTCGAGCACGCGGTACTGCAGCCGCGGCCCGCCCTGCAGCGCCGCGCGGCCCGGGCCGAACTTGAGGCCGAGGTCGGTCAGGCCGACGCTGAAGCGCGGGGCGACCTGGCCGAGCACGCCGACGTTCCAGTCGGCGTAGAGTTGGGCCGCCGGATCGCCGGCGCGCATGCCGACGGTCGCCATGCGTCGCAGCTCGAGCGACAGCTTGTGGCGGGTGTGCGGCTTCGGCGTGCGCTTGCCGATCGCGCCGGCGTAGGCGTCCATCACCTGCGCCATGTAGAGGAGGTGCAGGCCGCCGGTCAAAAGCCCGAGGCCGGCCGCGCCGACGACGTCGGCGGCGAAGGTGCGGCCGTGGGCGCCCGGGGTGGCCGCGTCGGACGGGTCGCGGGTGAGCGCGAGCCCGAGCGCACCTGCCCCGAGAGACATGGCCCCGAGCAGGAAGCCGGCTCCGCGCGCGTACTCGCGGTTGACCATCTGGCCGAGGCCGGGCACCAGCGCCGACAGGATCGGCGCGACCGGGCGGCGCCAGTTGCCGTCCCGCGCGGCCGCGGTCCGACCGATCCGCACCACCGGCCCCGGCGACGGCCCCTCGTCGCGCACCACTGCCAGCCCCGCCGGCCCGACCTGCACGTGCGTGCGCTCGAGCACCGGCACCACCAGGCCGTGCGGCGCGCCCGGGCTGCGGACCACGTACTCGCCCGGCGCCCCGCGCAGCAGGATCGTCTGGCCCGGGCCGACGGCGTACGACCCGAGCAGCTTGCCACGCGGCGACGTCACGATCACCTGCCCGCCCTGCCCCGCGCCCGACAGCTCGAGCGTGGCCTCGCCCGGCTCGGGCGGCGGCGCCACCACCGGCGCCGGCCCGCTCGGGCCCATCGGCTCGAGCCTGGGCGCGGGCGCCTCGCTCGCCGGTGCGGCGGGGCTGTCCGTTCGGACCTGCTCCAGGGCACCTGTCCCCGGCGACATGTCCGCGGGAACCTGTCCCTTCGCACCCTCGGAGAGCGGCGCCGGCTGCCCCGGCAGCGGCCCCCACGGGACCCCGGGCGCGCTCGGACCGGCGGCCGGCGGCGCGGCCAGAGCGACGATCAGCGCGCAGCGGAGCACTCGCCGGTTATAGGCGCGCCCCTGCCCCGGCGTCCAGTGCCCAGATCGGCGCCCGCCGGCTGCAGCCCGCGGCTCCGCGGCGACCCGCCGGCGCCGGTCCATGAATCCGGCCGGGACGCCGACCTGCGCAGCGGCCGACCGCCGGCCCGCGCCGACGCCCGACGATCCCTCGGCTCGGGCGAACCGCGCTCGGCCGCACGCTCGGCCGGTCGCCGAAGCCGGACGGGCGGGCCGACGATTGCGAGCTCGCGCGGGCGCACTCGACGAGCGCGGCGAGGGTCGACAGCCGTGACGGGCGCGTCGCTCCGTGGGTTCGGATGGACGACCCGACGCTGACGGGCGCGTCGCCCCGCGGCTCGGACCGACAGACCGGCGGTGGGTGGCGACTGGCGCGTCGGCCCGCGGCTCGGGCCCGACCGCAGTGACGGGCGCGTCGTCCCGCGGCTCAGACCGACAGGCCGGCCGTGGCGGGCGCGTCGCCTCGCGCGAGCGCCCAGCTCATGTGATCGCTGGCGTGGACGATCGCGGCGGTGCCGTCGGGTCGGAGCAGGATCAGGCCGACCGCGGCTCCGTCCCAACGCGACGACACCTCGCGCACGAGGCCCGCGGCCAGCGGCGTCACCGCGTCGGCCGCAACCCCGTGGACCCGCTGCAGCGCCGCATAGGCGAGCACGTGGGTCAAGATCGCCTCGCCCAGCCCGGTCGTCGCGCAGGCGCCGAGCTCCGGGTGGGCGTAGAGGCCCGAGCCGACCATCGGCGTGTCGCCGACGCGACCGGGCAACTTGTAGAGCACGCCGCCGGTCGAGCCGGCCGCGCTCAGCTCGCCGCGCGCGTCGAGGGCCACGGCGCCGACCGTGTCGGCGCGGTTGTCGAGCCGCCGGCCGGCGCGCACCGCCGCGAAGTGGGCCTCGGCCTTGGCGGTCCACACCTCCTCGCGGCCGAAGTGGCCGACCCCGCGCTCGCGGGCGAAGCGGGCCGCGTTGTCGCCCACCAGCAGGCAGTGGCGGGTCTCGTTCATCACCAGCGCCGCCAGCAGGATGGTGTCGCGGACCTCGCGGACCCCGGCGACCGCGCCCGACCGCAGGTCGCGCGAGCGCATGATCGCCGCGTCGGCCTCGAACACCCCGTCGGCGTTCATGCACGCGCCGCGGCCGGCGTTGAAGCCCGGGTCGTCCTCGAGCACCCGCACGGCCGCGATCACGGCCGCCTCGGCGCTGCCGCCCGCCAGCAGCACGGCCTGGCCGGCCGCCGCGGCCGCGCGCGTGCCGGTCACCGCCGACCCACGCAGGTCCTCCGCCACCGTGCCCGCCCCGCCGTGAACCACGATCACCGGTGTCGTCACCGCGTCCTCCTCCCGCGCCGCTCCCGGCGCGCGTCGATGCCGTGGGGCCGCGGCACGGGCCGTCGTCTCCCGCGCCGCTCCCGGCGCACATCGACGCCGCGGGGCCGCGGCACGTTCGGCGTCACCGCGTCCTCCTCACGCGCCGCTCCCGGCGCGCGTCGATGCCGTAGGGCCGCGGCACGTCCGGCGTGTCGGCCGCCTGCAGCGCGCGCCGCTCGGCCCGGTGCATCGCCCGCGCCTCGCCGCGCCGCCCATGGTCGTGGCCCAGCAGGTGGCACAGGCCGTGGACCGCGAGCACGGTCGCCTCGTCGAGCGCGGCCGCGGCCTCGGCAGAATTTTCGACCATGTCTGGAAGGACAGGCTCTTTCGGACCGGTCTCGATGACCAGGCCCCAGAGGACCTGTCGCTTGACACCTGTCCGTTCGGTCACCCCGGAGATCCCGAGCCGGGCCCGCGCCTGGCGCCGGACCGCGTCGACGCTGATCACGACGTCGCCGGCCGCCGTCCCCTCGCCCTCGCCCGGCCCGAGCGGCCCGGCCGGGAACGACAGCACGTCGGTCGGCCCGACCTTGCCCATGTGCTCGGCGTTGAGCCGGGCGATCGCGGGGTCGTCGACCAGGTGGCAGGTCACCGCCGCGCCGGACCCGATCCCGAGCCGCCGCGCGGCGCGAGCGACCCGCCGCGCCAGCGCCTGCACGAACCACCGCGGGACCTTGCGCCGCGGGGCGACGGTGAAGCCGATCCGGCCGCGACCTGGCGCGAAGGCCATGTCCTCGGCGTCCGGGAACGAGCCGGGCGGGAAGGCCCGATCGTCGTCGTCTGCGTCGTCGGCCGCGAGCGCGTCGCGCTCGTCGTCGTTCCCAGCGTCCGGGCCGGGCTCCTCGCCCGGGGCCTCGTCGTCGGCGGCGTCGCCCCCGGTCGCGTCGTCGGCGTCGGGCTCGACTCCGGCCTCGTCGGTCTCCTCGTCCGAGTCAGCGTCGTCGTCGGAGACGTCGTCCGAGTACGCGTCGTCGCCCTCGTCCGAGTCACCGTCATCGTCGGAGACATCGCTCGAAGACGCGTCCTGGTTCCCCTCGTCTCCGTCGTCGAAGATGTCGTCCGCGTCGTCGTCGTGGTCCGCGTCAGCGTCGTCGAGCAAGGAATCCCCCTCGTCGCCGTCGTCTCCTTCGTCCGCGTAGATGTCGTCGTCTCCGTCCTCGTCCGAGGCCTCGTCGCTCTCCGCGTACGAATCAGCGTCCTCGTCCGCCTCGTCCTCAGCGTCCTCGTCCGGGCCCTCGTCGCTCTCCGCGTACGGATCAGCGTCCTCGTCCGCCCCGTCCTCGGCGTCCGCGTACGGATCAGCGTCCTCGTCCGCCCCGTCCTCGGCGTCCTCGTCCGCGTGAGCGTCCTCGACCGCCTCGCCGTTCGCCTCGTCACCACGCTCGTCCGCGTCGGTCTCCGCGTCCGCGAGCGCGCCGCCTCGCGCGCCCACCTCGTCCTTTAAATCGCTGCCCGCGGACTCGACCCGCCCGCTCGCCCGCGCCGCACCGCCGCCCCCCGCCCTCGTCCGCCGCGCCATCACTTGCGACCTCCCGACAGGTCGAGGCGGTCGTAGACCCGCGCGCCGACGAACACCTCGAGCACGACCGGGTCGAGCTTGCCGGCGCAGGCTTCGGCGTGGAGGATGTCGAGCGCCATCTGCACGGGCACCGCTTTTTTGTACGGGCGGTCGGCGGCGGTCAAGGCGTCGAAGATGTCGGCCACCGTCATCATGCGGGCCTGGATCGGGATCGCCGCGGCCGCGGCGCCGCGGGGATAGCCGCTGCCGTCGAGGTATTCGTGGTGCATCCCGGCGATCTCGGGCACCCGCCTGAGCCGCTGGCCCCACGGGATCTGGCGCAGGAACTCGAACGTGTGGCGCACGTGGTTCTGCACCTCGGAGCGCTCGGAGTCGGTGAGGCTGCCGCGAGCGACCCGGAGCGCCGTCAAGTGGGCGTCGTCGAGGATCCGCAGCACCTTGTCCGGCGTGTGGCTGCGAGCCGCCGCGACCTCGTGGATCTCCGCCTCCACCGCCTCGGGCAGCAGCGCCGGCTCGTTGGCGCGGCGCACCACCTCGCGCCAGCGCTCGATCTGCAGCAGCTCCGCCGTGAACGCCCGCCGCGCCGCCTCGACGTCGATCGTCCCGTCGCGCACGGCGATCAGCTCGCGCTCGGCCAGGCGCAGGCGCGCCGCGGTGCGCAGGTGGTCGAGGCGCTCCTCGACCAGCGTCAGCTCCCAGTCGAACAGCTTCTTCGCCTTGACCAGCACGTGCTCGCGCACGCCGACCTTGCCGAAGTCGTGCAGCAGCCCCGCGACCTCGATCTCGCGCAGGTCGTCGGCCGAGAACTTCACCGCCGCCAGCGGCCCGTCCGAGCGGTCGACCGCCTTCGCCAGCGCCACCGTCAGGTCGGCCACCCGCTGGCTGTGGCCGCTCGTGGTCGGGTCGCGCTGCTCGATCGCCGTCACGCTCGCGCGCACGAAGCCCTCGAACAGCGCCTGCACCTCGGCGTAGAGGTTGGCGTTCTCGAGCGCGACCGCGCCCTGGGTCGCCAGCGCCAGGCAGACCCGCTCGTCGGCGGCCGAGAACGGCCGAGTGCGGCGGCCGAAGTCGGCCGGCCAGGCCAGCGGGTGGCGGCCGTCCTTGGCGTTGATCAGCTGGACCGCGCCGATCACCTGGCCCTCGGGCGCGCGCATCGGCACCGTCAGCAGCGAGCGCGTCTGGTAGCCGAAGCGCTCGTCGAACGAGCGGTCGTGGACGAACGTGCGGCCGAGCGCGGTGCGACCTGTCTCGGAGTACATGTCCTCGAGGTTGATGATCTGGCCGCTCAGCACGCAGGCGCCGACCACCGACGCGTCGGACACCGGCAGGGTGTGGTCGCGCAAATCGGCGGCGACCGAGTCGTTGTGGGCGACGCGGAAGCGCACCGTCGCCCCGTCGTCCTCGACCACGTAGATCGAGCCGGCGTCGGCGCCGGTGATGGCCCGCGCGTGGCGGACGATCAGCTCGAGGACGCGCCGGGGGTCGCGCTCGCGGTTGAGCGCCAGGCCGACCTCGACCAGCTGATCGGCGACGCGGCTCTGCAGGATGGCCTCGACCGCCAGCAGCGCCTCGTCGATGGCCCGCCGCAGCCGCCCCGTGGAGGTCGGCAGCGCCAGCGCGTGCGCCCGGTGGACCGGCATCCGCCCCAGCGCCGCCGCCAGCGAGCGTTCGGGGCCGACCACCAGCACGACGTCGAACTCCGGCGGCACGAACCCGAGCGCCTCGACGATCGCCAGTCGGGCCCGGCCGCGCCCGATCACCGCGGCGCGCAGCGTGCCACCGAGTTCGGTGACGTACTGCACCCGACCGAACGCCGGATCTCTGGCCAGCTGCCGGAGATAGGCGAGCACGTCGGGGTATCGCAGCAGCCCCTCGTCCATCCGGCTCAGCGTACACCGGCGCGGCGCAGCGCCATGCACACCTTCACGTGCCCCACCGACGTGAGGACTCAAGACCCCACGACTGCCGGCTTATTCGCCCGGCCCTGCAACCAGAACACCTGCAGCTCGCCCTTCCCCTTGACCGCGATGCTGCCCCGCGGAACGCACGTGAACTGGCCCTGGAGGGCCGTGGCGACCGCTTCGGACACCTGGATCTCGCCGACCTGGCCGAGCGATTCCATGCGGCTGGCGGTGTTCACGGTGTCGCCCCAGAGGTCGTAAATGAACTTGCGGCGGCCGATCACGCCCGCGACCGCCGGCCCGCAGTGGAGCCCGATCCGCAGCCCGAGCGCGAGCTCGCGCGCGGCCACGAAGCGCGCGAACTCGTCCCGCATCGCCAGCGCCATCTCGGCCATCGCCGCCGCGTGGTCGGCCCGCGGCGTCGGGATCCCCGCCACCACCATGTAGGCGTCGCCGATCGTCTTGATCTTCTCGAGCCCGCGCTCCTCGGCCAGCGCGTCGAAGCGGGAGAAGATGTCGTTGAGCAGCTCGACCACCACGTCCGGCGGGCGCTCGGCGGCGAAGCGCGTGAACTCGGCGATGTCGGCGAACAGCACCGTCGCCGCCTCGAAGCGCTCCGCGATCGGCTGCAGCTTCTGCTTGAGCTGCTCCGCCACCCGCTCGGGCAGGATGTTGTGCAGCAGCTCGTCGGCCCGCTCCTTCTCGCGCTCGAGCTGGGTCAGCAGCACCGCCGCCCGCTCCTGATTGCGCCGCGCCCGCGCCCGCGCCCGCTCGAGGCTGTCGACCGCCATGTAGAGGAACAGCGCCGACGCCAGCAGGTGGATCAGGTGGACGAAGAACGGCCGCACCAGCGTGTCCACCGACTGGCGCGGCGGCAGCACGCCGGCGCTCTCGGCCAGCACGAACACCAGCGCCACCGCCGCCGACAGCGCCAGGTACACCCACAGCGCCCGGGCGCGCAGCAGCAGCGCCGCCAGCATCAGGATCGTCAGGTACGCCGCGAGCGACGGGCTCTTGAGCCCGCCGTCGAACCACACCGCGATCGTCACGATGCTCCACAGCGTCGCCACCAGGCCGACGCTGACGGCGCGCACGTGGCCGCGCCGGACCACCACGCGCAGACCGAGGAACAGCGCGATGACCACCAGGTTGAAGCTCATCAGCGGGTCGATCGCCTGGCTCGCCGCCTGGAAGACGGTCGCCGCGCCGATCGCCACCGCGGTCGCGACGAAGATCCGGTCGAGCATCACGCCGATCCGGCGCTGCTCGTCGACCTCTCCGTCCCACACCGTCTGCTCGGCGACAGGCACGTCCGCGCCCAGGGTAGCGAAAGCTCGCCCCCCCGTGTTGACGCACCCGGACGCCGCGGCTAGCCTCCGCGCGATCGTGGCCGACCGGGACGACGACGCGGAGGCGCCGCAGCGCAGCGATGGTCGGCGCCCGGACGCCGGACGCGACGATCGGACCTCGCCCGCCGCTCGCTCGTCGGGGCCCGAACCCCGCGCGTCGAGTCACGCGCTCGCGACCTCGGCGGCGCCCGCGACGCGCAAGCGGCTGGAGCTGCGGCGGGCCGCCGACCTGGCCGACCTGCCGCTCGCCCCGGCCGACCGGGCCCGCGACGCCGAGGCGGCCGCTACCTTCCACGTCAAGGCGCCGCGGCGCTACCTCGAGCTCATCGACTGGGCCGACGATCGCGACCCGATCCGCCGCCAGGTCATCCCGAGCGCCGAGGAGCTGGTCCACGACCCGCGCGAGCGCGAGGACCCGATCGGCGACGCCGCCCACAGCCCGGTCGCGCGGCTGACCCACCGCTACCCCGACCGCGTCCTGCTCTACCCGACCTATCAGTGCGCCGTGTACTGCCGGCACTGCTTCCGCAAGGAGTCGCTGGCCGACGACGACGCGGCTGCCTACTCGATCGAGACCCTCGAGCCGGCCCTGGCCTACATCGCCGCGCACCCCGAGATCCGCGAGGTCATCCTCACCGGCGGCGACCCGCTGATCCTCGCCAACGAGCGCCTCGAGGAGCTCCGGCGGCGGATCGAGGCCATCGGCCACGTCCGCCTGCTGCGCCTGCACACCCGGATCCCGGTGGTCCTGCCCGAGCGCGTGGGCCCCGGCCTGGTGGCCGCGCTCAAGGGCCGCCTGATGGTCTGCGTGGTCACCCACTTCAACCACGCCCGCGAGATCACCGACGCCACCGTCGCCGCCGCCCGCACCCTGCGCGAGGCCGGCTTCATGCTGCTCAACCAGACCGTCCTGCTGAAGGGCGTCAACGACGACGCCGAGGCCCTGCGGACGCTGTTCCGCGAGCTGGTCTACGCGCTCGGGATCCGCCCCTACTACCTCCACCACTGCGACTCGACCCGCGGCCTGTCGCACTTCCGGACGACCATCGACCGCGGCCTCGAGCTGATGACCGCCCTCCGCGGCCACATCTCCGGCCTGTGCCTGCCCCACTACGTGCTCGACCTGCCCGGCGGCGACGGCAAGATCCCGCTCGGCCCGAGCTACGTGGCGGCGCGATCCGGCTTCGAGTGGAAGTTCAAGACTTACGACGCACGTGTGCGGGATTACTCGGAAATTGTCGCCGAGAATCCGCCACGCGTTGGCTGAGACCCCAGCTCCCGGCTCAGTGCGCGCCGCTGTCCCAGCGCCAGCCGGGGCGCACGAAGCCGAGCCAGCCGGCGTCGTGGACCTTCAGCCGGACGCGGGCCCGTGGGCGGCGCTCGGGATCCTCGGGCCAGTCCTCGTAGCCCTCGTCGAACTCGCGCTCGTCGACCGCGTGCGACGCGACCAGCGGCGCCACCGCGGTGGCGAACACCACCGGGTCGCCGGGGATGAACACGTAGGCCTGATTGGCGTAGCCGAGCAGCCCGCCGACCGGCTCGCCGCGGAACAGCAGCGGCTCGCCGGCCCGAATCGCCGCTTCCAGCGCCGCGTGCTCCTCGGCGGTGCAGGCGACCTGGCGGCCGAAGCTCAGCTCGCGCAGGTGCCGGCAGCGCGAGGCCCAGGCCGGGTCCTGCGCCAGCGCCTGCGCCTCCGCCCGCTCGAGCGAGCAACCGTCGACGAGGGCCGCGAACCCGCGATCGAGCAGCGACCACAGGTCGAGCAGGACCGCGACCGCGAAGCCGGCGGTGTCCGGCGGCGGCCCGGCGTCAGGATGCACCGTGGTGACGCGCAGGACGACCTCGCCGCCCGCCGCCGACTCGACCATCACGCTGTACAGCTCGCTCATGCCCCGCTCCGTTCGCGCCGCACCGCCCCGAGGTCCTCGAGCCAGGCGATCGCCGCAAAGTGCCCCACCGTCAGCCCGATGGTGGCCGCCAGCAGCCACCACGGCAGCGCCACGCGCAGCGCGTCCGCCCGCACGAACGCCACCGCGGTGACGATCGCCAGCAACAGGAAGTTGCCGAGGACGTGGCCGAGCACCGGATCGCCGCCGCTGTTCCGCCACCGCGCGCCCTCATAGGCGCTCCGGAGCGAGGTCCGGAGGTTCCAGAGGTAGAACAGCCCGGCGAACCCGAGGGGCCACATCCCTTCGAGGCTGGCAGAGGCGGCCGCCGCCGGCAACAGGCCGCGCCGGACGACCCCCGCCCGGACGGACCGGCCCGCGAGTCGGGCTCGAGCGAGATCCGGGCCGTGCCCGGGCCCCCTCAGTTGAGGGGCTTCTTCCGCTTGCCGCGCTCGCGCAGCCCGCCCTTGCGCCCGCGCGAGCCGTCGTCGGCGAACGGCGGCGGCAGCAGCGGGTCGTGGTAGCCGGTGGTGCTGCTCTGCTGCAGCTCGAGCTCCGACAGCAGGATCGGCGGCGCGATCCCGCTGACCGGGATCGAGCCGCTCTCGGCGTAGCAGTAGCCCTGGTCGGTCTCGCGGTCGCGGCCGAAGGCCGTGATCTTCTGCAGCGCGGCCAGCGGGGTGCCGATCAGCTCGACGTCGCGGATCCGGCGGACCTTGCCGGTCTGGGCGTCGACCAGATAGACCTCGGCGAGGCTGCCCTTGAAGGCCTGGAAGTCGTAGTCCGAGGTCGACGTCTCGCCGGCGAGGACGCGCTGGATGATGACCCCGTGGCGCCGCCCCTGGGCCCGCGCCAGCTCGATGAGGCGGGTCCGCAGCGCGTCCCACGACTCGCCCGAGCCCGGGGCCCCCTCGACGACGAAGGTGCCCATGCGCGCCATCGGCCGCTCGACCCCGTCGTGGCGGCCGTGGCCGTTCGAGTGGTCGCTGCCGGGGATCGGGCAGCGGCTCTGCAGGAAGCCCTTCAGCACCCCGTCGTCGACCAGCAGCGTGCGCCGGGCCGGCACGCCCTCGTCGTCGACGCGGTAGTGGCCCCACAGCGGCTCGCGGCCGCAGTGCGTCAGCGTCGGGTCGTCGAACACGTGGATCCCGCGGGGCAGGATCCGCTCGCCGCGCATGCGGGCGAACGTCTTGCTCTCGCCGCGGGCGATCAGCCGCTCGCCCTCGAGGCGGTGGCCGAGCGCCTCGTGAAACAGCGTGCTCGCGGCCTGGCCCGACAGCAGCGCCGGACCGATGAACGCCCCCGGGCTGTCGGCCGCCCGCAGCGCCGCCAGCTCCTCGAGCACGTCGGCCAGCAGGCGCTCGAGGTGCGCGCGTTCGGGCACCTCGTCGACCGCCCGCAGGTACAGCTGGCGCGAGCCCTCGACGTACACCCCGTCCTCGGTCAGCACCCAGCCCTCGATGCCGAGCTGGATGTACACGTCCTCGGTGATGACCGCCGTCCCCTCGCTGTTGACCAGCCAGCGGTGGACCCGCTCGGCCGACAGGCTGATGCTCGGGTCGTAGACCTCCGGGTGGTCGAGGAACCGCCGCGACAGCTCGACCAGCGTCTTCTCCCACTGGGCCCGCGGGAACGGGTCGTGGTGCAGCTCTTCCTTGTGGACGACCGGCCGCTCACGCGTAAAGGAGCTGATCTCGTCGCGCAGGTACTCGCTGACGGTCGCCTTGCGGTGCTCGTAGTAGTCCTCCAGGGCCTCGTCGAACTTGATCTGCGTCAGCTTCCACAGCCCGATCTGCAGCGCCTGGAGGTTGAGGTCGTCGGGCGCGTCGACCCAGTCGCTGCTCTCCCGGTCCTCCGAGCGGTCGCCGAGGCCGCCGTCGATGACGTTGTCGAACTTGTGGCTGCCGACCCGGACGTCGGCCCAGAGCTGGCCGACCGTCGACTCGCGCGAGCGCAGCAGCGCCCCGTGGGCCGCCCGCAGGCGCAGCGCGTGGACCCGGCGCAGCGAGTACTGCATGAAGTACGGCCGGGGCGAGCCGGGCACCACCAGCCCCCCCATCGACCGCTTGAGCTCCCGCTGCAGCACCTCGAGCACGGCCTCGGGGTCCGGTAGGGGTTGATTCGGGTTGTAGGGCGGCGAAAGACGCGATACGGCGGTCATTGGGGTGTCCGGGGGGCTTGGCCTTGCACGCATAGCCGTGCCCGGATCCCAAGGCAAGCAACCCCGCCTGGCCCCCCGCAAACCCTCCCGGCGGCCCGCGGCGACCGATGCGCGCCGGTACGCGTGACCGGACGCGTCCGGAGAGCCGGGCGCGAAAATGCGCAGCGGGCGGTTTCGCGCGTCGCCCGCCGCGCACGTTCGCGGCGAACGCGCTACTCGTCGATCACGGCCGTGAACAGATCGGCGATCACCGAGTGGCCTTGCGCGGTGGGGTGGATGCAGGTGAGGTCGAACCAGTTCTGCTGGTTCGGGCCGCGGTAGCACGGCGCGCTCGGGTCGCCGGCCTTGAAGCCGTGGCCGCAGAAGTTCTCGAGCATGAAGATCATGTCGGTGCCGGTCTCGACGGCCACGCTCATGAACTGCTCGTTGAAGCCGATCATCACGTCGATGAGCTCGGCCGGGTTCTCCCACGGCTTGTCGAACCCGCCGAGGCCCGCCGCCGGGCAGGCCATGAGGTCGGCGGTGCCGTCGGTGAACTCGTAGACGTTGGCGAACACCAGGAACACGCCGTTCGGGAACTTCTGGGGGTCGTCGACGAACCAGTGGGCGGTCTGGCGCAGCAGGTCGGCCGCCTCGGCGGCGTTGGCCTTGACCTCGTCGAGCGGGGTGCCGTTGGCCCCGTCCTTGGCGATCGCGGCGATGTCGTTGCCGCCCATGGTGGTGATGACGAGCGTCCGCTTGTCGAACATGTCGGGCGGGAAGCAGTCGTCGACCTGGTTGCCGGGCGGCAGGAAGTCGTCGGTGCGGGCGCCCCACTTCGAACACGACACGAAGTCGCCCGACTCCTTGACCAGCGCGACCCCGTCGATCGGGTTGGCCTGCTTCCACAGCGCGTTGGGCGGCGTCAGCCCGAAGCGGTCGACCAGCACGTCCGCCAGCTTGGAGCGGTAGTAGTCGTCGCCGAGCGCCGGCGGGGTGCCGACGGTGACCGAGTCGCCGAGGAACACCACCCGCTCGATGTCGGTGATGTCCTGGTGGTTGGTGCCCTTGCAGTGCGAGCCGATGACCGGATCGAACTGATCGTAATCGAGCTTGAGCGCCATGTCGGGGTTGGCGAAGCCCTCGAGCAGACAGTCGGTGTTGGACGGCTCCCCGGTGGTGCCGGTGGTCTCGTCGCCGGTGGTGTCCGAGGTCGTCGAGGTCGAGGTCGTCGAGGTGGTCGTGCCGTCGGTCACCGGGCTCGTGGTCTCGGTGGTGTCCGTGGTGCCGGTGGTGCTCGTGGTGCTGGTGGTCTCCTCGTCCCCGGTGGTCGGCCCGGTGGTCGGCCCGGTGGTCGCGCTGTCGCTGTCGCTGCCGCCCGTCTCGGTGACGGGGCCGTCGGTCGTCGTCGGCGGACCGCCGCTGCTGTCGGTCGAGTCGCTGCTCGCCTCGCTGCTGGTGTCCCCGCTGGTCGGCGCGGTCGCGCTGGCGTCTTCGGTCTCGCCGCACGCCGGCGAACCGATGGCGAGAAGAAGGGCGAGGAGGCCCGCAGGCCGCGGCAATGTGACAGCGAGACGACAGTCGTAGTTCACCACGTCACACTACTCGAACGGCCGCGAGCCGATCCACACAAAACCGCGACGCGGTCGTGACACCCTCCGGGGTCTGGAGCCCGAGGACACCTGTCACACCCCCCGCATGCACGAAGAGGAAGGGCCAGCGATGGCCCTCACGAAGCGGACGTCATGCGGACGCCGCAACGAGGCATGCCGCTTCGCTCACGAGGCCCGACGTCGGCTCGCGGCCGCCCCTCCCCGCGCCGAGGGAGGCGAGCCGATTCCTGATTCGCACGGGGCTTCGCCAGGACTTCGGCGACCGGCATCGGCGAGGCCGCGGCGGCGCCGAGCATCCATCCCGCCCTGCACGCAGGCGTGCGACCGGGTCGTCCGCAGGTTCGACGCGCCGCGAGCGTTCGAAACTCGCTCGGAGGGAGCCGCTCCCCGCCGAGCTCGGGATCGCGGTCGTCGCTGCCGAGCTCCTCGTCACGCGCCGCGCCCGAACCCAGCGCCGCAAGCCCTCGGCCTCCGCAACCGTGGCGGATCGCTGCGCGGAGTGAATCGCCTCTCGTCCGAAGATGGTGTCGGGGACGCGGTCGTCGCTCCCGTCTTTCTCGCGAGCGCTGCTCGAACCGCCGGGTGGCGGCGCGAGCGGCATTCGCAGGCACGGCTGCCGCGCGCACCCGCGGCTCAGGAGCGGCCTTCGCCCGCGTCGTCGTCGGCGGGGGCCTCGGCGGCGTCGCGCGGGGCCTCGGCGTCGCGGGCCCTTCGGCCGGGCGCCCGGGCTTGCCGCTCGTGGCGCGGCGGCGCTGATCCTCGCGGTCGTAGGCGAGGATGATGCGCTGCACGAGCTGGTGGCGCATCACGTCGGTGTGCGTGAAGCTGCAGAACGCGATGCCCTCGACCCCGCGGAGCACCCGCAGCGCGTGACCGAGGCCGCTGCGCTTGCCGTACGGCAGGTCGTTCTGCGTCGGGTCGCCGGTGACGACCGCGCGCGTACCGGCGCCGATGCGCGTCAGGAACATCTTCATCTGCTCGGGCGTGGTGTTCTGCGCCTCGTCGAGGATCAGGAACGTCTCGCTGAGCGTCCGCCCGCGCATGTACGCCAGCGGCGCGATCTCGATGATGCCCTGCTCCATCATCCGCATCACCTTCTGCACGTCGAGCATGTCGTGCAGCGCGTCGTAGAGCGGGCGCATGTACGGGCTGACCTTCTCCTCCATCGTGCCCGGCAGGAAGCCGAGGCTCTCGCCGGCCTCGATCGCCGGGCGGGCGAGGATGATCCGGCGCACGCGCTTGTCGAGCAGCATGCGCACGCCCGTCGCCACCGCGAGGTAGGTCTTGCCGGTGCCGGCCGGGCCGACGCCGAAGGTCAGGTCGAAGCGGCGCAGGCAGTCGACGTAGTGCTTCTGCGCCAGGCTGCGCGGGGCGATCGGCCGCCCGCTGCCGCTGCGCGGGATGATCGTGTCGTCGAACAGCGAGCGCAGGTCGACGCGCGGCTCGTTGCGCATCACCTCGAGCGCACGCGGCAGATCACCCGGGTGGATCGGGGTGCCGGCGCGGGCCATCGCCACCATCTGGCGGAGCAGGCGCTCGACCAGCGCGGCCGCGCCGTCGTCGCCCTCGATCGTGACGTCGCCGCCGCGGACGTGGAGCGTCACCCCCGCCGCCCGCTGAAGTTCTTCCATCGCCTGCCCACCGACCGAGCCGAGGACGAGCTGGAGGGGGACTTGATCTTCGAAGCTGAGTCGGATCGTCACTGGGGGGTTCAGGCGTGGGCCGCCCGTGGTAATGGGCTGCCCGTGAAGCTACCACGCGACCCTTCGGAGGCAAAGCCGGACTCGCCGGCGGGCGCGGCCGAGCCCGCCGGGCCCGATCACCGCGCCCTCGGCCTGCGCGACGGCCTCGACGGCCTGCGCGACCTCATGGACCGCCTGCTCGCCGACCCGGGCGGCTGCCCGTGGGACCGGGCCCAGACCCTGGACACCCTGCGGCCCTACCTCATCGAGGAGGCCTACGAGGTCCTCGACGCGCTGGCCGACCCCCAGGCGCACCGCCGCGAGCTCGGCGATCTCCTGTTCCAGATCGTCTTCCAGTCGGCCCTGCGCGAGCGCGAGGGCGCGTTCGACCTCGACGACGTGGTGACCGCGATCCGCGACAAGATGATCCGCCGACACCCGCACGTGTTCGCGCCGGCCGCGGAGGACGCGCCACGCGACGCCGACGACGTCGCCCGCCAGTGGGCCCAGCTCAAGCGCGCCGAGAACATGTCCGAAGGGGCAGCTCGTGGCCCGGCTCGCCCGCTCGCCGGCGTGCCCCGCTCGCTGCCGGCGCTGCAGCGGGCGTGGCGGCTGCAAGACAAGGCCGCCGCCGTCGGCTTCGACTGGCCGACGATCCAGGGCCCGGTCGACAAGATCCGCGAGGAGTGGGAGGAGCTCGAGCGAGCGCGGGCCGAAGGCGACCCGAAAGCGATCGAGGAGGAGTTCGGCGACTTGCTGTTCGTGCTGGTGCGCTACGGCCAGAAGCTCGGCGTCGCCGCCGAGGACGCGCTGCGGGCCACCTGCGCCAAGTTCGAGGCCCGCTTCGCCTACGTGATGGAGCGCTGCCACGCCGCCGGCATCGAGCCCGAGGCCGCGGGGCTCGAACGACTCGACGGCTGGTGGAACGAGGCCAAGGCGCGGGCGCGCGCCGGCGGACCCGAGTCGGATGTCCCCAAGGACGGCTAGCATCGCAGGCCGCTCGAGCGACGCCGTGCTCGCCGCGAGCGGTCGCCATCGGCTGCCGGCGGCTGGTAGAACGAGGCCAGGTCGGGGGCGCGCGCCGGCGAGTTCGGATGTCCCAAAGGACAGCCAGATCCGCGAGCGATCGAGCCCCGTGGGCCGGCTCGCTCGCCGCGGTCACCCGTAGCTCCCGCCGGGCGACGGGTGGAAGGCGCGGCGCGGCCGATGCGAGCGGATGTCCCCAAGGACAGCCAGCTCCGGGCGCTCGAGCCCCGCGGACGCTCAGCCCCCCGCGCGCGATCGCCGGTCACTCCCGCCGGGCGAGCGGGAAGACGAGGCCGAGGCGCGGCACGGCCGATGCGAGCCGGATGTCCCCAAGGACAGCAAGCTCCGGGCGTTCGAGCCCCGCGGAGGCTCAACCCACCACGCGCGATCACCGGTCGCTCCCGCCGGGCGAGCGGGAAGACGAGGCCGAGGCACGGCACGGCCGATGCGAGCCGGATGTCCCCAAGGACAGCAAGCTCCGAGCGCTCGAGCCCGCGGACGCTCAGCCCACCGCGAGCGATCACCGGTCGCTCCCGCCATGCGACCGGGCAGACGAGGCCGAGGCGCGGCCGGGGGCCGATCCGAGTCGGATGTCCGAAAGGACAGCAAGCCTCCCGCCGCTCGGGGCCCGGCAGACCGCCCCGCTCGCCAGCGGTCACCGGTCGCTCCCACCGGGCGACCGGGAGACGAGGCCAAGGCGCGGCCGGGGCCGATCCGAGTCGGATGTCCGGAAGGACAGCGAGCCTCGCGAGCGCTCGGGGCCCGACAGACCGCCCGGCTCGCCGCCAGCGGTCGCCGCCGGCTGCCCCCGTGAGGCTGGTGGAACGAGCCCAGGCGCGGGCGCGCGCCGCGAAGCCGGCGGGCCGGATGTCCCGAAGGACAGCTGAGGGCGGGCGGCCGCGATCACAGCCGAGCCCGCCGCGCGCTCGCCAGCGCTGGCCCGCTTCCCGCCGTCCGCTATGCTGCCTGGTGATGGCTCCTCCCCAGATGAGCGCGTATCGCCGCTGCGAACCCGACGAAGAGTCGCTGGTTCCGGCCGCGCAGCGCCCGCTGGGGGAGGCCTGCGACGCCCTCCACCTCGCCCTGCTGACCCTGGAGAGTCAGGACGCCGAGGACAACCCGGAGCGCACCGCGGCCCAGGCCCGCAGCTTCCTCGCCGAGGCCGTCAACGCGCTCAACCGCGCCCGCGTGTTCGTGCCCGGCGTCTTCAGCCACACGCCCTCGGTCATCGCCGCCAGCGAAGCCGAGCCGGTGGTCGAGCTGGCCCGCCTGCATCAGATCGCCACCCGCCTGCTCTGGTACAACCACCGCTTGCTGCCCGCGCGCACCCAGTCGCCGCTGCAGCCCGAAGACGAGGCCCAGCTGGCGACGCTGGTCCGCGCCCTCGGCCGCACCGCCCGCGCCGCCCGGGCGCTGCGCCACGCCTGGATCGCCGCCGCCGCGCTCCTGGCCGTCTTGCTGCCGCTGGGGCCCTTCGCCGTCGGCCTCGGCCTCGCCAGCTGCCTCGCCCTCGTCTGGCTGCTGCAGGCCGTCTCGGCCCTCCGCGGCACCGCGGCCCTGCCCGAGCGCGTCTGAACCCCCGCGGCCTCGCGGCCCTGCCCGAGCGCGTCTGAACCCCCGCGGCCTCGCGGTGCCGGTCGCGCCCGTGCTTCACCCGATCGTCGTACGAGCGACGTGCGCGGCGCCCTGCCCGGCCCCGCATGCCTCCACCATCCGGCTGTGTAGGTGCAGGTCGCGCCTGGACCGAGAAGGCGAGCGGACGAAGCTGCTGCGCGGCGCAGCATCTCGCGGCCTGCTGAGATGGCGACGGCGGCCGTTGTAGGTGCCTGTCGTGCCCGGCTCCGCAGGTCGATCGAGCGACGAGCCCGCGCGGCACCTTTGCCCGCCGCTCGTGAAGACCCCGCAGCACCGGCCCGTGAGAGCCTCTCGCGCCCGCCATGGAGGATCGAGCGACCGCCGCGACCGCCATGCGATCGCCGTGTGCAGCGCCGATCGATGGCCGGTGCTCCAGCCGAGGTGCTGGCCCTTGGCCTGCAGCGGCTCGGCGCCCCGAGCCACCAGGTCGTCGCAAGTCGGAGTCGGACCCCCGCAATCCCTCGCCCACCCGAACCTGTCGCGCCGCCCGACAGCCGCGGCCACTGAGTTCGCGGCGCGAGCCTCCACGCCCGCAATCCGGCGCGCCGCCGACAGCGTCGTCGCAGGTCGGAGCCGGACCCGCAGCGCCCTCTGCCCGGCCAGCCCGTCGAACTCCCGGCACCGCCACGTCGCGGCAACCGCAGCGCTCATCCACGGGGCGAACCTCGAGGCGGCAGTCGAACGCGCCGTCCGGCCCCTGCAGATCTCGCTTGCCCCTCCCGATGCCCATGCTGCGCGTCCGCCGCGGCGTTTCGCGTCCCTCGCCGGACCGATCCCAAGCCTGTCTCAAAAGACAGCCTGCAGATCGATCGGCGAACCTCGCGGCCGCGGCGCACCTCGGACCTGCAGCGGACGTCTGCGCTGCCCTGTGTCCATGATTTCGCCGCCCGCGCCCGCAGCGGCGCTCCCTCGCCGGCGGCGAGATGATGTCCTCGGAGGCATGCCCTCGAGGCCATGTGACCTTGCCCGCGAGACTCCGATCGGCCCCCGCGCCGACACGCTCCCCGCTGGGCGACATGTCCATCAAGACATGTCCGCTGCCAGACCATGGCGGTCCTCTGCGCGCCGGCAGGAACCAACCCTCCTCTCAGGGCGCCGGCCTGGCGACGGCGACATGTCCTATCGGCCACGCCCCGCGACTCCGCTCGGCCTGCCCTGCTCTGCTGGCGCCGGGAGTCGACGGCGACCCGCCGAGAAGACCGCGCCGCGAGTGCGAAGCCCTCAAGCCCAGCGGCGAGGCGAACGAGTCGTGGCCGTGGCACGCGTTCGTCACGCGTGCGTCCCGTCGGAAGCCCTCGCCCTGCCTCGCTCCGACCCCCTCGGCCCGAAGAGCGGCGCGCGCATGTCGGCGCGGCGCGCACGGCCGATCTCTCGCCCCCCGCGCGCCACCTCACATGTCCCAGAGGACAGACCTGCGCGGAGCAGAAGCGCGCGGCTCGGGGCTCGCGGCGGTCCACCGAGCGCGACGCGTCGGCGGGCCGAGGGCCGGCCGGCGGGCACGGGTAGGCGCATATCGGCGTGGCGTCGACGTGCGCGTGACGCAGGGCAAGCGGGCCGACCTCCCGCGGCTGGCGGCCCAGGCAGTAGCGTCGGTCTCTGATGTCGACCCGGCCCGCTCCTGCCCTCGTCCTCGCCCTCCTCCTCGCCTGCGGCGACAGCACCTCCGCGACCACCGACGGCGGCAGCGCGACCGGCACCGGCAGCACGACGACCAGCACTTCCGGACATGTCCCGACGACCAGCGACTCCGCCGTGCCGACCAGCGGCGCCTCGGACTCGCTGAGCGCCACCGGTCCGACCACCGGCGACCCCACGACGACCCTCACCGGCGGCGAGACCACCACGACCACCACCAGCCCGGTCACCGCGACCGACGCGACCACCGACGCCACCGGTCCTGCCAGCGCCACCGAGACGGCCGGCGACGGCACCGCGACCTCGGACACGACGACCGCGACCGGCGACACCGGCGACACCAGCACGACCACCGGCATGGGCGGCTGCCGGGACGACACGGATTGCCCGGCCGAGGCGTCCGAGTGCCACGCGCCTGCCTGCCAGGCGGGCGTCTGCGACGAGGTCGCCCTGCTGCCCGGGGCTCCGTGCGCGACGGGCGTGTGCGACGGCGAGGGCACCTGCGTCGCGTGTCTCCTGCCCGACGACTGTCCCATGGGACAGCTCTGCGTCGCCCAGCAGTGCGTCCCGCCGACCTGCGACGACGGGGCCGAGAACGGCATGGAGACCGACGTCGACTGCGGCGGCCCCGCCTGCGCCCCGTGCAACCCGGGCGGCGCATGCGACGAAGACGGCGACTGTGCCAGCGGCGTCTGCACCGGCCAGGTCTGTCAGGCCGCCGCGTGCGACGACGGCGTCGAGAACGGCGGCGAGTCCGACGTCGACTGCGGCGGTGACTGCCCGCCGTGCGGGCCCGGTGACGGCTGCGACGACGACCTCGACTGCCAGAGCCAGGTCTGCACCCTCCAGGTCTGCCAGGCCCCGAGCTGCAGCGACGCCAAGCTCAACGGCCAGGAGACCGACGTCGACTGCGGCGGCCCGACCTGTCCCGAGTGCCAGGCCGGCGAGACCTGCGAGGTCGGCTCCGACTGCGACAGCGGCGTCTGCACCGGTCAGACCTGCCAGCCCCCGACGTGCAACGACGACCTCCACAACGGCGAGGAGACCGACGTCGACTGCGGCGGCCCGACCTGTCCCGAGTGCCAGACCGGCGAAGGCTGCCTGATCGACGCCGACTGCGCGACGAACGTCTGCGAGAACGGCGTGTGCGTCGACCCCCTCCCCGCCTGCGCCTCGGCCGCGCCCGATCCGGCGACCGGCCAGCGCTGCCCGCTGTTCATGCCCTGCGCCGCCAACAGCGAGTGCGGCGTGTTCCAGGGCTGCCAGCAGTGGTTCTGCAACCCGAGCAAGACCTGCGAGCTCAACGCGCTCAGCAACTGCGGCACCACCAAGGGCGGGGGCTGCAACGCCGGCGTCGTGTTCGTGCAGACCGACGACCCGCCGGTCGACAAGCGGTTCCTCCCGCCCGACGGCGTCGACTTCCGCGAGGTCGCGACCCTCGCCTTCACCGTCTACAACAACACCGCCAGCGCGCTGCGGCTCGACAAGGTGCCGCTGATGCTCGAGACCATGGGGGGCGGCAGCGCCTTCGACGTCTCGTCGGCCAAGATCTACCAGGACAGCGGCGGCGCCGAGTACAGCATCGGCGACCAGTACATCCACCTCACCGCGAGCCCGTTCTCGTTCCCGGCCAACGGCGTGCTCGGCCCGGCCGCCGGCAGCGCCTTCTCGCAGGTCAACGCCGGCCAGTCGAAGCGATTCATCATCACCCTCGCCTTCGCCAAGGAGAAGACCTTCATCGCCGGGCGGTCCTACCGGGTCAAGCTGGTGAACCCCTCCGGCGTCGTGTTCAAGGTCGGCTTCAACGGCCCCGACTACGCCGGCAGCAACTGCGGCGTCCCACCCGAGGGCTTCATCGGCGCCTGGGTTACCGCGCAGAACCCCTGACGCCCACACCCGGGCGGAAACACACATGTCCCCGAGGACATCTCGTCGCCGCGCCTCAGCAGCGGCCTGAGCCTCGCCAGCCCCGTCCCGGCGCGGTACTCTGGGTCGCGTGCCGGAGCGCGTCTACGACCCCGCGTTGACGAAGGCGCACCTCAGCAACCGCTTCGCGCTCACGCTGATCCATTACTTCTGCGAGCGCTTCGGCGTCGACGTCGCCGACCGGATCGTCGAGACCGCCGGCCTCAGCCTCGAGTACCTGCAGGACACCGAGCGGTGGAGCTCGGTCGAGTTCGACCGCCGCTTCTGCGACTCCGCGGCGCTGCACCTGTGCGGCCTCCAGACGTCGCCGGGCTACGACCACCCGCTGTGGCAGCACTGGCGCGACGCCTCCGCGTCGATGATGCAGCGCCAGGACATGGGCCCGATGTGGCTGCTCCTGTGGGCGCTGCAGGGCCCCGGCGAGTTCTTCGGCGACATCGAGCGCATGTACACCCGCGGCAACCGGATCACCCGCATGCAGCTCGTCGATCGCCGGCACGGCGCCGCCCGCGTGCGCGCGGTGATGGAACACGAGATCGCCGACCGCCCCGGCGCCTGCTGGAGCCGCCGCGGCTTCTTCGAGGCCATCCCGACGATCTGGAGCCTCCCGCCGGCGCGGGTCGAGCACCGCGAGTGCATCCACCTCGACCCGGCCGTGCGCCACTGCTGCTACGACATCTACTACGAAGAGCGGATCATCGACGACCCTGTCGCCGAGCTGCAGCGCCTGCGGTCCTACGTGCGCGCCACCCTGCCCGACCTGCTGCGCCGCCTCGACGCCTCCGCGCTCGAGCGCCGCGACGCCGAGCTGACCCAGCGCAAGCTCGCCCACTACTTGCCGGCCCACGTCATCGAGGCGATCCGGATCAACCCCGAGGAGGAGGTCCGGGTCGGCGGGCGCCTCACCGAGGGCGCGGTGCTGTTCGCCGACGTCAAGGACTTCACGCGCCGCTGCAGCGAGCTCGGGGCCGACGAGGTGGTCCGCCAGCTCAACCGCTACTTCGAGCACATGGACGCCGTGATCCTCGCCCACGGCGGCATCATCGACAAGCGGCTCGGCGACGGCATCATGGTCGTGTTCATCGACCCGCGCGGCCTGCGGCCGGTCGGCGAGCTCGCGGTCGCGGCCGTGCGCTGCGGCCTGGCGATGCTGGCCGAGCTCCCGGCCTGCAACGCCGCCATCGCCGAGGACGGCGGCCGCCCGCTCGAGCTGCGGATCGGCGTCGCCGCCGGCCCGCTGGTCCACGGCAACATGGGCTCGCCCGCCCGCCTCGAGCACACGGTCGTCGGCGCCACCGTCAACCTCGCCGCCCGCCTCGAGGCCGCCGCGACCCCGGGCCGCCTGCTGACCCAGCCGGCGTTCTTGCAGAACATGTCCCTGGGGTCATCCTGCAGCCACCGCGTGATCTACGCCAAGGGCTTCGGCGAGGTGCCGGCCGTCGAGCTGACGCCGTGACTGGGGCATGCCCCTTCGGGCATGCTCCTTCGTGCATGATCCCGCGGACATGTCCTTTCGGACATGTCCACCGGGCCACTCAGCTCGGCTGCGCGCGCAGCAGCGCGACGACGTCGCGGATCCGCAGGCGGCAGCGGTCCTTGCCGCACAGCGCCATCGTCTCGAACAGCGACGGCGAGGCGGTGCGGCCGGTGACCGCCACGCGCAGCAGCATGAACAGGTCCTTGTTCTTCCAGCCGTTGGCCTGGCAGAACCCGCGGGCGAACGCCTCGATGGCCGGGGCCGTGAACTCGCGGGCCGCTGGGTCGCGCTCGATGTCCTGGGCGAACGCCTCGAGCGTGGTCGCGACCTCGGCGGGCGTGCGGTCCTTGACCTTGAGCTTGTCGAGCACCGGCCCGTAGTCGAGGCTGCCGCCGAAGAAGAACGCCAGGTACGGGATGAAGTCGTCGAGCCGGTTGACCCGCTCCTGGGCCTGGGCGAGGAGCGGCACCATGCGCTCGCGCGACAGCTCGCGCGCGATCAGGCGGTCGTACAGCTTGTCCGGCGACATGCCGCGGATGTCGGCGCCGTTGAACGCCTCGAGCTTGGTCTGGTCGAACACCGGCCCGCCGGCGCTGACGCGCGACCACTCGAAGTGGGCGATCATCTCGCCGACGGTGAAGCGCTCGCGGTCGTCGCCCATGCTGTAGCCGAGGTTGGCCATGAAGTTCAGCAGGGTCTCGGGCAGGTAGCCGAGGTCGCGGTAGTGGAACACCGAGACCGGGTTCTTGCGCTTCGACAGCTTCGACTTGTCGGCGTTGCGCAACAGGCCGAGGTGGAAGAACTCGGGCGCCTCCCAGCCGAAGGCCTTGTAGAGCAGCACGTGCTTCGGCGTCGACGTGATCCACTCCTCGCCGCGGATCACGTGGGTGATGCCCATGTGATGGTCGTCGACCACGTTGGCGAGGTGATAGGTCGGGAAGCCGTCCGACTTGAACAGCACCTGGTCGTCGATCAGCCGGTTCTCGAACCGCAGCTCGCCGCGCAGGTGGTCGACGAACACGGTCTCGCCGTCGTCGGGCACGCGCAAGCGGATCACGTGCGCCTCGCCGGCCGCCATCCGCGCCGCCGCCTCCGCGGGCGAAAGCGAGCGACAGTGGCCGTCGTAGCCGAGCGTCGACTGCTTGGCCGCGATCTGGTCGCGGCGCAGCGCGTCGAGCCGCTCCTTGGTGCAGAAGCACGGGTACGCCTCGCCCTTCTCGACCAGCTTCTGAATCTCCTGGCGGTACAGCGGCAGGCGCTCCGACTGGCGGTACGGGCCGTGCGGGCCGCCGACGTCGGGGCCCTCGTCCCAATGGAGGCCGAGCCAGCGCAGCGCCTCGAAGATGGCGGCCTCGCTGCCGGCGGTGTAGCGCTCCTGATCGGTGTCCTCGATCCGGAGGATGAAAGTCCCGCCGTGCTTGCGGGCGAACACGTAGTTGAACAGGGCGATGTAGGCCGTGCCGACGTGCGGGTCGCCGGTCGGGCTCGGGGCGATCCGCACGCGCGGAGGCAGGCGCCCAGGCGGCCGCGCGCCGTCTTGTCCGGTCATGACGGGCTCCTACCACGGGGCCGCCGGGCCCAGTACACTGCGGGCACGTGAGCGAAATGACGACGGAGACCCAGATCTTCAACGCGGTGTGGTCGGTGATCCGGCGCCGCATCCTCGACCGGGGGGTCTCGGCCACCGAGCTGTGCGACAACGTGATTCGGCGGCTCGGTCGCCTCCACCGCGTCGAGGGCCGCCTGCGCGCGGGCGACACCGTCCTCGACCAGGACAACACGCTCCTGCCGCTGCTCGCCCGGGCGACGAGCCTCGGCATCACGCTCTACCACGGCAACCGCCGGATCGCCTCGACGTCGGCCCTCGGCGTCGGCAAACCCGGCGAAATCGGCGGCTACGCCGACGCCGAGTTGGTCGACGTGGTGCTGCGCAAGCGCGAGATCTTCAAGGGCTCGCTGAAGCGCAACGGCCTCGTCTACCTCGTCACCGCCCGCCCGCTCTACCCCACCACCTCGCCCGACGAGACGGCGCCGATCGGCATGATCGAGGCCTTCCAGTCGGAGCAGTCCTTCTACGAGTCGCTGGTCGCGGCGGCCCGGATCGGCGTCGAGCAGCGCACGGCGGCCCAGGAGGAGGCGGCCGACGGCATGGAGGGCGTGATCCATTTCCTCGACGACGTCGCCCGCCGCCTGCAGCTCCTGGCGCTCAACGGCAACATCATCGCCGCGCAGGCGGGCGAGTACGGCCGCGCGTTCCGCGTCGTCTGCCGCGAGCTCGGCACGCTCGCCGATCGGGCCAAGAGCACCGTCACCGACGTTCGCAAGCTGATGCAGACGATGGGCCTCGAGCCCGGCGAGGGCCACGGCGAAGAGTTCGGGCGAGCGCGGGGGAGCGGCGCTGCGGGCACCAGCGAGGGCGATCCGCCGCTTTCCGTGTGACCCGGACGACCTGTCCCATGGGCACGGGCCCAAGAGACTCCCGGTCCAAACCCGAAAATTCACGGCACTCGCGGCTCGTCCAGCGAATCTCCCGAGCGGGCGGCCTTGCGACCATCGCCCGTGCCGGGCCCGTTCGGGCGAGCCATCCCCGGCAAAATCCTCCAATTTGGGCTTGTACTTCCAAATCCGGGCATGCTACGTCACTGGCCCAGCGGCCCAGGTCCGGAGATAAGCCATGGACCAGATCTTCGAGAGCCATTTCGGTGGCAACCAGAGCTCGAACGGCGGCGAAACTGAGGCCTACTGCCCCAAGTGTCGCGCCGATACCACGCACGTCATCCTCGAGAGCTACGGCGACGAGATCCGCCGCGTTCAGTGCGGCGTCTGCGGTGATATTCACTCCTTCAAGCCTCCGCGGGGCCGGGACGACGAGAGCCCGGAGCCGCTGAGCGTGTCCCGGCGCAAGAGTATGAAGAAATTGTCCTGGCTCGACGGGGTCCACACGTACGACGTGAATAACGCCGTTCGCTACAGCCCCAAGGCGCTTCTCCAGCTCCACCAGATCGTCGTCCACCCCACGTTCGGCGTCGGCTACGTCAGCGAGCTGATGGGCGATAACAAGGCCGAGGTGATGTTCCGCAGCGATCTGACGCGGCTTCTGGTCCATGGCCGCGGCGAGTCCGCCGACGAGCGCCGGGGCGAGCGCGTCTCCGGCGAGGAAGTCCGCCAGTTGCTCGGCCTCGAGATGGGCCCCTCGCCCGAGGAGATCGCCGCCGAGCGCGAGCGCCGCCAGGCCGAAGAAGACGCCGAAAAGCGAGCCGCAGCCGAGCAACGCAAGGTCCTGGAGGCCCAGCGCCGCGAAGAAGAACGCCTCCGCCGCGAGTCCGAGCGCGACCGCAAGCGCAAGGAGAAGGAAGACGAGAAGCGCCGCAAGGAAGAGGAACGCGAGCGCGTGAAGCTCGAAAAGGAGCAGGCCCGCAACGCCGCCAAGCAGGCCAAGGAAGACGAGAAGCGCCGCAAGGAAGAGGAGCGCATCCGGGCCGCCGAGCAGAAGCGCCTCGACGCCGAGCAGAAGAAGCAGGAAGCCATCACGGCCAAGGAGACCGCCAAGCGCGAGGCCGAGGAGCGCAAGAAGGCCCAGGAGGCCGAGAAGGCCAAGAAACTCGCCGAGAAGGAGGCCGGCCGCAAGGCGAAGGAGGCCGAGAAGGCGAAGAAGGCCAAGGAGGCCGAAAAGGCCAAAGAGAAGGCCAAGAAGGCCAAGGAAGCCGAAAAGGCCAAGAAGGCCAAAGAGGCCGAAAAGGTCAAGAAGCAGAAGGCCGTACCCAAGAAGCCCGCTGCGAAGAAGCCGGCGGCGAAGAAGCCCCTCGCCAAGAAGCCGGCGGCGAAGAAGCCCCTGGCCAAGAAGCCCGCCGCCAAGAAGCCCCTCGTCAAGAAGGCTGCCACCAAGAAGCCCGCAGCGAAGAAGCCGGTGGCCAAGAAGCCCGCGGCGAAGAAGCCCGCCGCCAAGAAACCGGTGGCCAAGAAGCCCGCCGCCAAGAAGCCCGCGGCCAAGAAGCCCGTCAAAAAGCCCGGCAAGCGCAAGTAGCCGGGCTGCGATTTCCGAGCCCCGGTCCACCGCCGGGGCTCGATTCGTTGGTCGTCGAGCTCCAGGGCTCGATTCGTTGGTCGTCGAGCTCCAGGGCTCGATTGTCGGTCCCCGAGGTTCGTTTCCGGGCTCGAGCCCTGCCGCTGAAGCTGGGCCGCGCGGCCCTCGATTCGTCACAGCGTCGCGCGGCTCCGATTCGTCGCGGCGGCGAGCGTCCTCCGGACTCGTCGCGCGGGGCTCGATTCGTCGCTGCGCCCGATCCGTGCCCCAGCCTCGTCCGGGCTCGTCCCATGGGCTCGATTCGTCGGCCGATCCCTGCCCCGCCTCGTTCGCGTCGTGCGGGCTCGATTCGTCGCGGTCGATCCCCTTGCTGCGCCAGGCCCGACCGTGAGGCGGGGTCGATGGATGACTGCATCGATTTCCCCCGTTCGCAGGGCCCAAACCCAGGGGGCACGAATGCTCGATTCGTCACGGCGCAGGCAGTCGTGCCCGCTTGCATGCGCTGATTTCCGCGACCTGAACGGCAGCGGCGCGCCGGCTCGGCGCTCGATTTCGCTCGGCAGGCGTGGGATCGCGCCTCCGCCGCGAAAGCGCCCGCAGTCTCTGGCCGCCTCAGCGCCTCCCGGCGCGCCTGGCGGCGCCCTCCGGCCTCTCCCTCCGACGGGGTCGTTTTGGCCGATTGCTTGGCGGCTGACGCCGGCTCGCGCAGGCTTGGCGGCGCATGGCCCGTGCACAGCCGCCTCGGCCGCCGCCGCCTCGCGCGCGGAGCGCCTTCTGGGAGCATTTCTCGGCGCGGATCGATCCGTTCACCAGCGCGGTTTTGGTGTTCCCGCTGCTGCTCGTCTATCAGCTCGGGATCCTCGGCTCCGGCGGCCTCGGCCTCAACGGCGTCGACTTCGTCACCAAGTCGCTGATCGAGCTGTGCGCCCGCGATCTCGGCAATTACATGGCCGCGCTCGGGGCCGGCCTGCTCGGCTACGCCGCGATCCTCGTCATCTTGCGCAGCTACGGCCGCTTCAGCCCCCAGCGATTCGTGCCGATGCTGGTCGAGTCGGGCTTTTACGCCTCGACCATGGGCACGCTGATCCTGCTCGTGATCCACCGCTTCACCGAGCTCGTGCCCGGGCTGGCGGTCGCGGCTCGCACCAGCGTCGCCGACATCGCCGTCATCTCGGCCGGCGCGGGCCTGCACGAGGAGCTCATCTTCCGCGTCCTCGGCATGGGCGGCATCGGCTTCCTGCTGTCGGGCCTCACCGGCCGGCGGCGCGCGTGGCTCGGCGCGCTGGTGCTGTCGTCGCTGATCTTCAGCCTCGCGCACCACGTCGGCCCCGCCGGCGAGCCCTTCACCTACGCCGCCTTCGTCTACCGCACCCTCGCCGGCGTGTTCTTCGCCCTCGTCTACCAATTGCGCGGCTTCGCCGTCGCCGCCTGGACGCACGCGCTCTACGACGTCTACGTGCTCAGCCTGCACGGCTGACGCGCGCTGTCACTTCTTGCTGGTCGGCAGGAAGATCGAGTCCTCGTTCTTCTTGGCCGGCAGCTTGAACGCGTCGTCGCGCTTCGGCTCGCTCGCCTTGGTCACCGGCTTGCCGTCGCCCGACTTGGGACGCGGCCTGGCCTTCGCCCGCGGCTCCTCCGGCGCCTCTGCCTCGGTCGTCCTGGCGGCTGCGAGGACGCGGGCCAGGCCGGCGCGGGCCTCGGCGTTGCCGGCGTCGAGCGCCAGCACGTCGCGGTACGCCTTGTCGGCCGCGCCCTTGTCGCCGGCCTGCTCGAGCTGGCGCGCCACCTGGAGGCCGATGAGCACCGCGATCTTGCGCTCCTGCGCCGACGCCCGGCTCTCGCCGTTCGGCACCGCGTGGAGCTGATAGCGGACCGCCTCGAGCGCCTCGCGGGCCTTGCCGAAGTCGCCGTCGAGGATGAGCGCGTCGACCTGATCGAGGCGCGCCGCCACCCTCGCCGCGTCGGCGCCCTCCTCCTCGCTCGCGTTGGCGGCGCTCCCGCCCCCGCCGAACATCAACGCCGCCGCGACCACCGCCGCCAGCGCCCCGGCCCCCATCACGATCCACCGCGTCGAGCTCGTGCGCGGCTCGGTCGGCATCGCGGCGGTGATCGACGGGCCCTCGGCCTCGCCGTCGAGCTGGGCCAGGTCGGCCGCGCTGACGCTGCGGCTGACGACCGCCGACTGGCGCCGCTTGCGGGGCATCGGCTTCATCGACCCCGACGGCAGCTCGCGCCCGACCAGGCTGGTCGAGGGGGCCAGGTCGGGCACCATCGCCAGCGTCGACGCGGTCGCGCTCGGGTCGGCGCCCTCGGCCAGCGGCAGGCGGAACAGGTGCGACGGCACACAGGCGACCAGCGCCTCGGTCAGCGCGTTGGCGTCGAGCGGCCGCGCCTCCGGATCCTTGGCGATGCAGCGATCGATCAGCTGCGACAGCGCGGGCGGCACCTCGGTGCCCGGCGGCAGCTTGACCGCCAGCGGCGCCGGCTGCTCGTGGACCTGCTTGTAAAGCAGCGCCTGGTTGTTGTCGGCCACGAACGGCGGCGCGCCCGCCAGCATGCGATAGAACAGCAGCCCGCACGCGTACACGTCGACGCGCTCGTCGAGCGGCTCGCCGCGGACCTGCTCGGGGGCCATGTAGTTGGCCGTGCCGAGCACCTGCTCCGTGGTGATGTCGCGTTGCTCGCCCTCGACCAGCTTGGCCATGCCGAAGTCGAGCAGCTTGACGAAGTTGGCCCGCCCCTTGCGGGTGATGAGCATGATGTTGGCGGGCTTGATGTCGCGGTGCATCAGGCCGCGGCCGTGGGCGTAGCCGAGGGCCTTCAGGATCTGCGCCGCGATCGGCACGAACTCCGCCAGCGACAGGTAGCCCTTGCGGTTCAGGAAGGTCAGCAACGACTCGCCGTGCAGGTACTCCATGACGAGGTACGGCGCGCCGTTCTCGTGCCCGTGCCCCAGGACTTCGACGATGTTCGGATGCTGGATCGCGCTGAGGCGTTCGACCTCGCGATCGAAGCGGGCGCTCGCCTCGGACTCGCCGGTCAGATGTCCAGCGAGGAACTTGATCACGACCTCGCGTTGGTTCTCGCGGTCGTGGGCCAGATAGACCACGCCGACGCCGCCGCGAGCGATCAGGCGATCGATCTCATACTTGCCGCCGATCCGCGCGCCTGGGGCCGGATCGAGCGTCGTGCGCGAGCGAATAGGTTCGACCACGGAAGCCTCAGCTTCCGACTATACCCCGACATCGGGAGCGACGGTGCTCGCTACGGGAGATCCACCCACATGCCCTCGGTGCTCGGCGCCGGACCGAGCACGTACATGCGTTTGGGGTCCAGAACCCCTACGTCGGGCATGCCCATGTCCGCGTCGATCCCCCAACCGAGCAGGTTCACGCGCACTTCACCGGCCGTCAGGTCGAAGTCGAGCGCACCGCTGACGCCCTTGAGGTCGACGGTCCCGCCGGTGACGAGGATGTTGCGGGCCTTCTTGATGAAGGTCAGCGACAGGCCCATCACCTCGCCGAAGCTGACCGCGGTGCCTTCCTTGTCGACCAGCTTGGCGATCGCGGCGGCGACGTTCTTGCCGGTGATCGGCTCGCCCTCGGGCACGCCGGCCATCGCCAGCATCAGCACCATCGCCCCGTCGTAGCTGAGCGAGGCGGCCGTGATCGGGGCCTGGTCGTTGAAGCGGATCTTGTAGCGGATGTTGAAGTTGTTGAAGTTGGCCTCATCGAAGATGATCGGCGCCACGCCCTCGGTGATCTGCATGAGCACCGGCTTGAGCGTGTCCTTGGCCTTGGCGATGAGGTCGGGCAAGGCCGCCACCACGCCGTGCGAGACGACGAAGCGCGGCAGCGGCGGGTCGGGGTTCTCGGCCGACCACGCGTTCATGAAGCCGAGGATGATGTCGTTCGCCTCGGTCGTGCCGATGATGCCGATCGTGTCCGGGTGCTCGCCTGGGGCGCCCCAGGCGCTGGCGATCACGGTGCCGTACATCTGCAGCAGCTCGGCCTGGGACAGGCCGACCGGGTTCGGGTACTGGTGCGTCGTGATCTCGAGCCCCGGGTTGTCGCTCGACAGCCGGGCGAACGCGTCCATGTGGAGCGAGTTGCCGTAGGCGTCGTCCTTGTAGAGCAGCGCGACCTTCTGCGGCGCCGGCGTGAGCTGGGGGATCCGGTCGGCGAACGCGTTGGCCTGGTAGACGTCGCTCGGGATCGTGCGCCACACCAGGCCGTCGTCCTCGAGGTCGGTGATCTCCTTGGCCGAGGCCGTCGGCGAGATCAGCAGCGTCCCGCTGGTCTTGGCCTGCTCGGCCAGGTGCAGCACCAGCTCGCTGAAGATCGGCCCGACCACCACCGGCGCGCCGATCGTCTCGCTGAGGTGGGTGAGCGACGCCATCGCCTTGGCGGCCGAGCCCTCGTCGTCGCAGCCGATCCACGCGATCTTGACCCCGCCGGGCAGGTCGGCGTTGGCGTTGAAGTCCTCGACCGCGAGCTGGACCGCGTTCTGCAGCGGCAGCACCAGCGCGTCGAACGGCGGCGAGGTCGCCATGATCGAGCCGACGAACACGACCTTGTCGGCCGGCTCGTCGCTCGGCCAGTGGAACGTCTGGCACTCGGCCGTCAGCGCCGACACGCACACGCCGGCCTTGCCGCACACGTGGTCGTCGCCGAGGGCCGCGACGCACTCGCTGTGGGCCGTACACGCGACCTGCTCGCCGGTCGTCGTCGTCGTCTCGGTGTCGGGCCCGGTCGACGTGCTCGTCTCGGTCGTGCTCGTGGTCGTGCTCGTCACCGCGTCGGTCTCGGTGCCGAGCGTGGTGGTGTCCGGCGGCTCGGTGGTCGACGTGGTCGGCTGCGACGTGCTGGTCGGGCCGGTGCCCGGATCGCCGGTGGTGGTGGTGTCGTCGCTGCCCGGCACGCACTTGTTGCCCGGGCCGCACACGTAGCCGTTGCCGGCGCCGGCGCAGTCCGCGTCGACCTTGCAGTCGGCGAACTCGGTGATCGCCGTACATGCCCCCAAGGCCAGGCCGAACGCGAGCCCGGCGAGCCCCAGCGGCGACGTGCGAAGCGAAACAGGCGCGGTGAACACGGGCGACCTCCTGCGTAAGCGAAGCGAGAGCGGTTCGATCAAAAACGGGCGACAAGGCCGGTGCCGGTCGGCAGGACGCGGCGCTCGGCCACGGCCGAGGACTTGCCCTTGCTGACGCCGACGGCCACGAGGACGACGCCGGTGAGCGCGAGCACGGCGCCGCCGATGATGAGCACGTCGGTGGCGAGGGCCAGCCGCTCGCCGTCCCGCTTGAGGTCCTGACGCGCGGCGAAGTCGTGGGTGGCGTCGAGCTGGCTCTGCTTGGACAGCGCGAGGCCGCCGAGCACGCCGCCGACGAGGAGCGCCCCGCCGCCGACCCCGAGCAGGCCGGCGCCGGCGAGCTTCATCGTCCGCCACTTCGGATCGGGCGCGGCGGGCTTCACGGGCGCGGGCTCCGGCTTGGGCCCCTCGGCCACCGGCGCCGGCGCCGGCGCGGCCGGGGCCGGCTTCGCCTCCGCCGGATCGGTCTCCTGCAGGATGCCCTTCAGCACCCGCAGCCGCTGCAGCGCCAGGTCGCGCGCCTCGATCTCGACCCCCGGCTCCTTGACGAAGCGCTGGTAGTAGTCGACCGCGGCCCGGATGTCGCCCTTCTCCTCGTAGACGCGGCCGATGTTGAACAGGTAGTTCGGGACCTTGTCGATCGCGTACGCCTCCTCGAACAGGCGCACCGCCGCGTCGTAGTCCCGGGCCTTGAAGCGCTCGATCGCCTGCGCGCTCAGGTCGGCCGCCGTCGGCTGGGCCGCGGCCTGCTCGTTCGTACCTGTCGTCCAGGACATGGCCGCGAGGACCTGTCCCTGCGTTCCAGGGACGACCCCGGCGGCCAGCGACGCCGCCAGCGCCGCGGCGACCCCACGTTGCGCACCCCCACGGACCCGCGCGCGACCTCGCATCACTTGTTGCCTCCGACAGGTAGGAAGATACCGCCGTCGTCCTTCTTCGCGACCGGCAAGAACGGGTCCTTGGCCTGCTCCGGCGCGGGCTGTTTCGCCCCCGCGGGCTCGGGCGCGGACGCGGGCGCGGGCGTCGGCGCGGGGTCGGTGCGGCCGCTGCCCGCCTTGGTGGCGGCGGGCCGGGATTTGCCGCTCGCGGGCCTCGCCTGCCCGCTCGGCTCCGGCTCGGGCGCCGGCGCGGGCGGCTCGCTCGCCGCGGTGAGGCGGGCGATCGAGGCCTTCGCCTCGGCGTGGCCGGCCTCGATGGCGAGGATGTCGCGATAGGCGCTGAGGGCCGCCTGCACGTTGCCCTCCTTCTCGAGCCGCTGGGCGAGCCCGAGCGTGCTGGCGACGGCGATCCGGGTCAGGCTCGCCTGTGCGCGGCGCTTCAGCGCCGGGTACGGCTCGAGGTCGCGGGCCATGCCGTCGAGGTGGCGCCGGGCCTTGTCGAACTCGCCACCGAGGATCTCGCGCTCGACCTGATCGAGCTGGGCCGCCATGCGCTTCTCTTCGGTCACGCCGGTGCCGACCACCGGGGCCGGCGGGCCCCCGCCGCCCCACAGCGCCGCCGTGGCGACGCCGCCGAGCAGCACCGCCAGGACCGCACCGCCGACGAGGATCCAGCTGCGCGAGCCCTTGTCGGGCTCGGGCGCGACCATCGTGGTGGCGAAGCCGCCGCTCGCCTGCGACGGCGGGATCGTCGGCATCACCAGCGGCCGCGTGCGCCCGCTGCCGCGGGTCCGGTACGGCGCGGTGCGCAGCAGGTCGGAGGTCGGCGTGGCGACGATGCTGCCGGTCGAGTGCGACGTCGCGGCCACGCCCTCCGCCACCGGCAGGTGGAACATCGACGCCGGGCACGAATCGATCATCGCCTCGACCATCTCGTTGGCGTCGGCCGGGCGCTCGTCGACCTGCTTGGCGAGGCAGCGATGGACCATGGCGATGAGGTCCTCGGGCACGCCGTGGTTCGGCGGCAGGACGTCGCCGAGCGGCGGCGGGGCCTGGTGGACGTGCTTGTACAGGAGCGCCGCGTTGCCCTCGCCCTCGAACGGCAGGCGCCCCGACAGCATGAAGTAGAACAGGACCCCGAGCGCGTAGACGTCGACCCGCACGTCGAGCGTCTCGCCGCGGATCTGCTCGGGCGCGATGTAATTCGCGGTGCCGACGATCTGCTCGGCCGTCACCTCGCGCTCGCCCTCGACCAGCTTGGCCATGCCGAAGTCGAGGATCTTGACGTAGTTGGCGCGGCCCTTGCGGACCATCAACATGATGTTGCTCGGCTTGAGGTCGCGGTGCATCAGCCCGCGCGAGTGGGCGTAGCCGATGCCCTTCAGGATCTGGGCGGCGATCGGCACGAACTCCTCGACCGTCAGCCGACCCTTGCGCGCGAGGTAGTCGCTCAAGAGCTCGCCCGCGAGGTACTCCATCACCAGGTAGGCGACGCCGTTCTCGTGGCCGCAGTCGTGCAGCGCGACGATGTTGGCGTGCTGCAGCTCGCCGAGCCGCTGGCCCTCGCGCTCGAAGCGAGCGATCGCCTCGGCGTTGTCGATCCAGTTGGGCGCCAGCACCTTGACGACGACGTCCCGCTCGCCGCCCTCGAGCGAGACCTGCCGCGCCAGGTAGACGAGACCGATGCCGCCGCGCGCGAGCAATCGGGTGATGTGGTACTTGCCGGCGATGGTCGCCCCGATGAGAGGATCGACCGGTTCACGGGTGGCGCGAGGCTGTCGCCGGGTCGTCATAAAGCGCCTGTCACGAAGGGCTCGGCGCACGCGCGGCGCCGCAGCTATCGAGCCTCACTATATCCGCGCGGCCCCTCGCTGTCGCGTCACAGTTCCGATCGGGGGACGTCTCCAGATTCGCGCCGCGCGGGCCGCGCCGCATGACGCCTCGGCAAGGCCGGCCGGCCGAACTAATCACAACTGGCGCCATTGCTGAGACAGTCCTGGAAGTTGCAGCGACAGCGGACCTGACCGCCGCGCGGCAGGTCGGTGGTCCAGCCGTCCTTGAGACAGTCCTGAAAATTGCAACGCGTGGTCGCGGTCCCGAGGCCGGGGATGTCGGTGCTCCAGCCGTCCTTGGGGCAATTGTTGAAGCTGCAGCGGGTGCTGGCGCTCTGGCCGTCGGGCAGCTCGGTGCGCCAGCCGTCCTTGAAGCAGTCGCCGAAGCTGCAGGTCGTGCGGGCGCTCTTGCCACCCGGGAAGTCGGCGACCCAGCCCTCCTTGAGGCAATTGCCGAAGTTGCAGCGGACCCGCACGTCGCCGTCCGGCGTGCTCACGGTCCAGCCGTCCTTGGCACAATCGCCGAAGTTGCAGCGCCCGGCCGCGAACACCGAGGCCGCGACGTAGCTCTCGCCGCGCGCGGCCATGGCCGCCTCTTCCTTGGCCCGCGCGGCCTCCTCCTGCGCGCGCCGGGCCTCCTCCTCGCGCGCGCGCCTCAGCTCCGCCTCCTCGTGCTTGCGATGGGCGACCAGATCTTTCTGCACGCCGGGCCACTTCAGGCGGGCGGCGTCGCCGCCGGCGCGCTTGAGACAGTCGCCGGTGAAGCCGATCACCGCCTCGGCCGGGACCTTCGCCCGCAGCTTGGGGCACGCGGCCACGAACGCGGCGTCGGCCTCGGGCCCGCTCAGGGAGTCGAGCGCGCGCAGCAGCTCGAAGCTCGGGGCCTGCTGCATCGCCGCGTCGAGGTAGCCGGCCGCCTCGCGCGACAGCACGGCCATGTCGACCTTGCCGCTCGCGGCCGCCTGCGAGCCCTCGAGCGCGCGGACCTTGTCGGTGAACGCGATCGCGGCGGCCTGGCGGTCACCTGTCCCTGCGGACACCTCGCCGCGGGCGGCGTCGAGCTCGGCCAGCAGCGCCTGCTCGCGCCGCTCGGCCTCGGCCGCCGCCTCCTGCTGCCGCTGCACCTCGTGCTGCCGCTGAGCCCCGGCCGCCCGCTCGCGCGCCGCCGCCGGCTCCGGCGTCTCGGCCTGCGGCTGCGGCTTGGCGCCGAACAGCGCCCCCAGCTGGGCGCAGGCGACGAGGGTGGAGCAGGACAGGAGGAAGCCGACCGCGATGCGACGCATGCGGCCCGCACGGTACAGTCAGACCCGCAGGTCGTAAAGCGCCATTCGCGCGCGCGGGCGAGCCGGGCCGCGAACCGAGGGCTACTGCGGGGCGATGTCGCAGCCTTCGAGCTCGCTAAGCACGCAGCCCTCGCAGTCCCAGGCCCAGTTATCGAGGATCGCGGTGGTGTCGTAGAACGAGTCGCCCATGTCGAACACGGCGAAGGTCAGCGAGAAGGTCTCGCCCGGCTGCACGCTGCCGGTGGCCCGGTACCAGCCGGTCGCGCCGCCGTCGGCGATGTAGCCGGTCCCGGCCAGGTGCTCGTCCTGCCCGTCGCAGGCCGGGTCGAACGCGTCACACTCGCCGACGAAGTCGACCGGCCACAGCGCGGTCACGGTGAGCGGCCGCCCGTCGATGAACACGACGTTGCCGGTGAAGCTCTCGGAGGCCTGCCAGACGACGAAGATGTCGTTGTAGTCGGTGTCGACCCACTCCGGGAACTCGGCCGAGAAGAACGCGAAATCGAAGCGATAGCCGTTGGCGTCGGCGATCTGGCCGTTGGCGCTCGCCGGCGCGGTGAGCTCGAAGCCGAACCACATCTTGTCGTCGGCGTCGCCGCCGCCGCTCTGCCACTGGTCGAAGATCGTGTTCGAGCAGTCGTTCGTCCCGTCGCAATCGACGTGGCCCTGCGGCGCGGCGCTGCCCTTCGCCGGCTGCATCGGCGGCGGCATGGCGTCGCTGTCCCAGGGGTCGCCGAACCCGACGTCGTTGTAGACGTCGCCGTCGTCGACGATCACCGCGCCGTTCGGGTCGGGCGGCGGCAGCAGGCCCGAGCTGATCAGCAGCACCTTGTCGCCCTCGCGCGCGCCCCAGAACGGCGCGGCGGTGTCCGGATCGACGAAGCTGCCGTACGACCGCGCGACCTGCCAGGCCCGCTTGCCGAGCAGCTCCGGCGCGGCGTGCATCGCATAATTTGCCACCGGAACCGCGTTGCTGGCCGTCCACGCGCCGCCGAGCGCCGCGCAATCGAGCCCGATCGCGTGCAGCGGCTCGTCGGAGTCGGCGTCGCACGGCAAGTGGTTCTGCGCCAGCGGGCAATCGGTGTCATCGCCCTCGACCTCCCCGGTCGTCTCGCCGTCCGTGGTGGGGGCGACGGTCGCCTCGCCGCCGGTCACCGGCTGGGAGCCTTCCGTCTCGCCGCCCGAGCTCGACTGCGAGTCACCGCCGGTCGGACCGGGGACGTGGCCCGAATCACCCTGCGTGCCGGTCCACTCGGTGTCGGCGACGGTGTCGCCGGTCTCCGCGTCCCCGCCCGTCTCCACCTTGTCCCAGCCGTTGCACCCGGCCCCGAGCAGCGCCCACGCGCCGAGCCGTATCCATCGCCCGCCGAATCCAAGCATCGTCCGATCCTCTGTAAGTCAGGAGTAATGCGACCATCCGGTCCCACCATGTTTTTAGCACCGCGGCGCGAGGGCAAAAAGCGCGCGGCTCGCGACTGACCCCGGGACATGCCCGGGGCCAGCGCGTCGAGTCTCGAGTCGGGGCCGCGCGCGGCGGCCCGGCGGCTCACTGCGGCGCGATCCCGCAGTCGTCGACCTCGTTGGGCACGCAACCCTCGCAGTCCCACGACCAGTTGTCGAGGATCGCGGTGGTGTCGTAGGTCGAGTCACCCATGTCGAAGATCGCGAAGGTCAGCGAGAAGGTCTCGCCGGGCTTCACGCCGCCGGTCGCCTTGTACCAGCCGGTCGCGCCGCCGTCGGCGATGTAGCCGGTGCCCTGCAGGTGCTGATCGCCGCCCTGGCAGTTGGGGTCGAGGAACTCGCACTCGCCCTGGAAGTCGATCGGCCACAGCGCCGTGACCGTGAGCGGCTGCCCGTTGATGAACGTGACGTTGCCGGTGTAGTCCTCCGACGACTGCCAGACGACGAAGATGTCGTTGTAGTCGGTGTTGACCCACTCCGGGAACTCGGCCGAGAAGTAGGCGAAGTCGAAGGTGTAACCGTTGGCGTCGGCGATCTGGCCGTTGGCGATCGCCGGGGAGGTCACCTCGAAGCCGAACCACATCTTGTCCTCGGCGTCGCCGCCGCCGAGCGCCCACTGGGCGGCGATGGTGTTCGAACAATCGTTCGTGCCGTCGCAGTTGGTGAAGCCCATCGGGTCGGGGCTGCCGTTGACCGCGGTCATCGGCGGGGGCATCGTGTCGGTGTCCCACTGGCCGCCGATCGCGACGTCGTTGTACACGTCGCCGTCGGGGACGATCACCGCGCCCTGCGGGTTCGGCGGCGGCAGCAGGCCCGAGCTGATCAGCAGCACCTTGTCGCCCTCGCGCGAGCCCCAGAACGGCGCGTTGGTGTTGGGGTCGATGAAGGTGCCGTACGACTTGGCGACCTGCCACGACTGCTTGCCCAGCATCGGCGGCGCGGCCTGGAAGGTGGCGTTGGCCACGCTGACCGCGTTCTGATTGTTCGTCCACTGCCCGCCCAGCGAGGTACAGTTGAGGCCGATCGCGTGCAGCGCCTCGTTGGAGTCGGCGTCGCACGGCAGGTGCATCTGCGCCAGCGGACACTCCTCGTCGCTGGTGTCGTTGGTGTCGTTGGTGTCGTTGGTGGTGCTGGTGCCGGTATCGGTGGTGGTCGTCGTGGTGTCGACGCCCTCGGTGGTGGTCGAGGTGCCCTCGGTGGTCGTGCCGGGATCGGTCGACGTGCCCGGATCGGTCGTGCTGGTGTTGCCTTCGGTCGACGCGTCGGTGGTGGTGCCCGGCCCCGGCCCGGTGGTGGTCTCGCCCTCGGAGTCGGAGTTGGACCCGGCGGTCGTCGAGGTCGGCTGGTCGTTGGTTTCGCCGTCGGAATTCGAGCCCTGGCTGGTCGTCCCCGGCCCGCCGTCGGTGTCGGTCGCGGTCGAGCTCTGGCCGGCGGTAGCGGTGATGCCGCCATCCACGCTGTCACCGCACGCCGCGCCGAGCAGGGCCAGGACGCTCAGTCCCGTCACACGCCAATCACTGTTCATCGTCATCGTCGGATCCTTCGCGAGAGAAAAGTCGGGACCTTGTAGGTCGAGCTCGCTTCTATCAGAGACCCGCGCGCCACTGCTAGCGCGTTTCCACACGTGGCACGCGCCGCAAGATCGGTCGACGTCTGGACATGTGTCTCGGGCGAGATGTCCGAAAGGACATCTCGCCGTTCACCCGCGAATGGCGGTACGCCGGACCTCCCGCTCCAGGTGCGAGCCATGGAAGGCTCGCCCGTCGGCGTCCGTGAACTCCTCGCGCTCCACGTCGAACGATGTCGACCCACCTCGGATCGCGGTCGAACGCGACGACAGCCCGCTCTATAAATGGATGACTCCGGTTCAATACCACAGCCTCGGCGTCGATCGTCGCCGCGTCGGCGCGCGGCCCGGCCGCCACCAGCCTCAGGTGTTCGAGGCTGAAGTTCGACGGCAATCGTTCGTGTCGCTCCCGCAAGGTTCGAAGTTCGGCACGAATTGCCTCCAGTAGCCGCACTGTCGAGGGCGGCCGCCGCGAGCTCGGCGAAAGTGTCCGCGAGTTCAGGTTGGGCCCCGGGGGCTGCCGGCCGCGGCGGCTCGGCTCGCCGGGGCCGCCGCCTGGCGCAGGCGATCGCGCAGCGGCTCGAGCAGCGGCGGCAAGCGGGCGTCGTCGATCCGGCTCGAGATCCGCCGCACCGCCCGCGAGACGTGGAGCCGCAACACCGCGTCCGGATCTTCGTCGACCAGCTCGCGGCGGGCCACGCGGGGGAACGTGCGATCGGGGCGGAACCCCACCCGCCAGTGCTCGCCCGCGCAAGGCTGCAGCGCGAACACCGACACGAAGCCGACGCCGGAGCGGCCGATCTTCGTGCGGTCGTCGTCCTTCGTCGACGAGAACAGCCGCGTCAACTTCGTGTCGATGATCCGGCGGTCCATGGGGTCGCCAAGTCGTCGACGTCGATCACCAGCCGGCCGTCCTCGAGCCCGCAGCGGATGTCGATCTCGTTCGAATCGGCGTCGATCGCGTCCTGACCGGCTCGCGGAAGCACACCAGCGGATCGGCGAACGGATGTACCAGGCCGGCCCGCGCCTCGTCGCCTGCCTTCCCCGGCCACCATGCTGCGGCGATGTTGCCGCACGGGGCTCGACAAGGTGCGGACCGGCGTGGCAAGACGGGGCCTCTCCAGGCTCCGGCGCGCATGAACGCTCTTCGCCCCCGCCTCCGCGATCGGCTGTGTGTCGCCGCCTTCATCGTCCTGTGGATCGCGCCGACCGCCTATCACGGGCTGTGGCGGGCCCCGCTCCCGGGCGAGCCGGCGCTGCTGCACGACTGGCACGACGTCGCCTGTCTGTTCCCCACCCGGCCCAAGGTGTGGAACATCTACTTCGTCGAGGTCCAGCGGGCCGGGCGCCGCGAGTGGGAGCAGCTCGACGAGACCCTCGACTTCGGCATGGAGCCGTTCGGGCACCGCACCCGGCTGCACCGCTTCCTCGTCGCCTGGGGCGTGCAGCGCGACGCCGGGCGGCGCGAGGTCGCCGACTACCTCGTCGCCAGCGATCGCGGGCGGCACCCGGAGCTGCCGCCGATCGTCGCCCTGCGGTTCGTCTGGACCGGCTTCGTCCCCAGGCCCGACGACATGGCCCAGGGCGCCTGGCGGCGGCCGCCGCTCGCCCAGATCCCGCGGCACGAGCGGCGCGTCCTGTCCGTCCACGAGTACCCGGAGCGCGCGCCATGAACCTCCTCGCCCGCGCGCGCGCCGGCTGGGAGCGCTTCTGGTACGAGCCGGTCGACCCTGTCCGCCTCGACGCGTTCCGCCAGGCCTTCACCTACACCCTCGTCTTCTACACCTTCGCCTGGGCCATGCACGCCGGCGAGTGGCTCACCGCCGCCGGCTACCACCCCTCGCCCGCCGTCGACGCCTACTACGCCCCGCACGTCCCGCTGCTCACCCGCGCCGCGCTGTGGCCGTTCTTCGCCGTCTACTTCGGCGCCATGCTGGGCGTCATCTTCGGCTGGGCCCGGCGCGCCGCCGTCTGGGTCGTGCTCGCCGGCCTCCTCTACGTCTCGCTGGCCGACCCGATCAGCGCCTTCACGATCAACCGCCTCTACGTGTTCGGCTTCCTCGTCCTGGCCTTCGCGCCAGGTCCTTCGGGACAGGGCCCCGACGCCAGGATCCCCGCCTGGCCGATCCGCGTGCTGCAGCTCTCGCTGCTGATCCACTACGTCGCCTCCGGCCTGTGCAAGTCGCTGCGGGGCGACTGGTTGGCCTACGACGACGTGCTGTGGGTGCAGGTGCAGGGCGTCTACTGCACCGACGCGGCCGCGTGGCTGCTGCGCGTCCTCCCCGCCGGCGTGTGGACGCTCCTGCAGCACGCCGCCCTCGGCTTCGAGCTGTTCGCCCCGCTCGTGCTGGTCCCACGCCGCCTGCGACCGCTCGGGTTCCTGCTGGGCGTCGGCCTCCACGTTGTGGTCGCCGTCACCATGTACCAGCTCATCTACTTCAGCCTGCAGATGATCAGCCTCTACGTCGTGTTCGTCGACCCGACGCGGCTGCGTCGGTGGCTCGCGCGCCTGTCCTGAAGGACACCTCGCGGCCTCGCGCCTGGCACCGGCCTGCGACCGGTCAAATACTGCCATGTCGGCCATGACCGACGTCCCGACCGCCCGCGACCTCCACGCCCCCGCGGACATGGTGCGCTGGTACGCGCCGGTTCAGCTGCTCCGGACGGCCGCGCGCGTGGCTGTGTCGACCGTCCTCGGCGATCAGCTCGATCGCCGGATCTTGCGGCCCACGCCGGCGCACGAGCTCACCGACTTCTCGCACCGCGACCAGCTCGTGCTCGACTTCGTGTCCGATTCGGGCGACGGCTGGAACCCGACCTACGCGGTCGCCTACTGGGCCACCCGGCCGATCCTCCGCGTCCAGGGCCCGCACGGCCGCGCCTACGAGCTGCCGCGCGCCAGCGTCCTCGTGTTCGGCGGCGACCAAGTCTACCCGACCCCGAGCCGCGCCGCCTACGAGCAGCGGCTCGTGCTCCCCTACGAGTGCGCCTTCGAGCGCAGCCAGCCGCCGCACCCGGTGCTGTTCGCCGTGCCCGGCAACCACGACTGGTACGACAGCCTCGCCACCTTCACCAAGCTGTTCCTCGACAAGCAGTGGTTCTGCGGCTGGCAGATCCACCAGCGCGCCAGCTACTTCGCCGCCCGCCTGCCGCACGACTGGTGGCTCGTCGGCGTCGACGTCCAGCTCGGCTCCGACATCGACGCCCACCAGGTCGAATACTTCCGCGCCCTCGCCGAGCGCATGGGCCCGGGCGCCAAGATCATCCTCTGCACCGCCGAGCCGCACTGGGTCCGCGCCCACGAGCAGCGCGACCGCCGGGCCCGGGCCCGCCGCGTCCGCGACGGCAACCTCGCCTTCCTGGAGCGCCTGTTCGGCCAGCGGATCCGCGTGTTCCTGTCCGGCGACCTCCATCACTACCGCCGCCACGCCACCGCCGACGGCCGGGTCCAGAAGATCACCGCTGGAGGCGGCGGCGCCTTCCTTCACCCCACGCACGTCCTCCACGACGACCCGCTGACCGGCGGTTACGGCCTGCGCTGCGCCTTCCCCGACCCCGTCACCTCGCGCCGCCTCGCCTGGCACAACCTCGCCTTCCCGCTGCGCAACCCGACCTTCGGCGCCGTCACCGGCCTCCTCTACCTCCTGATCGGCTGGAACATGCGCGCCGCGCTCGGCGGCCCGCCGGCGGTCGAATTCGTGCCTGCCCTTTCGGACATGTTGTGCGCCACCCTGCGCTCGCCGTGGGCCGCGCTGTGGCTGCTCGTCACCGCCGGCGCGCTGGTGTGGTTCGCCGACGCCCGCCGCCCGCACCTGCGCCTGCTCGCCGGGCTCAGCCATACCGCCGCCCACGCGCTCGCCGTCCTCGCCCTCGCCTGGCTCGGAGGACAGCTCGGCCGCGCCCTCGCCCTCGAGTGGAACAGCCCCGGCGAGCTCGGCCTCGGCCTCGGCCTCTTGCTCGGCCTCGGCTGGGTGGTCAGCGCCGCGATCTTCGGCGTCTACCTGCTCGTCGCCGTCAACCTGTTCCGCCGCCACGGCAACGAGGCCTTCTCGTCGCTGCGGATCCAGGACTTCAAGCACTTCCTCCGCCTGCACATCCGCCGCGACGGCGCCCTCGTCATCTATCCGATCGCCCTGCGGCGCGTGCCGCGGCGCTGGCGAACCATGATCGGCGCCGATCCGGGCGAGCCGAAGCTCGTCCCCGACGATCCGCACCCCGACACGCGCCCCGGCCTGATCGAGGCCCCCATCGTCCTCGGACCCGGTTGACGCCGCCGCGCGGCGGCTCGCATACTGCCGTCACCGAGGCCCATCCATGGAAGAGCTCATCCAGCAGATCGTGTCCAAGACCGGCATCTCCGAGGCCAACGCCCGCAGCGCGATCGAGACGGTCGCCAACTTCCTCAAGGCCAAGCTCCCCGGCCCGCTCGCCGGGCAGGTCGACGCGGCTCTCGGCTCGGCCGGCGGCGCGCTCGGCAACGTCGATCTCGGCAACATCGGCTCGAGCCTCGGCGGCCTGTTCGGCAAGAAGTGAGTCCGCGGCTCAGCCGACCGAGAACGGATAGCGCACCGCGACGTCGCCCGCCGCCGCCACGATCGTCGGGAACGTCCACGACTTCACCGTCGCGGTGATGCAGCGCTGCACCCCGGCGTGGTCGACCGTGCTGCTCTCGATCGACGCCGCGCGGACCTTGCCGCCGCTACCGATCGTGAACGCCACCTCGACCTTGCCGGTCGCCGGGCCGTCGCGGAAGCACTGGCGCACCTCCGGCGTGTGGCGGCGGATGACCCCGCGGATCAGATCCTGCCCCACCGCCGCCGTCCACTCCACGCGCTGACGCGGCGTCTCGCGCACCTCCGGCACCGCTGCCTTCGTGAACGCCGCCTCCTTGCGGCCGGTGCCCGGCAACCCGCGCTTGCGCTTGGCCGCCAGGCCCGCGAGCAGATCGCCGAGGTCGAGGTCGACCACCGCCTCGGCCACGCCCCCGCCGCCGCGGATCGTGTCGCCGAGCCCGAGCCCCGCGATCGCCCGCGGCACCGTCCGGGTCGCCGCCGCCCACGCCGAGTCGCTCGCGGGCGACGGCGCGTAGTGGCGGATCGACGCGTCGAGCGACGCCGTGTACTCCCGCAAGATCCGGTCGAACTCCGCCAGCCCGAGAAAACCTGCCTCTCGGGACCTGTCCTCGGGGTCCTGTCCTCTCGACCCTGTCACCGTCGGCGCGTCCGGCGTCGCGCGCGACGGCGACTCGACCGGCGTCGGCCGCGGCGCGCGAGCGATCGGCGCGCCCGGCCCCTCGCTCGCCCGCTCGGACGGCGCGCCCGGCTCGGACGGCTTCGGCGGCAACTCGGCCGTGTAGCGGATCAGCCGCTCCTGCAGCTCCGGATCGTCCCAGCGCGGCGGCTCCGCCGTCGGCCCGTAGATCCGGATCAGCAGCGCCAGCGTCAGGAACAGCGCCAGCGAGGCCGCCTGCGCCAGCCACAGCGGCCACTCGAACACCGGCCGCCACTTCACCGCCGGCTCGGGCGGCCCCGCCCGCAGCTCGAACGTCAGCGGCCCGACCTGAACGATCGCACATGTCCCGTTCGCCAGCTCGACGGTCTCGCCGGCGACCAGCGGTCGCGCCTCCGTCGCGCTCGCGCGCAGCTCGCCGGTCGCCGCCGCCGGCACGTGGAGCCGCGGCGAATCGCCGCCGAGCGCCACCAGCGTCCAGCAGCCCTCGGCGTCGGCGCCCGTCACCGCCACCGTCGTCTGCGCCCGCGGGCCCTCGCCGACGCGATACGCGCGGGCCCGACCATCCACCACTGTCACATCGACGATCGTCGCGCCCTGTCGGGCGACCACCTCGACCACCAGCGGACGGGCGCGTTCGGTCACGGGGGCTTGGACGTCGCCCCGCTCGCGAAGTTCCCGGTCGCTGGCGCGCCTCACGGCGGCACCAGCGCCACGCGCGAGGCTGTCGCGTTGAAGGCCAGCCAGACCCCCTCGATCGGCCCGTCCGGGCCGGCGAGTTCATCCACGCTGGGCAGCAGGTCGGGGTGGCTCTCGGCGCAGCCCTCGGGCCCCTGCACCATCGCCCACAGGTTGTAGGTCGCCCCCGACACCTCGATGTCGACGGTCTCGGCCGACGCGCGGGTGAGGAACCCGGACACCACCCCGTGCACGATCGCCTGCGGGTCCTCGGCGTCGTCGAAGTTGAACGTGACCTGCGTCTGCAACATGTTGAGCGGCGCATCCGCGGCGCCGAGCGGCAGCGCCAGCTCGACCGCGCTGGTGCGGAAGCACGTCGGCTCGGGCGCGTGGAGCGACGACACATTGTCGGCCGCGAACACGGCCGGATCGAGCGCCAGGCACGGCGCCTCGGTGACCACCTCGACCGGCAGCTGCAGGCTGACGCCCTCGGCCGGCACGCACGTCTGCTGCGCCAGGTCGCACGACTCCGTCTCGCCGAGCACCGCCGCCAGCGCCGCCGGATCGAAGTCCGCGAAGTGCAGCACCAGGTTCAGCTCCCCGTCGGCGATCTGCTGCGTCAGCCCGAACATGTTGACGAGCCCCGTCACGTCGAAGCAGATGTCGGAGAACAGGTGCGGATCGACCAGGCGCAGCGAGTCGATGCGGAAGGTCCGCGGCTCGGGTGACGCGCCGGTCGTCGACGTCGACGTCGTCGGCTCGTCCGTGGTGGTGCTCGTCGACGTCGTCGACGTCGTCGAGCAAGCCGCCTCCGTCGCGCAGCCGAGCTGCGGCGGCCTGTCGTGGAAGCAGCCAGCCATCACCAGCGCTGCGCCGAGCGCGAACGAGCCGTGAACGATCGGAGCGAGCCTCGTCACCGATCTTCAGTATACGCCGACCGCCGCGCGCGAGCCCGTCCTCACCGCAGCCGCGGAACTTTCGCGGCGAGGGCCTGTCTCCTGGCCCGCTGCTGTTCGTGGAGGTTCGTCGTGGTCCGTCCGCTCGCGCTCTCGTCCTTGTGGTCGCTGCTCGCTCTCGCCTGTACCCCCGTCGCCGACGGCGAAGAACCCGAGCTGGATGCCCCCGACGACGGCGCCGAGTCGACCGGCCCGGTGCTCCGAACCGGCCCCGAATCGTCCACCTGCAGCGGCCCGCGGCCCGCCGAGCTCGTCCCCGTCGATCCTGCGGCCGACCCCGTTCAGGCCCAGCTCAAGATCGCCGCCGGTGGCGATCGCTGGCTCGGCCTCCCGCTCCAGGCCATCCGTTACGACACCGTCGTCGTCGGCACGCTCGCCGAGACCACCGTCACCCAGACCTTCGTCAACCCGGGGAGCGAGCGCCTCGAGGCCATCTACAGCTTCCCGCTGCCCGACGACGCCGCCGTCGACGACTACTGGATCCGCGTCGGCCCGCGCTCGATCCGCGGCCTGCTCAAGCGCCGCGAGGACGCCCAGCGCAGCTACGACGAGGCCCGCCAGGCCGGTCGCACCGCCGCGCTCCTCACCCAGGAGCGGCCCAACATCTTCACCCAGGCCGTCACCAACATCGGCCCCGGCGAGACGATCGAGGTCGAGATCCACCTCGTGCAGCCGCTGCGTCAGCGGTCGGGCCGCTACTCGCTCGCGCTGCCCACCGTCGTCGGTCCGCGCTACGCCCCGCCGGGCGGCGTCGCCGACGCCGATCGGCTCACCCCGCCCGTGCTCGCCGCCGGCGTCGACTCCTGCGTCCCCGTCGAGATCGCCGTCGACATCGACACCACCCTGCCGGTCGCCGACGTCACCTCGAAGATGCACGCCGTCACCGTCACCCCGCAGGCGCAGGGCGTCGCCGTCGCGCTCGCGCGCGGGCCGGTGCGAGCCGACCGCGACTTCGAGCTGAGCTGGCGGCTCGCCGGCGCCCAGCCGCGCGCCGAGCTCATGGCCCAAAAGACAGGCGATGACGGCGGCTACTTCGCGCTCACGCTCCAGCCGCCGCAGGGCTTCGACGCCGGCCGCTCGCGCCCCCGCGAGCTCGTGTTCGTCGTCGACGTGTCCGGCTCGATGGCCGGCATCCCGCTCGACACCGCCAAGGCGGCGATCGAGCGCGCCCTCGCCGGCATGCGCAGCGACGACACCTTCAACCTCATCACCTTCTCCGGCAGCGCCCTGTCCTTCGAGCCAGCCAGCGTCGCCAACACCGCCGACAACCGCCAGCGCGCGCTCGACTTCCTGGCCCGGGCGCGCAACACCGGCGGCGGCACCGAGATGCTCACCGGCGTCGCCGCCGCGCTCGACGCCCCCAAGGATCCCGAGCGCCTGCGCATGGTCCTCTTCATGACCGACGGCTACATCGGCAACGAGGGCCGGATCTTCGACGCGCTCGCGGCCAAGCGGGGCGACGCCCGGGTGTTCGCGCTCGGCGTCGGCAGCAGCGTCAACCGTTTCCTGGTCGAGGGCCTGGGCCGCGTCGGTCGCGGCGCCGCCACCGTCGTCGGCCCCGGCGAGCAGCCGACCGCCGTCGTCGACGAGTTCTACGAGAGCATCGATCGACCTGTCCTCACGGACATCTCGATCGATTGGGGCGGCCTCGACGTCGAGGACATCGCCCCCGTCCGCCTGCCCGACCTGTTCGCCGGCCAGCCGCTCGTGCTCCACGGCCGCTACCGCGGCGCCCTCGCCGGCGAGGTCAAGGTCCGCGGCAGGCTCGGCGGCGCCGACGTCGAGCTCCCGGTCGAGCTCACCAGCGCCCGCGTCCGCGAGCACGACGGACTCGCCAGCATGTGGGCGCGCAAGCGGATCGACGACCTCAGCCACTACCCGTTCCACCCGCACCCCGGCGAGCTCACCGGGGAAGCCCGCGACGCCGTCGTCGAGCTCGCCCTGCGTCACCGGATCTTGACCGCCTACACCGCCTTCGTCGCCGTCGACGAGCGCCGGGAGAGGCAGCCTGACGGCAGCCTGCGGACCGTGCAGATCCCCGTCGAATCACCTTTCGGCGTCGACATGAACGGCGCCGGCGAGGGCAGCATCGGCCTCGGCTCCACCGGTCTCATCGGCAAGGGCGGCGGTGGCAGCGGCAGCGGCTACGGTCGCGGCGCCGGCGCGGGCTTCGGCGGGCGCGGCACGCGGGTGCCGACCGTGCGCCAGGCCAAGGCCGACGTCACCGGCTCGCTCGACCGCGAGCTGATCCGCCGGGTCGTCCGCGCCCACGTCGGAGAGGTGCGCGCCTGCTACGACCACGGCCTCAAGCGTGATCCCAACCTCCGCGGGCGCGTCACGCTCGACCTGCGCATCGAGACGAGCGGCGAAGTCACCAGCGCCGCTGTGGTGGAGGACACCCTCGCCGAGAAAGGCGTCGGAGCCTGCATCGCCGCCGCCGCGCGCCGCTGGCGGTTCCCCGGAGACGCGCCCGGCGTCGTCACTGTGCGCTACCCCTTCGTCCTCGAGCCCGGCTGAGGCACACTTAAGCGGCATGACGGCCTCTTTCGCGCTTGGCGACGTCGTCGCCGCACCTGGCGAGCTCGTCCACGGCTGGTTCGAGCTCGCCACCCTGCCGACCGGCCACCGCGAGCGCCTGCCGATCGTCCTCGTCCGCGGGCGCGAGCCCGGACCGACGGTGTGGATCACCGCCAACATCCACGGCGACGAGGTCACCGGTCTCTCCGTCGTCCACGGCCTGCTCGAGCACGGCCTCGCCGACCGGCTGCGCGGCACCCTCGTCGCCATCCCCAGCCTCAACCCGGCCGGCCTGCACGCCCGCCAGCGCGTCTCCTACCTCGATCGGCGCGACCCCAACCGCCTGTTCCCCGACTTCCCGCCCGAGCCTGGCCAGGGCAGCGATCACCCGGCCGTGCTCGAGGCCGGCTACGCGCGCCTGTTCGCCGAGATGCGGCGCGCCGACTTCCTCGTCGACCTCCACTGCTACGGCCTGCGGGCCTGCTGCTTCATCATCCGCGATCGCGTCCTCTATCGCCGGCCCGAGGACTTGCCGGCCGCGCGCGAGCTCGCCGATCGCCTCGACGCCCTGTGCGCCTGGACCGGTCTGCCGGTCGTCAACGAGATCCCGAGCGACCGCTACCTGCAGGCGCGGCTGCACCGGTCCGTCAGCGGCACCGCCCTGCTGCAGGCGCGGATCCCCGCGATCACCGTCGAGCTCGGCCTGACCGGCGCCGTCGACCCGGCCGCGCGCCAGGCCGGCATCACCGCCTGCCTCAACGTCCTGCGCGGCGCCGGCATGTTGCCCGGCGACATCGAGCCGGTGGTCGGCATCCCGATCCCGCGGGTCGAGTTTCCGGTCATGCGCGACCTCGTGCCGCGCGCGCGCGCCACCGGCATCGTCCACTACCACGTCGAGCCCGGCGACGTCGTCTGCGTCGGCGACCGCCTCGCCACCCTCAGCGACATCCACGGGCGCTCGCTGCCGGCCGGGGGCGACGTGCGGGCCGACGTCGACGGCTGGATCCTCGCCCTTCCGCACGGCGTCCTCTGCTACGAGGGCGAGGCCGTGGTCCACATGGCCGTCCCCGACACCGGCCCGCCGGTCGAGCTCGACCCGAACTACGACCCCTCGATCGCCCGCTGACCCGTCTGCCCGTGAGGGCATGTCCCTGTGGCCATGCCCGTCCGGACATGCGCGCTCGGACATGCCCCCAAGGTCAGTCGTCGAACAGCGGCACCGGCACCAGCGTCGTGTCCTTGAGGCGGGTCTGCAGCTCCTCGATGTCGGCCGGCTTCACCCCGTAGGTGCCGATCATGATCATGTGGCCCTTGAAGCTGTGGGCCTCGTGGAAGCGGACCAGCGCGTCGAACGCGGCGTGGAGCAGGCTCTTGTGCTGCGGCGTCTGCTTGTGCGGCACCAGGGCCAGGTAGAGGTCGAGGTCCTTGGGCGCGATCTCGGTCAGCTCGGTGAAGATCCGGACCGTCGTGCCCTCGATGCCCTCGGGGCGGATCGAGTCCTGCGTGATGCGGTAGACGAACTCGCTGCGGACGCCCTTCGTCATGTGGAACACGACGACCTGGCGGTACGGGATCCCGGTCGTGCGGCTCTGCTGGTGGGCCAGGTCGATCGCCTTCGACACCAGGCGGCCGACGCGGACCCCGCCGACGGCGACCACCACCGTGCGCTGCTGCGGGTCGATCACCGTCGACTCGACCGTCTCGAGCACGCGGCGGACGTAGCGGTAGCCGGCGCGGATCAGCGGCCGGTGGTTGTAGACCAGCACCACCGTGCCGACGAGGACCAGCACCACCCACACCAGCGTGCGCAGCTCCTCGAGGTGCGAGCTGCTGGCCGCCCACAGGCTGAGCAGCGCGTACGACAGCGCGGACACCCCGAGGAACGCCGCCACCGGCACCCGCGTGCCGAGCACCGAGATGTTCCACGGCGCGGTGTAGACCCGCCGCTCCTCGCCCTTGAACTTGCGCAGCAGGATGAACGCCGCCATCCCCGAGAACATCACCAGCCCGAACATCGCCTTGTGCCAGCGGTCGAGCGACAGCGGGTTCCAGTCGGACTGCGAGCCGAGCAGCACCGCCGCCGCCAGCAGCAGCCAGTGCAGCCGCGCCAGCGCGCCGCGCGCGTTCGGGGTGATGAGCGCGCGCGGCAGCAGGTTGTCGCGCGTCATCGCCAGCCACAGCCCGCGCGACCCGGCGAGCCCGGCGTTGACCGCCCCGATCAGCATCAGCGCCGCGCTCGCCACCAGCGCCGCCTGCCACGCCCCGCCGACGCCCGACACCCCCGTCAGCGTCGAGCCGACGTGGTAGCCGAGCGCGCCGACGAGGTCGCCGCTGCGCGACAGCAGCACCTCGGGCGGCAGCAGCAGGAACACCTGCAGCGCCAGCGAGCCGCCGACCACCAGCAGCGTCAGCAGCATCGCCCAGTAGATCTTCGGCACGTCGCGCTGCGGGTTCTCGAGCTCCTCCGGGATGTTCATCACCGTCTCGACCCCGGTCGCGCTGAGCACCCCGTTGCCGACGCCGGCCAGCAGGATCGGCGCCGAGAGCATCGCCAGCCCCGGGATGATGCCGATGTCGAACGTCGCGTCGAGCGGCACCGCCGGGGCCGCCCGGCCGTAGCCCGACCACACCGACGACCAGTCGACGCCTTGCAGCGCCAGGCACACGTAGCCGCCGACGATGGTCGCGCCGATGATGAGCAGGTTGACGAGGAAGATCGCCTTCGACACCCGCACGCTCGGCTTGAGCCCGAGGTTGTTGAGCCGCAAGAGCAGCCCGATCGGCGCGAAGGTGGCGACGATCGGGTCCGGCACCACCGCCGAGAACAGCAGCGCCACGAAGGCGATGAGGCCCTGGCGCAGCGCCACGTAGCGCCACTCTCGCGGGGTCACCCAGATCCCGAAGCCGATCGCCGGCAGGGCCGACAGGGCGACCACGCCGATCGTACCTGTCCCGAGGACCACCTGGCTGAGCGCCGTGATGTGGGCCCCGTAGGCCAGCAGGCACGCCAGCGTCGACACGGCGTAGGAGATCGAGATGATCACGCCGACGAACGCCGACACCGCCACCGCCAGCTTGCCGAGGTGGCCGAGCGCGTAGCGGGTCATCATGTACGTGCCGCCGTTCGACAGCGTCAGCAGCACCGCCTCGATGTACAGCGGCGCGAGCAGCAGCAGCAGCACGTACAGGCCGACCTGCACGACCGGCGTCGCGTAGCCGACCCCCGCCGCCAGCAGGAAGCCCGACACGAAGTAGGGCGTGCTCAGCGGCTGCGGCCCGACCAGATAAAAGCCCTCACGCCAGGACAGGCGTGGTCTGGAGGGCTCCTCGTCCGTTTCGCTCCCCATGCGGCGCCATGCGACTTATGCCCGCGCCGGCCGGCGATGACAACCGATCCAGGCCACGGGACCGGCGCCCGCCCGGCGCGGCGGGCGAAAATGCGCACAGCCCGGAGCGAGCGCCGCCGGGCTGTGCGAGGGCCGATAGCGGGGGTCCCGCCCGGCCGCGAACTCGAGTTCCGCCGACTCGCGGCGCGACTACTTCGCTTTCTCCGCTTTCGGCGCTTCGACCTTCGGCGCGGCCGGCTTCGGCTCCTTCTTCGCGGGGGCCGCCGGCGTCGCGCCGCTGCCCGCGGGCGCGTCCTTGAAGAACTCCGCCTTCGCCTTGCGGATCTGTTTGAAGCTCGCGTCGGAGATCACATAGAACCACTTGCTGAAGCGCGCCGACAGCTGCTTGGCCCGCTTGGCGCCCGGCGCGTCCTCTGGGTTGCCGCCGGCGGTCGCCTTGGTGTCGAGCGTCGGGTCGTAGAACACGTCGACGAACATGTAGCGGTTGGCGTCCTTCTTGGCCGCCGCCTCGTCCTCGGGCTTGGGCGCCGCCTCCCCGCCCTCCTGGCCGGCCGTGAGCGCGAGCCCCGAGTCGTAGGTGACCTCGCCGAAGTAGAGGTTGTAGACCACGCCGTCGTCGCAGATGGCCTTGACCTCGCCCTCGTTGCCGTAGAGGCGCGAGCCGTCGCGGGTGACGAAGAAGCCCTTCGACTGCAGCGCCTGCAGCGTCAGCATCTCCGGCCGCGGGCGCACGCCGACGATCTGCAGGCGGTCGAGCCCGCTGATCGCCTGCTTGACCTTGAACGGGTCGAGCTCCTTGCCCGCGATCGGCGTCGAGCCCTCGGCGAGCAGCCACGAGCCCTCCGGGTCGGCCGCGTCCTTCTTGACCAGGAACGGGTCGCTGCCGGTGACCTTGCCCTGGCTCTCGTCGACCTTGTACGTGTCGCTCATGAACGACACGACCTGGTCCTGCTCGAGCTGCAGCAGGTCCTTCTCGATCCAGTCGGTGAAGTTGGTCGAGATGTCGACCTCGATCTTCACCGCGTAGACGCGCTTCTGGTCGGGCAGGCGGACGTAGCGGTAGCCCTCCTTGTCCTCGACCTTCTTGCCGAGGATCACGTCGGCGAGCACCGTGCCGGACGCGTCCTTGATCGTGATCCGCTGCCCGCGCTCCTTCGCGTTGGGGTCGGTCGGGTCGTCGAGGCCGTAGCTCGACTGGTCCTCGGGGCGGTCGCCGCGGTAGATGTCCTTCTTCACGTCGATGAAGGACGCCGCGGCCTTGCCCATGCGCTCGGTGCCGTCGGCCGGGTAGTCGTTGTGGCTCGGGATGGTCCAGCGGCCGTCCTTGAGCTCGACCTTGAACGACGTGTTGCGGGCGGCCGTCTCGTCCCAGCCGATCACCTCGAGGCTCGCGGCCTGCGACGGGTCGGTGAAGTTCGGGAACAGCAGCTGGCCGGTGTCTTCGTAGGTGACCTGAGGGACAGGTCCAGGGCGCATCGCCACGGCGCCGCCGAGGCTGGCGAGCGCGACGACGACGGTCAGGATGGTCGTGCGGTTCATGCGGCACCTCGCTTCCGGGAGCTCGGGATCGACTCGGCCTCGCGGCCGCGCTTGCGCAGCCACACGCCGAAGCCCAGCACGATCGGCAGCAGCAGCGGCGTCGTGCTGGCCAGCAGGCGGACCTTCGCGCGCACCGACTCGACCGCCTTGTCGCGCTCGTTCTCGGTGGCCTTGAGCGCGCGCGCCTTGTCGCGCTCGATCGTCTCGCGCTTGGCCGCCAGGCGCCGGTTCTCGGCCTCCTCGCGGCTCTTCAGCAGGACGGCCTTGGTCGTCTCGTCGAGCGACGCGTCGTCCTGAATCTTCTTGACCGCGGCGTCGAGCGCCTCCTGGGCGGCCTTGAGCTCGGCCTCGGCCTTGGCGTTGGCGGCCTCGATCTCGGCGTTGCGCTTGTCGTCGGCCTCCTTCGTCAGCGCGTCCATCGTCGTCATGCGGCGGTACTGCGCCTTGCGCCCGCGCAGCTCGACCAGGCCGGCGTCGCCGGTCAGCGTGTCGATCGCGTTGAGCAGGAAGGTGACGTTGTCGAACCGCAGGTCGTCGATGCCGTCGCCGTCGAGGTCGCCGCCGCGCTCGTTGAGGACGAAGAACTGGTCGCCGAAGATGTCGAGGTCGGCGACCACGATCACGTTCTTGCCCTTGCTCGCGGCCTCGCCCGACGTCTCGCCGGCGGTGATGTGCGCGGCGATGACCTCGCTCGCGCCCGTCATCGTCCGCTGGCGCGGCAGGATCGGGCCCTGGAGCCCGAACAGCATGTGCCGCTCGGTCATCTCCTCGAACTTGTTGTAGCCGCCCCTGGTGCCGGTCTGAAGCAGCGGCACGAACTGCGACTCGAACCCGGCCGCCGGCTTGATCGAGCCGCCGAACAGGACCACGACCTCGTTGATGCCGGACACGACCGGATCCTGGCCGTTGAACGGCTTGGTGCCGTCGGGCCGCTCGGTCACGAACACCACCTGCGGCGGGCTGCCGGCGAAGCGCGGGTGCGGGTTGTCGGTGTCGAACACGATCTTGTCCGACTCCCAGTTGACGCCGATCTTCTGCAGGAACCCGAGGTAGTCGCCCTTCGGCTCGCCCTGCTCCTGCATGCCGAACATCATCCCCTGGTTCTGGCCCGGGGGCGGCAGCATCGGCTCGCTCGGCGACAGGCGCATGTCGAACAGCGGCATCGGGTCGACGGTCAGCAGCGCCGGGCGGCCCTCGTCGATGTACTTCTTGAGGTGCTCGAGCTGCGCCGTGGTCATGCTGCTCATCTGCGGCACCAGCAGCACGTCGACGTCCTTCGGGATCTCGGCGCCGGGGTTGAGGCTGCGGACCTCGTACTGCTTCTTGAGCTCGCCGATGACGCGCCAGGCCGGCTGCTGCTTGCGCGCCTGCAGGTCGAAGTTGCCCATGATGGTCGCGTCGGTGCGCAGCACCCCGACGACCTTCTTCTTCTCCTGCGTGACCGTGCGCAGCGCCCGGACCAGCTCGTACTCGGGCGACATGCCGCGGTCGATGAAGGGGATCGTCTGCTCGTGCGGCCCGCTGGTGACGGCCACGCCGAGGAACACCTGCATCTCCTGCACGCGGTCGCCGTCGCGGTTGGCGACCACCTGCGGGCGGATGCCGTACTTCTCCTCGGCCTCGACCGCCTCGTCGGAGAACGACGACGGCTCGACGATGCGCACCGTGAGGCCCTCCTTGCCGCGGGCCTCCATCTCGCGCAGCACCGACAGCAGGCGGGCGCGCACGGTCACGTAGTCGCGCGGCACCTCGCGCGACACGAACGCGTGGATCGCCACCGGCCGCTCGGGCGTGACGGCGTCGATGAGGTCGCGGGTGGCCGAGGTGACCTGGTTGAGCTTCTCGGCGGTGACGTCGGCGCGCACGTTGGCGCGCTGGGCCATGTAAGTCAGCGAGACCGCCGTGACGGCGATCGACGCGAAGCGGATGAAGCGATGGACGCGCGGGTGCATCACCAGTGCCTCCGGGACAGCAGAAGACCGCAGAGATAGAGCGCGACGGCGGTGCCGCCGGCGAAGAACACGACGTCGCCGAGGCGGATGACGCCCTCGCCGAAGCTGGCGAAGTGCGACGGCGCGTCGAAGGCGGCGAACAGGCCGGTGAAGCCGGGCACGACGTCGCCGAGCCACAGCACCACGCCGACGAACGCGCCGACCAGCGCCGCGTAGCCGGCGTGGATGCCGGAGCCGAACGCGACCAGCCAGCCGAGCGAAGCCAGCCCCGCGAGCAGCGCGACGCCGATGACGCCGCCGCCGATCGCGACCGACTGGGCCAGCGCGAACGCGGCGCAGCCGAGCACGCCGAGCACGAACGCGACCGTGACGTTGGTCGTCAGCAGCGAGCCGATCATGCCGACCGCCACGAACAGGGTGCCCATCAGCCAGTAGCCGAGGAACGTCGAGAACATCAGGCCGACGTCGGGCTCGCCGAGGTAGGCCAGCACCGCGACGTTGGCCAGGCTGAACGCCAGACCGATCGACAGCACGCCGACGGCGCCGAGGAACTTGCCGAGCACGACCTCGGTGTCGCGCACCGGCAGCGTCAGCAGCAGTTCGTCCGTGCCCGCGCGGCGCTCGTCGGCCCACAGCGTCATCGTGATCGCCGGCACGAACAGCATCAGGATCAGCGGCATCTGCCGGTTGAGCGTCGCCAGGTCCGCGAGGTTGCGGTCGAAGAACTCGCGCGGCCAGAACGCCGCCCCGGCGCACAGGGCGATGAACAGCGTGAGGAACACGTAACCGGTCGGGTTGCCGAGGAAGCTGCGCAGCTCCTTGCCGGCGATGCCGAAGATCACGTCCTTCGAAGACGTCGTCGCCATGACTACGCGGCCTCCTTGCGCCGCTTGTCCATCAGCGCGTAGAAGCGCTGCTCGACCGAGCTGCCGGCGCGCAGCTCGTCGAGCGTGCCGGAGAACACCAGCCGGCCCTCGCCGACGACGATGACCTCGCTGGCCACCGCCTCGACCTCCTGCAGGATGTGCGTCGACAGCAGGATCGTCTTGGTCCGCCCGAGCTCGCGGATGAGCTCGCGGACGTCGCGGATCTGCAGCGGATCGAGGCCGCTGGTCGGCTCGTCGAGGATCAGCACCTCGGGGTCGTGCAGCAGCGCCTGGGCCATGCCGACGCGCTGGCGGAAGCCCTTCGACAGCTTGCCGACCGGCTTGTCGAACACCTCGCCGATGGCACACTGGCGGGTCACGCGCTCGATCGCCGACTTGAGGCCGTTGCCGAGCCCGCGGACCTTGCCGACGAACTCGAGCGTCTCGCGCGGCGTCATGTCGGCGTAGAGCGGCCCGTTCTCGGGCAGGTAACCGAGGCGCTGGGCCATTTCGATGCGCTGGTCCGGGTGCGTCGGGTCGAAGCCGAGGACCCTGGCGCTGCCGGACGTCGGCGCGAGGTAGCCGGTCAAGATCTTCATCGTCGTCGACTTGCCGGCGCCGTTGGGGCCGAGGAACGCGGCGACGGTGCCCTTGCGCACCTCGAAGGTGACGCTGTGCAGGGCCGCGAAGTCGCCGTAGATCTTCGACAGGTTCTCGGCGCGGATGGTCACGCTGCGACTGGAATTCGATTCGTGCGTGGTCATGCGTGCTGCTCTCGCGGGGGCGGCCGCGCGCGGCCGCTCGGGTCGCACGCGACGGCCGGTCTGCAGAGGAGCGGGGCTCCGCGGTGCTCCGCGGTGGCTCCACGTGTGGATCCGGGACAATCCGCGGACCCGCGGCACGTGCGGCGGCGCGGGACCTACCCGCGCGACCGCATGTGTATTCCTTCCGACCCGAACTGACAAGCACCAATTTCCCAATCATGCCGGGCTTGTGGCATAGGCTCTCGCTGATGCCGGTCTCGCCGCGCCCCCGCAATTTGCCTCGCCTCCCCCGCGGATTTCAGCGCTGGTCGTCGCCCGTGTGCGCTCTCGGCCTCGCGCTCGCATTCGCGTGCGGCGGCCGCCCCCCGACCGAAGCTGCGCCGTCGGCCAGCGCTCATCAATCGCTGTCGGCGGGGACCAGCCCGGCACCGGAGCCGACGCCTGCCCCGCCTGCGCCCGCCCCTGCGCCGGCGCCCGCCGCCCCCGCGGCGGATCCCCCGCCCAGCTCCCCCGCCGGCGCCGGCGGCACCGCCCCGCTGACCGCCGAACAGCGGGCGACGATGTTGGCTGGCCCCGAGGACAGCCTCATCGAGACGCCGATCCACTACATGAAGAGCAACGAGGTCCGGCACGACGTGTTCTTCCCGTACGTCGCCGGCAAGGGCGGCGTGTACGTCGGCGTCGGCTCCGATCAGAACTACACGCTCGCGGCCGCGGCCGGCAGCGAGCTGATGTTCCTCCTCGACATCGATCGGAGCGTCGTCGACCTCCACCGCTGCTACGAGGCCCTGATCGAGGCCTCGCCCGATCCCAAGACCCTGTTCGATCGCTGGACCGCGGGCGCCGTCGACGAGAGCGTCAAGATCCTCGAGGCCGCCTACGCCGGCCTGCCCGAGGCCGATCGCAAGCGCATCGTCCGGCTCTACAAGGCGGCGCGAGAGACCGTCTACATCCACCTCGACCGCGTCTACCGGCGCCACCAGGGCGACCGGCCGACAACGTGGATGTCGAACCCCGAGATGTACCAGTACATCCGCGACATGTTCCTCGCCGATCGCGTGCGCATGATGGGCGGCGACCTCACCGGGCCCAACTCGCTGCAATCGGTCGGCGCCGCCGCCCGGGCGCTGAACCTGCCGGTGCGCGTCGTCTACTTCAGCAACGCCGAGGAGTACTTCGACTACAACAAGCAGTTCGTCGCCAACGTCGAGGCCCTCGTCGGCGACGAGGAGTCGCTGGTCCTGCGCACCATCTACAGCAAGAAGTGGGTCCACGCCGATCAACTGTGGGCCTACCAGGTCCAGCCGCTGTCCGACTATCGGACCCGCCTCGGCGATCGCAAGAACCGCTCGCGCAACCCCATGCTGCGCTACGCCGAGCTCGACGGCACCCTCAACAAGGACACCGGCGTCAAGGGCCTCAGCCTGATCAACCTCGCCCCGCGCGGCGCCGGCTGAGGGGGCGCGCAAACCCTCGCGCATCGCCCTCGCCGCGCCCGCTGTGGGCCCGTTCCCTGCAGCCTCGTCCTCGCCGTCGCGGCCCCGCGCGCACTGTCGCCGCGACGAACGCGATCGCCGAGGACGACCGAGCGCGGCATCCACCACGTCGCTGTGCCCGTCTTCACCTGACGCGTGCGCGCGCCCGGCGACGGTGCGAGCCCTCACGGCCCCGGCGTCCTCGCCGGCCTCGGGGCGGCGGCTAAAGTCGGCGCAGTCATGACGCGCCTCGTCGACCTCAGCCCAGAAGCATTCGCAGCGCACCTCACCTCGCTCGGCCGCCGCCGCGCCTACTTCGTCCACGACAACGGCGTCGTCCGCAGCTCGCACCCCGAGCTGGCGGAGATCGCGACTCACCTCCTCGGCGACACCCGCGACTATCACCGCCACGAAGGAGTCTTCCTCGAGGTCGGCGCGACCACGGGCGCGCTGTTCGGCGCCTTCGTCCACAACACCACGCGCGGCCAGGGTCAGGGCGGCCTGCGTTACTGGCCGTACGGCGACCTCGCCAGCTTCCTCAGCGACGGCCTGCGCCTGTCGCACGGCATGACCCGCAAGAGCGCCCTCGCCGGCCTGTGGTGGGGCGGCGGCAAGGGCCTCATCGCCCGCCACATCGACCATCCCTATCACGACGTCGGCTTCCGCGAGCGCCTCTACACCGAATACGCCGGCTTCGTCGCCAGCCTGCGCGGCTGCTACATCACCGCCGAGGACGCCGGCACCGGCCCCGCGGACATGGCCGTCGTCCATCGCGGCACCCGCTTCGTCACCTGCATCCCGCCGGCCCTCGGCGGCGCCGGCAACCCCTCGCCCGCGACCGCCAAGGGGGTCGTGTGCGCGATGGAGGGCGCCCTGGCGCACCTCGGCCTCGGCGCCCTCGCCGGCAAGAAGATCGTCATGCAGGGCACCGGCAACGTCGGCGCGGCGATGATCGGCGAGCTCGTGCAGCGCGGCGTCGGCTCGATCCTCGCCAGCGAGCTCTCGCCCGCGCGGCGCGAGCAGCTCGAGCGGGAGTTCGCCGGCGCCCCGCTCACCGTCGTCCCGGCCGAGCCGGGCGACAACCGGATCCTCGCCGAGCCGTGCGACATCCTCGCGCCCAACGCTCTCGGCGGCGTCCTCAACCCCGACACGATCCCCGGCATCCAGGCCCGCATCGTCTGCGGCGCCGCCAACAACCAGCTCCTCGACGACGTGCGCGACGGCGAGGCCCTGCGCGCGCGCGGCATCGTCTACGTGCCCGACTTCCTGTGCAACCGCATGGGCATCGTCTACTGCGCCAACGAGCAGTACGGCAAGGTCCCGCACGACGCCGCGATCGAGCGCCACTACGGCCGCGACTGGGACAACGCCGTCTTCGTCGTCACCCGCCGCGCGCTCGAGCTGGCCGAGCGCGAGAACATCACCTCCGCGGCCGCCGCCAACCGCCTCGCCGACGCCCTCGCCACCGAGCCGCACCCGATCTGGGGCCACCGCGCGCGGGCGATCATCGCCGGCCTCGTCGCCGACGGCTGGGCCGACTGAGCCTGTCCCTTCGGTCAGGCGAAAGACCTGTCTCTTTCGCCATGTCCTCCCGACCAGGCCTGAGCGCGCGGCGGCCTCGCGCCCGGGCCTGTCTCTTCGGCCAGGTGCCGGCCCGGGGCCTCACCGCTGCGCCGGTCCGGCCGCCAGCAGCGGCGACAGCTTCAGCAGCAGCACCGGCCACAGCTGCAGGACGCCGGCGATCAGCGCGGCCGCCGCGTAGGTCTGCCACGCGCGCACCCCGGCCCGCCACGCGTCGCGGAGGGTCAGCGCCGCGATCGGCAGGAAGAACACCATCGCGCTGATGCACCCGGGGTTGGGGCGCCCGCCGGTCAGCGACGGCAGCAGGTGGAACAGCAGCGCGTTGATCACCATCAACGCGGGGAACGCCAGGGCGCACGCCGGCATCCGCCAGCCGAGCGCCGCCGCCGTCACGCCGATGACGATCACCACCGCGTTGGTGACATAGAAGGTCGACCAGCCGGGGAACATCATCCCGACCGACTGCGCCCAGTCGAGCCAACCGAAGGCCAGCTCTTCCATGATGTGCAGGCCGTACACCGGCACGCAGAGCCAGAGCAGGCCCGAGAAACCGTCGCGTTCGCTCGTCATGCCGCCAACATGCCCGGCCGGCCGACGGCACGCCCGACCGGCGGCGCCAACCGTCGAACCGGACGCGCCAACTCGTGCCGCGACCGCAGCATTCGAGCAGCTCCCGCCGATCCCCCGCCCCGCTTCGTCGGTCCCCCGGGAGCCCGATATGCCCCTCCTTCCGCCCGGCGAACCTGTCGGCTCCGCGCGCAGGAACGGCCGGAGCGCCCCGGTCGCGGCCGCTAGCCGCGGTACTCCGACGGACTCGCGCCCGTCCAGCGGCGGAACGCCCGGCTGAACGCGCTCAGATCCGAGAACCCGAGCATGAACGCGATGTCGGTCACCGTCGCGTCGCGCCGCCCGAGCCGGGCCAGGGCCGTCTCGCGCCGGACCGCGTCGACCACCTCGCGGAAGCTCGTGCCCGCCTGTCGCAGCCGCCGCTGCATCGTCCGCTCCGACGTCCCCAGCGCCCGGGCCACCGACTCCGCCAGCGCCTCGCCCTCGCCCAGCAGCGCCTGCACCTGGCCTCGCAGCGCGGCGACGAACGCCGCCTCGCCCCCGCGGCCGCGCAGCTCGTGCTCGAGCTGGGGCAGCAGCGTGCCGGCCAGCCCCGCGTCGGCGCCCTGCATTGGCAGCTCGAGCACCGCGCGCGGGAACACCAGCGCGTCCTCCACGGCGCCGAACCGCAGCGGCGCCGCGAACGATCGCTCGAGCGGTCCCGCGTCACGCGGCGCCGGGTCGCGCAGCCGCACCTCCGTCAGCAGTTCGCGCCGGCCGGTCGCGCGGCGCAGCTTCGTCGTCCACACCGCCAACAAGAACTGCGCCAGGTGAGGCGAGCGCGGCAGCTCGCCGCGGAGCCGATGGCCGAGCGTCGCCCGCTCCCCGCGCAGCTCGAACCACGCGTCGTTGGCCTCGTGGTACAGCGCCTGATAGCGCAGGAACTGTCGCCCCATCGTCCCCACGTCCGCGCAGTGGGCCAGCGCGAGGTCGACGAGGTCGAACGGCGCCGCTCCGACCAGCTCCGCCGCGAACACGCCGAACGCCGGATCTCCGCTCGCCCTCGCCATCGCTTCCCACACCGCGAACGCCGTCGAGTGCGGCACCCGGGCCGTCGCGTCGCCGAAAGTCGTCCGCGAGATCCGGACGTCCTGCGCGAGCTCGGCGAGCGGCCGCCCCGTGCGTGCCGCGGCCGCGAGCAGCGGGACCCGCACCGACTGGATGCACACCCCCGGCTCGGCCATCCTCCCGAGGATATCGCAGGAGCTGCGCGCGTTCCTCCTCCACCACCCGTCGCAGGGGACCGCTCGCCGAGGACCTGGCGTCCGGAGCGGTCCTCACCGCCTCGCGTGACGTCATGCGCCGTGAGCCGGTCGCGCCCGCGCTGCCAGTTCGCGGCCGGCCCCCTCGCCCCCGGTAACCTGTCCCTTCCGCCAGGTGGCGCGCCGCGTCGGCCGACGCCCCGACCCGTCCCGTCGAACCTGTCCCTTCCGCCAGGCTCATCGCCGCCGCCGATCGCCCGGCCTCGAGCGCCGCGCCCGGGTGTCGCCAGCCCTCACCCGGGCCGCGGGCGTCCGCGCCGCGGTGAGTTGTCTAACTTCGTGAAACCCGCGGCGCGTCAGCGCGCTGTGGCATCGTCCCGCCCGATGTCACGCCTCTCGCTCTCGCCCTGCGTCCTGGCCCTGTTCGCCCTCGCCTGCGACCGTCCGGCGGCCACGGAGACCCCGGCGCCCAAGCCCGAGCCCGTCGCCGCGCCGGCGCCCTCGCCGGTGCAGCGGGCCAACCTCGTCGCGCGCGAGCCGATCGGCGCCGGCGTGCTCGCGGCGCTCGACACCAACGTCGACCCCTGCACCGACTTCTATCAGTACGCCTGCGGCGGCTGGCTGCGGAAGACCCCGCCCCCCGCCGACAAGCCCCGCTACGGCCGCGGCTTCGGCGAAGTCACCGACCGCAACAACCAGGTCCTGCGCGCGATCCTCGAGCGGTCCGCCGCCGGCAAGTCGAAGGACCCGGTCGAGAGCAAGCTCGGCGCCTTCTACGCCGCGTGCATGGACGAGCCCGCGATCGACAAGGCCGGCATCGCTCCGCTCAAGCCCCTGCTCGCGCGGGTGAAGGGCGTCAAGGACGCCAACACCATGATGACCGTCGTCGGCGGCCTCGACGCCGACCAGTTCGGCGGCCACGGCCCGCTGTTCGACCTGTTCGTCGAGCCCGATCCCAAGCGCCCCGACGTCTACGTCGTCTTCGTCGACCAGGGCGGCACCGGCCTGCCCGACCGCGACTTCTACCTCAAGACCGACGAGCGCACCAAGGCGCTGCTGGCCGCCTACCAGGCCCACGTCGCGCGCATGCTCGGCTTCCTCGGCGACGCCCCCGAGGTCGCGACCGACCTCGCCGCCAAGATCGTCGCCTTCGAGACCGCGCTGGCCGAGCTGCAGACCCCGCGCGATCAGATGCGCGACCCCGACAAGACTTACAACCTGCTCGGCGTCGAGGGCCTCGCCAAGCTCGACCCCGAGCTCAACTGGGCCGGCTTCTTCAAGGCGTTCGGCTACACCAAGCTCGGCGCCGACGTCAACGTCACCGTCCCGAGCTACTTCGAGAAGCTCGGCGGGCTGCTGCGCGGCACCGACCCGAACACCCTGCAGGCCTACCTGCGCTGGCACATCCTCCGCGCCAGCGCGCCCGCCCTGAGCAAGGACATCGTCGACGCCGACTTCCAGTTCACCGCGGCGCTGACCGGCGCCAAGGAGCTGTCGCCGCGGTGGGAGCGGTGCGTCGGCTGGGCCAACCTGGGCCTCGGCGAGCTCGTCGGGCAGGCCTTCGTCAAGGAGCGGTTCGCCGGCGCCAGCAAGGACATCGCCCTCGAGATGATCGCCGCCATCGAGGAGGCGTTCGCCGCCGGCCTGCCCGCGCTCGCGTGGATGGACGACGCCACGCGCCAGCGCGCGCTCGAGAAGGCCAAGGCGCTCCACAACAAGATCGGCTACCCCGACAAGTGGCGCGACTACGGCAAGCTCAAGCTGCAGCGCACCGGCCACGCCGCCAACGGCCAGGCGATCCGCAAGTTCCTGCTGCAGCGGGACTTCGACCGCGTCGGCAAGCCGGTCGACAAGGGCGAGTGGCACATGCCGCCGGCGCTGGTCAACGCCTACTACAACCCGAGCGCCAACGAGATGGTGTTCCCGGCCGGCATCCTCCAGCCGCCGTACTTCAGCGCCGACTTCCCGATGGCGATGAACTTCGGCGGCATCGGCATGGTCATGGGCCACGAGCTCAGCCACGGCTTCGACGACCAGGGCCGCAAGTTCGACAAGGACGGCGTCCTGCGCGAGTGGTGGGACCCGGGCGTCGCCGCCAAGTTCGAGACCCGCGCCAAGTGCATCGAGACCACCTACGGCGGCATCGAGGTGCTGCCCGCGGTCAAGCTCAACGGCAAGCTCACCCTCGGCGAGAACATCGCCGACTTCGGCGGGATCAAGGCCGCCTACGCCGGCTACAAGCTGCACGCCAGCAAGAAGCCCGAAGAGCCGCTGATCCAGGGCCTCACCTCCGAGCAGTTGTTCTTCATCGGCTTCGCCCAGGGCTGGTGCACCCACGAGACCCCCGAGAGCCAGCGCCTGCGCGCCACCATCGACCCGCACAGCCCCCCCAAGCAGCGCGTCAACGTCCCGCTGGCCCACTTCTCCGGCTTCTGGGAGGCCTTCCAGTGCCAGCCCGGCGCCGCCATGCGCGCCAAGGACGCCTGCGAGGTCTGGTGAGCCGCCCGCGGCGCTGCGAGCCCTCCGCGCAGCGCCGCCCCCGGTCGCCCCGTGCGACGGCGACGTCGAGCCGGCGCTCGAGGACATGTTCCTTCGCACAGGTCTCGAAGGACAGGGCTTGAAAGACCGCGCCGTCTCCGCGCTCTTCGACTGAAGTCGTCCGTCGCGCCGCCAGTCGAGCGACCCGTCTCGGTGTGCCGAGTGCCGGCGTGACGCGCGATCCACCCCCTTGCCGCTCGTGCTCGGCCGGCTGCAGACGGCCGGCCAGATCCGCCGCCAGCCCATGGGCGGCCGCCTCGATCAGCAGCGCTACGCCTACGTCCGCTCGACCGACTCGCCGCTGACCGGCTTCGCCCTCGCCGAGGACGAGGCGTACGTCGAGCTCGCGCGCCGGTTCTTCCGCTGGAGCGGCCCCGCCAGCCTCGCCCACTTCCAGGCTTTCTCGGGCCTCGGCGTCAAGGCCAGCAGGTCGGCCGTCGCCCCGCTGGCCCTGCGACCTGTCGCGGAGGACAGCCGCTGCTGGCCCTGCCCGAGCACCTCGACGCCCTGCGCGCCTTCGTCCCGCCCGAAACCCCCGTCTACCGCCTCGTCGCCAGCCTCGACGGTCTGATGTTGCTGCGGCGCCAGCTCGAACTCCTGCTCAAACCCGCCGACGTCCTGCGCGTCGAGACCATCGGCGGTCTGCAGGACCTGCCGAGCCACGCGATCGTCGGCCGCGGCCGGATCGTCGGCCTGCGGGAGTACGACCCCGAGCGCGAGGACATCGCCTGGACCAGCTTCGTCCGCCCCGACGCCGCCCTCCGCGCCGAGGTCGAGCGCACCGCGGCGAGGATCCGCGCACCTCGGCGACGCCCGCTCCTCGTCGGGGAGCGCCTCACGGCGGGCTCGCCCGCTCCGACCCTTCGCGCGTCGGCCCGCGGCGAGAGCGAGGAGCGCCCGCCGTGACCCCCGCCGGGCGCGACCGAGCACCTGACTTCCGCAGCCCTATGCCACGCGGAAGCGCAGCGTCGACCCGTCGGACGTCACCGCGAACCTCTCCAGCGGCGCCTTGGCCGGCCCCTTCAGCACCGCCCCCTGAGCGTCGAAGCGCGAGCCGTGGCACGGGCAGTCGAGGCTGCGCTCGGCCGCGTTCCAGCCGGGGGTGCAGCCCATGTGCGTGCATTTGAGCAGCAGCGCCTCGTAGCCTTCGCCGTCGCGGACCACCAGCACCGGCTTTTTGATCCCCGCCACCGCCAGCGTCATCACCCCGCCCGGCTGCGCCAGCTCGGGCGCGTCCGCGAGCGCGATCGCCACCTCGCCGCCTTCGGCCGGCACCTCGTGCGCGGGCGGCAGCTTGCCGACGCAGCCGACCACCACCAGGCTCACCACCCCCGCCCCCGCCCCAAGCAGCTCGCGCCGGGTGTACGCCGTCGAATTCGCCTTCGGTCGATCGTCTGCCATCATGGCCGAGACATACACCGCGCGCGCGGCGTCGGCCACTCGCTCGCAGGTCGCACGCCATCGACCTCGCCCTCGCTCGACCCCGCCGCCGTGAAGGCTGGAGCTCCTGCCCGCGCTCGCGGCAGCATGTCCCCATGCCCGCGAGCCCGCGCGCTCCGACGAGCCGCCCCGGTCGCGCGGATCCTGCTCCGCGCCGCCGACCTGCTCCACCGCGCCACCACGCGCGTGCAGCAGGCCGCCGCCGAGCTCGACGACATCCTCGCCGGCCAGCCGATCACCCTCGTGCCCGCGCTCGACCCGCGACGTCCTCGCCGCCGCGCTCGGCCGCCGCGATCAACGGCTGCGGATCTGGGCCGCGCAGCTCGCCCTCGACCCCGCGATCACGCCGCCTTCCGCGCTCCGGGAGCTCGCGCCGATGCTCGCCGCCGACCGCAACCCCGCCGTCCGCGTCGCCGGCGTCCGTGGCTTCGCCGCCCGCGGCGACCGCGAAGCCCTCGTCCGGGCCACCTTCGACCCGCACGGCCTGGTGCGCCATCACGCGCGGATCCTCCTCGCCGACACGTTCGGCGCGATCGACTACCGCGGCCGTGCCCTTGCGGCCCTCGCCGAAACAGGCGCCACCCGCCCCGCCCTGGTCGGCGCCCTCGCCACCCTGTCGGAGTTCGGCCGTCGCCCCGACCGCCCCGCCGTCGCCGCCCTGGTCGCCGACCCGCGCCCCTCGGTCGCCCGCGAGGCCCGACGCACGCTCAAGCTGCTCGAACGCCTGCCATGAACCCCGCGTGAAGCCGAGGGTCGTTCAGCGACAGGTTCATAAAGACATGTCCTGAAGAACATGCCTTTCAGGACATTACTCGATGGGCATGTCCCGAAGCGCATACATCCCGGCCCTGCCGACCGCTCCCGTCCGCGCTCGGTGCCGGCGAGCTCCTGCTCGGGGCGCGCGAGCTCGCGTCACGGCCTGGGTCATCGCGCGAGCTCGGGTCGTCGCTCCGCTCCCGCGCGCTCCGGCGCCGACGCCGGCGTTTCCCCCTTGCGCGCGCCCCGTCCGCAGGGCATGCCAGGGCTGCGCATGCACCTCCGCAGCCTCCTCGCGTTCGCCGGTCTCGTCCTGGCCTGCGGCCGACCGCCGGGGTTGCCGTCGTCGGGCCTCGCCGGCAGCGCCGACACCGGCGAGCGCTTCTCGGGCGCCGCCGCGCTCGCGCGGGTCGACCTCCTCCTCGACCGCTACCCGCGAGCGCTCGGCGACGCGCGGCGGGCCGGCGCGATCGAGGCGCTCGCGGTCGATCTACAGGCCGCCGGCGCCGCCGTGGTCGACCGCCTCGAGCACCGCGGCGCCGACCCGCTCACCGGCGTCGGCTTCGACATGACCACGCTCCTCGGCCACGTCCGCCCCGAGGCGCCGCGCCGGTTCATCCTCGCCACGCACTTCGACACCCGCCCGTGGGCCGAGTCCGACCCCGACCCTTCGCGCCGCGACCAGCCGATCATCGGCGCCAACGACGGCACCAGCGGCCTCGCCGTCGTGCTCGAGCTCGTGCCGCTGCTCGTCCGCCAGCTCCCGCCGGACATCGGCCTCACCGTCATCCTGTTCGACGGCGAGGAGCTCGGCCGCCCGGAGCTCGGCCCGTACCTCGCCGGCTCGCGCGCGCTCGCCACGGAGGTCCTCCAGGGCCGCTTCCCCCTGGTGGCCCGCGCCGAGTTCGGCGTCGTCCTCGACATGGTCGGGGACCGTGACCTGCGGATCCAGCCCGACCGCGCCAGCCTGGCCCAGCACCCGGCGCTGATCGAACGGATCTGGTCGATCGGACAGGCGCACGGCTTCACCGCCTTCGACCCCGCCCCGCTGGCCGTGCCGCTGCTCGACGATCACGTCCCGCTCGACGAGGCCGGCGTGCCCTCGATCCTGCTCATCGACTACGACTACCCCGCCTGGCACACCCACGCCGACACGCGCGACAAGCTCGACGCGCGCAGCCTCGGCGCCGTCGGCGAGACCCTCCGCCTCGCCTTCCTCGACCTCGCCGCCCGCCCGCTCCCCAGCCCTCGCAGCTGACGCAGCTCTCGTCACCCCAGCTCGAGCTCGCGCGACGCAACCCATCAGCTCGCGGCCGAGAGCGGGCCCGCGAGCCCGCTTCAGCGGCTCCCGCGGTTGACGCAGCTCGCGTGCGCGCCGGTGCAGTCGGCCGTGCAGAGCCCGAGGTTCTCGCCGCAGTCGAGCTTGCACGTCTCGCGGTCCGTCTCGATTTTCTGCTTGCTGCACCCGCGCTCGCACTGCGCCTGCACCTTCACGCACGCGCCCTCGCAGGTCGTCCGCGCCGCCTGACACGAGCCACCCGCGGCCGCCCCGGGCGTGCTGGTGGCCGGCGGCCGCGTCGGCGGCGTAGCGGTCGGCGTGGCCGTCACCGTCGCCGGGGCTGGCCGCGGCGCCGTCATCACCGTCGGCGCCGGCGCGGCCGTGATCCACCCCGTCGGCACCGCGTCGAGCGCCACGTCGACCACGCTCGCCGAGTTCTCGCAGGTCAGGCGGCAGGTCGCCAGGTCGGTCGCCTTCAACCTGACCGGTCCCTTACGACATGTCTCGAGGCACATGGCCAAAAAGCTAGACGGCCCGACTCCCAGGCTCGGCGGCGCCACCGAACCGGTCGCCACCGCGATGGGACCGCCCGTCGCGGCGCTCGCGGGTCCGTTCGTCGCGCCGCTCGCCGTCGCGCTCGCCCCGCTCGGCCGCCCCGTCCCTGCCGTCTCCTCCAGTTGGTCGCACTCGAGCTGGCAGGTCGCCCGGTCGTCGGTTGACAGCGTCCGATCGGCCGCGCACTCCGCCTTGCACGCCGCCCGGCCTGTCGACGTCGGCGTCGGCGGCGTCGGCGTCGGCCTCGGCGACGGCGTCGGCTTCGGCCCTGCCCCCGTCTTCGCCTTTCCCGCGATCTGCGAGCGGATCAGCTCCGGATCGGTCGCCGCGTCCTGCTCGCAGTCCAGGCGACAGGTCGCCCGGTTGGTGTCCGACAGCCGCGCGCGGTTGCACCGGTCCAGGCAGGCCGACAGCGCGTCGGCGGGAGCCGCCGCGGCCAGCGACGCCCCCACGCCCATGGCCACGGTGAAGCTGACGGCGAGAGTCGGGCCGCGTGCGATCCACATGGCGAAACCTCCTGAGGCGGGCTCAGCGCCACCATAACAGAAGATCTCGGAGCGGCCAGTTTCCGGGCCCTGCCGCCCCGCAGGCCGGCTTCCATGCGCGAGCGGCCGTCCGCTCCGAGGCGCCTCGCGGGGCCTCGGCCCGGAGGCCCTCCGGCCCGAGAGGGCCGTGAAGCGAATGAGCCCGGTCGGGATCGAACCGACGACCCACGGATTAAAAGTCCGTTGCTCTACCAACTGAGCTACGGGCCCTGAGCCCCTGAGGCGAGCTCAAGGGCCCAGCCGCGCGTGAGAGACGACCCTGACGGGATTCGAACCCGTGTTGGTGGCGTGAAAGGCCACTGTCCTAGGCCTCTGGACGACAGGGTCACGAGCGCCACGCGCGGCTGGGACCTGCGGCTTTTACTCGACTGTGATGCGGCCCGCAAGCGCCTCGGTTCGAGGACCGCGTGCGTTAGCCCCGCCGCCGTTATTTGGCCTTCACGTCCTTGGCGGGCTTGGCCGGCTTGGCGCCCGCCGGCTCGGCCGTGAGCCCGCCGCCCGCGCTCCCACCCGCGGGCGGCGCAGCGCTGACCTGCGCGTCGACCGGCGACGCGATCGATCGCGGCTTCACCAGCAGCGACTTGCCGCTCGCCACCAGCACCGGCTTCAGCGCGTCCCAGTGGGCCGGGTCGGTCTCGTACAGCGCGAAGTAGCCGTACTTGTCGTTCGCGTCGCGCAGCACGAACCACCCGCGCACCGCCGGCGCCCCGGTGGCCGCGTCGGCCGGCGCCGAGTAAGCGCCGGTGTACGTCTTTCCGCGGGTCCCCTCGTCCTCCCACGTCGCCGTGCCCTTGGCGATCCCGCGCAGCTCGAGCACCTGATCACGCACCGCCGTGACCGGCGCGTTCGGGTACTCGAAGAAGCCGACCGCCGCGTACGCCACCGGCTGCCCGCAGCTCGTCGCCTGGTCGGGCGCGACCGCCTGGGCGTAGAACGGGTTCTGCTCGGCCAGCTCGACCCCCTTCGGCATCCGCACCAGGATCCGCGTGCCGAACAGCGCCGTGGGGGTATCCGCGAGCGCCGGCTGACACGGCGGCGGACCGGCCGGCGCCGCCCCGCCCCCGCCGGCCTCCCCCCCGGCCTCGTCGACCCGCCGCGCCGGCTTGCCCTGAGGACCTGTCCCAGAGGACATGGCCCCCGAGCCAGTGCTGGCGCTGGCGCTCACGGCACAGCCGGCGAGCGGGGCCCACGCGAGCGCGAGAGCGAGAGACAGGGCGACGCGCGACATCGAGATCTCCTTGGCGTGACGGGCCCGGGGCCCGGCGTGGCGCGATCACACCGCGTGCCGCCGGCGAAGTCAATCCGCGGACGAACGCGACGACCTCGCCGAGAACCACGTCCGCGGAAAGCCGAGCTCGCCAGACCCGGCGATCCCGGCCCCTTCCTCTGCCCGCCTCCGCCGATCGCGTCGCCGAGATCGACGCTCGTCCTGCGCCCGCGGACCTCGCCTCATCCATCGCAACGCCGCGGTCGACCCTGCGCCCGCCGAACCTCGCCCCATCACGCGCAGGACCGAGATCGACGCCCGCCCTGCACCCGCGGAACCTCGCCCCATCACGCGCAGGACCGAGATCGACGCCCGCCCTGCGCCCGCCGAACCTCGCCCCATCACGCGCAAGATCGCGGTCACCGCCCGTCCGGCAGCGAGCTCGAGATGATCGACAGCGCGACCGGCAGCCGGCGCATCGACCACCTCGACCCGGGCCCGTACAGCCTGATCGCCGTCGCCGACACCGGCCCTGCGACAGCTCGCCGTCGTCCGCGCCGTCGCTCGTCCGAGGCCGCACGCGGACTCGCCCGCGCCCGCGAAAACACAAGCGGCCCCGCGCCGAAGCGCGGAGCCGCCGTGACGCGCCTTGCGACGCGATCAGCTCACTTGCCCTTCTTCTTGCCCGTCGGCGCGGGCGTCGGGGCCGGCGCAGGAGCGATGTTCGGCCCGATGCGGAGGCGGTTGCCCGACTCCTGGAAGGTCTTGGCCAGCGCGTTCCAGGCGTTCGGGTGCGTCTCGAGCGCGTACCAGAACGTGTAGCCGGCCTTCTCCTTGAGCACGAACCAGCCCTTGATCGGCGGGTTGCCCTTCGAGTCCTCGGGGATCGAGTACGAGCCGGAGTAGTCGCGGCCCTTCTCGGTCTCGTCGGACCAGGTCACCTCGCTCGGCGGCACGCCGCGCGCGGCCTGAATCGTCTCGTCGCGGATCTGCTTGACGTTCTTGCTCGCGTCGGTCTGGAAGTAGCCGAGCGCGCCGAAGCTGATCACGCCGTCGCACGTGGAGACGGTCTCCTTGGTGGCGATGCGGGCGAAGAACGGGTTCTCCTCGACCAGGTCCATGCCCTTCGGCAGGCGCAGGATGACGTTGTCGGCGAACACGGCCTTCGGCGTGTCGCCCACCTCGGCGTCGCACACCTTCTGCGACGGATCGGGCTCGCCGGCCGCGGCGCCCGCATCACCGCCGCCCGCCTCACCGCCGGACTCACCACCCGCTTCACCACCGCCGGACTCACCACCTCCGGCGGATGCACCGCCGGCGCCGGTCTCGCCCGGTGGAGTCGTGCCGTCGGGGGTCTTCTTGCCACAGCCAGCCACCGCCAGACCGAGCACCAGGACAGGAACAGCCAGAGTTCGAAGCAGCATCACGTTTCGGGTTCTCCTCTGAGAGGCCGGCACGGTAACACAACTCCAGCCCCGGCGCCTCGTCCGCGATATGTCACGCACGGGTCGCAACTTCGATGTGGCGGATCCGCACACGCAGCGAAAAGCCCGCCGGCCATGAAATTCCGCGTATCTGGCGGCACGGCCTTCCAGCCCACGTGCGCGGCGATCCAAGCGTATGGCCGATCGCACCTGTTCGATCGCACAGCCTGCGGCGGCAGCACCGCGTCGCGGCCACGCCGGTTCGCCGCACCGCTTGCGCGCGGCAGGTTGCGCTGGCGCACAGTCTAGCGCCGCGCGGGCATCAGTCGGACCCTGTCCCAAAGCGCAGGCTGTAGAGCGCCACGCCGAACGCCACGCTCACGTTGAGCGACCCCTTGATCCCGAGCATCGGCAGCGCCAGCACGCGCTCGCAGCGGGCAAGGATCCGCGGGTCGACGCCCGACACCTCGTGCCCGACCACCAGCACGATCGGCGAGCCGGCGCGCTCGCGCAGCGCCGAGAACCACGGCGTCGCCCGCGGTCCGCCCTCGAGCGCCCACAGGCGATAGCCGGCGTCGCACAGCCAGGCGGCCGCCGCCGCGCCGTCGCGGTGCAGCGTCCACGGCACCGTCTTCTCCGCGCCGAGGGCCGTCTTCGCCATCGCCGGGTGATCGGGCGTCGGCGTGAACCCGGCCAGGTGCATGTGCAGGACCCCGGCCCCGTCGGCGGTGCGGAACATCGAGCCGACGTTCTTCAGGCTGCGGACGTTGTCGAGCAGCGCGGCCACCTGCGGCCCGCTCGCCTGCGCCGGCGTGCGCGCCTCGTGGGTCTCGTAGGGTTCGGGGTCGACGGCCGTCGGTCCGCCGCAGTGCGGACACGACTCGCCGAGCGGGCTGCCCTCGGCCACCGGGAAGCGGAGGCGGCAGCTCGCGCGCTCGCATTGACGGGCGATGAAGCGGGTCACCGGGCGCGAGGGTAGCAGCGTCGGCCGGCGACCTGCTAAAGTGTCGTCAGCGTGGCCTACCGCGACGATCGTGAGGCGATGATCTTGCAGCTCGCCGCGCTCGAGCAGGAGAACGAGCGGCTGCGGCGCGAGCTCGCCGAGGCCGACGCGCGCGCCCGCGGGGTCGCCGACGACACCCGCGAGCGCCGCCGCTCCGGCGCGCACAAGACCTGCGTCATGTGCGGCGGCGTCACGCTGCTTCCGGTCGCCATCTTCGCCGGCCACGACACGCGCGCTCCGTTGCCGCTGCACATGAGCACCCTGCGGTTCACCTCGCCGAGCGGCGGCTTCACCCACTCCGCGCCGGTCCACTCGCTCGCCTGCTCCACCTGCGGCTTCATCCACAACTTCATCGACATGACCCATCGGACGGGGGGGGGCTGAACATCCGAGGAGGACCGGTCCGGGCGCAACCGAGCTACCATCGCCGACCTCTGCCACATGTCTGCCGGTCCTCCGACTCGACCCCGCAAGCTCGCCGTGTTCGGCGGCGGGCTCGGCTCGCTCAGCGCCGTGTTCGCGCTCACGGAGCTGCCCGGCTGGCGCGAGCGCTTCGACATCACCGTCTACCAGATCGGCTGGCGCCTCGGCGGCAAGGCCCGCAGCGGCCGCAACCTGCGCGCCCACGCCCGCAACGAGGCGCTCGGGCACCACGTCTGGTACGGCTGGTACGACAACGCCTTCGCGCTCGCGCGGCGCGTCTACGCCGAGACCCGGCGGGCCCCCGGCGCCCCGCTCGCCACCTTCAAGGAGGCCTTCAAGCCGTGCGACCATCTGCTCCTCGGGACAGGTGACCGAACGGACCGCACCCCGCCGTGGAAGATGAGCTTGCCGCGCGGCGACAGCCTGCCCGGCGACGGCGCCGCGCAGCCGAGCGTGTGGCACTTCGCCCAGACCTTGCTGCTCTGGGCGATCGATTGCATCCCGCGCCTGCACCCGCAGTACGCGACCTGGTCGGCGATCGTCCCGCGCTGGCCCGACGCCTCGCGCTCGTTGTGGCCGGCCCTGATGCGCCGCGCCGGGGGCCAGGGCGTGCGCGCCTACGACGGCTTCGATCCGCAGCGCCCCGATTACGACGATCTGCTCCGCCGCGCCGCCGCGGCCGTCCACGGCGAGGACGCCCCGAAGACCTCGCGACAGCGGCGCGCCTGGGCCCAGCCGCTCACCCACTGCGGCGAGCACAGCCTGCGCAGTCTCGTCGGCCTCGGCGCGCGCCAGACCCACCCGCAGTTCACCACCATGGTCGACCTCGCGCTCGCCACCGTGCGCGGGATCCTCCACGACGGCCTCGATCGCGCCGGCTTCTCCGCCATCGACGACCAGGACCTGCGCGCCTGGCTGCGCCGCCACGGCGCCTCCGAGGAGGCGCTCGCCAGCACCGTGCTGGTCGCCCTCTACGCCGACCACATGTCCTATGAGTCAGGCGACGCCGAGCGCCCCGCGGCGGCCGCCGGCGCGCTCTTGCGGGCCGCGCTGCGCCGCTACCTCGCCTTCTCCGGCGCCCTCTATTACATTCCCGCCGCCGGCCTCGGCGAGGTCCTGTTCGCCCCGCTCTACCGCCTCCTGCGCGACCGCGGCGTCCACTTCCGCTTCTTCCACAAGCTCAAGCACCTCTGCCCGGACCCGAAGCAGCCGGCCGTCTCGGCCGCCGTCGTCGGCCGCCAGATCGAGCTCGCCCCCGGCGTCGAGGAGTACGAGCCGCTGATCAAGGTCAAGGGCCTGCCGTGCTGGCCGAGCCGACCGCTCTACTCGCAGATCGTCCTCGGCGACGATCCCGTGATCCAGGCCATCGACTTCGAGGCCAACGAGTCGCCCGAGGTCGAGGAGGTCGTCCTGCGCGCCGGCGTCGACTTCGACGACATCATCCTCGGCATCCCGCCGCCCGCGCTCGCCGGGGCCGCGCGCGAGCTCGCCGCCCGCGACCCGCGCTGGGAGGCCCTGCTCGAGCACACCCACTCGATCGCCGCCATGGGCGCGCAGCTGTGGCTCTCGCCGACCTGGGCCCAGCTGCTCGGCGGCCCGGCGCAGGCCGGCGCCGGCGGGATCGTGCGCACCGAATTGCCGCGGTGGGTCAACCTCTCGACCGCCGCCGCCTACGAGGGTTGGCCGCGCGAACACTGGCCGGGCGCCATCGCCTCGCTCAGCGGTCCGCGCCCCGACCGGTCCGCCGACGGCAGCCGCGAGCCCGTGCGCGACATCGCCGAGACCTGGCTCAAGAGCCATCCGCGCGCCTTGTGGCCCGAGGCCTCGCTCGCCGGCGCCGACGAGTTCAACTGGGAGCTGCTGCTCGACCCGCAGGGCCGCGCCGCCGAGCACCGCCTGGCCGCCCAGCACTGCTGGGCCACCCAGAACGCCAGCGATCGCCAGATCGTCACCCTGCCCGGCGATCCGCGGCACCGCCTCGCCGCCGGCGACAGCGGCTTTCGCAACCTCTGGCTGGCCGGTGACTGGGTCGGGGGTGGCCTCGACCTCGCCTGCGCCGAGGGGGCCGTCATGGCCGGGCTCCAGGCCGCGCGCGCGGTGAGCGGCGACGCGATCGTGATTCACGGCGAGCGCGACTGCATCGACTCGGACTGATCCGCCGCGCGATCGGGGCGTGACGAGCGAGGCAGCGGGCCCCGGGCGCGGCAGCAGCGACCCGACGCGCGTGTCACGAGCGAGACTCGCTCGCCGAGCCCGACGTGTCGTCCGGGTCGGCGTTCGACCTCCGCGGCTCCAGGGTTCGCCGCGAGCACCCCGCATCGCCGGCCCGCCGCGAGTGGCCGCCAGCCCGGCGATCCGTCCGCGCGCGTGGCGGACCGCCCGTGCGCAGCGTCTTGCGCCTGGGCGGCGGCCGGCACGGACCGCGATCGGCCGGAGACTTTACACCTCGGCGCGCTCGGTTGATCCTGACGGCCGTGCGCTGTCTTTCCGTCCTGGTCGCGCTCGCGCTCGCGCTGCCGACCGCCGCGGCCGCCGCTCCCGCGCGCAGCATCGGCAACGAGGGTCTCACCGATCCGCGCCAGCGGCAGCTGCCTGCGCGGCATCGCCTGCGGATCGCCATCGTCGCCGACTGGGTGCGCGCCAGCCAGGCGTGCGACGACAGCCCCAAGCGGTGCCAGCGCTTCCACTTCGCGCCGCTGCTCCTCGACTTCGCCTATCAGCTGCAGTTCGCCAGGTATGGCATGTTCCGGCCGAGCATCGGCATCGGCTACAACGTCGGCAACTCGCGCAACGCGATGCCGGCGGTCCTGCAGCCGAGCCTGTTCGCCGGCTATCAGGGCAAGCTGTTCGGCGCCGCCGCCGGCTGGAGCTTCATCTTTCCGTTCCCGACCGTGGCCAACCAGGACGACGGTCACCAGGGACTGGCTCAGCCGGCGCTGTGGGGCAACCATGCGGTGCAGCTCGAGCTCTCGCTGACCAGCCGGCTCGACCGCGGCGCGCTCAACTTCGGCCTGCGCGTCGGCGGCATGAGGACGCACCTCATCCACCTCAACCTCGACCTCAAGCGCTGGTACCCGATCGTCACCTTCAGCCTCGGGTGGTATTTCGAGGTCGGCAAGCGGAGGAAAGAGCGCGCCGCCGCGTCACCGTGAGCAAGGCCACGCGCATCCTCGCGCCTGCGCTCGCCACCTGACGCAAACCCCCGTATCTTCGTCGCGCGCGCGCGACGACGCCGCGGAGGGTTCATGAGCAACAATTCGTCCCGGTCCGAGCGGGCGCTGATGAAGGGCGCCCGGGCCGACGTCACCGCCGCGATCGGCAACACCCCGATCGTCCGTCTCAACCACGTCACCGAGGGCCTCACGTCCGAGGTCTACGTCAAGCTCGAGATGTTGAACCCGGCAGGTTCGATGAAGGACCGCGTGGCGCTCAACATCATCCGCGACGCCGAGACCCGCGGCATGCTGCAGCCTGGCGGCACCATCGTCGAGGCCACCAGCGGCAACACCGGCGCCGGCCTGGCGATGGTCGCGGCCACGCGCGGCTACAAGTGCATCTTCGTCATGCCCGACAAGATGTCGCGCGAGAAGATCGACAACCTCAAGTCGTACGGCGCCAAGGTCGTGCTGTGCCCGACGGCGGTCGACCCCTCCGATCCGCGCAGCTACTACTCGGTCTCGCGGCGGATCGTCGAGGAGACCCCGGGCGCCTTCTACGCCAACCAGTACCACAACCCCGCCAACCCCGAGGCGCACTACCTCAGCACCGCGCCCGAGCTGTGGGAGCAGACCGGCGGCGAGTTCGACGTGTTCGTCTCGGGCATGGGCACCGGCGGCACCCTGTCGGGCTGCGGCCGCTACTTCAAGGAGAAGAACCCGGCGGTCAAGATCGTCGGCGTCGACCCGGTCGGCTCGCTCTACTACGAGTACGTCAAGACCGGCCGGCTCACCAAGCCCTTCAGCTACTACGTCGAGGGCATCGGCGAGGACTTCCTGCCGTCGACGATGAACCTCAACATCCTCGACGAGATCGTCCAGGTCGACGACAAGGAGTGCTTCATCATGACGCGCGAGCTCGTGCGTCGCGAGGGCATCTCGGTCGGCGGCTCGGGCGGCGCCGCGGTCCTGGGCGCGATCAAGTACGCGCGCACGCTCAAGCAGCCCAAGCGCCTCCTCGTCCTGCTGCCGGACAGCAGCACCAAGTACCTCAGCAAGATCTTCAACGACGACTGGATGCGCCAGAACGGCTTCCTCGACGAGGACGAGGCCAGCGGCTACGTCGCCCACATCCTCAAGCGCAAGCCCGGGCGGACGATCACCGCCACCCGCGACACCTCGGTGCGCGTGGCGATCCAGACGCTCAAGGAGAACAGCATCAGCCAGCTGCCGATCCTCGACGAGCACGGCCGCCACTGCGGCATCGTCAGCGAGATCGACCTGCTCAACTTCCTCGTCCGCAGCGAGGGCCGGCTCGACGAGCCGCTGGCCGACCTCGTCAACAGCGACTACGCCACCGTCACCCCGCACACCCGGATCCAGCTGCTGCGCAGCATCTTCAACGACGCCAAGGTCGTGCTGGTCACCGAGGGCGACCGCCTGCTCGGCCTCCTCACCAAGATCGACCTCATCGACTACCTCGCCTCGCAGCAGTAGCCCAAGGGAACCGTCCGCATGGCTGTCTACGACCCCGCCTCCGATCACGTACCCGCCGGCGCCCGCTTCGAGACCCTGGCCATCCACGGCGGCCAGCACCCCGAGCCCGTCACCGGCGCGGTGATGCCCCCGATCTTCCAGACCTCGACGTACGCCCAGCGCGGCCCCGGCGAGCACAGCGGCTTCGAGTACAGCCGCACCCACAACCCGACCCGCTACGCGCTCGAGCGAGCGATCGCCTCGCTCGAGGGCGGGCACTACGGCCTCGCCTTCGCGTCGGGCCTCGCGGCCACCAACACCGTCCTGCAGCTGCTCGACGCCGGCGATCACGTGGTCGCCGGCGACGACATGTACGGCGGCACCTTCCGTCTGTTCGACAAGGTGCTGCAGCGCCAGGGCCTGCGCTTCAGCTACGCCGACCCGACCGACCCAAACACCTTCGCCGCGGCGATCACCCCGCAGACGAAGCTGGCCTGGCTCGAGACGCCGACCAACCCGATGCTCAAGCTCGGCGACGTCGCCGCGATCGCGGCGATCTGCCGGGCCAAGGGCGTGCTGCTCGCGGTCGACAACACCTTCCTCTCCCCGGCCTTCCAGCGCCCGCTCGAGCTCGGCGCCGACATCGTCGTCCACAGCACCACCAAGTACATCGGCGGCCACTCCGACACGGTCGGCGGCGCCGTCGTCTGCCGCGACTCGGGCCTCTACGATCGCCTCGTCTTCCTGCAGAACGCCGTCGGCGCGGTCCCCAGCCCGCACGACTGCTTCCTCACCCTGCGCGGCCTCAAGACCCTCGCGCTGCGGATGGAGCGGCACGCCGCCAACGCCGCCGCCGTCGCGGCCCACCTCGAGCGCCACGCCAAGGTCGAGCGCGTGATCTACCCCGGCCTCGAGAGCCACCCGCAGCACGGCCTCGCGCGCCAGCAGATGCGCGGCTTCGGCGGCATGATCTCGATCTACCTCAAGGGCGACCTCGAGGCCGCGCGCCGCTTCCTCAAGACCGTGCGCGTGTTCACCCTCGCGGAGAGCCTCGGCGGCGTCGAGAGCCTGATCGAGCACCCCGCGATCATGACCCACGCGTCTGTCCCGAAGGACACCCGCGATCGCCTCGGCATCGCCGACGGCTTCATCCGGATCAGCGTCGGCATCGAGCACGTCGACGACCTGATCGCCGACCTCGACCACGCCCTCGCGGCCGTCTGACGGCGCCAGCGCCGACATCGGCCGGGGGGTCCTCGCGCAGGACGTCCTCGGCCGTCGCAAGTCTCGGGACCGCTGCGTCCGGACCGCCACGGCGTCGGCGCCCGCGCTCGCTCGCCCGCGGGCCGCCTCGCCCGCCCCGCAAGCCGTCGCCTCAGCTCGCCGGATGGGCCTTGAGCCAGTCCCGGGTGTACGCGAAGTTCTCGGCCATGCTCTTCTCGATCTCCCCGAGCAGGTACGCCTCGAGCTTGCCGCCGACCAGGGGGATCCGCGCGTCGCAGTGCCCCTTCCACACGCGGCGCAGCTGCCCGCTGGGCAAGATGTCCCAGGTGTACTCGCCGCCGTAGTCGACCAGGTTGCCGATCACCGGCACCTGGATCGTCACGCTGTAGCGGCGCAGCGCGGCGTTGAACTCGCCGATCTCGGTGACGGTCGACGTGCCCTGGAACAGCCGCTTGAGTGCCCCCGGCAGCTCGCGGTCGGCCGCCAATTGCAGCTTGCGCCGCACGATCAGGTTCGGGCCCTCGCCCTCGCGCTGCAGGTCGCGCCGCACCACCGTCAGCCGCATGCGCTCGTAGAGCCCGCGGGCGTAGTCCTCGTCGAAGAAGAAAACCTCCCACAGGCGCTCGGGAGAGGTGTCGAACACGTGCTCGATGGTGTGCCGCACGGCCGCGAGTGTAGGCCGCCGACGGCGCCGCCGACAACGGCGCGTCCGCGACCTGTGACGCGGACCCCGGACCGTGAGCGCCGAACGTCGCTGCGACACGAATCGGTCCCGGGACCCCGCCACGAGCCTCGGTCGAGCGGCTCCGTCGCATCTCGGCCGCCTGTCGTCAGGCCCTGATTCGCGCCCTGAAGCTGCCGGCCTCCTCCTCAATCAGCCCGCCCGGCCGTTGCAGGCGAGCGACACGCTGCCTGGGAGCCTCCGTGCGTACCCACCACCCCGTCCTGCCTCGCGCCCATGCAACGAATGTCCGCCGACGGGCGGACCCGGGAAGCGAGCGACCCGAGTGACAGCGAGCGTCCGCCGAGGAAGCTCGCGGCCACGAACGCAACGAGCGTCCGCCGACCGGGCAGACCGAAGGCCTGCGCGGCGGGGACGCTCCTGCGCATCGGATTGCCGGGCGGACCGCGGAGGTCGCGGCCGCCGCGGCGTTCGCCGTTCGGCCTCAGCCGGTCGGCGCCGCGGCCTCTTCCTCGGCCGGCTTGGGCTCGTTGGCGCGGAACTTCCAGCTGAAGGTCGCCTGGCCGTCGCGCTGGTCGACCGGGTCGAGGATCAGGCCGTCGATCGCGTCGACGATGCACTTGCTCAGCGACTCGGGCGCCTTGGTGCGCTCCTTGTCCGCGACCACGTTGATGATCTTGCCGGTCTTCTTCTCGACCGTGAAGTTGACCACGACCTCGCCGTCGAGCTTCGGGTCGGTGGTGAGGGCCACGTCGTAGCAGTCCTTGACGGCCTTGTTGCGCGTCTCGAGGAGGCTGCGGGTGTCGTTCTTGTACGTCTCGGCGTCGCGGGCGACGCAGCTGCACCCCGGCACGACCGCGGACGCAGCGACGAACAGAAGGCTCAACATCGTGCTCTTGCGCATCACGAACTCCTTATCTTCGCTTTTCTCGCGGTGTGACTCACTTGGCGGGCGGCGGCGGCGGCGGCGGCGGACCGCTGCCGTCGGCCTCGGTCTTGGTCTTCTCTTCGATGACCGTCTTCTCCCCCGACTCGGGGTCGATCGCCACGCGCTTGCGGGTCACGTCCTGCTCGACGATGTTGAACTCGACGCGGCGGTTGTTCTCCTTGCCCTCCTCCGTCGACTCGTCCGACAGCGGCTTGCTCTCGCCGAAGCCCTTGGCCGTGAACATCTCCTTCGGGAGCCCGCCCTTCTTGACGAGGTACTCCATCACGGCCTTGGCGCGCTTGTCGGACAGCTTGAGGTTGTACTTGTCGCTGCCCTCGCTCGAGGTGTGACCCTCGATCGCGATCTTCTTGATGTGGGGGTTCTCTTTGATGACCGAGATGATCTCGGCCATCAACCCGTCCGACTCGGGGCGGATGGTCGCCTTGTTGAAGTCGAACTCGATCTTCTCGTTGATCTTGATCCGGTTCTCTTCCACCACGACCCGCTTCGGCTTCTCCTGCACAACCTTCGGTTTGGGCGGCGGCGGCGGCGGATCGCCGACGACGGACAGGGCGGACGCGTCTTCGAAGATCGTCGGGCCACAGGCCGCGAGCGGAGCGGTCGCCGTGAGCGCGAACGAGGCGACGAGCGCGAACTTCAGGCCCGACGTGGCTGGGCGGAAGTTCCCGCGATGGGGGTTGCGAGCGAAAATCATGAGGGGTCTCCCGATCGATGGGTAGCGAAAAAACCGCCCGATCCGGGCTTTTAGGCCGTCCGGGCGTCTTCGCGGGGGCATTTTGAACACATGTCATCGCCGGTGCAACGAAATGACTCGCCCCGCTCCTGAGCCACGAGTAGCCTTGTCGTATGCTCGCGCTCCGGAGGCCCCCCTCGGCCGGCCTCGCCCTCCTCGTCGTCGCCCTCCCGGTCGCAGCCGGCGCTGCCCCAGCCGCAGTGCCGGTCCAGCGGCCCACGAACACGGTTTCGGGAACGACGGGGCCGGCCCCTGCCCCCGTGGAACCGGCCCCGGCAACCGCACCTCCGGCCGCAGGCGTGCCCGCTCCGCCGCCTGAGACCGGCGCGGACCCGCCCTCGCCCATCGCCGAGCCGTCCGCGGCCGATCCCGCCACGGCGCCGGTCGCGCAGCCGGCGGCACCGGCCGAACAAGGGGGGACGCAAACCCCGGGGCTCGCCGAGTCGCTGCTCGGCCCGTCGGTCAACCAGCACCCCGAGAAGCGGCCCGCGAAGCCGGTACCGACCGAGGCCGAGGCCGCCGCGGCCGAGGACGCGGCGATCGCCGCGGTGTACCGCGACCTGTTCCGACCCAAGCACAACCCCGGTCGGTTTCACATCCTGGCGCGCGCCCAGTACAGCATGGGCAGCAGCTTCGGCAACAGTAGCCTGTCCGGAAGGACAGGTGGCGCCCAGGTCGACATCGGCCAGAGCTTCAACTTCATCGGCTACGCGCTGACGCTGCGCGGCGAGGGCGGCACGATCGACTTCGGCGCCGACGGCCGCAGCCAGATGACCGCCCTCCTCGGCGGCGGTCCCACGCTGTCGCTGGGCCGGCTCGGCTTCTTGCAGCGCGGCTACCTCGACTTCCGCGTCGGCTACGACTTCTTCTTCGCGCCCACGCGCGAGCGCCTGCTCGAGGGCGGCGCCGCCCGCCTGCCGGCCATGATGCCGCACGGGCCGCGCGCGCAGCTCAACCTCGGCCTCCTGCTCAGCCCCGATCGCTCGCGCAAGCTGTTCCACGGGGTCGGCCTCGGCCTCGGCTATCAGGTCCTCGTCGGCTCGTTCCGCGGCGACCTCCCGCCGTCGCAGTTCCTGCAGTTCGCCCTCCACTACTCGGGCGGCTGAGATCGCCGGCAGCTCGCCCGGCGCGCCTCGTACGGGGCCCGGCTCAGCGATAGAGCCCGGCCCGCGTCGCCTGCGACAGCGCGCCCTCGAAGCGATCGAGGCCCGCGCGCACGTGCATCACCAGCCGCTCGATCCGCGCCGACTCCTTGCGGGCCTCCGCGCTGGTGCGACGGAACGCGTCGCGCTCCTCGAGCGCGCCGCGGACGGGCCCGACGGACAGCCCGAGCCGCGCCAGCGTCTCCCGGTCGGCCTCGGGCAGGTCGTCGACCATCCCCAGCCAGTCCCACACGCCGCGGCGGGCGTTGACCAGCGCAACGTCGACCTCCTCGAGGCGATCGAGGTCGGAGCCGTCGCCGACGTCGACGCGCGCCAGCCACGGGTTGCGATCGGCGGCCTGCCACGCGCGCACCGCCTGCAGCGGCTCCTCGAGGGCCGTGCGCAGCAGCCGGGTCTCGTCGAACAGGCGGGCCAGCGCGGGCGACAGGTGGGCGCTCGTCACCGCCGGCAGATCGGGCGCCTCGGCCAGCGCCCGCAGCTCGCGCTCGAGGTTGGCGCGCTGCCGCTGCGCCTCTCGCAACGAGCCGAGAGGGCGCCGCAGCGACACCCCGATCATCAGCACGAACACGCAGTAGATGAGGAAGACGAGCACGGACCCGTCACATGTGCTGCAGCACGCGGGCCTTCTGCTGCGCGAACTCCTCGTCGGTGAGCAGCCCGGCGATCCGCAGCTCGTTCAACTTCTCGATGCGGGCGATGACCTCGTCGACCGCCGCGGCGCTGCGGGCCGGCGACTCCTGTCCCGTGGGACCTGTCCCGGAGGTCACCTGGCCGGGCTGGGTCCCCGGCGGGTAGACGCCCGGGTACCCGTGCTGCGGGTACGGGTAGCCCGCCTGCGGGTAGCCGGGGTGCGGATAGCCGGGCGGGTACTGCGAATAGTTCGACGGGTAGTAGGCCGGCGCCGGCGGCAGCATGTTGACGACCACCGGCGCGCCGCTCAGCGCGTTGTTGCCGTTGTAGCGGCGGTTGAACTCGTCGCGGTCCATCAGCGCGAGGATGATGAACTCGAAGAACGCGATGATCGCCGGGATCAGCGTCCACGCGAACGCGAGGTAGACGATGCCCGCGCCGACTTGACCGAGGTAGAACTTGTGCGCTCCCCAGCCGCCGAACAGCGGGAAGGCCAGGATCGACGCGATGTTCTTGTCCTTCATCCTTGCCCCTTCACCTCGCCCACTTGAGCCTGCCGCTCCGCCAGCGTGGGAGATCCCAGCACGGCGTCAGGGTTGTCTGCCAAGGTGTACACCCACTCGCCGGTGTCGAGGCTGAGGTCCTCGACGACCTCGCCCTGCTCTTTCATGTGTACCAGCGTCGACACCAGCGCCACCTGAGTCCACTTGAGCTCACTCTTGATGCGCTCGAACGTGGTCGGGCCGGTGCCGCGCAGGATCGCCCGCACGCGCCGGCTGCGCTCGGCGAGCAGCGACGGATCGACGCGGGCCGGCAGCGCCGTCGGCCCCGCCGACCCCGCCGAACTCGTCCGTTTGGCGAACGCCAGCACGGCCAGCCCAGCCCCGGCCGAGAACAACAGGTTGGTCAGCACGAGGCCTATCACCGAGAACGGGAACAGGCCGAGAGTGATCGCGCCGAGAGCCATGCACGCCGCGCCGCTGCCGAGCAGTACGCTCCACGGCGTCGTCACGCTGGCCACGTCGCGCGTGGCCAGGGCGGTCGAGAGCGGCGCCGGCGCGGCCTGAGGGGCGACCCCTGCCCCCGGCTGGACGATCTGGACCCGGCCGTGCTCGACGACCAAGTCGACGACCTTCTGCGCGCTCATGCTTCGTACAGTAGCATCAAGACTTCAACCTGGGTCGTCGTGGACGCTCGGGAGCCCGTTCTTGGGCTCTTCGGGGCCGGGCGACTCGGCGCCGGGCGCGGCGTCGGCGTGCTCGTCGCCGTCCCCGTAGAGATCGAGGACGACGTCGCCGGTCGGCAGGGCCGCGGGCTCGGCGGTCTCGATCGGCTCGGTGCCGGCGATGAAGTACTCCTCGAGCACGTCCTCCGGCTTGGCGTCCGCGGGCGCCAGCAGGCCGGTGCGCCGGTCGATCGTGCGCACCTGCACCGACGCCGGCGGCACGAACGGCAGCGGCGGCTCGTCGGCCTCGGCGGCCTTCATCGCCGCGATCCAGATCGGCAGCGCCGCCTTGCCGCCGGTCTCGCCCTTGCCGATCTTCTTCGGCACGTCGAAGCCGACCCACGCGACCGCGACGTGGCGCGGGGTGTACCCCGCGTACCACGCGTCGCGGTGCTCGGCCGAGGTCCCCGTCTTGCCGGCCGAGGGTCGACCCAGCGCGCGCGCGGCCCTGGCGGTGCCCTCCTCGACCACGCTCGTCATCATCGAGGTGAGGATGAAGACGATGTCGTCGCGCAGCGTTTGCTGCGGCGCGCGCTCGGGCGTCCACGCCGGCTCGCCCGGGATTTCGATCTTGCGGATCACCGTCGGCTCGAGCTGCGACCCGCCGCGCGCGAGCGTGAGGTAGCCGGACAGCACGTCGAACGGGGTCAGCTCGCTGACGCCGAGCGCGAGCGCGAGGTTGCTCGCCAGCTCGCCGCGGATCCCCGCGGCCCGCGCGAAAGTGTGCGCGGCCTCGAAGCCGATCGCGTCGAGCAGCTTGATCGCGATCGTGTTCACCGAGTGCGTCAGCGCCACGCGCAAGCGGATGTCGCCGCGGTACTCGTCGGCCTCGAAGTTGGTCGGCCGCCACTTCTCGTAGATTTCGGGCGAGTCGTTGACGATCGTCGCCGCCGTGTACTTCTCGGTGGCCAGCGCCGCGCCGTAGACGAACGGCTTGAACGACGAGCCCGGCTGGCGCTTGGCCGCCGTCGCGCGGTTGAAGTCGCCGCGCTGGTAGTTCTCGCCGCCGACCATCGCCAGCACCTCGCCGGTGTCGACGGCCGCCACCAGCACGGCCGCCTGCGGCCCCGAGCCGATCTCGCCGTGCGCCGGCTGGTCGGCGGTGGGCAGCGACACGATGCGCACCATCGCCACCCCCGTGGGCGGAAACTGCTCGTCGATCGACAGCTTCGGATCGTCGTAGCGCGAGCCCTCGGGGACCCTCACCAGCACCCGGTTGTCGCCGACCAGCGCCACGAACGAGTCGGCCGGCGTGCTCGCCTCACGCGGCTGGATCAGCGCCGGCAGCACCGCGCCGACCTGCAGCGGGCCCTTGCCCTTCTCGAGCACCTTGGCCTGCTGCTTCTCCGGCGTCGGCTTGATCTTGTGGCCGTAGCCCTGGCGGCGATCGAGCGCGACGAGCCCCTCCATCAGGCCCTTGTGGGCCTCGGCCTGCAGCTTGAGGTCGACCGTGGTCGTCACCGTCGCGCCGAGGCGATCGAGCCGCTCCTGGCCGTACGTCGCGATCAGCTTCTCGCGGGCCGCGTCGACGAACTCCTGCGCGCCCGCGACCACCACCGCGTCCTGCGTCTGCGGGCTCAGCTCGAGCGGCCCCTGGATGAACTTGTCGGCCTCGATCGGCTGGATCCACCCGTGCCGCACCATCTGCTGCAGCACGTAGATCTGGCGCTCCTTCGAGCGCTGCGGATCCTTGAGCGGCGACGACTTGCCGGGCGCCTTCGGCAGCGAGGCCAGCAGCGCGGCCTGCCCGACGTTGATGTCGCGGACGCTCTTGCCGAAGTAGAAGCGGCTGGCCTCCTCGATGCCGTAGCGGCCGTGGCCGAAGTAAATCTCGTTGAGGTACAGCTCGAGGATCTCGCGCTTGCTGAGCGCGCGCTCGAGCCGGCGTGCCAGCAGGATCTCCTGGATCTTGCGCTCGAAGGTCCGCTCCGGCGACAGGAGGAAGTTCTTCACCACCTGCTGCGTGATCGTCGACGCGCCCTGGCGGATCTCGCCGGCCTCGATGTTGCTCAGCATGGCGCGGACCATGCCGACGTAGTCCATGCCCTCGTGGTTGTAGAAGTCGGCGTCCTCGGCGGCGAGGAAGGCGTTCTCGACGTGGGCCGGGATGTCCTCGTAGCCGACCAGCGTGCGCCGCTCGCTGAAGATCTCGCCGATCACCACGCCGTCGCGCGAGACGATCCGCGTGACCTGCGGCGGCCGGTAGTCGCGGATCGCGGCGACGTCGATGCCCTCGATGCCGCGCCCGTAGTACCAGAACACGCCGGCCACCGTACCTGCCCCGAGGACCATGCCGGTCCCGGCCAGGCCGAGGCACCACAGCCCGATCTTCCGCAGGCGCGAGCGACCTGTCCGCGGCGCGTCGTTCACGGCGTGAACCTCCCGTCGCCTTGTACTCCTGCGCTCTGCCGCCTGATTCCGGACATCGAACTCGGCATGGTTCCAAACACGACGCCCGCCGCCCTGTCAATGTCCCGGCGCGCTCGCGTCCGCAACGCCGGTCCGCGCCCGTCGGCGTCGGCTCCGCCAGCGCCCCGGCGCGCGCCGCCCGGGCCGGACGCAGGCGAGTACCTGTCTGTTGGGTCAGTAGCGAAGGAACATGTCATGATCACCAGCCGAACTTGCCCGCGACTCCGAGGAGCATAAGGCCGCCGCCGCCGACGAACCCGCCCGCGGGCTGACGCGCGGCCGCCGTCTCGCCGGGCGCGCGGCGGACCTGGTACTGGAACCCGGCCTGGGCGAACACGTCGAGCCAGCGCAGCACCGGGACGTTGAGGTCGAAGCGGGCCAGGCTGCCCGCGGGATCGATGATGTCGAACCCGAGCTTGCCGCGGTGCGCATGCAGCAGCGACAGCTGCACGACCTCGAGGTCGACGCCGAGCCGCGTCTCCCAGGTGTGCCCGAGCGGGCCCGGCCGGTAGCGGTAGCCGGTCTCGAAGAACGCGCCGTCGTCGTGGGCGAAGCGGATCGCGCCGTAACCGCCGACGCCGCTCAGGTCGTTCTGCAGGACGAAGCTGTACTTCGGCAGCGCGGTCGTAGCGAAGTCCGCCGGCAGGTCGCCGGGGTACGCGACGAACTGCGCCTGCATGCGCTGCATCGTGTAGAAGACGTCGAAGTACGTCGGGTCGTAGCCGCGGTCGCCCACCGTCAGCTCGGCGACCACCCCGAGGCGCGCGCGACGACGACGACCGAGGATGAACTCGGTGTCGAGGCCGAGGTGCATGCCCTTGCCGAGCCCGGGCATGAGGTTGAGGTCGAGGTACGGGGTGACGAGGAACCGCCAGCGATCGGTCCAGCGGTAGCTGAGGTCGAGGCCCATCGCCATCGCCCCGAGCGAGCCCGTGGTCTGCAGTCGGTTCTTGCTGTCGACCGTCAGCGCGTCGGGGCGACCGTCCCACGGCACCAGGGTGCGCGGCGCGTACGGATCGCCGAACACCGAGAACCCGAGCGCCGCGCCCGCCCAGTCGGCCGCGATCCGGGTGCCGAAGATCTGCTGGCCCGCGAGATCACCCGCCACGAACGCGATCTCGGCGCCCGCGGGGTGCTCGAGCAGGAGGCCCTCGATACGCGCGTCGAGATCGACGCCGCTGCGCCGGCGATCGAGGTCGAGGCTGTTGGCGTAGCCGCGGACCAGGCTGCCGTGCCCGACCTGGACCCGCTGGAGGTCGCCGACGCGCAGGTCGATCAGCACCCGACCCTCGCGCCCGAACACGTAGTCGCCGCTGTACTGCAGCCGCTGCAAGATCGCCAGGTAGTCGCCCGCCTCGTCCCACTCGGTGTTGCGGACCACCGGCCCCTGCTCGGGATCGCGATCGTACATGCGGATGTGGACCGGCGCGCCGAGCCGCAGCTGCACCGGCGCGATGTCGCGGAGGTCGAGGCCGAACGACGGCTCGGCGCTGAAGATCGGATCCTCGGCGACGAACCCGAAGCCGGCGCCGAAGCGGATGTCGCCGTGGACCTTGCGCACCTGGTACTCCGGCGGGCGCGGGCTGGCGTCGGCCTCGATCAGCACCTCCTGGGCCGAGGCACGAGCTGTCCACAAGGACATGCTCGCAAAGACAACAAAGCCGAGGGCGCGACGGCTCATGGCTGTCGTCTCGCCGGGCGCGCTTCGTCGCCCTCGTCCAGGCCGCCGATGACCTCGAGCGTGGCGTCCTCGAAGCCGGCCTTCGGCCCGCGCGGCTTCGGCTTGCCGCCGGTGGCGTCGGCCAGCGGCTCGGCGTCGATCGACAGATCGACGATGTCCTGGCCGTCGTCGAGCAGGCCGGTCAGCGAGCGCTGTTGGGCCGACGCGGCCAGGAGGCGCTCGACCTCCGCCAGGCACTCCCTCTTGCTCGTAAGGTCCGTCGCGTCGAACACGACCCCCTCGTCCTTCCACTGCTCGAACGTCTCCGGGTCGAGGCGCCCGCGGCTGTGCATGATCGCCAGCAGTCGCTTGAGCTTGGCCTGAAACGCCGGCGAAGGGGCGCCCTCGCAGTAGTGGACGTGGCGGCGCACCGGGCTCGGGAGCATCAGCGCCAGGTAGGCCGCCTCGGGCGGCGTGAGGTCGGCCGGCGCCTTGGCGAAGTAGTGCGAGGCCGCGCGCGTGATGCCGTAGATCCCGGGCCCGAACTCGATCACGTTGAGGTAGAGCTCCATGATCCGGTTCTTCGTCAGCGACTGCTCGACGTACCAGGTCAGGAACACCTCCTGCATCTTGCGTGAGAGCGTGCGCTCGTGGCTGAGCAGCACGTTCTTGACCATCTGCATGGTGATCGTCGACGCGCCGAGGCGGACCCTGCCCGCCTCGAGGTTGCTGCGCAGCGCGGCGCGGAACTGCGAGGTGATGAAGCCCTTGTGCTTCCAGAACCCGCCGTCTTCGGTCGTCATCACCGCCGCCAGCACGTAGGGCGAGATCTGATCGAGCGGCGTGTAGTCGGCCGAGCCCTCGCTGACGTCGACCGAGCGCTCGGTCCCGTCGCGCATGACCACGCGGTGCACGATCGGCCCGTTGAGCCGGGTCGCCGACACCAGCTGCGGCACCTTGACCGGCTTGCACGTCTCCGGCTTGAGCTTGGCCGTGAGCACCAGCGCGTCGAGGTCGCGGAAGTCGATGTCGGCGCTGATCTCGAACTCGAAGTCGCCCTTGAGCTCGAAGCCCTGGAGGCTCGGCACCAGCTCGGCCGGGATCGCGTTCAAGAACTCCTGGCAGCGGACCTTCGGCATCGTCAGGTCGGCCCGGTAGCGGCGCGCCGCCGGGTCGTCGGCGTGCACGAACTCGCCCGCCAGCGCCAGCTTCACCGGCCCGCGCTGCAGCGTCGCCTGCTCGATCTTCACCACCCGCTCGTGGGGGTCGACGTCGGCCGCCAGCGCGAGCGAGAACCCGAGGCCACGGACCGGCTGGCGCGCCAGCAGCGGGTGGTCGACGTTGAGGCCCGCGATCTGGAGGTCGCCGACGAGGTTGGCCTTGCCCCCGGCGAACGCGACCTTCAGATCGCCGCCGATCGTCGCCGACTCCGACTGGATCAAGGGGAGCCGCGCGAGCACGTCGGGGACGCGCCCGAGCTTGAACGCGTCCATGTTGAGGGTCACCGTGCCGTCGGACAGGTCGCGGGCCACGTCGCCGGTGAGCGCCCACAGCGGCGCCGACGCGTCGTGCTCCTCGTCGCCGGTGACCTCGTCGGAGAAGCCGCCGGCGAGGTCGAGCCGCACCCGGCTGGCCGAGGCGTCGGCGAGGGTCACGTCGCCGCGGATCTCGGCGACGGCGATCTGCGGGGTGACCGCCGTCGCAGCCCGATCGACCGCGATCGTCAGGGGAAACGCACTCTCTGTCCCTTGCGACAGGTCGACGTGGGTCGCCAGCGCAGCCGCTCGCAGCGCCCGCTCGCCGACCGAGGCCTCGACGTCCGCCAGCTTGAGCGCAACTGTCCGATCGGTCAGCTGCACCTCGGCCGCCGCCACGCCGCGCAGCGTCAGCGGGCGGCCGCCGAGATCGTCGCGCAGCTCGAGCTGCAGCCGCTCGAGGGTTGCCTTGGGCGGCACCAGCTTGACCCGGCCCTCGCCGCCGTCGCGGGGCGCCGACAGGCGCGCTCGCAGGTCCCGGGCGTAGTCGCGGAGCGTGGCGCCGTCGCCCGTGAGGCGACCGCCCACGGCCCGCACGCGCTCGACGACGACCTGCCCCGACCACAGGGAGTCGCCGTCGATCCCGACGTCGATGCGATCGACGACGAGCGACGCGTCCGGGCCGAACGACAGCTCGACGCCCTCGACCACGACGCTGTCGAAGTCGACCAGGTCGAGCCGCGAGATCGTGACGGGCACCCCGGCGATCTTCTGCAGGCGCTGCAGCGCATGGTCCTGCACCCAGCTGTCGCCCCACCGCGGGAACGTGGCGACGGCGACCGCGAGCCCGCCGAGGACCAGCGCGCCGAGCGAGCCGCCGATGAGCGCGACGCGGCGCCAGCGGGGCCTCGGGCTCTTCGTGGGCTCAGGGGGGGTCATGGCCGGACGCGCCGGGGCGGCGAAAAGGCGGCTCAGAGTACCGCCCGGCCGCCCTTCGAGCAAACGAGCAGACGCCGCGGAGCGCGGTGACGCCCCGGCACGGAGGCGGACTCGCGCGGTCACGCGGCGCCGGTCGCTTCAGCTCGGCTGCTTGCCACACTGGATGGCGAAGAAGATCTTGCCCTCGAGGTGGCGCACGCCGCCGACCAGGAGCAGGCCGTTGTCGTCGATCGCGTAGTCGGTGTCGACGAGCGGCGCGTCGCGGCCGGGAGCGAGCAGGTTGGCGTGCAGCTTGAGCTTGTTGTTGGCCTCGCCGAGCAGGCTGAGCTTGAGCTGGAAGCCGGACTTGAGCGCCGCGAGCCCGGGCTTGTCGACGCCGAGGCGCAGCGATTTGGTCTCGAGCAAGCGGAAGCCCTTGAACGCCGCGAACGAGTCGTCGTGCAGCTGCTCCTCGAGGAACTTCAGGTCCGCGGGGATGGTGCCGTCGCCGTCCTTCTGGGCCAGGAAGGCGGTGACCTTGCACGCGACGGTCTTGACCTCGGCGTGCGCCACGTCCGGCACGAGGTAGGCGCTCCCGACAACGCCGGGGAGCAGGACGGCAACGACGGACGTGGCCAACAGCCGCTTCGTGGTCGACTTGTACATCATAAGGAACGCTCACTGCTGCTAGGGTCGTCGTCGGAGATCCAGATCACCGTGGTCGTGTTGCGCTTGCCCTCGATCTCGCTGATGCGTCCCGACTTGACGCCCCAATCGATCCGTTGAATGTGCGCCGGCCCGCCGTTCGGCTCGGGCAACACGACGTCGCCCTCCTCGGCCGCCGGCTTCGAGCTGTCCGCGAGGACAGGTTGTTCGGGCGCCGGCTTCGCCGCGATCGTCGGCGTCGTGTCCGCCGGGCCCTCGACGGCGCCGCGCCCGCTCCAGAGCACTGCCACCAGGCCCGCCACCGCCGCCGCCGACGCCACTGGCACGAACACGGGGCGAAGCACCCCACGCAGCCGCGCCCACAGCGACGGCGCCGGCTCGGGCGCCTTCTGCAAACGGAGATCTCGGTCGAGGGTGCGCTCGATCTCGTCCCAGATCTGTTCGAACCGCGCCTCCGGCACCTTGGCCGCTTCGGCCTCGAAGCCGGCGACCACGGCGCTCTGGAGCGCCTTCAACCCGGCGAGGTAGGCGCTGGCCTCCGGGTTGGTCGTGAGCAGCCGCTCGACTTCGGCGCGCTCCGGCGCTGAAAGCTCGCCGTCGAGGAAGGCGTTGAGTTGCTGCGGGTCGAAGTGCGGCTCGGTCATGGCAGCATGGCTTGTGGTGCTGGGACGCGCTCAGCGTCGGAATCTTCATCGGCCCCGCCGGTCGGCCCGCTCGGTACGTAGCCCAGCCGCTCGGTGAGGAGGCGCTGCATGTTGCGCCGGGCGTGGAAGAGCCGGCTCATGATCGTGCCCTTCGAGCAGCCCATCGTGCGCGCCATCTCTTCGTACGACATGCCCTGGAGCTCGCGCATCACGATCACGGCGCGGTGCTTGTCACTGAGGTGCTGGAGCCCGTCCTGCACGGCCTCCAGGATCTCCCGCCGCTGCACCAGGCTGGCGGGGTCGCCGAGCGGCGACGGCGGCACATACGCCGTGTCACCGTCGTCGTCGTGGCGCAACCCGTCGTCGAACTCGAGATCCTTGTGGCGCCGGTTCTTGCGGATGTGGTCGATGCAGAGGTTGGTGACGATCCGGTACAGCCACGTGTAAAAGCTCGAGTTGCCCTCGAAATTGTGGAGGTACCGGTGGACCTTGATGAAGCTCTCCTGCACGACGTCGAGCGCGTCTTCGGGGTTGCGCAGGAACCCGTACGCGATCGAGTAGACCTTGCGCTGGTAGCGCTGCGTCAGGAGGCGGAAAGCTTGCCGGTCGCCCTGGCGACACGCTTCGACCAGGGCTTGGTCGTCGGCTTCTGGAGGAACCACGTGAGCGTCCTTCTACGAGCGCGCGGCCGCCCTATTCAGAGCGCGGCCAGCGCGCGGGGGAGTTGCCGGAGCGCCTGGCGGATCCGGACCGTGACGAAGTGGTTTAAGGGGGATATACCGAAGAGCGACCGACGCTCCCGCCGGGCCTCATGAACGTCCGTCCCCCGTCTCTGCTCGAGTTTTTGGCCGCCGTTCGCCGGGTCGTGCGTCGGCGGGAGCTCGCGGCGGCGGCGCTCCACTGCGCCGCCCTCCTTGTGGCCTTGGCCGTGGTCGCGGCCGGGCTCGCCGGCTGGACCTTGCGCGGCGATCTCGCGGCCGCCGGCTGGCTCGCTGGCGCCGTCGTCACGCTGCTGGCCCTGTTCGGACGCGCGTGGCGTCGGATCCTCGCACTGACTGGGACTCCCCATCGGACGGCGCTTACCATAGCCCAATTCCGCGGGGCGCTCACGCGCCGACCCCGCGAGGCGTCACCTTTTCTCCGCTCGGACGGCTCGCTGCGCCGCGAGATCCTCGGCGCCACCGAGCTTTTGCTCGCCGGGCCGGGCGGTCACCGCGGCTCGCAGGACCTCGCGGCCGCCTACGTGCGCCAGGTCGAGTGGTCGCTCACCGAAGCGCGGCCGGAGCTCGCCGCTCCGCCGGCCAACCTCCGCGTCCCGGCGCTCGCCACCGCGCTCCTCGCCCTGCTCGGGGCCGTGCTCGCCGGCTATCCCGAGTTCGCGCGCGGGCTCGAGCTGTCGCTCGCCGCCGAAGACGGCCGTCCGCCGGCCCCGCCCGAGCCGGTCTGGTCCGCGCTCAGCCTCACCCTGCGCTACCCCGAGTACAGCGGGCGAGTGCCGCGGCAGCTCATCAACCCCAGCGGCGCCGTACGGGCCCTCGCCGGCACCGAGACCGAGGTCGAGCTCGAGACGCGCAAGCCGGCCAGCGCCGTGCACGTGATCCTCAGCTACGACCAGGGTTCCCTGTCCGAGCCGCCGGCCCCCGAGCGCATCGACCTGTCCCAAGAGACAGACGGCAAGTGGCGCGGCCGCTTCGTCGTGCGCGGCGCCGGCAGCTGGCACGTCGTCGTCACTCCCGAGGGCGAGGACGTGCCCGCCCGCTCGGCCCCGGCGCCGCTCGAGATCGAGGCCGACGAGCCGCCGGAGATCGAGCTCCTGCCCCTGCCCCGCTCGCAGAGCGCCCCGAGCGAGCTCGACAGCATCGAGCTGCGCTTCAAGGCCCGCGACGACTTCGGCATCGCCAGCGCGGTGCTCGTGTTCGAGGGCGGCGACAAGCAGCCGGTGCGCCTCGACGCGGGCGCCCCGCCGCCGCGCGCCCGCACCTGGCAGCACCGCTACACCTGGGACCTGTCGTCGCTGCCGGTCGAGGATCGCGGGCGGCTCACCTACTGGATCGAGGTCCGCGACAACGACCCGGGGCTCGGCCTCGTCCCGCTGACGGACCCGCCCGGCAAGGTCGCGCGCTCGGCCAAGTTGACCCTGCAGATCCGCGACCAGGAGACCGAGCACGCCGAGAACCTGGCCGACCTCGCCGCGCTGCGCGACAGCGCCGTCGATCTGCTGGCGCGGCGCATGCTGACCGAAGAGCCAAATCTGTCCCGCGCCGACGACGGTCCCGCCGTCGAGGACGGCGACCCGCCGCGGCGGATCGCCGGCATGCGCGAGCTGCTCGCCGCCTCGGGCGGCCTGCTGTCCGCGATCAGCACCGCCATCGACGCGCTGTCGGTCGACACGCTGGCGCCGCCGCGCGACGTCGCGGTCCTCGTCGGCGTCCACAAGCGGCTGATGGAGCTGCACCGGCGCGAGTCGGCCGAGCACGAGGAGCTCCCGCCCGGCGCCGAGGACGAGCGCCCGGACGCGGCCGCGCGGACGCTGGGCAAGCTGCTGGCGACCAATCGGCTGCAGCTGACCCAGCTCGAGGACGAGGTCATCCGCCTCGACGATCTGGTCGACAACGAGCTGCTGGCGCAGATCGAGCAGCTCGTGGCCCGCCTGCAGACCTCGCAGCAGAAGCTCGTCGACCTGCTCGAGCGGCTCAAGGCCGGCGACGAGAGCGTGCGCGGCGAGGTCGATCAGCTGCAGCAGCGGATCCGCGAGGACCTGCGGCGGCTGTCGGAGGCGCGAGCCAAGCTCGACAAGGAGCTCGGCCAGGAATTCCTCAATACCGACGCCTTCGAGGCGATGGCCGAGCAGCTGCGCCAGCAGGACGTCGGCGAGCAGCTGCGCCAGGGCGACGTCGACGGCGCGCTCGATCGGGCCCGCGGCGTCCTCGACGAGCTGCGAAAGCTCCGCAGCGGCGTCCAGGATCGCATGGCCGCGGGGCCCGGCGCCGCGATGACGCCCGAGGAGCGGGCGCGCATGGAGCTCATGCGCGAGATCAGCCGGATCCAGGACGAGGAGACCGGCCTGCGCGGCGAGAGCCGGTCGCTCCACGAGCAGTGGCGCAAGCAGGCCGGAAGCCGCCCCCTCGACCAGGCGACCGCGCAGCAGGCCGCCAAGCAGGCCGCCGCGATGGGCAAGGCGCTCGACGCGATCAACGACGCTCGCCTCGGTCGTGACGCTCGCCGCGCGCTCGAGGACGCCCGCGAGCAGCTGCAGCGCGTCGCCGCCGAGGCGCAGGCCGGCGAGCCCAAGGCTCTCCCCGCCGCCGAGGCCGCGCGGGCCGCTGCGCAGGCGCTCGAACGGGCGGTCGCCGGCGCGGGCGAGGACTCGCAGGAGCGGCGCCAGCTCGGGCCGCTGCGCGAGCGAGGCGACGCGCTCCGCAAGCTGCTCGAGGCCCAGCTCCCGGCCCCGAGCGAGGGCCTGGACGAGGCCGCCCAGGCCCGCTTCGACGCCCTGGCGCAGAAGCAGCAGGGTCTGCGCGCCCGCGCCGAGCAGGTGCTGGACGGCCCCAACGCCCGCTACCTGCCCGACCCCGGCAAGCACGCGATGCGTGGCGCGATCTCCGAGATGGACTCGAGCAGCGGCGCGCTCGGCGAGCGGCGCGGGGGGCCGGCGGTCGAGCGCCAGAGCGGCGCGCTCGGCGGTCTGCAGCGCGCGCTCGACAGCCTGCGCGACAGCTCGTCCCCGCCGCAGACCGCGCCCGACCCCGACGAGGTCTCGACCGAGACCGAACGCGACCGCTCGCTCCGCGACGAGCTGATGGAGGCGATGAAGGAGCGCGCTCCGGAGGGCTTCCGCGGCTCGGTCGAGCGCTACTACGAGGAGCTCCTGCGATGACGTCCCGGCCCTCCCTGCGGCGCAGCGCCGCCCTCGCCCTGGCCCTCGTCGGCTGCGAGGCCGCCGGTCCAAAAGGACATGTCGATGCGGACATGCGCCTGGAGCCCGGTCCTCCGGGACACGCCCTTTCGGCCATGTCCGATGCAACAGGGCCTGCGAACCATATCCTTTCGGCCAGGTCCGAAGCGCCAGGTTTTTCGGGTCGCCCCGATCTATCCGTTCGGCCCGGTCCCGGGGACCCTGTCCTCCTGGCCAGGGCGCAAACGCCAGGCGGACCGCTCGCGGTCGCCGGGCCGGTGAGCGACGCCGAGGCCTGGTCGGAGCTCGCCGAGCGCTTCGACGGCTCGATCAACGCCTGGGACCTCGCCGACGCCGCCGACGCCGTCGCCGCCATGCCGGTCGGCTCGGCCCGCGACGTCAAGGCCGGCGTGCTGGCGTTCCACCGCGCGACCTACCCCGAGGCCGAGTCGCTGCTCGCCGGCGCGGTCGCCTCGGGGCAGCTGCCGCCGGCGGGGGCGCTGCGCGAGGAGGCCCAGCACTACCTCGACCTCGCGCGCGGGGCCCAGCGGGCGCTCGGAGCGGCCACGAAGCTCACCAGCCCCGACGGGCAGGTCGAGCTCGTGTTCGCCAACGCCAAGGACGAGCTCATCGCGCCCTACCTGTTCGCGGCGATGGCCGCGGCCCGCGAGGCGTTCGCCGCCGACCTCGGCATCGAGCCCGATCACCCGGTGCGCTTCGAGATCCTCGACGACGCCGTCAAGCTCGCGCTCGTCTCGCCGCTCACGCGCGAGAACGTGTACACGACCGGCACCGTCGGCATCACCAAGTACCGGCGGATCGTCATGGTCTCGCCGCGGGTGATGCTCTACGGCTACGGCTGGATCGACACCGCCGTCCACGAGTACGTCCACTACCTCGTCACGCTCAAGACCCGCAACCGCGCCCCGGTGTGGCTGCAGGAGGGCCTCGCCAAGCTGCTCGAGACGCGCTGGCGCAGCCCCGAGCCGCTGCCGCTCGAGCCGCCCGCGCGCAAGCTGCTGGCCAAGGCGCTCGCGGCCGACGACCTCGTCACGTTCGCCGAGATGTACCCGTCGCTGGCGATGCTGCCGTCGCAGGAGCGGGCCGCCCTCGCCTACGCCCAGGTCCAGACCATGCTCGGCGTGCTCCGCGAGGAGCGCGGCGGCGCCGGCATCGACGAGCTGCTGCGCCGCGTCGCCGCCGGCGAAGACGCCGAGGCCGCGCTGGCCAGCGCGTGGGGCGACAGCTTCGAGCGCTTCGACGCCCACTGGCGCGACGTGATGAAGAAGCGCACCGCGGGCAAGCCGGGCGGCGCGCTGCGCAAGCTGCAGTTCCTCGCGCCCGATCAGCAGGCCGCGGCCGAGGCGGGCGAAGATCTCTCGCTGCTCGGCGACGTGTTCTCGCACCTCGGCGGCGGCGCGGCGCGTCAACACGCGCGGCTCGGCGTGCTGCTCACGCTGCGCGGTCACCTCGGCGCCGCGGCCAGGCAATACGAGAAGGCGCGAGCCGCCGACCCGCGCGTGCGCGACGATCCGAAGCTCGCGCGGCGCCTCGGCGAGCTCTATCTCCAGCTCGGCAAGGCAGCGCGTGCCGTGCCGCTGCTGCGCCGCGCCGGCGAGGACGACCCGGAGCAGCCGAACCTCGCCGCCGCCGAGGGACGCGCGCTGCGACTCGTCGGCGACCTCGCGGGCGCCCGCCTCGCGCTCGCGCGAGCGGTGCGTGTGAACCCGTTCATCCCGGCGCTGCACTGCGACCTCGCGCAGGTGGCCCCGGCGCGACCGCGCTGCGACCGAGTCGTCCGGGGTCCGGCCGACCTCGTCGATCCACCCGCGCCGCTGCGCCGTAATTCACCGTTCGGGCGCTCGACAGCGGGGCCCGGCGGGCGACGGGTCGCGCCACCGCCGGCGCGCAGCGAACCCGCAGGCCGACCGCGACGACGTAGCCGCTGCGTGGCGATCGCTGTCACCCGCGAACGCCGGCGCGAGGAACCATGCACCGGCAACCTCGGGGTCCGCGCGATCGCTCGAGCGGCGCGGCGACCGCCTCGTGGCCGACCGCGCGGGTGCGTCACTCGGCGCGACGGGCTTGCGACTGCGGCTGCAGGAAGTGCCGCATGCCGGCGACGCTGCGCGTATAGCCGAGGCCCGACATCTTCCAGCCGACCCACGGCCCGCCGGCGGCGGTGGACAGGCCGCGGTTGACCCCGACCATGCCGGCCTCGATGCGATCGGCGACCGCGTCGAGCTCCGGCCCCGGGGGGCCCCACACGCTCGCGCCGAGCCCGTAGCGGGTGTCGTTGGCCAGCTGCACCGCCTCCTCGACGTCGCGCGCGACCTGGATCGCCACCACCGGTCCGAAGGTCTCGTCCTTCACGAGCGTCATCTCCGGCTTGAGGTCGGTGACGACGCTGGGCGTGAGGTAGAAGCCGGGGCCCTGGGCCTGGCCCTCGATCACGAAGGTCGCGCCGCGGCGGCGCGCGTCGGCCAATTGCTCGAGCACCAGGTCGCGCTGACGGGCGCTGGCCATCGGCCCGAACGCCGTCGACTCGTCGCGCGGATCGCCGGGCTTCACCGCGCGCACGAGGTCGGCCACGCGACGGGTGAACTCCGCGGCGACGTCGGCGTGGACGATGATGCGCTCGACGCTGACGCACACCTGCCCGGCGTTGCGCAGCGCCTCGTCGGCGGCGTAGCGGGCCGCGGCCTGCAGGTCGGCGCCGGGCAGCACGATCATCGGATCCTTGCCGCCGAGCTCGAGCACCAGCCGCTTCATCGTCGTCGCCGCCTCGCGCATGATCGCCTGGCCGGTGGCGATCGAGCCGGTGAACGCGATCATGTCGACGTCGCTGGCGACCAGCGCGGCCCCGACGCTCCCTGCCCCTTGGACCAGGCCGACCAGTCCTTCGGGCAATGTCTCGGCGTACAGGCGATGGAGCAGCGCCCCGGTGTGCGGCGTGTACTCCGACGGCTTGAACACCGCCGCGTTGCCGGTGAGCAGGGCCGACAGCAGCAGGTTACTGGGCGTCGCCACCGGGTAATTCCAGGGGGCGATCACTCCCACCACGCCGAGCGGACGCCAGCGCACGCGCACGCGGATCCCGTTCTCGACCCCGTCGTCGTCGGCGAGCGCCTGATCGGCGGCGCGGACGAACGATTCGACGCGAACGGCGACGCTGCGGGCCTCGGCCCGGGCCTCGCGGATCGGCTTGCCCATCTCGTCGCTGATCGAGCGCCCGAGCGCGTCGGCGTGGTCGCCGATCGCCTGCGCGAGCGCACGGATCTGGCGCGCGCGCGCGTCGGCGGCGGTGGCCGCCCAGGCGCGCTGGGCGGTACGGGCGCGAGCGACGGTTTCGCGGACGCCCTCGGGCGTGGTGCAGTCGACCGGCTCGAGCGGCTGGCCGGTGGCCGGATTGTGCGGGACGAGGCGCTCCGGGGACATCGACGTAACTATAGCTGCCGCTCGCCGCGCTACACTTGTCGCCCGTTGCCCGAAGTCTTCACCGAGCTCTGGTTCATCCAGCTCGTCACCGTCCTGTACGTGATCGGCATCACGGCCCTGGTGCTGCTGGAGCGCAGACGTCCGAGCGCCGCGCTCGCGTGGCTCCTCGCGCTGATCTTCCTGCCGCTGTTCGGGCTGTGCCTCTACTTCCTGCTGGGGCGCGCCGGCGTGCGGCGGCGCAGGCGGTTACGAGCGCGGCGCAGCGTCAACCCGACCGACGTCACGCGCGGGCTGTTGCCGCTCGAGACGCCGCTGGAGGAGCTCGATCAGCCGCTGCGCGGGCTCGTCGCGCTGGCGCTCAACAGTTCGGCCGCGCCGCTGCGGCGGGCCGACTCGGTCGACCTGCTGGCCGATCCGGCGCACGCGTTCGCCGCGATGGAGGCCGCGATCGCCGGCGCGAAGCAGCAGATCCACATCGCCATGTACATCTGGCGCGACGACGACACCGGGCGGCGCTGGATCGACCTGCTGTGCGAGCGCGCGCGCGCGGGCGTCGAGGTGCGGCTGCTCTACGACGAATTCGGCTGCCTCGGCACCCCGCGCGAGCTGTTCGAGCGGGTGGTCACGGCCGGCGGGCAGGTGCTCACGTTCGGCGCGGTGCGGCTGCGCTACCGCCCGCTCATGATCAACTTCCGCAACCACCGCAAGATCGTCATCGTCGACGGCGACCTCGGCTTCACCGGCGGCCTCAACGTCGGCGACGAGTACCTCGGGCGTGGGCTCGGGGCGCGGCCGTGGTCGGACCTCCAGGTGCGGATCACGGGCGACGCGGTGCTCGGCCTGCAGGCGATCTTCCTCGAGGACTGGCTGGCCGCGCACTCCGACGATCACGCCGAGGATCCGGCGTTCGCGCGGCAGCTCGCCGACCTGCTGGCGCGCCCGCCGAGGCACTCGTGCGGACCGATGCTGCAGATCGTCCCGAGCGGCCCCGACCTGCCGTTCATCGACGCGATCGCGGCCCAGTTCACCGCCGCGATCGCCTCGGCGCAGGAGCGCTGCTGGATCGCCACGCCCTACTTCGTGCCCGACGAGCCGCTGTCGCTCGCGCTCAAGACCGCGGCGCTGCGCGGCTGCGACCTGCGGCTGCTCGTGCCCCTGCCGCGCAACAACGACTCGACCCTCGTCAGCCTCGCCGGCGCCAGCTACTACGACGAGCTGCTGGCCGCCGGCTGCCGGATCTACGAGTACCTGCCCGGCATGCTGCACGCCAAGTACCTGCTGGTCGACGACCGTGTGGCCGCGATCGGCTCGGCCAACATGGACGTGCGCAGCTTCTACCTCAACTACGAGGTCACGGCGCTGTTCTACGACCGCCGGCTCACGCTCGACCTCGCCGGCGTGTTCACCAAGGAGCTGGCCCAGGCGCTCGAGGTGCGGCCCGAGACGCGCAAGCAGCTGACGCTGCCGCGGCGCCTCGGCGAGGGCTTCGCCCGCCTGCTCTCGCCGCTCCTGTGAGCCGCACGGCGCGGGCCCGACGGGGCCGTCCGCGCGGGCATGCTCGATCGGGCATGCTCCTTGGGGCATGCCCGATCGAGCATGTCCCTCAGAACAACCCCGGGCCGCCCTGCTCGCCTCAGCTCGGCGCCTCGACGCCGAGCTCGCGCATGTGCTTCTCGAGCTCGGCGCGCAGCTTCTCGGGCGTCATGCCGAGCTTCTCGGCCGCGCCGTCGAGCGAGTACGTGAACTTGCCGATCTTGACGCGCGCGCTCGGGCCCATCGTCACGCGGCCGTTCTTCAGCACCGGCGACGGGTCCTCGACGCCGATGTACACGTCGCGCTCGGTCAGCGACGGGAACGCCTGGCGGGCGCGCTCGAACAGGCCCTGCTGGTCGCCGCTCATCTTGTCCTTCGGCAGCTTGCGCAGGTCGGCGACCACGCCGGCCTCGAGCTGGCCGTCCTCGAAGGTCGCGCGCGAGGCCTTGATCACCTCCTTGACCTCGGGGGCCGAGCGCGCGGCCTTGCGGTGGAAGTTGCGCAGCTCCTTGCGCCCGGCGTGGCCCTCCGCCGGCTGCCACTGCAGCTTGCCGCCGGCGTCCTCGACGGCCGCGGGCGCGTCCTCCCGGGCCAGGTCGGTGTACCAGTCGGGCAGCGCCGTGACCTGCAGCCACAGATAGGTGACCACCCCGCCGGCGAGCAGCAGGAGGACCAGCAGGACGATCGCCAGCTTCTTCCACATGGCCCGGCAACCATAACAGAAGCCGTCGCGGCGGCCCCCGCCCTCAGCCGCCGGCCGCCGCCGCCGCCAGCGCCGCCAGCAGCATGTCGTCGACCTTGTCGACCAGGTCGTCGTGCAGCGTCTTCAGCCGGGCTCGCGCCGAGGGGTCGTCGGGGAACAGGCGCGCCATGCTGAGCCCGGCGCGCAGCTCGAGCGCGCGCGCCCCCTGCTCGCGGGCGAGCTCGAGGGCCTCGTGCAGCAGCAGCGCGGCCTCCTCGACCTCGCCCATCTCGTGCAGGATCTCGGCGCGCTGGCGCATCAGCTCCGCCTCCCACCAGCGGGCCCCGCTGAGCCGCGACGACTCCATCGCCTCGCCGATCACGCTGAGCCCCTCGTCGATGCGACCTGCCCTTATGCACAGGTCGGCAAAGACAGAGAACGTCCACGGCATGAACATGCCCATGCCGGCGGCCTGCAGCTCGATGAGCGCCTGACGCAGCAGGTCGAGGCCCTCGTCGTGCTGGCCGAGCTCGGCCATCGCCCAGGCGCGGATGGCGTCGGCGAAGCTGACCCACGCGCCGAGCGTGGCCTCGGCCTTGAGCTGGTAGACCTGGTCGGCGTGGGTGCGGGCGCCCTCGACGTCGCGGAGGATCTGGCGCAGGATCGACGCGACCACCAGCGCGAACGTGGTCGAGAAGCCGTGGCCGAGCTCGCGGGCCAGCGCGATCGACACGCGGCTGCGCTCGAGCGCCTCCGCCGTGCGTCCGAGCATCCACAGCGTCAGCGACAGGATCGCCAGGGCGGCGATCCGCGGGTCGTGGATGTAGAGGTGGCCGAGGTTGCGGTCGAAGTCGGGGGCGTAGAGGACGATCGAGCGCTCGAGGTGGGCGCGCGAGCGTTCGAAGTCCCCCTGGTGGAACAGCTGGGTGCCGAGCCCGCGGTGCGACACCAGCAGCGGCACGCGCTGGCGCCGGCGCTCGGCGAACATCAGCATCTGCTCGGCGAGCTCGCGGGCCACGTCGAGCTGGGCGCGCACGACGTAGTGCTGCCACAGGCCGAACAGCACCGGGAACAGGTGGCGCGTGTCGCCGACCTCGCGGCACAGCTCGCGGGCCCGCGCGAACGTCTGCTCGACCTCGTCGGAGCCGAAGCCGAGGGTCGCGACCTGGGCGTTGCCGAGGCCGATCTGCAGCCCGATCTCCTGCTCGACCCGCTCCGGGCTCTCGGGCAGGTGGCGCAGCAGCTCGATCGCGTGGCTGTAGTGCTGCACGGCCTCCTGCCCGGCGTCGTTGCGGATCGCCTGCTCGCCGGCGCGCTGCAGGTAGAGCACGGCGCGGCCGATCAGCTCCGGGCTCGGCCGCCCGCCGCCGGGCACCAGCGCCGACGAGGCGACCACGCGGTACCAGTGGTGGGCCAGCAGCGGGTAGTACAGCTCGAGCTTGCTGCCGTGCGCGCGCTCGAAGTGCTCGGCGACCGCCTGGTGCAGCTGCTGCCGCTGCGCGAACGGCAGCAGGTTGTAGGCGACCTCCTGCGTCAGCGCGTGCTTGAACAGGAACGTGCCCTCGGCGGCGTGCGGCTTGGGCACCAGCAGGCCGCGGCGCTCGAGCGCCTGCAGGTACTCGGGCAGCTGGGCCTTGTCGGCCTCGATCGGATAGATCGCCCGCAACAGGCTCAGCGAGAACACGCGCCCGAGCACCGCGCCGACCTTGAGCACCAGCTGGTGCTGCTGCTGCAGGCGATCGATGCGGCTCGTGATCACCGCCTCGAGGTTGTCGGGGAACTTCGCGGTGCGCAGGTCACCTGCCTCATGGGACAGCAGGCACTCGCCGTTCCAGATCGTGATGAAGCCGGCGTCGCGCAGCGCCGAGGCCAGCTCCTCGGAGAAGAACGGGTGGCCCTCGGCGCGCTCGTAGATGAAGCTGGCGACCTCGGGCGGCAGGCGCGACACGCCGAGGCGGCGGCACACCAGGTTCTCGGTCTCGACCAGCGACAGCGGCTGCAGCTGCAGGTGATAGGTGCCGTGGTCGGCGAGGATCTGGCGCAGCTCGGCCGCCGCGGTGTCGCTGTCGACCGGCCCGGTGACGATCACGCACAGGAGCGGCTGGACCTCCTCGCGCACGTCGGCGAGCAGCGCCCACGAGGCCGAGTCGAACCGCTGGGCGTCCTCCAGCAGCAGCACCGCCGGGTTGCCCTTGAGGTAGGCGAGCAGGATCTGGACCAGCAGGACGCGGGTCTGCTCGGCGCGCGCGCGGCCCTGCAGCGGCGCGGTGCGGTCGTTGTCGACGGCGTCGATCGGCAGCACCGCCCCGAGCAGCGGCGCCCGCGACACCGCCGCCGGCACCAGCCGCCGCAGCCCCGAGACCACCCGCTGCCACGGGTCGGAGCCCTGATCTGTCCCTTGGTTCAGGCCGAAGATGGTGGCGAAGATCGGCAGCCACGCGTGGTACGGGCCGGCCGCGTCGCTGATCTCGCGCGCGCCGAGCAGGCGCATCGCCCCGGCGGCCTCGGCCTGCTCGAGCAGGTCGTCGGCCAGGCGCGTCTTGCCGAGCCCGGCCTCGCCCTCGACCACGATCGTCGCGCTGCGGCCGCGCAGCACCTCGTGCAGGCCGTTGATCAGCACGCCGCGCTCGCGCATGCGCCCGACCAGCGCCGCCCTGGCGCCGCCCGCCACCGGCAGCGGGCCCGAGACGGCGCGCTCCTTCTGGCTGCGCCCCGGCAGCCGCGCGCTCGCCGGGGTGTAGATCGAGATGGTGCCTTCCTTGCCCTTGACCGAGATCGGCGGCAGGCCCTCGAACAGGAACTGCCCCCGGGTGGCGACGAAGGTGTAGTGGTCGCACAGCACGGCCTTGCCGTCGCCGGCCTGCATCAGCCGCGCGGCCAGGTTGACCACGTCGCCGAGGACCGTGTACTCGCAACGTTCGGCGCTGCCGACGGTGCCGCAGAACGCCCGCCCGGAGGCGATCCCGCAGGTGGCCCGCCAGCCGAGGCGCTTGTGGAGCTCGCGGACCTGCTGCGCGGCCTCGATCGCGCGCACCGGATCGTCCTCGTGGGCCAGCGGCGGCAGGCCGAACGCGACCAGCACCGTGGTCCCGTGATCGTCGACGCTGAGGTGGCCGATCGTGCCCTCCCACGACTCGACGATCTGCTGCACCGCGATCATGACCTCTTGCGCCTCCATCAGCGGCGTCTGGTGCTTGAGGTCGGGGAAGTTGATGAACAGGACGCTGAGCCGGCGCAGCTCGGCGAGGAAGCTGCTCTGGCCGGCCGACAGGCGGGCGATCACCGCCGGGGGCACGTAGCCTCGCAGCGCCGCCTCGGCCGCGTCGGGCAGCTGCGGGCGCACCAGCGGCGACGGCACCACCGGCTCGCGCAGCGCGACCACGCGGCCAAACCCGTGCTCGCCGCGGCTCTCGCCGTCGACGCGGCCGCCGAGCATGGTCCACACGCGCTTGTCGATCACCACCTCGCCGGGGCGCGCGAACGTCTGGGCCCGCCGCACCGCCTCGATCGCCGGCCCGACGAGCACGAGCTCCCAGCGGCCGCCGAGCCCGCCGACGTGGACCAGCGCGATCCGTCCGGCGGCCACGCCGATCCGCAGCGACAGCTCGATGCCGTCGTCGATCGGGCACGCGTGCAAAGCGGCCTGGATCGCCAGCCCGCACGCGACCGCGGCCTCGGCCGCGCGGGCCGACGAGCCCTCGGCGACCCACACCGCCGTGAGCGCGTCGCCGGCGAACTTGACGACGTCGCCGCCGTGCGCCGCGGTGATCTCGATCAGCCGGCCGAAGTACGTGTTGAGGCCCGCGGCCACCTTCTCGACGCCCGCGGGCCCTTGCTTGGCGAGCGCCTCGGTCAGGGCCGTGAAGCCGGAGACGTCGGCGCAGAGGACTGCGGCGGCTACGATCTCGGCTTGCGGTTGGTGCAGCGGACGCGGGTCGACCGAGAGCCGCCGCGTGACGATTGCCGGGATGTAGCTCGCCAGCGCTTTGAACAGCTCGGGCAAGGTCGGGCGGCATCGTACCAAAGCCGCTCGCCTCCGGCGCGTCGCAAGGCGATGTTTGCGTCTCCCGGATCGCGACCGCGAAACCGGCGCTCGGCGGCGACCGGCGGGACCCGCGGAATCGGCCCCACCCTCGAGCTCACATGCGCCAAAGTGCGAAGGCGGGCGAGTCCTTGTGTATTGTGGGGAGGATGCTCGGAGCGTCCAGGCCCACCCCGACCCTCGTCCGGCTCTCGCTCGTGCTCCTCGCCGCTGCGCACCTGGGCGCGTGCGCCGGCGGAGATCCTGGGGCCGGGTCGACGAACCCGTTCGACAGCCAGGGGAACGGCAGCAACAGCACGCCCGGGACCGAGACCGGGCAGCCGGCCAGCGAAACCGATCCCACCCCGACCGTCGGCGGCAGCATGTCCGACTCCGAGACGAGCGCGCCGACCGGCCCGGGGCCGACCTCCGACTCCGACCCGACCAGCGGCGATCCCACCGGCGACCCGACCGTCGGGACCACCACCCTTCCCGACCCGGACTGCGTCGACGACGACGGCGATCTCCACGGCGAGGGCTGCAGCGCCGGGCCCGACTGCGACGACGCCAGCTACAACTCGTGGCAGAGCTGCGGCACCTGCGTGGACGCCGACATGGACGGCTTCTGGGTCGGCTGCGACCAGTACGGCCCCGACGACCCCGGCCCCGACTGCGACGACGCCAACCCCGACGCCTCCGACGGCATGGACTGCGAGTGCGCGGTCACGCCCCCCGACAAGGCCTCGGACACCTGCGCCGAGGCGATGGCGGGCGCTCTCGGCGTGATCGCCGAAGGCGGCGTCGTCCCTCCGATCAAGGGCTCGATCACCGGGATCGACAACGGCCCCGGCAACGGCCAGGAGGACTGGTACTGGGTCGAATTCCCCGAGGCGATGGCGATGGGCAACCGGCCCAACGCCGGCAAGATCGCCGCCGTCTTCGCGGTCAACCCGGGCGACCCCGCCAACCCCGACTACCGCTTCGAGGTCTACACGGCCTGCAACAAGATGCCGTTCGAGGGCCTGAACCCGACCTACGGCCCCGGCACGCCGCCCGCCCGCGAGTGGGAGTTCTTCGACGCCCACACCCCGCCGAACCCGAACCCGAACCCGAACCCGAACTACCTCAACAACGTGCCGTGGCCGGCCAAGGTGTTCATCCGGGTGATCCGGGTCGCCAACGACCAGTCGTGCAGCGAGTACACGCTGCAGGTCTCGCGCCTGCCGACCTGAGCCGGCGAGCGCCCCTGTCCTCGAGGACCTGCCCGCTCGAACCTGCCCGCTCGACCCTGTCCTCTCCGACCTGCTCGCCGGGTCCTGTCCTTTCAGACAGCTCAGCGTGGCCGCGGCAACGCCCGGACCAGGCGGGCGTACAGGCGGGCCGCCCCCTGCCAGGCGATCGGGCACAGGTCGTAGGTCTGGCCGTTCTTGAGCGCGACGACGAAGGTGTCGCGCTCGCCCGGCGGGCGCGGCTCGACGTAGATCCGGGCGATCTCGCGGACCGGCAGGCGGACCCGGCGGCCGCGCTCGCGGACCGTCAGCGTGCGGCCGAACAGGTACGGCGCGCGCGGCAGGATCGTGCGGACCAGGTTGCCGATCCACTGGTTCAGCCACAGCAGCACGACGATCAGCGCGGCGCGGATGATCCAGCGCCGGCCGTCGACCGCCTCGACCCACGCGTCGGGCAAGCGCGCCAGCAGCACCGCGACCGTGGCCGACAGGAACACCAGGCCGACCAGGAAGTCGCTGAGCTTGCCGGTCCAGTCTTCGGGCCGGGCGGCGCGGAGGCGGATGAACACGCGGGACCCCGGGGACGCGCTACGAGGCCACGTCGAGCTTGTAGGACCCGCCGAGGACGTCGTTCTGGTCGATGACCACGAAGTAGACGCCGGGGTCGAAGTTCCACGTCAGCGAGAAGTTCGAGGTGCCCTGCTCCGCCATCGACGTGCAGGTCAGCTCGGTCGAGCCGCCGCAGCCGGTGCGGATGCTGAGCACCGGCGCGAACGAGGCGTCGGCGGTGACGGTGAAGGTGATCGCGCCGGGCGTGAACACGTTGAGCTGGAACATGTTCTCCGCGCCAGGTCCGCCGCAGCGGCCGTCGACCGAGCCGGCGCGGCCGCCGAGCTCGTTACTCCACGTGAAGAAGCCGCCCGGCTCCTGGTTGATCTGCGTCGAGTGGACCGGGCAGCCCTCGATCGGCGGCGCGGTGTACACGACCTGCATCGCGTAGTGGCCGTCGGTGCCCTCGGGCGAGTCGACGGTGACGAAGTACTCGTGGCCGGCCTCGGCGAAGAAGTGGCGGAACGGGACGTCGCCGTACGGCGCCGCGCACACGCGCGGGAGGTTGTTCTCGTCCATGTAGCAGCCGTCGCGCGTGACCCGGAGCGTCGGCGTGAACTCGGTGGTCGGCTGCATCAGCAGCAGGACGTCGGTGTCGGCCGCGGGGGCGATGAGGTACGTGTCCTCGGCGCCGCCGTCGTGGATGCCGTCGCCGCACCAGCCCTCGACGCGGCTCGGCCCCTGCAGTCGCCCGCGCACCTCGATGTTGGCGAGCGGCAGGACGATCGGGTTGTCGCAGCCACCTTCACGCGGATCGACCGGCGTCACGCCGGTGCCGCCGTCGGTGTCCTCGTCGGCCGGACCGCTGCGGGCTCCGCAGGCGAGGATCAGGCTGACCGCGAGAGCCGTCACGCCGGGGGCCGTCACGCGCCGGGACCGCAACCGAAACACCGTCATCCCATGAGTGTAGCGCCGAGGGGATCGGGGCGTCAAAACCCGCGCGCCGGCCACATCGACTCGACCATCAGCTGGAGCCGTACCCGGCCGCGAAAGCTGGAGCGCAGCGGCGCGAACAGGAAGGCCACGCGCTCGCCCGGCGCGAGGTTCGGGTGGGCGGCGGCCTGGCCGAAAGCGATGGCCTCGAAGCCGACCCGGCCCTGCCGCAGGGCCATGGACAGGTGCCGGCCCTTCAGCACCCGCACCCGCTCGATCACCGCGTCCTCGCACAAGAACCGCGGCGGCGCGAACCCGACCCCGTAGGGCGCGAGCTGCTCCAAATCGACCAGGAGCGGCTCGTCGATGGCCTCGAACGGCAGCACGCCGTCGTGCTCGACCGCCGGCTCGCCGAGCTGCCGCTCGCGGATCTGTTCGGCCACCGCGGCGTCGAAGGCCTCGACCAGCGCCGGGATCTGGGCCGGGTCGACGCTGACCCCCGCGGCCGCCCGGTGGCCGCCGTAGCGCCGCAGGTACGGGGCGCAAGCGCGCAGGGCCGCGTGCACGTCGACGTCGCCGGCGGTGCGCGCCGAACCGCGGGCCTCGTTGCGCGCCCGGTCGACGGCCAGCACCAGCGCCGGCCGCCGGTACTGCGCCACCACCCCGGCCGCGGCGATGCCGACGATGCCGTGCAGCCACGACTCGCCGGCGACCACGATCCCGCGCCGCTCGGGCGTGCGGGGATCGGCGGCCAGGATCGCCAGCGCCTCGCGGACGATCGCGTCCTGGTGCTCGCGGCGGTGGATGTTGAAGTGCTCGACCCGCTCGGCCATCGCCCGCGCCTCGGCCGAGCTGCGCGCGCGCAGCAGCAGCAGCGACGGCTCGGCCGGCCCGAGGCGCCCCGGCGCGTTGAGCCGCGGGCCGAGGCGGAAGCCGAGGTGGGTCTCGTCGATCGGGTCGTCCTCGCCGACGCCGGCCGACTCGAGCAGCGCCCGCAGCCCGGGCCGCCGCCGCGACGCCAGCACGCCGAGCCCGTGGCGGACGAGGATCCGGTTCTCGTCGACCAGCGGGACCATGTCGCAGATCGTGCCGAGCGCGACGAGGTCGAGCCACGCGCGCGGGTCGGGCAGCGCGCTCCCGGTCTTCTTGGCGATCGCGCTGCGCAGCGACGCGCACAGATAGAACGCCACCCCGGCGCTGCACAGGCCCTTGAACGGGAAGTCGCAGCCGGGCTGGTGCGGGTTCAGCAGCGCCCGCGCCGGCGGCATGCGCTCGGGCACCTGGTGGTGGTCGATCACCGCGGTCGGGACGCCCTGTCCTTCGAGCCAGGCGAGCGCCTCGTGATCGGACGTCCCGCAGTCGCCGGTCAGCACCACCTGGGCCCCGGCCTCGCGCAGCGCCCGGGCGTCGGCGAGCTGGAACCCGTAGCCGCCCTCGCGCGAGGCCGCGCGCGCGACCACGTCGATGCCGAGCGCCTCGAGGTAGGTGGTGAGGATCGCCGTCGTCGTCACGCCGTCGACGTCGTAGTCGCCGAACACCCCGATCCGCATGCGCCGCTGCTGCGCGGTCTGCAGCAGCTCGAGCGCCGGCTCGAACCCGGCCATGCCGGTCGGCGCCCGCAGGTCGGCCAGGCGCGGCCGCAGCAGCCGGGCCTGCGCCTCCGGGCCGGTGACGCCGCGCCGCAGCATCAGCGCGACCGCGTGCGGCCCGACCCCGAGCGCGCCGGCCCGGTCCCGGAGGTCACCTGCCTCGCAGGACATGCCCCGAAGGACAAGCGGGGGCGGGGCCGGCCGGGGCGCCTCGGACGGCGCCGGTCGGGGCTTCGTCAGCGCGAGCCGCGAGCTCATGCGGGCAGCTCGCGGAGCTCAGCTCTGCGGCCGCTGGCGGCGGCGGCGGCGGCTGGCCTTGGCCGGTTCGTCTCCGTCCTCCGCACCCACGCCTTGCCCCTTGTCTGCCTCGCCCTCGCCCTGCCCCGCGGCCTTGGCGGCCGCCTCGGCGCGCAGGTCCCCGACCGCGCGGCCGGTGGCCTCGTCGACCTCGGCGTTCTCGGCCGCCAGCACCGTGCCCGGGTCGACCGTCGCCGCCGCGGCCTCGGCCGTCAGCAGGTGGCCCTCGCCGCCGTAGAAGCGGCGGTTGACCCACAAGAAGATCGGGCAGGCGATGAACAGCGACGAGTACGTGCCGACGACGATGCCGATCATCAGCGCGAACGCGAAGTCCTTGATCGAGCCCTTGCCGAGCGCCCAGGTCGCCAGCACCACCAGCAGCGTCGTGCCCGAGGTGAGGATCGTGCGGCTCAGCGTCTCGTTGAGCGCGACGTCGGTGGTCTCCTCGATCGGCGTGTCGCGGCTCAGCGCCACGCGCTCGCGGATGCGGTCGAACACGACGATGGTGTCGTTGATCGAGTAGCCGACGATCGTCAGCAGCGCGGCGATGGTCTGGAGGTTGAACTCCTTCCACGTCAGCGCGAACGCCCCGACCGTGATGAACGCGTCGTGCGCGAGGGCGACGATGCCGCCCGGCGCGAAGCGCAGGTCGAAGCGCAGCATCACGTAGAGGAAGATGAAGCCGAGCGCGTACAGCAGCGACTTGACGCCGTCGGCCTTGAGCTGGCTGCCGACCTTGGCGCCGACGGTCTCGGACGAGACGATGCCGGTGACCGTGCCGGCGCCGAGCGCCTGGTTGAGCTCGTCCTGGATCTTGACGCCCATGCCGACCAGGCTGAGCTCGACCGGGAACTCGTCCTGCTTGCCGGTGCCTTTGTCGACCTTGCCCTCGCAGCCGGCCTTGCTCAGCAGCGCCTCGAGCTCGCTGTAGATCGGGGCCGACTCGAACACGAAGAACATCTTGCTCGCGCCCTCCTGGTACGACATCGGGCGCTTGAGCTTGGCCTTCGGGTAGGCGTTGACGGCCTCCTCGCAGCCCTTGGCGGTGGCCATGTCGATCGAGGCCACGTCCTTGACGTGGACGATGATCTGGTTGTCCGCGTCGGGCACGGTGACCGCGGAGGCGCCCTCGAAGCCGGCCGCGTCGAGGGCGTCGCGGACCTCCTGGATCGGGACCTCCCTGGCGAGCTGCAGGCGGGCCGAGGAGCCGCCGGCGAAGTCGATGCCGAAGTTGAGCGCCGACCCGCGCGAGCTGAAGTTGAAGGCCATCGTCGCGATGCTGACGACGATCAGCACGAACGACACCGCGATGAAATACTTCGCCGACCTGACGAAGGGGAACCGCGTGCCTGGCGGGATGATCTCGAAGAACTTCTGCGCCATGGTGGTGTGCCTCAGATGGACACGCGGTCGAAGCCGCGGCGGTTGGCCTGGAAGTCGAAGAAGAGGCGCGTGCAGAACACGGCGGTGAAGATCGAGGTGGCGATGCCGATCAGCAGCGTGATGGCGAAGCCGCGGATCGGGCCCGAGCCGTACTGCCACAGCACGACGCCGGCGATCGCCGTGGTCAGCTGCGAGTCGAGGATGGTGGTGAAGGCGCGGTCGTAGCCGGCCTCGATCGCGGCGCGGGCGGTGTAACCCTCGCGCACGAGCTCACGGATGCGCTCGTAGATGATGACGTTGGCGTCGACCGCCATGCCGAGCGTGAGGACGATGCCGGCGATGCCGGGCAGGGTCAGCGTCGCCTGGAAGAACGCCATCGCCGCCAGGATCAGCAGCACGTTCAGCACCAGCGCGAACACGGCGATGAGGCCCGACACCCGGTAGTAGATCGCCATGAAGGCGACGACGGCGCCGAGGCCGACGACGAACGCCCAGAAGCCGCTCTCGACCGCGTCCTTGCCGAGGTCGGCGCCGACGCGGATCTCGAACTCTTTGACCAGGCGGGCCGGGAGGCTGCCCGACTTCAGCACCTTGACCAGGTCGTTGGCGGTGTCGCGGACGCTCTGTCCGGGGGTCTCGCCGACGGTGATGCGGACGTTGCCGCCGGGGATCCGGTCGTTGAAGACCGGGTCCGACATGACCGCGTCGTCGAGCATGATCGCCATCCGGCGGCCGATGTTGTCGCCCGACATCTGCTCGAAGCGGTCGGCGCCGAGGCGGTCGAGCTTGAGGTCGACGCCCGGGAGGCCGGTCTGCGGGTCGGGGCTGACGTTGGCCGCCAGGATGCTCTCGCCGGTGACCTCCGCGCGCGACTTGACGATGTACGTGCGCCACACTCGCGTCGGCTCGCCGCGGATGACGACCGAGTCCGGCCCGTACGCGACCAGGTGCGAGGCCGGCAGGCGCCACTTGGCCGGCAGCTGGTTGAAGAAGTCCTCGAGCGTCTTGCGGTCCTTGGCGTAGAAGGCCCACACGTTCTCGACGTTGTGGCCCTTCGGGCTGCCGTAGTTGGCCAGCTTGTTGACGCTGATGCCCATGCCCGGGCGGACCTGGCCGCTCTCGAGCAGCGCCTGGAAGTAGTTGCTCTGGTTCGGGCCGAACGGCAGCTCGTCGTCGACCATGCGCATCTCGAGCACGGCCGCGCGCTCGACCACCTTGAGCAGGCGGCGGAAGTCGGACGAGCCCTCGAGGATGTTGTCGCGCGAGCGCTCGCTGAGCTTGACCTCGACGGTGTCGGGCGCGGCGGGCCGGCCCGGATCGTCGGGCAGGATCTCGAGCTCGACGCCGCTGCCGAGCCGGTCGTCGACGATCGTCTGCTCGATCATCTTGCCGGCGAACACCCGGCCGAGCAGGTCGCGCGCGACCTTGCCGGTCAACGTGATGCGGAAGGCGCCCGGATCCTCGTCGCTGTCGGCGAGGATGACCTGCTCGGCGCCGCCCTGCTGCAGCAGCGGCCGCAGGCGGTCCTCGGCGTCGCGGCGCGCGGCCTTGATCTCGGTGGTGGTATCCGACAGGCCCGGCAGCTCGATCACGATCTGGCGGTTCTTCGGGTAGATGTTCGGCTCGGCGATGCCCATCGCGTCGATGCGGCGGCGCACCGTCTCGAGCGCCTGCGCGACCGCGTGCGAGCGGTGCTCGCCGATCCGCGTGTCGGACATCTTGAGGTGGATGACGCCCGAGGCCTCGTCCTGGGTGTCGACGCGCTCCATGTCGGTCAGCGCGACGCCCATGACGTCGTCCTCGGCGGTGGCCACCTGCGCCGGGTCGGCGAACTTGATGTCGAGGCGGTCGATGCCCTGGCGCTCGATGTCGACGGTGACGCCCTTCTTCTCCTTGAAGCCGGCCTCGAGCTCGGCCGCGATCTGGTCGAGCTTGTTCTCGAGCGCCTCGTCGACGGCGACCGAGTACTCGAGGTGCAGGCCGCCCTGGAGGTCGAGGCCGAGCTTGAAGCGATTGTCGAAGGTGCTGGTGAGCCAGCCCGGCAGCTCCTTGTCGGTCCCGAGGATCTGGGCGATCGACGGCACCACCATCATGACCGCCGTGGAGATCATGAGGAGCAGCAGCAGGGCCTTGGTCTTGAGGAACTTACGCATCGGTCCGCCTTGCTTCCTGCCGAAAATTCCTCACTTGGGGGCCGCGGCGCCGGCCTCGGGCTTGCTCGCGGCCGCCTCGGGATCGAAGCGGTCGGCGATCTCGGCGCGCAGGACCTTGAGCTTGACCCGGTCCGCCACCTCGACCATCGCGATCGGCCCGTCGATGCTGCTGATCCGGCCGATGATGCCGCCGGTGAGCCGCACCGTGTCGCCCGCGGCCAGCTTGTCGAGCCTCGCCTTGCGCTCCTTCTCCTGCTTGCCCATCGGGCGGATCAAGATGAAGTAGATCGCCGCGAACATCAGGATCGGGACGATGAACCCGCTGAGCGGGTTGGCGGCGGCGGGGGCCTGGGCGAGGATGGTGGCGAGCATGGCGATGGTCCGGACGGGAGTATCCACGGGGGCGCCTGCGTTCTGACGCCGCCGCGGGCGGCCGACGCGTGCAAAAACGCAGGCCGGTCACCGGTCGCAGGGGGGTACCAAAGAACCCCGGGTCTGTCACGCCGGTTCCGGCGCCGCGACGGCGGCGGCAGCGGCCGCGTCGACGTCGCCCTCGGCCCCCGCGCCTTCGGCGTAAACCGTCGAAATGATGGACGAAAACTCGCCACGCAGGGCCTCGAAGCGGCCGGAGCGCAGGGCGCGCCGGAGGGCGCCGACCCATTGTTGATAAAAGTACAGGTTGTGGATCGTCGCCAGGCGGCCGTACAGCGGCTCGTTCTGCTCGTGGAGGTGGCGCAGATAGGCCCGGCTGTAGCGCGCGCAGCAGCGGCAGCGGCAGGCGGGGTCGATCGGGGCGTCGTCGTCGCGGAAGCGGGCCTGGCGGATGTTCAGCCGGCCCGAGAACGTGAACAGCTGGCCGTTGCGGGCGTGGCGGGTCGGCATGACGCAGTCGAACATGTCGATGCCGGAGCTGACCGCGGCCAGCAGATCGTGCGGGGTGCCGATGCCCATCACGTAGCGCGGGCGGTCCTGGGGCATCTCCGGGCCGATGGCGGCCATCGTGGCGTGCATCTCGGGGATCGGCTCGCCGACGCTGAGGCCGCCGAGCGCGAGGCCCTCGAACGGCAGGTCCGCCAGCGCCTTGAGGTGCTCGCGCCGCAGGGCCACGTTCGTGCCGCCCTGGACGATGCCGAAGCACAGCTGGCCCGGCTGCAGGATCTCCCCGCGGCGGCGCGCGGCCTCCTCGGCCCAGCGGGTGCTGCGGTCGACCGCCGCGCGGATCAGCGCGGGCTCCGCGTCGGCCGGCGGGCAGTGGTCGAGGATCATGCAGATGTCGGAGCCGAGCGCGGCCTGGGTGGCGAGCACGCTCTCGGGGGTCATGCGGTGGCGCGAGCCGTCGAAGTGGGTCTGATAGGAGACCCCGGCGTCGTCGATCTTCTGCAGGCCGCGCAGGCTGAACACCTGGAAGCCGCCGCTGTCGGTCAGGATCGGCCGGTCCCACGCCATCATGCGGTGGAGGCCGCCGAGCGCGGCGACGCGGGCGGCGCCGGGGCGGTGGCCGAGGTGGTACGAGTTGCCGAGGATGATCTGCGCCCCGACCTCGCGCAGGTCGTCGGCGTCGAGGCCCTTGACCGCGCCGTAGGTGCCGACCGGCATAAAGCACGGCGTGTCGATCGGGCCGTGCGCCGTCCACAGCCGCCCGGCCCGCGCCGGCGAGCCCGGCGCCTGCGCCAGCACCTCGAAGGTGCCCGGCGGGCGCGGCTGCAGGCCGGATGTCTCACAGGACAGGTCGAGGCGCGGGTCGGCCCGGGTCGTCATCGTCGGCAAGGAATGCCACACCGGGATCGCCGCCGCAACGGCCGCCGCCCTCACGGCGGGGGGGCCGCGCGGCAGGCGTAGCCGACGCCCGGGCTGAAGCAGGCGCGGTCGTTCCAGCCGCCGAGCATGTAGAACATCTGCCCGCAGTTCTCGCGCGGGCAGGCCTCGTCGAGCGCGTCGACCGGCTCGCACATCGGGTCGCAGCTCGCCGAGTCCGGCTGTCCCATCGACCAGGCGGAGTAGTCGACCGGGCTGCCGTCGCTCCACTCCCAGTGGGCCGGGTCGGCCTCGCAGCCGGTCCAGTGCGGGTCGGCGCGGCGCAGGCCGATCCAGAACGTGCCCATCGGATCGCCGCCCTCGTACAGCGCCTCGACCTGCTTGCGCGCCCACAGGTCGTCGGCCTCGCTGTGGATGCTGAGCAGGTCGACGGTCCAGCCGAGCGCGGTGCAGGCGGCCCGGGCGGCGACCCAATCGATCGCCTCGACCTTGCAGAACCAGTGCGGCGCCCCGTCGCGCTCGACCAGCGCGCAGCCGTGGCACGCGTCGTTGACCGGCGAGAACTCGTCGACGATCTCGTCGCAGTCGTCGTCCTCGCCGTCGCACACCTCGAGCGAGCCGGGGAAGCGCTCGGGGTCCGCGTCGTCGCAGTCGCCGCGCTCGGCCGCGGTCCCGGGCGGCTTGTCGCAGGCGATCTGGGCCGGCTCGACGCCCCACGCGTCGCCGTCCTGGTCGAGGTACCACTTGCCGGGCGGCGACGTCGTCGGGCAGCCCTTCGAGCTCTCGTCGGTGTCGTCGTGGACGTCGCCGGTGGCCGTCGAGGTGCTCGTGGTGGTGCCCTCGGTGGGGTCGTCGCCCTCGGTGCTCCCGCCCCCGCTGAGCGCCGGCGGGACGTCGACGAAGCAGCCGGCGGCCAGCGGCAGCGTCGGCGTGACGGCGAGGAGGAGCGTCCGCGTGACGCTGCCGTGGCGGGGGGACCACATGCCGCCCACCCTACCACGCCGCGCGGGGCTTCACGTCACGCGCCGATTGCGGTTTCATCGCCGGCATGTCCACAGCTCCCGTGCTCGTGACCGGCGCAGCCGGGTTTATCGGTCACCACGTCGTCCGCCTGCTGACCGAGCAGGGCCGCACCGTGCGAGCGGTGCTGCGCCCCGGCGAGGATCCGCGCAACCTCGCCGGCATCGACCCCGCCCGGCTCGAGCGCGTCGAGGGCGACGTCCTCGACGCGGCCCGCATGCGCGCGCTGGTCCGCGGCTGCGACGTCGTCTACCACCTCGCCGCCGTCTACCGCACCTGGGTACCTGACCCGAAGGTCATCTACGACGTCAACGTGACAGGCTCGGCCAACGTGCTCGCCGCCGCCGCCGAGGCCGGGGTGCGCAAGGTCGTGTACACCAGCTCGATCGCCGCCGTCGGCGTGCGCGAGGACGGCGTGCCGTCGGACGAGACCACCCCGTTCAACCTGTGGGCCGGCAGCTTCGACTACGTGCGCTCGAAGTACCTCGGGCAGCAGGTCGCGCTGGCGTTCGCGCCGCTGGTCGACGTCACGATCGTCGGCCCCGGCATGCCGCTCGGCCCCGGCGACGTCGGCCCCACGCCGACCGGCAAGACCCTCGTCGACGCGCTCAGCGGCCGGATCCGCGTGTGCTTCGCCGGCGGCCTCAACATCGTCGACGTCGAGGACGTCGCGCGCGGCCACCTGCTCGCCGAGGAGCGCGGCCGCCGCGGCGCGTGCTACCTGCTGACCGGCCACAACCTCACGATCGCCGACCTCATCGCCGAGATGCGGCGCGTGCTCGGCATGCGCCACGCGATGTTCGCCACCCCGGTGGCCGTGGCCCGGGCGGCCGGCTGGGCGCTCGAGCAGGTCGCCGACCGCGTCACCCGCAAGGAGCCGCTCATCACCGCCGGCTCGGTCGCCTACGCCAGCCAGGCGCTGCACTTCGACAACCGCAAGGCCCGCGAGGAGCTCGGCTTCACCGTCCGCCCGCTCGACGAGACCCTGCGCCGCGCCGCCGAGTGGTTCGCCGCCAACGGCTATCTCTGAGAGCTGTCTTCCAGGGCATGCTCGGGAGGACATGCCCTTCGCGGCATGTCCCATGGAGCATGTGCGGCCGGTCAGCCTACCAGCGCGGCGCGTAGGCCCGATCGAGGTACTCGCCGAGCATGCGGTGGGCGTTGAAGTAGCTGGCCGCGAGGGCGATGCTGGCCCGCATGCGCTCGGCCCAGCGCTCGGGCGCGCCGAGGTACAGCGGCAGGATCTCCTCGTCGAGCACGCGGTAGAGCTGGGCCGCGTCGGCGTCGTCGCTCGGGTGCCCCGGCGCCAGCACCCAGCCGGTCTGGCCCTCGATGTAGCCCTCGCACCACCAGCCGTCGCGCACGCTGAGGTTGGGCACGCCGTTGTGGGCGGCCTTCATGCCGCTGGTGCCCGAGGCCTCGAGCGGGGCCATCGGCGTGTTGAGCCACAGGTCGACGCCGGCGGTGATGAGCCCGCCGAGGCGCATGTCGTAGCCCGGCAGGAAGGCGATCCGCACCCACGGCAGGACGACCTCCTGCTGGCGGAACACGGCCTCGATCATCCGCTTGCCCTCGAGGTCGCGCGGGTGGGCCTTGCCGGCGAACACGATCTGCAGCGCGCCCCAGCGGCTGGCGACCTCGCGCAGGCGCCGGACGTCGCGCAGGATCAGCAGCATGCGCTTGTAGGCGGTGGCGCGGCGGGCGAAGCCGATCGTGAACCGCTCCTCGCCGAAGTTGTGGTCGCCGTGGCGGTTGATCTCGTCGACCAGGGCGCGCTTGGCCTCGCGGTGGGCGGCGACGATGGCGTCGGTCGGGATCTTCTGCGCCCCGCGCAGGGCGTGGGCGTGCCGCCGCCACTCGGGGATCCAGCGGTCGAACACGGCGCGCATGGCCGGGGCGGTCCAGGTGGCCGAGTGGACGCCGTTGGTGATCGCGTGGATGGTCCGCCCGGGGAACATGCCGGCCGAGACCTCGGCGTGGCGCTGCGACACGCCGTTGACGAAGCCGCTGAGCTCGATGCCCAGCGCGCTCATGTTGATCTCGGCGCTGTGCGGGGTCGGCAGCCTGGCGTACAGCTCGACCAGCTCGCGCCCGAGCACCGCCGTCGCCAGGGCCTTGGGGAAGCGGTCGTGCCCGGCCGGGATCGGCGTGTGCGTGGTGAACACGCAGCGCTCGCGCACCGCCGCGATCGCGCCCGCGAGGTCGTCTGGCCGTCGGGACAGCTCGAGCGCCAGCAGCTCGAGCGCCAGCAGCGACGAGTGGCCCTCGTTGAGGTGGTAGCGGGTCGGCGTCAGCTCGAGCGCGGCGAGCAGGCGCCGCCCGCCGAGCCCCAGCACCGCCTCCTGCTGCAGCCGGTAGCGCTCCTCGCCGCCGTACAGGTGATCGGTGATCCGCCGGTCCTCGTCTTCGTTGCCGTCGACGTCGGTGTCGAGCAGGTAGACCGGGACGCGCCCGCCGCCGGCGCCGTGGATCCACGTACGCCAGGCCCCGACCTTCACCTCCCGGCCCTCGATCGTCACCGCCACCTGCGCCGACACCCGCTCGAGGTGGTGCTCGGGGAGCCACTGGACGTCCCGCTCCTGCTGGTGCCCCTGCGCGTCGAGGACCTGGCGGAAGTAACCCTTGCGGTACAGCAAGGTCACCGCGACCATCGCCACGCCGGTGTCGGCCGCCGCCCGCAAGTGGTCGCCGGCGAGGACTCCGAGCCCGCCGGCGTAGGTCGGGAGCTCGCTCGACAGGGCGATCTCCATCGAGAGATAGGCGACGAGCAGCGGCGACGCGGTCATCCACGCCGATGGTGGGGCGCCGCGCGCCGGTGGGTCAAGCGCGCCGTCGCCGACGCCCTCGCGTCAGCGCGAGCAGCACGAGCGCCGCCGGCGCTCCAGGTCCGCCCGACGTGCATCCGCAGCCATCCTCGCTGGTCCCGCCGGTCAGGCCTGCAGTTGCAGTGATGCTGGCTGCGCTCGTCACGCCCGAGGTCGAGGTCGCGGCCTCGGTGGTCGTGCCCGTCGACGTCGCGCCGGTCGTCGGCACCGCCGTCGTCGTGTCGGGCTCGCCGGTGGTGGTCGTCTCGCCGGTGTCGGTGCCGGTGCCGGTCGGCTCCTCGTCCTCGACGAAGTACGCCCCGCAGGCCGGATCGGCGAACGCGCCCGCGCGGTGGGCCAGCGCCAGCGCGTAGGCGCCGGCGCCGAAGCCCAGCATCGGCGAGTTGAACTTGTACACGCCGGTCTGCTCGTCGAACGTCTCGGCGGTCATGTAGTAGTTCGTCGCCGCCTGCTCGCGCACCCACTCGACCAGCGCGTCGGCCCGCGCCGCCTCGCCCGCGGCGCGCAGCGCGACCGAGCCGCGCAGGTCGGTGATCACCCACTCCGCGCTGTCGTAGTCGCTGCCCCACGGCGTCGCGTCCTCCATCATCGCGTGGTCCCAGCGGTCGTCGTTGCGCGACCAGCCGGGCCCGGCGTCGACCCGCAGGTGGTCGTCGAGCGCGGCGAAGGTCGCCTGCGCGATCGGCCCCTGCGGGTCGAACAGGCCCATCGCGATCGCGTCCCACACCGCCGCGTCGAAGTAGCCCTCGCCGGTCGCCAGCTCGTCGACGCTGCCGGCCAGCGCCCCGTCGCCGTCGGTCGCGCGCGCGGCGATGGCGGCGCGGATCGACTCGCCTGTCTTTCGGTACATGTCCGCACGGGCAGCGTCACCGCGGCGCTCGGCGATGGCCGCCGCGTCGCACAGCCCGCGGGCCGCGGTGATGCTGGTGTACGTGAACCGGCGCTCGCGCCCGAGCCAGTGCGTCTCCCAGATCGACGAGTCGGCGCGGATCATCCCGGTCTCGGGGTCGATCAGCGCGACCAGCACGTCGGCGACCTCGGTCGCGATCTGCTCCCAGCGCGCGTCGGCCAGCGAGGTGTCGCCGGTCAGCACCTCGTAGGCCCGCAGCGCCCACAGGAACAGGCCGAAGCCGTCGAACTCGAGGTTCGGGCCGAACGCGTTGAAGTCGGTCTCCTCGATCCCGAAGCCGTGGTAGCGCACCAGGCTGATCTGATACGGCGGCATGTCGTACGCCTGCAGCTCCGACCACTGCTGGAACCGCCCGGCCTCGGCGTCGAGGTAGTAGGTCAGCGACGCCTTCGCGTGCGCCTGCATGCCGAGCGCCGCCATCGCCGCGGTCGCGTAGGCGCCGTCGCGGATCCACGCGTACGTCCACTCGCCCGGCGGCAAGCTCGCCAGCACCGCCCCGCGGCCGCGGTGCTTGATCCACGCCGGCAGCACGGCCGGGTCGTCGTCGAGGCCGGGGAAGCGGGTGCGCCGCTGCTCGCCGTCCTGGCTCAGCCACTCGCGGGCGAACGACCTGTCCTCGAGGACCTGTCCCATGTGCAACATCGCGACCGCCTGGCGCAGCATCGGCACCTCGCTCGCCGCCAGCCCGTCGGGCAGCTTCGACTGGTCCTGGTGGAGGTCGGCCCACACGCCCCGCTCGCGCGCCAGCAGCAGCTGCGGCCCGACGCCGTCGATCCACGCGTCGAGGGTCGTCTCGGCCTCGGCGCCCGCGAACGGGTCGCCGCGGTGGATCGCCGCGATCCCGACCCACGCCTCCGCGCCCGGCGCCAGATCGCCGACGCTCCACTGGAACGCGTGGGTCGCGTTGTCGACCGCGTTCGCCGGCGGGGCGTTGTCGGGCAGGTCCCCGAGGCCTTGATCCACCAGCGCGAACAGATCGACCTCGGGCCCGACCCCGCGGTGGACGATCGGCGCCAGCGCCTGCGTCACGATCGTCCCGGCGAACCCGCGCTCGCGGAAGCGGGCCTCGGCGCCGCCGACGAACTCGACCGTCTCGCCGTTGTTGCCGATGTCTTCGTGGACGTCCCACGGGCGCTTGGCGCGGCCGTAGCCGAGGTGGAAGTTGTGCAGCGAGAACGCCTGCACCCCCTGCAGCGCCTGCTGCCCGGTGTTCTTGAGGCGCAGCAGCAGGACCATCCCGGCCGCCTCGAGGCCCTGCGGCGCGAACGCGAAGGTCGTCGCCTCGAGCGCCCCGAGCGGCTGGACCATCGTGACGATGCCGGTGCCGACCGCCTCGCTGTCGCTCCACGCGTAGTAGCCGCTGGCGTCCGCGTCGACCGGCACCGACGGCAACCACAGCTGCTCGCCCTCGGCGCGTACCCCGAAGTACGCGTCGTACAACAGGTCGCGGGTGTGGATCGCCGCGAATTGCTCGCCGTCCCAGATGTCCTGGCCCTGCGCGTCGATCTGCGGCTCCTCGGCCGCGAACACGTGCTCCCTGAGCTCGGTCGCCTTGCCGGCCTTGAGGTCGACCAGCAGGGCGCCCCAGCCGTTGCTGCTGGGCAGCGCGAAGCGGGTCCGTTGCGGCTCGGCGGCGATCGCCGGCAGGGCGAACGAGATCGACGCCAGCGCGACCAGTAGGGCGACGGAGGAGGATCGGATCATGACCCGCCCAGCCTACCGCGCGGGCGCGGACGCTGTCTCGTCGCGCGGCGTGTTGCTATCGTCGGCCCGCATGGTGCGTCCGCCGATCCGCCTCGTCCCTGCCCTGCTGCTCCTCGGCGCCTGCTCGTCCGGCGCGCCCACGCCCGGCGAGACCGACGGCGCCACCACGGGAGGACTGACGAACAACCCGAGCAGTTTCCCGGGCACCGACGCAGCCTCGACCGCGCCGCCGGACCCGACCAGCGGCACCACCACCGGCACCACCGCGGAGCCGACCACCACCGACGACCCCACCGGCGGCGGCGTCGTCACCTGCCCGACCCGCTTCCGCTTCGATCCCCCGGCGGGCGGCGAGGGCCCGCGCGTGGCCGGCGAGTGGAACGGCTTCGACCTGGCCTCTGCGACATGGCTCGAAGGTCCTGACCCGGATGGCATGTATCAAGGGACAGTCGACCTCCCGCCCGGCCTGCACGGCTACAAGGTCGTCTACAGCCAGGGCGGCGCCGACCAGTGGGTCCTCGACCCCGGCCAGGGCCGGCGCAAGTACGTCGGCGGGACCGAGAATTCCGCGGTCCTCGTGCGGGACTGCCGCCTGCCCGGCGTCGAGGTCGCCGCCTCGCAGGCCACGCGCCCCGGCCCGGGCGCCGGCGCCTACAGCGCGACGCTGCGCTACATCGACGGCCTCGCCGGCGCGGGCCCCGCGACGGGCGAATTCACCGCGACCTTGCGCACCGGCAGCGACACGCGGCCACTGACGGGCGAGGAGCTCGTCGTCGATCCTGCCACCGGCGACGTCACGATCGCCCTCGCCGATCTCCCCGACGGCAAGCACCGCGTCACCGTCACCGTCGCGTCCGCCGACGGCCACACCAGCGAGCCGATCCTCCTTCCGTTCTGGATCGAGGCCGAGCCGTTCCGCTGGGACGACGCGCTCGTCTACATGGTCCTCACCGATCGCTTCCGCGACGGCGAGCCCGGCGACAGCCCCGGTCCGACGCCGATGGCCGATCCGCGCGGCGACTGGGACGGCGGCGATCTCGAGGGACTGCGGGCCGCGATCGCCAACGGCACCCTCGACCAGCTCGGCGTGCGCGCGATCTGGCTGACCCCGTTCCAGACCAACCCGCAGGACGCCTTCAAGGCGGCCGACGGCGTCCACTGGGTCACCGGCTACCACGGCTACTGGCCGATCCGTGCCCGCGAGGTCGACCCGCGGCTCGGCGGCGAAGCTGCCCTTTCGGCCATGATCGACGAGGCCCACCGCCACGGGATCCGCGTCCTCCAGGACTACGTCATCAACCACGTCCACGCCGAGCACGAGTACATGCAGGCCCACCCCGAGTGGTTCCGCACCGGCTGCGTGTGCGGCACCCCCGGCTGCGACTGGACCGAGAAGGCGCTCGAGTGCATGTTCGCCGACTACCTGCCGGACATCGACCACAGCGTCACCGAGGCCAACGCCCAGTTCGTGGCCGACGCCGCCTGGTGGCTCGACGAGTTCGATCTCGACGGCCTGCGCGTCGACGCCGTCAAGCACGTCGAGGAGGCCGCGACCCGCAACCTCGCCGCCGCCGTGCGCGAGGGCTTCGAGCGCGCCGGCACCAAGTACTTCCTCATGGGCGAGACGGCGATGGGCTGGAACGACTGCGCCGACCCGTGCAACGACGACAACTACGGCACCATCGCGCGCTACATCGGCCCGTTCGGGCTCGACGGCCAGTTCGACTTCGTGCTCTACCACGGCGTCAGCTACCGCACCTTCGCCTGGGGCGACAGCGGCATGCTGCACGCCGACTACTGGGTGCAGCACGGCCTCGGCAAGTGGCCCGCCGGCGCCGTGATGACGCCGTACATCGGCAGCCACGACACCCCGCGCTTCGTCAGCCACGCCGACTACCGCGGCCAGGACGGGCAGCACGACAAGGGCGTGCCGGGCAACCAGTGGGACAACACGGCCGTCGCGCCCGGCGACGCGGAGCCGTACCGCCGCGCGCGCCTGGCCCTGACCTGGCTGTTCGGGCTGCCCGGCGCCCCCCTCCTTTATTACGGCGACGAGTACGGCCAGTGGGGCGGCGCCGATCCGAACAACCGCCTGATGTGGCGGCCGGAGGACGAGCTGTCGGCCGACGAGCTGGCGACGCTCGCGCACACGCGCAAGCTCGGCACCGCCCGCCAGCAGCTCGCGCCGCTGCGCCGCGGCGCCTACGTCCCGCTGTACGCCGACGAGGACACGCTCGTGTTCGGCCGCAAGATCGCCGACGGCGACGCCGCGATCGTGGCGCTGACCCGCGCCGGCGCGCCGCAGATGGTCACCGTCGACGCCGGCCCCGCGCTCGGCTTCGCGGCCGCGACCGAGCTGACCGACGCGCTCGCCGGCGGCAAGGCGACCGTGACCGCGCTCGGCAAGCTGAGCTTCACGATCCCGGCGGGCGGGTCGCTGATCTTCGCGCCATGAACGAAGGAACATGCCCCTCGGGGCATGTTTTCCAGAGCATGTCGAAGCGAGCATGTCGCTCGAGGCACGCGCACGGCGCTCGCCCGGCCCGCCATGCTCGCACGGGGGCGGTCCGCCCGCGCAGGCGATCGCCGGCGCGCCCAGACCGTCGCCTTACCAGCCGCAGCTCCATCGCCTACCCCTTTCGCCATGCCCATGGGGACATGTCCGATCGGCCCCCACTCCTCGGCCTCACTTCCCGCAGCCCTCGCGCAGCGCCGCCTGCACCTTCGGCCACGGCCGGCGCTGCGCCTCCGCGCGGGCCTCGTCGGCGCGGCCGAGGGCGCACAGCGCCCGCACGCGGACCTCGGCGCGGTGCTCGACCAGCTGGCTGTTCGGGTAGTCGCGGGCGTGCTGGTCGGCGTAGGCCAGGGCCTGGCCGGGCGAGCCCTTCAGCGCCTTGCGGGCCGCGCCGAGCATCTCGAGCTCGACGATCACGTTGCCGGGGTCCTTCGCCGCCGCCTCCGCCTCGCGCTGGGCCTGCGCCGCCTTCTTCGCCTCGACGCCGGGGCCGCGCCCCCCCTTCTTGCGCACCACCACCTGGCGCGCGGGACCTGTGCTCTTCGCCATGTCCTTCGGTTCACCCAGGACCGGCGGCAGGATCGGCGGCGCCTCGATCGGCGGCGGCGGGGTCGGCACCGCCGCCTCGTGCAGCGGCGGCCGCTCGCTCGCCACCGCCGCGGGGTCGAGCGTCGGCTCGGGCACGGGCGCGCGCGGGCGCAGGGCCACCAGCACCGCCACCGCCAGGATCGCCACCGCGGCCGCGGCCGCCCGCGGGATCCCCGGCTCGCCTGGCTCTCCGGACATGCCCAGAAGTTCAGCCATCGCCTGGGCCCGCCAGCCCGGCGGCGCGCGGTCGACCACCACCGACTCGGCCAGCACCGACGCCGGGCCGCCGGCGGCCAGCACCGCCGGGTCGGCCGCGAACGCCCGCCGCAGCCCGACGATGAGCGCCTGGCCGGCCGCCGGCGGGGCCCCGATCGCCTGCGCCAGCTGGACCGCGTCGAAGCCGCCCAGCTCGGCCAGCGCGAACACGGCCCGCTCCTCGGCGGTGCGGCGGCCGAGGAACGCCAGCAGCGCCGCCTCGCCGCTGGCGCGCGGCCCCGGCGGCACCCCTGACGGTCGCGCCCGCGCCAGCGCGCGCATGAGCGCCGCCCAGCCGGCCGCGCTGTCCTCCGGGACAGCCGCGGCCACGGAGCGGAAGCACCACGTCACCGCCGCGTCACGCTCGTGATCGTCGATCCCGAGCCAGCGCGCCGCCGTGCGCAGCCGCTCCGCGTGGCGGTCGTGCAGCCGCCGCAGCGCGCCGGGCGAGCCCTGGGGGGCGCGACCTGCTTCCGGGCCCGAGTTCGGCGCCATCGTCGGCGCGATCCTACCCGACTGCTCGCAGCGCGGGGCGCTGGCTTGTGCGGCGAGGCCGTGCCACAGTGCTGGCCTCCCCGTGCCCGCTCGGCTTCGGTTCGTCCCGCTCTTTTTCGCCGCGGCCCTCGGCTGCGGGCTGCACCTCCACCGTCCGCGCGACGCCGCCACGGCCGAGGGGGCCGACAGCGAGCTCAAGGCCTCGCGCCTGGTCGACGGCTTCACCGAGGAGCTGGCGCAGTCGCAGGCGATGTTGACGGACGAGGTCGCCGCCGCCCAGGCCTGGGCCGAGGTCGGGCGCAACCGTGATCTCCTCGACATCCTCGGCGCCCGCGGCGAGGCCGACCCGGAGGTCCAGGTCCTCTTCTTCACGCGCTGCCGCGCGCGCTTCAAGGGTGACGGCTGGACCACCCTCTGCAGCAAGATCTCGACCCGCCTGCACGCCCTCGTCGGCCACGCCTTTCCGCTCGTCGACCCGCCCGCGCCGGTGACCGGCAGGACCAAGTCGCCGCCCGTCGCCGCCCCCGATCCGGCTGCCGACCTCCTGCGCGAGCTGCGGACGCTGCAGCGCCACTGGAAGGGCCCCGACAGCGGCGAGAGCCGGCTGGCCCGCGCCGTCAACGAGCATCAGATGGCCGCCCGGGCCCTCCACCTCGGCTCGGCCGACGCCGCCGGCCCCGGCTGCCCCGCCCTCCTGCGGCCCGGCAGCTCGCCTGTCCTGCAGGCCAGCGTCGACCGCCAGCGCCGGCTGTGCATGGACCGCCGCGACAACCTCGTGGCCCTGCGCGAGCGCGTGGTCTGCGACGGCCCGGCCTGCGGTCCCAGCGAGCTCGGGGCCACCCTCGATCAGCTCCTCGCCGTCCACGACGCGCTGCAGCAGCACCACGAGGAGCTGTCGCGCCGGCTGTTCGCCTATGAGGCCGCCAAGCAGCCCTGCTCGGAGCGCGAGCCGCCCGCGAAGGGCAAGCCCGAGCTCAACCCCCAGCCCCGGCCCTCGCAGCCGGCCCGAGCCGACCCCCCGCGAGCCCGCGCAGCCTTCCACGCCCTCGCTCTCGACCCCGCCCCCCGCGCAGCCGCGCTCCGGCTCGGTCGCCGCGCGCCCCGTCCCCGGCGCCATGTCCGGCCCCTCCGCGCCCGTCGCCGCGGACACGACCTCCGGCGCCGGCTTGCCTGTCCCCGGCGCCATGTCGCTGGGACCCGGTCCTTTCGCACCTGTCGCGACGGCCATGTCCTTCGGTGCCACGCGGCCTGTCCCCGGCGCCATGTCTCCAAAGACCGGCCCCATCGAACATGTCGGCACGAACACGTCCTCCAGCACAGGCTCCTCGAAACCTGTCCGCTTGGACCTGTCTTTTCAGCCAGCCCTCTTCCCCGGCGCCGGCCTGCTCGGCAAGCCCTGGCTCGCCTCCGCGGCGCCCGTCACCGCGACCCCCTCCACCCCGGCGGCCGGCACGCCGACCCCCTCGCCCGGCGCTGCACCCTCCACGACCGGCGGCACGGCCGCGCCCACGCCCGGCGGCGCCGCGACTCCCGCCCCCTCGACCTCGTTCACCCCGAACCCCGGCACCGCCACGCCGGCCCCGAGCGCCGGCGGCGTCGTCTTCACTCCCGGCAGCGGCGTCTGCGACGAGGCCGTCCTGCAGACGCGCTTCGCCGAGCTGGCCGAGGTCCCGATCCCCGCGATCCTCACCACCCACGACCTGCGGCCGCTGGCCGAGCTCGGGCGGTTCCATCAGCTCGCCGAGCAGCTCGCCGCCGTCGACGCCCTGATCGAGACGCGCCAGATCCGGGCCCGCCGCAAGGCGGCGGCCGACGCCGACCCTGCCGCCGCCGAGGCGCTGGCCGGGGCCCCGCGGTTCGCCCGGGTCGTCCACACCACCATCACCGGCATCGATCGCCTGCAGCAGACCGTCGACACCCTCGAGCTCGCCGTGCTCGCGCTGATCCGCGAGACCCTGCGGGTCGAGCACGACGCCCTGGCCGCCGCCATCGGCCACGGCGAGCGCCGGCTCCGCCTCGCGCGGGCCAAGCTGGCCGCCCAGCTCGAGGAGGCCGTCCTGCTCATGGAGGCCCAGGCCAGCCTCACCAAGCTCGAGCGCGCCGGCTGCCCCGCGCTCGCGCTCGTGACCGCCTACGAGGGCGGCAAGTGCCGCGACGAGCTCACCAAGTCGCTGATCGCCTTCGGCAACGCGTGGACGCTCGGCCGCGCCAACCAGAAGCGGGTCGACGCGCTCGACCTCGGCGTGCGCCACGACGCCAGCATCGTCCGCTCGCGCGCCGCCATGGCCCTGCGCCAGGTCTACCTCGCCGCCGGCGTCACCGAGCTGGTCAGGTTCACCAGGGGCGGCATGGCCCCCGAGGCCCTGGCCCAGCTCATCGTCTCCACCGTCGGCTTCGGCGTGCTCGCCGGGGCCGTCCTCGCCCCGTGACCGCCATGTCCCATCGCACATGGACCTTCGGACCTGTCCTTATCGCCCTGTCCTTCGCGCCAGGCTGTGCGCAGCGCGAGATGCGGGCCCAGGCCGCGGTGCTGGCCGAGGCCGGCGGCCGGCTCGAGCGCGAGACCGCCGAGTTCGCGGCCGCGCGCGCGGCGGTGGCCCAGCTGCGCCAGCGCAACCTGGTCGAGCGCCAGCAGCAGATCGCCGAGCAGGGCCAGTTCAACGCCCGCACCATCCACTTCTGGAAGGTCGCCAGCGATCCCGAGCGCACCAAGCAGCTCGCGCTCTACGACGCGCTGGTGGCCGCCACCACCGCCGCGGGCGCGGTGCAAGATCGCTCGGTCGAGTGGGAAGAGTCGGTGCTCGCGCGCACCCACGCCCTCACCATCGACCGCGCCGCGCTGCACCGCTTCGTCCAGCAGCTGCTCATCCTCGCCAGCCCGCCGCGCTTCCTCGACGGCGCGCGGTTTTACGTCGAGTACGGCGCGATCGTCGGCCAGCAGGTCGACGCCGGCCTCAAGGAAGTCCGCGCCACCGTCGGCGCCGCCACGGCCAGCGGCGGCAGCTCGGGCGGCGGAAGCAGCGGCGGCAGCGGGAACGGCGTCACGGGCCCCGGCACGATCGCGACCCCCGACGACGAGGAGCCCGAGCGACCCGACCCGCCGACGCGCGGCCCCGACGAGCGCCTCCCGCCCGACTCGCACCGCGACCCGACCAACCCCCCGAGTCCGACGCCGCCGTGACGTCGTCGCGCGCCTGTCGCGATCGCGCCGGATCGCCGGCCGGCTGGCGCCCTCGCGGCGAGTTGCGTAGTGTTTCCCGGTGGCGAACAAACGGCAGCGCAAGCGGCCCAGGCGACCGCCCCGGCCCGGCGGAGCCGCCGCCTCGCCGCCCGCGAAGCCTGTCTCCGGCCCTCCGCCCCCGAACCTCGGCATGAGCAACAAACACGAACTCCTCGAAGACCTGTCGCAGGCGCTCGCGCGGCTGACGGAGGCCAGCGAGCGCATGCGTCAGCGGCTCGACCAGGTCGACCCGTACGAGCAGCCCGCCCGCTGGAGCGCGATCAACGACCAGATCCGCAGCCTCGACGAGCGGATCAGCGTCCTCCGCGACGAGCACCAGAAGGTCGGCCTCGTCGTCGTCGAGCTCGTGCCGATCTCGCGCGGCGAGCTCGAGGACCTGCGCCGGGCGATCGCCGGCCTCTCGGGCATCGTCCGCGCCATGGGCACCTCCGCCGCCGTCGCCGAGGCCGCGGGCAAGCTCGCCGTGGTCGCCAGCGACCTGGTCAAAAAGTCCTTGCCCAAGGGCTAGGTCGCACGCGCGGGCCCGCCGTCGATGTCGTCCTCCTCGCCGCCTGCGCCGCTGGTCCCGCGCCGCGCGGGCGCGCTGGTCCGCGTGCCGGCGGTGCTCGAGTTCACCGTCACCGAGGGCCCGGCCGAGGTCGAGCAGCGCTTCCTCGCTTCGCCCGAGGTCGCGTTGTTGCAGGCGCACACCGGCCACGGCGAGGACCCCGGCTACGCGCTCGAGCGGACCCCGCGAGGCTTCAACCTCACCGCCGATCCGGGCGCCTGGCGGCCCGGCACGCGGGCGATCTGCGAGGTCGAGCTGACCCCCGAACCGGACGGCGCCCACGTGCTCGTCCGCTTCCGCCTGCACCCGCTCACGCGCACCGCGTTCGCGTACATCATCGCGCTCGGCCTGGCGATGGCGGGCTTTCAGCTGGCGATCGCCGGACCTGTCGTCGCCGCCACCTTGCTGGTCCCGTTCCTCATCGTCGTCGGCCTCCTCGCCGCCGATCGCAGCAGCCTGCGTCGCCAGCAGCGGGCGCTGCGGATGCTCGTCGAGGCGACGCTGACGCCGATCGCCGCCCCGCACGAACGGGCCCCTGCGGCCCCGTTCCGCCGCGGCACGGGCGATTGAGCGCGTACGCCGCGGAGCCGCGAAGACGTGCTCCGGCATTGCAGGTCGTCGGCCCCGTCGCGTCCACGGCCGCGTTCACCTGCCCAAGGCCCGCCAGATCCGATACACCCGAAGCATGGCAGGCACAGGCGATCAGGTCCCCGGCTATCGCCGACCGCACGAGGACACCCGTCCCGCCGCTGCGATTGACGGCCCGCGCGAGGCGCTCGGACGTCTCGAGCTCCCGGTCGTCGGTCCTCTCGACCTCGAGCTCGCGCTCGCGGCTCCGCTGCGGCTCGCGCTCGACGCCGAGGCGCTCGAGCTCGACCCCGGCAGCGCCTTGCTGGCGCGCCTGCCCGACCTCCCGCCCGTCGAGCTGCGGCGGACCCGCCTCGACCTGGTCCATGGGACAGTCACCGCCGACGCCGACGCGATCGGCCCGTTCCTGTTCACCGCCGCCGGCGTCGCGCTGCGGATCGCCCTCCGCCGCGGCTTCGGCTGGCACCCCGGCCGCAGCGTCCTCGAATTCCTGGCCCAGAACCTGCCCGCCGACCCGGAGAGCCGCGCCCGGCGCGTGTTTCACGGCCCGCTCGGCGCCAGCGCCTGGCTGCCGCCCGACGCCCGCCTGGTCGCCGAGCTGCGCGGCGACCGGGTGGAGGTCGTCCTGAGCCGCCCCGCCGTGCTGCGGGTGCTCGGCCTGGCCCTGCCGATCCTCGCCGTCCGCCTGCTGTTCGGCCCGGCCCGCCTCGAGATCGACCCCGGCCCGACCGGACCTGTCCGCCGGGCCATCCTGCGCCTGGCCGCCTGGGTCGCCTCTCGCTGGCTGGGCGCCCGCCTGCCCGCGGCCATGACCATCCCCGGCTACGACCTGTTCGCCGACGAGCAGCGGCGCGTCCGCCTCGCCGACCTCGTGCGCCGGCTCCGCGGCCAGAAGCGCCCGCGCCGGGCCCCCCGGCGGAGAAAGGCCGGTCCAGGGGGAGAGGTCCCCGCGGACATGTCCGTGGCGACAGGTCCTCTCGGCCATGCTCCTGCAGACATGCCCGATACGCCAGGTCCCCAGGTACCTGCCCCAGGGGACCTGTCCCGAGCCTCCGGCCTGCGCGCCCGCCTGGCCGACATCGTCCCGCGCGAGCTGCACGCCGGCCACCCGCCGCTCGGCGCCCGCGTGCTGGCCCGGATCTCGCTCGGCGCCCGCGGCGAGCTGGCGCTGATCGGCGACCGCGAGCTCCTCGTCACCCGTGCGGCCGGCGGGGCCCGCTTCGAGGCGCCCGGCGGCCTGTACGTCCACGCCGACGAGCTGCCGGAGCTCGCCGAGCTGCGGCTGGTCCGCGCCCTCCTGGTCGCCGCGCCCGCGGCCCCGCCCGGCGCCGAGCCGCGCGTCCGCCTCGAGCTCCAGACCGACCCGCCGCTCGGACCGCTGATGCGCGCGTTGATCCGCCGCGTCGTCGACGCCCGCGTGATCCCCCGCCTCTCGCCCGCGCTCCTGGCCCGCCTCGGCCTCGTCGGCGAGCGCGAGGCCGACGAGCTGCTGCTCCTCGACCAGCCGTTCGGCCCCCGCACCGGCGTGCGGCTGACCGCCGACGCCGACGCCGAGGTCCGCGTCCGCCACGGCGGCGACGCCCTGGTCGTCGAGGCGCCCGCCGGCCTGCGCCTGCGCTTCCAGGGCCTGCCGGTCCTGCCCGACGCCGACATCCACCGGCTCGAGTACCGCTGGCACGACGGCAGCGTCGTCGCCGAGGCCACCCCCGACCTCGGCGAGTTCGGCCACCTCGCCCTCGCCCAGTTGATCCGGGTCCGCGCCGCGCCTGTCCTTCCGGACATCCTCGGCGTGCGCCGCGACGGCGGCCCGACGATCGACCCCCTGCTCGAGCAGCAGCTCCCCGCCCTCGCCGCCAGCGTCCGCGTCCCGGTGGTCGGCCCGCTCGACGTCCGCTTCGACCCCGCCGACGTCCTCGCCGTCCGCCTCGCCCCCGGCGCGCTCGCCGTCACCAGCGCGCGCAAGCTCGCCCTCGTCGCCCCCGAGCTCGGCCTCGTCCTGCGCGTCGCCGCCGTCGACCACGACATCGCCGCCGTCGCCCTGCGCGCCGACAGCGACCCGCCGCTCGGCGACTACCTGTCGCGGCTCGCCGCCCGCTGCGTCGAGCAGTTCGGCCTCGCTCGCCTGCGCCCGCACCTCCCGCTGGCTCCGCAGCAGCCGCCCGAAGCGCCATGGCTCTTGGCGCATGTCCCTGCGGACACCTCGAAGCCCGTCCGCGTGCGCGCCGAGCTGCCCGCCGGCGCCGGCCTGCGGCTCGAGCGGCGCCCGGACGCGCTCGAGCTGCGCGCCGAGGCGCCGCTGCAGCTCGTCCCCGAGGGCACCGGCCTGCTCGCCGACGTCGCGCTCCTCGGCCTGCGCTGGCGCCCCGCCGTCGCCGCGCTCGAGCTGCTGAGCCAGCCGCCCGCGGGCCCGCTGTTCCACGAGGTCCTGCGCCGCGCCTTCGCCCGCTTCGCCCCCGAGAAGCTGCTCGCCGAGCTGCTGCGCCGCCTCGCCCTGCCGGCCGCCGCCCCGATCCCGCCGCCGCTGCCGGTCGCGCCGGGCGTCGTCGTGTGGGAGCAGACCTTCGGCGCGCTCGGGGCCGTGCGCGTCACCGCCGACCAGGCCCGCACCGTCGACCTCTCCCTGCGCCGCGGCGGCGCCCACATCGGCTTCGGCAAGGGCGCCACCGTGCGGGTCCTCGGCCTCGGCCTGCACGTCACCGTCCGCACCGTCGACCTCACCTTCCTGCCGTGGACGCTCGAGGTCGACGCCTCGCCGCCCGCCGGCGAGCTCGCGCAGCACCTGCTCAGCCACGCCATGCGGGCGCTGTTCGCCGAGTTCATGCGCCACTTCTGGCCCAGCGATCGCTCGCCGCGGGCCGGCCACGACACCCTCCTCGCCGTCGGCGCCGACAAGCCGTGGGGTCCGCTGAAGATCTGCGTCGCCAGGGGCGGCTCGATCGACCTCCACCTCGACAAGGAGGGCGTCTCGCTGCGCTCCGCCGCCGGCCTGTTCGTCACCGGCGAGGCGCTCGACTGGCTGCCCGACTTCTACCTCCACGACCTCAGCCTGCGGGCCCGCGACGCCGCCGTGAAGCTGTCGATCAGCGGGATCGCCGAGGAGCACTACCACGAGGCCGCGGCGGTCAGCCCCGTCACCGAGGCTGTCCTCTCGCACCTGTACAAGGTGCTCGCCGCGCCGAAGCTGCCCGCCGTGTGGGCCCAGCGGCTCGGCCTGCCGCGCCCGCCGCTGCCGCCGGCCCCGCCCGACGACCCGACCCTGATCGCCGTGTTCTCCGCCCGCCTGCCCGGCGACTACGGCGAGTTCGCGCTGCTGATGGACCCGGCCGACACCGTCACCCTGACCGCCAGCGAGATCGAGGTCGCCGTCGAGAGCGAGCGCGGCCTGACCGCGCGCATGCCCGGCCTGCGCCTGGCGATCCAGCTCCGCGGCGCCCGCTATCACCTGCAGTCGGGCGAGGTCCAGGTCGGCGGCCTCGGCCAGCTCGAGAACGCCCTGGTCGAGGCCCTCGTCCGCCGCCAGATCGGCGACCCCGCCGATCCCGGCGCCTCCGGCGTGCGCGGCGTCCTCGACCGCTTCCCCGTCGACGACCGCGGCCGCCTGATCCTGTTCCACCACTCCCTCGTCGACGTCCTGCTGCTCCCCGGCACCAGCGTGCGCCTGCGCCTCGACGACCGCGGCCTCAAGATCGGCGCCGACCCGGCGCTCGTCGTCGACGGCCCGGCCCGCCTCAACTTCCTCGTCTGCGGCCTGCGCTACAGCTTCGGCGACGCCCGCTTCAGCATCGACTTCGAGGGCGACACCGTCGTCGCCGACCTGTTCGAGAAGATCGTCGACGCCCGCGCCGAGAAGCGGCTCAACGACCGGCTGCTCCCGCTCCTGCCCGCCGCCATGCGCACCCCCGGCTACCGCCTGAGCACCGACCCCCAGGTCCGCGCCAACATCGCCGCCCTGCTCCGCTCGTTCACCCGCCGCAAGCGCACCTCCTGACGTGCCCCGAAAGACATGCGCGTGCGGACCTGTCGCAAGCGGCATGTCTCGGAGGACATGCGCGCAACAGCATGTCGCGAAGGACAAGCCCCAGCCTCCGCGCCCCCGCGGCCGCCCTGCCGTGGCGTCACCGCGAGCTGCCCCGGCGAGCCGCTGCCGTTATGGTCGCCGGCCGCGCAGTCACGCCGTGCGCCCTCGTTCGCGCGCCCTCGCCTCGCCGCGGAACGCTGTCACGCCGGCCGCCTCACCTGCCCCGAGAGACAGCCCCGCAGTGACCTGTCCTCGAGGTCATGGATGATTCCGCGCCCGCGCGCGTGACCTCGCCCGGGGGCGCCAGGACGCGCTTTGGACCCATGCAGTGTCTGCTGCCGCGACCCCGGTCCGCGGAGCGCGAGCCCGACGGCCGCGCGTCCGGATCGCCTGTCCTTACGAACAGGTGCCTTGCGCCCCCGCCTGGATCGGCGTGCTACGGTCGAGCTCGATGAAGCCCGACCCGTCGCCCTCGTTGCCGCAGCACGAGCCCGACCCGGCCGCGCGGCGTCGGGCGCTCCGCCTCGCGCGCGAGCGCTACACCTACGCGCGCAGCGAGGACAACCCGCTGGCGCCGATCGCCGTCGCCGGCGAGTTCCCGCTGAACGAGCTGTACGGCCCGCGCTGGGCCCTGCCGTACCTCCCGCACCTGCTGCGCGCCGTCGCCGACGCCCAGGCCAAGAAGCTGTGGTACCGCCTGCGCGGCGTCCTCGGCGGCATCGACAAGCTGGCCGGGTTTCGCGGCCTGTTCAGCGAGCGGCTCGGCCTGCGCTTCCCCGCGGCCGTCACCGAGCACCAGCGCGACGGCCTGTTCGCGCGCAACCGCATCGACGGCCCCAACCCGCTGCTGCTCGCCCGCGTGCGCGACCTCCCCGACCTGCGCGCGCGGCTGCCCGTGACCGACGATCAGCTCGCGCGCGTGCTCGGTCCCGGGGCCACGCTGGCGGGCGAGCACGCCGCCGGCAACCTGTTCGTCGCCGACTTCGAGCTGCTGGCCCGCAGCCTCGCGCCCAACGGCGCCGGCGGTCGCGACACCCGCTGGCGCGGCAAGTACCTCCCGGCCCCGATCGCGCTGTTTTGCCAGCGGCCCGGCCGCGATCCGCAGTGTGACCTCGTGCCGGTGGCGATCCGCGTCGACCAGCCCGGCGCCGCCGATCCCAACCCGGTCTACCTGCGCGACGGCAGCCCGCGCTGGGAGCTCGCCAAGACCTACGTCGAGATCGCCGAGTTCAACCTGCAGGCGCTGTCGAGCCACATCTACCGCCACCACTACGTCGCCGAGCCGTTCGCCGTCAGCTCGCGGCGCCAGCTCGCGCCCTCGCACCCGATCCACGTGCTGCTGCGGCCGCACACCCAGCACACCATGGCCGTCAACCGGGCCGCCTTCAACCTGCTCAAAAAGCCAGGCGGCCTGTTCGCCACCCTCTACGCCGGCGAGCTGTCCGAGACCCGCAACATCATGCGCCGCAGCTACGAGCGCTGGTCGGTGCGCGAGCAGGAGATCGAGGCCGACCTGGCCGCGCGCGGCGTCGGCGACGGCCCGCGCGAGTACCCGTGGCGCGACGACGCCCGCCTGTGGACCCCCGTCCTGCGCCGCTTCGTCGCCGACTACGTCGCCCTCTACTACCCGGCCGACGCGGCCGTGCGGGCCGACGCCGAGCTGCAGGCCTTCGTCGCCGAGCTGCAGGCCGACGACGGCGGGCGCCTGCGCGGCCTCTTGCCGGCCGGCGGCCTCGACGGCCGCGACGCCCTCGTCGACCTGCTCGCGCAGTTCTTGTTCATCGCCGGCCCCGGGCACGCCGCCGTCCACTTCCCGCAGACCGACCACTTCACCTACGTCCCCGCCTTCCCCGGCGCCGCCTATCGCCCCCCGCCGCGCGAGGGCGAGGTCGTCGACGCCGCCCGGATCGCCGACACCTTGCCCCCGCTCGACGTCGGCGCCGAGCAGTTCCAGAACAACCAGATCGCCTTCTACCGCTTCGATCGCTTCGGCGACTACCGCCACTACGAGCTCGGGCGCGTCGCCGCGGCCCGCTTGGTGGTCGCCCGGCTGCACGCCGACCTGGCGGCGATCGAGCGGGAGATCGAGCGTCGCAACCGCGCGCGGCCGCGGCCCTACCCGTACCTGCTGCCGCGGCTGGTCCCCAACAGCATCAACATCTGAGCGAGCCGACCGTGGAGCTGATCGCGAACTACAAGTGGCGCAACTGGAACGACAACCTCGCGTGCACCGCCGACCTCTACCGCCCCCGCGGCCTGCAAGAGCTGCGTGAGGCCGTGCGTCGGGCCGGGCGCAAGGGCCGGATCCGTCCGCTCGGCAATTCGTGCTCGTGGAGCCCGCTCGTGCCCACCTGCGGCAGCCTCATCGATCTCGGCCGGCTCCGCGGCATGCACGAGACCAGCTTCGACGGCGCCCCGGCGATCCGCGTCGAGGCCGGCGCGACCGTGCGCGACCTCGTCGACTTCACGCAGGCCCGCGGCCTCACCCTGATCTCGCCGACCATCTTTCAGGACATCTCGGTCGGCGGCGCGATCGCGGTGGCCGCCCACGGCACCGGCCTCCACACCTCGACCATGTCCGACGAGGTCGTCGCCCTCACCCTCGTCGACGCCCGCGGCGACGTCCACCACCTCAGCGCCGCCGACGGCTCGCTGTTCGACGCCGCCCGCTGCTCGCTCGGCGCCCTCGGGGTCGTCCACGACGTCACCATGCGCTGCTGGCCCGAGTTCCACCTCCACGTCGAGGACCGCATGATCGGCGTCGACGACGTCCTCGGCGGCCTGCCCGACCTGCTCGCCACCTACGAATTCGTCGAGCTCTACTGGTTCCCCTTCACCGACACCCTGTGGTGCAAGCTGATGCGCCGCACCGACGAGCCCGACGCCGGCGCGACCCTGGCCGACCGCCTCAAGTTCGCCTTCACCTACGCCTGCACCTTCGCCTCGTGCAACGGGGTCCTGCCGCTGCTCGGCCGCGTCGCCCCCGAGCTGACCCCGGCGTTCATGCAGCTCGCGCCGCGGCTGTCGATGACGCCCGGCAGCGCCGTCGCCCCGGCCTCGCGCGCCTTCCACTACCAGCGGGCCTACCCGCGCTGCTGGGACATGTCCTACGGCGTGCCGCTGGCCGACGCCGAGGAGGCCTGGCGGCGCACGATCGGCCTCATCGAGCACCTGGCCCGCGCCGCCAGCTTCCCCGTCAACATGGTCGTCCACGCCCGCTTCATCGGCCCGAGCGCGGCGCTGCTGGCCCCCGCGCACGGCCGGGCGATCTGCGACATCGAGGTCGTCACCACCCGCTCGGCGCGCGACGCCGAGCCGTTCTACGAGCAGTGGAGCGGCGAGATGCTGGCGATCCCCGGCGCCCGCCCGCACTGGGGCAAGTACCTCCTGCACCCCCGCGCCGTCCGCGAGCGCTACCCGATGATGGACGCCTTCCTCGCCCACCGCGCCGCCCTCGACCCCGACGGCGTCTTCTTGAACGATTGGCTCGAGGACGCCGTGTTCCAGCTCCGCCCTTGACCCTGGTCGAGGAGACATGATCGTACGGGCATGCCCTCAAGGGCATGCCCTTTGAAACATGCTCGATCGCGCATGCCCGACGAGACATGCCGGGCTCCGTCCGGCGAACGCCCGTCGCCATCTGTCCTTCCGGACAGGTTCACCCGACCAGCGAGCGCACCAGCCGCGGCAGCTCGAGCGGCGTCGCCGCGCGGTGGTCGGGCGTCTCGGCGCCCGGGTCGGCCGCGTAGCCCCACGCGCACCAGATCGTCGTCGCCCCGAACGCGCGCCCGCACTTCACGTCGGCGGCCGAGTCGCCGATCATCAGCGCCGTCCCGGTGCGGCCGACGCGGCGGCTCGCCTCGGCGAGGACCCGCGGGCTCGGCTTGCTCTCGGGCAGGGTGTCGCCGCCGATCACCGCCGAGAACAGGCGCCCGACCCCGAGCGCCGCGAGCAGCGCCGCGCTGAGCCGCTCCGGCTTGTTGGTCACGCAGGCCAGCGAGCCGAGCGCCGCCAGTTCGACCAGCGCGTCGCCCATGCCCGGGTACAGCCGGGTCGTGTCGGCGATGTGGGCCAGGTAGTCGGCCTCGTACGCGGCGCGGACGTCGTCCACCGCCCCGCCGGCGCCGACGTAGTCGGCGAAGCACTGGCGGTACAGGTGGTCCATCCCGGCGTTGACGTGCGGGCGCCAGGTCTCGCCTGGCTGTTCGGACAGGCCGAAGCCGGCCCGCACGCGCAGCACCGCCGCGACCATGTCGTCGCGGCTGTCCTCGAGCGTGCCGTCGAGGTCGAGCGCGATCAGGTGGCTCACGACTCGCTCCCCCGGGCCAGGTCCTCGACGCTGCCGCGGCCGTCGCCGTGCTCGGTCACGCGGCGCTCGCCGCTGCGCGAGCCCTTGTAGGCCGAGAACGTGCGCCCGTTGTGGCTGCGGACCTCGTGCTGCACCCCGGACGGGATGATCAGGATGTCGCCGGCCTCGAGCGTCACCGGCCCCTCGTCGAAGTGGAACGTCGTCACCCCGCTGACGGCCCCGCGGATCTCCTCCTCGTCGTGCGCGTGGCGGCTGCGGAAGAACCACGGCGGCACCGTCTGCAGGTCGTAGCTGCGGAAGCCGAACCGGGCCATCTCGGCCGCCACCGACTCGGCCGTCGGCTCGACGTTGTGCGGCCACTTGTAGACTGTCACGCCGTTGGGGAGCCTCTGCGTCGGTTGCATCGCGCCGATCCGTAGCGCGACTGGCCGGCCCGGCGCAACCGCGACGATTCGACCGGGCCCGGCCGCGCCGGCCGCGTCACGCCGCGGTGCCATGTCCCGAGAGACAGCTTCACCGCGCCCGGGCGGGGCCGGATGCCATCGTCCGCGCGGGCAGCACGGCCCGCCGGCCGGCTCGGCACCGACCCTGGCGGCCGAGACGGGCGCGTCGGCCGAGGTCCGGCGCTCGCTCGCCGGACGCCACCTGGCCGGCGACAGCACCGACCGCGCCCTGCTGCAGACCGACTCCGGGCCCCGGCCGGCCCCCGATCCCGACGCCCAGCCCGAGCGCCGCGGCCGCGACCTCGTCCTCGAGCGGATCGGCGCCGGCGGTATGGGCGTCGTCTACGCCGCCTTCGATCCCGAGCTCGAGCGCAAGGTGGCGATCGAGCTGATCCGCGGCCGACGAGGTCGCCGCGCCCGCCTGCGCGAGGCCCAGGCCAAGCTGTCGCACCCCGGCGTGGTCGCGGTCCACGGCGTCGGCGCGTACCAGAGCCAGCTCTTCGTCGCCATGGCGTTCGCGCGCGGCGTGACCCTGGGCGCGCCGATGCGCCACCGGCGACGCACCTGGCGCGAGATCCTCGCGGTGCTCCAGGCGGCCGGGCGCGGCCTCGCGGCGGCCCACGACGCCGGCCTCGTCCGCCGCGACTCCAAGCCCGACCACGTGCTCCTCGACGTCGACGGCCGGGTCCAGGTCACCGACTTCGGCCTCGCCCGCGCCGCCGGCACGCGCGAGCCGGAGCCCGCCGCGCCTTCGTACCATGTCGGTTCAAACATGTCGAAAAGGACATGCCGAACAGGACATGCCCGTGCGGGCATGTCCTGCTCACCGATTCGATCACGCCTCCGGCTCACACGCACGTCGCGCCGAACACCTGCCCGCCCTGGAGGTCGACCTCCGGATCCAGGCACTGCTCGCCCGGGCTGCAGTCGGCGTCGGTCAGGCACTCGCCGCACACGCCGAGCTGCAGCAGGCCCATGATGCTGGCCTCGCCGCAGCGCCCCGACGCGCACGCCGCGTCGCTGGAGCAGCCGCCGCCGTTGGGCACCGAGCCCGCCGCGACGCAGTCGAGCCGGCCGCTGAACTTGGCGAGGTCGTACTTCGGGGCGCACACCGGCGTCTGCCCGCCGCAGTCGGCGTTCGTCTCGCACTCGCCGCAGGTCTCCACGGTGATGATGCCCGGGACTTCGAGCACCGTCCCGCAGACGCCGTTGCTCGGGTCGGAGCAGACCGCGTCGGACTGGCAGCCGTCGCCGGGCCCGCCGTCGTTGCACTGCGAGCCGATGCCGGCGAACGGGTTGGCCACCGTGCAGCCGCCGCCGTCGCAGTCGGAATCGGCCACACACTCGCCGCAGAAGCCGCCGAGCGCCGGGACGACGAAGCACTTGCCCGACGCGCAGCCGCAGCCGCTCGCGTCGGTACAGCTCGCGTGGAGGGGCTGGTCCGGGACGTCGTTGCACGGGCCGACGTCGGTCGTCATCGGTCCGACCGACGGATCGACGGACGTGGCGCCGTCGGTCGTCGTCGTGCCCTCGCTCGTGGTCCCGGTCGGCTCGCCGGTCGTCCCGACCCCGCCGCCGCACGCCGGCTCCGCGGGGTACAGCGTGGCGAACGTCGCCAGCCCCGACGCGCAGGTGTCGACGCAGCCCTGCGCCACCTCGGGGGTGCTCTGCCAGCAGGTGCCGCCCGGGCCGAACGTCGCCTCGGCCTCGGGCAGGGCGTCGGGCGACACGGCCGCGACGCACGCCAGGTATTGCTCGCACGCCCCCTGGCTCTGGCCGCCCGTGTCGGTGCCGCTGCTCGTGGGCCCATCGGTCGGATCGCCGCTGGGATCGCCGCTCGGCCCCCGCTCGGCCCCCCGCTCGGACCGCCTGTCGGACCATTCGATGCCCCGGTGGCGGAGTCGAGCGGGTCCCGATCGGAGCCGCAGGCCGCGAGCCAGAGCGTGGAGAGAACGGAAAAAATCAGCACGTTACGAGCGACGACGACTACCATGCGCCACCTCTAGCAGGGCGGCAGGTCGAGGGCAAACGCGCGCCCCGGGTCGCGGGAAGAAGGCTCGCGGACTGGACCCTCGACGCACGCGGCCGCGAGCTCACCGCGAGGTCTCGCCGCCGCGGCGCCACCCTCCGCCCCGGTCGCCCCGTGCTCGCCGGTCGCCGGCGCAGCCGGCCACGACGCCGCGTGCCTCGGGGACGCGAAGCTGGCCGCCGCTGACCATCGCGCGCGCCGGAACGCTCGCGCGGCCTCGCGCCCGGGCGGGCCGGAACCGGCTCGCCGCCGCCGTCCGGAGCAGGATCCGTGACGCCGGCCCGCCCGCGAAGTATCACCCTCGCATGTCGTCCTGGGTCGCTCGCCTCGTCCCGTTCGCCGCGCTCGCCCTGTCCGCCTGTATCGGCGCCGAGCCTCCGCCCGCCGACGGCGTCTTCGTCGGCCGCGCCGGCGACATCTGGGTCGCCGTCGTCGCCGAGGACGATGTCGTCGCCGCCTACGCCTGCGACGGCACCGGCGACAAGGCCACGCTCGGCACCTGGTTCTACGGACAGCTCGACCGCGGCGTCGGCAGCGTCGCCGGAGCGGGCGACGCCCGGCTCGTGCTCGACCTCTCCGACGACGCTTTCGCCGGCGCGCTCGAGCTCGGCGGCGTCGAGCGTGACGTCACCGGCGAGCGGGTCGAAGGCGACGACCTCGGCCTGTTCTGGGGCGAGGCCGACGGCTGGGTCGGCGGCTGGATCTTCGCCGTCGACGGCGACCAGCGCGGCGCGGTCCTCGAGCGCGACACCGGCGACGTCTCCGCCTTGCTCTTGCCGACCGCCGGCGAGCAGACCCTCACCCTCGTCGACGGCACTCCGCTCCCCGTCACCCGCATGGCCGCGCCGCGCGACCTGCGATGACCTGCCCGAGAGGTCATGCGACGGGCGGCGAGCAGGCCATCTCCTCGCGCACCGTCCCGCACGGCCGCACCGCGCGGCCTGCAAGGGCCTGCCCGAAAGGTCATGCCCGATCCGACATGTTCCGCGAACGCAGTTCGAACGCCCGTGCGCGCGCGTGGGGACGGGCTGCGGGATCACCCGAAGCCGGGCCGCCCTGTGCTGCGGATCACGGGCCCGGGCGGCGCCGGCGCCCGTCCCGTGCGACATCCGGCCGCGCGAACGAGTTTCCGCACGGGCGGGCGCGCGGCGGAGCGGGCGGCCTCCTGGGGCTAGCAGCTACATTGCCGGGGCTCATGGCCGACCGCCTCGACATCTCGCAGCGCAAGAAGGACCACCTCGCCCTGTGCGCCGGCGACAACGTCGGTTTCCGCGACAAGACCAGCCTCCTGGAGCAGGTCGAGCTCGTCCACGACGCCCTGCCCGAGATGCACCTCGACGACGTCGATCCGAGCGTCGAGCTCCTGGGCAAGCGCCTGCGCGCGCCCGTCGTCATCGCGGCGATGACCGGCGGCACCGACGAGGCCGCGATCATCAACCAGGACCTCGCCCGGGCCGCCGACCAGCTCGGCCTCGGCTTCGGCCTCGGCAGCCAGCGGGCCATGTTCGTCCGGCCGCACACCGCCCACACCTTCCAGGTCCGCGAGCACGCCCCGAACGTCCTTTTGCTCGGCAACCTCGGCATCGTCCAGGCCCGCGCCATGAGCACCGCCGAGATCGCGACCCTGTGCCGCGACACCGGCGCCGACGCCCTCTGCATCCACCTCAACCCGGCCATGGAAATCGTCCAGCCGGGCGGCGATCGCGACTTCTCGCGCGGCCTCGACACCCTGCGCCGCCTGGTCGAGGAGCTGCACATCCCGATCGTCGTCAAGGAGACCGGCTGCGGCCTGTCGCGCGGCGTCGCCGAGCGGGTCCGCAGCGTCGGCGTCGAGCACCTCGACGTCAGCGGCTCGGGCGGCACCAGCTGGGTCGCCGTCGAGGCCCACCGCGCCGTCGACCCCGACGAGCGGGCCCTCGCCGACGAGCTGTGGGACTGGGGCATCCCCACCGCCGCCAGCGTCCTGCAGGTCCAGGGCCTCGGCTTCCGCGGCATCGTCGCCACCGGCGGCCTGCGCACCGGCAGCGACGTCGCCCGCGCCGTCGCCCTCGGCGCCACCGCCGGCGGCCTCGCGGCGCCGGTGCTCAAGGCCCACCGCGCCGGCGGTTACGACGGCGTGGTCGCCTTCCTCCGCCGCGTCGTCCTCACCGTCCGCAGCATCATGCTCCTCACCGGCTCGCGCACCGTCGCCGACCTGCAGCGCGCCCCGCGGGTGCTCGGCCCCACCCTCGCCCGCTGGGTCCCGGAGCCGCGGCGATGACGATCCCGCTGCACCCGCGCGCCGAGGCGCACGGCAAGGTCATCGTCCTCGGCGAGCACGCCGTCGTCTACGGCTACCCGGCCGTCGCCGCCGGCTTGCCGCAGGGCATCGTCCTCGAGGCCAGCCCGCGGCCCGACCCGCGCCTGCCGATCACCCTCACGATCCCCGCCTGGGACCTCGACCTCGAGCTGCACGCCGGCAGCGACCACCCGGTCGCCCGCGCCTGCCTCGAGGTCCTCGCCCACTGCGACGGCCCCGTCACCGGCTGGGCGCTCCACGGCGCCAGCGCCCTGCCCGCGCGCGCCGGCCTCGGCTCCTCGGCGGCGCTCACCGTCGCCCTCGCCCGCCTGGTCTTCGGGCCAGACGCGAGCATCGACGACGTCGTCGCCGCCTCGCTGGCCGGCGAGCGCGTGTTCCACGGCGAGCCCTCGGGCCTCGACAGCCGCGTCGCCGCCCAGGGCGGCGTCCTCCGCTACGTCCGCGGCGAGCCGCCGCGGTCGATCGTCCCCGGCGCCCCGCTGCCGCTGTGCATCATCCCGAGCGGCATCCCGCGCAGCACCGCCGATCAGGTCGCGCGCTGCCGCAGCCGCCTCGAGCACCTGCCGAGCGTCGTCCGCCCGGTCCTGATCGCCATCGGTCAGGCCGTCGAGTCGGGCATCCACGCGATCGAGCACGGCGACCTCGACACCCTCGGCGTCCTCTTCGACGTCGCCCACGGCCTGCTCGGCGCGCTCGACGTCTCCTCGCCCGCGCTCGACCGCATGGCCGCCGACGCGCGGGCCGCCGGCGCGCGCGGGGCCAAGCTCACCGGGGCCGGCTGCGGCGGCTGCCTGCTGGCCCTCGCCGGCGACGCCCCCGACGCCGCCGCTCGCCTCACCGCCGCCTTCCCCACCCTCCGTCCGCTGTTCGTCGAGGTCGCCGCGTCATGAAGAGCGCCCGCGCCGTCGCCCACACCAACATCGCCCTCGTCAAGTACTGGGGCAAGCGCGAGTCCTCGCCGGCCGATCTCAACCTGCCGGCCGTCGGCTCGCTGTCGCTGACCCTCGATCGCCTGCGCAGCGAGACCACCGTCGGTCCCGCCGACCAGGACTCCTTCCACCTGAACCAAGAGCCAGCCTCGGGCGAGGTCGCGGCCAAGGTCCTGCGCCACCTCGACCGCGTGTGGCAGGCCGCCGGCAATTCCGGCCCGCGCCCGGCCTGCGAGGTCCGCTCGCACAACTACCTGCCGACCGCCGCCGGCCTGGCCAGCTCGGCCTCGGGCTTCGCCGCGCTGACCCTCGCGGCCGCCGCGGCGTTCGACTACGACCCCGGCCGCGCCGCCCTCTCGGCCCTGGCGCGCCGCGGCTCCGGCTCGGCCGCGCGCTCGCTGTGGGGCGGCTTCGTCCGCCTCGACCGCGGCGTCCTGCCCGACGGCAGCGACTGCCGGGCCTACCCGCTGCAGCCGCAGTCGCACTGGGACGTCCGCCTGCTCATCGTCCACACCGAGCGCGGCCCGAAGGCGATCGGCTCGACCGCCGGCATGCAGCGCAGCCGCGACACCTCGCCCTACTACGGCCCGTGGGTCGACACCTCGGAGGCCGACCTCGCCGCCGCCGAGGCCGCGCTGGCGGCCCGCGACCTGGCTGTCCTCGGGGACATCCTCGAGCACTCCTGCTTCAAGATGCACGCCTGCATGATGGCCAGCCGCCCGCCGATCGTGTACTGGCGCGGCGCCACCCTCGACGCCATCCACGCCGTGTGGCGCCTGCGCGCCGAGGGCCTGCGCGGCTACGTCACCAGCGACGCCGGCCCGCACGTCAAGGTGCTGTGCGCCGAGGATCAGGCCGACGAGCTGGCCGTCCGCCTGCGCGCCGTCCCTGGCGTCCACGCCGTCGACGTCGTCGGCCCCGGCCCCGACCCCACCGTCGAGGTGACCGCGTGACCCGCCTGGCCGTCTCCGCCCCGGGCAAGGCGTTCTTGATCGGCGAGTACGCGGTGCTCGCCGGCGCCACCGCCCTCGTCACCGCCGTCGGCCGCCGGGCCGTCGCCGCCGACTGCGACGACCCCGATCGCCCGCCGGCCTCGCCGCTGACCGAGGCCGCCTACGCGCATGTCCGCCAGTTCCTGTCCGAAAGCACAGGAACCAAAGCACCTGGCCCATTGACCAGCGTCGACACCGGCTCGTTCGCCGCCGGCGCGCGCAAGCTCGGGCTCGGCAGCTCGGCCGCCGCCGTCGCCGCGGTGGTCGGCTTCCACCTCGCCGAGGCCGGCCACGACCCCGAGGACCCGGCCGTCCGCGCGATCGCCCTGCGCCTGGCCCAGGCCGCCCACGCCCAGGTCCAGGGCGGCGGCAGCGGGGCCGACGTCGCCTGCGCCGTGTTCGGCGGCACGATCGCCTTCGCCCGCGGCGAGGCCCCGGTCGCCGTCGCCCACCCGGCCTGGCTGCACGTCGGCTTCTTCGACGCCGGCGCCCCGGCCGACACCGCCTCCTTCGTGCAGCAGGTCCGCGTCGCCGGCGAGCGCGACCCGCAAGCCTACGCGGCAGCCACCGCCCAGCTCCGCCGCGCCGCCGAGCTGTTCCGCAGCGGCTACGAGAGCCCCGACCCCGACATCGGCCTCACCGCGATCCGCGACGCCGTCGCCCTCCACAACGACGGCCTGCGGGCGCTGCAGCGCATGAGCGACGCGCCGATCGTCACGCCGGCGATCGCCGCGATCGTCGACCAGGCCGCGCGCATGGGCCTCGCCGCCAAGCCGAGCGGCGCCGGCGGCGGCGACCTCGTGGTCGTGTTCGCCGCCCGCCAGGCCGACCTCGACCTGCTGGCGGAGCGGCTGCAGCGCGAGCACGGCCTGTGCGCGATCGGTCGCCTCCCGGTCGCCGCGCCCGGCCTGCGCCGCGACGAGCGGCCGCCGCTGTCGTCGCGCATGTCGGGCTTCTTCCGCCTCGGCGTCGACGGCCGCCGCGACGCCGTCGCCAGCGCGACCCGGATCCCGCGCGACCGCTTCGCCGCGCTCGACCCCGGCAGCCTCGATCTCGGCAGCGCCGACAACCTGATCGAGAACGTCATCGGCACGCTCGAGCTCCCGCTCGCCGTCGCCACCAACTTCCGCATCAACGGCCGCGACTTCCTGGTGCCGATGGCCGTCGAGGAGGCCTCGGTGGTCGCCGCCGCCTCCAACGCCGCCAAGATGATCCGCGCCGGCGGGGGCTTTTACGCCCGCAGCGACCCGCCGTGGATGATCGCCCAGGTCCAGCTCACCGCGCCGAAGGCCGGCGACGCCGCCGACCTCGCCGTCGCCGCCATCCACGCCGCGCGCGCCGACCTGCTCGCGCTGGCCGACTCGGCCCACCCGCGCCTCGTCGCCCGCGGCGGCGGCGCCCGCGACCTGCTGGTCCGCGTCCTCGCGCCCGACATGCTCGTCGTCGACGTCGTCGTCGACTGCCAGGACGCGATGGGCGCCAACCTCCTCAACACGATCGCCGAGGTCCTCGCGCCCCGCCTTTCGGACATGACCGGATGGACAGCCGGTCTGCGGATCCTCAGCAACCTCGCCGACCGCCGGCGGGCCCACGTCACCTGCCGCGTGCCCCCGGGCGCGCTGGCCGGGCGCGGCTTCTCCGGCGCCGCCGCGGCGGCCGGCATCGCCTCCGCCTCGCGCTTCGCCGAGCTCGACCCTTACCGCGCCGCCACCCACAACAAGGGTGTCATGAACGGCGTCGACGCGGTCGCGCTGGCCACCGGCCAGGACTGGCGCGCGATCGAGGCCGGCGCCCACGCGTACGCGGGTCTCACCGGCGCCTACCGTCCGCTCGCCACCTGGCGGGTCGACGCCGACGGCTGGCTGTGCGGCGCGATCAGCCTGCCTGCCGCTGTGGGCGTCGTCGGGGGCGCCACCAAGGTGCATCCCGCGGCCAGGCTCGCGCTCGAGATCCTCGGCGCGACCTCGGGCGCCGAGCTGGGGCAAGTCATGGCGGCCGTCGGACTCGCCAGCAATCTCGCGGCCTTGCGCGCGCTCGCCACCGAGGGCATCCAGCGCGGCCACATGTCGCTCCACGCCCGCTCGGTCGCCCTCGGGGCCGGGGCCCAGGGCGCGGAGGTCGACCTCCTCGTCCACCGGCTCGTGGAGTCGGCCGAGATCAAGCACGATCGCGCCGTCCTCCTGCTGCGCGAGCTCCGATCCGAAAGCCGTTAGACTGCCGCTCACCCCGAGAACTCCGCGACGGCCTCGCACCTCCACGCGACCTGCACCAGCACGATCGAACCGCCGACGCCGCGCACTACCACTTCGCCTCGCCTGTCACTCCTCGGAGAAACCGTCATGGTCAGCGCCACGGAACCCCGCCTCTTCTGCGTCCCTCCGCCTCCCGAAGGCGACCTCGAGGGGCAGCGCGTCAGCTCGCCCGACGGCGCCCCGCCCGGGCCGTGGACCCTCGAGACGGCCTACCGCTACTGCGAGCGCATGGCCACCACGCACTACGAGAACTTCCCGGTCGCCTCGCGCTTCCTGCCGGCGCACCTGCGGCCGAACATCATGGCGATCTACGCCTTCGCCCGCACCGCCGACGACTTCGCCGACGAGCCGCGGTTCGAGACCCGCCGCGTCGACGCCCTCGATCGCTGGGAGCAGCTGCTGGTCGCGGCCTACCACAAGGAGGTCCAGCACCCGGTGTTCCTCGCGCTGCGCGACACGGTGCGCCGGCACAACATCCCGATCGGCCCGTTCAAGGCGCTGCTGACCGCCTTCCGCATGGACCTCACGCAGAAGCGCTACGGCACGTTCGCCGAGCTGCGCCACTACTGCAAGCACTCGGCCCACCCGGTCGGCCAGCTCGTGCTCTACGTCCACGGCCACCACGAGCCCGAGCTGCACCGCTTCAGCGACGAGATCTGCGCCGCCCTGCAGATCGCCAACTTCCTGCAGGACCTCAGCGTCGACACCCCGCGCGGCCGCTGCTACCTGCCCGAGGAGGACCTCGTCCACTTCAGCGTCACCCGCGAGGACCTGCTCGCCGGCCGGCACACCCGCGCCTTCAAGGAGCTGATGGCGTTCTCGGTCTCGCGCTGCCGCAGCATGTTCCTCCGCGGCTACCCGCTGATCCGCCGGGTCGAGCCCGGCCTGTCGATGGAGCTCGAGGCGACCTGGCGCGGCGGCATGGCGATCCTCCAGCGCATCGAGGACCTCGACTACGAGGTGCTCGGCTTCCGCCCCACCCTCGAGAAGCAGGACATGCTCGGCATCGCCGCGCGCTCGATCTTCTCGTTCGGCCGCCGCTTCCTCCGCGGCGAGGTCTAGACCGCGCGATGGCCCGGCTCATGGAACTCGCGCGCACGATCCCCGGCGGCGCCGTCGCCCTGTGGCGGCGGCTGGTGCAGCGCTCCAACTCGAACTTCAAGTTCGCGTTCCTGTTCCTGGGCCCGGAGCAGCGGGAGGGCCTGCAGCAGGTCTACGAGTTCTGCCGCGTCGTCGACGACATCGTCGACGAGCGCGCGCCCGGGCCCGAGGGCGAGGAGGCGGCCCGCCGCGCGCTGGCCGGCTGGAGCGCCGAGGTCGCGCGGATCTACGGCGACGCCTACGTCGACGACGACCCGCCGCACACCGAGCTCGGGCGCCAGCTCGCCGAGAGCAACAAGCACTTCCACTACCCGCGCGAGGCCTTCGACGAGATCATCGCCGGCGTGGCCATGGACCTCGACCGCAGCACCTACGACGACATGGAGCAGCTGCGGCTGTACTGCTACCGCGTCGCCTCGTGCGTCGGCTTCCTGTGCGTGGCGATCTTCAAGGACCAGCGCGAGCCGGCCCGCCGCTACGCCGAGCACCTCGGGCTCGCGCTGCAGTACACCAACATCCTCCGCGACGTCGCCGAGGACGCCGCGCGCGGCCGGATCTACCTCCCGCTCGAGCTGCTGGCCCGCCACGGCCTCACGCCGGACGACATCTTCAACTACCGCTACGACGGCCGGTTCGTCGGCGCCGCCGCCGACTTCGCCGCCGCCGCCGAGCGCGAGTACCACGCCGCCTGGGCGCTGCTGCCGGAGATCCAGCAGCGCCGCCTCCTGCCGGCCGAGATCATGGGCCGCACCTACTACGAGATCTTGCAGGAGATCCGGGCCCGCAACTACAACGTGTTCACCCGCCGCGCCTCGCTGCGCCGCCGCGACAAGCTCCGCGTCGCCGCCCTCGCGCTGGCCCGCGCCGGCGCCAGCGTCCTGTCCTGAGCGTCCTGTCCTTGCGGCCATGTCCCTCTGGACCTGTCGCCTCGGCCCTGTCCTCTCGAGAATGTCTTTTTCGCCATGTCCGAAAGCACCCGCAGCGTCATCGTGATCGGCGGCGGCCTCGCCGGCCTGTCCGCCGCCGTGCGGCTGGCCGAGGCCGGCCGGGTCGTCACCCTGATCGAGGCCACCCGCGCCGGCGGCGGCCGGGCCCGCTCGTTCCACGACGCCACCCTCGACCGCGAGGTCGACAACGGCCAGCACCTGATGATGGGCTGCTACCGCGAGACGCTGGCGTTCTTGCGCACGATCGACAGCACCGACGGCGTCTACTTCCAGAAGAACCTCGAGGTGACGATGGTGAAGCCGGGCGGCAAGCGGCTGCACCTGCAGTGCCCGGCCTTGCCGGCGCCGCTGCACCTCGCGACCGGCCTTTTGGCCATGCGGGGCCTCGGCGTGCTCGACAAGGCCGCCGCCCTGCGCGCCGGCCTCATGCTGCGCGGCGAGGTCCAGCGGCCCGACGACAACGAGACCTGCGACAGCTGGCTGCGCCGCCTCGGCCAGACGCCGACCCTGCGCAACGCCTTCTGGGACCCGCTGATCTGGGGCACCCTCAACGACGACCCGCTCGTCTCGTCGGCGGCGATGTTCACCGCGGTGCTCGACCGTGCCTTCCTCACCAGCCGCGACGCCTCGCGCCTCGGCGTGCCCAAGGTCCCGCTGTCGCGCCTCTACGTCGAGCAGGCGCTGGCCTACCTGCGCGCCCGCGGCTGCGAGCTGCGCCTCGGCGAGTCGGTGCGCGCGCTCGAGGTCACGAACTCCCGCGTCACCGGCGTCACCCTCAAGTCGGGCGACACCCTCGCCGCCGACGTGGTCGTCTCGTCCGTCCCCCCGCAGGCCTTCCTGGACATGCTCCCGGGGACCTTGCCGAGCCACCCTGTCTATCAGGACATCGCCCGCCTGCGCCCGTCGCCGATCGTCAACCTGTGGTTCTCGGTCGACCGCGCCCCCTTCGACGATCCGTTCGTCGGCCTGGTCGCCGGCCCGCTGCACTGGATGTTCAACCGCTCGCAGATCGAGGGCGAGGTCGGCAGCGAGGTCATGATGAACTGCACGATCAGCGCGGCCCGGGCCTGCGTCGACGACCCGCCCGAGACCCTGCAGGCGCTGCTGCAGTCCGAGCTGCAGCGCTACTTCCCCGCGGCCGGCCCGCAGGGCCCGAAGATCAAGCGCTTCAAGGTCATCAAGGAGAAGCGCGCCACCATCTCCCACGCCGCCGGCACCTACCACTGCCGCCCCGAGGTCACCGGCCCCGTCCGCGGCCTCTACATGGCCGGCGACTGGGTCCGCACCGGCCTCCCCGCCACCATCGAGTCCGCCGTCCAGAGCGGCCACGACGCCGCCAAGGCGATCCTCACCAGCGAGCGCAACTGAGGCGACGCGGCGCGCCTCGCTTCACGCGACGCAGGCTTCAGCGGGCGTGCTGCGACCCCCCGCTCGACGCAACACGGGCGACCCGCCGCGCACCTACCCCACGACGGGGCCTTCAGCGCCGAGCGCTCGCGCGCGACCCGTGCGACCCGGCGCCGCTCGCTCCCCGCGACCCGGCCTTCCGCGCGTGAGCCCCGGCGCTCGCGCGCGACTCGTGCGACCCGGCGCCGCTCGCTCCCCGCGACCCGGCCCCTCGACGCGTAAGCCCCGGCGTCGCCGCTCTGGCGCCCGCGCGCGACTTGGGCGACCCTGCCCGCCGTGCCGCACGCCGTCGACGTCCGTCCTGCGCCCGAACAGCTCGTCGAGGCCTTCCGCCGCGTGCGGGCGGCCGGCCACGGCGACCAGCCGGCCGTCCTCGTCCACGACCTCGATCGCCTGCGCGCCAAGCTCGACGCCCTCGGGGCAGCCTTCGCCGCCCCGCGCGCCCTGCACACCGTGGCGATCAAGGCCAACCCCCTATTGAAGGTCCTGCGCGTCGCCGTGGCCGCGGGGGCCGGCCTCGAGGCCGCCTCGATCGAGGAGGTTCACCTGGCCCTTCGAGCAGGTTGCAGCCCCGACCGGATCGTCTTCGACTCGCCCGCCAAGACCGAGCCCGAGCTGGCCGAGGCGCTGCGCCTGGGCCTGCGGATCAACGCCGACAACCTCCCCGAGCTCGAGCGGATCGCCGCCCTCCACACGCCCGCCAGCGCCAGCCGGATCGGCCTGCGGATCAACCCCGAGCTCGCCGAGGCCGGCATTGCGCTCACCAGCGTCGGCCACCGCGGCAGCCGCTTCGGCGTCCCGCTGTCGCAGGAGGCCGAGATCCGCGACGCCTTCGCCCGCCACCGCTTCCTCACCGGCCTGCACGTCCACATCGGCTCGCAGGGCACCACGATCCCCGAGCTCGTCGACGGCGTCGCCCGCGTGTGGGAGCTGCGGCGCGAGCTGGTCGCGACCCGCCCTGTCCCGATCGACATGTTCGACCTCGGCGGCGGGCTGCCCGCGCAGTACCGCGACGACGCCCCGCGCCTCACCCCCGCCGCCTACGCCGCCGCCCTGCGCGCCGCCGTCCCCGACCTGTTTCACGGCGACGTCCTGCTCGTCACCGAGTTCGGCCGCTCGCTCCTCGCCGACTGCGGCTTTGTCGTCTCGCGCGTCGAGGTCGTCAAGCCCGGCCCCGTCGCCGTCCTGCACGTCGGCGCCGACCTGTTCGTGCGCCGCGTCTACCGCCCTCACGAGTGGCACCACGACTTCCTCGCCCTCGGCCGTGACGGCCGGCCGCTCGCCGGCGACCCCGTCGCCACCACGCTCGCCGGCCCGCTCTGCTTCGGCGGCGACGTGCTCGCCCGCGACCTCCCGCTCCCGCCGCTGTCCGTCGGCGATCACGTGCTGATCCGCGACACCGGCGCCTACACCGTGTCGATGTGGTCGCGCTACTGCAGCCGCGCGATCCCGCTGGCCCTCGGCCTCGACGGCGGCGACGTCACCGTGCTGCGCCCGCGCGACACGATCGCCGACGTCGTCGCCTTCTGGGGCGGCTGACGCTCCGGACATGCGCCACGCGCCATGTTCTCGCGGGCATGCCCCCTTCGACAGGTCCCCGAGCACCTCCAGCCGCTCGCCCGCGCGGACCCGCACCGCCGCATGACCGCGGCCGATCGGGTCCCGCACCCCTCACCGCCGCTCGATCGCAGGAGCGACGGCCGCCGACGCCGACGCGCCCGCCGAGGAGGCCGACCATCCGTTCGACATCCACCCCGAGGCACGCCCGCGCGAGAACACGCCGGATCCGCCCCGCAGGTGCGACCGCGCCGCCGGCCCGCCTACCAGCGCGCAGCGCACCCCAGCCACAGACCCCCCGCGGCGAGATTGACCCCCCGCTGCGCCCCTTCTTAAGATGAAACCCGCGAGTCGAGGCTGGGAGCGGCCGCCCTCGCGCGAGCCCGACCCATGCCCATCGCCTTCGAAGAGCTCCTGACGCCTCGAGGTCGCCCGTACGTGCGCGTGGCCGTCTCCGGAGAGTTCGGCCTCGCCGAGGCCAGGCAGTTCGTCGACAGCTTCGGCAAGGGCGGCCCCTACTACATGAAGCCCTCGATGTCCGTGGTCCTCCGCGGCACCGAGTACACCAGCGAGGCGCGCAAGCACTTGCAGAGCACGGGCGAGACGGCCCCGATGTGCACCGTCACCAGCAGCCCCCTCGTCCGCGCGGCCATCAACCTGATGCTGCGCCTCAGCGGGCGCACCGGCACCTTCCGCCTGTTCGGCAACGAGCCCGAGGCGCTCGCCTGGCTCGACGAACAGATCTCGCGCCCGCCGCCCTGACCCGGCGTCGCCCGGTCAGCGCTCGTGACCCTCGCCGCCCTCGCCTCGTGGCGCTCATGATCTCGCCGCGGCCGGTCGAACGCCGGACATGTCCCGGGGGACATCTCCGCCGTTCGCCTCTTCCGCTGGCATGCGCGCGTGCTTCATGCGCTCCGACTGCACTCGTCCGAGGCGTTCCAGCTCTGGGGGCAGGCGACGCCTGCCCGTCATCCGCCTCGTCGACGGCGCCGAGGAGTGCCTGCTGACGAGGATCAGCGCCGCGTTCGATCGCCGCCAGGGCGGCTGCCTGCGCGGCATCGTCGAGAGCGACGCCTGAGCACCCGGCCCTCGGCGCCGGCAGCCGGACCACCCGACGGATCCCAAAACATTCCGTTCGGGCACCGCCTCACCGACGCCCCGGGCGCCTAGTGATCGAGCATCGGCTTGCCTTCGTGCGCGACCAGCAGGTCGTGCATGTCGTTGGCGTGCTCCTCTTCCTGCGCGAGGATCTTCTCCAGAAGCATCCGCGTGGTCGGGTCGTGGTCGGCGAAGTAGCGGATCATCTCGCGATACGTCTCGATGGCGATTCGCTCGGCCACCAGGTCTTCCTTGATCATGTCGACCAGGTTCTTGCCCTCGACGTACTGCGACGCCGAGCGGCTCGAGAGGCCGTCGGGGTTGAAGTTGGGCTTACCGCCGAGCTGGTTGATCCGCTCGGCGATCCACAGCATGTGCGCCTCTTCTTCCTGCGCGTGCTCCTCGAACTCGGCCTTCACCGATTCACTGGCGATGCCGGTCGCCGTGACCGCGTGGAAGCGGTAGCGGAGGACGCACACGATCTCGGTCGCCAGCGCCTCGTTGAGCACGCGGATCGCCGTCTCGACGTCTGCGCCGTAGTTGGGCGTGAGCGCCCCTTGCTCGAGGTGCTCGCGCGCTCGCTTGCGGATGGTCGCGATGTCGGTGGAGAAACTGTTTTGCCCTGTCGTCATGGCTTCTCCATGGCACGAGCGCGGCGGCACGCACCTGCACGCCGGCGACGCTTCCCGCACCTCGCCGTAGAACCGGCCCAAACGGCCTTCTGCGGCCCATCGCCGGGCTCGCCGCGGTCTCGGCGCCAGCCTCTTCGAGCCGCGGCGGGGCGTTGGGCGCTAGGTGCGCCACCCATGCACGAGCCCGCTGGCTCGCATGACCTGGCCGAACGACCAGACCGCCGCGGCCGCGAACTCGAGTTCGCCGACCCGTCTTCGTCCTTCCGCAGCGGCTCGCCCGTGGGGGTCCCGACGGCGACGGCTCGCTTGCACCGATCGGGTCGTCGTCCGAACGCGCCCGACCTGTCCAAAAGAACAGCCTCATCGACCTCGCGGCCGCCGCTCCCGAGCGGTCGACGGCCCCGCGCTCGCCCGCGACGGCCACATGTCCCGAAGGACAGCCCTCGAAGCCGCGGCCGCGCCCCCTGCTCCTCGCCCGGGCGCTCGTCCCCGCGCCGCGCCGGCCCGGTCGTGTCCGCCGCCGGCCTCGACCTGCCGTCGCCCGAGGTCGCCCCCGACCCGCGCTCGCCCGCCGCCGTCACATGTCCCGAAGGACAGACCCTCGCAGGCGCGGCCGCGCCCGGCCGTCCCGTCCGGCGCCGGCCTCAGCCGCCCGCGCGCAGCGGCGCCAGTTCGACCGGGAACGCGATCGGTCGCCCGCCGTCGCGCCGCAGCGGCCCCGACAGGCGGAACTCGCGGCCGAGCAGCGCCTTGCAGCCCTCGCGGATCGCCGCGGTCGCCACCTGGCGGGCCAGGCACGCGTGCGGCCCCTCGCCGAACAGGAAGTCGGGGTGCTCCGGGCGATCGACGCGGAAGTGCTCCGGCTCGTCGACGCGCGCGGGGTCGAAGGCCGCGGCCGCGGTCGCCACCACCACCGTCGCGCCCGCGGGCACGACCACCTCGTCGGCTGTCCCTTGGGCCAGGTGATGGCTCTGCCCGCAGATCCGCGCCACCGTCAGGCGCGGCGGCGAGAACCGCAGCGCCTCGCGCAGCACCGCCCACAGCTTGTCGTCGTCGCCGCTCGCCGCCGCCGAGCGAGCCACCTGCAGCGCCCCGGGGCGGTCGATCAGCTCGCCGATCGCCAGCGCGATCGCGGCCGCGATCGGCTCCACGCCGGCCACCAGAAGACCCAGCAGCACCTCCCGCAGACGGCGCTCCTCGAGCCGCAGGTGGGCCACGTTCTGCAGCGCCACCAGCCGCCCCAGCACGTCGTCGCCGGCCATCCGGCCCGACGACCGCTGAGCCCTGCGCGACGCCACCATCGTGTCGGTGTAGCCGCCGAGCTCCGCCGCGGCTGCGCGCGCCTCCTCGTGGATCTCGCCGTCGCTCGTCGGATTGCGCTCGATGTCGCGGGCGATCGCCTCGACCCACCGCACCAGCGTCGTCTCCTCCGGACCGCTGACCCCGAGGTACTCGGCGGCCACGCGACCCGCCACCACGTGGGCCAGATCTCGCACCACGTCGAACCCGCCCTGACGGCAGCCGGCGGCGACCGCCGCCGTGGCCGCCGCGTGGCTGATCGCCGCCACCCGGTCCGCGTCGTCCCCGCGCACGCACAGCCGCACCAGCGCCGCCTCCACCGCGGCGCGCGGCCCCTCGCGCTCGTCGAGCGAGAACCCGCCGAACAGCGGCTGTCGCCTGGCCTCGAGGGCATGTCCCAAGAACACATCGCCGCGCGTCAGCACCTCGAGCGCCTCGGCCTGGCGCGTCACCACCACGACGCCCGGCGCCGCGAAGATCGGCCGCTCGCGCTGCAGCTCGGCGAACAGCTCGCGCGGGCGCTCCGCCAGCCACCGCAGCGTCAGGGCCGTGCGCGCCTCGGCCTCGCTCGCCGCGAACTCGCGGAGAAAGCTCATCGCCCGACGATACCGGTCCGCCCGGCAACGGACAAATGCCCGGCGACCCGTCCCGGGGCGCGAACGCCCCCGCGCACCCGCGATCGCCGTCCTGCCCGTCGGTCCTACCCGCGGCTCATCGCCTCGACCACCGCCGACAGCATCGCCTCGTCGGTCAGCCCGCCCGCGACCGCGTCGGGGCGCAGGTCCATCGACTCCAGCGCCCCCGCCGTCACCGGCCCGAGCGCGATCAGCCGCGCGCGGCGCAGGACCTCGCGGGTCAGCGCCTCGCCGTGGGCCTCCGTCAGCGTCTCCACGAAGTGACGCGCCGTCTTGCCGCTGGCGAAGCAGATCGCGTCGGTGCCCTCGCCGCCGTGTTCGGGCGGCAGCAGCGAGCGCGTCAGCAGACTCGGCACCTTCGGGCGGATCACGCGGTAGCCGATCACCAGCCGGTAGGTCCCGCCGGCCGCGCGCACCGCCTCCGCGATCAGGTCGCGGCCCTCGTCGGCGCGCACGTGCAGCCAGCGCCGGGCCAGCAGCCCGCGCGACGCCAGCGTCTCGACCAGCCCCTCCGAGCGGGCCGCCGACGGCACGATGTCGGGCCGGATCCCGCGCTCCCAGCACGCATTGGCCGTGCCGGTGCCGATCGCCGCCAGGCACTTGCCGTGCAGCGCCCGGACGTCGAGCTCGAGCCCCGCGAGCGCGTCGAACCACGCGCGCACCCCGTTCGGGCTCGACAGGATCACCCCGTCGACCTCGTCGAGGCTCTGGGCCGCCCCGCTCAGCGCCGACAGGTCCTCCGGCGGCGCGATGTCGAGGCACGGCACCGACACCGCGTCGGCGCCTTGACCGGCGAGCAGCTGCAGCAGCTCGCTGGCCTGATGGCGGGCCCGCGTCACCACCACGCGCTTGCCGAACAGCGGCCGGCGCTCGAACCACTGCGTCGTCCGCCGCAGGTCGACCACGCTGCCGACCACCATCACCGCCGGCGGGCGCAGGCCCTCGGCCTCGACGCGGTCGGCGATCTGGGCCAGCGGCGCGATCACGGTGCGCTGGATCCCGCGGGTGCCCCAGCGGATCACCGCCGACGGGGTCGCCGGGTCGCGCCCGGCCGCGATCAGCCGGTCCGCGTTCTGCCGGCAGTTGCGGACGCTCATCATCAGCACCAGCGTGCCTGTCCCTTTGGCCAGGAGCTCCCAGTCGACCGCCCGACCGCCCTTCTCGTACGCCTCGTAGCCCGACACCAGGCTGACGCAGGGCGCGTGATCGCGGTGCGTGACCGGGATGCCGGCCGCCTCGGGCGCGGCGATCGCCGCGCTCACCCCGGGCACGAACTCGAACGGGATCCCGCGGGCCGCCAGCACCTCGGCTTCTTCGGCGCCGCGGCCGAACACCATCGGGTCGCCGCCCTTGAGGCGGACCACGTACAGGCCGGCGGCCGCGCGCTCGACCATCAGGCGGTTGATCGCCTCCTGGTCCGGCACCGGCTCGCCGTGGGCTCCGGCGTGCGGGCTCTCCGTGCGCTGGAACAGGTGGACGTCCGCGCGGCAATGAGTGAAGAGCGCCGGGTTGACCAGGTAATCCGCGATCACCACGTCCGCGCGGGTCAGCCGCTCGCGACCGGCCAGGGTGAGGAGTTCGGGGTCCCAGGGACCGGCGCCGACGATCGAGACGAAGCCCGTCACGTCGGCAAAGATAGCCCACCTGCCGGCGAATGGCTCCACGGACGCGCACCAACGCGCGCCCCGCCCGCCGCGAACTGCCCGACCCGGCTCGCGGCGCACGAACGCGCCCCCCGCCGAATCGCCGATGCCCCATCGGCAGCCCAAACGACGGCTCGGCCGTCGTACAGCGATAATGAGCGCTCGAATCGCAGACCTGCTGACGACGAATCAGCTGCTCTGCCGACGGCGCGTCCCTTCCCCGGCCGCGGCCTCATACCACGACGCGCGAACACGCGCCAGCCGCCGTGCGCCCCCTTGCGCCCGCTTTGACCCTCGCCGCGGTCTGCTACCCTCGCGCCGCCGTGGAGCCCGTCGTCATCGTCGTCGGAGCCGGACACGCCGGGCTGGAGGCCGCCTTCGCTGCGGCGCGGGTCGGCGCGCGCGTCCTCGTCGTCACCGGCAGCCTCGCCACGATCGGCCAAACCCCGTGCAACCCCAGCATCGGCGGCGTCGCCAAGGGTCACCTGGTCAAGGAGATCGAGGCCATGGGCGGCTTCATGGGCCGGGCCGCCGACGCTTGCGCGATCCACGGGCGCGTCCTCAACCGCTCCAAGGGCCCGGCCGTGCGCAGCACCCGGGTCCAGGTCGACAAGGCCCGCTACGGCGAGTACGCCCGCACCGCCCTCCTCGGCGACCCGCGCGTGCGCGTCCTCGCGGGCCTCGTCGCCGCCGTCCACCTCGAAGGCGAGCGGGCCCGCGGCGTCGTCCTCGAAGACGGCACCCTCGTCTCCGGCGACGCCGTCGTCGTCACCACCGGCACCTTCCTCGGCGGCCTGCTGCACACCGGCGAGCGCACCACCCCGGGCGGCCGCGTCGGCGAGCCGCCCGCCCTGGCCCTGTCCGAGCACCTGCGCGCCCTCGGTTTTGCCCTGCGCCGGCTCAAGACCGGCACCCCTGCGCGGCTCGACGGCCGCACCATCGACTACGCGCGCACCGAGGAGCAGCCGAGCGAGGACCCGCTGCCGCGCTTCACCTTGCCCGACGACGGCCCCCCGCCGGTGCTCGCCCAGGTCCCGTGCTGGATCACCTGGACCACCGAGGCGACCCACGAGCTCGTGCGCGCCAACCTGCACCGCTCGGCCATGTACAGCGGCCAGGTCGTCGGCCGCGGCCCGCGCTACTGCCCCTCGCTCGAGGACAAGATCGTCCGCTTCGCCGCCCGCGACCGCCACCAGATCTTCCTCGAGCCCGAGGGTCTCGCCACCGACAGCGTCTATCCCGGCGGGATCTCGACCAGCCTGCCCGCCGACGTGCAGGAGGCCTTCATCCGCACGATCCCCGGCCTCGAGCGGGCCGTCATGCTGCGCCCCGGCTACGCCGTCGAGTACGACGCCGTCGACGCCCGCGACCTCGACCACACCCTGCGCGCGCGCGCCGTCCCCGGCCTGTGGTTCGCCGGCCAGATCAACGGCACCTCCGGCTACGAGGAGGCCGGCGCCCAGGGCCTCGTCGCCGGCGCCAACGCGGCTCTGGCCGCGCTCGGCCGCCCCCCGCTCGTCCTCGGCCGCGAGCACGCCTACACCGGCGTCATGATCGACGACCTCGTCACCCAGGGCTGCGACGAGCCGTACCGCATGTTCACCGCGCGCGCCGAGTACCGCCTGCTGCTGCGCGAGGACAACGCCGACGCCCGTCTTTCGGACATGTCCTTTGCAGCAGGTCTCATCGACCATGTCCGTTACGACAGGGCCCGCGCCCGCGTCGAGCGCGTCCGCGAGCTGCTCGCGCGCCCCGACCCCGACGCCCCCGCCTGGCTGACCGAGCGGGCCGAGGCGCAGCGCTGCTACGCCGGCTTCCTCGAGCGGCAGGAGAAGGAGATCCGGGTCATGCGCGGCGGCGCGGCCGACCTCCCGATCGACCCCGACACCGACTTCCGCCGCCTCCCCGGCCTCACCACCGAGGCCGCCGAGCGGCTCGCCCGCGTGCGCCCGACCAGCACCGGCCAGGCCGCGCGGATCCCCGGCATCACCCCCGCCGCCCTGATGTGCCTGTGGGCCCACGTCCGTGCCGCCCAGCGCCGCGCCGAAGCAGCCGCGAGCGCCGCCCCGCAGCCGCTCTGATCGCCGCCCCCGAAGCAGCCACGAGCGCACCCGCAATCACTCTGCTCGTGAACGCCGCCACGAGCGCCGCCCCGCATTCGCCCTGCTCGTGAACGCCGGCATCGACCGGCTCCCCTCGCGAGCTCCGACGCCGCGAGCCTGCGACCCTCACCCGCACCTCGCTACCCGCAGCACCTCGCCGCGCGTGCTCGGGCGCACGCTCGTGCCGCCTTCGGCCCACGATGCACAGTCATGATTCGCGTCACCACGCGCGCCTCCGCGGCCGACCCATGTCGTGACCGCCACACCGCACATTGACTCCGGCGCGAAAACGCGCCCATCGAATCCGCCTTCTTTGCCTCGATTCCCCCGCCCAGCCCTCCAGCGCGCCATTTCACGGAGGTTCGGCGTGCCGGTCACATCAATAGAAATTGATCATGCCGCGCGGAAATGTGGGCACATGCTGGGGACGGACAGCCACGATCCAGCGAGGCTCGATCATGCGACACATCGTGTATTTGCCCCTCGGTCTGGCGACGCTCCTGGCCTGCGTCGAGCCGGAGAAGCCGTCTGGGTTCGGCGTCGGCGTCACCGACACCGCCGGACCGCCGCCTGGCCTCACCACGGCCGCCCCTGCCGGCACCGAGGCCCCGCCGGTCGCGCCCACCGATTCGACCGGCACCGGCACCACCACCACCGGCTCCGAACCTGTCGACCCCACCACCGGCACCGGCACCACCTCGGGCGTCACCCCGCCCGACCTACCCCCCGCGGACGGCACCACCACGACCACCGGAGCGCCCGATCCGACCGGCGGCCTCACCACGACCACGGCTCCGCCCGCGCCGATCGGCGAGGGCCAGCTCTGCTTCGAGAACGACGACTGTCCCGACCAGGCCCCGTACTGCGCCGATCACGATCATCAGTGTCACGACGGCGACGAGGGCGACCCCTGCGACAACGACGGCGACTGCGCCGACTTCACCCCGAGCTGCGTCGCGGGTGTCTGTTACGACGGCAACGAGGGCGATCCCTGCAAGAACGACCACGACTGCGGCCCCACCTCGCCCGTGTGCGTCCTCGGTCAGTGCCGGGACGGCCAGGAGGGCGACCCCTGCGCCAGCCACAAGGACTGCGCGCCCTTCTTCGGCTGCTACGCCGGCGCCTGCACCGACGCCAGCCCGTGACCGCCGCAGCCCCACCGCTGCAGCCCCGCTGTCCCGCTCCGCACGACCTCCGCCGCCCCGCCGACGACCCTCCTCGCCCGCCCCGCCGACGACCGCCTCGCACGCCCCTCGCGCGCGAAGCACCACGCCGCGCCAATCACCGCTCACGACCCCCGTCGTGCCACGGACCAGCGCCGCCGCTGACCGCCCGAAGCATCACCCCGCGCAGATCGCCCGCTCGCGACCCCCCGTCCTGCGACAGGCCGCCGCTGACCGACCGTAGCACCACGCCACGCAAGCACCGCTCGCAACTGCGACCGACCGGCTCCGCCGCCCCGTAGATCGCCGCAGCCACGGGCCCGTCCCCCGGACACCTGAAGCACTCGTCGGCCCGCGTTCGATCCCGCGACGATCCACGTCTCGCCGTTCACGCTTCGCCAGGGCCGCTCCCCCTCGAGCCACCGACGCGACTCACTCCCTCCCGCCGATCGCCGGCATACCCGTCTGCGCGCCCGGGGCGCCGCCGATTGCCGGCAGCACCACGACCGCCCCCCCATGCGCGCCACCGACCTCGCGCCCCGACGATCGCGGCGGCTTCGCGTCCCGGCCGGCGGACCGTCCTGTTAGGCTTGGCGCCCGTGTCCGCGTCGCGCCCTGCCCGTGCTCCTCGCCGCTCGCGCGGGGTCCTGGCGCGGCGCGGGCGAGCCTCGCCGACCGCCGGCGGCGTCACGATCGCCGGTCCCCACGCGCCCCCGACCTCGCGCACCCGCGATCGCTCCGCGCCCGCGTCCGCCTCGCGCCCTGTCCGTGCACCTCGCCGCGTGCACGGCCTCCTCGCGCTGCTCGGGCTCGTGCTCGCCTGTCTCGTCGGGCGGCCCGCCCAGGCCGCCTCGCGCGACCCACGCTGGCGCACCCTCGAGACCGACCACTTTTACATCCACTACTACCAGGGCAACGAGTACGCCGCCGAGAAGGCCGCCATGGTGCTCGAGCGGGCGCACGAGCGGCTTGCGACCAGCCTCTCGCATTCGCCGTGGCTCAAGACTCACGTCGTCTACCAGGACCACACCGACGCCGCCAACGGCCTCGCCAACACCAGCCCGTACCCGCGGATCGTCGCCTACGTCACCGCCCCCGACTCGATGTCCGTGCTCGAGGGATACGACGACTGGATCGACATCCTCCTGACCCACGAATACACGCACATCGTCCATCTCGACACCACCCACGGCATCCCGCGGCTCATCAACGCCTTGCTCGGGTTCGGGCGCGCCGGCAAGGTCTGGCAGCCCAACGTCATCCAGCCGCGGTGGTACGTCGAGGGCCTCGCCAGCCACGAGGAGTCGCGCCTCACCAGCCAGGGTCGCGGGCGGCACACCCAGTGGGAGATGTACCTGCGGGCCCCGATCCTCGAGCACGGCTTCATCCCGATCGATCGCGTCTCCTCCGGCGCCAACATCTTCCCGCACGGCAGCAGCGTCTACCTCTACGGCCTCTACCTCCTGCGCTACATCAGCAACCGCTACGGCGAGGACAAGCTCGCCGAGCTCAACCACGTCTACGGCGGCCAGACCCTCCCGTTCGCCATCAACCGCGCCGTCGAGAAGGTCCTCGGCGTCAGCTGGGAGAAGCTGTGGGAGGAGTTCGAGCTCGACACCGTGCGGCGCTTCCAGGGCCAGGCGCGCGCGATCCGGGCGCGGGGGATCCGCGAGGGTCGCCGGATCACCTTCACCACCTCGGCCCAGGCCTCGGGCAACTTCGTGCGGCACCCGTTCTGGTCGCCCGACGATCAGCACATCTATTACTTCGAGGACGACGGCCACTCGAACCCCGGGATCCGGCGGATCCGCAGCACCGGCGGGGCGATCCGCGAGGGCGTCGGCATCGGCAAGCAGGGTCAGACCGTCGGCGTCGAGCGGATCGTCGAGCTGCAGGACGCCGGCTCCGCCTCCTTCGTCGGAGTCTCGGAGGACATGGTCTTCGAGGTCTGGGGCGTCCACGACCTGCGCTACTCCTGGACCGACCTGTGGCGCTGGCGGCCGCCGGCCCCGGGCGCGCGCGACGTGCGGCAGAACCCCGGCGACCTCGAGCAGCTCACCTTCGGCGCGCGCGCCCGGGACCCGCACGTCTCGCCCGACGGTCGCACCGTCGTCTTCTCGCGCAACGACTCGGCCCAGGCGCGCCTCGCCTTCCTCGACCTCGCGACCAAAGAAGTGACCGAGGTCGCCCCGCTCGAGCGGATCCAGGTCGTCACGGCGCCGAGGTGGTCGGCCGACGGCAAGAAGGTCGCCTACTCCGCCTTCCGCGAGGGCGGCATGCGCGACATCTACATCTACGACCGCGAGACGCAGACCACCTTGCGGGCCACCGCCGACCGCTTCCTCGACAGCGAGCCGAGCTGGACCCCCGACGGCAGGTACGTCCTCTTCAACAGCGACCGCGACGGCGTCTTCAACATCTACGCCTACGAGGTCGCCACCGCCCGCGTCCACCAGGTCACCAACGTCCTCGGCGGCGCCTTCGAGCCGGTCGTCAGCCACGACGGCAAGCGCCTCGTCTACGTCGGCTTCACCGCCCACGGATATGACCTTTGGGTCATGAAGCTCGACCCCGCCGAGTTCTTCGAGCCCTTGCCGGTGCAAGATCCGCTGCCCGCGATCGACGACCCGACCCCCGACGAGGTCGGCGATCGCGGCCGGCCCGTCAGCCTCAAGAGCCAGCGCTACAAGGCCTACCGCACCTTCTTCCCGCGCACGATCTTCCCCTCCGCGCTGGCCGCCGCCACCTCCGGCAGCTTCGGCACCGAGATCGGCGCCTCGATCGGCGTCAGCGACGTCCTGCAGTTCCACACCCTCTCGATCAACGGCGGCTACAACACCGCCTTCGGCGCCCCCAGCGGCTCGATCGTCTACGAGTACGCGCGCCTGTTGCCGACCTTCCGCGTGCTCGTCAGCCGCGACTACGCCCGCCGCGGCAGCTTCGAGCGCTACGAGTACGGCTACCCCGACGACCTCTTGCCCGGCGCCACCCCGCCGTCCTACCTGCAGCGCGGCTACGACGAGCGGATCACCACCGCGCGCGCCTCCGTCAGCGTGCCGGTGGTCCGCCACCCGGTCCACAACGCCTTCGCCAGCATCAGCTACGCGTACACCCACTACGCCAACGCCAGCAACGTCCCCGCCGTCGATCCCAACGCCCCCGCCTCCTCGCTGCCCGACCTCGGCGGCCTCGGCTCGGTCGGCTTCGCCCTCGACTACGACAGCCGCCGCAGCACCCGTTACGCCTACGGCAACGAGACCGGGCGCGCCGCCAGCATCAACGTCAACCTCATCGACCCGCACCTCGGCGGTCGTTACGCCGACGTCTGGGTCAGCGGTCGCTACGTCGAGATGCTGCGCATGCCGTGGCGCGGCCATCAGGTGCTCGGGATCTCGCTCGAGGGCGCCGCCTCGGCCGGCACGCTCGGGCGGCGCTCGCCGTTCTACCTCGGCGGCACCTCCCAGCAGAACGAGGTCCTGCGCAGCTTCCTCCTCCGCTCGGCCTACGGCGACTGGGGCAACCTGCGCGGCTATCGTCCGTTCGCGTTCCCCGGCCGCTACTACGGCGTGCTCAACGTCGAGTACCGGATCCCGCTGGCCGACGTCGAGCGCGGCCTCGGCACCCTGCCCGGCTTCCTGCGCCGCCTGACCCTCGCCCCGTTCATGGACCTCGGCGCCGCCTGGGGCGCCAACGGCGAGAAGTTCACGCGCCAGATGCTGAAGTGGGGCGTCGGCGCCAGCTTCATCGCCAGCTTCAAGCTCGGCTACGGCGACGCCATCGACCTCATGCTGCAGTACGCCCGCGGCTTCGACGACGAGTTCGGCCTCAACTACTTCCGCGCCGCCGTCGCCCGCAGCTTCTGAGTCGAACCACCGCAGGACATGACCTCGCGGACATGTCTCCAGCACGTCCGCGGCCGCGACGACGAGCACGGCCTCGACTACTTCCGCGCCGCCGTCGCCCGCAACTTTTGAGCCGGACCACCGAGAGACATGTCCTCGCGGACATGTTTCCAGCACGTCCGCGGCCGCGACGACGAGCACGGCCTCGACTACTTCCGCGCCGCCTTCGCCCGCCGCTTCTGAGCCGGACCACCGAGAGACATGTCCTCGCGGACATGTTTCCAGCACGTCCGCGGCCGCGACGACGAGCACGGCCTCGACTACTTCCGCGCCGCCGTCGCCCGCAGCCTAGGAGCCCAACCGCCGACGGGACATGTTTATTAGGACATGTCTTGTAAAGCATTACCTTTCGGACATGTAAGCGGAGGCGTTCACGTCCCCGTACGGGTCGAACCCTGACGGGCACGCGCCCGCTCCCGAAACGAAGTCAGCCCGCGCAGGGGCCGTCTGTCCGTCCAGGACGACACGACCTTGTCCTCTTGGACAGGCAAGCGTCATACCTCCTGCTCCGCAGGGCTCCTGTCCTCCGGGACATGCACGAGATCCTGCACCACGAGCTCGGGCCCGCGCGGCCGCTCCCGCCCACCTTCCCCGCGAGGTCCTGCGCCACGAAGTCGACCCGCGCGCACGCCCTTTCGGACATGCGCGCGAGCTCCTGCGCAACGAGCTCATGCCCGCGCTGCCGCGGATGGGTCCCGCCTCGACATGGACGCACACCGACCGCGCCGCGCCGCGTCCCGTGGCTTGCCTCTCCGCCCGCGCGCGGATCGGCGCCGCTCGCCCTCTCGCCAGCGCCGCCGCCTCGCCGCAGCTGCCCGCGAGTCGACGGTCGCCGCGGTGTGCCGAAGCCACCGACCCGGTCCATCTCGCGGCCGGCGAGGCGCCGCCGACCGCGGCTGACCCGCCGCGCCGCTCGTAGCCGGGCTCACTTGCCGGAGAAGCGGCCTTTTTCACCGTAGAGCCGCATAGGAGGTGAGCCGTGAATCAGAGTGACGCCAAGCGCATCGCCGCGGACGCCGGCGACTGTCCGACGCCACGACCCATCCCGTCGGCCTACGCCGTCAACGTGCAGGACGGCGAGCTCTACCGCGTGTACGACGGCACCCAGGTCGGCGACTGGTGGTGGGTCGTGCTCCCGTCCGACGTCCCGAGTCAGCGCCCGGTCGACGACGCGATGCTCGGCTTCACCTGCCGCATGGAGAAGCACGACGACCACCACTGGCGCGTGCAGGTCCAGGCCCACTTCCGCGACGGCGGCTCCCGCCCCGGCAGCGCCGTCGCCCTGCTCATTTACCGGGGCAGCGCCGAGGCGCGCGCCGCCACCGGTCCCCGAGGACATGTCGCTGCGGGCATGTCCATCCACACGACGCTCCACCCCGAGCGCAAGGCGGCGTCGTCGAGATACTGACAGCGAGAACGCGGCAGAAGACGTGCCGCCGCCGACTCCGTCCTCACACCCGTCCGGCAGGAGAGCGGAGCGCAAATTGCAACCGGGAAAGAGCGCGAGATCGGCGGCGACGCGGCGCTGTCGTCGCCGAGGCCCCCGGAAGGCGCGCCCAAGGTTGCGAAAGGGCTTGACGCGCGCCGGGGAGAAGTGTAAAAGCCCGACCCTCAGCGCGCGGAAAGCTCTTCCAACGAGGTGCGCCACTTTAGCTCAGTTGGTAGAGCAGCTGATTCGTAATCAGCAGGTCTCCGGTTCGAGTCCGGAAAGTGGCTTCGAAAAAATAGAGCTGAAGCGCGCCACGACGGCCCCGCCTCGCACCCGAGGTGGAGGCCGTTTGTGTTTAATCACGGTCTCGCCCTCGGCCAGACGCGACTCGGGTGGCCCCGCCGCCGCGCACGCGCATCAGGTCGGCGGCGGCTCGGGGCACGCGCCCGGCGAGTAGCCGACCACCGCATGGTCGCCGCACGCCACGCACTTGTTCGAGAACGACTTGCGCGAGCCGTCGGTCAGCTTGCCGCAGACCGGGTTGTACTCGCGCGTGCACATGCTCGAGCGGGTCGTGCACTCGACGAACACCGTCGTCGAGTCGTCCGGCCGGGGCGGAGTCGAGGGCGAGGCCGTCTCCCCGGCCGTCGCGGCCACGGGCGTGGTCTCCGGCGTGGTCTCCGGCTTGGCCTCGACCGGCGTCTGCGCGCCGCCGCCCCCCGCACCTGCGGTCCCTGCGGGGTCGGCGGTCCCGGGCACGCCGGAGCCGGCTCCCGAGGTGTCCTTGCAGCCCCCGGCGAACACAACTGTGGTGGCGAAGACGAGGGCGAGGGTGCGAAGTAGGGCCTGCTGGATCATGGGCGCTCTCCTGACGCCGCATCGGTAGCACGCCTCGGCAGGCCGCGCATCCGGCTACTGCCCGCTTGCAGATCTCGCGAGCATCGCGGACGCTGGTGCGGTCAAGACCGCTGTCCTCGACCGGGAGCCGCTCATGCGCCGCGCCTTGTGCCTGTGTTCGCTCGCTGCCCTGGTCGCGCTCGCACCGACGACCGCGACCGCGAAACTCCGCTCCTGTCGCCTGCCGGTGCGGGCGGCCGCGGCCGGCAAGCCGTGTCAGGATCCGGTCGCCGGCATCGACCTCCAGTATCCGCAGCCGCGCGGGCTCAAGTCGCTGATCGTCGGCGCCAGCCTGTTCGCCCTCGGGATCCCCACCACGATCGTCGGCGCCCTCCTCGTCATGAACCCGCAGCCGCCTCCCGAGGGCCCGGCCCCTGGTGGCCCCTACGCCGGCCTTCACTTCCTCATCCCCGGCGCCCTGATGATGCTCGTCGGCATGCCGCTCACCGCCGTGGGCGCGGTCCGCTACGAGCGCTTCACTCGCGACCGCGACGACTGGACCGCCCGCGTCCGCGTCAAGCCGGCCGCCGGCGGCCTCACGTTGCAGTTCTAGGCTCGCCGGCGCCGCCGGCCGAGCACCAGCACCAGCGCCAGCGGACCCGCCGAACCGGTGCGGCAGCCTCCGCTCGCGTCGTCGGCGGCAGGCGATTCGCTCGTCTCGGGCGCGTCGTCGCTGAGCACGAGGTCCGCGCATTGATAGTAGAGGTCGTTGCCGTCCCCGTACGGCGCCTTGTCCGTCATCACCTGCACGAGCTGCAGCGTGCAGCGGTCGCAGCGCACGTCCGGCAGCGTCACCGCCTGCTCGTACGTCTGCCGGCCGTCCTTGTCCGCTACCAGATCGACCAGCACGACCGCCGGATCGCCGCTCTGGCCGGCCTCGGGCGGATCGACGAACGCGTCCTGCCCCTCGTCGTCGAAGCTGATGCGGAAGTACCCGGGGTGCGGCACCGTCTCCTGCCAGCGCACCGTGATCGTCTGCCCCGGTCGGAACGTGCTCACCACCTCGCCGCGCGCGTCGTCGGTGCCGGCACCGCAGGGCCCGAGCTTCTGCTGATCATGGCGCGGCGCCGGCTCGAGCAGGGTGATGTGCGCCAGCGCCGTCGCGGGCAGGCCCGCCAGGCCCAGCGCCAGGCCGACCCGTCTCGCGCCCGTCCGTCCGCTAACCACGCCGCCTCCGGCGAGCCAACAGCAACAACAGCCCTGCCGCGCTCCCGCTGCCGCCTGCACCGCCGGAGCGGCACCCGCAGCCGCCCTCGCCCTCCGCCATGTTCTCGGTCGCGCTGCCTGTCCCCTCGCTGTCGTTGCCGCTCGCGGCCGTCGTGCCGTCGCCGGCCGTCGTCCCGTCGTCGGCCGTCGTCCCGTCGCCGCCGGTGGTCGGCTGCGAGTCCTCGCCGGTCGAGCTGCCGGGCTCCCCCGACGTCGTGGTCCCGACGCTGGCGCTGTCGCCGCTGCTCGCGTCGCCGGTCGTCTCCTCCCCCGTCGTCGTCTCCCCGGTGGTCGTCTCCTCCCCGGTCGTCTCCGCCGCGCCCATGAGCACGATGTCGGCGCACTGGTAATAGAGGTCGTTCGTCCCGACCTCGTACGGCGGCTTGTCGGTCATCACCTGCACGAGCTGCAGCGTGCAGTTGTCGCAGCTCATCAGCGGCAGCGTCACCGCCTGCTCGTACATCTGCTGCGACCCCTGCTTGTCGGCGATCTCGTCGACCAGCACCGCCGAGTTCGAATAGAAGTCGTCGTAGCCGGCCGGGTCGGCGAAGTCGTCGTGCCCGTCGTCGTCGAAGCTGATCCGGAAGTGCCCCGGGTGGTCGACCGTCTCGGTCCAGCGGACCATGATCGTCTCGCCCCCCTGGAAGGTCGCCACCTCCGCCCCGCGCATGTCGTTCGGCCCGACCCCGCACGGTCCGGACTTCTGCTCGACGTGCCGCGGCAACGGCGAGCTCAGGGCGATATGGGCCGACGCCGCCGTCGCGGTGACGGCGACCGAGGCGAACGCGAGGACAGGAAAAGCGAAGCGGTGCATGTCGATGTGCTCTTTCGCGCACATCGATTGTACCGGCTCCAGCGCCGCGGCGCCTACTCCGGCGCCGCCACCTTCGAGTCGTCGCGCGCGCTCCGGATCCCGTCCAGCAGCGACTGCGCGCGGTCGGCCTTGAGCGTCCCGTCCCCCTTGTGCTGGGCGACGAGGCGCTCCAGCCACGGCTCGACCTCGGCACGAATTTCTGGAGACGTGGCGCGGATTTGGCCCAAAACTTTGAAGATATGGTTTTCGTAGTTGTCGACCGGCAGCAGCAGCTCGAAGTGGTCCTGCTGGCCGTCGGGCCGGAGGTACACCACCTCCACCGGGCACGTCGTCGTCCGCTCCTCCGGCGTCGCCGTGTCGTACGCGTGCATCAGGGGCACGTTCGCGCGCTCGTTGCCGAGGATCCCGAGGCTGAACACGATCGCGCAGCGGACCGAAAACGCGGCCGACGGCAGGCGATCCGTCAGCATCGTGTCGAGGTCCTTGGCCTCCCGCTGGTCGCGGTGCTGCGCGATCGCCCACGCCGCCACGCGCTGGGCCTTCTCGTCGCCGCGCTGCAGGATCTGCTGCAGCACCGGCAGCACCTTCGGCACCTGGATGTACCCGGCCGCGACCAGCAGCCGCCGGTCGATCACGCCCGCCGCCAGGTCGCGCTCGAGCTCGCCAAACAATTGATCGGCGACGTCGCGGTCCTGGTAGCGGGCCAGCGAGATCAGCGCCTCACGCCGGAGGTTCGGATCCGGCGACCTCACCGCGGCCCGCAGGTCGGCGAGGATGGCCTTGCGCTCAGCGGTGACGTCGGTGAAGCGCCCGAGCGCCCAGGCCGCCCACGCCCCGACCTCACCTCCGCGCGCCAGCTGCTGCCGCAGCGTCGGCACGATCGTCGGGTGGCGGCGCACCGACAGTTCGGCGATCGCCTGCAGCCGGCGCGGCTGATTCTCGGGATCGTCTCCCCGGAGAGAACTGACGTGAATTCCAACTCTTCGGTAATAGGAGTTGAAGTCCTGGTTCACGAAATTGAAGAGCAAGTAGGTCAGCCCGCCGGACAGCAACAGGACGATCGGGAAGCTGACCGACGAGCGCTGCATCGTCGCCGCCACCATCGCCGCGTCGTCGCTCGCGCGCGCGAACTTCGGGTCCTTGCCCTGGAGGTGCGTCAGGCGGAACGCCCCGCCGAACATGAACTCGTCGATGAGCAGGGCGTCGGCGACCGCCACCACGCACAGCGCCGTGTAGTAGACGACCAGCAGCGCGGTCTCGGTCGACGCCTCGGCCGGCACGTCGCGGATGAGCCGGGCCACGTAGACCGCCGCGATCATGCCGGCCAGGTTGGCGATCACCGCCGCGACCAGCAGCTTGTTGCGCACGGGGATCCCGCGCGCACGCGGGCCATAACCAGGAGGGAGACCGGAGGGTTCGGCGGGCGCCACGGGGCTCGTCATACCGCGGATGGACGCCGCCCGGGGCGACCGGTTCCGGCAACCCCGCTCCTGCCGCTCCCGGCCGGCCGCCGGAACAACCGACCCCGGCCGGCGCGTCTCCCTGGCCACCCGCGGTCCCGGTGCCCATGCGCTCGCCGGCGACCATGCCCCAGTTCCCGTCGCGCTCGCTCGACCGGCCCCACCGCCGCGATCCGAGCCCCGTCCGCGCCGAGACGGGTGCAAACCGCGAGACCCGTCTCGTTCGCGACGCCGGGCCCGTCGCCGACCTCCCCCCCTGTTTCGCCGTTTTTTGGACTTCCTCGCCAGACGTGCCTAGCGTCGCCGTGTATGTCGCAGCCAGCCCCGCGCGCCGCAGCGGCCGCACGCACGCTGGCCCCTCGCCGGGCCCAGCCGCGCACGCTCGTGCCGACCGCCGCGCCCGCGCTCGAGCTCGCCGAGACGCCCGACGTCGCGCCCGAGACCGCCCCTGCCGCGCGCCGGCGTCGGCTCGGCGTCCTCCCGATCCTCGAGTCCGCTGCCATGGCGATCGGCCTCGCAGCCGTCGCGGCGGCCCTCTGGCAGGACCTCGCCGCCGTGGGCGACCAGGACCGCGTCGTCCCCGGCGTGCGCCTCGGCGGCCACGAGGTCGGCGGTCTGACCGCCAGCGAGCTCCCGGCGATCGCCGAAGCCGCCGTCCTCACCGCCCTCGACCGCAAGCTCGTGCTCGCCGCCCCCGGCGTCGAGGTCGAGACCACCGCGCGCGCGCTCGGGGCCGTCCCCGCGCCCGAGACCGCGATCGCGGCCGCCCTGCGCGTCGGCCACAGCGGCGACCTCCTCGCCGACCTGCGCGCCCGCGACCGGGCCCTGCGCGGCGAGGTCGACCTCGCCCCCGGCTTCCGCTTCAACGAGGACGTCGCGCTCGACCAGCTGCTCGCCCTCGCCCCCAAGGTCGAGCGGCCCAGCCTCGCCACCCGCTTCGACATGGACAACCGGCGCGTCCTCCCGGCCCAACGCGGCACCCGGCTGTCGGCCTTCGACTCGCTGTCCGCCGTCGCCGTCGGCCTCGCCTCCGGCGCCGACCGCATCGACCTGGTCACTCAGCCAGGTCCTGAAGTACCTGACCCTTGGGCCAGCATCGCCGACGGCCTCGACATCGGCGCCGTCCTCGCCTCCTTCGAGACCCCTTACTCGACCGAGGCCGCCTACGCCGACCGCGCCTACAACCTCAAGATCGGCGCCGCCCCGCTCGACGGCTACGTCCTCATGCCGGGCGCCACCATGTCCTTCAACCAGGTCGTCGGCGATCGCACCGGCGAGGCCGGCTACCGATTCGCCGCCGGCATCGCCGACGGCGAGCTGATCGACACCGTGGGCGGCGGGATCTGCCAGATCAGCTCCACCCTCTACGGCGCCGCCTTCTTCGCCGGCCTCGACCTCGTGCACAGCCGGCCGCACAGCCGGCCGAGCGCCTACGTCGACATGGGCCTCGACTCGACCGTCGTCTACGGCCACGTCGACATGAAGCTCAAGAACCCGTTCGACTTCCCGGTCGTGTTTCACACCCGGGTCGCCGCCGGCAAGGTGCGGGTCGAGGTGCTCGGCGCCCGCAAGGTGTTCGACGAAGTCGCCTTCGAGCGGCGCGTGCAGGAGGTCCTGCCGTTCAACACCATCGTTCGCAACGACTCCAGCCTGGCCACCGGCGCCGAGACCGTGTCGCAGCGGGGCATGCGAGGCTTCAAGGTCGTGCGCACGCGCAAGCTCTACAAGGACGGCCAGGTCGCCAAGACCGAGTCCTGGGACCTCTTCTACCCGCCCACCACCGAGATCCTCCGCCGCGGCACCAACCCCCGCGGCGAGCGGCCCGAGCCCAAGAAGCTGCCGCCCCTGCGCGACCCGGCCCGCGAGCTGCGGCTCGTCCAGTAGCCCCGCACGACCTGCTGACCTGCCTCTTCGGACAGAGCGAGCCCACCTCTCGTCCGCGACCTCGGCGCGCGACCTCGAGACCCCTCCCGCGACCCAGCCCGCAGCCGCTTACATCGCCGACACCGCGCTGCGCCAGGCGGTCCACCGGACCAGCAAGACGATCGTCCGCGCTGCGCGGGGCAAGACGAAGGCCGCGCCAACGCTGCCTCCCCGAGCGCGGCGCTCACCCACAACGTTGACAGCATGAACTCGACCGCGCGGGAGATCCGCGATGCTCGTCGCCTCGCTGCTCGACGAACAGGCCCGCGCCCTCGTCCTCGGCGCCTCCGTCGCCGAGCCGCTCGACCGCGGTCACCTGCTCACCGCCCTCGCCCAGGTCCGCGCGGCCTGAAGCCTCCGCGAGGAGCGGTCCGATGGGCGACCGTCAGCCCGCGTCGTCCGCTCCGCGTCACCGCCATGCGAGCGACCGGGCTGCAAGATCGCCAGATGCCCGGCCTCCCGCAGCACGATCTCCGGCTCGCCGTCGTCGTCCAGGTCGACCACGCTCACGCTGGTCGGCGGTGAAATCGACAGCTCGACGCGCATGAAGCGAAAGCCCGCCCCGACGGGCTGCGCGCCGACGTGCAACGTGCTCCCTCCGTCCGTCACCGCGCTCCGGGTCACCGCCAGGATCTCCGGCGATCCATCGCCGTCGAGATCGCCGTGCGTCGCCGCGACGACCTCCTCGAGCAGGCCGGGCCGCATGGCCGCGGCCGCCCCCGATGGGCCCTGCACCACCACGAGGCGTTTGGCCGCGACCCCGAGCAACTCGAGGTCGCCGTCACGATCGAAGTCGAGGAAGGAAGTCGATTGCAGCCCGCGTTGCGGCGACCACACGCGGCGCGGGAGGAACTGCCCGTCGCCCCGCCCCGGATGCACGACCACTCCCGAAAGGCTCGACGGCGCCACCAGATCGAGGACGCCTCTCCGGTCGAGATCCAGCAAGCGAAAGCTCCCGGCCGAGAGCAATCCTGCGCCGTCGAGCGGAGCCCACGCGGAGGCTTTCAGCGCACGCGACCGCAGCCCGGTCAAACGAATCGTCCGCAGCGCACCGACCCCCGACACTCCGAGCAAGTCCAGCTCGCTATCGCCGTCGAGATCGGCCGGCCAGACCGCGAGGTCGCCCGCCGCCACCGTTGCCAACCGTGAGGTCGCCAGCGCGCCACCGCCGTCCAGCGTGAGCTCGTGCAACTCGGTGCCCCATCGATCTCGCGGCCGCACCACCAACATCGCCTCGGCGGGGCCGTCGCCCTCGAAGTCCGCCCGGACCACCCCGCGCGCGCTCTCGGCGGTCGGGATCAACGCGGCGACATCCTGGTGTTGCAGCGCCCCGAACTGTCCTTCCCCGTCGCCGAAGGCCACGCCGATCGTCGCCCCCGTGGCGAGCAAGTCGGCGATGCCGTCGCGATCGACATCGATCAGCGAGAGCGAGCGGGGCGCCGAGTAGATCGGCGTGCCCGCGAGCGCCTCACCGATGGCCAGGTCCAGCACCTGCAGCGTCCCACCCTGGACGTTCAGCAGCTCCGGCTGCGGGTCCCCGTCGACCTCGACCACCCGCACCGACCCGGAGCGCTCCACGACCAGCCCTCGCGCCCCCAGCGCCGTGAAGTCGTCGCCGCTGCGGATCCACGGGGTCAGGACGGTTCGAAACACGTCATTCACCGCCGTCGTCCGCTGGACCAGCAGGTCGCGCCTCGCATCACCGTCCAGGTCGACCAGGGCCAGCGCGTCGCAGGCATCAAGGCTGACGCGCCGCGGAGCTACGGGCTCGGCCGCGAGGATGTCCGCCACACGGAGCACCCCCGACGGACCGCAGAGAAACACCTCCGAGCCCTCGCCGCGGATCATCGCGCTTGCTGGCTCGAACCCCGGCGTGTTCAGCCCGCGCGCCGACGCTTGTCCCTGCAGGCCGACGATCGCGGGTATTCCGGCCCTGAGCAGCAACAGGTCGAGCGCGCCGCCCGTCCCGTCCCATGGCACGAGCGACCGTACCCACCCGTCGAACGCGCGCTGAAACACCAGGTTCGGCTCCCCCGCGGCCGAGAAATCGACCCCCCAGACCATACTCGTCGCCACGACCCCTTGGCCGGCGCCGAGGCCGGCCAGCACGAGGTCGAGATCGCCGTCGCCGTCCACGTCGGTTCGGATCGCCTCAGTAATAGAGCCGCTCACCGACAGGCGCGAGCCCGTCTGGAACCCGCCCTCGCTCTCCCGCAGGAACGTGTGGAGCGTCGAACCTGACCATCCGACCATGTCCATTCGACCATCCGAGTTCACGTCGAGCGCATGGACCCCCTGCAAACCGGTCACTCCGTCGACGGACCCGGAGTCCACCAGTTGACCGTCGCCGCGGACGACTTGCAGCTGCGACTCACCTGTCGGGTCGGCCATCGCTTGCGCCGGCACGATCAGGACCTCCTCCTTCGAGCCCGGTGGGGCCCGGTTGCCCACGAGCGCGGCCTTCCAGCACGGCTTCGCGGGGCTGGTGATGCTGGCCGACTGGCTAGGAGACCTGCTCCGCGTCCGCCCGGTCGGTAGCCCACGCCGCCGCTCGCAGGACCCCGCGGACACCGGCTGCGCCGCGGTGAGCCGCAGGTCGCCGCCGCTGCCCGTGCCTGCGGCGCGCACCGACGGCTCGCCCCGCGGGACAGCGCGCGCGCGGCGGACGACGAGCCATGACCGCCCACGCCACCACCCTGACCAGGCGGACGCGGAGCCCCGCCGGCGCTCGCCAGGTCGAGCGTCAGCGACGCTGCCGCGGGACCTTCGGCTGCGCCGCCCCTGATCGCCCTGCGCCGCCCCTGATCGCCCCACGCCGCGGCGACCGCCTCTCGCCGCCGCTCGCTGCCGGCCCTGCGGCGTCGCGGACCATCGCCGTCGTCCGCCCGCGGCGACCGCCCCTCGCCGCCGCTCGCTGCCGGCCCTGCGGCGTCGCGGACCATCGCCGTCGTCCGCCCGCGGCGATCGCGGCGTCGTGGGCGGGCGGCGGTTCGCGGATCGTCGGCGCCGCCGAATTTTTTGTCCCACACCAGACCTGACCTACAAGGACAGGCACTCGCCGGAGCCGCACCATGCCAGAGCTGACCGCCTCGAAGGAAAAGGTCGATTTCTCGCTCGACAACCGCCAAGTCTTCTTTTTGTTCTTCGGCCTGTCGGTGGTCGGATGCTTCGTATTCGCGCTCGGCGTGATGGTCGGGCGGCGCAACGAGAACGGGCACGCCAGCGCCCAGCTCGTCGCGCAGAACGAGGCGCGGGCGGTGCTCGCCGACCCCGAGCCGCTGGTCGCCGACGCCGGCTACAGCTTCAAGGACGGCCTCCAGCACCCCGCCACCGAGGGCGTGCCGGAGACGCGGGACCCGGCGGTCCCGCCGCGCGACGAGGACGTCGTGCGCGCCGAGCGTGAGGCGGCCATGGGTGGCGTGCCCGGCAAGAACAAGAAGAGCAAGAAGCCGATCCCCGCGCCCGGCAAGGAGCCGGCCATGGCCTCGGCGCCCAAGGTCCTCCCGCCGCTCGCCAGCGTCGAGCCGCCGGCCGCCCCGGTGCCCGCCGCGATCGTCGAGAAGGAGCCCGCCAAGGAGCCGGCCAAGGACAGCATCGTCGCCGCCGTCAAGGGCGACGCCCCCGTCAAGGGCGACGCCCCGGCCCCCAAGGCCAAGAAGGGCTTCGCGCTGCAGATGAAGGCGTTCGCCAGCCAGGACGAGGCCGCCAAGCTGGCCGACAAGCTGCGCCGCAACGGCCACGACGTCCGCGTCGAGTCCGGCGAGACCGCCGGCCGTGTGTGGCACCGCGTCCGGATCGGCGAGTTCAACTCGTGGGACGCCGCCGTCGCCGCCAAGATGGCGTTCGAGAAGCAGGAGTCGGTGATCGCCTACGTCGTCTCCCTGTGAGCGACGCGCACCGCCGCCGAGAGGCCGCGATCCCCCGGGATCGCGGCCTTTCTCATGTGTTCAGAGGGGCATGTCCATCCGGTCATGCCCCTTCGCGCACGTTCTTTCCCATCAAATTTAGGCTCGCGTCGTGTCGGGTCGTCGAATCGGCGTGTCCAAACGGGCATGCCCCTTCGCGCATGTCTTGAAAGGCATGCTCTGCAGAACATGTCCCCCTGGGCTTGTCCGTTGACGACCCTCCTGCGCGCCACCGAGGTCGTCACGCAGGTCGGGTCCTGGCAGCGGAGGACACACCGACGCGGGGCGCCCGCGCTGCCGTCGTGGAGCCGCGGCAAGCACATCGGGCAGGTCGCACCACCCAGTCGGGCCCTCGATGCACGGCTCGCCGACCGGAGGAACGGCATGCACGTGTCGATCGACGGCTGGCAGAGCAGCCTGTCGGCACACGGCGGAACGATCTGCCGCACCGGGACGCCCGCTGCCGCGGTCACCGGCCCGACCGCGCGCGATCCTCTCGTCGCACCGCGAACACCTCGCACGCCGCGGTGCGGCACGCGAACAGCGGCGTGAATCGATCCGGCCGCTCGCGCAACCACGCCGCCCGCGGTCCACGGCGGTCGACCGCGATCGCGCGCACCTCCTCCGCCGCCAACCAGGCCGACAGCGCCGGCCCGTCGACCAGCTCCGGCGGCACGTAGGCCACGCGCCCGCGGCCGTCCGGCCGCCAGAGCAGCCCCGGGACCTCGACGCTCTCGTCGTACGCGAAGCACTCGCCCTCCCCGATCTGCGCCCGCGCGTCGAGCCACGCGCGCGCCTGGCCGACCGACGTCGCGGCCTCGGCCCGCTGCAGCGGCGTCGCTCGCCCGAGCGCCCAGATCGGCGGCCCGTCCGGCGTGAAGCCGGGCGCCGCGAGCCCCACCCCGACGAGCGCCAGCGCCCCGATCGACCCGTCGAGCAGCGCCCTCGCCCGCCGCGGCCAGCCCTCGCTGCCGGCCGCCAGCGCGACCAGCAGCGCCCCCGGCAGCGCCAGGGTGAAGCGCGGCCAGAACGCCGCCGGCGTCGCCAGGCTGACGACCGCGAGCAGCGCGACCGGCCCGCGCGCCCGGCGGGCTGTCCCGAAGGCCAGACTGACGATCGCCGGCGGCAGCAGCAGGTGAAGCGGCCCGTGCAGCCCGAGCCGCATGTCGTAGCCGTACGCGCCCGACCCCGGCAGCGCCGTCCACGACGCGGCCAGGCGCTGCCACCAGTCCAGCTCCGCGAAGCCCGGCGGGGTCAGGACCGCGAAGAACATCGTCGCCGTCACCGGCCCGGGCAGCGCGATCGGCCCCGCCTGCAGCGCCACCGGCCACACCGGGTTGCCGTGCTGCAGCCAGCCGCGCGCGTAGCTCTCGCCCCCGATCACCAGCCCCGCCGCGATGGCCGCCAGCGCCCCGGGCCACCGCAGGCCGCTGCGGATCCACAGCGTCGCCGCCAGCAGCGCGAACGGCAGCGGCGCGGACGGCTTGCTGCCGAGGAACAGCCCGAGAGCCAGCGCCGCGCCGACCAGCCGGCCGCGATCGACGGGCCCGGTCACGAACACCACGGCCAGGACCGCCAGCGCCGCGTGGGCCACGTCGACGTACGCGTGCGCGAGCTGCAGCATCAGCACCGGCGTGGCCCACCACGCCAGCGCCAGCCCGGCCGCGCGCCCCGGTCGCACCCCGGCGCGGCGCGCCAGCGTCGCCAGCCCGGCCGCGCCGGCCACCGCGAACGGCAGCTGCCCGAGGTCGACCAGCGTCTCGTCCGGCAGCAGCAGCCGCCACAGCGTCAGCACGCGCTCGACCGCCTGCGGGTACGCGCGGGCGTAGGTCACGTGGGTCGGCAGCTCGCGCACGCGGCCGGTCTGCAGCGCGTCATGCACCGGCGGCAGGTGGTACGCGAGCGCGTCCCAGCCCCACGACTCGAGCCACAGCGCCGCCAGCGACGCCAGCCCGACGGCGACGATCCCCGCCACCGCCGCGAGCGCCCAGGGCCCGCGCACCGCCGCGATCGCCACCTGCCCCAGCGCCGCCGCGTCGCGACCTGCCGCGGCCAGCCCGGCCCGCCGCGTCACCGCCCCCGCGAACCCCAGGCAGCCGACGAGCCCCGCGGGCGCGGTCAGCCACCCGAGCGCCCCGAGCAGCTCGACCAGCGCGAACGCGGCCGCCAGCGCGAGCGTCAGGCCGAGGCACAGCCGCTCGCGCAGCGGCTCCGGGCCCGGCAGCAACATGGTCGCAAGGACATGTCCTCCGAGCCACAAGGCTGCCGCCCCGAGCGGCAGCCAGCCGACCACCGGCGGCACGGGCTCACCGCGTCAGCCACCGGCCGTTGCGCACGGTGACCAGCGACCAGGGGTAGATCCACTGCAGGCACAGGAACGCGAAGAACGCGTAGCCCACCCCGTAGAGGAAGTCGGTGCTGCGCTCGGAGCGGAGCGCGTAGAGCGACTGCACCAGCGCGAACACGGCGATCGTCGCGACCAGGCGGAGGATGTCGAGCGGCGCCGCCAGCAAGTGGGTCACCGTCAGCGCGACCGCCAGGCAGGCCAGCGGGACCTGGCCGAGCTCGAGCAGGATGTCGATCGTCGGCCACCAGCGGTCCTCGCGGCGCCAGCGGGTCGCCAGCACCGGCAGCAGCGTCAGCCCCTCGCGCAGGTTGCCCCGCTCCCACCGCAGGTACATCCGCGCCAGCCCGGCGTAGTGCGTCGGCACCAGCGTGTGGACGATCGCCGTCGACTGGTACACCGCTCGGTGGCCGGTGCGCAGCAGCCAGGTCGTCAGCGCCCGATCCTCGCCGATCGTGCACGGCTCGCCGAGGAAGGTCTGGGTCGCCCAGCGGTCGAGCACCGCCAGCACCGCCGACCGGCGATACGCCGTGAGCGCCCCCGGGCAGCACAACACCGCGCCGAACCGCGACTGCGCGGCCCGCCCGAGGTCGAACGCGAGGAAGAACCGGATCGCCAGCAGGCGGGTGATGAGCCCGCTGTAGCGGTTGAGCACCAGCACCTTGCCGGCGACCGCGGCGACCCGCGGGTCGGCCATGATCGGCGCGACGATCTGGCGCAGCGCGTCGGGGTCGAGGCGCGAGTCGGAGTCGACGGTGACCACCACCTCGCCGGTGGCCGCCGCGAAGCCGGCGCGCAGCGCCTCGCGCTTGCCGCCGTTCTTCGGCATCCGGATCGCGCGCACCACGTCCGGGTGCTCGCGCGCGATCCGCTGGATGTGCGTCCACGTGTCGTCGGTCGAGCCGTCGTCGATGGCGAGGACTTCGAGCCGGTCGCGCGGGTAGTCGCCGACCAGGATCGACCCGAGCGCGACCCCCACCATCGGCCCCTCGTTGTACGCCGGCACGATCACCGTGCAGCGCGGCAGGTCCGCGTGCGGCGCCGGCGTCGGCCGGTACAGCAGCGAGAAGAACAGGGTCAGCGCCGCGTGCCCGAGCAGCAGCGCCCCGCTGGCGAGGAGCACCGTGCGCAGCCACGGCAGCGCCACAAGCTCGTCGAATTCGACGAGGAAGGGCGACAGCCCGTAGTGCAGCGGCACGGCGATGAGGCCCGCGAGGGCGCAGACGATGGCCAGCTTCAGCAGCGGATCGATCGGCCCCGGCCGCCCACGCCCGGCTTCGGGCACGGACCGGCCGAGCAGCGACTGCAGCCGCGCGGTCACCTGATTGCGGGCCGGATCCGGCCGTCTCGACGATTGGCGATGCATCAATGAATCTCCGTCCTGGAATGCGAGTGCGTGGAATGCTGAGGCCCGGCGGCGCGGCATCCGCCGCCTGTAGCGGGGCGCGCGCAGCGAACGAACCACGGCCGCTCGGCCGCGGAACGGCGTACCAGCGGGCCCAGCGAGCGATTCCTTCGGCGGAGAAAGAATTCACCGCGACGATATGCCGCGAACCCTGCCACGTATCATCGCAATCGCGACGGCGATTGCGTGGCCACCGGACTGATCCGGGTCCAACGCCCCAAGAGCCGCGGAATTCGCCCGCCCGGCGCGCTCGGCGACGCTACGATGAATGTCATGCCGCGCCCGGGGCAATCCCCATGAAGTCGATGTCGGCGAAATTTCTTCGATCGGCGAATCGCCCTTCGCCGCCGATCGTCGCCGATGGCGAATGCCCCGAAACGCCGCCCCGGCGCTCGCCCAGGCGCTGCACGGGGGCATTGACCCGGAATCCCAGCAATGCGAGGAGCGGCGAACTCCCCGCATTTTCCGGACCGGGCCCGGCGCCACGCCCGAATCGGCGCGGCGCGCGACGCTCCAATACAGCGACCCGAGCCATACTCGATCGCGAGCCGGCGCGACTCCTTCGGACCCGCGCGAGCCATTGCGACGCCGCACACCGCATCACCCGGGTCCTCCACGCGCCCGCGCGCCGCTCCATCCTTCCCTCCCAAGACGGTCCCGCGGTTCCGTTCGCCGACGAGTACCGTTCGTCGGTGGACGCAGCGCTCGCGGCCCTCCTCGACGACGTCGCCTCTGGGGTCCGCGACACCGCCGCCGCACTGCCGCCGATCGCCGCGCGACGGATCGCGGGCGCGCGGGCCGTGACCTCGCGCCGACGCACGACGTCGCCGCCTCGCTGCGCGACCACCCTCTCGCGCGGAAGCAGAGCTCAGCGCACCACGGGCAGCTGCACGCGATTCGTGTGGCCCGAGAACGGCACGCTCGCGTCCATGCGGATCTCCGGCAGCGCCGCGCCGTCGTCGACCCAGCGCACCCCGTACAGCGTGTCGCGCTCGACGGCCGTGCGACCGGCCTCGCGGATGAGCCGCACCAGCTCGGCGCGGGACAGCGCCATCGGCGTGTCGGCGCCGGCCATGTGATAAATTTTTTCCTCCTGCACCGTGCCGTCGAGGTCGTCGACCCCGAAGCTGAGCGCGATCTGGGCGGTCTTCACCCCGATCATCACCCAGTAGGCCTTGATGTGCGGGATGTTGTGCAGCATCAGGCGGCCGACCGCGTAGGTGCGCAGGTCGTCGACCCCGGTCGGCTCGGGCAGCTTGCGGAAGTCGTTGTGCTCGTTGTGAAAGGCCAGCGGGATGAAGGTCTGGAACCCGCCGGTCTCGGCCTGCAGCTCGCGCAGCGCCAGCATGTGCTCGATTCGCTCCTCGAGCGTCTCGACGGTGCCGTAGAGCATCGTGCAGTTGGTGCGCAGGCCGAGGCGGTGGGCCGTGCGATGGACCTCGAGCCACTGCTTCGCGTCGGCCTTGTCGCGGCAGATCTTGCGGCGCACGCGTTCGGCGAAGATCTCGGCCCCGCCGCCCGGCAGGCTGCCGAGGCCGGCCTCGATCAGCGCGCGCAGCACCTCCTCGTAGGTCATCCCGTACTTCTCGGCGAAGTAGTGGATCTCGACCGCCGTGTAGGCCTTCAGGTGGACGTCCGGGCGCAGCTCCTTCAGCCCGCGCAGGATGTCCGTGTAGTACGAGAACGGCACCCCCGGGTGCAGCCCGTTGACCAGGTGGACCTCGGTGATCGGCTGGTGGGCGCGCTCGATCACCTTCTGCCGCACCTGCTCGACCGTCATCGTGTACGCCTGCGGCATGTCCGGGGTCAGCCGGGCGAACGAGCAGAACTTGCAGTCCGCCTCGCACACGTTGGTCGGGTTGATGTGCAGGTTGACGTTGAAGTAGGTGCGGTCGCCGTGGAGCCGCTCGCGGACCTCGTTGGCCAGCGCCCCGAGGGCCAGGAGGTCGCGGTGGCGGTACAGCGCCACCCCGTCCTCGCGGTCGAGCGGCACCCCGGCGCGCACCTTGGCCGCGATCTCGATGAAGCTCCGGTCGCCGGTGTGGACCGCCGGCGCGGCGGCGTCGGAGGCGTGGTCGGCGGCGGACGGACGGGCGGCGGTTTCGCTCATGGCAATGTCTCCGAGGTCATGTCGTCAAGGACAGGTTCGAGCCCGGCCCGCTCGATCAGCGCGGCCAGGCCGGCGGGGGTCGCCTCGTCCGGGCGAGGCACGCCCGCCAGCGGCAGCTTGCGCGCCTGCGCCAGCGGGCCGGCCAGCGTGTCCGCGCCGAAGCCGAGCGCGACCTGGGCCAGGCGGATGCCCAAAAGGTCGTGCCGCGCCTCCACGCGGACCCGCCCCGGCAGGGCGACGCGCGCGGCCGCGATCAGGTGCAGGCGCATCAGCCCGCCCGGCAGCGCGCAGAACGGCGCGACCGACAGCCCCTCCGGCGCCGCGGCCGCCAGGCGCTCGAGGTACGCGAAGTAAGCCGCGAGCCGCGCCCGGTCGACCTGCAGCACCAGCCGGTCGCCTGCCCGCAGCGCGCCCGGCTCGGGCCACCCGGGGTCGCCGCTCGCGTCGCCGCCGGGCTCGCTCGCCCCCCGCTCGCGTCGCCGCCGGGCTCGCTCGCCCCCCGCTCGCGTCGCCGCCGACCGGGTGCTCGCTGTCCGCGCTCGCGCCCGCGTCGCTCCCGCGGGTCCCCTCGCGCGCCTCGGTCGGGCTCCTGCGCCCGAAATCGCGGCTCGCCGCGTCTCCGTCGGCCCGCGTCGCTGCGGCTCCCTCTGCACCTTCGGACCTGTGCGATGCGCCATGTCCCCCAGGACCTGCCGCATCGGACATGGCGCGGGCGCCCTGCCCATTCGTACCAGGCCCTTCGGACCTGCTCGTGCCGACCTGTCCCTCGGGCCCTGTCGCGACGGCCATAACCTGAGCGACATGCTCCTCGGACCAGCTCGGCAGATCGACCAGCGCCGGCCCGCCCCCGCGCAACAGCGCCGCGACGGCCGGCGTCGGGTGCGGCGTCACCCCGCGGACGGCGACCCTGCGGCCGAATTGAGCCGCGCGGGCGGCCTGGGCGCGGGCGCCGGCCTCGGCCGGGAGGTCGAACAGGCGCGCGAGTTCGGCGGGCGTCATGGGCTCTCCGGGGCGCCCCAGCGGCGGGTCAGCGCGACGCGGAGCCCGACGTGGTCGAGGGCGCGGGCGACCACGGTGTCGACGGCGTCCTCGAGCGTGCGGACGGCGCCGTAGAAGGAGGGGACGGCCGGCAGGATCACCGCGCCGGCCTCGGTCGCCGCCACCATGTTGCGCAGGTGGACGAGGCTCAGCGGCGTCTCGCGCACCACCAGGACCAGGCGCCGCCGCTCCTTGAGCGCGACCTCGCAGGCGCGAGCCGGCAGGTCGTCGCCGCCGCCGTGGGCCACCCGGCTGAGCGCGCTCATCGAGCACGGCATCACCAGCACCGCGTCCGGGGCGTTGCTGCCGGACGCGAACGGGGCCGAGAAGTCCTGCCGGTCCCAGCGGCGGATCTGGCTGACCACCCGCTCGGACTCCGGCCCGCGCCCGCGCAGCGTCGGCGTGCCGGACGGGCTCCCCGCCCGGCTCCCGCGCGCGAGCACGTTCGAGCCGAACACCTCGGTCGGCGGGCTGGCCCGCAACGGGCCCGACCCTCGCCGCGCCGCCGCCGCGCTCGGGACCGCCGGCGGGACCACGACCGGTCCCTCCTCGTCCGGCTCGTCCGCCGGGACCGGGACCGCCGGCGCCCCGATCTCCTGCGGCATCGGCTCGCCGAGCTCGGTCAGCCACACCTGCGGCGCGGTCGCCGACGCCACCCAGTCGACTTGCAGGTCCTTGTGCGCAGGTTCGTTCGGCCATGTCCCGGCGCACAGGTCCGCCAGGACATGCAGCAGCCGGCGGGCGTAGATCGCCCCGCTCGCGCCGGTCACGATCACGACGAGCTTCATGGAACACCTCGCTCGGGCGCCTGGACCGCCCCGCTCGACTGCTCACGCCGCGGATCGCCGGCCGCCCGGCACGACCGCTCGCTCCGCGGAGCCCCGGCCGCTCCGCCCCACCCCTGCCGCGCCGGCGTCACGCGTCACCTCGCGGCCGCTCGGCGCGGACGATCCCGGCCACCCCGCCGAACAGGCGCTCGCGGCCGATCACCCGCAGGCCGACCCGCTCGAGCAGGGCGGCGTAGTCCTCGATCGTCACGAACGCGCCGATGCTGCGCGGCAGGTAGAGGTACGCCCCGAGGTTGCCGGTCGCCGCCCAGCCGACCACCGGCAGCACCGTGCGGTTGTAGCAGGCGTGGAACGCCCGCGAGAACAGCCCGCGCGGGCGGAAGAACTCGAGCACCGTCAGCCGGCCGCCCGGCCGCAGCACCCGCAGCTGCTCGCGCGTGGCCGCCTCGAGGTCGCTGAGGTTGCGCGCCCCGAACGCGCAGAACACCGCGTCGAAGCTCGCGTCGGGCTCGGGCAGCGCGTGCGCGTCCATCTCTCGGGCGACGATCCGCGCCCGCGCCGGGCCCTGCAGCTTGGCCTCGCCGACGGCCAGCATCCCGGCCGAGAAGTCGCCCCCGACGATGTCCGCCTCCGGGTAGCGGCGGTGCAGCTCGAGCGTCGAGTCGAGCGTGCCGGCGCACAGGTCGAGGATCCGCGGCCGCGAGCCGGCCGCCCCTGCCCCCTCCGGCAGCACCTCGGCGACCGCGCGGCGGCGCCACAGCACGTCGATCCCCAGGCTCATCAGCCGGTTGGCGCGGTCGTAGCCGCGGGCGATGTCGGAGAACATGCCTTGCACGCGGGCCCCGTGGGCGTCGATCGCGGCGACGGTCTCGGCGAGCGGTGCGGGTTCGGTCATCGGGTCCTCCGGGCAGGTCGGTTGGGACAGGAGCTTGGGGGCAGGGCGAAGACGACAGGGTGGAGCGAACAGGTACTTTCCGACATGTTCCTTGCGACAGGCGCCCGCGCGGCCGCGCTCAGCTGACGCGGCGCGACACGCTGCGGGCCAGCTCGATCAGGGCGTCGCGGGCCGACGACGACGGCAGCTCGGCCAGCTGCGCGACCGCCGCCTCGGCGTGGGACTCGGCCGCGCGGGCGGCCAGCTCGACCCCGGGCGAGGCGGCGACGCGGGCCACGATCGCCTCGGCGGCCTCGGCGCCGACCGGCGGCCCGTGGGCGAGCAGCTGGTGGACCGCGCGCTGGAGCCCGGGGTCGCGCTCGCAGGCGAGGATCAGCGGCAGGGTCAGCTTGCCGTCGCGCAGGTCCTGGCCGCGGGTCTTGCCGGTGTCGTGAGGGTCGCCGGCGTAGTCGAGCACGTCGTCGGCGATCTGGAACGCGTAGCCGATCTCGAGCCCGTAGCGGTGCAGCGCGATCGCCCGCTCCGGCGCCGGCAGCCCGCCCACGCTGGCGCACCAGGCGATCAGCGCCGCCGTCTTGCGCTCGATGACGAGGTAGTAGCGGGCCTTGTCGGGCGCCGCGTCGCCGGCGATCTCGAGCTGCGCCACCTCGCCCTCGGCCATCCGCGTGACCGCGTCGGACAGCGTCTGCACCGCGTGCAGCCGGCCGGAGTAGGCGATCGCCTGCATCGCGCGCGCGAGGCAGAAGTCGCCGGTCAGCACCGCCATGCCGTTGCCGTACTGCAGGCGCGCGGTGGGCCGCCCCCGGCGGAATTCGCCGGCGTCGATGACGTCGTCGTGGAGCAGCGTCGCCGTGTGCAGCAGCTCGCCGACGGCCGCGATGGTGATCCGCACCGGGTCGATGAAGCCGGCCGCGCGCGCGGCCAGCAGCGTGACCAGCGGACGGAACCGCTTGCCGCCGGCGAACGCGAGCTTGCCGCCGAGCTCGGGGATGATCGCGATCGACGACTGCAGCAGCTGCTCGAGCCGCGCGTCCACCTCGGAGAGCTCGCCGGCGACGAGGCCGACGGCCTGCTCGAGCGCCGTTCCTGGGGTAGCGGGCGAGGACTGCAGGGCTGCGTGCGTGGCCGGAGGTGTCATTGGCAGGCGGCGCGGCGCGGCGCCGCAGGTGCGAGAGGATGCCAGAAACGCGCGGGCGGCTCACCTCGCCGCCACGCGCCCGGCGGCCATTTTCTCACGCGGGCGCCCGGAGCGGCCGCCAGGCCGAGCATGCCATCGCCGGGGGCGAAGATCCGCGCCTGCGACGCGGCGTCACGGACGCAGGTCGGCGATCGCGCTGCCGATCGCGACGCACGATCCTGATCGCCGGACGCCCCGGCGCGCCGCGATCGCTGCGGCGACAGTGGCCCGCGAGCCCGGCGAGCCGACCTCGCCCGCGCCGCGACGGGCGTCTACTCACCCGCAAACCCCCTGCTGCGGCCCTTGCCGTCCCACTCGCGAGCGAGCGCGAGGTCGAGACCGCCTTCGCTGGCGTCACCACCGCGACGAGCGCTTCCCTGCCCGTCTGCGGCCTCGCCGGCGCGCCTGCGGCGGCCGTTTGGGAATGCGGCGAGGACGCGCTAGGTTGTCCCGACGATGCCCACGACTGCCCCGGGACCCGAGCCGCGACCTGCCCGCGGCGAATCGCTGTGGATCGCCGCCGGAGCCGCCGTGCTCGGCGTGCTGCTCGGCGGGATCGCGGTGCTGGTCGGCATCCAGACCGCGCCGCCCGCCGCACCTGTCCCTGTCGACAGCCCCGCCGCCCCCGTCCCGGTCCCGGCGCTGCCGCCCGTCGCGCCGCCGGCCGTGTGCGACTGCCCCGAGGTCCGCGGCGGCGGCGGCCCCAGCCTCGTCGACGCCGTCGAGCGCACGCGCGACGCCGTCGTCACCCTCAGCGGCACCGACGCCCTCGGCGCCGGCGTCCTGGTCGATGAGACAGGTCTGGTCCTCACCAACTACCACGTGGTCGCCGGCCAGATCCGCGACCCGCGGCAGCGCGTGCTCGGCGGCGTGACCGACGCCTCCGCCGTGGCCCAGCCGATCCGCGCCCGCTTCGTCGACGGCCGCGAGCTGCCGGCCGAGCTGCTGGTCGCCGACCGCGACCGCGACATCGCCCTCTTGCGCCTGCGCCCGGCCGACAGCGCCGAGCGGTTCGCCTTCGCCACCCGCGGGCGCTCGCACGAGCTGCGCGTCGGCGAGACCGTGTTCGCCGTCGGCAACCCGCTCGGGCTCGAGCACAGCGTGGCCCAGGGCATCGTCGCCGCGATCGGCCGCACCGGCCTGCTGCGCAGCCGCCAGACCCCGCTCCTGCAGATCGACGCCGCCATCAACCTCGGCAACTCCGGCGGCCCGATCTTCAACCTCCGCGGCCAGCTCGTCGGCATCACCACCGCCACCCTCGAGCGCGCCCAGGGCATCGCCTTCGCCATCCCCATCGATCACATCGCCGCCCTGCTCGAGGCCCTGCGCGCCGGTCACGGCACGCGCTCGGGCCAGGTCGGCGCCGAGGTCGCCCCTTACGGCGAGCTCGACGACGACGCCCGCGCGCTCGGCTACCAGAACGGCCTCCGCGTCAGCCGCGTCCTGCCCGGCCGGCCCGCCGACGCCGCCGGCCTGCGCAAGGACGACCTGATCGTCGAGGCCCAGGGCCAGCGCTTCGACTCCTTCGGCACCGGCCCCGAGGCCCAGCTCCGCCTCGCCAACCACTTCGTCGCCACCGTGCGCGGCCTCCTCCCGGGCGAGGTCCTGAACCTCACCGTCGTCCGCGGCAAGGACCGCCTCTCGTTCAACATCCCGGTCGCCCCCGCCCCGCCCGATCAGCAGGTCCTCATCGACGCCGACGCCCTGCTCGGCCTCCGCCTCGACGAGTCGCGCCGCGAGCCGATCGTCAAGGAGCTGCGCCCCGACGCCCCGATCTCGCGCTCGCGCGGCCGCGAGCTGCTGCGTAACGCCCGGGTGTCCGAGATCGCCGGCATCAAGGTCGACAGCCGCGACGACCTCGGCCCGCTGCTCAGCGAGCTGCGCCAGATCGGCCGCTTCGCCGCCGTCCAGGTCGGCTTCGTCCTCTCCGACGGCCGCGCCCTCCGCGTGCGCGACTTCCCGGTCTCCCCGGATTGACGCCTGGCCGATCGGGCATGTCCAAAGCAGCATGTCATTGCAGACATGCCCGTCCGAGCATGCTCGAAGAGACACTCCGCGCCCAGCTCCGGCGCGGGCCGTCCCTCGGGACAGCGCTCGCAGCGCCCACGCCTCGTCGAGGCAGAGAGGATCGCGGGGCCGCCTCGCCGCCCCCCGAGGGGCGCTCGCCCTCAGGTCGCCGACAGCCCGGTCTTGAGCCACACGCCGATCCGCTGCGGCGTGATCACCCCGCCGGCGCGCCTCAGATCGACCTTGCCGTCCTCGTCGCGCTCGAGCGCCCCGAGCTCGATCTCGAGCCGCAGCAGCACCGCGGACACGAACGCCTCCGCGTGCTGCGGCGCGCCGATCGCCAGGCAGCGCTTGCGCAGGTCGGCGGCCAGGGCCGGCGCCAGGCGGCCGTTGACCAGCAGGTGATCGGCGGCCCAGGCCAGGTCGTCGGCGTCGACCGGGGCGAACGCCGCGGCTGTCTCTTCGGACATCCCCGGCAGCTGCCGGCGCAGCGCCGACGTGCGCACCAGGTCGCCGAGCGTCAGGCGGTCGGGCTCGTCGACGCGGCTCACCCACTGCGGGTCGACCGCGTAGCCGCGCGGGTCGAAGGTCAACGCCGCCAGCGCGCCGGCCTGGGCCAGCAGCTCGGTCGCCCGGGCCACGTCGCGCAGGCCCCCGATCGGCCGCCAGCCGCTGCCGGCCGACTCGATCGGCAGCTCGGGCAACCACCGCGACAGGCCCTCGAGCGCGGGGCCCCACGGGCGATCGAGCAGCGACCCGATCTTCGTCAGCGACACCCGGCCCTCGCGGTGCAGCGCCAGCGCCGTCTTGCGCAGCGTCGCCAGCGGCCCGTAGCCGACGCGGAACACCCCGCGCAGCCCGAGCGCCGCGATCCGTCCGGCCAGGAACGGGTCGACCTCGGCCGGCGGCAGGCCGAGCCCGACCAGCAGCACCTCGAGCCCGAGGCCGACCGTCGCCTCCGCCTGGTGGAACGCCCGCTCCTGCGCCTTCGGATCGCCCGGCTCGCTGCGCTGGGCCGACATCAGCTCGTTGACCAGCAGGGTGAACTCGCGCGCGCGCACGCCTTGCTCGCCGGCCGGCAACCCGCCGAGGACCCGCCGGAGCAGCCCCGCCGACGGCGACGGGAACGCCACGGGCAGCGCCTCGCCCTCGCGCGGGGCGATCGTGGCCGCCGGGGACGCCGCGACCTCGCGGGCCGACTTGGCGTCGAGCGGACGGAACAGCTTCATCGCCTCTTCCCACTCGACGAACCCGAGGTCGGCGAGGCGACCGCTGCGCCAGCGCAGCAGATCTTCCTCGAGCTGGGCCGGCAGGGCCCCGCGCAGCGACAGCGTCAGATCGCGGCCGAGCTGCAGGTCGTCGGCGTAGACCCGCTCGAGCACGTGGATCGCCATGTGTCCGAGCTCGTTGTCCGGCACCGCGACGATGAAGCCGCCGTCGGGGGTCTCGTAGGGGAACAGCGCGTCGACGGCCGCCAGCGCCTGCTCGCGCTGCTCGACGTCCTCCGGATCGAGCTCGTAGACCGCCGTGCCGGGCAACAGCGCCATCGTCCACATCTCCGGGTCCATGTCCTCGATCATGTTGCGCAGCTGCCCGCGCCGCTTGCTCGAGGACACGTACGCGTCGACGATCGCCACCAGCCACCCGCGCGCCTTCTCGACGGCCAGACGATCGCGCGACCAGCCGTCGAGGTCGAGCAGCGCCGTCAACTGTTCGGGCGACGCGTACGGCAGCACCAGGTCGAGGCGGTCCTCGTCGCGCAGCCCGCGGGCGATCTGCACGAACGCGGTCGGCGGCAGCCGCGGGACGAACTCGGGGAGGTCGTCGCGCTGCTCGAGCGCGAGCGGATCGCGCTGAACGCTGGCGATGTCCTGACCGGCGCGGGAGAGCTCTGCGGGCGATGTCATCCGCGGGAAGGTATCATCGCCGCACGCGAGTGCCACCCCGCCACCCGACCATCGCCAGCGCTCTCGGCCTGGTCCGCCGCAGCCTCCGCGACGCCGGCTCTCCGCGGCGGATCCTCGTCGCTTGCTCCGGCGGAGCCGACTCGACCGCGCTCGTCGGCCTGCTCCACCTCCTCGCCCGCGACGAGGCGCTCGCGCTGATCGTCGCCCACGTCGACCACGGCCTGCGCCGCGAGTCGGCCGACGAGGCCGCGGCGGTCGCGCGATCGGCGGCGCAGCGGGGGCTCCCGTCGGTCGCTACGCGCCTGTCCCTTTCGCCAGGTTCGGGCCTGCCCGCGCGCGCCCGCGAGGCCCGGCGGGCCGCCTTGTGTGCGTTCGCGTCGGCGCACGCGTGCGACGCGATCGCGCTGGGTCACACCGCCACCGACCAGGCCGAGACCTTGCTCATGCACGCCGCCCGCGGCTGCGGACTCGAGGGGCTCGCGGCCATGCGGCCGTGGGAAGCGCCGTGGCTGCGGCCGCTGCTGGAGCTGCCGCGGGCGGCCACGCGGGCGCTGTGCCAGCGCATGGCGCTGCCCTTCGTCGACGACCCGACCAACGCCGACGAGGAGCAGCCGCGCGTGCGGGTGCGCGAGCGCGTGCTGCCGGAGCTGCGGCGCAGCAACCCGCGCGTCGAGGCGGCGCTCGTGTGTCTCGCCACACAGGCCGGCGACGCGGAGGAGGCGCTGGCCGGCTGGGCCGCGCGCGAGGAGGCCGCGAGGCGGCGAGGCCCCGCCGCCTGCTGGTCGACCGACGACCTGCACATCTTGCCGCGGGCGGTGCGGACCCGGGTCCTGCGCCGGATCTGCGGCCTCGGGGGCGCCGACCTCGGGGCGCTGCGAGCGGCCGTGATCGAGGACATCGACCGCGCCGTGCTCGCGCGCGCCGCAGCGCTCGGGGGCACCGACGCGGTGCTCCGGCCCCATGTTTGGCACCTGCGTCCCGGCCTGCACGTGCGCCTGGACCGCCAAGGGCTCACGCTCGCGGGGGCCGCTCCCGGCGCGGAGATCCCGGGCCCGTAGCGCCGAGGCGCGGCCTTTGGTGGCGAGCAGAGCGGCCCGGGTGCGCGATCCGGACCCGCGCGGCTGGCCGGGCGATCCGTCTTCCGCTATGCTCGCAAAGCTCCAGGCAAGGCTCTGGAACCCTTTCACCGTGAAACAGCAGACGAAGACCCTCCTGGTGTGGCTCGGCCTGATCGTAGGCGTGCTCGCGCTGGCCAACATGTTCAACACCAGCCACGAGGTGGTCAACATCTCGTACGCCAAGTTCGTCGAGACGGTCGAGCGCGACTGGGGGTCGCTCAAGCACAGCTCGAACATGGTGATCGCGGTCCACCCGAGCTACGTCGACATCTCGTACGACCTCGACGGCAAGACCTACCAGGCCACCGGCCCCGTCGCGGAGAACCTGTACCAGAAGCTCAGCGAGAAGCAGATCGACTACCGCGTCGAGCCCGAGGAGGACAGCGCGCTCCTGCAGTTCGCGCTGATGTACCTGCCGCTGATCTTCATCGTCGTGCTGATGGTCGTGTTCATGCGCCAGATGCAGGCCGGCGGCGGGCGGGCGATGAACTTCGGCAAGAGCAAGGCGCGCCTGCTCAACGAGCACCAGAACAAGGTCACCTTCAAGGACGTCGCCGGCGTCGACGAGGCGCGCGAGGACGTCGAGGAGATCATCGACTTCCTCCGCGACACGCGGAAGTACCTGCGCGTCGGCGGCCGGATCCCCAAGGGCGTGCTCCTGATGGGCCCTCCGGGCACCGGCAAGACCCTGCTCGCCAAGGCGATCGCGGGCGAGGCCGGCGTCGCGTTCTTCAGCATCAGCGGCTCCGACTTCGTCGAGATGTTCGTCGGCGTCGGCGCCTCGCGCGTGCGCGACCTGTTCGAGCAGGGCAAGAAGAACGCCCCCTGCATCATCTTCATCGACGAGATCGACGCCGTCGGTCGTCACCGCGGCACCGGCCTCGGCGGCGGTCACGACGAGCGCGAGCAGACGCTCAACCAGCTGCTCGTCGAGATGGACGGCTTCGAGTCGAACGACGGCGTCATCCTCGTCGCCGCGACCAACCGGCCCGACGTCCTCGACCCCGCCCTGCTCCGCCCCGGCCGCTTCGACCGCCGGATCATCGTCGGTTTGCCCGACGTGCGCGGCCGCGAGGCGATCCTCAAGGTCCACACGCGCAAGGTCCCGGTCGACGACACCGTCGACGTCAGCCTGATCGCCCGCGGCACCCCCGGCTTCTCCGGCGCCGACCTCGAGAACCTCGTCAACGAGGCCGCGCTGATGGCCGCCCGCAACGGCCGCGACCGCGTCCACGAGGACGACTTCGACCGCGCCAAGGACAAGGTCCTGATGGGCTCCGAGCGCAAGAGCGCCATCATCTCCGAGAAGGAGCGCTGGACCACCGCGTGGCACGAGGCCGGCCACACCCTCGTGGCGATGAGCCTGCCCAAGGAGCACGTCGACCCGATCCACAAGGTCACGATCATCCCCCGCGGCCGCGCCCTCGGCGTCACCCAGCAGCTGCCCGAGGAGGACCGCTACAGCCTCGACCGCGAGCAGGCCCTGGCCCAGATCGCCATCCTCATGGCCGGCCGGATCGCCGAAGAGATCGCGTTCAACGGCCAGAAGACCACCGGCGCCAGCAACGACATCGAACGCGCCACCGCCCTCGCCCGCAAGATGGTGTGCGAGTGGGGCATGAGCGACGAGCTCGGCCCGGTCGCCTACACCAAGGCCGAGAGCCAGCCCTTCCTCGGCCGTGAGATCCAGCAGTCGCCGAATTACTCCGAGTCGACCGCGCAGGCGATCGACCGCACGATCCACGACATCGTCACCCGCCAGTACACGCTGGCCAAGGAGCTGCTGACCACCAAGGCCGACGCGCTCCAGCGCCTCGCCCGCGCCCTGTTCGAGCGCGAGGTGCTGTCCGCGGTCGAGGTGGCCACGGTCATCGAGGGCCGCCCGCTCCCGCCGATCCGCGCCCGCAACAGCGCCCCGGTCGCCGCCAGCGAGCCGAGCCGCAAGCCGGCCCCGGTCCCCCCGGGCGGCCTCGTCGCCGAGCCGTCCTGAGTCAGCGCCGCGCGCGAGACGGCCGGGCCCTTCGGTCCGGCCGTTTTCATTGGGTCGCTGGGACATGTCTCACCCGACATGTCCATTTCGACAGGATGCCGTCAGCTCCCCGGCGCGCGGTCGGTCGGCCGCACCATCGCCGTGGCGATCACCGCGGCCAGCGTCAGCAACGCCCCCGCCGGCACCACGAGGATCGGCGGGCCCGGGTCGGTCGGCCCGTGGGTGAGCCCGCCGGCCATGAAGCCCGCGCCGACCAGCAGCGCGCCGACCAGCCCCGCGACGCGGATCTTCGCGGCCCACACCTCGGGCGTGCCGAGCTGTCCGATCGACCAGGCGATCGCCAGGTTGACCAGCGCGAGGAGCCCGCCGTGCGCGTGGCCGAGGCGCAGGAACTCGCGGCGCAGCGGATCGTCGACCCAGCCGGCCGCGCGCAGCCCGATCATCGCCTCGAGCCACAGCCCCGAGGCGAGGAAGATCGCCAGCAATGCGAGCGAGAGCCGGTGGTGCCGTTCGGCGCGCACGGGGCGAATCTAGCCGCTGCACCGCTCGCCCGCCAAATCTTCCGTCGCGGGCCTCGAAAGCCCCTCCGGCCCCATGGGCCCGGCGCGCTCGTCGAACTCTCTTGCCGCGGCACGTCCTGCCCCGCCTCTCCAGCGGCGCCGCGTACCCCTCGCGCTGCGGCCGCGGCCGAGCGACTCACGCGGCGATGCTCGACCCCGGGAGCGACGCCTGACCCCGTGGACCCGCGTGCTGCGGCACAGCGCCCCGCGCGGCCCGGATCGAACGCCTCACTCGCCGATCCACAGCACCGTCCGCTCGCGCCGGGCCTCGAGCGCCTCGCGCTGCTCCGGCGTGAACGGCCCGCCGCCGAACACCGCGCGCAGGGCGTCGGCCGCAGGGACCCGCTGCTCCGCGTCGGCGTGCGGGTCGTAGGCGTCGACCCGCGCGATCTGGTCCGGCTCCGCGAGCTGCCGCAGCGCTCGCCAGGCGAACCACCGCACGGCCGGGTACTCGTCGTCGAGCGCGTCGGTGATCCACGCCCGCCGCTCTGCGGCCGCCACCGGCACCTCCGGGCGCGTCAGCGCGTGGATCGCCAGCACCCGCTGCAGCGGATCGCCGCCGACCAGGTCGAGCTGCACGCGCGAGCCCCACGCCTCGTCGGGCGCCGGCCGCGGCAGCGGACCCGCGTCCGGGAACCCGAGCCGCGGCAGCGCCTCCGCCGCCCAGGTCCGGCTGCGATCGACGTGGCACTGCGTGCAGGCGTCCGGCTGGTCGTGGCGGCCGATCCACGCCTGGGGCCGCGGCACCGCGATCCGGTGGCCGATCATCCCCTCGAGCAGGCCGTAGGTGATCCGCGGCGTGTGGCAGCCCTGGCACGTGACCGTTTCGCCATGTCCTCCGTGCCGTGTCCCCGAGGACAGGTCCTCTCGAGCATGGCATGAAGTACAGGCCATCGCGCCCCTGCGGTCGCGGCGGACCTGCATGTCGGGCTGGTCGCCGTGCATCGCGTGGCAGTCGTCGCAGCCGAGCCCGCCCTCGCGGCCGTCCTGGTGGCAGGGCGACAGCAGCAGCCCCTGGTACTCGTAGGCCGACAGGCGCGGCGTCCCGTCGGGCCAGAAGCGCTCGGCGAACAGCGCCTCGCCGCCGACGGTCGCGTCGCGGAAGATCGGGCGCGACACCGCGGCCAGATCGGTCCCGGGCAAGAACCCGTCGCCCTCGCGCAGCACCGCGGCGACGTCGGCGCTGATCCGGTTGCCGTGGCAGCGCCCGCACACCCCGCTCTCCTCGCGCGGCGCCAGCCGGCCCGGGTGCGCGATCGATCCGTCCCCCGCCCCGCCCGCCAGCAGCCGGCGGAACGGATCGGCGTGGCGCTGCAGGTGCGCCTCCGCCGGCCCGTGGCAGGCCTCGCAGGCGATCCCGAGCTCGCCGACCGTGGTCGCGAAGCGCGGCGACTCGCCTGTCCCTTGCGACATCCCCGGCCGCGGCTCGGTGTTGTGGCACAGCACGCAGTTGTCGTTCCAGCGGCTGAGGTGGCGCAGATAGGCGTCGGCGTCGCCGCGCGCGCCCTCCGGCTCGAGGAACGCCGCGTTCATGGGGATCCACCGCGCCGTGGCGATGTGCCAGGCGACCGGCAGCCGCCACACCTCGCCCGGCCCGCCGCCGCGGTCGAGCCGCGCCAGGTACTGCTGGTAGCGGTGGCTGCCCACGGTCATGACCACGTCGACGTCGAGCAGCGGCTCGCCCGTCTCGCGCCCCTCGTCGTCGAGCGGCGTCACCCGCACGTGCGGGCGGCCCTCGACGCTGCGGGTCATCGTCGCGCGGAAGCCGAGGTGATCGACGTGCTCGCCGGCGAACGGCGCCAGCACGGCCTCGCCCTCGGCGCGCTGCGTCATCGTCCGGTGGTAGGTCGCCGACCAACTGGCGTGCTGGGCCGGGTGGCAGGCGCGGCACGCCTCGGAGCCGACCACCGCGGCCTCGCGGCGCGGCGCGGGGCCCCAGGCGTCCGCCCGCGCGCCGGCCCACGCCAGCCCGGCCGCCGCCGCGACCGTCCACGCCAGCGCCGGGCCGAACAGCAGGGCCGCGGCCAGGCGCCGCGTCCCGCTCGACGCGGCCGGCGCGGCGTCGCGGCTGTCTGCGAGGACATGTCCCCCCGAACACCCATCCCCGGCGCCGCCGACGTCCGCTCCAGCCGGTTCACATCTGTCGATCGAGACAGGTCCCGAAGCACCTCCATCCGCGGCGCTGCGGTCGCCCGCTCCGATCGACCCATACCTGCTCTTCAGGACATGTCCCGAAGAACCCCCATCATCGGCGCTCCCGTCGCCCGCTCCAGTCGATTCTCCTCTGTCCGTCAGGACATGTCCCGAAGAACCCTCATCCTCGGCGCTCCGGTCGCCCGCGCCACGACTGTCCCTCCGGACAGGCCCCGAAGCACCGCCGTCTCGGCCACCGCCGCTGTCCTTCCGGACACGTCGCGCCGCGCCATCGTCCGCGTCGCTCGCCATGACCGCGCGCTCACGGCCCCGTGGTGGTGCACAGGCGGACGGCGATGTTGCGGTTGTAGAGCGTGAACACGGCGGTCTGGCCGCCCGGCGGGAACGGCATCGGCACGCCGGGCTGGAGCGCGCGGCCCTGGAACAGCGTGCCGTTCTGGCTGTGCAGGTCGGCGGCCCACACGCGCCCGCGGTGCAGGTACACGCACGCGTGCAGGCGGCTGAGCCGCGGCGAGCCGAGCACCACCTGGCACGACTCGTGGCGCCCGAGCACCAGCGGCCCGTGGCGCACGTCGAAGCGCTGGCGCGACTCGCCGTCGATGATGATCTCGGCCATCGGGTGGGTCAGCGCCGGGAACAGCGGCGTCATGTCCGAAGGGTCAGGGACCTCCCACAGCCCGTCGGCCTTGGCCGCGCGCTCGAACTCGGTCGCCATCTCGCGCCCGCTGCCGAACCGCAGCCGCGGCTCCTTGGCCATCGCCTTGCGCATGAACGCGTCGAGGTTGGGCGACGGATAGGTCGCCTTGGCCGCGGTGTCGCGGATCGCCCCGGAGCGCACGCGCTTGGGGATCTGCAGCTCCGGCACCGGCGACTCGAGGTGCTGCCGCAAGAGCTCCGGGATCGTCCGACCCTCGAACGGGCGCCGCCCGGCCAGCAGCTCGAAGATGATGACGGCGACGGCGTAACGGTCGGTCGCCGGCCCGACGTGCTTGGTGTCGCGGCACTGCTCCGGGCTCATGTAGTGCGGCGTGCCGAACACCGAGCCGCTCGCGGTCGCGGTCTCCTGCGCCAGCCACTTGGCGATCCCGAGGTCGATGATCACCGGCTCCCAGCCGTCGACCGAGCTCCGCAGCAGCACGTTCTCGGGCTTGAGGTCGCGGTGGACCACGCCGAGGCCGTGGAGGTCGTCGAGGCCCTGGCCCACCCCGGCCAGCAAGCGATGCACCGACCAACAATCACCGGGCCCGATCACCGCCGACGGCATGAGCCCGTCGACGAACTCCATCGCCATCCACGTGCGACCGAACTCGTCGAGGCCCCACTCCTCGACCTTGATGACGCCGGGGAAATTGGCCCCCGCCATCAGCTCGGCCTCGCGTCGGAACCGGACCGCCGCCTGGCTGCCCTCGTGCAGCTCAGCCCGCAGCCACTTGACAACGACCAGGCGGCGCTGCTGCACGTCGACGCACAGGTGCACGTCCCCCATCGACCCCTCGCCCAGCGGACGGATCTTGCGATAGGGACAGGACTGCATCGCCGGCGAGTCTATCAGGCCCCGCCCGCCGTGCAGCGCCGATCGGCGCCGGCAGTCGGCGGGCTCAGCGGCGCGAGCATCACAGGTCGATCGTCACCCGGGTGTAGGGCTCGGTCACGAAGCTGGAGACCTTGCCGTTGATTCGGAAGTAAGTCAGGCCCGGGTCGCGCACGGTGACCTCGGCGCCCTCGCTGCCCGCGGGAACGCGGATCGTCTGCTCTCCGCTGTCGGTCTTGACCCCGACCTCGCCGGCCGCGCCGCTCTTGAAGCGGATCTTCAGGATCGCCGTGCTGTCGGCGTTGAACTCGACCGGGAACGGGTAAAAGGCCCGCAGCTGACGGTCGAGGTTGGCCATGCGCGCGTCGATCCCGGGCCCGCGGAACAGGTAGCCCTCGCCGAGCCCGCGCGCTTGTTCGCGCGCCCACGCCAGCTCCGACAGGGCCTCGCCGTAGCGGTTGACCTCGTCGTTGGGGTACTTGACGATCCCGCTCTTCTTGAGCTGGCGGACGATGCCCTTGTTCACGCCCGCGGCCGGGGTGATGACGAGCATCTCGGCCATCGCCACGTGGACCTCGGGCGTCTCCGCGCTGGCCGCCTGCGCGCGCGCGAGCGCGGCCTTGGCCCCCTCGACGTCGCCCTCGGCCAGGCGATCGGCGACCTGCATGCTCTCGAGGATCGCCATCACCTCCGCGTGCCCCTTGGTCTCCTTGGGCAGCGCCTTCACCACCTGGATCGCCTTCTCGGTCTCGTGGTTGCCGCCGATCGCCAGCGCCCGCAACAGCTTGATCTTGTCGTCGGTCGGCGCGTACTCCATCGCCAGCCGGAAGTTGTCGTCGGCCTCGGCGAGCTTGCCCTCGCGCAGGTAGCCGACGCCCTGCAGGCGATAGATGTCGGCCAGGAAGCGCTGGAACTCGGTCTTGCGGTTGGCCGGCAGCGTGTCGGCGTGCGTCGAGCCGAGCATGTGCCGCGCGCGGGTGATGGCGACGTCGACCTTCTTCTGGCGGTACAGCTCCTGCGCGACGCGCAGCTGCAACACGTACCAGCCGTCGCCGCCTGCCCCGGGCGGGAAGTAGTTGAGCCAGCGATCGCAGGTGGCGACGTCGCCGCGGGCCGCCGCGGCCAGCACGGTTCGCTCGCGGAAGCCGAGGAATTCCGTCTGGGCGGCGGTGTCTTCGGGGCGGATCAGCGGCACCGCCTTCTCGATCGCGCGCGTCATGCCCTCGAGGTCGCCGAGCTGCTCGCTGGTGCGCGCGACGGCCAGCGCGGTCGCGGCGTCGGGGATCAGCTCGGTCGCCCGCGAGTAATCGGCGCGCGCCCCCTCGAAGTCCTTGGCGGCCTCGCGCTTGCCGGCCCGCTCGAGCAGCAGCACCGAGAGGTAGCGCTTGCACATGTCGCAGGCCTTGCCGTCGCCCTCGCCGAGCACCTGGATCGCCTCGTCGAGGCGGCCCTGCGCGTGAATGACGCGCCCGAGGAGATCGACGGCCTTCTCGTCATCGGGGGCCAGCGTCAGGCTCTCACGCACCAGCTTCTCGGCGGCCGCGGGATCTTGCTTGGCCTTGGCCTGCGCTTGGGCGAACTTGAGCGACGCCAATTCACGCTGGGCCGCGGCGCGGTCCTCGGGATCGCTCGCCATCGACTTGCGGAGGTACTGCTCGGCCCTGACGTCATCGTTCGCGTTGCGGGCGACACGGGCCTTGTCGAGCGACGAGGCGCACGCGACGAAGGTCGAGGCCGCCAGGAGAGTTGCGCAGACAGAGAGAGGAGAGCGCATACGGGCGAGGGGCAAAATGGCCCCGGTACTGTACCAGCCCGGGGCCATATCCCGGCAATTGCGTGCAAAAGGGCGTGTGTTGGCTCCATCGCGTCGCGGCCGGCGCTGCCGCACATCCTCCTCGATTGCCGCGCAGTCGCAGGGTGAGCTAGCAGGTGACGCATGCGTCGGTTCAAGATCCTCGCCACGGCGCGCGCCCTGCCGCCGCGGGTGCTGACGAACGCCGAGCTCGAGACGATGATCGACACCACGGATCAGTGGATCGTCGAGCGGACCGGAATTCGTGAGCGCCGGATCGCGGCACCCGAAGTTGCGACCTCCGACCTCGCCGCCGAGGCGCTGCTCTCGGCGTGCGGCGCGGCGGGCCTCGAGCCCGACGCGCTCGACGTCCTCATCGTCGCCACGTCCACCCCGGACACGCTGTTCCCGTCGACCGCGTGCTGGGTGCAGCACAAGCTCGGCCTGCGCGGGCCGGCGGCCTTCGACGTCAGCGCCGGCTGCTCCGGTTGGTTGTACGGCATGGAGCTCGCGGCCAGCCTGATCGCCGGCGGAGGCGCCCGCACCGCCGCGGTCGTCGGCGCCGAGGTGATGAGCAAGGTCGTGAACTGGGAGGACCGCAGCACCTGCGTGCTGTTCGGCGACGGCGCGGGTGCGGCGATCCTCACGGCCTGCGAAGAAGATCGCGGCCTGCTCGGCTCGGCCTGGGGCGCCGACGGAACGCTCGCCCGGGTGCTCTACCAACCCGCCGGCGGCACGCGTCAGCCGGCCAGCGCCGAGAGCGTCGCCGCCCGGGCGCACACCGTCCACATGGAAGGCAACACGGTGTTCAAGCACGCCGTGACCGCCATGAGCGAGGGCGCGATCGAGGCTTTGAAGCGCGCCGGCGTGACGCCCGAGGACGTCACGCTGCTCATCCCGCACCAGGCCAACACGCGCATCATGGAGGCGACGCGAGCCCGCACCGCGATCGCTCCGGCGAAGATGGTGTCGATCGTCGATCGCTACGGCAACATGTCGGCCGCGACGATCCCCGTCGCTCTCGACGAGGCCCGCGCCGCCGGACGACTGAAGGACGGCGACCTCGTGGCGATGACGGCCTTCGGCACCGGCTTCACCTGGGCCGCTCAGGTCCTGCGCGTGTGAGCGCGAGCCCGCGGCGGACGTGACCGCGCCGCAGCGGCGCCCAGTCGGTCCCCCGGCTCCCTCGAGCGTGAGCCTGCGGCCGATTCACCGTCCCGGTGCGCCTGGAGCCCGGGCCGCGGAGGCGCGGCTCCGGCACGAGAGCGCTGCATCGTCTCGCACCACCGCTCGCCCGCCCTGCGTGGGTCTGGTCTTCAGGACATGTGACGCTCGCTCGCCCGGCGGTCGGCCCATGCGAGCCGAGGTCATCGCCTCGAACCCTGCCGCTGTCGCCGGGCCGGGAACCGCGCCGATCCGGGAGTTGAAAGGCAGCAGCAGAGCTCGAGGCGCGAGCACGAGGCCCGAGGCGATGAGCACGCGCCACGTCTTCCTGCTGCGCCGCCGCCCTCCGGGGCCGCGGCCGCGGCCCCGGCCCTGCGCTCACGCCGGGCCGGGCGCGAGGCACGAAGGACATGTCCCGAAAACCATGTGCTGGCGTCGCCGACGGCGCTCGCGCATGACTTCAGCGTCGCCGACGGCGCTCGCGCACGACCTCAGCGTCGCCGACAGCGCTCGCGCATGACCTCAGCGTCGCCGACGTCGCTCGCGCACGCGCTCGATGTCCGCGGACGAGCGCGCGTGTGAGCCGCCAGCACGCGAGCGTGCGGCGCGATCGACCCAAAGCGAACGCGCATCACGACCGGAGGGTCGTGACGCGCGTGGAGCTCGTCACCGGACCGTGTGGGGTCCGACGGGTTACTTCTTCTTCGCCTTGCCGGCGGGCTTGGCGGGCGCAGCGGCCTCGGCCTTCGCGGGCGCCGGGGCGGCGGCGGCAGGGGCAGCGGCGGCCGGCTTGGCAGGGGCCGGAGCAGCCGAGGCCCCGCCCTTGACGCCGTAGCGGCGGCGGAAGCGGTCCATGCGGCCCTCGGTGTCGACCTCGCGCGATTGACCGGTCCAGAACGGATGGCTGAACGACGAGATGTCGACGCGGACGACCGGGAGTTCCTCGCCCTTGTGCGAGCGCGTGTCGCTGCCGGTCATCGTCGAGTAGGACACCCACTCGTCACCCGAGGCGGCGTCGACGAACAGGACCTTGCGGTAGCTGGGATGGATTCCGGACTTCATGACTCTCCTGCGGCGGGCGACGAATTCACCAGCTCGACTTGGTCACGCCCGGCAGTTCACCCTTGAGGGCGAGCTCGCGGAGCATGTTCCGGCTCAGGCCGAACTTGCGATAGACCGCCTTGGAGCGGCCCGTCAGCATGCAGCGCCGGGTCTTGCGGGTCGGGCACGAGTTGAGGGGCAGCTTGGTGAGCTGCGCCGAGATCGCGAGCTTGTCCTCGAGATCGATGTTCGGATCCTTGAGCTTGTCGCGCAGCTCGCCGCGGCGGGCAGCGTACTTGCTGATCAGCTTGTCGCGCTTCTGGTCGCGCAAAACTTGAGAGTTCTTGGCCATACGAAGTCCTGGCGGAAATTGTCTTCACGACCCTGCGGGTCCTGAACGACGAGCGGGCGCGGACACTACCCCGCCCGCTTCCGCGGCGCAAGCCGGGAACGCGCCCGCCCGCCCGCACCCGGGGCCGAATCTTCGCCTCCGGCGCGCGGCCGGGCCTGGGCGCCGGGATGCGCGGCCGGCGAAGCTGCCGCCATGAGGTCGTAGACCTCGGTCGGGGTCAGCGGACGAAACTCACCATCTGCCAGTCCGTCCGCGGTGACGTCGCCGATGGCGACGCGGATCAGCTTCAGCACGGGCTTGCCGATGGCCTCGCCCATGCGGCGAATTTGCCGGTTCAGGCCCTGCCGCAGGGTGATCTGCACCCAAGTGTTGGTCGCGGTCTCCTTGATGACGCTGACCTCGGCCGCCGGCCGGGTGACGGTCCCGTCCTCCAGCGTGACCCCGGTGGCCAGCGTCCCGAGCTCGGCCTCCGTGAGCTTGCCCTGGAATTTCACGTGGTAGGTCTTCGGGATCTCGTGCCGCGGGTGGGTCAGCGCCGCCGCGAGATCGCCGTCATTGGTCAGGATCAGCGCGCCGCGGGTGTGAAAGTCGAGGCGGCCGACCGGGTAGATCCGCTGCGGCAGCTCCGGGAACAGCGAAAGCACCGTCGGCCGGCCCTCGTTGTCCTTCGGGCCCTCGGCCGAGCAGACCACCCCGTCGGGCTTGTTGAGCAGGAAGTACACCTTCTTCTCCAGCTGCACGCGCGTGCCCCGGACCTCGATCGCGTCGCGGTCGGGATCGACCTTCGTGCCGAGCTCGGTGACCCGCTTGCCGTTGACCTTGATCGCGCCGGCCGCGATCAGCTCCTCGGCCTTGCGCCGCGAGGTCACGCCGGCGGCCGCCAGCGCCTTCTGCAGCCGCACCTTGGCCGGCCGCAGGATCTCCGGGGCGGCGGCGATCCCCTTCTTCGCCCGGGTCTTCGCCCCGGTGCGCGCCGCGGCCGCCCGCTCGGCCTGCCGCAGCGCCACCGCGTCGGTGAGCCCGCGCGGCGCCGTGCTGTCCTTCGCGCCAGCCGACCGGGCCTTGGCCCCGCGCGCCGCGCTGTCCGACCGGGCCTTGGCCCCGCGCGCCGCGCTGCCCTTCGCGCCAGCCGACCTGGCCTTCCCGCCGCGGCCCGCCGCGCCGGGTTGCGACCTGTCCCCGCGGACAGCTCCGCTCGCGCGCGGCTTCGACCTGTCCCCGCGGACAGCCCCGCCCTCGGCGGCGCCCCGCGGGGCCGCTGGCCGCGGCGCGGGCTCCGGCGTCCAGTCGTCGCCGGCCGCCCGACCCCGGCCGGGCGCCCCGCGCGCCGCCGTGTCCCGGTCTTCCCGCTCGGCAAAGGTCGATCTGTCCCCGCGGTCAGCCCGGCCCGCGGTCACCGACCTGTCCCGGCGGACAGAGCGATCCGCCCGCGGCGCCGCCTCCGACCTGTCCCTGCGGACAGCCCGATCCGCCCGCGGCGTCGTCTCCGACCGATCCCCGCGGGCAGCCCTGCCCGCGCGCGGCGTCGACTCCGACTCCGACCGATCCCCGCGAGCAGCCTTGCCGCCGCGCTCCGCCGCAGCGCGCGACCGCGACCCGTGGGGTGCCTGCTCTGCGTCACGGTCCGCGCCGGTAGCCCGGTCCCGTCCCCGACTGCCGCTCGCTCCGCGGGCCCTGTCTCCGCGGACATGCTCGGCACGCCCTGTCGCTTCGAACCTGCCCTTTCGACCAGTCGCCTCGCCCGCTCCCGCGGCGTCGGGGCCACGGCTCTCGAACCCGTCTTTCGGGCCCGAGCGCGCACCGCCGCCGGTTCGCCGCGAGCCCGCCGCGCCGGCCGGGCGAGCACGTCCCGGCCCGCCCTTGCTCGCGGGACGCTCGGTCCCGGCCGGATCCCGGCGCCCCGGCGCCTTGCCCTGGTGGCGGGCGCCCTGCGACCGCGTGGCCGCCTTCGGCCCGCCGCTCCTGCCCTGGTTGGTCGTTCGCTTCATGCTCGCTGCTCCTCTGCGCCGCCTCGCGGCTCAACTCTCGGGTTCCTCGTTCTCGTCCGCCGGCTCGCTCCGCGAGCGGTGAGGCGCGGTCGACCACTCGTCGCTCGCATGCGACTCCGCGTCGTCCCCCTCCGTGGCGGCCAAATCATCGCGCTCCGCGTCGTCCTCCGCCGGGTCCTCACGCTCGCTCACCTCGAGAGCGTGCGAGGCCTCGTCGTCCGCGTCCAGCACGTAGGTACGCTCGGTCTCGCCGCCCGCATCGCGGTCGTCCGGCGAGTCCTCGCGCTCGTCATCACCGTCGCGCGCTTCGGGCGAGTCCTCGCGCTCGTCGAGAGCCTCCGAGCTCTCGTCATCCCCGGCGCGCTCCTCCGGCGAGTCCTCGCCCTCGTCGAGAGCCTCCGAGCTCTCGTCGTCCCCGGCGCGCTCGTTCGCCGAGTCATCGATCGAGCTCTCGTCGTCTGCATCACCGGCGCTCTCGTCGCCCGAGTCCTCGTCGACGGCCGGGGAGCGCTCATCGTCGGCTTCGCGGGCGCGCTCGTCCCGCGAGTCCTCGCTCGCGTCGGCGCCTGGCGAGCCCTCGTCATCCGCGGCGCTCTCGCCCGACGAGTCATCGCGCACCGCCTCGTCGTCTCCGCCACCGGCCGGGTCCTCCCCCCCGGCTTCACCGACCTCGGCCTCGTCGTCCGCGCGCGACCTCTCGCCCGCGTCGGGGACGCCGTCACCGGTCTCGCCCGGGAAAGCGTCGCGCACCGCAGCCCCGTCCTCCGCGGAAGCGCGGTCGGCTCCCGGGGCTGCGGCGTCCTCTGCACCGGATTCGCCGTCTGCGGCTCCTGCGTCACCCGCGGCCCCGCCTTCGGGCTGCGGCGTCTCGGCGCTCGCCGGGACGTCCTCGCCCTGCCGAGCGCCGGCTTCGCTCGCACCACCCGCCGCCGCTCCAGCACCGGCGTCGCCCGCAGCGGCGGGCTGCGCCTCCGCGCCTGCTTCGGAGGCCATGTCCCCGGGGACCTGTGCCTCGGGACCGGTGAACCCGAGCACCTCTTGCCCGAGCGCCTCGGCGATCTGCAGGTCGCCGAGCCGCTCGCGCACGGTCGCCTTCGACTCCTCGGACAGGTCGCGGAAGTCTCGCAGCGTCGGCAGGTCGCGCAGCCCGCGGAGGTTGAAGAATTCCAAGAAGCGCACGGTCGTCCCGTACAGCAGGGGGCGGCCCGGCTCGTCCTTCTTGCCGACGATCTGGATCAGCTCGCGCTCGAGCAGCGACTTCAACACCGCCCCGCTGTCGACCCCGCGGATGTCGTCGATCTCCGGCCGCGTGACCGGCTGGCGGTAGGCGACGATGGCCAGCGTCTCGATCTGGGTGCGGCTCAGCTTCGCCGGCTTCGCCTGCAACATCTTCTGCACCCACACCGCGTTCTCCGGGTGCGTGCGGAACTGGAACCCGCCGGCGACCTGCGCGAGGACCACCCCGCGCGAGCTCGTCACCTCCATCAGGTGCCGCAGCGCCAGCTGGATCTGCCGCTGGCTGGTCTCCTGCAGCACCTTCCGCAGGTCCTTGACCGACAACGGTTTCGCCGCCGAAAATAGCAGGCTCTCGAGGATCGACACCAGCCGCGCCGAGGCCTCGCCCTCGATCCCGCGCAGGTCGTCGTCCGGATCGATCGGCAGCTCGTCGCTGAGCACGACGCCCGGCGTGGCCGCTCGCGGCGCCGAAGCTGCCGCCAGCGCGGCGGCGAGCGCATCGTCGGAACCCGCTCCCTCCGCCGGACTGCCCGCCTCGTCGTCCTCGGCCGAGGCGGCGCCCTCGTCGGCTGCCGAGTCGTCGCCGCCGGGCGCGGGCGACTCGAGTGGTTCAGCGGAGCCCTGTTCCGACTCCGCCCCGCCCGATGAACCTGTCCCATCGGACAGTCCAGATGCGTCCCCTGCCTCGACCTCCGCCCCGCCCTCGGCACCACGAGGACCTGACGCATCGGACAGCACCGATGCGTCACTCGCCGCCAACTCCTCGCCGCTCTCGGGGCTCCGCTCGGCGACCCCGTCTGGGCCCTCCGAGTCGGCGCCGACGCGCTCTCGGTCCACAAGATCGGCCTGCGGCTCCACGGCGCGCGCGTCCGCCTCGCCGGTCTCCTCGCGCTCGCTGCCCGCTCGCCCAGCACGGCCCCGACGTCCCCCTCGGGCGCGCGGCGCCTCGGCCACGGAGGTCCCTTCGCCCGCCGCAGTCTTGCTGCGCGCTGCGCCGCGGCCACGCCGGCCGGCACGCGGCCGCGACTCGCTCGCCTCTTCGGACCGGCTCGCGTCGCCGGACTCCGGGGCCTCCTCGCTCGTGGTGTCTGCCGCGCCGTCGGGCGCGCGCTCCTCGGTCGGCGCCTCGCTGAGCGCCTCCTCCGCGCCCGCATCTTCGGCCCGCGCGGCCTCGTCGTGCTCGGGCTCCGCCGCCGGCTCGGCCGACTCGGGCGCCTCGGTATCGACGGCCGGCACGCTCTCGCCCGCATGTACCCGCGGCGGGGCCTTCAGGCCCGTCTTGCGCGGCTTCACCATGTCCTACCCCCTGTCACGGCCGCCGTCACTGCGCGTCATCCTCATCGTCGTCGACGTCGCCGAGCTCGCGCGCACCCAGGCCCTCGCCCGTGTTGAGGAACAACCCGCCGGCCTCGTCGTCGTCACTGTCCAAACCGACAGGTTCGCGTTCATCCTCGGTGTCCCGGGCCGCCACGTCCGACCCTGCCGGATCGACGGCGCGCTCGCCAGTCGCCTGGCCGTGCTCGAGAGCGTCCTCCTCGGCGGCTGCCCCCGCGCCCTCCTCGGAGGCTGCGCGCGAGGCCGTCGACTCCGACGCTGCGGCCCGGCCTCGAAGCAAGCTGTCCCTGAGGGCATCTTCCGGGGTGTCCCCCACCACGACCGTCGACCCCGCCGCCTCGACCTCGCCGGCAGACACCCGTCCGAGGCCATCCCCCGCGACCTCGTCTCCGGCCGAAGACTCCGACGCCTCGAGCTCGCCGGCGAACACGCGTCCGGGGCCATCTTCCGCGACCTCGTCCCCGGCCGCGTCCGTCGACTCCGTCTCCAGCTCACCAGCCGGCAAGCTGTCCCCGAGGACATCTCCCTCGACCGCGCCCGTCGACTCCGTCTCCAGCTCACCGGCCGGCAAGCTGTCCCTGAGGACATCCCCCCTGTCTTCATCCCCGGCCGCGCCCGTCGACTCCGTCTCCAGCTCACCCGCCGGCAAGCTGTCCCCGAGGACATCCTTCCTGACCTCGTCCCCGGCCGCGTCCGTCGGTTCCGCCGCCGGGAGCTCGTCGACCACCAAGCTGTCCCCGAAGCCACTTCCCGCCTCATCCTCGCGCGCGCCCGGCGACTCTACCGTTTCGCTCGCGCCTGGAGGCACGCTGTCCCCGAAAACATCTCCCGCCGCTTCGTCGGCGGCTGCGGCCGCCGACTCCACTGCCCCGTTCGCGCCGGCAGGCACCCTGTCCCCAGCGACATCCTCAACCTCGTCCGCGGGCACCGCCGTCGACTCCGCGGCCTCGCTCCCGTCGACCAACAAGCTGTCCGCGAGGCCATCTTCGGCCTCGTCCCCGGCCGTCGGCGCCGCCGCCTCGACCTCGCTTCCGGGCTCGCTGTCCCGGGGGTCATCCTCGGCCTCGTCTCCGGAAATCGGCTCCGCCGCCTCGACCTCGCCCGCCGGCGCGCGTCCGAAAACATCTTTCGCGGCCTCGGCTCCGGTCGTCGACTCCTCCGCCGCCAGCTCCCCAGCGGGCAGGTTGTCTCCGAGAACATCTCCCGCGATTTCACCCCCGGCCGCGACCCTCGATACCGCGGTCCCCGTAACCGCCAGGCTGGCCAGAAGGACCTCCGCGGCCTCATCATCAGCGGCGGCGGCGGCCGTCGATTCCACCGCCTCGTCCACCGCCAAGCCGTCCCCGAGGACAGCTTCGGCCTCATCCCCGGCCGACGATTCTGCCGCCTCGGCTGCGCCGGAAAGAAATCTGTCCTCAAGGACATCTTCGGCCTCATCCGCGGCCGGCGATTCTCCCGCCTCGGCCCGGCCGGCGGGCAAGCTGTCCTCGAGGACATCTTCGGCCTCGTCCTCCGCCGTCGACTCTGACGCCTCGATCTCGTGGGCAGGCACGCGTCCGAGGCTGTCTCCCCCGACCTCGTCCCCAGCCGCGGCCATCGGCTCCGCCGCCTCGACCTCGCCGACGGGCAAGCGGCCCCCGCGGCCATCTTCGGCCTCGCCCCTGGCGTCGTCCGTCGACTCCGTCGCCCCGAGCCCGTCGGCAGGCGAGACGTCCACGAGTGCTTCCTCGGCCTCGTTCGTCGACTCCGGCGCCCCGCGCCCGAGCGAAGAGCTGTCCCCGAGGACATCTTCAGCGTCATCCGCCGCGTCCGTCGACTCCGCCGGACCAGCGTCAGCCATCTGACGGGCGAGGCCGCCCTGGACCGCACCCGCGACCGCGTCGAGCCCGGCACTGATGTCGACCGCGCGCGCCGAGTCGAGGCCCCGCGACGACTCGGGGGAACCGTCCTCCTCGTCGGCGGGCGAGGTGTCCTCGCGGGCATCGTCGGTCCGCGACCCTGCAGCCTCCGCAATTGCATCGAGCCCCTCGCCCGGCTCGACCGCTGCTCCCGCCGCCGCGACGTCCGGCGAGCCTCCCCCGCCGCCCTCGCGCGCAAGCGAGATGTCCTCGAGTACATCCTCGCTCCGCGACGGTGCGGCGGTCGCCGCCTCCCTCGCCTCGGCATCCTCCGTCGAGCGCTCGTCCTCGCGCGTCGAGCTGGACGAACGCTCCTCCGCCGCGTCCGCCTCGCCGCCCCTCGCCGGCATGTCCCCGAGGACATCCTCGCGCGGCTCCGCGTCCTCTGTCCGCAGGGCGGCGCTCGCCGCTTCGTCGTCGGCCAGGCCCGCCAGATCCCCGAGCCGCCTTCGCGGGCGCCCATCGCGCGTGACCTCGGCGCTGTCCCCTTGGACGATCACCAGGCGTCCGTCCGGGACGGCGTCGAGCGCCTCATCCCTGTCCTCGAGGACATCCGGACTCGATCGCGCGCCCCGGCGCTCGCTCCGGCTGCGCCGTTGCGGCGGGCGCGGCTCGTCGTCGTACTCGCTGGCGGGGTCGTTCGCCGCCACGTCCTCGCCCTCGTCGGCGTAGCCTTCGACCGGCTCCTCGGGCTCTTGCACCGACGCCAGCGCCTCGGCGAGCAGGGCCGCCTCCTCGACCGCGTCGAGTTCGGCCTCCGCTGCGCGCGGCGGCGCGCTCGGGCCCGGCGGCGGCGTGGCCTCGCCATCTTTCGGCTTCGGCGCGCCGAAGCTCGCGTCCTCGTCGTAGTCGGCCAGCGCCTGCTGCGTCTGCTCGGCCGAGGCGCGGCGGTAGATCCGGATCGTCGGGCTGTCGTGCGGCTGCTGCACGCCGGCGACCCCGAGCTTCACCATCTCGAGGATCGACATCAGCGTCACCACGAGCATCGCCCGCAGCTCGCGCTCGCTGTTCCAGGTGCGGTTCAGGAACAGCTCCTCGAACTCGAAGTGCGGCTTCTCGTCGAGGATCAGCGCCAGCTGCTTGATCCGCTGGGCCACCGTCACCGCCTCGATCTGCACCTCGTGCGTCGACTTCACCTTCGCGCGCGTGAGCACGCGGTAGTACGCCTCCGCGAGGTTGAACAGCGACACCGGCGCGAGGCCGGGGTCGACGGGCGGCATCACCAGCTCGGCGCCGCGGGCGAACACGTCCCGGCCCGACACCGGCAGCGAGTCGAGCTCGGCCGCGGCCTGCTTGAACCGCTCGTACTCGACGAGCCGGCGGATCAGCGCCTCGCGCGGGTCCTCGCCCTCCTCTTCCTCGCTCTGGCCCGCCTCGCCGGAGCGCGGCTCGGGCGGCAGCAGCTCGCGGCTCTTGAGGTACGCCAGCGTCGCCGCCATCACCAGGTAGTCGCCGGCGATCTCGAGGTCGAGCTGGCGCATCACCTCGAGGTACTCGAGGTACTTCTCGGCGACGAACGCGATCGGGATGTCGAGGATGTCGAGCTCGTGCTTGCGCACGAGGTGAAGCAGCAGGTCGAGCGGGCCCTCGAACACCTCGAGCTCGACCGAGTAGATCGGCGAGCCCTTGCGCTCGCGCGGACGGGGGCCTCCCTCGCCGAGGCCGGTGCTTCCCTGCTCCATCGCCCGCTCCCGCTCGCTCACGCCCCGCTTCAGCGCCCCAGCAGGCCGGCGTAGGCGGTGAGCCAGCGGACGTCGACGAGCGCCATGCTCTTGAACGCGAGCCGCATCACCGGTTCGAAGATGACCGACAGCGCGGGAGACAGCAGCAGCGCCAGCAAGATGGCCCAGCCCCACTTCGCCAGGAAATCGTCGACCGCCTGCGCGCGCGAGGGCAACAGCCACGCCAGCACCTTCCCGCCGTCGAGCGGGTGTACGGGCAGCAGGTTGAACACGGCCAGCGTGATGTTCATGATGAAGAACAGGCCGAGCACGCCGAACAGGCTCGCGTGCGCCTCGGGCGAGATGCCGCCCGCCACCAGCCCCCAGGCCAGCAGCGCCACCAGCAGCGCCTGCAGCACGTTCGACAGCGGGCCCGCGAACGCGACCAGCGCCATCCCGCCGCGCATGCTCACCTTGCGGTTGTAGTAGCGCGGCTGGGTGTTGACCGGGCGACCCCAGCCGAACAGCGGCGCCCGCGTCAGCCCCGCGAACAGCGGCAGCGCGATGGTCCCGATCGGGTCGGCGTGCGCCAGCGGGTTCAGGGTCAGGCGACCCTCGCGCCCGGGGGTCGGGTCGCCGAGGCGGTCCGCCGTGTACGCGTGGGCGAACTCGTGGACCGCGGTGGCCAGGACCAGGCAGACGACGAAGACGAGCATGCGCCGGACGTCGGCGGCCTGGACGCCGAGCAGGCCGAGCACGGCGAATTGTGAAAGAGCGCGATCCACGGCGAGACGCCCGCGCGAGCGGGACCGGGCAAAATTACCGCCCGCGCCCGCCCGAGTCAAACCTCGGGCCCCCGCGCTCGCAGACCCGGCCCCCGGGCGACGTGAGCCGGCGCAAATTCCCGCGCCGCCGGCCCCGTCCGCGCCCGCCGACGCGGATCACAGGTGACCGATGGGACATGCCCCCTCGGCCATGTCTTTCGCGCCATCCATGACCTCGCCCGGCGCGTCGACCGACCGCCGTCACCCCCGCGAGGGGTCCCGCTCGTGGCCCGCGCGCCGGGCGGGGCTCCCCGCTCCACCGCCCTCGTGGTCGATGCCGCCTCGACGAAGCTCCCCCTGTCGCGCCCCCGGCTGGTGCCGCTCGTGACCCGCGCCGAGCGGCGCTCTCCACTCCATCACACCCGTGGTCGGCGCCGCCTTGTCGCGCTCGCGCCGGACCAAGCTCCCCCGATCACGCCCGCGGGTGGTGCCGCTTGTGACGCTCGCGCAAGTGGTCGCGCGTCACGTGCGTGTAGATTTCCGTGGTGCCGATGTCGGCGTGGCCGAGCAGCGCCTGCACCGCGCGCAGGTCGGCGCCGCCCTCGAGCAAGTGGGTCGCGAAGCTGTGCCGCAGCTTGTGCGGCGAGATCGGGCGCGTGACCCCGATCGCCAGCGCGTACTCCCGCAGCTTGAGGAAGAAGCCCTGCCGCGACAGCCGCCCGCCGCGGTGGTTGACGAACACCCAGCGCACCGCGCCGCGCACGAGCTCCGGCCGCCCGCTCGTCAGCCACGCCTGCAGCGCGGCGATGGCCGGCGACCCGAGCGGCACCAGCCGCTGCTTGTCGCCCTTGCCGGTCAGCCGCACGATCGCCTGGTCGAGGTAGAGCCGGTCGAGGGTCAGGTCGAGGGCCTCGGAGATCCGGCAACCTGTCGCATAGAGCAGCTCGAGCAGGGCCGTGTCGCGCAGCGCCAGCGGGCTGTCCTGCCCCGGGGCCGCCAGCAGGGCCTCGACCTCGCCGCGGCTCAGCAGCTCCGGCAGCCGCTTGGGCAGCTTCGGCAGCCGCAGCGCCTGCGCCGGGTCGATGTCCAGCCGGCCCTCCTCGCGCAGGAACCGGAACAGCCCGCGCACGGCCGTCAGCCGCCGGGCCTGGCTGCGCGGCGACAGCCCCGCCCGCGACAGCCCGACGGCGAAGCGCAGCAGCAGCGCCGGCGTCACCCCGTCCAGCGCCTCGATGCCCGCCGCCTCCGCGTGCGCGACGAACACCTCGAGATCGCCGGTGTACGCGAGCAACGAGTTCGGCCGCAGACGCCGCTCGACCTTCAGGTGCTCGAGGTACTCCTCGATCGCCGGCGCGAGCGAGCGCGCCTTCGCCTGGCGCTTCGGACCTGTCCCTTCGGACCTGCTCGAAGGGCCAGCGCCAGCCGCCCCGCCGCGAGCCCGCCCGGGCCCGGCGCGGCGGCCTGGGGTCACCGCTCCTCCAGGCCGAGGATCTCGCGCACCAGCTTGATGACCGCGGGGGCCTGGATGGGCTTGGTGATGTACGCGTTGGCGCCCAGCGCCAGCGCGCGCTGCCGGTCCTCCGCGGCCCCCTCGGTCGTGATGATGATGATCGGCACGTCCTGGTAGGTCTCGTCGGCGCGCAGGCGCTTGACGAGCTTCAGCCCGTCGAGGATGGGCATGTTGATGTCGGTGATGATGATGTCGAACTTGGTGCCCGACAGGCGGCGGAGCGCGTCGACGCCGTCATCGGCCTCGACCACGCTGAGCTCCCGGATCCGCGACAACGCGAACACGATCATCTTACGCATCGGCGGGCTGTCTTCGACCACCAACGCGTTGAGCCGGCGAGTTTGGGTGTCCTGGGTCATGCTCCGAGGAGGTGTTCTACGGCCTGCCGCTGCAGCGCGACCGCCTTGGCGTGGGCCCGGATCCACGCCGACTCGATGGCGATGCCGGCGTGTTCGGAGATCATAGAAAGGAGGCTGTAGTCATTGTCCTCGAAACCGGGCTTTTGCGCCAGAAAGGCTTCGAGGCGCAGGACAGCGACGAGACGCCGCCCGCTGACCAGCGGAAGATACATGATCACGTCGTCCGAGGCGTATGCGGGATCTCCGCGGGACCAGGGCCGTCCGCGCTGGGCCATCTGCGCCGCGGGGCTCGCCTCGTCCATCTCGATCTCGACGAGCTCGTTCATCTCCCCGCCCTCGCGCGCGATCGGGAACAACACCCGCCGCTCCTCGTCGACGAGGTACAGGGTGAAAGCCCCGACGCCGATGAAGTTGAGCAGGATCTCGGTGGTCGTCTGCAGCACGTCGCCGATCGTCCGCGACGCGTGGAACTGCAGGCCCGCGACGTACATCGACGCGAGGTGGTAGTTCTCGTCCTCGAGCTGCACCACCCGCTCGCGCAGGCGGGCCAAATCGCCGCCTGCCGGCGCGGGGGCGCCCGAATCGGCCGCGGCGCCGCGCGCCTTTTCGAGCTCGACGATCCGGCCGAGCAGGCCCTCCACCACCGACGCCGGCGTCAGCTCGGGCCGCGCCGGCCGATCGGGTTGTGTCTCGTTGAGCTCACTGCGCAGGCGTTCGTTCTCGGCGATCAGCTGGCGGACGAAGGCCTCCCCGCGCCCGAAGAATTCGTGAAGAGCCGCGCGGGTCTTGTCGTGAAGGTCCCCCTGGCCGGCGTCCTGCGCACGCATCGGGGCGAAGATATCACGGCTCCGGCCCGGACGGGCGCCCGCCGGCGACAGGTCCTGGGGGGGATTTCGCATCACGAACTCGAGCGCCGCGATCGCCGGCGGCCTGCGCCCGGCCTCGGGCCAGCCCCGGCGCTAGGTGGCGGGCTCGGGCGCCCGGGGCCGGCAGGCGTCTGCAAATCGCTGGATCGCCACCGGCAGCTCCTCGAGCGACAGCACGGCGTCGACCACCCCGGCGTCGATCGCGGCGGCCGGCATGCCCGGCATCACCGCCGTGTTCGGATCCTCCGCCAGCACCGTCGCCCCCAGCCGCTTGGCCAGCTCGGCCCCCTCGCGCCCGTCGCTGCCCATGCCGGTCAGGATCAGCGCGCAGAAGCGCGGCCCGAACAGGTCGGACACCGTCTTGAACAGCAGGTCCCCCGACGGGACGATGGTCGCGCCGCTCCGCGGCGGCCGCACGCGCACCCGCGGACCGGTCGGACCGGCGTCGATCTCGAGGTTGGCCGCGCCCGGAGCGATGTACACGATGCCCGCCTGCAATTCTTGCTGATCGGTCGCCTCGCACACGTCGAACGAGCAGATCTTGTCGAGGCGCGCCGCGAACGCCCGGGTGAAGCGCGCCGGCATGTGCTGCGCCACGAGGATTGCGATCGGCAGCGTCACCGGCAGCGCGCACAGCAGCTGCTGCAGCGCGGGCGGACCGCCGGTCGACGCCGCGATCCCCAGCACCCCGAGCGGCGGCCCGCGGCGCTTCTGCGGCTCGTAGCGGCCGCTGTCGAACGCGGGCACCTCGAGCGTCGTCCGCTCGCCGCGCTGCTCGGCCAGGTGCTGCGCGCGCTGCAGCAGGCGGACCACGCTGAGCCGCCGGACCACGCGCAGCTTGGCCAGCAGGTCCTCCTGGATCGTGCGGAGGTCGGGGCCGATGTGACGCCCCGGCTTGGCGATGAAGTCGAGCGCGCCGAGCTCGAGGGCGCGGAACACATGGTCGCGTTCGGCGTGGCCGCTGACGACGATCACCGGCAGCGGCTTCTTGGCCATCAGCACCCGCAAGAACGCGAAGCCGTCCATCTCCGGCATCTCGAGGTCGAGGGTGATGACGTCGGGCTGGAGGTCGAACACCATGCGCAGCGCCTCCTTGCCGTTGGAGGCGCGGCCGATGACCTCGACGCCCGGATCGAGCTCGAGCATCGCGGCGATCGTCTGCCGGTTGTAGGCCGAGTCGTCGACTACCAGGGCGCGTAGCTTGTGACCGTCCATCGCAGTTCCTTTAACCCGGCTTGCGATACACGAGGTCGTTGCTGAGGTTCACGAGATCGAAGCGACCCGGCACGCTGATCAGGCTCTCCGAGTGTCCGAGCAACAGGTAGCCTCCCGGCACCAGCGCGTCGTAGAACCCTTCGACCACGCGCCGCCTCGCCTGACTCGATAAATACATCAGGACGTTGCGACAGAAAATCGTGTCGATGGCGCCGAGCTCGCCGTAACGGGCAGTATCGAGGAGGTTGAGGTGGACGAAGGTGCACATCCGCCGCAGAGGCTCGAGGGCCCGCCACTGCCCGCTCGGGAGCGGCTCGAACCAGCGCTCCCGCCGCTCCTCCGGGGTCGTGCGAAAACTGCTCGCCCGTAGATCCCGGCCTCCGCCGTCCGCACCCCGCGAAGGCTGATGTCGCTGCCGATCACCCGCGACCCCGGGCGAGCGTTCTCGGCCAGCAACGCGGCGATCGTGTATGCCTCTTCGCCCGTCGAGCACCCGGCGCTCCACACGACCGGCGCCCCCGCCCCTCGCCGCCCGAGCAGGACCGGGAGGATCTCGCGCTGGAACGCGTCGAGCTGGAACTGCTCGCGGAACAGGTAGGTCTCGTGGGTCGTGACCCGCTCGATGCACTCGAGCAGCTCGGCCGCCCCGCCGAGGTCGTAGCTCAGGTAGTGGTAGTACTCGAGATAGGACCCGAGAGACAGGTGATCGAGCCGCGAGGCCAGCCGTCGCTCGAGCAGGAACCCGGCGTCGCCGCCGAGCAGCACGCCGCAGTGGTCGAGGATCAGCTCCGTCAGCAGCCGCGACTCCTCCGGCGTGATGCGCACGCGCACCGGGGGCTCGATCCCGCCGGGGGAAGTCCGTCCGTTCACGCCGTCGGCGCTCCCTCGCCGTCGCTCGCCGCCAGCTCGGCCGCGCGCGCCTCGATCCGGGCCACCGCGCCGGCCAGCACCTTGCGCACCAGCGGATCGGGCTCGACCGCGTGGAGGCGCCGCAGCGGCGGCAACGCCGTGGCGTCGCCGCGCTCGCCGAGCGACTCCGCGGCCGCCCAGCGGACGTCCCAGCGCGGGTGCTCGAGCAACCCGAGCACCGCCGCCGTCGCCCGGTGGCCGCGGCAGCCCGCCAGCCCGCGCGCCGCCGCCTTCACGATCTCGTGGTCGGGCGCGCGGCACAGGCTCATCAGCATCACCAGATCCTGATCGGTGCCCGAGCGGCTCAGCCCCGCGATCGCCTGGATCACCACCGCCGGCGCGTTGTCGGCCAGCACCACCTCGCGCAGCCGCGCCAGCGCGATCGGGTTGTCGAGCCCCACCAGCGCCTGCACCGCGGCCGCGCGCACCGACGAGCTCGGGTCGCGCGACGCCGCCAGCAGCGCCGCCACCGACTCGGCCGCCCCGAGCTGCCCGAGGCTGCGGCAGGCCGCCGCGCGCACCCCCGCGTCCTCGTCCTGCAGCGCCAGCGCCAGCGCCGCCGCGCCCTCGTGCTCGCCTGCGATCTGCCCCAGCGCCCGCGCGGCCAGCAGGCGCACGCCGACGTCGCGATCGCCGAGCCGGGCGATCAGCGGCGCCACGAACCCGACGTCGCCGCCGCGACCGAGCAGGCCGAACGCGCGGCAGATGTTGCGTACCAGCGCCCCGCCGCTCGCGTCCGCCGGCAGGTGCGGGGCGACACGAGCGTAACGCGAGCCGAGCGCGCGCCCGGCCACCGCCGCGAACGCGACCGCTGCCGCCTCGCCCGCCGGCCCCTCGAGCGCGAGCGCGCCAGCCAGCGGCGCGATCACCTCGATCCCGCCGACCTTGCCGAGCGCCGTCGCGGCCATGCACGCCGCGTGGGCGTCGGGCCCCGCGAGCGCCGTCGTCAACGCCTCGACCAGCCGCGGGTGCGCCCCGGCCGGGCCGAGGCCGCTGACCAGCAGGAACAGATCGCCGAGCGTCTCCGGGGCTGCCTGTTCGACCATGTCCAGAAGGACAGGCACTGCCGCCTCGCCGAGGCCCGCCGCGAACTCGACCGCCCGCTCGCGCAGCTCCGGATCCGACATGGCCCGCAGGACATGCGGCAGGCTGCGCACGTCGCCGAGCGCCCCGGCCAGGGCCAGCGCCGCCAGCTTCACCTCGAGCTGGCGGTGCTCGACGAGCTCGCGGATCCGCTGGCGCAGCGGCTCGCCGTCGCCGGCGGCCAGCGCCGCCGCCACCGCGACCGGGTCGCCGCGCACCGACAGCGCCGCGTGCAGCCGCACCACCGCGACCGCCGCGGCCGCGCGCACGCCCGGCATCGCGTCACCGAGGTACCGCACGAGCTGGCCCGCCGCGGCCGGGTCGCCGCTGTGTCCGAGCACCGCCACCGCGGCTCGCCGCGTCACCGGATCCGCCAGCAGCGGAGCCAGGCGAGCCGGCGCCATCACCGCCCCGAGGCGGGCCAGCGCGTCGAGGGCGAACATCCGCAGCATCTCCGAGCTGTCCGAAAGGACATTCGCCAGCGCGCGCTCGGCTTCGGCCCCGCCGAGCACGCCGAGGGCCGTGGCCGCCGAGGCGCGCACGTTGTCGTCGCCCGGCGCGCCGAGGATCGCCGCCAGCAGCGGCACGTCGTCGGGCCCGCCGACGTCGCCGAGCAGATCGACGATCATCCGCGCCCCGGCCCCGCCGACGCGGAGCCGCCGGCGGATCGCGGGCACCACCGACGGACCGATGCCCGTCAGCACCTCGTGGCACACGGACCGCCGCGCCACCGAGTCCGGCGTCACCAGGCCGTCGAGCAATTGTTCGACGAGGATGGCGAGCTGGTCGGGCGCGGGTGGTTGCTCGCGGACCGCGGCCAGCAGGTCGCGGGCCGCGTCCTTGCGCTCGCGCCAGCGTTCGCTCCCGAAGAATTCGAGACACCGCGCGAGATCGGGGCGGAGCGCGTTCATCGGGGCTCCCCGGGGTCGAGGTTGAACATCCGCATCATGTCGTCGAAGGCGGCGCCGATCGGATCGACGCCCGGCGCCAGGGGGACCGGGTTGATCTGGCGGAACAGCTGGCGGGCCGACTCGAGATCGTTTGCCAGCAGCTCCCGGGCCTCGGCCTGGGTCGTGGCCGCGAGCACGCGGTCGCCGGCGTAGAGGATCAGGTCGGCGACGATCAGCTCGGACAGCCGCAGCGTGCGGCCGCGCTGCTCGAACAGCCGCTGATCGCCCTCGTCCTGGATCGTCGACAGCACGGCCTCGGCCTCGACCAGCCCCGGCATCGCCGCCGGATCGCCGCCGAGCAGGTGCCACAGCTTGCCGGGCAGCTGATCGCCGAGGCGATGGATCTCCACGTAGTCGTCGGCCCCGTAGAGCTGGGTCGGCCGGCGCTTGTAGCTGGTCTTGCGGAACACCGACGCCACCAGCACGACCGCGGGGATCGGCGCCGGCAGCTCGAACTTCGCCAGCTGGATCAGCTCGTGACACGCCTTCCCGCCCGGCAACGCGACGTCGAGCACCAGCGCCGCGAACATGTCGCCGCGCATCGCCTGCTCGGCCGCCGCGGTGTCGGTCACCGTCACCGCCGCGAACCCTTGCGCCGCCAGCACGCGGCCGATCGCCTGCCCGAGCGCGAGCCGCTCGTGCGCGACCAGGATCTTGAGCTTTGCCTGCCCCTCGCTCACCCCGCGTTACCTCCCCCCCGTGCGCAGCAGCGCATCGAGGTTGATCACGAACACCATGTCTTCACCCGCGTGGCGGTCCTCCGCCGGCGCCGGCTGCCCTGCGGCCGACGTCGGCGACTGCGCCCGACGATCCGGGCCGATGAGCGGCTGGCGGCGCCCTTCCGAGCGATCGCGGTGCCGATGGGCCCGCGACACACCGCTGAAGATGTTGCCGTCGGCGCTGCGGTCGAGCTCGGGCCGCAGCATCGACGGCGCCGGGCGCAGACCGCCCGCGGGCACCCGCAGCTCGCCGAGCACGCGGTCGACCTTGAGGCCGGCGATCCGGCCCGCCACGCTGACGATGATCAGCTTGTTGAGGTGGTCGATGGCCGGGTCGATCGGCACCTTGAAGCGGCGCCGCAGGTCGACCACCGGGATCACCACGCCGCGCAGCTGGATCACGCCCTCGACGATCTCCGGCGCGTACGGCACCGGACGGATCGGGTACGGGCGGGCCTGGATGACCTCCTTGATCCGCATGATCTCGATGCCGTAGAGGCCCGGGCCGACGTAGAAGCCGGCGACCTTCAGGTCCTCCTCGCCGGCGGCGGTACGGCCGTCGCGGCCGTCGCGGACGTCGGTCACGCGCGACCCTCCTCGTAGACCGTCGCCTTGACGAAGTCCTTGGCGTCGAGCAGCGCCGGCAGGTGGAGGATGATGACCAGATCCTTGCCGGTGCGGCCGAGCGCGCGGATGTACTCCGCGCGTGCGCCGGTGAGGCCGCCGGGCTTGTCCTCCATCGCCTCGGGCGGGATCCGGATCACGTCGATGACCTCGTCGACCACCAGCCCGTAGGGCTCGTCGTTGAAGTGGACGATCAGCACGCGAGCCGCCCGCCCGCGCTCGACCGGGCGCAGGCGCAGCCGGCGGGCCAGGTCGATCACCGGCATGATGCGGCCGCGGACGTTGCCGATCCCGAGCAGGAAGTCGGCCGTGCGCGGCACGTGGGTGGTCTGGAAGACCTTGCTGATCTCCTCGATCTCGTGGATCGGCAGCCCGTAGACCTCGCCGCTGACGCGGAACGTCACGTACTGCTGCAGGTCCTGCCGGACCTCGCGCTTGTAGCCGTGCTCGTAGTCCTCGTCGGTGACCACGGCCTCGCCGCTGCGGAGCAGCGCCTGCCACAGATCTTCGCGCTCACCGGACATGGGCGCCCCCCATCATGTACGCCGCGTCCGACTGGCGCACGCCCTCGTCGACGAGTCGGCCGACGTCGAGCAGCAGCACCGTGCGGTTGGCCCCGAGCTCGGTCGCGCCGGCGATGCCGGGCACGTTGCGGACCGCGCTGCCGAGCGGCTTGATCACGACGTCCTGCTGGCCGAGCAGCTCGTCGACCACCAGCCCGACGCGGTGCTGCGCCAGCCCGACGACCACCACGTACAGGCGGTTCGGGTCGCGGTAGTTCTTGTGCAGCGGCTTCAGCCCGAACAGGCGCGACAGCTGCAGCAGCGGCAGCGTGCGGCCGCCGAGGGTGATGACCTCGTGGCCCTCGACCGTCCCGATCTCGCGGGTCTCGACCATGATCGACTCGAGCACCGAGTTGAGCGGGATGCAGAACGTGTGGCCGGCCGACTGGATCACCAGCGCCTGGATGATCGCCAGCGTCACCGGCAGCGTGATCGAGAAGGTCGTCCCGCGGCCGAGGTCGGTGGTGACGTCGATCATGCCCGACAGGCGGGCGATGTTGGTCTTGACGATGTCCATGCCGACGCCGCGGCCCGACAGCTCGGTCGCCGCGTCGCGGGTGCTGAAGCCCGGCTGGAAGATCAGGTTGACCGCCTCGCCCGGGGTCAGCGACGCCGCCTCCTCCGCGTTGATGAGGCCGCGGCGGACCGCGACGTCGCGGATCCTGGTCCAGTCCATGCCGCGGCCGTCGTCCTCGACCTCGATGACCACGCGGTTGCCCTTCTGGAACGCGCGCAGCTCGATCTTCCCGCCCGGCAGCTTGCCGAGGGCCACGCGCTCGGCCGCCGGCTCGATCCCGTGGTCGATGCAGTTGCGGATCATGTGCATCAGCGGGTCGGAGAGCTCCTCGACGATCAGCTTGTCGAGCACCGTCTCGGCGCCCGAGATGACGAGGCGGATCTCCTTGTCGAGGTCGCGGCTCAGCTTGCGGACCACGCGGGCCAGCTTGTCGAACACCTGGCCGATCGGGACCATGCGGACGTCGAGGATGCCCTGCTGCAGCAGCGCCAGCTTGCGGTGCATGTCGCGGATCTGGACCCGCAGCTCGCGCGACACGTCGGCGCTGTGATCGATCTGGCGCAGCTCGTCGAGCACCCCGGTGAGGTTGGCCTGCACGAGGCCGAGCTCGCCGACCAGGTTCATCAGCACGTCGAGGCGGCGCAGGTCGACCCGCACCGTCTGGCTGAGGCTGCGCAGGCTCGCCTCGCTCGACGCCGCGCTGTTCGGGTCGGGCTCCTCCGTCGTCGTCACCACCGTGCGCGACTGCGTCGGCGCGCCCGCCCGCGGCGGCGGCTCGGCGCGCCGGGATGGCCCTTCGGACATGCTCGGAGGGGCAGGCTTCGGCGGCGCCGGCGGCGGGGCCGAGCGCCCGGGCGCCGGCGCGGGCGCGGCGGGGGCCTCGCCCGCGGGCGTGAGCCGGTGGACCGTGACGTCGGGGTTGGCCAGCGCCCCGTTGATCTCGCCGAGGCTGCCCTTCGAGCCGAGAAGGATGTCGAGCTCGATCGCGTCGTCGGACGAGCCGTCGGCGCTGGGGAGGTAGGTGATGACCTCCCCGTAGCCCTTCATCTTGTCCTTGAGCTGCTCGAGCCCGACATCGATCTGCATGATGTCGAACTTGGCGTGGACGCGGTACAGGTTGCGCCCGGCCTTGATGTTCTCGCGCAGCCGGTGCTCCTCGTACTCGGTGAGCACGCTGAGGATGTTCTCGCCGACCCACTCGAGGCTGTCCTGAGGGCCAGCCGACTCCGCCTCGCGCTCGCCGAGCTGGCGCAGCCGCTGCAGCACCGGCTCGATGTCGACCTCGCCGCCCCCGCCCTCCTCGCCCTGCGGCGCGAGCAGGCGGCCGAACATCTCGATCGCCTCGAACAGCACGTCGAGCACGGGGCGCGACAGGTCGAGCTTGCCGAGCCGCAGGCTGTCGAGCGTGTTCTCGAGGCTGTGGGCCAGCCCGCCGATCGCCGCCGCGCCGAACAGACCGGCGAGGCCCTTGAGGCTGTGGATCGCCCGGAACGCCGCGTTGATCAGGTCCGGCTCCGGGCCGGACCCGCGCGACTGCGCCTCGAGTTCGAGCAGCGTGCGCGAGAAGGTCTCGATGATCTCCTGCGCCTCGGCGATGAACTCGGCGGCGTTCTGGTCGATGCCCGTCAATCCCCGCCTCCGAGCGCCCGAGCGACCGCCGCGAGCAGGACCTCCGGCGTGAACGGCTTGGTCAGCACCACGTTCGCTCCGGCCTGCTTCGCGCGCTCGACGTCGCCGAGGCGGCCCTCGGTCGTCATCACCACCAGCGGCGTCCGCGAGTAGCGGGGCTGCTCGCGCACCGCCCGGATCAGCTCGAGCCCGTTGAAGTCGGGCATGTTCACGTCGAACACGAACAGCGCGTAGTCGCCTCGCGGCAACAGGCGTATGGCCTCGAACCCGTGCCCGACCTCGTCGACGTCGTACTCACCCGACGACTCCAGGACCGAGCTGACGAAGTTCCGCATCGCCGCGGAGTCATCGACGACCAGAGCGCGGATGGGCATCTCGGCCAGTATACGCCCGGACGCCCGTCCTCCCTTAACCTCGCGGACGGACAGAGATTGCGCAGACACCGCGCGGACAACTGTACGGCCGCCGAGCGCGCGCTCCCTCCTCACCCGTGCCCGGGCGTCCGCACCCGTGTCCGCGCTACGACTCCTCGCGAGCCTCGCCGCGCAGCTTGCCGGCCAGCGCCTGCGCGACCCCGTTGACGAACGGGGCGCTGCGCTCGCTGCCGTAGCGGGCCGCCAGTCGGACCGCCTCGGAGACGATCACCGCACGTGGCGTTTCGGACAGGCCGAGGCTCTCGGCGCCGACCAGGCGCAGCACGTTGCGGTCGACGCGATCCATCCGCGCCAGCCGCCACGAGCGCGACGTCGCCTCGATGGCCCCGTCGATCTCCGCCGCGCGCTCGCTGCTCACCGCCAGCAGCCGCCGGGCGAACTCGACGACCTTCGGATCGGCCAGCCAGCCGCGCAGCTCTTGCCCACCGTCGCCGGATTCGGCCGGCACGTGGGCCCAAAACAGCTCGAGCGCCCGCGCGCGCTCCTCGGGGCGATACGACTCGAGGTGACACAGCGCCAGCAACGCCACCTCTCGCCCGTGCGCCCGGTGCGGGTGCCGCGACTTCGTCTCAGCCACCGGAGGCCTCGGTCTGGGCGTCGGCCGCCCCGCGCGCCGCGATCTCGCGGTAGAGCCGGACCTGCTCGACCGCCGCCATCGCCGCCTCGGCGCCCTTGTTCCCGGCCTTGGCGCCCGCGCGGTGGATCGCCTGCTCGAGCGTGTCGGTCGTCAGCACGCCGTACGTCACCGGCACCTCGAACGCGAGCGCCATCTGCGACACGCCGCGCGTGCACTCGGCCGCGATCAGGTCGAAGTGGATCGTGTCGCCGCGGATCAGGCAGCCCAGCGTGATCACGGCGTCGTAGCTCTTGGCCGACAGCACCTGGCCGACGACCATCGGGATCTCGAACGCCCCCGGGCAACGCACCACCGTGATGTCCTCCGGGCGAGCGCCCGAGCGCACCAGCGCGTCGACGGCCCCCTCGAGCAAGCGGTCGGTGATGAAGTTGTTGAACCGGCTGACGACGATCGCCAGCCGCAGCCCCGAAGCGTCGAGCGTGCCCTCGATCGTCTGCACCTTCGCCAGAACCTCGGCCATGCCCGGCGGCTTACCCCGACTTTGGGGAGCGATCAAGCGCCGTCGCGCACGCGGCCGCGCGCCCCGGAACCAAGCAGCGAAGGCCCCGCCTGCCCGCGGAGACCGCGGATCGGGCAGAGCCTTCGATGTCCGGCTCCGCGGCGCCTCACCCTGGGGTGATCGGCGCCGGGAGCTCACGTCCCGCAGCGCGGGCCCGCGACTACGAGCGGTCGCGGAACTTGTTGGCGAACACGTCGCCGAGGGTCGCGCCGGCCTCGCTGGCGTTGGCGTAGCCCTGGGCGTCGGCGAGCTCGTCCTGGCGCTTGGCGCTCTTGATCGACAGGCCGATCTTGCGCTCGCCCGGATCCATCTGGATGAGCTCCGCGCGCACGCGCTGACCCGGCTCGAGCACCGAGCGGGGGTCGTCGATGCGCTCCTCGCTGATCTCCGAGATGTGGATCAGGCCCTCGATGCCGGGCTCGAGCTCGGCGAACGCGCCGAAGTCGGTCAGCTTGAGGATCTTGACCTCGATGATCTTGCCGATCGGGTAGTCGTACGGGATCCGGTCCCACGGATCCTGCGCGAGCTGCTTGAGGCCGAGGCTGATCTTCGGCTTCTCGCCCGAGTTGTCGATGTTCAGGACCATCGCGCGCACGCGGTCGCCCTTCTTGAACAGCTCGCTCGGGTGGCGGACCCGCTGCGTCCAGCTGAGGTCCGTGATGTGCACGAGGCCGTCGATGCCGGGCTCGAGCTCGACGAACACGCCGAAGTCGACGATGTTGCGGACCACGCCCTCGACGATGGTGCCCGGCGGGTAGGTCTCGAGCACCTTGTCGTACGGGTTCTCCTCGAGCTGCTTCATGCCGAGGGAGATGCGGTTCTGCGACACGTCGATGTCGAGGACCACCGCGCGGACCTGATCGCCGATCTTGAGGATCTGCTTCGGGTTCTTGATCTGGCGCGTCCACGACATCTCGGACACGTGGACCAGGCCCTCGATGCCCTCCTCGAGCTCGATGAAGGCGCCGTAGTCCTTGATGCTGACGACCTTGCCCTCGACCACGGTGCCGGGGATGTAACGCTGCTCGGCGTTGACCCACGGGTCCGCGGTGATCTGCTTGAGGCCGAGGCTGACGCGCTCCGAGTCCGAGTTGAACTTCAGGACCTTGACGCGGACCTTGTCGCCGACCTGGAACAGCTCGCTCGGGTGGTTGACGCGGCCCCACGACATGTCCGTGATGTGGAGCAGGCCGTCGATGCCGCCGAGGTCGATGAAGGCGCCGTAGTCGGTGAGGTTCTTGACCACACCCTCGACGATCTCGCCCTCTTGCAGCCGGTTGAGCGTGTCGCTCTTGAGGTTGGCGCGCTCCGCCTCGAGCAGCACCCGGCGCGACAGCACGATGTTGCCGCGCTTCTTGTTGAACTTGATGATCTTGAAGTCGAAGTCCTTGCCGATGAAGGTGTCGAGGTTGCGGACGGGCCGCAGATCGACCTGGCTCCCCGGCAAGAACGCCTTCACGCCGCCCTGCAGCAGCACCGCGAGGCCGCCCTTCACGCGGGCCTGGATGGTGCCGCGGACCAGACCCTCGGCCTCGCAGGCCGACTGGATCTCGTCCCACACCTTGCGCTTGCGCGCCTTGTCCTTCGACAGCACGACGAGGCCGTTGTTGTCCTCTTGCGCCTCGAGCAGGACCTCGATCTTGTCGCCGACGCGGACGTTGATCGTGCCGTCCTCCTCGGCGAACTCGCGCAGCGGGACCTGGCCCTCGGCCTTGCAACCGACGTCGACGACTGCGTACTCGCCGATCACATCGACGATGGTCCCCAGGACGATCGTGCCTTCACGAATCTCTGGATTTTCCTGGGTGTTCTTCTCGAAGAGCGCCGCGAAGTCGTCGTCTCCCTCGGCGCGCAGGTTGTGTTGCTCTTGCATGTTGGGGTGAAAGTTCCTTCCAACCCGCGCCGGCTCTTGAGTGGGAGGGCCTCGCGACGCGACCTGGCGGTCACGCACGACGCACGCCACCCTGGCCTACGCGAGCGGGGGGAAGCTAGGCGCTTTTCGGCGACCCGTCAACCGGCCCGCCGGCGGCCCCGCCGGGCCCTGGGAGCCTGGAAGTCACCGCGTCGACGATGGCGGCCACCACCGCGTCGGCGTCGAGGTCGCTGGAATCGACGAGAACGGCGTCCTCCGCCCGGGCCATCGGCGCCGTCGCCCGCGACCGGTCGCGTTCGTCCCGCCGGTTCAGGTCGCGCAGGACGTCCGCCAGCGCGGCGCCCTCGAGCTCGGCCTGGCGGCGAGCGGCGCGGACGGCGTCGCTGGCCGTGAGGAAGAACTTGTGCGGCGCATCGGGGAACACCACCGTCCCGAGGTCGCGACCTTCGGCGACGCAGCCGTCCCGCCCGAGCCGGCGCTGGATCTCCAGCAAGCTCGCGCGAACCGCCGGCAGCGCCGACACCTGCGACGACCCCTCGGAGATCTCCGGCGTCCGGATCGCCTGCGTGACGTCTCGCCCGTCGTACAGCACCCGCGGCCCGCCGGCTTCGGTCGCGGCCTCGAAGCGGATCGGCAGGCCCGCGGCCAGCGCCACCAGGCCGGCCTCGTCGCTCCAGGCGATCCCGCGCTCGCGGGCCGCCAGCGCCAGCGTGCGGTAGATGGCGCCGGTGTCCAGCACCGGCAGTCCGAAGTGCTGCGCCACGCGGCGCGCGACCGTGCTCTTTCCCGCGCCGGCAGGCCCGTCGATGACGATCAGGAGGCCCATTCGCACGGGGGGATAGACCAGGCGCGCCGCGCTGACAAGAGTCGTGCGCCCGACGAACCCGATCCGCGGGGCCTTGCTGCCGCGAGATTTCTGCGGCTAAGGTCGGGCCGATGTTCGCCGGACCCGCGCGCCTCGTCGCCCTCGTCCTCGCAGCAGTCGCCCTCCCGGCCGGCTGCGCCACCGTTCGTCCCTCCGAGCGCGAGGTCCTGAGCCGCCCCGAGATGAACCCTGCCGTCGAAGGCATGGAGGAGAAGTTCCAGTCGCACGTCGAATCGGCGCGCGAGGGCGGGTTCGGCGGCCACGGCGCCGCAGGTGGCGGATGCGGCTGCGGCTAGTCGTCCTCGCCTGCTTCGTCTCGCTCCTCGTCGCCCGCGACCTCGCGGCCGAGGATCGCGTCACCGTGCGCGGCAACTACTACCGCGAGACCTCGACCCGGGTGCTCGCGCCGGTCGTCTACGTCGAGAAGGACCTCCCCGACGAGCGCTTCACGATCGGCGCCGAGTACCTGCTCGACGCCGTCACCTCCGCCTCGATCGGCGCCGGCGCGGCGGCCGTCACCGGCGGCGACTTCCTCTTCACCGAGTTCCGCCACGAGGGCACCTTGCGGGCCGCCGCGCGACTCAAGGAGTGGTCGTTCGGCGGCTTCTTCCGCTACTCGACCGAGAGCGACTGGATCTCGCGCAGCTTCGGCCTCGGGGGCGCGCGCGACGTCTTCAACCGGGCCGGCACCGTCAGCCTGCAGTACATGGCCAACCTCGACTCCGTGCTGCAGCTCTACGGCGGTCGCGCGATCCCGTGGACGGGCGGCCGGATGAACCTCGAGGAGATGTCCCCGGAGACAGGTGCCCGGGCGTCCAACCTCTTGCAGGTCCACTACCTCGGCATCGGGTACACCCACGCCCTCACTCGCCGGCTGCTCGGCGGCGTGCTGGCGGAGGGCATCTACTCCAAGGGTCCGCAGGACAACCCGTACCGCAAGGTCCGCGACGGCCTCGACGAGTCGCACCCGCGCCAGCGCCGGCGCCTCGCCCTGAGCGGCTTCCTCCGCTACGCCGTGCCGAAGACGCCGCTCGTGCTCGAGGGCCGCTACCGCTTCTACGCCGACGACTGGGCCATCCTCGCCCACGCCCCCGAAGTCCGGGCCCACGTCCGCTTCTTGCGGCGCGTCATCCTGCGCCTGCGCTACCGCTTCTACACGCAGACCGGCGCCTACTTCTGGCGCGCCGACGGCAACTACGGCAGCGACTCCATCTATCGCACCGCCGACCCGAAGATGACCAAGTTCCACTCGCACACGCCCGGCATCGAGCTGACCGTCGAGCTCGACGGCCTGGCCAAGGTGCGCGGCCTCCACTGGCTCAAGGGCGCGTGGGTGCAGGCCACCTACAACCACGTCTTCTACTCGGAGGGCTACCGCTTCGGGCCGTACGCCCGCCTCGGCAGCCTCGCCTTCTCGGTCCCGTTCTGACCCGGGGCGCCTGCCCGCCCCTCCGCGGCTTCCTTCAAGGGGAGGCCGGAAGCCGACGAGCAGGCGGGGCCGGACGCTACGACGCCGGCTTCTCGAGCTGCTTGAACCCGAGATAGAAGTCGACGTGCTCCATGTCGGTGCGGGCCATCCGCTGCTGCAGGGCCTCGACGTTGCGCGGCGGCGGGATGATGACCTTGTCGCCGGGGCGCCAGTTCGCGGGCGTCGCCACCGAGTGCTTCGACGAGGTCTGCAGGCTGTCGAGCAGGCGGAGCACCTCGTCGATGTTGCGGCCGTTCGTCAGCGGGTAGTAGACGAGCGCCTGCACCTTGCGGTCGGGGTTGATGAAGAACACCGCGCGCACCGTGGCGGTGCTGCTGGCCTCGGGGTGCAGCATGCCGAACTTCTGCGCCACCTTCATGTCGATGTCGGCGATCAGCGGGTAGGGGATCTCGACCCCCAGCCGCTCCTTGATGTTCTGCAGCCACGCCATGTGACTGTGGATCGAGTCGATCGACAGACCGATGAGCTTGGTGTCGCGCTTGACGAACTCGTCGTTGCGCCGCGCGAACTCGGCGAGCTCGGTCGTGCAGACCGGCGTGAAGTCGGCCGGGTGCGAGAACAGCACCACCCACTTGCCGCCTTGCCACTCCGAGAACTTGATGACGCCCTGCGTCGTCTCGGCCACGAAATCGGGGGCCACTTCGCCGATGCGAGGGATCGCGCCAGAAACCGCTTCAGACATGAGACTCTCCTTGCGCCGCCCGCCACGGGCTGCCAGCGGCGCGCGAACTATAGCCGACGCCGCCGCGAGCGAAAACCGCACGCGCCGCCGCATCGGCGTCCGGGTGCCCCGCCCGTCCGCGACCGAACTCGTCCGCGACCGCCGCGGCGCGTCCGGCTCCGCCGCGAGCTCCCCCGCGCCCGCATGACCTGTCTCTTGAGACAGTCTGCGCGCGGTCGGGCCCGCGGCGCGCGTTCGCGACAGCGTCCGCGCGCGCCCGATCGAACGTTGACACCCGCAGCCCCGCCGGGGAACGCTGGTCCCCGCTGACACGCCGCCGCGCCGCGGGCGAGCGTCGCCGACAGCGACCCGTCCCGCTCGGCGCGACCTGCCCACGGAGGCCCGGGATGCACGACCACGAGCTGGAGACGATGGACCCCCTCACGACGCCCGCCGCCCCGCACCCGACCGCCGCGACCCGCCCGGCAGAGAGCGAGCAGCCGACCGAGGCCACCGCCCGCTCGGTCGTGTCCTCCAGAGCCCGGACCGCCGCCACGCTGGCCGACGCCGCCGAGCCTGCCCGTCCCGCCCCCGAGCCTTCCGCCCTCGCAGCACCTGTCCCTTCGGACACCCCCGTCCCACCTGCCTCTTCGGCCACCTCGCCCGCCGAAGCCCCTGCCCCTTCGGGCACCTCACCCGTCGTCCCGCCTGCCCCTTCGGACAGCCTGGCCGAGACGCGCGAGTCGCTGCTCGCCGCCTACCGGGCCCTGCTCGACCGGATCCGCGACCTCGCCCGGGGCGATCGCAGCGACCGCGTCGCCCAGCTGGCCGAGGCCGCGGCCGCGCTGGTCGAGGGGGAGTTCGCGCGGCGCCTCGTGTTCGAGACCGGCCGCGAGTGACGCGGCGTCACGCGGCGCCACCGGCGTTGCGGCCCGTCAGGGTCCGGACCGTGCGCCCTTTTCGGGTCGCGCCCGCCTCACGTGCGCGGGATGTCGGGCTCGACGAAGCACCACTTCACCTCGGGGCAGCGACCGCGCAGGCGCGTCTCGAACTCGTTGATCGTCCCCGCCACCTGCTCGACCGTCATCCCCGCGGCGAACCCGAGCTTGAGAGCGACCAGCACCTCCCCGGGGCCCTGCTGCACCGTGATGAGTCGCAGCACCCGCGTGATCTTCGGGTCCTCGACCGCCAGCGCCCCGGCGGCCGCGGTGATCTCGGGGTCGGCGGACTCGCCGACCAGCAGCGACTTCACCTCGATGGCGAGGAACACCGCCACGCCGATCAGCACCACGCCGATCGCCAGCGTCCCGATCGCGTCCCAGCGGGGGTCGCCGGTCACGCTCGCCAGCAGCAGGGCCAGCAGCGCGAAGATGAGGCCGAGGCAGGCCGCCGCGTTCTCGCCGAACACCACCACCAGGTCCGAGTCCTTGCTGTCGCGCAGGTACTGGAAGAACGGCTTGCCGCGGCGGCGCTTGTTCATCTCGACGATGTTCTTCAGCGTCGCCCAGCCCTCGATCGCCAGCGACAGCGCCAGCACCGCCAAGCCGACCTCCACGCTCTCCACCTCGCCCGCATGGCCGAGCTTGTGGATGCCCTCGTACAGCGAGAACACCCCGCCGCCGGAGAACAGCAGCAGCGCCACCATGAACGACCAGAAGTAGAGCGAGCGGCCGTGGCCGAGCGGGTGCTTCTCGCTCGGCGGCCGCCGGCTCATGCGCACGCCGAGCAGCAGCAGCAGCTGGTTGCCGCAGTCGGCCAGCGAGTGCAGCGTCTCGGCGAGCATCGCGCCCGAGCCCGTGATCACCGCCGCCACGCCCTTCGCCACCGAGATCAGCAAGTTGGCCACGAGCGACTGGATGATGTGCGCGGTCGAGTGGTCTCCTGCCATCGGCCGCAGGTTCTACCACGCGTCCGCGCGCGCTTTTCCACCTGTCTCTTCGACCAGATCGATGCGCGAGCACATCCGCGCTGCGCACCCTCGCGCAGGTGCGCCGATCCGCGCTGGTCGGTTCCGAGCGTAATGCAGCACACACAAATTTCTTTGATTCTGATTGGATGTTCAGTAACTTTGTCGCATGTCGGTCGTGGCGCTGCGGGGGGTTGAAGAGGAAGAGAGGACGGGTGACGAGCTGGCCGAAGGGACAGCTTCGGCGGCGACCGAGAGCGTCGCCTCGCCCGCCTCCTTCGTCTCCCTGGCCGCGCCCGGCAAGCTGATCGAGGTCTCGGGCGGGGCCGCGGCCGCGCGCCTCACCACCGCCGTCGCGCTGGTCCGACAGGCCCAGCTCGAGGGCGAGACCACCGTGTGGATCCAGCCGGCAGGCGGCCCGCTGTTCCCGCCCGATCTGGCCGACTCCGGCGTCGACCTCGACGCCCTGATCGTCATCCACATCCCCGAAGATCGCGGCCCTGCCGGCATCGCCCGCGCCGCCGAGCTGCTGCTGCGCTCGGGCGGCTACGGCCTGTGCGTCCTCGACCTCAGCGCCCCGCCGCCGCCTCGCGCGGACGCGAGCGACAAGATCCCGGCGGGAGATCGACATGTCCCCGAGGGCATGGCCGTTCGGACCTGTCCTCGCGGACTGCACGGCAGCGCCTGGCAAGCGCGCCTGGCCGGCCTCGCGCGCGCGCACGGCTGCCGCGTCGTCGTCCTGACCCGCCGCTCGGCCCAGCGCGACTCGCTGGGGCCGATGGTCGGCCTGCGCCTCCAGCCCCGTCGCGAGCGCCGCGGCGCCGGCCTGTTCGCCGTCCGCCCCGACGTCCTCAAGCACAAGGGCGCCGCCCCGCGCCTCGCCGCCAGCGAGCTCCGCCGCGGCCCCTGGGGTCTGGCCTGACGCGCCTCCGCATCGAACGGCTCGGCATCACCGCTCTCGCTTCGCCGCGTCGCCGCTCGCTCCCCTCCGCTCCACCCTCGCTTCGCGTCGCCAGCGGCGCCTCGCCTCGCCCTCGCTCCGCAAGCTCGCCGCGCTCCTTCGCTCCACGTTCGCCCTCGATCCGCACGGCGTCGCCTCGCTCCTTCGCTCTCATCCTCGCGCTCGCTCGCGCTCCGCCGGCTCGCGTCTCGCTCATGGCCCGTCCGTCCCAGCCCGCGCTCTTCCTCGACGCTCCGCCCGCGAGCGCCAGGCCCGCGCGCGGTTCGGCACCTGTCCCCGAGGCCAGCTCGTCCCCGTCCGCGGGCGCCGGGCTCATGCGCGCCCCGGCACCTGTCCCCGAGGCCAGCTCGTCCCCGCCCGCGCCCACGCGCCTCGCCTGCGCCCACCTGCCGGCCTTTCCGCTGCAGGTCCTGCTGCGGCGGCGGCCCGAGCTGCGCGGCGCCCCGGTCGCGGTGCTCCGCCGCGAGGGCCCGCAGGCCGAGGTCCTGTGGGCCAGCCAGGCCGCGCGGCGCCGCGGCGTCGCCCGCGGCATGCGCTGCGCCGCCGCCCGCGGCCTCGTGCCCGAGCTCCACGCCGAACCTGTCCCCGAGGACATCCTCGACGAGGCCGCCGACGAGCTGCTGCGGACCCTGCTGCGCCGCTCCCCGCGGGTCGAGCCGTGCCTCGATCCGCGCGGCGCCTTCTGGCTCGACCCGACCGGCCTCGAGCGGCTGCAGGGCGATCTCCCGACCTGGGCCGGCGGCCTGCGGCGCGACCTCGAGGCGCTCGGCTACGCCGCCGGCGTCGCCGTCGGCTTCACCCGCTTCCACACCCTCGCGCTGGCCCGCCACGGCTCGCTGACCGCCCCGCTCGTGCTCGCCAGCCCGGCCGAGGAGGCCGCCCGCGTCGGCGCGGTCCCGCTCGCCGCGCTCGACCTCTCGCCTGTCCTTCAGGACACCCTCGAGAAGCTCGGGATCACCACCCTCGGCGGCTTCCTCGCCCTGCCCGCGGCCGACGTGCGGACCCGCCTCGGCAGCGCCGCCGCCGCCCTCCACGCCCGCGCCTCCGGCCGCGAGCACGCCCCGCTGCGGCCCACGCAGCCCGAAGATCCGCCCGAGGTCGCGCTCGAGATCGACCCGCCCGACGACGATCGCGAGCGGCTGCTGTTCGCGCTCAAGGAGCCGATCGCCTGTCTCTTACGCCAGGTGTGCACCGGCGGCGACGCCCTCGTCGAGCTCCGCCTCACCCTCGAGCTCGACCACGAGGACCCGGTCGTCACCACCGTCGAGCCGGCCGCCCCGCTGCAGGCCGAGCCCGACGATCTGCTGCAGCTGCTCGACCTCCTGCGCCTGCGCCTCGACGGCCTCACCCTCGCCGCGCCGGTCCAGCGGGCCGTCCTCGTCGGCCTCGGCGCCCGCGCCCGCGCCGAGCAGCTGGCCCTCCTGCGCGGTCGCGGCCGCGATCTCGCCGCCGCCGCCCGCGCGCTCGCCCGCGTCCGCGCCGCCTTCGGCGAGCAGGCCGTCACCCGCGCCACCCTCCGCTCCGCCCACCTCCCCGAGGCCAGCTTCGCCTGGGAGCCCGTGTCCGAAGTGACATGTCCGATCGTCCATGACCTTCCGGCCAACCACCACGAGGCCCTGGCCGCCCCGCCGCTGTGCCGGCGCCTGCTCCCGCGCCCGGTGCCGCTGCCGCGGCGCGACGAGGCCGACGAGCACTGGCTCGCCGCCAGCGGCCTGGTCCGCGGCGCCGTGGTGCGCATGGCCGGGCCGTACCGGATCAGCGGCGGCTGGTGGGCCCGCGAGGTCGAGCGCGACTACTACTTCGCCGAGACCTCGCACGGCGACATCGCCTGGCTGTTCTACGACCGCCCGCGCGACCGCTGGTACATCCACGGGATCCTCGACTGAGAGCCGGGCCGATGACCGTCCGCGCCGCCGCTCTGTGGGTCAAGAGCAACTTCTCGTTCCTCGAGGGCGCCTCGCACCCCGACGAGCTGGTCGCCGCCGCCCACGCCCACGGCCTCCAGGCCCTCGCCCTGACCGACCGCGACGGCGTCTACGGCCTCGTGCGCGCCCACGTCGCCGCCCAGAAGCTCGGCTTCCCCGTGATCTGCGGCGCCCAGGTCACCATCGGCGACCCCGACGATCTGCTCGGCGTCGCCCCCGAGGTCCCGCCCGACGAGCCCGACGAACATGTCTCTCAGGACATGACCCATGAAGACTATCTGAAGAGACATGCCCATGCAAGCATGTCCAAATCGACAGGTTTAAAAGGTCAGCACACGCCCCCGCCCAAGCAGGACCGCCGCGGCCGCCCGGCCCAGCGGCCCCGCCCCGTCGCCCCGCCGCCCGGGCGCCCGCTGCTGCTGCTCGCGCCGACCCGGGCCGCCTACGCCGACCTGTGCCGCCTGCTGTCGCGCGGGCGCATGTCCTGTCCCAAGGGACACAGCCGGGTCCGGCTCGCCGACCTGCCCGAGCACGGCCGCGAGCTCATCGCCCTCGCGCTCGACCCCGACATGCTGCCGGCCCTGCGCGAGCCGTTCGCCGGCCGCCTCTACGCCCTCGTCGCCCGCCACCGCGAGGCCGCCGAGGCCCCGCTCGAGGCTCGCCTGCGCGCCGCCGCCGAGCTGCTCGATGTCCCGGTGGTCGCCGGCACCGAGGTGCTCTACCACGACGCCGCCCGCCGCCCCTTGCAGGACGTCCTGACCTGCATCCGCCGCAACGTCAGCATCGCCCAGGCCGGCGCGCAGCTGCGGGCCAACGCCGAGCACGACCTCAAGTCGCCGGCGCAGCTGGCCGCGCTGTTCCGCGACGACCCGGCCGCGCTCGCGCGCACGCTCGAGGTCGCCGAGCGCTGCACCTTCTCGCTCGCCGAGCTGCGCTACCGCTACCCCGGCGGCGAGCTGCCCGACGGCACCTCCGGCTCGGCGTGGCTGCGCGAGCTGACCTTCCGCGGCGCCCGCGAGCGCTACCGCGGCCAGGTGCCGCCGGCCGTGGCCGCCCAGCTCGACCGCGAGCTCGCCCTCATCGACGAGCTCGACTACGGCGGCTACTTCCTGACCATGTGGGAGCTGGTGCAGTTCTGCCGCTCGCAGCAGATTCTGTGCCAGGGCCGCGGCAGCGCCGCCAATTCGGCCGTCTGCTTCTGCCTCGGCATCACCGCGATCGACCCCGTGCGCATGGACCTGCTGTTCGAGCGCTTCATCAGCCGCGAGCGCGCCGAGCCGCCCGACATCGACCTCGACATCGAGCACGAGCGGCGCGAGGAGGTCATCCAGCACGTCTACCAGCGCTACGGCCGGCGCAACGCCGCCATGGTCGCGACCTTCATCCGCTACCGCCCGCGCTCGGCGATCCGCGACGTCGGCAAGGCCCTCGGCGCCGCGCCCGACCTGCTCGACCGCGCCGCCAAGCTGCAGAGCGCCTGGAGCTCCGAGTTCGACGCCGCCATGCTCAAGGCCGCCGGCATCGACCCCGACATCCCGCTGCACGGCCACCTGCTCCGCCTCTCGCGCGAGATCCTCGACTTCCCGCGCCACGCCGCCACCCACCCCGGCGGCTTCCTCTTGGGACATGACCCTGTGGACACGTTGTGCCCGATCGAGCCGGCGGCGATGGTCGGGCGCACGATCGTCCAGTGGGACAAGAACGACGTCGAGGACCTCGGCCTGTTCAAGGTCGACCTGCTCGGCCTCGGCGCGCTGGCGCAGGTCCGCCGCGCCCTCGAGCTCATCCGCGTCCACCACGGCCGCGAGCTGTCGATGGCCACCATCCCCGCCGAGGACCCCGAGACCTACGACATGCTGTGCGAGGCCGACACCGTCGGCGTGTTCCAGATCGAGAGCCGCGCGCAGATGGCGATGCTGCCGCGCCTGCGCCCCCGGACCTTCTACGACCTCGTCATCGAGGTCGCCATCGTCCGCCCAGGCCCGATCCAGGGCGACATGGTCCACCCCTACCTGCGCCGCCGCAACGGCGAGGAGCCGACCGTCTACCCGCACCCGAGCCTCGAGCGCGTGCTCGCCAAGACCCTCGGCGTGCCGCTGTTCCAGGAGCAGGTCATGCGCCTCGCCATGCTCGCCGCCGACTACACCCCCGGCGAGGCCGACCAGCTGCGCCGCGACATGGCCGCCTGGCGCAGCCCCGGACGCATCGAGCCGCACCACGACCGGATCGTCGAGCGCATGGCCAAAAAGGGCATCGATCGCGAGTTCGCCGAGCGGGTGTTCGCCCAGATCCGCGGCTTCGGCGAGTACGGCTTCCCCGAGAGCCACGCCGCCTCGTTCGCCCTGATCGCCTACGCCACCGCCTGGCTGCGCCGCCACTACCCCGCGGCCTTCACCTGCGCCCTGCTCAACGCCCAGCCGATGGGCTTCTACCACCCCTCGACCCTGGTCGCCGACGCCCAGCGCCACAACATCGAGGTCCGCCCGATCGACGTCCGCAAGAGCGCCTGGGACTGCACTTTGGAGCATGACCCGGAGGACAGCTCGAAGGTCGCGCTGCGCATGGGCCTGCGCTACGTCAAGGGCCTCGGCGTGCTCGACCGGGCCGCGCTCGAGGGCGCACCGGGCCCTTACGCCAGCCTCGACGAGTTCGCCCGCCGCACCCGCCTGTCGGCCGCCGCGCTGCACGCCCTGGCCGAGGCCGGCGCGCTGATCGGCTTCGGCCTCGACCGCCGGGCCGCGATCTGGCGCGTCCGCGGGCTCGCGGCCGCCCGCGGCGACGCCCTGCCGCTGCCCGAGGCGGCCCCGCCGCCGGCCCAGCAGACGCTGTTCACCCCGCTGACCGCCGGCGAGGCGATCCTCTGGGACTACCGTCGCACCCACCACAGCACCCGCGGCCACCCGCTGTCGGAGTGGCGCCCCGCCCTGCGCCGCATCGGCATCGAGGGCGCCGCCGCCGTCGCCCGCCTGCCGAACGGCAGCCTGGTCGACTACGTCGGCGCCGTCACCTGCCGCCAGCGCCCGCCCACCGCCGGCGGCGTCACGTTCTACACGCTGGAGGACGAGACCGGCATGCTCAGCATCATCGTCTGGGCCAGCGTCTGGGAGCGTTACGGCCTGATCGGCCGCACCGCCCAGATCCTCGGCGTCAGCGGCCGCCTGCAGCGCGAGCAGGGCGTGCTGCACCTGATCGCCGACACCCTGTGGGACCCCCGCAGCGCCCTCGGGTGACGTGCTCTTCCGGGCATGTCCCGAGGGACATTTCCCAGGGCACATGTCTGGTAAAACATGCCCTCCAGGACATCCGCGTCCGAGCCGGCCCGCGCGGCCGCCTCGCAGCTCCGCTCGTCGAGCCGTCCCGCTCGCGGACGCCCCGCCCGGGCGCGCTCGCGACGGCGGCCGCCAGGGCCCATCCTGACGGCCGCACATCGCCCGGCGAGCGCGCTCAGAGCTGCTTCGGCGGGTTGGCCTTGAACGTGTACTTGTACGAGGCGACGCCCTCGCGGCGGTCGACCGGGTCGAGCACCAGGCCGTCGATCGCGCGGACGATGCACTGCTGCAGCGCCTCGGGGGCCTGGGTGCCGGCGGGGTCGACGGCGACGTCGTACAGGCGGCCGGTCTTCTTCTCGACCTTGAAGCGGACCAGGACCTCGCCGCCGACGTTCTGGTCGTCGACGAGCTGCTGGTCGTAGCAGTCCTTCACCGCGCTGTTCTTGGTCTCGAGCAGCGTGCGGGTGTCGGCGCGGTAGGTCTCGGCGTCGCGCTTGACGCCGGAGCAGGCGGTCGCCATCGCGGCGGCGAACAGGGAGCAGAGGATCGTGGAAGTGCGCATGTTCGTGGCTCCCTTCTACTTGGCGGCCTTGGCCGGGTCGGCGGCGGGCGCGGGCGCGTCGGCCCCACCGGCGGCGGCCTCGCTCGGCGTCTCGGGCGACGGGTTGGCGACGGTCGACGTCGACTCCTCGACGACCTTCTTCTGGCCGGTCTTCGGGTCGATCTCGACCTTCTTCTTCGTCACGTCCTGCTCGACGATGTTGAACTCGACGCGGCGGTTCTTCTCCTTGCCCTCCTCCGTCGACTCGTCGGCGATGAGGCGCGTCTCGCCGTAGCCCTTGGCCGTGAACATCTCCTTGGGCAGCTCACCCTTCTTCACGAGGTAGTCCATCACCGCCTTGGCGCGCGCGTCCGACAGCTTGAGGTTGTGGCGGTCGGTGCCCTCGCTCGAGGTGTGGCCCTCGATCGCGATCTTCTTGATGTGCGGGTTCTCCTTGATGACCGAGATGATCTCGGCCATCAGCCCGTCCGACTCGGGGCGAATCGTCGCCTTGTCGAGGTCGAACTGGATCTTCTCGGTGATCGTGATCTTGTTGTCCTCGACCACCACGCGCTTCGGCGGCTCCGGCTCCGGCTCCGGCGGTGGTGGCGGCGGCGGCGGCGCCGGCAGCGGCGGCGGGTCCCCGACTACGGCCAGCGCCGTCGCGTCGTCGAACACGGTCGGCGCGCAGGCGGCGAGCTGCGTCGCGAACAGCGCGAGCAGCGTCGGCAGGGTGAGGATGGTTGTCCGAGACATTGGCATCTGAGTCTCCTCCGTGGGGGGCCGCAGTGGCCCCCGGCGGGCATTTTGATACACCGCCGGGACGGCCCGGGCGGTGAGTTTACGGCAGCTTTACCGACTCACGCCAATTCGCCAACGATCGCGCGAAAACCCTGAATTTCGCCGCGTTCCCGCCTTTCCCAGGCCCAAACGCTGATTTCTCAGCGTAAAATGCGCGGGCGCCGGCCGAATTCGACCGGATCCGCTACTCCGGGATCCCGCAGACCCCGACGTTCTCGAACCCCGGCGGAGCCTGACCCTGGCTGTACCAGGCGATGCACGACATCTTCTCGTCGAGGTCCTGACACGGGCCGTCGCCCTCGGAGAGGTCGCACCACGGCGTGCAGCAGTACGAGAACGTGCATTCCGGCACCAGCGAGTCGTAGACGCAGGCGAACCCCGGCGCGCACGACGACCAGCCGATGCACGTGTCCTGGAAGGTCGCCTCGGCCCCGCCCTGCACGACCGGCAGGCACACGAAGCCGGTGCCGCCGACCTTGATCGCGTCCATGTAGCAGCCCTCGCCCTCGGCGCAGTTCTGCAGCAGCGGGTCGCACTGCTTGAAGCAATTGCCGAAGTCGTAGCCGAAGAACAGCTTCACGCAGGTGGTGTCGTTGCCCTCGCACATCGGGTTCTGCGAGTCCCCGGTGCAGTACGGCAGGCAGAAGCCGCTGCCGTCGTAGTCGAGGTCGAGGCAGACCGTGCCGAGCGCACAGTTGTCGTCGCCGAGGCCCTCGGGGCCGACGCTGCACGGCTCATGCGCGGCCTTCGGGTTGTCCGGCACCGGCACGCACTTGATGCCCTCGGGGATGAACGTGTTGGGGCTCGCGTACGCCGTACACTTCTGCTCGCCGGGGCAGTCCTGGTCGTAGATGTTGCACATCCCGCCGCCGGACGGGTCGGTCGTCGAGCTCGTCGGCTCGACGGTGGGATCGACCGCGGTGGTCTCCGCGGCGGTCGTTCCCTGCGTGGACGTCGTCGGCGTCTCGCCCGTGGTCGTGGTCGAGGTGCTGCTGCCGTCCGGGGCCGTCGGCACGCCGGAGCTGTTGGGCAGCTGGAAGTCGTCACTGCAGCCGGACATCGAGCCCGCGGCGACCAACAGCGCGAGGGAGAGTACCCGAATCTGCATGAGAAGAGCCTTTCTGGGACGCTACGGGCGGGGCCCGGCGGTGTCAAGTTGTCGGCGACGCCGCATCTGGAGCCGCTCGCTTGGTGCTACCGCCGCTTCGCACCGGCCCCGCGCGAGCTCACTGGTTCGTGCTGCGGGCGCGCAGAGGTTCGGCTATGGTGCAGCCATGGCCGCCCCTGATCCTGACGAGCTCGTCTCCTTTCGCAAGAAGGCCAGCGCCGTGCTTGGGCCCGAACACCGTGAGATCTCGGACAAGGCGCTGGAGTACGCCGAGACGGGCGTGCCGAGCGGCGACCTCGTCGCCGCGGCAACCTTCGCGCCCGGCGATCCGGGCCACGCGTCGCACGGCTCGCACGGCTCGCACGGCTCGCACGGCTCGCACGGTTCGCACGGCTCGCATGGATCCCACGGCTCCCACGGCTCCTGGTGAACGCCCGCCCGCCAGCGGCGCGATCGAGGCGCGGATCGCCGGCAAGGCGCCGCGGGTGCATATCCTGACCGGCGCGGTGTGCAACAACAATTGCATCTTTTGCATGGAGGAGGACCGCGACGGCCGCTACGTCGTCAACTCCGCCACCACTGACGAGACGGTGCGCTGGATCCTCGGCCAGCACGACGCCTTCGAGGAGGTGTGCTTCACCTCGGGCGAGCCGACCACCAACCAGCGGCTGCCCGTCTGGGTGAAGATGGCCAAAGAGGCAGGTGCGCGCCAGATCAGCATGATGACGAACGGCCGCGCGCTCAGCTACGACCGCTACGCGCGCCTGCTCCTGTCCGCCGGGCTCAACAAGGTCTACGTCAGCATCCACGGCCACACCGCCAAGCTGCACGACGGCCTCACCCGCACCCCCGGCAGCTTCGAGCAGACGGTCGGCGGGATCGCCACCATCGCCCGCTACAAGCGCCTCGGCGTCGCGCTGCACACCAGCACGGTCGTCACCAAGCGCAACCTGCCGCACCTCCACGACATCTACGTGTTCTTGCGCGAGCGCGGCGTCGACCAGGTCGTGTTCAACGTCATGCAGGCGAACGGCCGGGCCAACACCTTCTTCGACCAGCTGTTCCCGACCTACACCGAGATCGCCGCGGCCGCCGAGGCCTTCCTCCACCAAGCGTCGGCGCGCGAGCGGCAGGTGCAGGCGTTCTTCGTCGACATCCCGCTCTGCGCCACCACCCGGCTGCCCGATCACAACCGCGGCTACGTCGAGGACTACGTCCACTTCGAGCCGCCGGTGGCCGTCCACACCGACCTCATCCCTGCGGAGCGCCTGGCCGAGCGGCGCTCCGGCCCTGACGGCGGCCTCGTCGCCGTGCGCCGCGCCGACCTCGACGACAGCGCCCGCCACAAGCGGCCCGAGTGCGCGAGCTGCCGCTACGATCGCGTGTGCGAGGGCGTGTGGGGCAACTACCTCCGCCGCTACGGCTGGGACGAGTTCGTCCCGGTGCGCTGACGCTCGCTCGCCGCGCATGCTCCTCGACGTCGCCACCGCGCCGCTGCCCGAGCCGGCGGGTCCCGACGCCGAGGCCGCCCTGCTGCGCCCGTTCCTCGCCGCCTACCGCCGTCGCTTCGGCGTCGCGCCCGCGCTCGTCCGCGACGACCACGGCCTCCTGCTCCGCTTCCCCGCCCACGACGCGCCCGCGCACGCCGCCGTGGTCGGCCGCGTCGACGTCCTCGGCGGCCACCCGGCCGTGCGCACCTACCTGCAGCGGCTCGGGTTCACCTGGGACGCGCGCGGCGTCATCGACGGCGCCCCTGCCCCGGCCAGCCTGGCCGCGCGTGCGCCCGCGCTCGGCCCGCGCCCGCGCTACTACCAAGCTGCCTCTTCGGCCATGAACAAACGGACATGGCTCGAAGGCAACCTCCGCGGCGAGCTCCCGCTCGCCCTCGGCGCCGGCGCCTACTACGCCGCGCTGGCCGCCGCCGCCCGCCTGCGCGTGCCCGAGCCGCGGCGCGTACGAGCCGGCCGCGACTACCACTTCTTCGGCGTGCAGCACGACCTGAGCAAGCACCTGCTGCTCACGCACCTGGTCCCGCGCCCGCTCCTGCTCGAGCTCGGCCGCGCCCTCGCCGGCGGCCTGCGCCGCTGGCACCGCGGCCCGCTCGTGTCGGCCCCGCTGGTCCGCTTCTACGAGAACGACCTGCTCGCCTACTGCCAGCAGATCTGGCGCGACCTCGCCGACCCGTCGCAGTTCGCCGCGACCTGCCTCCTGCGCCCGAACCTCGAGCAGCTATGGCGCGCCGTCGACGACCGCCTGCGCGAGTCCGCCGCCGGCCCGCAGCGGTGGCTGTGGAACGACGCCGACACCTGCCCGACGTTCGCCATCACCCGCCCCGCGCGCGCCTCGTGAGCCCGGCTCCGAGATACGGGCTGAGCCCCGGCCGCGCAACCTGTCTTCGAGCGCATCTCTCCTCGCCGCGACCTGTCCCCAAGCGCACGTCCGCCCGGGGACGGCCCGCGCCCCTCAGCGTCCCGCCTCGGCCGGCAGCGCTCCGTAGTGGATCAGCAGCGCCCGCGTCAGCTCGGCGCGCACGGGGACCAGGCGCTCTTCCTCGGCCTCCGGCGCGCGTAGCAGCAGCGCGTACGCCCAGGTCGTGCCGTCGCGCTCGGCCAGCCCGACCAGCCAGCCCACCGCGCGCCCCTCATGGGCGGTCAGCCCCGTCTTGCCGCGCCACGACCAGCCGGGAGCCTGCGCTCGCGTCAGCATGTGCTCGACCAGCGCCATGTGCTCACGCGCTACCGGCAGCTCGCGACGGTGCAGCCGACTGATGAACTCGACCTGCTCGCGCGGCGAGATCCGCAGCGCCCCCTGCAGCCAGAACCGGTCGATGCCGCCGCCGATGTCCGCGTTGCCGTAGGCGAACGCTCGCAACGACGCGTGCATCGCCGCCGGCCCGACCCGGCGCGCCACCTCCTGAAAGAACCACACCGTCGAGTCGCGCAGCGCCGACGCCAGGCTGTGATCGCGGTTCCACGCGGGCGGCCCCGCTCGCTCGACGCCGTCCCACTTCAGCGTCGCGTCGGCCCCCGCCAGCACCCCGCGCTCGAGCCCGATGAGCGCGTTGGGGATCTTGAACGTCGACGCCGGCAGCTCCCCGGTCCCCGCCAGCGCCGCGTCGGTCACGATCTGCTCGCCGGTCGTCAGCGAGCGCAGGACGAACACGCCCTCGACCTGGGCCGCCGCGAACAGCGGCTGCGCCGACCCGTCGACGCGCTCCACCACCTGCGGGGCCGGGCTGCTCGTCCCGGCCGCGATCGGCGGCGCGACCGCGGGCGTCGGCCTCGCGCAGGCGGAGAGCAGGAGCGAAACGATCAGGAGCCAGGCGCGCATGCCCCCCACCACGCGCGAACCCGGCGGGCGCATTCCCGAGCCCGCGCGGCGGAGCGGCCGACCGCTCCGCGTGCAACCGGCGACGCCCACGACCCCGTGCCGGCGCCCGCGACCACCCCCGTTCCTCGCGCCGCCTCCGTCACGGCCTGCCCCTTCGGACAGGCGCACCACAGGCGCCGCCTGGACAGGTCGCGGCCCCCCGTTCATCCTGCTCTGTGGTCCGGAGGTAGAGTCATGGCCCAGATCGACATCCGTCGCGCGAACCCGCTCGGCAAGGCCGCGGCGCGCGAGCGCACCGAGGCGCTCGCCAGGCGCCTCGAAGCCAAGTTCGACATCCGCTGGCAGTGGAGAGGCGACGACCTCGCCTTCAACGCGCCGCAGGGCCCCGCCAGGGGCACCACCGGCACGATCAGCGTCGACGACGCGCACGTCCGCGTGCAGGTCACCCTGCCGCTGCTGCTGCGCGCCTTCAGGGGCCGCGTCGAGGACCGCGTCAACGACGAGCTCAACAAGTTGCTCGCCTGAGCGAGCCGCCACATGGCTTGAAGGACAGGCCATGTTCGCCTGTCCTCAGAGACACACCGCGACCCGTGCCCGGGGCCGGGCACGCAGATCCGCGCCGGTCCCGGCATCCACCGATGAACGCTCGTGCGCCTACCCCGCCCGGGCGTCGAGCACGCGGTGCAGGGCCGCCACCACCTCGTCGGGCTCGCTGCCCATCGGCACCGGCTGGTTGGCGTGCGTGCTGGGGAACTCGAGCTTGCCCTCGTGGTAGCGGGCCTTGAACTCGGTGAACTTGAGCCCGTGCGCCGTCGAGATCACGATCACCCGCTCGCGCCGGCCGATTACCCCGCGCTTCGCCAGCTTCTGCAGGCAGGCCAGCGCCACGCCGGTGTGCGGGCAGTTGAACATGCCCGAGCGATCGGCGAGCGCCGCCGCGTCGGCCAGCTCGGCCTCGCTGGCCTCCTCGACCAGCCCGTTGCAGCGCTGCAGCGCGCGCACGGCCTTGGGCAGCGACACCGGCGCCCCGATCTGGATCGCGGACGCCAGCGTCGAGCGGGCCTGCTGCGGCGCGTAGTCCTCCTCGCGGAGCGGCCGGCCCTCCGCCTGCGCCCGCGCGAACGCCAGGTACAGCGGGTCGGCCTGCTGCGCCTGGCAGCACACGATCCGCGGCAGCCGGGCGATCACCCCGAGGTCGAGCATCATCTCGAACCCCTTGGCCAGCGCCGACACGTTGCCGAGGTTGCCGCCGGGGATCAGCACCCAGTCCGGCACCTCCCAGTCGAACTGCTGCACGATCTCGAGCGCCACCGTCTTCTGGCCCTCGACCCGCAGCGAGTTCATCGAGTTGGCGAGGTAGATGCTCGGGTCTTCGGTGAGCCGCTGGACCACGCGCATGCAGCCGTCGAAGTCGGTGTCGAGGCTGCACACGATCGCTCCGTTGGCGACCGGCTGGATCAGCTGGGCCGCGCTGATCTTGCCGGCCGGAAGCAGCACGACCACCGGGATCCCCGCCGCCGCCCCGTACGCCGCCAGCGCCGCCGACGTGTCGCCCGTCGACGCGCACGCGACCGCGCGGATCGGCCGGCCCTCGGCGATCGCCTGCTTCACCGCCGACACCAGCACCGTCATGCCGAGGTCCTTGAACGAGCCGGTGTGGCTGATCCCGCACTGCTTCACCCACAGATCGTCGAGCCCGATCGACTTGCCGTAGCGCTCCGCCCACAGCAGGTTCGAGTTGCCCTCGAACAGCGACACCACGTTGCTCGGCTCGATCTGCGGCAGCACCCACTCGAGCTTCGACCACACCCCGCTGCCGAACGGCCACTGCGTCCGCCCGTAGCGCTCGTCGAACAGCCGCATCCACGCCGCCGGGGAGCGCGAGCGCAGCGCCGCGTGATCGTGCTGCACCTCGAGCAGGCCGTGGCACTGCGGGCAGCGATAGATCACCTCGGTGAGCCCGAATCGGCCGGGACAACCGCGGAAGCACTGGAACCAGGCGGCGTAGGTCACGCGCGCAGGATGCCACAACTCCGCGAGCCGGGCCGCGCCCGGGTGGCGGCGCGCTCGGCTCCGGCCGCGGGACGCGGCTCGCGTATGGCGAACGGCCTGCTCGCCGGCCCCCCCCTCGAAATACACGTCGCCTGGGTCTCGGGCAGGGTCGTCCGTCGCCTCGTCATCCGGCCAGCGGAGGCCGCCGACGCGAGCGTCTCGATCCTTGCGAACACCGCCCGCGGAGGCGCCGCCCGCCATGCTCGCTGCGCTCGCGCCCCGCAGCGGACGCCATCTCCCTGCGACTGGCTGACCGATGCCGCGCGCATTCCGGACGAGACGGCTCGCCCCGCCCGCCCGAGCGCCCTTCCAGGCCCTCGAACGGCTCTTCTGCGCGAGCGTGCCGCCGCACGTGCTCCACCCCGCCGCTCCCGGCCCGAACGGACCGCTCACGCGCGGGAGGCCCCGCCACGCCGCTCTGTTTCGCCGCTCGCCGCGGTCGCTCGCTGCCTTTCGCACATGTCCCATCGAACATGTCCGATTCGACAAGTTCTTACGGCCATGCTCCTGTCACCATGCTTTCCGCGCCAGGTATGCATGGACATGCTCGATTCAACATGTCCTTTCCACCATGGTCACAAGCACATGCTTTGACGGGCAGCCGCGAATTTCGTCACTCCTCGGGCGCGAGGAGCACCGCCGTCCCGTAGGCCAGGATCTCGGCCGCCCCCGCCATCACCGTCGACGTCGTCAGGCGCATGGCGATGATCGCGTTGGCGCCGAGCGCCAGCGCCTCGGCGCGCATGCGGTCGAGCGCCTGTTCGCGGCTCTGCGACAGCATGGCGGTGTACTGCGTCACCTCGCCGCCGACGATGTTGCGCAGCCCGGCGAGGAAGTCCTGCCCGAGGTTGCGGGTGCGGACCGTGTTGCCGCGGACCAGGCCGAGCACGCGGACGACGCGGAACCCGACGACCGACTCGGTGGTGGTCACGAGCATCTCGCCGGCGCGGCGGTGCGCGAGGTCGGCGGCGTGGAGGACGGCGGGGGTGCTGGTCATCGCTGAATGTCCTTGTAAGGGTCCTGGCGGTGGTTGACGCGGATCCACGAGTACACGAGCAGCCCGAGGCCGGCCACGACCATCCCCGGGCCCAGCGCCGGCGCCGCGGCCCACGCCAGCCACCCGGCCACCACCAGCAGCCCGGCGAGCCCGCGCTCGAGCAGCACCCGCGGCGATCGCTCGGCGCGCGCGATCCGGTGGTCCGCCTCGACCCGCGCCAGCCAGCCGCCGCCGAGCGCCGCCTGGCGGGTCCGCGCCTCGATCGCCGCCCGCAGCTCCGGGTCGTTCTGCGCGTACAGCTCGAGCTCCTCGGCCTCGGCCTCGCCGAGCTCGCCGCGCGTGATCCGGTCGAGCAGCTCGGACACCCTTCGCGCCTCGGGATCGTCGGCCATCACGCGTGAGGATACCGCGGGCCATTTCTAGCGGCCTAGAGACATGTCCCTTGCGCCCTGTCTCTTCGGCCAGAAGAGCAACCTCGACTTTATGCTTGCGCTCACGGGACTTGCATGGCACTCGTCGACAGCTCTCCCACGCCGATGTCGCTCCCAGCGCCCCACCTCAACATCGTGGCCACTTGCACGGAACGGAAGCGCGGTGAGATCTCCAGCGACCTCCGCTTGAGAGAGATCCCTCCGAGTGATGCGAGCGCGCGCGCCGCAAAGTGGTGGGCTCGACTGGATGCGGCGATGCCGCTACTACGCGAGCCGGCTTCGCGCGTCTACGCAGGAGAGCACTGGAAACTTGTCCAGGACCTTTCGAAGCAGGTTCGTCAGGCAGGTTGGCGCGTAGACCTTTGGATCGCCTCGGCAGGCTACGGCCTTCTGTCTGAGCGAACACCCATCAACCCGTACTCATGCACCTTCTCCGAGGGCTCGCCCGACCAGGTCTCGTTGGGCCACAGGGAAGACCGGGTGGGCTACAACCAAGCATGGTGGTCTGCCTTGGGACGCCTGCGCCAGTCGAGCGAGGGACCGACGACCCTGCGGGGCCTGGCTGAGGAATCTCCACGGGCCAATTACCTGTTCTTGTGTTCTCCCGACTACGCGAAGGCGATGCGCGAAGACCTCGTCCAGGCACTCGGGTGCCTGCGACATCCTGAGCGATTGACCATCATCACAAGCGGAGCCGGCTGGGAGCACACCCCGTTGCGAGACAACGTGCTCGTCATCGATGCACGCACGCAGAGCGCCTGGGGAGGCACCATGCAAGGCTTACATGCGCGCACCGCGCTAAACCTTCTCAAGCAACCTGGGGCGCTACAGACGCACTTCTCGACAGCGGACCTACGCGCGCAGTATGAAACCCTCGTGGCGGACACCCCAAAACCCGAGAAACACGACCGTGCCCGCATGACCGACGAGGACGTGGTCTCCTTCATCCGAGGCGAGTTGGCGAAGGAGCCTAAGGCCGGCTGGACGGGCCTGCTGCGCACCTTGCGCGCCAGCGGCCGCGCTTGTGAACAGCGCCGGTTTCGCCGGCTGCACAGCGAAATCGCGGAAGAGATCCGTTCCGGAACCACTCAATGAAGTACTTCCTCCCCGACAGCCAGGACCTCGTCGACCCCAGTTTTGACTTCCAGCGGGAGACCCGCAACCCAGAACGGATCCGGCACCAGGACGACCATTACGCTCACGAGGTCTTCCGTGGGCAAGAGCGGGTATTCGATGGCCTGCTGGTCTCGAAGGCCATCGTCGAGGGCACCGGGGCCAACAGTCAGGCAAAGTACACGCAGAACCAGCAGCGGCGAATCCTGCGAGAGGGCGTCAAGGAGTTCTTCCGTCTCAAAGACCATCCGTGGGGCCCCATCGAGTGCATGGGTGATTGCGGAGCGTTCACTTACGTCAAGGAGGACGAGCCCCCGTTCTCTGTCGATGACGTCATCAACTTTTACGTCAAGTGCGGCTTTGACTACGGATTTGCCGTCGATCACGTGATTATTGATTACAAGCCGCAATGGGATGCTGATCTCTTCGGCTCTGCGGTCCCGCCCAATGTCCGCGCCCGCCAGGAACTCACCCTGAAGCTCGCTGCCGAGTTCCACTCGACGCACAAGAAGAACAAGCTTCCCTTCACGCCGATAGGTATTGCGCAGGGGTGGAGCCCGTCCTCGTACGCGCACGCCTTCGCCGCCCTGCAGAAGATGGGCTATCGGTACATCGCTCTGGGGGGCATGGTGCCGCTCAAAACCCCTGAAATCCTGAGTTGCCTCCGCGCAGTGGCCGAAATTCGCTTGCCTGCGACGAAAATCCATTTACTCGGGGTCACCCGCTTCGCTAGCCTGCCGACGTTCGAGAGTTTGGGCGTGGCGAGCATCGACAGCACTTCGCCGCTTCGCCAAGCGTTCATGGACGACAAAGACAATTACCACACGCTCGAGCGGACTTACACGGCGATACGGGTCCCCCAAGTCCAGGGTAATTTTCGCCTGGAAGCTCGCATTCGCTCGGGCGAACTGGACTACGACAAGACCCGCAAGGCTGAACAACTGTGTCTGCGTCGCCTCGAAGAGTACGACGCTGGGGGACGTTCGCTCGTCACGGTCCTGAAGGCCTTGCGAGCTTACGAAGAGATTCACGACCCGGAGCGCAACCGAACGGAGTCGGCCCGCCAGGTGCTCGAGGATAGCCCGTGGAAGAAATGCACCTGCGCTGTCTGTAGGCACCTCAAGCACCACGTCATCCTCTTCCGCGGTGCGGAACGCAATCGTCGTCGCGGCTTTCACAACGTGGCAATCTTCTATCAGCGTCTTCGAACGCTGACGGGGCAGGTCCCAGCGATCCCTGAGGCCCAAGAGCCTTTGCCGACCGAATCCGCGACTCGCCTCTCGGCTTGACTCCAGGAGCGCTTTCGCGCAGTATCGTTCTCGCTCATCGGAGTGAACGAAGGTCCATGCCGGTCTTCGCCCTCCGCTGCTCAAGGACGATACAGCCATGCCCAGCGCATACGAAACGCTCACTGTGCCCGCGATGGAGATCCGCCAGTCCAAGGGCCGGAAGCTCTATTCCTTCGCCGTCGACGGTAAGAAAATTCACTCCTTCGCCTGCATCTCCCGCCTTCGCCGCTCAAGCCTGGCAAAGCTGCAGGGATACCAGCGCCCGGAAGTGATCGCACACGTCGAGGAAATTCGCTGCTACCTCGAAAGCCCGTCACCAATGCTGCCCAACGGCATCATCGTGGCCTTCGACTCCCGCGTGAAGTTCAAACCTGCAGCTGGAGCTAGCTTCCAAACCCCGTACTCTCGGATGGGCATGCTCTCCATCCCTGTGCCGCGCTCAACCGAGGTCCCGAAGCCGGGTTGCATCGTCGACGGCCAGCAACGCGTCGCCGCCATTCGTGACGCCCAGATCAAGCGGTTCCCCGTGGTCGTGACGGCCTTCATCACGGACGACATCGAACATCAGACGGAACAGTTCATCCTCGTGAACTCGGCCAAACCCCTGGCGAAAGGCCTCATCTACGAGCTCATCCCGAACACCAAGTCCCGCCTCCCCACGCAGCTCCAGAAGCGCCGTCTCTCGGCTCGCCTCCTCGAGTACCTGAACCACCAAGAAGATTCCCCATTCCACCACAAGATCCAGACTCCGACGACCCCGCACGGCCCCATCAAAGACAACTCGGTACTCCGAATGCTTGACAACAGCCTCTCTGACGGCGTCCTTTACAAGCTCCGACGCGAGGACGCTCCCGATGGCGGGATCACTCTCATGAGCCGCGTCCTCTTCCCGTTCTGGCACGCCGTACGGGAAGTTTTCGCGCAAGCTTGGAACCTTCCCCCAAAGAAATCCCGCCTAACACACGGGATCGGGATACTAAGCCTCGGTAACATCATGGACCACGTTGGGCTCCCCAAGATCCCGGAGATCGACCTCCAAACCTTCTACTGTGCGCAACTACTCCCACTCCGCCCACATTGCGCCTGGACCGAAGGAAGCTGGAGAATCACCGAAAGTCATTCGGCCTCTTGGAACGATCTGCAAAACACCAAGCAGGACATCGCCGTCCTGACGGACCACCTGCAGCGTCTTTTTGAGAAGGTGCATTCAACCCAGACATAAATGGGCGACTAGCCTGATCCCCTCCTGAGCTCCCGCGCGGCCCACCGCGGGATCAAAAAATCGACATTCTTCGCCCTTCCACACGCAATGCATGCAGCCGCGCAATTCGCGGGTATTGCCAACCCTGTCCTTACTCTTCGAAAAACGTGCAACTCCACCTCACGAGTCCCGAGTGAACAGAAGGAGCAACGTCGAGAGCGAGCTAGAACAACCCAGCGCTGGTACGCTCCAATCTCCGCCTCACCAACGGGATCTCCCCGGTGAAAATAGTCATGGGCCCATTGAGTCGCCGCCCATGCGAATGAATCCGCCTTCCCCTCGTTGCAGGTCGAGCAAGTCAGCGCCCAGTTACTCCCGTCGGGAATATCATCGCCTAAGTGCTTCGGCGTAAGATGATCTAGGGTCTCCATCACTCCGTTAGCGATAAGCTCTACTCCGCACCAGTGGCAGCGCCCTTTCTGCCGCTTCAGAAGCATGTCGTACAGATGTCGCTCCACCCGCAATTCGCCGATCGACTTCGACTGTCGACGAGCCTGATCTTTACTCATTCCGCGCAACTTTCGAATGTTAATGCAAACATTCCGCAGAGTTTCGATTTGCGTGGGCTGCAGCGCAATCCCGATCTGCTCTGCGTGTTCCAGAATCGCGGCATCGAGGCTCCCCGTGTAGCCGGGATCCACGGCTTTTCTCGGCAGGAGGCTCATGAGGACGCTTTGCCGGACACAGGGCTCGATCACAGTTATGACCTCCGCCAGTTCTCGTCGTAAAGAATGGGACCAGGCAACAACAGCTTCTAGTAGATCACTGGGGCTTTTGGACGTTCGCTGAACACCTCCTAAAAAGTGCTCATCCCCCGACAGAATGTCTTCAATCAGAAGTGCGAGTTTGGGATGCATGCGCAATCCTGCCTATTTTTTCTTAACCTTGAACCACTCGTCACTCCTCCAGCGTTTCCACACTCCTCCGGCCTTTTTTCCCTCCGAAATGAAAAGATTGAAAAGATCAACCAACTCTTTTCGCCCAGCGTTTGTATCCATGCTCTCTCTCGCCCACTCCATTTTCCACATCTCAACCGGGAAGTACTGCACAAAATGAGCGACCACTTCCTGCAACTTCCCTGCCAACGCAGCGAAACGAATTTGCCGAGCCTCTTCTTCGTCAGTCCCAGGCTCCACACGGACATTCCATGTTGATGCAACCTGGGCGTCCGCTTGCAGGAGAATGACTTCCTGCAGCGCCCATAGATGGGCCCCGATAAACAAACGGCTCTTTCCTTTGGACCACAGCTCTGCTGGATAGCTATCCCGAATAGCTTTCCAGAACACGCAGAAGAACTGGAACCAAGGGGGGGCGTTGGAAGTATCACGCCACACCGCGCGCGCCACCCGCTCGCTCGTCGTATCCGCCAAACTCTTAGCGATCAACGTCATAGATTCTCGAGTTCCCCTCTGCCATTCGGATGCAATGCGTTTAAGAGCGCCGTAGCCCAATTTTTGTGATTTATTGCGGGGGTCCCCAACTGCCATGTCAATTAGATCCGCGAAGGGGCTTTCGGGGTCGTAGCCCACGAGGCTCATCATCGAGACTTCTCGCATCCGGACCCCCGCTTGAGTAAGTCGACCTTCGATCTCCTTCTGCTCCTGCTTCGTTAGACTTAGCGCGGCAATCGACGTGATGAGAGATGGTGGAATCGGCTTTGGCTTGAGATTGACCACTGTAAACTGGAAAACTTGTTCCTCCCAATCAGCGTCATATAGCCCACAAACAATGAATGGCAGACCTTTCATTCCAATCTTGGCCGCTGCAGAGACTCGGTGTTGGCCGTCAATCAGGAACGCGGGCTTAACGTAGTCCTCGATCGCCTTCCGAAACGCGCCATTCTCCCAATTCGAACGATCCTCCAACTTCTCCTTCATCTGGAGCAAAGTCGAAGAACCGAGGTGAATTTCCTCGGAGATACCATCTTCGTCTTCAGAGTCCTCGCCTTCGTCTTCTTCGTTTCCCTCGTTCTCGGAAGGCGTGTCCTCGACCTCAAGCAAGGCATTCCCGGAAGACACCTGCAGGCGCCTACGTACGAAGCTCAAGGCACTTTCAAAAATTTGGTTTGAGCTCAGGGCTTTGTCGTCGATCTCAATCGTTAAAGTCGCCTGAACCGGGCAACCTGCTTCAATCACGTTTTTATCCAAAAGACATTTGGCCAATCCTGTATCACGACGCAAGCCAACGATGACTGCGGTCGGACTGCAGTTTTTCGGATTTTGGAAGAAGGGAACTACTTCGCGATCAACACGTTCATCATTTCGGAAACGCTGGAATCCCGTCAGAAGCTCGTCCGACTTACGCGGGATACCCGCCCATGCCATGATTTCATTCGCGTGCGCAACGAAGGCGAGCTGGATCGGTGATTTTGCTTGCTGACGAAAGGCGAAGACAGGATACGTGAGCTTCACGGCAGGGCCTCGATACCCAGCCTGCCAGGTCACCTCTCTTCATGCAAGTTCTCCAGCGCCGCGCGCACGCGCTTCAGCGTGTCGGGCTCGATGCGCACGCGCAGGCGCGTGCCGGCCTCCTCGTGGGTCTCGGACAGCACCTGGGCCTCGCCGTGGAGCTGGGCGACCAGCGCGTGTTGCGGCCACGGGATCAGCAGCTCCGCCTCGACCAGCGCCTGGCCGAAGAACGCGACGATCGTCGCGCGCAGGCGGGCGACGTCGTCCTTGTCGAGGGCCGACATCTGGATCGCGTCGGGGAATTCGCGCCGGAGCTCGGCGCGCTGCTCCTCGTCGAGGCGGTCGACCTTGTTGAGGATCAGGCGCGACGGCGCCTGCGTCGCGCCGATCTCGCCGATGACCTCGCGGGTGACCGCGTACTGGTCGCGGAAGGTCGGGTCGGACGCGTCGACCAGGAACAGCAGCAGGCCGGCGTGGCGGGCCTCGTCGAGGGTCGAGCGGAACGAGGCGACGAGGTCGTGCGGCAGCTTCTTGATGAAGCCGACGGTGTCCGAGACCAGGATCCGCGGGTGCGTCTCGGGGTGGAGCGCGCGGATGGTGGTGTCGAGGGTGGCGAACAGCTGGTCGGCGACCAGCACCTCGCTGCCGGTGAGGGCGCGCATCAGCGAGCTCTTGCCGGCGTTGGTGTAGCCGACCAGGGCGACCGTCGGCTGGCCGGCGCGGTGCTCGCGGCGGTGGTCCTGCTCGCGGTGAACCGCCTCGAGCTCGCGCCGGATCTCGGCCATGCGGTCGCGGATCCGCCGGCGATCGAACTCGAGCTCCGTCTCACCCGCGCCGCGGCCGGCCTGGCGCTCGCCGCGGGAGCCGGTCTCGCGCAGCCGCGGCGCGACGTAGGCCAGGCGGGCCAGCTCGACCTGCAACTTGGCCTCGCGGCTGCGCGCGTGGCGGTGGAAGATCTCGACGATCACGCCGGTGCGGTCGAGCACCTGCACCCCCGTCGCTCGCTCGAGGTTGCGCGCTTGACTGGGGCCGAGCTCGTGATCGACGGCCACGAGCTTCGGCCGCTGCTTGCTGTCCTCGGGGACATCCTTGCCGACGATCGGCACCTGGCCGTCGTCGTCGTCGAAGTCGTCGAACTCGACCTCGTCGTCGCCCTCGCCGCTCTCCTCCTCGCGGCGCTGGCGGGCCTTGTCCTTGCGCGCCGGCGCGGCCGAGGGGACGTAGCCGCGGCCGCCGGTGAGCTCGGCGAGCTCCTTGAGCTTGCCCTCGCCGAGCACCACGGACTTGCTGAGCGCCTCGCGGCGCTGGGTCACCGTCGCGGTGACGTCGTAGCCGAGAGTGTCGACGAGGCGGGCGAGCTCGGCGAGGTCGGCGGCGTGCTCCGCGTCGCCGACGCCGGGCAGCTGAACGCCGACGAGGATCGCGGTGGGCCGGTGGGCGGGTCGTTCGGACATCGGGGGCGACAGACTGACGCCGCCGACCGCCGGCGGCAAGCCCGTCGCGACCCGAGGCGACCGCGTCAGCGCGGTGGGAGCGACCTCGGCGGCGGATCGGCGGTCTCGATCAGCACGGCCTGGACCATCAGCAGCGCGCCGACCGCCTGCTCGATGCCTCCGTAGGCGCCGAGCGCCTCGCCGAACGCGTGCAGGTCGTCCGTGGTCGCCAGCGCCAGCTTCTCCGCGCGCGCGAGGAAGGCCTGCAGCAGCGTCCGGGCCCGGTGGGGCCCCAAGATCCGCCCGACCTTCTCGAGGGCGAGGGTATGGACGTCGACGCTGGTCATCCTCTCCTCAAGATGGACGCTCTGGCGGGCTCGCGCGACCGGCGCGACGCAGGCCGCGTGCGCTCGGTCTCACGGCGCGAAGCGGTGCCCCGCGATCGAGTGTTGCGAGCATTGGCGCCGCGAGCAAGCCCCGTCGACCGGTCGCTCACTCGCGGAAGCGGACGTGGAAGTGGTTCCGGTGCCCACGCCAGTGACGGATGATGCCGAACGGCGCTCCCTCGCCGCGCGGGTACTGGAACACGTCGTTCAACCGGCGCGCGCTGACCCCCGCGGCGACTGCGTGCTCGTAGAAGAGCTTCTGCAGGCCGTAGTCCATGAAGACGTAGTGGACCTGATCGGTGGCCAGCATCGCCTCGATCAGCGCCCACGAGCGCGCGACGTCGAGGTTGTCCTTGGTCGCGGTGATGAACCGCGTCACGTCGGCGTCGGTGCCCTGCAGCACGTAGCCGACGTCGACGTCGCGCCCGTGGCGGTGCGACAGGTGGGGCGGAAACACGCCGCCGCCGTGCAGGCTGATGTCGCCGACGTGGACCTTCGGCCCGCCCCGTCCGCCGCGCGCGTAGGCGCGGATGGCCTCCTGCAGCAGCCGGACCGTCCGCGGGGTGCCCCACGCGTGGTCCTCGTTCTTGACCACGTAACCTGGCCCCGGGGGCAGCTTCACGCCCTGGGCCAGGACGCCGGCGAAGTCCTCGTCGGCGAACAGGTCGGGGTAATATACGTCGGTCGCCCGCAGCTCGACCGGACCTGTCCCCATTACCAGGCGCTCCTGCTGCCCGGCGCGCGCCAAAATCACCGCGCCGCGCTCGACCGCCGCGATCGTGGCGCCCTCCCACACCAGGTCGCCGACGCGGAACACCCGGATCACACCGCTCGGATCGTCTCGGATGGTCGCCTGGCTGGCGGCGGGATCGGCCGCCGTGGTGGTGGCCAGCAGCGTCAGCGGCAGCTCGGTCTCGGCGATGCTGTCCTCGGGGACCTGTCCGTTCGAACAGCCGTCGCAGGTCGCCGGCGTCGGGCTCGCCGCGAGCGCCGGCGCCACCTCAACCGCGGGCGCCGCCTCGGCCGCGACCTCGGGCTCCGCGGTCGCGTCGCCGCAGCCGAGCAGCAGGCCGAGACAGGCGGGCAGCAGCGCGAAACGTCGGGGCACGCCGGACACGAGGCAAGATCCGCACCAGCCGCGACGGCTGGATGTCCGCGTCTCCCCTCGCCTCCCGCGGCCGATCGGCGTGACAGTTTGTCGCGCGGCGACCGGCCGTTGCGACAGCCCGGCACGCGCGCGGGCCCGCTCACGGGGCCTTCTGCTTCTGGTACGTGCCCATCAGCGCCGCCTTCGCGAGCACGTGGCCGGCCATCGCCTGCTCGAGCTCCGCGCGCGTCGGGGCCTGCAGCGACGGCAGCGTGGTGTCGAGCGCGTAGAGCGTGTGGAAGTAGCGATGGCGACCGATCGGCGGGCACGGTCCGCCGTAGCCGACGCGCCCCCAGTCGTTGGTACCCTCGCGCGCGCCCGCGGGCAGGCGCTCGGGCGTCACGCCGGCGGGCAGCGAGCCGTCGGCCGGCGGCAGGTCGACGAGGATCCAGTGGGTGTAGATCGTCTTCGGCGCCGCCGGATCGGGCGCGTCGGGATCGGTCTCGACGAGCGCCAGGCTCCTGGCCGCCGCCGGCACCCCCGACCAGCGCAGCGGCGGCGAGACATCGCGGCCCTCGCAGGTGTACTCGCTCGGGATCTCCGCCCCCGCCGCGAACGCCTCGGACTCCAGGCTCATCCCGCCGGACGGCGGATCGCCGCCGCCGGGCTCGGGTTTGGGCTGGCAGGCCAGCAGGCCGCAGGAGACGACGCGCGCGAGACGGTGCATGGCCGCAAACGTAGCGGAGCGGCGCCCGTGCGCAAGCGCAGCGGTGACCTATCCCCGAGGACATGTCCGATGGGTCCGGTCGTTCGCCGGCGACCTCGCCTGTCCTCACGCCCGCGCGGCCCGGGCGCGGGCGGGCTCGGCTACGATGCGTCGTGATGATATCCCGCCCGCTTCTCCTCACCCTGGCCGTATTCCCGCTGGCCTGCGGCGACTCGACCGCCACCACCGACAGCGACACGTCCTCGAGTTCGTCGTCGTCCTCCTCGACCACGAGCGACGACCCGGTCACCACCGGTCCGACGTCGACCACGGTCGAGACCACCGACGGTCCGACGACCACGGTGGTGCCGACCACCACCGACGCGATCACGTCGTCGACGACCACCCCCGACACCACGACGACGACCGATCCCACGGCGACGACCACCTCGACCACGACCACCGACACGACGACGACCACCACCACCGGCACGACGACGACGACCACCACCGGGGACACCGACACCGACGGTCCGCCGCCGCCCGACGTCGTGCCGGAGCTCGTGTGTCCCGGCGATCTCGACGGCCACTGCGATCCGGTGCCGGACGCCGCGCTGCTGGCGGGCGCGTCGGTGCTGTCGATCGTCCCGAGCTGCTTCGAGGCGTGGACCGACCTCGACGCCGATGCGGAGTTCGAGCCGCCGGGCGAGGTGTTCCTCGACTGCGGCTGCGATCGCCTGTGCCCCGGCGACGCCGGCTACGTCGCCGCCGACACCGGCGAGGGCGACGGCGAGTTCCAGGCCAGCTGGCTGGCCGGCTTTCACAACGGGCGGCCCGCCACCGGCGTGCGCGGCGCGAACCTCGGCCTCGTCGGCGAGGGCGACGGCCTGTGGGCGCGCGCGCTGGTGCTCGAGCAGGGCAACACCAAGCTGGCGATCGTCACCCTCGACCTGGTCGGCTTCTTCAACAACGAGACGCTGGCGATCCGCGACAGCCTGGCGGAGATGGGGCTCGAGGTCGACTACGTCCTGCTGCACGCGCTGCACAACCACGAGGGCCCCGACAGCATGGGTCTGTGGGGCCCGGAGCAGCTCGTCAGCGGCTACGACCCGGCCTACCGGGCGCAGGTGCGGCAGGCGATCGTCGAGTCGATCGTCGCCGCCGACGCGGCCAAGGTCGCGGTCGCGCAGATGGTCGTCGGCGAGGTCGACACCTCGACATACCACGCCAACGGCGTCGGCAACGTCATCAACGACAGCCGCGACCCGTTCGTCGTCGACGAGATGATCGGCGCGGTCCAGCTGATCGACGCCGACAGCGACACGATCGCCAGCCTGGTCAGCTTCGGCAACCACCCCGAGGCGCTGTCCGACGAGAACACCCTCATCACCAGCGACTTCGCCCACGGCCTGCGGCGCACGCTCGAGCAGGGCAGCCAGTGGTTGCAGGCGCCCGGCAAGCCCGGCGTCGGCGGCCCGTGCCTGTTCCTCAACGCGGCCGTCGGCGGCCTGATGACGCCGCTCGGCATGGCCGTGAAGACGCCCGACGGCGAGACCTACCAGTCGGGCAGCTTCGAGAAGGCCGACGCGATCGGTCAGCTGCTCGGCGAGATGGCCCTCGACGCGCTCGCCAACGGCGACGCGATCGACGCGCCGAAGCTCGACCTGCAGGCGCAGAAGTTCAAGCTGCGGGTCGACAACCTCAACTTCCAGGCCATGTTCCAGCTCGGGATCTTCGACCGCGAGACGTTCATGGAGATGGACGGCATGTACATCGAGACCGAGGCCGCGCTGATCAACCTCGGGCCGGCGCAGTTCCTCACCGTGCCCGGCGAGCTGTTCCCCGAGCTGGCGATCGGCGGCTACGACGGCAGCCACATCAACGTGCCGACCAAGCCGCTCGTCGACCCGAACAACACCAACCCGCCGAACCTGCTCGCGGCGCCCGAGGCCCCGTACCTCAAGGACAAGATGCACGGGACCTACCGCTTCATCATCGGCATGGGCAACGACGAGCTCGGCTACATCGTGCCCGAGTACGACTGGGTGCTCGGCGACCCGCCGTGGATCACCGAGGCCGAGGGCGACCACTACGAGGAGACCAACTCGATCGGCGTCGAGACCTTCAGCAAGGTCGACGCCGCCGCCGACATCCTGATCGCGTGGTCGAAGTGGGTCCACGGCGCGCCGTGAACCCGCGCCGCGGCGGACGCCCTACTCCATGATGGGCGTCCGCTCGCACTCGAAGGTGACGTCGATCGTCGGCCCGTGGTCGATGACCTCGAAGTCGGTGGCCTTGAGGTCCGCGAGCGAGAACGAGTCGACGCCGACGTCGGCCCAGGTCGCGCACCCGTACACGTCGCTCTGCGCCGTCAGGGCGATGTTGCCGCCGTCCGACATGTACATGCCGTACTTCTGCAGCGCCTTGGCGATCACCTGCGCGCCGGGGCTGAGGTCCTCGATCGGGTAGTCGGCGCGCAGTCGCATGTGGCCGCCGTACGGGATCGACGTCGTCGGCCCCGTCGTGTTGGTGCCGTGGGTCGCGGGCGCGACGTACTTCTTGGCGCGGATCATCGAGTTGGGCAGGATGAACCGGATCGCGTGGTTGATCTCGCCGGCCGCGACCTCCTCGGCCGAGAACAGCAGCGGCGCGATCGGGAAGCCGGCCGCGTCGGCGCTGGTGCACTGCTGGCCGCGGCCGTCGAGGTCGTAGATCTTCGAGGTGTCCCACAGCGCGAGGCAGCCGGCGGAGAACTGTTCGGTCTGCGCGTCGACGGTCGCGTGGTAGATCTCGTAGAGCCGCTGCTCGCTGCGCGACACCACGATCATGTGACAGTCGGCGCCCTCCTGGTAACCGCTGCAGTCGTAGCCCTCGAAGCTGTCGGCCGGCGGGAGGTCCTGCGGGTAGTCCTCGACCACCCCACCGGGCGGCAGCGGGATCGGGGCGACGTCGCAGTCGGGCGTGTAGTAGTAGTCGTTGTCGATCTCGAACGGCCGCTTCTCGGTGCCGGCCGGGGCGTCGATCGCGGTGATGCTGAAGTCGATCCGCATCGTCCCGGTGCCCCACCCGTTCGGCGGCGCGTTCTGCACCATCCACTGCGTGATCGCGTCCGAGTCGGGCGCGACCGGGTCGTTCGACGCGTCGTGGTACCAGATCGCGTCGGCCGGGAAGTACGGGCCCTCGGCCTGAGAGGCGCACAGGGTGCTGTCGTCGCCTGCGCCGGTGGTGGTGTCGGGCCCGGTGGTGTCGGTGGTCGTGCCGGGGTCGGTGGTCGTGCCCGGATCGGTGGTCGGTCCGCTCGTGCCGGGCCCCGTCGTCGGGTCGCTCGTCGGACCCGCCGTCGTCGGGTCGCTCGTCGGACCCGCCGTCGTCGGGTCGGTGCTCGGCCCGACGGTCGTCGGTCCCGCGGTCGTCGGACCGTCCGTCGAGGCTGTCTCCGAGGACATGGTTGTCGGGCCAGCCCCGGTCCCGTCCGTCGTCGCGGCGGTCGCCGCGGTGTCCGTGCCGCCGCCGCCGCCGCCCCCGCACGCGACGGCCAGGATGGCCGCCGCAACCCACGTTCCGCGCATCGTCATGTCCAACCTCCGGACGGGGATGTTATCCCGTCAGGAGGCCGGTGCGACGGCGCAGGTCGATCGCGCCCTCGCTGCACCAGAAGCGCAGGAGGTCGGCGATGACCTCGGAGTTGAAGACCAGCTCCTCGCCCTCGAGATAGAGGAGCGCCTGGTCCTCCTGCCGCAGCAACGCCGCGCACGACGGCAGGTCCGCGGCGATGAGCGCCGCGGCGCGCAGCGACGTCGTCTTGAGGTCGGCGTACCACGCATGGAAGTCGACCGGCGCCGACTGGGCGTATTCGGCCGAGACATCCTGCAGCACCTGCCGCTCGCGCCGGCCGAGCACCTTGACGATGCGCCGCTGGAGGTCGTCGAGCGCGCTCGGATCGGCGAGGTTCGAGCCGTAGTTCGGCGCGGCGGTGCGAGCCGCGGCGGCGAGGATCAGCATCAGCTCCGAGGCCTTGAAGCGCGTGACGGCCTGCAGGCCGCGCTGCACGTAGGCCAGCGCCCGCGCGATGACGAACGCCTGCTGCGGCTCGGACAGCCGCAGCACCGTGGCCGGCACGAGCACCACCGGCAGCGCGCCGAACTCGAGGCTGACCGTGGTGCCGGCGCCGCGATAGACGTAGAGGTCGTAGTCGGGCAGGCCGAACAGCCCCGCGATCTTGTCGACGAAGCCGCGCAGCGGGTTGCCGGAGCGCGCCGTGATCTTCTCCTTGGCGTTGACGCTGAAGCGGTTGAGGTCGCCGAGGTACAGCTTGCTGAGGCTGAGGCTGATCGCGTTGATCAGCTTCTCGGCCACCGCGCCCTGCTGGCTGCGATCGAGCTGGCTCCGCAGGACCTCGGGCGCGAACGAGTTGGGGGCCGCCGAGGCCGGCTTGGGGGTCATGCGGGTCAGCGCCCGCATGTCCGACTCGCTCGCGGCTCCGAGCACGCACAGCGGCCCGAGCCCGAGCGCGGCCTCGGCCATCTTGCCGCGGTCGACGTAGCACTGCACGAGGCCGCGCCACGGATCGGGCGACGCGGGGTACAGCCCGGCCGCCTGGCGGAACACGGCGCCGGCCTGGTCGGCCAGCCCCTGGGCCCGCAGCCGCTCGCCGAGCGCGAGCCGCAGCGGCAGGTTCTGCTTCACCTCGGCGATGCCGAACTCGAGCGTGGCGATCGCCTTGTCGGACCGCTGCATCGCCTCGCCCTGCACGCGCGCCAGCTCGAGGTAGGCCCGCCCGAGCTTGGCGTCGTCGCCGGCGACCTGCTGCAGGTGCCGCATCAGCGCCTGCTCGTACAGCTCCCAGTCGTCGGCGGACTGCACCTGCTTGGCGTACTCGCCGGCCGCGACGCCGTCGGGGCCCTCGAGCGCGACGGCGCTGAGCAGCGCCTCGAGGCCCTGCGCGCGGCGGCCCTGGTGCAGCTCGATGTGCGCCAGGTGGACGATGGCGGCGACGCGGTCGTCGATCGTCGTCGAGGCCCGCAGCAGCCGGCGCGCCGTCTCGGCCGCCGCCGCGCCGTCGCCCATGCGGGCGTAGACGTCGGTGAGGGCCAGCAGCGCGCCGCGGTCGTCGGGCCGAGCCTGCAGCGCCGCCTCGAGGCACTGACGCGCGCGCGGCAGGTCGCCGATGTGATCGGCGAGCAGACTCGCGAGGTTGCGGTTGGCGGTGAACAGCGCGTCGGGCTGGCTGGCGACCTGCAGGATCTCGCCGTAGATCTCGGCCGCGTCGCCCCACTGCGCGTTGCGGTTGTAGAGGTCGGCCAGGAACAGCAGCATCGGCACGTGCCGCGGCCTGTCCCGAAGGACACGTCGCAGCACGCTGATGCCGCCGGCCAGGTTGCCGAGCTCGTCGGCGTACAGCTCGGCGATCCGCAGCCACAGCGCCGCCGAGCGCTCGGCCCCGCGGGCCGCCGCGGCCGCCTGCGACAGCTTCTCGAGCAGGCGGGTGCCCTGCTCGAGCATGAGCAGGATCTTGTAGAGCATGTCGGCCGCCTCGGCGTGGTCCGGGTAGCGCTCGAGCGCGAGCTCGAGGTCCCGCGTCGCCGCCTCCGGATCGTCGAGCCGCTGCAGCCGGATCTTGGCCGTCTCGACCAGCAGGTTGGCCGCCGTCTCGCCGCTGCGCTCGGCCGCGGCCAGGCGCGCCTTGGCGGCCGCCAGGGCCCGCGGGTCGTCGATCAGCGTCGACACGCGCACGAGCCCGAGGATCGCGCCGAGGCTCTCGGGGTCGCCGGTGAGCGCCATCTCGTAGCTCTTGGCCGCCGCCTGCAGCGAGCCGGCGCGCTCGAGCGTCTCGCCGAGGCGCGTGTAGTAGGCCCCGAGCAGCGTCGGGTCCTCGCCCTCGATGTTGACCACCTGGGCGTCGATGCGGGCCAGCGTCTGGTCGTCGCGCCCCGCGATCGCCAGCCGCTCGAGCCCCGACAGCGCGACCGGGTCGGTGGGCGACCGCTGCAGCACCGCCGCGTAGGTGTTGCGGATGGTGTCGATGTCGGCGCCGACCGGGCCCTCGTAGAGGCGGGCCAGCTCGCGCAGCGCCGCCACCTTGGCCCCGTCGTCGGCGACGTGCTTCGACAGCCGCACCTGCAGGTCGGCCAGCGACTTCCACATGCCCTGCTGGCGGTACAGCGCGTCGAGGGCCAGCATCGCGGCGAGGTTGCCCTGCTCGCGCTCGAGCACCCGCTCGTAGGCGGCGATGGCCCGCTCCGGCTGGCCGAGCTGCTCGGCGAACACCTCGCCGGCGCGCAGCAGCGCCGCGGTGGCCAGCGCGCCGTCCTTCGCCGTGGCTGCCTCTTGGGCCAGGTCCTCGACGATTCCGGGCCACGCCTCGAGCGCCGCGCGCACGCGGGCCAGGCCGTCGAGCGCGGGGCGGTAGTCGCCGAGGGCCTGCAGCGCCGCCTGGTAGGCGACCACCGCCCGCGGCGGATCGCCGAGGTGCTCCTCGTACACGCGGCCGATCCGGTACGCCACCTGGGCCCGCGCCCGCGGCTCCGACAGCCCGCGCAGCTCGGTCTCCAGCACGTCGACCAGCTCCTGCCAGCTCTTGCCGCGCTCGAGCAGGCGCTGCAGCGCGTGCAGCGACGGCCCGTGCTTGGAGTCGATCTCGATCGCGTTGCGGTAGCAGCCGATCGCGCGCCGCGTGTCGGCCAGCCGGCTCTCGCACAGCCCGCCCATCGTGTGCAGCAGCGCCACCGCGGCCTTGCCCGGCGGCGTGATCGCCAGCTCGCGCTCGTAGGTGTTGAGCAGCTCGTCCCAGCGACCTGTCCGATGGTACAGGCGGCCGATGCTCGCCAGCGCCGGCGCGTACTTCGGGTCGACCTCGAGCACGCGGCGCAGGCGGACCAGCGCGCCGTCGCGGTCGTCGAGCTTCTCGTCGAGCACCTCGCCGGCGCGGTGGAGCAGCTGGACGATGCGCGGCTTGTCGAGCGTCTTGCTCGCCTCGAGCTCGATCGCCTCGACCAGCTCCTTGTAGCGGCCCGCGACCTCGCAGGCGCGCTGCAGGGCGTGGATCGCCCCGATGTGGTCGGGGTCGATCTTGAGGATCCGGCGGTACGTGTGGGCGGCCTGGACCGGCTCGTTGAGGTAGTCGATGTAGAGGTCGGCGATCCGGGTGAGGTACGCGATCCGGCGGTCGTCCTCCTCGGCCGAGTCGATGCCGCGCTCGAGCAGCTCGATGAGCTCGTGGTGGCGACCCGCGGCGGCGAACAGCCGCAGCAGCGCCTTGAACGCGGTCGCCAGGCCCGGGTGCAGCGTCAGCGCGCGCGAGTGGTACTCCATCGCCCGCTCGGGATCCTCGAGCTGGATCTCGTGGATCTCCGCCATCTTGGTGTACGCCGCCGCCGCCCGCTGGGCGTCGTTGACCGCCTCGGCCTCGGCCTGCAGCATGCGCAGCAGCCGGTCCCACTGCTTCTTGCGCGTCAGCAGCTTCGACAGCGCGCGCAGGCTCGGGCGGTAGGCCGGCTCGATCTCCAGCGCCGCCTCGTACCACTGCATCGCCTCGTCCTCGTTGTGGAGGCGGTTCTCGACGATGTCGCCGATCTGGTAGAGGACGCTGATCTTCTCCGACGGCAGCTCGAGCAGCTCGACCAGCGTCTGCAGCGTGCGCGTCATCGCGTCATAGCGCTCCGCGGCCTCGTACAGGCGGATCAGCTCCTCGAGCACCAGGCGGTAGCGCGGGCTCTCGGCGACCGAGCGCTCGAGCGCGGCGATCGCCTTGTCGCGGCTGCCGAGCCGCTCCGAGTGCAGGCGGGCGATCCGGTAGTAGGACATCGCTCGCACGTCGGGGTCGGTCAGCTGGGCCGCCTCGCGCTCGAGCACGCTGATGAGCTCGCGCCAGCGGTGCTGCCCGTGGTGCAGGCGCTTGAGCGCCGCGAACGCGCCCGAGGCCGCCGGGTCGAGGTCGAGCGCCGTCTCGAGCAGCTCCACCGAGGTGCCGACGTTCTTGAGCCGCACCTCGGCCAGGTGCGCGCGGCGGGCCACCAGCGCCGAGCGCAGGCGCGGGTCCTTCTCGACCGCGCTGGCGAGCTGCGCCGTCGTGCGCTCGAGCTGGTCCCACGCGCCGGCCTTGGCGTCGAGCTGCTCGAGCGCGCGGAGGTAGGCGACGTTGCTCGGGTCGAGGTCGCGGGCCTGGGCGAACGTCGCCCGCGCCTCGCCCTCGTTGCCGAGCCCGTCGAGCAGCACCCCGGCCTTGGCCGCCAGCAGCGCCGCCTTGCGCTTCTGGTCCGAGGTCAGCCGGATCTCGGTGTCGAACAAGGGCAGCGCGCGCGACCAGTTCTTCTGCGCCAGCAGCGAGCGCCGCGCCCCGCGGACCACCGGCAGGAACTCCGGCGCCAGCCCGTGCGCGCGCAGGTAGTAGGTCGCGGCCTGGGCGACGTCGCCGAGCGGGTACTCGTAGAGCCGGCCGATCTCGTACGACAGCCGGGCCGCGCGGAACAGGTCGGGCTGGGTCGCCAGCTCGGCCTCCCACGCCTCGATCTGGGCCTGGGCCGCGCGCAAGAACGGGTTCTCGGCCGCCATCGCCGGGCTCGAGATGGTCCGCGTCACCGGCCCCGAGGGTCCGCGGGCGCCGGTCGCCGGCACCCCCGAGGGGCCCGACATCGGCGTCGTCCGCTGCCGTGGCGGCTCGCCGGGCGCGAGCGGGGCTGGCCCCGAGGACCTGTCCCCGAAGACCTGTCCCGGAGCACCTGGCAGCGGGGACCTGTCCGAAGGACCCTGTACTCGCGGACCGGTCGGCGGCGGCGCGCCGCGGGCCAGCAGGCGGGTGCGCAGCGCCTCGGGCATCGGCGCCGGCGCGCCGGGCCGCGGCGTGGTGTCGGGGTTCGTGGACAGCCGGGTCGCCGAGTCGGACGCGCGCGGGGCCTCGCCGGACGCCCGCGCCGCCTGGACCACGGACGGATCGATCTCGCCGTCGCGAGCCGTCACCGCGAGCACGTCGACCGGCGGCGGCGTGGCCGCCGAGGCCTCCGCGTCGACCTCCACTTCGAGATCGACCGGGATCGTCTTCGCCGCGCCCACCGGCACCTCGTCCGGCTTGCTCGGGCGAGCCGGTGGAGCGGCGGCACCGGCGACCGGTGGGACCACCGGCGGCGGCACGGGCGCCGGCGCGACCGGCTGCGGCTGCGACGGCGGCTTGGCGGCTCCGCTGCCGATCAGCGTCGTCGTGCCGACCGCCGGCGTGGGCCGGGAGACGCCCCGCATCGGCATGGCGCCGAGCCCCTTGCCGAGCCCGCCCAGCCCCAGGTTCGGCGGCGCCGGCTTGCCGGGCTCGGCCGCCGGCTTGGGCTCGCTGAGCTTGGCGAACGGCCGCGAGGGCTCCGGCTTGGCCGGGGCGGGCACCGGCGCGGACACCGGCTTCGGCGCCTCCGGCTTGTCGGCCTTCACTTCGGGCGCTCGCGGCGCCGGCGGCACCGGCCGCGCGGGTGGCCGCGCCGGTTCGTCCGTCTGCAGCTCGATGTCGTCGTCGATGTCGACCTCGATCGGCGGGATCGTGGGCATCGGCGGGATCGCCCCCGGCCGGGCAGCCACACCCAGGGCCGTCGCCCGCTCGTCGACGATGATCGCGTCGAACAGATCCGCGGGATCGCGGGGAATCTCGTCGTCCCGGAGCGGCCCGCCGGGAAGAGTGATCGGAGGCCGACCTGGAGAGCTCGCGGGCTTTCCACCCTTGTCGTCTTGCTGCGCCACGGTGCGGCGAGTATGCCCGATCCGCCGGCCGATGGACCTGCAGGCCGGGCGCTTGCGACCGGAATTCCGCCGTAGTTGCGCTGCTCCGACCATTTTTCGCGCGAACGCCGCGGGCAGCTCGCCCGGCCGGCCCACGGTGATCCCCGCGTCTTCGCGGTCGCCCGTCGCTAGCCGATGGCGCCGTCGCGACGGCGTTCGCTCGCGACCGAGGATCGATTGCGATCGCGAATCGTGATCGATCTGACCGATCGGTCAGCCTCGTCTTCGCAAATTCCTTGCGCTCGTCCGTCCGCTCGTCACTATGCTTCCGGCGGATCATGGCGAGCACCGACGACAGCTTGCGCGCCGACGGCCTGATGACCTCGGGGCCAGGTGTGATTCTCGGCGGTCGCTATCGCCTCGCCAGCCGGCTCGGCTGCGACGCGCTCGGCGAGCTCATGCGCGGCGAGGACCTCGAGCTCGGGCGACCGATCGCGGTGAGGTTCGTGCCCCCCGAGCTCAATTCGGGCGACGAGTTGGTGGCGCGGCTCGAGCTCCGCCGCAGCCGCAACCTCCGCCTGCCGCGCGGCGAGGTGCCGCTGCTGGCCGATCTCGTCGATCTCCTCGACCTCGGTCACGACGAGCGCGGCCGCCTCTACGTCGTCACCGACGTGTTCCCTGTGGCCAGCCTGGCCGACGAGCTGGCGCGCCAGGGTCCGCCGCCGTGGCAGCGGCTGCGCGCCCTGCTGGTGCGCGCCTGCCAGATCGTGCACCTGTCCCATGAGCACGGAATGATCCGCCAGGATCTTTCGACCAGCAGCCTGTACCCGGTGCGCGACAAGAACGACCCGGGCACGCTCAAGGTCGTCAGCCCCGGCCTGCTGGTCGCCAGCGGCGGCCGCGTGTGGTCGTGCGTCGAGCCGCGGGCCGCGCTGCGGCTGGCCCGCTACGCCGCCCCTGAGCAGATCAGCACCGGCGTCATCGATCGCCGCACCGACGTCTACGCCCTCGGCGTCATCCTCTACGAGTGCCTCACCGGGCGGGTCCCGTTCGTCGACCCGCGTCCGGCCCACGTCCTCGCGGCCCACCTCATCACCCCGCCGGCGCCGTTCCCCGCGGCCGTGCGGCGCCGGATCCCCGCCGAGCTCGAGGCCATCGTCCTGCGCGCGCTCGCCAAGTCGCCCGACGATCGCTGGCCGACCGTGATGGCGCTCGCCAACGCCATGGCCGCGATCGAGGTGGGTCGGCTGCAATTCAGCGGCACGCTCGACACCGGCGACGCCGACGACTTCACCGAGTACCTCGCGCCGCAGACTTCGGCGATCAGCATGCGCGTCGACCGGGCCCGGCTCTCGGGTCGCGCCGGCCTCGTGCCCGTGTCCGACGCCGCCGGCACCGGCGAGCACGCCCTGCGCGACATCCTCGACGCGTCCGACAGCAACGCCGCGCTGTCCGGCACGGCAGCCTCGATCCACGACAGCGCCCCCACCCTGCCCTACGGCCGCGCCAGCGAGTCCGGCGCGCGCTGGTCGGCCCCGCCGTCCGAGCCTCGCTCGCGCCGACTGTCGCCGCGTCGTCTCGTCCCGCTGCTGGTCGCCGCCGGCCTGTGCCTCGTCACCGCCGGGATCGTCAGCGGTACGCTGCGACCCGCGGCGGTGCGCCCCGCGAGCGGCGGCTCGCTCGACGGCGCCGTCGCCCTCGCGTCGCCGCGTCCGGCCGCCAAGTCCCCGCCCGGCTCCGCCGCGGGCCGCATGGGTCCTGTGATCCCCGCCTCGACCCTGAAGCCCCCACCGGACCCCGAGGGCCCCTGCATCGACCCGCACCACCTGGCCTGCGCCGGCACGGACGACCCCGCGGCCTCGCTCGGCGCCCCGGCAGATCCGCGCCGCCCCGCGACCTCACCAGCCACGGCTGCGGAGAGCGCGGCGGCCCTCCACGGCCCGGCCGCCGCGACGCCGCCCCTCCCGGGCCTCGCCTCACCCGCCGCGGACCCGCCGGGCTCCCGGCCGTCCCCGCCCGTCGCCGCGCCATCCCAAGCGTCCCCATCCGTCCCACCCGGGGACAGCCGCGGTCCAGCCGCCGGCAGACCGTCCGCAGCGCGGCCGAAGCCCGCTCCCATGCCTCGCAAGGCGGCTCCCGGCGCCAAGCCTTCCGGCAACGCCGGCGGCGAACTGCCGGACCCGGCCGCGCCTCCGCCGGCCGCTGCAGCGCCGTGACGCGCGTGTGACTTTACGGCGCGAGGGGTCCTCGGGACCGCGCGTCGGGCCGCGCCGGGCGACTTTGCGGCCGACCGCGCCGGAGGGTTTGCCACCGCCTCCGCCATCGCCTATCCATGATGTCCATGGGTTCATACGAACATGACGACGACGATCGCCCCGGCGTCGCCGCCCGCTTCGCCAAGGGTTCGCTGCTCGTGCTCGGCGGCCTGTTCGCTCTGATGATCGCCGCCAAGATGGTGTTCAGCCTGTTCTTCGCCGTCCTGGGCAACGTCCTGTTCGTCGGCGCCCTCGCCGGCGCCGGCTACATCGGCTACCGCCTGGTGGCGGGCAGCGGCGAGCGCAAGGCGGTCACCGGCGGCCGCAGCGCCCGCGCCCTCGGCCCCGGCCGCAAGCGCCGCGAGGGCGACGACTTCGAGCGCAAGATGCGGGAGCTCGAGGCGATCGAGCGCCAGCTCGACGCCGAGATCTCGAAGCGCTGAGTCGGCGCATGGCACGAGGGACAGGTCCGAAGGGGCCTGTCCTTTCGCGCATGTCCGATCTCGCATATCCGTTCGTACATGTCCCGAAGGACAGCCGCGATGCCTGCGGGGGCTGGCGGAGTGCCCGAGCCGGGGGCCCCTCGTCATCGAGTCGGCGTCGCCTCCGTCTCAGGGACGGCCCGGGGAACCCCGCGCGCCGATCGCACGGCCCGCGCCAGCGATCGTTGATCCTCCGGGCGAGCGCGGGCACGCTCGCCCGGTGAGCCGACTGTTGATGATCCGCCACGGCCAGGCTTCGCTCGGCGCCGCCGACTACGACGTCCTCTCGCCGCTCGGCGAGCAGCAGGCCGACGCGCTCGGCCGCTACCTCGCGCGCATGATCGATCCGCCGCAGGCGATCTACGCCGGCCCGCGCAAGCGTCAGCGCGACACCGCCGCGCTCCTGGTCGCCGGCGCGCGCCAGGCCGGCGCCGAGTTCCCGGCCCCGATCGAGCTGTTCGAATTCGACGAGTACCCCGCGATCGCGCTGATGAAGGACGCCATGCCGTCGCTGTGCGACCGCGACCCCGAGCTCGCCGCGCTGGCGACCACGTGGATGGCCGCCGAGCGCGGCACACCCGGGCACCAGCGGGCCTTCGAGCTGGTGTTCCAGGCGGCCATGCGGCGCTGGCACGCCGGCGAGGTCGAGCACCCGGCCGTCGAGCCGTTCCGCGAGTTCCAGGCCCGCGTCGCGCGCGGCCTGGAGCGCGTCATGCAGGAGCACCCGCGCCGGAGCACCGTCCTGGTCGTCAGCTCCGCCGGGCCCGTCGGCGTCGTCACGGCGCTGGCGCTCGGGCTCGACACCTGGGCTGGCCTCAAGACCAGCTTCATCGTCCACAACGCCTCGCTCACCGAGCTCGCCTACCGCCCCGGCGAGATGCAGCTGCGGGTCTTCAACGCCCTCCCGCACATCCACGAGCGCGCCCACGTCACCCTGCGCTGACGCTCGCGGCGCCGTGGCTCCGGACGCCGCTCCTGCGGTAGCCTGGGACCATCATGGACTTCGCGATCCCGCCCGCGACCGCAGCCCTGCTCGACCGAGCCCGCGCCTTCATGCGCACCCACGTCTTCCCGGTCGAGCCGACCGTGCTCGCGCGCGGCGTCGCCGCCAGCGACGACATCGTCGCCAGCCTGCGCGCCGCGGCCCGGGCCGAGGGCCTGTGGCTGCCGCAGATGGCCCGGGAAGAGGGCGGCCTCGGCCTCTCGCTCCTCGATCACGGCCTCTTGAGCGAGGTCCTCGGTCACAGCCCGCTCGGTCACCTCGCGTGCAACTGCCAGGCGCCCGACGCCGGCAACATGGAGATCCTCCACAAGTACGCCACCCCGGCCCAGCGCGAGCGTTGGCTCGAACCGCTGCTGCGCGGCGAGATCCGCAGCTGCTTCGCCATGACCGAGCCGGACACCGCCGGCTCCAACCCCACCCAGCTGCGCTGCGCCGCCCGCCTCGACGGCGACGACTACGTCCTCGACGGCCGCAAGTGGTTCACCACCGGCGCCGACGGGGCCGCCTTCGCCGTCGTCATGGCCGTCACCGATCCGGCCGCCGAGGCGCACAGGCGGGCCAGCATGCTGATCGTCCCGACCGACACCCCCGGCTTCCGGCGCGTCCGCAACGTCCCGATCTTCGGCCACGCCGGCGCCGGCTGGGACTCGCACGCCGAGCTCGAGTTCACCGCCTGTCGTGTCCCCAAGCACAGCTTGCTCGGACCGGTCCACGGCGGCTTCGTCATCGCCCAGGAGCGTCTCGGCCCCGGGCGGATCCACCACTGCATGCGCTGGCTCGGGATCTGCGAGCGCGCCCTCGGGATGATGGCCGCGCGGGCCGCCACCCGCGAGCTCGCCCCGGGCGAGCGCCTCGGCGACAAGCAGATCGTCCAGGCCTGGCTGGCCGAGTGCCGCGCCCGTATCGACGCCGCCCGGCTGCTGGTCCTGCGCACCGCCTGGCTGATCGACCAGCACGGCTTCGCCGCCGCCCGCGACGACATCTCCCTCATCAAGTTCCACGTCGCCGAGGTCCTGTCCGAGGTCCTCGACCGCGCGATCCAGGTCCACGGCGCGCTCGGCCTCACCGACGACACCGTGCTCGCCTTCTTCTACACCCGCGAGCGCGGCGCCCGGATCTACGACGGCCCCGACGAGGTCCACAAGGTCGCCGCCGCCCGCCGGATCCTCGCCCGCCATCGCCCCGGCCGCGAGGGCTGACCGTTCGCACCTGTTTCTTCATACCTGCACCTTCGCACCTGCCTCTTCGCACCTGCCCCTTCGCACCTGCCTCTTCGCGCCTGTCCCTTCGCGCCTGTCTCATCGCGCCTGTCCCTTCGCGCCTTCCTCTTCGCGCCTGCCTCTCCGCACCTACCTCTTCGCACCTGCCCCTTCGAGCCTGCCTCTTCGTACGTTCCAGCTCTGGCCTGCCCGACTCGACCTGTCCCATCCGACCCGTCTGCCCCGCGCGTCCTCGCGCCGCCTGGCGCCCTCTCGCACCGCCGCTGCCGAGCTCGGCCTCACCTGTCTCTTCAACCCTGCCCCTACGACCTGTCCCGGAGGACTCATGACTGCGATCGACACCCCGCGCCCTGTCCGCCCCGGCGAGGAGCTCGACCTCGAGCGGCTCGCGCCCTACCTGCGGGACGCCCTGGGTGCGCCCGGCGACGCCGCGGTCAGCGTCCAGCAGTTCCCGGGCGGGCACTCCAACCTCACCTACCTCGTCACCGTCGGCGGCGACGCCTACGTCCTGCGGCGGCCGCCGTTCGGCACCCAGGTCAAGTCGGCGCACGACATGGAGCGGGAGCACGCGCTCCTGTCCCGGCTCGCGCCGGTGTGCGAGCGAGCGCCGCGGCCCGTCCACCTCTGCCGCGACGAGACGATCCTCGGCGCCAAGTTCTATTTGATGGAGCGGCGGCAGGGCGTCGTCGTCCGCCGCGTCCCGCCGCGCGGCGTCGACTTCACCCCGGCGCTCGCCCGCGGCCTCGCCACCGCCGCCGCCGACGCGCTCGCGGACCTGCACGCCATCGACATCGAGGCCACCGGCCTCGTCGAGCTCGGCCACCCCGACGGCTACGTGCGGCGCCAGGTCGAGGGCTGGACGAAGCGCTACCTGGCGGCCAAGACCGACGACATCCCGGCCGTCGAGGCCGTCGCCGCCTGGCTCTCGGGACACATGCCGACCTCGGGCCCGCCCACGCTTTTGCACAACGACTTCAAGTACGACAACCTCGTGCTCGCCCCCGACGACCTCACGCGGATCACCGCGATCCTCGACTGGGAGATGGCCACCGTCGGCGACCCGCTCATGGACCTCGGCACCGCCCTCTGCTACTGGGTGCAGGCCGACGACCCGCCCGAGCTGCAGGCCTTCGCCTTCGGACCGACGCACGCGCCCGGCAGCTTCACCCGGGCCGAGTTCGCCGAGCACTACGCCCGTCGCACCGGCCGCAGCCTCGACGCGATCAACTTCTATTACGCGTTCGGCCTGTTCAAGACCGCCGTCGTGGCCCAGCAGATCTACCTCCGCTTCGCCCGCGGCCACACGCAGGATCCGCGGTTCGCCATCATGATCGAGGCCGTGCGCGTCCTCGCCTCGCAGGCCGAGCGCGCCAGCGCGTCGCGGCACCTGTAACAGCCGCCGCGGCGCCTCGTTGACGCCGCGCATGCCGATCCACAGCGCGCGCCTCGCCCTCCTTCTCGCCCTCTTCGCCCCCGCCTGCGGCGCCGACGGGGACCCCGGCGACAGCGACGGCAGCGCGACCACGGACGGCGCCACCGGCGGCGATACGACCTCGACCGCGGCGACCGCGGACGCGAACGGCGAAGCTGCCTCGACCGCAGACGAACCGACCACGTCGGTCGCGAGCACCACCAGCGACGGCGACGCGAGCACGACCTCGCCAGCGAGCACGACCGGAGACGTCGACCTCTTGCCGCCGACCGACTCCGCCGAGCAGCTCGAAGCCTGGCTGGCCGCGGGCGCCTACCTCACCTGGCCGGCCGAGTCGCAGATCCACGCGTCGGCGGGCCCGCACGGCGGCAACGTGCGGACCTTCGTCAACCCCGCGCTCGCAGAGTCGCTCGCGGCCGCGGACGCCATGCACCCCGAAGGCGCCGCGAGCGTGAAGGAGCTGTACGGCGACGGCACCGACGAGATCGTCGGTTACGCGGTCATGGTCAAGCTCGCCCCCGACAGCGGGGACGGCGACGGCTGGTACTGGTACGAGCGCCTCAACGCAACCGTGTACGCGGACGACATCGGCGTCAACCTGTGCACCGGCTGCCACGGCGGTGGGTCCGATTACGTCCTCACACCGTGGCCGCTGCAGTGAGGTGATCCGGACGACGTCGGGCGCCGCGCACGTCGCCACGTCGACGAAGTGGTGCTACAGTGACGGAGCGCGAGCGGGACGCTCGGCATGAGGCCCAAAGTTCTACCTACTCCGTTCAGCCAGGGGTCCGTCTCTGATCAGCTGGTGTGCAGGCTCGTCCGACGAGAAGCCCGACGCGGTTAACGCAGATCCCACCTACTAGTTGTAGGGGTTGAACTTCGGCCAAATCATGCCGGGCGACCCGCTCGCCTTTTCGGTTTTCACGCCCGACGCCGGCTGCGGCGACCCCGGACTGCCGCATCGCTGCGTGAGGCGACGTGACGCCGGAAAGCCGCCGTGGCGCTCGCGAAGCGCACGCAGTTCGTGTACGCGGTTCCCGGGGTCGCGGTCACCGGCGTCCGCGCCGGGTTGTGGTAGAGTCCGCGGCCTCATGGCAAACCCGCGCGTCTTTTTCGACATCTCCATCGGCGGCGCCCCCGCCGGCCGCATCGTGTTCGAGCTGTTCGCCGACGTCGTCCCGAAGACCGCGGAGAACTTCCGCGCGCTCGCCACCGGCGAGAAGGGCGTCGGCCGCTCCGGCAAGCCGCTGCACTTCAAGGGCTCGGGCTTCCACCGGATCATCCCCGGCTTCATGTGCCAGGGCGGCGACTTCACCCGCGGCAACGGCACCGGCGGCGAGTCGATCTACGGCGAGAAGTTCGCCGACGAGAACTTCAAGCTGAAGCACACCGGCAAGTACCTGCTGTCGATGGCCAACGCCGGCCCCGGCACCAACGGCTCGCAGTTCTTCATCACCACCGCCGAGACCCCCTGGCTCGACGGCAAGCACGTCGTGTTCGGCAAGGTCGTGTCCGGCACCGAGGTGGTCGACGCGATGGAGAAGGTCGGCTCCCGCAACGGCGCCACCAGCAAGACCGTCACCATCGAGGACTCCGGCCAGGAGTCCTGAGCCGGCGCGGCGCCCCGCCCGCCTGCCTTTCCAGACATGTCCCCGAGACCAGGCACGCCTGGTCCTCGGGGCATGTCTTTTCGTGCGCCCGCTCGCGCCGCCGGCCACGCGCCCGACCCGTCCCCACCGCGCCGCCGCAAGCCGCCTGTCCCTCGGGGCAGCCCCTCGCCTTTCCGTTGTGCGCAGCGCCCGCTCGCACCGCCCCGCGCATTCGCCTGCTCCTCAGGACAGACGCGTGCACCTTCATCGTGCGCCGCCGCCGCTCCTGTCCTCGCGCCCCGCCAAGTCCCCGCTCCGGCGGGGGCCCCCGAGTCGTCTGTCCCTCAGGCCAGGTCCTTGCGTTTTTTCGCCGCGCTCGCCGGCTCACCGTCGACCTCGGCGACCGTCACGCCGCGCATCGCCGCCAGCGCCGCCAGCATGCGCGCCCGCACCTCCGCGCGCAGCGTCGCGGCGTCGGCCCCCGGACCGAGGTCGGCCAGCGCGACCGGCGGCAGCACCCGCACCGTGATCGGCAGCCGCGCACGATCGAGGCCGATCTTCCACGACGACTTCGGCAGCGCCGCGCTCGTGCCGTCGAGCACGATCGGCACGACCGGCACGCCGGCGTCGGCCGCCAGCGAGAACGCGCCGTGCTTGAACCCGTGGAGCCGCCCGTCACGCGAGCGCGTGCCCTCCGGGAACATGAACACCGACGAGCCGGCGTCGAGGTTCTCGCGGCAGCGGCGGAGCATCGCCGCGATGCTGGCCGTGTCGCCGCGGCGCAGCGCCACGTAGCGGTTCAGCGTCATGTTCCAGCCGATGAACGGCACCCGGAACACGCTCGCCTTGGCGACCCACTTGAAGTGGCGGAACAGGGTGAACAGCACCAGCGTGTCGACGTGCGACTGGTGGTTCGAGCACAGCACGTACACCCCGCCCGGGGCGATGTGCTCGCGGCCGTGGACGCTGACGTCCCAGCCGGGCATCAGCAGCGCGTAGTGGCCGCCCCACACGCACGTGTAGCGGTGGAGCAGCGCCCGCTTGCGGTCGAACGGCGCGGTGACGGCGGTGATCAGCAGCGCGCCGGCGAACCACAGCGGCTGGCTGAGGAGGAAGTAGAGCCCGAACAGCAGGACCGCCGCGATCCGCAGCACCCCGCGAACATACGGGCTCGCCCGCCGACGCTCAAGGCTTGCCGGCCACCAGCGGGCCCAGCCGGGCCATGATGTGCTCGACCGCCCGCGGCCCCTTGATCCCGCCCTCGATCTGCTTGCCGCTGGCGCGCCCCTCCGCGTCGGGCAACGCGAACAGCGGGATGAAGCGCGACTTGTAGCCCGCCGCCTCCAGCCGCGCCCGGTCGCGATCGATGTCGAACTCGAGGAAGCGCACCCCCATGAGCCGCGCGTCGAGCTGCCCCGCCTTCACCGCGTCGTGGAAGGCCCGGCACGGCTCGCACCAGTCGGCGCCGACGGTGACGACCAGCGTTCCGCCTGCGCGCGCCGCCTCCTCACGCACCGCCGCCGCCACGTCACCGGCCTCGGGCGCGGCGATCAGGCGCGGCTTCGCCGGCTCGAGCTCGGCCGGCGGAGCGGGCGCGGGCGGGCTCGCCGGCTCCGCGCACGCGAACGTGCCGGCGAGCGCGAGCGAGAGCGGAGCGAGGCGACGACGACGAGGCGACACGGCCCCAGCATGCCAGACCGCGCCCGCCCCTGCACCTGCCCGGGCGCCCACGACTTGCCAGCGGCCGCCCCGCGCCGCTACAACGGCGAATGCCGTGCAGCGCCTCCGATCGGCCCTCTTCTGGTCCTATCTCGCGGTGAGCCTGGTCGTGTTCTGGATCGCCGTCGCGCCGATCTGGCTCGTCGTCGCGCCGTTCGACCCGCAGCGGCGGTTCTCGCACTGGTACGCGATCACTTGGGCCAACCACTGCATCCGCCTGTTCGGCGCCTCGCGGATCCACATCCACGGCCGCGAGCGGCTGCTCGGCGATCGCCCGTGCGTGCTGGTCGCCAACCACCAGTCGTTCGGCGACATCTTCGTCCTCTACGCCCTGCGCACCCCGTTCAAATGGGTCGCCAAGGAGTCGGTGTTCTGGGTGCCGTTCCTCGGCTGGATGATGGCGATGGCCGACTACGTGCCCGTCCGCCGCGGCGACGCCGGCAGCCGCGCCGCCGTGCTCGCGCGCTGCCGCGAGCACCTGCGCCGCGGCTCGCGGATCCTCATGTTCCCCGAGGGCACGCGCTCGCGCGACGGCCGGATCGGCGAGTTCCGCCGCGGCGCCTTCGCCCTCGCCGTCGAGGCCGGCGTGCCGATCGTCCCGATCGTCATCGACGGCACCGGCGCCGCCCTGCCCCGCGACGGCTGGGTGTTCGAGCGCCTCGACGAGCTGCACGTCGAGGTGCACGTGCTCGAGCCGGTCCTCCCCGACGCCACCGGCGGCGACGTCGAGCTGCTGCAGACCCGCGTCCGCGAGCTCATGGTCGCCGCCCTCCGCGACATCCGCGGCCCGCGAGCGGTGCGACCGCGCCCCTGAGCCGCTCGCCCGGGGGGCCTGCCGGCCGGCGGCCCGATCGCCCTGCGCGACATGTCCCTCTAGACATGCTCGGAAGGCCATGCTCGCTCGGACATTTTCTCCGGGACATGCCGCATCATGCATGTCCTTCGAGACAGACGCCTTCGCGCCCTCTCCCGCCCGGCCGATCGGGTCAACCCTGGCCGACCAGCGCCTCGAGCTCCGCGACCCGCTTGGGCGCGCCGGCGCTGAGCACCTCGGGCGCGCCGGCGGTGACGAGCACGTCGTCTTCGATGCGGATCCCGACCCCGCGCAGCTCGGCGGGCACCTCCTCGGTGACCGGGAAGTACAGGCCCGGCTCGACCGTCAGCACGAAGCCGGCGCGCAGCGGCTGGGCGCGGCCCTGGACGGTGTAGCGGCCGACGTCGTGGACGTCGGCGCCGAGCCAGTGGCTGGTCTTGTGCGGGTAGTACGGCTTGTACAGCTCCTCCTCGATCGCCTCGTCGACGCCCGCCTGGACGAGGCCGAGCGTCCGCAGCCCGTCGCACAGCACGCGCAGGCAGGCCTCGTGGATCGCGTCGAGGCTCGAGCCGACCACCGTCGCCGCGATCCCGGCCTCGTTGGCGGCCAGCGCGATCTCGTAGGCGTCGCGCTGCGCCGGCGTGAAGCGGCCGCCGATCGGGAACGTGCGCGTGATGTCGCCGGTGAACAGCTCCCACTCCGCGCCGGCGTCGACCAGCAGCAGGTCGCCGGCGGCGAGCGCCCCGCGGGCCGCCGTGTAGTGCAGCGTGTTGGCGTTGATGCCCGCGGCGACGATCGTCTCGTAGCCGGGCCCGCTCGCGCCGCGGCGGCGGAACTCGTGCTCGAGCAGCGCCTCGATCTCGAGCTCGAGCCGACCGGGCCGGGTCGCCCGCATCGCCGCCACGTGGCCGGCCGCGCTGATGTCGACCGCGCGGCGCAGCGCCGTCATCGCCGCCGCGTCCTTCACCAGCCGGTCCTCGGCCAGCAGCGCCCGGGCGTCGCGCAGGCAGGTCGGCGCGACCTCGCCCCGGCGGTCGCCGGCGCGCAGCCGCTCGATCGCGGCGAACGCCGCCCGCTCGATCACGGGACATGTCGAAAAGGGCAGGTACACCTCGTCGATGCCGTCGAGCAGGCGCGGCAGCTCGAGCTCGAGCTGCGCGATCGGGAACACCGCGTCGACGCCGAGCTGCTCGCGGGCCTCGTCCGCGCTCGGCCGCCGGCCGTGGTACAGCACGTCGCGCTCGTCCTGGACCGGCAAGAACAGCGCGCTCGCGGGCGCCCGTCCCGGCCGCAGCAGCAGCACCCCGCCGGGTTCGGCAGCGCCGGCCAGGTAGTAGAAGTTCGAGTCCGGCCGGAAGCGGTAGCGCGTGTCGCCGGAGCGGGTCGGCGGCTCGCCCGCGGACAGCAGCAGCGCCGCGTCGCCGAGGCGCGCGGAGAGGCGGGAGCGACGCGCGGCGCAGGCCGCCAGATCCGGTGCAGCGACGGAGGGCTCAGGCACGAGCCAAGAATAGGACCGCAAGCACTGCGACCCCTTCGGATCCCGCGTGCGGGATGTCATGCAGCCGCGGTGCGCAACGCCCTGCGCGAGCCCTTCCGGGGGTTTGCGCGAGTCGGCCGCGGGTCGGCTGCCGGTTGCGGCGATGTTCCGCGGCAACGGTCGCGTGCGCTCGGCTCCGGAGGGATTGCACCCAGCCGCCGGCCGGCGGAGAGTTGCCGCCGATGGCGACGCAAAAACTGAGCAACCAGCGGATCCACGAGGTACAGCAGGTCCTCGCCTCGTACGTCCCCAAGCTGCCCGGGACCGACGTCAACCTCCTGGCGGCCCTCTGCAAGGCGGTGTTGACCTCGGTCGACCTCCGAGACATCCGGCGGGTGCCGAGCGCCGAGCTCGTCGAGCAGCTCGAGCAAGTCCTGAGCACGATCAAGACCCGCGGCCGCGGCGAGATCAACACCGCCGTGCGCCGGCACGGCGACAGCGTCGTCCTCGAGAGCTGCCTCGAAGACCAGCCGTTCCTGGTGTCCTCGCTGCGCGCGCTGTTCGGCGCGGAGCGGCTCGAGATCGCCAGCCTGATGAACGCCGTGATCAAGGTCCGGCGCGACTCCGCCGGCAACATCACCAGCATCGGCATGGGCGCCCCGGAGTCGGTGATCCGCGTCGAGCTCGACCCCGGCCAACATGTCCCCGAGGACATCGAGGACCGCTTCCGCACCCGCCTGCGGATCGTGCAGGCGATGGTGCGCGACTTCCAGCCGATGAAGCGCCGGCTGCAGGACCTCGCCGACGACTACCTGCGGGCCGCCAACGCCGAGAGCAACGATCGCAGCCTGACCCTGCGCGAGACCGAGGGCATGGTCCGCTGGCTGTGCGAGGAGAACCTCGTGCTGCTCGGCGTCGAGGAGTACGACGAGCAGGGCCACCGGATCTCCACGCTCGGCACCGCCTCCGTCAACCTCAGCGAGCGCGACGCCGATCGCTTCGCCGCCTACGCCCGCGACCTCGGCCGCACCGTCCGCTACCACCGCAGCAACGAGGAGTCGCCGGTCCACCGCAGCGGCAAGCCGGGCCACTTCGTCGTCACCCGCGTGGGCCGCGACGGCCAGCCCGTCGGCACCTGCCTGATCAACGGCCTCTTCACCTACAAGGCGCTGCACACCCCGCCGGAGGAGATCCCGTTCCTGCGCGTCATGCTGCGCAAGCTGCTGACCGAGCGCAGCGTCTCGATCGACAGCCACCGCGGCAAGAGCCTGACGAACGCCTTCAACTCGCTGCCGCTCGAGTACCTGCTGACCCAGAGCGAGGACAGCATCTGGGAGCTGACCGACCGCGTGCTGCGGGCCGAGGTCGAGGGCGGCTCCGACGTGCACATCAACGTCGGCGAGGACGGCCGGTTCGTGTTCGCGTTCGTCAGCCTCCCGCGCGAGCAGTTCAACGACGAGCTGCGGCTGCAGGTGCAGGAGAAGCTGCAGCGCGAGTTCGGGGCCACCTACTCCGACTTCGGCGTCTACATGGATCGCTACGACAACGCGATCATCCACTACTACATGACCGGCCCGACCCCGTTCGCGGCGGTCGACACCGAGCGCGTGCGCTCCGAGGTGCTCGCGCTGGCCAAGGGCTGGAACGAGCGCCTGCGCGAGGCGCTGTCCGAGCTCGTCCCGCCGGACCAGGTCGACGAGCTGTTCGAGCTGTACCACGGCGCCTTCAGCGAGGAGCACAAGCGCCGCGCCGGCGACCAGCGGCTGCTCGGCGACCTGCGCTGCATCGAGAACATCCGCCGCGGCGCCGAGTTCGACTTCGACCTCTACGTCTCGGTCACCGGCGACCACCCGGGAAGCCTCAACCTGCGGGTGTTCAGCCGCAAGGCGATGAACCTCAGCGACGAGCTGCCGCTGATCGGCAGCTTCGGCTTCAAGGTCGTCGACGAGTACGCGCGCCCGGTCCACCTCGCGCACGCGACCCCGTTCGAGCTCGACAACTACCGCCTCGACGTCCGCCCCGAGCGGATCCCGGCGGTGATGAGCCGCGCCGACGAGATCCGGACCACGCTGCGTCAGGTCTACGCCGGCACGATGGGCCGCGACTCGCTCAACCAGCTGATCGTGTCGACGACGATGACGGCGCTCGAGGTCGAGATCCTGCGCGCCTACGTCGCCTACCTCCACCAGGTCCGCTGCCCGTTCACCTCGGCGCTGATCCGGCAGACGTTGATCGCCTACCCGACCGTCGCCTCGGCGCTGGTCTCGTGGCTCGACGCCCGCTACGACCCGACCAGCGCCAGCCCGCAGCTCGCCGAGGTCACCGACAAGACCCTCGAGGCCGAGCTGCGCGACGTCGCCGACTACACCGCCGACCGCGTGCTGCGGGCCGTCGCCGACGTCGTCCGCGCCACGCTGCGCACCAACGCCTTCGTCATCAACACCACGCCGGGCGTGCGCCGCGATCAGACCCCGGCGATGGCGTTCAAGTTCGACGGCCAGCGCGTCCCGTTCGGCCCCGATCCCAAGCCCCTGCGCGAGATCTTCGTCTACCACCCCGACTTCGAGGGCGTGCACCTCCGCGGCGGCCGCGTCGCCCGCGGCGGCATCCGCTTCTCGGACCGGCCGGACGACTTCCGTACCGAGATCCACGGGCTCATGGCCACGCAGATGGTCAAGAACGTGCTGATCGTCCCGGTCGGCGCCAAGGGCGGCTTCGTGCTGCGCCAGGCCCCGACCGACCGCAACGAGCTGCGCGCCGCCGGCGACCGCTACTACCAGCTCTTCGTCGAGGCGCTGCTGTCGGTCACCGACAACGTCGTCGACGGCGAGGTCGTCACCCCGCCCGGCATCCTCCACACCGAGGGCCCCGACCCGTACCTCGTCGTCGCCGCCGACAAGGGCACCGCGCACCTGTCGGACACCGCCAACAGCGTCAGCATGAGCCACAAGTTCTGGCTCGACGACGCGTTCGCCTCGGGCGGCTCGAACGGCTACGACCACAAGGCCACCGGCATCACCGCCCGCGGCGCGTGGGAGACCACCAAGCGCAACTTCCGCGAGATGGGCATCGACCCCGAGGCCGACGTGATCACGGCGATCGGCGTCGGCGACATGAGCGGCGACGTGTTCGGCAACGGCCTGTTGCGCAGCCGCACCGTCAAGCTGCTGGCGGCCTTCAACCACGCCCACGTCTTCATCGACCCGACGCCTGACCCCGAGGTCAGCTTCCTCGAGCGCGAGCGGCTGTTCAACCTGCCGCGCTCGCAGTGGTCCGACTACGACCCCGGCAAGCTCAGCCCCGGCGGCGCCGTGTTCCCGCGCAACGCCAAGTCGCTCGAACTCTCGCCCGAGGCGCGGCAGCTGCTCGGCTTCTCGCCGACGCAGGTCGTGTCGGGCGAGGACGCGATCCGGGCGATCCTGCTGCTCAAGGTCGACCTGTGCTGGATGGGCGGCATCGGCACCTACGTGAAGAGCAAGGAGGAGACCCACGCCGACGTCGGCGACAAGGCCAACGACGCCGTGCGGGTCAACGCCAACCAGCTGCGCTTCCGCGTCATGTCCGAGGGCGCCAACCTGGCGATCACCGACCGCGGTCGCCCCGCCTTCGCCCGGATCGGCGGCCAGAACTACACCTCGTTCCTCGACAACTCCGGCGGCGTCGACACCTCGGACCACGAGGTCAACATCAAGATCCTGTTCGCGCCGCTGCTGGCGAGCGGCAAGGTCACCCGCGAGCGCCGCAACGAGGTCCTCAAGGCCGCCACCACCGAGGTGTGCGACATGGTGCTGGCCAACAACCGCTCGCAGAGCCGCATGGTCAGCTACGACGTCCGCCGCTCGAAGGTCGACGTCTACCGCTACGCCCGCACGCTGTCGTACCTCGTGCAGCACGTGCCGTTCAACCCGGACACCTTCGCCCTGCCGACCGAGGACGAGCTGGCCAACCGCGCGCGCAAGGGCGTCGGCCTGTTCAAGTGCGACGCCTCGGCGCTGTGCGCCTACGCCAAGATGCTGGTGTACCGCGTGCTCCTCGACGGCGAGCCGCTGTCCGAGGGCCTCGTCGACCGCATGGTCCGCGAGTACTTCCCGGCCGCGATCGTCGAGGCCGCCGAGGGCGCGGTGAAGAGCCACCTGCTGCGCCGCGAGATCGCGACGACGATGGTCGTCAACCGCATCATCGACAACGCCGGCGCGACCTTCTTCCCCGAGCTGATGACCAGCACCGGCCGGCCCGCGCACGCGATCGCCGAGGCGTACATGACCGCGTCGGCGGCCGGCGACGTCGACGCGCTCCGCCGCGACCTCTACGCCAGCGAGGACAAGAACCGCCAGGAGGCCATCTACCGGGCCATGCACGTCGTCGAGGCCGCGCTCGAGGAGACCACCGTGGTCCTGCTCGAGGGCGACGCCTACACGACCCTCGACCAGCGCACGATCGACCGCGCCCGCGAGCTGCTCGACCACGTCGAGCACGCCCTGCCGGCCAGCCAGATCCCGCAGCTGCACGCCCGCGCGCACGAGTTCGAGTCGGCCGGCTTCGCGCCGGCGCTGGCCGGGCGGCTGGCGCGCATCGAGCACCTCACCGGGGCGCTGTCGTCGCTGCGGGTCGCCGCCGAGACCGGCCGTGATCCGCTCGACGTGCTGCGCCTCCGCCTGCAGGTGGCCGCCGACATGCACCTCCGCGCCCTTCAGGACGCGCTGTCGCGCATGGTCTACCAGTCGCCCTGGGACGGCCCGGCGGCCAAGGCGCTGTCGCGGCAGCTCCACGGCCACCTCGGGCGCCTCGTGCAGGCGGTCGACGGCGACGACGTGCCGGGCATGATCGGCCGCCTCGGCCTCGACGGCATCCGCCGCCAGGGCGCGGCCATGCTCGAGGGCGGCGTCACGATTCCGGGTATCGTCCTGTTCGACGACCACCTGCGGCGCCAGCTCCTGAGCGTGGACGTCCGCAAGTAACCCCGCCCATCCAGGAGAGCGATCTCCGGAAAATTCACCGGCCCGGCGGCATACCCGCCGGGCCGTTGTCGTGTCCGGCACCCGTCCGGCGCGCCGTTGCTCGCGCCGGATCGACGTTTGCGCCCCTCGTCGGGGCCGTCCCGGCGCCTGAAACAATCTGCGAGACCCGGCAATTGTTCGGCGGCAACGTGTGACGGAGTGAGCGACAGCCGCTCCTACGCGGGGCTGCGAAGCCAATTAGCCAGTTGCGCTTGTTCCGTAGGCTATGCCATGCTGGCCACCGAGGACATGAGGATCGGCGGGTAAGGGATCTTCCTAAAGCGCCCTCAACCGCCATACCCAACATGCGCGTCGTTCCCACTCTGTAGGCCGCGCGCCGACCGCTCAATCGACTCACGAGGGACCCATGAAGAAGTTCAGCTTGGTTTCTGGCCTGCTCTGTACCGCGCTGGTGTTCGGCTGCGGCGATGACGGCAAGGCGGGCGCTAGCGCCACCAACCCGACCACCAACAGCACCAACAACAACACTGGCGATGCGACCGAGGGCGACACCTCGACCGGCAACAACAGCGACACCGAGACGCCGGGGACCACGACCTCCGCCTCCGCCACCACGAGCCCGACCAGCGAGGGCCCGACCAGCGACACCACCGCGGGCCCGAGCACCGAGGGCACGACCGACAACACCTTCATCATGCCCCCCGACGGCGGCGGCGGCACGAAGGAGTGCGACCCGTGGGTTCAGGACTGCCCGGCCGGCCAGAAGTGCATGCCCTACTCGGGCGACGGCGACAACTCGTGGGAGTCGCTCAAGTGCACGCCGATCATGGAGAACCCGGGCCAGACCGGTGACCCGTGCACGGTCGAGGGCAGCGGCGTCAGCGGCATCGACAGCTGCGACCTCGCCCACATGTGCTGGAACACCGACCCGGACACCGGCGAGGGCACCTGCGTCAAGTTCTGCACCGGCTCGCCCGACGCCCCCTCGTGCGACGTGGCCGGCACCTCGTGCACGATCGTCAACGACGGCGTGCTCATCCTCTGCCTGCCGATGTGCGACCCGCTCCTGCAGGACTGCCAGGGCGGCGACCTGTGCATCCCGAACCCGATGAACCCGGACAGCTTCATCTGCGTGCTCGACGCCTCGGGTGAAGAGGGCCAGGAGTTCGACGTGTGCGAGTACGCCAACGCGTGCGACCCGGGCCTCTACTGCCTCGGGCCGGAGCTCGCCAGCGAGTGCGACCCGATGGCCGCCGGCTGCTGCCTCGCGTTCTGCGACATCAGCGCCCCCGAGTGCACCGGCGCCAACGCCGAGTGCCTCGCCTGGTACGAGGAGGGCATGGCTCCTCCCGGATTCGAGAACGTCGGCGTCTGCGGCCTCCCGCAGTGAGCCCCGCGGGCCCTGCCCGCTCCGTCACAGCCGCCTTCCCCTCGGGACGGCGGCTGTGCCGCTTTCTCCGCGATGCTTCAGGAACATGTCCGAAGAGACAGATACCTCTTCGGACACGTCGAGCCGAACCCGCCCCTCGCTCGCGGCGCGTAGCTCGAGGACGCCCGCCCGCGCGACACCGCGGCGCGACCCGTCGTCGAGCCGCCCCATCCTCCTGGCCCTTCGGGCATGCCCGAAAGGCCAGGCCCGACTCACCTGCCGCAGCCGGCCAGGGCGGCCTTGGCCTGCGCCAGCGCCTCGGGCTTGGGATTCTTGGCGGTGAACGCCTTGAGCGCGTCCTTGGCCAGCTTGCACTGCTTGGCCTGCGCCAGGGCGCCGACCTTGCGGATGTGCGCCGAGGCCAGGTCGGGCTTCAGCGTCAGCGCCTTGTCGAGCTTGGCGAGCGCGCCCTCGGGGCCGTCGAGGCGGCCGAGCTTGGCCAGGGCGGCGCCCCACTCGCTCCACACGACCGCCTGGTCGGGCAGGCGGGCCGCGAGGTCGGCGAGGTGGACGAGGGCCTCGTCGGCGCGCTCGAGCTTGACCAGGGCGCGGGCCAGGCCGAGCTTGGCGTCGTTGTCGTCGGTGCGCTTCTGCAGGGCGACGGAGAACTCGACCTGGGCCTCGCGGACCTTGTCGGCCTCCATCAGCAGGTGCCCCAGCGTGCGCCGCACCTCGGGGTCGTCGGGCGCGAGCGAGGCGGCCTTCGTCGCGGCGGCCAGGGCCTCGTCGCGCTTGCCGAGGTCGCGGTCGACCTGCGCGAGCAGGAACAGCACGTCGACGTCCTCGGGCGCGAGGCGGTTGGCCTCGACGAGCGCCGCGGCGGCGCGGTCGTTCTGCCCCCGGGCCCGCGCGGCCCGGCCGAGGTTGTAATGGGCGTCGGGGAAGTCGGGCTTGGCCGCGATCGCGGCCTCGAACGCGGCGACCGCCTCGTCGAGCCGACCGGCGTCGAGGGCGACCGCGCCGATGCCGTTGTGCGCCGGGTAGAACTTCGGATCGATCCGCACCGCCTCCTTCCACGCGGCCACCGCCTCGTCGCCGCGGCCGACCTGCTGCAGCGCGATGCCGCGGGCGTAGTGGAGCTCGGGGTCGGCTGGCTTTTTGGCCAGGGCCGCGTCGAGCACGGCGATCGCCTCGGCGTGGCGACCGGCGCTCATCAACTGCCCGCTGCGCTCGATCGGCGGCGCCTCGGGCACGCTCTCGTCGTCGCCGGCGGCGGCGCCCGGCGGCGTCGTCTCGCTCGGGCCCTTCGGGGTACACGCCAGCAGCGCGCCGGCAACGAGGATACGGAGTGGCCGGGGGAACGACACGGCGGGACTATACCCGCATTCGCCCGCGCCCGGACGACCGCGGCGCGCCCGCCGGCGCGCACGCAGGGGCGCCCGCGACCGTCACGGCTCGAGCGTGACCGTCTCCCGGGTGGCGGCCTCGACCTCGTGCCGGCGGTACGGATAGTGGTGGTAGCGATCCTCGATCCAGTCCTCGAGCGTGTCGGCGAAGTGCGGACTGGTCGGATCGGCGCTGTTGCCCGGCGGGAAGTTGACGACCGCCTGCGGCACCCCCTCGCCGTCGAAGCCGGTGATCACGCGGAAGACCGCGCCGTCGTTCGACTCGAACCGCGGCCGCACGTCGGTCGACTCCGGCTCGAAGAACGAGCTGCCCGAGACGTTGACGGTGTCCTCGCCGCCGTCGGTCGGGTGCCAGCCGCCGTCGAGCTCGCCGCCGTAGGCGTTGCGGAAGCCGGTGCCGTGACGGTCGCCCCAGCGGTAGCGGTGCGGCGACACCGACCCGAACTCGGCGGTCAACCACTCGGCCGTGTCGACCAGCGCCTCCATCACCAGCAGGTCGCGGCCCTCCTGCATCAACTCGTTGGCGTTGGGGTACATGCCCGTGGCCGCCAGCGCGGCGAACTTGAGCGCGTACACCGGCGACGCGTCCATGATCGCGCCGAACACCAGCGACAGGTCGTCCTCGAAGATCCGCTGGACCAGGAAGTGCGCGAACACGTGGAACGCCAGCGCGCCCGACTCCTGGCGGTCCATCCGCCGGTTCCACTGCTTCGTCAGCAGGTCGTGCAGCACCTCGAGGTCCTTGCGCCCGCGGAACGCCAGGAGCGTGTCGTCGGTCGCGACCTTGGCGTACACCTCGGCCAGCACCGGCAGCATCTTGTCGGCGACCAGGCTGTGCGTGTCGGACTGGACCGACTGCATGTCGGCGACCGTGACCTTGCCCGCCTGCGTCAGCTCCTGCAGCCGCTGCTCGACCCGACCCGCGCGGTAGCCCGGGTCGTAGAAGGCGCCGTAGTACCAGGGGTCGTTGCTGAGGTCGCCGTCGCCGGTGAAGCCCCACGGGTCGTTGTTGGCGGTGACGATGAAGCCGGTCTGCGGCGCGCGGCTGCGCGGCAGCTGGTTGCCCGGCAGGAACTTGCCGTTCCACACGTACGCCGGGTCGTCGCCGTCGACCACGCGGATCGGCATCGGCCGCCCCGCCGGCGCCCCGCGGTCGGGCACGTTGGTGTTGAGGTGATAGGTGATGCCCGTCGCGTCGGCGGCCATCCAGTTGAAGGTGCCGACCTCGATCATGTCGACCGCCTTCTCCCACTCGTCGATCGACTGCGCCTTACCCATCCGCAGGAACGCCCGCGCCTCGTTGGTCGCGCGGAAGCCGGTCCAGTTGATCAACAGCCGGCGCGCGGCGTCGACCACCAGCGCCGGGTCGAGCGGCAGGGCGTCGCCGACCAGCACCCCGTAGCCCTCGACGTCGCCGACGCGGAACGTGCGGTCGCCCATGCCCGCGACCTTGATGACCTCGTCGCGCCAGACCACCGGCGCCGTCTTGCCGCCGATGCTGATCGTCGCCTGGTCGGGCGCCAGCGTGACCGAGTAGAGGTCCATGCAGTCGGCGAAGCCGGTGGTCGCGGACCAGTGGATCTTGCGGTTGTGGCCGAGCTGCACCCCCGGCACCCCGGCGAAGCCGAAGCCCGCGACGTCGAAGTCGCCGCCGGCGTCGGCGCTGTTGAGGTGGACCGCGTACATCACCGACGGGCTCTGGAGCGGCTGGTGCGGGTCGTTGGCGATCAGCGGCTTGCCGCTGGCGGTGAACCGGCCGTCGACCGCCCAGTTGTTGCTGCCGACCACGCGGAAGCCCGACAGCGCGTCGTGCAGGCGGCGCAGCGAGGCCGCGGCGTCCGGCGGCAACGTGCGGGCTGGCTCTTGAGACCTGTTCTTTGCGACCTGTCCCGAAGTCCTGGTCGGCTCGGCCCCGCCCGGCGCCGGCGCGGTGGCGGCCGAGGGCCGGTCCTCCGGCGGCACGGTGTAGGCCTCCCAGCCCGGCCGCGGCAGCTGCACGACCTCGAGCACCTGCGGCACGAAGCGGGTGACGACGGTGGCGAGGAACTCGTACTCGAGCACGTTCGAGTTGCCGAAGCTGACCATCTTGCCGATCACCAGCGTGTCGACCGGGTCCCACGGCTCGGGCGAGTAGTCGAGCTCCGCCTTGCCGAACCCGTACGGCAGCGGCGCCGCGCCCGAGTTGATCTCCTCGATGCGGCGATTGACGCCGGCCGTCCAGGCGACGAACAGGTGGTACTCCTCGGGGCTCTCCTTCTTCAGGCGCTCGGCGTCGAGCTTGCCCCACCGCGCGAAGTTGAAGAGGCGCGAGATCCGGTCCTCGTCCACCTTGCCCTCGCCCAGCACCTCGGCCCCCCGCCCGTACGCCCGCCGCCGCATCAGGTCCATCTGGAACAGCCGGTCGACCGCCACCTGATAACCCGCGGCGAAGAACACGTCGGCGTCGGTCTCGCCGTAGATGTGCGGCACGCCGCGATCGTCGATGTGGATGTCGACCGGCGCGGACAGCTCCGAGAACACCTCCGGATCGCCCTCGAACCCGGTGTCGCCCGTGTCCTCGGTGTCGCCCGGAGCACCCGATTCCGCGGGGTTACAGGCGACGAGCAACGAGACGAGCAGCGCGCGAGTCACAGGGGCGAGGCGGACGAGCATGGCTCGGACTTTTGCGCAGGTCGGTGCGCGCAGCAAGCCCCGCTCGCAGGACGCGACAGGACAGAGTCACCGCGCCTGCGGGCGTCCGACGACGCGTGAAGCAGCCGTCATGCGCGAGCCCCGGCGGGCGTCACATCGACAGGGAGCCCTTGCGGAAGTCGGTGCCCGCGAGGTGGGCGTTGATCAGCACCGGCTTGCCGGCCTTGGCCGCCGCCTTGGCCTCGGCGATCACGGCGTCGACGGCGGCGGGCTCGCGGATCTCGAGCCCGACCGCCCCGAAGCCGGCCGCGGCGCGGTGATAGTCGGTGCGCGCCAGCTCGGTGCCGACGGCGTCGCCGAGGATCTCGACCTGCTCGCGGGCGATCTGGGCCCAGCAGGCGTCGTTGCCGACCACCGCGATGACCGGCACCTTGTGGCGGACGAAGGTGTCGAACTCGCTCAGGCTGTAGCCGACCGACCCGTCGCCGTAGAAGATCCACGTCTCGGCCTCGGGGCGCACGAGCCCCGCCCCGAGCGCGAAGCCGGCGCCGACGCCGAGCGTGCCGAACACCCCCGGATCGAGCCAGGACAGCGGCGCGCGCGGCCGGACGATGTACGAGGCCGTGGCCACGAAGTCGCCGCCGTCGGCGACGAGCTGGCTGCGGTCGTCGAGCGCCGCCTCGATCCGGCGGCACAGGTGCAGCGGGTTGACCAGCGCGTCCGGGCCGGTCGGTGCGGCGTCGGCCTGCGCGGCGATGTCCTTGTCGCGCGCGTCGTCGGCGGCGCGCAGCTTCGCCACCCAGGCCGAGCGGTCGCGGACCTGACCCCCGGCCGCCAGCCGGCCGGCGAGGCCCTGCAGGAACCGCCCGGCGTCGGCCAGCACCGGCACGTCGGGGCTGCGGTTCTTCTGCATCTCCTCTTCGCTGCGGTTGGCGGCGATCAGCACCGCCTTGCGACTGATGTTCTGGCCGTAGTCGAGGCGGAAATCGCACGGCACCCCGGCGAGGACCACCAGGTCGGCCTGCTTGAGCGCGGCCTTGCGGGCGTGTCGCATCTGCAGCGGGTGACCGGCGCCGAGCAGGCCGCGGGCCATGCCGGAGAGGTAGACCGGCGCGCCGATCGCCTCGAGCGCGGAGGCGATCCCGCGCGCCTCGCCCGGGATGCTCAGCGCCTGGCTGCCGACCACGATGACCGGCCGCTCGGCGCGCGAGAGCGCCTCGGCGGCGGCGCGCAGCTCGTCGCGGGCCAGCGCCGGCGGCGGCACCGGTCGCGGCGTCTGCGGCCGCGCGTCGTCGGCCCCGGCGAACATGCGCCAGGTGTGGAAGCCGAGGTACGTCGCCAGCGCGCGCTCGCCGAGGCTGGGCGTCTGGCCGGGCTTCGTCTTGGCCACGTACCAGCTCTTGACCACGTCCTCGCGGTACAGCAGGTCGACCGGACACTCGAGGAACACCGGCCCCGGCACCCCCTCCTGGGCCACGCGGAACGCCTCCTCGAGCATGGGCACCAGCTCGCGGACCCGCTTGGCCGCGTGGGCCCACTTCACGTGCGGCCGCATCAGCGCCATCTGGTCGATGTCCTGCAGCGCCCCGCGGCCCTTGAGCACCGTCGCCGCCGCCCCGCCGAGCACGATCACCGGCGACTGCGCCAGCTGGGCGTTCTTCACCGCCGTGATCGTGTTGGTGAGCCCCGGCCCGGCCGTGACCGCCGCCACGCCGGGCACGCCGGTGATGCGCGCGACCGCGTCGGCGGCGAACACCGCGTTGACCTCGTGGCGGGTGTCGACGACGCGGATCCCGCGGCGCTTGGCGCCGACCAGGATCGGCGAGATGTGTCCGCCGCACAGCGTGAACAGGAACTGCACCCCGTGTCGGCGCAGCACCTCGGCGATCCGGTCTCCTCCGTCCATCGTGGGCTCCTTCTGCAGTCGAATGTACGTCCGTCTCGTCACCAAAACTTCAGCCGGCCAGCACGTGCTTGTCGAGGACGAAGCACGCGAACTCGCCGGTGAACACGACCTCGCCGCCGGCCTCGCGCACGACCTCGACCGCGACCATGCGCTTTCGGCCATGCTCGATCGGGCATGTCGCACGGGCCAGCACCGCCTCGCCGACCCGCACCGGCCTCAGGAACTTGACCGTCGCCGCGCCGAGCACGACGTTGGGGTCGTTCACCGCCAGCATCGCCGCGTAGTCGGCGGCGCCGAACACGAAGCCGCCGTGGCACAGGCCGTGGTCGTCGGCGGCCATCACCGGCGTGGCGAGCAGCCGCACCTCCGCGCGCCCGGGCGCGACCGTGACCGGCGCGCCGCACAGGCTGGGATCGATCCGCGGGTGAGTGGCGATCGCGGCGTCCGTCATCGCCCGCGCTTATAGCACGGCCTCACATCGGGATGTACTGCATGCACAGGCTGTCCTCGACCGACTGGTTGATGGCGGCGGACAGGCTGAGCTGGCCCTCGTACACGTCGTTGATGTTGAACGCCCCGCCGTCGGTGGCCTGCGGGATCGGGGTCTTCCCTTGGTAGGGCGTGAAAAAGCCCATGCTCACGTCCTCGTTGTTGCCGGGCCCGCCGGTCATGTCGTTGTCGACGAAGCTGAACACGCGGATCTCGCGCTCCTGCAGGCCGAGCACCGTTTCGTCGTAGCTGTGCTGGACAATCTCGCCGCTCTGGTTGGCGCCCTTGTCTCCGAACGTGTCGTCGGTGGTGTGGATGATCATCCGCAGCGTCGACTCGGTCGGCCGCCACTGGAACCCGTAGGCCGCCAGGTACAGCCCGTCGAGCGTGTTCTCCGGCCAGTCGCCGTTCGACCCGTTGCCGTCGGTCTGCGAGTTGCTCTGCGTGAACGTGCTCCACTCGATGAAGTCGGCCTGCAGCGCGGCCGCGTCGGCGTACGGCATGCCGCCGTTGATGATCGTCGCGTCGTCGACGAACACCACCAGGCCGTAGCTCGGCTGCGTCTCGACGTCGAGCGCCGCGATCGCCTGGTCGACCACCAGGATCTCGTCGGCCAGCTTCTGCAAGATCGCCGACATCGACGTCGACACGTCCATCACGAACACGATGTCGATGTTGACCTTGCACGTGTCGCCCTCGGTGGTCGTCTCCCACCAGCCGGTGTCGGTGGACTCGCCGGTGGTGAACGGCGACGTCGTGGTCGTCGGCTCCGACGTCGTCGGCTCGGTCCCTGTGGTCGGATCGAGACCCGTCGAGGTGCTCACAGCCCCCGAGCTGCCCGTCTGTCCGTCGGTGCTGTCGCTCGCTCCGCTGCTCTCGGAGTCGCTGCCCGACGCGCTCGGGTCGACCGTCGATGCGCCGGTGGGCGACTCGGTCGTCGGCGCCGTGGCCGTCACTTGGCTCGTATCGCCGCCGGAGTCGCCGCAGGCCGCGAACGCGAGGCCGGCGAGGACACCGGAGAGCACGGAAGGGATACACCGAGGCGAACAAAACATCGTCAAGAGCACAGCCGATCGCTGCCGCGGCCGTCAAGCTCGCGGCAGCGATAAATGTTGCCGCCAGCGCGCTCGCGGTTTACCGTGAGGCCCAGGAGGCCCCCCATCATGAATCTGAGACTCATCGCACTGTCCCTGCTCGTCGCGAGCGCGAGCACGAACGTCGCCTGCAAGAAGGACTCGGCCTCCGAGGCGCCGGAGCCGGCCGCCGAGGCCGCGCCCCCGCCCGCGCCGGAGCCGGAGCCCGAGGCCGCCGCCACGCCCGAGCCGGAGGCCGCCCCGCCCCCGAGCCGGCCCCCGCCGCCAAGGACCTCGCCACCGTCGTCGCCGGCCTCGAGAAGGGCAAGACCTTCCAGGAGCTGCTGGTCGCCGCCGAGCTCGACAAGGACCTCACCAGCGGCGACGTCAGCCTCACCATCCTGGTCCCCACCGACGAGGCGTTCGCCAAGCTGCCCAAGGGCACCCTCGACAAGTGGAAGAAGAACAAGGAGCAGCTGCAGAAGGCGCTCAAGTACCACTTCATCCCGGGCCTCAACGACTCGGCCAAGCTCGGCAACTACCGCACCGCGCCGACCGCCGCCGGCCCCGAGCTGCCGATCAAGCAGAGCCAGGACTCCGAGATGACGATCGACGGCGCCAAGCTGCTCGAGATCAACATCCCCGCCAGCAACGGCCTCGTCCACGTCATCGACAAGGTGCTGCAGCCGCCGAAGAAGTGACCGCCCCGGGCGGTCCTTCGCGCCCGGTCTTTCGGGACATGTCCCGAGAGATTGGCCCGCCCCACTGCCCCCTCACGTCGCGCTCGCGCTCTGTCCCGAGGGACAGCCCGGGCTCCCCGGCGCACCGCTAGAAGTACGTGCCCATGCCGAGGTGGCCGGCGAACAGGTGGAACGCGACCCGGTCGACCGTGCCGATCTCGTAGCCGACGCGGCCGCTCGGCGCGTCGCGCAGGTCGAAGATGATCTGCGCCGCCGAGCCCCGGCCGTAGCTGTAGCGGACGGCGAGGCAGGTCGAGAACACGATGCTGCGGGCCCGCTCGCCCTTGCCGAGGCGGACCGGCGAGAAGAACTCGACCCCGGTGGTGACCCCGTAATAGTTGATGCGGAACTGCGGGAACGCCGAGGTGTGGACCTGGTCGTCGCGGTCGGAGAACACGCCGATGCCGAAGTACAGCCGCTCCGCGGTGCGCAGGCGGGCCCCGGCGCGGACGTTCCAGATCGGGCGGATGTTGATGTCGGTGCCCTTCGGCCGCAGCCCCGGGCTGAAGTCCATCTCGCCGCTGACCCACCCGCGCCGCTTCGGCAGGGCGTAGGCGATCCCCATGGTGAGCCGCATCGGCGCCACCCGCCCGCGCCGCGACGGCGACGGCGAGTCGTCGAACTCGAACTTGTACTCGTCGTCGCCGTTCGGCCGGTCGATGTTGGAGCTGCTCAGCAGGTAGCTGCGGTGGACCTCGAAGGCGACGAAGCGAGGTGTCCGAAAGGTCAGGCCGAGGTGGACGTTCTTGACGAACTCCCACTGCAGCCCGATCACCGCCTCGCCGCCGAAGATCGAGCGCTTGTTGTCGAAGTCGACCGTGCGGGTGGCGTCGGTGCGCGCGTCCGCGGTGCCCGACGCGGCGTCGATCCACATCCGCATCTCCTCGCGCTGCCAGCCGTAGGTGCCGAACAGCGTCGCGCCGATGCGGAAGCGCGGGTGCGGCTGCCAGCCGATCGCCGGCCCGGCGTGGTAGCGGTAGATCCACCCGTCGACCTGGATCCGCGCGTCGTACTCGGTGCCGCCGCCGGCCCCGCGCAGCGACGCCGAGTAGTCGTAGTAGTCGTAGTCGGGCGCGAAGTAGCCGACCCCGAGCGTGACCCCGCGGCCGACGTGGCGCGTCACCGCCAGCGACGACGGCATCACCAGCCCTTGCAGGCTGCTCAGCGTCGCCGCGTCGCGCGAGCCGTTCGGCAGGTCGGCCACCGCGGCGTACGGCACGATGCGGGCGCGGAACTGGGCCGCCTGGGTCGACAGGTTGAACTGCGTCCGCCGCACCGCCCCGAGCCCCGCCGGGTTGTAGTAGATGGCCCCGGTGTCGCGCCCGAGGGCCGTCACCGCCCCGCCGGCCAGCGCCGCCTCGTTGCTCAGCGGGTTGGTCTCGCGGTTGCCGGCCGCGGCCGGACGCGCGGCGAGCCCCGCCGCCAGCGCGCACGCGACGACCAGCCCCGAGAGACAGGCCGGACTCCGGCGGCGCTCGCGGCCGCTCGTCTGTGGCTCACGTCTGCGAGCCACGGGCGACGTAGAGATCGAAGGTGAGGTCGACGACCGGGCGGCTGTCGCGGTCGTGGAAGTGCCAGGTGAGGGTCGCTGCGTTGGCCCGATCGACCTTCTCGAAGTACACGTAGCCGCGCATCGACGTGCCGGGCACCAGCACGCCCCACGGCAGCGCCGACGAGGCGACGTCGCCGCCCACCCACTCGATGCGGCCGAAGTCGAGCTGACGCCCCGGGTGATAGCCGTTGTCGTTCTGCCCGGCCTGGACGAACGAGCCGCCGGCGTCGAGGAGATCGCGCCGGAACCCGCGCTCGTCGATCAAGTCGATGTCGCCGGGCGCGAGGCGGATCGACCGGTTGCCGAGGTTGGCGACCAGGACGTGGATCACCGTGACCTGCTCGTCGAGGTCGCTCGGGATCCCCTGCCAGGCCCCCGTCGTCAGCACCACGCTCAGCCCGGACTGCGGGTCACGGGCCACCATGCGGTGACTGCCGTCGATGGCGACGAGCTCGCCGGAAGGGAGGCAGGCGGCGCTCACGAGCAGCAGCGCGAGCGCGAGACGTCTGGAGGCGCGCGTCACGGGTGCAAGCATACTCGCTTTGACCGCCGCCGCGAGCCGGACGCGCCGCGCCGCGTCGCCTGGGCCCGCCGTCCGTCGCGCACTTTGCGCTGACCGCTTCCGGGGCCCGCCGATGCCCGCCCGCGCCCGCTCCGGTCGGCCTGCTGGAGGCCGCTGCCCCCGACGCGCGCGACGACCGGCGCTATCATCCGCGCGATGAAGATCCTCATCGTCGAGGACAACAAAAAGCTCGCCAGCTTTTTGCTGCGCGCCCTGGCCGAGGAGGGGTACGTCGTCGACCTCGTCGAGGACGGCGGCGTCGCCATCACCCAGAGCCGCAGCATCAGCTACGACCTCGTGATCCTCGACTGGATGCTGCCCACGGTCGACGGCCTCACCGTGTGCCGCACCCTGCGCTCGGCCGGCGCGACCATGCCGATCCTCATGTTGACCGCGCGCGCCGAGATCCAGGAGCGCGTCGCCGGCCTCGACGCCGGGGCCGACGACTTCCTGCCCAAGCCGTTCGACCTCGGCGAGCTGCTGGCCCGCGTGCGCGCGCTCGGCCGGCGCGGCCACGGCGATCGCTACCTCGAGGTCGGCCCCGTGCGCATCGACCGGCACGAGCGCACCGTCACCCTCTCGGGCCGGCGCCTCGACCTCACCCCGCGCGAGTTCCTGCTGCTCAGCTACCTCGTGCGCGAGGCCGGCCGCGTCGTCCCCCGCACCGAGCTGCTGCAGAAGGTCTGGGAGCTGTCGTTCGACCCCGGCTCCAACGTCGTCGAGGTCCACGTCAAGAACCTGCGCACCAAGCTGGGCGAGCACGCCGCCCGCATCGAGACCGTGCGCGGCGTCGGCTACCGCTGGCAGAACGAGGCATGAAGCTCCGCAACCGCCTGGTCGCCGCGGTCACAGGCGTCACCGTCGTCGCCCTCGCGCTGTCGTTCGTCCCGCTCTACCTGTTGATCCGCGCGCTCGAGATCTCCGACCTCGACAACGCCCTGTTCCGCCAGGCCACCGCGCTCGCCCAGCACCTGCCCGGCACCTACTACGCCGGGCACCCGCTCGACGAGGGCCACGCCGACGTGCCCGAGAGCATCGACCCGACCCCGCGCTACACCGCGATCTACGGCCCCGACACCCGGCTCGAGTCCGCCTCGGAGAGCTTCGCCGGCCAGGCCCCTGCGTCGCTGGCGGCGCTGGGCCTGCGGCGCGCCTTGCCGTGGGACGGCGTCGCCGTCGACCTCGAGCTCGGCGAGACCCGCCTGCGCGGCGTCGTCATGCCGACCGGCGATCAGGGCGAGGCCCTGCTCTACGCCGTCTCCAAGAGCACCGTCGAGGACGACACCGCCACCCTGTTCGAGCTCCTCCTCCTGATCTTCGTCTGTGCCGCCGGCGCCACCGCGCTGATCGCCCGCTGGCTCGGCGAGCGGCTGGCCCGCGACGTCCACTCGGTCGCGCACGTCGCCCGCCTGGTCGCCGAGGGCGACCTCGCCGCGCGCGTCGGCGATCCGCGGGCCATGGGCGCCGACGAGACCCGCTCGCTCGCCTCCGACCTCGACCACATGATCAGCCGCCTCGACGAGGTCGTGTCGTCGCAGCGCCGCTTCATCTCGCACGCCGCCCACGAGCTGCGCTCGCCGCTGGCCTCGCTGCGCGGCGAGCTGCAGCTCGCGCTGCGACGCGATCGCGACGTCGACGGGTACCGGGCCGCCCTGCGCGAGATGCTGTCCTCGGTCGACGCCCTGATCGCCCTCGCCGAGGACCTGCTGCGGCTCGCCCGCGCCCAGGGCGGCGCCCCGGCCACGCGCGCGCGGGCGAAGGTGGCCGACATCGTCCGCGAGGCCCTGCGGATGGCGCGGGGCCACGTCGACGATCGCGGCGTCACCATCACCGTCCCGCCCGCGATCGACGAGTTCCCGGTCGAGGTGCGCGGGGCCGCGGCCGACCTCGCCCGCGCCCTCCGCAACCTGATCGACAACGCCGTCGTCCACAGCCCGCCGGGCGGCGAGGTCCGCGTCGAGGTCGTCGTCGTCGAGGGCGGCGTCGAGCTCGCCGTCGTCGATCAGGGCCCCGGGATCCCGGTCGAGGATCAGCCGCACATCTTCACCCCGTTCTTCCGCGGCGCCGGCGGCGAGAGCCACGAGGGCGCCGGCCTCGGCCTCTCGATCGCCCGCGGCCTCACGGAGAATTCCGGCGGACGGCTCGCGCTCGACCCTCGCCACACCGGCGGCGCGCGCATGGTCCTCCACCTCGCCTTCGCCGAGAACGTCTCGCCCGCATGAGGCCGTAGCGACCTGGCTCTTCGGCCAGGTCGATTGCCTCCAGATCCGGCAAACGCCCTTGGGGCCGCGCGAGGAGCGAAATTGCGCCGCCTCGTCGACGCGCTTGCCCCCGCGCGCGAGCGCCGACTAGCCTCGCATCATGCGCCGCTCGATCTGCTCCCCCGCCCTCTGCACGGTCCTGCTCGCGGCGTGTACGGTCCCGAACCCGGCCTACCACGCGAGCCAGGGGCTCTTCGAGAGCGGTTCCAGCGACGCCCTGAGCTCGACCAGCGCCGGCGGAAGCGCCACCGTCGCTCCGACCAGCGGCGGCAGCGGCGCCCAGAGCACCGCCGACCCGACCGGCGCGACGGTCAGCGTCACCAGCGAGGGCGACAGCACCGCCGCGCCGATGACGAGCACCACCACGCCCGCGACCACCGACGCGGACAGCGGCACCACCGAGAGCGTCGACACCCTGGCGACGAGCACCACCGACGGCGACTCGACCGCGAGCACGACGACGAACGACACCGCGACGCCGAAGCTCGACCTCTCGCCCGGCGACGTGTGTCCGCAGGTCGCCGCCCCGAACCTCGAGATCACCGTCCAGCACACCCCCGCGCCGGGCACCTGCAACGCCGCGCTCGGCCCGGTCATCCAGGGCGTGCTCGAGGCCAAGCCCGACGCCAACACGTTCAAGTTCCGCGCCTGCAACCTCAGCCAGGACTGCATCCAGGGCAACACGCAGTGCCTCGCCAACCAGACCATCGCCGTCCACGTCGCGGGTCCGGACACGGCCGTCCCCGACATCCCGCTCGGCACCTGCGTCAGCGTCGCCTACGTCGGCACCGGCTTCTCCGACGCCAACACCTGCAACACGCGGATGGTCCGCCTCGCCAGGCCGGGCAACCTCAACAACCTCGCCTCGAGCATGTTCGTCGCCGGCATGGGCGTGCCTGGCACCGCCGAGCTGCCGGTGCCGTGGCCCGACGCGCTCGAGTTCACCGTCGCCGCGACCCAGGTGCAGGCGTGCCCCGGCAACAACGTGTGCGGCACCCCGCCGGGCAACTACGACCTCGTCGGCCAGTTCTCGGGCCAGGAGGTCGTCGCCGGCATGGGGGAGGCCAAGCTGGCCAAGATCCCCCTCTACGACCAGAACCACAACCCGGTCGGGTCGATCGTCGGCAGCTTCCACAACCTGCGCTCCTACTCGAGCCCGGCCGACCAGTGCGAGTTCCGCTGGCTGTGGCTGGCCGACGCCTACAAGCCTTGAGGACAGGTTTTTCCGGACATGCTCCTGCGGCCATGCCCGTACGCACATGCCCCGAAGACCAGCGAGGCGCCCTGCCCGACCCGCGAGCAGACATGCTCTCTCGGCCATGTCCGAGAGCACATGACTTGAGGACCAGGACGCCGACCCGCGCGGCGGACGGGCCGCCGCGCGGCCGCCGATCGTCGCGCCTGGCCGGCCTGGCGATGCCCGGGGCGGGACTCGAACCCGCACGCTTGCGCCGGGGATTTTAAGTCCCCTGTGTCTACCGATTCCACCACCCGGGCGTGGGGGGCCCTCTTAATAGGGGCAGCCGGCGCGGTTGAGAAGCTTGAGAAGCCGCGCGCCGCACCCGGGACCCGCGGCGGGCCGGCAGATCTGCGCGAGATCGACCCTGAACACCTGGACACGTGCGCAAACTTTCACCTGCTCAGGCGGGCGGCGGTGTCGGCCGGCGCGAAAACGCGTGCTAACACGGCGCGGTGGACACCCCGTCGGAACGGACCGCCCGCCTGAGCCCCGTGCGCGAGCCCGACTTCATCGAGGTCAAGGGCGCGCACGAACACAACCTGCAGATCGACGAGCTGCTCGTCCCGAAGCGCAAGCTCGTCGTCTTCACCGGCGTCAGCGGCTCGGGCAAGTCGAGCCTCGCGTTCGACACGCTCTACGCCGAGGGCCAGCGGCGCTACATCGAGAGCCTGTCGGCCTACGCGCGTCAGTTCCTGGGTCAGCTCGAGCGGCCGAAGATCGAGCACCTGCGCGGCCTGTCGCCGACGATCGCCATCGAGCAGAAGAGCGCCTCCAACAACCCGCGCTCGACCGTCGGCACGATCACCGAGATCTACGACTACCTGCGGGTCCTCTACGCCCGCGTCGGCACCCAGCACTGCACCGACTGCGGCAAGCCGGTGCGCAGCTCCTCGCCCGAGCAGATCGTCGACGCCCTCCTGGCCGAAGCGCCAGGTTGCAAGCTGACCCTGTTCGCGCCGCTCGTCACCCACCGCAAGGGCGAGTTCAAGGACCTGTTCGAGGAGCTGCGCGGCCGCGGCTTCCTCCGCGTCGAGGTCGACGGCGAGATCCACCGCCTCGACGACCCGCCCAAGCTCGACAAGAAGTTCAAGCACACCATCGCCCTGGTGGTCGACCGGATCACCGTCCGCCCGGAGGACCGGCGGCGGATCACCGAGAGCGTCGAGCTCGCGCTGCGCGAGGGCCACGGCGAGGTGCGGGCCGACGCCGAGGGCAAGGGCGCCGCCCCCGGGCTTCGGTTGCAGTTCTCCGAGTCGCGCAGCTGCTGCGGCAAGAGCTTCCCCGAGCTCAACCCGGCCAGCTTCTCGTTCAACAGCCCGCTCGGCATGTGCCCCGACTGCAACGGCCTCGGCACCCGCAACGAGGCCGCGCCCGACCTCGTCGTGCCCGACCCGAGCCTCAGCATCCGCGACGGCGCGATCGCCCCGTGGGCCTCGGCGATGGAGCGCGGCGAGGGCTGGACCTTCCGGATCGTCGAGGCGCTGGCCGACGCCTGCGCCGTCGACCTCGACAAGCCGTGGAAGGACCTGCCGAAGAAGAAGCGCGACACGGTGCTGTTCGGCGTCCAGGGCGAGCAGAAGATCGCCGTCAAGTGGGGCAGCGAGGGCAGCAGCTCGCAGGGCACCTGGGGCATGCGGTTCGAGGGCGTGATCCCCAACCTCATGCGCCGCTTCCGCGAGACCGACAGCGAGGCCGCCCGCGACTACTACCGCAAGTACTTCCGCGAGGCCCCGTGCGACGTGTGCAACGGCAAGCGCCTGCGCCCCGAGAGCCTGGCCGTGCGCGTGTCCGGGGCCAACATCGCCGAGGCCACCGCGCTGACCGTCCTCCAGGCCAGCAAGCACTTCGCCGCGCTCACCCTCACCGGCCAGCAGAAGACCATCGCCGAGGGCGCGCTGCGCGAGATCGCCGCCCGCCTCACCTTCCTCCTCAACGTCGGCCTCGACTACCTCACCCTCGATCGCTCGGGCCCGACCCTGTCCGGCGGCGAGGCCCAGCGGATCCGCCTCGCCAGCCAGCTCGGCTCCGAGCTCAGCGGCGTGATGTACGTGCTCGACGAGCCGAGCATCGGCCTCCACCAGCGCGACAACATGCGGCTCATCCGCACGCTGCAGCACCTGCGCGACCTCGGCAACACCGTCCTGGTGGTCGAGCACGACGAGGACACGATCCGCGCCGCCGACCACGTGGTCGACTTCGGCCCCGGCGCCGGTCACCTCGGCGGCAAGGTCGTGTTCAGCGGCACCGCCAAGGAGCTGGCTCGCTGCAAGGAGAGCCTCACCGGCGCCTACTTGTCCGGCCGCAAGGAGATCGCGGTCCCGGCGGCGCGGCGCCCCGCGAAGGGCAAGATCAAGGTCCTCGGGGCCGCCGAGCACAACCTCCGCGGCATCGACGTCACCATCCCGCTCGGCGGCCTGGTCGCGGTCACCGGGGTCAGCGGCGCCGGCAAGAGCTCGCTCGTCAACGGCATCCTCCTGCCCGCGCTGAGCAACAAGCTGCACGGCAGCCTCGAGCGGGTCGGCGCCCACAAGGGCCTCTCCGGCCTCGAGAAGCTCGACAAGGTCATCGCGATCGACCAGCGCCCGATCGGCCGCACCCCGCGCTCGAACCCCGGCACCTACACCAAGTCGTTCGACCTGATCCGCGAGCTGTTCGCCCAGCTGCCCGAGTCGCGCGCCCGCGGCTGGAAGGCCGGCCGCTTCAGCTTCAACGTCAAGGGCGGCCGCTGCGAGGCCTGCCAGGGCGACGGCGTGATCAAGGTCGAGATGCACTTCCTCAGCGACGTGTACGTCCCGTGCGAGGTGTGCGCCGGCAAGCGCTACAACGCCCAGACCCTCGGCGTCACCTACAAGGGCCGCACGATCGCCGAGATCCTCGACAGCAGCGTCGACGACTGCCTGCAGATCTTCGAGAACCACCCGCCGCTCAAGCGGATCCTCAACACCCTGGTCGACGTCGGCCTCGGCTACATGAAGATCGGCCAGACCGCGACGACGATGTCGGGCGGCGAGGCCCAGCGCGTCAAGCTCAGCCGCGAGCTCTGCAAGGTGCAGACCGGCAACACCCTCTACGTCCTCGACGAGCCGACCACCGGCCTCCACTTCGAGGACATCGCCCGCCTGCTCCACGTCCTCCAGCGGCTGGTCGACGCCGGCAACACGGTCCTCGTCATCGAGCACAACCTCGACGTCATCAAGTGCGCCGACTGGATCATCGACCTCGGCCCCGAGGGCGGCCAGGGCGGCGGCCTCGTCATCGCCGAGGGCACCCCGGAGGACGTCGCCAAGGTCGAGGCCTCGCACACCGGCCGCTTCCTCGCCCCGCTGCTGCGCCGCAAGTAGCCCCGGGGACATGTCTCTCGGGTCATGCTCGCGCAAGCATGTCCACCTGAACATGTCTTGACGAACATCTCTCGGGCCGGCCCGGCGGATCGCCCGGCGTCGGCCCGCATGCCACCGCAGGCGACCGCACGCTCGCCGTCGCCGACAGAGCTCGATCCGCCTCACCGCGCGAGCGGCAGCCGGGTCGGCCCGCGCGTCGCCGCTTGCCCGCGCGCCGCCGCGATCTCCCCGTCGCCGAACGTCGCCAGGTAGTCCGGCCGCACCCCCGGACAGACCTGCTCGAAAGGACAGCCCACGCACGCCGGCACCTTGACCCGCCCGGCGAGGCGGCTGTCCTTGAGCGCGAACGTCGACTCGGGCGTCACCACCACCACCCGCTCGGCCCCCGGGTCCCACGCGTGCGGGTGATCCTGCCCCAGGAGACAGCGCGGCACATGCAGCGACCGCAGCGTCATCGCCTGCCGGCGCCCGCGGGCCAGCGCCTCGGCCATGAACGGCATCGCCTCGGACATGCGCGGCAGCGACTCCGGGTGGGCCGCGTTCGCGTCGGTCAGCGACACGTACCAGAGATCGACCGCGCGCACCCCCTGGCCGGCGAGCCAGTCGATCGCCGCCGGCAGGTCGGCCATCGTGTCGCGCTTGACGATCAGGTCGACCACCAGCGCCGCGCCGCTGGCGACCGCGCGCTGCAGCCCGCCGACCATCGCCGCGTACGTACCTGTCCTTCGGACCAGCTGCTCGTAGCGGTCGCCCCGGTGGGTGTGCACCGAGACGTGGAGGCGCGTCGCTCCGGCCGCCAGCAGCCGCGCCAGGTTGTCGCCGTGCGCGTACATCAGCCCGTTCGACTGCACCTTGATGTCGGCGAACCCGAGCGCCCGCCCGGCGCGCACGATCGCCAGCAAGTCGGGGCGGATCGTCGGCTCGCCGCCCGTGATCGACAGCGCGTCGAGCCCCTGCGCCCGCCCCTGCCGCAGCGACGCCAGCGCGTGCGCCGTCGACAGCGCTCGCCCGCGCAGCGCCGGCCCGATCGTGCAGTAGTCGCACCACAGGTTGCAGTCGTAGCCGAGGATCATGTCGAGCAGCCCCGGCACCGTCAGTCCTCCCAGAAGCGGCGGAAGCGGGCGTCGAGCCGCACCAGCTCCGCCAGCAGCGGCGCGCCGAGGGCCGTCGGCCGCGCGTGCTGCCGCAGCGTCTCGACCGCCTCGTGGTTGCCGCGCGCGACCTGCCGCAGCCGGCCCTCGACCTCGCCTGTCCCCGAGGACAGCATCGACTCGAGCAGCGCCGCCACCGGCAGGAACGCGTGCGCCGCCAGCAGCACCCCGTGCAGCGGACGCGGATCGGGCCGCACCGGCGAGGCGTACAGCGGCGACCAGGCGTTCTCCAGGATCGGCCCCTGCTCGAGCAGCGCGTGCAGCTTGTTGTGCGAGAACTCGTGGATCAGCGCCTCCGCCAGCGTCAGCGCGCTCGGGTGCAAGCTCAGGTAGACCGTCCCGATCGCCTCCTGGTACGACGCCGACAGGTGCCGCTCGCGGTCGTGACCCACCGGCACCACCAGCAGCAGCCCGACGTCGAGCTCCGCGCGCAGCGTGGGCAGGTGCGCCTCCACGAGGCCCAGCCCCGCGCGCAGCCCCTCCAGCCAGGCCGAGGCCGGCTGCCCGCCGAGGTCGAGCCCGCTGCCCGACTTGTCCGGGTGCGCCTCCAGCTCCGCCAGCGGGTTGTTGTCGCGCCGCAGCGCCAGCGCGATCGACCCCGCGATCGGCTCGTACATGTGCTTCAGAACATGCTCCGGGGAGCATGTCCCGAAGTCCTCGCCGAGCGCCCCGCCGACTCCACCGGCCTGCCAGCTCGTCGGCCCGATCGTCAGCGGCCCCGCCGGCGGCCGCAGGGCGCAACGGGCCCCCAGGCACAGCACCTCGGGCGGCGGCAGCGGCACCTGTACCCTGTCCTCGAGGACACCCGCGACCGCCAGCTCGAGCGCCAGCGTCGCCAGCAGCTCGCCCTGCAGGGCAGGGTCCGGCCGCCCGCGCAGGCAGCGGATCAGCGTCCCGATCGTCGGCCGCCGCACCGCGCTCGCCAGGGCGCCCGGCGCTCGCGCGGCGATCCGTCGCAACTCCGGCGCGAACCGCCCCCACGCCGCGCCGTTCGGCCCCGGCCCCGCCGGCAGCCGCAGCAGCTCCGTCAGCGCCCGCCGCAGCGCCGCCGAGAACAGCCCGCGGGCCGTCTCCGAGCCGGGCCTCGGCAGCGTCAGATCGGCCAGCACGCCCCCTCCGACACTTCGAGCCATGGCCCCGAGAACATGTCCTGAAGTCTCTTCGCCCGCGGCCCGCCGGCCCCTGCGCGCGCGTCACCCGGCCTCGGCGGCACCAGCTCGCCCGGCCCGAAGCGGCGCAGGTAACCGCCGTCGACCCCGGGACAGCGCGTCCGCAGCCCGCAGTCGCCGCAGCCCTCGGCGAACGCCAGCGCCGGCGACGGCACCGCCCGATCGCGCAGCGGCCCGAGCAAGCACAGCGGCGCCCCGGCGATCGCCGCGCCCAGCCCCGCCCGCTCCGCCGCCACGATCGCCTGCAGCGCGTACGGCAGCGCCACCGCCAGCCGCGGCGCCACCGCCCCGAGGCCCGGCGCATGGACCTCGGCGACCACCGCGACCTGCCACCCGAGCGCGCCTGCATCCACGAGCAGCCCCGGCACCGCCGCCAGCACGCGCAGGTTCGACCGCGTCAGCGGCGTCGTCACCGTCACCGGCAAGCGCGCGGTCCTGGCCGCGCGCAGCGTCCCGCTCGTCGCGCGAAACGACCCCTCGCGGCCCGCGTGGTAGTCGTGCGCCGCCGCCTCGGCCGCGTACACCCGCACGCGCAGCCCGTCGATCCCCGCGGCCTGCAGCGCAGCCAGCTCCTCGGCCGTCAGCCCTCCGGGCCCGGGCGCCGCCAGCACCCGCGCAAACCCTGCCGCCCGCGCCGCCGCGGCCCAGGCCGCGATCGCCTCGCGGCCCGCGCCGGCCAGCGTCAGGGTCGCGCCTGTCCCCCGCAACATGTTCAAAAGGCCCTGTCCTTCCGGACCGGACGGCTCGACGCCCGGGGCCTTCACCGCGTCCTGCCGATCCCGCCAGGGCGGTTGCGACATGTCCCGGCGCTCCTGTCCCTTCGGGCAGGGTCCTTCGTTCTTGTTCTGCACGACATGTTCGCAGCGCCCTGTCCCATCGGGCAGGCTGCGGCCGGGCTCAGCTCCACGGCGTCAGCACGGCCTGGCGGTGCGACGCCAGGCGCTCGGACAGCGTCAGCAGCCCGGGGATCGCCGGCGCGCCGCGTTCGGCCGCGAGCTGCGTCAGGCGCTGGGCCAGGGCGCGCGCCCCCTGCTCCTCGACGGCGGCCGACGGCCGGTCACCGGCGCCGCCGTTGGCGAGGTACAGCGCCACTTCCCCGGCCTGTGCGACCGCGCGGGGACCGTCGACCTCGGCGCGCATCAGATCGACCTGGAACCTCTTGCCCTCCGGCGTGCGCATCAGCACCGGCACCGCGCCGCCCACCAGCGGCAGCACCTGCTCGACGCGCCACTCGCCGACCGGCCCGACCAGATCGGCCAGCGGGGCCGCGGCCGACGGCGCCGTCGTGCGCGGGCGGAGCGTGCACCCGGTCGAGACGCCGGCAGCGGCAGCTCCGAGGGCAGCGAGGACCTTGCGACGGGCGACACGCGGCGAGGGCTTCATGCAGTCTTTCCTAATTGGAGCCCAACGTACCCGCCCGCCGCAGCCCCCGTCAAGGCGAGGCCGGCGCCGACCCTCACGCGTATGCCGACGCCTCTTGCGTTTGTCGCAGGCACTTGCCGGGAGGCATCTCTGGAGCGCCCGACCCTACAGCGACGCCGGGCCCGCCATGGTGCGTGAGCCCTCGGCCCCGGCGAGCGCGGGACCCGGCGACCGCCGCGAGGACGCGCTAGCATCGGCGCCGCGCATGGACGACCGCACCCACCTCGGACGGCCCGGACGGCCCTCGCGGCCGCCGGCGCTCCGGCCCGGGGATTACAAGGCGCTGATCAAGGTCGGCTACGGCTGCAACGAGCACTGCACCTTTTGTCACACGCTCGACGTGCGACCGATCGACGGCGACGGCGAGGAGGTCGAGCGGAAGATCGTCCGCGCCGCCGAGCTGGGACACGCCATGGTCGTCCTGTCCGGCGGCGAGCCGACGATCCGCCCCGAGCTGCTGCGCTGGGCCGCGCGGATCGCCGGCCTCGGCCTCGACCTCGGCCTCGTCACCAACGGCCGCGCGCTCGCCTACCCCGAGCTCACCGACAAGCTCGTCGCCCACCGCCTGCGCTACGTCTACCTCTCGCTCCACGGCGGCAGCGCCCCCGTGCACAACCGCCTGGTCCGCAGCGACGCCTTCGACCAGGCCGTCGCCGCCCTGCGCAACCTCAGCGGCCGCGGCCTCGACCTCACCGTCAACTGCGTCGTCACCCGCCAGAACCTCGCCCACCTGCGCGGCCTCGTCGACCTCGTCGCCGCGTTCGCCGACGTCACCCTCAAGTTCTCGATGGTCGAGCCCAAGGGCGGCGCCGCGCGCAACTTCGAGCTCCTGGTCCCGCGCGTCGGCGCCGTCGCCGAGGCCGTGCTCGCCGCCGCCGCGCACGCCCGCGAGCGCGGGGTCCGGGTCCAGCACGGCGGCATCCCGCGCTGCCTCCTACCTGGCCTCGAGGACAGCTACAGCGACCTCCGCAGCCACCGCTACTGGACGATGGTCGAGATCGGCGAGCCCGACCTGTTCCCGGTCGACGACGACAACAAGCGCCACCCGCCGGCCTGCGCCAACTGCAGCCTGCGCGGCGGCTGCCCCGGGCTCTACCGCGGCTACCACGACGTCCACGGCGACGGCGAGCTGCGCCCGGTCACCGATCGCCCGCGCGCCAACTCGTTCAACTACACGCTCGAGGCGGTCCACGAGGCCCCCGAGGCCACCTGTCCCTTGCGCCAGGGTCCGCTCGGCGTCACCCCGTGGGAGCGCGGCCGCCACCTGTTCGTCCGCCGCGGCCCCGCGATCGCCCGCTACCGCGCCGACACGCGCGACTTCACCGACGAGGAGATCGCCGCGGTCAAGCACGACCTCGGCCAGGTCTACGTCGACGCCGCTCGCGGCCCGGCCCCGCAGGACTTCGCCCGCGAGCTGGTCCCGCTGGCCCGCAGCCCGCTGTGCGCCGGCTGCCCGCACCTGTCCTCATGTACAGGGATGTTCGAACCTGTCTTCGAGGACATTTTCACGCGCGACGACGCCGTCGTGCGCGCGCGCCTGGCCGGGCTCGTCGGCGACGTGCTCGACCTCGGCTGCGGCGACGCGCCCTACCTCGACGTCCTGGCCCCGCGGATCGCCGCCGGCGCGGTCCGCTACACCGGCGTCGACCCCGACGAGGCCGCGCTGGCCCGCCTGCGCGCTCGCCTACCCGCCGGCGCCGAGCTCCGTCGCGGCGAGGCCGAGGCGCTCGAGCTCGGCGAGCGCCGCTTCGACGCCGTCACCATCCTCCGCAGCTACAACCACCTGCGCGACCCCGATCGCGCGCTGACGGCGGCCCTCTCGCGCCTGCGCCCCGGCGGCGTCCTCGTCGTCTGCGACAACACCGCGTTCGGGCTGGCCCGCACTCCGGCGCAAACCAACCGCGGCGAGCGCTCGAGCGCCCGGCGCGAGCACTACCGCAACGACACCGCGGCCGAGGCCGCCTTGCGGATCGAGGCCGTCGCGGCCGAGCTCGGCGTGACCCTCGCGGCGCACGATCGTCGCGACATCGGCCCGGGCACCAGCAACCAGTGGCTGCTCGTCTACAGCGTCGCCTGAGCGCTCGCCGACCGCTGCGCTCGCCTACCGCTCCGCCGCCCGATCGCGTACATAAGCCGCGGAGACAGCCCGATGTCGATCACCTTCTACTACACCCCTCGTACGAGCGCGACGCGCGTGCACTGGGTCCTCGAGGAACTCGGTGTCCGCTACGAGAAGGTCAAGGTGGACCTCCGCGCCGGCGAGCAGCACAAGCCGGAATTCCTCGCCATCAACCCCAACGGCAAGGTGCCCGCCCTGGTGGTCGACGGCACGCCGATGTTCGAGTCGCTGGCGATCATCCTCTACCTGGGCGACCGCTTCGGCGTCGACAAGGGCCTGTGGCCGCGCGTCGGCACCGGCGAGCACGCCGAGGCGCTGACGTGGATCGTGTGGGGCTCGGTCACCCTCGGCGGCACCATCTTCCGCATCTTCTTCAACACCCACGAGTGGTTCCCGGCCGAGTCGCGCAACGCCGCCCAGGCCGAGGCCGCCCGCAAGGAGTTCGAGGCCGAGCTCAAGATCCTCGACCAGCGCCTGACCGGCCGCGACTACCTGGTCGGCCGGGACTTCACCCTCGTCGACGCCGCCAACTCCTCCGCGCTCGCCTGGGCGCTGACCTTCATCAAGCTCGACATCTCCGCCTACCCGGCCGTCGCCGCCTGGATCGACCGCTGCGTCAACCGCCCGGCCAACCGCGCCGTCTCGGCCGCCAGCTAGCCCTTCCGCCAGGTCCGAACGGGCAGGTCCCTCGCGACCTGCCCGTTCGGACATGTCCTCGAGACCTGTCCGTCATGCCCGACTTCCTCAGCCGCGTCCACGCCCTCCCCCGCCTCGGCCTCGGCGTCAGCACCGAATACGGCGCGCGGCGGCAGGACGGCGCGCTCGACCCGCTCGAGCTGCGGCGGCGCCGGCCCGACTGCGCCGGCTTCCTCGAGGTCGGCGTCGAGGTCGTCAAGGGCCTCGACGACGACGCCCGCGCCTGGGCCGCGGCCGGCCTGCCGACCACATACCACTTCCTCGACATCAACCTCGACGACCCCGACGACTTCGACCCGCCGTGGCTCGACGCGGTGCGCACGCTCGCCGCCGAGCTGCGCCCCGCGTGGCTGTGCGGCGACGCCGGGCTGTGGCACCTCGGTCGCCGCGATCGCGGGCACATGCTGCTGCTGCCGCCGATCCTCGTCGACGAGGCCGTCGCGCCGCTGGCCGACGGCCTGGTCGCGCTGCGCGAGGCGACCGGCCTCGAGGTGCTGCCCGAGAACCCGCCCGGCGCCGCGTTCGTCGGCGAGCTGCACCTGCTCGACTTCTTCGCCCGCGTGGCCGAGCGCGCCGACACCGGCCTGCTCCTCGACTGCGCCCACCTGGCCATGTTCCAGCGCGCCCGCGGCCACGCCCCGCGCACCGGCTTCGACGGCTTCCCGTGGGACCGCGTGGTCGAGCTGCACGTCGCCGGCGGGCGCGTCCACGACACGGCCGGGCTCGCGTGGGTCGAGGACGACCACGGCACGGATGTCCTTCCGGACACCTGGGAGATCGCCGCCGAGGCGGTCCGGCGCGCCGTCAACCTGCGGGCGATCGTCGTCGAGTGCGAGCGCAACCCGATCGACGCCGTCCTGCCGCTGTTCGACCGCGTCGCCGCGCTGTGGCCCGGGCGTCCGGAGGCCGCGTGAGCCGCCTCGACCCCCGGCGGGTGCAGGCCGCGCTGGTCTGCATGCACCTCGACCCGGCCTACGCCGCCGCCGTGCGCGGCCCTGGGCCGCTGCCCGAGCTGTCCGAGCGCGAGCGCGAGCTGCTGCGCGCCGTCGATCCGCGGGCCCTCGCCGTCGACCCGTACCGCCGCGCCCGGGCGGTCCACGCCCTGCTGGAGGAGTACCCGGCCACCGCCGCGCTGCTCGGCGTGCCCGCCGTCGACGCCTTCTTCTCGACCGCGGCGTTCCGCGCCTGCGCGTTCGAACATGGCTCGATGGCCCTGTCCTTCGGGACATGGCTCGGCAACCAGGCCGGCGGCCCCGGCCGGATCGAGGCGGCGATCGCCCGCGCCCGCCGCCCGCGCCCCGGCGCCGGCGAGGGCCTGGCCTGCAACCCGTGCGTCGCCCCGCTGCTGGTCCCGGCCGGCAGCCTGGCCTGCCTCGAGCGCGTCCGCGGCCGCCTCGGCCCCGACCCCGCCGCCGCGCTGGCGACCGCCCGCCCGGCGCGCGAGCGACCGCCCCGGGGGCCCGACCGCGAGCCGCTGCTGGTCGAGGCCGGCCCCGGCGGCGAGGTGTCCCTCGGGACAGCCAGCGAACCCCTGGTCCGCCTGCTGCTGTTCGCAGGCGACGGCCGACCGCGCGCCGAACTTGCCGCCGAGGCGGTCCGCCTGGGCGCCGAGCCGCACGGGGCCGACGAGCTGCTGGCCGGCCTCGTCGCCGACGGCCTGCTCGTCGCTCGCTGACCCCCTGGCGCGTCGGGTGGCCGCGTTCCTCGTCGCGCCGATCCGCGGCGCGACGGTTCACCTCCTCGCCCGCCGCGATCGCGACGAAGCGACGCGCGCCTCGCCGAGGTCGCGCGTCGCTCCCCGCGCTCACCCGCTCAACCGCCGCCCATGAAGCGCAGCGCGAAGTCTCGCAGGCGGAGCACCGCCGGGATCCCGTCCGTGCTCTGGAACGTCAGCGTCTCGGCGAAGCGCACGTTCTCCGCGCTCTTGTAGGCGACGTAGGCGCGACCGGACGGGCTGCCGAGCAGCGTGTTGATCTTGCTCTCGAACTCGCCCTGCACGGCCGCGACCTCGGCCGCGCCCTCGGCCGCCAGGCGCTGCGACACGCCGTCGGCCTCGGCGTTGACGCGCTGGCGGTACTCGAGCGTCTCCGCCTCGATGTTCTTGATCCCGAGCAGGTAGCCGTCGGCGATCGCCTCGGGCGCGTCGATGTCGAGCACCTTCCCGACCTCCTCGCGCAGCTTGGCCCGCTCCTCGTCGGACAACGCCTTGAGCGCGCGGCGGGCCGAGCCCGGCGTGCTGTCGCCCTTGGTGTCGACGAAGCCGACCTGGTACGCGCGCTCGAGGTCGGCCTGGCGCTTGATCCAGTCCTGCTGCCGCGCGTTGGCCAGCGCGTTGGTGCCGAGCTCGTAGTTGTCGAGCTCCTGCTGCTGCTTGGCGACCCTCTCGCGCGCCCCGTCGAGCAGCTTGTTCTGCTCGTTGAGCTGGATCTGCTGCAGCTGCTTCTCGTACTCCTCGCGGAACGTCACCGCGCGCACCAGCACCGCCTGCGCCTCGAGGTGCAGCGGCGCCAGCTCCTGGTTGAGCCGCGCCAGCGTCTCGCCCGCGACCTTGAGCCGGGTGTCGGCGTGGTAGAAGTCGGAGCTCGTCAGGTTGGCCAGGCCCTCGCGCAGCACGCTGACCGTGGTCTCCTGCGCCAGCCGCTGGAACCGGTACTGCCCGTTCGTGCTCTCGACGTGGTTGCCGGCCATCATGATCTGATGCGCCTCGCCGGGCTTGATGCGGTACGGCACGCTGACGTCGACGAACACGTTGTTGTTGTCGCGGGTGCGGATCTGCAGGCCCTGGCCGTCCTCGGAGCCGTAGTCGAGGAACAGGTAGTGGCTCGGCAGCAGCGTCAGCGTGTGGATCCCCGCCATGTTGAGCGTCCACCCCGGCTCGAGGTCGGCCGCGAGCACGCCCGACGCGTTGCTGCTGCGGACCCCGATCTTGCCGAGCGGCACCGTCGAGATGAAGCAGGTCGGCGCGATCCACAGGAACAGCAGCGTCAGCAGCGACAATTGACAGATCCGGACGAAGCCCTTCACTGCGCACCTCCGATCTTCTCGACCTCGACGCGCGACGGGTTGGCGTCGTTGGCCCACGGCTCGATCGCGATCGTCACCCCGCGCAGGCGCTCGCCGAGCCGCTCCATCACGCGCTCGACCGGCTGCGAGCGGAACGCGTCGATCTCGGCCTTGCGCGCGCGGTAGACCGCCTCGAGCTGGCCCCGGAGCTCGGCAGCCTGCTGCTTGGCGGCGCTGAGCGCGGCTTGCCCCTCCGCGACCTTCGAGATCTTGTAGGTGTCGGCCTCGCGGGTCGCATCGGCCTGGGCCGCGATCGCGGTCGCCAGCGCCGACTCGAGCTCGGTCCGCTTCTCCTGGATCTGGCGGTTCTGGTCGCGGTTGACCTCGGCCAGCCGGCGCTCGCGGCTGGTCTCCGCCGCCGCGAGGTTGGACTTGATCACCTCGAGCTGGTTGCCGAGCTTGTTGCGCTCCTCGATCAGCTTCTCGTACTCGTCGTTGAACTGCGGCCGCGGCGTCACGATCTGGGTCACGATCACCCCGTGGACGCCGAGCAGCTCGTTGAGCCGGCTCTTCGCGCGCTCGGTCGCCTCACCGAACTTGGTCGGGTTCGACACCGAGATCGTCGACTCGCGGCCGAACTCGTCGCGCAGGATCGCCCGCGCGTACGGCCGCATCCACTTGAGGTAGCCGCGCTCCTCGCCGCCGTCGCGGATGACCGTCTGGGCCTCGTCACCGGCGATCTGGAAGATGATCGTGGTGTCGGAGAAGTGGAAGTTCGAGCCGTCGCTGGCGCGCACCGTCAGCTCGCTGACCTCGAGGTCGTCGACGGTCTTCGACCCGTGCATCGAGAACGTCTGCGGGCTCGCGTCGAGCACGTAGACCGAGTGGATCCCGAACGGCAGCCGCGTGATCCAGCCCGGCTGCGTCACCGTCACCAGCCCGCCGGTGACGTTGTTGATCCGCACCGCCACCTGGCCGGGCTCGATCGCCGTGAACGAGGTCGTCATCAGGACGAGCCCGGCGATCAGCGCCCCGCCGATCCACACCCAGTCGAACCAGCTCGAGCCTCCGCCGCCGCCGGTCACCGATTTGAGCTTTCCCTGGAGGTCCCCCAGGATCTGGCCGCCGCTGGGCCGGCCTGATTTCCGCTGTTGCGCCATGCCCGCATCGTACACCAGGCCCCGCCAGGCCCCGGGGCGCGGCTCAGGTCGACCGCAACGTCGGATCGTCGGCGGCCGGCGCCGGCTCTGATCCGCCCGCGGCCTCGGCGGCGGCGGCATCCGCGAGCTCGTGCTCGCCGGCCTCGCTCGCGGGCGCCTCGCCGGTCTCGCCGTCCGCCTCGCTCGCGGCCGCCTCGTCGCTCGCCTCGCCGCGCGGAGCGGGATCGCCCGGGCCGGGCGGCGCCAGCACGCCGACCCGCGGATCGACGAAGGACGCGAGCCAGCCGGCGATCTGATTGTCGCCGGACGCCAGCGCGCGCATCTGCACCACGCGTACGCCGTCGCTCGCCTTGATGTCGGCCGACAGCTCCTCGGCGCGGACGAAGCGGCGCGTCATCAGCACCTTCGCCGCCATGCGCACGCGCGGCGTCAGGCGATCGAGCTCGGCCTCGTCGTCCTCGCTCAGCGTCGACGCCACCAGCTCGCCGTCGATGCCGATCAGGGCCGCGGGCATCGGCCACTGCTTCATCAGCCCGACCAGCACCCGGCGCTGCTCGAGCAGGCGCCCCTGCATCTGCGACTCGAGCTCCTGCTGGCGGTCGAGCGCCGCGTTGAGCTGGCGGGCGACCTGCCCGAGCTCGTCCTGATAGAAGTCGCGCACCCGGCGGCGGCGGTCGCCGCTGGCGATCGCCTCGGTCACGCTGCCGACCTCCGACAGGCGCCCGAGCACGTCGCGTTGCAGGCTGCGCGACAGCGGCCCGAGCGACAGCAGCGCCACCGTCACCAGCACGCCGAGCAGCACCGCCGCCTCGATCGCCGACTGCGACGCCTCGATGTTGGCGTCGCCGAGCGCCGTCTTCTTCGCCTCGAGGTACTGATTGACGTCGCGCTTCAGCTCCTCGAACACGCGGAACACCGACTCGTGGTAGGCCGCGTACGCGTCCTCCGGGATGCTGCGCAGCAGCTCGTCGCGGGCCTTGCGGTAGACCTCGTAGTTCTCCTGCAGGTTCTTCAGCATGGCGATGTCGTCGTCCGTCATCGCCGCGCTGCGGGCCTGGACCAGCGCCTTCTCGAAGTCCTCCTCGGCCGCCGTCATCTCGGTCGGCTCGCTGCGCTGCATCAGCCCGACCAGCGTCGCGCTGTCCTGGCGCTCGATCTGGTCGAGCATCGCCACCGCCGCGCTCAGGCTGACCAGGTTGTTCTGCACGACCACCTGGACGTTGCGGGCGACCCGCTGCGAGTTGAACGCGGCCGTGCCGACGCTGAGCAGCAGCAGCGCGATCAGGTAGCCGTAGCCGAGCAGGAGGCGGGTGCGGAGGGTCATGGCGGCGGCTCCAAGATCTACGCGAGGCTGGCCACGCGGCGGACCGACGCCGGTTGGCCGACGATGAGCAGGCGATCGCCGCGCGCGAGCCGCTCGTCGCCGGCGACTTGCGGAAGCACCTGCCCGCCGCGCCGGATGGCGATCACCGACACCCCGTAGCGGCGCTTCATGTCGATCTCGTTCATCGACTTGCCGATGAATTGCTCGGGCGTGGCGACCTCGACCAGGTTGGTGTTCTCGTCGAGCGCGATCTGCTCGAGGATCGTCGGGTGGGCCAGGTTACGGGCCAGACGCTGGCCCATCTGCAGCTCGGGGTTGATGACCTCGTGCGCGCCGACGGCCAGCAGCACGCGCGCGTGCAGCTCGTTGGCCGCGCGGCTGATGATGCGCGGGATCCCGCGCTGGCGCAGCAGCGACGTCGTGAGGATCGACGTCTCGCGGGCGCGCGCCCCCATCGCCACCACCACGCACGACATGCGCTCGAGCCCGAGCTCGTTGAGCGCGCGCTCGTCGGTCGCGTCGGCGCAGGCGACCGCGTCGACCTCCGACTCGACCAGCTGAGCCCGCTCCTCGAGCTGGTCGATCGCCAGCACCGCCGCGCCCTCGCGCACCAGGCTCAGCGCGACCGCCCGTCCGAACTGCCCGAGGCCGATGACTGCGAATTCTCCGCTCATGAGGACATGTCCTTGAGTTCAGGTTACGAGAGGCCCGGCGCTCAGCCGACCATGATCTTGGCCTCGGGGAACTGGACGTGCGCGCCGCGCGGCGTGCCGAGCGCGAGGGCGAGCGAGATCGGTCCGACGCGGCCGATGAACATCGTGACGATGATGAGCCACTTGCCGAGCGCGTTCAATTCGGCGGTGGCCCCGATCGACAGCCCGACGGTCGCCAGGGCGCTGACCGCCTCGAACAGGGCCCGCTCGAACGGCATGTCGTGGCTGGCGAGCAGCGCGAAGGTGACGACCATCGCCACCATCGTCGCCAGAGTCATGATGGTCCCGGCGCGGTAGACGATGTCGTGCGGGATCGTGCGCCGGAACAACTGGGCCCGCGCCTGGTTGCGGATCAGCGCCGGGATCGCCGCCAGCACCACCGCCAGGGTGGTCGTCTTGATCCCGCCGCCGGTGCTGCCCGGCGAGGCGCCGATGAACATCCACACGACCATCATCAGGATCGTCGAGCGCTCGAGCGCCGAGAAGTCGACGCTGTTGAACCCCGCCGTCCGCAGCGTCACGCTCTGGAACACCGAGTTGATGATCTTGTCGGCGAGCGACAGCCCGTGCAGCGACGCGTCCCACTCGGCGACCGCGAACAGGATCGCGCCGACGACCACCAGGCTCAGCGACATCCACAGCACCACCCGCGCCTGCAGCGGCAGCCGTCGCTCGGATCCGCGCGCCCTCATCCACAGCGCCAGCAGCACCGGAAAGCCGAGCCCGCCGAGCGTGATCAGCGAGCCGTGGACCGCCTGGATCGGGCCGTCGGACTGGAACTGGATCAGGTTGTCGCTCCACAGCGCGAAGCCGGCGTTGCAGAACGCCGACACCGCGTGGAACGTCCCGCGCCACATCGCCGACGCCAGGTCGAAGCCGTAGCCGTAGTGGAACAGCAGCGCCAGCGCGATCGCGCCGACGGCCTCGACGAACAGCGTCGACACGACGATGAAGCGCGTCAGCGTGTAGGCCGAGCCCGGGCTGGCCAGGTCGAGCACCTCCTCGAGCGCCTGCTCGCCGCGCAGCGCCAGGCGTCCGCCGAGCAGCACCGCCGCGAACGTCGACAGCACCATGATCCCGAGGCCGCCGAGCTGGATCAGCAGCAGGATCACCACCTGGCCGAAGTGGGAGAACGCGACCGGCGTGTCGAGCACGATCAGGCCCGTCACACAGGTCGCGCTCATCGCCGTGAACAACGCGTCGATGAACGCGATCGAGCGCTCGGTCGCCGAGGCCGCCGGGAAGGTCAGCACCAGCGCGCCCGAGAACGCGATCAGCCCGAACGTCGACAGGATGAGCAGCGCCGGCCGGGCGTAGAAGCTCTGCAGCAGGTCGGCGAACACCGGCCCGCGGGCGACGATCACCAGCAGCACCGCCGCCTGCAGCGCCCACAGCAGCCCGATCGCCGCGCCCGGGCTGGTGACGACCGCGGCGACGAAGACCAGCAGCAACCCCGCGAGCACGGCGATGTAGCGCCGCCGCTGCCGCAGCAGCTCGAGCACGTACGGCGAGACCAGCGCGAGGGTCGTGAGCCCGAACGCCAGGCCGATCAGATCGGGGATGAACTCGTGCTCGACCTCGAAGCCGAACAGCGCCAGCCCGGCCAGCAGCGACACCAGCAGCAGGTGCTGCGCCGCGGCCCCGTAGCGCTGCAGCCAGGCGAAGGAGGCCCCCCGATCGCCGACCCGCCGCGCCCGCGCCCCGGTGCTGGTGATCGAGAACAGGCTGTCGCCGATCAGCGCCAGGTTCCAGACGATGAGGAAGCCGCCGATCTGGACGTCCGACGCCAGCACCGGCACGAACATCCCGACGTTGACCGAGAGCAGCAGCGGCACGAGCACGAACGCCCAGCGGCGGCCGCCGAGCAGGCCCGCGATCACCACGATCGTGGTGATCCCGACGGCGATGGCGTACAGGTTGCCGACGCTGGGCAGCTGATCGACGGGCCCGAGGAAGCTGGCGGGGTGCAGGTCGGCCACGATCCGCACGCCCAGCACGCTGAGCAGACTCGCGCCTGCGACGCGGGCCGCCTGCAAGCGGCGAGACGGGCGGGGGACTGGAGCAGCGCTCATGGCGGCGGCCGACGAGGCTCGGCCTGCCTTTATCACCGACCTCCCCCGCGGTCCAGGCGCCCCCGGCTGGAATGTCGTCCCGCGATCTTTATACTCCTTTACACGTGCCCGCTTCGCCCAAGCCCGCCGGCGCCGGACTGGCCGCCGCCCTCGCGCGATCGCGGATGCTGAACCCGCTGGCATGGTTCGACACCAGCGCCCAGATCGAGGTGCGGAGGTTCGCCGGCCCGGCCTCGTTCGTGGCCCAGCTCGCCGCCCCGCTGCGCGTCGCCCATGTCACCGACATCCACGTCGGCCGGATCACGCCGATGAAGGTCCAGCGCGCCGCGGTCGACCTCGTCAACGCCGAGCGCCCCGACCTCGTGTGCATCACCGGCGACTTCGTGTGCCACAGCCAGGCCTTCCTCGATCAACTCGAGGAGCTCATCCGCCGCTACGAGGCCCCGGTGATGGCGGTGCTCGGCAACCACGATCACTGGTCCGGCGGTCCCGAGGTCCGCGCGACCCTGCGACGCGCCGGCGCCGAGGTCCTCGACAACGTCCACACCACCATCACCCTGCGCGGCCAGGCGCTCCAGGTCGTCGGCCTCGACGACGCCTACACCGGGCACGCCGACGTCGAGCGCGCGACGCGGGGCCTGCGCCACGACCTCCCGACCCTCGGCCTGTCGCACATCGCCGAGGAGGCCGATCACCTGTGGACCGCCGGCGTGCAGCTCGTGCTGTCCGGACACACGCACGCCGGGCAGGTCACCCTCGCGCGCCTCAACGAGCTCGCGCTCGGCCGCCTCATCGGCCACAAGTACGTCCACGGCCTGTACGGCTCGCGCGTCGATCTGCGCCCCCGCGGGGCCGTGTACGTCGGCGCGGGCATCGGCGCGGCCGTGATCCCGCTCCGCGTCGGCGAACGAGCCCGCCGCGAGGTCACGATCTTCGAGCTCGGCGCGGCACCCGGGAGCTTCGAAGAGCACCACGTCGACCAGCCCCCCCTGCCCGGCCGTCCCCTCACCGAGAAGCAGCGGAACAAGCGGATCCAGCAGGTCGAGGCCAAGCGCGAGCGACGCGAGCGAAAGGCCGCCCGCAGCCGCCCGCGGAGCGACGACGATGATCGTTGAGCGCGCGAGCGACAAACCGTCGACGTCCGCGAGCGAAGCGACGACGATCGCATCGCACGCGAGCGAGACGCCGCGCGCGCGCGAGGCAAGCACGACGATCATGTCGCGCGCGAGCGACAGGCGCACCGACCCCCGCGTTCACCCCCCACGCCGACGAGCATCCGCCTCGAGCGCCCTCCCGAGCCTCCGCTCGCTCGCCCTCGCTTTGTTCGCGGCCGCCTGTTCCGCGCCGGAGCCGGCGCCCGCTCCACCGCCGGCCAGCGCTTCGGGACATGCCCCTTCGACCATGCCCGATGAGCTCGGTCCGGACAAACATGTCCCGAAGGACAGTCCGCCGGCCGCGCCGCCCGCCCCACCCGACAAGTCGGCCCCCCGCCGGCCGAGCCGCCGCTGGCGATCGTCGACCGGCCGATCACCTACGACGAGGCGCGGATGGCCCGCACGATTGCCTACCGCCGCGCGCACCAGGATCCTGCCGCCAGCGGCGTCGAGATCGAGCCGCGCATGATCATCCTCCACCACACCGGCGGCGGCTCGGCCGACGCGACCTGGCGCTACTTCGACCGTCCCACCATCGAGAGCGCGCGCAAGACGATCGCCGACGCCGGCGACCTCAACGTCTCGTCGCAGTTCCTGGTCGACCGCGACGGCACGATCTTCCGCCTCATGCCGGAGACATCGATGGCCCGCCACTGCGTCGGCCTCAACCACGTCGCCATCGGCGTCGAGAACGTCGGCGACCTCGACCAGCACCCGCTCACCGACGCCCAGGTCGAGGCCGACGCGGCCCTGGTCCGCCACCTCAAGGCCCGATTCCCCGCGATCACCCACCTGATCGGCCACCACGAGTACCTGGCGATGGAGGGCCATCCCTACTTCCTCGAGCGCGATCCCAAGTACCGCACCCGCAAGGCCGACCCGGGCCCCGCCTTCATGACCAAGGTCCGCGCGCGCGTGGCCGACCTCGGGCTGGAGGGCCCACTTGTCCGTTGAGCCATGCGACCCGCGTGACGTCGCGGCCGGCAGCCGGCGCCCCCCCACGACGAGGGGCGGACGGCTGCCGATCGCACACGCCGTGCGGCGCGCCGACTGCGACACCGCGGGCGGCTCCGCGAGGTCGGGGACCTCGAAGGTCGCGGCGAAATCGAACGACCGTGCGACCTCCCGCGGTGCGCCCGCGTCCGCGACGGCTCGCCCCGGCGCGCTCTCCTCTGTCCCTCGAGACAGGCACATCACCACGCCCCCGCGCGTTCGCGTCCGAACCGACCGACCCGACCCATGATTATGCGCCTCGCCGTCCCGCTCGCCCTCGCTCTCGCATGCACCCCGACCTCGGGGCCGACGCGGCCCGCCCCGAGCGTCCCGGACGCGCGCGCCCTGCCGGCCGGGCTGTCGGGCGTGGTCGAGCCGTGGCACCCGTTCGACCCGCAACTCGCCGAGAGCGCGCCGGTGTGGCTCGTGACGCGCTACGAGCCGGGCACCTACCCGTGTCGATCCGGCCCGGACGGCTCGCTGGAGATGCTGATCCAGGACCGCTTCACCGCGCTGCAGGTCGTCCGCGGGGCCGTCCAGGCCCCCGGCGTCGACCTCAACCTGAACGCGCTGCGCGGGTCGGCCTACCCGCGCGGCTACGCCGAGGGGCGGCGGTATCTCCTGTTCCTTCGACCCGGTCCCAAAGGACAGGCGCTGCTCGCCGATCCCCACGCGCTCGGCGGCATGCACGATCGCTGGGGGCCCGACGAGGTGCTCGCGGTGATCGACCTCGATCAGTCCGACGCCGAGGCCGCGGCCGAGCAGGTCCAGGCGTCGCGCACCGGCGAGTTCGCCGGCGGGCGCTGGGATCCGGCCCACTGGGAGGCGCTGCGGGCGGCGGCGACGCCCGAGCCGGCGCGCCAGCGCGAACTGGCCGCGTTCCTGCAGACCACCATCGCCCGCCCTCGGGCCCCGCTGGCCGAGGTGCGCGCGTGGCTCGGCCCGCCCGACGCGCAGCACCTCGCCGCCGACGGCAGCCGCAGCGACGACTACTTCCTGGCCCGCCCGGCTTACGCGCAGCCGCTCCCGGACGGCCTCTACGGCCATCTGGAGCTGCACTACGACGCCAGCCTGCAGCTCCGCGCCGTCGAGCTCGGCTACCTGCGCTGGCGCGTCTCGCCGCGGCTGCAGTTGTCGACGATGCTGACCGCCGAGGAGCACGCGAAGCTCGGCCTGCCGCGGCTCGAGATCGAGTTCCGCTGACAGCGACCAAAGCGAAGAGCCCCTGCGGGGTCGCAGGGGCTCTTGTCCTCGGGAGGCCTGGGCCGGAATCGAACCGGCGAATAGAGCTTTTGCAGAGCTCTGCCTTACCACTTGGCTACCAGGCCGAAGGGGCGACTTCTTTATCACGGGAAAAAACGCCAAGCAAGCCCACCTCGGCGCAATTTTCCCGGCCCTCGCCCCGCGGGCGACGCGGCCGAATCGCCTCGGCCGCGGCGCCTTTGCCCTGCGGGGGCGAGGAGCTCGCCCGCCGCAGGGAGGCGATCACAGGCCGTCCAGGGGATCGTCGACGTTCTTGCTGACCGAGATCCCGCCCTTCGGCTTCTCGGACTTCGGCTCGCCGTCGCCGCTCGCCTTGCTGCCGCCGCCGGACTTGCCCTTGTTCTTCTTCTGCTTGTCCTCGTTGGCCGCCAGCTGGGCGTCGAGGGCGGCCTTTTCGGCCAGCAGCTTCTGCCGCTCCGTCTCGTCCTTGACGTTCTTGAGCTGGTTCTCGATGTCGTCCTTCTGCGCCTTGATCTTGTTCTGCTCCTCCTGAAGGCCCTTCAGCTCCTTCATGAGGGCCGCCATCTCGGCCGCGCGCTCGTCGTCTTTCTTCTTCTGCTCGATCTGCGCCAGCCGCTCGGCCTCGTCGCGCTTCTGGATGTAGTCGTAGATCATGTAGCCGCCGACGCCGACGCCGATCACCAGCACGGCGAGGATGCCGTACAGCCACATCGGGCGGGCCTTCTTCTCGGCCAGCTTGACCTGCGCATCGAGGCGCATCTGCTCTTCCTTGAGGCGGGCCTCCTGCTCGGCGCGGGCGCGCAGATCGGCCTCTTGCAGCCGCAGGCGCTCCTCTCGCTCCCGGGCCTCGCGTTCGGCCGTCTCCTTGGCGATCCGCTCGGCCTCCTCGCGGGCCTTGCGTTCGGCGAGCTCGCGGGCCTTGCGTTCGGCCTCTTCACGGGCGCGGCGCTCGGCCTCTTCACGGGCGCGCCGTTCGCTCTCGACCTCGGCCACGCGGGCGGCCTCGAGGTTCTTGAGCTCACTCAGGGCGATGAGGGCGGAGTTCTCGGTGTTCGACATGGCGAGCAGTGCTCCTGGAGATCGGGGCCCGAGGGAGGGCCGGGAAGTATGTTTCGGTCCAGCGTCGGCGGTCCAACGCGAACGACCGAGGTAAGGTCTCGGCCAGCGCCGCGGCGCAGAACTTCAGGGTGCCGCAAATCCACGGCGCTGCCTAGCCCCTCGTGCCTGAGCGCTCCCGGCGACGCTGTGCGGCCGGCCACGGGCCCGGGCTGCGGCCGGCCACGCGGCGTGGCGACGAACCCGCGCGCGGGCGACGACCGGCGAAAACGCGACGGGGCCGCCCCGAAGGACGACCCCGCCGGCCTGCGCATCGGCGTGCTCGCCGAGCTCAGAAGCTCACCGACACCTGCGTGCCGATCTGCTCCTTCTGGACCTTCTTGAAGGTCGCCTTCTTGAGCTCCGCGGCCACGCAGTTGGCGAGGCCGTCGTTGCCCGCGGCGTCGACCACCGTCGAGCTCAGCACCGTGCCCGACGGGCCGCTGATCGACAGCTTGATCGAGACCTTCTCACCGCCCTTGGCATTCTTGGCGCAGTTGGTCTTGGCGTTGGCCTTGACCGGGTTGACGCCGGCCTGGATGTCGGAGAGCTCGAGCTTCTCCGGCAGGCTGGAGTCGGCCGGCGGCTTGCTCGAGCCGCTGTCGCCGCCGCCGCCGCCCTTCTTGCCGCACTTGGACGGGTCGAGGATGCAGTCGACGCTGTAGTCGTCCTTCTTCTCTTCCTTCTTCTCTTCCTTCTTCGGCTCGACCTTGGGGTCGAGGGCGGTCGACTTGCTGTCGGTCTTCTCGCCCTTCTTGTCGGTCGTCTTCTTCGTCGTCGTCTTGGCGACCGTGCCCTTCTTGTCGTCGGTGCCCCCGGGCGGAGTTTCGGCGGCGCCGGTCTCGTCCGCTTCCTCCTCCTCCTCCTTCTTCTTCTTCTTGGGCTTGTCGCCGTCGTCCTCGTCTTCGGCCTTGTCCTTCACCTCAACCGGCTTGATGACTTCGACGATCTTGGTCTCGGGCGTCGGCGGTGGCCGGGTGAGGATGTACCAAGCCATGCCGCCCATGCCGAGCAGCAGGATGGCCATCAGCGCGTAGAGCGGCGCGTTCGACGAGCGCTGCGGCTCGGGAGCCGGCGCGTGCTCGACGACCGGCTGGGCCGGCGTCACGAGCAGCGGCGCGGCCGACAGGCCGCCGAAGCCGGTGCCGCCGAAGCTCGGCAGCATCGAGTCGTCACGACCCTCGTCGCCGCCGCCGCCGCCGCCGCCACCGCCGCCGCCGCCGCCCATCATCCCGCTCATGGCGCGGATGTCGATGAGGCCCGAACCTTCGCTGTTGCTGGTCGGCGAGGCGGCAGGAGCACCGCCGCCGCCGAGCGAGAACGACGGGCCGCTCGGCGCCGCCGCGCCGCCGCCCTGCTTGCTGCCCATCGCGATCGACGACAGGCTGTCGAGCGAGAACAGCACGGAGTTCTCGTTGCGCGCGCCGGTCAACGAGGACACGCGCGGGTTTTCACCGCCACCTGCCGGCGACGCCGAAGCTTTCGGGCCGCTGGCCGAAGCCGCGGGCGCGGCCGCGACGGGCTGGCGCGCGGGCTCGGGCTGCCGGTCGTAGCTCGAGCTGGGCGTCGCCGCGGGCGCGGGGGCGCTGTAGTCGTCGTCGCTGCCGCCCGCGAACGGATCGGGCGCCGCGGCCCGGCTCGGCGCTGCTGCGGCCAGGTCGGAGAACGCGCTCACGTCACCGAGCGGCAGCCAGTCCTCGAAGCCCTCCTGCCAGACCGAGGTGTCCTTGTCGATCTCTCCGGCGGCGAAGCGCTCGCGGACCTCGGCCTCGCTGATCGGCCCCACGGTCTCGCCACCGATCGCAAGGTGCCAGCCCGGCTCGTCGGCTGGCGCGTCACCACCGTCCTCTGCGCCGCCCGCCTTGTCGCGGACGATGATGACGTTGCTGCACTTCTTGCAGCGGATCTTGAAGGTCTTGCCGCGGACCTTGTCGTCCGCAATCGAGTATTTGGCTCCGCACTTATCGCATTCGATCTTCATGAGCGTGATTCCTGGGATTCGCTCGCCAGAGCGCGACGGCGTCCTGCAGAACTGACTACGTCCGCGGGGCCGCCAGTATAGGAAATGCGGCTGGTAGGTACAACCAGACGGAGAAAACAGCCGACGGCCGCAGCCTTCGTCGCCTGGCGCCGCCCTTCGCCGACCCCTGCCCCACGCGAGTTCGGGCTCACCCCACCGGACATCTGCCCAGCGGCCTGGGGAAGCCACGCAGCGCGGGTTTGACCTCGGAGCGCGAAAAATGCGCAGCGCCGCACCAGACGGCTCATGGAGCGAGTTCGGGGCTGCTGCGGTGCCGGCGCGACCATCGAGCCGTCACGAGGCGGTGCCTTCGGCCCGACGACGGGCCAGAGCGCTGCAGGGTCGTGACGGGGGCTCACGGGCGATCGGCTCAAAACGGGTCCCGCAGCAGGATGGTCTGCTCTCGATCGGGCCCGAGCGACACCAGAGTGATGGGGACGCCGACCTCGTCTGCGATCAGGTCGAGGTAGGCGCGCACGGCGGCGGGGAGATCTTCGAGGCGCCTGGCGGCGGAGATTCGTCCGCGCAGCGAGGGATCGCCCCAGCCCGCCACCGGGCTGAGCACGGGCACGACCTCGTCGAGCTCGACGTCGCCGGGCGAAGCTCCGTCGGCGTAGGCGCGGCAGACCTGGACCTCGGGCATCGCCGCCAGCACGTCGACCTTGGTGATACACAGGCCGGTGAGGCCGTTGAGGCGGGCCGCGTAGCGCAGCGCCGGCAGATCGAGCCAGCCGCAGTCGCGCGGGCGACCGGTGGTCGCGCCGAACTCGTCGCCGGCGCGGCGGAGCTCGTCGCCGAGCGGGCCCTCGAGCTTGGTCGGGAACGGGCCGGCGCCGACGCGCGTGGCGTAGGCCTTGCTGATGCCCCAGGCCCCGTCGATCGCGGTCGGGCCGACGCCGATGCCCGAGCACACGCCGCCGGCCAGCGTCGTCGACGACGTCACGAACGGGTACGTGCCGTGGTCGAGGTCGAGGAGGGCCCCCTGCGCGCCCTCGAAGAGCACGCGCTTGCCGGCGCGGATGGCCGCGTCGACCAGCTCGCCGGCGTCGCACACCTTGTCGCCGAGCCAAGCCGCCCACGCCTCCGCGCGGGCCAGCTCGGCCGCGACGTCGACCCGTTCGCTGGATCCGAGGCGCGCGATCTCGGCGTCGACGACCTCCTTCGCCAGCTCGAGGCGCGCCCGCAGTCGCTCGGGACGGAACAGGTCGCGCACGCGAACGCCGCGGCGACCGGCCTTGGCCTCGTAAGCCGGGCCGATCCCGCGGCGCGTGGTCCCGATCTTCGCCGCCTGGGCCCGGTCCTCGCGCAGGCCGTCGAGCAGCCGGTGATGCGGGAAGATCACGTGGGCGTCGCGCGAGACCCGGAGCTCGCCGCCTTGCAGCATGCCGGCCGATTGCAGCTCCTCGACCTCGGCGCGGAACACGTCGACGTCGATCACCATCCCCGCCCCGAGCACGCACGGCGTCCCCGGGTACGCGCAGCCCGACGGCACCAGGTGCGTCACGAGCTTGCGCCCGCCGATCACCAGCGTGTGCCCGGCATTGTTGCCTCCGGCGTAGCGCGCCACCAGTTGCGCCTGGCTGGCGAGGTAGTCCACCACCTTGCCCTTGCCCTCGTCGCCCCACTGTGCGCCGACCACGATCAGCGTCGTCATGCTCCGCTCTCCTCCGCCCGGCGCCACGCGCCCGGCTGTCCTTGCGACCAGATCTCGGCCCGCTCGTCGGCGCCGAAGTACACCAGCTCGTCGGCCTCGGCGGCCGCGGCCTGAGCTGCCTCGAGGGACAGCCCGGCCTGGACCCACGCGCGCCGACCGGCGGCCCGCTCGGCCTCGGCGCGCGCGGCCGCGACGGCGCGCGCCTGCGGCTCACGACTGTGGATCGCCACCATCACGCCGCCCGCCCGCGCCGCCGGGGCCGCCGCGTCGGCGTCGAGCGAGGCCTCGAGCGCGTCGAGCTCGACCGCGAAGCCGGCCCCGCCCGCGTAGCGCCCGCCGACCACCAGCGGCCTGGCCGAGCCCGGCGCCCACGCGCGCAGGCGCAGCCCGGTGTAGTAGTCGAACCCGCGCACCTCGCCGAGGTCGACGGCCAGGCGCGCGTGCAGCTCCGGGGCCCGCGCCTCGACCACCGCGAGCGCCGCCTCGAGGCGGCCGAGCCGCTCGGCCAGCCACGGCCAGCGCGCGCGGATGTCTGCCGGGACATGTTCCAAAATACCTGGCGTTCCGAACAGCTCGCACAGCAGCCCGAGCCAGCGCCGCGGCTCCTCGCCGAGCGCGAGGCCGGCGGCGAAGCGCGCCACCCCGCCGGCGTCCTTGCGGGCGAGCAGCCCGTGCAGCGCCTCGACGTCGCAGCTCGGCAGGCGCTCGAACAAACCGCGGGCGATGCCGACGTCGGCGACCTCGATCGTCGCGCCCCGCACCCCCGCGGCCCGCAGCGCCGCGGCGGCCAGCAGGATCAGCTCGGCGTCGGCCTCGGGCGCGTCGTCGCCGAGCAGCTCGACCCCGACCTGGTGGCGCTCGCTCTGCTCACGTGTCCCTTCGGACAGGCGCACGACGTCGGCCGCGTAGCACAGGCGCACCGCCTCCCCCGCCGCCAGCCGCTCGCGCAGCTGCTGCCCGGCGAGGCGGGCGATCTGCGGCGTGATGTCGGAGCGCAGCGTCACCAGCTCGCCCGAGCCCGCCTCGATGAAGCGGACGCAGCGCTGGCGCTCGCGCTCGGCCAGCCAGCGGCCGAACACCGCGAAGTACTCGATCGCCGGCGTCACCACCGGGTCGTAGCCCCAGCGGTCGAACACGGCCAGCAGCGCCTCGGTCACGGCGCGGCGGCGGCGCGCCGCGGCGGGCAGCAGATCACGGGCGCCGCGCGGGAGCACCGCGTCGACGCCCTCGGGGAAGCGCGCGCTCAAAGGCCTGCCTTGAGGTCGTGGAACACCAGGCCGGTCGGGATCTTCGGGTAGAAGAAGGTGCTCTTCTGCGGCATCACCTCGCCGCTGTCGCACACCGCCCGCACGTCGCTGACCGGCGTGGGGTTCATGAAGCATACCAGCTGCACGTCGCTACCGCCGGCGCGGGCCACGGCCAGCGCCTCGTCGGTCGACTTGTAGTAGCGGATGTTGGTGTTCAGCGCCTGCGCCTCGCGCGTCACGCCGAAGCCGCGGTCGAGGATGAGCTCGTGCAGCAGCGCGACGTCGAGGCGCTGCAGCGCCGGCGCCAGGTGCTGCAGCCCGGCGACCGCGGGGTCGAAGTCGGGCCGCAGCGCCAGCACGACCAGCTCGCCGCTGGCCGGCGCCGCCAGGCCGAACGCCGCGCCGCGGGCCCCCGCCTCGGCCAGCCGCGCGCGCACGGCGGCCCCGCTCGCGGGGAGCGGCTCGCGGGAGATGGTGAAGAACGGCTCGACCTGCGCCAGCGCGGCCGCGAGGTCGAGGCCGGGCACGCTGTGGATCAGGCGGTGCGTCGGCAGCACCACGAGGCCGGGGTCGTCGAGGTTCGACAGGAAGATGAGGCCCCAGCGCGCCACCTCGCCCTTGCCGGCGGCCGCGAGCTCGTCGCGGAACGTGCACATCGTCTCGTAACGGTGGTGGCCGTCGGCGATGTAGATCTTCTTGTCCTCGAGGACGGAGCTGAGCGCGGCGGTGGCCGCCGGATCGTCGACGCGGTAGAGCACGTGGTGCGTGCCGTCGAAGTCGCCCTCGAGCACCGGCGACCCGAGCGCCCTCGTGGTCGCCGCCTCCCACGCGCGGCCGGGGTCGGAGAACATGCCGAACACCAGCTCGAGGTGAGCCTCGCACGCGCGCATCAACTTGAGGCGGTCGGCCTTCGGGCCCGAGAGCGTGCGCTCGTGCGCGAGCACCGGACCGGCGCCGAAGCGGGTCAGCTCGATCAGGCCGATGAAGCCCTTGCGGGTGTACTGCTGGCCCTCGGAGGTGAACGTCTGGTGGTAGACGTAGAAGCTCGGGCTGGCGTCGCGCACCAGCGCCTCGCGCTCGAGCGCGGCGAAGCGCCGCGCGCCCTCCTCGTACTTCGCGTCACCTTCCCCTTCGGGCAGGATCACGTGGATGCAGTTGTGCGGGGAGCGAGCGCCGATGCGTTCGCGGCCGGCCCCGTCGACGACGTCGTACGGAGGCGCGAGCAGCAGACCGGCGTCGCCGAGGCGGGGGAGGTCGTAGCGGAAGCCGCGGAGCGGGCGGACGTGTGCCATCGCCCGCCGTATACCACGCTTCTCGCGCGCGGCGCGGGCGTCCCCTGCTCGCCGCGGCGGACCGCAGCAGGTTGCCTCATTCCGCTCGACGGGTGAGCGCTCGCACGCCGATGTCGCGACGGTACTGGCCGCCCTCGACCTCGATGCCGGCGAGCGCCGCGTAGGCGCGCTCGATGGCCGCCCGCAAGTCGACGCCGCGAGCGCAGACCCCGAGCACCCGGCCGCCGCGGGTCTCCCAGCCGTGCGCGCCGCGACGCGTGCCGGCGTGGAACACTTTGACGTCGGCGAGGCCACCGGCCGCCTCGAGCCCGCGGACCGCCGCGCCCGGCCGGGTCTCGCCGGGATAGCCGCCCGCGGCGACCACCACGCTGGCGGCCGGCGCGGCCGCGTACCTCCGCGGCGTCAGCTCGCCGCGAGCGGCCGCCAGGAGGTCGGCGACGATCGGCGTCTGCAGCCCGAACAGCACCGGCTGCGCCTCCGGGTCGCCGAAGCGGCAGTTGTACTCGATCACCTTCGGCGCGCCGTCCGGCGCGATCATCAGGCCGACGAACAGCACGCCGACGAACGGGCGCCCCTCGGCGCGCAGCCCGGCCAGCGTCGGTCCGACGATCTCCTGCTCGGCCCGCCGCAGCACCGCGGCGTCGCACACCGGCGCCGGGCAGTAAGCGCCCATCCCGCCGGTGTTCGGCCCCTGATCGCCGTCGCGCAGGCGCTTGTGGTCCTGCGCCGGCGGCAGGAGGCTCCAGCGCTCGCCGTCGGTCAGCACGAACAGCGACGCCTCCTCGCCGTGCAGCCGCTCCTCGAGCACCACCGTCGCGCCGGCGTCGCCGAAGACATGTCCTTCAAGACAGGACCGAACGGCCAGCTCCGCCTCGGCGAAGGTCTCGGGCACGACCACGCCCTTGCCGGCCGCCAGGCCGCTGGCCTTGATCACCGGCGGGCTGGCGAACGAGCGCACGGCCGCCAGCGCCTCGCCCAGCCCCGTGACGGTCACGTGCCCCGCCGTCGGGATCGCGTGGCGGGCCATGAACGCCTTCGCCACCGCCTTGCTGCCCTCGAGCTCCGCGGCCGCCGCCGACGGCCCGAACACCGCGTGACCGGCGGCGCGCAGGCGGTCGGCCAGCCCGTCGACCAGCGGCTGCTCGGGGCCGACGATCACCAGGTCCGGGCGCAGCGCGTCGGCCAGCGCGACCAGGCCGGCGAGGTCGCCGACGCCGACGGCGTGGCAGGTCGCGTCCTCGGCGATGCCGTCGCTGCCCGGCGCCGCGTGGACCTCGTGGCCCTCGACCCGGCAGCGCCACGCCAGCGCGTGCTCGCGGCCGCCGCCGCCGACGATCAGGACCTTCAAGCTGCTCTTCGGGACATGCACGATCGTACCTGGCCTTTCAGACCTGCGCAAAAGGTCAGTGGCGGAAGTGCCGCTGACCGGTGAACACCATCGCCAGGCCGTGCTCGTCGGCGGCGGTCACGACCTCCTCGTCGCGGACCGAGCCGCCGGGCTGGACGATCGCCGTGACCCCGGCCGCGGCCGCGGCGTCGACCCCGTCGCGGAACGGGAAGAACGCGTCGGAGGCGAGCACCGCCCCCTGCGCGCGCGCCCCCGCGCGGGCCGTCGCCTGGCGGGCCGCCTCGACGCGCGAGGTCTGGCCGCCGCCGATGCCGACGGTCGCGCCGTCCTTGCACAGCACGATCGCGTTCGAGCGCACCGCCTTGCCGACGATCTGCGCCAGCTCGAGGTCGCGCAGCTCCGAGGCCGTGGGCGCGCGGCGGGTCACCACCTTGCCCTGCGCGGCCGCGACCGTCACCGCGTCCTCGCGCTGGGCCAGCAGGCCGCCGGCGATCGAGCGCAGGCGCAGGGCCGGCTGGGCTTCGGGACCTGTCCCGACGAGCATGTCCTCGAGGCTGAGCAGGCGGAGGTTCTTCTTGCCGGCCAGCAGCGCGAGCGCCTCCGGGGTGAACGACGGGGCGATGACCACCTCGAGGAAGGTCTCGGCCAGCCGCTCGGCGACGGCGCGGTCGACCGGGCCGGACAGCGCCACGATCCCGCCGAACGCGCTCTCGGCGTCGGCCTCGCGGGCGCGCACGTACACGTCGGCGAGCGCCTCGTCGCCGCGGGCGATCGCCGCGCCGCACGGCGACACGTGCTTGATGACGGCGGCGGCCGGGCCCAGCCGGCTGAGGTCGCGGCACAGGCCGAGCGCGGCGTCGGCGTCGAGCAGGTTGTTGTACGACAGCGCCTTGCCCTGGTGCTGGACCGCGCGGTGCAGCCCCGCCGGCTCGCCGGCCGCCAGCTCCGTCGCGTAGAAGCGGGCCGGCTGGTGCGGGTTCTCGCCGTAGCGCAGCTCGCCCTGCGCCGCGCCGGCGACGAACAGCCGGTCGGGCAGCGCATCTGTCCCGACGGACAGGCCGACGTCGTCGAAGCGCGCCAGGTAGCCGGCGATCGCCGCGTCGTAGGCGGCCGTGTGCGCGTAGGCCTTGCGCATCAGCGACCGCCGCAGGCTCTCGGGCAGCGCGCCGCCGTGCTCGCGCAGCGCCTCGCCGAGCCGCGTGTAGTCGGCCGGGTCGACGACCACCGCCACGCGCTGCCAGTTCTTGGCCGCCGCGCGCACCATCGCCGGACCGCCGATGTCGATGTTCTCGACCGCGTCCTCGAAGCTGCTGCCGGGCTCGGCGACGACCTGGCGGAACGGATAGAGGTTGACGACCACGAGGTCGATCGGCGCGATGCCGTGGAGGCGCAGCTCGGCCTCGTGCGCCGGGGTCGGCAAGGCCAGGATCCCGCCGTGGATCTTCGGGTGCAGCGTCTTGACGCGCCCGCCGAGGATCTCGGGCGCGCCGGTGTACTCGCTCACCTTGACGACCGCGACGCCGAGCGCCTCGAGGGCCTGATAGGTCCCTCCGGTCGACAGCACCTCGACCTGGGAGTCGATGAGGATCTGCGCCAGGACCTCGAGGTGGGTCTTGTCGCTGACGCTGACGAGGGCGCGACGGATCGGCGTGGGCGCGGTCATATGCGCGCCCGCGGTACCACCCGCGCGGCGGCCGGGTCAACCCTCTTCGCGGGCCAGGTACGAGAGAAGATCCTCGCCGCCCGCTTCCTTGAGCTTGAGGAGGCCGCGGACCTCGACCTGGCGGATGCGCTCGCGCGTGAGGTTGAGGATCTCACCGACCTCTTCCAGCGTGATCCCGCCGCCTTGCGCGACGTCGAGGGCGCAGGAGTGCTGTAGCTCCCACACCTCGAGGTCGGGGAAGTTGATCTTGATACTGCCGGTCGCCGGGTTCACGTCGATGTAGAGGTGGTGCTTGCAGCTGACGTAGGGGCACGGGCGGGCGACGTTGGCACACTCGCCGCGCGTCTTGGGCCGCCAGTAGCTGCGCTCCGGGTAGAGCAGCGCGCCGATCCGCAGCTCCTCCTTGGTGAGCCGCTTCATCGCGATCGTCTTGGCGCGGGCGCGCCGGACGATCGGCCGCGGATCGTCGCCGGCGTCGTCGTCGCCGGCTTCTTCACCGGCGTCGCTCGCGATCTCGTGGTCGGTGTCGTGGTCGCGGCCCTCGTCGAGGTCGCTGTCGCGATCGAGGTCGCTGCCGGTGGCGAGAGAGTTGTGCTTGAGCATGATGATCCCCTGCGGCGCGCGCGGAGCGGCGCCGTTATCCCCAAAAAGCGCGGTGGTGAGCGGAACGAACGAGCAGGTCTAAAAGGACAGGTCTAAAAGGACAGCTACAGAAGTTCAGTCGGACTCGCGGCCCCACCGCCCCGCGGACGGACGGCGCCGCCGCCGGCGATGAGCAGCTTCTCGAGGCGATAGACGCCGGACAGCAGCGCGTCGGCGGCCGAGCGGAGCGATTGGAGCTCGCCGTACAGGCTGTCGCGCCGCGGCGACGGCTCCTCGGCCTCGATCTTCGCGGCGAAGGCGGACAGCAGCTCCTCGAGCGCCTCGTCGAGGGTCTCGATGCTGTCCTTGAAGGTCAGGAACTTCGCCTGGATCTCCTCGATCGTGTAGCGCTCCGCCATCAACTTCTTGATGGTGTTGATGCGCCGCACCGCCCGGATCGGGTACACGCCGTGCGAGCCGAGGTGCTTGCCCTTGTGGCCGACCCGCCGCGAGCGCGGCACCAGGCCGAGCTGCACGTAGCGGCGCAGGTTCGCCTCGCTGAACTTGACGTCGGCGTCCTCGAACACCGCGACGAGCTGCTGCGACGACAGCCCCTCGGGGCTGCTCGCTTCGATGTCGCGGATCTGGGCTTCGGTGAGCGCGGTCGGCATGGCGGGGTGCTGCGGAGGGAGTCGCGGCCGGGAGCGCGTGGACGGCGGTGCCCGGACGGAGAGGCTTCACAAGGTAGCGGAGGTGCGATCCAAGCCGTGTAGTTCCTTTGGCGCGATCAGGTTGGCTTGTGGGTCCGCAATATAATCTACTGAGTAGATCACTAGAAGCACTTTCACGCGAACTCGGCAAGTTTCGGTCGCCTCGCATTCTGCGAGAACGTTCAGTACCCCCCTGCCCAGGCATTCAGCTCGAGCGCCGCACGAGCAGCTGTCGCGCCCGCGAGTCCGTCGCGCGAGCATCAGCCTCATCCGCCGCAACGCCTTCCAAACGCGAGATCTCGCGGCCCCCGCCACACCGCCGATCGCCGGCTCGATCTACTCAAGCGATCGGAGTGTCGCGCTGCTTGCGGCTCGAGAAGCAGATCTCCATCGCCGAGATCTCGCGCTCGTCCCTCCTGACCTTCGAGCCAGGCGCAGCCGACGCGCGCAGGCGCGCAGCCGCCGACTCGCTTCACGCGATCTCGCCGTAAACCCCAGCAGACAGGCGATCAGCGGCAGTCTCCGCGATCGCAACGTGCGAGGCCGGCTCGCGCTGCGGGCCCCCGTCGCATGGTCGCAGCAAGTCGGCTCGGCGAGCCGACTTCCGAGATGCACACGCTCGCAAGTCGGCTCGCCGAGCCGACTTGCCGTCCTCCGCCCGGTCGGCCAGCCGCGCTCGCAGATCTCGCTCCGCGACGCGAGGCCCGAGCTACGGATCTCGCAATTTGCGAGTCCCCCTGCCCGCTCGACGCTCACCGACCGAGGCCTCGAACGCCGCGCACGCGAGACGCGAGGAGGCAGGAGCGGCTCGCAACTTGCGAGCTCGCCCTCGCCGCGTCCCACCCGTCGCCCGCCGAGGTCTCGAACGCCGCGCTGCCTGCCCGCCCGACCCTCGCCGACCGCGGCCTCGAGCGCCACGCTCGCAACTTGCGAGGAGGGATGCCGCGCTCGCAACTTGCGAGGAGGGATGCCGCGCTCGCAACTTGCGAGTCGTCGCCGCCCAGCTCGGCAGGTCGGCTCGCAACCTCCGAGCCCGGGCCGCTGCTCGCTCGCAAGTTGCGGTCCCCACCAGCGCTCCGCGCCGCTCGCCACATGCGAGCCCAGGAGCGCTCGACCGGTCCGGGCGACTCGGCCGCTCGCACCTTACGACCCCCCGCTCGACCGCTCGCAACTTGCGAGCCGGCATCGACCGCGCGCAGCTCGCAAGCCCAGTGCTCGCGGGCGCGCGCCGCTCGGATGGAGGGCCGCCGCCCTCTAACCTCTACGGTCACGGGCTCGCAAGTTGCGAGACGCCGCGCCACCTGCGACCGCTCGTGGGGCGCTCCGACACGAGCGTCGCTCGCTCGGCGCGACGGCACAAATCAAGCGCACCGGCCGCCTCGCCGACTCGCGCCGCGCTCCCTCCTGGGCGCGCGACCCGCGGGTGCACGAGCACATCGGGAGCCACGCGCGACGGCCCGCCGTGGGGATCGTGCTCGCAGCTGTCCTGAAGGACAGGCTCGTTCGACCTGTCGTTCGACGACTTGGCCTCGCTGCCGCGGGCCGTCGTCAACCGACGCGCTCGGCGGGTTCATCCTGGCGCGAAGGCGATGGCCGACAGCGACGCCAGCGAGCGCACGCGCACGGATCGTCGCTCGCGGCTGCCGTACCTTCTTCTCGTGCTGCGAGGTCACCCTCGGTCGATGCAGCCGTGGAACCGGTCGTTGCGCGGGCAGTAGGTCCGCACGCGTTCAGCCTGGCGCGAGGGCGATGGCCGACAGCGACGCCAGCGAGCGCCACGCGATCGGATCGTAGCGCTCGGGGCCGCCGTACTTGTACGCCTTCTTCTCGTGCTGCCAGACCACGCCCCGGTCGACGCAGCCGTGGAACCGGTCGTCGCGCGGGCAGTAGATCCGCACGTGGAAGTGGTCGCTGTGGGTCGGCGCGTCGGGCGGATCGTACATCACGGCGCGCGCGTACTCGATGAGCCAGCGCGGCTTTTTGTGGCGCGTCGCGTACTCGAGGAGCCGGTCCTCGAGCGGCTGCGACACGAAGATCCACTGCACGCGGATGGTCGCGTCGCTGAGCAGCGCCTCGACGAGGGCCCAGTTGCGGGCGGTGTCGAAGCGGCGCTGCTGCCAGATCGGGTCGTTGTAAGTGCCCTTGCCGCGGACGTACGGCTTGCCCTCGCCGTCGTAGCGGATCATGTCGTTCTCCGGGGGCGCCAGCGACTTGCCCTGCTCGTCGACGCTATAGAAGATCAGGTCGACGTCGCGGCCGCTCTGGTGGCTGCTGTGCCACTTCGACTTGCCGCCGCGCTGCGGGCTGAGGTCGGCGATGCCGAGCGTGGCCTTCTTGGACGCGCCGCGCACCGTCTTGGCCGCGCGGCCGAGCGCCGCGACCAGCTCCTCGGTGCCGTACTGGAACCCGCGCTTCGTCCAGCGCTCGGGCACCGTGAAGCCGCTGCCCGTCAGCTCTAGCTTCGCCGGACGACGCAGGCGGCCATGGCTCGACAGGCCGGTCGAGACGCTGGTACCGTCGGTCCAGAGGTTGGGACCGGCGCAGCTGGTGAGGACGAGCCCGAACGCGAGCGCAGCGACGGCCTTCGCGCGACGACGCATACCCTCATTCTTTTAGTCCGTCCGCGTCGCGCTGTCCAAAGACGGGCAAACTCGCGCTGGCGCGCGTGGAGCCGCCTCCGTGGTTGCAGACCGGCGACCGCCGCGAACTCCGGCGAGACCGAGCAGAGGTCCCCCGCTGTCTCTCGCGCCGCTCACCGTCGGCAGCGCGGCCGCAAGCGCCGGAGACCGACGCGAGACCGGGCCTGGGCGGGGCTAGAAAGCGAAAAGGGCCGAGCCCCGCGAGGGACTCGGCCCGATGCGCGCCGGAGCGCGTCAGTTCTTCTCTTCGAACTCGGCGTCGATCACGTCGCCTTCGGTCTTGGAGCCGGCGCCCGCTCCGCCCGCGGCGCCCGGGCCCGGGCCCGCACCCGGCCCGCCGGGGCCGCCGGGGCCCTGCTCGGCGCCGGGCTGGCCGTACGCCGCCTGCGCCAGCTTGTGCGAGGCCTGCATCAGCTTGTCCTTGGCGGCCGCGATCCGGTCGTCGTCCTTGGAGTCGAACGCCGCCTTCGCGTCGGTGATGGCCGACTCGACCTCCGCCTTCGGCCCGGCCGGGAACTTGTCGCCGTTCTCGGCCAGCAGCTTCTCGGTCTGGATGATCAGCGCCTCGAGGCTGTTGCGGTTCTCGATCGCCTGGCGGCGCTTCTTGTCCTCGGCCTCGAACTTCGAGGCCTCGTTGACCATCCGCTCGATCTCGTCCTGCTTGAGGCCGCTGCTCGCGGTGATCGTGATGTTGGCCTCCTTGCCGGTCGCCCGGTCCTTGGCCGACACCTTGACGATGCCGTTGGCGTCGATGTCGAACGTGACCTCGATCTGCGGCACGCCGCGCGGCGCGGCCGGGATGCCGCCGAGGCTGAAGCGGCCGAGCGTGCGGTTGTCGGACGCCATGCTGCGCTCGCCCTGGACCACGTGGACCTCGACCGACGGCTGGTTGTCGGCGGCCGTGGTGAACACCTCGGTCTTCTTGGTCGGGATCGTGGTGTTGCGCGGGATGAGCACGGTGGTCACGCCGCCGAGGGTCTCGATGCCGAGGCTGAGCGGGGTGACGTCGACGAGCACGATGTCGGTGACATCGCCGGCGAGCACGCCCGCCTGGACCGCCGCGCCGAGGCCGACGACCTCGTCGGGGTTGACGCTGCGGTTCGGATCCTTGCCGAAGAACTCCTTGACGTACTTCTGGACCATCGGCACGCGGGTCGAGCCGCCGACGAGCAGGATCTCGTCGATGTCGCCCGGCGACTTCTTGGCGTCGGCGAGCGCCTTCTTGACCGGCTCGATCGTCTTCTTGACGAGGTCCTCGATCATTGCCTCGAACTTGGCGCGCGACAGGCGGATCTGGAGGTGCTTCGGCCCGGTCGCGTCGGCGGTGAGGAACGGCAGGTTGATCTCGCTCTCGATCGCCTGCGACAGCTCGATCTTGGCCTTCTCGGCCGCGTCCTTGAGGCGCTGGAGGACGAGCTTGTCGTTGCCGACGTCGATGCCGGTCTCCTTCTTGAACTCGGCGATCAGCCACTTGATGATGCGATCGTCGAAGTCGTCGCCGCCGAGGTGGGTGTCGCCGTTGGTCGAGATGACCTCGACCACGCTCTCGGCGACCTCGAGGATCGAGATGTCGAACGTACCGCCGCCGAGGTCGTAGACCGCGATCGTCTGCTCCTTGGAGCTCTTGCCCTTGCCGAGGCCGTAGGCCAGCGCGGCCGCGGTCGGCTCGTTGACGATGCGCTTCACGTCGAGGCCGGCGATCTTGCCGGCGTCCTTGGTGGCCTGGCGCTGCGCGTCGTTGAAGTAGGCCGGGACGGTGATGACCGCCTCGCTGACCGACTCACCGAGGTAGTCCTCGGCGGCCTTCTTGAGCTTCATCAAGATGCGCGCGCTGATCTCGGGCGGTGAGTACGACTTGCCGCGGATCGAGATGTGCGCGTCGCCGTTCGGCGCCTTGACGACCTTGTAGGGCACGCGGCTGACCTCGTGCGAGGACGCATCCATGCTCATGCCCATGAAGCGCTTGACCGAGTACACGGTGTTCTCGGGGTTGGTGATCGCCTGGCGCCGCGCCTGCTGACCGACGAGGACGTTGCCGTTCGCCTCGAAGGCCACCACCGACGGGGTCGTGCGACCGCCCTCTTCGTTGGGGATGACTTTCGGCTCGCTGCCCTCCATCACGCAGACGACGGAGTTGGTCGTGCCGAGGTCGATACCGATGATCTTGCCCATTGTGGAACTCTGACCTTTCTCGGACTTGTGGCCCGTACGGGCCGGGGGGACTTCTGCTTCCCACTCGAGCCACAAGGCCGGGAAGCGTTACGGGCGCAGAGTAAGGCCCGGTTCTCGCATGTCAATCGGCCGCCGAGCGGCCCGAGCAGGCGGCAGGGCCCGAAAAATGCACCGTGCCGCAGCGCCTCAAGCGACCGAGCAAACTCGGCGGCGCGCGCACACAAAGGCCGCGGGCCTGGGATGCGACTCCCAGGGCCCCGCGGTCCGCAAAACCCGCGCTCAGGTCGCGGCCGTGGCGGGCGGCTCGCCGCGAGCGGCTTCGGTCGAGGCGACGTCGGGGGTCGCGTCGGCCGGGATGACCGGGCGCTCGAACACGTGCTCGGCCACGTCGTGCACGTTCTTCACGCAGAGGATGGTCATGTCCTGCCGGATCTCCTCCGGCACGTCGACCACGTCCTTCTGGTTGCGTTCGGGCAGGATCACGCGCTTGATGCCGGCGCGGTGGGCCGCGAGCATCTTCTCTTTGATGCCGCCGACCGGGAGCACGAGGCCGCGCAGGGTGATCTCGCCGGTCATCGCCACGTCCGGGCGGACGCAGGTGCCGGTGAGCAGCGAGGTGATGGCGGCGAACATCGCCACGCCCGCCGAGGGGCCGTCCTTCGGGATCCCGCCCGCGGGCACGTGGACGTGGATGTCGATGTTCTCGATGGCGGACTTCTCGATGCCGAGCGGGCCGAGGTGGCTCTTGACGTAGCTCATCGCCGCCTGGGCCGACTCCTTCATCACGTCGCCGAGCTGGCCGGTGAGCATGAGCCCGCCCTTGCCGGGCATCTGGGTCGCCTCGACGAACATGATCTCGCCGCCGACCGGGGTCCAGGCGAGGCCGGTGGCCACGCCGGGCTCTGCGGTGCGCTCGGCGACCTCGGGCAGGTACTTCTGCGGCCCGAGGTACTCGGGGATCACGTCCTTGGTGATGACGACCTCGTCCTTGACCTCGCCCTCGACCACCTTGACCGCGATCCCGCGGATGACGGAGCTGATCTCGCGCTCGAGGTTACGGACGCCGGCCTCGTGGGTGTAGCTGTCGATCATCTCGAGCAGCGCGTCGTCGGTGAAGGTGACCTTGAGGTCGGTCTTCTCGAGCCCGTGCTCGCTGATCTGCTTCGGCAGGAGGAAGCGCTTGGCGATCGCCAGCGACTCCTGGCGCGTGTAACCGGGGAGGCGCAGGATCTCGAGCCTGTCCTTCAGGGCAGGCGGGATCGGGTCGAGGTAGTTCGACGTGGCGATGAACATCACCCGCGACAGGTCGAACGGGACCTCGAGGTAGTGGTCGCTGAACGACCAGTTCTGCTCGGGGTCGAGGACCTCGAGCAGCGCCGAGCCCGGGTCGCCGCGGAAGTCGTGGCCGAGCTTGTCGATCTCGTCGAGCATCATCACCGGGTTGTTGGTGCCGGCGCGCTTGATACCCTGGATGATGCGGCCCGGCAGCGAGCCGACGTAGGTGCGGCGGTGGCCGCGGATCTCGGCCTCGTCGCGCACGCCGCCGAGGCTGATGCGCACGAACTTGCGGCCGATCGCGCGGGCGATGCTCTTGCCGAGCGAGGTCTTGCCGACGCCCGGAGGACCGAGCAGGCACAGGATCGGGCCCTTCTTGCTGGCGTTGAGCTTGAGCACCGCCATGTACTCGAGGATGCGCTTCTTGACCTTCTCGAGGTCGTAGTGGTCCTCGTTGAGCACGGTGCGGACGGTCGCGATGTCGAGCTGGTCCTCGCTGGAGATCGACCACGGCAGGTCGACGAGCCACTCGAGGTAGGTGCGGGTGACGGTGTACTCGGCGCTGCTCGGCTGCATCGCCTTGAGCCGGTCGAGCTGCTTGCGCGCGACCTTCTCCGCCTCCTCCGGCATCTTCGCCTCGGCGATCTTCTTCTGGAACTCCTCGATGTCGCCCGACTCGTCGTCGATCTCGCCGAGCTCGCCCTTGATCGCCTTGAGCTGCTGGCGCAGCACGTACTCGCGCTGCGAGTGGCCCATCTCCTCCTGGACCTGCGAGTTGATGCGCTCGCGGACCTTGAGGATCTCGAGCTGGCGCGTGAGCAGCATCAGCACCTTGCGCAGGCGCTCGCGCACGTTGTTGGCGGCCAGCACCTCCTGCTTCTCGCCCGCCTCGATGTCGAGGTTGCTGATCACGAGGTCGGCGACCTGGCTCGGGTCGCTGACGCTGTCGAGCAGCGCCGCCGCCTCGCGCGGCAGCTCGGGCACGAGGGCGATCAGCCGCTTGGCCGTCTCCTTGATGCTCTGGACCAGCGCGACGGCCTCGACGTCCTCGCCCTCGACGTCGGGCAGCTCGGTGACGCGGGCCTTGAGGAACGGCTCGCTGGCGACGACGCGCTCGATCGAGATCCGCATCACGCCCTGGAGGATGACGCTGTAGTTGTCCTTCGCGAGCTTGATGACCTTGAGGATCCGCGCCGCGCAGCCGACCGCGTGCAGGTCGGCCTCGGTCGGCTCCTCGACGCGGGCCTCGCGTTGCGTGACGATGCCGATGATCGGCCGTTCGTTCGCGATCGCCTCTTCGATCAGCTTGACGGACTTGGGCCGCCCGACGTCGATCGGGATGATCGAGCCGGGGAACAACACCGAGTTGCGCAGGGGCAGGAGCGAGATGACCTCGGGCAGCTCCGGGGGCTCTTCGCGGCGACCTGGGGGCGGAGTAAGGGTGTTTTCGGTCACAAGAGTGCCGGAAACGTAACACTCGGCCCTAGGCTGTCAACCACGCGAGTTCCACGCGCGCGGACGGCTGATTCGTGGCCCGGAGAACGGAATTTGCGGTCTCGGGCGGGGACGGACGTGTCGTCAATTTCGCCGACACTCCGCGAGAATCGGCGCGCGCCCCGGCCGGGCGCAGCGGCGATGTTATAGTCGCGGGAAGTGCCTCCTTTCCTGCTCATCGTCCAGGCCGGACCGGATCGCGGGCGACAGCTCGAGCTCGGCGACGGGCCGCTGACGATCGGCCGCGGCCAGGGCGAGGGCCTGCAACTCGGCGACGGGGCGGTCTCGCGCCATCACCTCACCATTCAGCTCGATCGCGCCGCCGGCCGCCTCCGCGTCGTCGAAGTCGCCGGCGTCAACCCCGTATGGAGCGTCGCCGAGGGCCAGCGCCTGGCGCTGAAAGCGGGTCAGGAGCTGGCACCGGGCGCGGCCTTCACCCTCGGCAACACCACCCTCGGCTTCGCCGCGCCCGAGCCCGCCGCGCCGGTCCGCGGCACGGTCGAGCTCGATGCGGCGCGGGCGATCTCCAGCCCCGAGGGCCGCAACCGCCTGGCGGCGCTGGCGGCCCTCGGCGACAAGCTGGCCCGCTGCGGCTCGTTGCCGGGGGTGTTCCGCGCCGCCACGGCGTGGGCCCTGGAGGCCCTGCCGGCGACGCGGGCGCTGCTCCTCAGCCCCGACGGCAGCGACATCCTCAGCAGCGCCAGCGCCGGCCCCGTCTGCGACCTGGCCCTCTCGCCCGCCCTGCTCGCCCGGGTGCTCCGCGAGCGCCGCGGCTTCCTGCTGCGCGACGTGCTCGCCGAGCCCGACCTCGCCGACCGCCGCAGCGTGCAGTTGCGCGGGATCGTCGGAGCCATGGCCGCCCCGGCGGAGGGGCTCATCTTCTACGCCGAGTGGGACGCGCCGCGCGCCGTGCGGGCCACCTACGACGAGCAAGCGCTGCTCCTGCTGGTCTGCGCCGCCCAGCTCGTCAGCGCCAGCGGCGAGAGCGCCGGCGAGCGGCAGCAGCTCACGGCCGCCGCGAAGCTGTCTCAGAAGTCAGGTTCTGCCCCGGGCCAGATCATCGGCAATTCGCCCGCGATCCAGCGCCTCCACGTGTTCCTCGAGCGCGTCGCGGCCACGCCGACCACGGTGCTGTTGTTCGGCGAGAGCGGCACCGGCAAGGAGCTCGCCGCCGGCATGGTCCACGCCCTGTCGCCGCGCGCGGCCAAGCCCTTCGTCGCCGTCAATTGTGCCGCGATCCCGGAGGGCTTGCTCGAGAGCGAGCTGTTCGGCCACGAGAAAGGGGCCTTCACCGGCGCGGTCAGCCAGCACGAAGGCGTGTTCGTGCGTGCCCACGGCGGCACGCTGTTCATGGACGAGATCGGCGAGCTCAGCCTGCCAGCGCAGGCGCGGATGCTCCGCGTGCTCGAGAACCGCACGCTCACCCGGGTCGGCGGCACCAAGGAGCTCTCGGTCGACGTGCGCCTGATCGCCGCCACCCACCGCAACCTGCCGCAGATGGTCGAATCCGGGCGATTCCGTGAAGATCTCCTGTACCGGCTCAGCGTCATCCAGACGACCATCCCGCCGCTGCGCGAGCGTCGTGACGACATCCCGCGGCTCGCCCTGCACTTCGCAAAACTGTTCGGCGAGAGCCTCGGCCGGCGGATCACCGACGTCTCGCCGGCCGCGCTCGAGGTACTGACGCGGTACCGCTGGCCCGGCAACGTCCGCGAGCTCCGCAACGTCATCGAGCGGGCCATGGTCCTCGGCGACGGCCCGATCCTCGACCTCGACGATCTCCCGCCCGAGCTGATGCGCGCCGCGCCGATCGCCCCGGCCGAGGCCCCTCCCGATGCACGGCTGGTGCGCCCGCTGGCGGAGCTCGAGCGCGAGGCGATCCTCGGCGCCCTCGCGGCCACCGACGGCAACAAGGCCCGCGCCGCCGCGCTCCTCGGCATCGATCGCACCACGCTCTACCGCAAGCTCAAGGACTACGCGCTCGGCTGAGCGCCCCGACGCGGGTTGGGCGGGGCCGGCCCACCGGGCACGCGACGAAGCGGCGGTCGGGGCCAACGCGGGTTGGCGCGCCGGCTCACGGGCCCGTGCCAGGGAAATTCGCGTTCGGGCTGCAAAGCGGACCCTGCGAACCACGACCTCGGGGTGTGCATCCACGACACCTCGTCTCTCCCCTCCTCGTCTTCGCCTTTGCGACCGCTTGCGGCGCCTGGAGTCCGCAGCCCGCCGGCGTCCCGACCGACACCTCGACCAGCTCGTCCGGCAGCAGCGGCGACGGGACCTCGACCACGGTCGAGGCCAGCACCTGGCCGAGCCTGACCGACTGGGGCGCCTCGCCGGTCGATCTCGGGCTCCCCGAGCCCACCTCGACCTTCGGGACAGGGTCCGGAGGACCTGTCCTCACGGACACGGGCGGCGAGCCGAGCATCGACCTGAGCGTGCTGCGGATCACGGAGGTGATGGCCGATCCCGACGGCAAGGACGGCGGCGTCACCAGCCCGGAGTTCGTCGAGATCGCCCACGTCGGCGACACCCCGCTGACCCTCGGCGGCCTGATCGTCGCGGCGCGCAGCTGGCCCGAGCTGTGGATGGGCGATCTCGGGATCGGCGGCGAAGTGCTACACCCCGGCGAACGCCTGCTGCTGCTGCGCTACGCCAGCCCGGCCGATCTACCTGTCCCTTCGGTCCTGCGCGAGGGCGAGGTCCTGCGCGCGGCGTTCGCCGACAGCGGCGGCCTGCGCAACGACGACGGCGCCGTCGGCCTGCGCGACCAGGACGGTAACCTCGGCGACGCCGTCCTTTACGGCGCCGCTCAGCCGGCGCCCTTCGACGATCCCGCGCTGTGGAGCGGCCCGCCCGCGGCGGTACCGGGCGCCGGCGAGTCGCTGTGCCGCGTCGACCCGGCCGTCGACAATCACGGCGCGGGCGACTGGATCGCCTGCGTGCCGAGTCCCGGCGACCTGCCCGATCCCGGCGACGACGACAGCACGGGCGACCCGCCGCTCCCGGCGACGCTGGCGATCGTCGAGGTGCTCAGCAATCCGCCCGGGCCGGCCAGCACGGAGAAGCACGCCGAGTTCGTCGAGGTCGTGAACCTCGGCCCCGGCGCCGTCGATCTCGCCGCGTTCACGCTCGCCGATGCGATCGATCCCGGGGCGCCCGGCGCCGATCCCCTGCTCTACGTCAGCGGCGACGGCGGCTGTGCGCCGAGCACCTGTCTCGCACCTGGCCGAAAGGCCCTGCTCGTCGGATCCCTGTACGAAGGACCTGTCGGCGACGCCCTGGTCCTGCGGACCGACGACAACGCGCTCGCCAACGCGGGGCTGGGCAACTTCGAGGCGGTCGCGCTGCGCGACGAGCTGGGCGAGCTGCGGAGCAGCTACCGCGCCTGGCCGGACCCGCTGGCGGCGCCCGACCCGGCGACCCAGGAGGCCGCGCTGGTCCGCGCTGCGCCGGAGGCACCGGATGCGCCGGAGAGCTGGGACTTCGCGGCGCCGAGCCCGGGGCTCTGAGTCACGGCGCAGCTCAGGATCGCGAACACGATCAACTTCGAGGCGCCGAGGACCAGGGTCGACAGATCGCCCCCCTGGGCGGCCGCGATGGGGTTCGCGGCGAAGGTTCCGGTGAGCGCGGCCATGGCTTACTCGCGGCTCCGTCGCCGACGGGCACGAGCGGCCGGCCGCACCAGGTTGTCGCTGTCCTCGAGGTCATAGATGAGCTCGAGCTCTTCCTTGCCGAGCTCGTCGCGGTCGCTGCGGAGCGCCTCGCGCTGGAACTCTTCGAAGCTGGTGAACGCGGTGCGGTAGTAGCTCATGCCCACCTTGTAGGTCTTATCCTACATGGTAGGCAAAAAAACGACCTCCAATCACATCCCCTCCCTCTTCGCAGGCGAGCGGCGCGGCTCCGGCCGTGGTAGGGAGTGGCCCCGTGCCGAAGGTCACCGCATCGAGGTCGCCCGCGCGGCGGCGACCGCGGATCGTCGCTGTCAGCAACCAAAAGGGCGGCGAGGGCAAGACGACCACCGCCGTCAACCTCGCCGCCAGCCTGGCCGCAGCCGAGCGCAGGGTCCTGCTCGTCGATCTCGACCCCCAGGGCAACGCCAGCTCGGCGGTCGGCTATCCCCGCGGCCAGGTCGACAAGGGCACCTACGAGCTGATGCTGGGCGCCGCCCCGCTCAAGGCCGTGGTCCACCCGACCGAGCTGCCGACGCTGCAGGTCGTGCCCGCCTCGGCCGACCTGACCGGCGCGGAGATCGAGCTGGTCGGCGTCCACGGTCGCGAGTCGGTCCTCCGGGCCGCGCTGGAGCGGGCCGAGGCGGAGCTCGACTGGGACTTCGTCATCCTCGACTGCCCGCCGTCGCTGGGCCTGCTCACCCTCAACGCGCTGGTCGCCACCGACACGGTGCTGATCCCGATGCAGGCCAAGTACTTCTCGCTCGAGGGTCTGGGCGCGCTGACCGGCACCATCGAACGCGTCCGCGCGGCGCTCAACCCCCGCCTGGCGATCGAGGGCATCGTCTTCTGCATGTTCGACCGCCGCACCAACCTGGCGCAGCAGGTCGTCGCCGAGGTCCGCCAGCACTTCGCCGACAAGGTGTTCGCCACCGCCATCCCGCCCAACGTCCGCCTGAGCGAGAGCCCGAGCCACGGCAAGCCGGTCCTCCTCTACGACATCGAGAGCAAGGGCGCCCGCGCCTACCTCGACCTCGCCCAGGAGCTGCTGTCCCGCATCGAAGCGAGGCCCGACGCGTGAACCTCCCCAAACGGCCCCCTGCCCTCGGCCGCGGCCTCGGCGCTCTGATCCCGCAGGCGCCGGCGCCGGCCGCCGCCGCTGACACACCCGTCGCCGCCACCACCGGCCCGACGCTGCGCACCTTGCCGATCGAACAGATCGCGGCCAACCCCGACCAGCCGCGCAAACAGTTCGAGCCGGTGCTGCTGCGCGAGCTGGCCGACAGCCTCAAGCGCCACGGGCTCTTGCAGCCGGTGGTCGTGACGCCCAACCCCGGCCTCCCCGGGCACTACATCCTCGTCGCCGGTGAACGCCGCTGGCGCGCCGCGCAGCTGGCCGGGCTGCAGGAGCTGCCGGCCGTCGTCCGCGACACGCCCGAGAGCGACCGCCTCGAGCTCGCGGTGCTCGAGAACCTCCAGCGCCTCGACCTCTCCCCGATCGAGGAGGCCCAGGCCTACCGCCAGCTCATCGACGTCCGCGGCTACACGCAGGACCAGCTGGCCGAGCGCCTGAGCAAGGACCGCAGCACCGTCGCCAACGCGCTGCGCCTGCTCCGCCTGCCCTCCAAGGTGCAAGACCTCGTGCAGGACGGCCGCCTCAGCATGGGTCACGCCCGCGCCCTGCTCGCGCTCGAGCACGCGGCCGACATGCTGTCCCTCGCCTACGAGGCGATCGAGAAGGGCCTCAGCGTCCGCGCGGTCGAGCGCGCGGTCCGGGAGCGCCTCCGGCCCGCCGAGCCCGAGGTCGAGCCCGACCCGGAGACGCACAAGCGGGCGGTGATCGTCCGCGACCTCGAGGAGCGCCTGCGCCGCAGCCTCGGCGTCAAGGTCGCCGTGCGCTCCGACGCGAAGAAGAAGGGCGCGGGCACCATCGAGGTCCCCTACGGCAGCCTCGACGAGCTCGACCGCCTGCTCGAGCACCTGCTCGGCGAGCGCCGCGACGACGAGACCTGAGACGGAGGACATGCTCCGGGGGGCATGTCTTTCCGACCATGTCCGGTGCCTCGCCGGCCGACCGGTCGACGGTGCGCCCGCGTTCGTCCCCACAGCTCGCACAACAGGCCTCGGCGCCGACGCTCCTGCCCCTGGCCGGCACGGCGCCGTCGAAGTGGCGGGATGTCGCCAGGCCCGGCCGGCAGCTTCTCCGGCCTTCGTCGCCGTTCGTCGGCGCGCTCATCAGCCAGCCGAACCCGACGCAGAGGAGGAGGACCGAGAGCACCGCGCAGATCCTTATCAGGCGCAGCCCGGGCGCGGGCCGAGCCGGCGAAAGCCCGCGTAGCGCCGACCAGCGGGCGTTTCGTGGATGGCCACTTCAGAACATTTCCGAACCGACATGCTCGAAGAGGCAAGTCCCATCGGACATGCCCTCAAGAACATGTCTTTTCAACTTAGGCCGGCCCGTCGCTCGGCCGCCAGCACGACGTTGTTGAGCAGGCACGCGATCGTCATCGGGCCGACGCCGCCGGGAACCGGCGTGATCGCCGAGGCGCGCGCCTCGGCGGCGGCGAACTCGACGTCGCCGACCAGGCGGCCATCGGCGAGGCGGTTCATGCCGACGTCGATCACCACCGCCCCCGGCTTGATCCACTCGCCGCGGACGAACTCGAGCCGGCCGATCGCCGCGACCACGACGTCGGCCTGCGCCACCTCGGCCGCGAGGTCACGCGTGCGCGAGTGCGCCACGGTGACCGTCGCGTCGGCGTGGACGAGCAGCTGCGCCATCGGCTTGCCGACGATCGTCGAGCGGCCGATCACCAGCGCGCGCGCCCCTGCCAGGGCGATCCCGGCGTCCGCCAGCAGCAGCATGCAGCCCTGCGGCGTGCAGGCGACGAAGCGAGGTTGCCCGAGCATGAGGCGCCCGAGGTTGTCGGGGTGGAAGCCGTCGACGTCCTTGGCCGGATCGACGGCCAGCAAGATCCGCTGCGCGTCGCACTGCGGCGGCAGCGGCATCTGGACGAGGATCCCGTCGACCGCGCGATCGGCGTTAAGCGCGGCGACCAGGGCGAGCAGCTCGTCCGTCGTGGTGGTCGCCGGCAGGCGATGGTCGCGGGCTTCGATCCCGATCTCGGCGGCCCGCTTCTCCTTGCTGCGGACGTAGACCTGCGACGCGGGATCGTCGCCGACCAGCACGACCGCCAGGCAAGGCCGGACGCCGCGCTCAATGCAGGCTCGGACCCGCTGTTCGACTTCCCCGAGCAGACGGGCCGCGCGGGCCTTGCCGTCGAGCCGGCGTGCGCTCATGACGTGGCCGCCTTCGCGCTCGTCGACTCGGCCGATTTGCTGGCCGTCGACTCGGACTTGCCGGCGGAGCTGTCGCTCGCGGGCGTCGAGCTCGACTCCCCGCCCTTGCTCTTGTCCCCGCCGTCACCGGGCTTGGTGCTGGCGTAACCATCCTTGTACCAGCCGCCGCCCTTGAGGTGGAACGACGCGGCCGTCACCTTGCGGACCAGCTGGCCGCCGCAGGCCTCGCACACGGTGATCGGGTCGTCGCTCATCTTCTGGATGAACTCGGGCTCGGCTTCACATTGCAGACAACGATAGGCGTAGATCGGCATGACCGTGGGTTCGGGCGGGAATGTAGGGTGCATGAATTTGTGGTCAAGACCCACCCCGCCGCGCGCCACTTTGCGCAGGACCGGGTCCGGTCGGCCCGCCACGCCGCGCCGCCGGGTGCGCTCGCGTCGCCGTGCGCGGTGGCGCGGGGGCGTTCGCCCGCGACGCCGCCGGTAAACCTGCTAGGCTCGCTGCGATGGTCCTCCGGCCCCGCCTCGCGCCGCGTTCGCGAACGGCTCGCCCGCGTGCTGGGGCTCACGCGCTGTGCGGATGGATCCCGCTCGCCCTCGCCCTCCTCGCCGGCCGGCCTGCTCACGCAGCTCCGGTAGAGGACGACTGGAGCGTCGAGCGCAGCGCCGCCGACCCCGCGCTGGTCCAGCAGCGCTTCGACAAGCTGCGCAAGCAGCCGTTCGATCAGGCCCAGTGGCGCGCGCTCGAAACGGTGCTCGGCAAGGCGGGCCTGGCCAAGCGGATCGAGGCCGGCCTGTCCCGAACGCCAGGTGACTTGCCCCTCGGGATCCTCGACGCGCGGGCCAAGCTCGGCCTCGGCGATCCGCGGGGAGCAGCCGCTCGCCTCGCCGAGCTCGAGCCGCGCGCCGGCGGTCTGCGCAGCCGTGTGTTCAAGCTGCGCGTCGAGGCGCTGCAGGCCGCCGGGGACGCTCGCGGAGCCGTCGCGGCGCTCGAGGCCGCGGCGCAGGCCGGCAACGACGACGCGCTGCGCCTGCAGGCGCTCGACATCGCCGATCGCCACCAGCTCGGCCCCGAAGCGCTGCGGCTCGCCCAGGCGCTGGCCCGCGATCCCGGCGACGGCGCGGCCCAGCTCCGCCTCGCCCGCGCGGCCGCCCGCGCCGGCCAACCTGCGCCTGCGGAGGCGGCCTACGCCAAGGCCGTGGCCGCCCTCCGGGGCCCGGATCAATTGAACGCGCGCGAGGAATGGACCCGGGCCCGCCTCGCGGCGGGCGACGCCGCCGGGGCCGGCGAACTGGCGTGGGCGCAGGTCGAGGCGACGCGCGCCGGCAGCCCCGAGCGCGCGTCCGCGTGGGACCTGGTCCTCGAGGCAGGTGCGCGGCAGGCCAGCGGCGACACGCCGGCGCGGATCGAGCGCTTCCTCGGTCGCCCGGATCAGGCCCGCGACGGCGCCGGCTGGCGCGCGCTGGCCCGGGCGCAGGCGGCGGGCGGCGCCGATCCGGTCGACGCCTGGCGGCGCGCGCTCGCGGCCGATCCCGACGATCCCGAGGCACGTGCTGCTTTGGTCATGTCCCTCGAGTCAGGCGGCGAGGCCGAGGCGGCGCTGGCCGAGTTCGCCAAGCTCGGGCCCAAGAGCCCCGAACGGCTGCAGCTCGGGCTCGAGCTGGCGGCGCGGCTCATCGGCACCGGCAAGCGCGAGCAAGGGCTCAAGGTCGCCGCCGAGCTCGAGGCCTCCGCCACCGCCCAGGGCGACTCGCTGCTGCGGTTGCTCGACTTCTACAACCTGCACGACGAGCCCGACCGCGCGCTCGCGGTGGCGCAGCGGTTGGTCCGCGCCCGCCCCCGCGACCCCGACGCGCGCGTGGCCCTCGGCGAGCAGCTGTTCCAGATGAACCGCGAGCCGGACGCGATGAAGGAGTGGGCGCTGCTGCCGGGCCTCGTCCGGCCCGCGCACGCCGGCTGGGCCCGGCACGCCGAGATCCTCGCCGAGCACCGGAGGCCCGAGGCCGTGCTGTCGCTGCAGAAGGCCCTGGCCGCCGCGCCGCGCGAGCCGAAGTACCTCCGGCTGCGCGCGATCCTCGAGACCGACGATCGCCTGCCCCACCAGGCGCTCGCCACCTGGCAGCAGGTGTTCGAGCTGACCCGTGCGCCCGAGCACCGGATCCTCCACGACGAGGCCCGCACGCGGATCGTCGACATCCTGGTCGGCGGCACGCTCTCGCAGTTCACCAGCCGGCGCCAGGCGATCGAGAAGCAGGCGCTGCTCGACCTCGACGGCAAGGACAACGACCTGGCCTTCGAGGCAGGTCTGCTCCTCGCCGAGATCTACACCCGCGAGGAGAAGTACGCCAAGGCGGTCGCGGTCCACGAGAAGCTGGTGCGCCTGCGGCCGCAGGATCCCGAGCGGCTGGCGGAGTTGGCCCTGGCCCTGCGCCGCGCGGGCCGCGGCGACGCGGCGATGGACGCGCTCGAGCGGATGATGACGCTCGACCCGAAGCGCAGCGCGGACGTCCTGGCCGAGCTCGCCGAGGTGGCCTTCGAGTCAGGTGACATCGAGCGCGTGCTGCTGGCGGCCGCACACACCGAGCTCGACAAGGCCGACGGCGCGCGGGTGCTGATCCGGATCGGCGAGCTCTACGAGCGCCGCGGCGAGCCCGAGCAGGCGTCGAAGCTGTACGAGGGGCTGCTGCAGCGCGATCCGACCCACGCGCCGGCGCGGCTGCGGCTGGCCGAGATCGAGCTCGCGCGCGGGCGACCCGAGCGCGCCGAGGCGATGCTGCGCGCGATCGTCGAGAAAGGCGGGGCGCCCGAGGTCGTCGAGCAGGCCGGCCGGCGCGCCCTCGACCTCGCGGAGACGCGCGGCGCGATCGCGCCGATCCTCGATCTCGCGCTCGCGCGGGCGCGCCGCGATCCGAGCGCCGACGAGGGCCGGGCCCTGCTCCTCGACGCCCTCGATCGCGCCAGCACCTCCGCGGTCAAGGCATGGCTGGCCAGCGGCGACGAGCCCGAGCGGACCGCGCGCACCGGCGCGCTGCGGCGTTCGCTGGTCGAGGCGCTCGCGCGCGGTCCGGTCACCGGTCGCCTCCGTGCGGCCGAGCACCTCGGCCGCCTCGCGCTGCCCCAAACGGCGTTGCCCCTGGCGCGCATGGGCGCGCAGCTGACCCCGCCGCGCGACGCGACCCGCACCGTCCGCACCGCGTTCGAGCAGGCCCGCGCCGCCGCCATCCAGGCCGCCGGCGCGCTCGACGAGCCCGAGGCCGTGCCGGTGTTCGCCGATCTGCTGCGCACCGGCGACGCCTCGCGCGAGAGCTGGTACGCGGCGGCGTGGGCGCTGGCCCGCAGCAGCGCCCCGGCGGCCGCCACCGAGCTGCGCCGGTTTGCCGCCCCCGAGCACGAGGGCCTGATGATCGCGCTCGCCTGCGCCTCGCTGGCGCGCGGGGGCGACCTCGCCGACCGCGAGCGCGTCGCTCGCCTCGCCGCCGCGGCCGGCAGCCAGCAGGCGCGACGGGTCTGCGCGTTCGCCCGCGCGGCGCTGACCGACGACGACCAACTCGCGCGCGTCGGCGCCGATCTGAACGCCAGCGATCCGGTGATCGCCGCGATCGCGGCCTGGCGCTTCGGACAGCTCCGTCGTGACGCCGGGCGCGAGGAGGCGGTGGCGACGCTGCTCGGGCGCTACGTCGGACCGCGCGGGCTGCCGCGGGACGCCGCCGGCGCCGCGCTCGGGCGCTTGCTGGCGCCGTCGCCTGCGCGCGTCGAGTTGCCCCCCCTGCCGCCATTACGCGCCGGGAGCTGGGAGATCGCCATCGATCGGTGGCTCGCCCAGGCGATCGCGCCGCCGATCGAGCCCCTGCCCGCCTCGGTCCTGAGGCCCCACGCCGCCGCGCTGCAGCAGGCCCTCGCGGCCGCGGCCGCGGGCACACGCGCCGAGGCGTGGTCCCAGGACCGCCTGCGCCGCCCGTGCGCCGCCAGCGGCGAGCGCGATTGCCTCGACCTGCGCCCCCTCATCCGCGAGCCGGTTCCGGCGCCTCGCGGGCCCGAGTCGCGTTGACAACGAGGCCGCGCGCGGATGAGGATCCCCGGGTCATGGAACTGGGCCTTGCCTGTTCGGTGTGTGGCCACCTCAACCAGCTGCGCGCCGTGAGCTGCGACCGGTGCGCGGCCGCCCTCGCGCCGCAACCGATCGCGCCCTCCGCGGTGCTGCCGAACGTCGGCGCCCACCCGTCCGCCGGCGCCGGCTCGCCGCCGCGTCCGGTCACGCAGGTCTCGACCGCGTCATCTCCCGCCACCGTCCCGCTGCCGTCGCTGCAGGGGCAGCCCTCGGCGCCGCAGAACGGCGCGGTCAAGCCGCCCTCGACCGTGATCTCGTCGGTGCAGCCGGCCACCGCCGTGCCCGCGGCCCAGCCCCGCTTCAACGCCGTGACCGGCGCCCCGCTCGAGGCGCTCCAGGGCAAGCCCGCCGCCAAGACCATGTTCTTCGGCGCGCTCCAGCAGCAGCACGTCGTGCCGCGGCTGGTGGTCATCAAGGGTGAAGGCGGCGACGGCGTCACCTACCACCTCAGCGCCACCAACCACATCGTCGGCCGCAGCACCGGCGAGATCCGCTTCAACGAAGACTTCTTTCTCAGCCCCGAGCACGCCCTCTTCAGCGTCCAGGGCAACCGCCTGTTCGCCAAGGATCTCGGCAGCGTCAACGGCGTGTTCGTGCGGATCAAGTCGCCCGTGCCGCTCGACCACGGCGACTGCTTCCTCGTCGGCGAGCAGCTGCTCCGCCTCGACAGCGCGCCCTTCAACGAGCCCGGCCCTGACGTCAACCACACCTACAGCTACACCAGCCCGCGGCCCGACGCGCGCTTCCGCGTGGTCCAGCTGCTGGCGGGCGGCGGCGAGGGTCGCATCGTCTCGGCCCAGGGCACCACGCTGACGCTCGGTCGCGAGGCCAACCACATGAACTTCCCGCAGGACCGCTTCATCTCGGGCCGCCACGCGCGCCTCGATTCGGCGTCCGACTCGCACCACATCATCTTGACCGACACCGGCTCGCGCAACGGCACCTTCGTGCGGATCAAGGGTGCCGTCGAGCTGTTCCACGGCGACTACATCTTCATCGGCCAGCAGCTGCTGCGCGTCGAGATCTCGTAAGCGACATTTCGCTTCACGGCCCGTCGCGGCCTGAAGAAGGGGCCTCTAGCTGTGATCATCTGTCCGAACTGCGGCAAGGAGAATCAGGACCACTACAAGTTCTGCCTCGGGTGTGGCGCGCGCCTGCCCGGAGGCGCTCCCGCGTCGGTGCCGCCGCGTGCAAGTCACACCCCCGCAGGCACGCAGATCACCCCGCCGGTCGCGCCGCAGACCTCGGGCGGCACGGTCATCGATCCGCCGAAGCCGCCGGCCGGCAAGGCGCCCGCGCCCGCGACCTCGGCACCGTCGTTCGCAGCTGCGACCCCGCCGGCCGAGGCGGCGCAGAACGGTTGCAATGCCTGCGGCATGGTCAATCCGCAGGGTTTTTTGTTCTGCGGTCGCTGCGGCAACCGCCTGAGCGCCGCGCCCGTCACGCCGCCTCCGGCCGCCGTCCCTCCGCCCATCACCGCTCGCCCCTCGGCGCGGCCCAAGCTGCGCGCGGCGCTCCACCTGCTGCGCGAGGACGGCAGCGACGGCGGCACGATCGATCTCGAGGACGGCCCGATCCCGTTCGGGCGGGACTCCGGTCCGCCCTTCGATCAGGACTTCTACCTCAACCCCAAGCACTGCGCCTTCACCGTCGAGGCCGAGGGCGTTCGCGTCGACGATCTCAGCCCCGTCAACGGCGTCTACCGCAAGATCGAGGGCCGCATCGAGCTGCAACACGGCGACACGTTCCGCGTCGGTCAAGAGCTCCTCTATTACGAGGACCTGCCCGAGGCGGAGGCGCTGGCCGACGGCACCGAGCGCATGGGCAGCCCGAATCCGGGCTACTGGGGCCGGATCAGCGTGATCGTCGACGGCGGCCGCGCGTGCGAGGCGGTGCCGATCGTCGGCAACGAGTTCATCGTCGGCCGCGAGCGCGGCGACCTCACCTTCCCCACCGACGGCTACGTCTCGAGCACGCACTGCCGGATCGGCGGCGACGACGAGGGCGTATTCCTCGAAGATCGCGGCTCGTCGAACGGCACCTACCTGCGCGTGCGCAGCGGCCAGTGCGTCCCGTTCGGCAGCTTGCTGCTGATCGGCCAGCAGCTGTTCCACGTGCGCCAGAGCTGAGGGACCGCGATCGTCATGGGCGCCGCGGTGCGCGGTTTGTCGCGCGGCCCCAGTAACCGCCCCGAGCGACCCGGGGTCGCTGCTTACTCCGCGGTCGGGACCGGCACTGCGCCCGGCTTGAAGTAGACCGGGCGCAGCGGCTTGCCCTCGACTTGCCGGTAGATGAACGCCTGCGGCAGCGTGCGGGAGGTGCCGTCGCCGAAGTCGACGCGCACGTCGACGGCGCCGAAGCTCTCGGCCTCGGGCGTCTTGAGCGAGATGTGGTGGTCGTCCTCGATGACCACCGCGCGGGCCGAACGCATGCCGAGGTAGACTACGGCCGGTCCGTGGCCGAGGAAGTCGGAGCCGATCAGACGGATCGTCTGGCCGCCGTCGCTCTCGCCCGCCGCCGGTTCGATGCGCAGCTCGGATGGGCGCCCGCACGCCAGGACGACGGACGCGAGGACGAGAAAGCGAGAACCGGCGCGCATGGCGGGAACATACCACCAGGCGCGCCGGCGCGAGCCGCGAGGGCTCTCGGGCTCACACGACTTCGCGGCGCTTGAGCTCGCGGCGGATCTTGCCGAGCGCCTGCTCCTGGAGCTGACGGATGCGCTCGCGCGACAGCGAGTACTGCTCGCCGATCTCCTTGAGCGTGAGCTCGTCGCCCGAGTCGTCGAGGCCGAAGCGCTTGCGCAGGATGTCGGCCTCGATCGGACGCAGCTGGGTGATGACCTCGCGGACCTGCTCGCTGAGCGCCTCGGCCTCGAGGTTCTCGCCCGGCGCGGCCGCCTCGTCGTCCTCGAGGAAGTCGACCACGCGGCGGCCGTCCTCGTCGGAGACCGGGCGATCGAGGCTGATCGCCTGGTCGAAGATCACGGTGCCCATGCGCTCAATCTTCTCCGACGCGAGGCCGGTGTGCTTGGCCAGCTCCTCGAGCTGCGGCTCGCGGCCGTGCAGGATCTCGAACTCACGGCGGGCGCGCGACAGCTTGTGATGCGCGTCGATCATATGCACCGGCAGCCGGACCTCGCGGCCCTTGTCGGCGATGGCGCGGCTGATCGCGTGGCGGATCCACCACGACCCGTAGGTCGAGAAGCGGAAGCCCTTGCGATGGTCGAACCGATCGACGGCCTTCATCAGGCCGATGTTGCCCTCCTGAATCAGGTCCTGCAGCGGCATGCGGCCGTGGTTGAAGCGGCGCGCGATGGACACCACCAGGCGCAGGTTGGCCTTGACGAACGCGTTCTTGGCCGCGCGTAGCGCCTCTCCGGCCTGCTTGACCCGTTGCACGTACAGCTCGAACGGTCGGCTGCCCTGCCGCGGCGGGTTGACCTGCATGTTGAGGCCCTCGCGGCGACCGGCCTCGAGCGCCTCGAGGTCGGCGTACACGAGATCCGAGACGACGCCGTCGAGGTCGACCTCGGAGGCGCGCTCGACGAGCGCCTGGCACGCCGCCTCGAAGGCGGTGCGCGTCGCCCGGGTTTCGCGGTCGCGGAGGTTGCGAGCGCTGGCCCGTAGCGGGTCGAGCTCGCTGCGCGGGAAGTCCTCGTCGGTGAAGCGGGACTCGATCAGCGCGACGATCGGCTCGACGAACGGCGGATAGGCGAGCATCGCGGCCCAGTAGGCGCGGCGGAGATCGGCGATCCGCGTGGCGATGGTCAGCTCTTCCTCGGGGCTCATGACGCCGAGGCCGGCCATCTCGCGGAAATACACGCCGAGGAAGTTCGGCGACTCGTCGTTCGCGGCGGCTTCGCTGCCGCCTTCACGGACGCGCTCGACGCGCTCGGTGCGCGGACGGGCCGAGGTCACGGCCGGGGTCACCGAGCGCGGATTGGCCGCGGCCAGCGAAGTGCGCGGGCGGGCGCGAGCGAGCTTGGGGGGGGCTCCACGGGTGACTTTGCGGCGTGCCATGATCGACCTCGTTCGGTTGGGGTGCTAGTTTCGGGCCAAGCTAAGGGGCGGAAGTTTCGCGTCGCGGGTTTCGCGGAATAGTCGTGTGCGGTGGGATAGGAACAGCTTCGCGTGCTTCGGGCCTGCGTTGGTAGTGTCGCCAGGCTCGACCAGGATCACTGGAGGACCCTTTGTTAGGCACCGTTTCGGCGCCCTCTGCTTCGAGGTCCTACGCAAGTCCGAGGTGGAAGTTTCATCACCCTCTGCGTCGGTAGAGCTCCGCAGGTGTAGGTGTACCCCGGCTGGTTTGTCTCACATGGAGCCGCGCACGAGAAGCTTGACGACGCGATACAGGCTCGTTCCGCGGACCTGACCCAAACTGGGTACGGACCGCGCCCCCGTCCAGGGCGTCGCGGTCGCGGCGCTCGTGATCTTCCTCCACAGGCGTGACGGGGTGTCACGGGGTTCGAAACCCGCGAGACACCGCTGTCATTCCCTCTGACATCGTTGTCGCGCAGGCTCGACGCCTCTGCGCGACGATCGGACGCAGGTCAGACGTCGTCGCGACGTTGCGCGAAGATCCAGATCTCGGGCGACGCGCCGCCATAGAAGCGACCGGGAGTGTCGCGGCTGCCGGACAGATCGATCACTCGCGCCCCCATCGTCGCCAGCATCTTCGCCAGGGTGTGTGCGGAGTAGGCGCGGATCGAGATGTGGTGCTCGAATTGCCGGCCGTCCTCGAACACCACGGTCCGGTGGATCCGGACGCGTCCGGTCGAAAAATGCATGTCCGCCACGTCGAGCACCAGGCAGCCTCGGCCCTGCCACCACGACCGACACGGCAAGACCCCCATGAGGTAATCGCGGTTGAACACCTGCAGGGCGAGCTTACCGCCGGGCTTGAGCAGCTCGACCATGTCCTGAAGGCACTGTCGATTCTGCTCGTCGCTCTCGAAGTAGCCGAAGGTGCTGCCCAGGCAGGTGACCGCGTCGTACGGCCGATCACGCGGCAGGCTCCGCATGTCGCCGTGGAGGATGTCGAAGTTGAACTTGCTGGCCTCGTTGCGCCGGGCCGCTCGCAGCAGCTGCGGCATCGAGTTGTCGAGGCCCGTGACGTCGAGCCCGAGAGCGGCGAAGGCGTGCGCGTGGCGGCCGTCGCCGCAGCCGACGTCGAGCAGCTTCTGGCCGCTCGTCAGGTCCAGCGACTTCTGCACGAAGGCGGCGTCGATCTCGGCGCTCGCGTCGGCATCGACTGGGAGGATCGCGGCGTAGTGGTCGCCGAACACCTCTTCGTGCCAGTTGCGGCGCTTGCGGCCGTCGCTGCGCGGGGCGGCCGGGGGCGTGGCCGGCGAGGGCTTCGGCGAGGGGGTCTTCTCCGGCGGCGGCCGGGGCGGAGCCGACGGTTTCTCGGCAGCAGCCGGCGGCGGACGCGGCGGCCCTGCCTTCTCCGGGGTCGGTGGCGGACGCGGCGGACTGGCCTTTTCCGGCGCCACCGGCGGTGCCGCGGGCGGGCGCGGCGGGCCAGGCTTCTCGGCGGCCGGCACCGGTCCGGTCGGTTGCCGCGGCGGCGGCACGCTGATCGGCTTCTCGACCACGGGCGCGGGGCGGGCCTCGACGACCTCTTCTTCCTCTTCTTCCTCGAGCGCCTCTTCCTCGAGCTCGTCGTCCTCGGCCTCGGCTTCGGCCGCCTCGTCCTGAATCTCTTCCTCGACCTCCGGCTCGGCCTCGGGCTCCGGCTCGCTGACCGGCAGCAGGGACGCCGACGCGGCCACCGCCGACATCACGTCTTCCACGTCGTCGTCGCGCGGGCTGGGCTCGACCCCGGCAGGCGCGAGGCGCTCGAGCGCGATCGCGTCGTCGTCGTCGTCGACGAGCGCCCCGCCCGGCCGCGTGAGCGACGGGATCACCATGCTCGCTCCGGCCTCGGGTGGCGGGGTCGGCGCCGGCGCCGGCGGGCCGATCGGCCGCAGCTCGATGCTGAGGCTGCTGCCGTTGGCCGGCTCAGAATGAGGCGCTGCGGCGAGTTTGGGACCGGTGGGCTGCTTCGCCGAGGGCGAGGCGGCCGGCCCCGTGGCGGGCTTCACCGAGCGCGTGGCGGTGATCGTCGGGATGATGATCCCGGCCGGCGGACTCGGAGGCGCGAGCATGCTGCGCAGGCGATCGTCGATCACGTCGAGCGAGTCGACGCCGCGCGCGAGGCCGCGCGGGATGATCGTGAAGTCGAGCAGCCACTCCTCGGGAGATACCTGCCAGGTCATGCGACGTCGCCTCGCTGCAAGAGGGGCTGGCCCATGCGCACGGCGGTGGGCTCGTCGGTCGGCGCGAGCGGACGGACGCCGGCCTGGGTCAACACCACGACGGTGCTGCCGAGGTGGAACACGCCGAGCTCGTCGCCCTTGCGGAGGCGCACCGGCGGGTCGCAGTCGACGCGCTGGATCTCCCGCGGATGCGGCTCGATGTGGCGATAGGCGCAGCTCATGTGGCCGACGCCGAAGGCCGCGATCATCACCACCGCGATCGCGCCGAACGGCGTGTCGAGGACGTGGATCAGGCGCTCGTTGAGGGCGAACAGGCGCGGCGCTCGCTCCAGCGCCGCGGCGGTGACCGGCAAGAGTCGCCCCGGCACGGCGACCACGCGCTGCGCCGTGCCATCGCACGGGGTGTGGACCCGGTGATAGTCGCGAGGGTGCAGATAGATGGTGGTGGCGAGACCGCCGAGGAACGACTCGGCGAGCGCCTCGTCGGCGAGCAGCTCCCCGAGCGTGTACTGGTGCCCCTTGGCGACCACCGCCGTGTCGCGCTCGACCGGCGCGATGCCGCGGAGGAGGCCGTCGCAGGGGGCGCTGAGCACGTCGCGGCGCGCATCGACCGGCCGCGCGCCCGGCCGCAGGCGACGCGTGAAGAAGGCGTTGAAGCTGTCGTAACCGTCCTCCATCGAGCGCGGGTCGACGTCTTCGAGGTCGACGCCGAAGAAGCGGACGTAGGCGGAGACGAAGGCGCGGCTCAGCGGCCGCGGCAGACGAGCGCGGGCGGCGGCGCCTAGAGCCTTGCTCGCAGCGCTCGCGCCCCAGTCGGGTGAAACGTCGAGGACTGCAGCCGCCAGGCGAGCCCGCCAGGGAATTTCACGATCCGACATCAGCGACCGGCAGCGTATCCGAGGCCGGGTTTTGGCCGCAAGCGGCGGCGAGGGCCCCGACCCCTCGCGCGTGGACGCGCGCACCCACGCGGGCCGCGCGTGAAGCACGAGGGAAGACACGTTCCCCACCGCACAATAGCCGAACACCTACATTCTCCCGACGACGCGCACCAACCGCGCGCCGGCGGCGCCGGATCTGCCTGGCTGAAAGACCAGGCTCGGAGGTTTCGCCGCGCGCAGCGCACGCCGGATGAGCCTGGCCGGAAGAGCAGGTCCGGCCCGTTGGGCGCCGCCAAAGGCCGGCTGCGCCTGACCCGAAGAACAGGTTCGGCCCGTCGATCCCGCCCCTTGGCAGCGAAAGGCCGGTTACGCCTGACCCAAAGACCAGGTTCGGCCAGGCGCGGCGCTCCTCGCGTAGAGCCGGGTGCGCCTGGCCCAAAGAGCAGGCTCGACCTGCCCCGCCTCCTGACCGCGAACGCGAGGCGCCGCCTGACCCAAAGAGCAGATTCGACTCGTGCCTGCGCCCGCTCCCGGTCAAAGGCCGCATTCGCCTGACTCAAAGAACAGGCTCGCTCGGTCCGTTTTTTGCGACCGGCCGCGTTCGCCTGACTCGAAGAACAGGCTCGAGCCGCCGTCCCCGGCGCCGTGCGTCGCCCGCCGCGTCCGGCAGGTACGCGCCGCCGCCCAGCCGCAGAAGCGGGTCGCGCGACGACCACGCTCCGAGGGATGCGCCGACGAGCGCGCCGGCCGCGACGCCGTCTAGCTCGACGACCAGGGAGACTCGGCGAGGTACTCCGGCTCGGCCGCGTGCGGCTGCAGGCTGCCGATCGCGGCGCGCGCCGAGGCGAAGCCCAGCGTGCGCAGCAGGGTCCGCAGCTCCTCGGTGATGCGCACGCCCGCGCCGGGCTCGGCGAAGTTGGCGGTGCCGACCTGCACGCAGTGGGCTCCGGCCATGAGGAACTCGAGGGCGTCCTCGCCGCTGAGGATCCCGCCCATGCCGCAGATCGGGAGCTCGGGCAGCGCGCGCGCGACTTGATGCACCATCCGCAGGGCGATCGGCTTGATCGCCGGGCCCGAGAGACCGCCGTAGGTCGTGGCGATCTTGGGGCGGCGCGTGCGTACGTCGATCGCCATGCCGGTGATCGTGTTGATCAGCGACACGCCGGCGGCGCCGGCCTTCTGCACCGCGTCGGCCATGGCGACGATGTCGCTGACGTTCGGGCTCAGCTTGACGATGATCGGGACGCGCGAGACCTCGACGCAGGCGCGCGTCAGCCGGTGCGCGACCTCGGGGACGGTGCCGAACTCGATGCCGCCCTTCTTGATGTTCGGGCACGAGATGTTCATCTCGAGCGCGTCGATGCCCTGCCCTTCGCTGAGCTGGCGGGCGCAGTCGACGTAGGTCTCGAAGTCGACGCCGAAGAAGTTGACCCACACCGACACGCCGAGGTCGCGCAAAAACGGCAGCTTGTCGCGGAGGAACGCCTCGACGCCGACGTTCTCGAGGCCGATCGAGTTGAGCATGCCGCCGGTGGTCTCGCAGATCCGCGGCAGGGGGTTGCCGAAGCGCGGCAGCGGCGAGATGCCCTTGGTCGAGATCCCGCCGAGCGCGCGCAGGTCGGTGAAGGCGGCGAACTGCTGGCCGTAGGCGAAGCAGCCCGAGGCCGCGAGGACCGGGGTGCGCAGCGCGATCGGGCCGCAGGAAGTGGTGAGGTCGATGCCTTCGGTCATGGCCAGCGCACCTCGCGGGCGTCGAACACCGGGCCGTCGGTGCAGCAGTAGCGGTAGGGTTTGGCGCCGTAGACCGGCACGGCGCAGCCGAGGCACACGCCGAAGCCGCACGCCATGTTCTCCTCGAGGCAGAGGAAGGCCTGCACGCCGCGCTCGAGCACGAGGCGGCGCACCGCGGCCAGCATCGGCGTCGGGCCGCAGGCGAGCACGCGCACCGCCTCGCCCGTGCGCGCGGCGGCGTCGAGACGCGGGGCCAGGGCGGCGGTCACGTAGCCGCGCACGCCGGCGCTGCCGTCCTCGGTGGCCAGGTTGGTGACGACGCCCCACGCGGCCAGGTCGTCGAGCAGCACCAGGTCGTCGCGGTCGCGGCCGCCGTAGTACATCTCGACCTGTCCCGAGAGACCTGCTCTATGGGCCATGCGCGCGAAAAAGTGGAGCGGCGGCAGACCGACGCCGCCGGCGACCAGCAGGTCGCGCACGCCGGCGCCCGGGCGCGGGAACGCGGCCCCGAGCGGGCCGGTGGTGACCAAGCGGTCGCCGGGCTCGACCCGCTTGAGCCGCCGCGTGCCCTCGCCGTAGGCCTTGGCGAGGATCGAGAAGTGCGTCGCGTCGGGCGCGTCGAGGATCGAGAAGGCCCGCGGGTTGAGCAGCTCCCTGCCCCACTCGCCGCGCAGCATCACGAACTGGCCCGGCACGGCGTCGGCGACCGGGGTCGGCGCGGCGGCGGCGAGCTCGAGCAAGAAGTAGCCGCCCGAGAGGCGACGGTTGGCCTCGACGCGCACCTCGAACTGTGCCGCGGTCATCGCGGGCGAAATAGGCCAGCCGCGCCCGCCAGACAAGCGCGCGGAGCGTGACCTTGCGCGCGGAGCCGCTCGCCCGAGAGCGCCGTTCGGGTGCGCGTGCAGGCTCGCCGGCGCGGGTTCGATCACGCGCGGCCCCGACGCGAGCGCGGACCCGCGATCGCTCCCCGCGCCGCCACGTCGCTCCGCGAGCGAGGTCCTGTCGGCGGCGTCCGCGATCGACACGACGAGCGGCCGAGGCCAGCGCGGGTCGCAAAAACTTCTCCTGGCGCTCACTTCGCTGCGCTCGGCTTCTGGCGACGAAGATCCGGCCTGACCTCAAGGACAGGTATCTCCCGCGCCCTGTCGGTCCTCGCTCGCGGCAAGACTTCGCATGTCCCGAAGGTCATCTCGCAGACCTGGAGTTGCTCGCGCACGCCCGCCGCCGGGCCCGCACATGTCCGGAGCAGCTCCGTCCGCGACTCCGGGTCCCGGCAGCAGGCCCGGCGGCGTATGTCCTGAAGGACATCTCGCTTCGCCGTCCGCGCCTGGCAAACACTTCGGCAGCGCATGTCCTGCCGGACATCTCCTCTTCGCCTTCGGTCGGCCGCTGCCGGGGCATGTCCTGCCCGGCCGGCGACGCGCCCACGTCGGCCCCGCCACACCCGCGAGGTCGATGCCGGCGCGACCTCAGCGCTGGGCCGCTTCGGAGCGCTTGTGGGCGACGTTGCGGAACATGCTGACGGTGCGGTCGAGGCTCTCGAGCGTGTCGCCGAGGACGCGCGCGTCGGCGCGGGCGAGCTCGCCCTCGGCGCGGCGGACGACGGCCTCGGCCTTGGCGATGGCGTCGCGGCCGAAGCGGGTGCCGGACATCGCCTCCTGCACCTGCGGCAGCAGCTCGCGGATGCTGTCGATCAGCTTCTCGCACTGCTGGCGCCGGCGCTCGAGCTCCTCCGAGGCGCGCAGCTCGATCATGTAGGCCTGCGACTGCTTGACCAGCTCCTTGAGCTCGTCCTCGGTCAGGCCGCTGGTGGCGGTGACGGTGATGCACTGCTCGCGGCCGGTCTCGAGGTCCTTGGCGGCGACGCTGACGATGCCGTCGACGGAGATCGAGAAGGTCACCTCGACCTCGACCTGGCCGCGCGGGGCCCGGCGCAGGCCGCTGAGGATGAACTCGCCGAGCAGCTCGTTCTCGGCGGCCTTCTCGCTCTCGCCCTGCAGCACCAGGATCTTCACCGAAGTCTGGTTGTCGCGCACGGTCGTGAAGACGTGGCCGGCGCGGGTCGGGATGGTGGTGTTCTGCTCGATGAGGCGGTGGAAGTAGCCGCCGACGATCATGATGCCGAGGCTGTGCGGGGTGACGTCGAGCAGCAGCAGATCGTGCTGCTCGTCGACCAGCGCGGCGGCCTGGATCGCGGCGCCGAGCGCGACCACCTCGTCGGGGTTGACGCCCTTGCACGGCTCGATGGCGAAGAACTCGGCGACGCGCCGCTGCACCAGCGGCATGCGGGTCATGCCGCCGACGAGCACGACGTCGTCGAGCTGCTTGCGATCGACGCCGGCGCTGGCGAGCGTGCGCTCGCAGATCTTGATCGTCTGCTCGACCAGGTCCTCGGTCAGACCCTCGAGCTGCTGCTGCGTCAGCGGCTCCTGCAGGTGGAACACCTTGCCGCTCGGGCTGGTGTGCAAAAACGGCAGGTCGACGATCACCTCGCGCGCGCTCGACAGGTCGCAGCGGGCCTTCTCGGCCGCGTCCTTGAGCCGCTGCATCGCCATCCGATCCTCGCGCAGGTTGACGCCGGTGTCCTCCTCGAAGGTCTCGATGAGGTACTGCATGACCCGGAGGTCGAAGTTCTCGCCGCCGAGGAAGGTGTCGCCGGCGGTCGAGATGACCTCGAAGACGCCGTGGCCGATGGCGAGGATCGAGACGTCGAAGGTGCCGCCGCCGAGATCGTAGACCGCGACCTTGCGCTCGAGGTTCTTGCCGAACCCGTAGGCCAGCGCCGCCGCGGTCGGCTCGTTGATGATGCGGATGACCTCGAGGCCGGCGATCCGCCCGGCGTCCTTGGTGGCCTGGCGCTGGTTGTCGTTGAAGTAGGCCGGGACGGTGATGACGGCCTTCTCGACCGGGACGCCGAGGTGCGCCTCGGCGATCATCTTCATCTCCTGCAGGATGAAGGCGCTGATCTCGGGGACGCTGTAGATCTGGTCGCGGATCTTGAGGCGGATGTCGCTGTGCGGGCCCTCGACGATGGTGTACGGGCAGGTCTGGGCGACGGTGCGGCCGGCGGTCGAGTTCCACTTGCGGCCGATCAGCCGCTTGGCCGCGTAGATGGTGTTCTGCGGGTTCGTCAGCACCTGTCGCTTGGCCAGGTGGCCGACGAGCCGCCGGCCGCTCTCCGACAGCGCGACCATCGACGGCGTGGTGCGGTAACCGCCCTTGTTGGGGATGACCTTCGGGACACCTTGCTCGACGATCGCGACGCAGGTGTTGGTGGTCCCCAGGTCGATCCCGACGACGTGCTCGGCCATGACGCGGTCGAAGGGGTACCACGCTCAGGGCGCGAACTGCCGCGCAAAAAGCCGTGTGTAGAGGCACATCGCTCAGCGCGCTCCGGCGTCGACCTCGTCGCGCCCGGCAGCCTCGAGCTCCGCCAGGTAGCGGGCCCGACGCCGCGGGTCGGCGAGGAATTCGGCGGAGGCTCGCGCGCGATCGAAGAGCTCGGCGAGGATCGCCGCGAACGCTCCGAGCCGTTTGCCGTAGTAACGGTCCGGGTGCAGGTGGCGACAGGTCTCGAGCCAGGCGCGACGGATCGCGGCGTCGTCGCCGGTCGGCGCGAGGCCGAGTCGCTCGAAGTGACCGATCTGATCGCGGCGCGCCCACAGCGTCAGCAAGCGGTCCTGCTCGTCGCGCCCGAGGTCGAGATCGTCGCTGATCCGCGGGCCGCCGCGCAGCTCGAGGCGCACGCTCCAGCGACCGGCGACGCAGCGACACGCGGCCAGCCAGCGCGCGACCGGATCGCCCGGCGCCCACGCCGGCGGCGAGGCGGCCCACGGACCGTGCAGCGCCGGGCTGGACGGGCCGAAACCGGAGGCGGCCCCTGGCAGGGCGACGGCGGTGGCGGGCTGCATGGCGAAAACGAGCGTACCCCCAGGAGGCTCGCGTTCGCGCGCCGACCGAGGTGAAAATCGTCACAAAATCGCGCACCCGGGCGGCGCTCGCTCCCGGCCTTGGCGGCGCCGCCAGGGGCCGCGGCGAGCCGGCGAACGAGCGCGGACGCCCGGTGAAGGCCGCGAGAGAACAGCTAGGATGACGCCGGCATGCACCCCCTGCGGGTCCTCGTCGTCGCGCTGTCGCTGGCCGCCGGGCTCGGCTGCAAGCCGAAGGACTTGCGCGCGCCCAACCAGGCGTCGCTGAAGCCGACGTCGGAGCTGATGCCGGAGGCCGATCGCCTGATCAACGGGCTGCTCCTGGGCCGCGTGTCGGAGCTGCACGCGTGGATGTCCCCCAGCCTCAAGTCGGTAGTCCGTCCGCCCGAGCTGGCGGCCACCGGCGAACGCCTGCGCACCCGCTACGGCCAGCCGATCGGGATCCTCGAAGAGAAGGTGCACAAGGAGGGCGACCTGACCTGGTACTCGGGGCTCGTGGTCTACGCGCGCGGCAAGGCCGGCGCGCCCGACCGCAAGGTCCGGCTGGTGCTGTTCCAGTTCGCCGTCACGCCGGACCGCGCGCTCGACCGCCTGCTGGTCCGCGAGCACCTGGCGTTCGAGCAGATCGCCGGCCCGGCCCGCCGCTACGCGACGGTGACGCGCCTGCACTTCGTGAGCACCGGCGAGTGGACGATCGTGCACGGCGGCCCGCGCCGGATGACGAACTACCACCACAACCACCGCGGCCAGCGCTTCGCCTACGACATGGTCGTGATGAAGGGCGGCCGCAGCAAGCCGGTCGGCGGCAGCGGCAACAAGGACTCGTACTGCTACGGCTACCCGGTGCTGGCGCCGGCCTCGGGGACGGTGATCCGCGCGGTCAACGACGTGCCCGAGAACCGCCCCGGCACCACCGGCGAGGGCGGCGGCAACGGCGTCGTCATCGACCACGGGTTCGGCGAGGCGTCGTCGCTGTGGCACATGATCCCGGGCACCGTGACCGTGAAGGTCGGTGACAAGGTCGAGCTCGGCCAGGAGCTCGGCAAGGTCGGCAACTCGGGCCACAGCAGCGGGCCCCACATCCACTTCCACGTGGCGACGAAGGCGAACTCGCCCCAGGGCGAGCTCGGCCTGCCCGCCCCGTTCGTCGACGTGTACATCGACGGCGCCTGGTACGAGCGCAAGATGCCGGTCCGCAGCGACCGCGTGCGCCGCACCGCCACCGACCGCCTCGAACGCAAGCAGCGCGGCTCGGCCGAGGTGCTGATCGACGCGGCGCTGTAGCGGCGCCCCGAGAGTTGTTCCCTCGGGCATGCCCTAACAAACATGTGCTTTCGAGCATGCCTGAAAGGACATGTCGTACCGCTCAGGCGCGGCGACGGGGGCGAGCCTCCGCGGGCGCGGGTGCGGTCGCCCTGGCCCGCGGGTGCGCCCGCTCGTAGACGTCGACGATCCGCCCGAGGTCGAGGTGGGTGTAGCGCTGCGTGGTGCTGAGGCTGGCGTGGCCGAGCATGGCCTGGATGCTGCGCAGGTCGCAGCCGCCTTCCAGCAGATGGGTGGCGAAGCTGTGGCGCAGGCCGTGCGGGCCGACGCGGGCGCGCGCGCCGGTGGCCTCGCAGCGGCGGTAGACCAGCGCGCGCACGCTGCGGTCGCCGATCCGCTGGCCGCGGCGGCCGAGGAACAGCGCCCGCTCGCCCTTCGCCGCGGCCCGCTTCGTACCTGTACTTTCGGACATGCGCTGGGCGGGCGGGAGCAGCTGCGCGCGGACGCCGAGCCAGGCCCGCACCGCGGCGGCGCCGGGCGCCCCCAGCGGGACCTCGCGGTCCTTGTTGCCCTTGCCGCCGACGACCCGCAGCGTCAGCGCGTCGCCGTCCCAGCGCAGGTGATCGAGATCGAGGGCGACGCACTCGCCGACGCGCAGACCGGCGCCGTAGAGGACCTCGAGGATCGCGCGGTCGCGCAAACCGAGCGCGCCGTCGGCGTGGCCGGGGCCGTCGATGATGTCGGTGAGGTCCTCGACCGGGAGCGCGACCGGCAGCCGCTGCGGCAGCTTGGGCCGGCGCACCAGCGCGGCCTCGTTGTCCGGCAGCTCGCCGCGCCGGCGCAGGAACTCGCCGAAGCTGCGCAGGGTCGACAGCTTGCGCGCGGAGGTGCTGGCCGCCTGTTCGCCGAAGCGCTCGGCGAGGTCGGCCCGGACCTCGCGCACCGCGAGATCGGCGAGCTCGGGCGACCGCCCGCGGCGAGCCTCGAAGCGGTCGATGAAGTCGAGCAGGTCGCCGCGGTAGGCGCGGAGCGTGTGCGGCGACAGCCGCCGCTCGTCCCGGAGGTGCTCGAGGAAGCGCTCGACCGCGTCGCGCATGCCGAAGGTGTAGCGCGAGGCCGCCGGGTCACGAAATTTGCGTCGCGGGGCCCTACCCTCACTCGCACGGCGGGTCGGCGAGGACGGTCGCGCCGCGCTCGCGGAGGGCGCGGATGTCGTCGCAGTCGCCGTCGTCGAGCCGGGAACCGCGGGCGTCGAGCCGGTCGTTCTTGCGGAACGCCTTGATCCCGAGCAGCGCGCCGATGTCGTCGACCTCGGTGTCGCTGATGTCGATCTGGTCGACGCCGAGCACCGTCTCGATGCCGGCGAGGCTCTGCAGCGGGGTGCGGGCGACGCGGAGGATGTCGAGCTCGAGCCAGTCGGTGACGGGGCCCAGGCCGGTGATCCGGGTGCCGCTGGCGGAGAAGTCGACCAGGGCGGTGAGCGGCGCGAGCGGGCCGAGGTCGGTCACCGGGGCGCCGGAGATGTCGAGGGTGGTGAGCGCGGTGGCGCCGGCGATCGCGGTGAGGTCGGCGACGTCGAGCGGTGCGTTGAGCAGGCGGAGGACCCGGAGCGCGGGCAAGCTGGTGACGACGGCGTAGTCGGTGGTGGCGCCATCGATGAGGTCGAGCTGGCGCAGCAGCGGGAGGCCGGTCAGCGGCGCGAGGTCCGGGGCGACGCCCTGCCCGCCGAGGCCGAGGTAGTCGAGGTACTGCAGGCCGGCCACCGGCCCGAGGTCGACGAGGCCGGGGTTGTCGCGCAGATCGAGGCGCCGCAGGTCGGCCAGGCCGGCGACGGCGCCGATGTCGGTGATGTCGTTGATCCGGGCGGTCAGCGTGCGCAGCTGGGTCAGCACCTCGAGGCCGTCGAGGCTGGTGAGCAGGTTCTCGTCGAGGTCGAGGGTGACGAGGCCGGTGAGGCCGGTGAGATCGGCGAGCGCGGCGATCCGGTTCTTCTCGAGCCCGAGTTCGACGAGGTCGGGCTTGCCGGCCAGGCCGCGGGTGTCACGGATGGCGTTGGCGTTGGCCTCGAGGCGGCGCAGGCGCGCGAGGCCGGCCAGCGGCGCGAGCGACGCGATCGCGTTCTCGTCGAGGTCGAGGTACTCGAGCCGCTCGAGGTCGGCGAGCGGGCCGATGTCGGCGACCGCGTTGCCGGGGAGCGACAGGGCGAACAGCTCGTGGAGGCCGGCGAGCGGGCCGAGGTCGGCGATCTTGTTGTCGGACAGGACGAGCGACTCGAGCGCGACGAGGCCGGCGAGCGGGCCGAGGTCGTCGATCTCGCCGCGGGCGACGTCGAGGTGGCGTAGCGCGGTCAGGCCGGCGACAAAGTCGATCGACTTCACGCCGGTGCCGCCGAGGACCAGCTTCTCGAGCTTGACGAGGCGGGCCAGCGAATCGTGGCGGACGATCGGGTTCTCCGACAGCTCGACCTCGCGCAGCTCGGTGAGCCAGGTCAGCGGGCGGATGTCGACGATGTCGTTGCGCGCGAGGCCGAGGGTGCGGAGGTTGACGGCGCACTCGAGGCCCTGCAGGTCGGCGATCCCGAGCTCCGCGGCTTGCAAGCCGGTGAGCGTGGCCATGGACTCGGCCGTGAGCACCGGCTCGCCGGTGGTGCTGTCGTCGTCGTGCGACTCGGGGTCGGCGAGGATGTCGAGCAGCAGCGCGCGCAGGGCCGGATCGGGGACGTCGACCGCGCCCTCGCACACCACGGCGCGCTGCGGCGCGAACTCCTCGCGCGCGCACGCGGCGGGCAGCGCGAGGGCGCACAGCAGCGGGAGGATCGGCCAGGAGCGCATGCCGGGAGCGGGCCTCACCGTATCACAGATGCGCACGCTCGCTGCCGGGCCTCGACGCGCCGCGAGTCCCTGCCCTGCGCCCGTCCCTCACCGGTCACCTGGCCCGCCGCGCTCGCGCTCTCGACGACGGGCGGCGAGCGCCTGCTCGTCAGCCGCCGACGCGGAAGGTGCCGCGCACGGCAGCGTGGTCCGAGCCGCCCCAGCCGTCGGTGCCGGCGTCGCGCAGGACGCGGGCGGTGCCCTGGACGAAGCTGCCGCCGCCGCTGCGGGTCGACAGGTAGAGGTGGTCGAGGGCGCGCGTCTCGCCGTCGAACACGTAGGTCCAGTCGTCGTCGCCGAGCTCCGCGGCGACGCGAGCCGCACCGCCGCCGGCCTCGATCGCCTGCAGGGGCTCCGACTCCGGCACGTCGTTGAGGTCGCCACCCATGAGCACGAGCGCGTCGGGGTAGTTGTCGACGGCCAGGTCGATCAGCTCGCGCGCCGCGGTCGCCTCGGCGAGGCGGCGCTCGGGGTCGTCGTCGTTCTTCGACTTGAAGTGGGCGACGAAGGCGATGAGCCGCCGACCGCCGGCGTCGAGGTGGGCCTCGAGGTAGTCGCGGGCGAAGTGGGTCGAGCCGCCGTCGGGCAGCGGGATCGGGAACTTGCCGTGGCTGCGGATCTCGATCAGCGGCAAGGTCGACAGGATCGCGGTGTCGATCGACGAGACGAAGCCGGTCTCGCCGAGGTAGGCGGTCTGGAACTGCGGCAGGCGCTCCTTCAGCGCGTCGAGGCACGTCTGGCTCTCGACCTCCTGCAGCAGCACGACGTCGGCCTGCAGCGCGTCGATCGCGTCGGCGATCTGGTCGGCGCGGTAGTCGAACTCGGCCTGCGAGTAGGCCTCCTCGAAGGCCCCGCCGCCGCACTGGCCGCTGTCGCACACCGTGTCGAAGAACAGGTGGACGTTGAAGGTGGCGACGACGATGTCCTCGGGGCCAGGTGGCGGGAGGTCCGGCGGCGCCGGCTCCGAGGTCGAGGTGTCGGCGCCGCCGGTGTCGCTGTCGCTGCTCGTGTCCTGGTCGGGGACCAGCGCGGGGCAAGCGAGCGAGGTGGCCGCGAGGGCGAGGACGCTCAGGCGGAGGCGCGCGCGAGGCATACGGGCGAGCTTGCCCCGGACGGGCGCGCGCGTTGAGTCCTCGAATGCGGATGATGCTGCGCGTTCAAACATGGCTCAAAGAACATGTTCCGCGTGGCCGCCCTCGACCGCGACCAGGCGCTCGTGGAGCCGGCGCAGGGCCTCGTGGGCGTGGCGCGGGCTGAGCTCGTCGGGGTGCAGGGCGCGCAGATCGGCCAGGATCGCGGCCAGCGGCGGCGGGACGCTGTCGACCGGCTGCGGGGCCGGTGCGGGCGGCGTGAACAGGTCGAGCTGCGGCATCGGCCGCGCCTCGCCCTGGGCCTGCTCCAGGCGCGTGAGCAGCTTCTGTGCCCGCCGGAGCACCGACGCCGGCAGGCCGGCGAGGCGGCCGACCTGGATGCCGTAGCTGCGCTCGGCCGGGCCGGGCTCGACGCGGTGGAGGAAGACGATGCTGCCGCGCTCCTCGTGGACGGTGACGTGGGCGTTGCGCAGGCCGACGAGGCGCGCCTGCAGCTGCGTGAGCTCGTGGTAGTGGGTGGCGAACAGGGCCCGACAGCCGATCTGGTCGTGGAGGAACTCGGTGATCGCCCACGCCAGCGCGAGGCCGTCGTAGGTGGCGGTGCCGCGGCCGATCTCGTCGAGCAAGACCAGGCTGCGCGGGGTCGCCTGGCTCAAAATTTGGGCGGCCTCGCGCATCTCGACCATGAAGGTCGACTCGCCGCGGCCGAGGTCGTCGGCGGCGCCGACGCGGGTGAACACGCGGTCGACCACGCCGACGCGGGCGCGCACCGCCGGCACGAAGGAGCCGGCGTGGGCCAGGATCGCCACCAGCGCCGCCATGCGCATCGCCGTGCTCTTGCCGCCCATGTTGGGGCCGGTCAGCAGCACGAGGCGCCCTGCCCCGCTCGTCGCGGTGGCCGAGGCGCGCAGCGCCAGGTTGTTGGGCACGAAGCGGCCGGCGTCGAGCATGCGCTCGACGACCGGGTGGCGGCCCTCCTCGATGTCGAGGACTGGCTCTTCGACCATGTCCGGACGGACATACGCGTGCGCCTCGGCGATCTCGGCCAGGCCGGCGAGCACGTCGAGCCGGGCCAGCGCCTCGGCGACGGCGAGCAGGCGGTCGCCGGCCGCCGAGACCTGCTCGCGCAGGGCGGTGAAGAGCTGCTGCTCGCGCTCGAGCGCGGCCGCGACGGCGCCGAGCACCGCGGTCTCGTGCTCGGCCAGCTCGGCGGTGACGTAGCGCTCCGCGTTGGCCGTGGTCTGCTTGCGCACGTACTCGGCCGGCACGCGCGACAGCTGGGTCTTGAGGACCTCGATGTAGTAGCCGAACACGCGGTTGTGCTGGACGCGGAGGTTGGCGATGCCGGTGCGCTCGCGCTCGCGGGCCTCGATCGCGGCCAGCGCCTCGCGGCCGCCGTCGCGCAGGCCGAGCTGGCGGTCGAGCTCGGGGTCGGCGCCGGCGCGGATCATGCCGCCGTCGCGCTGGTGCGCCGGCGGGTCGTCGACCAGCAGGCGGACCAGCGCGGCGTGGACGTCCTGCAGCAGGTCCTCGCCGAGGTCGAGCAGGACCGGCAGGCGCGCGGCGTCGGCCTGGCCCTTGAGACCTGCGCCATCGGACAGGTCCCCGGGGACCTGTCCTTCGGTCAGCAGCGGGGCGCGCCGGCGGGCCAGCTCGCCGAGCAGCTCGGCGACCGCGGGCAGCGCCGCCAGCGACTGACGCAGCGCCGCCAGCTCGCGCGGGCTGACGGTGCCGAGGCGGGCGCGCGCGGCCAGGCGGGCGATGTCGCGGACGTCCCGCAGGCGGTCCTGCAGGTCGCCGCGCACGCGCGGCTCGGCGAGCAGCGCCTCGACGGCGTCGTGGCGCTCGCGAATGGCCCCGAGCGCGCGCAGCGGGGCGCCGAGCCAGGCCCGCAGCAGGCGCGCGCCCATGGCGGTGCGGGTGGCGTCGACGGCCCACAGGAGGCTGCCCTTGCGCTGGCCGTCGCGGATCGTGCGGAACACCTCGAGGTTGCGCAGCGAGGCGTCGTCGAGCACGAGGTGGGCCTCGAAGGCCTGGCGCCGCAAGCGGTGCAGCAGCAAGGTCTGGCCGGGCTGGGTGTCCTCGGCGTAGGCCAGCGCGAGCGCGGCGGCCCGCTCCTCGACCGGCACGAGCGACTCGCCGCCGCTCTCCTCGCGCAGGCGCTTGACCCGGGCCAGCTGCGCGGCGCCGACGGCGGCCGGATCGCGGCCCTCGAGCCGCGGACACAGCGGGCCGAGCTCGAGCCCGAGCCACGGGTGCAGCCCCGGCTCGCACACGATCTCGCGCGGCGCCAGGCGCGACAGCGCGGCCCGCACCGCGCCGGCGCCCTCGCACGTCATGACGAAGAACTCGCCGCAGGAGATGTCGAGCACGCCGAGGCCGTAGGTGCCGGCGGCGTCGTGGACCAGCGCGACCAGGTAGTTGGGCTCCTCGCCGCGCAGGTGCTCCTCGTCGACCAGCACGCCCGGGGTGACGACGCGGACGACCTCCCTGCGGACGATCTTGTTGGGCCCCTTGCGCTGGCGGGCCTGCTCCGGGGTCTCCATCTGCTCGCAGATCGCGACCTTGAAGCCGCGCTCGACCAGGGTGCGCAGGTAGCCGCCGATCGCGTGGTACGGCACGCCCGCCATCGGCACCGGGTTCTCGACCTCGCCCTTGTCGCGGGTGGTGACGGCGATCTCGAGGACGGGCCCGACGGTGAGCGCGTCGTCGAAGAACATCTCGTAGAAGTCGCCCATCCGGAACATCACGATGGCGTCGGGGAACTGACGCTTGATGTCGAGGAACTGGCGCATGACCGGCGTGTCGGCCGAGTGGTGCGGAGCGTTCACAGCCGGGCCTTAATAGCTCAGCGCGGCATCGCGCGGCACAGCGGGCACGGCGCACTCCGGCGGCGCAGAGAGAATTCTTTCTGTAATTCCGCTGACAAATCCGGCAGGCATCGCTCCAGCTTCGCGCCCGGACCTGGGGCCGGTGGAGGGCGATGCGCCGCGGCGGCTCAGGCGACGATGTCGGCGAGCGCGAGGATCTCGGCGCGGATGGCCCGGCGTTCGCTGCTCAGGTGCGCGAGCAGGTTGCGGCGCACGAGGAACAGCCCGAGGCCGTGCGCGGCGGCCCGCACGGTGGCGAAGCGCTCCCAGAAGTAGAGCGCGGCCCAGCCGGCGGTCGGCGCGAACAACAGGCCAGCGACCAGCCCCGCCTCGAGGCCCCAGGCGTAGCCGGCGCCGAGGCCGACGAGCAGCCACGTGAGCGGGAAGAAGGTCATGGCGGCGAGCAGCTTGCCGGTGGCCAGCATGTCCTCGTACTGACCGGCGACGCGGGCGGCGACCATGCCGCTGGCCCGGTACGCGAGGTAGTGGATCGCGGTGCCGGCGAGCGCGAGCGGGAACACGATGCCGAGCGCGAACACGCTGCGCAGCGCGTAGCGCAGGCTGGCGGCGAAGGTGATGTTGTCGGGCGCGAGGTGGTCGGGGCCGAGGCCGAGCTCGGCGAGGTCGCGCTCGTAACGGAGCACGCGGGCGACCAGCGCGTCGAGGCGCGCGGGGTCGCGGGCGCGCAGGCGGGCGTGGCCGGAGAGCAGCTTCTGCCGCAGCTCGAACGCCTCGGCGACGCTCCACGCCTCCTCGCTGGCGGCGGCGAAGATGTCGGAGGTGCGCTCGACGAGCGAGAGGATCTCGTGGTCGTCGCCGTGCAAGGTGACGGCGCGCAGGGCCACGTCGATGTCGCGGGTCAGCGCCGCGACCGCGCCCGGCGGCGGCTCGCCGCGCGCGTCGAGCGGGGCGTACGGCACGCTCAGCGGGGCGCCGAAGTAGACCAGCGCGTCGCTGCGGAACCGGGCCTTGGCGGTGTAGAAGAGGCCGGCCGGGATGATCGTGAGGTCTTCGAGACCTGTCCCCAAGGCAATGCGCGCCGCGCCGGTCTTCATCGGCTTGAGGTCGGGGTCGGAGTGCGAGGTCCCCTCGGGGAAGATCGCGACGGCCTGGCCGCGCAGCAGCAGCTCGCGCGCGTGGCGGAAGGTGTCCTGGTTGTCGACGCGCGCGCCGCCCTCGTCCTGGCGGCGGTAGACGGGGATCGAGTCGAAGGCGCGGACGATGGCCCCGAGGACAGGTGTCTTGAACAGCGGCGCCTTGGCCAGGAACGACACCGGCCGCGGCGACAGGCACAGCAGGAAGGCCGGGTCGATCAGCGCGTTGGGGTGGTTGAGCACGAACATCACCGGGCCCTCGGCGGGCACGCGGGACAGCCCGTCGAGCTCGATCCGGCGGAAGAAGATCCGTAACGCGACCCCGAAGATCTGCTCGACGACGCGGCGCAGCACCCGGACAGTATAATGAGGAAGCGGCGCCCCGGGCGTGGTAAGGATCGCGGATGTCGCCGACCGCAGCCGAGCTCCGGAGCCGCTGGACCCTCGATCCCGAGGTCGTGTTCCTCAACCACGGCAGCTTTGGCGCCTGCCCCCGCGCGGTGCTCGCCGTCCAGGACGAGCTGCGGCGGCGCATGGAGCGGGAGCCCGTGCGCTTCTTTCTCCGCGATCTGCAGGCCCCGCTCGCGGCCGCGCGCGAGGCGGTGGCCGCGTTCGTCGGCGCCGACCCGCTCGACCTGGTGTTCGTGCGCAACGCGACCGAGGGGGTCAACGCGGTCCTGCGTTCGCTCGAGTTCGCCGCCGGCGACGAGCTGCTCATCACGTCGCACGGCTACAACGCCTGCAACAACGCCGCTCGCTACGTGGCTCTTCGGACAGGTGCGCGGGTCGTCACCGCCGCCCTGCCCTTCCCGATCTCCGGGCCCGACGAGGCGGTCGCCGCGATCCTCGCCGCGCTCACGCCGCGCACCCGCCTGGCCATCGTCGACCACATCACCAGCCCGACCGGCTTGCTGCTGCCGATCGCCCGCGTCGTCGCCGCCCTGCGCGAGCGCGGGGTCGACTGCCTGGTCGACGGGGCCCACGCGCCGGGGATGGTGCCGCTCGACCTCGACGCGATCGGCGCGGCCTACTACACCGGCAACCTGCACAAGTGGGTATGTGCGCCCAAGGGGGCGGCGATCCTGCACGTCCGCCGCGACCGCCAGGGCTCAATCCACCCGGCGGTGATCAGCCACGGCTTCAACCATCCCGACCCGCGCTCGCGGCTGCACGCCGAGTTCGACTGGACCGGCACCGCCGACCCGACGCCGTGGCTGTGCGTGCCGGCGGCCCTGCGCGAGCTCGGCGAGCTGCTGCCCGGCGGCTGGCCCGAGGTGCAGGCCCGCAACCACGCCCTGGTGTGCGCCGGGCGCAAGGTCGTCGCTGCGGCGATCGGCGCCGCGCTGCCTGCCCCCGAGGACATGCTCGGGAGCCTGGCCAGCCTGCCCCTTCCGCCCGGTCCCGAAGGCCAGGCGGTCTCGCCGCTCGGCACCGACTCGCTGCAGGACGCGCTGCTCTTCCGCCACGGCATCGAGGTGCCGGTGCCGCCGTGGCCGGCGCCGCCGCGGCGGCTGATCCGGATCTCCGCCCAGCTCTACAACGAGATCGCCCACTACGAGGCGCTCGCGCGCGCGCTGCGGGTCGAGCTCGAGGGGATGTTCGGACATGCCGTCATCGACATGTCCGAAAAGACACTCGACTGGGTGCCCGACCCGGCGACCTCGCGCGCGAAGCGATGAGCCCGCCCTCCACGCGGTCGTCGCGCCCGACGATCACTCGCCGCCGGCGGCCTCGAAGGCGCGCATGAACGTGTCGGCGTCGACGGCACAGGCGCGCAGCAGCTGCGGCAGCAGGGCGTTGAGGCGGTCGCCGCCCTCCCTGGCCGGGACCTTGTCCGCGGCCCACATGCGGGCGATCGCGTCGACGATGCCGATCAGGACCTCGACGCGCACGCCGCTGCGCGCGGACACCGGCGGGTACGACTGGCAGGTCTGCCGGGCGGCCGCGACCGCCTGATCGGACAGGCCGGCGCGCACGAGCAGCGCGGGGGTGAAGATCCCGCAGTGATAGATGCTGAGCGAGGAGGCCTCGTCGCTGTTGCCGCGCTTCTCGGCGGCGTCGGCGAGGGCGATGCAGCGGGTGCGGACCTCGTCGTAGCGGCCGGCGGCGAAGTGGACGTCGAGCTCGAGCGGATCGGCGAGGTTGCGATCGCGCAGCAGCTGGGCCTCCATCTCGGGGCAGCCGTACATGTCGACGAAGACCTCGACCTTGCCCGTGGGACATGGCACTTCGTACACATCGACCATGTGCCCGCGGGCGTCGGGGCCGAGGCTGCCGGAGCGCGCGCCCGCGGCGGCCTGGGCGTCGCCCTCGAACGGGTTGCCACCGCCGGGGCAGCGGAACTCGCCGGCGACGTACTGATAGGAGTCGCGCGGGCCGCAGCGCGGGATCGGGGCCTCGGCGCTGCCGCTGCCGCCGCCGGTGCGGCTCTCGACGCTGGCGTCGTCGAACAGCTTGCCGCCCGGGGCCCCGGCGCGCGCGTGCGGCGGCTCGGCGTCGCGCTTGCCGCCACGGCCGGGCCCGCCGCAAGCGACGAGCGCGAGGAGGAGGACGAGCGAGCGCGGCGCCATCATCGTCCCCGGAATGGTTACACGAGGTGCGCGCCGCGACCAGCCCCGCCGGCGGACGAGCCGCCGACGGGGCCGCGGGGCGTCCGCTCACTCGACCACGCGCACCTTGGTCGACGCGCCGTGGCCGAACAGCTCCGGCATGTACATCGCCTCGGCGCGCACGGGCGGCAGGCTGAACTCGCCGATCGTGGTCGCGCGGGCGGTGTAGCTGTACGTGTAGACGCCCGCCGGCAGGTGGTTCGAGAACAGCAGCATGCGATCGTCGCGCATCTCGGTGTGGTCGAAGCGCCACCACGGACGCCACCACCACCAACCGCCGAGCTCGCCGAAGAACGGCAGGCTGCCGTCGACCGACTGGCTCTCGACCCCGCCCTGCACGTCGCGCAGGGTGGTCGCGAACTTGGCGTTCTGGCCCTCGAAGCCGGCCGGCAGCGGGTCGTCGACGACGACGAAGTTGGCGCGGTCCTTGGCGACGAGCGTGAGGTTGACGCGCACGAGCGCGCCGGCCTTGATCTGCCAGGTGCCGTCCTCGAGCTTCTTGACCGACTCGGGATCGGGCTTGTCCCCGCCCTGCGCGAGCGGCTCGTAGCTGCGATGCACGGTGAAGCCCTGCGACTCGGCCTTCATGGTCAGGTCGGCGGGCGCGTAGCGCAGCCCGAGCCGGTAGTAGAGGAGGCCCGGGCCGTCCTTGCTCAGCAGCAGCTCGCGCGGCTTCTGCTCGATCAGCTTCTTCATCGGGATCTGCTGCTCGACCACCGCCATGCTGCGGCCCTTGAAGGCGCGCTCGCCGGCGAACGCGCTGTCGAGCCAGACGCGCGCGACGTAGTCGGGCACGTCCTTCTCGATCGTGGTGAAGTAGCGGCTGGCCGCGAGCAGCGCCCAGGCGTTGGCGTGGGTGGTGCCCCACTGCCCGCCCTTCTGCGGATCGCGGTCGTCGAGGATCCCCGCCATCACCTTCGGCAGCAGCGGATCGCCCTCGGCGACCTCGAGCAGGGCCATCAGCGCGATCGCGTCGGTCTGCACGTCGGAGTGCATGAGCACCTGCAGGCCGTAGCCGTCGTCGCCCTCGCGCGCGGTCTCGGCGAAGTGCGCCGTCTTGGCGTTCTCGACCACCTTGGCCCTGAACTCCTTCAGCAGCGCGTCGCGCTGGCCGGTCATACCGTAGCGGTGCGCGGCCGACAGCAGCAGCGCGTGGGCGTAGAGCGGCATCTCCTTGCGCCTGGCGTAGACGCGCTCGAACAGGTCGCTGCCGCGGCCGTCGCGGCTCATCAGCCACAGCGCGAAGGCCCGGCTGGTGTGATCGTAGTAGCGACCCCACGGCGTCGCCTCGCCGTTGCGGACGAAGTTGTCGAGGTAGGCCATCGCCCGGTCGATCGCGGCGTCGTCGACCTTGAAGCCGGCGGCCTTGCCCTCGAGCCAGGCGAAGGTCACCCACGCGGTCAGGTACGGCGAGCTGCGGGCCGGCTCGTCCCAGTAGCGGAAGCCGCCGTCCCAGTTCTGCCGCGACTGGATCCGCGCGACCCCCTCGGCGCCGAGCGCCTGCCGCTTGGCCAGGTCGCTGACGCTGGCGATCGGGAACTGCTCGAGCACCGGGCCGAGCACGAAGATCGGCAAGAGGCGGCTCGCCAGCTGCTCGGTGCACTCGTACCGGTAGCCGACGAGGAAGTCGACGGCGTCCTCGAGGCCGGTCAGCGCGGTCGAGCTCATGCTCAGCTCGAGCCCGCCGAACGCCGGCAGCGCGTCCTCGGGGACCTTGAGCGCGCGCGCGATGCTGCCGTCGGTCACGCCGTAGTCGGCGAACGCCTGCCGCGTCGCCGGGTAATGCACCGGCAGCGCCAGCTCGGTCGCGTCGCGGCCGCCGTTCGCCAGCGCGGCGAACTGCACGCGCATGGTGCCGACGCGGTCGACGGCCATCGGGAACCGGACCTCGCGCGACTCGCCGGCCGGGATCTCGACGCCCACGGTCGGCTCGCCGGAGATGACGACGTTGCTGCCGCGCGTGCCGACGAGGATCGCCTGCGGCTCGCTCGTCTGGTTGTCGACCATCACCGAAGCCTCGAACTTGTCGCCGAAGTTGGCGAACCGCGGCAGGCTCGGCCGCAGCATGATCGGCTTGCGCACCTTGACGTTGGCCTCGCCCGAGCCGAAGCGGTCGGCCTGATCGGGATCGACGGCGACAGCCATGACGCGGAAGCTGGTCAGGTTCTCCGGCATCGGGATCTCGACCGTCGCCTCGCCGCTGGCGTCGATCGCGACCTCGGCGTTGAAGTACGCGGTGGTCGCGAACAGCGAGCGCAGCGAGATCGGCTGGCTCATCGCCTGCTGGACGTCGAGCGCCGCCGTGACCGTGGATTGCCGCTTGGCCTTCTTCATCGGCCCGCGGCTCGCCTCGGCTTCCGTGCGCTTCTCGGCGGCCTCCTCCATCGGCGCGGCCGGTTCCGGCAGCGCCACGGCCTTATCGGCCGTCGCCCCGAAGCCTGCCTCGTAACCACCGCCCCCGGCGCCGGTGCCGGCCCTGCCGAGCCCGCCGTCGAAGTCACCGGCGGAGGGAGCCATCGGCACCGCGTCGGGCGGCGGCGCCGGCGGGGGCGGCGGCTCGACGTCCTTCTTCGCCACCAGGAACTGGCGCATGTCGTAGAGGCTGACGCCCGGATCGCGATCGTGGTGGAAGAACGCCAGCGGGTCGGGGGTCTGAAAGCCCATCAGGCTCAGCACGCCCTCGTCGACCACCATGACCGCGACGGCGGCCTTCTGCGGCGCGCCGGTCGCGTCCTTGGCCTTGATCTTGAGCTTGAGCGTGTCCTTCGGCGCGACCTCGGTCTTCTCGGGCAGGACCTCGAGCGCGATCTTCTTGCGCGTGGCCTCGATCTTGAGGTCGACCTGGCCGACGGCGAAGGCGGGTCGGCCGAGGTCCTGTCCGGGCGGCGCGCCGGGCACGTCGACGCGCCCGCGCACCAGCAGCACCGAGGCGCGCACGTTGGGGATCTGCGCCTCGTCGATCGGCACCTCGATCGTCGCCGCCCCGCCCTTCACCTCGATCGGGTAGTGCGAGACGATGCCCTCGCGGGCGATCACCACCAGGCCGCGCGCCTTGTCGAACGGCGAGCGCACCAGCACCGTGGCCTTGTCGCCGGGCTCGTAGGTGCGCTTGTCGGGCACCATGTCGACGCGGTGCTGGTCCTGCTGCCACACCACCGCGTCCTCGCCGTAGACGTAGAACGGGTGCTTCGACAGCGACTTGTGGCCCTTCGGGTCGGTGATCAGCGCGCGGATGTCGTAGCTGCCGGCCTTGTCGACCACCAGCTCGCAGTGGACCGGCGCGTCGGCCGAGACCAGCGCGCAGCTGCCGACCTCGACGTCGACGGTGTCGTACTTGTACTGCCACGAGCCGTTCTCTTGCACCGCGGCGCGCGACGTCTCCTTGCGCACCAGCTTGACCTGCACGTCGCGGCCGGTGACGCGCTTGCCGTCGACGTCGACGACCACCGCCTCGAGCCGCGCGCGCTCGCCCGCGCGGTAGACCGAGCGATCGGCGCGCACGCCCGCGTACTCGCTCGCGGGATGCACCACGTAGGTCGCGCGGCCGGCGATCGACTGCCGGTTCTCGTCGGTGACGTTGGCCTCGAGCGTGTAGGTCGACGCGCCCGGCGGATCCTCCGACTTCGGCCCCGCCGGCGGCACCGGCGTCTTCTCGCCCCACGGCGTCTCGACCGCGGCGAGCAGGTGGCTCACCGCCAACAGGCCGCGCGCGTCGGTCTGACCGCTGCCCTGGCGGACGAGCATGCCGCTGCCGTACGGCCGCGGGAAGCCGATGCCCTTGCCGCGGTAGATGCCGCCGCCGAAGTCGAGCTCGCCGCCCCACATCCACCACTCGTTGCCGCCCTGGCCGAACGTGAACGCCTCGTTCTCGCTGCCCGGCGGGCGGTACGGCGAGTCCTGGCGCCGCAGCGTGTAGGTGGCCTCGGCCCCGACCATCGGCGCGCCGTGGAAGTAGGTCGCCTTGATGTCCGCCTGCAGGGTGTCGCCGTAGAGCAGCGGCGCCTCGGCCGGCCGCTCGACCTTGACCTCGAACTCGGGCGCGCGGAACTGCTGGACCTCGAACGAGTGGTAGAACGAGTGCTCGCGCGAAAACAGGCCCGCCGGCGAGCTGACGATCAGCTGATAGCTGCCGGTGTCGCCGTCGGCCGGGATCGGGATGTCGACGCTGAAGGTGCCGAACTGGCCGACCTTGAGCTCGCCCTTGGCGATCTCGTGGCCGCGCGGACCGTGGACGGTGTAGTTGGCGGTCGTGCCGGCGCGCCACAGCTGGACCTTGCCCGCGGGCCCGCGCGTCTCCTCGCGGACGATGCCTTGCATGTGCACCGTCTCGCCCGGCTTGTAGGGCTGGCGATCGCTGTAGAAGAAGATCCGCGGCTCGTGCTCGCGGCCGCCGTTCATCCACACGCCCCACGAGTTGTCGGCCGTCTGCTGCAGCGGGATGTAGGCGGCCTCGCCCTGGTAGCGCGCGAGGATGTACGGCTGATCGTACATCGTGCCGTGCGTCAGCTCGGCGAGCCCGTCCGGCCCCGACTTGCCCGACCACACCGGGCCGTCGAGCGCCATGTTGTGGAGGCCGAGCTCGACCCCGGGCAGCGGCTCACCGGTCTCGATGTCGGTGACGAGGATGACGCCGCTGTCGCTGTCGAGCGCCGCGGTCACGCCGAGGCGGGTGATCTGCACCACCTGCGACAGCGACTGGCGGTAGCGCCAGCCGCCGTCGCCGAGCTCGTTCGAGCGCGCGCCCAGCAGCAGGAACTTGCCGGCGCCGGCGCCGAGCGACCTGGCGTCGAGCGACAGCGTCGCGGCCTCGACGCGCGAGTCCTTGACGTCGAACAGCTTGTCCCACGTCGGCGACTTGAGCGGCTCCGGCCACTCGCCGTCGTAGCGGACGTGGCGGTCGTTCAGGATCTTGCGCATCTCGCTCGGCTCGAACGACCGGGCGCGGAACTCCACCGAGGTCAGGCCGGTCGCCTTGGCGTCGAGCACGCCGGAGTGGCTCGGCTCGAGCACGGCGGGATCGACCGGGCGGTCGGCCCACTGCAGCGAGGCGTCGAGCGCCGGCAGCGTGACCGTCTTGCGGTACGGCGCCTTGAGCTCCTGGCCGTGGATGTCCTTCAGGCCAGGTTCGACCTCGATCGTGTAGGTGCCGAGGCCGCGGAACTTGCCCGTGAGGGTAATGTCGCCGGACACCGTGACCTTGAGGTCGGGGACCTCGGGCGTGACGCGCACCTTCTTCTCCGCGTCCGGCGTCGGCAGCAGCGAGTTGGAGGCGCTGACGTGGAGCCCCGCCTGCGGGTTGCAATCCCAGTAGGACTGCGACGCGCACTGCGGCCCGGTCAGGGTCAGCGGCGGATAGGTGCGGAACTTGAGCTTGATCGCCTTGCTCGGGTTCGGGCCCTCGCCGTACACGCCGGCCGGGATCTCGACCGTGTAGGCGGTGTTGGCCGTCAACGCGGCCGCCGGGCGGAGCACGATCACGCGCTCCGCCGGCCCCTGCTGCGCGTACGAGCGGAACGGCTCGGGCAGCCCCGCCCACTGCTCCGGCGGCACCGCCGTGACGCTGACCTGCCCTGCCCCGCCCTTCACGCGCAGGGCGGCGAGCAGCTTGTCGCGGTCGACGGCCTGGTTGAAGCGCAGCACCACCACGGTGTCGAGCGTGGCCGACTCGTACTCGCCGGGGGTGAACGACTCGACCTCGAGCGACGGCGTGGTGAACTGCCACTTCACCTCCTTCGCCAGCTTGGTGCCCATCGTCGACGTCTCGCCGGCCACGACCTTGGCCGTGTACGTGGTCGAGTACGGCATGCGGCCCTCGGGCTCGAACGCGATCATCTGCGTGCCGAGCCAGCGGAACTTGCCCTTGGGCAGCGGCTCGATGGTCAGCGGCGAGCGCTCGAGCTTGAGGTCGTCGATCGAGGCCAGCGGCACCATCGGCTGGTTGAACACTGCGCTGACCGAGCCGACCAGCCCGGGCGCCTTCTCGGTCGGGCTGGTGCGGAGGACCTTCAGCGGGCCCTCCTCGGCCAGGTCTTGCGTCTGCTTGGTCGGCGGCGCGGGCGGCGGGAACGGCAGCTCGACCTTTTCGCTCACGCTCGGGGGCGGCTTCGGCCCGGGAATCGGCGTCAACTCGCCGGCGACGTCGCTCGCCTCGGGTTCGATCGCCGGCACGCCCGCCCACAGGTCGAGTTTGGGCGGTTGCGCGGTCTCCTTGGCCGTGTCGGTCTCGGTCGCCGGAGGCGGCGTCTTGGGGGTGCAGGCCGGGAGGAAGAACATCGCGGCGAAGAGGCCCGCTGGGGCCGTGCGCCGAATCTGTCGCTTGTTGGCGTGGTCACGCATGGAGCGCTCGATTCACATTCGGGTGAAAGGGGGGAGCGGAAACGCTATGCAAACGCGGAGGCGGGGCCCATGCTTACACACGCGGAGACGCCGATCGAGTGCGTCGACGCGCGAACGAGGACCCGGGGCGATCTCCCGCGGAACATCGTCCTCGGGGCGCGCGCTTGCCGGGGCCGGTGCGGGCTGCCACCCTCCGCCCCCATGAAACTCCGCGCGAGCCTTGGCCTATTCGCCTCGATCCTCATTGCCGCGTGCGGTGACAGCGGCGGCGCCTCGACCGGCACCGGGGCGACCACCGACACCACCACGGGCGGCACCACCGACCCCGGGCCGACCACGGACCCGACCACCGGCACCACCACCTCGACCGACTCCACCGGCGAGAGCATGGGCGAGACCACCGGCGTCGACACCACCACCTCGACGTCGACGACGACCACGAGCACGACCACGGCCGACACCACCGATACGGGCGTGGCGACCGACACCGACGCGACCGCGACCACGACGAGCCCCGACAGCACGACCACCGCGGACGAAACCACCGCGTCTGGCTCTTCGGACAGCTCGACGGGCGACCCGGTCGGCGAGGCGCTGGCCGTCACGCTCCAGGACGTCGTCCTCTACGCCAATTGCCAGCCGATCGTCGATCCCGACAGCATCCTCGGCTGGTGGACCGTCGTCTACGACAATTCGCAGGGCGCGGCGACGAGCTCGGCCGAGCTGACGAAGGCGACGCTCACCCTGTCGCCGAACAACCTGCCGAGCGTCCACGAAATCACCGTGTCGCCGACCCAGAGCGGCCCGGTCGGGCCCGGCGAGACGCTCCCTCAGGAGCAGATGAAACAGAAGGGTGCCCCCACCCCCGGCTGCGGCTTCTGCAATCAGCCCTACCGGCTCGACCTCACCTTCGCCAGCGGCGGCCTCGACGTCCCCGTGGTCCACGAGGCCACGCTCGACTGCGTGTACTGACGTCGGTACGCTCGGCGGCATGACGCGCCTCGTGCCGCCGTGCTGTTTCGCGTGGACGCTCGCCGCTTGCAGTGCGCCCGCCGCCACCACCGACGACGCGCCCACCACCGTCGAGACCACCGGCACCACCGGTATCTCCGGCAGCACCACCGGCGACGCCGCCACGAGCGCCTCCGACGGCGTGCCGACCACCAGCGGCGCGCCCGACGGTCGCCTGCGGCTCCACCAGCTGCAGGCGCTCGGGACCCACAACAGCTATCACCTGTCGCCCGGCACGCTCGTCAAGGAGTGGGACTACACCCACCTGCCGCTCGACCAGCAGCTCGAGGAGCAGGGCGTCCGCAAGTTCGAGCTCGACCTGTGGTTCGGCGGCGCCGGCGAGCCCATCGCCGTCCATCACATCGATCTGCTCGACACCTCCTCGACCTGCGCCACCCTGGTCGACTGCTTGATGGTCTTGAAGACATGGTCGGACGGACATCTCATGCATCACCCGCTGTACGTCATGCTCGAGATCAAGAGCGCGTTCGATCCGCCCGGCGCGCAGGAGCTGCTGGCGACCCTCGAATCCCAGGTCCTGTCGGTGTGGCCCGCGGACCGGCTGGTCTTGCCCGACGACGTCCAGGGCAGCGCCGCCAACCTGCGCGACGGCGTGGCTGCGGGCGGTTGGCCGGCGATCGACGACGCGCGCGGCAAGCTGCTGCTGGTGCTGCACGACGGCGGCAAGTGGCGCGAGGCCTACACCGACGGCGGCACCTCGACGGCCGGGCGCTTGCTCTTCCCCGACGCATTCGGCGACCTGACGCTGCCGTTCGCGGCCGTCCACTCGCTCAACGACCCGGTCGGCGACGCGGCGCGGATCGAGGCCGCGGTGGCGGCCGGCCACCTCGTCCGCACGCGCGCCGACGCCGACAACGTCGAACCCAGCGCCGGCGACACGTCGCGCGGCGAGGCGGCCCTGGCCAGCGGGGCGCACTTCATCAGCACCGATTATCCGCCGCCGAAGGGCGACAAGTACGACTACGTGTTCGCCATCCCGGGCGGCACGCCGTCGCGCTGCAACCCGGTGACGGCGCCGCCGGACTGCACGCCGGCGGCGATCGAGGCGCTGTGACGCGCTACTGCATGATGCCGCAGATGCCGACGGTCTCGTAGCCGGGCGTCGCCGAGCCCTCCTCGAACCACGGCACGCAGCTCAGCGTCTCGTCGTACTCGAGGCAGCTGTCCGGAGATTCGAGGTCGCACCACACCGAGCAGCAGTACGGGGTTTTGCAGCTCGGCAGGTTCTCGCCGAAGATGCACAGGTTGCCCGGATCGCAGCCCGAGAGCGCGTAGCACGAATCGCCGTACTTCCCGAGGTCGGGGAACACGCGCGGCATGCAGACGAAGTGCGGCGCGCCGAGGGCCGCCTCGTTGGGCACGCACGTCTCGCCGGGGCTGCAGTCTTGCAGGAGCGGGTCGCACTTGCTGAAGCAGACCGGCACCGTCGGCTCGAACAGGAACGCGCAGCGGTCCTCCGGCTTGGGGCACTGCGGCGCGTCCATGCTGCCGGTGCAGTAGGCGACGCAGGTCGCCTTGCCGGTGTTCTCGAGGTCGAGGCAAAGCGAGCCCTTGGCGCAGTTGTCGATGCCGTCGCCGAACTTGCCGGGCACCACGCAGTCCTCGCCCGGCAGCGCGGGGTTGAGGTCGACCGGGACGCAGCGGGTGCCGTTGGGGAACGGACCGCCGTCCTCGTTCCACGCCGTGCACTTCTGGTCGGCCGGGCAGTCTTGCAAGAACAGGTTGCACTGCCCGCCCACACTGCCCATATCGGCGATCGCCATCGTCGTGGTCGGCGGGGGCTCGGAGGTCGACGTCGTCGTGCCGGTCGGGGTCGTGCCCGCCGACGTGTCGGTCTCGCCGGTGCTCCCCGGCGACGTCGTCGTGGTCGTGTCGACGCCCGCGGTGGTGCCCTTGGGGTCACGCGAACAGCCGGCCGCCAGGGCGACGATTCCAGCGAGGGTGGACAGTTGGACCGAGGTACGGATCAGGCGTCCCACAACGGCAGCGTAGCGCAACCGCGGGCCGGAGGGCGTGTGCAACTGTCTGCGCAACGCCGGTCGCGACGAAGCCGATCGCGCGCCGCCACGAGGCGACAGTGCGACCGGCTCCAGCGGCGAAGGTCCGTTGTGCTCAGGCCACGCGGTAACGGGTGCCGCGAGCCTTGCCCGTCCAGGTGACCTGGCCGGCCTCGATCAGGCGGTTGACCGCCGAACGGACCTGCATGTTGGTGCCACCGACGCGACGCTGGATCTCCCCGGCACCGGCGGGACCGCCGATCGCCTTGAGCGCCTCGAACACGCTCTTGTCGAACGCCTCGCGGCCCGCCGGGGTGCGGGTGTTCACCTCGGCAGCGGGCTCAGCCTTGGCGCCCTTGCCGGCCTTGGCGGGCGCCGCGGCGGACTCCTTGGCGGGGCGGGTCTCGGCGGGCGCTTTCGCCACCGGCTTGCGGCCGGGCCGCCCCGGGCGACCGGCACGCGGTGCCACGATCGCGGGCTCGCGGGCGGCGCCCTCGGGGTTCAAGAGATCCTGGACGGTGATCGAGCTGAGGAGCTTGCCCAGCTCACCCTTCGACAATTGATGCAGTTCGCCGAGCGTCAGCTCGGCGTTCTGGCGCAGCAGATCCACGAGGATCTGACGCTTACGGCCTTCGACCGCGGACACCAGGGACACGTCGTACTTGGACATGGCCTCTAGGCTAGCACAAGACTTTGGACACGATGGAATCTATTTGCACACTCACAGGCAATTTCATCCCACCTGACCTGCATCCTCAGTCCTCACATCGAGCGACGATACTCGCCGCCGACCTCGAACAACGCCCTGGAGATCTGTCCCAAACTGCAGACTCGTGCCGTCTCCATAAGCGCAGCGAAAGTGTTGCCACCCGACAACGCGACTTGCCGCAGCCGCTCGAGCGCCGCGGGTGCCGCCTCCGCGTGACGGGCCTGAAACGCCCGCAAACGGTCGATCTGCGCCGTCTTCTCGGCGTGGCTCGCGCGGGTCAGGTTGAGGCCGGCAGCCTCCTCGTCACCGGTCCGGTTGGGGTTGATGAAGGTGTTCACTCCGATGATCGGGAGATCGCCCGAATGTTTGCGCTGTTCATAGAGCAGGCTCTCGTCCTGGATCTTCCCTCGCTGGTATTGCCGCTCCATCGCCCCGAGCACTCCGCCGCGCTCGTCGAGTCGGAGGAATTCGGCGAGCACCGCCTCCTCCACCAGTTCGGTCAGCTCTTCGACGATATAGCTGCCCTGCAGCACGTTCTCGGTCTTCGCCAGGCCCTGCTCGCGGGTGATGATGAGCTGGATGGCCATCGCCCGCCGCACGCTCGCCTCGGTCGGCGTCGTGATCGCCTCGTCGTACGCGTTGGTGTGCAGGCTATTGCAGTGATCGTAGTAGGCGAACAGCGCTTGCAGCGTGGTGCGGATGTCGTTGAAGTCGATCTCCATCGCGTGCAGCGAACGGCCGGACGTCTGGATGTGATATTTCAGCTTCTGGCTGCGCGCGTCGGCGCCGTACAGATCGCGCATGGCGATGGCCCAGATCCGGCGCGCGACCCGGCCGATCACCGTGTACTCGCTGTCGAGGCCGTTCGAGAAGAAGAAGCTCAGGTTCGGCGCGAAGTCGTCGACGGCGAGGCCGCGGGCCCGGTAGTACTCGACGAACGTGAACCCGTTGGCCAGCGTGAACGCGAGCTGGGTGATCGGGTTCGCCCCCGCCTCGGCGATGTGATAGCCGCTGATCGACACCGAGTAGTAGTTCCGCACCTTCTTCTGAATGAAGTACTGCTGGATGTCTCCCATCATCCGCAGCGCGAACTCGATCGAGAAGATGCAGGTGTTCTGAGCCTGGTCCTCCTTGAGGATGTCGGCCTGCACCGTGCCGCGCACGACCTGCAGCGTGCGATCGGCGATCGCCGCCCGCTCCTCCTCGGTGACCGCGCGCCCGAGCTTCGCCTCCTCGCGCTCGACCTGCTGATCGATCGCGGTGTTCATGTAGAACGCGAGCAGGATCGGCGCCGGCCCGTTGATCGTCATGCTGACCGAGGTCGCCGGATCGCACAGGTCGAAGCCGCGATACAGCAGCTTGGCGTCGTCGAGCGTGCAGATGCTGACACCGCTCTCGCCGATCTTGCCGAACACGTCCGGCCGCTCGTCGGGGTCCCAGCCGTACAGCGTCACCGAGTCGAACGCGGTCGACAGCCGCTTGGCCGGCTCGCCCGCCGACAGGTAATGGAAGCGCTCGTTGGTGCGGGCCGGCCCGCCCTCGCCGGCGAACATCCGCTTCGGATCCTCGCCCTCGCGCTTGAACGGGAACACGCCGCCGGTGAACGGGAAGTAGCCCGGCAGGTTCTCGAGCAACGCGAACCGCACCAGCGCCCCCGGCTCGTCGTCGCGGGGCACCGCCACGCGCGGCTGCACCGTGCCCGACAGCGTCTGCACCTGGGTCGGATAGCGGACGGTCGACTGCCGGATCTTCACCACGAACTCCGGCTCGCGATAGGCCGCGAACAGCTTGGGCAGCTCGTCGAGCGCCCGCCGCGTGTCGGAGTCGAGCTGCCCGCGCAGCTCCTCGATCTTGCGCGCGAACGTCGACGCGTCGGCCTCGTCGGCGAGCAGCCGCTGCGCCGTCGCCAGCGCCCCGATCTCGCGCGCGAGCTGGACCTGCCGCTTGACCCGCGCCTTGTATCCGCGGACCTGCCGCACGATCTCCGCCAGGTAATGTTGGCGCTCCGACGGGATCAAATCACTGATGTCGGACACGACCGCGCGCTGCTCCGCCGGGATCGAGCACACCCACGGCGCGTCCGGCCGCCGCTCGCTGAGCGCCGCGCACAGCGCCGCGTACAGCCCGTTGACGCCGCGATCGAAGAATCGACTGGCGACGGTGCCGAACACCGGCAGCTTGTCGTCGGGCACCGAATACGGGATCTCGCGGTTGCGCCGGACCTGCTTGCGGACGTCGCGGAGCGCGTCCTTGCTGCCCTTGTGCTCGAACTTGTTGACCGCGATGAATTGCGCCGCGTCGAGCATCTCGATCTTCTCGAGCTGACTGGGCGCGCCGTACTCCGCGGTCATCACGTAAAGGCAGAGGTCGGCGATTCGCGTCACTTCGGCGTCGCCCTGGCCGATGCCCGACGTCTCGACGATCACCAGGTCGTAACCGACGCGCTGCAGCAGGCGGACGATGTCGTCGGTCGCGCGCGACAGCTCGACCCCGGCGGCGCGGGTCGCCAGGCTGCGCATCATCACTCGCGGGTCGCGCAGCGCGTTCATGCGGATGCGGTCGCCGAGCAGCGCGCCGCCGGTGCGCCGCCGCGTCGGATCGACCGAGACGACCGCGATCCGCCGATCGGCGTGGTCTCGCAGCAGGCGCGCCAGCAGCTCGTCGGTCAGCGACGACTTGCCGGCGCCGCCGGTGCCGGTGATGCCGAGCACCGGCGCCCGCTTCTCGCCCGCGTCGGCGCGCACCGCCGCCAGCAGCGGCTGCTCGCCGCCCGCCGCGACCGCGGCCTCGACCGCCGTCATCAGCCGCGCCAGCCGACTCTTGTGATCGGCCGCCGTCAGCGCCCCCGGCTCGCGCAGCGCCGCGAGCTCGGCCAGCGGGTCGGCCGGCGTGGTCGCGAAGTCGGCGCCCGCGAGGATCATGTCGATCATCCCCGTGAGCCCGTAGCGCCGCCCGTCTTCCGGGCTGAAGATGCGCCGCACCCCGTACGCGTGCAGCTCCTCGATCTCCCGCGGGACGATGACGCCGCCGCCGCCGCCCCACACGGTGATGTGCCCGGCCCCCTTTTCGCGCAGGAGGTCGACCATGTACTTGAAGTATTCGATGTGGCCGCCCTGATAGGAGCTGACCGCGATCGCCTGGGCGTCCTCCTGAATCGCCGCGTCGACGACCTCCTCGGCGCCGCGGTTGTGCCCGAGATGGATCACCTCCGCGCCGCCCGCCTGCAGCACTCGCCGCATCACCCCGATCGCGGCGTCGTGGCCGTCGAACAGGGCGGCGGCCGTCACCACGCGGATCTTGTGGCGCGCGACGTAGCGCCCATTTTCTCCATTTGCAACCGGGTTTACAGGGGTCTCTTGCTTTGGATCGACGCTGGCCATGGCTTCCGGGCGACCTCGGCGGTCAGCTTAGGCCCGACCTCGTAGCCCCGGGCCGGGTTTTTTTTGCTTGAGGTCGCGGCTTGCCTCACAATCGCGCCAGGTATGACATCGGCACACAGAAGCGCCTTCACGACCACCCTGCGGGTCGCGCTGCTCGTCGCCCTGCTGGTGCCCACGAACGCCGACGCCGCCGGCAGCGGGCGGCTCGGCTGGTCGAACGCCCCGCGCTGGCGCCTGCCGGCGGTCCGCCCGCCCGACTGCCCGAGCGGCTACGCCGGCAACCGCGCTCTGGTACAGGTCGCAAGCGCCAGGTGCAAGGAGACAGGTCCTCAGGGACAGACGCAACCGCGGCCGACGGCCGCGCGTCCGAGTGCGCGGCCGGCTACGCAGGCGCGCCCCGAGCCGGCGCGCGCGCCGACGCCCGTGTGGACGCCCGCGGCGAGCCCCGCCGGCCCTGACGCGACCGCGCTGATGGCGATGAACGCCGCGCGCTGCCACGACTACCTGCGCGAGCGCGAGGTCGAGTTCGTCGTCCTCGACCGCGACGAGGCGCCCGAGGTCGCGATCCCCGTGCGCCTGCGCGGCCCGATCGCGGGGGTCGCCTTCACGATCCCGTGGACGACGGATCTCGAGCGCGACGCCCACGCAATTTGGGACTGTCGCCTCGTCGCCGCCGTGGTGCCGCTGGCCGAGTGGCTGCACGACCGGGGCATCACCGAGGTGCAGTACTTTTCCGCCCTGCGCCGGGGCAAGATCGTGCAGCAGAAGCCGAAGAGTCAGCACAACCTCGGCCTCGCGCTCGATCTTTACGCCCTGCGACGTGGCAGTGACGCGGCCGCCACCGTCGAGGACCACTATCCGCGGCGGACGCTGCGGCGCTGCCCGGGGCCGCGAGAGAGCGGACCCGGAGCCTCGCCGCCGCGCGGGGCCCCGGCCTCGGAGCTCCTCCTCGGCCTGGTCTGCGTCGCCACCGAGGGCGGGCTCGTACACACCCTGCTTACACCGGATCACGACCGGGCACACGCCAATCACCTGCACCTCGACCTCAAGGCCGGCCAGAGCAGCCCGGCCGACCCGTTCGTCAGCTTCCACGGCCTCTGAGTGGCGGCGCAGCCGCTCGCCCCCACCGGCGGAGATTCGGCCGGATACGCGAAATTGAACCTCGGCTCCGCGCCGATGGTGGCGTGGCCGCCAAGACGATACACTCCCGAGCCAGTCGACGAATGCCCCCGCTTCCGAAGAGCCGCCCCGCGAACGCCTCGCTGAGCAAGAGCGAGATGGCCAACAGCGCCGCGTCTTCGTCGACGCTCGAGGTCTCTTTCAACGAAGACGTCGGCCGCGTCATCAACGGCCGCTACGAGCTGCTCGGCGTCATCGGCGAGGGCGGCATGGGCGTCGTGTTCGAGGCCCACGACCGCCGCGTCGATCGCCGGGTCGCGATCAAGCTGGTCCGCCGCGAGTGCCTCACCGACAGCAAGTTCATCATTCGCTTCCGCCGCGAGCTCGAGGTCACCGCCCAGCTGCGCCACCCCTCCACCATCCGCGTGTTCGAGCACGGCGAGTGTGAGGACGGCCGGCCGTACATGGTGATGGAGCTGCTCACCGGCACCAGCCTGTGCGAGCGGCTCGAGCAGGGCAGGATCCCCGAGCTGCAGGCGCTGCAGTTCGCCAAGCAGATCGCCGAGAGCCTCAGCGAGGCCCACGAGAACGGCATCTTCCACCGCGACCTCAAGCCCGACAACATCTTCATCGAGACCGTCGGCGTCAGCACCGTCGTCAAGGTCCTCGACTTCGGCATCGCCGGCGGCGTCGACGCCATGCGCCTCACTCGCGCCGGCGAGGTGTTCGGCACGCCGCAGTACATGTCCCCCGAGCAATGCAACGGGACGGACCTCGACCACCGCACCGACATCTATTCGCTCGGCTGCATCCTCTACGAGATGATCGAGGGCAAGCCGCCGTTCTCGGCCGAGAGCCCGATGGCGACGATGCTCAAGCACGTGCGCGCCAAGGTCCCGACCCCGCGCAACGGCTCGCAGTTCACCGCCAAGCTGCTCCAGCTCGCGCTCCGCAAGGACCGCACCAAGCGGATCCAGAGCGCGGGTCGCTTCGCCGAACTCATCGGTCAAGCGATCGGGGCCGTGCGCGCCGCCGAGGAGGGCCGGGTCGTCCACATCCCCGAGCTCAGCAACCAGCACACCGGGCCGTTCGCGGCCGTCGGCACGCCGCAGCGGGTCACGATGAATGGCGCCCTGCCGCCGCAGGAGTCGAACCGCAACCTGTTTATCGCCATCGGCGCCGGCGTCGCCGTGCTGCTGGTGGGGATCGCGCTGATCTTCGGCCGCGGCGACGAGCGCGCCGAGGGCGACGCGCGGGCGCCGGCCGAGGCCAAGGCGGCGCCGGTCGGCTCCGAGGGCCTGCCGAAGAACCGCGCCACCATCAAGGCCAACGTCGAGGGCGCGAGCGTCCACGTCGACGGCGAGTTCCAGTGCAAGTCGCCGTGTGAGATCACCGTCCCCGTCGGCGACAACCGCTCGCACGAGATCCGGCTGACCAAGGACGGCTACATCGACGTGGTCCAGAATTGGCGCCCCCTCACCGTCACCGACAGCTTGCCGCCGTTCCCCGACCTCAAGCCCATCTCGCCCGTGCTCGAGGTCAAGTCGCCCGGCAAGAAGCGCCCGGGCTAGGTGCGTGGCTCACCGCGCGCCCCGAAGCCGCCGTCTTGTGAGGCCCGGGCCCTTGTCCCGCGGGGTCGGCTTTGCCAAGCTTGGCCCCCCATGGCCCAGCAGCAAGATGAAGACTTCGCCGCGATGTTTGAAGCCCAGGGTGCGCAGACGCGCGCCAGGCTGAGCAAGCGCGTGCGCCCCGGACAGCTCGTCGAGGGTCCGGTGGTCGAGATCGGCGCCGACAGCGTGTTCCTCGACATCGGCGCCAAGAGCGAGGGGCGGATCGACCGCGCCCAGCTCCTCGACAAGGACGGCAACCTCAAGGTCAAGGTCGGCGACAAGCTGCGGGCCACCGTCTCCTCCGTGTCGGGCGACGGCATCCAGCTCGTGGTCGCCATCGGCAAGGGCGGCATCGACACGCAGGCGCTGGAGCTCGCGCTCGAGAGCGGCGTGCCCGTCGAGGCGACCGTCACCAAGGCGGTCAAGGCCGGCCTCGAGGTCGAGCTCGGCAGCGTGCGCGCCTTCTGCCCCGCCTCGCAGGTCGACCTCGGCTTCGCCCAGGACCTCGAGCGCTTCGTCGGCACCAAGCAGTTCTTCAAGGTCATCGAGATCCGCGACGGCGGCCGCTCGGTCATCGTCTCGCGCAAGGCCGTCCTCAAGGACGAGCGCGAGAACCAGGCCAAGGCGGTGCGCGAGCGCCTGGTCGTCGGCGCCGAGCTCGAGGGCATCGTCCAGACCATCCAGCCCTACGGCGCCTTCGTCGACCTCGGCGGCATCGAGGGCATGATCCACATCTCCGAGCTCGGCCACGGCCGCGTCGACCAGATCGCCGACGTGATCAAGATCGGCGAGACCGTGAAGGTCCGCGTCCTGGCGGTCGAGCCGCGCGGCACCAGCCCCACCGACCTCAAGATCAGCCTGTCGATGAAGTCGGCCGATCAGTCGACCGAGCCCTCCGCCAGCGCCGCCGCCGAGCAGGTGCTGCAGGGCAAGGTCGGCCAGGTCACCAACTTCGGCGTGTTCGTCGACACCGAGATCGGTCGCGGCCTCGTCCCGACCAGCGAGCTCGGCCTCCCGCCCAACGCCGACCCCAAGCGCGCCTTCCCGGTCGGCAAGGACGTCGAGGTGGTCGTCCTCGGCCGCGGCGGCGGCGAGGGCAAGCTCCGCTTCAGCATCCAGGGCGTCGCCGCCGCCGAGGAGCGCTCCGCCTTCAAGACCTTCGCCAAGGAGGCGAAGAAGGGCGCCGGCGGCGGCAAGGGCCTCGGCAGCCTGGGTGACCTCATGAAGGACCTCCAGGCCAAGCTCCCCGACGCCAAGCCCGCGCCCGCGCAGGCGCGCGAGAGCGCCGGCGACGCCAAGCCGGCCGCCACCCGCCGCCGCGCCTGAAGCCCCCGCCCCTGCGGTCGAAATCGGAGCAGCGTCGGCGCTGCTCCGATTTCGTTTGGTCGCGCGCGCACACGGCGTCGGCGCCTCCTATCGTCACAGTTCGCGCCGGCGCGCATGGGCCGATCGGCGAGGAAGACACCAGCCGCGGCGCGCTCGCCGATAGTCGGTATGTGTCCGTCCGGACATGCGGTCCCGCGGACGGTCGCAGGGGCTGCCGGGCGCCGCACCCATGAACCCGGGCACCCTCGCTCGACACGGTCGACCCCGAGCGGCCGGGGAGGCCACCGACGGCGAGATTGGACGGTCACAGCCGCTTCCGGGCGGCTCTCGTGGGACCGGTCCCGCGCGAATTGCGTGGGCATCAAGCAGCGAGTTTGCCGAGCCGTCGATGTCCCAGGCCCGTTGGCGCGGCGGCCGATCACATAAGACCGAGAGGACATGTCCGAACAGACACGTCCTCTCGGCTCGTCCTGGCGACCGCCGCCCACGAATGAAAAGAAATGTTCGGCCCTTCGGACCACCCGGCAGGCGCCATCCAGATTGGAATGGGCAGCTCCGGCCGGCCGACCGCCCCGATCAAAAACCCTGGTCCCCAGCACAGGTCGACCGCCGCCCCCTCTCAAAAACCCTGGCTTGCCAGCGCAGGTCGACCGCCACCCCCTTTAAAAAACCCCAGACAATCGAGCCGCCCGGGCTGACCACCGCCCCTATTTCCACCCTACCCCTCGGGCCCCCAGGCTGACCGCCGCTCCCTATCAAGACCCCAGACAATCGAGCCGCCCGGGGCTGACCACCGCCCTATTCAACCCCTTCGGGCCCCCAGATCGACCGCCGCCCCCGTTGAATTCCCGGCTCCTCGGATCGCCCGGGCGACCCCCGTCCCTCCATTGGATTCCTCGCCCCTTGCGGCCGCCCGGGCGACCGCCCCGCTCCCATGCACCGGCGGTCTCTCGACCGACCCTCGTCCCGCCGCTCACATAGGATCGAACGGACATGTCCGCCCGGACATGCCCGCCTCGCCCCCAGGTGCTGTCATTTGCAGGACTCGGCCAGCGCCGTCTTCACCTTCGAGCTCGGGCGCTTGGCGAGGATCTGCGCCGCCTTGGCCTGCGCCTCGCTCGCCCGCCCCATCCCGCACAGGGCGCGGATCCGCCGCTCGTCGAACTTGTCGACCAGCTGTCCGCCCGGCAGCTCCTTGTCGTGCTGCTCGACGTAGGCCAGCGCCTGGGCCCAGTTGCCGGCCTTGAGCGCCTTGTCGATCGCGCTGAGGTACTCGAGCTCGACCAGCACGCGACCCGGGTCGGCCGCGTCCGCCTGCTCCTTGCGCTTGGCCAGCGGGTCCTCGACCGGCTCTACTTTTTTTACGCCGCCCGAGCCCGACTTCGAGCCCGAATCCGCCTTCTCCGCCGGCGGCTTCTTCGGCGTCGACGGGGTCTGGGACTTGCCCGCCTTGCCCGACTTGGGCGTCGGCGTCGGCTTCGGCGTCCCTGGTGCAGGGGTGGTCGGGGTGGTCGGGGTGGTCGAGGTCGTCGGGGTGGCCGGCGTCGTGGCAGGCGTCCCAGGCGTCGGCGTCGTCGCAGGCGGCTCGGGCACGACCGGCGGCGCGACGGTCTCGGGCCCGTCGGCCGGTGGCGGCGCGACAGGCTCGGTCGGAGCCTCCGGCTCGATCGTCGGCTCGATGTTCGCCGGGGCCTGCGACCGCTGCCAGGCCAGATAGCCGCCTCCTCCCGCGATCCCGAGGACCAGCAAGCTGACCACCACGAGCGCCATCGACCCGGGCACCAGCCGCCGCGGACGCTCAAGCAGGTCGCGCTCGGGCACGTCGAGGTCGGCCACGATCGAGCGCGAGCGCTGCGGCGCGGATGCCGGCCGCCCTTGCCCCGCCACGGCCGGCTGCGGCCCCGGCGGGGGTCCCCAGTGCTGCCCTGGTGGCTGTCCGGCGACCGGGGGCGCGAATGGTTGGGGCCCCGGCGGGATCTGTCCCCAAGGACCTGTCCCGGGTGCCATCCCCGCGCCTTGCAGCCCGGGCGGCGGCCCTACAGGAGAGGGCGCGAATTGCGACCCCGGCGATGGCTGTCCCCAAGGACCTGTCCCCGGAGCGATCCCCGCCCCGGGCGGCGGCGGCGCCCCCTGCTGCCCGGGAAGCGGTTGTCCCCAGGGACCTGTCCCCGGAGCCATCACTCCTCCCTGCGGCGGCGCCGCGCCCTCCGGAGGCGGTTGTCCCCAAGGACCTGTCCCCGGAGCCATCACTCCTCCCTGCGGCGGCGCCTGCGGTCCCGGCGGAGACTGTCCCCAAGGACCTGTCCCCGGAGCCATCACCCCCCCCTGCGACCCCGGCGGCGGCGGCGCCTGCGGCCCCGGAGGCGGCTGTCCCCAAGGACCTGTCCCCGGAGCCATCCCCCCCCCCTGCGACCCCGGCGGCGGCGCCTGCGGCCCCGGAGGCGGCTGTCCCCAAGGACCTGTCCCCGGAGCCATCACCCCACCCTGCGGCCCCGGCGGCGGCGAAGCCTGCGGCCCCGGAGGCGGCTGTCCCCAAGGACCTGTCCCTGGAGCCATCACCCCACCGGGAGGATGACCCGAGGGACCTGTCTCCACAGGCATTGGCGGCACCGCCTGTCCGGCGAGTACGCCGCCGACGGCGAGCGGCGCTCCGCTCCCCGCCACCGGGCTCCCCAGTCCGCCACCTGGCGGCGTCGCCGCGCTCGGGGGCGCCCCCGGGCTCGCGGCCGGCAGAACCGCGCCCACCGGCGAAGCCGAGGACGGCGGTCCACCCGCGGGCGATCCCCACGGCCCCGCCACGGGCGACCCCTGCGCGACACCTGGCCCGCCTGCAAACTGCAGCCCCGGCGCGGCACCTGGCCCGCCTGCAAACTGCAGCCCCGGCGCGGCACCTGGCCCTCCTGCCATCTGCCCACCCGGCGCGGCACCTGGCCCTCCGGCCATCTGCGGACCTGATCCCGGCGCGGCCCCTGGCCCTCCGGCCCTCTGCTGCCCCGGCTCCGCACCTGGCCCTCCGGCCATCTGCAGACCGGGCGCCACACCCGGCCCTCCGGCCATCTGCTGCCCCGGCTCCGCACCTGGCCCTCCGGCCATCTGCAGACCGGGCGCCGCACCCGGCCCTCCGGCCATCTGCTGCCTCGGCTCCGCACCTGGCGCTCCGGCCAGAGGTGCACTCGCCCCCGATACAGCCCCGCCCTGCGACCCCGCACCGATGCCGGGCGGAGCTGGCCAGCTCCCCGGCGCGCTCGCGCCGATCCCGGGCGGTGGCCCCCACGCCGGGGCACCACCTGCACCTGCCAGCGGCGCACTCACCCCCGGCGCAGCCCCGCTCGGTGCTCCCGCGCCCATCGCAGGCGGAGCAGGCCAGCTACTCGGTACGCTGCTCGCGCCGGGCCCAGGCGGCGGTCCCCACGCCGGGGCATTGCCTACCCCTCCGGCTGGCCCACTCGCCGCCGGCCCAGCCCCGCCGACACCGCCTTGCGTCCCCGCGCCGATACCGGGCGGAGCAAACCATCCGCCCGGAGCGGCGCCTGTTCCTCCGGCCACTTGCGCACTCGCGCCGAGCCGGGGCGGCGGTCCCCACGCGGGTCCCCCACCTGTCCCTCCGGCCATCTGTGCATTCGCCCCCGGCGCTGCCGCGCCCTGCGGCCCCGCGCCGACCCCGGGCGGAGCAGGCCAGCTGCCGGGCACCGCTCCTGGGCTCCCGCTGCTCGGAGCAGAACCTGTCCCTCCGGCCATCTGCACGCTCGCACCGGACCCGGGCGGCGGTCCCCACGCGGGCGCACCACCTGTCCCTCCGGCCATCTGCGCATTCACCCCGGGCCCTGCGCTGCTGGCAGCGCCCGGCGTCCCGGCGCCGATCCCCGGCGGAGCAGGCCAGCGACCCGGCGTTGCCCCTGGAGCCCCACCGGGCGCAGCAGAGCCTGTCCCTCCGGCCATCTGCGCATTTGTACCGACCCCGGGCGGCGGCCCCCACGCGGGCGCACCACCTGTCCCTCCGGCCATCTGCGCACCCGCGCCGACCCCGGGCGGTCCTCCCGCAGGCGCACCACCTGTCCCTCCGGCCATCTGCGCACTCGCAGCGCCCCCGGGCGGCGGCCCCCCACCGGTGCGCCACCTGTCCCTTCGGCCGCTTGCGCACGCGTCCGCTGGGCTTCGCCGGGCGCTGCGGCAGGAGCATCTCCCGCCCCGCCGGCCAACAGCGCACCCGGGCTCAGCCCCGCGACGCCGAGCGGCGACCCGCCCGCTCCCGCAGCGCCCGCCCCCGGCGCTCCATCTGCACCCGCAGCAGCGGCCCCCGCCTGTCCCGCCGGACCTGTCCCCCTCGCCATCTCCGATGCGGCCGCCGGCAGCGGCCCGCTCGACGCTCGCCGCAAGTCGATCGGGATCACCCACTGCGAATGCGCCGGCTCGGCCCCCTCCGGCGTCGACGAGCGCGGCGCCAGCCGGGCTCCGAGGGCCGCCAGCTGCAGGTCGCGCTGCACCGGCGGGGGATCGAGCGCCCGCACCAGATCGTGGAGCACCTCCTCCGCGCCGGCTGCCGCCGTGGCCGCGGCGAAGTCCCGCACCAGCTCGACCACCTGCGCCCGCGCCGTCTCGAACCCGACGCCGAGCTCGGCCGAGATCTCGGGCACTCGCAGGCCGCCGACCTCGGACAGCACGAACACCTCGCGCGCCTGCGGCGAGAGCCCGGCGACGAATTTCGTCAGCACCTCGACGCCGGGGAACTCGATCGGCACGTCCACGGTCGCGGCGGGCAGCTCCTCGCGGTACCACTCGGCCACTCGTCGAGCCAGCGTGACCAGCCGCGAGCGCGCGATCGCCGGCTCGCGCAGGTCCTCCCCCCGGGCGTGGGCCATCACGAACGTCTGCAGGGCCACGTCGTCGAGCACGGACGACGGGATCCCGAACAGCCGCGCGGCGGCTCGCACCGTGCCGAAGTGCTGGTGAAACGCATCGCGCAGCCCGTGCGCATCGGATTCGGCGGCCTTCGTGGGATCGGTCAACGCGTCCGCGAGTATGCCCGCACGGCACGCCCCGGTGCTAGCCTGCCGACGTGGCCACCTACGGGCTCGTCCTCACCGGCGGCGGAGCGCGAGCCGCATATCAGGCGGGCGCCCTACACGCCCTCGCCGAGCTCGCCGGCGTCCGCGAGCTGCCCTTCCGCGTGCTCGCGGGCGTCTCCGCCGGGGCGATCAACGCCGCCTTCCTGGCCGCGCACGCCGACGACTTCCCCCGCGCCGCGCGGATGCTGCGCGACTTCTGGCACCGGCTCACGCCCGACCACGTGTATCGCACCGACATGCCCCGGGTGGCCGCGATCGGCTCCAGCTGGCTGCGCGACCTCAGCCTCGGCGGCCTGCTCGGCGCGAGCCCGACCAACTATCTCCTCGACACCGCGCCGCTGCGCGGCCTTTTGGCCGACCGTCTGCCGCTGACGCGGATCGGCGAGCACCTGAGCTCCGGCCGCCTGCGCGGACTCGCGGTCACCGCCACCAACTACCTCACCGGCACCGCCGTCACCTTCTTCGAGGCCGACGCCGACGCGCGCCCATGGGTGCGGAGCACCCGGCTCGGGCGACGGACGAAGTTGCGCCTGGAGCACGTGCTCGCCAGCGCCGCGATCCCGCTGTTCTTCCCCCCGGTCGCCATCGACGGCGCCTTCCACGGCGACGGCTGCGTCCGCATGCACGCGCCCACGAGCCCCGCGATCCACCTCGGCGCCGACCGCTTGCTGGCGATCGGCATCCGCTACGCCCGCACCGGCGATCAGACGCTACGGCTCAACGACGAGGCCCGCAGCGACCGCCTGGCCGTCGCCGACATCGTCGGCGTCCTGCTCAACGCCGTCTTCCTCGACTCGCTCGAGGCCGACCTCGAGCTGCTCGAGCGCATCAATCAAACCATCGCCCACGTCCCGCGCGAGCGCCACCCCGACATCCCCGGCCGCCTGCGCCCGATCCCGGTGCTGGCCCTCCAGCCGTCGCAGGACCTCGGGCGCATGGCCGTCGATCGGTACGACGAGTTCCCGCGGGTGGTCCGCTACCTCCTGCGGGGCATGGGCGCCACCGGCGAGCGCGGCTGGGACCTGCTCTCGTACCTGGCCTTCGAGCCAGGTTACACCCGCCGCCTGCTCGATCTCGGCTACAGCGACGTCATGGCCCGCCGCGACGAGCTCGCCGCCTTCCTCGCCGACCTCTGACCGCTCGCGCATGTCCCTCCAGACATGCCCGTGAGGACCTGTCCCTTCTGACCTGTCCTTGCGTCACAGCGCGCGCTGGCCGGCCTCGACCAGCGCCCGCAGCCCGAACACCATCGCCGCGAGGATGCCGGCCTGAGCGGCGAGCACCAGCACTGCGTTGCCCCGGGTCACCCCGGCCACCCCGGCCGCCATCATCAGCCCGCCGCCGATCAGCGCCGCGTAGACCGCGGAGCCGAAGAACGGGCGCGCCTCCGGGGCGCCGAGCAGCGGGACCAGGGCCAGCGTCAGGAACAGGAGCCCGAAGCTGAACCGCGCGACCAGGCCGAAGAAGCCGGCGTACCCGCGGAAGCGGGTCAGCAGCGGGAGCACGGCCTGGAACGCGCCGACCAGCGGCACCAGCCACAACGCCAGCCGCGTGGCGCCGAGCGCCGTCGATGCCATCGTCACCTCGGCCGGGGCCATGCCGGTGGCGGCCACGGTGTCGAGGATCTCCTTCGTCGAACCGACCAGGCGCGAGAGGTTGCGCAGGCTGGGCCCCGCCGCGAACATGTCGAGCTGCTGCAGCGCCGGAGCGATCAGCGGCTTCACGCTGTCGAGCTCGCGCGAGCCCTCGATGTGGCGCCGCATCGACTCGACCCCGAACGCGTCGGCCGTCGCCGGGCCGCCGGCGTGCAGGTCCACGAGCGGGAGGAAGAACGACGCGGCGAGCACTGCCCCGCCGATCGACGCGATCACTTTGGTCAGGCTCAGGGGCCCATCGGTCACCCGCACAGGCTAGCGGGGCGCGCGCGAGCCCGAAAGTCCCGCTTGCACGGGCGCGCCCGCTCGCGTCCCATGACCGCGTGCACCCCCGCCCTGGCCGTCCCCACCTCCGCGTCCGCGCCGCCCTCGCCGTGGTCGCCGGCCTCGGCGTCCCTGCCCTCGCGGACGCGCACGAGCGCGGCCTGTCGCGGGCCGAGCTCCGGATCGCCGGCGCGCGGCTCACCGCCGAGCTGGTGTTCGCCCGGCCCGAGATCGTCGAGCTCGTGCCCGGCGCCGACGCCGACCGCAGCGGTCAGCTCGACGAGTTTGAGCTCCTGTCCGTCGAGACATTGCTCAGCGAACAGGTCCTCGCCGGCATCCAGATCTTCCGCGGCGCGGCCGCCTGTCCCGGCGCGGTCGAGAAGATCGCCTTCGTCGAGGAGGACGGCCTCGCGGTCTCGGTCGGCTTCACCTGCCCCGGCCCGATCGACGCCTTCACCGTCCGCTTGCCGCTGCTCGCCCGCCTGGCCGGCGGCCACCGGCTGCTCGGCCATGTTGTCTTTCAGGACATGTCCTCGCGGCCAGATATCCCGCCGCTCGACTTCGTCGCGCACCGGCGCAGATCCGCGCTGACGATCCGCCGGCCCGGACCCGCGCCCGCCGCTGCCCCGCCGCTGCCGGCTCCGCCCCCCGTCGCCGCGCCGGAGCCCGCTCCCGCTCCCGCGCGGCCACGCTGGCCGTGGCTGGTCCTCGCGGCCGCGCCCGCGGGCCTCGCGGCGGTTTTCCTGCTCCGGCGCCGCGCTCCGCGTAGGATCGCCGGGTGACCGACGCCGACATCCGCGAGCTCGTCCGCCACGGCGCGACCATCGAGGCCATTCGCCGGCACCGCGCCCGCCACGGCGGCACCTTGATCGCCGCCCGCGCGGCGATCGAGGCGCTCCGCTGGGAGTTCACGCAGTCGTCCGGGCCCGCGCTCTCGGCCTTCGAGGCCGAGCTCGATCGACTGCTGCGCAGCAATCAGAAGATCCAGGCGATCAAGCGCTTCCGCGAGGTCCACGGCGTCGGCCTCAAGGAGGCGAAGGACGCCGTCGACGCGCGCGCCGAGGCGCTGGCGCGACGCCGCTGAGCTCGCGCGGAGATCGTCGCGCAGTGCGCCCGGCCGCAGGACGACAGCGTCGACCGGGGCGTCCCGATCGACCCGCAACGCACATGACCTTTCGGACGGACCGTCGCGTCGAAATTCTGGAGCGACGCCTCGATCAGCCATGACATGGCCTTTCAAACAGGTGGCAACGTCGAGACCCCTGGGAGTCGCGACCGACCAGCGCCACATGGCCTTCGGGCGGACCGTCGTGTCGAGACTGTTGAGTGACACGACGACCAGCACCGCAATGGCTGTTCCGGCATGACGCCACGTCGAGACCCCTGGGAGTCACGACCAACCAGCTCCGGACATGGCCTTTCGGGGACGGACCCCCGCCTCGGGGAGTTTGAGCGACCGACCCGTCCCGCACATGGTCTCGGACAGGCCTCTGCATTCCCCGCTTCTCGGCGTCGCCCGACCGGCCTGGGCGACCTCGAGCAGACAGCCTCGACCCTCACGCCGCGTTCGCCGGCTGTCGTCCGCGAGAGCCGCATACCGGCCAGAGCAACATCCTCGACGCGCCTGCCGAAGCGCCACGGCGAGCGCCTGGCGGGCCCGCCTTCGCGGCTCCCCCGGAGCCCTGGCACGGGACGAGTCCCCGCGAGCATCCGCGACGCGCGCGCCACGCTCGACCCCGCGAGCTCCGTCGGCCGCAACCGGCGCCGCGCGCAGCGCAGCGCAGCGCAGCGCAGCGCAGCGCAGCGCAGCGCAGCGGGCGCAGCAGCTCGCAAGCGACCAAACGACGAGAGCCGCCTTGCGGCGGCTCTCGGGCCATGAACTGGGCTGATTGAGTTGTGGGCGCGATAGGGTTCGAACCTATGGCTTCCACCGTGTGAAGGTGGCACTCTACCGCTGAGTTACGCGCCCGCAGCGGGTGGAGGCGCCTTATAGCCAACCTCGCGCCCGACCGCAAGCCCCCACGTTGAGCCTTCGGAGTCCCGCCAGCCTGAACCGGGCTGGTGGGCCGGCGGCCGCGGGGCGAAACCGCGGCCTGCCGCCGGGTTTCAGCCCGGCTCCATCCCGCGAGCCTGCTTGATGAGCTCGCGGAGCTGCTTCGCCCCGAGCTGGGCCGCGGCGGCGGCCAGCTCGTTGAGCAGCTCGGACTTGCCGCTGTTGCGGTGCTTCGTCTTGGGCAGAAGCTCGCTCGCGTCACACCCGAAAGCCTGCGAGAGCAGCAGCAGCGACTCGATCCGCGGCGCCTTGTAGCCGAGCTCGAGCTTGTTGACGGTGGTGACCGTCAGGCCGGTGGCCTTGGCGAGCTCTTCGATCGTCATGTGCGGCCGCCAGCCCGTCTCGTTCTGCCGCTTGCGGCGCGTCTTCGGCGGCGGCGTATTCATTCGCCACTGGCGAATGCGCTTGCCGATCTCTTGTGCAACTTCGTTCTCGTTCATGGTCCCGTCGCTCATCTGTGGTGGATTGGGGAGAGTCAGACCATGACACATGATTCCTGGCGCTTAGAACAGTCACCCAATGGAGATAACTCATGGGGGAATCCGGCCCCAGCGACAGGATCTCAGGGACCTGTCCTTCGGGACCGCCTCCAAGGGCCAGATCGCGCACCAGAACCTTCAGGCATGCCCCAAGTGACAGAACGGGAAGGCCAGGTGCCATGGGTCACATGCGCCCGTCGTCCCGCGCCTGGCCCTTGGCACAGGCGGTGGCGGCGCTGCGATCGTCGACGGCGTTCGGTCCGAGTGGTGCTCGCGCTCGCGACTCGGGGTCGGTGACTCGAGCCGATCTCTGCCGACGGCAGAGAAGCGCGCGTCGGCGATCACGGCCCTGCGGCCGGCGGCCGTTCGCGCTCCGGAGAGGTCGGACTACGGTCGGACCTCCGCCGGCGAGAAGCGCCGCGGAACCGGTCCAGGCGGGCGAGTACGGGCCCGCGCGGCGTTCTTCGCTATCGTGGAGACCATGCGCAGCGTCCGCCTCCTCGGGCTTCTCGTCACGGTCTCGCTCCTCCCTGCCTGCCCCATCGGCGACCTGTTCGGCGACGGAGAAACCGACGGCGACGACGATGACGACGGCAACGACGTGAACGGCTTCGTCTCCGCGACCGACGGCGCCACCGCGGGCGGGCCCGGCGGTGACGGCGGATGGGAGAGCGGCGATCAGCCGACGACCACCGGCATCGAGATGACGGGCGCCGACAACGAGCCCGAGGCCGGCTGTCCGTGCGCCGAGGGGACCGAGCTCGTGTACGTCCTGTCCGACGTCGGCTCGCTGTGGAGCTTCGATCCGAAGTCGGGCTCGTTCGCCTTCATCGCCGACATCCACTGCGGCGGCATGGTCGACACCTATTCGATGGGCGTCAGCCGCAAGGGTCGCGCGTGGATTCAATACTGGGACGGCGATCTCTACACCGTCGACCTCAACGACGCCAGCGACCCGGTGGAGTGCAAGGATCCGGGGTTCGTCCCCGGCAACCCGATGTTCCCGCAGTTCGGCATGGCCTTCGTCGCCAACAGCTTGAACGACCCGTGCGACAAGCTCTACGCCCACTCCGGCATCTCGCCCGACCTGCAGGGCCCGGACGTCGGAGCCCTCGGCGTCATCGATCCGCAGACCCTCGAGCTGTCGACGATCGCCGGCATCGATTATGCCTGGGGCGAGCTGACCGGCACCGGCACCGGGCGGCTGTTCGCCTTCCAGGGCTCGGCGCCGGCGATCCTCACCGAGTACGACAAGAACACCGGCGACGTCATCGACGTGTTGCCCCTGCCCGGCCTGAAGAGCGACAACGCGTTCGCCTTCGCCTGGTGGGGCGGCGACTTCTACCTCTTCACCTCCACCGGCGACTTCGTCACCAACAGCGAGGTCTGGCACCTCGACTTCGACAACAGCGACGACAGCGATCAGGCGCTCACGCTGCTCACCCAGGCGCCGATCCGGATCGTCGGCGCCGGCGTCTCGACCTGCGCCCCGCCCCTGCCGATGTGAGGCGCCACGGAGCACGAAGTACATGCCCGAGAGGACATGTCCTCCTCGGCCTGTCCTGACCGACACGTGACTCGGCCCGCGCCATGGGCACATATCTGCAGCGACGCGGCGCCCCGGAACCTGCGCTCGCGGCGGGCTCGGCCGTCCTCGCCGGGACGGCGAGAGTCACCGGGGCCGCGTGAATTGAGCGGTCATTCCCGCGTGGTCGGCGGCGGCGACTCCGATGACCGACCGCCGGCGCTCGCCCCACTCGATCGCAACGCCGTCGTCCGGGCCTCGCCCTCACGCCTGAGAAGCGATCCGTCGACCGATCGACGCCAGCGCGCCGCTCACTCGCTCGCGGCCAGGAACGCCGCCGCGCGGGCCAGCACCGCCGGGCGCCACTGCAGCACGCTGTGGGCCCCGCCGACCAGCTCCGGATCGATCCCCGGCAAGGCGGTCTCGGCGACGCCGACCAGCCCGTCGTTGTTGCCGGTGATCCAGCGCGAGTAGCCGCGCTCGCCCTTGCGCTTGCCGCCGGCGAGGATCAGCACCTGCGCGCTCGCGGGCGGCGGCGGCAGCATGGCCGCGTGATCGGGTTGCAGCACCTCGGCCGCGGCGCCGTACAGCCAGCGGAACGGCTTGAACCCGCGGAAGCGGGCGGCCAGCGCCGCGCCCTGGTTCGGCGGCGCCAGCATGGCCACCCGCTGGCGGAGCGCCTGCTCGGCCGCGCCGGGGCGCGCGAGATAGGCCCGCGCGACCAGCCCGCCCATGCTGTGGGTCAAGATCCCGAGCATCGGCACCTTCTGGCCTTCGAGCCAGGTGGCGATGAACTGCTCGAGCCGCTCCGCGTGGCGCTCGAGGCTGTCGCTGCGGGTCGCGTAGCCGAAGGCCGCCGCCTGGAAGCCGCGGTTGCGCAGGTAGCGGACCACCGGCCACAGGCCCACGCGCGAGCGCAGGGCCCCGTGGATCACCACCACCGGGATCGCCGGGCGCGTCACGTTCGCGGCGTCCACGGGCCACCCTCCCACTGGCGCGCCACGTTCGGCTGCGCCGTCGCGCGGGCGGACAGCATCCACCACGCCACCGCGGCCGCGAGCAGCAGCCCGAGGCCCGACACCTGCTGCAGCCGCAGCGGCCCGAGCGTCAGCGGCGACGCGTCGAAGCGCAGCGGCTCGAACACCACCGCACGCCCGAGCAGGAACACCGCCGCGACCGCGAGGGCCGTCTGGCCCGAGAACCGCCGGAGCCGGCGCACCGCCAGGCCGACGATGACCGCCACCGCGCAGGTCGCCGCGAGATAGAGCTGGACCGGATGCACCGGCGCCGACGACGTCTCGCTCAAGCCGGGCAGCCCGGGGAACGCCGCGGTGTGGAGCAGGAACGCCGGCGAGCCGGCCGGATACGTGACCCCGAGGACATGTCCGAAGTCACCTGGCCCCACGTACATGCCGAAGTCGGCGCCGGCGAAGAACGCCCCGACGCGCTCGATCAACCCGCCGAGCGCGACCGCCGGGGCCCAGCAGTCGAGCCAGGCCAGCGTCGGCACGCGGAAGCGGCGGCACCCGATCGCCGCCACCGCCAGCGCCGCGAACAGCCCGCCGAACACCGCCAGGCCGCCGGCCGGCAGCGAGCGCAGGTGCGCCAGCTCGAGCGCCTGGCCCTGCTGCAGCAGGTAGCTGGCGCGGGCCGCCAGCAGCCCGGCGATCGCCGACAGCACAAACACCGTGCCGAGGACCTCGGTCGGCAGCTTGTCGCGGCGGGCCAGCAGCAGCGAGACGAGCCAGGCCGTCACCAGCGCGACGGCGACCGCGAGCCCGTACGGTGTGATGGCCCACCCGAGACCCGGGAGGGTGAACAGCTCGGGCGCCATCGTCGCGGATCACTCTTCGGCGTAGACCGCCTCTTCCTTCTCCTGCGCCTCTTTACACTGAATGCACAGCGGCGTCTCCGGCCGTGCTTGCAGGCGCTTGAGCGAGATCGGCTCCTCGCACTCCTCGCAGGTGCCGTAGGTGTTCTGGTCGATCTTGCGGAGCGCGAGGTCGATCTTCTCCATCAAGAACTTCTCGCGGCCGCGCAGGCGGAAGCTGAACGCCTGCATGTACTCGCTGGACGCCTGGTCGACCTCGTCGAAGCGATCGTCGGGCGACAGCACCATGTCGCTCTCGAGCGTACGCTGTGCCTGACTGATGAGGGCGTTCCTCCGCTCGATGAGCATCGCGCGGAACTTCTCGTTCTGGGCTTTCGTCAAGGCCATCGTGACGACTCCGTCCTCTCGGGGGTGCGCACCTTGGAGATCCCCGGTGAGCCAGTGTGGCGCCCGGGCTCGCGGGTTGTCCAGGGCGGACCTCGAGAATGGGGCGGCAGGGTAGCTTAGCGAGTGTCCTGGGTAAACACCCCGCGGACAAAGAAGCGAAGGAGTTCGTCAGCGAGCCGATCCGGATCGGCGAAGGGCGTGGGCGGCGCCGCAGAAGCGACACCGAGTTCGCCTGGCTCGCTCGCTTCGGTCGAGGTCGGGGGCTCGCTCGCTTCGCTCGCCAGCGCAGGCAGCGCGGTCGAGGTCGCGCGCCGACCCGCGAGCATGCGCGTGAGGATCTCTTTCAGCGCACCGAGAGCGCTGACGGCGATGATCGTCTCGTCGCACTCGCGTGCGATTCCGAGGCGATGACCGACGCGGACCGCCTGTCCGATCAGACCAATCACCTGCTCGTAGAAGAGGTCGAGCTGCGCCCGCGCCTCGGCATCGAGCGCGTCGTCGCGGAGCACGATCGTCGCGAGATCTTCGTGCTGCAGCACGGTGTGGATCACACGGCGAAAGTTGGCCCGCATCTGGGCCAGCGGTTCACCCTCCGCCGGGTCGAGCGAGATCTTGCGGACGCTGCCGCGAATGACCGCCAAAAACCCCGCCGAGAGAGCGGCGAAGATCTCACGCTTGCTGGTGAAGTAGAGATAGAAGGTGCCGCGCGCGATCCGGGCGGCGTCGATGATGTCGCCGACCGACGTCGCGTGGTAGCCCTTCTCTTTGAACACCTGGGTAGCGGCCGCCAGGATGAGCCCGCGACGCTGCTCCCGCCGCGCCTGCGCACGCGCAGAACGGCCGTCCGTACCGGCTTCGGCCTCGCTTGTGGCCGCTTCGTCCCCGGCTGAGTCCGGTCGCCCGGAGACCGGCCGCAGGCGGCCGAAATCGCGCGGATCACCGGCGGCGAGAGCGCCCTGTCCGCCTGTTCCTGTCCCCTCTTCCAGCCCCGGCGCGCCGTGGTCGGCGTCATGCTCGCGGTTGACAGCCAAACGCCGCGAAGCCTACCCTAAATTCCGCGATTTTCACCAGCGGAGACCACATCGGCATGGCTAGCTCGGACAAGCGCAAGCAGTCGCTCTATTTCCCCGAACAGATGCTAAAGGAGATCCAGGAGGAGGCTAACCGCCAGGACCGCTCGCTTTCGTGGATCGTCCAGAAGGCCTGGAAGATCGCGCGCAAGGACATCATGAAGTACCCCAGCGTCAACGAGCTCGCGGATGACGCCCCGGATGACGAGCGCGGGCGGAACGAGTAATCGCTCTCCCGACCCCCTGGCGGCCGGGCCGCTCGCGCTTCGCCTCCGGCGCGACGACGGTGCCTCGATCCGCCTGTTCGTCAGCGGCCCCAAGGACGCCCCCCCACCCGCGATCCTGATCCTCGACGGCCTCGGCTGCGCAGGATGGGCCTTCGAACGCATCGTGCCGCTGCTCAGCGAGCAGCGGCGCGTTGTGCTCATGCACTATCGCGGACACGGACAGTCCCCCGACCCGCCGCGGCCGTGGCGGCTCAGCATTCCGACGCTGGCCGACGACGCCGCGGCGGCGTGCGAGCACCTCGGCATCGGCCCGGTGGTCGCGGTCGGCTTTTCCATGGGCTTCCCCGTCGCGCTGGAGCTGTACCGCCGGCACCGCGAACGCGTGGCCGGCTTGCTCTCGCTGGCCGGGCCCAGCGGCCGCGTGCTCGACAGCTTCCAGGGCACGCAGAACTTCCGCCGCCTGCTGCCGCTCGCCCTCGCGGCCACCAAGATCGCCCGCGACGTCACCACCCGTACGTGGCGCAAGTGGCTGCCCTCCCCGCTCTCGCGCGAGCTCAGCCTGCGCAGCGGGCAGGTGAACGCCGAGCGCATCGAGGTCGCCGATCTCGAGCTGTACATGCGCGGCATCGCGGCGATGAACCCCGAGCTGTTCCTCGCGGTCGTCGACGAGGCCCAACGCCACAGCGCCGCCGACGTCCTGCCGACCATCACCGTGCCCACGCTGGTCGTCGCCGGGGCGCGCGACAACTTCGTGCCGCTGGCGACGATGCGGGCCCTGGTGGCCCAGATCCCCCGCGCGCAGTGGAAGGTCTACCCCGCCGCCACGCACGCGCTGCCGGCCGAATTTCCGCTCGAGATCGCCGACGAGATCGCCGGCTTCATCGACCACACCGTCGCGCCCTCGATGTCCTCACGGACATGACCGCGACATGGCCTGAAGGCCACCCCCACGCGAGCGCACCGGAGGAGCCCGCGGGAGCGAGCCCTCACCTGGGCTTGCCGCGACATGGCCTGGAGGCGTCCCGCACGCGGACGCGCCGCGGAGGCCCCGGCCTGCGGCCTTCACTTGGGCTTGGCGGTGGGCGCCGCGGAGCTGGCGGCCTCGTCCTTCTCGACGACGAAGCGGACCAGCTTCTTGATGGTGTTGTTGCGCTCGATGTTGCCGAGGATCTTGACCAGGTCGTCGTACGCCTTGGGGTCCTTGAGCAGCTTGCCGAGCGTGCCGTCGCCCTTCTCGATGGTGGAGACGACCTTGCTGACGTTGTCGAGCGTCTCCTCGAGGTCCTTCACCATCTCGCCCTTCGGGTCGTAGACGACCTTGGCGAGCAGGCTGCGGTTGTTCGGGTCCTTGAGGTCCTTGATGACCGTCGAGACGTCGGACATCACCTTGCGGCCGTCGTCGACCAGCGGCTGCAGGTTGTCGTCGATCTTCGTCATGCTGCTCTTGGCCTTGGCGACGAAGCCGTTGAGGTTCTGCGCGGTGTCGCGGACGCTGCGGAGCGTCGCCCCGAAGTCACGCACGTACTGGTCGTCGTTGAGCAGCGCGCCGACCAGGCCCTTGCCCTCGGCGATCTGGCGCGACACCTCGTTGACGTTGGCGAGCAGGCCCTGGACGTTGCGAATCGTCTTCTCGTCGCCCATCGCCGAGGCCAGCTCGGCGATGCCGCCGATCGTCTCTTCGACCTTGCCGAACACGCCGTCGACGCGCTCCTTGACGTTGTCGAGCTCCTCGATGAGCGACGGGGTGGTCTGGATCCGGCCGCCCGAGGGGATCGGCGCGCCGCGGCCGACCGAGATCTGGACCAGCTGGTCGCCGAGCAGGCCGTTCTGCGACACCGTGGCGCGGCTATCCTCGCGGATGTGCTGCAGGCTGTCGGCGAACACGCTGAGGGTCACGCGGATGCGCTTGTGGTCGGTCGTGAAGCCGTCGCACACGCCCGTGTTGCCGGTCCACGAGACGCGGCGGTAGCGGCGGCGGAACTCCTGCGTGACGCACACCTCGTCCTCGCGGCACTGCGAGTCCTCCTCGCACGGCGGGTGGAGGTCCTTGTTGAAGGAGTACGCCTCGAGCTCGGCGCACTTGCCCTCGGGCGCGCAGAACATGGTGCGGTCGCAGTCGTCGGTGCGCTCCTGGCCGAACCGGCCGCGGTCCTCGGTCAGCGGGTTGCACGGGTACTCGAGCTCGACGAACTCGCGGTCCTGCACGACCCCGATCTCGATGCCCTCGAGCTGGACCGGACTGCCCTTCTTGAGGCCCGAGACCTGGCGGAAGTCGGCGTAGATGAGGCCCTTCTCCTTCCAGGTGCCCTTGCCCTGACCGATGATGAAGATCGACAGCACACCGACGGCGCCGAGGCCGATCACGAACAGGCCGACGATCAAGTTGAGGCGGGCTTCGTCCTTGCGGTTGGCCATCAGTCCTGGTCCTCGTGATAGATGCCGTTGATGAACTCGTGGACCTCGGGCGCCGGGTTCGCCTGCATCTCCTCCGGCGTGCCGATGTGGGGGAACTTCCGCTGCCACAGCATCGCCACCCGGTTCGAGCACTTCCACGCGATCGGCATGTCGTGGGTCACGACGATGCTGGTCACGCCGAGCTCTTTCTGCAGCTTCCGGATCATGTGGCCGATGCGCTCGATGTTGGCCGGGTCGAGGCCGGTCGTCGGCTCATCGTACAGGATCACCTCGGGCTTGATGGCGATCGACCGCGCGAGCGCGGCGCGCTTGCGCATGCCGCCGCTGAGGCTGGCGGGCATCCGGTAGAGGATGTCCTTGTCGTACCCGAGCCCCACCATGTCGAGGCACTCCCTCGCTCGCTCGAGCATGTCCTGGTCCGACATCTTGGTGTGCTCGCGCAGCGCGTAGGTGACGTTGTCGAGCACGCTCATGGAGTCAAAGAGCGCGCCGCCCTGGAACACCATCGCCACGTTGCGCCGCAGCTCGCGGAGCTCCTCGGCGTTCATGTCGCCGACCTCCTTGCCGCGGTAGAGCACGTGGCCGGCGTCGTACGGGAGCAGCCCGATCATCAGCTTGAGGCACACGCTCTTGCCCATGCCGCTGCCGCCGATGATCGTAAACGTCTCGCCCGCCTCGACCCCGAAGCTCATGTCTTCGTAGATGATGTTGTCGCCGAAGCGCTTGTAGACGTTGCGGAGCTCGATGATCGGCGCCATGGCGAACTATCCGACCGGCAGGAAGATCGTCGTCAGCACGAAGTCGAACACGATGATCGCCACGCTGGTCGCGACCACGGTGTTGGTGGTGGAGATACCGACGGCCTCGGTGCCGAACTTGGTCTGGAAGCCCTGATAGCAGCCGATGAGGCCGACCAGCAGGCCGAACGTGAACGACTTCACGAGGCCCGAGATGTAGTCCATCGGGTACAGCTCGTCGATGTACGTCTCGTAGAAGTACTCGGCCGGGACGTCGAACACGAAGTCGGCGATGAAGGCGCCGCCGATCAACGCCAGCACGTTGCCGTAGACGTTGAGCAGCGGCAGCGTGACCGTCGACGCCATGAGGCGCGGCCACACCAGCTTCTTGATCGGGTCGGCGCCGAGCGAGGCGATGGCGTCGATCTGCTCCGACACCTTCATCGACCCGAGCTCGGCGGTGATGCCCGTCGCGATCTTGGCGCCGATCGTCAGCGCCATCAGCGTCGGCACCAGCTCGCGGACGAGCGCGAGCGCGGCCGCCGAGCCGACCGCGTTCTTGGCGCCGAAGCCCATCAGCGCCTCGCCGAACTGCCACGTCAGCGCCATGCCGACGAACACGCCCATCAGCGTCGACAGCGGGAGGCTGCGGATCCCGAGCGCGACGATCTGGCGGAAGACGTCGTAGATGCCCCACGGCCGCTGGACGCCGCGGACCAGCGCCCGCCCGAGCAGGAGCGAGATGCCGCCCGCCCAGTCGAAGCCGGCGCGGACCTCTTTGCCGATGTATTCGAACGGACCGCGCACGCTCACCCGCCCCGGATCGGGAAGGTAAAACCGTTGACGACCTTGGCGAAGTCGCCCCGCCCGCTCTCGAAGCTGCGCGGCGGCGCGATGTACTCGAGGTCGAACAGGCAGCCGTCTTTCTTCACCACGTAGATCTCCATCTGGGTCTTGACGACCCCGTCGATGGAGGCGAGCACGACGGTGCGCACCGCGTCGCGCTGGACCAGCGTGACGCGCTCCTGCGACAGCACCTCCCACTCACGAAAATCGATGCGCAGGTGGTCGGTGAACTGCTCGAGCGAGCTGTCGCCGTGCATCTCGCACTGGCTGTCGAGGACGATGACGGCGTCGAGCCCTTCACTGTACCACGCGACCTGGGTGCCCTTTTGCGAGAGCGGACGCCAGGCCGAGCCGGGGCTTCCGAAGCTGTAGGTCGCTTCATGCGAGACCGACGTCTCACGGCGCTTGTAATAGGTGTTACCGTAGCCGACCCAGCCGCTGCACCCCGTAGCCACAACGGAGACGAGGGCGACGCCGAGAAGGACCTGGGGGGAGCTGGAGGGCCGCACGGGCGGCGCCAGTGTAACAGCGTATGCGGAGCCAGCACCACGGCGCGCCTGAGCAGCCCAGACATCCACTCGAGGTCAATCGGCCCCGCCCGCTGACAGCCACAGATCGGCCAGCGCGAGGTGATGCTCGGCTCCCCAGGCGGCCCCGAGGCCAGGACAGGGACCGTGGGGCGAGGCGCCGGCGAGGTCTGTCGACCACACACGGTAAGACTGGAGCAAGGACAGCGTCTCGGGGTGCGGGTGGCAGTAGGAATTGTCGCCGCCCGCGGAGATGACGACCAGCGCGGGCGCTGCAGCGGCGAGAACGGCCTGGGAGATCCCGGTGCGGCTGCCGTGGTGGCTGGTCCACAACACGTCGACGGCGCCGCATGCCCGCGCAGCGGCCTCGACCTGGACGAACGGGAGATCGCCTGGAGCGAGGAGCGTGGTGCCTTCCACCTCGATGCACAGGGCCAGACCGCGCTCGTTTTCGGCCGCACGCTCCGGCGGCGAACCCGCCGCGACGACGCGGACGACCATGCCCGGCGCGTCCCAGCGATCGCCGGGACGCGCGGTGGTCCGCGGGCCGGCAGTTGCCGCATAGGCGACCGCGGCCGGCGTCTCGGGCAGGTCGTCGAGGCCGCGATCCCAGCGCTCGCGCAGCTCGAGGTCGTCGTCGGTGCCGGCGAGGTTGTCGGGCCCGGCGAGCACGCGGACGAAGCCGCCGATGTGGTCGTTGTCGAAGTGGGAGAAGATCCAGAGGTCGACCGCGGCGAGGCCGTGCGCGGCCAGGGCGGCCAGGATCGGCTCGCTCGCGGCCGGCGGACCGGCGTCGACGAGCACGGCGTGGCCCTCGCGGCCGACGAGCAGGAGCGACGCGCCCTGGCCGACGTCGATGAAGTGGAAGCCGGGGCCGGGGGGCGGCGGCGCGAGCCCGGGACCGATGTCGAGCGGCGCGAGCGGAGCCGCCGCGGCGAGCGAAAGCGAGAGGAAGAAGTTCGAATGCACACGGGGAGGTCGTCGCGACCCGGCCCGATTTTGCAGCGCAACTTTTTTTCGCGGCGATGCAAGAGCGAGCCCGGTTCGAACGACCTCACCGTGTGCATCCTGTCCTCGCTCTCTTCTTGTTGTTCTCGCCGCCGGCCGCCCACGAGCCGCCGGCGCTGCTGCTGCACGGCGGAAGCGCCGCGCCGCGAGCCTGGCTCGGAGCGGTGCGCTCGGCCTTGTGGGTCTGCTGGGACGACGGCAGCCGTCGCGGTGCTCCCGACCCGGCCTGCTGGCAGCGCGTCGATCTTCCGCCCGGCGCGCCCGATCCTCGCGAGGCGCGTGCGGCCTTCCTCGACGCCGCCACCGCGGTGGTGCGCGGGGCGGACGACGCGACGTTCGTGCTGACGCGCGGCGATCCGTCGCTGCAGCCCGCCGACTCGGCGATCGATCCGCGCGAGCGCCTGACGGCGATCGCTTGCAGTCCCAGCGGACATGTCCCGATCTACAGCCGCGGGCGCTGGGCCTGGGCGCCCTCCCCTTGCCCGTTGCCGGCAGGTCAGTGCGTCCGCGGCCCGGCGCTCGGCCGGCTGCGCCGTCCGGGCGGGCTCGACTTCTTCGTCAGCCTCGAGCTGCGGGCCCAGGCGCGCCAAGGCGTCGGAGCGGTCCACGAGGCGACCACGAGCGCGTCCGTGGTCGCCAGCCTCGGCGTCGCGTTCGACCCGCTGCGCTGGCTCGGTCGCCAGCTCGCCTGGCAGGAGCTGCATGCCGCCCGTCATCCGCAGCTGCGCGAGCTGCCGCCGACGCGCAGCCGCGGACCGCTGGCGATCGCGGAGCGCGAGGCCCTGGCGGCGATCGTGTGCGGAGGAGAGGTCCGATGATCGCGCTCCGCTCGCTCCTTCTATGGTCCCTGTCGCTCGCGCCGGCGCCTCCGCCCACGCCGGTGCCCGAGCCGGCCGCGCTCGAGCGTGCGCTGGCGGCCCTGCCGGCGCGGCCGACGATCGCCGAGGTCCAGCAAGCGGTGGTCCAGCGGCTGGCGCTCGGGCCCAGGAGCGCGCGTCGGCTGCTCGCGCGGGCGAGGGCCGCGGCCGCGCTGCCGAGCGTGCAAGGCGAGTACGATCAGACGATCGACCGCGACTACCAGCTCGACCAGGCCGCGGGCACGGCCGACGCGCTGACGCAGGACCTGGGCGCCGGGCGAGGCGCGAGGGTCCGGGCGACCTGGGAGCTCGGCCGCCTCGTCTTCAACCCCGACGAGCTGCGAGCGGCCCGGGCGATCCTCGACGCGGCCGCCGAGCGCGAGCGGGTGCTGGTGGCGGTCACCCAGCTCTACTTCGAGCGGCAGCAGCTCTTGCTCGAGATCGCCCTGCTCCCGGCCCGCGACGGCCAGGAGGCGATCGGTCGGCGAGTGCGGGTCGCCGAGCTCGAGGCCGTGCTGACCGGCCTCACCGGCCTCCGCTTCTGATAAGCTCCGCGCTCGTGAGCGTTTCGCGGCCCGCCAACGATCGCTTCGTCTGTGACCTCGCCGTCGAGCTCGACACCGGGCGCGCGCGGATCTCGGGGCGGATCCGGGACATCACCGAGGCGGGCCTGTGTTGCGTCGTGGGCGATCCGGTCGGCGCCGGCATCAACGTCACCGCGCATCTGCGGCTCGTCTTCGAGTGGGGCATGAGCGAGCCGCTGTCGCTGCTCGGGCAGGTGCTGTGGTTGACCCCGACCGAGGGGCAATATCAGGTCGGGGTCGCGTTCTCGCAGCCGACCCCCGACGTGTGGCAGCGGTTCGATGTGCTGCTCAAGATCCTGTTCGGCCAGATCAACCTGCCGACGCCGGCCGCGAACTGATCGCCCGGCGCGCGCGCGCGCGGGGGTGCAGATCGTGACGCGCTGTGCATCTGGGTGCACGCGCGGGGAAGGACGATGTTGCGGTCGGCGTGCATCCAGATGCGCACGGGCTGCGAGTCCGCGCCTCGGCCCGCCGGTCGTGACTGCGCTAACCGTGCGCCAATATTGACTCTTCTGCCGAGCTGACGGCATATCGTCCGAACCCTGCCCGAGGCTTGCAGGGCGGCCTGGCCGAGAAGGACGCCGCATGATCCCAGTCGCTCAAGCACCGTCGCCCGAGGGGGCATCCCGCGCCGAGAACCGTCGCGCCCTCAGCATCCTGGCCCGTTCCCTGTTCCGTCAGATGCGGGAGCAAGGCTACACGCCGGAGCAGATCGTCGCGCTGTCGTCGGAGCTGCTCGAGCTGGTGAGCCACGATCTTCGCCAGGTCCGCGAGGCGACGGATGCCCGCTGGGCCGCCGAGTAGCGGGCCCGACGCATTTCTGTTCGGCTGTCGGGGCCGTCGTCCGCCTGGCCCCTGACTGCGCCCTGAGAACTCACGCCTGTCGGCGTGGACTTGCCCGCGGAGGGTCGGTATGGGTCCGCCATGGCGACTACCGCAGACGCTCCGCGGGCGATAAGCACGCTTGACCGGCTCGACGTCGGCAATCGTCGAGTGTTCGTTCGGGTCGACTTCAACGTCCCTTTGAAGGACGGCCAGGTCCGCGACGACACCCGCATTTCAGCCACCCTGCCCACCCTCCGCAAGCTGCAGGAGCGCGGCGCCCGGCTGATCCTCGGCTCGCACCTCGGCCGGCCGGACGGCGCACCTGACCCGAAGTACTCGATGGAGCCGGTCGGCGCCCGCCTCGCCGAGCTGCTCGGCTGCGAGGTCCGGCTGCCCGACGAGGTCGTCGGCGACGGCGTCACCAAGCTGGTGCACGACACCCGCGCCGGACAGATCGTGCTGCTCGAGAACCTGCGCTGGCACCCCGGCGAGACCCGCAACGATCCGGCCTTCGCGCAGGCGCTGGCCTCGCTGTGCGACGCCTACGTCAACGACGCCTTCGGCGCCTCGCACCGCGCGCACGCGTCGATCGTCGGCGTGCCGGAGCTCGTCGCCGACAAGGCCGCCGGGCTCCTGCTGCAGGCCGAGGTCGAGGCGCTCGGCCGCGTGATCCACCACCCCGACCACCCGTTCGTGACCGTCGTCGGCGGCGCCAAGGTCAGCGACAAGCTGCCGGTGCTGCTGGCGATCCTCGAGCGCCTGCGGCCGGGCGACAGCATCCTGATCGGCGGCGCGATGGCCAACACCTTCCTCGCCGCGGCCGGCGTGGCCGTCGGCGCCTCGCTGCACGAGCCCGACCGGTTCGCCGACTGCAAGAACCTGCTGACCCGCGCCGGCGCCCGCGACGTGCGCGTGCTGCTCCCGACCGACCTGCGCGTCGGCGCCGGCACCAAGGCGACCTCGGCCCGGGTGATCCAGGTCGAGAGCGGCGCTCTCGGCGACGACGAGATGGCCCTCGACATCGGCCCGGCCAGCGCTGCGCGGTTCCGCGCGGCCATCCTCGGCGCCAAGCTGGTGTTCTGGAACGGGCCGATGGGGCTGTTCGAGAACTCGGTGTTCGCCGAGGGGACGCTCGCGGTGGCGCGGGCGGTTGCCGATTGCGGCGGCTTTACCGTGGTCGGCGGCGGCGACAGCGTCGCGGCCCTGCAGGACAGCGGCGTGGCCGACAAGATCGATCACGTCTCCACCGGCGGCGGCGCCTCGCTGGAGATGATCGAGTCCGGCGGCAGTTTGCCGGGCATCGATGTCCTGCTCACGAACCGGAGCGCGTGACGTGGCACGAGTTCGCTGGACGATCGGCAACTGGAAGCAGAACCTGTTCCGCGGCACGGCGGAGCTGCTGGCGACGGAGATCGTCGACGGCCTCCCACCCGAGCTGCTCGAGGGCCCGGTGCGCACCAAGATCGGCGTCGCGCCGACGATGGTCGCGCTCGACGCCCTCGCCCCGTGGAGCCGCCCGGCCGGGCCGCTGTACCTGTTCGGCCAGAACTGCGCGGCCCAGGAAGAAGGCGCCTTCACCGGCGAGGTCGGCCCGGGCCAGCTCGCCGATGTCGGCGTCCACGGCGCGATCATCGGCCACTCCGAGCGCCGGACGCATTTCCACGAGGACGACGCGCTCATCGCTCGCAAGGTCCTGTGCGCCCTCCAGGGCGGGTTGCGGGTCGTGCTGTGCGTCGGCGAGGGGCTCGAAATCCGCGAGAGTGGCAATCACGAAAACTTCGTGATTTCGCAGCTTTCCGCCTCACTTGCTGGAGTCGATCCTGAACTCTTCCAGGACCGCCTCGTCATCGCCTACGAGCCCGTCTGGGCGATCGGCACCGGCAAGACGGCCAGCGCCCGCGATGCCGGGGCCATGCACCGGAGGATCCGGACCTGGCTCACCGAGCAGTATGGCGCGACCGGCGCCGACAGATCGATCCTGTACGGTGGTAGTGTGAAGCCCGGAAACGCGGCCGGGCTCATGGCCGCGGGTGACGTCGACGGCTTCCTCGTCGGCGGGGCCTCGCTCGAGGCCGAAGCCTTCCTGCAGATCGTCCGGCTCGTCGCCGAGGCCAGCTAAGCCGAGCTCTCCATGTTCGACATCATCGTCACCATCGTCTCGGTCCTCTACATCCTGGTGTGCCTGTTCATGGTGCTGGTCATCCTGCTGCAGGCAGGGCGCGGCGGCATGGGCACGGCGCTCGGTGGCGGGGCCAGTCAGAGCGTCTTCGGCGGGGGCGGCAGCTCCGACGTTTTGGCAAAGGTTACGCAGATCTGCGCGATGAGCTTCATGGTCTTCGCGATGTTCCTGGCGTACGCCGGCAGCCACTCCGGGTCGGAGCGCCTGCAGGAGCGCAGCGAGGAGACGGCCCCTGCAGAGGAAGACGCCTCCGGCGAGATCAACTGGGAGGCGATCGGGCCCAACCCGGTCAACCTCGCAGCGTACACGCCGTCGGCCGGCGAGTCGGAGCCCGCCGAGGCCACGACCCCGCCGCCGGCCGAGGAGCCCGCTGCGCCGCCCGTGGACGCTCCGGCGGCCGATGCCGAGGCTCCGGCCGAGCCGACTCCGGCGGCCGACTCCGGCGCGGCTGCCGCGGCCGACTCCGCGGCGCCGGCTGGGGCCGACTCCGGCACCCCGGCCGCCGCAGCACCGGCGGATGCCGCCCCCGCCGAGGCCCCCGCGGGTGCCACCGCTCCGGCCGACGCAGGCGCTCCGGCTGCTCCCGCCAAGGCTCCGAGCAAGGCCCCCCGCAAGGCCAGCAAGCCTGTCCCCGCACCCGCCCCGGCAGCCGAGGCCCCGACGCCCGAGGCGGCCGAGGCGCCCTGAGCGATGCTGGAGCGCTTCGCCAAGGTCGAGGGCCTCGGCAACGATTTCCTGCTGCTCGACCGTCGTGACGCCTCACCGGCGGTTTTGGACGCGCTGGTGGCCCGCCTCCGCGCCGCGGCCCCTGCCCTCTGCGACCGGCGCCTCGGCGTCGGCGGCGACGGGATCCTCGTGGTCGGGCCGCCGCGCACCGCCGAGGCCGCGGCGACCATGATCGTCGTCAACCACGACGGCTCGCGCCCGGAGATGTGCGGCAACGGCCTCCGCTGCGTCGCCCTGGCGGTCGCCGGCGCGGTCCGCCGGCTCGTCATCGACACCGACGCCGGCCCCAAGCCGTGCGCGGTGCGGGAATTTTACCCCGGGACATGTCCTTCCGGGCAGGTGGCGATCGACATGGGCCCGCCCGACCTGCTCGGCCCGCGGCGCGTCGGCGACCGCTCGTTCGCGGCGGTGTCGATGGGCAACCCGCATGCGATCGCGTTCGTCACCTCCGAGGATCCGGAGGCGCTGGCGCGCGGCGACGGTCCTTCGATCGAGCGCGACCCGCAGTTCCCCGGTCGCACCAACGTCGAGTTCGCCCGCGTCGAGGCCGACGGCAGCATCACGCTGTGGGTATGGGAACGCGGCTGCGGGATCACCTCGGCCTGCGGGACCGGCGCGTGCGCCACCCTGGCCGCCGCGATCGCCGAGGGCCTCGCGCCCCACGCTCGCGACGTGGTGGTGCGGCTGCCGGGTGGTCCGCTGGTGCTGCGACAGGACCGCGCCGGCGGCTCGATCCTCATGACCGGGCCGGCGCGGGTCGCCTTCGTCGGCGAGGTCGAGGTCCCCGCGGCGTCGCCCGCCGCGTGAACCTCGGCGTCACAGCGGCATCAGCGGGTCGCAGGTGAACTCGACCTTGAGGGTCGCGTCCTTGTCGTCCTGCGCCAGGTCGCAGGCGTCGGGGCAGAGGATGACCTTGCCGTTCTCGACGTAGAACGACATCGAGTCGCACTGGTCGATGCCCGGGACCTTGCCGAGCAGCAGCGGGTTCATCTGACCGGAGGGCGTGAACTCGACGACGATCGAGTCCTCGTCGAGCGTCTTGCCCTCGGGCGGCGGCGGGATCTCGAAGTCGCAGGCGATCTTGGCGTCGGCGACCACGCCGTTGGCGATCGCCTGGAACACGACGTCGTACTTGCTCGTGTCGCACAGCGGGAAGCGCAGCGCGTCGGTCATGTTGCTCAGCGTCTGGTAGCCGGTCCCGTTGTCGGCGGCGGTGGGGCACTCGCCGGTGACGATCGGGTCCATCGGCGTGTAGGGCTCGTCCGGCGGGTTGTTGTAGGCCATGCCGACGATGCTGTACCACTTGTAGTTGCGGTTCTCCTTCGAGTCGCCGAAGTGCTGCGGCGCGACGGCGATCAGCCGCTCGTCGAACTTGGTGGCCGCGGTCAGGCCGCTGTTGACGTTGTTGTTGTCGTCGTAGGAGATGTTGTTGTACGAGCACTCGACGCCGTCGTCGGTGAGCTCGAGGAAGACCTTGAACGCGTCGGGGCGCAGCCACTTCTGCCAGCCCTCGGGCGCGAAGCCGTACTCGTCGTCGGTGTTGCCGTTCAGCGTCTGCAGCAGCCGGCACCACGAGTTGTGGCTGCCGATCTCGATGCTGTAGTGGAAGAACCGGTCGCCGTTGACGGGCGCGTTCGGCGGGTTGTTGCAGCCGCCCTGCGGGATCCCGCCGAGCGGCGCCTCGATGCACACGCTCTCGGCGGTGTCGTTGCCGAACCGGGACACCATGATCACGCGGTAGTCGAGGCCGCTGGCCTCGATGATCTGGGCGAAGTTGACGTTGATGTTGTCCTGGACGCCGACGATCTCGTTGCCCATGCTGCCCGAGTTGTCGATCGTGATGATGATGTCGACCGGCTTCGGGATCAGCTCCGCCTCGGCCTCCTGAGTGCCGCACGAGGTCGGCAGGATGTCGCAGGTGACCGAGCAGCCGTTGTCGGGCCCGTTGTCCGGCCCGAGGTCGCAGGTCTCGCCCGGATCGACCTTGCCGTCGCCGCACTTGTCGAGCAGGCACTCCTCGCTGCACGCGGCGTCGGGGCCGTTGTCCGGGCCGTTGTCGCACTCCTCGCCGACGTTGAGCTGACCGTCACCGCACACGCCCGGCACGAGGCCGGTCGTGGTCGAGGTGGTCCCGTCGGTGAGGCCGTCGGTGGTCGTGCCCTCGCTCGTGCCCTCGGATGTCCCTTCGGACAGGCCGTTGGTGGTGCTCGCGGTGCCGGTCATCGGCTCGGCGGTGGTCGAGCTCGTCGGCCCCGCCGTGGTCGACGTCGGTTCGCCGGTGGTCGGCGCCGTCGTCCCGCTAGCGGTCGCCGAGCCCGAGCCCTCCGAGCCGCCGGTGTCGGGCTCGTCGGTGGTGCCGGCCGTGCCGGCCGTCCCCTCGCTCGTGACGCCCGTGACCCCGGTGCCCGAATTTCCCATCGTGTTCGAAGCCGACGACCCCCCCGCGCCGTCGTCGGCGCACGCCCAGAGAAGCAGCGACGCACAGCCACTCGCCAACCAATGCTCGACTCTCATGTTCTACGAACCCCCTCGCCCAACTCGTCCGCCAGGATAGCACGGGCGACGACGCCTGGGGGCGATCGCACCCACCACGCGCAATTCGTCAGGAAGAGGCCCTACATCTCGGTTTTCGCGTGTTCGCCGGCGCGCCTGGCGGTGTCACTTGCGACGCGAACGATGGTTCGTGCCACCGCGAGCCGATGAACGGCGCTCCTACAGATCGAGCGCGCCCTGCCAGCCGGGCGGGAGCTCGAGGCCGAGGTGACGCGCGGCCTTCATGGTGGCGACGCGCCCGCGTGACGTGCGGAGCAGGAAGCCACGCTGCAGCAGGAACGGCTCGACCACGCTCTCGAGCGTGTCCCGCGGCTCGCCGAGGCTGGCCCCGAGGGCTTCGACGCCGACCGGGCCGCCGCGAAAGTTCTCGACGATCATCGTCAGCAGCCGGCGATCGAGCATGTCGAGGCCCTCGCTGTCGATCCCGAGCTCGAGCAGCGCCGCGGTCGCGTCGGCGAGCTCGATCGAGCGCGCGCCGCGGACCTGGGCGAAGTCGCGGACGCGGCGGATCAGGCGGTTGGCGATCCGCGGGGTGCCGCGCGAGCGCCGGCCGATCTCGAGCGCCGCGGCGCCGCTGACCGGGACGCCGAGGATCGAGGCGGTGCGGCAGACGATCGCCGCCAGCTCATCGTCGCCGTAGAACTCGATGGCCTCGATGATCTGGAAGCGGTCGCGCAGCGGCCCGCTGAGCAGGGCGGTGCGCGTGGTGGCGCCGATGAGGGTAAACGGCGCCAGCTCGAAGCCGATCGTGCGCGCGCGCGTGCCCTCGCCGACCGGCAGATCGATGCGCCCGTCCTCCATCGCCGAGTAGAGGCTCTCCTCGACCGTCGGCGCGAGCCGGTGGATCTCGTCGATGAAGAGGACGTCGCGCGGACCCAGAGCGGTGAGGTGGCCGGCGAGCACGCCCTTGTGCTCGATGGCTGGCCCCGAGGTCAGGTGCAGGCGCACCCCGAGCTCGTGGGCGAGGATGTGGGCCATCGTCGTCTTGCCGAGGCCGGGCGGGCCGTGGAGCAGCGTGTGGTCGAGCGGCTCGTCGCGGCCGCGGGCGGCGCGGACGAACACCTCGAGCTTGCGCTTGAGCGCGGCCTGGCCGACGTATTCGGCCAGGCTCTGCGGGCGCAGCGAGAGGCTCTCGCCCGCCTCGCCGCCCGCGACCGTCGGCGAGAGGGCGGCACGGCCTGGCTCTTGCGACATGTCCGATGCGCCAGCCTCGGCCGCCCGCTCGCCGGGCCGCTTGCGGCCCTTGGGCGGACGCGGGGGCGGCGGCGGGCCGTCATCGTGAGGGACGCGCATGGTGGGACCACGATAGCCGAGCGGCCGGCCCGCGGCCACCGGGGGTCACTCCCACTCGATGGTGGCGGGCGGCTTGCTGCTGATGTCGTAGCAGACGCGGTTGATGCCGCGGACCTCGTTGATGATGCGGCTGCTCATGGTCGCCAGCAGCTCGTAGGGCAGCCGGGCCCAGTCGGCGGTCATCGCGTCGGTGCTGCTGACGGCGCGGATCGCCAGCGCGCTCTCGTAGGTGCGGCCGTCGCCCATCACGCCGACGCTCTGGACCGGCAGCAGGACGCCGAACACCTGCCAGAGCTGACGGTAGAGCCCGGCCTTGCGGATCTCCTCGATGATGATCGCGTCGGCCTCGCGCAGCAGGTCGCAGCGCGCCGGGGTGACCTCGCCGAGGACCCGCACCGCCAGGCCGGGGCCGGGGAACGGGTGGCGCCAGACCATGTCGTCGGGCAGCCCGAGCAGGAGGCCGAGGCGGCGGACCTCGTCCTTGAACAGCTCGCGCAGCGGCTCGACCACGCCCATGCGCATGCGCTCGGGCAGGCCGCCGACGTTGTGGTGGGTCTTGATGGTGACCGAGGCGCCGCGCAGGTTCACGCTCTCGATCACGTCGGGGTAGAGCGTGCCCTGGACCAGGAAGTCGGCGCCGCCGAGCTTCTTGGCCTCCTCCTCGAACACGTCGATGAAGGTGGCGCCGATCCGCTTGCGCTTGACCTCGGGGTCGGTGACGCCCTGCAAGGCCGAGAAGAAGCGCTCGCGCGCGTCGGCGACGATCAGCTTGTTGTGCAGGCGGCCGGCGAACATCCGCTCGACGTCTTCGCGCTCGTCCTTCCGCAGCACGCCGTTGTCGACGAAGATGCAGTGGAGGCGCTCGCCGATGGCGCGCTCGACGAGCAGCGCGGCGACCGAGGAGTCGACGCCGCCGGACAGGCCGCAGATCACGGTGCCCGAGGTGCCGACGCGGGCCTGCACCGCGGCGACGGCCTCGTCGACGAAGCGCGCGGCGCTCCAGTCGCGGGCGAAGCCGGCGGCGTCGAGGAAGGTGGCGATGATTTCGTCGCCCCGCTCGGTGTGGGTGACCTCGGGGTGAAACTGCACGCCCCACAGCTTGCGCTCGGGGTCGAGGACGACGGCGTGCTCGCAGTTGTCGGACGAGGCGAGGTTGTGAAAACCAGGCGGCAGCGAGACGACGCGGTCGCCGTGGCTCATCCACACGCCGAGGCGATCGCCGGCGCGCAGGCGCTTCAGCGGGCCCTCGGGGCGGGTGACGGTCAGCGTGGCCGGGCCGTACTCGCGTCGCGTCGCGCGGTCGACCTGTCCTCCGAAGCCGGCGACCATCAGGTAGAGGCCGTAGCAGATGCCGAGCACCGGCACGCCGAGCTTGAGGACGTCGGGGTCGAGCCGCGGCGCGCCCTCGTCGTACAGCGACGACGGACCGCCGCTGAGGATGATGGCCTTGGGCGCGCGCGCGGCCAGCTTCTCGGCGGAGGTGTGGTACGGCAGGATCTCCGCGTAGACCCCGAGCTCACGCACGCGCCGGGCGATCAGCTGGGTGACCTGCGAGCCGAAGTCGAGGACGACGAGGGTCTGATGGGCCATTTTGCCGTTTATCCGTCCACCCGGTAGTTCGGGGCTTCCTTGGTGATGATGACGTCGTGCACGTGGCTCTCGCGGAGGCCCTGCGCGGTGATCTTGCGGAACACCGAGCCCTCGCGCAGCGCCTTGAGATCGGCGGCTCCGCAGTAGCCCATGCCGGAGCGGATGCCGCCGACGATCTGGTAGAGGCTCTCGGCCAGCGGCCCGCGGTGCGGCACGCGGCCCTCGATGCCCTCGGGCACCAGCTTGCGCTCGTCGGACACGCCGCCCTGGAAGTAGCGGTCCTTGCTGCCGGCCTTCATCGCCCCGAGCGAGCCCATGCCGCGGTAGACCTTGTAGCTGCGGCCCTGGTAGAGCACGAGCTCGCCGGGCGCCTCGTCGGTGCCGGCGAACAGCGAGCCGATCATCACCGTCTCGGCGCCGGCGGCCAGCGCCTTGACGACGTCGCCGGAGTACTTGATGCCGCCGTCGGCGATGATCGGCGCGCCGAGCTTCTTGGCCTCCTCGGCGGCCTCGAGGATCGCGGAGATCTGCGGGACGCCGACGCCCGCGATCACGCGCGTGGTGCAGATCGAACCCGGGCCGATCCCGATCTTCACGGCGTCGGCGCCGGCCTCGACCAGAGCGCGGTAGCCCTGGGGGGTGGCGACGTTGCCGGCGATGATCTGCAGGCCCGGGAAGCTGCGACGGATCCCGCGCAGGGTGTCGAGCACGCCCTTCGAGTGGCCGTGCGCGGTGTCGACGACGAGCACGTCGACGCCGGCGTGGACGAGCGCCTGCGCGCGCGCCTCGGTGTCGGCGCCGACGCCCACGGCCGCGCCGACGCGCAGGCGCCCGCTCGAGTCCTTGATCGCGTGCGGGTGGGTCTGGGCGTTGCGGATGTCCTTGACGGTGATGAGCCCGAGGAGCTCGGTGCCGGCGGCGTCGACCACCAGCAGCTTTTCGATGCGGTGCTTGTGCAGCAGCGCCAGCGCGTCCTCGAGGGCGATGCCCTGGGGCACGCAGATCGGCTCGCGCGTCATCACGCGCCCGACCGGCTGATCGAGGTTGGTCTCGAAGCGGACGTCGCGGCTGGTGAGGATCCCGACCGGGCGCTTGCCCTCGACCACGGGCAGGCCCGAGAAGCCGTGCGCGTGCATGAGCGCGAGCGCCTCGCGCAGGGTGTGCTCGGCGGTGACCGTGATCGGGTCGACCACCATGCCGCTCTCGCTGCGCTTGACCCTGCGCACCTCCTGAGCCTGCTGCTCGGGGGTGAGGTTCTTGTGGATCACGCCGAGGCCGCCGTGACGCGCCATGCAGATCGCGGTCGCGGCCTCGGTGACGGTGTCCATCGCCGCCGAGACCAGCGGGATGTTGACCGTGATGTCGCGCGTCAGCCGGCTGTGCACCTCGACCTGCGCCGGCAGCACCTCGCTGTAGCCGGGCACGAGCAGCACGTCGTCGAACGTCAGCGCCTCGCGGATCTCGATCGCAGCCATACCTGCTCCCTCGAAAGGTGGCGGGAGACTACTAAACGCGACCCTGCGCGCGCATGCGCGAAGGCGTGCGTTACCTGACGACTTCGCGCGCCGCTCCTGCGCACGCACGATCACGAATCAATCTCACGGCGGCACGGCGCACGAGTCGTGATCCGTTGGCGACCTCGGCGATCGCGCGACGACAAGGTGCGATAAGCTCCATCGACCCTGGGCGCCGTGGTCGGCGCCGTCCCCAGAGCGTCGGTTGTGCCGCCTGTACAGCCCATCGATGGCCCTTTCGCCGAGCGCGTCGTCAGCGTGCTGACCCCGCTGCTCGGCCCGCACACGGCGAAGCGCGCGCTGGCCATGATCTGCAAGCGGGCCGGCAAGGACGCCGCCGAGCTCGGGCTCGACGACCTCGAGGTGACCCAGACCACGCTGCGGCCGATGCTGCGGACGCTGATCGGCAACGAGGTCACGGTCCGCGTGCTCGCCGACCTCGGCGCGGAGGAGGCCTCGTGAACACGCCGCGGGGACTGGGGCTGCTGTTCTGCCTGCTCGCCGTCGGCGGGCGCTACGCCGCCGAGGTGTCGTACGGCGCCGGCGCCGGCGACGCCTGGCAGCGCGGCATCGAGGTCCTCGTGGTCGCGCTGTGCGCCTTCGTGGTGTACCGCTTCAGCGCGGGCGACCCGCCGCGGCGGCCGTGGACGGTCCTGCTGCTGGCGATGGCCGTGGTCCCGCTGATCCGGATCGCCACCTGGCAGAGCTGGTCGATCGCCGGCGTCCAGCTGCAGAACATCCTCCTGATCTTCGGCAACATCTTCTTCGCCGGCTCGATCATCGGCTTCGGGCGCGTGCTCGGCGGCTCCGAGCTGCTGTCCGAACGGACAGGTGGTGCCCGCGCCCGGGCCCTCCTCGTCGTCGGCTCGCTCGCCCTCGCCGGGCTGGCGTTCATCGCCTACAACGTGTTCGAGCTGGCCAGCCGCGGCATGCCCTCGACCAGCGACGCCTGGGCCGGGGCGATCACCAGCGGGATCAGCACGCTGTCCGACGCGTTCGTGTTCGCCGGCGGCCTCTACCTCGTGTGGCTGCTGCGCCCGATCGTCGGCGGCAGCATCGCCCTGCCCTACCTGCTGATGGCGTTCGGCGGCGCCGCCTTCCTCGTCGTCGATGTCTGGCTGGTCGCCACCGGCAAGACCGCGCAGACCGACCTCACCGACACCACCGCCAAGCTGATCGGCGCCCTCGCGTTCAGCTGCTTCGCCGCGGCGGCGCTGATCCAGGCGACCCTGCTGGCCCCGAAGCCGCCGCGCGTGTCCGGCCCGGCCGCGGCCGCCCGCGCGGCCCGCCGCGCCTGAGCGGGCCGTCGGCTCGACCGTCTGAACGCGCAGGCCAGGCGTCTGTCCTTTCGGACACAATGACATGTCCGAACGCGCAGGCTGAGCGACCTGCGCGTTCGGACACGTCGACCTGTCCGATGAGACAGCCTACTTCGCGGCCGCCGGGGCGCGCAGCCAGGTGTCGAGCCAGGCCAGCACGTTGTCGTGCCACACCTTGCTGTTGGCCGGCTTCAGCACCCAGTGGTTCTCGTCGGGGAAGTAGAGGAAGCGGCTCGGGACGCCGCGCCGCTGCAGCGCGGTGAAGGTGGCGATGCCCTGGGTCTCGGGGATCCGGTAGTCCTTGCCGCCGTGGATGACGAGCATCGGCAGGCGCCAGCGGTCGACGTAGTTGGCCGGGTTGTGGGCCTCGTGCTGCTTGGTGAACTGCCAGTACGGGCCGCGGTGCTCCCACTCGGGGAACCACAGCTCCTCGGTGGCGTAGTACATCATGCGGTTGTCGAACACGCCGTCGTGGTTGACGAGGCAGCGGAACGGCGCCTGCCACTGGCCGGCGATCCAGTTGACCATGAAGCCGCCGTACGAGGCCCCGAGCGCGCACACGCGGTCGCCGTCGAGCCACGGGTAGCGGGCCAGCGCGGCGGCCAGGCCCTTCTGCAGGTCGACGAGCGGCGCGCCGCCCCAGTCGTCCTGGATCGCGTCGGTGAAGGCCTGGCCGTAGCCGGTCGAGCCGTGGAAGTCGATCATCACCACCGCATAGCCGGCGCCGGCGTAGGTCTGCGGGTTCCAGCGGTAGCTCCAGCGATCGCTGAACGAGCCCTGCGGGCCGCCGTGGATCAGGAACGCGACCGGGGCCTTGGCGCCCTCGGCCAGCCCCGGCGGGCGCACGACCCAGCCGTACACCGTCTCGTTCTTGTGGCCGGGGAAGCTGAACTGCTCGGCCACGCCGACGTCGGCCGCGGCGACCTTGGCGTCGTTGACGTGCGACAGCGGCTCGGCCTTGCCGTCGAGGCCCGCGGTGTAGATCTCGTCGGGGTGCGCGAGGTCGTTGCGGAGGAACAGCAGGCGGTCGCCGACGCGCTGGACGTCGTGGATCGCCCCGCCGCGGATCAGCTCGCGCGCGGCCCCCGTGGCGACGTCGACCGCGAACAGCGACAGCCGGCCGATGTCGTCGGCGGCCGCGTAGATCGTCTTGCCGTCGCCGCTCCACGTGAACTCCTCGACCGAGCGGTCCCAGCCGCCGGTGAGAATTTTCGGCTGTCCTTCCGGCCATGGCCGAAGGACCAGGCTGAAACGGTCGGCCTCGTAGCCCGGGCGGGCCATCGCCGTGTAGGCCAGGGTCTTGCCGTCGGGCGAGAAGGCCGGGCGGGTGTCCCACGCGAGGTTGCCCTGGGTGAGGTTCTTCGGCGCGGCCGAGCCGTCGAGCGGGGCGTAGAAGAGGTCGAAGTTGGTCGACCACGGCTCGGTCTGGCCGGCGACGCGGGCGGCGAACACCACGCCCTTGCCGTCGGGCGTGATGGTCAGCTCCTCGGCCCCGCCGAACGGCTTGGACGGGACGTCGCCGTCGATGCCGCGCGAGAGGTGGACCGGCTGGCCGCCGCCGCCGCTGATCGTCCAGGCGAACAGCTGCGCGCGGCGACCGTCCTCCCACTCGTCCCAGTGGCGCACGAACAGGCGGTGATAGACCATGCCGGTGCCGTGGTCCTTGCGCGCCCGCTCGCGCGTCAGCGCGGCCGTACACGCCAGCGAGCCCTCCGGCGCCGCGTCGCACTCGGGGAACACCTCGGCCGAGAACAGCAGGTGGCCGGCGTCGTCGAGCACGATGCTGCTCACGTCGACGGGGAAGTCGGTGACCCGCGTCGGCGTCTCGCCGACGGCGGCGCGGAACACCTGCTGCGTCCCCTCGTGCTTGCCGAGGAAGTACAGCGTCTCGCTGTCGCCGGCCCAGCGCGGGCTCGACTCGTTGTCGGGGTCGGAGGTGACGCGGATCGGCCCCGAGCCGTCGAGGCCCATCACGTAGATGTCGCTGCGCCCGCGGTTGTTCTCGAGGTCGGTCTTGCGCAGCACGAACGCGACCTTCTTGCCGTTGGGCGCGACCTGCGGGTCGCTGATCCGATCGAACGCGAGCAGGTCGAGCACCGAGAACGGGTGCTGCCCCGGCGGGGCGATCACCTGGTCGACGAACGGCTCGGGCGCGGCGGGGCGTACTTCGGCGGCCGGGGTCTCGGGCGCCGGCGCAGCCGCGGGCGGACAGTCGCGGATGACCCGCTCGCGCGTGCCTCCGCAGGCGACGGCGAGGGTGGAAAAACCGAGGATGGTTCGAAATCGGGGGCGAACGCGCACCATTGCCCCAGACTATACGGGCGCCGGCGCGCGCCGGGAAATTATGCAGCGAACGCCGCTCTCCGGCGCTCCCGGGCGGGCGAGGCGACGCGTCGGGCGACGCGGCGAGCCGCGGCGGCGGGCGGTCCGCCTGGCCTGGTCGTTTGCACAGGTCCCTGAGAACATGCCCTTCAGAACACGTCGGGCTCGCGCGCCGCGCCCTCGTCGCTGCTGCCTGTCCGCGAGAGCATGCCCGCGAGGACACCCACCGCTCACCGCTGCCTGCGGGTCTTGACCGACTGCGCCACGCCGGCAGCCGCGAGCAGCGACAGCCCGAGGGCGGCGGCGAGGCCGGCGGCGCCGGCGACGACCGCCGCGCCCCAGCCGTACGTCGGCGCGGGAGGCGGGACCGGCGGGCTCGGCGGCGGCGCCTGCCCCCACGCGCGGGCAGCGGCCTGGAACAGCGGATCGACGGGCACCTCCGGGGCGGGCTGACCGGCCCGCGAGAGGTCGAAGCGGGCCCGCTGCTGCGGATCGCAGAGCACGTCGCGGGCCGTCACGATCGACCGCATGCGCTCGCTGGCAGTTGCGTCGTGCGGGTGGCGATCGGCGTGGTGATGGTGCATCGCGCGGCGGAAGGCTCGACGGATCTCCGCCTCCGACGCGGACGGCGCGACCCCCAGGACCCGGTAGTGATCGACGAACGCGGGCATGCGCGGCGATCTTGCCACACGCCGCGGCGCGCGGCGCGGGTTCGGCCGCCGACGGGTCGACAAGCCCGCGCGACGACGCTACCGTCCGCGCGTGCAACCGGTGTGCGACAGGCGCTGCCCCTGGTGCGGTCAACCACTCGCGCTGGTGTGGGTCCACGGCCACGGCCAGTGCCTCCGCTGCGGCACCAACCTCGAGGAGTGCTGCCGCGGCGAGACGGCCGAGGTCGCGCCGGCGAGCGCGGCCGCACCCGCGCGCCTGCTGTCCCCTGCGCGCCTGCCGGAGCGAGGCTGACGACCGTGGCCCGCTACGACTGCCTGAGCTGCGGCGCCTGCTGTCAGAACACCCCGGAGAACCAGTCCGAGGGCTTCTCGCAGTACATCGAGGTCGACCCCGGCGCGCCGCTGTGGCGCCGCCCCGACCTGGTGCGCAAGCTCGTGGTCCGCGACGAGGACGGCGCGGCGCACCTGCGGCTCCACCCCGACGGCCGTTGCGTCGCGCTGCGCGGGCGGATCGGCGCGCGCGTGCGCTGTGAGATCTATCGCGAGCGGCCGACGCCGTGTCGCAGCGTCGAGGCCGGCGGCGACCTGTGCCAGCGCTACCGCCGGAGCCGCGGACTCCGGGTGTGAAATTCGCGGCGGTGCGACACGATCGGGCGGTGCATGGTCGCGTGGACATGTTCGACCGGACAGATCAAGTGGCGGGCCGAGTGGCGGGGCCAGACGGAGCGGTTCAGCAGCGCCGCCCGCCTGGTCGCGCCCGGCCTGCTGCTGGTCCGCCGCCGCTCCGAGCGCGAGCTGCGGGTCGAGCTGCGCGACGTGGTCACCGGCAAGCCGCGCTGGCGTCGCGAGCTGCCACCCGATCGCGTGGCCATCACCCCCGGCGAGGCAATCGACGACCTCCTGGCGTACGTCCACACGCCGACCTACGCCTGGCTCGACCTGCGCAAGGGCGCCACGTTGCACGAGCACGCCCTGGCGCAGGACCAGGCGCTGATCCGCGACCCGGCCGGCGACGGCTACGTGCGGCTCGGCGGGCCCGAGGTGGCCTTGCTGGGGCGCGACGGCCGGGTGCTGCAAACTGTCCCGAAGGACACCCGCGGGATCCAGCGGCTCGGCGCCCGCTTCGCCGCCGGCGGCGACCAGCAGCGCCTCACCGTGCTCCGCCGGCCCGACTTCGCCGTCGCGCTGGAGGTGGCGGGCGCGTGGGCGGTGAAGGACTCGACCGAGGCGCTCGGGCCGGCGGGCGTGCTGATTTTCGAGCACCGCGGGGAGCGCGAGCCGCTGCGGATCGTCGTCCTGCGCGCCGACTGAGCCGCAGGCGGCGGCGACGGACCTGTCCCTTTCGCCAGCTCACTGGCGACCCCGGACACCGGCCTCGCGGCACGTCGCTCGCCGAGCGGCACGAATGCGGTCGATCGCTGGACGACGAGCGCGACGAGGCCTGGCCTGTCCTGGCCGGTCTTCTGCGGATCGCGCACAAAAATGCGGACCTGTCTCTTTCGCCAGGTCCGTCTTCACCGGTCGCAGCGCGCCGCGACCTGTCGCGCTGCCGCGCCGGGGCGGCGCGCGAGCCTCAGCCGCCCTTCTTGGGCCGCGTGATCTCGATGTTGGTACCGACGCCCTCCTCGGGGTCGAGCTGCTCCGAGGCCGCGTTCTCCTCGTCGCGGAAGCTCTTGCGGTCGGTCCGCTTGAGCTTGGCCTTGAGCTCCTTCTGCCCGTCGGCCGCGACCTCGAGCGTCTCGAGGTGGTTCTCGAAGCCCTTGGCCTTGAACTCGAACTGGTGCGGCCCGGGCGGCAGCTCGAGCGTCAGCGGGGTCTTGCCCTTCGACACGCCGTCGACCAGCACCTCGGCCTTGGGCGTGGCGTCGACCTTGATCGCCACCGGGCCGGCAGGCTGCGGCGGCGTCTCGATTATGGTGTCGGGCGGCGTCTCGACCTTCGTGTCCGGCGGCGTCTCGGGCGGCGTCTCCACCTTCGTGTCCGGCGGCGCCTCGACCTTCGTGTCGGGCGGCGTGTCCGTCTTCGTGTCCGGCGGCGGCAGCTGGCCCTTCGCCTCTGCCTCTTGGATCATGGCCTTCAGGGCAGCTTGCCGCTCCTTGGCCTGGGCGTTGGTCGGGTCGGTGACCAGCACGACCTCGTAGGCCGCGAGCGCCTCCTGCAGCTTGCCGGCGGCCTCGAATTCCTGCGCCTTGGCCAGCCCGGCGGCGCTCTGCGGCGGCGGGACGTCTTGCGGAGGGGCCGCGATCGGCGGCGGCAGCGGCGGTTGCTTCTGGCTCTCGAGGTAGAAGTACACGCCCACGCCCACGCCGACGATCGCCAGCAGCGCGAAGATCCAGCCCGAGCTGCCGCCGGAGCTCGGCGCCTCGGCGGTTACGACGGCCGGCGGGGGCTCGATGACGGGGATCGGGTGGGTGCCGCTGGCCTCGACGGCGGCGGCCAGGGTCGCCGAGCGGGCGCGGTCCTGGGCCGCCTCGGCGTCGCTGGGACCTGTCCCGCGGGACAGGTTGTCCTTGCCGCGGCTGCGCGGGGCCGCGACCGGCAGGCGGAACATCGCCGCCGGCACACAGTCGATCATCCGCTCGACGATCTCGTTGGCGTCCGCCGGCCGGTTGTCGGGGTTCTTGGCCAGGCAGTCGTGGATCAGGTGGATCAGCTCGTCGGGCACGCCGTGGCCGGGCGGCAGCACCGTCTCGAGCGGCGTCGGCTTGGCGTTGACGTGCTTGTGCAGCACGTCGCGCGGGCTGTCGCCCTCGAACGGCAGCCGGCCGGTGAGCATGTGATAGAACAGCACGCCGACGGCGTACACGTCGGAGCGCGCGTCGGCCGGCTTGTTCATGATGACTTCGGGCGCGAGGTAGGCCGGCTCGCCGACCATTGGCGCCTCCTCGTCGCTGCCCTCGGGCCACTCGAACAGCGCCGCGATCCCGAGGTCGAGCAGCTTGACGTAGTTGGCGCGGCCCTGCTCCTCGACCAGCATCACCTGGTCGGCGTTGAGATCGCCGTGGACGATCCGGCGCACGTGCGCGCCGCCGAGCCCCTTGAGCACCTGCGCGGCGATCGGCACGAACGCCTCGAGCTGCAGCCGGCCCATGCGCCGCACGTAGTCGGCCAGCGTCTCGCCCTCGACGTACTCGACCGCGACCCACACCCGCCCCGACTCGCGCCCGTGGTCGTGGACGGCGGCGATGTTCGGGTGCTCCAGCGTGGCCAGCGCCTTGGCTTGCTCGTCGAAGCGCACCGCCGCGGGCGACCCGTCGATCCACCCCGCCGCGAGCAGCTGGACGACGACGGTGCGGTGCATGGTGCGGTGGGTGGCGAGGAACGCCTGAACCCGCGGCCCACGCTCCAGGACGCGCTGCAGGGTGTAGTGGCTGCCGATCGTCTGGCCGATCAGGGCGTCTGTCCCGGATGCGGGGATGGATCTCTTAACCGGCATCGTGCCCTCGGTGCAGTAGGCGAATTCAGGCCCGTGAAGCGTGGAGGCCTCGCGGGCCGTGGCGCAGGTCGGGCCCGGAGGCCCGTAAAGCAATTCCCGTGCGCGAGATCGGACCCGCGCCCGCGTGTCGTCGTGCGACCCAACGTAGCATGGACCCGCTGCGCGCGACCAAAGTGCTGCGCCGGGCGGGGACCCGTCTGGTGCAAACCCCGCACTCGACCCCTCGCCTGCCCCGGAGCCACCCACTATCCTCCGCCGCCATGCGCCCGCGTCGCCTCGGACCGCTCCTGCTCCTCGCCGCCTGCGGCGATCCCTCGGACACCCCGACGACCGCCTCCGCGGGCATCACCTCGGTCACGGCCCCGAGTTCGACCGGCGCGGCGACGTCCGACTCCGCCACATCCGAGCCGACACCGACCACATCCGCCGGGTCCGCGACTGCGGCGACCGACGCGACGACCGACGCGCCGTCCGGTGACAGCAGCGAGGGCGACGCCAGCGGCACCTCGACCACGGGCACCAGCGAGCCCGCGAGCGGCACCTCGGCGACCGACACGAGCGGCGACACGGCCGCCAGCGACGCGACGACCACGACCACCGGCGAGGGCATGAGCACCACGACCGCCGGCGACGGCACGACCGCCGAGCCCTGTCCGATCGGACAGGACGGCTGTCCCTGCGGCCAGTCCGACATCTGCGACCCCGGCCTCGAGTGCCAGGCCGGCCTGTGCGGACCGCCCGCGCCGCCGGTCTGCGGCGACGGCGACGTCGAGGGCGGCGAGCAGTGCGACGACGGCAACAAGACCCCGGGCGACGGCTGCGAGAACGACTGCACACCCACGCCCGCGCCCGCGACCGACCCGTGCGGCTTCCCGTCCGACGGCGTCTGGCTCGAAATCGACTACAGCAGCGCGTTCACCTCGACCAACCCCGACTGGACCTACTCGCCCACCCCCGGCTGGGGCGAGGCCGACTGGGCGCCGCAGGGCGAGTCGTGGCCCGAGGTGTGGGACATCTATCAGAACGTCGAGGTCGAGGACGACCAGATCGGCCGGGTCGCGATCGTCGACGGCAACGGCGCCCTGCAGATCATGTTCGGGATCGGCGGCCTCACCTACGACTACGCGACGGTGTGCGTCCAGGGCCGCAGCTACTCGGTCGGCTCGTCGGTGACGTTCACCGTGCAGAATCAGCTCAACAAGTGCGGCGCCACCGGCACGATGGCCAACGACTGGTCGATCCACAGCACCGGCGTCGACCTCGAGACCTGCATCGTCGACAACAACGAGTTCCAGGGCCTGCGCATCTTCGCCTCCGGCGGCAGCGGCGCTCTCTCGCTCATGCGCCTGCGCTTCACCCTCCACGGCGCCGTCTACTAGCCGCCCGAAACCGCGCGTCGTCGGATCGGTCACACCCGGCGCCGAAGATCGCCTCGCCCCGGGAGAGATGTCCCTCGAGACACCCGCGGCCAGCGGGCCCAGCCGTGGCGGCGCCCCCGCAGTCGGCTGGCCCCCGCGTCCGAGCGGGCGCGGGCCCGCCAACATCAACCTGTCCTTGAAGACATGCGGATCGCGGACCCCCGAATTCGCTGTCGCTACGCCCGTTCGCGCTCATCCTGTCCTTCGGGACATCTCCGGCCGACCACGCCGCTCGCGTAACCTGTCTCTCAGGACATATCACGCCTCGCGCAATTCCTGTCCCTCCGGACAGCCCACCCCGGAGGCCTCCGCCCGCTCGGCGCGGAGCTCCGACCCGCCGCGGGCCGACCGAGCGCGCTGCCGGCCCCCCCTGCGGAACCAAGGCTCCCGGTGCCTCAGAACCGCAGCCCGAGGCCCTCGGGCTGGACGCGCAGGCGAGCGCCCTCGTCGAGGTCGTCGGCGCGCTCGTCGCGGGCGGCCTGGATGGCGATGCCGGTGATCGCCCCGGCCGCCGCCGCGATGGCGATCGTCGTCACCCAGAAGTACCACTTCTTCACGATCCGCTCGCGCTTCACCGGCGCCGGCTTCGGCCCCTCGGCGACGGCCGGCTTGGGGCGCAGACCGGCCTCCTTGTCGGCGCGGGCCTTGTCGAGCGCCGCGCGGTGGGTCGACGGCGCCTCGTCGGCGACTGTCCCCCGGGACATGTCCTCGAGCGCAGCGAGCTGGGCCTCGGCCGCCTCGCGGTCGGCCCCTTTCGGCAGGGCGGCCAGGTGCCCCTTCCAGGCCGCGCGGGCGCACGCGTAGTCGGCCAGGCGCTGGCACACCTCGGCCTCACGGCGCCAGTTGTCGGCGCTCGGATCGGCCTCGCGGGCCTTCTCGGCCAGCGCGCGGGCCGTCCCGAGGTCCCCCGCCGCGAGCGCCGCGTCGACGGTCGCCGGCGCCTCGGAGGGGGCACCCGGAGCCGCCGCGGCCGGGCGCGCCAGCGCGAACACGAGGGCGCCGACCAGCGCGCGTCGCCAGCCCGCCGCTCGCGGACGCTGGCACCCCGGGGTCTCACTCGTCGTAGACATCGGTCTTGATCTTCGGCCCTGGCTCGCGCGGACCCGGCTCGGTTGTACCAGCTTTGCGCGGCGGTTTCTTGCCCCGCTTCTTCGACGGCGAGGCCGCCGGGGCCGCCTTCGCCTCGGGCTCGGCCGCAGGGGCCGTGGTCGCCGCGTCCGGCGTCTCGGGCCCTCCTCCGGTCGCCGGGGACCCGCTCACGGCCGTCGCCGACGGATCGGCCGGCCTCGCCTCGGCCGCCTCCCCCGTCGACCCGACCGGATCGGCCGCGGGAGCGACCGGGAGCGGCGCGCCCGGCCCCGGGCTCGCGGCTGCGGCCTCGACCGCCGCCGGCCCGGCCTCCCCGACCTCGTCGCGCGGCATCAGCACCCAGGCCACCAGCCCCCCCGCCGCACACGCCAGCACCAGCGCCGCCGCGCGCAGGCTGCTCGCCGCTCGATCTGCCCCCGGGGACATGTCCGAACGCGCCGCCGGCGTCGCGTTCGTCGGCGCCAGCGGCTCCCCGCCTGTCTCCGAGGACAGCTCGCCCGCGCCGTCCGCGGTCGACGCCTCGCCTGTCCCCGAGGACAGCGAGGGCCGACCCGCCCGCGCCCCCGCGCCCGTCCCCGCCGACCTCTCCGCCGAGCGCGGCCCCGGCGCGTCCGCGGCCGGCTCCGGCCCCGGCGCCAGCGTCACGGCCGTCGCGCTGGCCCGCGCCTCGCCGCCCGCGAACGACCCCGAGCGCGCCGTCCCCTGCCCTGCCCCCGAGGACATGTCCCCCGGGCCGCCCTCGAACGCGGCTGTCTCTCCGGACATGTCCGCCACGACCTGTCCTTCGAGCCGCTGCGTCGACCCCTCCTCGATCGCCTGCGTCGCCGCCTCTACCGACACCGGCGCCTCCGCCCCGAGCCGCAGCGCCGCCACGGTCGCCGGCTCGCGCTCCAGCACCGCCAGCAGCGCGGCGGCCACCGCGTCGCCGTCGCGCGGGCGCGCCTGCGGCTCCTTGCGCAGCAGGGCCAGCGCGAGCTCGGCGAGGGCGTCGGGGATCCGCCGCTGGGGGGCCGCCTGTCGCGGGTCGAGCGGCGGCTCGCGCAGGTGGCGGCCGACGATCTCCATGAAGCCCTCGCCGAGGAACGGCACCTGCCCGGTCAGCGCCTCGTAGAGGATCACGCCGAACCCGTAGAGGTCCGCGCTGCCGTCGCCGGTCTCGCCGCGGATCCGCTCGGGGGCCATGTAGAACGGCGTCCCGAGCAGCGCGCCGGCCTGCGTCTGGACCACGGCGCCGGCCTCGCCGGCGAGCCCGGGCAGCAGCTTGGCGATGCCGAAGTCGAGGATCCGCGGCTGCACCGATCCGTCGTTCGTGCGGGCCAAGAACAGGTTGGCCGGCTTCACGTCGCGGTGGACGATCCCGGCGCGGTGGGCCGCCGCCAGCCCGCGAGCCACCTCGGCCAGCCAGCGCAGCACGTCCTCGGCCCGCTGCGGCCGCAGCAGCGCCTCCTCGAGGCTCTCGCCGCGCAGCAGCTCCATCGCCACGTAGACCTGGCCGTCGGGCAAGGCGGCGCAGTCGAACACCGGCACCACCGTCGCGTGCGGCACCTTGCCGGCCAGCACCGCCTCTTGCAGCAGCCGCTTCGCCGCCTCGCCGGTGCCCGCGTCGCGGCGGACCAGCTTGAGCGCCAGGCGGCGGCGGAGGAACAGGTGCTCCGTCTCGTAGACGCGGCCCATCCCGCCCTCGCCGATGACCGTCACCACCCGGTAGCGGCCGTCGATCACCGCCCCGGCCTGGAGCGGGGGATCGGCCTCGGCCGGCTGCCAGTCCGCCCGCGCCGTCCGCGTCAGGCGCACGGCCGCGGATTGCGGCTCCGGCGGCGTCTGCTGGACCAGCGTCGCCAGCGCCTGTGCGTCCGGGGCCACCCGGCCACGGTACCAAAGGGCGCGGCCCGGGTGATATAGGAGCCCCGGTGTCCAAGGGAACCAAGAAGATCGACGACCTCGCCGAGCTGCTCGAGCGGACCGGCGGGGACGCGCAGCGGCTCGAGGTCGTGCGGCGGACCCAGCGCTTCAAGCGCTCGTGGATCGAGCTCGCGGAGGCGCTCATCAAGGTGCGCGCCGGTCGGGCCTACGAGCGCTGGGGTTACGACGACTTCCACGCCTACTGCGCGCAGGAGCTGACCCTCAAGAAGGCCACGGTCGACAAGCTGACCGTCAGCTACTCGACCGTGCAGCGGCACGCCCCCGAGGTGCTCGAGTGGGACGGCGTCGCGCGCACGATCCCGACCGTCGAGGCGATCGACTACTTCTCGCGCGCGATCGGCGACGGTCCGGCCAACGATCCCAGCGGCGACGAGGAGCCCGCGCCCTCGCGCCGCGCGCCTGCGCGCCCGCACGCCCCCGAGGTGCTCACCGAGCTCAAGTCGGCCGTGTTCGACGAGGGGCAGCCGGTCGCCGAGCTGCGCAAGCGCTTCGACCCCGTGCTGCACCCGCGGCCCAAGGGCGCCGACAAGCTCGACCTGCTCAACAAGGCCTCGGCCGCGGCGCGCAAGCTCGCCGAGCTGCTGCCCGACCTCGACGGCCTCCCGGAGAAGCGCGTGCGTCGGCTCGAGGAGGAGCTCGGCGCCCTGCGCGACGACATCGAGGCGCTCGCCGAGCCGCTGCGCGAGAAAGTCGCCCGGGCCGCCAAGCGGGCCGCCCCGCCGCGCCTGCCGGCCGCCCAGGGCGGATGAGCCGCGGGAACCGCTAGCGGGTCCGCACGGACCTCGGACACACTGAGCGAGGAGCCATGGTGGACGAGCCGCAGCCCGACCCCGACGTCCACGCGCCTGCGCCCGTCTCGCGGCGCGCCCGGGTGGCCTGGCTGCGCGAGTACCTGTTCCCGAGGACAGTCACCTTCGACCCCAGCCCCGGGCGGCAGGTCTGGCTCGCCGCCGTCTACGCGGTGCGGCGGTGGCTCTTCGTCGATCGCAGCACCACCCTCGCCTCGAGCCTCGCGCTGCAGACCCTGCTCTCGCTGGTGCCGTTCGCGGGCCTCGTCCTCACCCTGCTCGGCCTGCTCGGCGAGGACAGCGGGCGCAGCTTCATCAACCGCGTCGCCCGGGCGCTGATCCCCGACCCCGGGCGCTCCGAGATCATCAGCGCCCAGATCTACGACCTCGCCTCGCGGGTCACCGTCGAGAACCTCGGCGTCGTCGGCTTCCTCGGCTCGATCGGCGGCGCCATGCTGCTGTTCATCACCCTCGAGGACGCGATGAACCAGATCTGGCGGGCCAAGCTGCGCCGCTCGATCGTCGCCAAGTTCGCGATGTTCTACACGCTCACCACGCTCGCGCCGCTGGTGATCTTCTTCAGCATCACCCAGTCGATCGTCGCCCGCTTCACCGACCAGAACTTCTCCGTCATCCCCTACCTCAGCACCGACATCGCCTTCGTCGTCCTGCTGCGGTTCCTCCCGGCCACCGCCGTCACCTGGAAGGCCGCCGTCGTCGGCGGGGTCGTCGGCGCCACCCTGTTCGAGTTCGGCAAGCGGGGCTTCGCCCTCTACCTCGGCACCTTCCGCACCTACGAGGGCACCTACGGCGCGCTCGCGCTGATCCCCGTGTTCTGCGTGTGGGCCTACCTCTCGTGGCTGATCGTCCTGCTCGCCGCCGAGATCGCCTACGTCGTCCAGCACATCGCGGTGGTCCGCCGCGACGGCTTCGTCAACCCCAGCCTGCGGCGCGACCCCGAGGGGGGCGTCAGCGCGGCGCGCCTGGCCGCGCGGATCGTCCTGGCCATCTGCGACCACTACGACCGCCGCGGCGCCCCGCTCGTGCTGCAGGCCCTGGCCTCGCGGTTCCGCGTCGAGGCCACCCGCCTGTCCGACGTCCTCACCCGCCTCGAGGCCGCCGGCGTGGTCCTGCGGCTCGTCGGCGACGACAACGGCTACGTCCCCGCGCGCCCGCTCGACCAGCTGCGCGTGCTCGACATCCTCCGCCTGTTCCGCGCCGACGTCGACCAGCCGCGCGACGACAGCCTCACCGAGCTGTTCGAGCGCTGCGACCGCGGCGAGGCCAGCGTCCTCGGCGACGTCACCTACCAGCACCTCATCGAGCAGGCCCGCGAGCGCCGCGGCGCCGGCGGCGGCAGCTCCTGACCGTTCGGACCTGCCCCTTCGGGCCTGTCCCGGCGGACCTGTCCCTTCGGGCCTGCCCCTTCGGGCCTGCCCCTTCGGACCTGCCCTCAGTACCAGGTGAACGTCAGCCCGAGCGTCCCTGCCGCGCGCAGCCCGAGCTGCGGCGCCGCCATCCCGTCGCTGCGGAGCATCAGCCCGAGGTTGAAGCGGCGAGCCAGCCAGAACTCGTAGCCGAGCCCGAGGCCGAACGCGATCCCGACGGCGGTGCGGCTGAAGCCGGCCGACGGATGGACGAGGTCGGTCACCTCGGCCTGAACGAAGGCGCCGAGCCCGGCCGCGCCCTGCAGCACCAGCCCCTTGCCCTTGATCGGGTAGCCGATGACCTCGGCCAGCACCGAGAACACCCCCTGGCCGCGGCGGGCTCCGCCGAGCGTCATCGACAACAGCCCGCCGACCAGCAGGTTGTCGCGGATCCGTCCGCCCGCGCGAACCTGGCCGAGCAGCGCCACCGACAGCGCGTTGCGCCCGGTGTCGGTGCGGCGCAGGTTGCCGACGCCGAGGCCGACGCCGAAGCCCGCGTACCAGTTGTGGCGCACGCGCCGGGCCGCCTCGACCTCGACCGCCGGCGGCCGCGGCTCGCTCGGCGCCGGCGCCGCCGCGGGCCCCTCGGCCACCGGCTCGGGCGTCGCAGGCTCCTGGGCCTGCGCCAGCGCCGGAGTCAGCGAGAGGACGACGATCACGGCGACGCGCGTGAAGGCGCGCCCGTGCAGCGACGAGCCGGGCATCGCGGCGACTATACCGAAAGTCCTGCGCCCCCGTGAAGCCGCGGCGGCGCCGGTCCCGGCGGTCTCGCGGACGCGTCGCGAAGCACGCCCGATGATTCGAACACCGCCCTTCCCGAGCGGCGTGAGGCAATTATCGGGGCACCCCGCTTTACAAGCCGCGTGAGCATTGTGTCAAATTCACGCATGTCCGACACGTCTCTGCGCCCCGCCCGTGCCCCCCTCGCCGCGGCGATCCTCGGCCTCCTCGCGCTCGTCGGCTTCGACGCCGCCGCGGCCGCGCCGAGCAGCGCGTCGACGAACCTCGCCGCCGCCGCCCCGGCCCCGCCCGCATTGACGCCGGCCCCCGCCCCGAGCGCCGCGCTCGGCACCCCGAGAGGCTCCGGCGAGACCAAGCCGCGCATGTGGGCGGTGAGCCTGTCGAACATGGTCGTCTACGAGAACGGCAGCGGCTACCTCTACGGGTTCTGGCGGCAATTCGGCGAGGCCGTCGAGAAGCCCGCCCGGCTCTACTGGGGCCGCGGCTGCCCCGACATCAGCGATCGCGTCTACCACGTCCTGCAGGCCGGTTTCGCCCAGCAGCAGCAGTTCTTCCTGATCGTCGACCGCGACCCCGACCCGCGCCAGCCGGGCGCCTTCTGCGTCCGCGGCGTCGAGCTCGAGAGCCGCTTCGGCGCCCCGCCGCCGGCGCCCGCGAGCCCCCCACCGCCCGCGCCGAAGACCGCGCCCGCGCCCGGAAGCAAGTGAGCGGCGCGGCCCGTCCGCGCGAATCACCGCTCCACCGAGTTCGCTCGCGCCGCACCGGCAGCCGCGTGCTCGCCACGCCGGCGCGGCCTCACTCCTGCGCGTGCAGTCGCCTCGCCTGCGCCCCCGCGACCCACGCTCCAGTCGCTCGCCGGCGTCCCGCGACCCACGCTCCAGTCGCTCGCCGGCGTCCCGCGACCCACGCTCCAGTCGCTCGCCGGCGTCCCGCGACCCACGCTCCAGTCGCTCGCCGGCGTCCCGCGACCCGCACCCTGTTCGCCTCACCTGCATGCCCGCGACCGACGCGGCGGTCGCCCGCCTGCGCCCCGCGACGTCGCCCCCGGCGCGCGAGGCCCGGCCTGCCCGGACGCGCGTGATCGCCTCGCAGCGATCGGCGGCCGGGCGACCGGCGCAGGCCCTCCGCTACGCGGCGCCAAGACGCCTGGCTTCCCCTGCAGGCCGCGGGGGCGCAAGGCCGCGGGCGCTCGTCGTCCTATCGCAGGACCGGCGAAGCTGCGATACTGCGGGCTTCGGACGGCTGCGCCATGAGACATCCCCGCCCCCTGCTCTCGCTCTCGCTGCTCATCCCCGCGCTCGCGGCGTGTCCCGGCGACCCTGGCGACACCGACGGCGGCACGACCACCGAGACCGGCACGGCCGCCGACACCGACTCCGACACGACCGCGCCCACCACCGGCGAGCCCTCGGCGCCGCAGCTCCCGACCGACCGCTTCTTCCTGCGCATCGACGACACCCCGCCGCCGCCGGTGGTGCTCGAGATGGACAAGGCCAAGGCGCTCGAGATCTTCGGCGAGGCCGCGGCCAAGGACATCACGCTGATCGAGCTCGACAGCGGCCCGCTGCTCGACAACGTCCTGGCGACCATCCAAAACTCGTGCGGCGACCAGTGGAACGTCTACGACGACACGGTCAAGAACGGCGACCTCCCGGTCAGTCCCAATCACGACTGCAACCTCACCGCGCTGGGCAAGCTGTACGACGGCGACCCGATCGCCAACGACCCGAACAAGTGGCGCACCTCGCCGCAGTTCGCCATGGTCCGCCTGCTCACCATGACGCCGCGCAACGCGGTCGTGGCGACCACGGTGATGGAGGACTTCCAGTACCTCTTCTCGCTGTACGACAACGAGACCGTCAACGGCCTCACCTTCAGCGACGTGCTGGCCGCCAGCCTGTTCTGCGGCGACCACGAGCTCGGCTCGGTCCAGTGCACCGAGAAGCTCAAGGACTCCAAGCTCGACAAGGTTCACGAGGGCGACCTGCACACGCGGCCGTTCATCCCGGTCGCCGTCCTGCGCGACGCCCTCAAGGTCACCCTGCTCGCCTCGCACCCCAACATCGCCAACAGCGAGGGCAAGCTGCCGGTCACCCTCTACGACGCGTTGATGGACATGCGGCCGCTGTCCGACAAGCTCGGCCCGGTCGGCGACCACCCCGGCCTGCTCGTCCCCGACGACGCCGACTTCACCACCTACAGCGACGCGCTGACCCCCGAGTTCAAGATGGTCGCCACCGCCGACAGCAACCTGCGGCGGGTCGACGGCATCGACGCCTCCGAGGGCGCCGGCGAGATGTTCCTCAGCCTCGCCGATGCCCCGCTCGCGTTCGACTTCAACGACCCGGTCAAGGTCGTCATCGAGGGCATCGCCGCCAACCCGACCGTCGACATGCGCATGGCGATCGCCGAGCTCGACACCAAGGTCCCCTCGTGCGTCGACGGCAACGCCACCTGCGCGCCCAACCTGCCGGACAGCCCGCTCGGCGACACCTACGTGTGGTCGCAGCCCGAATGGTCGCTCGAGCGGATCATCGCCCAGGCCGCCTACCTCGCCTTCAAGGACCTCGACTACCCGTTCTACTGCTTCGCGCCCGGCCTGCCCTGCCTCGCCGGCGCCTCGGTCGGCATGGTCGACCCCGGCTGGGCCGAGTTCGACATCCAGGTCCCGAACCTCGTCTCGCCGGCCCCGCAGTACCTGTGGGAGATGCTCCTCGACGTCGCCCAGGACATCATCCACGACCCCGCCGGCAACGACGCCTTCATGCGCGACATGAACGGCAAGATCGTCGGCGCCGAGCAGAACACCGCCGACAACCTCGAGGAGGGCGGCGCGCGCCCGGTGTTCGCGCTCAAGGGCGTGCCGATCGGCTTCACCGCCGACGAGATGATCGCGCAGATCCGTCCGACCCTGCAGAGCCAGGCCGACAAGATCGCCGACGTGATCCTCGGCAACTACTGGACCTCGAACGGCCGGCTCGACTTCTACTACCGGCGCGCCGCCGACGGCGGCACCCCGTACCTCTTCTTCGTCGGCCTGAACGACAAGCGGCCGGCCGCCGACGATCCGACCCAGCTCGCCGACTACACCTACACCAAGCCCGGGTTTTTCGCCGACCCGGAGCTGAAGGACAAGGTCTCGTCGACGACGATCGACGGCGTCGCCGACACCGAGCACGAGAAGTACCGCCTGCCCGAGGGCGAGTCGACGCTCTACATCCAGGACGACGTCGGCGACACCTACGAGCTGCGCTTCACCGTCCCCGCCGGCGCCGACCCGGTCGAGATCGTCGTCCGCGTCCGCAAGCTGTGAGCAGCGGGCCCGCCCCCACGGCCTCCTGTCCCTTCTTTCCTGTGCGATCCGCCATGTTTCGAAACACCTCCTCCATCCCTCTCCTCCTCGCCGCCCTGCTCGCGCCCGCCTGCGTCGAGGAGGTCACGGTGCCCGAGGCGCCGGCCGCCGAGCCCGTCGAGCTCGGCGACGAGCGGCGCGTCGAGCTGCGGTTCCTCCGCCTCGACGCCAAGGACTTCGTGCAGGAGCTGTCGCTCGAGGACATCAAGCAGCGGTTCCCGGAGAAGATCTTGCGCGAGACCTGGCTGCTCGACATGGACCTCGAGCCGCTGATCCGCAACGCCCTGCTGACGCTGATCGCCACCCCCGAGGCCGACGTCCCGCACCTTCCGCGCAGCGCCCAGAACATGTGGAAGCTGCTCAACATGACCGCCAAGTCGACCAGCCTCGACGGCACCTCGCTGGCGCCGCTGATCGGCGTCGGCGAGGCAGTCGGCCTCGGCCCGGCGACCATCCTCGCCGACCTGATCGCCGTCGATCCCAACGAGCCGATCATCACCGTCGACCTGACCACCCGCGCCGTCATCGACAACGTCGTCAGCACCCACCCGAACGCCCAGTTCCGCCCCGGCCCGGTCGACGCCGAGCACCCCGACGGCAAGTACCCGGTCGCGCCGGGCAGCCTGCCGGTCAGCCTGTGGGACGTCGTCACCGACTTCGCCGAGATGCCGGTGCGCTTCGGCCCGGCCGAGGCCGCCGACCCCGACGACCCCGATCACCCCGGCTTCATCGGCGGCGCCTTCAAGTTCAAGGCGACCACGCCCGACTTCAAGATGGTCGTCAAGGTCGACCTCAACGCCCTGCCGTACAAGGGCCTCGACCTGACCGACGGCACCGTCGCCAACGTCAACAGCACCAAGAGCCAGATCCTGAGCGCCTTCGACTTCACCAGCGAGGACTGGATGAACATCGAGGGCCTCGTGCCCGCGCTGGTCGTCGAGGAGATGACGATGACCATCGACGAGGACAAGGAGTTCGTCGCCAGCGGCACCAGCCCCGATCCTGCCCCGCTCGGCGACTCGGCGGTGTGGCAAAAGCCGCGCTGGCTGTTCGAGCGCCTGATCGCCGAGGTCGCGGTCGCCCGCGCCGGCAGCATCCCGGCCCACTGCACCGAGTACGGCCCCAAGGGTCAGGTCGACCCGCCGTTCATCGCCGTGCAGGCGTGCATCGGCCAGGGCGCCTTCGTCGACGGCGTGTTCGACCCCGACGCCGCCGCCCCCGAGTCGTGGACCTCGATCGCCATCGACGACAGCGTCCTGCTCGACTCGCCGCCGCCGCCGCCGTCGTACTTCTGGGACGTCCTGCTCGAGGTGGCCCAGGTCCGGCTGCACGACGGCGGCCTCGGCGAGGGCGAGGGCGACATCAGCTTCACGCTGAAGCAGGTCCCGGTCGGCACCACGGTCGACGACCTGGTCGCCCAGATCAAGACCAACATCCAGAAGAACCCGGCCGCGCTGTCGGCCATCGCCGAGCTGCTCAACGAGAACACCGAGGGCCGGGCCGACTTCTACTACTACGTCCCGAAGGCCGACAACCCGCCCGAGCTGCGGGGCGACTGGCTGTACTTCGTCACCGCCGCCGACATCGAGAACGACGCCGACGGCGAGCCCGTGCGGCCCTACGGCTACAAGAAGCCCGGGTTTTTCCGCGACGCCAAGCTGACCGACAAGGCCTCCGAGGTCGTCGCCATCGACGGCGACACCAGCCACGAGAAGGTCAAGATCGCCGCCGGCGACGTCCTCTACATGCTGGACGACGAGCAGCGGCTGTTCAAGCTCGTCGTCGAGGACAAGCCCGCCCCGCACAGCATCGCCCTGACCGTCACGCGCTCCCGCTGAAACCTGTCCTCAAGGCCAGCCTTCCATGACCACGCGTCGCCGCCTCGCCCTCGCCACGTCCGTCGTCACGGCCCTCCTCGGGCCGGTCGGCTGCATCGACGAAGTCGCCGTCCCCGCGGCCGAGGTCCCGACCGAGGCGCCGGTCGGCCAGCCGAAGCGGGTCGTGCTGCGCTCGCTCCGCTTCGAGGTCGACGACTTCGAGCAGGCCGTCACCCTCGAGCAGATGCGCAAGCTGCCGCGCAAGGTGCTCGACGACCTGTGGCTGCTCGACTACGACCTGACCGAGTCGGTCACCGTCGTGCTCGACGAGCTGCGCGCGCTGCCGCCGGAGGAGGCCGACGCGCTGGCGCCCGCGGCCCAGAACCTGCGCCGGCTGCTCAACATGAACCCCGACAACGTCGACCTCGAGGGCACCAAGCTCGAGGAGCTGATCGCCCTGTCGGCGTCGGTCGGCGTGCCGCCGGCGCGGGCCCTGGCCGCGCTCATGCAGATCGGCGTCACCGACGACGCCATCCCGCCGAAGGTCGTCTCCGAGACCTTCCTCGACGAGCTGCTCGGCTCGCACCCGGCCGCGCAGACGCGCAAGGGCACGGTCGACGCCGACCACCCCGACGGCCTGTGGCCGATCGCCCCGCGCGCCCTGCCGATCACCCTCGGCGACATCGTCTACGCGTTCGAGAGCCTGCCCGACCGGTTCGGCCCGGCCTCGCTCGACCCCGACGATCCCAACGCGCTCGTCCACCCCGGCTTCGTCCTCGCCGCCTCCGGCATCACCGAGGACGCGTTCACCATGTACGTGCGCGTCAACCTCAACGCCCTGCCGTACAAGGGCGTCGACCTCACCACCAACTACGTCGCCAGCGTCAACAGCACCGCCAGCCAGATCCACGAGGTCTTCGACTTCTCCGACCCCGACTGGATCCGCGTCGAGGGTCTGTCGGAGAACCTCACGATCTCGGAGATGACCGTGCGCGTGCTCGAGCACGACACCTTCGTCCCCGGCGGCGACAGCCGCGAGCCGCTGCCGACCGGCAACTCGCCGGCCTGGGACCTGCCGCCGTGGCTGTTCGAGCGCCTGATCGCCGAGATGGCCCGCCGGCGCACCGTCGAGGGCATCGGCCCGCACTGCGACGAGTACAAGCTCGGCACCGACGTCGTCGCCTTCGAGGCCTGCGTCGACGCGACCGGCTGGACCGAGATGACGACCTTCACCGACGTCGGCAACCCGCCGCCGCCGGCCTACCTCTGGGACCTGCTCAGCGAGGTCGCGCAGATCCGGCTGCACGACGGCGGGCTGGCCGAGGGCGACGCCGACGTCGAGTTCACGCTGCGCGACATCGTCATCCCGCTCGATCAGGCGACCATCGTCGAGCAGATCAAGGCCAACCTCGAGCGCAACCCCGAGGCGCTGATCGGCATCACCGAGCAGCTCAACGACAACGCCGACGGCGACGCCGACTTCTACTACTTCAAGCCCGCCCCGACGGCCGGCGGCGAGGGCGGCGACTACCTGTTCTTCGTCACCGAGGCCGACCTGCGCAAGGACGCCGACGGCCTGCCGGCGCGCCCCTACGAGTACGAGCGGCCCGGCTTTTTCGCCGACCCCGAGCTGACCGACAAGGTCTCGTCGAAGGCCGACATCGACGGCGACACCAGCCACGAGAAGGTCCGCGTCGCCCCGGGCGACGTGCTCTACGTCGAGGACGACGACCGCCGCCGCTACCGGCTCACCGTGCTCGACAAGCCGAGCGCCAACAACCTCGCCCTCGAGATCACCCGCACCCGTTGACGCGCCCCGCTTCACCTGCGCTTTCGGACCTGCCCCTTCGGACCTGGCCTTCAGTACCTGGCCTTTCGCACCTGTCCCCTGCACCCGCCCCCCAGCCACCCGCCATGCGTCTCCTCTCCCTCCGCGCCCTCGTCCCCGCCTGCGCCCTGTTCGCCCTCGCCGTCCCCGGGAGCGCCCGCGCGTCCGGCCTCGACGCGCCGATCGTCACCAGCGGGCAGTCGCACCCGACCGCGCGCGACGCCGCGGCGGTCTACTGGAACCCGGCCAACCTCGGCTACCTGAAGAAGGGCGAGGTGCTGGCGGGCGTCGGGCTCATCGTCGGCGACATCCGCTACGACCGCGAGCGCACCGGCACCTACCAGACCCCCGACACCCTGCAGTTCAACGCCCCGATCGACCCGGCCTACATCGACGCGATGAAGACCGGGCCGAGCGACCAGGTCAAGGCCAACCCGGTCGCGCCGAGCGGCAACTTCTTCTTCGCCTACCCGGTCGTCAAGGATCGCTTGACCCTCGGCCTCGGCATCTACGTCCCGTTCGCGGCCGCGCTCAAGTTCCCCAAGACCGGTGCGCAGCGGTGGCAGGCCCAGCAGGCGTTCATCGCCACCTCGCAGATCCACCTCGGCGCCGGCGTGCGGATCAACGACTTCGTCTCGCTCGGGGCCGGCGTCGCCTACGTGCTCGGGTTCGCCGAGCTGAGCAAGCTGCAGGACTTCGCCGGCGTGCAGGAGTTCGCCGACGGCCTCAACACCCTCGGCCAGAAGAACTCGTTCGGGCCCGAGGCGCCGACCGAGGTGCGCGAGCTCGACGTGCTGTCGCGCCCGTTCTCGCTCAAGCGGGCGATCGCCCACGGCGTCACCTTCAACGTCGGCGTCACCGTCAATCCGACCAAGCGCTTCAACATCGCCCTCACCTACTTCCACAGCACGGCGATGCGCTACCGCGGCAAGTTCGCGGTCGACCTCAACGACCCGTTCTTCACCCAGGACCTGGCCGCGCAGGGCCTGCAGTTCAAGCCGCTGGTCCGCGGCGACGCCACGCTGGAGTACACCCTGCCCAAGCGGATCACCCTCGGCCTCGGCTACGACATCGGCGAGCGCTGGCGCGTCGACGGCTTCGTGCAGTACGTCCGCTACTCCGAGCTCGACGCCTTCCGCGTCACCGCCAGCTCGCCGGACCTGGCCCAGCCGAAGCTCGGCATCGGCGACACGCTGGCGGTCAACCTGCCGCGCCTGTGGAAGGACACGATCTGGGTCGAGGCCAGCGGCCGCTTCCGGGCCACGGAGCGGATCCTCGTCAGCGCCACGCTCGGCTACCAGTCGCCGGCCTCGCCCGAGAAGACCATCGACACCGCCTCGCCCGACGGTCAGCGCATCATCGGAGCGCTCGGCGGCGTGCTCGACGTGAGCCCGCGCGTGTCGCTCCTCGCCGACGCGCGCTTCCAGGGGATCGCCCCGCGCGAGGTGCGGGGCTCCGACTACGACCTCGGCAACGGCACCTATCGCCTGTTCATCGCCGCGATCGCCGGTCATTTGCGGGCGCGCTTCTGAGCCGCCGGCGATTCCCCGCATGCCCCCAAGGACCTGCTTCTCGGGACAGCTGGGCCACGCGCCCGCCGCGTCGGCGAGCGCCCCCGCCGCCGCCCGGGACGCCTACAGGCGCCGTCCTTGACAGCCGTCCGGCGCGGCTCGTAGCGTGATCGACGAGGGGGTCGCGTGTCGCAGAGACATGGCGGGGCTTCTGCGCAGACTGCTTGAGAAGCCGAAGTTCGCGGACGAAGAGCTGGCCCGGATCGCCGGTGTCCTGCACACGATCCTCGTCATCAGCATCGCCATCTGCGCCGTCTCCGGCGTCCTGCAGGTGCTGTACCTCACCGACAGCGCCGCCGCGCTGATCATCTACCCCGGCCTCGGCCTGCTGAGCTTCGGCCTGCTGGTGCTCGTGCGTCGCGGCTGGCTGCGGCTCGCCGGCGCGATCTTCCTCGGCCTCTTGTGGCTCGCCGTCACCTTCGGCTCGCTGACCCATGGCGCCGTGCGCAGCCCGAGCATCGGCGGCTACATGCTGGTCGTCATCGTCGCCACCCTGCTGTTCCGCCAGGTGTGGATGCTCGTGTTCATCGGCCTCAGCGCCGCCGCGATCACCGGCTTCCTCGTGCTCGAGCAGATGGGCGTCGTCGTCCCGCAGCTCACCCCCGACACCCCCGAGCTGGCCTTCATCGCCCACCTGATCCACTTCAGCGCCGGCGGCGTGTTCCTGTCGATGGCCGTCAAGGGCCTGCGCAACGCGCTCGACCGGGCTCGCGCCGGCGAGCTGCGCTCGGCCGCGCTGCTGCTCGAGGCCCAGAGCGCGCGGCGCTACGCCGACAACATCCTCGCCTCGATGGCCGAGTCGCTGATCGTCCTCGACGCGCAGGGCACCGTGCAGACCGTCAACCGCGCCACTTTGCAGCTGCTCGGCGCCCCGCCCGAGCAATTGCTCGGCAAGCCGTTCACCGCCATCCTCCCCAGCTTCCGCGCCGCCAAGAACGGCGGCCGCGGCACCCGCGAGGGCCCCGCGCTGGTCGAACGCGCCTATCACACGCCCGACGGCCGCGACATCCCGGTGCTGTTCGCCCGCTCCGACCTGTTCGACGACGACGGCACCCCGCTCGGGGCCGTCTGCGTCGCCTCCGACATCACCCACCTCAAGCGCGCCGAGGCCTCGCTGCGCGAGGCCAAGGAGCTGGCCGAGGAGGCCAACCTGGCCAAGAGCCGCTTCCTCGCCAACATGTCGCACGAGCTGCGCACCCCGCTGAACGCCGTCATCGGCTACGCGGAGATGCTCATGGAGGAGGCCGACGAGCGCGGCCTCGACGACGGCATCGACGAGCTGCGCAAGATCCAGTTCGCCGGCAAGCACCTGCTGGGCCTCATCTCCGACATCCTCGACCTGTCGAAGATCGAGGCCGGGCGCATGGACATCCACCTCGAGACCTTCGACGTCGCCGACATGGTCGGGGCCGTGCTCGACACCGTGCGGCCGCAGCTCGACAAGGGCGGCAACAAGCTCGAGGTCGTGTGCCCGCGCGACATCGGCTTTGTCCACGCCGACCTGACCAAGACGCGGCAGATCCTCATCAACCTGCTGAGCAACGCGGCGAAGTTCACCGACAAGGGCGTCGTTCGTCTCACCGTCGCGCGGATCGGCGTGGAGCCGCCGCGCATGCTGCAGTTCATCGTCGCCGACACCGGCATCGGCATGACGCAAAAGCAGCTCGCGCAGCTGTTCCAGGCCTTCACCCAGGGCGACAGCGGCACCGCCCGCAGGTTCGGCGGCACGGGCCTGGGGCTGGCGATCTCCAAGGCCTTCTGCGACATGCTCGGCGGCAGCATCGAGGTGACGTCGCAGCTCGGCGCCGGATCGGCGTTCACCGTGCGCCTGCCGTACATGGATCCGCGCGAGCTGTCGACCAGCCGCCGCGGCGGGCCGGCCGAGGTCGTCGCCGCCGCCCGTGCGGCCGCGATGCGTGCGGGCCTCGTCGACGCTGCGAACGCTGACCTGCCCGATCAGCCATCCCCTGAGAACCTCGCCACGCGCCGCCGGTGATTTCCGCGCCGTCCGCCGAAGGTGCGCTTGACCGCGCCCGCGGCCCTGGTAGGTTGATTTCGAGCCGATGACGTCGCCTGCGCTCCAACGGCTCCGCCGCCTGTTCGAGGGCCCGCGGTTCGCGGACGAGGAGCGCACGCGCGTCGCCGGCATCGTCCACCTCGCGCTCCTCGTCGCCACCTCGGTCGGCATGGTCGGCGTGGTCGTGCAGGTCGTGATGGTCACCCGCGGCGCCGCCTTCTCGCCGCTCGACCTGCTGTTCCCCGCGCTCAGCCTCGGCCTGCTCGCGCTGCTGCACCGCGGCCACGTCTACTTCGCCGGCTACGCGCTCCTCGGCCTCGCGGGCAGCACCATGGTCGCGCACGCGGCCTACACCGGCGGCCTGCGCAGCTCGGCGCTGGGCGGCCTCATTCTCCTCGTCATCGTCGGCATGTTGTTGTTCGGCCGGCGCACCTTGCTGGCGATCCTCGGCCTCTGCCTCGCCTCGCTGGTCGGGCTCTACTTCGCCGAGGTCGGCGGCATGTTGCCGGCCGACGCGGTCCTCGAGGACGGCCCGCGCGCGTACCTGTCGCGCATGCTGCACCTCGCGGCCGCCGGCGTGTTCCTCTCGCTCGCCGTCCACAGCCTGCAGGACGCGCTCGGGCGGGCGCGGGCCGGCGAGCTGCGAGCCGAGCAGATCCTGGGCGAGGCCCAGCGCGCGCGCCGTTACGCCGACAACATCCTCGCCTCGATGGCGGAGTCGTTGGTCGTGGTCGACGCCGAGGGCCGGATCCAGACGGTCAACCGCGCCACCTTGAAGCTGCTCGACGTCCTGCCCGAGCAGCTGCTCGGTCGCCCCTTCGCCGAGCTCCTGGCCGACTACGCGTCCGAGCTGCCGCTGCCGCACGAGCCGCAGCAGGGCCTCGTCGAGCGCGTCTACCGGTCCCCGGGCGGCCGCGAGATCCCGGTGCTGTACGCCCGCTCCGAGCTGCGTGACGACCGCGGCGAGCCGATCGGGGCCGTCTGCGTCGCCTCCGACATCACCCACCTCAAGCGCGCCGAGGGCTCGCTGCGCGAGGCCAAGCAGATGGCCGAGGAGGCCAACCTGGCCAAGAGCCGGTTCCTCGCCAACATGTCGCACGAGCTGCGGACCCCGCTCAACGCCGTCATCGGCTACGCCGAGATGCTCATGGAGGAGTCCGAGGAGCGCGGCCTGCAGGGCTCGGTCGACGAGCTGCGCAAGATCCAGTTCGCCGGCAAGCACTTGCTCGGCCTGATCTCCGACATCCTCGACCTGTCGAAGATCGAGGCCGGCCGCATGGACGTCCACCTCGAGACCTTCGACGTCGCCGACATGGTCGAGGCCGTGCTCGGCACGATCCGCCCGCTCGCCGACCGCGGGCACAACCGCCTCGTCGTCGTCTGCCCCGCCAGCATCGGCTTCATCCACGCCGACCTCACCAAGACGCGGCAGATCCTGCTCAACCTCCTCAGCAACGCTGTCAAGTTCACCGACCACGGAGAGATCCGCCTCACCGCCAGCAAGACCCTGCGCGACGGCACCCCGGCGATCCAGTTCATCGTCGCCGACAGCGGCATCGGCATGACCCAGCAGCAGCTCGGAAAGCTGTTCCAGGCCTTCTCGCAGGGCGACAGCGCGACGGCGCGGCGGTTCGGCGGCACCGGCCTCGGCCTGGCGATCTCCAAGGCGTTCTGCGACATGCTCGGCGGCACCATCGAGGTCAAGTCGCAGCTCGGCGTCGGCACCATGTTCACCGTGCGCCTGCCCTACAGCGACCCGCACGAGCTGTCGCTGTCCCGCCGCTCCGGCAGCTTCTCGCGCACCGTCGCCGAGGCCGCCCGCGCCGCCGCCGCCCGCGCCGCCCAGCTCAAGGTCTGAGGGTCTGTCTTTCGGGACAGGTGCCAGGCGCCCGCGGGCCGCAGCTCGCCACGCCACTCCGGGCTGATCGCCGTCCTGCCGGCTCGAGCACAGCCGCCTCGGCGCCCGCGCCATTCTGCGGCGAGCGCCTGACCAGCGACAGGTTTTGCGCGCGCCGCGCCGCTCAGGGCGCTTGCTTCTCTGTCTCGGAGGACATGCCCTTCGCGTCCTGTCCCATCGCACAGGCGCGGACGAGCGCGATCAGCTCGCCGACCAGCACCGGGCTGTCGGCCAGGTCGGGGTTGGCCTGCATGTGCGCCGACAGGCCGACCGCAGCGCCGCCGCCGACGATGACCTTGCGCAGGTGGGCGTCGTCGACGCTGGCCTGCCAGGCCCTGTCGCCGAAGTCGCGCGGGCGCGGCGACAGGGCCCGCCCCGCCGGCCCGTCGCCGCGGCCGTGGGGGCCGTGGCAGTTGGCGCAGCGGCTGTCGAACAGCTGGCGGGCCGCGCGGACCAGCTCCGGGTCACCGGGCTTGAGCTCGACGCGCGGCTCGCAACCGGCGGGCGCCAGCAGCAGCGCCAGCGCGGCCGTCAGGCCTCGTCGGTCCATCGCCGGCCCGCCTTGGTGTCGCCGCGGCGCTGCTTCGCGGCCAGGCGGCGCTCCACCGAACCGCGCGTCGGTCGGGTCGGCCGCCGCGGCCGCGGCTGGCGCTGGGCCGCCTCGAGCAGCACGCGCAGCTTGGCCAGCGCGTCCTCGAGGTTGCGGCCCTGGTCGCGCGTGCGCTCCGACGTGATCACCAGCTCGTCGTTGCCGACCAGCCGGGTCTTGGCCAGCGCGCGCAGGCGGGCACCTGTCTGTTCGGTCAGCCCCTCGATGCACGCGATCGCCACCCGCAGCTCGACCTTCGACGCCACCTTGTTGACGTTCTGCCCGCCCGGCCCGCCCGAGCGCACGGCCTTCCAGCGCAGCGCCCACACGGGCACCCGCAGTCCAGGCTCGGCGATGAGCGGCCCCTCGATCACGCGCGGAGGGTGAACGATCGCCGGCCCCCGCGCAAGCTCCCGCGCGGTCGCCTCAGCGGAGTCTCCTCAGACCGCAACCGCGCCCCGGTTCGCTCGTTCCGCGCGGTCCAGCCCCGGCCCGCCCGCGCCGCCGGCGAGCCCGACGCACCGCGATCGGCTGCCCCTTCAGACATGTCCGAATCGCCATCTCACCGCCACGCCCGCCGCCCCGGCCCACGCTCGCGCCCGACGCCTCGGTTCGCAAGCCGAGCGCTGGCTCCCACGCGACGATGCGTCGAAGGCCCGTCCGCGCGGAGTGACGGACCGTCCAGGACCTCCCTTGCGCCGCACGCTTTCGCCGGCCCGTCCGCGTCCGTGACCTCGTGGACTTCCCGTCCGCCGAGGCCGACCGGTCGGCACGACGAGGGCCACCGCGGAGCGCCGCCGATGCAGGCGGCCTCGCCCGCTTGGACTCCCCCGTCGCTCACTCGCCGGAGCGGAGCGCCTCTTCGGCCCGCTCACGCAGCGCCAGCGCCACCACCTCGGGCGCGAGCGCGGCGGCAGCGAGCAGACACTCGGCCGCCTCCGAACCGCGACCTGCGGCCCTCAGCGCTTCCCCGGCGCGGGCCAGCGCCTCGCGGCGACCGACGACGTCCTCCACGGGCAGCAGCCCCGCCGCGTCGCGGTACAGCTCCGCCGCGCGGCGGAACGCCAGCGCCTCGGCCGCGTGCTGGGCGGCCACGCGGGTGACCTCGGCCGCGCGCACGCGATCGCCGGCGGCGCGGAGGTGGTCGGCCAGCAGCTCGGGCGGCACGCCGGCGCGGCCGAACAGCTGCTCGGCGATCTGGCCGTGAATCGCCCGCGCCTTCTCGTCGCTCACCCCGGCCAGCACCGCCAGGCGGATCCGGTCGTGATACGCCTCGACCAGCTCGCCGCGCGGCGACTTGCTGACGCGCACCAGGTGAGCCGCGCGCAGCTGCTGCAGCTCGCGCCGGCCGCCGCCGGACAGCGCCGACGCGATCTCGAGCTCGAGCGGGCGTCCGGCCACGATCACCGTCGCCAGCATCCCGCGGGCCGCCGGCGGCAGCCGTCCGACGCGCTCGGCCACCATCGCCTCGAGCCGCACGTCGCTGAGGGATGTCTCACCGACCATGGTCGTTCGGACATGGTGGGCCAGCTCGCGGACGAACAGCGGCACCCCGCCGGACTCGCCGGCGATCGCCGCCGCGCGGGCCTGCAGCTCGTCGGCCTCGAGCTCGCACGGCCCGCGGCGCAGCAGCACCTCGGCCAGCGTCGTCGCCTCGTGCAGGCGGAGCGGCTCGAGCCCCAGCTCGAGCACCGGCCCGTTCGCGCGCAGGCGCTCGACCAGGGTCGTCAGGTCGACGCTCGGCAGCGCCTCGCCCTCGCTGGCCGCGAGCACCACCAGGCAGCGCGGCGCGTCGGGCCCGCGCAGCAGCTCGACCAGCAGCGACGCGCTGTCGCTGTCGCCCCACTGCACGTCGTCGACCACCACCAGCAGCGGGAACCGGTCGGCGATCCTTCGGAACATGTCGCGAAGGACAGCCGACGCGTGGCGCAGCGACGCCGCGTCGACGTCGCCCGGCGGACCGGGCGGGCACGCCTCGGCGATCGACACCACGCGGCGGAGCACCGGGAACAGGCGGGCCACCGCGGCGATGTCCGGCGGCACCAGCGTCGCCAGCTCGGCCGGCCCGACGCCGAGGAGCAGCCCCGTGAGCGCGTCGATGACGCTGTCGAACGCGTTGAACGGCACCTGCTCGCGCTCGTAGCAGCGGCCCGCGAGCACCACCGCCGGCATCTCCAGCCCGACCGCGCCGGCCTGCGCCGCCTCGGCGAAGGCCCGCAGCAGCGCCGACTTGCCGAGGCCCGATCGGCCGCGCAGCAGCGTCACCACCGCGCGCTTGCGGCTCTCCATCAGCGCCGCGCCGATGGCCGCGAACGGCACCTCGCGACCGATCAGCCCACCGGGCGGGACCATCGACGCGTGGCCGCGGTGATTCGGCGGCACGTGCGCTCGCGGGAGACGAGGACTGTCGGCCTCGCGGAGCAGCGCAGCGATCTCCGCCCCGCCGGCGCGACGGTTCGGCTCACGCTCCAGGAGCGCCGCGCACAGCGCCGCAAGCGGCGGTTCTGCCGCGTCGCCGAGCGCCGGCGGCGCCACGCGCTCGCACTTGTCGCGCAGGACCTCGTGCATCGGACCCGCGAACGGCAGCTCGCCCGTCAGCGCCTCGAACAGCATCACACCGACCGAGTACCAGTCGCACGCCGGCGTCGGCGCTGCCCCGTACACGTGCTCCGGGGCCATGTAGGCCGGTGTTCCGACCACTTCGACGCCGCGGCCCGCGGTCAGCTCGTGGACCAGACCGAAGTCGAGGATCACGACACGGCCTTCGCGGGTCACCAGCACGTTTGACGGTTTGATGTCGCGGTGGAGCTTGCCGGCCGCGTGCAGGGCTTCGAGGCCCGCGGCCAGCTGCGCGAGGCACGCTCGCAGGCGTGCGGGGTGCTGGCGCACGTACGTCAGGAAATCGACCCCGTCGACCAACTCCATCGTCAAAAACGCCTGATCGCCGCGGACCACGAGGTGGTGGAGGAGCGACAGGTTCGGGTGCGAAATGTCGGCCAGGGCGCGGAATTCCAGCTTGAAACGGTAGAGAGCGGCCGGTTCGAAGCCGCGGAGGACCTTGAGCGCCACCGTCTCGCCGTCGCGTCCGACCGCCTCGAACACCGCTCCCGTGCCGCCGCGGCCGATCATTCGCCGCAGGGTGTAGCCGCCGAGGGTCGGCGCGCCGTCGAAGGTCCCGAACAGGCGCGCGCGCACGGACGACTTGATCTGCTGGATCTCCAGCCCGGGCGCGAACACGCGAGCGGCTTGGATCTGCTCGCCCAGCGTGTCTGCGCCCGACCTACCCTGCTGCACGGCCCACCTTACCATGGCTTCAACTCGGGCGGTGGCGGTGATAGAAATGATCGCGTAGCCACGTGGCGACGGATTTCGAGCTCCTGGATGCCTGGCGGACCGGCGACCGAGAGGCCGGCAACGCGCTGTTCGAGCGTCACTTCGACGCCGTCTGTCGCTTCTTCGCCAACAAGGTCACGCACGGCGTCGACGACTTGATCCAGAAGACCTTCCTGGGCTGCGTCGAGGCGCGCGACCGGTTCCAGAAGCAGTCGAGCTTCCGCACCTATTTGTTCGCGGTGGCCCACAACATCTTGCGGGCGCACTTCCGGGAGCGGCGGCGCGAGGGCCTGGCCTCCGACCTCAGCGAGACGTCGACCGACGAGCTCACGCCGTCGCCGAGCGCCGTGTTCGCGGCGCACGAGGAGCAGCGGCTGTTGCTCGAGGCGCTGCGGCGGATCCCGCTCGACTATCAATTGGTCCTGGAGCTCTATTACTGGGAGGACATGGCCGCGCCCGAGCTCGCGCAGGTGCTGGCCATCCCCGAGGGCACGGTGCGCAGCCGGTTGCGCCGCGCCAAGGAAGCGCTGGCCGACAAGATGAGCAGTCTGGCGCGGACCCCCGAGCTGTTGCGCGCGACCTTCAGCGATCTCGACGGCTGGGTCCGATCGTTGCGCGCGCAGTTGTCGGGCGAGTGACCCGCGGCGGTCCGGAGTTCGTTCGCCTCGGCGCCCTCGAGCGTGCGGGCCAGTGGTCGCGCGGCGGTCGTTCGCGACGGCCCGATCCAGGTGGCACCGGAGGCGGATTCACGAGGCATGTTGGAGGTGGCAGGTTCGCCGCGACGACGCGGAGCTCCCCCGGTCCACGCGTGTTGGCCAGGTATTCCGGCCAGTTCTTCATCCTGAGGGGTTTTCAGAAGAAAGTGGGATCGACCCGATCGCCACCCGCACTACCAGGACCGATCGACGGGGCAGCGGGCCCCATACGCGCTTCGGCCTTCGGGCCTGAACTCATCACCTTCGAGTCACTCACGCGGAACCTGGTATGCAGCTCGATAGCACCCATCCAAGCACTGTGGACACTGCCGCTCGCGGCGCAGCCAACTCATGGTCCAAGAGCCAACCCGAGGTCGACGCCAAGGAGACGCGGTCCGTGTCCATGGTGTCGGTCCTGACGGAGTTGGTCCACGGCTACCGACGTCCGGCCGTCGTGCTCACCGAGCAGGGGGCCATCCTCTGTATGAACGCCCCGGCGATGCGCGCCCTCGATCGCAAGCCGGGCGATCCGGAGCCGGCCGCCCCGGCTGACCCGAAGGACTGGCCGCGCCGCGCGACCATCCAGACCGACGGTCAGGTCTACACCCTGGCGATCCCGGACATGGCCATGGAGACCCAGAGCTCCGCGCCCGAGCCGCAGCTCCCGCCGCGCCTCGCCAAGATCGCCCGCCTCGTCATCTCGGGTTGCACCGACAAGCAGATCGCCACCCGCACCGGCCTGTCGTTCAGCACCGTGCGGACCTACGTGCGCCAGATCTACCGCCGGATCGGCGTCCACAGCCGCGTCGAGCTGGTCCACGCCACCAACCCGCACAGCATGACCCGCGGCCTCGACTGAGGCGCGGTCCCCCCGCGTGAGCGAAGAGCCAGGTACCGAAGACCAGGTACCCAAAGCCAGGTGCTGACGACCAGTGCCTTCAGAACAGGAACGGAGGGCCATGTCCCTCCGTTCCTGCGTTAAAAGCGTGCTTGATGGGCCGCCGCCGCGGCGACGCGGGAGCGCCCCTCGCCCCGCGGCGCCGGGCTTGCGCGCCGACGCGCTCGTGAGCCCGCCGGCGTCGGGCTCGTCCGCCCTGAGGCAGCGTCGCGACGCGGCCTCAGACGTCGAGCGCGTCGGCCTCGGCCGCGCGGTCCATGATGAACGAGTAGCGCGCGCCGGCGTCCTTGCCCATCAGGCTGCTGATCGTCTGATCGGTCTGCAGCTCGTCGCGGATCTTGACCTGGATCAGCGAGCGCTTCTTCGGGTCGAGCGTCGTGTCGCGCAGCGTCTCGGGCATCATCTCGCCGAGGCCCTTGAAGCGCTGGATCTCCGGCTTGCCGCGGCCCTTGTCGGCCAGGATCCGCTGCAGGTGGGCGTCGTCGGCGGCCCACAGCGTCTCCTTGCCGATGTCGACGCGGTACAGCGGCGGCTGGGCCAGGTACACGTGGCCGCTGCGGATCAGCTCGCGCATGTGGCGGTAGAAGAAGGTGAGGAGCAGCGTGGCGATGTGATGGCCGTCGGAGTCGGCGTCCATCAGCAGGATGACCTTGCCGTAGCGGAGCTGCTCGATGTTGACGTCCTTGCCGACGCCGCAGCCGAGCACCTTGACGATGTTGCCGAGCTCCTCGTTCTCCAGCACCTTGGCCAGGCTGGCCTGCTCGGTGTTCAGCACCTTGCCGCGCAGCGGCAAGATCGCCTGCGTCTTGCGGTTACGGCCCATCTTGGCCGAGCCGCCTGCGGAGTCGCCCTCGACGATGAACAGCTCGCACTTGGCGGCGTCGCGCTCGGAGCAGTCGGCCAGCTTGCCCGGCAGGCCGAGGCGCACGCCGCCGGGGCCCTTGCGCGAGACCTGCTGGCTGGCCGCGCGGGAGGCCGCCCGCGCGCGCGCCGAGGCGATCACGCGGGCGACGATCGCCTCGGCGGTGCTGCGGTTCTCGTGCAGCCACTGCTCGAGCGCCGGCCGGATCGCGCCCTCGACCTGCGACGCGACCTCCGGGTTGTTGAGGCGGTTCTTGGTCTGGCTCTGGAACTGGGGCTCGAGCACGTAGGTGCTGAGGATCGCGACCATGCCCTCGCGGATGTCTTCGAGGCCGATCGACAGGCCCTTCGGCTCGAGCTTGTGCGTCTGCATGTACGCGCGGATGCCCTTGCCGAGCGCCGCCCGCAGGCCCTGCTCGTGGGTGCCGCCGTCGGGCGTCGGCACGCCGTTGACGAACGAGTGCATCGCGTCGTCGGTGCCCTCGGTCCAGGCGAACGCGACCTCGAGCTTCGGGTCCTCGGCGCGGTCGAGGTAGAAGATACCGGGGTGCACCGCCGGCTTGGCGCGCACCTCGATCAACTTCTTCAGGTACTCCGACACGCCCTCGGCGTGGTGGAAGGTCTCGGTCTTGCCCGCCGCCTCGTCGACAAACACGATCTTGAGCCCCTTGTGCAGGTAGCTCTTGGCCTCGAGGCGGTCGCGGATGACCACCGCGTCGAAGGCGGTCGCCTTGCCGAAGATCTGCGGATCCGGCCGCAGATAGACCGCGGTGCCCGATCCACGGGCGTTGCCGAGCTTGCGCAGCTTGCCGTCGGGCACGCCGCGGACGAACTCGATCTCCCACATCGACCCGTCGCGCCAGACCTTGGCGACGAGCTGCTCCGACAGCGCGTTGGCGACCGCCGCGCCGACGCCGTGGAGGCCGCCGGAGTGCTTGTAGCTCTGGCCGTCGAACTTGCCGCCGGCGCCGAGCTTCGTATACACCGCGACGATCGCCGGCACCTTCAGCGTCGGGTGGAGGTCGACCGGGATCCCGCGGCCGTTGTCGGTCACGCTGACGCCCTTGCCGTCCTTGTCGAGCTTGACCTCGATCTGGCTGGCGTGGCCGTTGATGACCTCGTCGACCGCGTTGTCGAGGATCTCCCACAGCAGGTGGTGGAGGCCGTCCTTGCTGACGCCGCCGATGTACATGCCGGGGCGCTTGCGGACGTGGTCCACGCCCTCGAGCACCTGGATCGAAGACGCGTCGTAGTTGGTTGCCTTGGCCATCGCTAACGTCCTCCCCCGCTACGCCTTCTTGGTCTGCTTCTTCGCCGCCTCGGCCGCCTCGAGGTCGGGCAGCGCCGGCTCGGGCAGGACGATGCGCTTGACCGCCCCGCGCTTCCACAGCTCCGCCCCCTTGCCGCCGCGAGCCGTCGCCTTGACCGCGCCCGGGCCGACCTTCATCGACCCGCCGGTGGCCTTCTCGACCTCGACCGTCGCGGCGGCTGGGAACGCCCCTGCGACCTCGTCGCCGTCGTCGAGCTTGATCAGGATGACGCCGAGGCCCGGCCCCGACAGCAGGCTGACCTCCTGCGCCGTGCAGCACAGAAGCCGCCCCGACCGCGTCAGCGCGCACACCTCGTCCTCGGCGTAGACCTTGAACACCGCGACGAACTCGTCGCCCTCGCGCAGCTTGCCGAACATGCGCCCGCGCGTGGTGCTGACCTCGCGGTGCGGCCACAGCGTGAACCGCAGCGCCATGCCCGAGCGCGTCACCGCCAGCATGTGCGGGTACGGCTCCTCGTACTCCTCGCCGAGCTCCGGCTTCGGCATGCCGAACTCCGGCATCACCCGCGGGTCGGTGCCGACGGCCGCGACCAGGCGCTCGCCGTCCTTGAACTTGAACAGCTGCTGCACCGGCGTGCCGTGGCCGGTCGACTGCGGCACGTCGTTGATCCGGACGTTGTAGGCCGAGCCCTTGTTGGTCAGCAGGATCACCGACTCGGTCGTGCTGCCGCCGACCAGCGCCAGCGCCTCGTCGCCCTCGCGCATGCGCGTGCTCGCGAGGTTGATGGTCCGCTGGCGCTTGATCCACCCGTCGCGGGTGACCAGCACGATCGCGTCCTCCTTGACGATGAAGCTCTCGGCCGTGAACTCCTCGGTCACGTCCTCGTCGGAGATCCGGGTCCGCCGCGGCTCGGCGTACTCCTCGGCCAGCGCCTCGAGCTCGCCCCGGATCTCGGCCCACAGCTTCTCGGGGCTCTTGAGGATCGCCTCGATCTTGCGCGCCGCCTTGCGCTTCTCCTCGAGCTCCTCGCGGATCTTCTGGATCTCGAGCTTGGCCAGGCGATAGAGCCGCGTCTCGAGGATCGCGTCGGTCTGGACCTCGTCGAGGCCGAACGCCTTCATCAGCTTCTGCCCGGCGTCGGTGCGGCCGTCGCTGCGGCGGATGATCTTGATCGCCTCGTCGAGCGCGTCGAAGATCTTCTCGAAGCCCTCGAGGATGTGGATCCGCTCGCGCAGCTTGCGGAGGTCGTACTCGAAGCGGCGGCGGACGGTCTCCTGGCGGTACAGCAGGAACTGCTCGAGGATCGCCGCCAGGCCCAGGCGATCGGGGCGGCCGACGTCCGCGCCCGCGATCGGCACCAGGCAGGTGAAGTCGTACTTCACCGTGACCTGGAGGCGCGTGTGCTTGAACAGGTAGGCCATGATGAGCTCGGGCTCGGCCCCCGACTTGCGGCTGACCTCGAGCTCGATGTGGACGTCGCGCGTGCTCAGGTCCTGCACGCCGACCAGCTGCGGCAGCTTCTTGGCGGCGATGATCTCGCCGATCTCCTCGACCAGCGCCGACTTCTCGATCCCGTACGGCACCGAGGTGATGACGATGAAGGTCGACTTGTCCTCCTCGCGGACCTTCCACTCGCCCTGCAGCTTGCACGAGCCCTTGCCCTCCTCGTACAGCTCGGCCAGCTCCTTGCGGGTCGCGACCAGGCGCCCGCCGGTCGGGAAGTCGGGGCCCTTGATCGCCTTGAGCGCGACCTTGAGCGCCTCCTTGCGCCGCTTCTCGGCCGCCGCCTCGTCCTCGCGCGCGGGCGGCAGGTGGGGGATGAGCGCGATCGCGGCGCGCACCACCTCGCCGAGGTTGTGCGGCGGCACGTTGGTCGCCATGCCGACGGCGATGCCCGTGCTGCCGTTGACCAGCAGGTGCGGGAAGCGGGCCGGCAGCGTGATCGGCTCCTTGCCGGTGCCGTCGTAGGTCGGCCGGAAGTCGACTGTCTCTCGGGTCAGCTCGGTGAGCAGCTCCGACGCGACCTTCGTGAGGCGGGCCTCCGTGTAGCGGTAGGCCGCCGGCGAGTCGCCGTCGATCGAGCCGAAGTTGCCCATGCCGTCGACCAGCGGCGCGCGCATGACCCAGTCCTGGGCCAGGCGGACCATCGCCTCGTAGACCGCGGTGTCGCCGTGCGGGTGGTACTTGCCGATGACGTCGCCGACGACCTTCGCGCTCTTGCGGTGGCGGGCGTCGTGGGTGAGGCCCAGGTCGGCGAACATCGTGTAGATGATGCGGCGCTGGACCGGCTTGAGGCCGTCGCGGACGTCCGGCAGGGCGCGCGAGGTGATCACGCTGAGCGCGTAGTTGAGGTACTTGCGCCGGGCCTCCTCGGCGAGGTCGCCGGGCGTGACGGGGATCGGGCCGCCGCCCTCGTCGTCGTCGTGCGTGCGCGTCGCCTTGCGGCGGCCGCGGCTGGAGGGCCCTTCTTCGTCAGACGTCCGGACAGTCATCCTGCGCTCCCGAGGTTGGTCGCGCCGGAAACTGCTCCTGCGCGGCCTGCGACGCCCGTCTCGCCCGTATCCGGGGCCTGCCAGGCGGGGCCGAAGGTTTACCCGTGGGGCGATCCAGGTCAAGCTCCCCGCGCCGCGTTTCTCGGCGCCGGCCGCGGCGGATCGGCCTGGGCGCGGCCGGTCCGGTGTGTCATAAGTGGAGGTCCCTTGAACCAGGTCGCGACCAACGTTCGCTGGCACCATGCCGCCGTCGGCCCCGAAGAGCGCGCGCAGCGGCTCGGTCAGCGCGGCGTCGTCGTCTGGCTCACCGGCCTGTCGGGCGCCGGCAAGAGCACGATCGCCGCGCAGGTCGACGCCCAGCTCCACGCCCGCGGCCGCCACAGCTACATCCTCGACGGCGACAACCTGCGCTTCGGCCTGTGTCGAGATCTCGGCTTCTCCCCCGAAGATCGGGCCGAGAACGTGCGCCGCCTCGGCGAGGCCGCGCGCCTGTTGCAGGACGCCGGCCTCATCGTCCTCGTGGCCGCCATCAGCCCCTACCGCGACGACCGAGCCCGCGTGCGCGAGCGGTTGCCCGCGGGACGATTCCTCGAGGTGTTCGTCGACGCCCCGCTGGCCGTGTGCGAGTCCCGCGATCCCAAGGGCCTGTACCGTCGCGCGCGGGCCGGCGAGATCGCCGGCTTCAGCGGCATCGACGCCCCCTACGAGCCGCCGGAAGCGCCGGACCTGCACCTGCTGTTTCGCGCCGACGCGAGCTCGCCTGACGCGCCCGTCGACGCGAGCCCGGCTCATGCGGAGCACGGGCCCGGCGGCGTCGGGGAGCGCCGCGTCGCCGTCGGCGCCTCGCCGGACGAGCACGCGGCCGCCATCGTCGCGCTGCTCGAGGTTCGCGGCCTGCTCGCGCCGCCGGCAGGCGCCTGAGACGGGTCCATGGCGTGCGAACGGCCGCCGCGACGTCGCGCGCAAACGCACGAGTTTTCCGGGCCATGCCTGCGTGACGGTGCCTCCGGTCGGTGGCGTGCGTGACGGGGCTCCGGTGAAATCCCGCCGCCCCCCTGTTGCGCGACACCGGAGGGACCCATACTCTCCCCCGCGAATGAGCAAGGACGATCTGATCGAGTTTGAGGGAACCGTCACCGAGGTTCTCACAGGCGGTTTGTTCAAGGTGGAGATCGATCCGGACCACCACGTCCTCGCCCACCTCGCCGGCAAGATGCGGCGCTTCCGCATCAAGGTCGTGCTCGGCGACCGCGTCACCGTCGGCGTCACGCCGTACGATCCGACCCGCGGTCGCATCGTCTATCGCGCGCGTTGAACCCACCTGTCCTTCGGGACAGATCACGCACGCGCGAGCACGTCCTCCGGCGCAAGTGGGGGTGGCAAGTGGTTCGAGGTCGGCGCGGAGGCCTTTCAGGCGCTCCGCGCTTCGTTTATGCACGCGTCGCGCGAGCGCCCGCGGTTGCCGGCCCCCGGGATCGGTGGTAGTGGAAAAATCATGGCTTGGGCCGGACGCGGCGGAAAACGGGTGGGTTTGGTGGCGTTGCTGGCGGGCGTCGTCGCGCTGCAGCCGGGGTGCTCGAACGACACCGGCCAGACCCCTGTCACCGACGCCACCGGCTCGCCCGTCACCGAGGGCGACCTCACCGGCGACACCTCGACCGGCAGCACCGAGCCGACCACCACGATCGACACGAGCACCGGCCCGGTCGAGCAGTGCGGCAACGGGGCGGTCGACCCCGGTGAGACCTGCGACGACGGCAACCTCGACAACTCCGACGCCTGCCTGAACAGCTGCGTGCTCGCCGTGTGCGGCGACGGCTTCGTGCAGAACGGCGCCGAGGCGTGCGACGACGGCAACTCCGACAACTCGGACACCTGCACCGCGCTGTGCCAGGAGGCCCGCTGCGGCGACGGCTTCGTCCAGCTCGGCGCCGAGGCGTGCGACGACGGCAATTCGCAGGACGACGACGGCTGCACGACCGCGTGCGAGGCCGCCCCGGTGATGCTGTGCGGCAACGGCGAGGTCGACGAGGGCGAGCAGTGCGACGACGGCAACGCCCTCGACGACGACAACTGCCTGTCGAGCTGCGTGCCCTACTCGTGCGGCGACGGCTTCACCCACGCGGTGTTCGAGGAGTGCGACGACGCCAACCTCAGCACCGACGACGCCTGCGTCGAGTGCATGGCCGCCTACTGCGGCGACGGCTACCTGTGGCCCGACATGGAGGCCTGCGACGACGGCAACCTCGACAACAACGACGACTGCCTGGTCGACTGCTCGCAGGCCAGCTGCGGCGACGGCTTCGTCCACAACAGCGACGAGGTCTGCGACGACGGCGTCAACGACGGCAGCTACGGCGGCTGCGCCCCCAGCTGCGCCGCGCTCGGGCCCCACTGCGGCGACGGCCAGGTCGAGCTGAACATCGAGACCTGCGACGACGGCAACGTCGTCCCGCTCGACGGCTGCGACGACGAGTGCCAGAAGGAGCTGCCGGCCGAGTGCCTCACCTACGTGCCGCTCGCCGAGCCCGACCGCAACTCCACCTTCAACGACGGCCCGGGCAAGGTCACCAAGTGTGACAAGCTGCTCGAGAACAAGTGGTACCGCCTCACCGGCCCGGCCGGCACGCTGATGCCGACCACCGCGCTCGAGCCGTTCGACTGCGGCACCGACGCTCCCGGCTGGATGGTCGGCGTCCATCCGACGGTCGACGAGGGCGTCGTCGATCGCCAGGTCTGCTTCGCGTGGGACACCGACTGCCAGTGGGAGTCCACGATCCAGGTGCGCAACTGCGGCGATTACTACGTGTACAGGCTCGCCGATCCCCCCGACGAGTGCCTCCGCTACTGCGGCCTCGACGGCTGACGTCACGCCAGCCCCCGCGCGAGCCTCCGCTCTCCGGCGCGGCGGGCGCGATTTCGCTCACCCGCCCGACGGCCCGATTCGGCCCCGACGACGGCGATCCGTTGTACGCTGGCCGCGGAGACGCGCCATGCACCTGACCCCCGAGCAGGAGTGGATCCTCGTCGCCTGCGGCCTCATCGCCCACGCTGACGGCGAGATCAAGCCCGGCGAGGCCGACCTGATCCTGACCATGCTGGACGAGCACCTCGACGAGGCCGAGAGCCGGCGGTGGTTCAGGATGCTCGGCGACCTCAACGCGCTCCACCGGCTCTTCGACGACCTCCCGCCGCCGCTGCCCGCGTTCACCGAGACCACGCTCGAGCGCGCCTGGGCGATGGCGCTGGCCGACGGCGAGGCGAGCGCGGCCGAGGTGGCGATGATGGAGCGGATCGCCGCGCAGCTCGGCGTCACGCCGAACGAGCTGGCGCGCTGGCGACGGCAGTGGACGGAGCAGGCCGCCGACCTCGGCGAGCACATCGCCGCCTTCGCCGCGGTGATGATCCACCTCGACGGCGTGCTCGACCCCGAGGAGATCGATCAGTACCGCGCGCTGCTGGGCCGCCTGCCGCTCACGCCCGAGCGCCGCGACGTGCTCGCGCGCGAGTACCTGTCGAAGCGGCCGGAGCTCGACCACGTCGGCGCTCGCCTGGCGGCGCTCCCGCGCGAGCGCCGCTTCGCCGTCCTGCGCGCCATCGGTCCGCTCGTGTCCGCCTCGAGCCGCGCCGACCTCGGCCGCGACTTCTTCCTCGAGCTCGCGGCCTTCGCCGCGGTCCCGCGCGAGCAAGCGCTGCGCCTGCTGTACGCCTGAAGCGCGCGCGGCTTGCCCCGGCGCCCGACCGCGGGGACACTGTGAGCATGCCGGGTCCCGAGCCGCGCGCCGCGTCCGACAACCTGCTGTGGCCGATCGATCGCGTCTTCCTGTTCGGCTTCGCCCCCGCCGGCCTCGCGACCGCCGGGACGCTGGTGATCCTCGCCCTGCTGGCGTGCACCTGCCCCGACGCCCACGAGGCCCTGGTGACCGCCCTGTTCGTCGGCCAGGGCGCGCTGTGGCTGGTGTTCGCGCCGATTTACCTGCTCGGCTGGGTCCACCGCCACCCCCGCCGCGCCGTCGCCGAGACCGGCTGGCTCGGCTCCGCCGCCCTCGCCGCGCTGGTCTGGCTGCTCAACATCCTCGTGTTCGCCGCCCTGATGGCCGCCTTCGGCTGGGGCGAACGTGTCCCGTGGGTCATGCTCTGAGGAGCATGACGCCAAGGACATGACGCGAAAAGCATGCTTTTCGCGACATGTCCCGGAGAGCACCTCAGCGGGTCACGCTGAGCTTGCTGCGCGCCGCGTGGTGCGCGAGGGCCAGCTCGCACAGCTGGCTGATCAGCTCGGCGTAGGGCACCCCGGCCCGCTCGACCAGCTTCGGGTACATGCTGATCGTCGTGAAGCCGGGCATCGTGTTGATCTCGTTGAGGTACGGCTGGAGCGTCTGGCGGTCGACGAGGAAGTCGATGCGCGCCAGGCCCTTGCAGCCGGCGACCCGGAACGCGCGCAGGGCCAGGTCCTGCAGGCGTTCGGCGGCGGTCTCGGGCAGGTCGGCGGGGATCTGCAGGGTCGCCGCGTCCTTCAGGTACTTGTTCTCGTAGTCGTACCACTCGCCGGGCGGCAGCCCGATCTCGCCGGGCGCGCTGACCAGCGTGTGCGCGTCGCCGTTGCCGAGCACCGCCAGCTCGATCTCACGGGCGTCGATCCCCTTCTCGACCACCAGCTTGGCGTCGTAGCGCGACGCCAGCGTCAGCGCGCGCCACAGCCCGGCCTCCTCGTCGACGCGGCTGATGCCGACCGAGCTGCCCTGGTTGGCCGGCTTGACGAAGCAGGGGAACCCGACCTCCTCGACGATCGCGTCGACGATCTCTTGCCGCTGCGCCGCCGTGCCGAGCCCGTGGGCGTCGACCTCGAGCCACGGCACGACCGGGATCGCCGGCGACTGCGTCGCGAGCACGTGCTTGAGCAGCGCCTTGTCCATGCACAGCGCCGACGCCAGCACGCCCGAGCCGACGTACGGCAGGCCGAGCACCTCGAGCAGCCCCTGGAACGTCCCGTCCTCGCCGTAGGGCCCGTGCAGGACCGGGAACACCAGGTCGGGCGCCAGCTTGCGCAGGTCGGACACCGGCTCGCCGGTCTCGAGCACCGCCTCGAGCGACCACTCGGCCGGCCCCGTCCACCAGCTGCCGTCGCGCCGGATCCCGAGCAGGATCGGCGTGAAGCGCTGGCGATCGATGGCCTTGAGGATCTCGGCCGCGCTGCGGAGCGAGATCTCGTGCTCCGAGGAGCGACCGCCGAAGACGATGAGGAGACGTCGGGCTGGCATGGGCGGGTGGACGCTACCACCGCGCGACGGCGATGGCGATACGGCGCCCCGCCGTGACGCGCTGGCGCCGGCGGACATTCCCCGGCCGCCCGTCGCGCGCCCGGCGACCGATCTCCTCGCCCCTCGCGCGCCCGTGGCCCGCGGACGAGTCCGGCCGCCGCCGCCGCAGACCTGTCTCATTCGCCAGGTCGGCCTCGGCGACCGCGACCTCGCGCGGCCGCGGAGGCCCGGTCCGGACATGCCTCCGCTCGGCCGCTCGCCGCCCGCTCGGCGTCCGCGTGGCAGCCCTTCGGCGCGCTCGCGTCACCGGGCATCACCGTGTGGCCGGCCGTTCGGCCCGCGGAGTCGCGGCCTTTCGACGGGACGCGCGGTCGGGGGCGGGCCAGCGAAGGACGAGGCCGCGCGCCGGGCCGCCCACCTGTCCCCTCCGCCAGGTCGACCGCCGGACCTCGGGCTCATCCCGCTCGCCCGACCGCGTCTCCCGCGGCGGCGCTCAGCCTGCCCGTTCGATCATGTCCTCGCGTACCTGTGCGATTCACCAGGAACAAACGCACAGGTCCGATCGGTCAGCCCGCGTCGAGGTGCTCCAGCAGCGCCAGGACGATGCGATCCTGCAGCCGGCGGCTGCGCGGCATCGCCAGGTTCTTGCCGTTGATCAGCACGCTGAAGCCGAGCGCGCGGCGGCCGTCGGGTGTCGCCGCGATCCCCGACAGCGCGCTCACTCCGCCGATCGTCCCCGTCTTCCCCCGCACGCGCCCGTGGCCGCCAGGCATGCGCAGGCGCAGCGTCCCCTCGCCGCCCGCGCCTGCGAGCGCCGGCACGATGCTCGCCGCCGCCCCCCCCTCGTCGCGGGCCAGCGCCAGCACGCGGACCAGCCCGCGCGCGCTGACCCGCCCGCGCAGGCTCAGGCCCGAGCCGTTCTCCGGCTGCAGCTCGCGCGGATCGTTGCCGGCCGCGCGCCAGAACGCCTGCAGGGCCGCCCGGCCGTTGTCCCACGAACCTGGCGCTCCGGACATCCGGCGCCCGAGCGTGCGGACCACCTGTTCGCTCGTGAAGTTGTTGGAGTACTTGAGCGCGCTCGCCAGGATCTGCGACAGCGGCGGCGACACCAGCGTCGCCACCTCGCGCGCATGGGCCGAGGCCGCCCCGCTCTCGACCGGCAGCAGCGGCCCGCCGAGCTCGTGCAGCACCGCCGCGAACGCCTCGCCGGCGAACTTGCCGGGGTCACAGATCCGCCGTCGCACCGTGATCGGCTTGCGCTTGGCCGCCCCGGTCACCGTCAGCACCGTCCGTCCGCCCTCGCACGTGCTCGTCACCTCGAGCGCGCGCCCGCGGAGCGGCCGGGCCTTGTTCACCACCGTCACGTGCTCGCTCGCCGGCGTCACCTCGACGTGGACCGCCTTGCCGTCGGTGCGGACCGTCGTCTCGACCGTGTTGAAGCTCAGCGACAGCGCCCCGCTCGGCGCGAGGTAGCTCGGGCCCGGGCCCGGCGGCTCCTCGTAGCCGGGCCCGACGCGCTCCGGCGAGAAGGCCCGCTCGTCGATCACGATCCGCCGCACCCCGGCCAGCGCCTCGGCGGCCAGCGCCTTGCTGGCCAGCGCGTGCAGCCCTTGCAGCTGCAAGCTCGGGTCGCCGTCGCCGATCAGCACCAGCGCGTCGCCGTCGCGGACCAGGCGGGTCTCGAACCGGTAGTCGGGCCCGAGCAGCTCGAGCGCCGCGACCGCGGTGAGCACTTTTTGGTTCGACGCCGGGTTGAGGCGGGCCGCGCCGTTCTGGTCGAAGAGCCATGTCCCTTCGTCCAGGTCGGCGACGTGGACCGCGACCCCCGGGCCGGCGCGGCGGACCAGCTCGGCCAGCTTGCGGCGCAGGCTCGCGTCGCCGGTCGGATCGGCCGTCCAGTCGCGCGCTCGCGCCCGCGCCGACACGTCGGCCAGGCGCACGGCCACCCGCTGGGGCCACGTCTGCGCCGCGAACGGCGCGCCGGGACGCGGCGGCAGCACCGGCTCCTCCGGCTCGACGGCCTCGCGGATCGACTGCGGCGCCGGGGCCGGGCCGGGCGAGCGCGGACCGGCGGTCGCCAGGCCCGCATACGCGGTGATCAGGGCGAGGGCGAAGCTTGCGAGCTGCGGGAAGGAGCGGGTCACGGCGGGATATCCCACCATGGCGTACCCGCCCTCAGCGCTCAAGAAATCGGACTTTCCGCCCGTTCGGGGCCATCGCCCCGACGCGCGCCCTCGGATCGACGAGGGACGCGGCCTGCCCGGCGCGCTTTCGCGCTGACCTTCGGGACAGGCCGTCACCTCGGCGGGACCGACTAGCCCTTGTCGGTCTTCTTCTTGGCCTTCGTCTTCTTGCTGCCGGACTCGGCCTGGACCTGCTGCTTGTTGGCCAGGCGGGTCGCCTTGACCTCGGCCGCCTTGCGCTTGAGGCGGGCGATCAGCTTGTTCCGGCTCCGGCGCTGGCGCATCTTCGGCGTGTGGCGGTTATCTCCGTATCCCATGGCGGCAAGGACCTCTGTGGCGGCAAATGTTGGTCTGCGGGGCCTGATTCGCCCGTATTCGGGCAATTGGGCGGCCCCGGGCCGGCCGGGGGCCGGCGCTTTCGGGCGGCGTAGGATGCGTGAGCGGCCCCTCAGGGTCAAGCGCTGATTTCCGGCGCGGCCGCTGGCGCCGCGCGAGCGCCCCCTTCCCCCGCGCGCGGGGCCTGCTAATGTCCGCGCCCCATGCTCGACATCCACGTCCTCCGCGAAGACAGCGCCCGGATCGCCCAGAACCTGCGCGACCGCCACGCCCGCGTGTTCGAGGACCTCGCCCCCGGCGCGGCCGCCGACCCCGCGGGCGCCGACTGGGCCGCGCAGACCGTCGCGCGCCTGGTCGACCTCGACGCCGCCTACCTCGGCCTCCTCCGCCGCCAGGACGAGCTCCGCCAGCAGCAGAACCAGACCAGCGCCGCCATGAAGTCGGTCGGCTCGCTGCCGAAGGACCAGCAGGCGGCCGAGCGGGCCCGCCTGATCGAGCAGGGCAAGCAGCTGCGCACCGACGAGAGATCTCTCGTCGACCAGACCGAGGCCGCCCTGCGCGCCCGCGACGAGGCCTGGGCTCGCGTCCCCAACCTCACCCACCCCGACACCCCGCGCGGCCGCACCGACGACGATCACCGCGAGCTGCGCCGCGTCGGCACCCCGCGCGACTTCGCGGCCGAGGGCTTCGCCCCGCGCGACCACCTCGCGGTCGCCGAGTCGCTCGACCTCGTCGACTTCGAGGCCGGGGCCAAGGTCGCCGGCCAGAAGTTCTACTACCTCAAGCACGAGGCCGTGCTCCTCGACCTCGCGCTGCAGCACTTCGCGCTCGGCGTCGCCGCGCGCCACGGCTTCGCGCTGCACACCACCCCCGACCTCGCGCGCGACGAGATCCTGCGCGGCCTCGGCTTCCAGCCGCGCGGCGAGTCGACCCAGGTCTACAGCGTCGCCGACAGCGACCTCTGTCTGGTCGGCACCGCCGAGATCACGCTCGGCGGCATGCTCGCCGACGCGATCCTCGAGGAGGAGCAGCTGCCGCTGCTGCTCGCCGGCCTTTCGCACTGCTTCCGCACCGAGGCCGGCTCCGCGGGCCAGGAGTCGAAGGGCCTCTACCGCGTGCATCAGTTCACCAAGGTCGAGCTGTTCGCCTTCACCACCCCCGAGCAGAGCGAGGCGATGCACGAGCGCCTGCTCGCGATCGAGGAGGAGATCTTCCAGGCCCTGAAGATCCCCTACCGCGTCCTCGACATCGCCAGCGGCGACCTCGGCGGCCCGGCGTTCCGCAAGTTCGACCTCGAGGCGTGGATGCCCGGCCGCGGCGCCCACGGCGAGATCACCAGCACCTCGAACTGCACCGACTACCAGGCCCGGCGCCTGCGGATCCGCTACCGCCCGGCCGGCGAGGGCAAGCCCAAGCCGCGCCACGTCCACATGCTGAACGGCACCGCCGTCGCCACCTCGCGGGCGCTCGTCGCCATCCTCGAGAACTACCAGCAGCAGGACGGCACCGTCGCCGTCCCCGAGGTGCTGCAGCCGCTGGTCGGCAAGCCGGTGATCGGCCCGCGCCGCCGCGCCTGAACTCCTCGACAGGTTTTCCACGACAGGTCCTTCACGACAGGTCCCAAGCGCCATGTCCCAAGCGCCATCCCCTGCTCCGCGCGTGCTGTCGGGCATCCAGCCCTCGGGCGTGCTCCACCTCGGCAACTACTTCGGCGCGATCGCGCAGCACATCGCCCTGCAGGACCGCTACCCGGGCGAGGCGTACTACTTCATCGCCGACTACCACGCGCTCACGACCCTGCGGAACCCCGAGGCGCTGCGGCAGAACGTGTTCGACGCCGCGGTCACCTACCTCGCGCTCGGCCTCGATCCGGCCAAGGCGCTGCTGTTCCGCCAGAGCGACATCCCCGAGGTCCACGAGCTCGCCTGGCTGCTCGCCTGCGTGACGGGCCTCGGCCTGATGGAGCGGTCCACCAGCTACAAGGACAAGATCGCCCAGGGCATCAAGCCGAGCGCCGGCCTGTTCAACTACCCGCTGCTGATGGCCGCCGACATCCTGATCTACGACGGCACCCTCGTGCCCGTCGGCAAAGATCAGCTCCAGCACGTCGAGTTCGCCCAGGACATGGCCACCTACCTCAACGAGGCCTACGCGGCCGGCGGTCCGCCGCTGCTCGTCCGGCCCGAGGCGATCCTCGGCAGCGCGCCGATCGTCCCCGGCTTCGACGGCCGCAAGATGTCGAAGAGCTACGGCAACCTCTTGCCGCTGTTCGAGTCGGGCAAGAAGCTGCGCAAGCTGGTCGGCCAGATCGTCACCGATTCGACCCCGCTCGGCCAGCCGCTGAACCCCGACACGTGCAACGTCTACGCCCTGCTCAAGCTCCTCGCCGACGAGGCCGAGCTGGCGCAGATCGCCGAGTGGTACCGCGCCGGCGCTCGCGACGGCCAGCCGTTCGGCTACGGCCACGCCAAGATGCTGCTCGCCGACAAGCTCGACGCCCACTTCGCGCCCGCCCGCGCCCGCCGCGAGCACCTGCTGCAGCACCCGGACGAGGTCGAGGCCATCCTCCGCGCCTCGGCCGAGCGCGCCCGCCCGATCGCCCGCGCGACGATCGACCGTTGCCGCCGCGCCGTCGGCCTCGCCTGAGCGGCCGGCACCGCGCCGGCAGAGCTCGGCCGAGAACACGGTCGTCCTCGCCTCTGAGCGCACGCCGCCGTGCCGCTCGGCGCAACCGCGCAGCTCGTCGCCTGCGCAGACCTCCTCGCTCCCGAGCGCACGCCGCGGTGCCGCCCGGCGCAACCTCGCGGCTCGTCGCCTGCGCTGGCCTCCTCGCTCCCGAGCGCACGCCCCCGTGCCGCTCGTCGCAACCTCGCGGCTCGTCGCCTGCGCAGGCTCCCTCGCTCCCGGGCGCACGCCGCGGTGCCGCTCGGCGCAACCTCGCGGCTCGTCGCCTGCGCAGGCCTCCTCGCTCCCGGGCGCACGCCGCCGTCCGCCTGTCGCGACCCCGCGGCGAGCAGCCTCCTGGCTGTCGCGGACCGCCGCCTCGCCTCGCCCGCGCGGCTCGCCTCTGCCAGACTCGCCGCGCCATGGACGTCGAGCTCCGCAGCCTGCGCGGCGTCGCCACCGACGCGCTCACGGCCCTCGCCGAGGACATCTTCGGCCGCGGCGAGCGGGCGCCGGGGTGGTTCGCGCGCAAGCTCGAGCGCGAGGGCGTCGACCGCGAGCGCTCGGTCCTGGCGGTCGCCGCCGGTGCTCCGGAACATGTCCCTCATGACATGCTCTTCGGATACTTCCTCATCGGCCAGGATCCATCCGACCGGATCGCCCACTCGGCCGGCCTCGGCGTGATCGCGGCGCGCCGCGGCGGCGGCCTCGGTCGCGCGCTCGTCGAGGCCGCCGCCGCCCGCCTCGCCGGTCGATTCACGGCCCTGCGCGTGCTCGCCGAGCCCGAGCGCGAGGCCTTCTACGCCCGCCTCGGCCTCGTCGTGACCGCCCGGCGCCTGACCCTCCTGGCGCATGGGACATGCCCGATCTCCCATGCCCGATGGGACCGTGAGCTCGCCGATCAGGCCAAGCAGCCATGGTCCCCCGCCCCCACGAGCAGCGACGCGATCGAGGTCTGCGCGTGGCGCCCCGGCGCGTGGGCCCGCACGCCGCCGGCGCTCGCGGCCACGCTGGAGCCGCTGCCGGGCGCGTGGGCCCACGTCTCCCGCGAGGGTCGAGCGCTGCTGGTGCAGCGCATGCTCGTCGCGCGCGGCGTCGATCCGCTGGCTGCGGTCGCGGCCTTGCTCGCGACCACTCCCACGACCATGCCGCTGCTCCTGTACGGAGTCGACCCGGTGAGTTCGATCACCGCCGCGTTGCTGCGAGGCGACGACGCCGGGCGCTCGCGGGACGCCTTGCGCCCCGCGCAGCAACTCGCCGAGTTTCGCGTCGCGCAGCGGTTCGCGGCCATGGATCTCGCGCTGACGCGTCAACTAGACAAGCTCGCGCCGGGCGATGGATGATGCGCGCGGATCGATCCGGAGCTTCACCGTGACCTTCGTGCATGACCTCGCCAAGACTGCAGCCTTCGCCCTCACCGCCGCCCTCACCCTCGCCGCCTGTCGCGGCGAAGATCCGCTGACGAGCGCGAGCGCCGGCACCGACACCACGACCACCAGCGGCGGCGACACGAGCTCCACGACCGGCACGGACACGCCGACCACCAGCAGCACCTCCACCACCAACGACAGCTCCACCACCGCCGTCGATCCCACGACCGGCACGCCGACCACCACCAACATGTCGGCCGGCTTCATCACCACCGACACCACGCAGGGCACCACCGGTCCGGGCAACCCGCAGCCGAACGGCGGCATGTGCCAGACCGACGACGACTGCGAGTCGATGAACTGCTACACGAGCCCGCTGTTCCCCGACGGCGGCATCTGCTCGGAGTGCAACGAGGACGCCGACTGCGTGCGCGCCGGCACCGGCATCTCCTGCTCGCTCGGGCCCAGCGGGGCCACCTGCGCCGCGGGCGGCTACGGCAACCAGTGCATGTCGCAGGACGCCTGCCAGGACGGCCTGATCTGCGGCCCCGCGGTCGACCTCCCGATCCCCGGCATCATCCCCGACACCTGCGGCGAGTGCTCCGAGTCGGCCGACTGCGACATGGGCATGATCTGCACCCCCGAGCTCGACATCCAGGCGTTTAGCGGCGCCAAGAAGTGCGTCGAGCCCGGCAGCGTCGAGAACGGCGCCCTCTGCCCGCTCGGCGAGGACGACGCCGACGCCGCCTGCGCCTCGGGCAAGTGCGGCGAGGTCGACGTCATGGGCTTCTTGACCCTCGGCGTGTGCGGCGAGTGCAAGACCGACGCCGACTGCATGAACGGCACTTGCACCCCCGGCTCGCTCGGCCAGGGCGGCGCGATGGGCAGCGTCTGCCAGTGACCCGTCGTTGACCCGCGAGGTCCGCGCCTCGCGCCCGCGGGCCTCGTCCGTTCTCCATCGCCGCAGGAAGAGACATGTCCACATAGACATGTCCCTCGGCACACCTTCATCACGAGGTCGTCACCCGGGCGCTGATTCCCGCGACGACGCGCCCTCGATGGCCGTCACTCGCGGGTCTCCCCGCGCCGCCTGCGACGCCGAAGCGACCGGCGAAGCTGCGGAACGAGAGCGGTCGCCGAGCGGCTGTACCTCCATCAGCGTTTCAGCCGCTCGCGCCTCTCTCTCTCCCGCCCCGCACCGACTCCCGCGCTCCGTCCTCGCGGTCGTCACCCGCGCCGGTCGCGACGCACCGCTCGCGCTCAGGCCGCTGCGGCGCCCCGCGGCTCGTCCGGCCTACGGACGACCAGGCCCGGCGCGACCGCTCACTCCCCCGCGCGGCTGAGCCACTCGCGGCGGCCCTTGCTCCCGGCCTGGAACGCGATCCCCGCGGCTGCCTCTTCGGCCATGTTCCACACGCCCTGTCCCCAGATTCCTGCCCCGACGAGCATGCCCGAGAGGACAGCCGCCACGACCAGCGCCGCTCCCCGCGGTCGCGCCGGCCGCTCCGCCTCGCCGGGGGCCGGGGTCAGCGCGGCGAGCAGCGGGCGCAGGCAGGCCCAGCCGACCAGCGCCGCGCCGGCCGCGGCGGCCGCGGCCATCGCCCGGACCAGCACGTTGCTGTCCTCGAGGACAGCCGTGAACAGCCACCAGCGCCCCGGCAGCCCCGCGGTGGGCGGCGCCCCGGCCAGCGCCAGCGCGCAGATCGCCAGCGAGGCCGCCAGCACCGGGCTGCGCCGGACCGCGCCGGCCAGGTCGACCAGCCCGCGGTTGGCGTGGACCGAGGCGGCCGCGGCCATCGCCGCCGTCGCCGCCAGCACGAACACCGCGTGACCGATCACGGCCGCCGCCACGGCCGCCTCCGCCGCCGTATGACCCCAGAGGTAGTGATCGGCGACCTCGAGCCCGCCGGCGCGCAGCCCCGCGTGAGCGACGAAGTTGGCGGCCGCGGCGATCGCCAGCAGCGTCAGCCCGACCTGCGCCGCCCCGGCCCACGCCAGGAGCCGCCGCAGGTCAGCGGCCCGCACCGCACGGATCCCGCACACGACCACCGAGACGCCGGCGACCACCGCCGCCGCGGTGCCCCAGCCGTAGGGCGCGTAGACCACCCGCGGGGCGTGCAGCGCCGCCACGAACACGCGGATCAGCGCCGCCACCGCGGCTGTCCTCACGACCAGCTCGGTCGCCACCCAGCCGCACAGCCCCGCGCGCCCGGCCACCCGCGTGCGCCCGGCCAGCAGCGGGAACGCCCCCGCGCGGACCAGCAGCCCCGCCAGCACGAGCAACGCCCCGGGGACGTACAGCGCCGCCGGGGCCATGCCCTCGACGGCCGCGTCGCGCGCGTGGGCGATGAGCCCGGCCGGCATCGCTTCCTTCGCCTGCAGCACGTCGACCGCGGCCTGCGTCGTGTTGGCACCCCAGCGCAGGAACACCGCGCCGACGCGCGCCCCGAGCTCGTGCAGCCGCACCGTCCCGGTCGCCGCGACGACCAACCCGACGCCGAGCCACAGCAACCCCGCGCCGACGCCCTGTCCCAAGAGCCAGGTCCGCGCCGACTCGCGCCCCGCCGCCGTGGCCCCCTCCGCCGGCTCGCCCTCGCGGCCGGCCGCCAGGCACAGCCCACCTGCGAGCGTCGCCAGCTCGAGGCCGACGCACAGGCTGGCCCAGTCGGCCGCGCGCACCGTCAGCATCGCCCCCGCGCCCGCGAGCAGCAGCATGCCGCGGCCCCAGGTCGCGCGGGGATCGGTCCCCGACCGCGGGTCGGCGACCACCGCCGCCAGCAGCACGGTCACCAGCAGCGCGTCGAACAGCGCCGCCAGTCGATCGACGACGATCGCCCCGCGCGCCTGCAGCTCGCCGATCAGCTCCGGCGCGGTGAGCCCCGCCAGCGCCGTCACCAGCGCGAACGCCAGCCCGCCCGCCGGGACCGCCCGACCGAGCGCGAGCCGTCCGAGCGCGGTTGGTTGCCCCGCTCGCGCCGCGAGCAGGCTGAGCACGCCCCACAGCCCGACGATCAGCGCCGAGGCGAACGGCACCAGCGCCTCACTCATCGCCCGCCCTCCCCCGCGACGCGGCCCTGCCGCGCGCCCCACTCGCCGAGCCCGCACACGGCCCGCCGCGCGTCGATTCTCGCTGCGACGCGGTCGCGCTGCGCTCCGCCTCCGGCACGGCCCCCGGCCCGCCCACTCGCCGAGCCCGCACACGGCCCGCCGCGCCTCGATCCTCGCTGCGACGCGGTCGCGCTGCGCTCCGCCCCCGGCACGGCCCACCGGCCCGCCCCCTCGCCGAGCCCGCACACGGCCCGCCGCGCCTCGATCCTCGCTTCGACGCGGTCGCGCTGCGCTCCGCCTCCGGCGCGGCCCCCCGGCCCGCCCCCCTCGCCGAGCCCGCACACGGCCCGCCGCGCCTCACTCACCGCGCACCTGCCTCTCCGCCTCGCTGGCCAGCCCGGCGCGCAGGCCCGCGAGCGGCGACTCGCAGCGGGTCGGCAGCACCGGCGGCAGCAGCACCGGCACGACCCGCGGGTCGACCAGCGCCAGGCAGCGCTGCAGCGCGCTGGCGCGGACCCACGCCTCGCCCGCCTCGTCGACGCGCCCCAGCACCAGGTTCGGCCGCGCGATCGCCACCGCCACCACCACGGCCAGGGCCGCCGCCGACCAGCGGGTCGGGACATGTCCCGAAGAATCTGCTCCATCAGCCATGTCTGCGACGACATGTTCCTTCGACCCTGTTCCCCGGGACATCGCCGAGCCGGCCAGCCCGAGCGCCAGGGCGGACCCGCAGGCGCACCACGGCCCGAGCGCGCCGAGCGTGAGATCGGCCGGACGCAGCGCCGCGCCGACCACCAGCGCGCCCGCCAGCGCCGCGGCCAGGCCGAGCACCACCCGGGTGACCGCGTCGGCGCGCGCCAGCCCCGGCTGGCCGAGCCCGGCCACCACCGCCAGGAGCAGCGCGCCCGCCAGCCCCTCGTGGGTCAGCGAGGCCACGCCGACCACCGCGACGCTCCAGCCGACCAGCGCGATCCGGGCCGCGCGGCGCTCCGGGTCGGTCTCCACGCGCGCCGACAGCCCGGCGTAGATCGCCCCCAGCGTCGCCAGCCCGGCCAGCCACGGCGCCGTCGCGGCCGCGCCGAGCGGGACCAGCGGCGCCCACACCCGGATCAGCGCGTCGAGCCCGAGCCAGCGGACCGGCCCGGCCAGCAGCCGCGCCGTCCCGCGCGAGCCCACGGCTGTCCCTTCGACCAGCCCCGCGTGCAGCGGCCACAGCCCGATCGCCAGCGTGCCCGCCAGCGCCAGCGCGGCCGCCAGGGCCGTCCCGGCGCCCGCGGGCACGCGCACGCTCGCCAGGTCGACCAGCGCCGCGCTCCACGTCCCGCTGCTCGCGCCGCGGTGGGCCACGGCCAGGCCCGCGCCGACCAGCAGGATCGCACCTGCCCCGAGGGACAGGAACAGCGCCAGCGCCCGCCCGGCGATCCGGCCCTCGGCCTCGCTCGCCCGCGCCCCCAGCAGCCCCAGCACCAGCGCCGGCGCCAGCGCCCACGCCGCCGCCAGCACCACCGCGTCGTCGGCCAGCAGCGCCCCCAGCACCGTCCCCTGCAGCGCCAGCAGCCCGGCCAGCCGATCCCGACGGCGCGTCTCCTCCTCCAGCACCGCCAGAAGCCCCGCGATCGCCGTCGCCACCAGGCCGAGCGCCGCCAGCGGACCGAGCGCCAGACGCAGCGCGACCCCGCGGCCGAGCCACGGCAGGTCGATCGCCGGCGCCCCGGCCGAGCAGGCGAGCGCCGCCGCCACCCCGATCGCCGTCGCCCCCAGCGCGCAGGCCCGCGCCGCCTGCCGGGGCAGCAACAGCACCGCCACGGCCGCGAGCCAAGGCAAGCCCGCCACGATCCGCAGATCCGCCAGCGCGCTCACGGCCGCCCTCCCGCGGGCCCGGCCGCGCCCGCCGTCGCGCCGCCCTGTCCCGGCCGTTCAAGACCTGCCCCCTCGGACATGTCCCCAGCACCAGGCCCAGGCGGCTCGCCGGCGCGGGCGGAACCTGCCCCTTCAGACATGCCCGCTCGGCCAGCCCCGGTCGAGCGCACCGGCGCCCCTCCGACTCGCCCCGAGCCTGCCCCGTCGCTCTCCCCGGCGGTGGGCGCAGCGCTGCCGGAACCTGCCCCTTCGGGCATGTCCCCGGCGCCAGCCCCGGACTTCTCGGCGCGGCTCTCGCCCGCCCGCGCGGCACCGGCCCCTTCGAGCATGTCCCCGGCGCCTGCCCCCGGGCTCCCTGCGCGGCTCTCGCCCGCCCGCGCGGCACCGGCAGCGCTTGCCCCTTCGAGCATGTCCCCGGCGCCAGCCCCGAGGTGCTCTGCGGCCGCGCCGGCGCCTGCCCCTTCGGGCATGTCCCCCGCGCCAGCGCCTGCCCCTTCGGGCATGTCCCCCGCGCCAGCCGGATCCAGGCCGCGGGGCGCCGGTCCGATGTCCTCGCCCTGCCCTTCCAGCCCCGGCCCGGGCCCGCGCACGCTCGTCTGCGGGGCCGCCTGGCCGCCTCCGCGGCGGGCGCCGGCCATCGCGGCGTCGAGGCCGCCGAGGTCGACCGGATGCACCCGCGTCGGCCCGAGCACCACCACGTCGGGGTTGCAGAACACCGAGCCGAGGATCGCCAGCGTCCCCGCGATCGCCAGCAGCAGCGGCCCGCGGACGTCGAAGCGGCCGGGCGCGACCGTGACTCGCTCGTCACCTGGCCACAAGGTCAGGCGCCCGACCAGCCGCTCGCCGAGCCGCAAGAGCCGCGGGATCGTCGGCCCGGCCGCCCCCGCGGGACGCGGGCGCGTGCGGGCGGGCGCCGGCTGGATCCGCGGCGCCAGCGCCAGCCCCACCGCGATCCCCGCCGCCACCAGCCCCGCGCCCACCCATGGCCCGACGATCCACGCGCCCGGCCGGGGCCCCAGCGCGTAGGCCCCCTCGAACATCCGCCCGGCCACGAACAGCGGCCAGATCCGCGGCGCAAGCGGCCACAGGGCGGCCGCCACCGCCGCGAGCGCCAGCACCGCGCCGACCCCGAGCAGCAGCGGCGGCGCCTCGGGCCGCGGCCAACCTGGCGCATCGGTCCTGTCCGTGAGGACACGTCGTACCCCGCTCGCCGCCCCCGCCACGCCGACCAGCGCGAGCGCCGGCGCCAGCGCGTTGAGCCCCGACGACCACGCGCTGAGGTCGTTCCACAGCGCCGCCACGGCCGGTCCGAGCGCGACCGCCAGGCCGAGCGCCGCCACCGCGGCGATCCCCGCGCGCAGCCGTCGCGGCGCGAACAGCCCGGCGATCGGGGCCGCCCACGCCAGCCCGCCGGCGACGAGCAGCTGGGCCGCCGCGATCGGCTCGCCGATCGCGATCGTCGCCGTCGCGATCGCCAGCGTCGCCACCGTGCCGCACGTCAGCGCCCGCGCGCTCGTGCGGGCCCGGGCCGCCTCGATCCCGGCCCACGCCGCCGTCCCGGCCGCCGCCGCGGTGAGCAGCGCCAGGGCCGTCGGCGCGGTCGCCAGCGCCACCTGCGTCCGCAGCAGCACCACCCCGAGCGCCGGCGCCGCCACGCACGTGGCCACCAGCGCCGGCGCCGGGCCCTCGGCCCACGCGCGGGCCAAAAGCCGCGGCCACGCGACCGCCCACGCCAGCGCCGCCGCGCCGGCGGCCAGCGTCGCCACCGCCCCCGGCGGCAGCCCGAACAGCGGCCCGCCGATCCGCCCGCGGACCAGCTCCGAGCGCTCCTGCGCGAACGAGGCCCGCTCGAGCCGCATCAGGTCGAAGTCGCCGGCGGCCGCCAGCCAGGCGACGATCGCCAGCGCCAGCCCCGCGCCGACCAGGCTGAGCAGCCATGTCCGATCGGGCATGTCCGAAGATACATGGTCGCTCGGCCATGCCCTGAGGGCCAGCACGACGAGGCCGACCCCGATCGCCAGCTGGACCAGCGTCCCGCCGCTCGCCACCACCAGCGCGCCGCCGGCGGCGAGGGCCAGGCGGGCGCCCGGGCGGCCGCCGCCGGCTGTCCCGAAGGCCAGGCTGGCGACGACCCCGAGCACGAGCGCCGCCAGGGCGACCACGGCCAGCGCCAGGCCGAGCCCGTCGAGCTGGACGATCCAGTCGATCGTGGTCGTGCGGCCGACGCGGATCCACGCGAGGCGGTGCTCGAGCTGGTCGCGCTGGATCGCCTGCCACAGCACCAGGCAGGCCAGCACCGCCGCCAGCAGGGCCGCGCGGGCCGCCGCCGCGTTGGCCGAGGCCACGCCCCAGCGCCGCTCGAGCGGCCGGGCCAGGCCGACGAGCGCGAGTCCGACCGCGGCCGGGAGCAGCGTCGCCGCCAGCGCGCCCATCACGAGCCTTCCCGGTCCGGCTCGGGCGAGAGCGTCGCCAGCACCACCGCGTAGGCGCCGGCGAGCGCGAGCAGCAGCGCCGCCAGGCCGTGGATGTCGGCGTTCGCCCACGCGCGCGCGGCCCCGACCAGCACCGTCGCCGCGCCGACCAGCATCACCACCAGCGCCAGCGTCCGCGCCCAGCCGTCGGGGCGCAGCAGCACGCCCGCGAGCCCGAGCAGCCACAAGCCGCTGGCCAGGTAGTAGACGTGGGTGATGGGCACGCGCGGTCTTATATCCGATGCCGCGGCGGCCCGGCGCACGCGGCTGCCGCCACAACGATCACGAGCCCGACGCCGAGCAGCCCCGGCGCGCCCGCGAGGGCGGCCCCCAGCCCCGGCAGCTTGCCCCACCCGGAGCCCGGCGCCAGCTCGCGGCCCGTCCACAGGAACTGGCGCGCCCACGTACCGACCAGCACGAACACGAGGCCCGCCACCGCGCCCGTCACCGCCGCGATCCGCCGCGCACCGAGCCTCGCCGGCGGCGGCGCGCCGCCCTCGGGGGCGCCGGCGCGCGCCGGGCTGCGCACCACCCTCATCACCAGCGCGGCCGCGCCCACCGCCGCGACCGTGACCAGCGCCAGCCCGGTCGCCTCGTACAGCAGCATCACCCCGGCGAGCGCCAGCGCCAGCACCATCGGCGCCCACGCCGGCGCGCGCCACACCGCGACCACGCCGGCCGCCAGCGCGACCGCGGCGAACGCGGCGAACAGCGCGGTCGTCATCATCCCCGCTTGTAGCTCGGATCGATCTTCATGCACACGGCGCGCTCGCCGAGCACGAAGTTGGGGTCACGGCGGATCTGCGGGTCGATCTCCTCGACCGAGGCCGGCGTCGCGCCGAGCTTGCCGGCGAAGAAGTCGGTCGCGTCGGTGGTGACGAGGTAGACCTGCTGGACCCCGAGCATGCGCGCGCGCCGGAGGATCCCGTCGGCCAGCATCCAGCCGAGGCCCTCGCCGCGGCGCTCGCGGTCGATCGCCAGGTTGAACAGCAGCGCCTGCGCGCCGACCATGCGCAGCGACACGCAGCCGACCACCGCGCCCTCCGGCTCGCGGATGATCAGCGTCTCGGTGGTGTCGCCGGGGCTCGTCGGCGCCAGCCCGTACGAGGTGCACAGCGCGTGCACGGCCGACAGATCCTCCGGGGTCGCGAACATCACCGCGTCGCCGAGCGCCTTGAGGATCTTGTCGCCGAGCCCGCCGAACGAGCCCGAGGTGAGCAGCAGGATCGTGTCGCCCGGCGCGGCCTCGGCGAGCACGCCCTGCGCGAGGTCGTCGACGTCGGCGTGGGCGGTCGCCTCGACGCCGTGGGCGTTGATCGCCTTCGCCAGCGCCTGCGGGTCGAGGCGCTGGTCCGGCGGGATCTTCTCCGGCCGGAACAGCGGGCCGACGAGCACGCGCGACGCGGCCGCGAAGCTCTCGGCGTAACCGTCGCTGAACACGGCTCGCCGCGACGACGCCGAGCGCGGCTCGAAGCACACGAACAGGCGGCCGTTGGGGAAGCGGCGGCGGATCGCGGTGGTGGTGAGGCGCACCGCCGTCGGGTGGTGGGCGAAGTCGGTGACGACGCGGATCCCGCTGGCGATGCCGAGCAGCTCCTGGCGCCGCTTGACGCCGAGGAACCGGCGGACCGCGTCGTGCAGCGCCGGCACCGACGCGCCTTCCTGGCGGGCCACGGCCAGCGCCGCGAGGACGTTGCCGAGGTTGTAGGTGCCGACCAGCGTGGTCTGGAACTCGCCGAGGCTGGAGCCGCGCTCGAACACCTCGAACACCATCATCCCGCGGCCGCGCTTGGCCTCGACGCGGCAGGTGTAGTCGGCGGAGCGCGGGTCGTCGCCGTCGCCCAGCACCCGGTAGGTGGTGACCTTGCAGCGGGCCGCGCGGGACACCTCCATCGCCCCGGCATCGTCGGCGCAGACCACCAGGTCGCCCTCGGGCGGGATGAGCTCGACGAAGCGGACGAACGCCGCCTTGACCGCGTCGAGGTCGGCGAAGATGTCGGCGTGGTCGAACTCGACGCTCGTGACGATCGCGCGGAACGGGCGGTAGTGGAAGAACTTCGAGCCCTTGTCGAAGAACGCGGTGTCGTACTCGTCGCCCTCGAGCACGATCGCGGGCCCGCGGCCGAACAGGTAGCCGCGGCCGAGGTTGATCGGCACGCCGCCGACCAGCGCGCTCGGCTGCTGCCCCGCGACCTGCAGCATCCACGTCAGCAGCGACGACGTGGTCGTCTTGCCGTGCGTGCCGGCGACCACCAACGCGCGCCGCTCGGGCAGCACCACCTTCTCGAGCAGCGACGGGAAGCTCTCGAGCGCGAGCCCGCGCGCCTGGGCGCCGACGACCTCGACGTGTTCGCGGCCGCACACGTTGCCGACGACCACGAAGTCCGGCCCCCAGTCGAGGTTCTCGGCCCGGAACCCCTCGAAAACGGGGATCTTGGCCGCCTCGAGCTGGGTCGACATCGGCGGGAACAACTGGGTGTCGGAGCCGCGGACGTCGTGCCCGGCTTCCTGCAAAAGCCCTGCGAACGCGCCCATACCGGTGCCGCCGATGCCAATGAGGTGGACCTTCAAAGCGGCGGCAAGGATGGACCTCTCCCGCGCGGACGGTCAAGCCGGCCCATGGGTGCGACCGGACACACGCGCGGCGTCACTGTCTCTGGCGCGCCCCGCGAATTGGTTCACAAGAAGGAAGACACGCCGGTGGTCGGCGCCGTCGCTTGCCGGGGGAAGGGCCATGGGAGATCTGACCGTTCGTCGCGAGCGCCGTGCCTTCCCGCGCGTGCGTGTCCGCATCGACTCGCTGGTGAGCACGCCCGAGGGTCCGGTGCGCGGACAAACCCTGGACCTCTCGGCCGGCGGCGCCTTCGTCACCACGCCGCGCACCGTCGCCGTCGGCACGCCCGTGCGCCTGACGATGCACCGCGGCGAGGCCAGGAACCCGCTCGTGCTCGACGCCGAGGTCGTGCGCGTCGGCGGCACCCGCGAGGGCCGCTTCCCTGGCCTCGGCTTGCGCTTCGTCGGCCTCACCGAGCTCGAAGCGATGCTGCTGCAAGCGGTGCTGAGCAGCGCCGCCTGAGCTATAGATCGCCGCCATGCTCGACCTCAAGGCCAAGCTCGCCGCCGCCGGCCTCGTCACCCCGGAGCAAGTCGCCGCCGCCGAGCGCAAGAAGGCCGGCAAGCCGGCCGCCAAACCCGCCGCCAAGCCCGCGCCGGCCGCCCCGGCCAGGCCCAAGTCGGGGCTCGACGTCGCCGCCCTCAAGAAGGCCGGCAAGAGCGAGATCTACGACACCGTCCGCCGCGTCGTCGACCGCACCCGCCTCGACCCGGTCGGCGGCCTGCCGAGCGAGCGCGCCGAGGCGTTCCACTTCCCGACCGACAAGGGCTCGCTCGGCCGCCTCACCCTGGAGCCCGAGCTGCACGCGGAGATCGCCGCGGGCCGGGCCGCGATCGTCGCGTACATGAGCCACCACGGGCTGGCCCACTGCGTCGTCCCGCGCGCCCTGGCCGAGGACCTGGCCGAGGTGGTGCCGCTGTGGCTCCGCGTCTGCAAGGACCACCCCGCGGCCGGGCAGCTCGCGCCGCCCCCACCCCCTCGCGAGGACCGCGGCGCAAAACCGACGCAATCGGGCTAGCCAACCCCACCGGCCTGTGATACACACCGCCTCCCCGGTCGCCCGGGGGAAACCACAGAAACACGGCGATTATAGCTCAGCTGGTTAGAGCGCTCGGTTGTGGTCCGAGAGGTCATGGGTTCGAATCCCATTAATCGCCCTCCAAACAGCAAGTTCAGCGCCCCACAGCCTCCGGCTCGTGGGGCGCCCGAGCTTTCGGGGCCCGCCGGAGCCTGGCCGCCCCCCCTGACGCAGCCCGCAGGCCGTGCGCGCCGGCCTCCGCTTCCGCCGGCGCGGCCGCCCGCGTGGCGCCGGCGGTCCCGTGGAGTCCGCCGCGCCCGCCGGTCGAGCCCGGCGTGCGTGCTCGCTCGCTCGCGCGGGCCCTCGCCGCGGCCCGTGCGGGCCGGCCGGCATGCTACCCTGCACGGGTTCCACGCACGGCAATTCGCCGCGCGTCTCGCCCTCATGACGCCGCACAGAGTCGCGTGACAGGTCGCACGCCAAAGACTCACCCCCTCGCTGCGGCTGCAGCCTTTGCCGGCATCCTTCAGCTCGTCGCCACGCTCGAGCTGTCGCTGTCGAGCGACGCCGCCGTCATGCGCGCCGCTCGCGAGGGCCCGACGATCTACCTGCTCGCCGCCGCCGCGCTGGCGATCGGCGCCGGCGTGGTCGCGTGGCAGCGCCACCGGCCGCCGCTCGTGTGCATCGCCCTCGGCCTGCCCGCGGTGGTGGTCGCCGCGCTCCTCGTGCGCCTCGGGGGCTCGCTGCTCGGCCTCGCCTACCACGGCGAGTTGCTGCTCCACCACTTCCTCGCGGTGCTGTGCGCCGCGGCCTGCGTCGCGGTGGTGCTCGGCTGGGCCGCCGACCCCAAGCTCGGGCGCTCGCGCCTGATCCCCGCGCTCCCGGCCGTCGGCGGCGCCACGCTGCTGCTCGCCGAGCACCTGTCGCGCCCCCCCGACGCGGCCATCGGTCTCTTGGGACAGGTCGGAACGGCCAGCCTGCTGCTGTCCGCCCCGCTCGGGCTCGCGGCCCTGTGGTCGCACCTCCAGCCGCTCGCGCTGCGCTGGGGCGCCGTCGCCCTGCTCGTCCCGCTCGCGGTCCGCTGCGCGCTCGGGGGCAAGTCTGTCCTTTCGGGCATGCCCGTCGGGACCGACGGCGCCGCGCCGATCCTCGTCAGCACCGGCGTCGCGGCGCTGCTCGGCGTGGCGGTGATGCGGCCCCGGGCCGAGCGCGGCCTCCACGGCGCCGCGCTCGCGCTGTCGGCGGTCGCCTGCTTCACCCTGCACCGCGGCTATACCCAGCGCTTCGGCGAGCTCGAGGCCGCCGTCGGTCAGCTCGCGCGCTCGCTCCTCGGCTTCGAGCTGCCCTACCCCGGCTACCTCCCGGGCTGGCGGATCGTCGGCGGCATGCTGGCGCTGTTCGTCGTGTTCGCGCTGACCGCCACCTCGCTGCTGTCGCGCCGGGATCACGTGCGCGGCCTCTGCCTCGTGATCCTCCTGTGCGCCGGCCTCGGTTTGTCGACCCCGCAGCTGGTGCTGATGACCGGCGCCGGGCTGCTGCTCGCGTTCGACACCCTCGTCGGCGCGCCGGCCCCGGCCCCGCAGGTCCTCGCCCCGCCGCGCCCGCTCGAGGCGATCGTCGGCGAGGCCGCGGGCCTGCTCGGGCTGCCGGCGCCGACCGTGCTCGAGCAGCAGCGCGGCGCCGTGATCGCCCTGCGCGGCGAGGTCGCGCGCGTCGCCGTCGACCTGCGCGCCCGCCAGGACCGCGGCGGCTGGCACGTCGTCCTGCAGGCGGGCGTGCTCGGCCGCGGCGCGCCCGACGTCGAGCTCGTCCCCGGCCGCGCCGGCGACGAGCCGCACCCGCTCGTCGCCGGCCACCGCGCCCGCGGCGACGCCCGCCGGCTCGAGCGCCTGCCCGAGGCGTTCTTGCAGGCCCTCGCGCCGTTCCCCGAGCACCGCACCCGCGTGTGGCCGGGCGGCGTGCAGGTCGAGCTCGGCGGCCGCCTCGAAGCGCTCGACGCCGCCGCGCTCGCGGCTGTCCTTCGGGGCATGTCCGAAGCGACCTAGCGCTTCGAACATGCTCTAGGGAGCATGCCCGTCGGACATGCGCGCGCTCGCCCTGTCGCTGCGGCCTCCCCCCACGCGCGAAACGGCGCGGCGCGGCGCGTGTGAAGACCCGACGATAGCCTGCCCGTGGGTCGTGAATACCCGGCGGGGATTTGCGTTCGTCAGGCCACAACGTCGAGTCCTCTCGCATTAGGAAGCTGCATGAACGTCCCGTTCCGCTCCGCTCACCCCGTCCTGTCGACCCTCCTGATCGGCGCCGTCGCCCTCGCCCCCGTCGCCGACGTCCAGGCCTCTCCGTTCCGGCTCCGCAGCGCCATCGCGCTCCAGCCCGTCGAGGGCGAGGAAGCCCCGGCCGCCGAGGCGGCCGAAGCAGCGCCGCCCGCCGAGGGCCCCGCCGCCGAAGGTCCCGCGCCCGCGCCCGTCGCCGCGCCGCCCCCCGGCCCGCCGCCGAAGAAGGGCCTCGGCATGCTGATCACCGGCGCCGTGCTGACCGGCGCCTACGCCCTGCCGCTCATCGGCTACGGCGCGTTCGTCGTCGCCGCCGGCAAGAAGGTCGACGACGAGACCGGCGTCGTCGAGACCGGCGGCAACATCGTCGGCGGCGTGCTGCTGACCATGGGCATCATCGGCCTCGCCGTCGGCGCCCCGCTGCTCGGCGTCGGCGCGGCCCGCTTCAGCAAGTACCAGAAGTGGAAGAAGGGCCAGCAGGCCAAATTCCTGCCGGCGGCCGGGCGCACCCCGTTCGGGACGATCACGCCGGGCTTCGAGATCCGCTTCTGAGCAGTCGCCTGTCCTCGCGGGCAGCTCGTCGGGTCCCCCAGCGGCCTGACGGATCGCGCATGTCCGTTCGAACCTGACCGCACGGGCATGTCTGGACGGGCATGCCCGATCGCGCATGTCCAGCGGGGCATGCCCGGCGGCCTCAGAACCGCAGCCGGACCTCGAACTGGGCCCCGATCGGCTGCTGGAACTGGGTCTGCACGCCGAAGTTGCCCTGCGCCGGCACGACCGTGCGCTGGAAGTAGGCCGTCGGCGCGTTGGCGGTCTGGACCTTGGCGTGCTTGAGGTCGTCGAGGTCGCCGCCGGCGATCGCCCGGCTCTGCGAGAACGAGTAGGTCTCGTCGACCCGCAGCACCGCCTTCGAGTTGGTGAGGTTGACGAGGCGCGCCACCACCTCGAGCTCGAGCTCGCCGGGCAGCGGGTAGGCGTAGGAGATCCCGAGGTTGGCGAAGTAGTTGGGCTCGAGCCGCCCGCCGGCCCCGCGCGGCAGCATGTACACCAGCGACTGCCCGGCGTAGCGGTTGTTGTCGGCGTAGACGCTGATCGGCGAGCCCGACTGGTAGCGGAAGTTGACCCCGAGCGTGAGCCGGCCGCCGCGGCGGAGATCGAACGTGTAGTAGCCGTCGAGCTTGAGCTGGTGCGGCCGGTTGTCCCACAGCGGCCCGTAGCTGTTGCGGACCAGCTCGGGGATGTCGTAGGTCGTGCTCGCGCCGATGTTGATCGCGCCGGTGTTGCGGTCGACGAACCCGTCGTAGTTGCCGATCAGCCGGCTGTAGATGTAGCTGCCCTGGAACACCCAGTTCTTGGCGAACCGCTTGGTGATCTGGAACACCCACGCGTCGTAGTTGCGGATCGGGCGCGAGAACAGGCCGCCGACCTGGCGGAACGACGAGGCGAGGAAGTCGCAGCGGTTCAGCTCGCGGATCGCGTTCTGCCGCTGCGGGTCGTCGGCGTCGGTGGCGTCGACCGCGGCCTGCAGCTCGGTGCAGCGCTCCTCCTGGCGCGCGATGTCGGCCCGCGACACCGACTCGCCCGGGTTGGCCAGCAGGAAGTTGAGGCCCCCGTTGGTCGACACGTCCTCGATCGCCCGCCCGAGCCCGTCGTGCTGCCAGCGCACCCCGACCAGCAGGTCCTCGATCACCTCGTGCTCGTAGCCGGCGTTGAAGCGCTGCACGTACATGCCCTTGAGGTCAGGTACGACCGCGCCGAAGGTCAGGCCGCTGGTGTTCTGGCCGCCGTCGGTGCACCACTCCGTCGGCGCGGCGCCGTCGAGCCGGTCGTGCGTCACGCCCCCGATCGTCACCGGCGCCTCGCAGTCGGAGTGGCGGTAGGTGCGGTTGACGTTGACGAGCCCGCCGAAGATCCGGTTGCCGAGGATCGCCGGGACCTGGGCGTAGAACCACCCGTAGCTGACGTACAGCCGGCTCTTGCCCTCGTCGGTCCAGTCGTACACGAGGCTCGCCCGCGGGGCGACGTTGTCGGCGATGAGCAGGCCGCGCCGGCCGAAGATGTCGCGCAGCTCCTGGATCTCCCAGCGCACGCCCCCCGAGACGTAGAGGTTCGACAGGATCGACCACTTGTCCTGGACGAAGAACGCGTAGTTCTGGCTCGACAGCGACGACGCGTAGGCCGGCACCCGCACGCCCGCGCCGAGCGGCGTGGCGATCGCCCGCAGGTCGTCCTGCTCGTAGCGCACGCGGCCGAACCCGAGCGTCTGCCGCTGGTCGGGGTTGTCCGACTGGACCACGATCACGCGGTTGTTGTTGACCCGGTTGGCCGTGTTGATGGTGTACTCGCCGCTCGCCGGGTCGAAGCAGTACTCGCCGCCGCCGACCTGCCCCTTGGGACAGTTGGCGTAGAAGTCGGGGTCGTTGCCGCCGGAGTAGGCCGAGCGCTGGCGGATCTGCGAGCCGTCGATCTCGAGCCCGTACTTGAACTGGTGGGCCCCCGCGCGCTTGCCCGAGAAGAAGTGCGTCAGCGCGAACCCGCCGCCGATCCGGTCCTGCTGCGTGCCCGAGTACGAGCCGATGCCGCCCGACAGCCACACCCGCGTCGGGCACGTCAGGCCCGGCAGGTTCGAGTCGTTGCACGCCTCGCCGACGCCCTGCACCAGCCGGGTCGCGTCGTCGCGGTCGAGCAGGTCGTACAGGTTGCGGCCCTGGGTGTCGCGCTCCTGCGTCAGCGGGATCTGGCGCATCCCCTCGTGGTCGAGCTTCCACGCCTGCTGGCTGCGCAGGCGGGTGTAGTAGAGGTAGCCGTCGAGCTCGAGCTTGTCGTTCAGCGCCCGCCCCTCGTACTCGAGGCCGACGCCGGTGCCGTTGCCGTAGTCGACGCCGAAGCTGTCGTTGACCACGCCCGAGGCGACCCGCGAGGCGCCGCCGAGCGTCGCGTTCGGGTTGGTGCCGAACGCGTTGGGCTCGGTCCCGGGCGGCTGCCGGAAGCTGCGCCGGCGGAAGTTCGGCCCCCCGCCGCCCGACAGCCGCAGGCGGTGGCGCGGGCTTATCTGCCAGTCGAGGCTCGCGGTCCAGCCGAGGTCGAAGCGGCCGGTGCGGAACTTCTGCTCGGCGAACTTGACGGTGTCGATGTAGTTGCCGTTGGCCGCGCAGTCGTTGACCCCGTTGGCGTACGGGCAGGTCTCGTAGCCGCCCGAGAGGTCCTTGTCGCGCCGGCGGTAGAACGACTGCACCAGCGAGTTGTTGCTGCCGCTCGGGGCGACGCCGACGGCGAAGAACAGCTTGTCGCGCACGATCGGGCCGGCCAGCGTGACCACGCCCTGCATCTCGTAGTTGTAGATCTCGGCCACGCGCAGCGACTCGTCCGTGGCGTCGATGAAGCGCGGCGGGGCGATCCGCGGCGTGAAGCGGAACAGCGCCTGCCCGCGCCACTTGTTGGTGCCGCCGATCCGGCGCGCGCGCACCAGGCCGCCGCTGGCCCCGCCGTTCTCGGCGTCGAACACCCCCTCGACGACCTCGACCTCGTCGACGAACTCCTGGACGATGCTCGCGCCCACGGTGCCGAACGCCGGGCTGGTCGTGTTCTGGCTGTCGACGACGTACTTGCTCTCGGCACTGGTGGCGCTGCCGATCCGGATCCCGCCGGCGTCCCTGCCCGCGGTCGGGGCGATGTCGACGACGGCGGTGTAGTCGCGGTTGGTGCCGCCGAGCGGAATCTTGCGCATCCGCTCGACGTCGACCTTGGTGACGTTGGCGCCGTCGGTCCGGATCGGCGCCGCATCGACCACGATCGTCTCGACCCACCGCTGGTCCGGCGCGAGCTGGAAGTCGATCCGCACCTTCGCCCCCGGCACCAGCTCGACGATCCGGTTGAGGTCGTTCTCGCGGTACAGCACCTGCACCGTGTAGATGCCCGGCGGCAGGTCGCGGAAGGCGTAGATGCCGTCGGCGTTGGTCTGCGTCTCGCGCGGCCCCTGCAAGCAGTTGCACTGCGCGATCACGAGGACGCCCGCCAGCGGCTCGCCCGTCTGCTTGTCCTTCACCGCCCCGTTCAAGCCCGCGTTCTCGAGCGCCCGCGCCGTCTGCGGCGCCAGGGTCGCGAGCACCGGTGCACCGACGAGCGCCGCCGCCACCAGCGCGGCGCAGCGAGGTCGGTGACGGACACGGGTCGGCATGACTCGATCGTAGGCGAAGTCGCGGCCCCGCGATCCGCTCCCCGATCGGACCGCTCTGCAGCGAACAGGGCGCCCTCTGCAGACGCGTCCGCCCGGGCGCCGAGTTTCACCCGCCCGACGTGAGGAAGCGAGCCGGCGCCGCGCCCCGCAGCTTCGGAGGTCGGCGACCTGTTCGGAAGGCCAGGCTGCCGGGGCTCGGAACGCCGGTGCGGCGCGACGCGTCGACGCCTCGTCGTGAGCCCGGCGACCTGCCCCGAAGACCAGGCCGTTGCTCGACGCCGCCGAGATCGGGCGCGCCGACCCGACCGAGAGCCGGTCAGGCATCTTGCCCCGCAGGGTCCGATCCAGACATGCCACCAAAGCCAGGTCACGGCCAGCCGCCCCGCAAGCGAGCTCCGAACCCGACCTGCCGCCAAAGCCAGGTCACATCCAGCTGCCATAAAAAATTAGCGCCCCCCCGCGCTCGAGCGGTCACGGGCGACCTCGCCCGACCTGTCCCGAAGGCCACGCCGAACCTCGGGCCACCCCGCCGGGCGGAGGCGCTCCGCCCGGCGAGAGCACCGACCTGGCCCAGAGGCCAGGTCGGCGCCGAGCTCCGCCGTTCAGCCCTCGAACGGCCCGCGCAGGCGGTGGGCGACGAAGCGAGCCAGGCGTTCGCCGGCGACCGGCTCGGCGTCGGCGGCCTCGGCGAGCAGCAGCGCCTCGGTGAGGTAGCCGGTGGCCAGGGCGATCTTGCGGGCGCCGGCCTGCATGGCAGCCTCGCCGCGGGCCATGTTCGCCTTGACCTGGCCGATCAGGCTGCGGACCCCGGCGCGCAGGGTCGCCAGGTCGCCGGCGGACACGTTGGCGTACGAGCGCTCGGCGCGGGCGGCCAGGTCCTGGACCAGGGCCGTGAACGCGCCCTCGCGGGCCTCGGCGCGCAGCACGTCGAGCGACAGCACGTTGGTGGTGCCCTCCCAGATCGGGAGCACCTGCGCGTCGCGGAGCAGGCGCGGCATGCCGGTGTCCTCGACGTAGCCGGCGCCGCCGAAGCACTCGAGCGCTTCGGACGCGATCGCCACCGCCTGCTTCGCGGTCGTCAGCTTGGCGATCGGGATCAGGGCGCGCAGGCGCCGGCGCTCGGCCTCGGTGGCCGTGCCGGCCTCGCTGCGGCCGAGCAGGGCCGCGGCCTCGAGCACCAGCGCGAGCACGGCAGCCGCCTCGGCGTCCATGTCGTCGAGCGTGGTCTGGTGCAGCGGCAGGTCGATGAGGCGGGCCCCGAACGCCGAGCGGCGCGTCGCGTAGTCGCGGGCCAGCGCGCAGGCGCGGCGGATCCCCGACGCCGACGCGATCGCGTTGTGCAGCCGCGTCACGTTGAGCATCCCCGAGATGTTGGCCACCCCGCGGCCGGGCTCGCCGATCAGCGTCGCCTCGACCCCGTCGAGCGTCAGCTCGGCCGTCGGCACCGCCTTGGTGCCGAGCTTGTCCTTGAGCCGGTTGACCTGGATGCCGTTCCACCCGCGCCCCGGCTCGCGCGCGATCTCGACGCAGAACAGCGACAGCCCGCGCGAGCCCGGCGTGGTCCCGCCGTCGTCGATGCGCGCCAGCGTCAGCGCCATCTCCGACGTCGTCGCCGACGTGAACCACTTGACCCCGTGCAGCGTGTAGCGCCGCTCGTCGCCGACCACCCGCGACGGCCGGGCGATCGTCTCGCTGTTGCCGACGTCCGAGCCGCCTGTCCTTTCGGTCATCCACTGACCCGAGGTGATGAACTTGTCCGGGTCGCGCGCGGTCAGCCCGGCGACCAGGCGGTCGCGCAGGTCCCCGGGCGCCAGGTCGAGCAGCACCCGCGTGGCCGCGTCGGTCATCGCCAGCGGGCACGAGTAGGTCGCGGATGTCCCCGAGAACAGGTACAGAAGGACAGCTTGCGCCACGCGCCGGTGCTCGCCGAGGCGCTCGTCGTAGCCGGTGGCGATCAGGCCGTGGCGGGCCGAGAACTTGCGCAGCTCCTCCCACGCGGGCGAGGTCCGGATCTCGTCGACTCGGCGGCCCCACGGATCGTACGGCACGTGCACCGGCGGCTCGGCCTCGGCGCGGATCATCCAGTCCCACAGCTCGCCGGTGGTCGCGCGACCGATCGCCTCGTACTGCGGCCGGATCTCCTGCAGCAGCTCGGGCGGGAGGCGCTGGCGCAGCAGCGCGTGCAAGGGTTCGTCGCTGGCGTACAGATCGGGGCGGCCCGGCGGCTCCTGGAAGAACATGCGCGATCCGTAGCACGATTCGCCCCCGCACCGAATCGGTCGCCACCGGAGCCGCACGCTGCGAGCCTCCTCGGGCACGCCGAAGCCTCGTTCCCCGCGGTCGCGCAGGGTTCCGCGCCCCCGCGGGCTGTCCGTGCGAGCTCGGCCGCCCGCGCTCGCCGCAGCACGCTGCGCCCCCGCGGCCGCCTGCCCCGACGAACTCGGCAGCCGCGCTCGATGCCGCCCTGCTGCGCACTCGACCGCGCCCTTGGCGTCGACCTGCGCGGAGCCCGGCGCGACGATGCACGGCGGCTCGCGCCTTCGCCCGGCAGCGTGGGGGCCACGACGTCAGCGGTTCGCCGCGACCCGGCGCAGCGCCAGGCTGCTCAGCACCACGGTCACGCTCGACAGCGCCATCGCCCCGGCCGCGAGCGCCGGATCGAGCGCGCGTAACCAACCCGGCAGGCTGCTCAGCGGGTACAGCGCGCCGGCCGCGATCGGGATCAGCACGAGGTTGTAGGCCGAGGCCCAGAACAGGTTGCGGCGGATCGTGCGGACCGTCGCCCTGCCGATGGTGAGCGCGTCGAGCAGCCCGCGCAGGTCGCTGCGCAGCAGCGTCACGTCGGCGGCGTCGACCGCGACGTCGGTCCCGCTGCCGATCGCCACGCCGACGTCCGCCTGCACCAGCGCCGGCGCGTCGTTGACCCCGTCGCCCACCATCGCCACCGGCCCCATGCGTTGCAGCGCCGCCACGGTCGCCGCCTTGTCGGCCGGCAGCACCTCCGCGTACACGTCCGCCGCGTCGATGCCGACCGCGGCCGCGATCGCCTGCCCCGTCGCCCGTCGGTCGCCCGTCAACAGCGCCACCCGCAGCCCCTGCCCGCGCAGCGCCGCCACCACCTCCCGCGCCTCCGGCCGCGGCGCGTCGGCCAGCGCGATCGACCCGAGGTACCGCCCGTCGCGCGCCACGTGGACCCGCGTGTGACCCGCCCGGTCGCCAGGCATTTCAGACATGTCCGAAGAGACAGACACATCGACCGCCACGCCCTGCGACTCGAGCCAGGCCTGCGTCCCGATCCACACCTCCGCGCCCTCGACCAGCGCTCGCAGGCCGCGCCCCCCGATCGCGCGCACCCCGGCCGGCGCCGGCAGTTGCGCCCCGCGGGCCCGCGCCGCCGCCACGATCGCCCGGCCGAGCGGGTGCTCGCTGCCCTGCTCCGCCGCGGCCGCGAGCGCCAGCAGCTCGTCCTCGGCGACCCCGGGCGCCGGCGCGATCGCCTGCAGCTCCGGGCGACCGAGCGTCAGCGTCCCGGTCTTGTCGAACACCACCACGCGGACCGCCCGCATCGTTTCGAGCGCCGCGCTGTGCTTGAACAGCAGCCCGCGGCGCGCGGCCGCCCCGGTGGCGACCACCAGCGCCGTCGGCGTCGCCAGCCCGAGCGCGCACGGGCACGCGATCACCAGCACCGCGACCGCCCGCATCAGCGCGTGGGCGGCCCCGTGCGATGAAACCATGAGCCATGTCCCGAAGGTCAGGATCGCCAGCCCGACCACGACCGGCACGAACACCGCCGCGATCCGGTCGACCAGCGCCTGCACCGGCGCCTTGCTGGCCTGGGCCGCGCGCACCAGGCGGACGATCTGCGACAGCGCCGTGGCCGCGCCGACGCGGGTCGCCGTCAGCCGCAGCAGCCCGGGCCCGTTGAGCGTCCCGCCGGCCACCGTGTCGCCGACGCCCTTGGCCACCGGCAGGCTCTCGCCGGTCAGCACGCTCTCGTCGACCGCCGACTCGCCCGCGATCACGCGGCCGTCGACGGGGATCGCCTCGCCGGGGCGCACCACCACGACGTCGCGGACCTTGACCGCCTCGGCCGGCAGCTCGACCTCGACGTCGTCGCGGACCACCCGAGCCCTCCGCGGCCGCAGGGCCAGCAGCGAGCGCAGCGCCTCGCCGGCGCGGCCGCGGGCGCGCGCCTCGAGCAGGCGGCCGAGCGCGACCAGGGCGACGATCGCCGCGGCTGTCTCGAAGTACAGGTGGTGGCCGGCCGCGGGCGCGAGCACCACCGGCACGCTGGCCGCGAACGCCACCCCGGCCCCGAGCGCGACCAGCACGTCCATGTTGGCCCGGCCGGCCCGCAGCGCCCGCGCGGCCCCACGGAAGTGCGGCCCGCCGGTGTACGCCAGCACCGGCAGCGTCAGCGCCAGCATCGCCCACGGCAGCCACGGCCGGTCGCCGACCGCCCCGAAGTCGCGCGCCATGCTGACCGCCATCAGCGGGGCCGTACACGCCGCGCCGACGAGGAAGCGGTGCCAGCTGGCCCGAAGTTCAGCGGCCCGCGCGGCTGTCTCTGCGGACAGGTCGGTCGCGTCGGCGCCGACGATCACCCCGAAGCCCGCGCCCTCGATCGCCGCGACCAGCGCCCCGCGGGTCGCCGGGTCCGCCTTCGTGAGCGCGACCGAGGCGGTCTCGCTGGCGAAGTTGACCTGCGCCGCCGCGACCCCGGGCACCCGCGCCAGCGCGCGCTCGATCGTCCCCGCGCAGTTGGCACAGCGCATCCCGGTCAGCGCGAGGTCGATCGACTCGGTCGCGGCGGCGGCGCTGACGGGGGCGTTCACGCGGGCCGGAGCATAGCCGAGCGGCGCGGCGCAGGCCGGTAACCTGGCTTTTGAGTCATGTCACCGCGCGGCCTCACCCGCCCGCTCCGCCCGCCGGCGGCTGCCCTCCCCGCCACGCGGCTGGCCCGTCGCGGAGCTCGATCACCTCGCCCAGGCGCGCCGACGCGGCGCGGAGCGCCCATCGGCGTGCGCGTGAGACCGCGCCCGCGCCTCGCAGAGCTCCCATCACCTCGCGGTGGGACTGCGCCGGCGCGCCCCGCAACTCCGATCGATCGGCGCGTGAAGCCGCCCCGGCGGACAGGCTGTCCGACGCTCACCAGCAGTAGCTGCCGTCGCCGTTGGGCAGCGCCACCAGCTCGCACGCCATGCCGGTCGGGCAGTCGGCGTCGGTCACGCACTCGAGGAAGCACGCCTTCTGCATCGCGTCGATGTCGAGGCAGCGCGTGATCGCCGGGCTGTTCGGCTTCGGCTGGCACTGCGCCTCGCTCTGGCAGAGGATCGTGCAGAAGCCGTCGAATGCGACCATGTCGGCGTCCTGCAGGCTGAGGCAACCGCCGCCGTTGAGGCCGGGGCACATCTCGCTCGGGAAGCAGTTCGAGTAGAGGCCCGTGGCCGGCTGCGGATCTTTCGTCGGCGGCGGGTCGGTCGTCATCATCATCGTCGTGCTCGAGCTCGACGACGAGCTGGTGTCGTCGGTGGTCGAGCTCGATGACGAGCTCGAGCTCGAGCTCGACGACGAGCTCGAGGTCGTCTCGTCGGTCGTGTTCGGCTCCGACGTCGCCGTCTGCGGCGGCTCGGAGGTGGACGTCGGCGGCGCGCTGGTCGAGGTCGGTTCGACGCCGGTGCTCGGGTCGACCGGCTCCGTGCTCGTCCCGGGGTCACCCGACGGGTCGTTGGTGGTCTCGCTGGTGCCCGGCGTGGTGCCGGGCGTCGTGCCGGGCGTGGTGTTCGGATTCGTCGCTCCCGTCACGTTGGTGACGAAGCCGGAGAACCCGCTGGTCTGGTTGTCGTCGTCGCCGCAGCCGGCGGTCGCAACGAGAAGCCCGCCGAACAGCACCCCTCGCAAGCCACGATCGATAAGCATCGCCGTCGTACCTCCGCGCGCGACGCCTGTCGCCCGCCACAGAAGCAATCCCAAACCGCGCCAGGAGCGTCAAGCACGATCGCGCCGGCGCACTTGCGGCGACGGGGGCCCAAAACACGGCCCTGCTGGCCACACAGGCCGAGTCATGCACCAGCCCGCATCCGCGAGCGCGCCCGCCTCAGCAGCGGCCGCAGGAGCCACGCCAGCGCCACGCCCTCGGCGAGGCTGCGGACCACCACGAACAGCACGCTGACGGTGGCGCTCCAGCGCGGCATGAGCGGCGGGCCGGGCTCGCCGAGGCCGAGGCCCGGGAGCAGCCACACCTCCGGCGCCCGGCACAGCACCAGCGCGGCGGCCAGGAGCCCGAGCGCCGGCGCGAGCTGGGCCTGCGGCGCCTGCCCGGCGAGCCCGAGCCCCAGCGCCAGCGCGGCCGCGGGCAGGCACGCGAGCCACAGCTGGAGGCCGCGCGGCGCGAACACCGGGGGGTCCGAGAGCGACGGCCACCCGTGCATCACTGCGAGGCCCACGAGCGCCAGCAGCAACGCCCAGGGCACGCGTCGCCACCACGCGCACGACCTGTCCGATCGCACACCCCACGCGAGCCCGAGCGCCGCCAGCAGACCCGCGACGGCCAGGCGCAATGCTCCCGGACGCGGCAGGGTCGCGCCCGGGGCCGGATCGGCGAGCGCGTCCGTCCACGGTCGCCCGCGGGCGTCGCTGGGGAGCTCGGCCCCCAAGGCGTCCGCGAGGGCCCGCGCGAGGTCGACGAGGTGGATCGTCGCGATCGTCGGCGACGGCGCGATCCCTGGCCCGGCGACGCAGCCACGGACGATCCGGATCTCCGGCTCCTCGCCCCCGTGTCCGCCCGCGGGGCGGTGCCCGTGGTCCGCGAGCACGATCCACAGCGCGTCGGCCGGCCCCGCCGCGCGCAGGCGAGCGAGCAATTCGTCGGCGCCGCGGACCGCCTCGGCGTAGGCCGGCGAGGCCGCGCCCGCGGCGTGGCCGGCCTCGTCGACGCGCAGCACGTGTACGTGCACGAGCCGCGACGCGGACGCGACCGCCGCGACCGCGTGCTCGGGGAACTCGGCGCGCCACGCCTCCGGGTCCCCGGGGTCGCGCGACGGATCGGGGCGCGCGCTCGCGAACCCGAACGAGCGCACGATCTCGGGGTGTGACTCGGCCAGCGCGACGCTGTCCGGCACCTGCGCCGGGGTCGCGCCGGCCGGCGGCGCCTCGAGCTGGGTCGCGCGGTACTGCAGGCCCGACTGCTGCTGCGTCCTTCCGGTCCACAGCGCCGCCTGCACCGGCAGCGAGACCGTCGGGAAGCCGACGTCGATCCGCAGCTCCTGCCCCGCCGCGCACACCGCCGACAGCGCCGGCAGCTCGCTCGCGGCCGCCGCCCCGAGGCCGTCGAGCAGCACCACCCGCACGCGCGCCGCGGGTGCCAGGCCGGGCCCCGAGGATGTCCCGAGGAACATGTCCATCGGGACCTGTCCGTCGCGCCCGACGAGCGCGCGCACGAACGCCTTGCGCGCCGGGTTGGCGCCGAGCGCCAGGGTCGCCAGCGCGGCCGCGCCGAGCAGCCAGCGCGCCCCGGGGCTTGTGCGGAGAGCGGTCACCCGCCCGGCACGCTAGACCGGCGCCCGGCGCGTGTCGAGGCCGACGCGGCTGCGCTCGCCGAGCGAGGGCGTCGCGCTCGAGCAGCGCACCTCGACACGACGGACGGGCTCACGGCGACAGGCGGGCCAGCAGCGCCACCACCGCCGTCTCGACCCGCAAGATCCGCGGCCCGAGGTCGATCGCCTGCGCCACCTGGGCCAGCGCGGCCACCTCGGCCGGGATGAACCCGCCTTCGGGGCCCACCATCAGCGTCGCCGGGCCGATCGGCGCGCGCGGGCACGGCGTCGGCGCGCCGGGGTGGGCCACCAGCAGCGAGCGACCTTCGCTCAGCGCCGGCAGGCGCTCGCGGACGAACCGGCCGAAGTGCTCCGGGTGGATCTCGACCGTCGGCACGATCGTGTCGCGGGCCTGCTCGAGCCCGAGGCGGAGGTCCTCCGCGATCGCCGTCGCGTGCAGCCCGTGGCTCGAGAAGTAGCTGCGTTCGACCCGCTCGGCCCGGAACAGCGCGAAGCGCTTGACCCCGAGCGCGGTCGCCTGCTGCAGCACCTTGCGCAGCGTCGGCGGCCGCGGGAGCGCCAGCGCCAGCGTGACGTCGAGGGCCGGCGGCGGCGGCTCGGACAGGCGCACCTGCAGTTCGGCCGCGTGGGCGTCGAGGGCGACGACGGTGGCGCGACCGATCGCCCCGCCCTCGACGCCGACGCCGACCTCGTCGCCGGCGCGCGCGCGCAGGACCTCGCGCAGGTGCTGCAGTCGCCTGTCCGCAAGGACAGCCCGATGCGAGCCCGCCTCGGCCGCCGCGAGCTCGTCCGGGCGCAGCAGGATCAAATTCACTGCCCGAGCTGCTGCTGGCGGGACAGGTAGGCGAAGGTGCTGGCGATCTGGAACCCGAGCAGGCGGCCGATCCACGGCAGCGCCTCGGGCTCGGCGGCGGCGCGGATCTCCGCCGCCAGCACGCGGACCTTGGCCGCCTCGACGTCGTTGCCGGACAGCCACAGCGTGACCGCGCTGTCCTCGAGCAGGTTGGCGACCTGGGCCTTGAGGTCGGCGCGCAGCGTCTCGTCGCCGCGGGCGCCCGCGAGCAGCGCGTCGTAGCGGGCGTCCTCGGGGCTCTGCTCGTTGAGCTCGGGGTGCTTCTCGTTGACGCGGCGCATCATCGGCTCGACGTCGATCACCGGCGGCCACACGTTCACGCGCGCGTTGGCGAGGACCATGATGACGTTGTCCTTGTCGGGCGCGAAGTCGACGGGGGGCAGCACGCCGTCGAGGAAGCTGGTCGGGCGGCTCGCCGGCGCCTCGCCGAGGTGGACCAGCATGTCGTCGAGCTGGCGCGGCACGGCGAAGCCGGACGACAGCGTCTGCTCGCGGGCCCAGCGGATGCGGGCGCGCGCCCAATCGGCGGGCACGCGGCGGTCGCTGCCGCGGTCCCAGTCGCGGATCATCCGCGCGCGCTGGCCGTCGGTCTGCACGTAGGTCGCGAAGTCGACGATCTGGTCGCGGCCGCTGATCGCCGCCACCCACAGGTAGCTGCGCTCTTCCTGCGGGGCGCTGATCATCACCCGGGTCAGGCCCGGCGTGCTCTCGGTGTCGATGACGGCCACGGCCGCGAGGTCGCCGCGGAGGTCCTTGAGGTCGCCGGCGGACCAGCCGCGCGGGGCGTCGGTCTCGGGGATGGTCACGCCCTTGCTGCGCAGCGTGTGGATCGCCTTGCGCGCGGCCTTGCGGACCTGTTTGTCGTCGTGGTCCTGCAGGGCGACGAGCGCCGCGGCGTCACGAGCGGCGACGAGTTTGGGGATCGACTCGAGGAGGGCGGGGCCGGATGCCATGCGCGGCGATTACTACATCCCGTGGTCGAGCGCAAAGGCCGGCTGGAGGTCCGCGCCGGTCCCCCAGCGGCTCCGCTTCCACCGCCCTTCGGCCGCCATCTCCCACGCCAGGGCGGTGCGGGTCAGGCGAAGGGCGATCCCGCCGTCGTCCTCGAGGTCGCGGGTCTCCCCGGGATCGGCCGCCAGGTCGTAGAGGCGCTGCGCGTCGCGGCCGCTGCCGACGATGAGCTTGTAGTCGCCGAGGACCGCCGCGCGGGCGCCGTCCCCGAGGTAGGCCGTCACCAGCCGGGGCGGCGGCTGCGGGTCGTCGATGAGCGGCACCAGGCTGTCGCCCTGCCACTGCGGCGGGAACGGCAGGCCCAGCAGGTCGGCCAGCGTCGGCGCCAGGTCGAGCAGATCGACCGGCGCCGTCACCCGCCCCGGGGCCAGCAGGGCCGGCGCGCGGATGACGAGCGGCACCCGCAGGCTCTCCTCGTGCAGCGAGAAGCCGTGCAGCGCCCCGCCGTGCTCGAAGAACTCCTCGCCGTGCAGCCCGACCAAGACCAGCGCCGCCTCGTCGAGCCCGCCCTGCTCCTCCAGCGCCGCCAGCAGGTCGGCGAGCGCCGCGTCGACCACCTGCAGCTCCCCGCGGTACAGCCGACGCACGTAGTCGCGCTGGGCCGGCTCGGCCACCACCCGGCCCGCGCGCACCCGTCCGAGCCACAGGTGCGTCAGGTGCGGCAGCGGCGCGTCGGGCGGCGGCGGCCCGCCGACGTGCTCGCGCGGCGGATCGTAGGGCGCCTGCGGATCGGTCACGTCGGCGTACACGAAGCGCGGCGCCGGTCGGCCCGTGATCGCCTCGAGCGCCGCGCGCACCACCGATCGCGCGTCCTTCCCCGCACCTGTCCCTTGGGTCAAGTTGCGGACGTGGTCGAGGCCCTGGACCAGCCCGCGCTCGGCGTTGAAGTCGGCGTTGGCCGCGACCGCGACCCCGTAATAACCTGCCCGATCGAGCAGCTCCGGCAGCAGCACCTGGCCGTCGGCGACGAACGTCCCGCGCACCGTCGCGTGGCCCGGCGGCGGCACCGACGACAGCAGCGCCGCGTGGGTCGGCACCGCCCACGGCGACACCGCGTAGGCGCGCTCGAACACCAGCGACTCGGCCGCCAGCCGCTCGACCGCCGGGAACCGCGGCCCGCCGAGCAGCACCCCGAGCAGGTCGTCGGCGCGCGCGCCCTCGACCGCCACCACGATCAGGTCGCGCGGCTTGCGTTCGCGGCGATCGACCGGCCGCGAGCGGCCCGCGACCAGCTGCAGCACCCGCAGCGTCGCCCCCTCCCCGCCCGCCGGCGTGCGCACCTCGATCCGCAGCGGCTGCCCGCCGTAGCCCGAGAGGTCGAGGTCGCGGCCCGCCGGCCCGAGCGCCCCGTCGAGCAGCAGCGCCGGCGGCCGGCCCTCGCGGTGCTCGGCGTCGGTGCTGACCAGCACGGCCACCTCCCCGCGGCCCTCGACGCGCAGCCGCCCGCGCCGCGGCGCCAGGGCGTAGAACACCAGAGATGTCCCTTGAGCCAGGTCGAGCGAGACCTCGTCGCCGTCGCCCGCATGCACGCGGTAGCCGCCCGGCTGCGTTGCCGGTCCGGCCACGATCGCCGCGCGCGGGCCGACCTCGACCCGGCCGATCGCCGCGCTCGGCTGCCCACCGCGGCCCAGGCGCGAGAAGTGCAGGCGCAGCCGGTTCTCGCCCGCGCGCACCAGCGCCGCCGGCAGCGAGAACGTGCGCCGCTCCCACTCCTCCCCGATCGACAGGTGCGCCAGCGGCTGCTCGTTCCACAGCGCCGTGACCGCCTGCCCCGGCACCATCGCCCGCAGCGTCACCGCCATCGCCAGCCCCGGCTGCCCGTCGCTGTCGGGGTGCAGCTTCGGCGCCAGCTCGCCGTCGAGCGGCAGCGTCAGCGTCCCGCCGGCGCCGAACACCAGCGCCCCCCGCTCCTCGCCGAACTCCTCGCCGAGCCGGATCGCCGCCCCGGTCCCGAGGTCGAGGTTGGCCCGCGCCTGCACCCGCCCGAGCTCGACCACGAGCCGCCCGTCGACCAGCGTCAGCGCCCCCGGCCGCTGCGCGATCAGGTCCTGCCACAGGTCGGCCGTGACGATCCGGGCCACCGGCGCCGGCGCGGCCGGCCGCGGCGCGCTCGCCGGCGCCGGGGCCGCCTCGGGCTTGATGGCCTCACAGCCAGGTCCGAAGAGGCATGTCAGCAAAAACATGCCCCCGAGGACATGCCTCTTCCACCATGTTCGCCGGGGCAGCCCAGCGCCGCCCGCCCCCTGGACATCGAGGGTCGTGCGCAGCGACGCCTCGGCCGTTCCTCCCGAGCCGACGGCCTCGCCCCCGGGCGACGAGCGACGACCCGGCCTCGCGGCGCCCTCCACCGTCGACTCCTCCTGCGAGCAGGAGCGCCGCGCTCCGAACCCCATGCGCGAGCGCGGCGCCGTCACCCGTCCTGCCCCTTGATCTCGCGCGGCTGGCGGGCCGGGTCGCGGACCAGCCCGAACACGATCGCCAGCAGGTCGTCGTCGCTCACCACCATCGGCGCCGCCTCGCGGCCCGGCGCCGCCGCGAGGCCGACGATCACCGCGTCGAGCACCGCCCCGCGGCGCTGGGGCGCGAGCCCGGCGACCAGCTGCTGGAGCGCCTGCTTGCGGGTCGCCGCGTCGCCCGTGGTCGCCAGCGCCGCGGCCGCCCGCACCCGCGCCGGCCCGCTCAGCCCGCGCAGGGCCGCCAGCCTGGCCGGCTGCATCGCGTCGACGGCGCAGAACGCCTCGGCCTCCGCCGGCAAGCCCCGGCCCGCGCCGTCGGCCCCCGTCGCGCCGGGTCCCGAGGGGCCACCGCCGGCCATGTCCTTCGCGCCCTGTCCCGCTGAACCTGCCCCTTTGGCCATGCTCTTCTCGCCAGGTCCCTGGGGACCTGCCCGTTTGGACATGTCCTTCCCGCGTGTCAGCCGCGGATCGCCGAGCGGCGTCACCGGCGCAAGTTCGGCCGCCAGCTGTCCCGGCGCCAGGGCGGGCGCCGTGACCCCGGGGACATCGCCGCCGAACGCCCGCTCCAGCCGGCGGAACCCGGCCGGGTGCGTGAGCACCACCGCGAGGTCGGGCCACAGCGCCGCGCGCACGAGCGCGGCCGCCTGCTCGTCGGTCCACGCGTACTCGGCCAGCGCGAACGCCAGGGCCTCGCGGGCGTGCCAGCGGCGCGCCGGCGGGACCTCGGCCAGGTAGCTCTCGACCCCGCGGATCAGCGCCTCGCGGCCGGCCTCGGCCTGGCGCGGCGCCCACGCGTCGTTGGCGTCCCGCACGGCCCGCACCGTCAACCGCAGCCGCACCGCGTCGGCCTCGGGGCCGTCGACCCCGTGCAGCAGCAACTGGCGCAGCGCCAGCAGCTCGTAGTGTCGGGCGTCGATCCACTCGGCCATCCGCGCCGCCCGCCGCCACACCGCGAGCGGATCGGCCGAGGCCGCCGCCGAGGCCTGGGCCAGCTGATCGGCGTGATCGCGGCGGCCCAGCACCAGCGCCAGCTCCGACTGCAGCGCCAGCTGCCCGGCCGCGACCTCCTGCGGCACGTGCGCGAGGCTGTCGGCCAGCGCCTCGGCGGCCACCCGGGTGTCGGCCGCGTACATCAGCGGCACCGCGATTCGCCCCGCGCAGTCGAGCGTCAGATCGGCCTCGATCGCCCCGCGCAGCGCCTCCCCGAGCTCCGGCGCCCCGAGCCCCTCGGCCCGGGCCCGCCGCAGCGTCGCCGCCAGCGGCCCGCTCGCGCCCGGGGCCAGCGACTCGGCAAGCAGCGGACACGCCGCCCCGCGCGGGCTCGCCGGCGCCCGCGCGTGGGCGGACTCGATCGCACGCCGCTCCTGCTCCAAGAGCCATGTCTCTCCGAACAGCTGCGAGACCGCCGCGCGGTCGTCGGCGTCGCCGCAGCGCTCGCCGCAGGCCGCCTGCTCGAGCACGAGCGCCGAGCCTGCCGCGCGCACGACGTCGTCGGTCGGCGCGCTGCGGACCACCGTGGCCAGCGCCAGCGCCGCCCACGGGCGGCCGGCCGCCAGCTCGTGCCGGGCCTCGGCCGCCGCCTCCTCGGCGATCGCCGGCACCCCGCGCGCCTGCCCCTCGGCCAGCCCCCACGCCGCGATCGCCACCGCCTGGTCGCGCCGCCCGGCCGCCCCGCGCAGGCGGGCCAGCTGCAGCAGCCGCGGCAGCGTCGACGCGTCGACCGCCACCCGCGCCGACCACAGCGCCGGCGGCGGCACCAGCCGCTGGCCCGGCCCGGTCGCACCTGGTCCGGAAGACATGTCCGTTCGGACCGTCGCGCCACCTGTCCCTCCGGACAGCTTCGCATTCCCGTCCGCGCCCGTCGTGCCGCCCGCCTCCGCGGGCCGCCTGGCGTCAGCAGCCGCCGCGCCGCCTGTCCCGGCGGACCTCTTCGCGTCCCCGGCCGCGCCCGCCGTGCCACCTGTCCCGGAGGACATCTTCGTGCCCCCGCCCCGCTTCGCGCCCCTCTCGCCGCCGCGCTCGCCGGTCGTCTCGCGCGCCAGATCCTCGTCGACCGCCGCCGCGCGCCCCGGCGAGGTCCCCCCGCCGAGGCTGCCCGTCAGCGCCATCTCGGCGCTGGGCAGATCTCCGAGCAGCACGAACACCCGCCAGCTCATCGCCGCCGCCCCGGGGTCGTCGTCGGCCGCGTCCAGCAGGCGGATCACCGTGCTCGCCGTCGACCGCGCCGCGTCGTCCCCCGGCAGCTCGTAGCCGGGCCCCAGCTGGGCCAGGCGCAGCCGCACGTAGTCGCGCGCCAGCTGCGACACCCGGGCGTCCGCGGCCGCGACCACGTCCGCCGCCGCCGACTCGCCGATCCACCCGCGCAGCTCGTCGAGGTCGACCAAATCGAGCCCCAGCTCGCCGCGCAGCTCCGCCGCCAACAGCTCGGCGACGTCGCTCGGCTCGAGCTGCACTGCCAGCCGGGCCGCCGCCTCGCGCAGCGCCGCCGGTCCGGCTGCCCGCGCCTGCGCGAGCGCCTGCGTCAGCGCCTGCGCGCGCGCCGCGAGCGACTGCGGTCGGCAGCGCTCGCCCTCGCAGCCGACCAGGGTCCGCTGGGCCCGCGCCTGGATCTTCGCCGCCGCGACCACTTCCTCGTGCAGCGCCCGGTCGGCGCGCCACTGCACCTCGTCGGCGCTCGACTTGCCCTTGGGGCAGATCATCGCCACGCGCCGCAGGTCGAGGTCGGCCGCCAGCGCCTCGCCCTCGGCCAGGAACCGGGCCGCGCGGCGGCGGAACAGCTCGCACACGTCGCGCCGCCCCGCCAGCGGATCGGTCTCGAGGCTGGCCGCGCGGGCGTAGTGCGCCGCCGCCAGCCCGGTCTGGCCCTCGGCCGCCTCGAGGTCGGCCAGCGCCACCAGCGACGGCAGCTCCGCGTGCTTGCGGAAGTCGCGGAGCAGCACCGCCCGCGCCTCCTCGGTCCGCCCGAGCGCCACCAGCGAGCGGGCCCACGCCCGCGCCGCCTTGCCGCGCGGCAGGATCCGCGCCTGCCCGGCCCGCGCCACCACCTCCTCGTGGCGGCCCTGCTCGGACAGCCGCGGCAGGCGCGTGTGGCACGCGACCACACCTGTCCCGAAGAACATGGTCCAGGCGACCAGCGCTTTCCGCCATGTCCGAAAGGACCGGCGAGGGCCGCCTCCGCCGGCGGCGGCCGTCATTCCTCGGCCCCGCTCACCGGCGCCGGACAGGCCAGCGCCGCCGCGCCGCCGACCTCCTCGATCAGCTTGGCCAGCAGCCGGCGGTCGCCCGCGCCGAGCCGATCCTCCATCCCCTTGGCCGCGCACAGCGGCTCCTTGGCCGAGTCCGCGTCGCCCAGGGTGATGTAGCCGCTGGCGAGGCGAAGCTGGCCGATCGGCCGCTCGGGGTGGGCCTCCACCTCCTTCTCGAGCAGCTCGATGCCCGTCTCCGAGTCGCCGTGCTTGAGCAGCCGCGACGGCGCCGCGACGTACAGCGACCCGAGCAGATGCGTCGCCGCGCCCTCGCGGAAGTCGGGCTCCTTCTCGCGGGCCTTGCGGGCGTACGCCTCGGCCTCGGTCACCAGCCCGCCCGCCTGCAGCCCGCGGTTCTCCGCCAGCCGGCCGGCGATGGCCGCGCGGGCGAACGCGTAGGCGGCCGTGTCCTCTTCCCAGGAGGTGATCAGCGCGTAGGCGTCCTCGCGGTCGGACGGCTTGTCGGTCTGGGCGTCGATCAGGGCCTCGAGCGCCTCGTACACGGCGATTGGGTCGTGGGCCTCGGCGGCCGCCGCGAACTTCGGGTTCTGCGCGTTGCCGTGCGGGCGGCAACTGGCGAGCGCGACGAGGGTGACGGCGAGGAGCGAGCTGCGCATCGCCGGCAGGAATACCACGGCGCTCGCCACGCGGTCACTTGTCGTAGGCCGACATCACGCTCGCGTAGTCGGCCGCGCTCGCGCTCTTGAAGGCCGACAGGCCGGCCTCGCGGCAGGTCGCCTTGCCGTCGCCGGCGCAGATCTTCCCGAGGCTGCTCTGGAACGCCTTGCGCTCCGCCGCGGGCGCCGACGGGAACGCGACGACCACCATCGGCGGCAGCTTGTCGGACGCCCAGATCGACTTCACCGCCGCGCCGCCCTCGATCTTGGCGAGCTCGCCCAGCTGAGCGTCGTCGACGAGGGCGCACTCGGCCTCGCCGCTGGTCACCTTCTTGAGCGTCTGCACCGGCCGCTTGGTCTCGACCAGCGTGAAGTCGCCGAGCGAGAACTTGCCGCCGGCGACGACCTTGTCGATGAACTTGCGGTCGTCGGCGTGGTCGCTGGCCAGCGTCTTGCCCTTGCAACCGGCGAGGTCGGCCTGGTTCTTGCTGATGATGTGGTACTGCCGCCCGCCGGCTTGAGCGACCTCGGCCTGGCCGATGACGTCGAGCTTGTGCTTGGGACCGAGGGCCAGGAACGCGGCCAGCGACAGGATCCCGTAGTGCGGGTCGACCGAGTGGATCTGCGTCTCGGCGGCCTCGCGGCTCGTGAGGTACTTGCCCGCGCTCGCGGTCCAGCCGTTCTGCTTCGCCACCACGGCGATGAGCTTGTCGATCAAGGGTTGAGCCTGCGCCGCGCTGCCGACTCCGTGCTCCTTGACCACCAGCACGTTGACGGTGCCATCACCCGCCCGGGCCGTTTGCGTCGCCGTCCCGAGGGCGGCACAGCAAGCGGCGGCGAGGGCAATGGAAGCGAGTCTGCGTGAAACGGGCATGTTGTCTCCTGGCGCGCTTGGACGGGCCTGCCTCTGAACTATGCACCGTCTCGCGGCCGCGGCGAAATCTCGCGCGGGCGGGCCGCCCGCACCCGTTTCGACGCGAATTGCCGAGCCCGGCAGAGGCCGCCAGGACGTCCGCCAACTCACGCCTTGCCGACTTGCGCAGGACCTCGAGATCGGTCTGCGAGTGATCGACAGCACAAATCGAATCACGCGCGCGAGCACGCCAACACGTACGCGAGCAACCGACACGAACCCCCTCGCGCGCGACGGCCCGTGGAGCACGCGAGCCACGATACGAACCCCTCACGCGCGCGACGGCCCGTGGAGCACGCGAGCCACGACACGAGCCCCTCACGCGCGCGAGCGCGACGAGGGCCCCCGGTGCACGCGAGCAACCGGCACGAGCCAGTCACGCAACAGCAACCCGCCGTGCACGCGAGCTCACGCGCGCGAGCGCGGACGACGGCACGGCATGAACGCGAGCAGCAGCGCCAGCGCGACCGCGGCGCCCACCGTCGCGAGCCCCCACGCGCTCGGGCTCGTCGCCTCGCTCGCCAGCCCGAGCGCGGCCCGGGCCTGCGCCAGCACGCTGCCCCGCTCGCTGAGCCCGAACAGCGGCGCCAGCGTGGCGTACGCGGCGATCGTCGCCAGCGCGTAGAACAGCCCGAGGATCCAGCTGCGGATCCGCGGATCGAGCCCCGACCCGGCGATCTCGACCGAGTGCGTCGCGTTCAGCACGTCCTTCGCGAACATCGGATCGTTGCGCTGGCGGACGCTGTCGAACAGCTCGAGCTCGCGGTCGACGAAGCGACCGAGCTCGGCGCGGCACTCCGGGTCGGACTCGACCAGCGCCCGGATCTCCGGCGGCAACCACGTCTGGCCGCGAGGGTCACGCTTGAGCGTGCTCGACTGGACGTCGAGCTCCTCGAGGAAGGAGCGCAGCCGGACGATCGATGGCGACGACTCAGGCATCCTCGGCCTCGACCTCGCCCGAACCCCAGCCATCGAGGTGCTCGCGCAGCATCCGCTTGGCGCGGTGCAGGTGCGTCTTGACTGTCCCGAGCGGCAGCTCGAGGATCTCCGCGATCTCGGGGTACGACACGTCCTCGAGATAGTAGAGCATCACCACCGCCCGGTAGCGCTCGGGCAGCGCGGCGATCGCCGCGTCGAGGTCCTTGCGCATGTCGCAGCGGCTCGCGCTGGTCGACGTCTCGGGGGCCATCGCGCCGGCCTCGAAGTTCTCGGGCAGCGCCGCCAGCTCGCGCACGCGCGCGCGGTGGTTCAAGTACACGTTGTAGGCGATCCGGTACAGCCAGGTCGAGAACCGGGCCCGGCCCTCGAAGCCACACAGACCGCGATAGGCGCGGAGGAACACCTCCTGCGCGAGGTCGTCGGCGAGGTTGCGGTCGCTCGTCAGGCGCAGGAGCAGGCCGCGGACCTTGCCCTGGTGCCGCCGGAGCAGCTCGCCGAACGCCTTTTCACCGTCGGCCCGGCCGGCCGCCTGGACCAGCGCGTCGTCACCGAGTTCGGCCAGGTTCTGGGTCTTGCGGAGCCCGAACCCGAGCCAGGAGAGCGCTGCTGTGGACACCTTGCTCATGAGTTCCTTTTGCGCGACGCGGCGAACGAAGCGAGATAGCCGAGACCGATAAAGCCGGGGATGAGGCCCGTGGGGCCGAGGCCGGGCATGCCGACCGAGGCGCCGAGCAGACCGAGGCCCGCGAACACCAGCACGATCCCGCGTCGCAGGTCGCCCTGGGCCGACGACGGGAACAGGTCGTGCGGGGGATCCATGCCCTTTTCCAGGTAGCGTCGCGCCAGCTCGAATCGGCCTTCCTCGCCGCGCTGGCGGATCCTCACCACCGCGATCACCGCGATCACCAGCAGCGCGAGGAACGCCACATCGACGATCACCGACGACGCGCACACCTCCGCGGTACCGCTCGGTCCGGTCGGCCCACCCCACCAGAACGAGCCGATGCGGGTAAAGCAGCCCCGGGTCGCCATCGCGGCGCCTTCGACCAGATCATCGATGTGCAGGCCGAACCCGCCGTAGTCCAGGGATGACAAGAAGGTGCGCAGCATCGACCCTCGTACGACCCGGCCAGGGTCCCCGCGGTTTCACCCGGAGGCAAGCGGCGATGCAGGCAGTCGCCGGCGATAGCGCGCCCACAGGGCCTCGAAGGTGAGGTGTTGGGGGGGCTCGGCCTCTGCATCCGCAGCCCCCACCGCCCGCAAAGCTTGCGCCACCGCCCGGTAGGCCGCCTCGACCGTCGCCGGCAGCTCGCCCGGATGCGCCGCTCGCGTGGCGTCGACCAGCGCCGCGAACTCGGCCCCCTCGCTCACCCCGTAGAAGACCCCCTGGATCTCGACCTGCTCCTTGAACCACGCGTCGACGTCCCCGCCGGCCGGCGCGTAGGCGCAGGACAGCACCGAGCAGGCCAGCTCCTCCCACAGCAGCGCCCGCTGCTCGGCCACCCGCAGGTCGAGCGGGATCAGCCCGTAGTCGAAGCCGTGGTCGTCGGCCAGGCGCCTGGCCTGGATCGCGTGGGCGAACTCGTGGACCAGGTTCGGCAGCCCGGCCGCCACCACCACGAACGGCCTGTACCCCGGGTCATCCGCGCGGCGGGCCCGGATCAGGTTGTCGTCGCCCGCCGCGATCACCACCTCCGCGCCCATCTCCGCCAGCGCGCGGGCCATGACCTGCAGCAGCGACGCCCCGGCGTCCGGGTGACCTGGCTCGACGAACAGGTTCAAGCCCGCCTCAGAACGCCCACTGCAGCCCGAGCACCAGCTCGCGCCGGCTGGCTCGCAGGTCGGCCCGCAGCCGCTTCTGCTGCAGCTTGCCGACCGTCAGCATGGCGATCCCGCCGGCCAGCAGCAGCACCCCTGGGATCAGCAGCGCGGCCGTGGCGCGATTTCGCGCCTCCTCGAGACAGCCGTTGCCGGCGTGGTCGCGGCGCGGGTCGCAGGCCTCCTGCTCCGCCAGCGTGTTGACCTTCGCCTGCGACATCCCGATTCCGCCGCCCGTCAGGACCGCGCCGATGCCGATGAACACCGCCCCGCTGCGCACCCAACTGCGGGCGCGCTGCGCCTCCGGGCTGTCGACGAGCGGGTCATAGGGGACCTCGTCCGCGTCCTCTTCCTCGTCCTCGGCGGGCCCCTCCGGCTGCACCGGCGGCGGCGTGGAAGTCTCGGGCGTCGAGGCCGACGGCGCCGTCGCGCTGGCCGAGCTCGTGCCCTCGGTCGACAGCGGCGCGCCCGTCGGCGCCACCGCGCCCGGCGGCGGCTGCAGCCCGGTCGGCGGCGATTCCGGGACCACGGGCGTCGTCCCGCCGACGTTCGGCGCCTCGATCACCGCGTCGTCGCCGGTGTACTCGCGCGTGGTGGGCGGGCCGGCGAGGAGCGACCCACTGACCAGGACATGCAGGGCGGCGCGCAGCACGGGCGGCGAGACTACCACGGCCCACGGCGCTCGAAAGGCCGCGACCGGCCGGGCCGACCTCCCCGCCGGGTCTCGCGCCCTGCCTTGAACAAACCACCGCGGCGGGTCAAAGTGGCCGCGTGCTCCTCGCCCCCGCGCTCGCCGCCGTGCTCCTCGCCGCAGCGGCCGCGCGCGGCCACGACTGCCCCAAGCCCGCCCTCCACCTCGGCCCGGTCGACGCGCCCCTGGCGATCTCCGCCTTCCTCGACCCGTTCGCGCCCACCACCTTCAGCCTGTGGCTCGACCTGCGGCGGCTCGTCGCCGATCACGAGGGGGCCGTCGGCGTGCGCGTCGTCCCGATCGGCACCAGCATGGTCGAGAGCCTGGGCGACACCCGGATCCTCCGCCTCCTGCTCGGGGCCGGCGCACGCGGGCGGCAGGAGGCCGCGCTGCGGGTGCTCGACCGCGACGGCCGCGATCGCCTCGCCGTCCGCCTCGGCGATCCCGCGGCTCGCGCCGTCCTCGCCGGCGAGCTCGGGCTGCGCCCCGAGGATCTCGCCGCGATCCTCGACGATCGCTGCCTCGACGTCGCCGTGCGCGCCGGCAAGGCCGAGCTCCAGCGCCTGCACCAGGCCGCGGGCGGCTACCTCGGCCGCCCGCCGATCTTCGCCGTCGGCCAGGCCGCGGCCTTCGAGGACGGTCCCGGCCTCGAGCGCGTGCGCGGCGAGCTCGCCCGCGAGACCCAGCGGATCCGCGGCAATCGCCCGCCCGTCCGCCCGCTGGTGGTCACGCGGCGGGGCGTCAGTCAGCGGCTCATGCGCCCGCCGGTCCAGGCGGGCATGCTCGTCGGTGGGGTCGGCCTCCCCCACCGCCTCGTCGTGTTCGCCGAGCACGACGAGCACCCCAATTTCTCGCTGCTCGCCCCGGTACTCGAGTTTCGCCGGCAAAACCCCGGCGTCCTGGCGGTGCAGGTCATCGCTCGTGGCACCAACGCCGGCGCCCGGCAGCTGCGGGTGCGCACCTGCGTGGCCGAGCGGCTGGGGCTGCAGCTCGAGTACCTGCGGATCCTCGCGCGCGAGGGCGAAGGCGCCCGGAGGGAGCCGCGGAGCGCCGCGGCGGCCAATTTCATCGCCCGACTCGACGAGGCGCCCGAAGCGCAGACCTGCGAGTCGGGCGAACCCGAGCTCGAGCGGGGGCCGGGAGGCATCACCGCCTTGCCCGAGGGGGTTTGGCTCGACGGCGCCGCGGTCGGCCAGAGCGATCTCGACGCGCTCGCCGCCAGGCTCGCAGGAGCCGACGCCGCCCAGCGCCCGCTCGATGCCGTATTCTCGGCGGCGGCGCCGGAGCCCTGAGGTCCGGCCGCGATGAGGTCCATGGCGATGGAGATCAAGCACTGGGCAGCGACCGATGTCGGGCGAAAGCGGTCGCACAACGAGGACAATTTCCTCATCGACAAGAACCTCAACCTCTTCATCGTCGCCGACGGCATGGGCGGCCACGCGTCCGGTGAAGTGGCGAGCGCGCTCGCGGTCCACACGATCCGCGACGTCGTCAGTCGGGAGCGCGACCTGCTGACGCGCATCGGCGACTTCGACGCGACCGCGCAGATGGAGCTCTGCACGCTGCTCGAGTACGCCGTTCACTCGGCCTCCGCGCGGATCTACCACAAGGCCCAGCAGGAGCCGGAGAAGCGCGGCATGGGCACCACCGTGGTCGCGCTGCTGATCATCGGACAGCGCGGCTTCATCGCCTACGTCGGCGACAGCCGGATCTACCTCAGCCGCAACGGCGTGGTCTATCCGCTGACCGAAGATCACTCGCTGATGAACGAGCTGATCCGCAGCGGCAAGGTCCGCGCCGACGAGTTCGCGGTCAGCCCGTACGCCAACTTCAAGAACGCGATGACGCGGGCCGTCGGCGTCTACGAGCACGTCGAGGTCGACATCCTCGACTTCGAGATCCTGCCGGGCGACGCGTTCCTGCTGTGCTCCGACGGCCTCTACGACTACCTCGACGACGCCGAGATCGCCAGCAACCTCGCGCTCACCAACATCGAGGACATCCCGGGCCGCTTCATCGACCTGGCCAACAGCCGCGGCGGCAAGGACAACGTCACCGCGCTGGCGGTGCAGGTCCGCGGCGACGCCACGCGCGTGGCCCAGCTGCAGTTCACCGTCGAGACCCTGCGCCGCGTCCAGCTGTTCGAGGGCCTCAGCTACCAGCAGCTGTGCAAGCTGATGAACATCTCGCGCGTCCAGGCCTGCCACAAGGGCGAGGTCCTCGCGCGCGAGGGCGAGGAGCCGAGCGACCTGTTCGTCGTGCTCGACGGGCGCGCCACCCTCTCGCGCGGCGGCAACCACCTCGTCACCGTCAACGCCGGCACCCTGCTGGGCGAGAACGACCTCGTCGGCACCGACACCGCGCGCATGACCCTCACCGTCGAGGCCAACGGCAAGCTGCTGCGGATCGGACGGCGTGATCTGCAGGAGCTGATGCGCCGCGATCACGCGCTCGCGTCGAAGCTGCTGTGGAGCCTCGCCACCGAGCTCGGGCGCCGCCTCGAGGACTCGCAGCTGCAGCTCGCCCGCGCTTTCGGCGACAACAGCGAGCGGACCATGGTCGTCGACGTCAGCGAGGCCGAGGCCGAGCCCGACGTCGGCGTCGACGTCGACGAGACCGAGTCGTTCGTCGAGACCAACCCGCGCGGCCTCGTGATCCCCAAGCTCACCAAGGCCGAGCCCGAGCTCGTCGAAGAGATCGAAGAGATCGAAGACGTGATGGATGACGGCGGCTGATCCACAAGAAGCCGCGCTCGTCGCCGCCGCGACCGAGGCCCGCGGGCGCGCCCGCTGCCCGTTCAGCGGCTTCGCCGTCGGCTGCGCCCTGCGCGACACCGGCGGCACGATCTGGACCGGCGCCAACGTCGAGAACGCCAGCTACACCCTCGGCCTGTGCGCCGAGCGGGTCGCGCTCTTCTACGCGCTCACCCACGGCGCCGCCGCGATCGAGGCCGTCGCCGTCGTCACCGGCGCCGACGTCCCGACCCCGCCGTGCGGCGCGTGCCGCCAGATCCTGTTCGAGTTCGCCGCCGACGCCGACCTCGTCCTCGTGACCGCGAGCGGCGCCCTGCTGCGCTCTCGGGTCCGCGATCTCTTGCCGCTGGCCTTCGACGCCAGCTTCCTCGCGCCGCGCGTGCCATGAGCTCCGAGCGCACGGAGGACACGCTGGCCGCGAGCACAGCGCTGCCGACGCGCGCCGCGACGCCGCCCGTCGACGACGAGGTCGCCACCATGCCGCCGTCGGAGGCGCCCGCGCCCGTGCCCCGGCTGACGCCGGCGACCAGCCGCCTGCCGCAGATCGAGCGCCACACCTACGTGATCGCCGGCCAGTTCGCGCAGGGCGGGATCGGCCGGATCTTGCGCGCGCACGACCCCAGCCTCGATCGCCCCGTCGCGCTCAAGGAGCTGCTGGTCCGCGGCCGGCCCGTCGACGAGGAGCGGTTCGTCCGCGAGGTCCTGCTGACGGCGCGCCTGCAGCACCCGGGCATCGTCCCGGTCTACGCCGCCGGTCGCTGGCCCACCGGCGAGCCGTTCTTCGCCATGAAGCTGGTCTCGGGCCGCTCGTTCGACAAGGTCATCGCCGAGGCCCGGACCCTCGCCGCGCGCCTGGCCCTGCTCCCGCACGTGCTGGCGATCGCCGAGACCGTCGCCTACGCGCACAGCCAGCGCATCATCCACCGCGACCTCAAGCCGCACAACGTGCTCGTCGGCGCCTTCGGCGAGACCGTCGTCATCGACTGGGGCCTCGCCAAGGAGCTCGACGTCGCCGACCTCGGCGCCGGCGAACCGACGCCCGTCACCCCGGGCAAGGACCTCACCTTCGTCGGCGCCGTCGTCGGCACGCCCGGCTACATGTCGCCCGAGCAGGCCGAGGGCGCCGAGGTCGACACCGGCACCGACGTCTACGCGCTCGGCGCGATCCTCTACCACGTCCTCTCCGGGCAGCTGCCGCACGACGCCGGCAACGCCATGGAGATGATCTACAAGACCGTCTACGAGTCACCTGTCCCTTTGTGCAGCCGCGAGCCGGGCGCGCCGGACGAGCTGGTGGCGATCGTCGACAAGGCGATGGCGCGCGACCGCCGGGCCCGCTACCCCAGCGCCAGGGAGTTCGCCGACGACCTGCGGCGGTTCCAGACCGGCCAGATCGTCGGCGCCCACCGCTACACCGCCTGGGAGCGGGTGCGGCGGTTCGTCCGGCGCCACCGCGCCCTGCTCGGCCTCGCCGCCGTCAGCGTCGCGCTGATCGTCGGCGTCACCGCGCTGAGCTTCCGCCAGGTCCGCGCGCAGCGCGACCTCGCCGAGAGCGCGCGCGACCTCGCCGAGGACGCCGAGCGCCGGGCCCAGGCCGCCCAGGTCGAGGCCGAGCGGCGCGCCGACAACCTGTCCTTCGAGCAAGCTCGCCTCGTCCTCGGCAGCGACCCGATCGAGGCCTTGCGATTGCTCGACAACCTCTCGCCCGCGGCCGACTGGCGGCGCGCCCGGCAGATCGCCGCCGACCTCGAGGCGCGCGGCCTGCCGCGGGTGCTCCGCGGTCACCGGGCGGCGATCAGCCGCGCCACCTTCTCGCCGACCGGCGACCTGCTGGCCACCACCAGCGACGACTGCACGCTGCGCGTCTGGGACATGTCCTCCTGGACATCTCGCGTCTTCCGCGGCCACACCAGCGACGTCTGGCGCGCCGCCTTCTCGCCCGACGGCCGCCGCGTCGCCTCGACCAGCCGTGACCACACCGTGCGCGTGTGGGACCTCGGCGGCGGCGAGCCGCAAGTGCTGCTCGGCCACACCGACGGCGTGCGCAACGTCGTCTTCAGCCCCGACGGACGCCGCCTCTACACCGCCGACGACGCGCTCGCGCTGCGCCGCTGGGACCTCGACACCGGCGTCAGCGAAATCATCGACCGCTGCTTCGCCAACTCGGTCCCGTGGACCGCGAAGCACATCGGCTGCATCGACATCGACAAGAACCAGGCCTACCTGCACGACCTCACCACCGGCGTCCGCACCGTCGTGCACCCCGGCGACGTCGTCCTCCAGCAGGCCGGCGGCGTCTCGCTCGACGGGCGGTGGTTCGCCAGCCCCGTCGCCGACGGCAGCGTGTGGCTGTACGACACCCGTGCCGGCGCCGGACGGCGGCTCACCTGGCCGCCGGCGCCCTCCGACGTTTGGCTCGGCTCGCTGCGCGAGATCCGTTTCTCGCCCGCCTCCGATCAGCTGATCGCCCCGGCCTCCACCACCTACCTGCGTCACTACGACCTCGTCCGCGATCGCGGCGTCTTGCTCGCCCCGCACGCCGGCTACATCCGCCGCGCCAGCTTCTCGCCGGACGGCACCAAGATCGCCTCGGTCGGCGGCGACGCCCGCGTCGGGATCTGGGACCTGGCGACCGCCACCTCCTATCCGCTGGCCGTGCCGGCGCACATGCTCGACGCCCAGTTCTCGCCCGACGGGCGCTGGATCGCCGCCGTCGGCAACGACCCGCGCGTGTTCGTGTGGCCGGCCACGGCCTTCGCCCGCGAGCAGTACGTCGCCCCCGAGCCGATCACGCGCGGCGCCGTCGTGATGGCGGCGGCCGCCGGCCGGGTGCTGCTCGGCGGCGCCGCGGCGCTGCACGTCGTCGACACCGCGGGCATGCGCTCGCTGGCCGCGATCCCGGTCGAGCGGCCGATCGAGCGCGTGCTCCTCAGCCACGACGGTCGCCACGGGCTCGTCCTCGACGACGGCGGCGAGCTGCTCGGGATGTCGCTGCCCGACGGCGTCGTGTCGCTGCGCACCACCGTCGGTGCGGGATGCGAGGGCCTGCGCGCCGGCGTCGATCCGTCGCGCCCGCGCTTCGCCCTCGGGTGTGAGGACGGACGGATCCTGCTCGTCGACCTCGCCGCGCACGAGCCGGTCCGCGAGCTCGAGCGGGTCGAGGGGACCCCGCCGACGCTGTTCTTCCCCGGCGAGTCTGCGCTCGTGATCGGCGGGCCGTACGGTCAGCTGTTCCGCCACGACGGCGACGCCGGCCTGCGCGAGCTCCTGCGCGTGCGGAACCGGGTCGCCGTGACCGTCGCCATCCCCGGCACGCGCGAGCTCGTGTTCGCGGCCGAGGATCACGTCGAGCACGTCGACCTCGACGGCCGTCGCCTCGGCGAGCTGCGCGGGCATCGCCTGCAGGTCGGCGAGGTCGACGTGTCCGGCGACGGCCGCTGGATCGTCACCGTCAGCCGCGACAACATCCTGCGCGTGTTCGACAGCGTCAGCCACGAGCTGCGCATCGAGCTCGCGCCGCCCGACCTCGTCGACCTCATGGTCGCGGTCTCGCGCGACGGCAGCCGGGTCGCCGTCGCCGTCACCGGCGGCGACATCCTGCTGTGGGACATCGGCGACGAGCCCGACCCGCTGGCCCCGCGCCGCGACTTCCGCCGCCTCCGCGGCCTCAAGCAGGTCGCCGCCCTCGCGCTCGAGGACGACGGCCGCAGCGTCGTCGCCGTCGGCGCCGACGGCCGCGTGCTCCGCTGGCGCGACACCCTCCCCACCGACGCCGAGGGCCTGCGCGCCTTCATCTCCGCCCGCGCCGACGCCGACGACCCGCCGAGAGCCGAGGTCGGCTGCGCGCCGCCCGAGTGACGGCGCTGGCGGTACATGCGCGAACGGACATGTCCCCGGGGGCATGCTCTCTTCGGCATGTCCTAAACGACCTGTCTGCCGGGGCATGCCCGCGAGGCACGCCGACGACGCCCGACGGGCTCAAACGAGTCACGTCGACAGGCTCGCGGCCTGTCGACATGACCGCACGGCGCTCACCCGCCGAGCCGCGTCAGCGTGGCCTGGAGGCGCTCGAGGTCCCCCTTCAGCTCGACCAGACGCGCTTCACCCCTGGCGATCACGTCCGCCGGAGCCTTGCCGCGGAAGCCCGGGTTCTGCAGCTTCGCCGTCAGGCCGTCGGCCTCCTTGCGCGCCTTCTCGAGGTCCTTCGACAGGCGGGCGCGCTCGGCCGCGAAGTCGACGAGACCGGCGAGCGGCAGGATGACCTCGGCCCCGCGCACCACCTCGGTCGCGGCCTCTTTGGGCGCGGCCTCGTGCGGCTCCATCAGGCGCAGCTGCTGCAGCTTGGCCAGGTGGACCACCAGCGGGTGCAGCCGCGCCACGCGGGCCCGGATCTCCGGGTCCTCGCTGCGCACCAGCACCTCGACGCGCTTGGCGGGCGGCAGCTTGAACTCGGCCTTGAGGCTGCGCGCCGCGGTGGTCAGCTCGACCAGCGCCGTCATGTCCTCGCGGGCGCGGAGCGTGCCCTCCTCGGCGAGGATCGCCCCGACGCGCTGCACCGGCCCGTCGAGCTCGAGCACCTTCTCGCCGTCGCGCGTGCGCGGGCGGGGGAACGGCGCCAGCATCAGGCTCGCCGGCGCGTCGGCCGGACGCGGCAGGCGCTGCCAGATCTCCTCGGTGATGAACGGGACGATCGGGTGCAGCACCCGCATCACCAGGTCGAACACCGTCGCCAGCGTGCCCTGCGTGGCCCGGCGATCGGCCGGCGGCGCGCCCTCGCGGAGGTTGCTCTTCGCCAGCTCGAGGTACCAGTCGCACAGCTCGTACCACACGAACTGGTAGACGGTGTGGGCCGCGAGGTCGAGGCGGTACTGCGAGAACAGGTCGTCGACGGCGATCGCGGTCTCGAGCGCGCGCGCGAGGATCCAGCGGTCGGCGATCGCCAGCGGGCCGACGTCGGCCTTCTCGATCACCTGCGCGCGGTAGGCCGCGAGCTCCTCGGGGCCGAAGTCCTCGAGGTTCATCAGCGCGAAGCGGGCCGCGTTCCACAGCTTGTTGCAGAAGTTGCGGTAGCCCTCGACGCGCGCGCGGCTGAAGACGATGCCCTGGTCCTGCCCGGCCATCGTCGACAGGTAGAAGCGCAGGCTGTCGGCGCCGTACTTCTCGATCAGCTCCATCGGGTCGACGACGTTGCCGCGCATCTTCGACATCTTCCGCCCGTCCTCGCCCAGCACCATGCTGTGCAAGAACACGGTGCGGAACGGCACGTCGCCGCCGAAGTACATGCCGAACATCATCATGCGGGCGACCCAGAAGAACAGGATGTCCCAGCCCGTCTCCATCAGCCCGGTCGGGTAGAAGCGCTGCAGGTCGGCGGACTTGTCGGGCCAGCCGAGGCAGGTCAGCGGCCACAGTCCCGACGAGAACCACGTGTCGAGCACGTCGTGGTCCTGCTCGATCGCCGTCGAGCCGCAGTGGGCGCACGCGGTCGGGTCCTCGCGACCGACGGTGATCTTGCCGCACGCGCTGCAGTGCCACGCGGGGATCCGGTGGCCCCACCACAGCTGCCGCGAGATGCACCAGTCGTGGATGTTCTCCATCCAGCGGAAGTAGTCGCCCTCGCGGTGCTCCGGCAGGATCTTGGTGCGGCCGCTGCGGACCGCCTCGATCGTCGGCTCGGCCAGCGGCTTGGTGCGCACGAACCACTGGTCGGACGGCAGCGGCTCGCAGACCACGCCGGTGCGCTGCGAGTAGCCGAGGTTCAGCTTGTGCGGCTCGACCTTGATCAGCGCGCCGGCCTCGGCGAGCGCGGCCACCACGGCCTCGCGCGCCTCGGCCACCGAGAGCCCGCGGAACCGCTCCGGCGCGTTCTCGTTGAGCTTGCCGCGCTTGTCGATGACGACCACGAGGTCGAGGTCGTGGCGCTTGCCGACCTCGAAGTCGTTGAAGTCGTGGGCCGGGGTGACCTTGACGGCACCTGTCCCGAAGTTCATGTCGACGAGGATCGGGTCGCCGACGATCGGCACCTTGCGGCCGGTCAGCGGCAGGATCACCCGCCGACCGATGAGGTGGCGGTAGCGCGGATCGTCGGGGTGGACCGCCACCGCGGTGTCGCCGAGCATCGTCTCGGGCCGGGTGGTCGCGACCACGAGGACGTCGTCCGAGCCCTCGACCGGATACGCGAGGTGCCACAGCGAGCCGTCGGACTCGCGGTGCTCGACCTCGAGGTCGCTGAGCGCGGTCTGGCTGGCCCAGTCCCAGTTGATCAGGCGGAAGGCGCGGTAGACCAGGCCGTCCTCGTAGAGGCGGACGAACGCCTCCCGCACCGCGCGCGACGACACCGGGTCGAGGGTGAAGCGGTAGCGCGACCAGTCGAGCGAGGCGCCGAGGGCCTCGTGCTGGCGGTCGATGATGCCGCCGTGCTCGCGGGTCCACTCCCACGCGCGGCGGATGAACTCCTCGCGCCCGACCTGCTCGCGGCTGGTGCCCTCCTTGACGAGCTGGCGCTCGACCATGACCTGCGTCGAGATCCCGGCGTGATCGGTGCCGGGCAGCCACAGCGCCGCCTCGCCGCACATCCGGCGCCAGCGGACCAGCGTGTCCTCGATGGTGGCCGTGAGCGCATGGCCCATGTGCAGCCGGCCGGTGACGTTCGGCGGCGGCAGCACGACCGTGTAGGTCGGCTGCTCGCCGGGCGCCGGCTGGAAGTACCCGGCGTCGCGCCACCACGAGTAGAGCCGCGACTCGACGGCCTGCGGCTCGTAGACACTGTTGAGCTTCTCCATGCTCCCTCCGGCCCCCATCGGGGCGGCATCTTCAGTCGCACTCATCCGGCCCATGGCGCCGAGACTCTGTCACGTCTCGGCGACTGCGCACCTGCGCCGCGGCGGGCCTGCACCGCGAACACGGCAAAGCCGCCACGCATCGATCTGGGAGCGATCCAGATCGCGCGAGGCGGCCATCCAACTTGAAACTCCGGGGGTGTCCCCGGGACGGCGCTCAGTGCCGGGCCTGTTGCCCGCGCGAGAGGATCTGCTCGGCCATGTCCGGGACGACCTCCCAGACGACCTGCTCGATCACGTCACGGCTGAGCGAGAGCAGCGCCTGCACCGCCTTGGGGTCGAGACCGGTGCCGGCCCCGCCGGCCGCCTGGAGGCGCTTGAGCATGCCGGCGGTCGGCGCATCGGCGGGAGCGAACGGGATGGGGGTCGCGATCGGGATCTTGCTGGCCATATCCTCTCCTGAGGCGAAAGCTGCCGGGAAATTCTTGTTGCCGCTGCTCGCAGGGGCCGCCGCGGGGCGTGCAGCTGCGGCTGCGGGGGTCGGCGCGGGCTTGGGCGCCGCGGCCGGGGGCGTGGTCGGAGCCGGGACCGGACGGGCGGCGGCCGGCGTCGGGGCGGCGGCCACGGGTGTGGGCGCCGGCGCGGGCCGAGCCGGGGCGGCCGCGGGCTGCGGCGCGGGCGCGGCCTTCGGGACCGACTTGCCGCTCGAGATCGACTTGCCCTGCGCGAGGGCGGTGACCTTCTCGAGCATCTCCTGGGTGTCGAAGGGCTTGGTCATCGCCCCGTTGGCGCCGCAGGCCTGGACCTGGGCCTCGTCGATACCGACCTGGTTCGAGACCAGGAGGAGCACCGGGATGTGCGCCGTGTCGGGGTCGGCGCGCACCGCCTTGACCACTTCGTACCCCGAGGGCTCGCCGGCGGCGAGCGCGGCGTCGACGATCAGCACGTCCGCTGGCATCTGCTTGGCGCGAGCGACCGCCTCGGAGCCCTTGCTCACCGCGACCACGTCATAGTCTTCGGCCGCGAAGGTGATCTTGATGGCGAGGCGCATGGTCTTGCTGTCGTCGATCGCGAGGATCTTGGTCGGCATCGAGGCTCCTTCGAGGGTCCAAGGGGTACCATGGAGCCTGTGAGCGGGTCAACGAATCCACGGTCGTCGGGCGCGAAGGGCCGCCAGGGCGCGGCCGCACCGCCTCCGCGGTCCAGCGAACAGACCTGGTGGGGCGCGCCCGTCCCGGCGATGACGGACCCGGTCCCCGGCGCGTCCGAGCTCGCTCAGGCGCTCGCGGGCGAGGCCGTGCTCCGCCACGTGGCCGGCCGCCGCGTCCTCGACCTCGGTCACGGCGCGCCGGAGATCACCCAGTGGGTCCGCCGCGTCGCCAGCACCGTCTCGGTCGCGCCGCTGGCCGAGCTCGACCAACACGGTGACGCGCTGCAGATTCCGGCAGCGGACACGACCTACGACGCCGTGTATTGCCTGCGCACGCTGCCGCACCTCGGCCGCGACGAGGAGAGCTCGCTGGCGCTGGTGCGCTCGCTGCTGCGAGAGGCTGTCCGCGTGACCGCGCCCGGCGGGCTGCTGCTGCTCGAGATCAACAACCCTCGCAGCCTCCGGGGGCTGGCCCACGGGATCCGCCACCCCATCACGATCGTCGCCGCCGGCGGCGTGCTCGTCGAGGGCGACCACCACGTCACCCGCTACGACTCGCTCGGCCGCCTGCTCAAGCTCGCCCCCCGCGAGCTGGAGCTGGTGCGCGTGTACGGCATCCGGGTGCTCGTGCCGATCTCCCGGATCCTCTCGTGGCCGCTGCTCGGCAGGGTCCTGGCGGCCGGAGAGTGGTGGGCCCGCGACAGCTTTCTGCGCCAGTTCGGCGCGCACTTGCTCGCCGTTCTGCGCAAGCCCGACCCGAACGCGGGCCGGATCGCGCATCCTTGAGGCTACCGGACGGGAGCGCGCGAGATACCCCCAAAGTCCTGTGCGAATCTGGATCCTTGCATCGGAGCCGAGTGTGATCGAATTTTGAATAGCGTTTACCTAGGAAGTGAAGCGGCCAGCCCCGGTGAGCCGCGTGTCACGCCGACAGACCCAGCAGCCTCCCCCGTCCGGCTGGCCTTCGGCCGCTCCACCGACGCGAACATGTCCCCCCACGCCCATCGCCCGCCTCCCCCACCACGCTCCGGTCGCGCGCGCCGGGGCCTGTCGTCTCTCGACTCGCTGCTCGTGGTCGCGATCGCGGCGATCCTCGCGACCCTGGCGGTGCGCGAGCATGCGGCGATCAAGCGACACGAGCGTCACACGGCGGCGGTGACGGTCATGGGCGAGCTGTTCAACGCCACCGCGGCCTACTACCACGAGCGGCGGCCGAGCTTCACCGACGACGGCGCCGAGGCCCCGCACCGCTGCCCCCACCCGCCGGGCGCGCCTGCGGGCGGTGAAACAGGTTTCACTCCCGGCCTCGACATCGTCTGCAGCGACGCCGCCGGCGGCGCCTGCACACCCGGCGCGAGCGACATCCCCGGCGCCTACCCGCTGGCGGCATGGACCACGCACCCGATGTGGATCGCGCTCGGGTTCGTGCAAACCACCCCGCACGCGCACCACTACAACCTGATCACGCGCAACAACAACCCCGACGACCACGGGGTGTGCCGCTTCACCGTGGTCGTCCGCGGCGACGACGAGGACGACCCCTGCAACGAGTTCCGCCGCGACGGCGTCGCCACCGCCGAGGGCGTGGTCGCGGGCCCGCTCCAGGCCTGCCCCGAGGCGCTGTCCCGCTGAGGTCTGCGCTGCCCCCAGGGACATGGTCTGGGGACCCTAGCCTTCGGGCCATGTCCGATAGACCAGAGTCCATCAGGCCCACCCCCAGAGGTTTGCGACGGACCTCCCGACGTGGACGCTCGTCCGTTGAGAGCTGCGCCCCGACCTGGCCCGAGAGCCAGAGCGGGGAGCCCGACCTCGCCTCGCCGGCGCCTCCGCTCGGATCGGCCGGCGCTCGTCGCGGTTCCGCGCTCGCTCCGGCTCGCGTCCCCCCGATCCGAGGCGCCGCCGCGATTCCGTGTCTGCGCCGCGACGCCTCACGCGCGCTTCACGGGCTCACGCCGCGATTTACGTCCCCCCAAGCCTCGCCGCCTCGCGTCTCCACGCCGCGATTCGCTCACCCGGCCGTGGCCTCGCGGCGTCCCGCCAGGCGCCGGGCCGCGGCCTCCGCCTCACCGTGTCACCGACACAAGCGCCTCGCCGGCCGTGCCCTCTGCCCGCTTCAGCGCCGCGCCGGCCGGCCCCCATGGCCTGCCCAAAAGGACAGGACCCGAAGACCATGGCCTTCGGGTCCTGTCCTTTGCAGCATGTCCGGAAAGACCTGTCCAATCGAGCAGGCGCTCAGGGCGTGCCCTTGATGACCTGCGCGCCGTCGGTGGCCGTGATCTTGCGGGTCTCGGTCTTGCCGTCGGGGTACTTCCACTTGATGGTGTGCGGCCCGGGGGCGACCATGACGACGACCGGGGTCGGCTTGGCCTGCTTCTGGTTGTCGACCCACACCGTGGCCGGCGGGCGGCCCGGGGCGCTGCCGATCTTGAGCTCGGCGGTCTTGGCCTTCGGCTTCGGCTTGTCCGGCTTCGGCTTGTCGGACGGCGGCTTGGGCGAGGTCGTCGTGTTGTTGTTGGCCGGCGGCGTGACCGTGTTGTTTTCCGGCGGCGGCGTCGGGCCCTTGGCCTTGACGAGCACGACCTCGGCGCTGTCGGACGCCTCGCCGCTGAAGCTCAGCGGCACCTCGCTCGGGTCGAACCCCGGCGCCTCGACCAGGACCTTGTAGGCGACGCCGGGCTTGCGCGACAGCTTGAAGCTCTCGCCGCCCTTGCCGACCGGCAGCGGCGCCGCGCCGGCCTCGAGCAGCTTGACGGTCGCCTCCGGCGGCTTGGTGTTGATCGTCAGCGTGACGTCGCGGACCTGCAGCTTGACCGGCAGCGTGAGCTGCTGGCCGGCGGAGATCGGGACATCCTGCTCGAACGGCAGGAAGCCCGCGTCCTGCGAGACCACCAGCTTGTGCGTCCCGGGGCCGAGGTTGGAGATCAGGCGCGGCGTGTTGCCCGGGTACTCGACGCCGTTGACGGTGACGCGGGCGTCGGCCGGCTTCACGTCGAGCTGGATCGTGCCGACCGTCGCCGCCGGCTGCGGCGGCGCGGCGGTGTCGGCGACCGCGACCGGATCGGTGGGCGGCGGCGTGGCCGGGTCGCCGCCCCGGACGAACATGACGACGACGACCAGCAGCAAGAGCGCGCCGACGCCGGCCGCCGCGTAGAGGGCGATCGGCGGCGGGCGCTTGCCGGCCTCGGTGTCCTCGACCTCGACCTCGGCCGTGACCGCGTGCGTCTGCGCCTGCGCGACCGGACGCGGGCCCGTGACCGACGGCGAGATCGGCGCCGGCGCACGGCTCATGCTCGACGAGGGCGGCGGGCTGTGCGTCGCGCCCGGAGGCGGCGCCGGCATCGCCTGCGACGGCCCCTGCGCCACCGAGGCGGCCAGGATCACGGCCGCGGCGCTCGGCGGGATCTGGACCGTCGGCGAGCCCTCGTCGGCGTCGGAGTCGATCTGACCGGCCTGCGGCGGCGGCTCGGGCCGCAGCGGCCCCTCGTTCTCCGGCCGCTTGGCCTTGGGCCCGCCGACCGGATCGTCGAACAGCTTGGTCTCGAGCTCGTCGTCGTCCCAGTCGAGGTCGGACGCGGGCGCGGCCGGAGCCTTGGCGGCCGCAGGCGGCGCCGCGACGGGGCGCGGCGGGGCTGCGCCGGCCTTCGCGGGCTGCGGCGGGGCGCCGCCGGGCACGATCGTCGATTTGAGCGGATCCTTCGGGCCGCCCATGCCGGGCGGCAGCGTCGGCACGCTCCCGGTCGCCGGCGTGCCCGGCTTGAGCGTCGACGGCCGGTTCGACGGCGACATCAACATCGTCTTCGACCGCTTGCGCGCGGCGGCCAGTTGGTCCTCGCTCGGCTGCAGCGGGTCGGCGTCCTTGGCCTCGGCTCTCGGCGCGGCGGGTCGGCCGGCGGCCGGGGCCGCGGCGGGCCTCGCAGCGGCTTGCGGCGGCACCGTCTTGTTGCCCGGCGGGCGCGGCGGCGGGGCCTTGCGCGGCGGGGCTCCGGGCGGCGCGGGCCGCTGCCCCGGGGCCGGCGGAGCCTTGCCGGAACCCTTCTCGAGCTCGATCTCTCGCGCGTACTGCTTGCGCATCCACGTCGCAAGGTCCTTGCGGCTGTAGAACATGCCGTGCGCGAACATGAAGGCCTGGAGGTCGTCGTGGAGCTCCATGGCCGTCTGGTAGCGGGTCTCGGGCTCGCCCGAGAGCGCCTTCATGATGATGTTCTCGAGGTCCTTCGGGATCTCCGGGTTCTTCGAGCTCGGGGCCGGGACGTCGACGGTGCGCACCATCTCGAGGGTGGCGAAGTCGGTCTCGCCCTGGAACAGGCGGTTGCCGACCAGCACCTCGTAGAGCACCACGCCGAGCGAGAACACGTCGCTGCGGCGGTCGAGCGGCATGCCGCGGACCTGCTCCGGGGACATGTAGCCGAACTTGCCCTTGAGGATGCCGGCCTGCGTGCGCGAGACCCTGCCGGCCGCCTTGGCCACGCCGAAGTCGATCAGCTTCACCTCGCCCTCGTAGGACACGAGGATGTTGGGCGGGCTGACGTCGCGGTGGACGATGTTGAGGTGGCGGCCGTGCTTGTCGCGCTTGTTGTGGGCGTAGTCGAGGCCCTCGCAGACCTTCATCACCACGAAGCAGGCCTGCGCGAGCGGCATCGGCTTGCCCTGCTGCTGGCAGCGGGTGAAGATGTTGCGGAGGTCCTTGCCGGCGACGTACTCGAGCGCGATGTAGAAGCTGTCGCCCTGCTGGCCGAGGTTGTAGATCTGGGCGATGTTCCCGTGCTGGAGCTGGCCGGCGATCTTGGCCTCGTCCTTGAACATCGTGATGAATTCGTCATCCTCGGCGATGTGCGGCAGGATCCGCTTCACGGCGACGATCCGTTCAAAGCCCTCGACGCCCTGCTCGACGGCCTTGTACACCTCCGCCATGCCGCCCACGCTGATGCGCTCCATCAGCTTGTAGGGGCCAAATTGGGTGATCTGATTCAACGCGAACTCCGGCCCGTGCACGCGAGGAAGCAGGGCCCCGCCATGTGACCCCGGGCGCGAGCGAAAGTCAATCGGCCGGCGCCGGCGGCCCCGCGCGCGCCTTGGCGGCGGCAAGCGTCACGGTCTGGGCCAGCGCTGGAGAGCGACCTCCGGGGACCCGAGCGACGGCTCGCCGCGGCGCCGGCCACCACCGGGTGACCTCGCCACCTCACGGGCGCCTCGCAGGTCGCGCGCCGTCCTCGCCGGGCGAAGGTGAGCCGCGCGCCCCTGACAGTGCTCGCCGGACCTGTTACCTTCGCCGGCGAGACCGATGCGGCCCATCGCCGACGACCCCACGACGGTCGCGGGCATCACCCGCGCCGAAGGCTCGCAGTCCGTCAGCCCGGCCGCCGCCGACGCTGTCGCGGCGACCCCCTCGACGGCTCACGTGTCGCCCGGCGAGGCGCTCGCGGCGGCGGTCGCTGCCGGTGAACTCGATCCGGCCGTCGCGGCGGAACGGCTGGTCGCGGCGACCGTCGCGGCCCAGCGCCCGGCCCGCGTCAGCCCCGAGGTGTGGTCTGCCGTGGAACGTGAGGTCTCGGCGCTGCTCGCCGACGACCCGGCGCTGGCCGATCTCTTGGCGCCGATTTAGTGCCGACCGCGGGGGTTTTGCCGCTCATCCGGCGCCGTCGCGGGCGCCCGCGGGCGTCGGGCCGACGAGGGACATGTCCCCGGGGCCAGGCGACATGTCCCGAAGGACATGGTGGCCGCGACCGCGACGGGTCAGGGCTCGAGCAGCGCGCGCACCTGCGGCGACACGAAGTGCGCCTCGGTGTCGAAGCCCTTCAGCGAGTTGGCGAGCACCTCCAGGCGCTCGGCAGGCTTGAGGCGCTTGTCCATGATGACCCGCCACTCGCCGCGGACCTTGCACAAGCCGCCGCTGCCCTGCGACAGGCCAGTCATCGCCTCGTAACAGACCCGGACCCCGAGGTTGCTCGCCAGCTGCTCGAGCTCGCCGAGCTGCTTTTGCACGTCGCCCGCCACCGGCCGTCACCTTAGCGCCGGACGCCCGCGCTTGAGAAGACCCCGGCCGCGCGGCCTCCGGGCTACTTGCCGGCGACCGGAGACAGCGGGTAGTGCGTGCAGACCGCCGACTTCAGCGCGCCCGACACCGCGGCGCCGAAGTTCAGCGCGCCCGACGCGACCTCGTCGATGTCGAACACCGCCCCGCCGGTGGCCGCCGGGATCGCCTGCTGCCCGCGGTACGGCGTGAACAGCCCGGCGCGCACGTCGAGGCACTCGCACTGCCCGCCGACCTTGGCGGCGAAGCTGAACAGCCGCACCTCGGCCGCGCGCAGGGCCGCGACGGTGTCGCGGTAGCCGTGCTGCACGCGCTGGCCGCTCTGCACCGCGGGCGCCTCGCCGAAGTCGTCGTCGGTGGCGTGGACCACCGCGCGCAGCGTGGCGGACGGATCGCGCCAGGCGAACTGGGTCGCGGCGGCGTGGAGCGCGTCGAGGGTGTTCTCCGGCCAGTCGAGGTTGGCCGCGTTCGCGCCGATCTCGCGGTTGCTGGCGGTGAACTGCTGCCACTTCGCCAGCTCCTGCTGCAGCGCCACCAGGTCGGCGAACGGCTGGCCGCCGTTCGTGACCATGACGTCGTCGACGAACACGACCAGGCCGTAGCGGGCGTCGAGGTTGTGGGCGCGCACGGCGGCGTCGACCGCGGCGATCTCGCGGCCGATCTTGCCGAGCATGAAGTTCATGGTGGTCGAGACATCGACCGCGAACACGACGTCGATCTGCTGCTTGCGCACGATCGCCGGGTCGGCGCACGAGGCCTCGACCACCGCCGCCGCCAGGCCGTCGCGCTCGCCCCGCGTCGCGTTCGCCCCGAGCGACGCGTGCGAGCTCGGGCCGCCGAGGGCTGCTCCCGGGACCATGTTCGGAGGGACATGTCCTTCGACACCTGGGGTTTGGGGCATGCTGCTGTCGAGCACCACGCCGCCGATCACCCCGCCGATCACGCCTCCCTCCACGCCGCCTTCGACGCCGCCGACCACGCCTCCCTCCACGCCGCCTTCGACGCCGCCGACCATGCCCGTCCCGGCGCCGCCGAACACCCCGCCGACCACGCCTGTCCCGCCGCCGCCTTCGTCGCCGAGGCCGCCAGGGCCGCCGAGGTCGCCGATCGCGCCGCCCTGGAGGGCTCCTCGAGGTTGATCCCGCAGCAGCTCACGCACGGCCAAGGACTCGTCGATGCTGCTCCCGCGCGTCCCGAGCAGGCCGACGAACGCGCTGTCGTCCTCCGCGACGAAGGCGCCGATCGCGTTGCCGTCGCCGTTCAGCGCGCTCATCATCGCGTATTCGCCGACGTCGAGCCGGTCCGGCCCGCGCTTGCCGCGGCGCGCCTTCTTGCCCCGGCGCGGCGCCAGGGTCGGCGCCTCCTCGGCGCGTCCCGGCGCCACGTCCACCACCTCGACCAGGCCCTCCTGTGCGAGCGGGATCGCCGTCGGTCCGCTCGCCACCCGGTCGAAGCCGGGCTCGGCGGGCGCGGGCGGCGGCGGCGGTGGCGGCGGCAGGTGCGCGACGAACAGCTCGCGGGCGCGGATCACCTCGACGGGCTCGGCCGTGGGCGCGTAGATCACCCGCATCAGCGGCGAGTCGTCGTCGGCTGTCGGCTCGCCGCGCAGCTTGAGCACGTTCTCGACCTTCTCGATCCGCCACAGCAGCGCCACCATGCCGACCAGCGCCGCGCCCGTGACGATTTGCCGGGCCAGGTCGCGGGCGTGGAAGCGGGCCGACCACGGCAGGCGCTCGCGCGTGACCCGCTGGATGTCGAGGGCGATGTCCGGGTGGGCCGCCACGCGCAGCGAGGCCCGGTCGCCGGGGGACAGGGTCACCCTGCCCTCCGCCGCCTGCGTGCGCTCGCCGACGTGGACCTCGCCGACGAGGCCGGCGGGGATGACGAGGGTCGCGCCGTCGGTCAGCAGCGTGCGCTCGCCGAGGCCGGGGAGCACGAGATCGCAGTCCTTGCGCTCGCCGAGGGCGACCGGGGTCGCGTCGTCGGCCGCGATCTGGGCCACCGTGCGTCCGAGGAAAAAGAGGCGGATCCCCCAGCCACAGGGCTCCCCGGGCGCGGCGCTGGCCTTCGGCATGGCCCCGAGAACGTAGCCTTCCGGCGCGAGATTCACCAGCGCCGGGCCGGGGACGGGCGTCGGGGCCGGTCCGCGCTTGTGAGCTACGCCGCGCACGCGCGCGGGTCGGCGCACCGGGGGGGCCCGTGGTAGAAACCGCGGGCTGTGTTTGAGACGATCTCGAAGGGTTTTCGCGCGGCGCGGGAGCGCCTGACCGGCAAGGGCGAGCTGACGGACGACGTCGTGGCGGCGGCGCTCAAGGACGTCCGCCTGAGCCTCCTGGAGGCCGACGTCGAGTTCAACGTCGTCAAGCGCTTCCTGCAGTCCGTCAAGGAGAAGGCGCTCGGCGAGAAGGTCACGCTGGTGGCCAAGAAGCAGGGCGAGACGATGCGGGTCCGGCCGGAGGACCACTTCGTCAAGATCTGCCACGACGAGCTCATCGCCTTGATGGGGCCGGTCGACACCTCGCTGAACCGGGCGCGCAAGGGCTGCACGGGCATCATGATGGTCGGCCTGCAGGGCTCCGGTAAGACCACCACCGCCGGCAAGCTCGCGCGCAAGCTGCAGAAGGCCGGCTACAAGGTCATGCTGGTCGCGGCCGACGTCTACCGGCCGGCGGCGGTCCACCAGCTCAAGGTGCTCGGGCAGAAGATCGGCGTGCCGGTGTTCTCGGTCGACGGCGCCAACCCGGTCGACATCTGCGCCGACGCGACCGACCACGCGGCGGCCGAGGGGCTCGACTTCGTCATCTACGACACCGCGGGTCGCCTGACGATCGACGAGCCGCTGATGAAGGAGCTCGACGACATCAAGGCGCGGGTCCAGCCGGCCAACATCTTCCTCGTCATCGACGCGATGATCGGCCAGGACGCGGTCACCACCGCCAAGACCTTCGACGAGCGGCTCGACGTCACCGGCGTGATCCTCACCAAGCTCGACGGCGACGCCCGCGGCGGCGCGGCGCTGTCGGTCAAGGCGGTCACCGGCAAGCCGATCAAGTTCCTCGGCATCGGCGAGTCGCTCGACAAGCTCGACGAGTTCCGGCCCGAGGGCCTGGCCAGCCGGATCCTCGGCATGGGCGACATCGTCGGCCTGATGAACGACTTCACCGAGGTCGTCGACGAGGAGCAGGCGATGAAGGACGCCGAGAAGATGCTCTCGGGATCCTTCACGATGGATGACTTCCTGAGCCAGATCAAGACGATCCAGTCGATGGGCAGCATGAAGGACATCCTCGAGAAGATGCCGCTCGGGCAGATGTTCGGCGCCAACATCCCGCCCGAGGCGCTCGAGAAGGCCGCCGACGACAAGGAGCTCGTGCGCGTCGAGGCGATGATCCGCTCGATGACGAAGGAGGAGCGGAAGAACCCCGAGGTCTTCCTCGACGACGACGGCAACAGCGGCCGCGGCAGCCGGCGGCAGAAGCGGTCGATCCACAAGAGCGCCAAGGAGAAGGACCCCAACGACCTGCGCCCGGAGGACTTCGTCGCCGCCCGGATCACCCGCGTGGCCCGCGGCTCCGGCCGCACCGAGGACGACGTCCGCGGCCTCGTCAGCCGCTTCATGACCATGCGCGGCATGTTCGGCATGCTCGGCGACATGTTCGGCGGCCTCATCCCGGGCATGCCCGCCAAGCCGCAGGGCATGATGGACAAGGTCCCGGGCATGAAGATGCTCAAGCAGATGAACGCGATGCGGAAGATGCTGTCCGACCCGAACGCGCTCGGCTCGCTGATGAACAGCCTGGGCGGCGGCGGAATGCCCGGCATGGGCGGCCTGCCCGGCATGGGCGGCTTCCCCGGCATGGGCGGCTTCCCCGGCCTCGGCGGGCAGCAGCAGAGCGGCGGCGGCCAGGCCCCGCGCTCGCCGTCAAGGGTCGACTACAAGAGCCTCGCCGACAAGCGCCGCGCCGAGAAGCTGGCCCGCCGCAAGAACCGCGACAAGAAGTGAGCTGCCCGAACGGGCAGGTCGTTTCGAGCATGGCGCCTGGGACATGGCGCCATGCTCATGTCGTGAGGGACATGTCGCTTCGACCGGGTGGCTCGAGGTGAGGGCCGTGACGCTTGGACCGTCAGCTCGGCGAGCTCGCCGGACCGCTCAGTTCGCGCCGCGGACGCCCGGCTCCTCGTCGTCGGCGGTGATCGGCCGGGAGATCCGGTACGCCTCGCCGAGCCAGTTGCCGAGGTCGATCGTCTTGCAGCGCTGCGAGCAGAACGGCCGGTACGCGAAGTCGTCGGGCACCTCCTGCTCTTTGTGACAGATCGGGCAGCGGATCTTCATGACCCTGCCGACGCTAGCACGCCCACACGCCGACGCCACCAGCGCCGGGCCTCGCGCGCGCGTGGCAGCTCGCGCGCGCCTCGCCGCGCGTCGGCGTCGGTCACGTGCCGGGCCCGGCCGCAGCGGCCGATCTCGCCGCACGTCAGCGGGCGCACCGCCCTGCCCTGCCCCTCGCCTGCGAGTTCTGGGCCCGCCGGTGAGATCACGACCGCCGGTGAACCCGTCGGCCATCGCTCTCGCGTCGCTCATAGTTCCGGAGCATGTTGGGGCGAGTCTTGCTCGGCCTGTCGCTCGTCGGCTCGCCGACCATGACGGCGGCCAAGGGATCCGAGAGCGTGCGACCGACCAGGGCCCATGGGCCTTCGCTGTCGACGCGGACCGCGAACGACCCGCCTCCCGTCGCCGCCGGCTCGGCGGCCGCGCGACCGGCCCGCCCTCCCCTGCCGGCCCGCGCCCGCGTCCGCCGCAGCGCCGCCCTCCTGGCGCTCTCGCTGCCGCTCCTCGCCACCGGTTCGGCGCTGGTGGTGCTGCGCACACGCAGCTTCGATCGTCAGGTCGGCAGCTGCGCGATCGGGCCGACAGAGCCGCTGTGCAGCGAGCCTGCGATCGTCGCGCACGCCCATTACGCGGCCGCGGGCGCGGGGCTCGTCGGCTCCGGTCTCGGCCTGATCGCCGCCGGCGTCACCGCGGCCGTGCCGGTGCGGCGCCGGGTGTGGCTCGCGCAGGCGATCGTCGGCGGAGTGACGCTCACGCTCGGGGCCGCGTGGCTGGCCGCCGAGAGCGCCGCCTACCCGCGCAGCGACGCCGACGACTACGCGACCCGCGTCGGGCCGTGGTTCGATCGACGCGCCGTCGCGGCGTCGCTGCTCGGGGCCGGACTCGGGCTGGCGCTCGGCGCCGGCGTGGGTCTGTTGCCGCCGTCGCGCGGCGCCCGGCGCCCGGCCTCGCGGCCGACGCTGAGCCCGCTCGGCTTCGGCGTGGTCGGCCACTTCTGAGCGCCCGCGGCCTCGGCCTCGCCGACCGACCCAACGACAAGAGGAGGCCGGGCCTCCTCTTGCGCTTTCAGGACAGGTCCCGAAGGACCTGCTCTCGCGGACAGCTCACTGCGCCGGGCGATCGGCGCCGGCGTAGTCGGTCTCGCCGTCGGTCGCCGGGCGCGGGTCGCCGTTGAAGTCGGTGGCGGGGTCGCCATCCTTCCACACGGCGAGCGTGGCGATCGGCGTGTCGGCCTTGGCCTTGTACACGCCCCCGACCTGGCCCTCGAACCATACCATCGCGTCGGCCATGGTGGCGGCGAGGTTGGTGTCGCCGTCGGTCTTGCCCTCGTCGATGGCGGAGTTCTCGAACGTCGCCGTCGCGCAGTCGATCGACGGGGCGACGAAGGCGATGATGACCGAGTTGCGGACCGTGGCCGCGCCGGCGTCGGGCATGCACAGGAGCGAGCGCGCGCCGACCTCGGACAGGTTGTTGACGACCGTCGAGTAGACCAGGTTGAGCTCGTGGCTCTGGCCGGTGAGCAGGCCGCCGTAGTTGGCCTCGGCGTTCGCGCCGTTGTTGGAGATGTAGCTGTTGACGACCGCCGTCGCGCCGGCGCCGAACGCCGACAGGCCGCCCGAGGTGTTCTTGTAGAACACGGTGCGGTTGAAGTGCGCGGTGCAGTCGGTGCCGACGTAGCCCTGGCGGTTGAGGCTGAAGTTCAGGTCGGTGCCCTGGACCTGCGAGCCCGTGCAGGTGAGGCCGGTGTCGTCGGCGTTGCTCGAGAAGTTGAGCTTGCCGAGCAGGACCTTCGACGACGGGTTGATCTGCAGCGTCGGCCCGGTGTTCGAGCGGATCTTGGCGATGCCGCCGTCGCCGACGATCGCCAGGTTGCTCGCCTCCGGCACGACCAGCGACGGGTGGATGTAGTTGCCGGTCTTGACCTTGATGGTCCAGCCGAGCGACGGGTCGTTCATCGCCACCTTGTCGAGCGCCTGCGGGATCTGGCAAAACGGCGCCTCCTTGGTGCCGTCGCCGATGTCGCACTGGGCGGCGCCGTCGACGTGGACGACGTAGTCGAGCGCGAAGCAGGCGCCCGTCTCGGTGTTGCAGGCGCTGTCCGGGCAGTCGTCGTGCTCGACGCAGCCGACGCACTCGTTGGTGGCCGCGTCGCACACGGGCGTCGCGTCGGTGCAGAGGCCCTGGTTCTCCGGCGTACACACCACGCAGGCGCCCGAGTCCGGGTCGCACACCGGCGTGGCGGCGTCGACCTCGGCGCAGGTGGCGTCCGGGTCCGGCGTGCCGTCGCAGCCGACGCAGGCCTGCTCGATGCAGAACGGCTTGTCGGGGTCGGTGCAGTCGCCGTCGCCGGCGCAGCCCATGTTCCCGGTGGTCGGCCCGGTGGTCGACGTGCTCGTGGTGGTGGTCGACGTCTCGGGCTCCGTCGTCGGCGTGACCGTGGTCGACGTCGTCGTCGTCACCTCGGGGGACGTCGAGGTCGACGTGTCGGTCGTCTCGCTGTCGGTCTCGGTCCCGCTCTCGGTCTCCCCGGGGGTGTAGGTCGGCGGACAGCCGGCGACCAGCGGCGCGCAGGCCAAGATTGCGACGGTCCAGTACTGTCGGGTCATCGGTAACTCCTAGTGCACAAGGGGATCGCGGCCAGGATGCACCGGGCCACGCGAGTTGTCCACAAAGCCATTCCCCGGACCGGAAAACTCGCCACCGGCCCGGCGACCGCGGCGCTTTTCGGCCGCGGAGGCACAATTCGCGCTCACGGCGGGGGCTGATCCGCGCCGGGGAAGCTGGGTTCATCCGTCGGTCGCGGGTCGCCCTCGAAGTCGACGTCAGGGTCTCCCCCCTCGAACATCGCCACCCCGTCGAGCTTGGTGCCCGGCACAGGCCGGTACACGCCCGGGATCGCCGCGTCGGCGCCGACGAGCATCGGCACCTCGGCCGTCGCCACCCCGAGGTTGTCGTCGTCGGGCTCGTCGGTCGCGGCCGAGTACGCGGTGTGCGACACGACCTCGACGCCCTCGCAGTTGAAGGTGCTGTACCCGACGGCGTTGAAGGCGATTGAGTTGCGCAGGCTGACCGACTCGACGCCCGGATCGGGCTCGCACTCGACCGACAGCCCGCCGCCGGTGTACGCGTTGTTGCCGACCAGCGTGACGTAGACCAGCGTGGCGGTGGCGCCGCCAGCCAGCGCGAGGCCGCCGCGCGGGTTGTCGGCGTTGGCCTTGTCGCCGTTCTCGGTGATGAAGGTGTTCTCGAGCCGCACCGCGCCGCCGGACACGAACAGGCCCTCGCCGAGGTTCTTGTTCAACGCGCTCGCGCGCACCTGCACGTCGCACCCGACGGCGGAGACGCCGCTGACGTGATGCTGGCGGATCAGGCTGCGATCGATCCACAGCTCGCCCCCGTCGCAGACGACCCCGCTGCCGACGTCGTTGCCGCGGAGCTCGAGCCCGTCGAGGTAGACGCGGGCCTGGTTGCCGAGCCCGAGCGTGGCGTCGCCGTTGCCCAGGATCTCGACGGCGCCGGCGCCCGCGCGGACGATGGCGACCACGCTCGACTCCGGCACGACGAGCGCGCCGTCGTAGACCGCGGGGCGCACCAGGATCGCCTGCGGATCGGCGGCCACCACCCGCGACAGCGCCTCCGCGATCGTACACAGCGGCTCGGCCTCGCTGCCGCTCGCGGCGTCGTCGCAGTCGCCGGCGCCGTCGACCCACAGCGCGCCGTCGGCCGGGAAGCACGCGCCGGTGGCGATGTCGCAGGCGGCGCCGCTGCACTCGTCGTGGCTCGTGCAAGCGTGGCAGGTCTGCGTCTCGGGGTGGCAGACCGGCGTGGTGCCGGTGCAGCCGGACGTGTCGTCCTCGGTGCAGGCGACGCACAGGCCGCTGACCGCGTCGCAGGCGGGCGTGGCCGGATCGACCGCCGCGCAGCTGGCGATCCCGGAGCACGGCACACACTCGCCCAGGGTGCTGCAGTACGGCTCGTCGGACCCGCAGACCGCGTTGGGCTGGCCGTTCGCCGGCTCGCACTCACCCGCCGAGGTGTCGGTCCCCGCGGTGGGCTGGCCCGTGTCCGTGTCCGTGGTCGTGACGCCGGTGCTGGTGTCGTCGAGCGGCACGCAGATCTTCGAGGCGCACACGAGGTTGCCGTCGCAGGTGCCGCCCGGGGTGCACTGGCAGCCGACGCTGCCGACCAGGCACTCGGTGTCCCCGGTGGTGGTGTCGTCGCCCTCCGTGGTCGTCGCGGTCGGGCCCGTGCATGCGACGCCGAGGGAGACGCCGAATCCGAGCCACAGGGCCACATGCGCTGGCGAGAGCCGCATCATTCGCTCGAGTATTCCCGTTCGCCGGCCCGGTCGCAACCTGTCCCCGAGGACACTTCATGAAAGCGCGCACGCGCGGGCCCGCGCGCCGCGATCGAGCGCGCGAGCACGACGAACGCTGCGCAGGGTCGCCGCGCTCGCCGTCGACGTCGCTCGCACGACGTCGCCGTCGATCACGGCAAGCGATCGGCGCCGGCCCAGTCGGGCGCGAGGTCGACGTCGGGCCGCGGGTCGCCGTCGTAGTCGACCGCAGGATCGTCGGTGCGCCAGCGCCCCAACTCCGCGAACGGCGCTCCGGCCTTGACGTGGAAGTCGCCACTCGCGGCGTCCTTGAACCACGCCGACTGCGCCGAGACCTCGACCGTCACGTTGCGACCGGCGAGCAGGTTGCTGTCGACGAGGCTGTCGCTGGCGGTCGCGCCGTCGCAGCTGACCGAGGTCGCCTGCGACTGACCGAACAGCACCACGTTGCGAAGGGTGACCGGGCCGGGGTCGGCGCAGTGGAGCGAGTCGGCGGTCGCGTCGCTGTTGTTGCCGATGATCGTCGAGTAGACGATGTCGAGCTCGCCGCCGCTGACGACGTGGACGCCGCCGTACTGCGAGAAGTTGCCGCCGTTCGAGGTGACGAAGCTGTTCTCGATCCGCGCCTTCCCCTTGTCGACCTTGATCCCGCCGCCCGGGTTCGCGTAGAGGCGCGAGCGCCGGATCTGCAGCGTACAGCCGATCGCGTCGACCGCCACCGACTCGCGCGACGAGAACTCGACCCTGTCGGTCCACACCTCGGCGTTGAGGCACACCAGCCCGTTGCCGGCCGACATCGAGCTGCCGACGAAGCGCAGGTCCTTGAGGTAGACGCGGGCGTCGTCGTTGACGAGCAGCGCGTCGACGTCGACGTCGATCGTCGCCGACCCGCCCTCGCCGGCGATGGCGACGATGAGGTTGCTGCCGACGTCGATCTTGGTCTTGTAGGTCGTCGGCCCCGACCGCACACGCACGATCGTCGGCGTGTCGGTCGGGATCGTCGCGATGGCGTCCTGGATCTCGCAGAACGGGGCCTCTTCGCTGCCGTCGCCGTCGCAGGCGGCCTGGCGATCGACCCACAGCGCGTCCTCGAAGCAGGCGCCGGTGGCGATGTTGCACGCGCCGCTCGGGCACTGCTCGTGGGCGACGCAGCTGGTGCAGGCGTTCGCGGCGGGGTCACACACCGGCGTGTTGCCGCCGCAGGCCGAGGCGTCGGCCTCGGTACACTCGACGCACAGGCCCGAGGCGGCGTCGCACGCCGGCTTGGCGGCGTCGACGTCGGCGCAGCTCGTCAGGCCCGAACAGTCGGCGCACACGCCCTCGGCGAGGCAGTACGGCGCGGTGTCGGGGCACTGCTGCGAGACCCCGGGGCCGTCGTCGCACTGCGGGGTCTCCGTGGTCATCGAGCCCTCGGTGGGGTCCGTCGTGCCCGGCTCGGTCTCGGTCGCCGTGGTCGGCGTCGACGAGCCCGTCGTCAGCGTCGCGTCGGAGGTCGCGTTGCTGTCCTCGACGCAGTAGCCCGACGCGCACACGAGGCCCGGGTCGCAGCCGTTGGCCTCGCACACGCAGTTGAGCGAACCGGGCTGACAGGCGTCGCTGTCGCTCTCGGACGAGGTTTCGGTCTGCGGGCCGCCCGGCGTACACGCCGCGGCGAGGAAGCCGAGGCCGAGGCCCAACCAGAGGCCCCGACAAGACAAGGGGATACGCATGGTCCCGCCAGTATCTCCAACGGTTTCGCGGGCCGCAACGCGAGCCGTTCGCGCGCCCATGCGCAAGCGCCGACGCGCGAGCGCGTGCGCGCGAGCGCGCACGCGTCACGGGCCCATGACGTCGGCGCCGACGTAGTCGATCTGGTTGTCCTTGGCCGTGCGCGCCTGGCCGTCGAAGTCGACCCGCGGATCGCCCTTCGTCCAGATGGCGAGCGCGAGGTCCTCGGGCGAGCCCATGGGCGGCTCGGGATTAATCGGTTTCGCACCCGTGATCGTGTTGGTGTTGAAGTACTGGAGAATGTCCTCGCTGGCCTTCTTGTGGTTGCCCATCTTGAACTCTTCGCTGTCGAGCAGGGTCTTCTGGAAGGTCAGCTTGGCGGTGCACTTGATCGACATCGCGTTGCCCATCTGCTTGCGGCCGATGACCGAATTGCGGATGAGGCCGTCCACGGTGTCGCCGACGCAGTGGATCGAGTCGCCGCGGGCGAACATGTCGTTCAGGTCGACCTCGGCGTTGTTGCCGAGGATCCCGCTGAAGACGATGTCGAGGGTGGCGTTCTCGGCGAAGATGCCGCCGCCGCCGTCGCTCTGCACGTGCTGGTTGTCCGAGATGTAGCTGTTGATCATGTGGAGCTCGCAGTGCTGCTCGGCGCAGTTGAGCTCCACCCCCTCGGTCCGGCTCTTGTAGATGCTCGAGCGGCGCAGGTAGACGTCGCACCCGAACGAGCGGATGCCGGAGCCGCGAGTGTCGCGGATGTAGCTGTCGTCGAGGAACACGCTCGAGTTCTGCAGGCAGCCGATGCCGACCGCGTTGTCGTCCTGGTTGCTGATGCTGTAGATGCTGAAGTTGTTGACGTAGGCGACGACGTTGGCGCCGACGGTCATGACGGCCCCGTTCGACTGCAGCCGCGTGTACTGCAGCTGGCTCAGCTCCTGCTGCGGGAAGCTGCCCTCGTGGACGAACGCGTAGCTGATCGGCTCCCCGACGTCGACCGACGGGATGTGGATGTCGCCGTGGAACGTGGCGGCGTCGGTGTCGAGGAATTTGAAGGTCCAGCCGCTGGTCGGCCCCTCCCACTGGGCGTGCTCGATCGCCAAATTGGCGTTGCAGTACGGCGCCTGTTCGTAGCCGCCCTGGGGCACCTTGTTGGTGCACTCCTGCTGGCCCTCGGTGCCGTGGCGGACGTAGATCACCTGGTCGATCGGGAAGCACTCGCGCTTCAGGATGTCGCACGCGGTGTCGGGGCAGTGGCTGTGCTCGAAGCAGCCCTCGCAGGTGTTGTTGACCGGGTTGCACGCCGGCGTCGCCCCGGTGCAGAGCGACTGGTCGTCGACCGTGCAGGCGACGCACTGGCCGTCGTCGGGGTTGCAGATCGGCTTGTCCGGGTCGACGATCGCGCAGCCGTCGGGCGGCAGCACGGTGCAGCCGCCGCACACGCCGGCGTCGGAGCAGAACGGCTGCTGCGGGTCGATGTCCATGCACTCGACGTTCGGCTGGCCGTCGTCCGGGTTGCACGGCGTCACCGGGCCGGTCGTGGAGGTGTCGCTGGCCGTCGTACCGGGCTCGACCGTGGTGGTCGCCGTGGTCTCGTCAGGGCCGGACTCGCTGGTCGTGGTCTGCTCGGCGGGCTCGCACTTGTTGTCCGGCGAGCAGCTGAGCCCCTCGTTGCAGGCGCCACCTTGCGTACACGCACAGCCGAGGTCGCCGATCGGGCAGTCGTCGCTGCTGGTGCTGGTCGTCTGGACCTGTCCTCCCGTCGTCGGGTCGCTGTCGGTGTCCGTGGCCGCCGGCGAAGTCGGACACGCGCCGAGGACGAAGGTGGAGGCGAGGTACGTCACATAAGACCAGGCACGGGGTGAACGCATGGCAAGTTCGATTATCGCTCACCCTCCCGTGCCGGACAACCGCCCTCGCGCAGGGAGCCGGCCGAACCACGTATCTGGCCCACACTTCGCCAGGCCACCTGAACGAACAATCAGGCGGCTACGCGGGCTCCGGCTGCAGCCCTGGCCGGAAATCTCTGCGCGCCGCCGCACCCACATCTAGAGCGGCTGCCGGGCGCCGGCGAAGCTGGGCTCTTCGGTGGGGATCGGCGTGAGACCGGTGAAGTCGAACCGCGGATCGCCCTCCCCCCACATCGCGGTGTCCTCGAGCGGGTCCATGACGTTGTCGCTGTCCTTGGGCGTGTAGACGTCCTGGACCGGCGCGTTGAACCACTGCGACATCAGGCTGTCGGCCATCGCGCCGTCGGGGACCTCTTCGAAGCGCCCGTTCTCGAACGTGAGCCGCTCGTCCATGTCGTTGCAGTTGGTGAGCTTGGTGACGCCCACCACCGCGGAGTTGCGGAGCACGATGTCCTGGCCGTTGCCCACGCAATTGAAGGTCGACACGGTGTTGACGACCCTGTTGAGTGCGATGGTCGAGTACGTGATGTGGGCCTTGGCGTTGGTCAAGAAGTTGAAGGCCGGGTGCTGGGCCGTCGGCGCGCCGTTCTCCAGGATGAAGCTGTTCTCGATCCGCACGTCGCTGTTGGCGACCTGCATCGCCGCGCCGCAGCGCAGGATCTTCGAGCGGTGGACGGACACCTTGCACGAAGAGGCGTCGATGGCCCGCGCCGAGTTGATGCCGTTGCCCTCCCAGATCGCGTCATGGGCCCACAGCGAGCCGCCGGCGCACTTGACGAGAGAGCCCTGGCCGAAGCGCAGCTTGACCCCCGACAGGTACAGCCGGCTGTTGAGGCCGAGCGACACCGGGGTGCCGAGGATGTCCTGGCCGTTGATCTCGGGCACCGTCGCCTTGTGCTTGACGATCGCCACCACGCTGTTCTCCGGCACGGCCAGACCGCCGGGCGGGGTGGTGCTGGCGATCAGACGGATGGTGACCTTGGCCGCGTTGAGCGGGACGTCGGTGAGCTTGCAGAACGGGTCGTTCTCGGTCAGGCCGGTCTTGGCCTGGCAGTCGATCTTGCCGCCCTGGACGTAGAATACCGAGCCCTCCGTGTCGGGGAAGCAGCTGCCGTCGAAGATGTCGCAGGCCGTGGTGCCGCACTGCGAGTGCTCGGTGCACGGGGCGCACTCGTGGGTCTCTTCGTCGCACACCGGGGTGTTGCCGGTGCACAGCTGCGCCACGTCCTTCGTGCACTCGACGCACTTGCCCGAGACCTCGTCGCAGGCCGGGGTGGCGGCGTCGACGTCGGCGCAGGTCTTGTCCTGCGGCAGCGAGGTGCACCAGCCGCACTGACCGGCGGCGACGCAGTACTGCTCGCCGCAGTTCGGGTCGTTGAGGTTCATCGGGTCGCACATCGTCTCGATCGTGGTCTCCGGCGCCTCGGTGGTGCTGGTGTCGGTCGTCGTCTCCGTCGTCGTCTCGGTGGTCGACGTCGGGCCCATGGTCGTGACGCCGACCGTCGTGCTGTCGGTGGTGGTCTCGGTCGTGTCGGTGCCCGTCGGCACCGTCGAGGGGCCGTCGGTGGGACCGATCGTGCCGGGCTCGGTGCTGGTGCCGATCGTGCCGCTGTCGCGGCACTGCGGCTCGATCGAGTCGGCCTCGCCCTCGGGCACGCAGCCGTTGTTGTCGGCCGCGCACACGTTGCACACGAAGCCCGCGGGACACGGGTTGTCGGCCCCGTTCTGGTGGTAGCCGCAGTGCGCGGTGTTGGTGATGAAGCAGCCGCCCGCGAACCCGATCAGCGCGCCCGCTCCGAGCAGCAGCGACAGCGTTCGCACCCCGAGACCACGCAAACCAAGCTCCGACATAATGACCTCTAGCCTCGACCCCGCAGGGTATCAGAAGCGGCCGGACCACTGCAGCCCGACCACGCCCGCGCCGAAGCTGGGTACGAGCGCGGTCTGCGAAGCGCGGGCCTTGCGGTGGCCGACGACGAACAATGCCACGCCGGCGAGCGCCGCCGCGCCGCCGATTCCGAGCGTCACGTACCCCGGAACCGTGGTGCTGCGCAGCTCGTAGCCGATGTTCGGATCGATCTGGCGATCGGGCAGCACCGCGAGGCCGATGCCGACGCCGATGCCGACCACGCCGGCCGCCATCAGGCCGATGCCCGCCTTGCACAGCGGGTGCATCGGCGACGCGTCCGCGCCCGGGCCCGCTGCGGCTTCAGGAGCGCCCGGCGTCGCAGCCCCGGCCTCGGCGCTCGGCGGCGCCGCGGCGGCCTCGGCCTGCTTGTTGTCGGCGTCGACCTTGGCGTTGTACTCGTCGATGTAGACGCGCAGCTGCTGCAGCGCGAGGCGAGCGTCGGTGCCGACCTTCTCGACCAGCTCCTTCTCGATGCAGTCGACGCACTCGCCGCGCAGGCTGCCGCCCGAGATGGCCTGGTCGCTGCCGTGGCGCACGTCGATGGTGTAGCTCCACCCGATCGCGTCGCCACCGAGCTCGCTGACCTTGATGGCGACCTGCGGCAGGCCGGCGTCCTTGCCCTCGGTGATGTTGAACGCCTTCATCGCGTCGACCACCCGGGCCTGGATCCGCGGGTTCATCAGCTGCCCCTCTTCGCCGGCGGCCGCGGTGTCGATGGCGACCGAGGCCGACGCGGCCAGGCGCTCGCGCTTGGCCGGAGGCGGCTTGGGCACGCCGCGCGAGGCCGGCGGCAACAGGACGCGTTCGGCCTGCGCCGGCTGCGACGGCGCGCTACGGCAGACCCCAGGCGCAGGCGAGAGGACGAGCGAGAGGGCGACCAGGATCGAGGCGTACATGAGCGCGGGGGGACCCAAAGGGCCGGGAGCGGCGGGCTAGGGTGACACCACCTGCCCCGCCCTGACAAGGGAGGCGCCAATTATGGCCCCACACCTCCCCGCGCGTCCACTTCTCAGAGGCTTCGGGCGGCGCGCGTTCGCGCCTTGATCCCGGCGCGATCACGCAGGACCGAACCGGCGCGCTACCCGGCCTCGCGGCGCTCGCAGAACTTGACCCACTTGACCACGTCCGCGTCGGTCTGTCCGCGACCCGCGCGGGCGCACTCCTTCCACTTCTCGAGCTCCTTGTACGCGTAGGTCTTGAGCTTGGCCGACTCCGCCTTGCTCTTCCAACAACCTGGCTCTGCGTTCAGGTAGCGCAGCATCTCGGCCGGCTTGCCGCCGGCGCGGGCCGACTTGACCTTGTCCAGCGTCTGCTTGCAGAACTCGCTGTTGGGGTCGCGGCCGGGCTTCGGGTCGCTGCCTCGCTTGCCGGGGTCCTTGTCGCCCTTCTCGTCCTTGCTGTCGCCGTCGGTGTCGCCGGCCTTCTCGGGCTCTTTGGTCGCGGGCGGGTTGAGGAGCTTGGGGTCGACGACCACCGCGCCCCACTGCGGGTTGCTCTTCTTGGCCGGCGGGTCGATCGTCGGCTGCGGCGGCTTGTTCACCGGCTCGCCGGGGGTCTTGATGGCGACCTCGCCGCCCTCGTCGCCGGCGCCCTCCTCGGTGCTCGGGCCTGCCTCCAGGCCAGGTGCCGCCGTTCGTGTTCGTCACGACCATGGCCCGCGAGAGCGACCGCTACTGGGGCCTGCGCAACGGCGCCCACGGCTACGTCATGAAGCCGTACGAGGACGACCTGCTGCAGGCGCGCATCCGCGACGTCCTGCGCGAAGTCCAGCCGGAGAAGTTCGGCCTGCTGTGATCCGCGTCGGCGGTCGGCGGGCGTGGCGACGCGCTCCGCAGCGCCCGCACGGCGGCGAAGCTCGGCGATGCGCGCTGGAGCGAAGCGACATGTCCGAATCGACATGTACGCTCGGACATGCTGCAGGCGGCGGGTCGGCGACGTACGCCGGAGCGGAGTGACATCTCCGAATCGACATGGACGCTCGGACATGCCGCAGGCGGCGGGTCGGCGACGTACGCCGGAGCGGAGTGACATCTCCGAATCGACATGGACGCTCGGACATGCCGCAGGCGGCGGGTCGGCGACGTACGCCGGAGCGGAGTGACATCTCCGATCGACATGGACGCTCGGACATGCCGCAGGCGGCGGATCGGCGACGTACGCTGGAGCGGAGTGACATGTCCGAAGCGACATGCGCGCCGGGGGTGGCCCGCGCGGGCGAGCGCGGATCGGCCACGCGCTGGAGTGACATGCCCGCCGGCCATGCCCTCTCGGACACGCTCGCGCGGGCGGGCGGGAGGTCGGCGGCGCGCGCTAGCGCCAAAGGACATGTCCAAAGCGCCATGCACGTCGGGACATGCCCTATTGGACAACTTATAGGGCGCCCGCTCGACCGCGCGCGTCCCCTGCCCGCTAGCAGCCCTGCGGCGGGGCGTCGATCGCCGGCGTCCCGTCGGTCGCCAGCACGGCGGACTGCGACACCGACGCGCCGCATTGCCAGCCGACCACCGCCGCCTTGCACTGCGAGCAGGTGACGTTGTCGAGGCGGAGCTCGGCGGGCGCCTCGACCCACACCGCCGGCTCCGCGCCGGTCTGATACAGCAGCACGTGCTGCAGCGTGCTGGCCAGCGACTTGCCGTGCAGCTTGATGCCCTTCCACCCCCCCGCGGTCGCCCTGAACTCGATCGGCGCGTCCGCGGTGCCCTGCGCCAGCAGAGCCGCCGGCGCGTCGGCGCCGACGACCAGCGCCGCCTCGGGCCCGGCGAGCACGCGGAGACCTGTCTCGAGGGTCAGCTCGGCGTCGACCCGGACCTCGCCGGTCAGCTCGAGCGGCGCACCGTGGGCCGCCCACGTCGCCTTGGCGGCGACCGGACCGGGCGTGACCAGGATCCGCCCGTCGCTGTCGAACGCGTTGCCCTCCCCGAGCGCGCCGACCAGGTTCGCCGGCAGCTCGACCGCGCGCCGCGTCGCCGCGAAGCGGTTGTCGGCGAACGCCCGCAGCGTCGCCGCGCCGCGGACCAGCACGCCGGCCTTGTTGCTGCGGAACGTCGTCTCGCGCAGCGACAGCGCCCCGTCCTCGACGACCAGCGCGGCGCTGCCCTCGTCGCCGCCGCCGCCGAACTCGAAGGCCGCGTGCTCGAGCTCGGCCTCGCCGCGGGCCCAGATCCGCAGCCCGCCCCACCCGCCGGCCTGGCGGCGGTCGCCGGCCGTGAAGGTGATCGGCGCCTCGCTCGTGCCGCGCGCCACCAACCCGCCATCGGCGCTGCTGCCGATCGACAGCCGGCCCTCCGGCCCGAACCGCAGCTCTGTCCCCGGGGACAGGTTCAGGACCGCCCGCTCCGGACCGGCGCCGTCGACCCGCACCTCCTCGTTCAGCCGCAGCGGCACGCCCGGGTTGGGCCAGGTCGTCGACTTGGCGACGTCGCCGCCGAGCACCTGGACCACCGCCTCGCCGTCGTAGCGGTTGCCGCCGGCGAGCCCGACCAGCCCCGCCGGCGGGGCCACGATCGCCGCCTTCGAGCCGAGCTTGCGCAGCGTGTTGCCGGCGAACGCCGAAAGGCTGCCCGCGCCCGCGATGCGGATCGCCGGCCCCGGGGCCTCGCGGATCGTCGAGCCCTCGAGCGCCACCTCGGCCGCGGCGAGCAGCAGCGCGCGCTCCTCGGTGCCCGCGAACTCGATCACCGCGCCCTTGATCTGCGAGCGCGCCGCCTTGTCCCCCAGCTCGACGCCCCGCCACGCGCCCGCCGCCTTGTCGCTGGCCGACGTCAGCGTCACCGGCTCCTCCGGCGTGCCGACGACCAGCAGCTTCGCCGTCTCGGACGCGCCCACGATCAGCGCCGCGCCGTCCTTGAACTGCAGCGTCGCGCCGGCCTCGAGCGTGAGCGAGCCGTTGTCGACCCGGTAGTCCTCGACCACCGTGACCGGCCCGCAGTCCTTCGAGATCACCCGATCGATCTGCGTCTCCGCGCCCCCGAGCGTGCGCGGGCACTCCGTCACGCGCGCGGCTCCGGGGGTGATGCCGCCGGCCGCGCTGCGCGGCGCCTCGGCGATCGCAGGCGTGGCCGCGGGCCTGGCCTCCTTGGCCGGCTCGGCCTCCGGCTTGGTGCAAGCGGTGACGGACAGCGCGAGCGCGGCGAGCGGGGCGAGCCTCATGGCCGGCGGTTTTAACCCGGCCGCGCGCGCGCCAGCAAGGTCGCCTGCACTCGCGCGTCCGCGGCCGGGGCGCCCGGGCGCGGGGCCGTGGTTGTCCTTTCGGACATAGCGCATGGAACCTGTTCTTTCAGACAGGCCATCGGCTGACTCGCGGTCGCCCCCCGACGCTGGCTTCGCGGACCCCGCACTGTCTCACGTGCGCGCCCGCACACGGCCTCACACCTGCCCGCGCGGCGAAGCTTGCCGCCCCCGCCGCCACGCACGGCGGGGTTGTGGTCTATCCTGGTGGCGTACGCGCCTCAGGCGCAGACGGACGAAGCCGAGACATGGATACCCACGATCCGAGCCGCGCAGAGTCTGCTTCCCCTGCCCGACCGTCCGATGGGAGCGCCGAAGCCCGGCCCGAGAGCGGCCGCCTGCGCGACTTCCCGCTGCCCGAGCTGCTGTGGCAGTTCCACAGCGAGGGCCGCACCGGCTGCCTGCGCCTGCGCAAGGGCGCGCTCGAGAAGACCCTGTGGATGGTCGCCGGGGGGCCGGTGTTCGCCCGCAGCAACGAGGCCGGCGACCGCCTCACCGACCGCCTCCTGGCCCGCGGCCTGCTGACGCGGGCGCAGTACGACCAGGCCCAGGACCTGCTGGCGCGCTCGAGCGGCAAGCGGATCGGCGAGGTCCTGCTCGAGAACGGCCTGATCCGCGAGCGCGAGCTCAACGAGGCGCTCGGCGAGCAGATCCTGCGCATGATCGAGTCGATGTTCTCGTGGAACGAGGGCAGCTGGCAGTTCGAGCCCGGGCCCTGCGCCGACCGGATCGTCCTCGACCGCTCGACCGCCGCCATCCTCATGAGCGCGGCCCGGCACCGGATCCCGCTGCGCCGCCTGTGGGACGCGATCGGCGATCATCACCAGCTGCCGCGCCTCGCCTACGAGCACCGCACCGACGACGGGCGCGCCGAGCTGACCGCCACGCTCATGCTCGAGCCGAGCGAGTCGGCCTGGCTGGCGCGGCTCGACGGCTCGCGCTCGCTCGCCGAGCTGCTCGACGACTTCGACGTCGACGAGCACGAGCTGCTGGCCCTGCTCTACACGCTGCGCCTGCTCGGGCACCTGCAGCTCGAGCTCGGCGGCGTGCCGGCGCTCGCGTTCCAGCGGTGAACGGCCGGCGCGAGCCGCCTCTGCGGCAGTGCGGTCTTGGGGACATGCTCGCTTGAACATGCCCGCATGAGCATGCGTGACCGGACATGTGCATGGCGACATGTCCGTTCGCTCATGCCTCCCGCCGCTCCCCCTCGTCTTCGCGCCACTCGACCGCGCCGGTGAGCGCCGCGAACCGCTCGGCGTGCTCGCTCAGCCTGGCCTGCAGCCCCTCGGGCACGCGCCCCTCCAGCGCCGCCGCGACCGCGCGGAAATACCACAGCTGCTTCGGCGCCGGCGCGTTGAAGCGCGCGAGGGTCGCGACCCCGTGGAGCTCGAGGTCGACGAGCAGCGTCGAGGTGTTGTGCAGCTTGTCGCAGGCGATCACCAGGGCGCTGCGCGGCTGGATGATCCGCAGCCGCTCGAGGTACGCGCGCTTGCGGACCAGCCACGGCCGCTTGTTGCCCGGCGTGTCGTCCGCGTAGGTGTCGGTGCAGTCGGCGACGATGCCGCCGACCCCGGGACCGAACGCGGCAGTCACCTCGTCGAGGCTCACCGGCGTGTCCTCGACGACGTCGTGCAGCAGCGCCGCGGCGGCCTGCTCGAGGTCGCCGCCCCATTCAAGGACGAGCCCGCTGACCTGCAGGAGATGGCTGACGTACGGGATCGTGGTGCCCTTGCGCGTCTGGTCGCCGTGGGCGACCGCCGCGAACTCGAGCGCCCGCGCCAGCAGTGGACGGTCGGCTGCCATGCCCGTCACTTTAGCGCACGGCTCCGCTATGCTGCCGCCCATGCTCCGCTCGCTCGCGCTCCTCGCCCTGGTCGCCGTCGCCTGCGACTCGTCCTCCTCCACCCCCGCGAAGCCCGCCCAACCCGAGGTCGCCAAGGCCGCCCCGGCCGATTCGAAGCCGAGCCCGGTCGCCGCCGCCGAGGGCCCCGTCATCGACCACACCGTCGAGACGCTCGACGGCGGCCAGCAGAAGCTCGGCGACCTCCGCGGCAAGGCGATCCTGCTCGTCAACACCGCCTCCGAATGCGGCTTCACCCCCCAGTACGCCAAGCTGCAGGAGCTCTACGGCCGCTACAAGGACCGCGGCCTGGTCGTGCTCGGCTTCCCCTCGAACGACTTCGGCGGCCAGGAGCCGGGCGACGCGGCCCAGATCAAAAACTTCGTCGCCAGCAAGTTCGCCGTCGACTTCCCGATGATGAACAAGGTCCACGCGAAGGGCCCCGAGATCGCGCCGATCTACAAGACCCTGACCGAAGAGACGCCCGAGGGGATCCGCGGCGAGGTCAAGTGGAACTTCACCAAGTTCCTCATCGACCCGAAGGGCCACGTGGTCGCCCGCTTCGAGTCCCCGGTCGACCCGCTCGCGCCCGAGGTGACGGCGGCGATCGAGAAGGTCCTGCCGGCGGCCGGCTGATTCGGAGGGGCGAGCCGCGCGGCTCGTCGCAGGGCGGGCCGGGACCTGTCCCGGCGGACAGGCCGAGCTGTCTCCTCGGACATGTCCTTCGCTCGTCCCCCGCGGATGAACCATCGGCGGGGCCGGTCGCTCGCCGCGGCCCGATGAGCCACGAACGGCGAGGCCGTGAGCCGTCGCGGCCGGCACGCGGCCTCAATCGTCGTCGGCGTCGGGCGGCGGCGGGTCGAGGCGGGTGTGCTGGCGCGGGACCAGGTACGGCGGCAGCTCGGCGACCATGAACTCCTCGAGGTCGTCGAGGGCGGTCGAGCCGGTCGCGCGGTAGCGCAGGTGGACGAAGGGGTTGCCGTCGACGTCGTACTCGACCTCGGCCTCGGCCTCGGTGATCCGCCGGTGCTTGCGCATCGCGGCCTCGATGCTGCGCAGGCTGGCGCGACGGCCCTCGAGGTTGACGAGGCTGTCCGTTCGGCCAGGTACCTCGCCGAGCGAGCCGACCGAGTTGAAGTGGCCGGCGTAGCCGGTGTGGATCCACGCCGTCTCGCCGGCGACCGGGCCGCCGGGCTCGCCGGCCGCCAGCAGCGGGCGCGTGCGCACCGGGTGAGGCGAGCGCGCCAGCACCTCGTGGCCGCCGTCGCTGGCCTTGCCGGGCCGCAGCTCGACGCCGGGCGACGGCTCGAAGCGCTCGCCGCGGGCCATGACGCGGGTGCCGAGGATCCCGATCTCCTCGAGGCACAGCAGCTGCACCGGCGGCGCGCCGAACACCTGCTTGAGCAGCTTGCCGTGCGAGGTCGCGATCGTGGCCTGCGGGATCACGGCCAGCAGCTCGCGCTCGGCCCCCGCGGCCTTGAGCGCGCGGGCGGTGCGTTGCAACGAGTAGAGCAGGTCGACCACGACCAGCCGCTCGTAGGTGCCGAGCGGCGGCAGCACCGACTCGAGCGTGGGGTTGTCGGCCATCGCCAGCCGCGCCTCGGAGGCCAGCCAGCCGAGCACCACCGCGTCGAAGAAGCGCGGGCTGGTGAACGCCTGCGAGCATGCGAGGTGGGTGCCCGCCCCGAGCTCGAGCCGCGCCGCGGCGGTCTCGCCGATCCAGCGCAGGTGCGCGCCGCTGCGGAAGATGTCGTGGACCGCCCCGTTGGGGCTGACCGCCTCGAGGATGAACTCGGTGTCCCCGGGCACCACCTCGCGCAGGTCGGTCGGCGGCTCGAGCACGTCGACCTCGAGCAGCGAGCCGCTGAGCTTGCGGCGCGAGTGCAGCGTGTAGCCCTCGGGGTACTCGAGCGGCGAGTTCTCGAGCCCGCGCGGGCGCCGGAGCACGGCGCGGATCGGGATCCGGCGCGCGGCCGCCAGCAGGCTGCGGTCGCCGTTGGCCGGATCGACCGGCATCGCGATCGCCCCGAGCTTGCTCACCGCGAGCAGCAGGATCACGAACTCGGCCACGTTGCCCATGCTGAGCGCGACCACGTCGCCGGCCCCGACCTTGAGGCCGGCCAGCTCGCGGGCCCGCTTGTCGGCGCGGATGATGAGCCCGCGGCGGCTGAGCGTCGTGTCTTGACTGTCGAGCGAGCGCTGACTGCCCGCTCGCGGCACGGCCTCTTCGAGCCAGCGGTAGAACTGTCCGGCGTCGGAGGCGGTCATGCGTGCCGCCTCCGGGCGCCACGCCGTCGCGGTGTGTTCACCATGTTCGACCTAGAATCGGAACGAGTACCCCGAGTCGACGAGGACGAGCCACCTGGCTCTCGGGACATCGAGCTGAGAGAACGACGGCTCGCAGCCGGCGGCCGCCGTGCCCTGTCCGAAGCCGAGGATTGCGGTGGAGAGTCGCACGCCGATCTCGTGGTTTTTGCGCGCTCCAAGTAGCACGTGGAGACCGACCCGTCCACCCGCGCCCGCCCCGCCCCGCTGACTGACGAGCGCGCCGCTGGAATGCGCCACACAGACCGGGCGTTGGGGTTCGGCGCGGATCCGCAGAGTCTCGCGCGCGCCGACGAGGAAGCCGCCGGCGACGACTTCGACTCGCCGCGCGCGACCGACCGGATGTCCGTACTCGAGGTCGAGCAGCACCGCTTGCATCTGCAGGGCGAGCTTGTCGCTCGCGGTGACGCCGGCGCCCGCGAGCAGTCCGGCGCCGCCGATGTAGACCCGACGGCGCGCGCCGACGAAGCCGCCGAGCCGCGCCATCGCGAAGCCCTGCACCGCGCCGTCGAGCCGCGACGTGCCGACTTGCGGCTGCCCGTTAAGTCCGAAGGTCACACCCACGCGACCGCGGAACCGCGGCGTGACCTCGGCCGGTAGCGACGGCGGCGGCGACGTCGAGTCGCGCGCGTCCGCCCCCGGCGGCGGCGGAGCCACGGGCGCAGGATCGGGGACAGACCCCGGCGGCGGCGCAGGGACAGGTGCGGGTGACGTCGCCGCATCTTCGCGTCCGACAGGTGTCCCCTCGGCCCGCGGGAACGGGATCGGTTTGAGCTGAAATTGCGGCGTCCCGCCGAGATCGCGGATCGTCGCCTCCACCTCGACGCGGTCCTCCGCGTCCGGCAGCTCGCGGAGGTAGGCCTTGTACGCCTCGACGGCCGCGGCCGCGTGCAGCGACTCGGCCTCGACGTCGCCGCGCTCGCGGGCGGCGAGCATCAGCTGCTGGCGACACACGCCGATGTTGTAGTGGATCTTCGACGACGGCCGCAGCGCCATCGCCCGCTCGAACTCCGCCAGCGCCTTGGCGTAGTCGCCGGCGGCGTACGCCTTCGCGCCGGCCTCGAACGCCGCCCGCGCCTCGGTCGCCGGCGCGGCCGGGGCCGCGATCGCCGGCTGTCCCGAGAGACAGATCGACAGACCTAGCCCGAGAGACAGGGCCCATCGGACATGACCCGAAAGACACGTGCGAGTGGCGCGGAGGACGGCTGCGGCGCTGGCTCGCACGGCGCCATCTTTGCCGCCCGGCCGGTCCGGGCGCAAGCGCGTACGGGCGCGCGCGGTCGGACGTCGCTCGTCGCCTTCGCCAGCGAGAGGCCCCTCGGCTCGTCGCCGACGCGTACGGGCGCGCGCGGTCGGACGCCGCACCTTCGCCGGCGCGGACGACAGGCGTCGGCCTCGTCGCCCACGGCGCGCAATCCGAGCTGGGCGGCGCCGCCGCGGGCGCGACCGACAGGCCGCCTCAGTTTCGCCGTGGCGCGTACGGGCGCGCGCTCAGACGCCGCTCGGCGCCTTGCCGCTCGCGGCCTGCGGCCTTGCAACAGGACCGGGCACCGGCGGCAGCGCGTCGGGGTCGGGGCGCGCGGCCGGGGCCTTGCGCGCGGCCACGGCGTCGGGCGGCGCGGGCTTGCTCGGGCTGGCGGCGGGCGCCGCCTTTTTGCCCTCGACCGGCAGCTCGACGCCCTTCTTCGTCAGCTTGGCGAGGCGGTGATCGGCGATCGCGTCGCGCCGCTGCAGGTAGATCTGGACCAGGCGGCGGGCCGCGTAGTGGGCCTTGATCTGCCACTTCGGCTCGTTGGCGAGGAGCACCGCGAACGCGATCTCCGGGCGCTCGGCCGGCGCGTAGCCGACGAACCAGTTGTAGTTGAGGCCCGGGGCGCGCTTGCCGGTCAGGCTGCCGGTCTTGCCGGCGACCTGCACCTCGGAGATGTACGAGTTGCCCTGGCGGTCGACGAAGCTCGCGCGCGCGGTGCCCTCGGTGGTCGTGCGCACCATCATCGCGCCGACCGCCTCGGCGACGTCCTTCGACAGCACGCGCTCGGTCTTCGGCAGCGCCGGCGTGCGGTCGGTGCCGTCGGGCCCGAGCACCTGCGAGATCACGTGCGGCGCCTGGTACACGCCGTCGCGGGCGAACACGCTGGCGAGCAGCGCCCCGTGCAGCGGGCTCATGTCGACGTGCCAGAACCCGGCCGCGACCTTGGCCCGCTCCTTGGCGTCGGCCGGGATCAGCGCCGGCGAGCGCTCGACCGGGAATTCGAACGGGATGTCGCTGTCGAACTTGAACGAGCGCACGGTCGCCTGCAGCGCGTCGGCGCTGAGGTGCTTGAGCGCGAGCTTGGCGATCACGACGTTGTGGCTGTGGGCGACGGCGCCGCCGAGGTCGTCGCAGCGCTCGTCGCGGCGCGGGTCGTCGAGCAACAGGTCGTCGGTGATGCCGTGGAGGCCGCCGCTGAAGCACACCCGCGTCTTGCTGTTGACGTGCTTGTTCGCCAGCAGCGAGGCGGCCGTCACCAGCTTGAAGGTCGACGCGGCCGGCGCCCACGCCGTCGTCACGATCTCGAGCGGGTCGACCTCGGGGTCCATGCTCGAGTGGCCGGCCAGCGCGAGCACCGCGTTGTCGCGCACGTCGAGCACCACCGCGGCCGCGTACGGCACCTCGCGGTTGCGGAAGATCTGCAGCGCCGCGTCTTGCAGCACCGGGTCGAGCGTGTAAAGGATCCGGTGGCCGTCGCTCAGCTCCTGCACCAGGCGCGTGCGCGCCAGATCGGTGGCGAGCGACGGGAAGTCCGGGTCCGCGGTCTTCGTCGCCTTGGCCGGCGTCGGCGCATCGGGGCCCAGCGGAGCCGGCGTCGCGGCCGCGAGGTCGAGTCGGTCCTGCCACGGCAGCGCGGCGACCGGCGCTTCCTCCGGCGCCGCCTGCGTCCCCGTCGCCGCGGTGCGAACCACGTCGTGCGTCTCCGGGACCTCCTGGCGCTGCACGTAGAACGCGATGGCGCCGAGAGTTCCGACGAAGAAGAGCGCGCCGAGTCCGCTGAGTCGGGTGTTGGGGGCCGACATGTCGGAGGGTCATAGCAGCGCCCCTGCGGGCTCGGCAAAATTTCGCGAGATCGCTGCCGCGACGGAGCTCGCGCGCGAGCCGCGACGGCGGCCGAAAGAATCTAGCATTTCGGGTACTTACGCTGCGTGACCTGAGACGGGGGGTGCGGGCCCGAACGCGCCATAACGAGCCTACATCCTCGGACCGCGTCGCACCAGAATCACCCCCGCGCTCCGCGTCGTTCCCCGGCTCTGGTAATTTGACCGGCGCAGAGGGGGCGCCCCTCGAGGACTGCCGCGGGCTTATGCGGGACGAGACGATCGTTACAGTCATCAACAAGAGCGACGAGGGCGGCGGCAAGGGCCCCAAGAAGGAGGCCTGTCTCGTCGTTATCTACGGCGCCGAGCTCGGCCGCAAGTACCACATCGACGGGCGCGAGATGACGATCGGTCGCGGCACCCTCAACGACATCTGCGTCAGCCAGGACAGCGTCTCGCGCACGCACGCGACCCTGCGGGTCGAGGATCACGGCGTCAAGCTCCGCGACAACGAGTCGACCAACGGCACCTACGTCAACGACCACAAGATCCACGAGGCCTGGCTCAAGGACGGCGACCTTATCAAGATCGGGCGCGCCATCTTCAAGTTCCTCAGCGGCGACAACGTCGAGAGCCTCTACCACGAGGAGATTTACCGCCTCTCCACGGTCGACGGCCTGACGCAGATCTTCAACAAGCGTTACTTCCTCGAGACGCTCGAGCGCGAGCTGTCGCGGGCCCGCCGGTACGACCGCCCGCTCGCGCTGGTGATGTTCGACATCGACTTCTTCAAGGCCTGCAACGACACCTACGGCCACCGCGCCGGCGACTTCGTGCTCCGCGAGGTGGCCGACGTGGTGCGCGAACGGGCCCGCAAGGTCGACGTGCTGGCGCGCTACGGCGGCGAGGAGTTCGCGATGATCCTCCCCGAGATCGACATCCGCGGCGCGACCCAGTTCTCCGAGAAGATCCGCACGATGATCGCGGAGTCGAAGTTCATGTTCGAGGGCCGCCACATCCCGGTCACGATCTCGATCGGCGTCGCCGAGCTGACGCAGGACATCGCCACCTACGACGACCTGATCAAGAAGGCCGACGCGCGCCTCTACAAGGCCAAGCAGACCGGCCGCAACCGCGTCGTCGCCGACTGACCGCACGCGCCGGGCCTCGCGCCCTGTTCGCACGCCTCGACGAGGCCAGCCAGGCCGGCCACAACCGCGTCCTCGATGGACCCGCACGCGCCGCGCAGCCCCTGTCCTCCTCGCGCACGCGCCTCGGAGGCCGCGTCACCGCGTCGAGCCGGTCCGAGCGACGCGCCGCCGACGCGAGCCTCCTTGTTAAGGTTGCGTGCGCGTCGCTCGCTCGCGCGGCTGAGACGGCGACCGCCGCTCCCCCGCGCATGTCGCTGCACATGCACCGAACGGGGAGCAGGCGGGCCGTCGCCGCGGCGACGTCCGCCGCGCGTCAGGTCTCGCCGACGAACGTCGACGCGAGCATCCAGCCGCCGAGGATCACGAACAGCGCCCCCGCGGTGCGCTCGATCAGCACCGGCTCGACGCGGGCGCGCAGCCACTCGCCGGCCAGCACCGCGATCAGGCTCGACAGCACCAGCGCCAGCGCCGACGCCACGAACACCAGCCAGCGACGGCCGCTCGACGCCGCCATGCTCATCGTGGTGAGCTGGGTCTTGTCGCCGAGTTCGGCGAGGAACACGAGGCCGAAGGTCGTAAAGAACGCGCGGAGGTCCATGGCAGGCAGCGGAGGCAGGTCCGCCACGATAGCCGTCTTGGCCCGCGGCGGGCGCGCTTGCGCGCGGGGCCTTGCGCGCCGGCCTCCGGTCGGCCTAACTATCCCGCGTGAATTCGCCCGCTCCTGCCGCCTCCGGTCGGATCGCCGTGCTCGGGGCCCTGGTCATCGACCAGATCGCCGCCGGCGAGGTCGTCGAGCGGCCCGCCTCGGTCGTCAAGGAGTTGGTCGACAACAGCCTCGACGCTGGCGCCACGCGCGTCGACGTCGAGCTCGAGGACGGCGGCATGGCGCGGATCTCCGTCCGCGACAACGGCCGCGGGATCCACCCGGACGACCTCCTGCTGGCCGTCACCCGCCACGCCACCAGCAAGCTGCGCCACGCCGCCGACATCGCCGACATCACCACTCTCGGCTTCCGCGGCGAGGCCCTGGCCAGCGTCGCCGCGGTCGCGCGGATCGACCTGCGCAGCCGCCAGCCCGGCGCCGCCGTGGGCGTCCACCTGCACGGCATCCCGGGCGAGGCCCCCACCCTCACCCCGGCCGGCATGCCGGTCGGCACCCAGATCGACGTCCACGCCCTCTTCGCCAACCTGCCGGCGCGGCGCAAGTTCATGCGCGCCGAGGCGACCGAGGTCGGCCATTGCAGCGACACCCTGCTGCGCCTCGCCATCGTCCACCCGGGCGTGCACTTCACCCTGCGCCACGGCAAGCGCGAGCTGCTCAACTTGCCGCGCGCCACTCGCGAGGGCCGCGTCGCCCAGGTGCTCGAGCGCCGCGTCGCCGGCCCGTTCTTCGCCTTCCGCGGCGAGGACGACGGCATCCGCGTCGAGGCCTACCTGCCCCACCCGACCGCCGCCGCGCGCGGCCGCGGCAGCCCCTACCTCATCACCCGCCAGCGCGTCGTGCGGGAGCGCAGCCTCGCGCAGATCCTCACCCAGGCCTACGGCCTCGGCGGCGAGGCCCCCTCCGCCTGCCTGTTCGTCGAGCCGCCCGCCGGCGCGGTCGACGTCAACGTCCACCCGCAGAAGGCCGAGGTCCGCTTCAGCGAGCCGCAGCAGGTCTACGCGGCCGTGCGCCGGGTCCTCGCCGCCGCCGTCGCCGCCGCCCCGTGGGCCGGCGAGCTCGCCGGTCTTTCGGGACAGGTCGCAACGAACATGTCCGATGCGCCAGCCTCCGACGAGACCGCGCGCGCATCGGCCGGCGTGCCTCCGGGCCGCGCCGGCGCGATCCCGATCGGCTTCGCGCCGGTCCGCGCCGGCGACGCGCCCCGCTCCGACGACGACTCGCCCGGCGCGCGGCAGTCCCCCGCGAGCGCGCGTCGTCGGGCAGCCCGCGACGACGACGACGCGGACGAGGCCGAACCCGACGACCGCCGCAGCGGCGCCGCCGGAGCGGGGCCCCGAGCGGGCAGGCGGCCCGCGCCTGGCCGCGACGGCGACGACACGGGCGAGGCTCGACCGCGAGGGCCGGACGAGGCCGACGTCGGACGCCGCCGCGCCGCCTTCGCCGACGACCTCGGCGAGGACGACGAGGACGACTCGCCCGGGCCCGCCGTCCGCCGCGCGCAGCAGGCGGCGGCCGCGGCGGCCGCCAACCGCCGCGCCGAGGCGGAAGCCTGGCTGAGCCGCGCCGAGGCCTCGATCGACGCCGCCCGGCGCCCGCCGGTCGAGACCGACCGCACCCCGTCCGCGCCGGCGCCCGCGCCCCGACCCCGGTCCGGCCCGCTCCCGGCGGCGACCGCGGGCGACCCCGGCTGGGACCTCGACCTCGCCGAGGCATCCGCTGGTTCTCGGGACATGTCCTCGCGGGCAGAAGCGGGCGGGCCCGCGGACGCCGCTTCGGACCCGTCCTTCCGCGCCGGCGCGACCGGCGAACGCCGCGGCGACGCGCCGGGCGCGGCCGGCCGTCCGCCGGCCGTCGGGGCATCTGGCGCCACGGACATGTCTGGAGATGCCTGTCCTTTCGAACATGGCTCGGAGGACATGTCCTCCAGCCCTGCTTCGGCCTCGCAGGCGTCCTCGCGGACCACGAGCCCCGCCCCGCGCGCCCGCCCCGGCGCCGAAGCCCGCGGCCCCGAGGACATGTCCCTCCGCCGCTCGCCCCCCGACGAACCTGGCGCTCCGGACATGTCCGCCAGGCCCGGAGGACCTGCCCCTCGGGACATGTCCACCTCGGGCTTCACCGGCGAACCTGCACCTCGGGACATGTCCGCCCCGACCCGACCTGTCCCCGGGGACACCTCGGACGAGCCTTCGGCCGCCTGGCTGGCCCGCGCCGGGGCCGCGAGCGAGCACGACCCCGCCCGCGACCGCGCCGCCGCCTGGGTCGAGCGGGCCGGCGCCGAATTCCCGCCCGACCTGCACGCCGGCGCCGATCCGCTGCTGCGCTGGTCGGAGCGCCAGCCCGATCCGCCGCCGACCCCGCCGCCCGCCGAAGAGCGGCGCCCCGGCGCCTATCGCCTGAGCACGCGCGCCCTCGACCACGGCTACGACCGGCACAAGCGCGCCGTCCTGGACGCGGCCGCCGCGCTGCGCCCCGACGGCGCCGCCCCGCGCCCGGCCGAGCCCGAGCGCGAGGCCTCGCTGGCGCTGCCGATCGCGACTGACGTCCCTGTCCCTCAGGACATGCGCGAGCAGTCCGGTCCCGGCGGACAGGCGAGCAGCCCGGCCGCCGCGCCGCGGCCCGACATCCCGGCCCTGCTCGCCTGCCTCCCGGGCCCGGTGGCCGTGTTCGCCGACCGCGACGCGCTGCTGGCCGTCGACCTCCGCCGCGTCCGCTCGCACCTGGTCTACCTCCGCCTGCAGCGCGACCTGGTCGGCCGGCGCGCCGTCGCCGTGCAGGGCCTGCTGTCGCCGGCCGTGGTCCAGCGGCCACCCGCCGACGTCGCGCTGATCCAGGCCGCTCGCGCCGAGCTGCTCGGCCTCGGCGTCGACCTCGACGTGTTCGGCGACGACGCCGTCGTCGTGCGCGGCGTGCCGGCTCACCTGCGTCACTGCGTCGACGACGCCGACGCGGCCGACCTGGTGGCGCGGATCGTCCCGTGGCTGCGGATCCGCTCCGGCGACGGCGACCGGGCCGCGCGTGAACGCGGCTTGCTCGACGCGATCGCGGCCACCCACGGCGGCGACCCGGCGCCTCGCCTCGCCCGCCGCTGGCTCGCCGAGCTGGTCGACGCCGGCGCGGCGCTCGACTCGGTGCCGGGGATCCGCCGCTGGACCGCGACCGCGCTGCTCGGAGGCGAGTGATGTCCGCCGACGGCGCGACGGATCGCGCGGACGATCTTCCGCGCCTGCTCGCCGTCGTCGGCCCGACCGCGTCTGGAAAATCACGCCTCGCGGTCGCGCTGGCGGAGCGCCTGCACCTGCCGATCTTCTGCTGCGACTCGGTGCAGATCTATCGCGGCCTCGACATCGGCTCGGCGAAGGTCGACGCCGCCACGCGCGAGCGCGTGCCGCACTTCCTGCTCGACCTCGTCGATCCCGACGCCGAGTTCAGCGCGGGGGACTACCAGGAGGCCGCGTGGCAATTGCTCGCGCGCGGTCCGGGCCTCTTCACCGGCGGCACCGGCTTTTACCTCCGCGCCGTCGCGCGCACGTACAGCGGCGCGGAGCTGGCCGACGTCCCTGCGAGCGATCCGCGGCGCGCGGCCTTCACGGCGCAGTGGGAAGCACGCGAACGCGAGCACGCGGGCGCCGTACACGCGGAGCTGCAGCGCCGCGATCCCCAGGCCGCAGCCGCGATTCACCCGCGCAACGTCGTGCGCGCCCTGCGAGCGCTGTGGCTGTGCGAAGCGCACGAACGGCCCGTGAGCCTCGTCCGCGCCGAGGATCCGCCGCGTGCGCGAGCTCGCCTGGCTGCCGTGGTCCTCGAACCCGAGTTCGCCGCACTGGATCGCGCGATCGATGACCGTTGCGACGCGATGATCCGCGCCGGCCTCGTCGCCGAGGTGTCCAACCTCGTCGCTGCTGGGTATGATTCGCGCCATCGATCCATGCGAAGCCTCGGCTACCGCCAGATCCTCGATCACCTCGCCGGCCAGAGCCTCGGCGACGCCGTCGCGGCCATCAAGCAGGAGACGCGGCGCTACGCCCGGCGCCAGCGGACCTACTTTCGCCACCAGCTGACCGCCGACCGCACGCTCGCGGTCTCGCGGCCGATCTGGTCCTTGAGTCAGGTCGAGCTCGAGCGCGAGGCCGACACCATCGCCGCCGAGGCCGCGGCGTTCCTCGCGGGGGAGCTGACATGAGCGGCAAAGTGTTGGAGTTCGAGCGCCCGATCGTCGAGCTCGAGACGAAGATCCGCGAGCTCAAGGATCTGTCCGGCGCCGGCAGCGAGATGGCCGACGAGATCGCCAGGCTCGAGCAGAAGGCCGCGGAGCTGCAGCGCGAGCGGTTCGCCGCGCTCACGCCGTGGGAGCAGCTGCAGCTCGCCAAGCACCCCGACCGCCCCTACACGCTGGACTACATCGGCGAGATCCTCACCGACTTCGTCGAGCTCAAGGGCGACCGAGCCTTCGGTGACGACCCGGCGATCGTCGGCGGCCTCGCCCGCCTCGACGGCCGCTCGGTGGTGGTGCTCGGCCAGCAGAAGGGCCGCAACACCAAGGAGAACCTCCACCGCAACTTCGGGATGGCGCGCCCCGAGGGCTACCGCAAGGCCCAGCGGCTGATGAAGATGGCCGACCAGTTCGGCCTGCCGCTGCTCTGCCTCATCGACACCGCAGGCGCCTACCCGGGCATCGGCGCCGAGGAGCGCGGCCAGGCCGAGGCCATCGCCACTTGCCTCGAGCTGATGGCCGGCCTGCGCGTGCCCTCGATCTCGGTCGTCATCGGCGAGGGCGGCTCGGGCGGCGCGCTGGCGATCGGCGTCACCGACCGGATCCTCATGCTCGAGCACGCGGTCTACTCGGTCATCTCGCCGCGCGGCTGCGCCTCGATCTTGTGGAAGGACGCCGAGGCCGAGCGCATCGCCGCCGAGCAGCTCAAGATGACGGCGCACGACCTCGTCGGGCTCGGGATCTGCGACGAAGTGGTGCCCGAGGCGCTCGGCGGCGCCCACCGCGGGCTCCCCGCCACCGCCGCCGCGCTCCACGACGCCCTCCGCCGCCACTACGGCGAGCTCGCCGCGCTCTCGGTCCAGGACCGGCTCGAGCGGCGTTACGCCAAGTTCCGGCGCATGGGTCACGTGGAGATGCAGGCTTAACGGCGTGGCGCTCTATCACAACCTCCTGGTCCTCGCGGGGCTGGTCCTCGCGATGGTCCTGCTGCGCACGATCCGGCGGCCCGGCGGGCCGCGGGGGTACGCGGCGGTGCTGGCGCTGCAGCTCGTGCTCACCTTCACCGCGATCGTCTACGAGGACCGGTACCTCGGGACCGTCGCGATCTGCCTGTGCGCGCTGACGGTGATCGCCCCCGCCGTGCTCGAGCGCGGGGCCCGGCAGATGTTCGCGCTCGGGCGCCCGCGCCTGGCCGTGCGCCTGTCTGGCCTTCGGGCCATGTTGATGCCCGGCGCCGGCCTCGGGCGCCAGCAGCAGATCCTCCGCGGCTTCGCGCTGCTCGACCGCGACGGCGTCGACGCCGCGCTGGCCTACTTCCGCGGGCTCGTCGCGGCCGCCGAGGACCCGGCCGAGCTGGCGGTGATCCACGAGCAGATCGTCGCCATGCTGCTGTTCGACCACCGCTGGAGCGAGGCGGTGACGCATTACGAGAGCCACTTCCACCCCAGCTACGCGGCGGTCCGGCCGACGCTCGCGCTCGGGATCTTGCGCGCCCTCGGCGAGCTCGGTCGCCACGACGCCGCGGCGGCGCTGCTGCGGTCGATCGAGGACGGCCCGCTCGGCAGCGAGGCCGGCGCGGCCGAGCTGCTGGCCCAGGCGCGCCTCACCTTCCTCGCCCACGTCGGCGCGCTCGGGGTCGTGGAGGACGCGCTGGCGCGCGACCGCGGGCGCCGGCTCGGCCTGTCCCCGGGGACAGCTACGCTCTTCCTCGGCATCGCCGCCGCCCGCGCCGGCGACCCGCTGCGCGCCGACGCGTTGCTGCAGCAGGTCCCCGGGCTCGCGCGCCGCAGCGAGACCCGCCTCGCCGCCGCCGCCCGCACCGCCCGCGCCCACATCGACGACCCCGCGTCCGCGCTCAGCGACGAGCTCCAGGACTTCGTCCAGGCCGTCGGCGAACGCTTCCGCGCCGCCGTCCGCGAGCGCAGCGGCGCTCGCCGGCTGCAGCCGCTCTTCATGACCACCGCGCTGATCGCCGCCTCGGCCGTGTGGTACGCGGTCACCCTGGCGGCCGGGTGGGCGGGCGTCGGCCTGCTGCGCGCCGGCGCCTTGACCGGCGAGCTGTGGCGGGCCGGCAGCTGGGGCCGCGTCTTCACCGCCCCGTTCGTCCACGCCGACCTCGTCGGCCTGCTGCTCGATTGCTATTCGATCTGGCTCGCAGGACATGTCCTCGAGCGCATCCACGGCTGGGCCCGCACCGGCCTGATCGCCATCCTCGGCAGCGCCGCCGGCATGTGGGCCGCCGCCGTCGCCGACCCCGATCCGGCCCAGGTGATCGGCGGCGGCAACGCCCTCGCGGTCTCGGTGCTGGTCGCCACCCTGTGGACCCTCCTCCCCGCGCGCACCCCCGGCCTGCTGTCGACGGTGCGCCGCAGCGTCGTCCTCACCCTGCTGTTCCTGCTCGGCGCGCACGTGTTCGCCTGCATCCCCGGGGTCTACGGTTTGCGCTCGACGCCCCTGTCTCTCGGGACAGCCGCCTTCGTCGCCTCGGCCCTCACCCTGCTGCTGCCGCCGACCTTGCCCGGCTGGACCCGCCGCCCGCTCGCCGCCCTGTGCCTCGCCGCGGTCGCGGTCGTCGGCCTCGGCGCCGTCCAGGTCACGCGCGAGGACCCGATCGCCTTCGCCGCCGCCCACCGCGACCGCCGCGTCGTCGAGAACGGCGTCGCCCTCGCCTTGCCCGCCAGCTTCGAGCGCGTCGACGCCGACGACCGCCGCCACCCGCTGCTGCCGGTGTTCCCCGGCTGGCTCGACACCCAGGCGCTGCGCGGCGGTCACCTCGTCGAGTTCGTGGTCGTCGCCGACGCGCCGATCGAGGGCAGCGCCCTGTTCGTCCTCGCCCCGGCGCTCGCGCACGAGCTCGTCATCCGCCCCGAGGACGCCCCCGCTCCGGCCTTCGCCGGCTTCGTCAACTACACCCTGCAGCGCAACGGCGAGACGATCGCGCGGGTCGTCGAGCGCCGCCTCGGCAGCCACGCCGTGCTCCTGCTGGCCGCCCCCGCGACCGCCCTCGACCCGGCCCCCGCGCTGTACTCGGCGATCCTCGGCGACGCGGCGCTCGCCGACTAGCGCCGCGACCGGAACGCTGCGGGCCGCGCTCGAGCTCCGCCTCGCGCCGCAGCTCGCCTCGGCGGCCCGAGCGGCCTGCGGGCTCCGGCGCGAGGGCTGCGCTGAGGTACGCTCGCCGCGTGCAGCTCGTCATCGATCGCCTGTGGGACGGCAGCCCGGCGCTGCCGGCCGAACGGATCACCCTCGACCTCCGCGCCCGCGGCGGCGCGCTCGAGATCGGCGTGGACGCCCCGTATCACGGCGATCCGCCGCCGCCTTCCCCGCCCGGCTCGACCCCGGGCCTGTGGAATTTCGAGGTCGTCGAGCTGTTCCTGCACGCGCCCGCCGATCGTTACCTCGAGCTCGAGTTCGGCCCGCACGGCCACTGTCTCGCGCTCCAGCTCGACGGCGTCCGCCACGTCGTCGCCACCGTCGAGATCGCGTTCGTCGCCGAGCCGCCCGCGCACGGCCGCTGGCGCGGTCGCGCCGTCGTCCCGCCGGACCTCCTGCCGCCCGGCCTCGCCCGCTGCAACGCCCACGGGATCCACGGTTTGGGCGCGGCCCGCCGCTACCTCTCGGCGCTGCCCGCGGGCGGCACCCGCCCCGACTTCCACCGCCCCGACGTCACCGCGCCGCTCGACCCGGCCCTCCTGCGCGAGCTGTCTCTGGGGACATGACACAGGGGGCATGCCCCTGGAGGCATGCCCCCTCGAACATGCTACAGCAAACATGCTCCTTGGGGCATGTCTCGGCGCGGGGCGCTCGCGTCAGCCCGCGGCCTTGCGGATCGCCTCGCGGAACACCGCCTCCGGCTGCGCCCCCGAGATCGCCGAGCGGCCGTCGAAGATGAACAGCGGCACCCCGCGGACCCCGCTGCGGGCCGCGTGGTCGGCCTCCTGGCGGGTCCGCGCCAGCTCTTCGGTGTCGCTCGTCAGCTTCGCCACCTCTTCGGCCGTGAACCCGTGCGGCGCCGCGATCTCGGCCAGCACGGCCGGATCGGCGATGTTCTTCGCCTCCAGGAAATACGCCGCGAACAGCGCCCGCGACAGCGCACGCTGCGTCCCCCTGGTCTGCGCGTGGCGCAGCAGCGTGTGCGCGCGCAGCGTCGGGTAGCCCATGCGCACCTTCTCGAAGTCGAGCGGGATCCCCGTCTCTCGCGCCGCCCGCTCGACGTTGGCGAACGCCGGCGTCGGGTCGCCGCCGAACTTCTGCCGCAGGCGCGCGCGGATGTCGGTCCCGCTGTCGGGCCCGTCCGGGTCGAGCAAGTACGGGTGCAGCGTCACCGTCGCCTCGGCCTTCGTCTCGGCCAGCGCGCGCTCGAGCCGCTCGATGCCGATGAAGCACCACGGACAGGCGATGTCGGACACGATGTCGATGTGCATACGCGGGCTCCCTCTCAGCTCGCCGGCCGCACCTTGGCCACGTGGCTGCCCTTGTCGGTCAGCTGCTTCATGAACCGCTGCGAGAAGTCCTCGACCACCGACGCCGTCACCGACGGCCGGCTCGCCAGCCGCCGCGCCCACGCCTCGACCTTCGAGCCCGCGGCCCAGAACGCCCAGCCGGTGCGCGCCTCGAGCAGCGCGAAGCGGAACATCGCCGGCGCCGCCGCCACCTCGACCAGCCTGAACTCGTCGCTGGCCAGGTCGCCCCTCTTCAGCGCCTCGTCGTAGCGGGCCAGCGTCGCCGACACCGCCTTGGCCCCCGCCTCGAAGTCGGCCTGCGTCGTCGCCACGATGACCCGGTACTGGCCCATCAGCAGCTCGCTGGCCACCTCGACCCACGCCCGCTGGCGCGCCCGCGCGAACGGCTCGGTCGGGATCAGCGGCGGCGGGTGGGTCTCGTCGAGGAACTCGACGATCGCCGCCGACTCGAACAGCGGCGTCCCGTCGGCCACCAGCACCGGCACCTTGCCGCGCGGCGACAGGGCCAGAAACCACTCCGGCTTGTCGTCGAGGTCGATGTCGCGGCGGGTGTACTCGACCCCCTTCTCGCGCAGCATGATGCAGGCGCGGTGGACGAACGGGCACAGGGCGTGGCTGATCAGCTCGAGCTGCATCGGGGACCTCCGGGGCTACATGTCTGAGAGGACATGCGCCTTCGCGCATGTCCCGAAAGCCACTTTCACGCCGCCGGCGGGCGCAGGCTGGCGAACCCGATCTTGCCGGCCCCGGCCTGCAGGCGGCGGATCAGCTCGGCCTGGCCCTCGGCGTGGTAGCTGCTGCGGACCAGCGGCCCGCTCTCCACGTGGACGATGCCGGCCGCCAGCGCGTGGCGCTTCAGCTCGGCGAACTCGTCGGGGTGGACGTAGCGCTGCACCGGCAGGTGCTTCTTGCTCGGCTGCAGGTACTGCCCGAGCGTCAGGATCGTCAGCCCGAGCGCGGCCAGTTGGTCGATGACCTCGCGGACCTCGGCCGGCTCCTCGCCGAGCCCGAGCATCAGCCCCGTCTTGACCAGCGCCCCGCGCTCGCGGGCCCGCCGCAGCACCGCGAACGAGCGGTCGTAGCGGGCCTGCACGCGGACCTCGCGGGACAGCCGCGGCACCGTCTCGAGGTTGTGGGCGAACACGTCGGGGCCGGCGTCGAGCACCGTATCGACGTCGGCGAGGTCGCCCTTGAAGTCGGGCACCAGCACCTCGATCGTCATGTCCGGGGCCGCCGCGTGGCACGCGTGCAGCGTCTCGGCCCAGATCCCGGCGCCGCCGTCGGGCAGGTCGTCGCGGTCGACCGACGTGATCACCGTGTGGTTCAGCTCGAGCGCCGCCAGCATCGTCGCCACCCGCGCGGGCTCGCCGTGATCGACCGGCAGCGGCCGCCCCGTCGCCACGTCGCAGAAGCGGCACGAGCGGGTGCAGATGTCGCCGAGGATCATGATCGTCAGCGCGCGGTGGTTCCAGCACTCGCCGATGTTGGGGCAGCTCGCGCTCTGACACACCGTGTGCAGCCCGAGCTCCTTGACCATGCGGCGCAGCGCCTGATAGCCGTCGCCGCCGGGCATCGGCACGCGCAACCAGTCGGGGTGGCGTTTGCGCGGCGCGGGCGCGGGCTCGGCCTCGTTCTGGACGATCGGCAGGCGAACGGTCACCCGCAAGGCATAGCACGCGCCGACCTCTACAGCTCGAGGTCGCTGCGGGGGTTCTCGTGCCCTTGCAGGCGCTCGAGCGCGGCCACCAGCTCCGGGTCCGACCCGGTGGGGAGGCGCACGTCGAGGGTCACGAGGAGGTCGCCGGGCTCGCCGCTCGGCGGCGCGATGCCCTTGCCCTTGAGCCGCAGCGTCTGCCCGTTCTGGCTGCCGGGCTTGAGCTTGAGCGTCACCGGCCCGGCGGGCGTCGGCACGTCGACGGGCCCGCCGCGCGCCGCCTCGAGCGCGGTCACGGGCAGGCTCATCTGCAGGTTGTTGCCGTCGCGCTTGAGGCGCGGGTGCGGCGCGACCTTCACCGTGAGGAGGATGTCGCCCGGTGGGTCGCCCGGCCCGCCCTGACCGCGCAGGCGCAGCTTGCCGCCGTCGGTGATCCCGGGCGGCACCTTGACGTCGAGCGTGCGCGACCCGCCCTCTTGCGACTCGATGCGCAGCGGGATCACGGCCCCGCGCAGCATCTGCGAGAAGTCGATCGTGATCTCGCCCTCGATGTCGTGGCCGCGCGTGCTGACCGGGCGCCGGCCCGCGCGGGCCGCCGGGTCGACCACACGACCGCCGCCGAACAGCTGCGACAGCAGATCGTCGAACGACACGCCGCGCGCGTCGCCGAAGTTCTGGAAGTTGAAGTGCCCGTCGGCGTCGAACCCGCCGCCGCCGAACCCGGCCGGACCGGCGGTGCGCCTGCGCCCGGCGCCGCGGGTCGCCTGTTGGTAGGCCCGGGCGCGCTCGGGATCGAAGCCCTGCGTCAGGCTGATGTCGCCGAACTCGTCGTAGTTCTTGCGCCGCTGCGGGTCGCCCAGCACCTCGTAGGCGCCGGACACCTCTTTGAACCGCTCCTCCGCCTTCTTGTCGCCCGGGTTCTTGTCCGGGTGAAGCTGCTGAGTCAGCTTGCGGAACGCCCGCTTGATCTCTTTCTCGTCGGCGCCGCGGGGCACGCCCAGGACTGAGTACAGGTCCTTCACGGCAGGCATTCTTGGGTCACACGCGGTCCTCGGCAAGGGGGCGGGGCGCCCGGCGCGGCCGCAGTGGTGCGGAGCCGCCGTTTCGGCTAAAAGGGCGGTTCGTCATGGCCGAACATCCTTACGCCGAATTCCTCGGGCGCGTGGAGAAGCCCGGGCGCTACCTCGGCGGCGAGGAGCAGCAGATCCGCAAGTCGGGCGCCGGTCTCGCGTGTCGCTTCGTCCTCGCCTTCCCCGATCTCTACGAGATCGGCATGAGCCACCTCGGCACGCGGATCCTCTACGACCTCGTCAACGGTCACGCCGACCTCGTGTGCGAGCGCGCGTTCAGCCCGTGGACCGACATGGAGGCCGAGCTGCGTGCGCGGGGTCTCCCGCTCGTCAGCCTCGAGACCGCCACCCCGCTGCGTGAGTTCGACGTCGTCGGCTTCAGCCTGCAGTACGAGCTCAGCTACACCAACGTCCTCCTCAACCTCGACCTCGGCGGGATCCCCTTGCGCTCGGCCGATCGCGGCGACGCCGATCCGATCGTCCTCGCCGGCGGGCCCACGGCCACGCACCCCGAGCCGCTCGCGCCGTTCGTCGACCTCTTCCTCGTCGGCGAGGCCGAGGAGGTCCTGCCCGAGCTCTTGCGCACGATCGGCCGCCTGCGCCGCGAGGGTCGCCCGCGGCGAGAGATCTTGGCCGCGGCCGCGCGCACGCCCGGCATCTACGCGCCCACCTTCTACGCCGTCGAGCGCGACGCGCGGAGCGAGCTGCTCGTCGTCACCGGGCCGACCGAGGAGGGTCGCGCCTTCGGCGTGCCCGAGCGGGTGACCCGCGTCTACGTGCGCGATCTCGATCGGTTCCCGTTCCCCACGCGCTTCCCGATCCCCTACGCCGAGGCGATCTTCGACCGCGCCAGCGTCGAGATCACGCGCGGCTGCACCGAGGGCTGCCGCTTCTGCCAGGCCGGCATCATCTACCGCCCGGTCCGCGAGCGCGACCCCAAGCAGATCGTCAAGGCCGTGCTCGACGGCGTCGACGCGGCCGGCTTCTCCGAGACCAGCCTCACCGCCCTGTCGACCGCCGACGTCTCGTGCATCGACCCGCTGATCAAGGAGCTGGTGCCCGAGCTCAAGCGCCGCAAGATCAAGCTCGGCATCGCCAGCCTGCGCGCCTACGGCCTCAACGAGGAGCTGCTCGACGAGATCAAGAGCGTCGGCATCAGCGGGCTGACCTTCGCGCCCGAGGCCGGGACCCAGCGGATGCGCGACGTCATCAACAAGAACGTCAGCGACGACGACATCCTGACCTCGGCGCGGCGGATCTTCGAGCGCGGCTACGACCGCATCAAGATGTACTTCATCATGGGCCTGCCGACCGAGACCGAGGCCGACGTCGTCGGCATCGCCGAGACCGGCCGCAAGGTCCGCGAGGTCGCGCGCGAGCTCAAGCTCCCGCGCATGCCCACCGTCACCGTCAGCGTCTCGCAGCACGTGCCCAAGCCGCACACCCCGTTCCAGTGGGCGGCGATGGATGGCCTTTCGGACCTGTCCCAAAAGGTCAACTTGCTGCGCGACCTGGCCCGGCGCTACCGCCTCGAGCTCAAGACTCACTCGCAGACCGAGAGCTGGCTCGAGTGCCTGTTCGCCCGCGGCGACCGCGACATGGGCGAGGTCCTCGGCCACGCCTACGCCGCCGGGGCCCGCTTCGACGGCTGGCGCGAGCGCTTCTCGATGCAGCGCTGGACCGCCGCGATCGCGGCCGTCGGCGTCGACCCGGCCCGCTACACCCGCACGATCCCGGTCGACGCCCGCCTGCCGTGGGACCACATCGACATCGGCCTCGAGCCCGGCTTCCTCGCCGAGGAGTACCGCAAGGCCCTGCGCGGCCGCGCCTCCCCGCCGTGCGGCAAGCCGTTCGGCGCGAAGGTCCACCCGATCAGCCGCGAGGCCGCCGAGGCCGACGCGCGCCGCCTCGTCTGCTACGACTGCGGGATCGCCTGCGACATGTCCGAGATGCGCAGCGAGCGGATGGTCGCCCTCGACCAGCTCGCGGGCATGAAGCTCGCGCGACACGAGCGCGAGCGCGGCGACGAGGTCGCCCGCGAGGCCGAGCGGGCCGTCGCCGCCGACCTGGTCCCGATCGAGCGCCTGCGCGGCCGCCTCAACCCGAGCAAGCTGGCCGACGACAGCGCCTTCAAGGCCGCCGCCGAGGCCCCGTTCACCCGCGTGCGGGTGTTCTTCGCCAAGTCGGGCCCGATGCGCTTCATGGGCCACCTCGACCTCACCCGCGTCCTCCCGCGCATGCTGCGGCGCGCCGGGGTCGAGGCCGCCTTCTCGCGCGGCTTTAACCCCGTACCTCGCATGTCCTTCGGGCCAGCTCTGGCGCTCGGCGTCGGCGCCCGCGAGGAGGTCGTCGACCTCGACGTCCTGCTGCCGCGCTCCGACGCCGACATGGCCGGGCTGTGGAGCGACGACGACCGCCTGCGCGAGGCCCTGCTGCTGCGCGACAAGTTCGCCGCCTCCGCCCCGCCCGGCATCGACATCCTCGACGTCCGCGTCCTCGTCCAGGGCGAGCGCCGCCTCGGCGAGCTCGTCGCCGCCGCCGACTACGCCGTCGACCTCGGCCCCGAGCTGGCCGCCGAGGTCGCCGCCGCGCTGCCGGCCCGCCTCGCCGGCCCGCTGCAGGTCGAGCGCGCCGGCAAGGCCAAGTCGGGCCGCGGCCTCAAGCGCCCCGTCGGCGAGGCGACCGCCGTCGACGTCGGCGCCGCCCTGCTCCACGCCGACGTCGACGTCGCCGCCGGCCTGCTGCGCTTCCGCGTCCGCCTCAGCTCCGACGCCCCGGGCGCCCGCCCGCGCGAGGTCGTCCAGGCCCTCGTCGGCGCCGTCGTCCCCGACCACAAGCTGGTCCGCGAGCGCCTGCTCGCCCGCGCCGGCGACGAGCTCGTCAGCCTGCGCGCCCTCGGCCCGACCTTCGCGCCCAAGAAGCCGCGCCCCGAGCGTGAAGGCGAGCCTGAACTCACGGGCATGCTCGTCTAGCCATGTCCCGAAGGGCATGTCGCTTCGGACATACCCTTCCAGACCGGGCCCACACGACTCCGCGGCGCCGGCTCGCGCTCGCGTCGACGCTCACCCCCCTCAGGCGCCGGCGAGCCGATCGCCGCATGTCGCGAAGGACATGCTTCGATCGGCAGGTGACGCTCGTCCCGGCTACTCGTTGATGTCCGACGCCGCGTTGCCCGACACCAGCAGCCCCGCCGCCGCCGCCGCGATCGCGGTCTGAACCTCGGGCGGCAGCGCCGGATCGATCCACACGAATTGGGGGTTGAAGATCTGCACCGCCGCGACCGCCACCCCGCCGGCGTCGCGGATCTCGTAGCCCACCGGCGCCGCGCTGGAGAACGCCGAGCCGGCCAGCTTGTGGACCATCGCGATCGACAGCGTCGTCGTCCCGTCGGTCATCGACCCCGACAGCGTGTTCGGCCCGTACAGCTTGCCCTGGCTCTTGAGCTCGAGCTGCCAGCCGCCGGCGCCCTCCGGCACCATCGTGCAGACGAACCCCGCGTCGTTGCTGATCGGGAACAGCACGCCCTGCTTGCTCGTCCCGTACGCGCACGACCCAGCCCAGCTCGCCGGCGTCCCGCCGACCAGCGAGAACTCGAAGGCCTGCTTCGACTCCTTGCGCTGGTACGGCCCGATCGACGTGCTCTTGTTGGTCTGGAACCCGCCCTTCGTCAGCGTCGCCGTGTAGGCGCCGAACGTCACCGGCTTGCGGAACGACGCGAACGCGGTGCCGCTGACCGGCTGTTCGGGCGCCCTGGCCGTCAGCGCCGGGTCGAGCTGCATCCGCGCCGCCGAGCACCCGGCCGACAGCGACGAGAGGACGAGCAGCGAGGCGACGGTGCGAAGCGAGAGAGCTGGCATGGCTTGTCCGGGCGAGGCCCGCGTGCGTAGCGACGCTCGCTGAAGCCGTCGATTCCTGCACCGGCCTCAGCCGTGATCCCCGTCACGCCTCCGTCACCGCCGGCGATCCATCGCGCCACGCTCGACCCGGTCGCCCGCGCTGCGCGGCCGACAGCCCCCGGCCCCGCGTGCCTTGACGCCCCGACGCGCGCGCGGCATCCCGTTCCCATGCGTCCCCAACCTTTGATCGCCGTCGCCGACGTCGAGGCCAGCAGCCGCTGGTACCAGCGGCTCCTCGGCTGCGAGAGCGGCCACGGCGGCCGCGAATACGAGCGCCTCGAGCATCACGGCGCCTTGGTTTTGCAGCTCCACGCCTGGGAGGTCGACCACCACCACGGCCCGATCGGCGACCCCGACGCGCGGCCTCGCGGCAACGGCGTCCTGCTGTGGTTCGAGACCGACGACTTCGACGCCGCCGTCGCCCGCGCCGCCGGGATGCGCGCCGAGGTCGTCCTCGCGCCCCACCTCAACCCCGACGCCGGCCACCGCGAGATCTGGCTGCGCGACCCCGACGGCTACACCGTCGTCCTCGCCAGCGAGGGGGGCGACCTCGGCTGAGCGCCGTTTGATGGATGTCGATCGGACCCGCCTGACTCGGCATGTCCCGAAGGTCATATTCCACGTCGCTCCGCTCGCCCCCGCGCACGAGGCTGCCCCGCGTGATCCGCCGCGATGCCCCGGCCGGTTCCGCCCGCCGCTGAACTGCGTCGCGTCGGCCACGCGCAGCAGCTCGCCGTGCGTGGCGACGACGGGCGGCCGCGCCACACGGCGTCTCCCGAAGGACGCCCCGTCCCGCCTGCGCTCCTCTCGAGCATGCCGAGCGAGACGACGAGCTGATGGGCCTTCTGCGTCGAACACGGCTGCATCCTCGTCGCTGCACCCGCCGTCGGCGACGAACGCTACGCCAGGCTGCTGCGCGAGGCCGAGGACATGCAGGAGCGAGGCCTCGCCACCGCCACTACCTCGACCGCGGGTTCCCGATCGCCCTCACCGACGCGGGCCGCCGCCTGCGCGCCGGCCAACCGTAGCGCCACCGTCCCGACCTCGCAGCGCGGGGCGGAGCCCGAGCCCGTCACTGCAACTCGAGGCAGCCTGGCCCGTCGCCTCATCCTTACCGCAGCGCGCTCGACTCGCCCGCGCCCCGTCGCGCTCGTACGTCACGTCGGTCGGGCGCTCTTCAGCCTCACGCGGCCCGATCGCCTCATCCTTACCGCAGCGCGATCGACTTGCTCGCCCGCGCCCCGTTGCGCTCGTACGTCACGTTGTAGTTGCGCGTGCTCTCGAGCCCCATGTAGAGCCCCAGCGCGGCCATGTCGTCGTCGAGCCGCGCCCCGTTGACCGACACGATCACGTCGCCCGCACGGAACCCCAGCGCCGCCACCGTGCTGCCCGGCGCCACGCGGGTCAGCTTGTAGCCCCCGCGCGCCGGCGAGATCGACGCCTGCCGCTCGAGCTTGCTCGGGTCGGCGATCGCCGCGTCGAACAGGCTCTTGTCGAGCGTGCAGCTCGAGGCCGACGCGCACTGCACCCCCGTCTTCCCCGCCGCGCCGCCCGAGCCCGTCGAACCCGTCGAAACGCCCTCGCCTCGGCCGTACCCGCCTCCGCCGACCGGCTTCCCCCCGCTCGTCGGCCGCGGTCCGGCCGGCCCGCGGACGGGGCCCCGCCCGCTCCCCCGAGCCCACCGGCCCCGCCGAGCGGCACCACCGGCGTCCCGCCGGCCTCGCCGTCGCGCGGCCCCGCCGGCCACTCTCCGTCCTCCGGCCCCGGCGACCTGTCCCCGAGCGCCTGCGCCATCGGGCCTGTTCCAAGGGGCATGTCTCCCACGACCTGTCCCGGCGAACCTGTCCGCGAGCGCAGCAGCTCCGACCACGCCAGCCCGCCGGCGATCCGCAGGTCGAGCGAGAACCCGACCCCGTCGCGGCGCACCGTCACCTGGGCCCCGCGCCCCAGCCGGGCCAGCAGCCCGGCCGCGCGGCCCGGGCTGTCGAGGCGGACCTCGCCGATCGCCTCGACCACGTCGCCCGTGCGCAGCCCGACCAACTGGTACACCGAGCCCGGCACCACCTCCGTCAGCCGGTAGCCGACCTGCGCCCCGCGCTCGAGCGCCGGCTCGACCCGCACCCCGCCGGTCCCGCTCGCCAGCTCCTCGACCGCCAGCGCGGCCACGAACGCGTCGACCTCGTAGCTCGCCTCGTTCTCGCTGCGCCGCCGCACCCCCGCCGCGATCGCAGCCCGCAGCGGCCCGGGCTCGGCGAGCGTCGCCTGGGCCACCGGCGCGGCCGCGGGCGCGGGCTCGCGGCCGGACAGCGCCTCGCATCCGGACAGCAACAGCACGAGCCACGGCGCGGCACGGAGCACGCCTGGACACTACCGTTCCGGGCCCCGGCGCACCACGTCCCGCGTCGCGCGCCGGCCTGCCCTCGCCGCAGGACCCGGCCTCACGGGCCCGCGCAGCCGCTTCGTGCCGCCCCGGCAATTCCACCCTCGCCTCCGGGTTCGCCCCTCGCCCCGCCCCGCGCCATCCCCGCACGGGCTCGATCGGCTTTGTCCGGCCCAGACAATGCGTCTTCGACGCTCTGGACGAGATCGCGCATGGGTCCTAACCTGTCGGGCGGAGGGTCCCGCGTGGTTCACCACAAATTGCGTCGTCTCCGCGTCTACGGCGGCTTCCTCGACAAGCTCGACATCCGCTTCGCCGACGGCCTGAACTGCATCATCGGCGGTCGCGGCAGCGGCAAGACCACCGTCCTCGAGTTCATCCGTCACGCCCTCGACCGCGCCCCGCGGTCGGGCACCGCCGCCGCCAAGGCGGCCGAAGACCGCCTCAAGAACCTGCTCGCCGCCAACCTCGGGACCAGCGGCTACGTCGAGCTCGAGTTCGAGAGCCAGGAGGGCCTGGTCTACCAGATCCGCCGCGGGGCCCACGACGCCCCGCAGGTCACCGACGCCGCCGGCAAGCCGGTGCGGCCCGAGGTGCTCGGCTCCTCGGTGCTCGTCGACGCCGCCCTCTTCTCGCACAACCAGATCGAGGACATCGCCCAGAGCCCGGTCGCCCAGCGCGAGCTCATCGACCGCCTGTGCGGCCAGCAGAGCCACGCGATCGAGACCCAGCTCGCGCAGACCACCTCGCGCCTGCGCGAGAACGCGCAGCGGATCATCGCCCTCCACACCCGCCTGCAGGCCGCCCAGCGCGACCTCATCGACCTCTCGAGCTGGGAGAGCAAGCTGGCGGCCGCCAACGCGGCGCTCGGCGAGGGCGGCCTGGCCGACGGGCTGCAGGCCGCGGCCGAGCACAAGGCCCTGCGCGAGCAGGAGAAGGCCGCGCTCGACCGGGTCCGCGCCGCCCTGAGCAAGCTGCGCGGCCTGATCGGCGACACCGTCCTGCCGCAGGTCAAGGCCCTCGCGGCCGCCCTGCCCGAGGGCCTCCTCAAAGGTCCCAACGGACATGTCCTCGCGGACCTGTCCCGGGAGATAAACCGCAAGATCGTCGAGATCGACCTCTACGTCTCGTCCCCGCTCGACAAGCTGGCCCTGCTCGAGCGCTCGGTCGACGACGCCACCGCCGCCCTGGCGGCCGTCCACGCCCCGCAAGAGGCCCGCTACGCCGAGCTCGCGGCCGTCGCCGCCAAGAGCGGGGCCCGCCTGGCCGCCCGCGACGAGGCCGCGCGCGAGGTCATGCGCCTGTCGGCCAGCAAGGGCGCGCTCGGCGAGCTCCAGGCCGAGCTCGACGCTGCCCTGCGGGCCCGCGGCGAGCTGCGCGACGAGCTGCAGCGGCTGCGGGGCGACCGTCACGCCCGCCGCAGCGCCGCGGCCGGCAACGTCAGCGCCCACCTCGGCGGCAAGGTCCGCATCATCCTCGCCCCCGCCGCCGACGTCGTCGCCTACCGCGAATTTCTGGTCGCGGTCATGCGCCGCTCGGGCAAGCAGTACAACGCCCCGATCGAGCGGCTCGTCGCCCAGGTCACCCCGGTCCAGCTCGGCCAGTTCGTCGACCGCGACGATCACGCGGCCCTGGCGGCGACCGCCGAGATCAACCCCGAGTTCGCCGAGTCGCTGCTCAAGGCCCTGCGCGAGGCCCCGGAGAAGCGGTTCGAACTCGACGTGCTCGAGCTCGAGGACGTCCCGCGGATCGAGCTGCAGGTCCAGGGCGACTGGCGCAGCAGCGACAAGCTGTCGACCGGGCAGAAGAGCGCCGCGATCTTGCCGATCCTCCTCATGGACAGCGAGGCCCCGCTGCTCGTCGACCAGCCCGAGGACAACCTCGACAACAGCTTCATCACCGACGCCATCATCCCGCAGCTCGCGGCCAGCCGCGGCCGGCGGCAGCTCGTCTTCATCACCCACAACCCGAACCTCCCGGTCCTCGGCGAGGCCGCCCAGGTCATCGTCCTCGAGGCCGACGGCCGCAACGCCCGGCTGGTCGCGCAGGGCCCGGTCGAGGCGGTGAAGCAGCACATCCTGCGCCTGATGGAGGGCGGCCGCGAGGCGTTCCGGCAACGCCAGCAGCGCTACGAGGTCGCCCCGTAGCCGCGCGTCCCGGCGGCGATTTCCAGCCCGTGTCGCCGCGCCTCGCCCCCATTCCCTCACGACGTCCCGGCCCGGACCCGGCTCACACATCGGCCGGCCCTCACCGACACATCCTGCCCGCGTCCCGGGCCGGCGCCCGGGCCCGCGCGGCCACGCGCTCGACTTGGCCGCACGGGCGCCGGTGATATAGTCCGCCGCGGATGGTCGTAACGACGCTGCCGAGGCCCGCCGCGTGTCGCACGTGCGGTCGGAGCTTTCGCGACGATCTCCTGGTGTGCCCCGTCGACGGCGCCACCTTGCCGCTCGAGGGCCGCCTGCTCGACGGCAAGTTCCGCCTCGACAAGCGCCTCGGCCACGGCGGCATGGCCACCGTGTGGCAGGCGACCAACGTGTTCGTCGAGCGCACCGTCGCCATCAAGTTGATGCACGCCAGCTACGCCGAGGACGCCGACCTGCTGGCCCGCTTCCGCAACGAGGCCACCGCCGCCGGCCGGATCGGCAGCCCGCACATCTGCGACGTCCTCGACTTCGGCCGCAGCACGATCGGCCCCTACATCGTCATGGAGCTGCTGTCGGGCTGCTCCCTCAGCGACCTGATCGACGCCTACCAGCGGCTGCAGCCCGGCCTCGCGGTGTGGATCATCCGCCAGGCCCTGGACGGCCTGCACGCCGCCCACCAGGCCGGCATCATCCACCGCGACCTCAAGCCCGAGAACATCTACCTGTGCCGCGCGATCCGGGACCAGTGGCTGGTCAAGCTCATGGACTTCGGGATCTCGAAGTTCAACGACTCGATCCGCACCGGCGCCGGCACCATGATGGGCTCGCCGAATTACATGGCCCCCGAGCAGATCCACGGCGCCGGGGCCGTCGATCGCCGCGCCGACGTGTGGTCGATCGGCGCGATCCTCTACGAGGCGCTCGCCGGCCAGCAGGCGTTCGCCCGCGACACCGTCGCCGACTCGTTGGCCGCCGTCCGCGGCTTCGACCCGCCGCCGATCCACACCCTCGCCCCCGAGGTCCCGCCGGGCCTGTCCGAGATCGTCGCTCGCTGCCTGCGCAAGCAGCCCGACCAGCGCTGGCCCTCCGCCGCCGCCCTCGCCGAGGCCCTGCTGCCGTTCGAGCGCCCCGGCCCGCGCACCCGCCTGCTGCCGACCACCCCGATCGGCGACGTCCGGCCCGTCGACGACACCCTCCCGCGCGCCGGCGCGGCCCCGCGGACCCTGGCCGACGGCCCGCCCGAACCTGTCCCGAGCGCCAGATCCCAGCCGGCCGGGCCGCCCGCCGCCGGCAAGCCCTCGGGCGCCCTTCCGCCTGTCCCCAAGGCCAGCTCCGCCGGTCCCTCGGGCGCCCACCCGCCTGTCCCCAAGGCCAGCTCCGCCGGCCCCTCGGGCGCCCACCCGCCTGTCCCCAAGGCCAGCTCCGCCGGCCCCTCGGGCGCCCACCCGCCTGTCCCCAAGGCCAGCTCCGCCGGCCCCTCGGGCGCCCACCCGCCTGTCCCCAAGAACATCTCCGGTGCCCTCCCGCCTGTCCCCAAGAACACCTCCGGCGCCCACCCGCCTGTCCCCAAGAACACCTCCGGCGCCCACCCGCCTGTCCCCAAGAACACCTCCGGCGCCCCCCCTGCCGTCGTCCAGGCTGCCGCTGCATCTGTCCCCAAGGCCACATCAGCCGCCCCGCCTGTCCCCAGGGCCACGTCGACCGCCGCCCCGCCTGTCCCCAAGGCCAGCACGCCCGCATGGACCGGCGACCCGCACCCGCTGCTCATCATCGTCGTCCTCGCCGCCGTCGGCGGCATCGCGGCCACCATCGCCTGGTTCGCCCTCTGACGCCGGCCGACCGCGGTCCGCCCGCTGGTTCGGTCTCTGACGCCGGCGACCGCGGTCCGCCCTGCCGCGCGCGAACCGAGCTCTCGCGCAGGGACACCGCTGGCCGCGCCGCGCCGCCTCGCGGTCCCTCGCTCCTGCCGCACGGCCTCGCAATCGCCGGCTTCCGCCCCGCGCAGCCTCGCCGTCCTTCGCTCCCAGGGCCTCGGCGATCGCCCGCTCCCGCCGCGCGTTCCGCCCCTCGCGAGCTCAGCGGCCGACCGGCGGCCGGAAGTCCGCCAGCTCCGTCGCCGGATCGCCGCCGTCGATCCCGACCAGCGCTGCCGCGAAGTCATAGACCGTGGGGTGGCGGCGGCTCGACTCGCGCGACACCGCCTTGAGCGCCACCTCGGCCTGCGCGCGCGTCAGCTTGCCCTCGTCGGCGCGGTACGGGCCGGGGGTGCCCGCGCGTTCCACGGCCGGCGGTGCGCCGGTGGCACGCGGGCGGTGGCCGGTCAACAGGTGGATCATCAGCACCCCGAGCGCATAGATGTCCGAGCGGACGGTCGGCTGTTCGCCGGCCACCTGTTCGGGCGACATGTACACCGGGAACACCGTCGACGGCTCGAACACCTCGGCGAGCTCGGGCCGCCACTCGGGGAACGCGCGCCGGTACGCGCGCGCCAGGCCGAAGCCCATCACCAGCACCCGCGGGCGTTCGTCCGGGTCGCCCTCCATCGGCTCCTCGCAGAAGCAGTTCTCCGGCTTCAGGTCGCCGTGGACGATCAGCTGGGCGTGTGCGTAGGCCAGCCCGCGACACACGTCGAGCAGCACCGACCGCGCCTCCGGCCACGGCATCGGCCCGCGGTTGGCGATTCGGGTCGCCAGGTCGACGCCCTCGCGCGGGCTCATCGCCTGGAGCACGGTCTGTTCGACGCGGAACGGCAGGTAGCACGAGCCGCCGGTGACGAATTTGTGCATCACGCGGTCGGCCTGGAGGTCGGCGCGCAACGTCTGCACTGCCGCCTCGTCGCACGTGTACTGGCGGCTGAACACGCGCACGTTCGACGCGCGGAAGCCCCGGAAGAAGCCGCGGTAGATCCGGCCGGTCTCGTTGGCGCAGATCAGGCGCGCGAGCTCGAAGTCGCCGTAGAGGCGCGGCAGCGGCTCCTCGGTCACACCTGCACCATACCGCACGGAGGGCCTGCCGCCCCACCTGCGCGGCTCGCGTAGGGCCCGCGCCAGAACGCGCGCTCACCGTGTTCACCCGCCCCCGCGCCGTATCATCGCCCCCTGCCTCACGCGCGCGCGCGAGCTCTGCTATGTCCGTCGCGCCATGGCCCCGACGAAGCGTCCGATCCGCAAGCTCCTCTGTGCCAACCGCGGCGAGATCGCGATTCGGGTGTTTCGCGCCGCCACCGAGCTCGGGATCCGCACGGTGGCGATCTTCAGCCACGAAGATCGCGTCCACCTCCACCGCTACAAGGCCGACGAGGCCTACCTGGTCGGCAAGGGCAAGAGCCCCGTGGGGGCCTACCTCGACATCGACGCCATCGTCGCCCTCGCCGCCGCCCACGACGTCGACGCCATCCACCCCGGCTACGGCTTCCTCTCGGAGAAGAGCGCCCTCGCGCGCGCCTGTGCGGCCGCCGGCATCGCCTTCGTCGGGCCCTCGGCCGAGGCGCTCGACACCTTCGGTGACAAGACCGCCGCGCGCGCCCTCGCCATCGCCAGCGGCGTCCCGGTGGTCCCCGGCAGCGACGGTCCCGTCTCCGATCTCCCGGCCGCGCGCGCGTTCGCGGCCGCGCACGGCTTCCCGCTGATCGTCAAGGCCGCCATGGGCGGGGGCGGCCGCGGCATGCGGGTCGTCCGCAGCGAGGACGAGCTCGACGAGGCGTTCACGCGCGCCGCCAGCGAGGCCAAGGCCGCCTTCGGCGACGGCACCGTCTTCCTCGAGAGGTACATCGGCGCCGCTCGTCACGTCGAGGTGCAGATCCTGGGCGATCGCACCGGCGAGGTCGTGCACCTGTTCGAGCGCGACTGCTCGGTCCAGCGCCGCCACCAGAAGGTCGTCGAGATGGCGCCCGCGCTCGGCCTGTCCGAAGAGACACGTTCCGGCCTGCACGGCGACGCCCTCCGGCTCGCGCGCGCCGTCGGCTACGAGAACGCCGGCACCGTCGAGTTCCTGGTCGATGAGACAGGTCGGCACTACTTCATCGAGGTCAACCCGCGGATCCAGGTCGAGCACACCGTGACCGAGGAGGTCACCGGCGTCGATCTCGTGCAGGCGCAGATCCGGATCGCCGGCGGCGCCACCCTCCACGACCTCGGCCTCCATCAGGACGCGATCGTCGCCCGCGGTCACGCGATCCAGTGCCGGATCACCACCGAGGATCCGCGCGCCCAGTTCCGCCCCGACACCGGCCGCATCGAGGCGTACCGCTCGGCCAGCGGCATGGGCATCCGCCTCGACGGCGGCTCGGGCTACAGCGGCGCCGTCATCACCCCGCACTACGACTCGCTGCTCGTCAAGGTCACCGCGCGCGGCAACACCTTCGAGGTCGCGCGGCACAAGCTGCTGCGCGCGCTGGCCGAGTTCCGGATCCGCGGCGTCAAGACCAACATCCCCTTCCTTCAGAACGTCCTCACCCACCCCAAGTTCGTCGCCGGCGACATCACCACCGGCTTCGTCGACGGCACCCCCGAGCTGTTCGACCTGCCCACCCGGCGCAACCGCGCCCAGCGGCTGCTCCGCTTCCTCGCCGAGGTCGCCGTCAACGGCCCCACCACGCCCTGGGCGACCCAGAACCCGCCCGCGCGCGTCGACCCCGAGATCCCCGAGACCCGCGCCGACGTCCGCCTGGCCGGCTGGCGCGACCTCCTGCGCGAGAAGGGGCCCAAGGCCTTCGCCGCGGCCGTGCGCGCTCACCCCGGCCTCCTCCTCACCGACACCACCTGGCGCGACGCCCACCAATCGCTGCTCGCCACCCGCGTCCGCACCATCGACCTCCTCGCCATCGCCCCGGCCACCGCCCGCGTGCTCGCCCCGGCCTTCAGCCTCGAGATGTGGGGCGGCGCCACCTTCGACGTCGCCCTCCGCTTCCTCCGCGAGGATCCGTGGGACCGCCTCGAGCGCCTGCGCGCGCTCGTCCCCAACATCCCGTTCCAGATGCTGCTGCGCGGCGCCAACGCCGTCGGCTACACCAACTACCCCGACAACGTCGTGCGCCGGTTCGTCCGCCTGTCGGCCGAGCGCGGCATCGACGTGTTCCGGATCTTCGACTGCCTCAACTACACCGAGAACCTCAAGCTCGGCGTCGACGCCGTCGGCGAGGCCGGCGGCGTGATCGAGGCCGCGCTCTGCTACACCGGCGACGTCGCCGACCCCGGGCGCACCAAGTACTCGCTGCAGTACTACGTCGACCTCGCCGGCAAGCTCGTCGAGATGGGCACCCACGTGCTGGCGATCAAGGACATGGCCGGCCTGTTGCGCCCGCGCGCCGCCACGCTGCTGGTCGAGGCCCTGCGCGCCGCCCACCCCGACGTCCCGATCCACGTCCACACCCACGACACGGCCGGCACCGGCGTCGCCTCCATGCTCGCCGCCGCGGCCGCCGGCGCCGACATCGTCGACGGGGCGATCACCGCCATGGCCGGCGTCACCTCGCAGCCGGCCCTCGGGGCCATCGTCGCCGCGATGCAGGGCAGCGAGCGCGACACCGGCCTCTCGATCGCCGACCTCCAGCCGCTCGGCACCTACTGGGAGCAGGCGCGCGGCCTCTACGCCCCGTTCGAGGCCGGCAACCTCAGCGGCAGCGCCGACGTGTACCTGCACGAGATGCCCGGCGGCCAGCTCACCAACCTGCAGTTCCAGGCCAACGCCCTCGGCCTCGCCTCGCGCTGGCCCGCGATCAAGCGCGCCTACGCGGCCGCCAACCGCCTGCTCGGCGACATCATCAAGGTCACCCCGTCCTCGAAGGTCGTCGGCGACCTCGCCCAGTTCATGGTCCAGAACGACCTCGACGAGGCCGCCGTGCTGGCGCAGGCCGAGACCTTGTCGTTCCCCAGCTCCGTCGTCGAGTTCTTCCAGGGCCACCTCGGCCAGCCCCACGGCGGCTTCCCCGAGCCGCTGCGGACCAAGGTCTTGCGCGGGCGTCCGACCTTCGAGGGCCGCCCCGGCGCCGCCCTGCCCGACCTCGACTTCGACGCCCTCGCCGCCGAGCTGCAGAAGCTCACCAGCATGCCGCTGCGCGACGTCGACGTCGTCTCGGCCGCGCTCTACCCGGGCGTGTTCCGCGACTACCTCGCGTTCCGCACCCAGTTCGCCGACGTCTCGCGCCTGCCGACGCGGGCCTTCTTCGCCCCGCTGCCGGTGGGCGAGGAGCTCAGCGTGGAGATCGAGCAAGGCAAGACGCTGATCGTGCGCATGAAGGCGGTCGGCGAGCTCGGCCCCGACGGCCAGCGCGACGTGTTCTTCGAGCTCAACGGCCAGCCGCGCTCGCTGCGGATCCCCGACAAGTCGGCCGCCCAGACCGTCAAGCAGCGCGAGCGCGCCGCCCCCGACGACCCCGCCGCCGTCGCCGCCCCCATGCCCGGCGCCGTCACCGAGCTGCGCGTCGCCGTCGGCGACCGCGTGGCCGCGGGCGCCCCCCTGGTCGTCCTCTCCGCCATGAAGATGGAGACCGTCGTCGCCGCCCCGCACCCCGGCACCGTCCGCCGCTTCGCCGTCGCCGTCGGCGACAACCTCGACGCCGGCGACCTCCTGCTGGTCCTCGCCCCGGCGTGACCTTCGGGACATGCCCCTAAGGGCATGTCTTCTTGGTCATTCCCTTTCAGACATGTCTCGAGGAGCATGCAGCTCGCCCTCGCGCGGGCACGCGCCGCCGGCCCGCCCTCCCGCTTCAGCGGCGGGTCGGGGTCGTAGGCGATGCTGTCGCCGACGTACGGCAGCGTCTCGCTGTCGGTCCGAGACGTGCTGCAGCGACGCAACAGGCATTACCGAATGCCTGGTTAATCATGTCCTGAAGAACATGTCAGCGCGCCATGCCCTCCTCATCCGATCCTCGACCTCGCGCCGGCCTCCCCGCCATCTCCGGCGCGAGCGCACGCCCTCAGCAGCCGGCCTGCTTGCTCACCTTCTCGAACACGTCCGCCCCGTGGCGGCGCACGATCTCCGCCTCCATCACCTCGTTGTAGCCGCGCGCGTGCTCGACGATCGTCTCGTCGACCACGCAGCCCGCGACCTCGCGCAGCACCACCTTGTACTTCTCCCACAAGATCCGCGAATACTCGCGACGGCACCGCGCCGGGTAGCCGAAGGTCTCGAGCCCGAGCTGATTCTGCGTGATCGCCGACTGTGCCGCGCGCTTGCCGTCCTCGTACGCCGCCGCCGCGAGCGACTCGACCTGCTTCACCGGCCCGCCGTCTCCTGCCTGATCTTCGGCGGCCGCGGCGGGCGCCTCGGCCTCGTCCGCCGCGCCGGTCCCCGCGGCCTCGGGCGCAGCGCTCGGCACCTGACGCCCTTCCCCTGCCTGCACCGGCGCGGCCTCGTCCGGCACGCGGATCTGCGGCGCCGGCTCGTGCGCGGCGCAAGCGGTCGAGACCAGAGCGGCGAGCAGCAGCGGACCTCGCATCCCTTCATCTTACTCGCCCCGCGGCGGTTGCGATCCAGTCCCCGATCGGCCCTGCGGCGGGCCGCGCTCGCCTGTCGCCGAGACCACCCAACCGCCCCGGCGAGCGGACCTGGTGCCACGGCCCCACCGGCGTCCGCCGCCCGACCGAACCCGCCCCGTGACCGCGGGCGAGCCCCGTCATCGTCGCCGTCGACCCCTCTGCCCGACCGACCCGCCCCCTGATCGCGGGCGCCGTCATCGTCACCGTCGCCCGCCGCCACGGCCCACCGTCTCCTCGCCCGACCGTCCCGCCCCGCGATCGCCGAGCTCTCTGCTCGGCATGCCCTTTCAAGCATGTCCCATAGAACATGTCTCTCAACGCATGCCCACGAGGTCATGCCCGTTCGAGCATACCGTTCTTCGCCTCGGTCCCGGCACCGGCCTCGAGGACGTCGAGGTAGGCGACGCGAGGCTCGTAAACCAGCGGCACCGACCGCGAGGACCTCATCCACCGCGGCCCGCCGGCTCCCGCGCTAACCGTCGCAGCCGATCCGCGCCCCTGCCAGCGCGACATCGTCGAAGTACAGCGTCATCGCCTGCCCGGCGTAGCTCTCCCACCCGAGCTTGAAGTCGCCCAGCGACGGCTGCCAGTCGGGCTTGCCGAGCCACTGCTGGTCGACGTCCGGCGTCGGCTCGCCGTCGATCACGAGCCCCCCCACCTCCGCCCCGTCGACCCACGTCGTCAACGCCCGCGCGGCCGAGTCGATCGGGAACTCCACGCACGTCCACTGCCCGGGGGGCGGCCCCACGCTGAGGGCGATCCCGGCCGGGCTCAGCGACGGCAGCGTCGCGTCGTCCGACTCGCGGTTCCACATCAGGATCTCCGACTGCCCGCCCATCCGCAGGTCCTTGCCGCCGGCGTCGGCCGCGTCGCGCAGCGTCGCGAACGTCACGTGCCCCTGCCCGAGCGCCCCCTCGGAGCGGACCCACAGCCGCCCGTACACCTGCGGCCCGATCGCCGCGATCGCCTCGGTGTTGGCGACGAACACGTGATCGCAGTAGCCGCCCCCGCCGTCGACCCGCAGCGACTGCGCGCCGGTGTGGGCCACCGCGCCGTCGCCAACGCCGGCATCAGCCACGTCAACGCCCGCGCGCCACGTCCTCGCCCACGCGCCCGCTCTCGCTCCGGCTCCCCGACTGTCCCCGCCATCGCCGCATGGTACCTGCCCCGTGGCCGTTCACCGACCTCCGCGCCCGCAGAATCGGGCTCCGGTGTATCGTCGTTGCGTGTCGCCCTCCCGTGTCCTCCGCAGCCTCGCCGGCCTCGCGCTCCTCCCTGCTTGCGGCGACGACGCCGTCACCACCGACGGGCCATCCGGCGGACCTGTCCCTTCGGACACATCCACGAGCACCGGCGCCACCCCGACCACCGGCGCGCCGACCACGACCACCACGACCACCACCTCCAGCGGCAGCGACGGCGAGACGACGACGACCACCACCATCACCACGACCACCGGCGGCACCACCGACGGCGTCAAGCTCGACGTCGGCTTCGGCACCACCGGCGACCCGCCGCCCGTCGATCGCTGCAAGGTCCAGGGCGACGACGCCGTCGGCGACTGCGAGATGGAGGCCCCGCCCGACAGCTTCATGCCCGCGGTCCAGTGGGCCTTCGCCGGCCAGGACGACGAGCTCCACGCCGTCGCCACCCCGCTGGTCGCCAACATGACCGACGACAACGGCGACGGCGTCATCGACCTGTGCGACGTCCCCGACGTCGTCGTCCCGCTCTACGGCAACGCCCAGTCCGACGGTCACCTCTACATCCTCGACGGCCTCACCGGCGCCGTGCACCTCAAGATCCCCGACATCATCGACGGCTACGCCAACCCCGCGATCGGCGACATCGACGGCGACGGCCTGCCCGAGATCGTCACCATCCGCAGCGAGGTCGGCGACATCATCAACGGCCACGCGATCGCCTTCGAGCACGACGGCACCTTCAAGTGGGAGAGCCCCGTCGTGTTCGACGCCTGGCAGGTCGCCGTCGCCCTCGCCGACCTCGACGCCGACGGCGACGTCGAGATCATGGCCGGCCGGGCCGTCCTCGATCACCTCGGCGCCCAGCTCTTCCTCGGCAACAGCAACGGCGCGATCGACATCCCGTTCGCCGCCGACCTCGACGGCGACGGCGATCTCGAGGTCCTGCAGGGCGGCGACGCCTTCCACCACGACGGCAGCGTCTACTACTCCACCCCGGTAGCGATCGCCCACCCGCAGGTCGGCAACCTCGACGACGACCCCGAGCCCGAGGTCTTGCTGGCCGGCTTCAACGGCCTCTCGCTGCTCGAGCACGACGGCACGATCGTCTACCAGGACCAAAACCCGAGCGGTGACGCGTCGTGGTGGCGCCCGGCCGCGATCCACGACGTCGACGGCGACGGCGCCGCCGAGATCCTCGTCAGCTCCAACCAGCACTACAACATCTACCGCCCCGACCTCACCCTGCTGTGGACGGCCTCGGTGCAGGACAACAGCGGCTTCGCGGCCGGCACCGCCTTCGACTTCCTCGGCGCCGGCTACGCCCAGGCCATGTACGCCGACGAGCAGTTCCTGTTCGTCTACGGCGAGGGCGGCGCGGTGCTGCTGTCGAGCCCGCGGTCCTCGTGGACGCAGGCCGAGAACCCCGTCGTCGCCGACGTCGACGACGACGGCTCCGCCGAGATCGTGGTCGTCTCCAACGGCGGGTTGCAACCCGCCGTCCAGGTCGTGCGCGACGTCGAGGACCGGTGGATCCAGGCCCGCCGGATCTGGAACCAGCACGCCTATCACGTCACCAACGTCCGCGAGGACGGCACCATCCCCCAGCACCAGACCCCCTCCTGGCAGGCCCTCAACACCTTCCGCACCAACGCCCAGATCGAGGGCGGCGCCGTCTGCATGCCCGATCCGCCGGGGTGACCGCAGCCCGGACATGCTTGATGGGGCATGTTCTGATGAGCATGTCCTGAAACGCATAATCACAAGGACATGTTTCGCTCCGCGCCACCGCAACCGCCTGACCGCGTGGACGAAGCGAAGACGCGGCGCAGCGCACCCGTGGCTCCTGCCCCGCGCCTGCGACGGCCATCAGGACCGTGGGGATGGCCGGCCAGCGCCGCCGGCCGGCGGACGCAAGCGGCCGCGCGTCCGCCAGTCCGCCGATGTCGGCCTACCAGCTCACGTGGTACGTGCAGGTCGGCGCCCTCGTCCTGGCAGCCGTCGGCCCCGTGCTCGATCAGCGGCTTCACCCCGTAGCGGGCGCAGCAGCCCTCGATGATGCCGACGTTGAACGGGCACAGCCCGCGCTGCGTGCGGACGATCGTCGCGCTGTAGTCGTCCTCGATCGTGCAGAAGATGTCGCCGACGTCGCCGCCGCGGGTGTTGAGCTTGAAGGCCGGGCCGAGGCTCATCAGCACCTTCTGCACGCTGTCGATGCCGGGCGGGAACACGGCCGCCTCGATCATCTTGCGGCCGACGTTCATCACCGCCGCGCGGCCGACCTTCTCGCCGATCCGATAAAAAATCGCGCTCGCCCACTCATAGTCGTACCACGCCTGCGGATCGATGGCCGCCACCCCCGCGTCGGCGAGGATCTTCTGCACCACGCTGTTCGTCTCGCCGAACGCGAGCACGAACGAGTTCAGGGCCGCGCCCGAGTATTCCGGCTTCGCCACGCTCATCGGCCCGCAGTATCGACCGACGGCGCCGCCGCGCCATCGGGGTCCCCGCGCTCTCCGTGAGCCGAGGCCGACGCACGCCGCGGCGCGTCCACGGGCGCCGGCCGTCACACCTCGGTGATGCGCCCGCCCACCGCCACCACGCGACGCACGCCGACCGTCCCATCTCGGCGATGCGCCCACGCAGCGCGCCCCGACGGTCGCACCTCGGTGATGCGCCCGCCCGCCGAGCAGCACACCCCGACCGTCACACCTCGGTGATGCGCCCGTTCACCGCCACGAAGCAGCGCACCCCGAGCGCCGCCGCGTGGGCCTTGCGCTCCGCCGACAGCGGGCCCTCCGAGATCAACCATACATGTCCTTTCGGCCATGCTGTTTCGGACAGCCGGGCGCGCGCCGTCGTGACCAGCCCCGCCAGCCGCATCGGGCCGAGGTCGGCGTCGCGCCCGGCGCACAGCACCGCCAGGCCTGGCGACGTGCGGTGCAGGCGACGGCTCACGGCCAGCGCGCCGAGGCCGAGGCCGCCGAGCGTGTACCCGACCACCGAGCGGACCGACGACCCCGCCGCCGAGCTCTCGGCGCGAGCCGGGCGCGGCGCCGTCAGCAGCACCACTGCCGCGGCGACGAGGCCGATCGCGCCCGACAGCCGCAGGCCGCGGGCGGCGCGGCCCGGGATCCGGGCGCACAGCTCGTCGACGGACAGCGCGACCTCCTGCGGCTCGTCGTCGAGCGGGACCCGGGCGCACAGCCACGGGATGCAGCGCTCGCGGGTGAAGACCCTCGACATGTCCCCGATCTACCCGATCTCGCCGCCGTCTTCATGCGGTTCGTGCCGGCGCCGCCGCGCCCGGCCGTCGCCGTCCGCCGATCTCGCCCGTCCCGGCCGCCGCGGGCCGTCTTCACATGTCCTCGAAGACATGCACCAACATCCAGGCGGCCAGTCGTCCGCGCGTCGCCCCGACGAGCCCGCGGCTCGTCCGCGACCGCAGCCCCGCGAGGCCCGCGGCCAGCGCCGGCCCGCTTCCTGCGCGCAGCCGTTCGTGCTAGCCGGAGGCGTGTCGCCTCGCCTCCTCGCGCTCGCGCTCGCCAGCGCCGCGTGCGCTCCGTCCGTCTCGAAGCCCATGCCGCCGTCCGCGCCCGCCCCCTCTGCGCCGCACCCCGACATCGTCCAGGCCGGCGACCCCGTGTTGCGCAGCCGCGCCGCCGAGCTCGCGGTCGAGCGGATCCCCACGCCCGAGATCCAGGAGCTCGTCGACCGCATGATCGCGACCATGCGAGCGGCCCCGGGCGTGGGTCTGGCGGCGCCGCAGCTCGGCGTCCCGCTGCGGATCCTCGTGCTCGAGGACCGGGCCGCTCTGATGGCTCGACTCACGCCGGCCGAGCTGCGCGAGCGCGAGCGCGTCGAGCTGCCGGTGCATGTGTTCATCAACCCGGTGCTGCGGCCGCTCGGCGACGACACCCGGACCTTCTTCGAGGGTTGCCTCAGCGTCCACGGCTACACCGCGCTGGTCGAGCGTCACGCCGAGGTCGAGGTCACCGGCCTCGACCGACGGGGCCAGCCGCAGACCCTTCGGGTGCGCGGATGGCCCGCGCGGATCTTGCAGCACGAGGTCGACCACCTCGACGGCACCCTCTACGTCGACCGCATGCTGACGCGCTCGTTCTCCACCGGCGACCAGGCCCGGGCGCGCCACGCCGGCCGGCCGATCGCCGAGATCCTCGCGGAATTCTCCCGCTGAGCCGCCTGCACGCGCGAGTTCCGGGGGGAGCGCGTCGGGTCGATCCATGACAGACCTCCCGTGACGGGTGCTATGCAAGCACCGAGGAGCAACGACATGAGCACCACCGAGATCACCAGCGACAACTTCCAGAGCATCGTCGAGGGCAACGAGACGGTGGTGCTCGACTGCTGGGCCAGCTGGTGCGGCCCTTGCCGCGCCTTCGCCCCCGTCTACGAGGCCGCCTCCGAGCGCCACCAGGGCATCGTGTGGGGCAAGCTCGACACCGAGGCCCAGCAAGAGCTCGCCGCCGCCTTCGACATCCGCTCGATCCCCACCGTCATGGTGTTCCGCCAGGGCATCCTGCTGTTCCGCCAGGCCGGCATGCTGCCCGCCAAGGCCCTCGACGAGCTCGTCGGCGAGGTCCAGGGCCTCGACATGGACGATGTCCGGCGCCAGATCGAGGAGCACGAGAAGGCCCACGCCGAGGGTCGTTGCGACCACGATCACGGCCACGACCACGAGCACTGAGCGCGGCCTCGATCTGTCCGATCGGACATCTTCCGCCTCGCGCGTCGTGCAGTTCGTCGATCGCGGTCGGATGTGCGCCGCGCCGGCGTGTCGACGCACGCGGCTGCGTGTTTGGGCGCCCAGGTGCGCCCGCTGGGCGCCCAGCCGCGAGTTTGCAGGCGAGGCCCGTGATTGAACGGCCGTCGGCGGCGCGTGTACCCTCCGCGCATGTCGCTGCTACGTCCTGTCCTTTTGTTCACGTTCGCGGTCCCTGGCGTCGCCTGTACCGAGCCCGAGCCCGAAGCCACGCCGGCGGAGCTGTACCGGGCCGCCGTCGAGGACGCCTCGGATCCGGAGGCCGACGAGGTCGCGGACGACCTCGTCGCCCTCACCGTCGACAACCCCGACCTCATGTTCGACGCCGAGGATCGGGTCCTCATGGTCACCTGGACCTCGTACAACGGCTACGACGGCAAGGAGGGCACGGCCATGCCGCTCGCCGTCGAGGTGTGGGTCACCCCGGTCCCCTCGCTCAAGGACTTCTGCACCGCCACCGGCCTGCAGGGCGCCGACCTGACGGCCCGCCTCGAGCGGCTCATGGGGCTCCCGCCCGACAACGGCAAGGACCGGCTCGTGACCATGTGGGTGCCGCTGGACGGCATGTTCCGGCCGAGCCCGGATCCCGAGATCGACGACTCGGTGGCGCAGCTCGACTTCCGCCCCGACGTCGAGCCGGAGCACAAGATGTGGATCGAAGACCTTCGCGCGGCCTCGTACGGCGACGACCCCGGCTACCCGTGGACCCAGCTCGGCTACACCTACGACTGGGACGCCGACGCCGACTCCGAGGTCGGCCTCAGCGAGTTCGTCATCCGCCCCGGCACCGAGATCGTGGTCGACGGCGTCGTCCACCAGGACGACTACTGCAAGTAATTGCCGCTGGCTTTCAGGACATGCCCTATTCGACATGTCCTGAAGGACTCAGAACGCCAGCTGGACCTGCAGGCGGAACCGGTCGATGCCGTTCGCCATCGCCTCGCGCACGGTCGGCCCGAGCAGCCCGTCCCACACACGGAAGTAGTCGAACGAGATCTTGAAGTTGTGCTCGGCGATGTAGTAGTTGACGCCGCCGCCGAGCTCGTCGCGGTCGATCATCGAGCTCCTGTCGCCGAAGATGTTGCGGACGAAGCTGTAGCGGGTCACGAACTCGACGTCGGCCGGCGGGATCAGGTAGCCGACCTGGCCGAACCAGCCGACGCCGTCGCGCGCGAGCGCCACGGGCACCGGCAGGCCCATCTCGTCGACCGCGCCGCCCGGGTTGCGGCGGCGGGCCTTGCGGTAGTGGAACGCCGACTCGATCGACAGCCCGCGCCACTTGAACATCAGGTCCGCGGTCGCGTGGTGGATGTCGGTCGTCCCGCCGTCGGCCGGCCGCGGCCCGTGGACGCCGCGCTCGCCGGGCGCGTCGTCGTGGTACGCGTAGGCGCCGCCCAGCGACAGCCCCGGCTTCTTGATCCGATCGAGGTCGGCCTCCGAGTCGTCCTCGAACTTGCCGAGCGGCATCACGGTCACGCGGCCGACGTACAGCGCCCCGGTGTTCGTCAGCGCGTAGGCGTTGCGGCCGTCGCCCATGAACACGCCGAGCGCGTACTTGAGGCGGCCGATCCCGCCGATGTCGTCGGAGCGCAGCACCAGGCCGATGTCGCGGTCGAGGTTGAACTCCTCGTTCACGCTCGAGCGGTCGACGAACTGCTGGTTGCCCGACGAGATCACGCGCTGACGGCTGAACGGCACCTTCATCTGGCCGAGCCAGACCGTGGCGTCGCGCAGGTAGGTGAACTCGACGCGGGCGTCGCGGACCGGGTTGTAGCGGATGCCCGGCGAGTCGTCGGGCAGCCCGCCCAGCATGTCGCGCGGCGAGAAGCCGAGCTGGATGTAGTAGCGGTTGTGCTTGCCGAACACGTTGCCGGCGAACACCACGCGCGCGCGCCGGATCTGCAGCACGTGATCGATCTCTTCGCCCGGCGTGTTCGGGTGCTCGAGGTCGTAGCGCATCTGCAGGCGCGCCCGGATCGCCAGCACGTAGTTGCCGTCCTTCGTCGCCAGCTCGAAGCCGCGGCCCGGCTTGAACTTGAACTTCTGCACCTTCGCGTCCGCCTTGCGGTCGAGCTTCGCCGGCGGCGCCTCGGTCTCCGGCTCGGCGTCGATCGGCGCCGGCCCCTCGCCCTTCTCCGCTCCCTCCGTCCCCTCGGTCGCCGGCTCGGCGTCGACCGGCCCCGGCGCCTGGGCGACCGGCGCGGCGGCGCTCGCGGGCCGCTGCGGCGTCGGCACCGCGTCGGGCGCGTCGACGAGCAGCCGTGAGGTCGGCGCCGCCTGCATCATCAGCGGCCAGGAGAGGGCGATCGCGAGCGGCAGCGGCATACGGTGCGCATCACGGATGCGTGGCGGGATGGTGACGGAAGCGTCACGAAGTGCCTAGTCGCGCGAGCCCCGCCTGCGCCTGGAAACGCCCGTAGAGGCCTGCCCGGGCGGGCGCGTGGGATTGGTCGCATCGGCGCGGATGGCGGAGATCGCCGCAGGCCGCCCCGGCGCCGGCTCCGGGCTCGATCTCCGCAAATCAAGGTCATGTCTTTTCAGACATGTCCGATCGGACCGCTCAGGGCGGCGCGAGCTCGCCCGTCGGCGCGCGCGCTGCCGTCGAGCGGTGCTGCACGTCGGAGTCGTCGGCCCCGGATCGATCGCCGACCGCCGCCTCGCGCCGGCGCTGGCGAAGGCCCGCGGCGCGGCGCTGTGGAGCGTGTGCTCGCGCGACGGGGAGCGCGCGCGGGCCTTCGCCGCGCGCTTCCACCCCGGCCTCCGGGCCCTGCGCGAGCGCGTCGTCGCCGGCGAGTTCGGCCGCGTCCTGCCCATGCGCGCCATCTGGACCTTCGTCGAGCAACTGGCGCGGCTCGCCCGAGGTCGGCCGCTGGTGATCGCTCGCCGCCGTCGGGCCGGCCTCCGTGCGAGGTCAGAGGTCGGCCTTGAGCGCCAGCAGCTCGACCCAGCGGCCGTACACCACGTCGTGGCAGTCCTCGACGTTCGTCTGGACGGTATCGCGGGCGCTCTCGGCGTAGACGTACATGCTCGACGCCGGGAACGTCTCGAGGTTGCCGTCGTACACGGTGACCTGGTCCACACCGTCGTGGACGTACACCGTGGTCCGCTCGGTGGTGCCGCACTGCTCGTCGGGCTGCGCCGGGCAGAAGCCCAGGTCGCCGTCGACGAAGTGCATCGGCGCCCAGAACGCCTCGAAGTCCTCGGCGAACACGTGGTAGCCGAGCGTGTAGAACAGCAACAGCGCGCCGTCGTCGACCGCGTGGAGCGCCACGTGGGTGCGGATGTCGAGCCCGAACTCCTGCGAATCGGTCTCGCGGTAGCGGAGGCGCACGTCGGTCTCGCCGCCGAGGAGGCCGGTGTGCGGCGCCTCCGTCGTCAGGGTCAGCGTCACGGCGTGGATGCCCTCGGCGTCGTCCGTGCATTGCAGCGCGATCGCCCCGCCGGCGATCCCCTGCACGCTGCAGCGGACGTCGAACTCGATCGGGTACGCCTCGGGGTCGATCAACGTCGGCGCGCTCACCTCGACGGCCACCGCGGTCCCCTCCTCGGGCCCGATGCAACCTGGCCACGGCGTACCGGTCGAGGTGAAGGTCTCCGCCCCGTGGCTGGTGAGCGCCTCGGTGGAGGTCGTCTGCCGGGGCGACTCGCCCGTGATCACGTCGCCCGACGTGCTCGTCTCGGCGGCTGAACCGCTGCTCGTGTCGGTCGACTCGGTGCCCGAGTACGCGCCCAGGTCGGCCTTCTGGAGCGAGCACGCGGCGCCCGGCGCGAAGGAGAGAGAAAACGCGAGAAGGTGGGGGATACGGATGGTCTGGAAAGTCATGATTAAATTCGGCCGTACTGGCCGCTGTTCATGGTTTCCCGGCCGAATCGAAATCCGTGAGCGCACGCCGAAAATTGTCGACCTGCGCGTCCCCGCGCGCCCGCTGCCGGGCCCCGGACATGTCCTGGGCGACATGTCGTTCGCGCCGTGATCAACCCGGCGGGTTGGGCATGCACAGCCCGCCGCCCTCGATCTGGGCGTTGGTCCGGTAGGTGTTGAAGATCTTCCAGTTGTCGACCGGCTTGGTCGGCAGCGTGCTGTCCTCGCGCACGTTGGTGACGTAGTAGGCGTGCTGGTTCCAGATCCGGCGCGCCTGGATCCACCGGTCCTCGGCGTCGCGCAGCACCTGCAGGGCCGGCTGCCCCGACAGCGACACCACCAGGATCTCCGCCGAGCCGTCGTTGTCGACGTCGGCCACGATCGGGTACTCGCTCAACGTGTAGCTGACGCGCGCCTGCGTCAGCACGACCGCCCCGGTGACGCCGTCGTAGATGCGGAAGTTCTGCTCGTCGGCGTACATCGCCTCGGCCACGCCGTCGCCGAGGAAGTCGAACGCCGTGCCGCCGGCCGCGCCCGAGCCGTCGACCACCTGCGACTGCCACAGCACCGTCGCGGGGTTGCCCTCGTAGACCGCGTAGTAGTCGCGCGACGACGACGCGTACTCCGGCTGGCTGTCGCCGTCGAAGTCGTGCACCGTGCCGGGCCGCATCCACGTCAGGTAGCCCGCGGGCTGCACCCCGGTCGGCGTCGCCGGGCCCCACTTCACCGTGCCGTCGTGCTCGAGCATCCACAGCCCCTGGCCGGAGGTGACGAACACCTCCGGGAACGGGTCGTCGTCGAGGTTGGCGATCTGCGGGATCGACTGCGCCGTCACCTGCGGGTACTTCTCCCAGTACACCGTGCCGTCGTGGCGATACGCCGAGTGGCCGGTCACCACCTCCATCTTGCCGTCCCCGTCGAGGTCGGCGCCGACGCTCGCCTCGAGCTCGCCCGGCTGCGGGTTGGTCTGCGCCCACAGCAGCACGCCGTTGTGGTCGTAGACCTCGTGGTTGAAGACGATCTCGGCGTCGCCGTCGGCGTCGAGGTCGTGGATCGCGACCGCGCCGGTCTCGCGGTAGAACTGGTCGTACTGGCCGCCGTCGGTCGAATTGGCCCACTTGAGCGTGCCGTCGTGCTCGAACGCCTTGAGGCGGTACGTGCCGCCGTGGTTCCAGATCGCCACGATCTCCGGCAGGCCGTCGTTGTCGATGTCGGCGAAGGCCGGCGTGGCGAAGCACGACAGGCTCTCGCTGGTCGGGATCGCGTAGTGCTGGGTCCCGGTCGCGCCGTCGAGCACGAACAGCTCGCAGATCTGGCCGTAGCCGATCGTCGGGCCGGCGACGAACAGCACGTCCGGAACGTCGCACAGATCGATCTCGCCGTCGGCGTTGTCGTCGGTGAAGTTGCCGACCAGCGGCGTCACCATCGACTGCAGGTTGGCGCCGAACGACCACTGCAGCGCCGGCGCGAAGCTGTCCGGCGCCGCCTCCATCTCGCAGTCGCCGATCGCGTCCATGTCGTCCTGCACCTTGCAGACGTTGCCGGGCGGGCCGCCGCTGGTCTCGCCGAGGTCGTTGGTGCCGAGGTCGAACTTGATCCCGCCGGTGCTCTCGGTCGTCATCTCCGCCTCGGTCGTCGAGCTGCCGGACTCGCTGCCGCCGGTGGTCGGCGCCTCCGTGCCGCTGCCCGTGGTCGGGTTCTCCGCGGTGGTGCCCGGCGTCGTCGCCGTCACCGTCGGGCCCGTCATCGTCATCGCCCCGGCGGTCGCGCTCTCGCGGTCGTCGTCTCCGCAGGCGGCGAGCAACAGGGGCGCAAACACCAAGGAACGACGGACAAGGGAAGTCATGCCGCAGGGTACCGGGCTTCGCCGGCCGGATCCACGAGGGCGCCGGCGACGTGAGCAAGCGCGGGCGAACCCGGGCCGGGCCCCTGCCCGCACCCGGAGATTCGCGGCGCCGATCCGGCGCTTCCCCGCGCGCGTGCGGTCCGGGGTGCGCTTGCGCGCGCTCCCGACCGCCGGACCGCACCTGTCCTTTGGACCAGCCAGACCTCCGCGTCCGCGCGCGACCTGACGGCGCTGTCACCTCGCGCGGCGCGCCCCGCCACGGCTGCCGGGCGCGCGCGGCTTGACGCGCTCTTCCGCCTCGGATCATTGTCTGCGCATGCACGTCTGGCCCGCCGCGGCCGGCGCGATCACCCTGGTCGCCGCGGCCGTCCTCGCCTTCGAAGGCGGCGCGCTCACGCGGCTCGTGGCGCCTGTCCCTTACGCCATGTCGCTCGAGGCCGGCGAGAGCGAGCCGCGGCGCGACGCCTACGTCGAGGTCGTGGTGGTCCCGGACGAGCTGCCGCCGCCGACCGCCGAGGAGCGGCTGATGACGCGGCTCGCGGCGGTCAGCCGCGCCGTCGAGCTCGCGCGGGGCGACGCCCGGCCGCGGATCGCCCTCGACACGGCCGGGCTCGACGCGGCGATCCGCAAGATCGTCGCCCCGCTCGAGCGGCTCGCCTCGGTCAGCGTCCACGTCCGCGACCTCGGCAGCGACACCGTGCTGTTCGACTTCCAGGGCGACGTCCCGCTCAACCCGGCCAGCAACAACAAGCTGCTGACCACCGCCGCCGCGCTCGACCTGCTCGGGGCCGACTACCGGTTCGAGACCCGCGTGCTGCGGCACGGCGAGGACCTCGTGCTCGTCGGCGAGGGCGACCCGAGCTTCGATCACGTGGCTTTGGCCGCGCTCGCCGACGAGATCGCCGCGCGCACCGACCTCGCCTCGCTGACGCGGATCGTCGTCGACGACGCCGCCTTCTCGCAGCGCCGGCTGGCCCCCGGCTTCTCCGACACCGAGATCGGGCTGTCGTACCAGGCCCCGAGCGGCGCGCTCAGCCTCGACTTCAACACCGTCGCGATCACGGTCGCGCCCGGGCCCGAGGGCCCGGTCGTCACGCTCGTGCCCGACAGCACCCACGTCGTCATCGACAACCGCGCCACCATCGGCAGCGGCGCCCCGACGGTCCGCACCTACGCGCGCGGCGAGGGCGACGCCGTCGAGACCGTCGTCGAGGTCACCGGCAAGATCCGGCGGCGCGCCAAGCCGGTGCAGGTGCGGCGGCGGATCTCCGACCCCGGCCTCTACACCGGCGGCGCGCTCGCGGTCATGCTCGCCGCGCGCGGCCAGGACGCGCCGCTGCCGGTCGTCCGCGGCCGCGCGCCGACCTACGGCAACGGCGCGGAGCCGGTCGCCCGCCGCGACTCGGCCCCGCTCGCCGTGATCGCCGCCGACGCGCTCGCCTTCTCCAACAACTTCATGGCCGAGCAGCTGCTCCGCACCCTCGGCTGGCGCGTGACGCAGAGCCCCGGCGACTGGGACAACGGCGCGCAGGTCGTGCTCGGCTACTGGCGCGCGCTCGGCCTCGACCCCAACGCGCTGGTGTTCGAGAACGGCTCCGGCCTGTCCGACCTCGGGCGCGTCACCACCAGCGCGCTCGTCGACCTCATCGCCGTCGCCGGCCGCGTGCGCGCCGCGGAGGGCGGCCTCGTCTCCGCCCTGCCCGTCGCCGGCGAGCGCGGCACCATGCTGTCGCGCCTGCGCAAGTCGGGCAAGCGCGTGCGCGCCAAGACCGGGACCCTCGACGGCGTCAGCGGCCTCACCGGGGTCATCACCGCCGAGGACGGCACGCCGCAGGTCGGCTTCTCGATCCTCATCAACGTCGACGACGGCCGCGTCGCCGTGGCCGCCAAGCGCAAGCGCGCCGAGGACCGCATCGTCATGGCCGTGCTGCGCCACCTCGACGCCTGGGCCGCCGCGGGCGGGGCCGGCGGCGACGCGGCGAGCAAGCCGGCGCCCGGCGGCTCGGCCAAGAAGACCGCGGACGAGCGCGTCGCCAGCGGCGAGCCGCCGGGCGGCCCCGCGAGCGATGCTCCGGCGGATCCGCCCGCGGGCTGAGGCTGGCTTTCAGAGCATGTCCGGAAGGGCCTGCTCTTTCGGACCTGTCTTCGGGACCTGGAGCGAGAGCGCTCCGGCTGCCAGGCGTCGGCCGGCGGCGAGGCCTGGCGCATCGCGCATGTCCCGAAGAACCTGCCTTTTCGGACCTGCCCTCGGGGGCCTGCCCGAAAGGACCTACGCGGACCAGCTCACAGCTCGGTGCAGTCGGTCGGCTCGTGGATGACGCACGGCTCGGTCAGCGGCTCGCCGGCCAGGCGGGCGTTGACCCACTGCAGGATGTAGGGGACCGCCTGCAGCACCGAGTCGCCGTGACCGGCGCCGGCGCAGTCGATGTGCTCGAGCTGGTAGCCCTGGTCGCACAGGCGCGGCAGGTCGGCCTTGACCACCGGCGTGTAGACCAGGTCGTCGACCTCGCCCTGCTGGATCAGCGTCGGCGTGACCTTCATCAGCGGGATCTCCGACTCGCCGAGCGTCGCCTGGCGCAGGAAGCAGCCCCAGTCGCCGAGCGCCTCCCAGTCGCGGTCGACCACCGCGTCGATGAACGACTGCGTGTAGACTTGGTTCGTCCCGGTGATCTCCGGCGGCAGGTCGAAGCTGCAGCCGCTCTCCATCATCATCGGCAGCACCGTGGCGACGTCGATCGGCGGCCCCGGGCTGAGCACCTCGCTGAGGTCGCCCTGCCGGCCGGTCCAGTCCCAGCCGCCGACGACCGCGGCCGCGAGCGCGCCGGTGGTCGGCCCGAACACCGTCGCGCCGTGCTCGGTCAGCCCGACCGCGTCGGTCGGCGGGACGGCGGCGACGTTGGCGACGATGTTGAGCTCGGGCGCGTAGTGGGGCGCGTAGCGGTCGGCCCACAGCGTGGCGAAGCCGCCCTCGGAGGCGCCGAACAGGACCACGTCGTCGCCCGGCAGGCTCGGCAGATCCATGTTGGCGGCCGCCAGCTCGTACAGCGCGCGGATCGAGTCGAGCGTGGCGATCGCCGTCGGCTCGGGCACGATGTACGGGTGCAGGCGGTTCGACGGCGGGCCCCAGCCGTTCATGCCGATGTAGTCGGGCGCGACCGACACGAAGCCCTTGGCAGCCAGGATCAGCGGCACCTGGAAGCCCATCGGATCCTTGGTCGGCGCGCACGCGTCGGTGAAGCCGCTGGTGCCGTGGGCCCACACCACCACCGGCCGCTCCTCCTGCGCCGGCGTCAGCGGGAACGACACGAACCCGGTGGTCTCGTGCTTCTCGCCGCGATCCTGGGTGACATAGCGGATCTTGTACACGCGCGCGCCGAAGTCGGCGGCGCCCAGCGCGGTGAAGCCGTTCTGCTCGAGCAGGTCGGTGATCGTCGGCGCGTCGAGCTCGATGACCTGCTCGAAGTCGATGACCTCGCCCATGCCGTCGGACGGGAGCCACTCGAACGGGGGCGCCCCGCAACCGCCGACCGGGAATTCGTCGCCCGTGGTGCCGGTCGAGGTGTCGCCGGTGGTCGTGTCGGTGCTCGCCGCCGTCGTCGTCGGCGTCACGTCGGTCGTGGTCGCCGGCGTATCCGTGGTGCTCGTGGCCTCGGTCTCGGTCCCGGTGCCGCTGTCGGTGGTGTTGACGTCGTCGCCGCACGCGGTCGCCAGCGCGCAGGCGACGACGAGCGGCGTCACATTTCGGTAGACCATGGGTGACATCATCGCCCACTGCCGCGCGCGCCCGCCAGGGTAAATTGCGACCCATGAACCGGCCTTCACGTCCCGGCCCTCGCAGCTTCACCTCGCCGACGCCCCGGACCCTCGCGCTGCTCGCAGCGCTGATCGGGCTCGCGTCGGGGTGCGACAAGGCCGCGACCGAGCCCGCACCGGCGCAGCCGGCCCTGCCCGCCTCGCCTGCGCCTGCGCCTGCACCGGCCGAGCCACCCGCGCCCGCGCCCGCGATCCAGGACATGCCCGAAAAGACAGATCCGCCGCCGGCCCCCGCGAGCCCGCCCGAGCTCGCCCTGCCCCCGCTCTACTACGACCGGGAGCTGACCCCGGCAGACCTCTCCGGCCGGACCCTGCGCGAGCTCACGCTGATGCGCAACACGATCTACGCGCGCGCGGGCCAGAGCTTCCGCAAGCCGTGGCTCGACCAGCACTTCCGCCGCTTCGACTGGTACGCCCCGGCCCCCGCGCCCGACCTCGGCAAGCTCACCCCCACCGACTACACCAACGCCCGCGCGATCGTCGACCACGAGCGGGCGATCCCGCGGGCCACGCTGCTGTCGCAGCAGAAGGCCCTCCTCGACAAGAAGTCCGCCGGCCCGCTGAGCCCCGAGGACGACATCGAGCTCGAGCTGCTGGCGGTCCACCTCGGCGGCTGGACGGCCGACCCCGAGCTCAAACCCGACGACCTGTCGCCGCTCGCCGACCCGACGCAGCTCGACGCGCTGCTCGCCGCCAACCAGCTGGCGACGCTGTCGCTCCGCGACCTGCGAATGCTGCGCAACACGATCTACGCCCGCCGCGGCCGCCCGTTCCGCTCGGCCCTGCTGCAGCAGCACTTCGGCGAGATGGAGTGGTACACGCCCGACGAGGCCTACGCCGACGCGAAGCTGACGCCGATCGACCGCAAGAACATCCGCCTGATCCAGAGCGTGGAGAAAGCCAACGGCGGACCCCTCACCGACTACGAGCACAAGGTCGAGGAGGGCTGGTTCTTCGCCGCCTGATGACCAGCCAGCGCCCCGGGCGGGCGCAGGACCAATTTCAGAAGTGACCGATAGAGCATGTCTTTGCAGGCATGTCTGAATCGGCATGTCTTGACGGGCATGTCCCCCAAGACATGCGCTCGTGTCGCCTCGCGGCTCGAACGCCAGGCGCCGGCGTCCCGATGCTCACCGCGAGCGAAGCGCGGAGCGCCGTCCGCCGTGAGCGAGGCAGGGCGGTCGTCACGCTGCACCCCCTCCCGAGCGGACCGGGCGCTCGCCAGGTCTTGCGGAAGCGACGAGCGCGGGGCTCTGCGAACGTTGGACGCCCCCGGCGCGAGCGCCGGCAGCCGTGACAGTTCGGCCCGCCTCGTTCACGGCGTGAGCGTCAGGCGGTCGGCGTCCCGGCGGCCGGATACGCCGAGCGCTCGCAGCAGGTCGAGCACGGGCGCCGGGTCGGCGGCGAGGCGCGCCGGCCGGCCGCCGAGGCCGGCGTCGATGGGCACCAGAGCGGCCGCCTCGACCCCCGCAGGGCCGAGCCGCACGCGCAGCACCAGGCCCTCGCGCTCGTCCGTGCAATCGCAGGCGAAGGCGGCGTTGCCGAGGCCCCAGGCCACCACGCCCCCGCCGCGGAGCTCGGCGCCGGCGAGCGAGTGCGAGCCGTGGGCGACGACCACGGCGGCACCTGCCTCGAAGGCCAGGTCCGCGGCGCGGCGCAGCGGCGGCTCGGGCAGGTACAGCGGCGGGCCGGTGGTGTGGAAGCCGACCGCGAGGACATCGCCGGCGCGCCGCGCCTCGGCCAGCGCCGCGGGCAGCCCCGGCGGCACCTCGCCCGCCAGGTCGAAGCCGGCGAGGGCCACGCGCAGGCCGTCGCGCTCGATCACCGCCACGCCGGCCGAGAGCCCGAACGGCGCCAGCCCGGCGGCGCGCAGGGCCGCGGCGGCGTCCGCAGGGCCCGTGGGGCCCGCGTCGCTCGCGTGGTTGTTGGCGAGCCCGACGGCGGCGATCCGCGCCCGCGCCAGCTCCTGCGGCGTACCTGTCCCATTGAACAGCCGCAGCGTCCCGGCCTCCCGCACGACCCCCTGGGCGCCCCGCGGATCGATCGGCCCCTCGAGGTTGACGACGCCGCTCGCCTCGGGCATCGCCGCCGCGAGCGGGTCGAGCGCCCCTGCCCCGCCCGGGCCGAGGTGGACGTCCCCGGCGAACCACAGCTCGACGGCCGCGGGCGGCTCGTCGCCTCGCCTGTCCGATCGACCAGCCTCGCTCCCGCACGCCAGCGCTGCGCCGAGCCCGATCGCCGCGATCGCCCGCACCCGCGCAGCATGCCGAGGTTCGGCCCGCTGCGCCAGGCGCGACCGCAGCGCTCAACCTCGTCGGGGCGCTCCGTGCCGTCGCTCGAGGTCGGCGACTCGCGGCCTCGTGCCGGCGCGACGGCGGTGCCGACCCCTCCCGGCGCGCCGCGGCCCTGCTTGCGCCGGCGGCGGCGAGCCGTCATCCTGCCGCCGCATGGCGATGATCTCGCGGAAGAAGCGCCCCTACCGCGTGCAGGAGGGTCTGCGCGGCTACCTCCGCCGTCACGGCCGGCTCGCCGAGCTGCCGGTCTCGTACGCCGATCTCACGCGCTACGACGACGCCACCCCGGTCTACGACAAGCGCGGGCGCGACACCTTGTGGCAGTCGGTGCTGTACCCGCCGTCGATGCGCAAGGAGATCCACCGCGACCTCGTGCGCACCTACGCCAACATGCGGGTGATGGGCAACGCGGCGCTGATGCAGCACCTCATCACCGATCGCGTCGACGTCTGCACCTACGGCAACACCCAGCCGTTCCGCGTCCGGATCCTCAACACCCTCAACGAGAACTTCGACTACTTCTACGTCAAGCACGCCGACGCCTCGCGGCTCTACGGCCTCGAGCTCGAGGACCTGCTGTCGCCGAGCCGGATCCAGTACATCACCGACGGCGTCACCCTCATCGAGGAGCACATCGCCGGGATCCCCGGCGACCAGTTCATCCGCGAGCACCTGGGCGACTCGCGGATCGAGGCGGTGCGCCTCGCCAAGGAGTTCGTCAAGTTCAACGAGCGCTGCTTCGTGCGCCTCCTGGGCGACATGCACTCGAGCAACTTCGTCGTCAACGTCATCCCCGACCTCGACGAGGTGATGGTCCGGATCCGCGCGATCGACTTCGACCAGCAGAGCTACGAGGGCCGCTGCAACGTGTACATGCCCAAGTACTACTCGCAGAACAACGCGGTCATCTTCCTCGCCATGTCGTGCATGACCCACGAGTCGGTCAAGCAGTACCAGGAGGAGGAGCACGCGCTGCTGCGGCTGCGCGCGCGCGCGGAGCACGAGGCGCTCGGCGATCTCCTGCACACCATGAGCGACGACGACCTCGCGCCGGACGAGAACATCCAGCGGCTGCGGCAGGAGCTCGCGCATCACCACCGCGACGACCGCTTCCTGCGCTGCGAGTCGATGGGCGAACTCGTGCGCGCCTCGCTCAGCCTGCTCGACTGGGAGTAGGCGTGCCATAGTAAAGCGATGAGCATCGCCCGCGAGTACACCCGTTCCCTGCGGAAGCACCTGCGCTGCCGGGCGGTCTGGCCGCCCCTGCTCGACGTGCGGCCCGGCGATTACGGGGTGTTTCGCGGCGGCGTGTTCGTGCGCGTCGGCCACCTGACCACCGACTTCGGCGTGCCCGTCGTCAGCGAGCCGGGCGGTCGCCGCGCCGAAAAATTTCAGTACCACAGCGAGGACGCGCTCGGCTTCGGCGGCGCCGCCGACCTCGCCGTCGGAGACGCCGCCGCCGAGCTGCGGATCGGCCTGTCGCGGCGCGCCTCCTTCTTCGTCTCGGTCGCCGAGCTCGACGTCGAGCGCCTCCAGAGCCCGCGCCGGATCGCCCTCGGCCTGCGCGAGCGCGAAGACTGGCCGTTTCTCCGCTACTTCGTCGTCGGCGAGCTCTTCAAGGGCCGCGACCTGCTGTTCTACGGCTCCGAGGAGGGCGAGGCCGGCGTCACCCTGCGCGGCGAGCCGTCCGAGCTGCTGCGCTTCCAGCAGCTCGGCAAGCTCGGCGGCTCGATCCAGATCTCGTCGACCGGCGACTGCCGCCTGCAATACCGCGGCAGCCCCGAGGTCACCGCCGCCATCGGCCTCAACCTGTTCCGGATCAAGCGCGTCGGCGTCGACCCCCTCCGCTACCGGGCGGCCGTCGAGTCCACCCCCGCCGCGACGCTGATCGCGGCCCGCGAGGAGGAGGACGACGACGCCCTCGAGCACCTCGGCGACGACGGCGACGACGACGACCGCCTCGACGACGACACCCGGCTCGCGTGAGGCTGTCCCTCGGGACATGCCCGCCGTCGCATGCCCCGATCGGCATGTTCTCTGGGGCATGCCCGATCGGGCACGCGCGAGAGCGGCGCTCTCCGGCCGGAGCCGCGAGCGACGAACGGGCCCCGAGGGTCACCCTCGAGGCTCGCGAGAGCGGCGCTCTCCGCCCGAGCCGCGAGCGACGAACGGGCCCCGAGGGTCACCCTCGAGGCCCGCGCGAACGACAGCGAGCGCTAGACCCGCTCGAAGATCATCGCCGAGCCCATGCCGCCGGCCGCGCAGGCCGAGATCAGGCCGAACTGGGCCGACTTCTGGGCCATCTGGTCGAGCAGCTGGAGCACCAGGCGGCCGCCGGTGGCGCCGAACGGGTGACCGAGGCTGATGCTGCCGCCCCACTGGTTGATGAAGGTCGGATCGATCTCGCCGACCGCGGCCGGGCGGCCGAGCTTCTCGGCGCAGTACTTGGCCGAACCGAGGCCGTGGATGTTGGCCAACACCTGGGCCGCGAACGCCTCGTGCATCTCGATCACGCCGATGTCGGACAGCGCGAGGCCGGTCTGGTCGAGCACGCTGGCGACCGCGCTGACGGGGCCCATGAGCAGGTGCTCGAACGGGTCGATGGCGGTGAACTGATAGCCGCGGAGGAGCCCGAGGATCGGCCAGCCCTCGGCGCGGGCCAGCTCTTCCGAGGCCAGCAGCACCGCCGACGCGCCGTCGGTCAGCGGCGAGCTGTTGCCGGCGGTGACCGAGCCGAGCTCGCGGTCGAACACCGGCCTCAGCTGCGCCAGCTTCTCCACGCTCGTGTCCGGGCGCGGGTGGTCGTCGGCGGTCACGATCGTCACCTCTTTGCCGCGCGGGACGGCCACGGGGGCGATGCGGGACGAGATCGACTTGTTCTTCCACGCCTCGCCGGCGCGGTGGTGGCTCTGGGCGGCGAACTTGTCCTGGTCCTCGCGCTTGATGCCGAACGCCTTGGCCATCTTCTCGGCCGACTGGCCCATCGTCTGGCCGGTCGACGTCTCGGCGATCGCGGGGGCCACCGGCGCGAGGTCGCCGAGCTTGACCCCGCGGAACGCCTTGAGGCGCTCCTTGGCGTTGCGGGCCTTGCTGGCGGCGAACAGCGCGTCGCGGAAGCGGCGGCCGAACTGGATCGGCACGTCGCTCAGCACCTCGGCGCCGCCGGCGAGCACGACGTCGGCCTTGCCGAGCGCGATCGACTCGGCGGCCGACGCGATCGCCTGGTTGCTCGAGATGCAGGCCATGCTGATCGTGAAGCCCGGCACCCCGGTGGGGAACGCCCCGGCGAGCGCGATCTCGCGGGCGATGTTCGGCGCGCCGACCGGCGGCGAGACGATGCCGAACACGATCTGCTGCACGCGCTCGGGCCGGATCTGGGCCCGCATCAGCGTCTCGCGGGCTGCCGCCACGCCGAGCTGCACGGCCGAGCTGCGGATCAGCTGCCCGCCCGCCTTACAAAAGGGCGTACGCGCCCCGGCGACCACCGCGACTCTGCGGACCTGCGAACTCATGCGGCACCTCCCTCATCCTTGTTGAGGCTCGAGAAATTCTTGCCCGACCGCGCCAGCTCGAGCAGCAGCGCCGGCGGCGTGTAGGTGTCGCCGTAGCGCTCGCGCAGCTGGGCCAGGCGGCTGCACACCGCGCCCGGGCCGAGCGCGTCGATGTGGCGGAACGGGCCGCCGCGCATCGGCGGGTAGCCGAAGCCGAACACCGCCCCGATGTCGCCGTCGCGCGGCGTGGCGATGATGCCCTCCTCGAGGCAGCGGATCGCCTCCATCGCCGCGATCAGCGTCAGACGCTCGCCCAGCTCCTCCGGGTCGCCCGGCTCGGCCAGCGGCGTGCGGCCGGCGAAGAACTCGTAGACCTCGGGGTCGACGCGCTTGCGCGGCTTCTTGCCGAGGAACCCGCGTTCGCCCTCGCCCGGGTAGATGTAGAACCCGCGGCCGTTCTTGCGGCCGTAGCGCTTGCTGGCGAGGAACTGGTCGACCGTGTCCGGCACGGTGATGCGCTCGGGGAACGCCTCGGCCAGCGTCTTCGACACCTTCGCGCCGACGTCGATGCCGACCTCGTCGAGCAGGGTGATCGGGCCGACCGGCCAGCCGACCTGCCGCGCCCCGCGGTCGACCGCCTCGATCGTGTGGCCGTCCTGGACCATCTGCAGCGCGGCCATCAAGTAGAAGCCGAGCACCCGGGTGGTGTAGAAGCCGGGGCCGTCCTTGACGACGATCGGCGTCTTGCCGATCTGCGCCGCGTAGCGCAGGCAGGTCGCCAGCGTCTGCGGCGAGGTCTCCGGCGTCACCACGATCTCGAGCAGCGGCATCTTCGACACCGGCGAGAAGAAGTGCAGGCCGATCAGGCGGTCCTTGTGCTGCAGTTTGGCGCCGACCTTGGCGATCGGCAGCGCCGAGGTGTTGCTGGCCAGGATCGTCGTCGGCGGCACGATCGCCTCGAGCTGGGCGAACACGTCCTGCTTGAGGCCGAGGTTCTCGGGCACGGCCTCGATGATGAGGTCCATGGTGCCGAAGCCGGCCAGCTCGAGGCTACCGCTGACCCGGCTCCTGGCCTTGAAGACATGGCGCTCGCCGAGGCTCTTGGCCCGGCGGTCGAAGTAGGCCTTGCAGTGGGCCAGCGCCTTCCCCAGCGGCTCGGGGGCGATGTCGCGGATCCGCGTCTCGATGCCCTTCTCGGCCGAGACCACGGCGATGTCGGCGCCCATGAAGCCGCCGCCGACCATGCCGAGGCGGTGGATCGGCGCGCCCTCGACGACGTCGCCCTCGGCGTCCTTGACCTCTTGCTTCTTCAGCGCGTTGCTGCGGCGGAACAGCGACACGAGGTTCTGCGCCACCGGCCCGACCGCCAGCTCGGCGAACGCCGGCGGCTCCTGGGCCAGCGCCTCGTCGAGCGGCAGCGACAGCCCGCGCTCGATCAGGTCGATCGCCACCAGCGGCGCCGGATACAGCCCCAGCGTCTTGCGCTGGACCGTCTTGCGCGCCTGGTTGAACAGCACGCGCCGGCCGACCGGGTTCTGCTCGAGCAGCACCCGCGCCACGTCGCTCTTCGGGTGCAGGTGCGGCTCGATCTTGTGCGCCGCCAGCAGCCCCGCGGCCCGGCGCGCCGCCGCCAGCAGCGACTCCTCGCTCACCACCTGGTCGACGAGGCCCATCTTCTTGGCCGCGCGCGGGCGGATGTTGCGGCCGGTGAGGATGACGTCGAGCGCCTCGCGCACGCCGATGAGGCGCGGCAGGCGGGTCACGCCGCCGCCGCCCGGGAACAGGCCGAGCATCGTCTCGGGCAGGCCGAGCACCGTCTTCGGCGAGTCGGTGGCGATCCGCCAGGTGCAGCACAGCGCGAGCTCGAGGCCAGCGCCGAGGCAGGCCCCGTGGATCGCGGCGACGATCGGCACCTTCGAGCCGGCGATCCGCTTGAGGACCTCGTGGCCCTTGCGGCTGAAGGTCTCGACGTCCTTGCGGTCGTTCGCGGTGGCGAACACCTCGACGTCGGCGCCGGCGATGAAGTTGTCGGGCTTGCCCGAGATCAGCACGATGCCGGCCAGGCCGGGCGTGCCGTCGAGCTCCGCGAATTGCTCCTCGATCGCGGCCAGCGCCGCCGGGGCGATCGTATTGACCTTCTCGCCCGGGCGGTCGATCGTGATGACCGCGAGGCGGGGCGACACCTCCGGTGGGTCGAGCGTGAGGGTGAACATGGCGGCCGGACATTGACCCGAAGGCCAACCCGGCGCAAGCACAAACCGCCCTGCCGGGCCCGGACGCCCGCCGGCCGCCGGGGTCGGCCGCACCCGGAGCTCGTCCCCGCCCGACCGACGCCGGCCGCCGCCTCCGGCCAGGGCCGCGGCCGCGGCCGCGGACGGGCCTGCCCTGTCGGACATGTCCATTTCGACATGCCCCGAAGTGCAGCACCTGCGCCTGGCTCAGGTCGCGGCCGGCAGGGCCGCGCCGGCCCGGATCAGTCGCCGCCGCAGCGCCACGGGCACGCGCGCCTCCCAGCCGGGCAGGATGTGCGGCCGCAGGTCGTTGGCCCCGTGGGTGTCCCAGAACAGCACCGGCCCGGACACCGCCCCGGCCGCGAGGTCGCTCCGCAGGGCGGCCAGGCACTTGCCGGTGTAGGTCGTCTCGAGCGCGAGCCCGCCGCCCGCGGCCAGGGCCACGGCCTCCTCCCCGGCCGCGGTCGGCACGGCGTAGCCGGACCCGACCTGCGAGTGGTCGATCGACCAGGTCACGCCGGCGCGCGCGAGCAGCCCCGCCGGCCCGAGCGCGGCCAGCTCGGGCCGCAGCCCGGCGCGCACCAGCGCGGCGAACACCTGGTTCAGCGTGCGCTTGAGCAAATATGTCCCGAGGTACAGGCGCTCGAGCGCCGACACCACGCGGATGCGCACCGGCAGGCCCGCCAGCGCCAGCCCGAGCGCCAGCCCGCAGCACGAGCCGCAGGTGCCTCCGGTGACGTAGAGCGCCTGCGGGGCCGGCAGCGCGCCCTCCTTCACCTGCTGCGCGAGCTCGAGCCCGGCCTCGACGAAGCCGAGCGAACCGAGCCCGGTGGTCCCGCCGGGCGGCATGTACACCCCGGGCTGCGCCGGCCGGGCCCACGTGCGATAGGCCAGCCACGCCAGCGGCAGCGCCGGCCGCGTCGGCACGGCCCACAGCTTGGCCCCCGTCGACAGCAGCAGCGCCAGATCTTTGAGCGTGTGCGCCGTCGGGACCTGGTCGAACACCCAGGCGTGCAGCTCGCGGCCCTGGGCCTGCAGGTGCAGCGCCAGCGCCACGAGGTGATGACTGCCGATCCCGCCGACCGAGACGATCGGACGTCGATCGTCGTACGGCGGGTTGGCCAGCAGCCACTCCAGCTTGCGCACCTTGCCGCCGCCATAGAGACGGCTGGTCTGATCGTCGCGCTTGACGTAGACCGCAGCCCCTGGCGCGTCGAGCCACGGGGCGCGCTCGACCGGGGTCGGCAGCGTCGCCAGGTCGAGGCGAGCCGGGGGGTTGCGCAAGAACGGCGACAGGTGGTGTTCGCGCTTCATGGGCCGAGAGGCGAGCCGAGCCAGCTTGCCCGAGAGGCGTCACGCCTCGCAGCAACGATAGGCGAGACCTTCCTCATGAGAGGACTCGGGCCCGAATCACCCCGATGCTGGGTCGCGGCCGCAGGGCCCGGTATGCTTCCAACTCTAATGAAACCTTGCCCGTTCTGTGGGCGGAGGGAACACCGGCGGAGACGAACCAGTCACGCGACGACATGGCGAATCTCCTTGTGGAGCATGACGCCAGCACCCCTTGAAAAAATCAAGCGGGAAAATTAAGATTGCGGACGAGAGTTGGGGACGCGACCCCTTGCTCGGAAACCCGGCGAGACCCGCCGGGTTTTTTTATTGCGCACGCAACGATGGTGCCCAAGGCACGACGGCTACTGTTGGGCCCGGCGCTCCCGTGACTCCGCCGCGCCGCGCCAGTTCGCCGAGCCGCCCGCGGAGTCGGCGCCCCCGCTTTCCGGAGCTGCCTCACGCAGCAACAGTGCGGCGCCGCGCGCAACAGATGCACGGGGCGCGAAGGCAAGCCCTTTCGCGTGAGGCGCGCTACAAATTTCCTCGACGACGGTGCTATCGTTCGAGCGTGCATATCGCCGAAAACTACTCCGGAGTGTTCGCGCCCGTCGCGCTCCGGCGCATGCCGGCCGACAACAGGGGCGCGAGAGACGGGGCGTTCGAGAACGCCGTCTCGAACCTTGCAAACTTCGTCGCCGACCACCTTTTCGACGCCGAGGACGACGTCCAGCTCGAAGAGCAGCTGGAGGCGCTTCTCGACGAGGAGAAGTACTACGACCTCATTGATGCCGTCCGCGAATCGTTCCGCCGCGAGGTGGATCCCGTCGAGGCCGCGCAAGCCTCCCAAAGTGTCGACGCGCCGCCGGGCCTCCTGCGGCTGTTCAGACACCGAAAGGAGTTGATGGACCTCGTAGCCCACTGCTGGCGGCAAGCGCAGCTCATCAATGCGGCTCACTGGGCCCTCATCGCAGCCGTGCAGGGGGTCGAAGTTGATGACGATTTTCGCGGAGTGCTTACTCGTTGGACTGCGCCTCCCAAAAAACTTTCCGAGTGCCTCTCGGAGGACGTGCCTGCGTTTTTCAAGCAGATGCACGTCGATTTGCGTCTCAGCGACGCTAGCCTCTGGGCGATCATCGCGGCACTTCCACACCAGGCCGACGACTGGATTCTTGAGGAGTTGCTGCGAACTCTGGATCGAACCCAGACTCGCTACTTGAGCAACCTGAGCAAGCCCGAGGCTTTCCCCCCTTCCGCGCGGGCCAACAGCCAACGCAGAGTGGCGACCCTGCCTCACTGGTTGGCCGCAGCCGAGGCCCAAGGTGCTGCCGTCTACCCGCCACTTCCGGAGGGAAGCGATGACTAAGGTCGTTCGCGTGCGCGAGGTGTGGTGGGCCAAGAATCTGAGCGACGGGCCAGAAGGTAAAAATCGTCTGGTGCTCGTGCTAGCAGAGTTGAAGTCCGGCTACTACGAGGTCATTTACGGCCAAAGCAACCCTGAGCCGACCGGCCGAGTGCCACACGAGCGCGTCGAACCTGGGACGAAGCGCGGCAGAAGATTCAAGGTCTACAAAGACACGTACTTCCGCGCCTCCAATGTCCGGCTGTTGCGCAACTCTGAATTCCTCGAGCGGACGGGAACCTGTTCGAGCGAGGACTTCGTGCTGTTCGAACTGCTCGCCGAACACTTCTACGCCAACGACCCGACAGCGCGGGTGAGGCGGAGCCAACTGCAATCCTCCGCGCCGTCGGAGCCGCAGCCCATGCTCCCCGAAACGGACAAGCAGCCCCTGCTTTCCGCAACTGAGTCGACCTCTGAGCCTCAGGTCGTATCGCCGAAAATTGAGTAGGCCGCCTCGCGCTGCCGCAGCGCCAAGCTGGCCGGTTCCACGTGGCGCGACGCGTCGCTCAAGTTACGTTGCCGGTCAAACGCTTGAAGAGGCCTCGCACACCGGCAACAAGTTTCTTGCTGGACTCGTAGTAGCGCTCGCCCCGCGCAGCAGCGGCGCCGAGTTCGCCGAAGGCCGCACTGGGCGTCGTGGCCTGCTTCGCTCGAGAGAGCTCCCCGGCTAGGCCAGCAAGCTCCCTCTCGACCGCCGCCGCCACGGCCTCCGCCCACGGGGGAAGTGGTCCGTTGGCAGGCAGCGTCTCCAACACCCGCGCACAGGCGGCGTACGCGGCTTCTACCTCTTCGAATTCAGACCTCGTGTCTCTCCTCGTGGCGTCTGGATGGGTGCGCCGCACTGCCGACCGGTAGGCACGTTTCAATTCCTCACGGCTACAGCTGCGCTTGACGCCCAGCACCTTGAACGGATCGCGCGGCTTCTTCACGATCGCCTCCTCCTTCATGCGCGGCGCATCTGCTCTGCAAGACGCGCCCGCGCAGCGCGACCGGCATCCGCCTGCAGCAACTGCAGCAGGTCCAGCAAGAGTGGTTCCGCCGGCGGCGGCACGAGGCGGACGATGGCCACGAGGTCCCCGGGCGAGGTCCTGCCGAGCCCGCGGCCGGCGACTCGGAACCGATGGCCGTCGCGCGTGCCCGGGGCTATCGCCTCCTCGACGAACCCTCCAGGCGTGGGGATGGCGACTACTGCGCCGCGGAGGGCCTCGAGCCAGGTCACGGACAGGTCGACGACGAGGTCGCAGCAGACCCGTCCGGCCAGGTCGCGGCGGACCTCGTGGCGGAGCTGCTCATCGTCGACGAGCTCGACCGTGACCAGGAGGTCGCCGGGCGGCTCACCCGCCTCGCCGGCTCCGCGGATCCGAAGCCTGTCGCCGGCGGCCACGCCAGGCGGCACCGCGACGGCACGGTCGCCGAGCGGCACGCTGCCGCCGTGGAGAGCGACCGGCACGGGGACGCGGAGCGTCGCCAGGATGTCTGCACCGGGCACCGGTGGGTGCAACAGGTCGTAGGCCGCCCGCTCCCGCGGGTCCAGGAGGAGCTCGTAGGCAGCTCTGGCGGCGACGAACTGTGCCTGCGCTGTCGCAGCCTTGTTTCGGTCGGGATGAAGCGAAGCCCGGAGCCGTCGCCATGCTGCCTTGACCTCGGCTGCCGACGCGTCGCGACGCACGCCGAGCGTCTCGTAGGGGGACGGCACAACCGAGAAAATAGACCGGCGACAGCGGGCCGGAGCGAGCGTAAGCGAGTTTAAGCGAGCGCCACCGCCTGATGGGAACGGGCCGAAACTATCCTCGCGGGAATGAGCGAGGAGACGAACGTTCCCACCGCTGGTCAGGTGCGCATCACCATCCGGCTCGGCAATCGCCGCGGGCCGCCGCACGAGGACGGCAAGCGCGGCGAGTTGATCGCGGAGCGCGACTGTCCCGCGCAGGTGGTGCCGTGGCTCAGGACGTTCGTCCTGATGATGCGCCCCGCGGCCAAGTACGATGCCATGTGGGTGTACGCGGGCGACGAGCTCTTATGGTCGACGAGCGGGACGCGAGCGGAGGTCGACGCTGCCACCCAGGAAGAGCTGCACCGGGGTGACCGCGACATCGCCGCCCAGCGAGAGGCCGCGTCCGTGGTCCGCCTCGAGCTGCGGAGCCTCGAGGGACAGGTTGCTTCCGCTCAGCGAAGCCTCGACCGCCTCGAGCAGCAAGAGGCGGACGCTCGCGCATCGCTCGCAGAGCTGCGAGCACAACTCAAGGCCGAGCGTGAAGCTGCCGACGCGACTCGAGAGGCGTTCCGACGTGAGCGCGCCGAGCTGGCGGCCATCGAGGCGGAGGAGCGCCGCCGCCGGCTCGAAGATGCACTCGCGGAGTCGACCCGCATCCGCGCAGCGATCGCCGAGAGCAACGCGTTGCTGCAGGGGAACGCCGAGAGAGAGTTTGAGCGCCTTCGTCGAGTGACGGGCGCCCACACCGACGAGCTGGCCAAAGCCTCGCAGGTGCATATGGCGAACCTCGAGCAGATCGAGCGGACGGGGTCCGCCATTACGGAGCGTGTCCGGACCGCGACAATCAAGCAGCTCGAACAGGCGGCGGCGAGCAGCGAACTGGTTGAGGCGCGGACGCTGCGCGAGGTCACGCAATCCGTGAAGATCCACGATCGCCTCGACGAGGTCCTCTCGCAACGCATGGCGCCGAAGGACGACAGGCCGAGCCCCATCTGTACTGCCTCGGCTGGCCCGCAACGGGCCTGAGTTTTGGTAGAGGAGAGGCGTGGCCAGGAGGCCCGCATGAAGAAGCAAGAACGCCGACACTTCACCCCCGAGCAGAAATCCAAGATCCTGCGAGAGCACCACCTCGACAAGGTGCCCGTGTCGGACCTGTGCGAGAAGTACAAGCTGCAGCCCAGCGTGTTCTACGGCTGGCAGCGGGCGCTATTTGAGCGCGCGCCGCAGGTGTTCGTCGAATCTCGCACGACGCCGGCGGAGACGGTCAAGCGCGAGCTCGGCGAGAAGGTGGAGCACCTCGAGGCGAAGCTGGTCAAGAAGGACGCGGTGATCGCCGAGCTGTCGGAGGCGCTGGTTGACCTAAAAAAAGAGCTTGGGGAGCTCTGAACGGCCGCTGGGTGCCCCATGAGACGCGGGACGAGGTGATCGACTTCGTCACCGACTGGTCGGAGAAGACCGAGCTGGCGCCGGCCCGCTTCGCGGGGTGGCTGGGGATCCAGCGGTCGCAGCTGACGCGCTGGCGCGAGCGGTACGGCAAGGCCAACGAGCACAACGGGAAGATCCCGCGCGACCACTGGATCCTCGACGCCGAGCGCCAGGCGATCCTCGACTTCTTCGACAAGCACCCACTCGAGGGCTACCGACGGCTGACCTACATGATGCTCGACCAGGACATCGTCGCCGTCAGCCCGGCGACCGTCTACCGAGTCCTGAGCGCCGCTGGCCGCCTCGATCGCTGGCAGCGCGGTCCTTCGAAGAAGGGCACTGGCTTCCAGCAGCCTGACGGCCCGCACCGCCACTGGCACGTCGACATCGCCTACATCAACCTCGCCGGCACGTTCTACTACCTGTGCAGCGTGCTCGACGGCTACAGCCGTTACATCGTCCACTGGGATCTCCGCGAGTCGATGACCGAACGAGACGTCGAGTGCATCCTGCAGCGCGCCCGGGAGCTGTTCCCCGGGGCGCGGCCCCGCATCGTCACCGACAACGGCCCCCAGTTCATCGCCCGCGATTTCAAGGAGTTCATCCGCGTCGCCGGCATGACCCACGTCCGGATCTCACCCGGCTACCCGCAGTCCAACGGCAAGCTCGAACGCTGGCACAAAACCTTCAAGTCCACGGCCTTACGGCCCGCAGCGCCATCGACGATCGACGAGGCCCGTCGCGTCACCGCCGACTTCGTCGAGCACTACAACGCCCGCCGCCTCCACAGTGCCATCGGCTACATTGCGCCGGTCGACAAGCTCGCCGGCCGCGAAGCTGCGATCTTCGTCGAACGCGACCGCAAACTCGAGGCCGCTCGAGAGCTCCGCCGTCAACGCCGAGAACTTGCTCGCCGACACCAAACCCACCATCATCCCAACCAGACCTGCCCACCCGCAAGTCCGTAAGCCGCACCTCCCTCGGTTGCATTCACGCTGAGCCAATACACATCGACGTCGGCTGGGGTCAGGTCTTGGGCGGCTTGAGCAAGTCCCTCGAGCGAGTGGACTTCAGCAAGGTGGTGACGAAGGTGGCCAAATGGATCGCGGCCGACGGGGACGCGAGCTAACCAAGCAGCGGCGGGATGCTGGGCAGCTCTTGGGCTTGCGGTCGTTCGGGCCCGCGGCTGGCCTGGCCCTCTGCCCGGTACCGCTCGAGCTCTCCGATGTCGTAGTAGAAGTGCCCCCGCCCTCGCCCCATCTTGACGAAGCGAGGGCCGACCCATGCGGCGCAACTGCTGCATTCATCGCGCCGGCACTTGCACGTGAGGCCCTTGTTCATTCGCCGCCAAGTTCGCAGCGTTGATTCGTGACAGCCAAGGATGTCCGCGGCCTCCACCGTCGTCCTGAGTCGTGGGTCCATCGCGACGAATCCTAGCGACCCCACGCTCAGGCTGCAACACGCACGCTTCGACGCGCTCTCACTCGCTCACGCACGCTCACGCTCCAACACGCTCGGTCCCTTTGCCTCGGTGGTCGCTCAACGTCGACCTCATGGCCAAAGCCGACGAGGACGTAAAAGCAATCGCGGAGGCCGCGGCGAAGGAAGGTGCCGCCGCGGCGAACCGCAAACAGGAGGTCGCCCAGCTCAAGGAGGAGAACTCGCTCCTCGAGCGGGGCAAGAAGCAGGCGCAGGCGCTCGCCCGAAAGGCGGTGGAGCAGTACGAGCTCAGCAAGCGCGAGCCCAACCTCCCGCAGCTGCTCGTCGTCGCCGCCACCGGCGGCGTCGGCTCGCTCATCGGGTTCAAGGGCTCCGAGATGCTGGCGGGCATGTCCGACGAGTGGGTCGACGACGAGGGGAATCCGACGTTCTTCCGCAAGGCGCTCGTGCACGGCCTCTTCCCGGTGCTCGGCATCGTCGGCGTCGCCATCGGCATGTTCATGAAGAACGGCCTCGTCGCCTCGGGCCTCATCGGCCTCGGCTCGGGCATGTTCTTCGGTTCCATCCTCCGCTCCGTGATGATCGACGACCCGCTCGAGGCGCCGTCCGACTCGACCACCACCACCACCACGGGTGAAGCGGTCGTCTGATGGAGTTCCCCGCGACCGCGCTGGGCAACGTGGACGGCTGGCTGCTGCTGCAGCTGCCTTGGGGTCTCGTGCCCTGGCCGGACCCCGACGAGCTCCACGAGCCAGGCGCGGCCGGCCACCTCATCCTCGAGCCTGCCGCCGGCGACGGGCAGATGCAGTGCCTGGTGAAGCAGCACCGCCAGCTGGCGCTGCTCGAGTGCAACAGTTTCCGACTCGCGGTGATCCTGCCGCGAGGTGTCGTCCTTCCGCAGCGCGCGGGGCTGTCGCTGCGCATGCCCACAGTCGAGGTCGACGAGGGCGTGATTGAGCCCGAACCCAACACGGCCGAGGGGGCCGGCTCCTGCCCTCCGTGTCCGCCGGTCTCTCGTGCGGAGCTCCAACGCCTGGTCGCGTGCGGCCAGTGCCCACTCTGAGGTCAACATGGCAGAATCCGCCCTGGCCGAGTCCAACGGCAAATACACCCAGCAAGTCCTCGCCACCATGCAGCAGGTCGCCCGCGACGTCCTCAAGGACGAGCTGGCCCAGCTCGCCAAGAGCGGCCTGCTCGCCGAGGAGAACTGCACCATCCCAGGCGCGGCCGCCGGCAAGTGCGGCTGCCACGGGACCGGCACCGCCGCGTCGACCGGCAAGGCCTGCAGCTGCTCCGCCGGTCGGGGCGTCGAGCTGTTCGGCCGGCCGGTCACGGACGGTCAGCTGCAGGACTTCCTGTCGGTCTGGAACGGCCTCGGTCCCGAGTGCGCCATCCGCTGCCGCAAGCAGGACCCGTGCATCCTCTGGTACTGGTGCATGATGACCTCGAGGTACTCGGCGTACCGCATGGTCAACATCATGCGGCTCGACGACGACATCATCCCCCTGAACGTCTTCGCCGGCGACGCGGCCGCGGCCCCCCCGTTCATCGACATCTTCAACAACCCGCTCACCACGGGGCAGAAGACGCTCATCCGCACGACGTCGGCGCAGCAGGGCCCGTTCAGGCCCGGGTGCCTGAAGGTGACGCCGCGGTGGCTGAACGGCGTCGACCGGAACGACGCGCTGACGATCCAGTGGTTCGTCGGCCCCCGTGACCTGGTCGACCTCAACGAGGCCGACATCGCTTCGCTGCTCGTGCGCGCCGGCTCGGCCAAAGCCCTCGCCGACTACACGACCAACAACGACTGCTGCCTCATGCCCTGGCCCGACTGGATGAACTGCGAGCCGCCGCCGATCCCCGACACCGAGGCGATCTATGCGTACCTGCAGATGGGCAACGTCGGCGCGGCCCAGCTGACGGGCCTCAACATCAGCGTGGTCAAGGCCAACACCAAGGAGTGCGACCGCTGCATGAAGTGCTGCAGCTGACCTGCAGCGAGCAACGGTTGCACTAACGCGCGGCGGGCCGCGAGAAGCCCGCGAGGAGTTCCGCCATGGGCAGCACCACCACGACCCGCCGCATCATCGTTCGCACCGTCGAGGCAGGCGGGGCCTTCGACGGCAGCACGCCCGAAGTCCTCGAGGGGTACGGCACCCCCCCGAACGTCCTCTCCAACACCGTCTACGCCTACAAGGTCGGCGAGACGGTCGGGCGGTTCGGCATCGGCGCGCTCGGCCGCAACGGCTACGACCCCGCGCTCGTCCGGGCGCGCCTCGTCGGCACGCCGCAGCCGGGGGACGAGCTGCAGGTGCGAAGCGGCGTCAGCGGCCTCGCCGCGCCATTTGCCGCCTTGCCCGGCGGCGACCAGAGCCGGGTGAGCCAGCCGAACACACCAGCGACGACGCTCGCCCCTCAGGACGCGCCCCTCATCGTCGGGCAGCCCTTGACGAACCAGTGGGGCCACTGGCTTCAGCTCGGGCCGACCGACGCGCTGGCCGTGTTCCACATCCCGGCGGGCGGCGCCGCAGATACCGTCGAGATCGAGGTCGTGGAGGGCCCAAGCGAACTCCTCGCCGCGATCTTCTGCTGCCGCGGTTGCGGCGGCGGCGACTGCGAGGCGGTCAACCTGGACCTCGAGGTCAGCGACGAGACGCCGGAGACGCAGATCGCGGCGTGGGCATGCGATCTGCACGTCAACGCAACTGTTGCCACGCCGGGCGCCCTCCTCATCCTGCCGCCCATCGCGGGGATGGCGACCGGCGCGTCCGTGCTCATCAGCCGGCGCGGAGGCACCTGGTTCAAGGTGGTGTCGCCGGACGGCGTGAACGGTGTGACGTCGCCGGACGGCGTGGTCTTCGACAACGACGCGATGGCCGTCCTCTTCGAGCCGACCGCGGACGGCTGGTCCGCCAGCGACCGCATCCAAGACCTCGCGCCCCAGCCGCTCCCTGGAGCGGCCACCGACATCCCTGCGGCCGCCGGGGTTCACATCTTCCAGGTCAGCCCCAACGACGGAGACATCGCCCTGCCCCCCACCGCCGAGGTCGCACCAGGGCAGGTGTACCTGGTGGCCCAGCAGGGCGACCGCCCCTTGCGAATCAACCTCGCGGACCCCTTGTCGGAGGACATCAATGGGGTGCTCGGCGCGCACGTCCGGCTGACCAACCGCGGCGACCAGGCGGTGTTCCTCCGCGACGGCGAAGCAGGATGGCGGCTCACCTGGAACCTGTACGGGAGGTATGCGGCCCTCGACACCGTCAGCGCCGACGAGGTCTTCGGACAGGGCTGGCCGGGCACGCTCTCCCGGCGCTACGACCAGGTTGCCGCCCTCATCGGGGTCACGCTCCCCGACCCGAGCGCGCCCCTGCCGCCAAAGGTGGGAACGCGTCTCCACGCCTTCCGGAGCGAGCCAGGAGTGATCGCGTTCGCCGCTCCCAACGCCGAAATCATCGGCAAGGGGGCGCCGACGTCCATCCTTGCGGTCGGCGGCGCCGACGTTTGGCACTTCCTCGAATACGAGGGGAACAACGTCTGGTCGTACTCATCGTCCGCTCCGAGTCAGGAGCGACGCTCCGTCTCCGTCACGGACGCCAACACCCCGCAGACGCTGGCGGCACTCACCCACGACGTGACCATCGTCAGCGTCTCGTCCAACAACGACGCGAACGTCGTGGTCCTCCCGCCGTTGCCGACCGACCTCGCCAAGATCCTCCGCGTGGTCAACATCGGGCCCGAGGACTTCGTTTTGACCGCCGCAGTGGGCCAGGCCATGAACGGCACGGCGACTACGACGATCCTCTCGCCCAACCAGGGGGTCACCCTTCAGCCCAACACGGCGACCACGTTCTGGCACGTGACGGGCGGCTGAGGAGACGCGTATGGCCGACGATTTCGACCGACTGACCAACTACGTGATGACGAACCGAGCTCGTCGAGCGGGCGAGGTCATCAAGCCCAGGAGCAGCAACGCCTGGGCCTGGTTGCTCGGCGGCGGTCTGCTGGCGGCGGGCGTCGGTGTGGCGGTCGCAGCCGGCGGAAAGAAGAAGACCAAGCCGTTGCCCGATGGGCAGGGGCCGGGCAACAGCGGCGGTGGTGGCCAACTCCCGCCGCCGGGCGTGCTGCAGTTCGACCTCGAGAGCAACTGGGGCGGCTTCCCCATGAGCGTGCGGAAGCATGCGGCCCGCGCCGAGCTGGCGAGCGGTATCCCTGGGCTTGCGCGCGCGCTGGCGATCAAGTGGTGGCAGGCATTCCGCGCGACCCAGCCGCTCGTCTCCACCGCCCAGGCCGCGACCATCGCCGCTGCGCACCCGGACCTCTGCCGCCTGTGCGTGACGCCGGCGGACGGCCCGAAGTCGGCCCAGCGCATCGACGCCAACCTCGCCAACGGCTGGCCCGTGCCCAAGGACGTCGCCGGCTGGAAGGTCGGCAGTTACGGCCTCGGAGACGTGCTCGGCGCCTCCGCCGTCTGGCAGGGCATCGAGGACGCCAAGACCGGGCCGGGACAGTACGATCGGGCGAGGATGCCGCTCATCGACCTCGAGGCGGCCGCCGCGATGCAGCGGTGGGACGTCCAGGGCTGGCTCGGCGCTGTGCTCATCTGGCAGCACCTGAGCGGGCCCCTCAAGGTCCTGGTTCCCGGCAAGGAGGCGAACCCCGGCGACTCGTGGGAGACGTGGGGCAACCTGTTCTCGGCCTACGCGGACCCGGCCGGGTTCGCTCAAGGCCAGGGGCTGCCCGCCAAACAACGCTACCTCGCGCGGGCGACCGAGATCGGCATCGACCTCGCGGCCGTCGCGTTCCCCTGGCCGCCGGGGAAGTCCTACAAGCACCCGGACGCCTTCTCGCCTCTCGCGGTCTGGCAACGGTTGCAGGCGTACCAGCAGCAGGACGTCGTGCATGCCAACGCGCAAGGACACAGCCAGCCGAGCCAGGGCGACGTGATCATCACGAACCCTGAGCCCGGCTGGAAGCCGCCGCCGCTGCAGATCCCCGTCCCCAAGCCGCCTGCCGAGGAGCCGGTGCAAGTGCAGCTGCCCGGCCTGCTCCTCGCCAAGCGCGTCCCGACCGCCGTCGCCGGCGACGCGCCCGCCCCTCTCGTCCTCGTCTTCCACGGACGGGGGGCACAGCCGGACCAGCTGGCAGCCCTCATCCCGCCGGACCTGGGCGGCCGGGCCTACCTCGTGCGCGGCCTGCCGAGCGGCGACGCGTTCGGGTGGTTCATGAGCGGCAGCCTGGACAACCCGCAGGTCGCGAATGCCCTCGTCGCCCTCACCCCGACGCTCGTGCAGGCGATCCAGACCCTGACGAAGCTGCACCGGACGACGCGAATCATCGCCGCCGGCTACGACCAGGGCGCCGCCATCGCCCTCCGGCTGGCGGCCATCGGCGCGGTCGACGGGGCCGTGGCCGTGGCCGGCGCGCTCCCCGAGCTGCTGCGGCCCAAGAAGCTCCCGACCCAGGCCCGCGTCCGGTTCATCCATGGCGCGCAGGACGAATCGGTGCCGCTCGCGTTGGCCGAGGCGACGCGCGGGGCCTTCGCCTCGACAGGCATGAGCGCGACCATGCTGTCGCTGGCCACGAACCACGCGCTCGCCCAGCTCGAACCGTCCGCCCGCACGGCGCTCGTCGAGCTCGTCAGCACCACCGCGCCGCGGGTGGGCTTCGAGCTGACGGACGGTTGCCAGCTCGTCGTGAGCGACCTCGGGCCCGCCGTCGCCTACATCGTGCCGGCCGTCATCGAGGAGGCGCAGGAGCGTGCCGCGACGTGGGCCGCGCCGGTCCCGATCGACGAGATCCGCGTGGCGACCAAGGACGTGATGGTCGCCGAGGACCCGGCCTGCGGCCTCGGCCCGATCCCGCCGCTCGCCGCCGCTGACGCGACCCGCGGCTTCCTGGTCACGCGCGCGCTGTATCAGGCGATGGTGTTCCGCGGGCTCATCCTGACGGCCTTCGTCGAGCAGCTGCTGGACGCGGCGCGGCAGGAGGCTGCAACCCACGGCGCGCCGGTCGCCGAAATGCCGGACCTGGGCTTCTGACCTTGAGGTGGTGCAGTGACGACCGATCGCCCCAGACTCGCCGAACGCTTCTCTTGGACACGTGTCAAGGAGGAGCTTTTCCGCCGCGTGTGGCGATGGAGCTGCGGTCGCCTGGCCCACGGCCTGAAGGACGCGGCGGCCCGCCTCGACCACTGGCTCCTCGACGACGACCCGGAGTTCCGGGCGAGGTTCGCCCGCCCGGCGTTTGCCATGGTGCTGTACATCCTTCGCGTCGAGTCGGTCGGGCTGCGGGCGACGCTGGCGGACCCGTGGTGGTTCCCGTGCGGGATGGACCATGAGCTGCGGGCGGTCGTGCGGGAGCCGTGGGCTGGCGACCTGGTCGAGGCGTGCAACTGTTGCATACCAGAGAGCGGAGCGCAGGTCCGTGCTGAGGAAGGGTGTCGGTGAGCCGCGACCGTGATATGGTGGGCTCATGCGCCCCCTCGTTCCCTCCTTCGTCCTCGGACTCGCTCTCCTGGGTTGTCAGGATGACCCCCCGCCCGAGCCCGCGGGACTCGAGGAGCATTGCGAGATCGACACCGATAATCCTGCGTACGAGTGCGGGCCCCAGCTCGCTTGCAACGTTGGCGACGACACGCCCAGGAGTGGCGACAAGGGCTACTGCGCCAACACCTGCCAGGTCGACAGTGACTGCCCGGGCGGGCAGGTGTGCAACGACAACAAGTCTTGCAGCTACCTCTGCGAGGACGAGGCCGAATGCCCGAAGGACTGGATGCTCTGCGGCTATAGCTCAACGCCGATGGTGTTCATCTGTCAGGGCACCCCGATGTACGAGTTCTAGTACGAGTTCTAGTTTGGCGCGTAGCGCCCCCTTGCGGTCCCGCTTCGAGGGGGCGCTGCGATGACGCGCGTTCTCTTTGCGGGGGAACTCGACTTTCGCGTCCCCCAACTGGTCCAGGACACAATCGCCCCTGCGCTTGGCGAGCGTCTCCAGCCGGTGCTAGGCGGCGAGGCCATGGAGGCGCTGGGCACCCTCAAGGACGCGTGGAACCTCCTGACAAGCGGAGATGGTGCGGCCATCGCTACAAGCGTTGCTGGCCTGATAGAAGCGTTCACCGGGTGGCTCCGGAGTTCCATCGAGGCCGACAGCGCAACTGAGCGCCTGAACATAGCTGCCGCACAAGAGGCGTTCGTGGGCCCCGTGGATGCACGTTGGATGTGGCGGGCCCCAAGCGGTGGCCCCCCCGCTTCCACGGCGCGCACCAAGATGGGCCCGGGCTGGCCTTCAAGCCGCGTGCTGGCCCAGTGGAACAAGGGTGCCGTGTACGTCTTCCCGACTAAACGGATCTATGACTGCGTGCGCCGCAGCTTCCGTCGCACGGATGCGACGAACGTCTTTGACGACGGCCAGCCAACGCTCGCGTGGACCGCTGCCGACGAGGCGATTGTGAAGTGCATTTCGCGCTCCTCGGAGTACTGGGAGAGCAGAGGTTGCGCCTACAATCCCGGCGAGCGTATCCAGCTCTCGGCTGGCACTTGGCCTTACGTGCATGGCGTGGATGTGGTCGCCTGGTCGGGTGTCACAGCGGTGAAGAGCGCCCTCGCTGCGCACTACCTGGCTCTGCACACACCAAGCGCTGTTCACGTCCAGACGGACAGTCGCCCGGTTCAGGCGATTTGGGAACGCTGGCAGCAGTTGGTGCTGCAGCGCTTGCCGCTGCTCCCGCCGGTGGGCCAGCAGGACAACGGCGTCTTTCGGACGTCAAGCAACCAGGTGCATGTCCAAGGTCCAGACGACCAGTATTTCGAGATCGAGTACGCTGGCCAGAAGTGGTCCGTGCGGGCGGACGTCGCTCGGCATGTTACCGACTCCTTCGTCGGCTTCTTTGAGCTCCGGAAGGCTGTTCTGCGCGACTGGGACCTCCTTGCACCCAGCGTCCAGAAGGCCGGCAAGGACAGTCACGATCCAGTTGTGAAGGCGCGGTCCTTGGGTCAAGCCCAGCCCCAAGGACCCAACGACGGTCCCGTCTTCGGCGGCAGCGGCAAGAAGCCCGTCAAGAAGCGCTCGAGCAGCCGCGCCGGGCTTGCCCTCCTCGGCCTCGGTGCTGCTGCCGCCGCCGGCACCGGCATCTACTTCGCCACGCGCGACGACAAGACGAAGCGCAGGCCCACGCAACTGTTGCCTGGAGACGAGCGATGAACGTGAGGTTCCAAGAAGCTGACGCGCGATGGAATTTCGTCGTCGTCGAGCTCGACTCGCCGCCGCGGCAAGGCGACCTGGTGCTCTGGCGCCCACTCGTGGGCGGCACCGAAACCGGCGAGCGCGTCTGGGCGCAGGTCGAGACCGTGGCCTGGATCATCGCCGAGCGCAGCACCGCGGTCGTCACGCTGCGCACGGTCGATGACTCGGTGGTGAAGCTGAAGGGCCAGGAGGCGCCGCCCCGCCGCAGCCGGAAGGGAGGCCGCTGATGCCCCTCTGGCCGCTTCCCACCCCTCGGCAAGAGGAGTTCAACGCGTCGACCAGGTTCGAGGCCAAGCGCCCCTGGGGGTCTGCTCCTCAGCAGCGCTACCACTGCGGCGTCGACCTCCGCGCCTCCAAGAATACGCCGATCCTCGCGCCCGAGGACCTCATCATCGTCGACGTCGATCGCGGCTGGCAGGGCCCGGCGAAGGCAACGCTCGTGCACACCATCTCGGGCAAAAGTATCATCGCCGGCTGCACCGCCCTCGGCAGCTCGCCGAAGGTGGGGACGCTGGTCAAGGCTGGACAGGAGTTTGCGCGCGTCGGGCAATACGCGGGCGGCAGCTCGATGCTGCACTTTCAGCTCTACGACACGAAAATTTCTTCGTCGCAGGCCAACAACGCCCAGTCCTGGAGGGTCAACACGCCGCGCCCCGCTCACCTCCTCGACCCGATGCCCTACTTAATGAGTTTGGGAACCGAGCCGCAGCCGACTCCCAAGCCCGGCCAGGGTGAGGGCGGCCGCGACTATGCGCGGCCCTGTCAGATGCTCGACGGCCAGCTCGTCTGCGTGCTGCCCGATGTCGAGGCGTGGGCCGAGACGCTGCGCCAGCGCGCGGCGCAGGCGACGGCCGCCGAAGCAGCCTTCCGCCAGCGCGTCGAAGCGAGGAAGGCCAAGGAGACGCCCCAGACCATCGCCGCCAGCGAGCAGCTCGCGCTGCTCGTGCGGGCACCGCTCGAGGACCACGACCAGGGCGTCAACGACGAGGTCCCCCCCAACGAGCGAGTGGGCATCCTCGTCGAGGCCTGCAAGACAGCCGTCAAGGTTACCCAGGTGTTCAACGGCAGGCGCGGCGGTGGTGGCGGTGGTGGACTGCTGCTCGGCGCGCTGCTCCTCGCAGGTGGTGGAGGCGCGGCCTACTACCTCTCCAAGCGGAACAAGAGCAGCGACGGAAAGGCACGACGATGACCAAGGCTCCGACCCGGTTGCGCGCCATCACCTCCAAGAATGCGTCGGCGTTGCGCCGCGCCATCAACCGCGGCTACGCGCTCGCGTGCAAGATCCGTCTGGCGCTGGATGGGGCGGGCTGGCCGCTCACCGGCGTCGAGGCCGAGAAGCAGCAGCTCCGCGGGCTGGCCCAATACCTCTACCGCTACATCCCCACGAGCATCGTGTCGCTCCGGCCCGCGCAGATGTGGATCGACGCGGCGAAGGGCCGGCGCCCGCGGCCGACCCTGACGGATGCCGACCGCTTCGGGTGGCCGACCTTCGCGGACCCGCAACCTCTCCGCGCCTACGTCGACTCTCAGGTCCCACGGACGACCATGACGATGGTCGCGTCACGCTCCCTCGGCTCCGGACCGCCTACGACGCTCTACGGCCTCGACGCCAACAGCACTGCGGAGGAGATCGCGGCCTATCGCGCCGAGCGCCTGGCCTTGTGGGCTAAAGTGCATGAGGTGTACGCCAAGTACGTCGAGGACGCGAAGGCCCACGGAGCTGAGGCGGGCGCGGCGCTGCGGGCTGCTGGTAAGCATGTTCGAGGCGACATCCGCGTTATCATTTTCGACCTCTTCAGCCACGTGCCCGCGATGCGCGTCGTCACGTTCCTTCAGAACGCGCCGCCGGGCTGGGGTCTCGAGTCCGAGCTGCTGCTCGCGGCGGATCCGCTGGTGCCGAACCTCATCAACGAGGCGCTGCCGCAACTCCAATGGGTCCAGAGCCAGAACACGATCGACAAGGCGAAGGCCGAGATGGATTCCGCTTTCCGCGAGGCGATGAACGGCACGTTCGCCGCCCTGGACGCCGCCGTCCAGGGCGGTGGCCAGATCATCAAGGCCGCCGCCGAGACCACGTTCGCGGTGGCGAAGGACCTGGGCGCGGGCGCCGGCAACCTCCTCACCGGTGCAGGCAACGCGCTCGTGTATCTCCCGATCGGCTTGGCCGTCCTCGGTGTCGGGGCGACCGCCATCTACTTTGCCACGCGCAAGGACGAGGCTCCGCGCGCAGCTGTTGCGTGACCCATGCCTAGCGTCCTCCTCACCCTCGCCACCCGCGCCGCCAGCCGGCGAACCCGAAAGCCTCGGTGGGCCGCGCCAACGCCGGCGCCGATGGCCCACATTGTCCAACCGGGCAGCAAGGTCTGGCGCGAGCTTCCCCGCAGCGCCCAGGTGTTCGCCCGCGAGCTCAACGACACCCTGCAGCTCGCCGAGGCCCACATGCGTGACCCACTCGTGCCGTCGGTGTGGCTCGAGGCGCTCTGGCAGGTGGTGATCAAGGGCCTGACACAGCAGAGTCGCGGCACGACCATCGAGCACGTGCTGCTCGCGTGTCGGGCAGTTCTGGCGGACCGGCGACGCTACTGGGGCCTGCCCGCCCTGCCCGACCCCGCTTACTGACGACGTTCGAAACTGACGGAGGGACCCATGCCCAGCGTAGCCCTGACGATCCAAGCCATGAAGCTCCGAGGCCGCCCGCGCAAGGCCAAGCCCGAACCGACCCGCGCGCCGCTGTCCGCGCGCGAGCGGCAGGACCGCACGGATGAGGCCGAGCGGAAGCTCCGTCAGCGTCAGGCCGAGCGACGGGCGAAGCACGAGCAGCGCTTCGCCGCTGCAGAGCGGAAGCTTCGGGACCGCGAGGCCAAGGAGTACGAGGCTCTGGAGCGGCGCGTCTCGCGAGGCGCGCGGCTGACCAGGCACGACGACCCTTCCCTGACCGGCCGTCACGGCTGGCTCCCCGACCCACTCATCGAGGACGCGGGACTCGGCGGGGGCCTTGGCGCCTTCGGCCAAAAGCTGAAGCAGTTCGACGACCAGCGCGACCTGGACGTTGCGCAGCGCGAGTGGCTGCGCGCCTTGTGGGACATCGCCAACGTCGCGCCGTTCGGCCTGGACTTCGCTGATGCGCTGCTGCACCGCTACAAGCACAGGTGGCGCGACGTTGGTTCCAACGGCGAGCTCGCTGTTCCTCCGCACATCGTCCTTACTGACGTCCCGGGCTACGAACGCCTGCGCTCATCGATCCAGCAGTTCGGCCAAGAGCTGAACTTCATCAACAATCGACTGCGCCGCCGCAACGACGAAAACTCCGCGCGCCGGGCTCAGCGCCTCTACGTCCTGTGGGACCTCGCGCAACTGAGCCTCCCCAGCTATGGCGAGGGCCTCGACGTCGCCTACCAGGTGATGAACGAGTACGTCGCTGCGTGGGGCATCCAGGACGCTCCCCAGCCCACGCGGGGCCGACGCGACAAGCTCCCTCCGATCCCCGAGCTGCAGCTCCCCCCGATCCCGCCGGCCCGCGGGAGCCGAGGTCGCTCCTCGAAGTCTCGCTCGCGCTCGACGAGGGCGCGGGCCGCCACCGACGACGAGGGCGCTGGCCTCCTGATGTGCGAGGCCAGGGACTGGACCGGCATCATCGCGCAACTGATGCCGTCCGTGGTCAGCATCATGACCACGAACGGCAACGACCAGGGCATCGGCTCCGGCTTCGTGCTCAGCGAGGACGGCCTGGTCGTGACCAACCACCACGTCGTCTGCGGCGCACGTGAAATCATCGTGATGCTGGCTGACGGGCGCCGCCTCGACGCCCGGCGAGTCGGGTCGGACCCCCTCAGCGACATCGCCCTGTTGCGGCTCAGCGAGGGAACGCGCCTCGCCCCGGCTCGTCTTGGTGAACGTGTCGACGTCGGAGCGCCCGTGCTGGCGATCGGCGCGCCGGCTGGCCTTCCGCGCACCGCGACCTCTGGCATCGTCTCTGCAACCGGCCGCGGCAGCATGGGCCTGTACGCCGAGGACTACGTCGACTTCCTGCAGTTCGACGCCACAATTGCCCCCGGCTCGAGCGGCGGCCCGCTGTTCGACACGCACGGCGAGGTCGTGGGGGTGACGACCGCCGCCCTCGGCCGGGGGCTTGGCTTCGCGGTACCGGTTGAGCAAGTCCGGTGGGTGCTGGTGCAGCTCCGCGGCCAAGGCACGGTCGTGCGTGGCTGGTTGGGCGTCGAGGTTGACGACCCGGCCGCGACGATGGGCCCCGCGACCCGCGGCGCCGTAGTCGTCGACGCCGGCGAGACGGCGCTCGAGGTCGACGACAGGATCACGGCCATCATGGGCCAGGCCGTGCGCGACGCCCACGACCTCAGGACCCGTGTCGCTCGGCTCGCGCCTGGTACCAGAGCGCGGGTTCGGGTGCTTCGCGCAAACGAAGTCCGCGAGTTCGAGCTCGTCGTCGGCGAGCTCGTCGCGGAGGACGTGTGCGCCGATGCGCCGGCGCTTCACCGAACCGACCTGCTTCCGCCCAAGGCCCGGCGCATGTGGGAGCACGCCTATCAGTCCCAGGTGGCCCGCGGCTCGCCACCAGCGCGCGCGGCGGCATCAGCCTGGGCCGTGGTGAAGCGTGGCTACGAACGCACGGCTGACGGCACTTGGAGGGCGCGAGTCGCATGAGCTCGGAGCTCCGCTTGCTCATCCTCTTGGGCGCGATCGGGCTCCTTTTCTGCGGCGCGCTCGTCGTCGTCGCGATCATGCTGTGGCGGTCGCCGACACAGCTCGCTCGGACCGTGACGCGCCCTTTGGACGAGCGGCTGCAGGAGCTGACGGCCGCCGTCCGGGCGGGCGCGGCCAGCGACGCGGGTCAGGACCAGCGCCTCGACGCGCACGAGCGGCGCCTCGACGAGCACCAGCAGTTGCTCGAGCAACATCAGCGGCTGCTGGCCGGCCGCGTCGAGGTCCTGTGAGACGCGGGAACGCTGGCGTCGCCGTCGGCTACATCCGCACGTCGACAAGCGAGCAGCGGCTTAGCCCGGAGGCGCAGGAAGCGGCACTCCGTGCATGGGCCGAGCGCGAGGGCGCCGAGCTGGTGGTCATCGAGCGCGACGTCGCGTCCGGTCGAAGCCGGCTCGACAGGCGGCCCGGTCTGACGCGGGCGCTCGCGGCGCTGCGCCAGCACCGGGCGGGCCGGCTCGTCGCCCTTCGACGCGACCGGTTCGCCCGCGACGTCGCCCTTGCTGCCCAGCTTGGCTTGCTCGTGCGCCGCGCGGGCGCCGAGCTGGTGGTCGTCGACGGTCCCCCGCCGGGCGACTCGCCAGAGGCGGTGCTCATGCGCCAGCTGGTCGACGCGGTCGCCGAGTTCGAGGCCGGTGTCATCCGCGAGCGGACCCGTGCGGCGCTCCGCGCCAAGCTGGCACGGGGCGAGGCCGCCGGTGGAACAGCCCCGTACGGCAAGCGGATCGTTCGGGGCCGCCTCGTTGACGACCCGGCCGAGCTCGCCGCACTAGCGCGCGCGCAGGAGCTCCGTGCCCAGCAAATGAGCCTCCGTGAGGTCAGCATCCGGCTGCGCGTCGAGGGGCATCGCCCGCGCGGCACCGCCTGGCACGTGTCGACGCTCGCGCGGCTCCTCGCTGACGGCGCTGGTTGACGCGCCTGTGTCCGGCGCAGGATGATGCAGGGGTGCGGCAAGTCGCATTCTGGCTTGGGGTCCTGCTCTTCATCCTCGCTTGCGTTAAGTGTCCTCGTGCCGAGCCGCCGCGCGAGGTCAACGCCTGGGGCTTTGAGGGGCCGACGGGCACGGCGGAGCCCAAGGCCCAACCGAGCCCCGCGAGGCCCGAGGCCCAGCCGAGCTTGGGACATCAGCTGACGCTGACTTCGCCGACGCCGGCCTCGCCCTCCGCACCCATCTGTCGCAAAGGCAAGCCTTGCGGCAACACCTGCATCAGCATCGACAAGACCTGTCACAAGTAGGCGCGCCGTTCGGGTCGCGCGGCTGCTCAATGACGGGCCGTGACAGCAGCGTGACGTCCAGACGCTCGCAATGAACCGCGAACCGCCAGGCCCATTGTCTACGACGAACGCTGACGCTCACCCAGTTGCCCTCGCAACTGTTGCCTCCTGCGACGATGTCGGCCGCCGCTTCGTCCGGGGTCAGGCAGTTAGAGACCTGCCCGCTGGCGCCGTTGGCCTCGACACGCCACGACCCTCGCCAGTCATCAATGATCGCCTCGACCTCGAGGGGGTTGAGGTGGCGATCGACAAGCCGCCTGCCTCGGTGTAGCAGGACGAAGCTGCCGCCCTTGTCGACGACGACCACGTTGTCGCCGCCCGGTAAACGGAGGACGGGTTGTGCAAGCGAGTCGCTGCGGTCAAGCGCCGCCAGCGAGCCAAAAACGGTCGCCGTCTGAGTTACGCGGCGACGACTCGCCAGCATCCGCTGCCATGGGGTTTGGAAGACCCTCATCGCCAAGAAACCTGATTTTTGTCAACAATTTCGACCATCTAGCCGTCCCCCTCCGGTCGGAGCATGAACAGTGGACGACACTCAGGGCGACGTCGACCTCGTCGCCGAGCTCCTCGTCGTCGGCCAGGTCCTCGTCGAGCTCGTCGTCGTCGTCGGCCAGGTCCTCGTCGAGCTCGTCGTCGGCCACGTCGAGCTCGTCGTCGTCGGCCAGGTCCTCGTCGAGCTCCTCCAGGTCCTCGTTCGTCGTCGTCGGCCAGGTCCTCGTCGAGCTCGTCGTCGTCGTCGTCGGCCAGGTCCTCGTCGAGGTCCTACTCCCCCAGCAACGGGACTTGCCGCGCCCGCTTGGAAATTCGTGCGGCATAGCAGCGAGGACAGCGCCCCGTTGTCGGCGGTGCCTTGCCGGGGACGCACGAGGCTAGTTGTTCGTGTCCACACGCGAGCGTCAGGGTGAGCCTCTTGCACACGAGTTCGCCGCTCGCGGCGAAGTCCTCCCCTCGAAGTTTCACAGCGACGACGTCCTGTAGTGGCTCCTCCTTGAGAAACCGCGCGAACTCCCGGCGGCGTAGTTCGTTGGGCGACGGCACGGGCGCCGACAGTTCGTCCGTGAACTCCCGAGAGGGAGCGCTGGCGTCGAACCCCGTACATCTCGCCCAACGTTGCGTCACGGTTCCTCCGCTTCGGGGGGCGTCAGAGACGACTCGCCCGTCCTGTCGTCATCTTCCCCTGCATGCTGCTCAGAACCGTCAGTGCGGTCGTCTCCGAGCGTTTCGAGCTGCCGGCTCATCTCGGCTTCGTCGCCGCACGCGACGCAGTCCTCGCCCTGGTGTGGCTGTCCGTGATTGCACACGTCGTCCTCGCCACGTGCGTCGAGGACGTCGTCCTCGCCGTGGTCAAGGGTGTCGTCCTCTCCAGCGGCCCTTGAGGCGAACAAGCGCCGCCGGTCGGTCCTGCGGCGGGCTTGCTCCTCGAGATCCGCCAGCTCCGCTGCCCACCGCTCGGGGGTCAGATACTCGATCGAATGGACGGCCTGGATGTCATGGGTCGTGACACGGAGTTGCCAGTCCCCGCCGGCCTCACACAGCTCGTGGTGCTCGACGCGGTAGAGCCGGCCCAAGCTGGTGATGGGCCCGACAAACTCTCGGTGACCCATCGCGTGAACGCGTGCGAACGGTGATGGAAGGGCCAGGGCTTCGTTGGGGTGCTCCGGCTGGAAGTCGCCGGCCAGTTGGAGCTCGAGTGCCTTGAGGTGGCGGAACGACTCTCGACAGCGAGCGGCCTCGTTGTTGATCTGCGTGATAAGCACGCGTGAGTCCCCCGTCCCGGCGGCCCAACTGCGTGCCTCGGCGAGCTTCGCGGTCTCGCCCAAGAGCAACTGTTGCGCATGGCGAAGCGAGGCGACCACCGAGCTTGTGGCGGTGGAGGGCTCGCGGATGGGTTCGACCTCCTCTCGGCCGAGCTCACGGCCTGGCGTACCTGTCGCCGGCGCTGAAAGTTGCACCTGGGGGCCCCCACGCTTGCGTTGGTCGACGCGAGCCATCACTCACCCCCCAGGTGCGCCGCCTCGACGATCTTGGCGTGGTAGGTCTGCAGGATCCGTTGCATGTCCTCGGGCGTGCTTGTGATGAAGTGCGCCAGCTTCTCGGCGACGTGCGCGACCTCTCCCGACCATCCCTTCTGGCGCTCCGCGACGCTCGTCATGGCCGTCACCAGCGAGACGAGGAGCGCTTGCACGTTGGCTCGGATCCTCGTCGTCGTGGCGACGCTCGCCGCCATGTTGGCGAGTGCCTGCAGCACCGCCGCAAGCAGGCAGTACGCGTGCGCGTTGGGGTTGGCTCGCAGCTGCGCCTCGAGGCGCGCGGTTCCTTCGTCCAGTTCTGCTCTCTGCACTTTGCTTCTCCTTCGTTCGTCGTTCTGTCGTTGCTACTCCGCAGCCGCGGCCTCGGCCTCCAACAGGGCCTGCGCCTCACTACCGGTCGCGACCCGCGGCCCTTCGACCTTGGCGTCCTCGAGCACGTCATCCCACTGCAGGCCGGCCTCCATCACGAACAGGCCCAAGCTGAGCCGCTCGTCTTCTTCGAAGTCCCAGTCGTCGACCACCGTGCGCACGAGGTTCGCGCTCGGTGGCAGCTGGAGCATCTCGGGCGTGATGCCGGCGTCTCTTCCCGTGGCGGCGTGGTCAGCGCTGATCCCCGCAGAGCGCGTCGGCGTTCGCGTCGCAGCCTGCCATGCGGCCGCAGCGTCCTTGTCGAAGCCCGCTTGCTCCCAACCGATGCTCTCGAGTTCAGCGTATGTGCTCACGCGCCTGCCGGTGCGCCCCGCGTCGGCAGCGACCTGACGCTCGTCGATCACATAGTCGGTCAGGAGGCTCCCCAGCGTGATCCGGTCCTCGGGAAGTCCCCAAGAGCGGTCCTCGACTTCGTCTTGGTGGAGCAGCTCGAGCGTCGGCGCGAGCGCGAGGTGCTCCGGCAATGCACCCGCAGCCTGCAATCGTTTCACCTGCTGCGGGGTTACCTCCGGGCACGCGCTCGACCATGCCTCCTGTGCGACCAGATCGAAGCCCTCTTCCTGCCAGCGTTTGCGCTCGCGCGCTGCCTTCGCCGGGTCGACGAACGCGGCCCGAATCGGTTCGGGCAGCTGCGCCATCGCCTCGTCGTCGCCGGCGAGCGCCTGCACGAGCAGCGCGAGGCCCTGATGCTCCGCGCTCAGCGAAGCACGCCCCAGCCGCTCCGCAGCCGCCTGGATCGTCCTGCTCGGCAACGCCTTGACCTTGGCGCCGAGCTCGGGCAGCGGTCCGCCCGCGAGGTAGGCATCGATCGCCGCGCACCGTGCCGCCCCCGACTTGTACGCAACGGTTGCCTTCGCCGCGTCGAGCTGCTGCTTCTTCGAGGTGATGCCGGCGAGCTTGTACGCCACGGCCGCCGGCATCTTCCCTTCGGAGACCTCGTCACGCAGGGAGGGCGCGAGCTTGTTCAAGCTGTGAAGGTTCGTGATCGTGCGAAGGCTCTTGCCGAGCCGCTCGGGCAGTTCGTTCAACTGGTAGCCGGCGGCGAGCAGCTGCTCGACACCGTCCGCCTCGCGGATGATGTCCTCGCTGAGTCGCATCTGGTTGGCCACCACGGCCGCTGCCGTCCTCGCCTTGCCCTCCAGGCGCACCATCGCGTGGACGGCTCGAATCAGGAATGGCGGGGTGACCTGCTTTCGGCGCTCATCGCTCGTGAACCGGACCGCATCGTACCATCGCGTGAGCAGAAGCCGGTTCGCGAGGCGTGTCGCCTGTGTGCGGCGGCTGCCGCTGCCCGAGTACAGGCGCGTGATGCCGTCGTCGTCCTCATGCGGCGTGACCTGCATGACCTCGACCACTTCACCAAGGGCCATGATTGACTCGGCCATACCGCGGTCCGGCGGCAACTTCGCCCGTCGGTCGAACATCGGATGCTTGGGGTCGGTTGCAAGGTCGATGTGATGCGGGCTGACCTGGATCACGGAACGGTCCGTCAACTTCCGGAAGTCGGCCGAGACGCCGGCTCGCTCGAAGAGGGCCGCCCGCTCCGCCGCCCAGCCTTGCCAGTCCGTCGGGCACTTGAGCTGTGCCTGCTCGTGGATCCGCTCCAGCACCGACGTGCCCTCCCGCGCCACCAGGACGAGCACGTGCGCGACGGGCGGGGCGTCCTCCCACCGCGGGACGGTCCGCGGCTTGGAAGACCGCTGCCACTCCAGGTCACGGACCACCAGGTCGCACGCCGCCGCTGCCGCGTAGGCCCAAGCCCGGTCGCCAGGTTGCTCGGCAGGCTCTTGTTGCTTGGCTTTGCCGCCCGCCTTGGCGCCGCGCGTCTTGTCGGCGCTCTTCGCAACGGGTGCCGCTGGCCGCCTCGCCGCGTTCGTGGGTGCCTTCTTCGCCGTCCTCGTCGTCTTCTCGGCCTTCATCGATTGCCCTCCGAGCACGTCATCGATGCTCATCTGTCGTCGTCGGTTGCTCATGTGAAGCCTCGTCGTGTTGCGGCCGCACGAGCTGCGCGAGGCGCTGCTCGATGAGCCTGGTTTCGTCGTCCGTGAGGTCGCCGCGAGCCAGCAGCGACCGGAACAGCACCACCGCCTGGGCGCGGTCGCGACTCGCGACCTCGTCGAGCGCCTGAATCTGCTGCGCGCGCCTGCGATGCTCAGCGGCTCGCGCGAGCAACTCTTGCTCCTCCTCGCGTTCGGCCTGGTCGACGTCCGAGTGACGCCGAGAGGCCGGCTTGTCGCATGGAGCGACAGACGCAAGCGCCGCCTTCAGCTCGTCGAGTCGTAGTGACCGGTTCTCAGCCGCCGTGCGGGCGACGAGCTCGGCAACGACGCGACGCGACTCGGCGGGGGCGAACAGCAACGCGCGGAAGTGCGGCAGTTGCAACCCCGGGTTGTCCCGTTCGAACGCGTTCGGCTCTCGTGGGTGTTCGACGCGGTCAAGCAGCGCCGCCACTTCCCGCGCCTCATCGTCGCTCGAGGGCTTGTCGGGGGCGGCACCTGGCGATTGGCGCGACCCCGACTTGGCCGAACGAAGCGCCACCAGCTGCGCGTGATGGTTGCACCACCGCGTCCACCGTTCGCCGACGAACATCTCTGGCCCGTAGAACTCGAGCGCCTGCGGCTTCGCCTCGCAGATCGCCGGCGCGGCCGCCAGCACCGCCTCGAGTCGGTCGCGCGGCTCGCCGTCTTCGAGCAGCGCGACGAGGTGGCGCAGCCCGCGACGAGTGGCTGGGATCGCCGCGGCGCCAACGGGCGGCGCTGCCGCCGAGACGATCTCTCCGGCGACGGAAAAAAAATCAGGGGTGGCGTCGCATGCGGGTGCGCGCGCGTGGGACCCACACTCGGGACCTAATTGGGACCCAATTGGGACCCTTAAAGGATGCGGCGGATCGTTGTCCGGGATCTGCCGGATCGTCGTCCGCAAGATCCCGGATCGTTGTCCGGGATCTGCGGATCGTGGTCCGGGATCTGCTCCGGATGGTTGTCCGGGATCTGCTCCCAACTCGCGCTTGACAGCGGGCGGGAAAGGGTACTTGGCAGCCAAAAACGCGTCGCGGTGTTCCTTGTCCAACAGGGCGAGCTGGTGTTGTCCGACGCGCTGCACCCAGCCCGCTTCGACCAGGTCCCGATCGAGAGCGCGACGGAGCGTCTCAAGCTCGAAGCCGAGGAGCGTGGCGGTGTCGCGGTTGAGGCGTGCAAGCGCGACTCGTGGCGCTCGTCTTACCGGCTGGCCGCGGGTCTTGCGGTACGCCTTGACGACCTCGACGTCGTCGACGAGCGTCCACAGCCAAACGAGCAGCAACCGAGCGGTGCTGCTGAGCTTCCTTCCCTCGCGGTTTGTGGCGCCGAACAGCGCCCAGTCGGCTTCAGCCACGACCAACCTCCTTGCGCGGCCAGAACTCGCGCGGCAGCGGCTCAACCTCGTGCTCGTCCCCCGGGCGGACCGTCCAGCCCAGCCACGCGGAGGGAAGCGGAGGGAGCAAGCGACGCTGCCACACCGGCGTCGGACGGCCCTGCCGGCCAGCCCGAAAGAGCATGAAAATATGGCCAACGAAGTCGCCGCCGAGCGGCCGGCCTGTGCGCCCCGTACCTCGCTTCAGGCGCAGCCGCCCTGGAATGGACCACTCGTCCAGGGGCGGCGTGCGCCGGAGCTGCTCGTCGTCGTCCTCGCTACCGCCGAAGGTCGAGCGCAGGAGCAGAAGCACGTGGCCGCGTGGGCTGACCTCTTCGAGGCTTAGGGCGAGCGTGTCCCTGGCCCGCGTGTAGGGCGGATTGGAGACGATCAGATCGGGCCGCCAGCGCCTCAGCTCACGGCGCGCATCTTGGGCGAAATAGTTGCCGACGTGGAAGCCAGCGTCGTAGTGCCTGGCGGCGAAGTGCTCGGCGCTCCGGATCTCGAAGCCAAAGCGACCAGCCGCTGGCCATACGTGCTTTGCACGCTGGCCGAACACTCCGGCACCCGTACCGAGATCTGCGATGCGCTGAGCCTCGATCCCGTAGAGCTCGCGCGCGCCGAGCAGCCCCTGCTCGGCGACAGGTCCAGAGGTCAGGTACACCTCCCACTGCCGGCACTCTTTAGGATCAGACGCGCGAGGGTCCGGCCCGTTTCCGTGAGGCGGACAGGCGCGTCCTGCTCGATGAGGCCCCGCGCTTTGAGGCCCCGCAGGAGACGGCCGATTGGCCAGTACTCCCGGCGATAAAGTTTCACGAGCGCGCAGCGCTGGCGCCACGTCAGATCGTCCACGACGCATCACCGCTCCCGGCGCTCCCTCGCGCCGACGACCTGCTTTGCGAGGTCGGTAGAAAGAAGTCCAAGGAGCGGGTCTCTCCCCGCCGTCACGCCAGCGGCCCCCCACGGGCTGGGCGGCGTTCCCCAAGCCGCTCACCGACGCGCCTCCGGAGGCTGCAGGTTGCCGGTCGGCAACGGTTGCGCGTCCGCTGCCAGGCCAGCGCTGCCAGGCCAGCGCTCGTGGGCCCAGGCGAGGGCGAGGTCATCAGAGCCAGCGGGACGATCGAGCGAAGCGGCGAGCTCGTCACCTTGCCAGGTCGCGACGCGCAGCCACGCGTCGAGGCGGGGCTCATCCTCAAGGCCATCGCTCGCGACGTAGAGTCGTAGCGTGGGGCCTTCAGCCTCGAGCACCGGCTGGAGGCCGGCGGCGACTTCATCGGGATCACCGCGGCGGCACAGGAGTGCGACGCTGGTCCTCAGTCGCGCCCTGCGCTCGCGGCCGTGCGCGTGCCACTGAGCCCCGTAGCACGCCACGGTGGCGATCGTCGCCGGCGAGGCGAAGCCGTGAGCGAGACTTCCGGTGGCACCCCACGCGCCGTCACCAACGCTCCAGATGGACGTCCAACTGGGCGTGCTGACGGCCAGCATGAGGGTGCAGTGGAGAAGACCTGCAGCGCCCTCGCCAAGCATCACCCAGAGCGGCAACAGGTGTCGCACCAGGATACCGGCCACGTGATGCCGAGCATCGCCGGGGCCCATTCCGCGAGCAGCGGCGTCGGCCGCAGCCCGAGCAGCCAGCTCCACGACGAGCCCAGCCCCGACCTCGGTTCGGCTCACTGCGCCGTCGACGACACCAGCACCGTCGGCCACGGCCAGCACAACCGCGCTCGGCAGACGGAGCGCGAGCGCGTGATCCTGGCCGCCTTGTCGGCGTCGCAGATGTCGCTCACCGGCGTCGACCAGGGAGCCGACCAGAAACGCACGCTCCATGTTCAGTGCCCATGACGAGGGCGGCGGAGCATGGGGCGCGCGCGGAGGGGTGCGCCGCAGGTCCGAGGACAGCATGGGATCAACCATGGAGGCCCTCCTCCTGCGGCGGGACTTTTGGACGTCGAGTCTCGAGCGTGTTGCCGAGCTGCCACACCTGCGCCTTCAGCTCATGGAGCGTTGCCTCTCTCGCTCGGACGCCAAGCTCCAGCTGCTCAAGACGCCGACGGAGCTGAGGGCGCTCAGCACGGATGCGCTCGAGTGCCGAGCCCAGCGCGCCGTCGATCTCATGCAACTGTTGCAGCTCCAGCTCGGTCGCTGCCAGCTCGACGAGCGCGAGCTCGCAGGTCATTCGATCGACCCTCGCCCGTTCGAGCGACTGCTCGCACTCCTCGACACGACGACGGGAGTTGATGAGGGCGACCTCGAGGTCAGCGATGACGAGTGTTGGAAGGCTCATCCCAGCCCTCCGATCCGCGCCATGACCTCGCCAGCCTTGCGCTGCACCTCGACTTCGAGCGGGGAGACGAGGGCATGGTCGTAGTGCCGTCTGACCACCCCCTCCGTGTTGCCGAGAACGACGGCGGCTTCTTTAGTCGTGAAGCCCTCTTCGATGAGGTGCGAGGCCACGTTGTGGCGCAGCCCGTACAAGGGCACCTCCGGCACCTCAGCGATCGTCAGCACCTCGTGCCACGTGTGCCAGAGCGTGGTGAGTGGCGTACCTACGCCGCTCGGAAACACCAGCTGACTGAGTCCCCCGACCTGCTCGTGTTGCTGCAGGAGGATGTTCGCCACCGGCTCGGGGACAGCGATCGAGCGGATGCCCCGCTTGACCGCGATCCGGCGGGCGATGGGCTTGGGGCCGTCGAGACCGACGAGCTGTTCCCACCGGAGCAGCCTCAGCTCTCGTGGCCGGCGTCCCCAAAGGAACATCACCCGGATGAGCTGCGTGGCCGAGGTACGCGCGCCCTGTCGGAGCGGCGAGCGGTACTTGCGGCGCAGACGGCGGCGCTCGACTACGTCAACCGCCGCCAGGATCCGACGGCATTCCTCCAGCTCGAAGCGCAGCTCCCGCGGCTTCATCCCATTCCGCGGAACGACGGAGACGGGATTGCTCTTGGGGGGGCGCCAGTCCTGTAGCTCGGCGAAGTCGCAGACCTGTTTCAACAGGTCGCGGCACAGATCGGCTGTTCGTCGAGTGGGGCGACGCGTGCGCGCCCCGACAGTCTCACTGAGACGCGCGTGCCAAGAGTTGGCCTCGCTGCTCCGCAACTCGTGGATGGGACGCGCGCCCAATTCCTCCAAGCGGGAGCGCAGATCCGCGTAGCGGCGCACCGTCTCATACGCCAAGTCGCCGTGCTTGACCCGCCTCCAGCACTCTTGCAGGTAGGCAAGCCACGCCTCTCCGAGCGTTGGCTCCGAAGGGCAGCACCACGCGAGGGTGCGGCTGTCGAGGGGTGAAGGGAGAAGAGGATAGACGGAGTCGTTCGCAGACACGCCGCCCTCTTCGCTGGCACGCGATGGAGTGAGGAAATTCTGCGCAAGCATTATGCGAGCTCCCCTTCGTCCAACTGCGGTTGGGCCAACTGCGGTTGGGGTACGCGGTCACGAAAGCGAACCTCGCAACCGTTGCCCGCGAGCGCGAGCATGTCGGGCTCGACCTCGTCGAGAAGCCGCACAGCGAGGTCCGGGTCATCGACCGGAAACCCATTGCACAAGGCACACGTCAATCGGTCCGCCGTCACGCGCCATGGCGCACCTGCGCACCTGGGGCAGAGCGCTAGCGGGTGCGCCGAGAGGAAATCCGGGCCAGGGCGCACGACGAAATCGAACCTGGTCCGCGGCAGCGCCGCGAACCTCTGCAGGCTCTCAACATGGGAGAGCAGTCGCGAGCTCGTCAGCTTCTCTGCAACCGCAAGGTCCGCGACATCACCGAACGCAAGCTGCGCCTGCGCGACCGCTGCCAGCTCGACGCCGCACCACGGGCCCAGAAACAGGCCGCGTGCACAACGGGGAACGCGACCATCACCAGGTGCGCCATGGTCGGCCCCGGGCCAGGCGCAGCAGGTGGGGCACTCGCCGAAAACGTCTGTCGCGGCGCGGTAGACCTCCAGCGCGTGGACAGGATCCTGCGGACCCTTACGGCCAAGGCCGAGGCGTACGAGCATGCGCACCGGCCCGAGCGGGCCGCGACGTTCGGAATGCGCGACTCGGGGGCTGAATTTGAGCAGCGCCTCTGCGGCGCTCGCGAACATCGCGGCCGTGCGCGCGCTCTGGAAGAGGACGGCATCACTAGCTTGCATCGCTCGCACCTCCCTCCGACTCGCGAGCAACCGTTGCGTTCGGCCTCGGGCGGGTGTGGCGAAGCAGGCAGGTCTGGCAGCGCCACACCTGATGCGTCTCTTGGGTTTCCTCGAGCAGGCACGGCCCAGGGCACTGACGGTCGCCCTGGCAGGACTCGCAAAGCTCCCAGGAGCTGATCAGGGGTTCGCGGCGCAGGCGTCGGGCCGTGTCACGCGCCCCACCCGGCTGGCGATCGAGGTCGGCCGCAGCGACCTTCGCGCGATTTCGGCAGCATGCGGAGCAGAGGCCGCATCCCTGGAGCGGCGGGCAGTCGATGAACCCGTGTCGGGCCCCGAGGTAGCAAGTCAGCGACCACAATGAGGCGGCGAGCGAGCGAAGCTGGGGCCCCGCGGCAGTCGTGCTGGCGACCAGCGCTCGGAAGAACCCGTCAGCGTGTCGCCATCCCTGGCCAGCGCTCGAAGCCTCCAGCGCAGCAGCCCACTCTCTCAGGCGCTCCCACTGTTCGAGACGGGCAGTTCGGAGGGGGGAAATGGGGCGGCTCATTGCTCCCCCTCCCCCCGAACGGTGGTGAACTCACATGCCAGTGGCCGTTCGTTGGCGGCATAGCCGACGGCGAAGCAGATCTCCGGCGGCAGAGCCCGCAGCTCCAGGCTGGCGGCCTGCTCCCGAGCGGCCATCACGACCGCACGGCAGAAATCCTGGTGCATGGCCGGCGCAAGGCGCGGAGGGCCGAAAGAGGTCTGGAGGTGGCCTACTTGGCCAGGGATGAGGTTTGAGGTATCTCCGCAAGGTGAAACCTTGCCCGTTCTGTGGGGAGCAGATCCAGGAAGTCGCCGTCAAGTGCCGATACTGCGGTGAATGGTTGGATCCGTCGCGGCGACCCGAGTCCGCGGCCGCCGCCGCGCCGGTCTCGTCCGCGAGCGCGGGGTTCGCCAGCCTGTCCTCCTCGCGCGGCGAGGGCGAGCGCCCGCTCGGCGACTTCGGCCAGCTTTCGCAGCCTGCGCCCCCGTCTGGCCTATCGCACATGTTCCAGGGGACAGCCCCCGCGGCGCCCGTCAGCGAGCCGCCGCCGGCCAGCCTGGCGACCGACAGCGTGTTCTCGACGACCCTGCGCGGCGGCATCCCGCCGCTGTCCGTCGAGCCGCGCGCCGGCACGGTCGCCCAGCCCGAGCCCGAGCGCCGGCCCGACTTCGGCGCCGCGCCGGCGCGCCCCGGCGAGTTCGCGCCGCTGGGCGGCGATCTCGACCTCGACGTGTTGCCCGCGCTCTCGTCGGTGCACGCCGCGCCGCCGCAGCCGCTGCTGCCGCCCCCGCCGCCGCCGCCGCAGCCGATCGCCTCCGCGCCGATCCCCGCGCCGCCGAGCGAGCCGCCGCCGTCGTTCCAGGCCCGGCCCGCCGACGAATTCATGCAGGCGTTCCTCGGCGCCGCCGAGCCGATGAGCGACAGCGGCGGCGACGACGACCTGTTCGCCACGCCGGCCCCGCCCCCGCCCCCGCCGTGGCCGCTGATCGGAGCCGCCGCCGCGGTGGTCGTCGCGATCGCCCTCTACGCGATGCGCGGCCCGCTGTTCGGCGGCGACGAAGCCCCGACCGATCCGGCGGCCGCCGACACCAAGCAAGAGCCGCCGCCCGAGGCCAAGGCCCCCGAGGTCAAGGCCGAGCCGCCGCCCGAGACCAAGCTCGCCGAGGCGCCCAAGCCCCCGCCGCCCGCGCCGACCGACGCCGCGTTCACCGAGCGGCTCACCAAGGCCAAGGACGCCTACAAGGACGGCAAGCTCAAGGTCGCCTCGGCGGCGCTCACCGAGCTGTCGCAGCAGGCGCCCGACCACCCCGAGGTCCTGCTGCTGACGGCCCAGGTCCAGCTCGAGCAGGGCAAGATCACCGAGTCGCGGATCACCGCCGACCGGTGCGTCGCCGTCGACCCCAACCTCGCCGACTGCTGGCTCACCCTCGGCGTGCTGCGCCAGAACGGCAAGGACGACGCCGGCGCCGTGGTCGCCTACGAGACCTACCTGAAGCTGGCCCCGACCGGCCGCTACGCCCGCGACGCCAGCTCCCAGCTCGCCCGCCTGCGCCGCAGCGCCGGCTGAGGCTGGCTGAACGAGCATGTTTCGAACGGCATGCTCGATAGGGCCTGTCGCTTCGAGCATGCCCGTAAGGACATGCCTGTGAGAACCTGCTTTTTCGGGCAGCTCGATTCGCGCGACGACCCGCGCGTCCCCCGCCCTCAGTGCCGCTCGCAGGCGGCGAACAGCGCCTCGGTGTCGGCCCGCCGCGCGTCGCCCTCCGGCACCGCCGAGCGCCCGCTCGCCAGCAGCGCGCACACGCGGGCCCGCTCGGCCGCGCGGCTCGCCAGCAGCGTCGCCAGCGCCAACGAGGCCTGTCCCCGCTCGAGCTCCGAGCCGCGCTGGCTGACCCGCACCCGCTCGAACCAGCGGATCGCCTCGTCGCGCTCGCCGAGCGCGGCCGACAGCTCGCCGGCCTTGAGCGCCGCGCGCGAGGCCTTGGCCGGGTCGCTCTCGAGCGAGCCCTCGTACAGCTCGGCGGCGCGGCCGTAGTAGTCGCGCGCCTCGGCGGTGCGGCCGGCGGCCGCGGCGATGTCGGCGAGGCCGACCAGCGCGTCGCCGACCGGCTCGCGCCGGAGCCCGTCGCGCTCGGCGATCGCCAGCGCCCGGGTGAGGTACGGCTGGGCCTCGGCGTGCATGCCGACGCGCACGTAGGCGACGCCGAGGCCGGCCAGCGGATCGAGCAAGAACTGGTGCTCCGCGCCGAGCGACGGCTCCATCAGCGCGATGGCCTCGCGGTAGCTCGGGATGGCCTCGGCGTAGGCGCCACGGCGGATCGCCACGTCGCCGAAGCCGACCCGCGGATGAGCGCCCAGCGGGTGGTCGGCGCCGAACACGGTGGCGAACAGCTCGAGCGCGCGCTCGAACTGCGCCCGGGCCTCGTCGAGCCGCCCGTGGTTGACGTACATGATCCCGAGGTTGTGGTGGACGATCGCCGCCAGCGGGTCGGCCTCGCCGCGCACGCGCAGCGCCTCGATGGCCTGCTCGTAGTGGGCCCGCGCCTGCTCGACGCTGCCCTCGCGGTCGTCGAGGAGCGTGCCGATGTTGTTGTGCAGCAGCGCGACCAGCCGGGCGTCGCCGCGGGCGCGGGTGACCAGCGCCTCGGCGTACATCACCGACGCCAGCCCCTCGCTGCGCCGGCTCTCGTCGCTGCCGACGACGTACATGTGGATCACCGCCGCCTCGGCCGCGACCGCGTACTGATCGTTGGCGATCCCGAGCCGCACCGCCTCGGCCAGGGCCGCCTCGGCCTCGGCGCCCGGGGTGGCCGCCATCCGGAGCCGCCCGTCGCTGAGCGCCGCCTCGGCCGCGAGCGGCGCGTAGCCGAGCCGCGCCGCCTCCTTGCGCACGTCGGCCGCGATCCGCAGGCCCTCCTCGTAGCGCCCGGTCTGCTCGAGCACGTCGGCGCGGGCCAGCTGGGCCCGCAGCGCCTCGATCTCGCGCACCACCGTCGGATCGTCGGGCAGGACCACCGCCAGCAGCGCGTTGGCGTCGGCGCACGCGGCCAGCCCGGGCAGCGCGGCGGTCGCCTGGACCGCGTTCTCGACGACCGACAGATCGGGCGCGGTGAACACCTGCGTCAGCGCCGACAGGTGGGCCAGCCGCTGGTCGAGGCAGGCGTTGCGCAGGTCGGTCAGGCGATCGGTCTGCAGCCCCGCCGCGTGCTCCTCGCACACCGCCTTCCGCTGGTCGCGCCAGGCCTCGGCGTAGTCGTCGAGCCGCGCGATCACGCGGTCGCCGACGTCGCGCGCGAACCCCAGGCCGGTGGCCTTGAAGGCCCGGCGCACCTCGGCGCGCCGCGGCTCGCCCCACACCGCGTCGAGCCGCTCGCCCGCGGCCTCGCAGCGCGGCGAGTCGGTCGCGCGCACGGTCGCGGTCGCGTAGCCGGCGACGCCGACGACCACCAGGGCCACGCTGACCGCGAGCACGCGCAGCGGCACCGCCCACGGATCGTGCTCGAGCGCCGCGAGCATGTCGGCCATGCTCGGCCAGCGCGCCTCCGGCGACGGCGACAGCGCCCGCTCGAGGATGCGAAAGAACCGCCGCGGCACCTTCGAGTCGGACGGCGGCGGCGGCACCACCCCGAGCTCGATCGCCTCGCGCAGCAGGATCGCGGTCGCCCCGGCGAACGGCCGCCGGCCGTACAGCGCCTCGTAGAGCGTCACTGCGAAGCTGAACTGGTCCGCCCGCGGCCCCGCCGGCTCGCCGCGCCACTGCTCGGGCGGCATGTAGCGGGGCGTGCCGAGCACCGCGTGGTCGTCCTCGCCGATGTCGGCCTGCGCCAGCCCGAAGTCGACCACGCGCGCCAGCCCCGAGCCGTCGACCACCACGTTGTCGGGCTTGAAGTCGTGGTGCACCACGCCGGCGTCGTGGGCCGCCTGCAGGCCGCGGCCGGCCTGGATCAGCACCGCCAGCCGCTGGCGCCACGGCCGCGGCTCGGCGCGCATCCAGCTCCGCAGCGTCGCGCCGCTGAGGAACTCCATCACGAGGTAGACCTGGCCGCGGTAGTTGCCCACCTCGTACACGCGCACCACGTGCGGGTGCTCGACCTTGGCCAGCGCCTGCGCCTCGCGCAGCAGCGCCGCCTCGCGGCCGTGGCCCTCGCTGTCGGGCAGCACCAGCTTGATCGCCACCTTGCGATCGAGGTCGTTGTCGTAGGCCGCGTACACCACCCCCATCCCGCCGACCCCGAGCTGCGACAGCACGCGGTAGCGACCGATGCTCTGCGGGACCTCGACGGGCTCGGGCGACGCGCGCGGCGAAGCAGGGGCCTTGTCCCCCGGGACCGTGTCCTCCACGTCGCCGGCGCTCACCTCCGGCGATCATAACCCCACCGCGCCCGACGCACGCTCAACCGGCGGCGCAGGACCGGTGCGCCAGCTTGCTCGTTTCTGCGCGCAGCGGATCGGCCTCCTCGAGGCCTGCGGCAGCCCCCTGTGCCAATTCGCAGACGCGTGCGCTCACCGCCCCGCCGCGCCCGGCCAGCACCGCAGCGAGCTGAGCCGCTGCGCGCGCCCGCAGCCCGGCCGCCGCCTCGCCCTGCTTCGCCAGCACGCGCTCGAACCACCGGCTCGCCGCCTCGCGATCGCCGCGCTGGAGCGCCAGCTCGCCGGCCCGCAGCGCCGCCCGGACCGCCTTCTCGTCGTCGGTTCCGAGCGCGTCATAGACCGTCGACGCCCGCTCGTACAGCAGCTGCGCCTGCTCCGCCGCGTTCGCCGCCGCGGAGACGTCCGCCAGCCCCGCGAGCGCCTCGGCGAGGAACTTGTCGTGCACGTCGGCCCGCTCCGCGATCTGCACCGCCCGCGCGTAGTACTTCGCCGCCTCCTCGGAGCGCCCCGCCTGCGCGTGCGCGTGCCCGAGGCCGACCAGCGGGTACATCAAGTAGCGGTGCTCCGGCCCGTGCGCGCCCTCGAGGAGGGCCAGCGCGCGCAGGTAGCTCGGCATCGCCTCGAAGTGACGCCCGCGCCCGAGGTCGACGTCGCCGAGGCCGATCAGCGGGTGCGCCACCAGCGGGTGCCCGTCGCCGACGATCGCCACGAAGCGATCGCGCGCGCGGACGAATTGGTCGCGCGCCGGCTCGAGGCGGCCGCGGTCGAGGAACATCTGCCCGAGGTTGTGATGCACGATCGCCTCGAGCGGATCGGGCTCGGCCAGCCCGCGCAGCCCGGCGATCGCCGCCTCGTAGCTGGCGCGCGCGGCCTCGACGTCGCCGAGCAGGTCGTGCATCGCCCCGGTGTTGTTGTGGAGCAGCGGGCCGAGCAGCCCCGCGCCGCGCGCCCGTTCGACCAGCGCCTCGGCGAACGGCGCCGCCGCCAGCGCCTCGCGCGGGCGCTCGAGGTCGTTGCCGAGCACGAAGATCCGCATGATCGCCGCCTCGGCCGCCGTCGCGTGCAGGTCGTGAGCGATGCCCAGCTTGAGCGCCTGGCGCAGCGCCGCCTCGGCCTCCGCCGCGCGCACCGACGCCATCAACACCCGCCCCTCGCCGAGCGCCGCCTGGGCCTCGAGCGGCGGGTAGCCGAGGCTCGCCGCCTCCGCCCGCAGCTGCTTCGCCAGCGCCAGCCCCTGCTCGTACTGCCCCGTGCGCTCGAGGATGTCGACGCGCCCGAGCTCGCGCCCGACCACCTCGACGCGCTCGGCCACCGCCGGGTCGTCGGGCGGCACCGTCGCCACCAGATCGCTCGAGTCGGCGCACGCGCCGAGGCTCGGCAGCGAGGCCGCCGCCTGCACCGCGTTCTCGACCACCGCCCGGTCGGCGGCGATGAACACGTCGACCAGCGTCGCCAGGTGGGCCTTGCGCCGCTCGAGGCAGGCCACCCGCAGATCGATCAAGCGATCGGTCTGGACCCCGGCCGCGTGATCCTGGCAGGCCGCCTGGCGCTCGCCGAGCCACGCCTTTGCATAGGCATCGATGCGCCCCTGGACGCGCTGGGCGGTGTCTGTCGCAAAGGGCAGGTGGGTCGCCTCGAACGCGCGGGTCATCGCCGCCGCGCGCGTCTGGTCCCACACGCCCGCGAGCTTGTCGGCGTCGAACTGACAGCGCTGCCCGCCCTCGACCTGCGACACCGCCACCGCGTAGCTCGCCAGCGACGCCGCGCCGATGAGGCCCGCCATCGCCGCCACGCGCACGCGCACCTTCCACGGGTCGTGCTCGAGCGCCGCGATCATCGCCGCCAGGCTCGGCCAGCGGTCGTTCGGCTCGAGCGCCAGCCCGCGCGCGATCACCTTGAACAGCCGGCGCGGCACCGGCGACTCGAGCGGCGGCGACGGGATGATGCCGTCCTGGACCTGCAGGCGGATCGCCGCCCACGAGTCGCCGGCGAACGGTCGCACCCCGTAGAGCGCCTCGTAGAGGGTGATGCTGAAGCTGAACTGGTCCGACGTCGGGCCCGCGGGGCGCCCGAAGTGCTGCTCGGGCGACATGTACGCCGGCGTCCCGAGCACGTTGCCCATCTGCGTCAGGCGGACCGACCAGTGCAGCAGGTTCGAGCGATCGAGCGGCTCGGTGCCCGGCGCGGTCGAGCGCGACGGCTCGCCCGGGGCCGTGGCCGCCAGCTCGTGGTCGAGCGACGCCGCGCGCGTCGACCGTTCGGCCTGTTCCTCGGCGCTCCCCTCCGCCTGCACGAGCCCGAAGTCGAGGACCCGCGCGCGCCCGGCCGCGTCGACCAGCACGTTGTCGGGCTTGAAGTCGCGGTGGACCAGCCCCGCCGCGTGGGCCGCCGCCAGCCCGCGACCCGCGTCGCACAGCGTGCGGAGGATCCGCTGCCACGGCCGCGGCGCGCTGCGCAGCCACTCCGAGAGCGTCTCGCCCTCGACGTACTCCATCGCCATGTAGATGCCGCCGTCGTGGTCGCCGACCTGGTAGACCTGCACGACGTGGGGGTTCGACAGGCGGGCCATCGCCTGCGCCTCGCGGATCATCCGCTCGCGCACCGCCGGGTTGCCCAGCAGCTGCCTGCGGACCAGCTTGAGCGCCACCTTGCGCTCGAGCTTGCGGTCGTAGCCGACGAACACCACGCCCATGGCCCCCTCGCCGAGCTTGCGCTCCACGATGAAGGGGCCGATCGACGCGGGGTCTGGGCTCGCCTCGCTCATCCGACCATCTAGGGACCTACCACGATCTTGCCGCTCTGGATAAGACCGCCCGACGCGAAGTCGCCGCCGCACGCGGGGATGTTGCAGCCGAGCTGCTGCGCGCCGAGTCGCATGTTGGCGCTGTTCAGGCACACCGCGCCGTCGGGGCCCCACTCGGCCTCGACCACGAATTGCCGGTCCGGATCGATGGTCTGCACCCCGACCTGATCGAGCACGTGGACCAGAGTTCCGTGCGCCGTGTGCGACACGCCGTCGCCGCAGTAGTCGGCGCGGACCAGGCGCGTGCACGCCTGATGGTGGTCGCGCAGCTCCGGGTCCCACGGCTTGTAGCCCCACTCGACGCACTTCGCCAGCGCCGCGTCGCGACAGGCGAACGTCAACCCGTCAGCGGTCGGGATCAGGCGATCGCCGGTGGACGCGTCCCACACATCTGCCAGCAAGATCGCCTGCGTCGGCTCGCCGGCGTTGTCGACGCACAGCGGCTCCCACTCCTTCTGGTCGACCCTCAGCGCGAGGTCGTAGAGCAGCACGTCCGAGCCGGGCGACAGCGGCTCGACGTCGAGGATCTTGATCGTCTTCTTGCGCGCCGTCCCGTCCTCCAGGAGATCGAACTTGATCCTGGTCGAGTCGAGCTGCGTGCCCGAGAACACCTCGTCGGTCGTCGTCTTGACGTGTAGGTTGCTGCCCACGAGCCAGCTCGTGGCGACGTCGTACGTCTCCTTGCGCAGCTTGATCCGCTCGATCTCGATGTAGTCCGCCGAGCCGTCGGGCCCGTTCAGCCGCGTCCCGTTCAGCCGCGTCCCGTTCAGCCGCGTCCCGTTCAGCCGCGTCCCGTTCAGCCGCGTCCCGTTGACCTGCGTCTCGCGCACGCTCACCGCCTCGTCGCTGCAGACGCACTCGCCCGCCTCCGGCGCGTCGCAGCCCGCGCCGATCATGCTCGCCGCCACACCGGTCAGCCACGTCCATCGTTTCGACATCGACACCTCCCGCATCGGCATCACGGCACTATAGCAGCGTGCTCTGCGTTACGCCGCGAACAGGCCGTGCGAGCGCATGTGTGGCGTTATCGTGATCCGCCGTGCAAGCCGCGACAGCCGCCCGCGGTGAATTCCTCGCAGAACGCAGAAGGCCAAGCTGGAGCCTGACATTGCATGTCAGAGCGACCCTGAAGGCTCCGCGCTCACGCCTCGCTCGCGACCTCGGCTTCCATCCCTTCGAGTTCGGCCTGCGCGACCTCCCAGCGGGCGGTGAGCTCCTCAAGCGCAGTCGCGTCGCGGCGGTAACCGTCGAGCAATTCGTTGCGGCGGTCGTTGTCGGCGTAGGTCGCCGGATCTGCGAGCAGGGCGCTGCGACGGCGCTGTTCGGCCTCCAGCGCCGCGATCTCCGCTTCCATCGCCGCGACGCGCTTGCGGAGGGGCCCGAGCACGCGGTTGCGTTCGCTGCGGCGCTCGGCCTCGCGCCGCCTGGCCTCGCGCCCCGGCTTCGGCGGTTCGGCCCTGTCCGCCGGGACCTTGTCGTTGCGACCTGGCGGTTCGTTCCTGCTCTTTTGGACATGCTCCGAAAGACGGGCGGGTCCCGCGACCCGGCCCGGCGGCACCGGCGGCGGCTCGCCCTCGCGGCGGCGCCGGCTCGAGTCCATGTACTCGTCGAGCGTCCCCGGGTAGGTCTCGACCTTGCCGCCCTCGACGTCCCAGATCCGGGTCGCCAGCGCGCGCACGAAGCTGCGGTTGTGGCTGACGAACAGCAGCGTGCCGTCGTAGGTCTTGAGCGACTCGGCCAGGCTCTCGCTCGACTCGAGGTCGAGGTGGTTGGTCGGCTCGTCCATCAGCAGCAGGTTGCCCGGCTTCAGCAGCAGCTTGGCCAGCGCGACGCGGGCCCGCTCGCCGCCGGACAGCACGCGGATCGGCTTCTCCACGTCGTCGCCGCTGAACAGGAAGGCCCCGAGGATCGTGCGCACGCGCGTCTGCCCGGCGCTGGGGTCGACCGCCGCGACCTCCTCGAACACCGTGCGTTCGCTGCGGAGCGCGTCGGCGTGGTGCTGCGCGTAGTAGCCGACCTTGATCTTGTTGCCGAACGTGATGCTGCCGCCGTCGGCCTGCAGCTCGCCGGCGATCGTGCGCAGCAGCGTGGTCTTGCCGGCCCCGTTGACGCCGATGATGCCGATCTTCTCGCCGCGGCGGACGCTGAGGTCGACCCCGTCGAGCACCACGCGCGGCCCGTAGGCCTTGCGCAGCCCCTCGACGCGCAGGCTCTCGTTGCCGGTGCGCTCGCACGGCGGGAAGCCGAACGACATCACCTGGCGGCGCTCGAACAGCCGGACCTCCTCCATCTTCTCGAGCATCTTGATCCGGCTCTGCACCGCCGCCGCCTTGTTGGCCTGGGCCCGGAAGCGCTCGATGAACTGCTCGGTCTTCTCGCGCTCGCGGGCCAGGTTCTTGGCCTTGTTCTCGAGCACCACCTCTTCCTCGGCGCGCTGGCGCTTGTAGCCCTCGTAGTCGCCGCTGAACTGGCGGATCCCCTCCGGCTCGAAGCTGACCACGCGATCGATCTGCTCGTTGAGGAACTCGCGGTCGTGCGACACCAGCACGAACGCCCGCCGGTAGCGCTTGAGGTAGGCCGCGAACCACGCCACCGACGGCAGGTCGAGGTGGTTGGTCGGCTCGTCGAGCAGCAGCAGATCGGGCTGCTGGAACAGCAGCGACGCGAGCACCGCCCGCATCTTCCACCCGCCGCTGAACTCGTCGAGGTCGCGCTTCGCGTCCTCCGGCTGGAAGCCGAGGCCGGCGAGGATCCGCAGCGCCTCGTGCTCGGTGTACTGGGTGTCGAAGTCGGCGGCCCGCGTGTGCGCGTCGGCCAGCCGCTCGGCCGCCGTCATCATCGCCTCCTCGTCGCCGCTCTGCTCGGCCGCCGCCATCTCGCGCTCGGCCTCGGCCAGCCGACGCTCGAGCTCGCTGCGCCCCGGCACGCTGCCGACCACGAAGCTCGTCAACGTCTGGCCGCCGCCGAGCTTGAGGTCCTGCGACAGGTAGCCGACCCGCACCCCGCGCGCGAAGCGGATCGTGCCGCGGTCGGTGCCCTGCTCGCCCGCCAGCATGCGCAGCAGCGTCGACTTGCCGGACCCGTTGGGGCCGATGAGGCCGATCCGGTCCTCGCGCCCGATCCGCAGGTTCAGAGCCTCGACGATGGTCTTCTTGCCGAAGCCCAGCGACACGTTCTCGAACACGACGATGCTCACGGCCGCGGGTTATCGCCGAACTGCAGGGGCGTGCACGCGGCCGCCGTGCGCGTACACTCACGCCATGACGACCCTCGACCCGGACACCCTCGAGCGGCTCAGGCGCCAGGTCCCGCTGCGGCTCGACCGGCGCGGAGAATTCTTCTTCGAGGACGACCCCGTCACCCACCCGAACGTCCGCGCGCTGTTCCTCCGCGGCCTCGATTGCACCCCTGCCGGCGAGCCCAGCCTGCGGGTCGGCGAGCAGTGGTGCTACCTCCAGGTCGAGGACTGCCTGCTGCGCGTCCACCGGGTCCTGCGCGGAGACGACGGCGCGCCCCGGCTCCACCTCGACGACGGCCGCGACCTCCCGCTCGACCCCGCCACGCTGTGGGAGGAGCCCGGCCAGGGCCTGCGTTGCAGCGTGCCCTCCCAGCACAGCGGCCGCCCCCTCAGCGTCCGCTTCACCAACACCGCCCTCGCCGACCTCGCCCCCTGGCTCGACGACGGCGACCCCGTCGTCCTGCGCCTCGGCGACCGCCGCCTGCCGGTGCCCACGCGCCCGCCCGCGGCGTGATGCGGGCCCACGGGCCCGCACGCCCCTGGCCGCGCGCCTTCAGGTCCTGAGCGACATCCGACCCACGCCTCACCCCGCTCGCGCCCCCTCGCGCGACGCGGGCTCGATTCGAAGCCCGGCGGCGCCCGAGCCGTCCCGCGCCTGTGCGAGTCCACGCCCGACCGCGTCTCGGCCTTCCCTGGAGCGCAGCCGGGCCCTTGCCACCCCTCGCGTCGGGCGGGTCACCGCCGCTCCTGCGGGTGGCATGACCCTTCGGACCTGTCCCTTCGCGCCTGCCCGAAAAAACCTGCTCAATCGGACATGTTCGCGCCGCCAGGCGACTCCTCGTCGTCCTGCTTGATCTTCTTGGTCGCCTCTTCGTAGGCCTCCGCCTCCTCCTGGGCCTTCTTCTGCGACGCCAGGATGAAGTCGGGCTCGCCGAGGATCTTCTGCTTCGCCTTGAACTGGTAGGCGTAGAACATCTCGACGTTGTCGTAGATGGCGCCGCACATCTGGTCGCGGGCCTCGCCGACCAGCGGCTCCTTCGTGGCGGGGTCGATCAGGCGGGTGGCCAGCCAGGCGTCGACGGCCGCGCAGTAGTCGGCGTCGCCGCCCGCGCACACCCCCTGGCTCAGGCGCTCGCACGGGCTGGCGCAGCCGCCGAGGCCGACCGCGAGCAGGAGCGACATGGCCCCGAGGACAGGGCGCGACAACGAGCGAACGACAGAAGAAGCGAAGGACATGGCGCGGATGCCGAGGACGCTAGTTTACCGATCCGGGCCGGTCAAGCGCAACGCTGGCGGGCCCGTCCGCTCGCGCCGCTCAGTAGCGCGGCACCCCGGAGTCGACCTCGCGCGACCAGGCGTCGATCCCGCCGCGCAGGTTGTAGACCTCGCGGAAGCCCTGGTTGACGAAAAACTCCGCGGCCGCCTGCGAGCGCACGCCGTGGTGGCAGTGGAACGCCAGCGGCGTCCCGCGATCGAGCTCCAGGATCTCCGCGCGCACCGCCTCGTCGAGCAGGCGCGCCCCGGCGATCGCGGCGATGGCCTGCTCCTGCGGCGTGCGCACGTCGAACAGCCGCACCGCCCCTTGCGCGAGCTTGCCCTGCAGCTCGCGCGCCGTGATCGGGCGGACCTGCGCCGGCGCGTTGGGGTTGTCGATGGCGAACCCGGCTTCGCCGTCGCGCTCGATGAAGTCGATGCGCAGGCCCTCGGCCCGGGCGGCGCTCATGCGGTCGAACAGGAGCGTGATGCCCTCCACCGTGACCTCGAGGTCGCCGGCCTCGCGGCCCTCGACCGCCAGGTCGTGCTCGAAGCGCGGGCTGATGCGCACGCGGATGGCCTCGCCGGGACCCGCCTCGGCGGTGACGTCGCGGAACACGGCCGCCGCCCGCGGGCTGACCTGCACCTCCGGCGGCTTCACCTCCGGCGCCCCGAGCAGCGTCGCCAGCTCGCCGGACGCGTGCATCTCGCGGACGATGTCGGCGCCGCCGACGAACTCGCCGCGCACGTAGAGCTGCGGGATCGTCGGCCAGGCCGAGAACTCCTTGATCCCCTCGCGCAGCTCCGGATCGGCCAGCACGTCGACGCTGGTCCAGCGCGGCACCAGCGAGTCCAGCACCTCGACCACGCCGGCCGAGAAGCCGCACGCCGGGCGGAACCGGGTGCCCTTCATGAACAGCACCACCGCGTCGGCAGCGATGAGCCCCTGGATCCTGTCTCGCAGCGCCTCGGTCAGCGACATCCCGGCAGTGTACTACCGCCCGCCGAACTCGCCTCCCGCCCACGCGCGTGCGGCTTCTCAGGCGCCCTGCCCCCGGCGCCGGCTTGCACCTGCTATCGTGGAACCCGCATGTCGCGTCGTGCGTCGCTCCTCGCCCTGGTCGTCGCTCCCTGCATCAGCACCGCCTGCAACAGCGACGACCTGCTCGGCGGGCTCGACCAGCCCGACACGACCAGCACCGGCACCGGCACCACGACCACCACCGGTGAGCCGCCGACCACCGGCGAGCTCACGACCACGACGACCACCACCAGCGGCGGCGACACCACCACCGGCGCGAGCAGCACCACCCTCGCGCCGGAGCCGCCGCCGACCTGCGACGAGCTGCTCGACTGCGTCCTCCCGTGCGCCCTCGGCTTCGACCTCGAGTGCGCCCAGATGTGCGCCGACGGCCTGTCGGCGGAAGAGGCCGGCAAGGCCTTCGACCTGGCCCTGTGCGTCGGCATGGCCTGCTTCGAGAGCGAGGCCTGCACCACCGAGACGCTGATGGACCCGGTGTGCCTGGCGTGCATCGGCTTCCTCCTCATGGACGACAACCCCGCCGGCTGCGAGGCCGAGGCCGAGGCCTGCGCCGGGCCGCCGCGCGAATGAGAATTCTTGCGCAGGCGACCGGAAGCGGCGCCGGGCCGGCCCACGGCGCCCGAACGCGCGGGCCCGGGGCCGCTTGTCGGCGGGCGTGCGCGCGGCGTATAGATCGCCCCGTGTCGACCTCCGAGGCGATCACCAACGGCGTGCGCGTGCGCGTCGCGTCGCAGTACCTCCCCGAACACTCGCACGCCAACCAGAGCGAGCGGCAGTGGTTCTTCGCCTACACCGTGAAGATCTCCAACGAGGGCATCGACACGGTGCAGCTCGTCAGTCGTCACTGGGTCATCACCGACGCCAACGGCCGCACCGAGGAGGTCCGCGGCGCCGGCGTCGTCGGGGCCCAGCCGGTGCTCGCGCCCGGCGAGTCGTTCGAGTACACCTCGGGCTGCCCGCTGAAGACCGCCTACGGCACCATGCGCGGCACCTACCAGATGGTGACCGACGACGGTCAGCAGTTCGACGCCGAGATCGCGCCGTTCGCCCTCAACATCCCCTACGCGGTGAACTGAGATGACACGCCCGTCGCTGCTCCTCGCCTCGCTCGCGCTCCTCGGCTGCAGCACCGGCGACGACCCGGGCGACAGCGGCAGCAACAGCAACAGCGGCCTCACCACGGCCTCCGTGGGCACCGATCCGTCGACCACCGACGTCTCGACCACCACCGGCACCTCGACCGATCCGGCGCCGACCACCAGCGACGGCACCACGACCGGCGACGACCCGACCACCACCTCGACGACCACCACCGGCAGCACCACCGACGAGACGACCGGCACGACCGGCCCGATCTGCGACCCCGGTCAGGTCAATTGCGTGTGCGACGGTGACGCCTGCGCCGACGGCCTCGAGTGCGTCGACGGCATGTGCGTGCCGGTCCTCGTCTGCGACGGCGACCTCGGCGAGCCCGACGACACCGAGCCGAACGCCCAGGACCTCGGCGAGATCAACGACGACGACGACAACACCGTCATGGCCGACGGCGTGCTCAGCGGCGCCGGCGACGTCGACTGGTACACCTACCACGGCCTCGACGAATTCGGTCACGTCGCCGAGCCGACCGTCAAGGTCACCTCGTCCACGACCGTGCGCGTGTGTCAGTTCATCGAGTGCGACCAGGGCGGCGCCGTCGGCACCGAAATCACCTGCCCCGAGGGCACGCAGACGGCCCTGTCCGGGGCCCTGCGGCCCGGCTGCTGCGGCGGCGCCACCTTCACCGTGGCCGACTTCAACTGCTCCGGCAGCTCCGACGACATCCAGGTCTACGTCCGCCTCGACAAGCCGAGCCAGGACGAGTGCGTCGAGTACAGCCTCGTCTCGCACAACTGATGCGGGCGGCCCGGCGCCTGTCCTCCCCGACAGCCTGTCCCGAAGGCCAGCCGCTTACTGCGGCGCGCCGTCCGGCACCTGCGGCGACACCGTGATCGGCCGCCCGCGGAGCACCGCGAAGAACGCGGCCAGCAGCGCGACTGTCCCGTAGGACAGCCCGAGCACGACCCCGGCGTCGACGATCCCGCGCCACGGTTGGTCCAGCCCGCGGACCAGGGTGACGAGCGCCGTCACGCCGATCACCAGGCCCCACGACAGCATGAGCCGCTTGCGGTTGGCGTAGAACAGCCCCATGCAGAACAGCGGCGCCAGCGCCACGTGCAGCGGCCGCGGGTAGCGGGCGAGGTAGAACGCCCGCGCCACCGCTCGCGGCACGAACGCCTTCTGGAAGCCCTTGTAGCCCTCGGCGTACAGGTTGAACAGCGACCAGCCGACGTACAGCGCCCACTGCAGCGGCGTCATCCCGACCGTCAGCGGCTCGACCGCCAGCGGCGTCAGCCTGACGATCGCGCTCACCAGCAGCGCGACCACCCCGAGCATGCCCCACCCCGCGATCGACACGGCGGCGGGCGTACGGGGCGGGAACAGGCGGACCATCGCGCTCGGCATCGGCGCGCGAATGTACCCCGCCGCCGCCGCCATGACGACCCGTGCGACCGGAGCGCGCGCCGCCGCAGCGGCGCTTTCTCTCTCGCGCGGATTCGCACACGTCGCGCCGAACCGCTCCGCGCCGCCCCGACGCGAGGTCCGCGACAGCGGCGCGCCGAGCCGCGACGGCGCGGGCTCGCGGCCTCACGCCGCGCCCGCGCTCGACCTGTCTCTCGGGACATCCGCCGCGCCCCCGCCTCGCAGCCGACGTCCCGCTCGTCCCTGTCCTTCGGGACACTCCCCTTCTCTCCTCCCCACCACGGCGACGCATGTCCTCACCCCGCGACGCTCTCCCCTCGCGCGTCGCGGCGCGGCCGCTCCGCGCCGCCACGCAACCTGTCCCTCAGGACACCTCGCCGACCCTTTTGCGCCTCCACGAGCCCCGCGCGCGAGCGCCCTGAACCTGTCTCTCGGGACCCCCCGTCCCTCCGCTCGCGCCCGGCACCGCCGCTACGCCAGCCGCTTGCGCATCGGCACGCAGCGCTGCGGCGGCCGCTTGCCGGTCTGCCGGGTGTCGCGGCGCCAGCCGAGGCGCTCGTAGAAGCCGACGGCGTTGAGCGTCGCCGACAGCCGCAGCTCGGCGGCGCCGAACGCCCGCGCGACCCGCTCGAGGCGCTGCATCAGCCGCAGGCCGAGGCCGCCGCCCGTCGCGCCGGGGCTGACGTACATCGCCCGCACCTCGCCGGTCGCCAGCCGGACGGCCGCGAACGCCACCACCTGCCCGGCCCGCTCGGCCACGTAGACGGTCGACGAGCGCAGCATGCGGTCGTAGAGCCCCGGGCTGGGCGCGAGCCACTGTTCGATGGCCTCCGGCGAGTAGTGACCGGCGCACAGCTGTCGCACCGAAGCAGCATGGACCGTGGCGATCGCGGCGAGGTCAGCAGGCCGCGCCAGCCGGATCGACGGCGCCCTCACCGCATGAGTGTACACTTGTGCGAGGAGTAATTCGCATCATGCAGCACCATCGCATCCTGGCGCTCGGCGTCGCCGGCCTGATCCTCGCCGCGTGCGGCCCTGGGACCGCGAGCAAGGGCGAGCCCGCCCCTGCCCCGACCAAAGCCCCGGCACCCCCGCCGGCCGAGTCCAAGCCGCCTTCGCCCGCGCCGGCCGCCCCTGTCGGCCCCGGCCAGCTCGACGCCGACCTCGTGCGCGCGGCGGGCACGGCCCAGGGCGTCGAGAAGATCAAGGTCGAGGTCGAGAAGGACGGCACGGTGCGCTACCTGTCCGTCTATCACCAGGACGCCGCCGCCGTGCCCGAGCCGGTGCGCAAGCAGCTCGACGCGACCTACCCCGGCGCCAGGGTGCTGCGCTACGAGACCGAGCACGTGGTCCCGCACGGCCGCCTGCACGAGATCGAGGTCGAGACCGCCGACAAGCAGCAGTGCGAGCTGAGCGTCAAGGCCGACGGCGGCGTCGTCTACACCGAGTGCCACATCGACGCCAAGGCCCTGCCCGAGGCCGTGCGCGCCGCCTTCGACAAGGCCTACCCGGGCGCCGCGGTCAAGGAGGTCGAGAAGAAGACCCTCACCGGCGCCGGCGACGAGTACGAGATCGAGTTCGAGGCCGGCGGTCGCCTGCACGAGCTCTACTTCAAGCCCGACGGCAGCGTGATCCGCCACGAGCTGGTGGTCCCGGCCGTCATCGAGGTCCCGGCCTAGCCTTTCAGACATGCCCCCGTAGACAGCTCTCCGCCGCCGCCCGCGCGCGCGCGCCCCGCACCGGCGACGGTGGCCTGTCCTTTCGGCCAGAAAGGCTGCACCGGCGCCCGCCGGACCTGCCCCTTCGGACAGCCGAGTCGGGCGACCGGCTCGACCGTCCCGCCGAACCTGCCCCTTCGGACAGCCGAGCCGGGCGACCAAAACGAGCGCGCCGCCGCGGGAGCTCCCCGGGGCGGCGCACGCGCTCAATTTTCGACGCAGGACTCAGTCATCGCCGTAGTCGTCGTCGCGCCGCCGGCCGCCGCGACCGCCACGGCCGCCGCGACCACCGCCGCCGCCGCCACCGCCGCGACCACCGCCGCCGCCGCCGCCCCAGCCGCCGCCGCCGCCGCCGCCGCCGCCGCGGCCACCGCCGCCGCCGCCCCAGTCACGGCCGCCGCCGCCGCCACCGCCACCGCGGGGACCGCCGCCACCGCCGCCTTCGAAGCCGCGCGACGGAGCGCGCTCGACGAAGGGCCGCGAGGGCCGGTCACTGCGGGCGCGCTCGACCGCGGCGTCGCAGCGGATGGTCCGCCCGTCGAGCACCGCGCCGTTCATCGCCTCGAGCGCGGCACGACCGGCCGCCTCATCGGCGAACGTCACGAACCCGAAACCACGGCTGCGCATGGTCTCCTTGTCCTTGACGACGATCGCCTCGTCGACCTTACCGAAGGGTTCAAAGGCCGCGCGCAGGCTCTCGTCGCCCGTCGCCCACGCCAGTCCACCGACGAAAATTTTCACTTCTGTCTCTCTCCTATTCTCTCTTCACTGCACGCCACGTCGGCCGTGGCTCGCGGCGCCCTGAGCGGGACCGCGTCGTTGCGTCGACACTCCACAAGCGACACGCCGGACGCACACGCGCGACGCGACCGGAGCGAGGCCGGCTGCGACCCGGCGGGCTCCGTGAGTGCCGATTGAGGTCATGACCAGGGGCAGGATCCGCCCTCCGCCCGGGCCCTGTCAACCTCCGCGAGCCCCTCCGGCGGCGATTTCACCTCACGCGGGCCGGACCCCGGAATCCCCTCACTCCCTGGAATTCGCCGCCCGGGCGGCCATGCCGCGCGGGCCTTCACGAGCCTCGGATCGCCTCGCAGGCCGGCGCACGCCGAGGTGGGCGTGTCCTCCCCCACAATTGCCGCGCCGGCGGCCCGGGCGGAGGTAAAGTCCCGCCCCGTGCCGATCGCAAGCCTGCGCCAGGTCGAAAAGAGCTACGGCGTGCGCCGCGTCCTCGCCGGCGTCAACCTCACGCTGATGACCGGCGAGCGCGTCGGGCTGGTCGGCAACAACGGATCGGGCAAGACCACGCTGGCCCGGATCCTCGCCGGACTGGACACCCCCGACGCCGGTGAAGTGGTTCTCCGCCGCGACGCCGCGATCGCGTACCTCGAGCAGGAGCCGCACCTCCCACCCGGCCTCACCGCCCTCGAAGCCGTCCTCAGCGGTCTCGGCCAGTGGTCTGCCGCCCGCGCCCGCTACGACGCCGCCACCGCGGGCCTGGAGCGGGCCGCCGGCGCGGCGGTCGACGCTCTGGTGGCCGAGCAGGCGGCCGCCGCGGCGGAGATCGAGCGCTGCGGAGGTTGGTCGCGGGCCGCGGAGGCCGAGTCGTACCTCGCGCGGCTCGGCGTCCGCGATCCCGCCGCCCCGACCGAGCGCCTCAGCGGCGGCGAGCGGCGCCGCGTCGCCCTCGCGGCCCTGCTGGCGCGCCGGCCCGACCTCGCGGTGCTCGACGAGCCGACCAACCATCTCGACGTCGCCGCGATCGAGTGGCTCGAGCGCCACCTCGCCGAGGACTACAGCGGCGCCGTCCTCCTCATCACCCACGACCGCTACATCCTCGACCGCGTGTGCACGCGGACCTTCGAGGTCGACCGCGGCAGCGTCTACGCCTACGACGGGGGCTTCGGCGCCTACCTCGAGGCCAAGGCCGAGCGCATGGCTCACGCCCAGCGCACCGAGGCCAACCGGCAGAACTTCCTCCGCCGCGAGCTCGAGTGGTTGCGGCGCCAGCCCAAGGCGCGGACCACCAAGCAGACCGCGCGGGTCAACCGGGCCGAGGCCGAGCTGGCCAAGTCGGGCCCGCCGCGCGAGCGCCGGGTCGAGCTGTCCCTCGAGGCAGCTCGCAGCGGCAAGACGATCCTCGAGCTGCGCGGCGTGACCCTCGAGCTCGGCCGCGTCCTCGTCCGCGACTTCACCCTCGCGCTCAACCAAGGCGAGCGGATCGGCGTCGTCGGCCCCAACGGCAGCGGCAAGACCACCCTGCTGCGCTCGATCGCCGGCGAGCTCCCCCCCACCGCCGGCGAGGTCGTCCGCGGCAAGCACACCGCGATCGCCTACCTCGACCAGAACCGCTCCGGCCTCGACGACGACCGCAGCGTCTACGACAACATCGCCGAGCGGCGCCGCGGCCTCGAGCTCGGCGGCGGTCACCCGCTCGACATCGCCCGCTACCTCGAGCGCTTCCTGTTCGACCCGACCGCCTACGCGCAGAAGGTCGGCTCGCTGTCGGGCGGCGAGCGGGCCCGCGTCGCCCTCGCCGTGCTCCTGTCGGGCGCGTCCAACCTCGTCCTCCTCGACGAGCCGACCAACGACCTCGACGTCGCCACCCTCGGCGCCGTCGAGGAGATGCTGCTCGACTTCGCCGGCGCCGCGATCATCGTCACCCACGATCGCTGGTTCCTCGATCGCGTCGCCACCTCGATCCTCGCCTTCGAGGGCGACGGCAAGGTCGTGCGCCACCACGGCAACTACAGCGACTACCTCGAGCGCCTGGCCGAGACCGAAGCGGCCGCCGAACCACAGCCCGCCGCACGTCCCGCCGCGGCGCCCGGCAAGGCCGGCGCGCCGGTCGCCAGGCGGGGCCTCAACTACTCGGAGAAGCGCGAGCTCGAGGGGCTCCTCGGCAAGATCGAGGCTGCCGAGGGCGAGGTCCAGGAGCTCGAGGCCAGGCTCGGCGACCCGGCCTTGTACAGCGGCGGCGGCGACCAGGTCGCCGAGCTGGTGCGCAAGCTCGACGCGGCCCGTCAGCGCGCCGCCGCCCTCGTCGCTCGCTGGGAGGAGCTCGAGCAGCGGAGCGCGGACGCCGGGGCGTGACGTCGCGGCGCGGCCGGCGTCCCGCGCGATCGCGGACTTTATCCGCTTGGGGGTCCGCGCAACTGCTTCTATCCTGCCCTCGTGCCCCGCATCGCTCTGGTCGCGCCGCTCGCCCTCGTCCTCGCTCCCATCCTCGTGGAGACCGCGCACGCCGGCCCGGTCCAGTTCGTCGAGCAGCGCAAGAACTTCATGGTGTTCGACGACGACGGCACCGTCGAACACGCCAACTGGTTCTCGCGCGCCGGCTTCTACGACGGCTACTACCCGCTCGAGGAGGGCTTCCTCGCCGCGCACCCCGACGACGCCCAGTTCATCGTCGTCTACTCGACCTTCGACCTGGTCGACGGCGTCGGCGCCTTTTATCAGTCGCTCGCCAACGACGTCGCCGGCATCGGTTACGCGCACGCCGCCGACTTCGACCCCGTGATCCCCGCCGAGTTCTTCGACGACACCCCGAACAGCCAGTTCATCGGCATGCTGCACATGAACAACTGGCGGAAGTTCATCAAGACCGGCACCGGCGACATCGACGACTGGTGGATCTCGCTGGTGTTCGGCCAGGAGCTCGGCCACGCCTGGCTGGCCTTCCCCCACGTCGCCGGCGGCGACGACACCCAGCTCCTGCTCGGCCGCTCGAAGGCCCACTGGAGCTTCTACATGCACTCGGGCGGCTCGCCGGTCGAGGGCCACCGCTGGACCGACAACGGCGACGGCACCTTCACCGCCGCCAAGCTCGACCAGTTCGAGTTCAGCGACCTCGACCTCTACCTCATGGGCCTCATGGATCCCTCCGAGGTCAAGCCGTGGTTCATCATCGAAGACCCGCACGACTGCATCGACTCTGTCCTGCCGAACCAGGCCTGTCCCGAGCCGAGCTCCTTCCTCTTTAAAGCCGAGAGCTTCACCGTCAGCGGCACCCGCCGCGACGTCACCATCGAAGAGGTCATCCAGGCCGAGGGCGAGCGCGTCCCCGCCTACCCCGACGCCCCCAACGAGTTCGGCATCTCCTTCCTCCTCGTCAAGCGCCCGGACGAGGTCCTGTGCGAGGAGGAATACGCCCTCATCGACGAGATCATCGACCGCTCGATCAACATGTGGGTCGGCCAGACCCGCGGCCGCGCCCACATCATCAACCGCACCTTCAGCGCCGACCCGATCACCCCCGGCGTCTTCTGCGAGGCCGGCACCAGCACCGGCAGCGACGACACCGGCAGCGACCCGACCGGCAGCGACGACACCGGCCCCACCGAGCCGACCACCGCCGGCCCCGCCACCACCTCCGACGGCAACAGCAGCGGCGCCGGCGACGAGAGCAGCGACAGCGACACCGGCACCGGCGGCACCAACACCGAAAGCGGCTGCGGCTGCCGCTCCGGTGACGCTCGCGCCACCCCGGCCCTCGCGCTCCTGCTCGCCCTCACCCTGCGACGCCGCCGCCCGCGCACCTGACCCGAAGGCCAGGCCGCGAGAGAGCCGCGGCTCGACTCACGAGGCCGGGCCGTCGTCGCACCTGTCCCGACGGCCAGCCCCACAGGCCGTGCCGCGACTCGACTGCGAGCTGGCGCCGTTGCGGACCTCCCCGCAGCGACACCGGCGCCGTCACGCCTGCGCGAAAACCCGTCCGTCGCTCGAACCCCAGCACGACGCGGTTCCCGGCCAGAGACCTCACCACGCCCTGCCGGCATGCGCTCCGCCCCTGACGAGCGCAGCACGAGGTTCACCCCCCTCGCCTTGACGCCCTCCTCACGCCGACGCCCAAGAGTTCTCCGCGCCGAGAGACACGGCGTCGATGACGCGAGAAAGCGTCTTTTCGGCGGCCAGCCCTGGCCGTCGAACAGGCGCCGACAGACCTGTCTTGAAGAACACCCGCCATCGAAGCCCGGGCGCCGTGTCGGCCTCTCACGGCTGCAGCCCTTCCCCGGACCCCGCCGCGAGGCGCCGTCGGCAATTCGCGAAGCTCAGCCCGCCGATCTTCGCGTGGGCCCTCGCGACCACCGACGCCCGCCAGGCCGTTCTTCGCGTTGAACCTCGAGCCTCCGACGACCGCCAGCCCTCGCGGAGCCAGCGCGCCGATCTTCGCGCTGGCCCCGCGAGTGCCGAAGAAGCACATGCCCCGAAGGCCATGTCCCAAGCAACTCTATCCACCGAAGCGCCGCCAGGGCGCTCACCTGACTCGAAGGTCAGATCGCCATCAGCACCGGCACCGGGTGCATGTGGAACGCCCCCGGCACCGGGCACGCTCCGAGCCGCGCCGCGCGGCGGGCCGTGAAGTGCGTGATCGTGGCGCGGAGTTCGTCGCCGGTCGGCTTGAACAGCGTCGCCACGTACTGGTAGCCGATATCCTCGAAGTCGTCCTCCGGCTCTGCGTGGCACAGATAGCCGCGGCGATCGAGCCAGAGCGTGCGATGGCCGTGGTACTGCGCGAGTTCATCGACGAGACGGGCGACCTGCGGTTCGAGCGACACCATGAGTGCAGCCTTGTCACACCTCGATCGCCGTCGCAAAAAATCGGCGCGCCGCGATCACAGACTCGCGATCGCGCGCGCCATGATCCTCGCTGCCTCGAGCATGTGCGGTCCCGGGCGGCCCGAGTAGCGCTCGTCGAGCCTGATCACGCGGCCGGCGCGGGCCGCTCGCAGCGCCTCGAGACCGGGTCTGCGGATCAGGTTGTCCGGGTCGAGCTTCTCGAGCGCCACGCCGCACCACGACACGAAGCAGATGTCCGGGTCGGCCGCCACCAGCTCGGCCGGCGTGATCTCCACGCTCGCCCCGGGCCTGTCGGCGAACACGTTGATCCCGCCGGCCAGCTCGATGAGGTTGTTGGTGAAGCACGCCGCCCCGGGCGTGAACATCGGCCGCGGCCACCACTCGAGGTAGACCTTCGCCGCGCGCGGCGGCCGGGCCTGTCGCAGCGCCGCCGCCTCCGCCTCCATCGCCGCCACCACTTCTTCTGCGCGGTCCGGCACCCCGAGGTCTGCCCCGGCCAGCCGCACCTCCGCGATCACGTCGGTGATCGATCGCGGCGCCAGCACGCGCTGCGGCACCCCCCGCGCGCGCAGGCCGGTGACGATCCGCTCCATCCCCGGCACCGAGAGCGAGCTGAACACGAGGTCAGGTCGAAGCTCCGCCACGCGATCGAGATCCGGCCCGAGGTCCGGTCCGAGGCGCTCGCACTTCGCCGTCTCGGGCGGCGAGTCCGACGAGTCCTCGCACGCGATCACGCGCTCGAAGCAGCCGAGGCTGGCCACCAGCTCGGCGTTCGAGGGCGCCAGCGTGATGACCTTTCGGACAGCCTGTGTCGCGCTCGAACCGAGGTCGGACAACGTGAATCGTTCCGCGCAGATCGATGATCCCGTCTCATCGACCGCACGAAGCTCGCGGGAGCCCCTCGCGGCGAGCCAGGCGCGGGCCGCATGGAGCAGGTCGGGGTCCTCTTCGACCGCGGTCCGGGGCAGCACCTGCCTGCCGAGCGAGAACACCGCGACGGGTGCGGGACCTCCGCCGCGCGGCCGGAGCTCGAACACCTGCACCGCCTCCTCGGCCGCGTGTGGCGGAGGCACCGAGGGCGAGCGAACGGCCACGAAACGGCGGGTCTCCCACTGATGCTCCGGCTTTCGCACGGTCGGGAGACTGGCTGCTGGATCCAGAAACGGCAAGAGGTCCTGCCGCAACCGGCAAAGTTTCTGCCGATTTTGCGGCGCCCGATCCGACTTCGGTTAGAGTGCCGGCACACAGGAGGACCTCTATGGAGATCTCGATCAAGGACGCCGCCGATTTGCTCGGCAAGAGCGAGCGCACCGTGCGGCACATGGCCCAGACCGGGCGTCTGCCCGCCCGCCGCGTCGGCTCGCGCTGGCTCATCGACCGCGACGACCTCATGTCGGGCAAGTACAGCGGCCAGGACGGCGACGACGCCGCGGCCGAGACCGCCGAGGCCGAGGCCGAGGCGCCGGCGACCGCTGTCCAGGAGGACAACTTCGAAGGTGGTGAGGAGGCGTCGGTCTCGGCCGAGCGCCCGCGGCTGCGGTTCGACCGCGCCCTGCCGCCGGGCACCCCCTCGGTGCGCGCCCTCGACAGCTTCCACATCGCGGCCGACCTGCTGGCCGAGCTCGGCGAACTCCGCCGCGACCTCCGCGACGCCGCCCACCTCCGCGACGCCGAGCAGAACCTGCGCGGCTTCATCCAGGCGCTGGCCGACGGGATCCACGCCGACCTCGGCGATCAGCCCGAGCGGTTCCGGGCCGCCCGCACCCAGGTGTGTGCCGCCCTGACCGACCTCATCCACTTCAACGTCACCCACGACAAGCCCGACCTGACCCCGCTCGTCGACCGGATCGAGCACGAGCTGCTGGGCTCGCTGCAGCTCCTGATCGGCACCGCCGACGAGCGCTCGAGCTGGCGCTACCGCGTGCGCGGCCTGGCCGAGCGGACCGCCGCCCGCGTGTTCTCGCGCCTGCGCGGGCTCGCCGGCGAAGGCCGCGTCGGCGCCCGCCTGGCCGCCCTCGAGGAGCGCATCTTCGGCGCCTCCGCGCCCGTCACCGTCAACTGAACGTCGTCCAAGGCGAGCGCGATCGGGCAGGTCCCCGAAGACATGTCCGATCGCGCATGTTGAGAAGACCCGGCAGCGCGGGCGGCGCGCGCGCGATACGACCTTTTGACTTGTTCGTCCGCTCGACCCGGATCAGAACTCCGGCGGAGGAACTGTCATGCGAATCCCGCCTCCGCGCCTCATCTTCTGGATCGTGGCGGTCTCGTGGATCGGCGGCTGTACCCCGGGCCCCGGGCCCACCGATCCGGACGGACCGATCATCCGCACCCCCGAACCGAAGCCGACCGCGCAGCTGCCGGCGCGCCAGCTCGCCGCCCTCGGCGACGCCGCCCTGCTCCCTGCCCCGCAGTGTCACGCCTGCGGCGACAGCACCTGTGCCCGCAGCGCCCCCGACGACGTCTGCCTGGTCCAGTGCAGCAGCTCCGGCGTGCGCCGCTGGGACCTCGGTCAGCTCGCCGACCAGGAGTGCGACCCCGCCGCTCACAACTTCTGCGAGGCCAACGGCCTCGGCCGCGTGCTCGATTTCTGCTGGGGCGGCTACTCGTGAGCCGCCTCGCTCGCGCCCCCGCTTGAGCCTGTCGACCTGACCTTCGGGTCCGGGCGCCCGCTCGTGCTTGAGCCTGTCGACCTGACCTTCGGGTCCGGGCGCCCGTTCGTGCGCGGCCTCACCGCATGTCCGCAAGGACATGTTGCTCGGTCGAGACGGCGGCTCCCCTGCCCGCGGGGGGCGGCGTGACGGTTTACACGCTGCCCCTCGGACCTGTTGGACAGATCGCGCCGAGCTGGTCGAATCGCTCGTGAAGGGCAGGTTCCCTCGGCCCAGCTCGCGCTGCTTGCGGTGCGGATTCGCCGTCACCTCTTCGAGCAGGCGCTCGCGCAGAGCTGGCCGACCGGTCTGCTCCTGAGGACATGTTTTTCGGACCAGCCCGCTCGCCGACGACGTCGTCAGCGGGCCGCCGCGACCGGCAGCGACCCAGGCGGGCCGCTGCCGCGCGCGGCCGCGACCGCGCTCAGCTGATCTTCTCGCCCGGCAAGCTGCGCGGGTCGAGCTCGAGCACGGTGATCGCGTCTTCCTTCGCGCCCGACGCCAAAACCATGCCCTCGCTCGTGCCGAACTTGCCCATCTTGCGCGGCTTGAGGTTGGCGAACACGACCACGTGCTTGCCGGTGATCTGCTCCGGCGCGTACGACTGGGCGATCCCGCTGAAGACGTTGCGCTGGCCGAGCGGACCGAGGTCGATCGTCAGCTGCAGCAGCTTGTCGGAGCCCTTCACGCGCGCGGCCGCCAGCACCTTGCCGACCCGGAGGTCGACCGGCGCGAACGCGTCGATGGTCGCCTCGGCGGCCAGCGGCTCGACCTCATAGGCCGGGGTCGGCGGGGCGGCCGGCGCCGCGCCGCCGATCGTCTCCTTGCTGGCCTCGACGATCGCCTCGAGCTTCTTGGCGTCGATGCGCTCGGCCAGCGTCACGTAGGCCCCGATCGTCTGGCCCTCCGGCAGCGGCTCGATCGCGTTGACGAAGTCGAGCGGCGCCGGCAGGCGCAGGCCCTCCTCGATCGTCGCCGCCCACTTCGGCAGCACCGGCTTGAGGATCGCCGCGATCACCTTGCTCGCCCACATGCCCGCGGTGCAGACCGCCCGCGCCCGCTCGGGGTCCTTGGCGACCACCTTCCACGGCTCCTGCGCCGTGATGTAAGCGTCGAACTCGCCGCCGATCTCCATCGCCAGGCGCAGCGCCTTGGCCGACTCGAAGTTGGCGTACAGCCCCGGCACCTGCGCCAGCGCCTCGCGGGCCTTCGCCATCAGCGGCTCGGCGTCGGCCGGCACCGGACCGAGCTTGCCCTCGAGCCGGCCGACGAGGAACTTCTGGCAGCGGCTGGCGAGGTTGGCCGCCTTGTTGACCAGGTCGGAGTTCACGCGACTGACGAAGTCGGCCATGTCGAGGTCGATGTCGTCCTGCTCCGGCCCGAGCTTGGCCGCGAAGTAGTAGCGGAGGTAGTCGGCCGGCAGGTGGTCGAGGTACGTGCGGGCGAGGATGAAGGTCCCGCGGGTCTTCGACATCTTCTCGCCGTTGACGGTGAGCCAGCCGTGGACGTTGATCCGCGTCGGCGTGGTGTAGCCGGCCGCGTGCAGCATCGCCGGCCAGAACAGCGCGTGGAAGTAGACGATGTCCTTGCCGATGACGTGGACGAGCTCGGTGTCCTCGCTCTGGTCGGCGCGCCAGTACGACGCGAACGACGCCCGGTCGGGGTGCTCGTCGCACCACTTCTGGGTCGCGCCGATGTAGCCGACCGGCGCGTCGAACCACACGTAGAAGAACTTCTTGCCGTCGTAGCCGGGGATCGGGAAGCCGAAGTAAGGCGCGTCGCGGGAGATGTCCCAGTCGCGCAGGCCGTCGTCGACCCACCGCATCACGTAGTTGCGGACCGCCGACTGCAACTTGGCCGAGTTCAGCCACTCGCGCAGGAAGCCCTCGAAGCGGCCGAGCGACACGAACAGGTGCTCCGAGTCGCGCAGCTCCGGGGCGGTCCCGCAGATCGCACAATGCGGGTCCTTGAGCTCGGTCGGGTTGTACGTGTGGCCGCACTTCTCGCAGACGTCGCCGTACTGGTCGGCCGAGGCGCAGTAGGGGCAGGTCCCCTTGACGAACCGGTCCGGCAGGAACATCTGGTCTTTGGGACAGTAGAGCTGCCGCGTGACCCGCTTGTCGATCTGCCCGGCCGCCTGCATCTTCTCGTAGATGAACTCGGCGTGCTTGCGGGTCTCCTCCGAGTGCGTGGTGTAGAAGATGTCGGCCTCGATGCCGAAGTCGCGATAGACCTGCGCGTGCTCGGCGTGCATGCGCGCGACCAGGTCGGCCGGGTCGACGCCCTCGCGCCGCGCTCGCAGCTCGATCGGCGTGCCGTGGGTGTCGACCGCCCACATGAAGATCACGTCCTCGCCGGCGAGCCGGCGCGCACGCACGTGGACGTCGGTCTGGATGTACTCGAGCAGGTGCCCGAGGTGGGGCGAACCGTTGGCGTACGGGAGGGCGGCGGTGACGAGGACACGGCGCGGCATCGCGGCGCCTATAGCACGCTTCGCCCGCTTCCGGCGAGATCGGCCGCGGGAGCCGCCGAAACGGCCTCAGGAGTCGACCGGCTCCGGGCCTCGCGCCTCGCGGGCGGCGGTGATCTGCGCCTCCAGGCCCTCGAGCTGCTCGAGCAGCCCCTTCGCGGTGCTGCAGCGGCGCTCCATCTGCGCCACCAGGTCGCCGACCTGGTTCGACAGCACCTGGATCAGCTCGGGGAACAGGTCGACGGCGGCGTGCCGCAGCACGCGCGGCGCCTGCAGCAGCGGGATCACGTTGCCCGGCGTCTCCGAGGCCAGCGCGATCTTCGACTCGAGGATCTTCACGGTCTTGATGACGAGGTGGTACTCGCCCTGCACGCGGAGGTAGCCGAGGAAGCACAGCTCGATGACTCGCTTGCCGTCGCGGCCGATCGACATCGACTCCTGCAGCGGCCGCGGGTGGACGTAGTCCATGCCGATCATCAAGCGGCCCAGGGCCTTGTCGATCGCCGAGATCAGCGCGTTGAGCTGATCGGATCCCTCGTTGAGCCGCTGCGCGGCTTGCCCGAGCTGGTTCAACCTCTCGTTCATCACGTCCCCTCGAGTCTGCCCGTCAGGGCGAAGCTGCCAGCTCCCGCCGGAGTGGCTCTCGCCACCACCGCGACGGTACCGCTGCGGCGGTCGCGGCGACAAGCCGGCCTCCGCGAGGGCCTTCAGCGCGGGCCTGCGCCCACGGGGCCGGTTCCGCGCCCGCCAGCCTGCGCCGCCGCCGCGAGGCGCATGTGCGAGTGGTTCGCACGCCCTCCGCACGCCGGACGAGCGTCGGGTGGTTCGCACGCCCTCCGCGCCGGACGAGCGTCGGGAGCCGTGCGGCCTCGCCTCCATCGCCACGCTCCCCGACCGCGCGAGCGTCACGCACGCTCGACGGCCTCGGTTCCGCGCCGGTCGGGTCCACCGTCGCGATCAGAAGTCGATGTTGTCCTCGACGCGCAGGTCGACCGTGTTCTCCCAGCGCGGCAGCGAACCGCCGTACATCAGCGCGTACGCGGCCTGCACCTCGAGCACGCGGCGGGTGTAGTTGGCCGTCTCGCGGAACGGGATCTCGGCGATGAAGACGTCGAGCTCGAGCGGCGCGGCGGTCGACCCCTTCGCGGCCAGCCAGCGGGCGACGTTGAACGGCCCGCCGTTGTAGCTCGCGTAGGCCAGCGCGGCCTGGCCGTGGAACTTGTGCAGCAGCTCGGCGAAGTAATAGGCCGACAGGCGCACGTTGTGCTCCTCCTCGAACAGCGCGTCGACGTCGAACGGCTCGCCGAGGCGCGCCGCCAGCTGCTGGCCGGTCCACGGCATGATCTGGATCGCCCCGCGCGCGCCCGACGACGACACCACGTGCCGGCGGAACCGCGACTCGGTGTACATCAACGCCCACAGGTGCGTCGGGTCGAAGGCGCGGGCGGTGGCCTCGCGCTCGACCGTCTCGCGGAACGCCCGCGGGTGCCAGCGCGCCTTGTAGGGGCCCGCGGTGGGCGGCATCAGGCGGCTGCGGCGGTACGGCTCGTCGAGCGCCCACGTCAGCGCGAACAGCCCCTCGCGCAGCGTCTCGCCGGCGCCGCGCTCGCGCACCAGCTTGCGCGCCTCCTTCGGCAGGCCGAGGCGCGGCTGCTTCCACGTCGACTTCCAGCTCAGACCGACCACCAGGTCCTCGTGGCGCGGGACCCAGCCGCCGCGATCGAGCCCGTACAGCGCCTCGTAGGCGTCGACGGCGACCCTCAGCTCGCGGCGCGCCTCCTCGAGCAGGCCGGCGGCGTGGAGCGCCGCGCCGCGGGCCAGCGCCGGGAAGGCCCAGCCGAACTCGCCGGCGAGCGCCTCGAAGGTCGCGCGCGTCGCCGCGAAGTCGGGCGGCGGGTTCGACTCCGCGGGCACCGGGGCGAGCGCCGGCGCCGGCCCCGGATCGACGCCGATGTCGAGGAGCCGCTGGCGCGCCTGCAGGCCGTAGTAGCCGAGCGGATCCTCGCTGACCAGCTGCCGCAGCAGGCGCTCGGCCTCGCCGCGATCGGGGGTCTGCTCCTCGCCCGCCTCGCCGGTCGCCCTCGCCCCGGCGCCGGCGGCCAGCAGCGCGCGGGCGCGGAAGTAGCGGGCGGCGCGGGCCTGCTCGGCCGGCAAGCGGCGCTCCGCGCTGGCGAACGCGGCCGCCGCGGCGTCGAAGTCGCCGAGGCGGAAGTCGAGCCAGGCGTCGAGCCACAGCCCCTCGCCGCGCTGGCGCTCCTTCGCCGGCGTGCGCCCGAGCAGCTCGCGCGCCTTCTCGTAGCGGCCGCCGCGGATCGCCTGGCGGATCGCCTCCCACAGCGCCGCGCGCCCGGCCCCGCCCTTGCGCCCGACCTGCTCGGTCCAGATCGCCAGCGCCTCGTCGTAGCGGCCGGCCTTGTCGAGGCAGCGCAGCAGATCGCCGCGGAGGTCGGCCGAGGCTGACTTTTTGTACAGGACCCAAAGGTCATCCGCGCACGCGCCGTAGTCGTGGGCGCGCGAGGCCGTCGCGGCGCGCGAGCGCAACGCGACCTCTCGGACATGTCCCGGAGTTTTGGAATCTTCGACCAGGTCGGTGAGCACCCGGCGCGACAGCGTCATGTCGCGCGAGCGGCGGGCCGCGGCCGCGCGGTCGAGCTGCTCGGCGACGGTGTAGCGGACCGGGCGCCCGAGCTCCGCCAGCGCCGCCTCGGCGGCGACGGCCGCCTCGGTGCCGGCCCGCCAGATGGCGACCGAGCGCAGCGCCTTGACGGCGTCGGCGGTCTTGCCCTCGCGCGCGATCGCCTGCGCCCGCAGCAGCTCGAGCCCGGCGACGTCGGGGTGCTCGGGGTAGTCGCGCAGCACCTCGGTCAGCGCCTTGACGGCGCGGCGGGCCGCCGCCTGGCCCTCGATGGCCGCCAGCGCCCGCGCTCGCGCCACGCGCATCGGCGCCGCGTTGCGCACCGGCTCGTGGTCGATCGCCCGCTCCCACGCGGCCACCGCCTGCTTGCGCAGCGCGTCGGCCTCGGCGCCCGGGGCCGACGCGGCCGCCTCGACCAGCGCCTGGGCGTACTCGTGCAGCACCACCTCGTGCGGCCACGTCCTGGCCGGCCGCTTCTCCGCCGCCAGCTCGGCCAGCGCCTGGACCGCTTCGGCCGGACGCCCGAGCTCGCGGGCGGCGCGGGCCTTCGTCAGCCGCTGCACCGCGAATTGCAGCGAACCGGCGGGCGCCGGCTCGAGAGCCAGCCGCGCCAGCGCGGCCTCGGGCTCGCCACGCGCGAGCAAGGCGGCCGCGGAGACCTCCGCAGGGGCCTGGGTCAGCGCGGCGGCGGGCGGTGGCGCCTGGGTGGCGGCCGCCGGCGGGCGAGCGGTGAGCGGGATCTGGTTCACGCCCCGATGCACGCGCTCGGCCTCGGGGGTGAGCGCCGCGGGGCGACAGGCGAGCAGCGCCCCGGTCGCCATGCACAGCGTCAGGGCAGACATCCGCTTCGTCCGGCTCGCCAGCGCCATGGTCCTCTCAAACTAGCACAGCCGCCGAGATGCGCCGAGAAACCGGTCCGCCGCCGCGGCGGCGAGATGCCTGTCCCCAGAGACCGGTCTGCTCGCGGCTCGGTGCGTCGGTTGCGAGGACGAGGCGCATGCCCGCGGTCGCGGCGACCTCCCCGTGCGCGCCGGCGTGAAGGAGATCGATCGCCCGGCGCCCGAGGATGATGACGAGGGCGTCACCCGCCATGTCCCGTTCGCGCCGAGGCGAGAGCGGCCGATCGCGCCGGCGCAGCGAGGCCGCCCCGCGGTCGCGGCCTCTTCGCGCCGGCGCCGGCGCGGCCGATCGCGCCGGCGAAGCGGAGGCGCCCGCGGTCGCGGCGGCCTCCCCGTTCGCGGCCGCGTGAATCCCCCGCGCGACGGCCGGCGCGCGGGCGATGGGCGCGATCATGGCCCGCCTCGGGCCGATCACGAGCGCGCCGCTCTGGGGCCACGCGGCGCGCGGGCAAGTGACAGTGGACGCGCGCGACATGACCCTACAGACATGTCCGAAGGGCTCCCACGCAATCGCATCAGGCCGGCCCGCCGGCGATTCACCGTAGTGGACGCGGTTGCGGTCGAATTCGTCGCGCGCGGGGGCCTCGGGCGAAAACGTGGGGCGTCCGCGTGCGGACCCGAAAATGCACGGAGCGATAATGTTGCGACTGCTGTGCTCGCTTTTTCGGTTTGACAAGCACCGGCGACACGGACAAGAATGGAAGCGTCGGTCGGTCCTCCTCTCTGCACCCCGGTGCACGGCTGCCGGCCGCGATTCAAGCCCGAGCATCTCGGTCTTGATAAGCCGGCAGTCTTCGGTCCTTCGCGGCTGAAGGGTCCACCGTGGTGAGAGGAGGCCCGATCGAATTCGAGGTGTGTGTTGTTGAGGCGTGAGCGGGCACGGATGAGGACCGTGCCCGCTTTTTTTCGTGCTCGCGGTGGTTGTGCCTACATCATGACTCGCGGTTTCGGCCGGCTGTCACGTGGAGACCGCCCCCTGCCGTGCGAGGCCGGGCGGCGGCGGTCTGCCCGGAGGCCGACCGCCGCGGGCGGGCGCGCTCACGGGGCCTTGAGCGTCACCGTGTAGTCGCCCGCGCCGCTGGCCGACACGACCTGCCAGGTGTAGTAGCCGGCGGTGCCCTGATAGCTGACCGACTCGCTGTTGGTCGGGCCCTCCGACTTGGCGACCTTGGCCCAGGCCGAGCCGTTCCACTTGTAGAGGTAGAGGTCGAAGTCCGCTCCGGCCGGGCCGACGAGACAGCCGGTGTGCGTCCCGCTCGACTTCGCGGCGTAGTACGAGCCGTTCGGCTGGAACTGCTCCTCACCGCTGCCGCTCAGGTTGCCGGTGAAGGGCGTCCCCGAGCAGGTCTGCTCGCCGCCGTCGCCCTCCCCGCCGCCATTGGGGGCACCCGGGACGCCGACCGCCGTCCAGGCCGCGTGGACCGCCGTGGCCGCGTCGGCGCCGTAAAGCTCGGCGGCCGCCTGAGCCGTCGCGTTGCGGGCGTCCTGGAAGGTCGCGTTGGAGTTGAGGTAGTTCGTCAGCGCGCGGTAGAAGATCTGCGCCGCCTTGTCGATGCCGAGCGCCGGCACCACCGTGTTGGTCTTGTTGCGCGGGTGCTTGCCGCCCTGCGACAGCAGGTAGAACGCCAGGTTGGCGATGCCCGAATTGATGTGGACGCCGCCGTTGTCCTGCTGCCCGGTGTAGCGCTCCGGGTAGTAATCGTACGACTGCCCGTCCTGGGTCGGATTGGCCATGTAGCGCATGGCGTCATTGGCCACACCCGGGGTCCAACAGGTCTCGGCGAGCAGCCAGGTCTTCGCCGACACGCCGTTCTTGTAGGCGTCGGCGGCCGCCGCCATGATGTCCGACATCGCCTCGTTGAGCGCGCCCGACTGGTTCTGGTAGACGAGGCTGGCCTCGTACTGCGTGACCGCGTGCGTCAGCTCGTGGGCGACGACGTCGAGGTCCTGCGCGAACGGGCTGGCGTAGTAGCCGTCGCCGTCGCCGTAGACCATCTGCTGGCCGTTCCAGAACGCGTTGACGTAGTTCTTCGAGTAGTGGACGGTCGAGTGGATGGTCGCGCCGGCGCCGTTGAAGCTGTCGCGGCCGAACTGCGACGCGTAGAAGTCGTAGGTCACGCCGGACAGGTCGTAGGCGGCCTGGGCCACCTTGTCGCCCGTCGAGCCGCCCTCGCTGACGACCACGCTGCCCGGCAGCTTGGTGCCCGAGTTGGCGCTGTAGACCTTGCGGTTCTTGACGCGGTGGATCTGCGGGTGGCGGGCCACCAGCTCGCCGCTGACGGCGTCGGCGAACACGACGTCGCGCTGCGGCCCCTCCTCGTCCGCGTACTCGACGGCCGCCTGCCAGGCCAGGCGCGGGCCGGCCTCGGTCAGCACGTACACGAGCTCGGGCGCGTCGGCGCTGACCCACTCGTCGGCGAGGCCGTCGGCCACCGCCTTGATCGCGTCGTCGGGATCGAGCGTCGGCGCCAGCGGCAGCGCCTCGTCGGGGACGACGCGGCCGGTGACCGCCTGGACCTGGCCGCTGGCGGCGTCGGCGTGGACCGTCAGCTCGCCGCCGACCACCGGCAGGTCGTGGAGGTACTGCTGGAAGCGGACGTGGACCTTGCCGAGCGAATCGGTGGTGTGGCGGACGGCCTCGAGGTCGGCCTCGTCGCCGAGGCGGAACACCGGCGCCATGTCGGCCAGCCAGCCGCGGGCGCTCTCCCGCACGTTGCCGCCGCCGGTCAGGGTCCCGAGGTCGCCGGCGATGAAGCGCGGCACGCCGGCCTCGTCGGCCTCGACCCGGTCGACCCGCGGCATGCGGCCGATCGCCTGGCTCTGCGACCACACGAACGTCGCCACCCGGCCCGCCGCGCCCGCGGCCTTGACCATGCCCTCGTCGAGCTCGAAGGCGAAGTCCGCGGCCGCTCCGGCGGTCTGCACGCCCCAGCGCTCGCCGTGGCGGACCAGCAGGTCCTGCACGAGCGCCGGGCGCTGGTCGCCGCTGCGCACCGATACCCGACTGAAATCGATCGGACCGTCGGCCAACGCGAAGCGCACTGCCCCTTCGGACAGGTCGAGCTCGAGGACCTCGCCTGGGCCGAGCGCCGCCAGGTCGTCGGCGGTGACGGTGCGAAGCTCGGGTTCGGCGGCAGTTCCCCCCTCGTGACAGGCGGACAGCAGACAGGCAGAGACGGCAGAGACGATGACGCGACGCGCGGACATGAGACCCCCTTGGGCCACCGGACAGGATCTAAAGACCCTGGCCGAACGACCATGGTGAAAAGAACATTGCCGGAGAGGCAGCCTCAGGTCAGTTCACCTGAGACCGCACCACCATACTTGTCGCGCGCTGCGCAGCGCAACCACTCGCGTCCGCCCGGATCACGACTTTCTTCGACGAGACGCCGAGCACACGGACGCCGCTCGGACGAACTCCACGCCGACGGACACGAAAGCCAAATTACAAATTTTTCGCGCCTGGACAGGTTGTAGCGGGGGCTACGACGATCACAGGATCGGCGTCCGCGGCGCCGACAAGAAAATTGTAGATCAAATTACATATTCTTTCTCTATTGATTAGAGGCGCACCTCACCGCAATGCATGATCAACAAACCATGCTCACAGGTCTGAACGCAGAGGAGATCTCCTCTACGCACGCGCGGCGGGGTTCTCGCCGCGGTCTTCAGCGGTCGGCGCTCTCCGCGACCACAACCAGTAGACAGGCACGCCGGACAGCACCACGGCGCAGTCGACGACGAACTCCCGCGGCTGCGACCACGCGTAATTGCCGAGCAGGAACACCGAGGCGGCCAGGAACAGCAGCGGCACCCACGGGTAGCCGAGGGTGCGGTACGGCCGCGGCAGCTCGGGGCGCCGCCGCCGCAGGACGAACACGGCGGCCACGCTGAGCGCGTAGAACGGCCAGATCCCGATCACGAATTGCCCCGCCAGCTCGGCGAAGCTGCGCACCGAGACGAACACGATCCCCAGCGCGGCGCCGAGGACGATGCTGGCCGAGGGCGTGCCGTGGCGCGGGTGGACCTGGGCCAGCCGGCGGAAGAACAGCCGGTCCTCCGCCATCGCGTAGAACACCCGCGGCCCGGTCATCATCGACCCGTTGAGCGTGCCGAAGGTGCTGATCATGACCGCCGCGGCGACCAGCGTGGTCCCGATCGGGCCGATCAGCGCGGCGGCGACATCGGCGGCGACCAGCGGGGCCCCGGCCATCTGCTCCAGCGGGATGACCCGCAGGTACACGAAGTTCGCCGCGAGGTAGAGCGCCACCACCGCCGCGGTCCCGAGGATGAACACGCGAGGCAGCGCGCGCTGCGGATCGCGGACCTCGCCGCTGACGAAGCCGACGTCGCACCAGCCGTCGTAGGCCCAGAGGATCGCGACCATCGCCAGCACGAACGCCCCGTCGGCCGCCGGCGGCGCAACCGCGGGCGCTGCGGTCGCCGGCTCCGGGGCCAGCAGGAGACCGAGCGCGACCAGCCCGAGCAGCGCCGCGACCTTCAGCGCGGTGCTGATGTTCTGCACGATCGCCCCGAACTCGACGCCGCGCCGGTTGACCGCGGCGACGGTGGCGATCATGGCGACGGCCACCACCTGCGCGCGCGACAGCGGTCCGAGCAGCGGCGCCGCCCCGTCGACCTTGAGCGTGCGCAGCAGGTATTCGGCCGAGGTCACCGCGATCGCGCCGTACGCGGCCGGGCGCAGGATGAGCAGCTCGGCCCAGCCGAACAGGAAGGCCGGCAGCTTGCCGAAGGCCTCGCGCAGGTAGACGTAGATGCCGCCGCTGCGCGGATAAAGGATGGCCAGCTCGGCGACGGTGAGCGCGCCGGCCAGCGCGACCGCGCCGCCGGCGACCCACGCGAGGACGAACAGGGTCAGGTCGTCGATGTGGCCGGCGATCTCCGCCGGCGTCCGAAAGATGCCGCTGCCGATCGTCGACCCGACCAGCACGGCGACGGTGCTGGCGAGCCCGAGCTTGCGAGGCAGCCGCTCGCCCCAGGGGTCAGGGGCCTGCATGGGCGACTGATAGCGCAGTTCGCCGCGGCGCAGAAGTTCCTCGCGCGGGCCTCCCGGGGCGCGCAGCCGCGTTCGCGGCCGGGCTGTCTCTCGGGTCATGTGGAATCCGACAGGGACGCGGCGTGGTCCGCACGGAGAGGTCGAGCAGCCGCCGCGCATCGCCAGGCCGGGCTCGGGCAGCATTCGCGCGCAGTCGCGCAGCGGAGTCTGCCTGTCTATCCGGACATGTCTCGCCTTCCACCACTCCGTGACCGTCAGGCGGGTCGACCGCCGGCTGTGCCGGCGCGACTGCTCGAGCGGCGACGGCACGGGCGCTGTGCGGCGAGCAGTCGCCTCGGCGCCGACGAGCGCGGCTTTCCCGGCACCTGCGAGCTCGCATCGACGACGATCGACGACTCGCGGCCGCGAGCGCGAGCCCTCCCGGCACCGACCGCGACGAGCGGCGGCCGCACGCGAGAAAGCGCCGAAGGCCCGGCGCGTGCCTGGCCTCCTGGCCTTTGAGACAGGCTGTCCCTCGGGACAGCCGACCGATCAACCCGGCTCGAGGACGAACGGGTACGAGACGATGACCGAGCCGCCGCCTTCCGGCTTGGGGAAGGTCCAGCGCTTGACCGCCTGGGCGATGCAGGAGCCGACGGCCGGGTCCTTCATCGTGCTCTCCTGGACCACCGCGGTGGGCACCTTGCCGGTGCCGCCGATGGTGAACTGGACGGCGACGCGGCCCTTGGCGTTGGGGTCGCGGGCGAGGGCCTGGTTGTAGCAGTAGCGGACCTCGTTGATGTGCGCGCGGACGATGCGGCGGATGATGTCCTTGTCGAGCGCGCCCTGGACCTCGGCCTTGGCCTGACGGACCGTGGGGACGCGGGTGCCGCGGCCGCCGAAGCCGGCGCCTGCGCCACGACCGTAGCCGGAGCCCGTGCCGCCGCCGCCGCCCTTGCCGATCAGGCCCGTGTTGCCGAGGCCGATCGTGCCCTCGCCGGTGCCACCGCCGCCGCGGCCGGTGCCGACCAGGCCGAGGCCGCCGACGCCGTACGCCTCGCCGATCTCGGTGCCGGTGAGGCCGCCCCACACGTCCGCGTCGTCGTTGCCGACCGCGAACGCGCCGCCGTACGGCGAGGCGAGGAAGTGGCCGCTCTCGGCGCTCATCACCCCGAGGATGCCGGCCTGGCGCGCGGCCATGTCGGGGTCGAAGTTACGGGCCATCTGCGGGATGGCGTCCTTCGGACCCTTCATGGCGTAGAGGCCCGACTTGTTCTTCGAGGTGGGCTTGCCCATCTTGCCCTCCTCGCCCTTGTGCCGCTGACCGGTGCCGCCGGCCTCGTCGTCGGAGTTCTCCATGTCCTCCGGCGGCGGCTCCTCCTCCTCCGGCGGCTTGTCGGGCTGGTTGAGGTAACCGACGAAGCGGTTCTCCTCCATCATCTCGTCGAGGCTGAGGTTGCCGGCCTCGTTGGGGATCAGGTGCGTGAGCACCAGCAGGCTGCCGATGACCACGAACGACGCGCCGTTGTAGATCCAGAACGGCTTGTCGGTCTCGCTGCCGCCCTTGATCACCGCGCCCGGGGCGACCGAGTTCACGTAGAAGGTGACGTCCTGGTACTTGACCCGCGCCGTCGCTCCGGGCGGCAGCGGGAAGCTGAACGACGAGCCCTGCGAGCCCGCGCGACCGGTGGCGACCAGCTGCTGCAGCGTGATCGTCTGGCCGTCGAAGGTGACCTCGCCGCTCATGTTCTGCGTGAAGTTGAGCGCGAACTCGTGGTCGCTGCCGCGGACCAGCGGGAAGCCGTTGGGCTCGGGCAGGCCGGCCGGCGGCACGTGGAACGACGCGCCGTGGCCCTCGCCGATCGTGAAGTTCTTGTTGACGTAGTCGCCGGTGCGGATGAGGCCCATGCTGAACGGCACGAGGCCCGCGATCGCCAGCAGCATGCCGATCGCCGCCAGACCGTTCCCGGGCGGGGTCGGCCGCGGCGTGCCCTGCTCGATCGACTCCTGGACCTTCTTGCCGTAGCCGGCCCAGTCCTGGTTCACGTCGCTGAAGAACACCGCCGCGCCGGCGACCAGCATCGCCCCGCCGATGGCGAGGAAGATCGGCGCCTGCGACTTGCGGTTCTTCAGCTGGCCGACGTGCTGCACGTCGAGCACCGTCGTGCCGTACATCGCCACGACCTCGGCCACCCGCGAGCCGCTCTGATTCTCGACCTCGCTGAGGTCGATCTGGATCGGTGCCCGCGTCGCCATCGGCGCCGCAGCGATCGGCGCCGCCGCCGCCGCGGCCGCCGCCACGGCCACCGGCGCGACCGGCTGCGCCGGCGCCGGCGCGGCCGCGACCTGCTGCTTCACGAAGCCGACCTCGAGCCGGTACGGCCCGAAGTTCAAGGCGTCGCCGTCGTGCAGCACCGCGTTCTTGTCGATTCGCTGGCCGTTCAGCACGGTGCCCGCCGCGCTCCCGAGATCGATCACCCGCACCTCTTCGCCGGACACCTCGATCACGGCGTGCATGCGGGCCACGGCCTCGTCATCCAGGCAAACGTGGCTGCTCTTCAGTTTTCCGATCTTGATAACGTCTTGCGTCAGCGTCTGCGTATCGACGAGCTGATCGCCGTAAAACACTTTGATGGCGAGCGTCTTGGTCGTTGACATCGTCCTTGCCCCGGTCGTGTGGCGCCTCGGACACGGCGCCCCGGAGCTTGTTCCCGAGGCCCGCGAGCTTTTTTCGCGCTCACGCGGGCCGTCTGCGCCGGCGCACGTCCGCGCGCGGCCCCGACCCTCGGCGCGCCCCCGCGTCCGCGGCTCGCGGCCGGCCGCGGCGGCTTCGTGATACCGTGGTCCGCGGCGCCGATCGTGCCCGGATCCGGGCGAGGCGCGCCTGCGGCCTCCCTCACGCCTTCGCCCCGGCATGACCTCCGAACCCGCGCCTCCCTCACCTCCCGGCCCGAGCCCGATCCTCACCCTCCGGATCAGCGTCCGCGGGCTATATGACAGCTGGACCCATTGCCAGCGGCTCGCCGATTACATCGCGCGCTTCGTCGCCTCCGATCGCTTCGATCCCGAGCAGCTGACCACGCGCCTCTCCACCTATCTCAACGAGGTGCTCGAGTACGTGTTCCGGGCCCGGCCGAGCGAGGGCGAGATCGTGGTCGAGGTCGGGCGCACCGACGAGCACGTGATCGCCGAGCTGACCATACCGACCGACGTGGCGCTGGCGCAGCGGCTGCGCGACGACCTCGGGCGGGTCGCGCCGGCGGACGCGCGCGCGCGCTACGAGGCCGAGTTCGAGTCGATGCTCCTGCGTCCGCCGGCCGAGGTCGGGCTGCTCGAGTTGGTCGCGCTCCACGGCGTCGGGCTCGCGCTCCGCGAGGGCGACGGCACCGGCGTCATCGTCCTGACTGTCCCGCACGAGTGAGCCGACCTGGGTATGGAGAACGAGCAACCGTTTTCGATCCGCTTCAGCGAGAACGACCAGGAGGTCGCGCTCGAGGGGGCGCTGCGCCCGGCCGGGGCCGAGGACTTCGCGCCGGTGCGTTCCCGCCTCGACCACGCCGCCGACGCCGTGCGCGGCGTCCTCTACCTCAACTTCAAGCGCCTGCGGTACCTCAACCACACCGGCTTCGCCGAGCTCGCGCGCTTCATCGCCGCCTGCGCCGAGCGCCACCCGAGCCTCAAGCTCAAGCTCGTCGTCTCGAGCGTCGTCCCGTGGGCACCGCTGCGGTTCGGCTTCCTCGGCGCCAAGTTCGGCAACACCATCGTCGAGCAGTACGACAAGGCGTTTTACCCCGGCCAGGGCGTGATCGAGAACGATCGATTGGTCCCGGTGCTGCGGACCCAGACCAACATCGTGTGGTCGCACGAACGCGAGCTGCTGCGCCGCCACGGCCTCGGCAAGCGCATGCGGATCGCCGACATCTGCTGCGGGATCGGCGACTTCGCGGTGCTCGTCTACAAGGAGTTCGAGCCCGAGTACATCGTCGGCGTCGACCACTCGCGGCCGTTCCTCCAATACGCGCAGCAGATCGCCCGCGAGTTCGGCATCACCGACATCGAGTATCAGTTCGGCGACGCGACCCACCTGTTCTTGCCGTCGAACAGCTTCGAATTCGTCACCTCGCGCCTGGCGCTGCAGATCTTTAACGACCCGTCGAGCATCTTGCGCGAGCTGATGCGGATCTGTAGACCCGGCGGTCGGGTCTACCTGACGAACGAGATGACGGCGCACAACTACGGCTACCCGCGCCACGAGTCGGTCACGTGGACCTACCAGCAGGCCGTGAAGATCGCCCAGAGCCTCGGCATGGACATGAACTTCGGGCCCAAGATGTTCTCGCTGCTGACCGACATGGGCTTCGAGGACGTGCGGATGGAGCAGATCCCGATCACCAACAACAACACCGCGATCGACGACTTCGCGCGGGTGATCGAGAGCTGGGAGGAGTACGTCACCGGCGAGCTGTCGACCGCCACGCAGCAGCCGCCGGAGGTGGTCGAGCGCCTGCGCATGGGCTTCCGCGATCACGTGTACGCGATCCGCAGCCGCCGCGGCTTCGCCACCTGGCCGATCTACGTCGCCTCCGGCCGCAAACCGGGGCGCTGACGGCCCTCGCCCTCGACCGCATGGCCACCACGGGCTCCAGGTTCCGCACCAAGTTCGTCCTCGTCGCCGGGGTCGGGCTGGTGATCGGGCTGACGCTCGCCGCCCTCGCCTCGCTGCAGGGCATCCGCGTGCTCGGCGGCGACGCGTCGGAGGAGATCCGCAAGGGCCTCGAGCGCGCCAGTCGCGAGTACCTCACCAACCACATCGAGGACACCGCGCAGCGCGTCGGATTCCTGCGCGGGCGGGCGCGGGCCGAGCTCGGCGTGCTGGCGGCCGTGACCCAGACGCTCATCGATCAGCAGGCCGCGCTCGCGCCGCTGACCGCCGCCGCCGCCGCCGCCGGGCCGCTGCGCGACGCCCTCGTCTACGACCCGCGCGGCGACTGGTCGCAGACCGAGGCCGGCGAGCCGTCGGCCGTCGCCGTGTGGGGCTACCTGCACGCGCCGGCCGACCCGAACCGACCTGGCCTTCGGGACATCAGGCCCGAGGTCCGCGCCGCCGTCGAGCAGACCGCCCTGCTCGACCTGCTGCTGCCGGCGCTGCTGCAGTACGGGGCCGAGAAGCAGGCCATGTACTTCATCGGCCCCGAGGGCGCCGAGTACCTGCGGATCGCCCCCTACGCCGACGCGGCCGGCCACGCCGATCAACTCTATCCGGGCCACAACAACAGCCCGTTCTGGAGCTTCTACTTCCCCGGCATCGTCGACGGCTGGCGGCGCTGGCTCGCCGACCCCGCGCGCATGCGCGACCCGGCGGCGCAGGTCACCGGCACCGCGCCGTACACCGACGCGGGCGGCAACGGGGCCATCATGACCCTGTTCCAGCCGCTGTGGGACGCCTCGCGCGCGCGGTTCGCCGGCGCCGTCGGCGTCGACGTCACGCTCGGTCAACTGATCCGCTACGTCCAGGATCTGCGGCTCGCCGGCTCCGGCTTCGCCTTCCTCGCCCAGGAGAACGGCAACGTGTTCGCCGTCCACGACGACGGCAAGGAGGTCCTCGGGCTGCAGCAGGTCCGCGGCTCGTCGGGCGCCGGCGTCGACATCTTCCAGCAGTTCCTGCATCAGTCGCGCGACCCGGCGATCCGGGCGCTCGCGCTGCCGGGCGGCGACGCCGTCGATTACCGCGACCCGGTCGCGATCGGCGGCCGGGACTACGTCGTCGTGCTCAAGCGGCTCGAGCCGTTCAACGTCTGGTCGGGCTCGGCCGACATCGTGCCCGAGCGCTGGACCCTCGGCTTCGTCGTCCCGGCCGCCGAGATCTACGCCTCGCTGCTCAAGGCGCAGGACACGATCGCCGCCAGCAGCCGCGGGATCCTCAGCTCGCAGATCGTCATCACCCTGGTGGCGCTCGCGGTGGTGATGCTCGGGATCCTCCTGGTCTCGCGGCGCATGACCGGCGCGCTGGTCGACCTCGCCGCCGGCGCCGGCAAGATCGCCCAGAAGGACTACGACGTCCGCGTCGACGTGCGCAGCGACGACGAGTTCGGCGCGCTCGGCCGCGCCTTCAACCAGATGGCCGCCGAGATCCGCGCGCATACGCACAACCTCGAGAGCCTGGTCGAGCAACGCACCGCCGAGCTGCAGCGGGCCTCCCGGGAGATCATGGCGCTCAACGAGCGGCTCAAGCAGGAGAACCTGCGGCTCGGCGCCGAGCTCGACGTCGCCCGCCGGCTGCAGCTGATGGTGCTGCCGCCGGAGCGCGAGCTGGCCGAGCTCGAGGGCCTCGACGTCGCCGGCTACATGCGGCCCGCGGACGAGGTCGGCGGCGACTACTACGACGTCCTGCGCGACGGCGGCGGCGTCAAGATCGGCATCGGCGACGTCACCGGCCACGGGCTCGAGAGCGGCGTGCTGATGCTGATGATCCAGACGGCGGTGCGTACGCTGCAGGCCGCCGAGGAGCGCGACGCGGAGCGCTTCCTCAACATCGTCAACAAGGTCCTCTACCAGAACATCCAGCGCGTCGGCCTCGACCGCACCGCGACGCTCGTCCTGCTCGACTACTCGCAGGGGGTGCTCCGCCTCACCGGGCAGCACGAGGAGGCGGTGGTGGTCCGGCGGGGCGGCTCGATCGAGCGCATCGACACGGTCGACCTCGGCATGCCGGTCGGGCTCGAGGTCGACATCGCCGCGTTCATCGCCCGCACCGAGCTGCGGCTGTCGCCGGGCGATGTCGTCGTCCTGTACACTGACGGCATTACCGAGGCGGAGGACATCCACGGCGAGCAGTACGGCATCGACCGCCTGTGCGAGGTCGTGCGCCGGGCCCACGAGCGGTCGTCGGCGGAGATCAAGCAGGCGATCATCGACGACGTCATGCGCTTCATCGGCGCGCAGAAGGTCTTCGACGACATCACGACGGTGGTGATCAAGCGGCGCTGAGGCGCCCGAGGCGGACGGAGTGTATGGACGGCATCATCGGCGAGTACAGAGAGCCCACCGACGCTGGACCGCGCGTCACGCTGGTGTTCTACCCCGGGGCGTTCCCGGTCAAGTGGAACCAGTGCAGCGTGGCGGCCGAATTCTTCGCCGAGTACTTCGCCGACGTCGGCGAGGGCGGGCTCACCGAGGAGGCCGAGCGGCGCGACTTCGTCGGCAGCGTCGGCTACGTGCTCAACGAGCTGATCGAGAACGCGGTCAAGTTCTGCGCCGGCGGCACCGTCGTCATCGACGCGGGCGTCGACGCGGGCGAGTTCGTGATGGTCGTCAGCAACCAGGTCTGCGCCGACGCGGTCGACGGCCTGCGGGTCAAGTTCGCCGAGCTGCTCGACGGCGATCCCGCCGAGCTCTTGATGCAGCGGGTCGAGGAGAACGCCGCCAACCCCGACCTCACGACCTCCGGCCTGGGGTTTCTCACCATGCTGTCGGACTACAAGGCCCGGCTCGGCTGGCGCTTCGACCCCGCCCCTGGCAATCCTGACAACGCGCTCCTCAAGACCGCCGCCCGGCTACAGGTAAAATCGTCATGACGGACACAACTACGCGACCCTCCGGGTCGGACACCGACATCAAAGGCCCCGGCTATCGCGTGTGGTTCGACGCGCCCGCGCGCACGGTCCACTTCGAGGGCGTGCTCCGCCTCAGCACCAGCGAGTACAAGCCGATCGAGGACCTGCTCGACCGCGTCCTGCTGGACCATCCGGCGCTCGGCCTGCGCATGACCGAGCTGCAGTTCCTGAACAGCTCGGGCATCAACATGCTCTACAAGTTCGCCATCGCCGCGCGCAAGAAGGGCGACATCGAGGTCAAGGTCCACGGCTCGTCGACCATCCCGTGGCAGGGCAAGTCGCTGCCCAACCTCAAGAAGTTCCTGCCGACGATCGTCATCGCGCTCGACTGAGCGCCGGCCGCCCGCATGCTCACGGAAGACCCGCGCTGGCGGCGAGTGCTCGCCGACCCCGACGCCGCGGCCGAGCTCCTGGCCGACCCGGCGGCGCGCGCCGAATTCGTGGCCGCCGTCGCCGCGCTGCAGGCCGAGCACGACGATCTGGTGCTGCTGCACGACTCGACGCTCGAGCACGCCAACGAGATCGAGGAGCAGCTCGCCGTCAAGATCGAGCAGGTCGAGGCCCTGGTGGTCGAGCTCGAGCTGCGCAACGCCTTCATCCGCCAGGTGTTCGGCCGCCACGTCACCGACGAGGTCGTCAACACGTTGCTCGCCTCGCCGGAGGGCCGCCAGCTCGGCGGCGAGCGGCGCACGCTGACGATCCTGATCTCCGACCTGCGCGGCTTCTCGACGCTCTGCGAGGGCCTGGGCCCCGAGCAGGTGGTGGCGATCCTCAACATCTACCTCGGCGCGATGGCCGAGGTGATCGGCGAGTACCGCGGCTCGATCAACGAGTTCATCGGCGACGCCATCCTCGCGGTGTTCGGCGCCCCGGTGCCGCAGGAGGACCACCCCGAGCGCGCGGTCGCCTGCGCGATCGCCATGCAGCGCGCGATGGGCCGCGTCAACGCCGAGCTGGCCGAGCACGGCCTGCCCGCGCTCGAGATGGGCATCGGCGTGCACACCGGCGAGGTCGTGGTCGGCAACATCGGCTCCAACAAGCGCGCCAAGTACGGCGTGGTCGGCCGCCACGTCAACCTGACGTCGCGCATCGAGAGCTACACCGTGGGCGGCCAGGTGCTGATCTCCGAGTCGGCCGCGCGGGCCCTCGGCGACCGCCTCCGCACCCGCGGCTGCTTCGAGGTCCGGCCCAAGGGCGTGCGCGAGCCGATCACGATCCACGACGTCACCGGCGTCGACGGCCCGTTCGCCATCCACATGACCGAAGAGCCGGCCGAGTGGCGCGTCCTGGCCGAGCCGCAGCCGCTGGTGTTCACCGCGCTCGAGGGCAAGGACACCGGCGGCCAGGAGGTCCCGGCGCTGCTGGTCGCGCACGACGACCGCCACAACGCCGAGCTGCAGGTCGCCGCCCCGCTGCCGCTGCGCGCCGACCTCAAGCTCGTGCTCGCCGCCCTGCCCGGCGTCGACGCCTACGCCAAGGTCGTCGCCGCCGCCCCCGGCCGCGCTACGGTCCGCTTCACCGCCCTGCCCCGCGCGCTGCAAGAGCTGCTCGACGGCCTGCCCGCGCGGGCGTGAGGCGCGAGCGAGCGCCGAGCCGGGGCGGTCCGTCCCGCGCAGGCGCCGAGGACATGTTCTCATCGACATGTCCTGCTCGACATGTCCTCTTCACCATGCCGCGAAAGGCATGTCCCTGGAGTCATGCCCCTGCGGCCACCCCCCTGCCGCGCCTCAGTCGCGCCGGGCCAGCAGCGTCGCGTGCATGTCGCTGCCGTCCAGGCCCTCGTCGAGCGGCTCGTCGATGTCGATGATCACGCTCTCGCCGCCGGAGGCGGTCGGCGGCGGGCTCGGCGGGGCGGAGCGCGGCGGGGCGGAGATCGGCGCCCGCTCGACGGCGGCGCTCGTCCGCGGCGCGCGGCTCTCGACGCCGGCGAAGCGGGCCGCCAGGGTGCGCACGAACGCGCCCATCCACGGCTTCATCGACGTCAGCTCCTCCTCGATGAGATCGCTGGTGATCTTGGTGAGCGTCGCGTCCTCGACCACCAGCACGCTGGCGGTCCGACGCGAGGCGGCGAAGATCGACGTCTCGCCGAACACGTCGCCGGGCCCGAGCCAGCGCAGCGACACGTGGTGCCCGGCCTCGAGCTTGTACACCTCGAGCTTGCCGGCCAGCACGATGTAGGCCGCGTCGCCGATCTCGCCCTCGCGGATCACGTGGTCGCCGGCGGCGAAGCGGACCGTCTGGAAGCTGCCGCTGCCGCGCAGCAGACGGACGATGTCGGCCTGCAGCGCCGCCACGCTCGGGTAGCGGTCGTCGGGGTCGCGGCGTAGCGCCCGGGTCACGATGCGCACCAGCTCGCGCGGGAACGGCACCGCGACGTGCGCGTCGGGCGGGGCGAATTTGGCCTCGCGGGCGAGGATCAGCGCGTCCATGGCCGTCCGCGCCTGGTACGGCGGCTTGCCCACCATCACCTCGTAAAGGAGCGCTCCCATCGAGAACACGTCGGCGCGCTCGTCGAGCGGCTGGCTGTTGGCCTGCTCCGGCGACATGTACGACGGCGTGCCGAACACCAGCCCGTCGGTCTCTGACGGCGGCAACGGCGGCAGGGCGTCGCGGACCCACTGCTCCTCGGCGGCGCCTGGCCGAACGGGCAGGAGCTGGGCCCCGCCCCAGTCCATCAGGTAGACCTGGCCGTAGGCGCCGACCATCACGTTGGCCGACTTGATGTCGCAGTGGATCACCCCGCGGCTGTGGGCGAACGACAGCGCGTCGCACACCTTGACGAAGATCTCGAGGCGGTGGAAGAGGCGCTCGTGGTCGGTCGCCGGCTCGCCGCCGATCAGCGCCTTGAGGCTCTGGCCCTCGACCAGCTTCATCGTGAAGTAAAGCTGACCCTGGTCGTCGCGGCCGAGCTCGTGGATCGGCACGATGTTGGGGTGGTCGAGCTGCCCGGTCACCTGGGCCTCGCGCAAGAACCCGTGCACGAGGATCAGGTGCTCGTACGTCTTGGCGTGCATGGTCTTGGCGGCCATCCGCCGCTGCAGCACCTCGTCGAACGCGAGCCGCACCGAGCCCATCCCGCCGCGGGCCAGCTCGGCGCCGAACGACAGCCGCGGCACCTGCTCCGGCAGCGCCGCGCGGATGAGGGCCTCGAGCCGCTCCTCATAAGAGAGCGGGGAGTCGCGGTCGAACAGCCGCTCGAGCGCGACGCTGGGGGACGAGCCTCCGGGGCGACGACCTGGCATGCGGGGCCACGATACAATGGCGCCTCGGCGGTGGTACACCGTGACGGCCGGCATGGACCTGCGCACCGCCCTCGTCACGCTCCGCCTGCGCCACCCGTTCGGCCTGTCGCGCGGCACCGTGAGTGAACTGCCGAGCTTGCTCGTGCGCCTCGACCCGGGCGACCCGGACGGCGCGGCAGCGGACGGCCCCGATCGCCGCGGCCTCGGCGAGGCCGCGCCCGTGCGCTACCTCGGTCAGTCGGCGGCCGCCGCCGCGCCGCTGGCGGTCGCGATCGCGGCCGAGCTGGCCCCCGAGATCCTCACCGACCCGCGCGCGATCACGGCCGCCGGCGCGCGCATGCGCGAGCTCGCCCCCGCCCACTCCGCGGCCCGCTGCGCCGTCGACACCGCCCTGTGGGACGCGGCCGCGCGCGCCCGCGGCCTCCCGCTGGCCGAGCTGCTGGCCGACCCCGACGTGCTCGATCGAGCAGGTCTCGATCGCCATGTCCTTTCGGCCACCTCGGGGGCGGCAGTCACCTCCTACACGATCGCGCTCGACGAGCTGCCGGCGATGGCCGCCCGCGCGGCCGCGGCCGCGCATCTGCCGGTGCTCAAGATCAAGCTCGGAAAAGACCGCGATTTCGACCGCGCGGCCGCGCGTGCGGTCGCCGCCGCCGCCCCGCGAGCCCGGCTGCGGGTCGACGCCAACGGCGGCTGGACCCCGGACGACGTGCGCGACCTGCTCCCGCTCCTGGTCGATCTCGGGGTCGAGCAGCTCGAGCAGCCGCTGCCTGCGGGTCGGCCCGACCTCCTCGCGGCGCTCGCGCGCGACTGCCCGCTGCCGATCTACGCCGACGAGGACGTGCAGGGGCCGGCCGACGTGGCGGCGCTGCGGGGCCGGGTCGCCGGGATCAACGTCAAGCTGATGAAGTGCGGCGGGATCTCGCCGGCGCTGGCGATGATCGCCGCGGCCCGGGAAAACGGCCTGCGGGTGCTCGTCGGCTGCATGATCGAGAGCCGCGTCGGGCTCGCCGCCGGCGCCGCCCTGGCCCGCCTCGCCGACGAGGCCGACCTCGACGCCCACATGCTCACGCGGGCCGACCCGATGCCCCCGGGGAGCCAAGAGCGGCTCGCGCCCGACCTCCCGCGGCTTTGCGGCCCCGGCCTCGGCGTCCCGCCGGGGGCGTTGCCCGCGGACGGCGACCCGGAGCCCGCGCGCGTGGCATAATCCGCACTCCGCCCTTGAAGCCCGACGAGCCCCAGGCCCGCGCCTCGCTGCCGGTGACGCCACCTGTCCCTGAGGACATCCTGCCGCGACCGCTCGGCCGCTACGAGCTGGTGCGTCGGGTCGGCTCCGGCAGCATGGGCGTCGTCTACGCCGCGATCGACCGCGACAGCGGCCGCACCATCGCGCTCAAGACCCTGCACCAGCTCGACCCCGGCGCGCTGTTCCGCCTGAAGAACGAGTTCCGCAGCGCCGCCGGCCTGTCGCACCCGAACCTCGTCAGCCTCCACCAGCTCGTCTCGCACGACGACGAGTGGTTCATCACCATGGAGTTCGTCGAGGGCGTCAGCTTCGTCGACCATGTCCGTCAGGGCATGTCCGACAGGCCAGGCGCCGCGCCGCCGCCGGAGCGCCTGCGCCCCGCCCTGCTGCAGCTCGCCGCCGGCGTCAGCGCCCTGCACGCCGCCGGCAAGCTGCACCGCGACCTCAAGTCGTCGAACGTGCTGGTGACCGCCGACGGCCGGGTCGTCGTCCTCGACTTCGGGCTCGCCGCCGACGACGTCGCCGAGGGCGGCGAGGACGGCCTGCTCGGCACGCCGGCGACGATGGCGCCCGAGCAGGCCGCGGGCAACCCGGCCTCGCCCGCGAGCGACTGGTACGCGATCGGCGTCATGCTCTACGAGGCGCTCACCGGCCGCCTGCCGTTCACCGGCCCGCCGCTGGCGATCCTCCACGCCAAGCAGCACGAAGATCCGCCGCCGCCGCAGGAGCTCGCGCCCGGCGTCGACCCCGAGCTGGCGGCGCTGTGCATGGGCCTCTTGCTGCGCGACCCCGCCGCGCGGCTCGGCGGCGCCGACATCCGCGAGGCGCTCGGCGAGGCCCCGCTCGGCCCGACCGAGTCCGGCGCCCGCTTCGTCGGTCGCGACGATCTGCTGTCGGCCATGCGCGACGCCTTCCAGCTCGCGCTCGCCGGCTCGCCGGTGTGCGTGTACGTCCGCGGCCGCTCCGGCATCGGCAAGACCGCCCTCATCGACCGCTTCATCGCCGAGCTGCGCCGCAGCGACCGCGCCTTCGTCCTCCAGGGCCGCTGCTACGAGCGCGAGAGCGTGCCCTACAAGGCCTTCGACAGCGTCCTCGACGCGCTCGCGCAGCACCTCCGCCACCTCCCGCAAGAGGAGGCCGCGGCCCTGTTGCCGCGCGAGATCCACGAGCTCACGCGGCTGTTCCCCGTCCTCGCGCGCGCGCCCGTGGTCGCCGATCTGCCGCAGCGCAACTTCGTCGCCCCCGACCCGCAGGAGGCCCGTCGTCGGGCGTTCCGCGGGCTCAAGGAGCTGCTGGCGCGGATCGCCGATCGCCGCCCGCTGGTGCTGCGGATCGCCGACCTGCAGTGGGGCGACGAGGACAGCGCGCGCCTGCTCGCCGAGCTGCTGTCGCCGCCCGATCCGCCGGCGATGCTGTTCATCGGCTCGTACCGCATCGACGAGGACGACGCGCCGATGCTCCGCGAGCTGCGGCGGCTCGGCGCGCGGCCCGAGCTCAAGGCGCTGGTGCGCGACCTGCTGGTCGAGCCGCTCTCGCCCGATCAGGCCGAGGAGCTCGCGCTGGCGCGGCTCGGCCGCGACAGCGACAGCGCCCGCGCCGATGCGCGCCGGATCGCCGCCGAGTCGGGCGGCAACCCGCTGTTCGTCGAGGAGCTCGCGCGCCACATCGCCGGACACCGCGGCGCCGCGCCGGCCGAGGTCTCGCTCGACGCCGTCGTGCGCACCCGCCTCGCCGGCCTGCGCCCCGCGGCGCGGCGGCTGCTCGACATCGTCGCCGTGGCCGGGCGGCCGATCCCGCCGAGCCTCGCGTTCACGGCCTCGGGCGTCACCGATCGCTCGGTCCTCGGCGAGCTGCAGGCGCAGCACCTGCTGCGCACGCTGGCCTCGCGCAGCGGCGACACCGTCGAGTGCTACCACGACCGGATCCGCGACACCGTGCTCGCGCAGCTCGGCGGCGAGCGCCTGGCCCAGCTGCACCGCACCCTCGCCGACGCGCTCGCGCAGTCGGCCGACGACCCCGAGCTGCTGGCCCACCACCTCCACGCCGCCGGCGCCCTGAAGGAGGCCCACGCCGCCGCCGTCGCCGCCGCCGAGCGAGCCGCCGCCGCGCTCGCGTTCTACCGCGCCGCGCAGCTGTACGGCCGCGCCCTCGCGTGGGCCCCCGACCTGCCCGACGACGAGCGGCGCGCCCTCCTCCGCCGCCGCGCCGACGCGCTCGCGCTCGCCGGTCGCAGCGCCGAGGCGGCCCCGGTCTACGCCAGCGCCGCCGAGGGCGCCGCCCCGGCCGAGTCGCTCGAGCTGCGCCGCCGCGCCGGCGAGCAGTTCCTCGTCAGCGGCAACATCGATCAGGGCGTACAGATGCTGCGCCCCGCGCTGGTCGAGGTCGACCTCGGCTATCCCGCCACACCTGGCCGGGCGAACATGTCCATCATTACACGTTCGACGCAGCTCAGCCTGCGCGGGCTCGGGTTCGCCGCCGTGCGCGAGGACCAGGTCCCGCCGGCCGACCTGCTGCGCCTCGACGTGTGCCTGTCGGCGGCCGTCGGCCTCGCCTTCGTCGACCCGATCCGCGGCTACAGCTTCTACCAGCGCGGCCTGCTCCTGGCCCTTCAGACAGGTGAGCCGCAGCGGATCGCCCGCGCCCTCGCCGGCGTCGGCGCGATGGTGATGAGCCGCGGCACCGCCAACGCCGTCGGCCGCGGCACCACCCTGCTCAAGGAGGCGCGCCGGCTGGCCGAGCAGCTGTCGGACCCGCGCCTGCTCGGCCTGTGCGAGATCGTCGACGCCATCGCCGCCGTCTCGCTCGGCCGCTGGCGTCGCGCGCTCGAGCACAACGAGCAGGGCGCCCAGATCTTGCTCGACCGCTGCGTCGGCGTCGGCTGGGAGCTGGACATCGCCCGCATGAGCACGATGCGCGGCCTGTTCATGCTCGGCGAGCTGGCCGAGCTCGGCCACCGCGCCCACGCCTGGCTGCGCGAGGCGGAGGACGCCGGCGATCTGTGCGGCGAGGTCTGGTCGGCGCTGTACAGCGCCTACGCGCTCCTCGGCGCCGACGACATCACCAGCGCCCGCGACCGCGTGCGCGGGGCGATGCGCCGCTGGTCGAAGGACGGCTTCCACTTCCAGCACATGCTGGCGCTGATCCTCGAGACCTCGTGCGACCTGTACCAGGGGCAAGGCGGCTCGGCCTGGCAGCGCCTGGCGGAGAACTGGGTCGCCGTCGAGAACTCGTACATCCTCGGCTGGCAGGGCCAGCGGATCCTCTTCCTCCACGCGCGGGGCCTCGCCGCCATCGCGGCCGCGCGCGAGCAGCCGCACAACGCCGGCGTCCTCCTCGCCGCCGCCGAACGCGACGCCGCCCAGCTCGAGGAGGACCGCGCCCTGCGCCACGACTCCGTCGCCATGGCCGCGCTGATCCGGGCCGGCATCGCCGCGCAGAACGGCGACATCCAGCAGGCGCTGGTCCGCCTCGAGGCCGCCGCGGCCAGCTTCGACACCGCCGACATGCCGGTCCACGCCGCCTGCGCCCGGCGCCGCCGCGGCGAGCTGCTCGGCTCCAGCGGCGCGACCCTGATCGCCCAGGCCGATCAGTACCTCGCCTCGCGGGCGATCCTCCGCCCCGCGCAGTGGAGCGCCATGTACAACGGCAGCGCGCCCACCTGAAGCGTCCGCGGGTTCATCGGCCGTCGCCTCGTGTGGCTCCGCTTCGTCGCGGCTTCCGTCGCGTCCGCGAGCGCGTGTCGCCGCGGCGCTCGCTCGCCTGGGAAGTTCCACCGCGGCTCGGTTCGCTCGCGGTGGGCGGGTCGGCGGCCGCGACCGACCGGCGTGAGCTCCGCACGCCGACGGGCGTGAGCCCCGCATCTCCCGCGGATCCGCCCGCGCGAGGGCCCGGCCGACGCGTGTGACCTCGCGCCCGCGGCGCCCGCCTTGCCGCGCGCGACAGTGCGCCACTATCCTGCGCGCGCTCGCCATGGATCTCACGCTCGGCACTCCCCTGTCTCCCTCGTCCACGCGGCTGCTCCTGCTCGGTTCGGGCGAACTCGGCCGCGAGGTTGCGATCGAAGCCATGCGCCTCGGCGTCGAGGTCATCGCGTGCGACCGCTACGCCAACGCCCCGGCGATGCAGGTCGCGCACCGCAGCCACGTGTTCGACATGCAGGACCGCGACGCCGTGCGGGCCGTCGTCGCCCGCGAGAAGCCGCACTACATCGTCCCCGAGATCGAGGCCATCGCCACCGACGCCCTGGTCGAGCTCGAGAGCGAGGGCTGGAGCGTCGTCCCGACCGCGCGCGCCGCCCGGCTCACCATGGACCGCGAGGGCATCCGCCGCCTCGCCGCCGAGCAGCTCGGCCTGCCGACCAGCCCCTACGCCTTCGCCGACACCCGCGAGGAGGTCGAGGCCGCGGTCGAGCGCCTCGGCCTCCCGTGCGTGATCAAGCCCGTCATGTCGAGCTCGGGCAAGGGTCAGAGCACCGTGCGCACCGCCGCCGAGGTCGCGACCGCGTGGGAGTACGCGCTGTCGGGCGCCCGCGGCCGCTCGGCCCGCGTCATCGTCGAGGGCTTCGTCCCGTTCGACTACGAGATCACGCTGCTCACGATCCGCACGCGCCACGAGGGCACCCTGTTCTGCCCGCCGATCGGCCACCGGCAGGAGCGCGGCGATTACATGGAGTCGTGGCAGCCGCACGCGATGGCGCCGAAGGCCCTCGCGCGCGGGCAGGAGATCGCCGCCGCCGTCACCGAGGCGCTCGGCGGCGCCGGTCTGTTCGGCGTCGAGCTGTTCGTCGTCGGCGACGACGTCATCTTCAGCGAGGTCAGCCCGCGCCCGCACGACACCGGCATGGTCACCATGATCACGCAGGACCAGAGCGAGTTCGAGCTGCACGTGCGCGCGATCCTCGGCCTGCCGATCCGCGAGGTCCTCCTCCGCGCCCCCGGGGCCTCGGCCGTGGTCCTGGCCGATCGGCCCGGCACCAACCCGCGCTTCACCGGCGTCGGCAAGGCGCTCGCCGACCCGCGCACCAAGGTCCGCCTGTTCAGCAAGCCCGACACCCGCAAGTACCGGCGCATGGGCGTCGTGCTGGCCTACGGCGACGACGTCGCCGAGTGCCGCGCCCGCGCCGAGGCGGCCGCCGCCGAGATCCGGGTGGTCGTCGACGCCGGATGAGCGCCGGCCTCGGAGGACATGTCCAAACGGGCATGTCCCCTGCAGCATGTCCCTCACGTCATGCCCGAGCGGCCACCTGCCCGGGCGCCGCCGCTCACGCCGCCGCGCGTGCGCGGGCGTGGGCGAGGGCGCGGAAGCTCGGGTCGTCGCGGCGGAACGCCAGCGTCGCCAGCAGCGCCAGCGCCCACAGCACCGCGATGTGGAGGAACATCGTCTCGCCGCCGTAGTGCTTGAACAGGAAGCCCGACACCAGCGGGCCCGCGAGCGTGCCGAGCCCGTACGAGCCGTTGAGCAGCGCGTTGCTGCGGCTGAAGTCGCGCGGGTCGACGATGAGGCTCTGCAGCGCCAGGCTCATCGGCCAGATCGGCGCGAGCGAAGCGCCTGCCAGCAGCACCGCCACCGCGACCAGCCCGAGCGTCGGCAGGTAGACCAGCGACGCCGTCAACACCACCCCGAGCCCGACCAGCGAGCGCACCGTCTTGAGGTGGCCGTAGCGATCGCCGAGGCGGCCGACGAACACCACGCTGGCGGCCATCCCGATCGAGAAGCTCGCCACCAGCAGGCTGGTGTCCTCCTTCGGCACTTCCCGAGCCTCGATGAGGAACAGCGGCAGGAACAGCACCAGCGACGCCTGGAAATAGCCGTAGCAGAACGTCGGGATGCAGGCCGTCTTGATCTTCCAGTAGAGCGAGAAGATCGGCGGCCGGACGTCCTCCGCCGCCGGCTTGACGGGCTGCGCACCGGGCTCGTGGCCGTGATCGCCGCCGTGGTCGCTGCCGGCGACGGGCTGGATGTCGCGGTCGAGGAACACGTAGGCGATCAGCGCCGCCAGCGACGCGAACATCCCCGCGGCCACGAACACCATCTGCATCGGATAGAGCAGCATCACCGCCCAGCCGAACACCGCCCCGAGGCCGTAACCGGTGGCCATCGAGATGGTGTAGAGGCTGGTGATGAGGCCGCGGTGCGCCGTGGTCGTGCGCATCAGCAGGATCGTCTCGAGGCTGACCCACACGCCGACCGAGAACGCGCCGTCGATCCCGCGCGCCGTCGCCAGCCCGCCGAAGCTGAGCAGGAACGGGAAGATCGCGGTCGCCCCCGCGTACACCAGCAGCGCCGCCGCCAGCATCGTCCGCGGCGACAGCTTCTTGATCAGCAGCCCCATCGGCACGCTGAACGCCGCGATGCCGAGCGAGAAGAAGATCGCCAGCTCGCCGATCGTGAGCTCGTCGACCCCGCGGACCTTGTTCAGGTAGACCGCGACGACCGCCGTCACCATCCCGTACGCCGTTCCGGTCATCGCGCACACCACGTACGCCGCGCGGATGTTCGAGTCGCGCAGCTCGGTGTGCCACAGCTGCTGCAGCTCGTTGCGGACCTTGGACCACTGCCCGGCGGGCGTCGGGGGCGAGACCGTCGTCGTCATCGTGGGGGGCCGTGATGATCGGGCCCGGACCGGCGAAAAACCAGTCCCCTCACGCGTGCTCTCCCGTGATTCTGCGCGGCATCGCGCTCATTCCATGTCGCGGACCGTCTGGCGCATGCAGTTCTTGGTCACGTCGAGGGGGAGCACTGCTGGATCGGCGAGGCGCACCGCGGCGAACGTCGAGCCCTTGAGGGTGGACATGAGGGGGCTCATCAAATCACCCTCGATCTCGCCGCAGTAGAATTCCTCGTCGACGATGGTGCCGATCATCTTCAGCGTCGCCACGATCTCGCCGCCGGTCACCGGGTTGGCCATGCCGGTCACCATCACCACGCCGGCGTCGATCTCCAACGTGCCGTCGACGATCGGGATGTCCTCGTAACACAGCGGGTCGCCGATCGGCTCGCGCGGCACGTTGACCTTGCCCTGCATGAGGCTGAGCGGCTGCAGGCAGGCGGTGAGGAGCGTGTTGCCCATCTCGTCGGTGGTCACCGTATTGGTGGCGATGAACTGCAGCGGCAGGTCGGGCGCGATGTTCGTCGACACTGCCAGCAGGAAGTCGCCGCTGATGTCCGCCTGGGCCGGCATCACGTCCGGGGGCGGCGGCGGCATGAAGTCGCGGTCGTCCTTGGTGTTGTCGAGGAATTCGTTGAACTTGGCCTCGGAGTCGGGGCACCCGGCCATGAGCGGGACCAGCAGCGACAGACCGAGCACCGAGCCGGGGACCCGAGGACAGGGCACGCGGCGGACAGAAAACGATCGGGACATCCTGCGCATCACTCTGCCGTGCATTTTGTCCGCCGTAAAGAAGCGACCTCGGTGTAAAGTGGCGCCGGTTTGTCGCCGTACGAGGTCTCCTTCATGTCGCTCGCTCGTCATGCGTCTCGCTCGCGCACCCTCTTCGCCTGTGGCCTGTTGACCGCCGCGCTCGCTGGCGTGAACGAGGCCCGGGCATCCGGCCTCAGCACCGCGCGATTCGGCGGCGAGCACGGCCACGTGACCACCGACAACCCGACCGCGATCTACTACAACCCCGCGGGTATCGCGCTGAAGCCGGGCACGCGAATCTTCGTCGACGGCAGCTTCGCCGCCCGCTGGGTCAGCTACGACCGACCGGAGTCGGCCATCAACAGCGAGACCGGCACGCCCGAGGGGGCCACCGACGCCAACGCGGGCGTCGCCAAGCTGGCCAACTTCATCGCCGGCCCGTTCGCCGGCGCGAGCTCCGACTTCGGCACCAAGTTCTTCTCGGCCGGCGCCGCGGTCTACTTCCCGTTCGGCGGCCAGTCGACGTGGAAGCCCAACGAGAAGTACCGCGGCAGCCAGGACTACCCGGGCGCGATCGACGGCGTGCAGCGGTGGCACACCATCGACGGCAAGCTGCGCTCGATGTACATCACCGGCGCGGTCGCCTTCAACATCGCCAAGATCGGCCTGTCGATCGGTCTGTCGGGCAGCGCCATCCGCAGCGAGATCGACACCATCCGCGCCCGCAATGCCGACGGTACCGACGATCTGGTGCTGTCCGATGGCACCCTCAAGGAGGGCCGCAGCTGGCTCAAGGCCTCGGGCTGGCAGGGCAGCTTCGGCGTCGGCGCGATCTGGAACTGGCGCGACAAGCTGTGGATCGGCGCGTCGTACACCAGCCGGCCCAACATCACTGGCAACATGACCCTGAAGGGCGACCTGAGCAACGCCTTCGGCACCGCGCCCGTGTCCCCCGCCACCCCCATCGAGCTGACGCAGCGCCTGCCCGACATCGTCCGCTTCGGCTTCCGCGTCCGCCCCGTCCCCAAGCTCGAGCTGCGCCTGTTCGGCGACTTCACCAACTGGAAGGTGATGGACAAGCAGTGTGTCCTCGACGCCAGCGTCGCCGATCGCCAGTGCGACTTCGCCAACGCCGACACCGCCCTCACCAACCCCGAAGCGTTCGGCGGCGACACCCCCGACGACAACGTCAAGGGCGTCACCCAGCACATCCCGCGCTTCTGGAAGCCGGCCGGCGGCGTCCGCTTCGGCGCCAGCTACTGGGTGATCGAGGCCGTCGAGCTGTACGCCGGCGTCGGCTTCGACTCGACCGCCGTCCCGGTCCAGACCATCGAGCCCGCCCTGCTCGACTCCAACAAGATGACCTTCTCCCTCGGCGGTCGGTTCCGCCTGCACCAGCGGCTCCACCTCGGCTTGACGTTCACCGACATCGCCTACTTCAAGGTCGACACCAAGGGCCAAAACGTCCTCAACAGGTTCCAGGCGCCGACGCGGGCCGCCAGCGCCGACGGCATCTACAAGCAGAACATCTTCTTGACGAACCTGTACCTCGACGTGAACTTCTGAGGCTGGCGCTCGGGACATGTCCCTCGGGTCAGGCTGTGCGCTGAGGGCCTTCGCGGACGAGCTTTGGCCCGGTGAAGGACGCAGGCGGAGTGTAGCGCGCCCGGTGATGATCGCGGGCGAGGCTTGGCGCTCGCCGGGCGATGGTCGCGGTGTGGCGCTTGGGAACGAGTCGGCAGTAGCCGCCGCTGCTTCCTCTCGCGCAGATCATAGGTGTCCTTCGAGACATGCGCCGACGTGCGCCTGGCCCTGCGGCTCGGTGCTCCGCGCTAGCGAGAGACTTCAATGCGCCGCGCGTCGCTCTCCGCCGCTGCGGAACAGCTTGCGGTAGGTCATCGGCGAGGTGCCCATGACGCGGGCGAAGCGGTTGCGCAGGGTCGAGGCGGCGGCGAAGCCGACGTGGCCGGCGATCTCCTCGAGCGACAGCGAGGTCGACTCGAGCAATTGCTGGGCGCGGGCGATCCGGGCGGTGAGGATCCACTTCAGCGGGGTGGTCCCGGTCTGCTCGCGGAAGCGTCGACTGAGGGTCCGCGTGCTCATTCGGGCCCGGCGCGCCAGCGTGGGCAGCGTCAGGTCGTCGCGCAGGTGCCGGAGCATCCAGTCGAGCAGCGGGGCCAGGCTGCTGGTCGACGTCGGCGGCTCGTGGACGATGTACTGCGCTTGCCCGCCGCTGCGCTCGAGCGGCACGACGGCGAGCCGCGAGGCGTGGGCGGCCACCGCGGCGCCGTGGTCGCAGCGCAGCATGTGCAGGCACAGATCCATGCCGGCGGCCCCGCCCGCCGAGGTCAAGATCCGCCCGTTGTCGACGAACAGCACGTTGGGATCGACGGTCAGCGACGGGTAGCGCTGGGCGAGCAGACCCGCGGCGACCCAGTGCGTCGTCACCCGCAGCCCGTCGAGCAGCCCGGCCTCCGCGAGCACGAAGGCGCCGCTGCAGATCGACGCGACCCGGGCCCGCCGCCGCGCCGCAGCCCGTAAGGCGTCGAGCACGGCCGGCGAGATCGGCCGCGACGGGTCCATCACGCCGGGTACGACCACCGTGTGGGCCCGCGCCAGATCGGTCAGCCCCCACCGCAGCGCCAGGCGGAACGCCCCTGCGTCGACGCTCCGCGTCTCGCCGCACACGCGCACCTCGTAGGGCCGCGCGCCGCCGGGCACCTCGGCGCGCCCGAACACCTCGCACGGCATCGTCAAGTCGAACGCGACCACCCCCGGCAAGGCCAGCACCGCGACCACGTGCGGACGCACCGTCATGCCCCCACGCTCGCATCCCGGCCACACGCCGACAAGTGGCGAAAACGCCAAAGGGTGCTCACTTCTCGCCATCGTCGCCTTCGAGCGGCAACCGGCCGCGCCGCGAAACGCCGCACGGCGCTCACTTCTCGCCAGCCTCGCCGCCTTCGAAAGGCAACCCGGCGAGCGGCGAAACGCCGCACGGGGCTCACTTCTCGCCAGCCTCGCCGCCTTCGAAAGGCAACCGGCGAGCGGCGAAACGCGGCAGGTGCTCTCCTCGCCACCCTCCCCCGCAACCCGGCCCGCGGCAGACGTGGCCGCTCGGGTGCGGCGAGGATCGCCTCACACGCGAGACGAAGGTCACCGGCATCCGCCCTCACTCGACGGCAGCGCGGCTCGCCCGGGCCTCCCAGCGGACCGAGCCGGCGCCCCAGCGCCGCCCACCCGCGCCTGGCGCCCTCGCGTTTCGCCGCGCGCGGGCTTAGCCTTGGCGCATGGACCCACTCGACGAACTCGCGGCGCTGTTGCGCCCTGCCGGCGGCGGGCTCTTCCTCGTGTCGACCGGACGGGCGGAGCAGCTGGCGATGCAGCGTCGGCTCTACGGCGCCAGCGACGAGGCCGGGGTCGACGCGGCGTTTCGCCGCAACCTCGCCGCGATCGCCGACGCGCGCGTCGTCATCCTCGGCTGCCCCTCCGACGTCGGCGCCGGCTTCCTGCGCGGGGCCAACGTCGGTCCGCAGGCGATCCGCAGCGGTCTCCTCGCCGGCGACCCCGACTGGCCGGCCCGGGCAGCGGCCGCCGGGGTGCTCGACATCGGCGACGTGTTCGTCATCCCGCAGCTGCTCCACGACGACATGCTGAGCGCCGGGCAGCTCGCCGCCAGCCGGCGCGCGCTCTACGGCCACCTGCCCGAAGAGACAGCCTCGACCTTGCCGGTCTCGCCGCTGTCGATCGCCGAGCGCGCGCTCGACCTCGTCTACCAGCTCAACCCCGCCGTCGTGCCCGTCATCCTCGGCGGCGACCACTCCAACGCCTGGCCCGTGGCCGCGAGCCTGGCCCGCCACCGCCGCGATCGCTGGGCGATCGTCCAGCCCGACGCGCACACCGATCTGCTGGCCGAGCGGCTCGGCATCAAGATCTGCTTCGCCACCTGGTCCTACCACGCCAACGAGCTGCTCGGCCGCGACGGCCGGCTCGTGCAGGTCGGCGTGCGGGCGTCACGACACGATCGCGGCCACTGGGAGCAGGGCCTCGGCGTGCGCCAATTTTGGGCCGAGGAGGTCAAGGCCGACCCTGCCGGCACGATCGCCGCGATCGTCGCGCACCTCAAGGGCCTCGGCGTCACCTCGGTCTACTTCTCCAACGACATCGACGGCACCGACTCGCACTGGGCCGACGCCGCCGGCACCCCCGAACCGGACGGCCTCGAGCCCGACTTCGTGGTCGAGCTGATCCGCGCCCTCGGCCGCGAGATCGGCCTGTGCGCCGCCGACGTCGTCGAGGTCGCCCCGCCGCTCGCCCGCGACGGCGGCGAGCAGACCGTCGCGCTCGCCGTCCGTTACCTGCGCGAGAGCCTGGCCGCCGTCGTCGGCCCCAGCCTCGCCCCGTGAGGCACCGGCTGTCCGCGAGGACAGCCGGCCCTCACCTGTCCGCGAGGCCAGCCGGCCGCCCTCCTCACCCATGAGCGCGAGGGCGCCCCGGCCCCAGCGCGCGCATGTGTCCCCGAGGCCCTATCGCCTCCTTCGCGGTACATGTCCGCGAGGACAGCCAGGCGCCGACCGCCCTGCGAGCAGCATCGCCCCTCGCCGCGCGGCCGGCCGCACCTGTCCTTTAGGCCAGCTTCAGCCCGCGCGGCCCTGCTGCAGCTCGGCGATCCGCTTCTTCGCCACGTTGTTGCTGAAGTCCGAGCAGCAGTCCATGCGGATGTAGGTCGACCACTCGTCGATCGCCTTCTGCGTCTCGCCCTTGGCCTCGTAGACCTGGGCGGCGCCGGCGTGGGCCGTCTTGTCGCCCTGGTACTTGATCATCGCCTTGGCGTAGGTCGTCAGCGCCTCGTCGAGCTTGCCCTGCTCGCGGAGCACGTCGCCGAGCTCGCTGTACACGAACTTGACCGCCTCGTCGTTCTTGATGACCTCGCGGAACACCGCCTCGGCCTGCTCGTACTGCTTGGCGCGGCGCAGCGCCTGGCCCTGGTGGAGCCCGTAGTTGCCGTTGTCGGGGTCGAGCTGCGACGCCTTGCCCCACGACGCCGCGGCGTCGGCGTCCTTGCCGCTCTTCTCGAGCGCCGAGGCGCGGGTCGCGTGGTAGTCGGCCACGTCGCCCTTGCCGGCGATGGCCCTGTCGATCAGCTCGAGCGCCTTGCCGGCGTCCTTGTCGCCGAACAGCCGCACCTTCGCCATCAGCGCCAGCGCCTCCGGGTTGCTCGGCTCGGCCTCGAGCACGCGCGTCAGCATGCCCTCGGCCTCCTTCCACTTCTCGTCGTTGACGCGCGCGGCCGCGTTGGCGAGGTCCTTCTTGATCTGGGCCGCCTGCTCGGCGGGGTCGACCGCGGGCGTGGAGTTGCACGCCGGCGCGAGGGCCGAGGCGGCAGTCAGGACGACGGTCAGGGCGCAGGCGGCGAAACGGGGCACGAAGAGACCTCCAGCGACTTCGGTATCACGCGGCGGGCCGCCGGCACAAGGGCGCCCCGCGCCGGCCTTGTGGGTGCGGCGGCGTGAACGGCCGCGCCTTCGTCGAGCGCTCGCGGGCTCGATCTCCCCGGTGGCCGTTTTGGCGCGCGGATGATACGCTGGCCGCCTTCCGAGGCCGATGTCCGGACGCGACTCCCACTCCGAAGACCCGCGCGGGCCCCGGCCGCTGCACCCGCACGTCGGCCTCGCCGAGCCGGCCGACGACCACGGCGGCGGCCTCGAGTTGGGCGCCGCGGCCGCCGATCCCGGCCTGTCGGGGCTCCTCCGCCGCGGGGTCAAGGCCGCGATCGCGCGCTGGGCGGTGCTGCGGCGGCCTGCCGCCGAGTGGCCGCGCCCGCAGGACGAGGCCCGCCACGCGTGGGACGGACGGCCGCACTTCGCCGAGGAGTTCGTGTTCGCCGCCGTGCAGTCCGAGCTCGGCGTGCTCGCGCGGCTCGAGTGGTTGCCGGGCCGCGACGCGCACCGCGTCTGGCTCACCCTCTTCACCCCCACCGCGGTCTACTGCCTCCCCGGCGGCCAGGCCCTGCTGCGCGGCGACGGCGAGCGCGGCTGGTCGGTCGGCGGCCTCACCTTCGACTGCGTCGAGCCGCTGCGCACCTGGACCCTGCGCTACCGCGGCGCCCTCGACGTCCACGACCCGCGCGGCCGCCCCGTGCGTCCCGCCGGCGACGCCCCCGCCGAGTCGATCGAGGCCCGCCTCGACCTCACCTTCCTCGCCGGCCTCTTGCCGTTCGTCCCCGGCACCGACGACGACCCCGACCTGCTCGCGCGCCAGCTCGGCGCCGCCGCCTGGGACACCCGCCTGCTCCGCACCGTCCGCCGCCACCCGCTCCGCGGCTACGTCCAGGCCGGCGATCTCCACGGCACGATCACGCTCGGCCGCGACCTCCGGGCCTTCGGCGGCGCCGCCCTGCGCGTCCACACCTGGGGCGTGCGCGACTGGGGCGCCAGCGACGCCGCCATGCAGTGCTTCGCCGCGCTCGGCCCGCTGCGCACGTACGTCCACACCGCCCGCTTCCCGTGGGTGAGCCTGTACGGCGGCTTCGTCCAGCGGCCCGGCGGCGTCGTCCCGATCCGCGACCTCGGCGTCACCCAGGAGCGCCGCCCCGGCCGCGCGCCCGCCCGCACCGGCCTCGCCGTCGAGGCCCCCGGCGGCCCGCTCGCCCTCGAGGCCGAGACCGTCGCCGAGCTCCCGCTCGACATGGACGGCCGCGGCCACCTCGACATCGCCCTCGTGCGCGTCCACGCCGGCGGCGAGCGCCCGCCCCCCCGCGCCGAGGGCCCGCGCCTCGTCGGCGCCCCCGGGCGCCCGCACGAGGAGCCGCACGGCTGGGGCCTCTGCTTCACCCAGCGCCGCCTGCTCCCGCGCCCCACCCCGCGCCCCACCTGACCTGACTGCTCGCGCATGTCCAGGAGAGCATGTCTCCTCGGCCATGTCACGACGAGCATGCCCTTTTGCGCATGCTCCCGAGCGCATGTCTCTTCGAGCAGCCCCGTCCGCTCGCGCTGGGTCCGCGCGGCTCGGGCCGCGGGCGTTCCGCACCGACGGCGCGGCGCTCAGCCGGCCTGCTCGTCGAACTCGTCGGCGAACGCGTCGGCCGTCTCGGCTTCGGCGGGCGCCTCGATGTCGGGCGCGTCGGTGCGGACGAAGTCGAGGGTGCCGAGCCCGCCGTAGCGGATCTCGCCGGTCAGCGCCGAGCTCTCGCGGTTGATCAGCGCCCACCCGCCGCCGCGGCCGCCGCGGCCGTCCTGCCACTGGAACGTCACCAGGTTGCTCGGCAGCATCGCCCCGCCTTCGGCCGGCGTGGCCCGGATCTGGCGCAGGTTGCAGACGAAGCGGACAAGGCCGTCCTCGCTGGTGAAGCGGCCGTAGTAGCGGTCGCTGGCCAGCCGCTGGATCGTCAGCGTGCCGAAGATGCCCGCGCTCTCGCCGACCCACTCGCCGGTGAAGTCGCTCGCCCCCTCCGGATAGACCTCGCCCGCGGGCGGCGCCACGTCGACCACGTCCGACACCAGCGTGCCGGAGGGCCTGCAGCCGCCGGCGAGCGCGAGCAGGAGCGCGGCGCGAAGGAGGCGAGCCATGCGAGGGATCGTGGATACCACGCGGCCCGATCCGACGCGGTTCGCAGCGACCGCGCCGGTGGCAAAAGTCACACGTTCTGGCCGCGTAGGGGCGCCGGAAACGCACGAGCGTCGCGGCGGCGACCTGACTACAATCCCGCCCGGCGATGGGCGCACGATTCACAACGATGTCCGCGCGGGCCTTCGGCCTCGTCGTCGGCATCGCCGTCGCCGGCGCTTCGCTGCCCGTCCACGCGCAGGGACCGGGCGCCCCTGCGACGGCCCCCGCGCCTGCCCCTGCGTCGACGCCCGAGCCCAGGGCCGCGCCTGCGCAGGACGCGGGCAAGCAAGATCCCCCCGCGCCCGGGCCCGACGCCGAGGAGCCCGTCCCGGAGACCCGGCCGGACACCGCCCCGCCGGCCGGGCAGGCCGAGCTCGTCGCCCCGCCGAACAACGTGTCCCAAAGCGCAGGTCTCGGCAGCGCCGTCGCCACCACCGACCCCGAGGCCAAGCGGGCCAAGGCGGAGCTCGAGGGCACTGCTCTGCGCGACAAGCCGGTCGAGGGCGTGCCCGAGCGGCTACCGCCGCTGCAGCGCGCCGGCTGGTGGTGCGTGTTCGGCGGGTTCGCCCTCGCCTCGACGGGCGGCGTGTTCGCCGGCCTCGCCGAGACCGAGGAGGACAAGGCCGCGCGGCTGATCGCCCAGATCGACCCCGAGACCGGCGCCTCGCTGCAGTACGCCGACGTCAAGGGCGAGTACGACGACATCCTCGCCCGCGGCCGCCGCGACGCCGTGCTCGCCCGCAGCTTCCTCATCGCCGGCGGCGCCGTGCTGGCCGCCGCCATCGGCCTGTTCATCGCCGACCGGGTCAAGCGCCGGCCCGCCCGCGTGCAGGCCGGCCTCGGCGGGCTCCAGGTGCGCTTTTAGATGGCCGAAGGAACAGGACCCATGCGCCATGTCGCGAACGCCATGTTGTGCGGCCTGCTGTTCGGGTCGGCCGCGCTGTCGGCCTGCTTCAACGCCCCGAGCGACGCGGTGCAGTTCGCCTGCGAGCCCGACGACGCGGCCGAGTGTCCGGACGGCTACGAGTGTCGGATCGACGGCTGCTGCCACCGCAAGGACACGCCCGACGACGACTCCGTGGGCGCGTGCAAGCTCGGCGCCACCGGCGCGAACGCCAGCGGTCCACCCCCGCCGCCCGAGCCGACGACCACCGGGACCGGCACCGACAGCGACGGCACCGGCGGCGCGACCGACGCGACCGACGCCACGGGCGCGACCGCCACGACCGGCGCAACTTCCACCGGCGGCGACACCACCTCCTGAAGCCGCGGGCGGCTCCTCCGCCTCGGCGCTCGCGCCGGGCCTGCCTCACGGCGCCTCGCCCTCACGGCGCGCGAACCTGCCTCCCGGCCCCCTGGGCCAGAAACTTCGCTTCACGGCCCACCGGGCCACTTGCACGCGGGCACCTCTGGCCCGATCTCATGGAGCCCCTTCCCGGGGCTCTTGCTACGCGGCCCCACCGGGCCGAAAACCGCGGGCTCGCGGGGCCCGCAGCGACACGGGGACGATCGTGGGATTCAAGGACCTCTTCAGCAGCGCGGGTCGCAGCAAGAGCAAGCTCGACAAGCACATCAAGACTGTCCAGAACCAGTACGCGCAGTCGGCCGACCGCTACTACGCGATGGAGCAGCTGCTCGAGATGGGCGACATCCCGGCGATCGTCGGCCTGATGAAGCGGTTCACGATGAACGCCAGCAAGAGCATCGAGGACGAGGAGGAGAAGGGCTGGCTGTACAAGCGCCTGCTCGGCCTCCCGCTCGACACCGTGCTGCCGGCGGCCAAGGAGTTCTGCCTCCAGAGCGACAACATCGCCTGGGTCCTGCGGGTGGTCGAGGAGCTGGCGAGCAAGCAGCAGGAGTGGGACATCCTGAACGCGCTGCTGGCCCACCACCCGCCGGGCTACGAGCGCGACCCGAGCGCCAAGCTGCAGCTGCTCACGCACCTGCAGGAGATCGACGACCCGCGCGTGCCGGACATCCTCGCCGGCTACCTCGAGGATCCCGACGAGGGCGTGCGCTTCTTCGCCGTCGAGGCGCTGCTCGACATCGGCGAGCAGCGCTCGCTCGGGCCGCTGGTCGCCCGCCTCGGCAACCCCGCCGAGGACTCGCTGCGCCTGCGCACCCGGATCCTCACCGGCCTCGCGCGCCTCGGCTGGGACGTCAGCGCCCACCGCGACGTCATCCACAAGGCCATCGGCAACGACCACACCTTCGACGGCACCCACATCAAGGAGCGCTGATCTTCCATGCCGCGCCGCAACGACTTGCGTCGGATCGTCGTCCTCGGCTCGGGCCCGATCGTCATCGGTCAGGCCTGCGAGTTCGACTACTCGGGCACCCAGGCGACCAAGGCCCTGCGTGAAGAGGGCTACGAGGTCGTCCTCATCAACTCGAACCCGGCGACGATCATGACCGACCCCGATCTCGCCGATCGGACCTACGTCGAGCCGCTGACGCCCGAGTTCCTCGAGCGCGTGATCAAGGCCGAGCGGCCGCAGGCGGTGCTGCCGACGGTCGGCGGCCAGACCGCGCTGAACCTCGCCATCGAGGCCGGCAAGCGCGGGATCTTGGCCAAGTACGGCGTCGAGCTGATCGGCGCCGACCTCGACGCCATCGAGCGGGCCGAGGACCGCGACAAGTTCAAGGCGTCGATGAAGAAGATCGGCCTCGACGTCCCGCGCAGCTTCTACTGCCACTCGGTGGCCGAGGCGTGGGCGGCGCTCGAGCAGATCGGCTTCCCCACCATCATCCGCGCCAGCTTCACCCTCGGCGGCAGCGGGGCCGCCATCTCCTACAACCGCGAGGAGTTCGAGGCCCACGTCCAGCACGCGCTGGCCGAGAGCATGCGCGGCGAGATCCTGATCGAGGAGTCGGTGCTCGGCTGGAAGGAGTACGAGCTCGAGGTCATGCGCGACGCGAAGGACAACTTCGTCGTCATCTGCTCGATCGAGAACCTCGACCCGATGGGCGTCCACACCGGCGACAGCATCACGATCGCCCCGGCGCAGACGCTGACCGACAAGGAGTACCAGCGCATGCGCGACGCGGCGCGCGCGGTCGTCACCGAGATCGGCGTGTCGACCGGCGGCTGCAACATCCAGTTCGCCGTCGACCCGCGGACCGGGCGCCAGATCGTCATCGAGATGAACCCCCGCGTGTCGCGCTCGTCGGCGCTGGCGTCGAAGGCCACCGGCTTCCCGATCGCCAAGTTCGCCGCCAAGCTGGCCGTCGGCTACACGCTCGACGAGCTGCAGAACGACATCACCCGCGCGACCCCGGCCAGCTTCGAGCCGAGCATCGACTACGTCGTCACCAAGATCCCGCGCTTCGCCTTCGAGAAGTTCGCCGGCACCGACGAGACCCTGACGATCCAGATGAAGTCGGTCGGCGAGGTCATGGCGATCGGCCGCACCTTCCGCGAGTCGCTCGGCAAGGCCATGTGCGGGCTCGAGACCGGCACCCACGGCTTCGACCTCCCGCTCGAGGGCGACGGCCTGGCCGCCGCCGAGGCGCCGCTCGGGCGGCCGCACCCGCAGCGCCTGTGGCACGTCGGCAACGCCCTGCGCGCCGGCGTCTCGCCCGAGCGCGTCCACGAGCTGACGCGCATCGACCCGTGGTTCCTCGCCCAGATCCAGGCGATCCTCGCCGTCGAGGCCGACGTCCAGAGCGCCCCGCCCGGCCCGCTCGGCGCCCCGCTGCTGGCCCGGGCCAAGCGCTCCGGCCTGTCCGACCGCCGCCTGGCCCAGCTCCGCGGCGTCCCCGAGCGCGAGCTCCGGGCCGAGCGCGAGGCCGCCGGCCTGCGCCCGGTCTACAAGCGCATCGACACCTGCGCCGCCGAGTTCGCCGCCGGCACCCCTTACCTCTACTCGACCTACGAGGAGGAGGACGAGGCCGAGGTCACCGCCCGCAAGAAGGTCGTCATCCTCGGCGGCGGGCCCAACCGGATCGGCCAGGGCATCGAGTTCGACTACTGCTGCGTCCACGCCAGCTTCGCCCTGCGCGAGGCCGGCTACGAGACGATCATGGTCAACTGCAACCCCGAGACGGTCTCGACCGACTACGACACCAGCGACCGCCTGTACTTCGAGCCATTGACCGCGGAACATGTCCTCGAGGTCCTGGCCCATGAGTCAGCCCGCGGCGAGATCGTCGGCGTGCTCGTGCAGTTCGGCGGCCAGACCCCGCTGCGCCTCGCCGCCGAGATCGAGCGGGCCGGCTACAAGCTGCTCGGCACCTCGGCCGAGGCGATCGACCTCGCCGAGGACCGCGGCCGCTTCGGCGAGCTGCTGCAGCGCCTCGGCGTCCGCTGCCCGCGCTGGGGCGTCGCCCGCTCCCCGGACGAGGCGCGCGGGATCGCCGAGCGGATCGGCTTCCCGGTGCTGGTGCGCCCGAGCTACGTCCTCGGCGGCCGGGCCATGCGCGTCGTCTACGACCGCGCCGAGCTCGACGAGTACATGCGCACCGCCGTGCTGGCCTCGCCCGATCACCCGGTGCTGGTCGACGAGTTCCTGCACAACGCCGCCGAGTTCGACGTCGACGCCGTCGCCGACGGCAAGGACGTCGTCATCGCCGGGGTGATGGAGCACATCGAGGAGGCCGGCGTGCACTCGGGCGACTCCGGCTGCTCGCTGCCGCCGGTGCTGGCCCCGCCGGGGGTGCTGGCGGAGATCCGGCGCACCACGGTGGCGCTCGCGCGCGAGCTCCGCGTGGTCGGCCTGATGAACGTCCAGTTCGCCCGCCAGGGCGACGCGGTCTACGTGCTCGAGGTCAACCCTCGCGCCAGCCGCACCGTCCCGTTCGTCGCCAAGGCCACCGGCGTCCCGTTCGCCAAGATCGCCGCCCGGGTGGCCGCCGGCGAGCCGCTGGCGTCGATGGGCCTGGAAGAGCGCATGCCGGCCCAGGTCAGCGTCAAGGTCTCGGTGTTCCCCTTCCACAAGTTCCCGGGCGTCGACACCATCCTCGGCCCCGAGATGCGCAGCACCGGCGAGGTCATGGGCGTCGCCGCCGACTTCGGAGCGGCGTTCTACAAGGGCCTGCTGGCGGCCGGCGTCGCCTTGCCGCAGTCGGGCCGGGTCTTCGTCAGCGTCCGCGACGACGACAAGGACCTCGTCATGCCGGTCGTCCGCCACCTCGTCGACCTCGGCTTCGGCATCGTCGCCACCCGCGGCACCGCGGCCGCCATCCGGGCCGCCGGCCTCGACTGCGAGCTCATCAACAAGGTCAAGGAGGGCCGCCCGCACATCGTCGACGCGCTGGTCAACGGCACCATCGCCATGGTCATCAACACCACCGTCGGCGCGCAGGCCATCCGCGACAGCTTCAGCATCCGGCGCACCTCGCTGATGCAGAAGATCCCGCACTTTACGACGATCTCCGCGGCGATGGCCGCGGCGCGCGCGATCCAGGCGGTGCGCAGCGGCGAAAAAACCCTCGTCGCCCGCACCCTGCAGGACTATCATCGAGAGCCTGCGCCTCCGTCCGCGACTCAGGACACGCCATGACCGAGCAGAAGATCCCGATGACCCCCGCCGGGTACGCCAAGCTGCGCGCCGAGCTCAAGCAGATCAAGGAAGTCGATCGCCCCGAGAACGTCCGTGACATTGAGACCGCGCTCGGCCACGGCGACCTGCGTGAGAACGCCGAGTACCACGCCGCCAAGGAGCGCCAGGCCCAGCTCGACGCGCGCATGCGCTACCTCGAGTCGCGCCTCGGCCTCGCCCAGGTGATCGACCCCGAGACCGTCAAGGAAGACAAGGTCACCTTCGGCGCCACGGTGACGATGCTCGACCTCGAGAACGACCAGAAGGTCGTCTACCAGATCGTCGGCGAGGACGAGTCCGACGCCAGCAACGGCAAGATCTCGCTCGGCGCCCCGATCGCCCGGGCGATGCTCGGCAAGCGCGTCGGCGACGAGGTCCTGGTCAAGCTGCCCAAGGGCGACCGCGAGTACGAGGTCGTCCGCATCGAGTACAAGGCGATTTCGTGACGCCCCGACGCCCGCGCCAGACCTTCGCCCCCGGCGTCGCGCTGGCCATGCTGGTCGCGCTCGCGGGCTGCCGGCCCAAGGCCGGCGATCCGTGCCGCTGCGCGAGCGACTGCGGCGTCGGCCTCGAGTGCTACGCCGAGGGCGAGAAGATCCTGTCCGGCGACGCTTGCTTCAAGCCAGGCGTCATCGGCACGTGCGTCGTCTCCGAGAGCGTCGACACCGACTCCGCCGGCCCCGGCCTGCCCGACATGCCGATCCGCGACGACCTCCCGTCCAAGCGCGACATCGCCGGCCCGGGCAGCAACAGCATCAGCGAGAGCGCCACCGGCCCGACCGACGGCTCCGCCACCGCCTCGTCGATGACCGGCACGACCACCGACGGCACCGCGACCGACGGCACCGCGACCGACACCACGACCACCTCGTCGACCACCGACACGACGACCACGTCGACCACCGACACGACCACGACCTCGAGCACCACCGACTCGAGCACCTCGTCCACCACGAGCACCTCGACCGACTCGACCACCACCACGGGCTCGACCACCGAGTCGACCAGCTCGACCGGGTCAACCAGCTCGGGGAGCTCGTCGGGATGACGGAGGCCGAGGCCCACTGGCTGTGGCGCCTCGATGCGGACGCCTGGATGCGGTCCGCGCTGACCGAGCTCGAGGCGGGCGCCGACCACGTGGCCGTCCGCCGCACCGCCCTCACTCACGCCCGCCGCGCGGCCGGCATGGCCCTCAACGCCGTCCTGGTCGCCTGGGCCCGCGCCCAGGGCACCCCCGAGGCCCTGGCCGCCGCCGAGTCGCGCTGGGGCCGCAGCTACGTCGACCACTTGCGCCTGCTCGGCGACAGCGGCCCCGAGAACCAGGTCCCCCTGGGAACGCGCGCCGCCGAGTCCGCGCGCGCCCTGATGGCGATCCCTGTCGCCATCACCGCCGGTTCGGCCGGCGCCGAGGTCCTCGTCCAGATCCACCGCGGCCCCAACCAGGCCGCGCAGCAGGGCCTCGACCACGCACGCACGATCGTCCACGCCTGCGCGACCGCCATCGCCGACCTGCGCACCGCCGCCCTGTAGCTCGGGCGCGACCGACTCGCCGCGTCCCCGACCTTGCTAGCGGCGCCGTCCCCCGACGCATGGTCGAGCTCGGCTCGCCTCGGACGCAAGTCCGCCGAGCCCATGCGATCGCAGTCACCCGCGGACGCAAGTCCGCCGAGCCCATGCGATGGATCCTCGCGGACACGAGTCCGCCGAGCCCGTGCGACGGCCGCGCTCGCGGACACAAGTCCGCCGAGCCCATGCACAGCGACCACCTCGGTCGACCTGGGTCTGCATCACGACCCGTCGCTCCTTGCAGGTCCGCGGCGCCGAACCTCGATCGTCGCGCGACCTCGGCCTCGGTCCGCGATCGGACTCGACCGGCTCGCGCAGGGGGGCGCCGGGCCGGGCGCGCGGGCACCTGCTACTGTGAGCGCATGTTCGACGCGCACCTCCGCGGCCCGGGCGCTCGCCTCGCCTCTGTCCTTGTGTTCCTGTCCCTCGGGGCATGTCAGCGCGTCCCCTTCGACGACGACGACACGGCGGGGAACCAGGGCGACGAGGACGGCGACACGGACACCGAGAGCGGGGGTGACATGCAGCCGACCACTGGAGCGCCCGAGCCGCCGCCGGACCTGAACCCGGTCTACGACTGTGAACCGTCCGGAACTCCCGCATGTCCCGAAGGACAGAAGTGTACCGCCGTCAGCGAGGGCGGCCTGCAGAACCACTTCAAGTGCGTGCCCGACGACGGCGCCATCCTGCCGCTCGACGCGTGCGTGCCCGCGCCCGAGAGCGGGCAAGACGGGTGCGGCGCCGGCACCGTGTGCCTCTCGCTGACGCAGGACGATCCGACCGCCGGCCTCTGCTTCCCGATCTGCCGCAACGACACCGAGTGCGATCCAGGCCTGTGCGTCACCAGCCCTTTCAGCGGCACGACCTACTGCGCGGACAGCTGTGATCCTCTCGTGGCCATGTGTCCGTCCGGCCTCGGCTGTCGGCAGGGCACCGATCGTTTCGTCTGCGAGATGCTGCTCGACGTCGACATGGGCACCGAGGGCGCCAATTGTTCGGAGTTCAACGGCCGCGGCTGCGCCCCCACCTACGTGTGCATGCCCGGGGCGCTGGTGCCGAATTGCGGCTCTTCGAGCTGCTGCACCTCGACCTGCGACACGAACGAGGGCGACGCGCAGTGCGCGTCGCCCTCCCTCTGTGAACCGCTGTTTCCGAGCCCCTCGCCCGGGTTCGAGAGCATCGGGGCGTGCTTCGTGCCCGCCTAGCCCGCTCAGGGCTTGAGACAGGCGATCATCGAGACGATGAACTCGTCGACGAAGCTCTGCTCGTCCTTGCGGGGGAACGCCGGATGGGCCTCGCTGATGCGCCCCGACAGCAGCATCGTACAGAGCCCGTGGAGCGACATCCAAATACGGAAGGAGGCGAGCGACAGGTCGACGTCGCCGCGCCAGCAGCCGCGCGCCGCGCCCTCCTCCAGCCAGCCCTGGAACGTCTTGAGCGGGCGCAGCAGCAGGTCCACCTCCTCGGTGTTGTGCTGCGACCAATCGATCTGCTCGTTACCCATCATCACCGAGTACAGCCACTTGTGCGACTTGGCGAATTGCACATAGTTGCGCCCGGCGTGGACGAGGCGCTCTGCCGGGTCCTCGGTCGATGCTGCGGGCTCCAATACCTCGCTCTGCAGCAGTTCGGCCCCGTAGATCCGGATCTCGCGGAGGATCTTCGATTTACTCTCGAAGTGCTGATAGAGCGCGGTGGCGCTGACTCCGAGTCGCGCTGCGATGCCGCGCATCGTCAGCCCTTCTTCACCGCGTTCGCTCCCGATCTCGAGGCTGGTTTGGATGATTCCCTGTCGTAGGCCTGCTCGCTGAACACGTGACATTCCTCATGACTAGCAGGTTTTTTTGCCTGACGGAACCTTGGATTTCGCCAGGGGCGCAACTTGGAACAAGGTTCGTAACCCCCAAAAATGACGTTCAGCGAGAAAAATGCCAGCCTCGGGAGACGGCTGATTTCCGCTGTTTTGTCGCCAGGTTATTCAAAGATTGGCTCGTCTATCAGGCGTCTCCCGATGACCCGGTCCCGGCCGCGTCCTCAGTGAGATCTCGCCACCCCCTTCAGAGAGCGCCCGAGGGCGCCGGAAAGAGTTCCCCGCGTGGCCACTTTCGACCCCGAGCTCCGACTCGTCCTCTCACTCGCCCGCGAAGCCGGCGCCATCGCCCTGGCCTATCAGACAGGTGGCGCCGACGCCATGCAGGCCCAGGACAAGCCTGACGACGAAGGCCCGGTGACGCGCGCGGACACCGAGATCAACGCACGCCTCGTCGCTGCGCTGCGCGCGGCCTTCCCCGGCGACGCGGTCGTCGCCGAGGAGTCCGCCGACGATGCCGCTGCAGCCGCCGACGTCTCGCGCTGCTGGTACGTCGACCCGATCGACGGCACCGCCGAGTACGCGCGCGGCGAGACCTGCTGGGCGATCCAGATCGGCCTCTGCATCGGCGGCGAGCCCGTCCTCGGCGTCGTCTACGAGGCCGGCGCGGCGCGCCTCTCGTGGGGCGTCTGCACGCCCGATCGCCGCGAAGCGGTCGTCGTCGACGCAGGCGGCGCGGCCACCCCGCTGCGCGCGAGTCATCGCTCGCTCGCCGAGCTGCGCCTCGTCAGCAGCCTGAGCCACGCCTCCCCGAAGACCCTCGAGGTCATGCAGGCGCTCCGCATCCCGCCCGAGCGCAACCTCCGGCTCGGCTCCGTCGGCGTGAAGGTCGGCACCATCGCCCGCGGCGAGGCCGACCTCTACGTGCACCCGCGCAGCGGCACCAAGCTGTGGGACACCTGCGCGCCGTGGGCCCTGCTGCGCGCCGTTGGCGGCAAGATCACCGACTTGTGGGGCCACCCGCTGGTCTACGACCCGCGCCGGCTCGGCCACGACAATGGTTTGGTCGCCTCGCACGGCGCGCACCACGACGAGATCCTGGCGGCCATCCGTCCGCTCGTCGACGACTGGTTCCGCTCGCCGCACGGATGACCTCGCGGACAGGTGTCCTGGCACATGTTCTATTGGACATGTGTCCTGGCCCCTGTCCGTGCGGACATGCCCCCAAGCGCCGACCTCAGCGCGACTTTGCGATCACGACGATCGCCGCGATCACCGCGGCCACCGTCAGGACCGTCAGCACGATCTTGACCACGCTCCACGGCCGCTCGCCCGCGACCTCGCCGGTGCGCGCGTTGACGATGAAGCGGAACACTTTCTCCTTGTAGCGGAAGCTCGAGATCCACAGCGGCAGGAGCACGTGCTTGCACTTCACCGACTCGTGGCGGACCGACATCGACAGGATCTGCTGCACGTCGCCGCCGATGTCGCTGCGGATGGCGGAGCGGATCTCCGGCTGCATGCGCTCGTCGGCGATCTGGAACCCCTCCTGGAGCCCGATCCGGTAGCGCTCGGCGATGAACCCGCTGAGGTAGCCGGCCTCGAAGCCGCGCAGGTTGTGGAGGTCCCACGGTTCGAGCTTCTCGATCAGCGGCCGCGGCAGCGACGGCGACGCGCACACCAGCACGTCGTCGAAGCCGACGTGGACCGTCCCGCTCGCCGGGCGCCAGCGGGTCTTCTGCACCTGCCGCGTCTGCCGGTTGCCCTGCGCGTCGGTGTACGACTCGGTCACGTAGTAGTGGTCGCCGCGCAGCCCCTTGTAGCGCGTGGTCGTCTGCGAGTCGTAGGTCCAGTACGGCAGGTAGACCCCGTCGACCCCGTGCACCTGCGCCAGCCGCTTGAGGTCGTTCGGCGCGAACCACAGCTTGCGGACCCACTGCTGGAACGCCTCGCGCGCCTTCGGCCCGTCGATGCCGAACGGCAGCAGCGACTCGGGCGGCACGATCTCGCCGAGCTCCTTCACGTCCATCACCACCGGCGCGCCGCAGAAGGCGCAGCGACCCGCCTGGCCGGCCAGCATCGCCTGCGCGCCGCAGCCCTCGCACTGGATGCTGTGGCCGCCCAGCGTCGACGCCGGCGCCCGGGCGATCCGCTGCAACATGTCCTCGAAGTCATGTTCGAGGACCGCCTTCTCGCCGCCGATCGCCTGCGTGTGACCGCAGTGGTTGCAGCGCAGGTTGTCCGAGCCGGGCGAGTATTCGAGGGCCGAGCCGCACTGCTCGCAGGGGAACGTCAGCTTGCCCTCACCGAGGGCCACGGTCGTTTCGGGGTCGCGCTCGGCCATCGGCCGCGAGTGTACCCGAGCGCCCCGGTCGCCCGCGACGGCCCGGACCGCGCCGCTCGGCGGTGCGCGATCGTGCCTCCAGGACCGCCTCCGGCCGGCCCTTGCCTGCGGCCTCCACCCACACCACCGCGACCGTCCAGGAGCTGAAGGGACAGGTCGCTATGGACAGCTCGGACCCCTTCTTCGTCGCCTTCGCCCGGCGCGCGCGAGATCGAGATCGCCCGCGACGACCGCTCGCACCACGACATCGTCGGCTGGTGCCTCGTCGACCCGCACGCTGTGTGCCACGGCGGCAACGAGAACGCCGTCATCGGTGAGACCGGCACCTCGCTCCTGGGCCCTCGCCCGGATCGTCGGGGGCTCGGGGAGCGTCATCGTCGACGGGACCAGCTCGCCACGACGCCGGGCGAACACCTGTTCACCGTCCCCCCTGCGCCCCGACCTCGCCGGGCTCACCTGTCCTTTCGACCATCCTCGCCGTCACGCCGCCCGCAGCACATAGAACGAGTACCCGTAGTCGTCCCCGTGCGCGCGGAACATCGCCACCTCCGCCTCCATCGCGTCGATGATCGCCTGCATCGCCGCGCTCGCCGTCCCCCGGACCTCCTCGACCCGCCCCAGCCGCGGCCCGTAGTAGTTGTCCCACCACGCCCGCGCCGGCAGCCGACGCACCGCGAGCACCTCGAACCCCGCCTCGCGCGCCCGCTCGGCGTTCGCCGCCTCCGTCCCCATCGCCGGATAAGCGGCGGCCCAGAACTCGCGCGCCGCCGCGGCCGGCGTCTCGGTCCACCAGCCCGCCTCCGAGATCACCGCGATCCCGCCGCGAGCCAGCAAGGGCCGCCAGCGCTGCAGCGCGCCGGCGAACGTCAGGTGGTACGCGGCTCCCTCCGACCACAGCAGATCGAGCGATTCGGCCGGCCAGTCGAGCGCTCCGAAGTCGCCCTCCACCGCGCGCACCAGCGACGCGAGCCCGCGCTCGCGCGCCCGCGCCTCGAGCTGATCGAGGAACGCCCGCGACGCGTCGACCGCGACCACCGGCACCCCGAACGTCTCCGCCAGCAGCAGCGCCCCTGCCCCCGCCCCGCACCCCAGGTCGGCGATCCGCGGCCGCTCCGGCAGCGCCGGCAGGCTCGCCAGGATCTCCCGGCTGAACTGCGGATCTCCCGGCCCCATGCGCTCGAGCCCGCGGTGCAGCTCGATCAGCGCGGCCAACATTTCGTCCCCGGACGGCTCGGCGGTCATGCCTCCATGATACCACACCGCACCGCCGCGTCACCCCCTCGGCCCCTCGCGCGCACCGGCACGATCAGACGTCCATGCACCGCATGTCTCTTCCAACATGTGCCTTCGACCATCCAGCAGCGCCGCTCCCCGGTGTAGACTCGCGTGCATGTCCACGGACCGCCGGATCTCGACCCAGACAAACGGCCACGTGCGGATGATCGGCCTCGACCGCGCCCCCAAGCGCAACGCCTTCGACCTCGCCATGCTGCGGCAGCTGGCCGAGGCCTTCACCGAGTTCGAGGACGACCCGCAGCTGCGCTGCGCCGTCGTGTTCGCCCACGGCGATCACTTCACCGCCGGCCTCGACCTCGCCGAGGTCGGCCCCGCCGTCGCCCGCGGCGAGCCGCTGTTCCCGGCGGGCGCCGTCGACCCGCTCGGCCTCTACGGCCGCGTGCGCAGCAAACCGGTCGTGATGGCCGTCCAGGGCTACTGTCTGACGCTCGGCATCGAGTTGATGCTGGCCGCCGACGTCCGGATCGCCGCCGGCGACGCGCGCTTCGGCCAGATCGAGATCCGGCGCGGGATCTTCCCGTTCGGCGGCGCGACCTTGCGGCTGCCGCAGGTCGCCGGATGGGGCAACGCGATGCGCTGGCTCCTCACCGGCGACAGCTTCGACGCCGCCGAGGCGCTGCGGATCGGCCTCGTGCAGGAAGTGGTCGAGCCCGGCAAGCAGGTCGAGCGCGCCGCCGAGATCGCGGCCACGATCGCCGCCCAGGCCCCGCTCGGCGTGCGGGCCACCCTCTCGACCGCCCGCACCACCGCCCTGCGCGGCCCCGAGGCCGCCCTCGCCGGCATGATGGACGAGGTCCGCGCGATCATGGGCTCGGACGACGCGCGCGAGGGCCTGCAGTCGTTCATCGAGCGCCGCGCCGCCCGGTTCACCGGCACCTGACCTCTCGGCCAGGTCTCGCGGCGAGCCCGCGCAGCCCGCCCGTCCGCCGCTGCGCCGGTTCGATGGCGACCCGCGGCGACGGGGTTATACTCGCGCGGCACGGCGCGGCGACCGCGCCACGAAGGAGACAGCGATGAAGATCGACCTGGAGAAGTTCCTCGCGGCCACCATGCTGCTCGCCACAGCCACCACCCCGGCCTGCGGCAGCAAGGACGCCAAGAAAGTCGAGACCAAGGCCGACACCAAGACCGCGACCCCGCCGCCCGCTCAACCCCAGCCGACGCCCGCGCCGGTCGCCGCTCCGCCCGCCGCGCCCGAGGCCGCGCCGGCGACCCCGCCGCCCGCCCCCGCCGCCGACAAGCCGTCGGGCGCCGCCAAGCCCGACCCGGGCCCCGAGGAAGAGAAGCCCTCCTGGTGACCTTTCGGGCATGTCCTCGGCGACATGCCCCCAAGGCCCTGTCCTTTTCGACATGCCCGGAGCGTCCTGCGGACTCTCGGGCTCGCCCGCTGTCCCGCCGGCCTGTCCGGCGGGACAGCCGCCTCAGATCCGCGTCTCGCTGCTCGCCAGGCGCCTCTTCCCGAGCATCCCGGCGGCGTCGAACCACTCGTAGATGTCGCGCACGCTGTCGGGGAACGGCCGGACCGTGTAGCCGAGCGCGCGCGCGGCCTTGCCGTGGTCGAAGCGCGCGCGGGTCGCCAGCACCGACAGCGACTCGTGGGTGTAGAGCGGCTCCTGCCGCATCACCGCGCCGGCGACCCCGAACAGCGGCACGCCGAGGCGAGCGAACCAGATCGGCGCCACCAGCCGCGGCGGCTTCACGCCGGTGATCGCCTCGGCGATCGTCCCGATGTCGCGCACGTGCACCGTGTGCCCCGTCAGCAGGTAGTTCTCGCCGCTCTCGCCGCGGGCCTGCGCCGCCAGCATCCCGGCCACCACGTCGCGCACGTCGACGAAGTCGAACGCCCCGTCGATCAGGCTCGGCAGCGACCGGCGGTACAGCTGCAGGAACATCCGGCCCATCCGCGACGGTCCGAAGTCGTACGGCCCGATCACGCCCGACGGGTGGACGATCACCGCGTCGAGGCCGCGGCCCATCACCTCGCGGAGCGCCCGCTCGCCGGCCGCCTTCGAGCGGTCGTACGCGAAGTGGCTCGGCTCGTCGGGCACCCGCGGCCAGCGCTCGTCGACCTCCACGTCGCCCGTGCCCTCGCGATAGAGGTCGAACGCGTGGACCGAGCTGCAGTGGACCAGCCGGCGCACGCCCGCCGCCAGCGCCGCCTCGGCGATCGAGCGCACCCCGTCGACGTTGACCGCGCGCACCAGGCCCCGCGGATCGCCCGAGATCGAGATCTGGGCCGCGAGGTGATACACGACCTCGACGCCGGCGGTCGCGCGGCGCGCCGCGTCCGGATCGCGCACGTCGCCGGTGATGCGTTCGACGTCGAGTCCCGCGAGCGCGCGCTGAGAGTTGCGGACGAGCACGCGGACGCGCTCGCCGCGAGACAGCAACGTACGGACTAAATTCGCGCCGATGTGTCCCGCGGCGCCGGTGACGAGGACGGTCATGCGATCGGCGGGATGATACAGGCGCGCGGCATTGCGCCTCAAGCCCGGCACGACGGCGCCGCACCGCCGGGTTAACCTGGGCCCGCAGATGTCGCGCGCCGGCGGTGATCCCACCCCGCGGTCCTCCGGGCCGGACCCCGATCCCACGCTTGTCGGCGACCCTCCTCCGCAGCCGGATTTCGCCACCGACGAGACGCTCGCCGGAGATCTGTCGCCCGGCGCGCGGGCCTCGACGCCCCCTCCGAGCTCGCCGCCGGACCTCGACCGCTCGTCGCTGTCGCAGCGCGAGCGCGCGCTCCAGCTCACCCGTTACGTCCTCGTGCGTCGCCTCGGCGCCGGCGGCATGGGTGTCGTCTACCTCGCCTATGACCCCAGCCTCGACCGCAAGGTCGCGATCAAGCTGCTGCGCGTGGCCCCCGGCGACGGCCCGGCCCAGGCCGCCCACGCCCGCCTGGTGCGCGAGGCCCAGGCGCTGGCCCGCCTGTCGCACGGCAACGTCGTCGCCGTCCACGACGTCGGCAGCTACGACGCCGACGCGCTCACCACCCTGAGGATCGGCCCGCACCGCACACAGCCTGCCCCGAAGGACAGGATCTCGCAGGCCGCCGGCGTGTTCCTGGTGATGGAGTACGTGCCGGGCATCACCCTCGCGCAGTGGCTCGACGAGCGCGTCCGCGGCGTGCGCGAGGTCCTCGACGTGTTCCTCGCCGCCGGCCGCGGCCTGGTCGCCGCTCACGCCGTCGGCATCATCCACCGCGACTTCAAGCCCGGCAACGTCCTGGTCGGAGAGACAGGTCGGATCTGCGTGTTCGACTTCGGCCTGGCGCGGCCCGCCGGCGAGGTCGAGCCGGCGACCGCCGCCGCCCCCGAGGCCCGCGCCCCGATCGATCCGCTGTCCTCGTCGCTGGTGTCCGGCCCGCTCACCCGCGCGGGCACCCTCGTCGGCACGCCGGCGTACATGGCCCCGGAGCAGCGGGGCGGCGCCGCGATCGACGAGCGCGCCGATCAGTTCAGCTTCTGCGTCGCGCTCTACGAGGGTCTGTACGGCAACCGCCCGTTCAGCGGCGACAACCTGTTCGCGCTCGAGGCGGCCAAGGCCCGCGGGCAGATCGATCCGCCGCGGCGCCCGGCCAGGGTCCCGCCGGCGATCCACCGCGCCATCCTCCGCGGCCTCTCGACTGAACCGGGGGACAGGTGGCCGTCGATGCAGGCGCTGCTCGACGCGCTCGAGCGGCCGCTGCGGCGCGACCGCAGGCGCTGGGCCGTGGCCGCCGGCGGCGCGGCCCTGGTCGCCGGCGCCGTCGCGTTCGCCCTCGCCGGCGACGCGCCCGCGCTGTGCACCGGCGCCGCCGAGGCGCTCGCGCCGACGTGGAACCCCGAGCGACGCGCCGCCCTCGACGCCGCCTTCGCCGCCACCGGCCTGCCCTACGCCCCCGACGCGGCCGCCCGCGCCGGCGCCCGCGTCGACGCCTGGGCCGAGGCCTGGATCGCCGGTCACACCGACGCGTGCGCGGCGGCCAACATCCGCGGCGAGCAATCACATGACCTTTTGGACAGGCGGATGCACTGCCTCGAGGATCGCCGCCACCAGCTCGACGCCCTGCTCGGCGTGCTCACGGGCGCCGACGCCGACGTCGTCGCGCACGCCCACGACGCCGTCGAGGCCCTGCCGCCGCCCAGTCGCTGCGCCGACCTCGACGCCCTGCGCGCCGAAGTGGCCCCGCCCCCGCCCGCGCTCCTCGACGACGTGCAGGCGCTGCGCGACCAGGTCTCGGTCGCCAGCGCCGAGGTGTCCGCCGGCCATCCCGGCGCCGGCCTGGCGCTGCTCGAGGCCGCCGAGCAGCGCTCGCGCGACCTCGGCTACCGCCCGCTGCGCGCCGAGGTGCTCGCCCAGCTCGCCGAGCAGCTGTTCGTCGCCAGCAAGTACGACGACGGCGCCCGCGTTTACGGCGAGGCCTACTGGGAGGCGCTCGCCGCCGGCCACGACCGCCTCGCCTTCGACACCGCCAGCGCCTTCTCCGGCCGCCTCGCGCAGATCCTCGGCCACCCCGACGACGCCGGGCCGTGGCTGCGCAACGCCGAGGCCCTCTACGAGCGGCTCGGTCGCCCCCCGCGCCTCGGCGGCGACCTCGAGTTCCGCCGCGGCCAGATCGCCGAGGCCCGCCGCGAGTACACCACCGCCATCGAGCACTACCGGCGCTCGCTCGCCGACCTGCCCGAGCGCTCGGTCTCCGCCGTCACCACCCGCCAGAACCTCGCCAACGTCCACCTCAGCCTCGGCCAGCTCGACCCGGCGCAGGCGATCTTCGAGGAGCTCCTGGCCCTGCGCCGCGACATCTACGGCGAGGGTCACCCGAACAACGCCTTCTCGCTGTCCGACCTCGGCAACGTCGCCACCCTGCGCGGCGACTTCGACACCGCCGAGAAGCACCAGCGCGCCGCGCTGACGATCCTGCGCGCCGCCCTGCCCCCGCGCCACGAGCGGCTCGCCTACCCGCTCTCGGCGCTGGCCGACATCGCCGCCCAGCGCGGCGACTTCGGCGCGGCCCTCGACGCCTTCGACGAGGCGCGGGCGATCTGGGAGCACAACTTCGGCCCCCGGAGCACCCGCGTCGCCGCGATGCTCGAGCGCCTCGCCTCGGTCCAGCTGGTGCGCGGCGAGCTCGGACTGGCCGAGCAGCACGCCACCCGCGCGCTCGTCATCTGGAGCTCGGCGCAGAGCCCCGACCCCCAGGGCACCGTGCTGGCCCACCTCGCCCTGGCCCAGATCGAGCTCGCCCGCGACGACTACGCCGCCGCCCGCGACCACACCGACAAGGCCTTGCCCCTCTCCATCTCCGTGCTCGGCGAGGACAACCTCTATACCGCCGTCAGTCGAGCGATGCGGGCGGTCGCCCTCGCCGGCCTCGGCGACCTGTCCGGGGCCGAGCGCGAGGCCGACGCCGCCGTCGCCTCGATCGAGCGCAACTACGGCGCCGGCTCGCTGTGGATGTCCGAGGTCCTGACCCCCCGCGCCAGGGTGCGGCAGCTCCAGGGACGCTTCGACGACGCCCGCCGCGACCTCGAGGGCAGCCTCGCCTTGCTCGACCCGCGCAACGCCCCGATCCAGCGCGCCCACGCCGAGTTCCAGCTCGCACAGGTCCTCTGGGACAGCCGCGCAGACCGCGCGAAAGCGCGCACCCTCGCCGTCTCGGCGCAGACCCTGTTCCGTCAGGCAGGGGCGAAGCACTACCGGGCCGAAATCGACGCCTGGCTCGAGCGTCACCCGGGCTGATCCTCGCATGTCCTTTCCGCCATGTCGCAATCGACATCCGGCGGCGACCCTAGGGGAACGAGCGGGGGCGACGCTCCGGTGGTCGCGGCGACCTCTCGCCCCGGCTGTGCGCCCCGCGGACTACCTTGTGCGCCGGATCGCAGGCCGTCCGCTCGCCGGCCTTGCGAGCACGTCACAGAAATTCTGCAGGTCGGCGCTGGCGGAACGGCACACGTCGTGGGAAAGATCAGCGCATGTTGTCGTGCTCTGGCCTGGTCTCGCGCGCGTGCCTCACGGTCGCGTGGCTCGCCCTCGCCGGCTGTTACAGCGGACCTTCGGGCGCCATCGACGAGCAGTCTCCGCCGTCTCGCCCGCCCGTCGGCGACGGCCCGCTGGGCGGCCCCCAGCTCGCGCCGCTCGAGCTCGACGCGCTCTCGCCCGACCCCGCCCCGGGCGGCGTCGAGTTCGACCTCCACGTCACCGGCGCCGGCTTCACCACCTCCAGCGTCGTCGTCTTCGCCGGCCGGGAGCTGCCGACCACGTTCGTCTCGGGCGGCGAGCTGCACGCCCGCAGCGGCCCGCGCAAGCGCGGCGACTACGAGGTCGTGGTCCGCCGCGGCGACGAGGAGTCGCGGCCGCTGACCCTCGCCGTCGACCGCTCGGCCCCGCGGATCCTCGTCCCCGCCGAGGTCGGGGTCGACGAGGACACCGAGGTCGGCCTCGTCATCGACGTCGTCGACGTCGCCGATCCCAAGGCCCTGCGGATCCACCTGCTCGGCCTGCCGCCGGGCGCCACCTGGGACGAGTCGACCCGCACCTTCCGCTTCACCCCCGACTTCACGCAGGGCGGCGATCGCTGGACGGTCACCGTGCTCGCCAACGACGGCGAGTCGCGCGTCGAGACCGCCTTCGACGTCGTCGTCCGCGACACCATCCAGCCGCCGTGGCCCGAGGTCGTCGACACCGAGTTCCTCGACGCCAGCGGGTATGTCCGTTACACCCTGTCGCAAAAGACAGATGATTACCTCGACAGCCCGGGCTACGCCGGCCGCGAGTTCGTCGCCAAGGTCATGGTCCCGCTCGAGGTCCCGCCCGAGGGCGTACCGGTGCGGATCGGCCTGCACGGCTTCGCCACCGCCAACCCCGGCGGCACCGGCTCGGCGAACGAGATCCGGATCTCCCCGCACGACCCCGACAACACCTACTGGTGGGGCTACGCGTCGTCGCTGCCCGAGGCCGAGCCCGCGGCCGGCGGCGCGGCGCCCGATTACACCATGCGCCGCGTGCTCCACCTCGTCGAGTACGTGCTGCGCCACCACCCCGAGGCCGACCCGCAGCGGGTCTACGTCTACGGCAGCTCGATGGGCGGCGCCGGGGCGATGCTGCTCGGCCTGTTGCGCGGGCGTCACTTCGCCTACGTCGACGCGCGCCTCGGCCAGGCGATCGCGCGCAACCACCGGCCGTCGCGGATCACCCAGCTGTCCGGGTGGTGGGGCGCGCCCGAGCTCGACCTCGACGGCGGCGGCGGCCTGTCGGCGTGGGACCACATGGACCTGACGCGCGCGCTCGCCGAGTCGAGCGAGGCCCGCGACCAATTCCTGTTCCTCAAGCACGGCAAGGACGACCCGACCATCCACTTCGGCGCCACCGTGCTGCCGAGCCCGCGCACCGGCGAGAGCTTTTACGAGGCGCTGCAGAGCCGCGGCGTCGGCCACTTCGCCATCTGGGACGAGGGCGGCCACGGCGTCGCCGATCCTGTCCTCGGAGACAGCTGGTGGGCCGGCTCGTGGGCGCCGATCAGCGGCGACGAGGCCACCCTGCGCCGCGACCGGGCGTTCCCCGCGTTCTCCTACTCGTCGCTCGACGACGACCCTGGCGTCGGCGCCGGCAACGGCAAGCAGGACTGGAGCGCCAACGCGGGCTTCGCCGGCGAGGTCGCGGTCGCCGGCGACACCGGCTGGGACGGCGCCATCGCCGGCGCGCTCGGCCGGTTCCTCCGCTGGGACGGCGCCTCGGTCGTCGACACCGTCGACCGCCTGCAATTCGCCCTGCGTGTCCACGCCGGCGAGGGCGCCGACCCGCCCGCCCCGGGCTACCCGAGCGAGGGCGACCGGGTGATGGCCGAGCTGCCCGCCTTCGTCGACGTGACCCCGCGCCGCACCCAGGCCTTCCGCTGTCGCCCCGGCGAGCGGATCGCCTGGTCGTTCGGCCAGGACCACGGCGAGGTGGTCGCCGGCCCCGACGGCAGCGTCACGATCCCCGCCCTGCCGCTGACCGACACCTGGACCACCCTGGTGCTGCGCCGCACGGTCACCGTGATCGCCGCTTCGCACTGACATGGTTGAAAGGCCATGCCCTATCGAACATTTTCATAAAGACATGTCGATCGAGGCATGACCTGACGGGCATGTCCTTCGGGCCAGCGGCGAACACGGCCGTGGCGCACCTGCTCGAGTCGCACCTGCCCGCGCCGTGGCTCGGCCCTTCGGCCCTGGAGCAGCGGCAAAGCGTGGCCCGCAGCCAGCGCCGCTGAAACGCCCGGGCGCCGCACCACGGCAGGCACGACTCGACGCGTGCCCGCGCCCTGCCTCCTCGGCCCGCACGGGCTCGTCGCCGGACACCAGCGACGCGAGCATCGCCGGGCCGGCAACCCCGCCAGGCTCCTGCGGGACGGCGGCGGTCGTCGCGTCCCGGGGTACGACCGCGCGCCTCGACGAATCCGTCCGGCTGCGGTTAGATGCACGGCGTGCGCGGCCCACGGGTGCTCACGGCTGGCCTGGCGGCCGCGCTCGCGTGCGGCGAGCCGGCGCCTGCCGCTTTTCCCGAGCCCGAACCGCCTGACCCACCGCCCTCGCCCGCCCCGCCGCGCCCGGCCGTGCACCTCGAGCCGGTCGACGCCCGCGACGCCGACCTCCTGGAGCGCTGGCCCTCGCTCGCGCACTACCCCCGCGTCCCGCCGGCGCTCGCCTCGGGCCTGCGCGCCCGCGACCCCGCCGCGATCTTCCGCGGCCTCGAGCTCGCCTTCGAGCCCGATCGCTGGGCCGAGGTCGACGCCTGGGAGCGCCTCGGGCACATCCGCCTCGCCGAGCCCGCCGGCTTCTGCCGCACCGACGCCGGCCGGCCCGTGCGCCTGTCCTCCGGGACATACGACCTCGGCTGCCTCGGCGGCTTCCTCGAGGGCGTCCGCCTGCTGTGGTTGCCGCGGCTCGAGCTCGCCGACCTCGTGCCCTGCGAGCCGCCGGGCGGCTTCGAGTCGTGTCGGGACGGCGCCCAGGCCGGTCGCGCCGCCCTCCTGCAGATCGCGGCCCGCTTGCCCGAGGGCGTCCTCCCGCGCGGCCTCGAGGTGCTCGACCTCCGCCTCGCCGAGCTCGGCCCCGAGGCCCTGATCGCGGCCCTGGTCCCGGACGTCCTCCACCTCTGCAGCGTCTCGCACCGCGCCCGCGCCCGCGGCGGCGAGCGCATGTACCATCACATGATGATCGTCGACCCGCCCGCGATCGCCTCGGCCGTGTGCACGTGTTCGACACCACCGGGGCCGCCGGCGTCGCCTGGCGAGCGATGCGACCCGAGCGCCTCCACAGCTACGCGCGCCGCCTCCTGGCCCTCCACGACACCTTCCGCTACGACCCCGACTCCGCCCAGCTCAGCTGCCTGCCCGTGCGCCCGCCGGAGGCCGAAGTCACAGGTCCATGAGGACAGGTCCCATGCGCCAGGTGCGAACGTACATCCTCCGCCTCCTCGCCCTGCTGTGCGCCTGGGGCCTGGTCCACCTCCTGGTCCTCTGCGTCGACGGCTGCACCGACGAGGGTCGCCCCGCCGACGTCGCCGTCGTGCTCGGCAACCACGTCAGCCCCGCCGGCGAGCCCGCGCGTCGCCTGCGGCTGCGCCTCGATCGCGCCGCGCCCTCTACGCCGCCGGCCTCGTCCCGCGGCTCATCGTCAGCGGCGGCCAGGATCCCGGCAGCCCGTACGAGGCCGACGTCATGCGCGACTACCTGGTCGCCCGCGGCGTCCCGGCCGAGCGGATCGCCGTCGACCGCGGCGGCGTCAACACCCACGCCACCGCCCGCTTCGTCGCCGCCGACCTGCGCGCCCGCGGCGAGCGCTCCGCGATCGCCGTCAGCCAGTACTACCACCTCACCCGCACCAAGCTGGCGCTGCGCCGCTTCGGCGTCGACGCCACCGGCGCCCACGCGGATCTCGAGCTCGAGCTGCGCGAGCCGTGGTCGCTGCTGCGCGAGGTCGTCGGCTTCTACGCCTACCTGTTCAAGGACTACCGCCTCGACTGATCGGAGCGGCCCGCGCCGGCCGGCATCCTCTCCCGCGAGAGCGACGGCGTCACCGCGGCGCGGCGACGGGCGGCGCAGGAGCTCGCACGGCTGGCCGGCTGCCCCATACGACATGCTCCTTACGGCAATGCCCGAAAAATCATGCCCGTCCCGAACATGCTCGAACAGGCATCCTCGGTCGGAGCGCCTCGCCCGCTCAGAACTCGTCGAGGCCCTGCCCGAGCTCGACCCCGAGCGCCTCTTGCGCGGCGGCCGGGCACGGCGACGCGAAGCGCGCCTCGTAGCGGGCGGTGAACTCGGCGTTGGCCACGACCGCCTGCCCGTCGGCCTGCAGCTCGGGGAGCAGCCCGCGGACGCGTAGACCTCGATCTCGCCGACGCTGCGGGTCACCGTCGTCTGCAATGAACTCGAGCGAGAAGAACGGCTCGATGAGCTGACGGACCGCGCCCGACACGCACACCGAGTCGGGCTGGCCGACGCGCTCGACGTGGCTGGCGACGCTGACCGTGTCGCCCACAAGGTCGTAGACCGGCTTCTTGGAGCCGAGCACGCCGGAGATGCAGGGCCCGGAGTGGAGGCCGATGCGGAAGCTCCAGTCCCACTCGTCGACGCTCGGCGTCAGCCCCGACGCCACCACCTGAGCGCAGCGGAGCGCGGCGAACGTCGCGTCGACCGCGTGCGACAGGCGGCGGTGCGGGATGCCCGAGACCGCCACGTAGGTGTCGCCGGCGGTGCGCAGCTTCTCGACCCCGAACGCCGAGGTGATCTGGTCGAAGGCCGAGAAGAAGAAGTCGAGCTGCTTGAGGCAGGTGACCGGGTCGACGCGGGCGGCCAGGCGCGAGAACTGGACCGCGTCGATGAACATCACCGTCGACTCGCGGTAGGCCTTGGGCTGGAGCCGCTCGCCGAGCGGCGCCGCCGACTCGCGCGGCAGCACCGCCAGCGCCAGGCTCTTGTCGAGCAGGGTCGCGTGCGCCAGCTGCGACGCCAGCGCCCGCGGCGGGCGGATCGCCACGCCGACCGCCAGCACCGCATCGGATGGCTCCAAGGACAGGTCCCAGGCGACAGGTCCTTCCGGCCAGGGGTTCTCGGGCACCGCCTTGCCGCTGCTCTCGGCCAGGCTGCGCAGGAACGCCGGCGACGCGGCGCCGAACAGCGCGCCGAGGCTGGGCGCGCCGGGGCGGGCCGCCAGCCAGCGGGCCGCCGCGGGCGACGCCGGGGGTCACACGGCCGTCGGCATCGACGCGCAACGCGATGGGCTCCACCAGCTCGAGGATCGCCACCATGTCAGAACTCTCGCGCACGTCCTCGAAGGTCGTCCGGGCGGCGATCGATTCTTCGTCGAGGTTGAGCAGGATTCGGCAGCGTCTCCTGCTGCCAGTCGTCCTCTTGCAGGCGACGGACCAGCACCGGCCCGGGCAGCAGCAGATAGACCAGCTCGACGATGTCCATGATCACGTAGAAGCCGTTCGAGTTGCAGAACTCGAGCTCGGTGAAGTCGAGCACGCTGCGCTGGATCTCGCGCTTCGGCAGGATCTCGCGCAGGTCCTGCAGCAGGGCCGACAGATAGCGATAAGGGTTGTCGATCCGGACCACGCCCGAGAACGTGAGGGAGAAGTTCCCCTCGTCCTCGCGCGCGACGCAGTGGAACACACTGACGCCGCCGTCCATGATCTCGCCGTACGTGAGGACGTTCATTGCGCACCTCGCAAAGGAAACACCGCCTGCATGGTCAGGTTCTCGCCCGAATAGGTCGGACAAGCGGAAGCGGTTCTCGGACACCAGGCGGATGAGGCCGAGCCCGCCGCGCAGTCGCTGCATGCGACGGGCGCGGAGCGTGTCGGCGAACAGGCGCTTCGGGTCGGTCGCGGCCGTCAGCCGGTCGACGCGGTCCTTGACGTCCTGGTACTGCTCGGGGGTCGCCTTGTTGGTGACCTGGACCTGCAGCGCGTCGCCGTCGATGCGCAGGTCGACGCGCATCTGGCTGCCCGGATCGCTGACGTTGTCGATCACGTTCTGGACCAGCTCGGTGATGACCACGTTGGCCTTCTTGCACAGCGCCTGCGGTAGAACACCGTCAGCATCGCCAGCAGCGACTCGCCGACGGTCGTCGCCAGGTTGCCGCGGGCGTCGCCCATGGGCGCGACCGTCAGCGTCAAGCCGACGCTGGTCGTGATCGGGTCGTCGTCGAACTCGTGCTCACTCACGCTGCCCGCCTCCGAAGCACGATGAGGGTGATGTCGTCGGCGTCGACGCGACGGAACTGCCCGTAGTCGTCGAGGCACCGCTGGAGGATCTGGTTGGCCGGCAGCTCGGCGTTGGCGCGCACGAGCTCGTGCAGGCGGCGCGTGCTGTAGTCGGGCGCCGGCGCTGTCCTGGGCCTCGACCATGCCGTCGGTGTACAGCGCCAGCACGTCGCCTGTCTCGAAGGGCAGCTCGTACTCGCTGTAGGCGGCGGGCGCAGGCCGATGAAGGGGTCGCCCTTGTTGAACGTGTGGACCTCGCCGCCGCGGACCAGCACCCCGTAGCCGCCGCCGCACACGTAGC
>NZ_NETK01000001.1:9442500-11270726 GCF_002343915.1 Nannocystis exedens | reverse complement strand
CGGTCACGCAGCAGGTCGCGGAGGCCAAGTCGGCGACGCTGCAGCAGGCGATCGCGCTGCGCACCCGCGAGGGCGAGCAGCAGCAGCGCTACCAGCTGGCCGAGCTGGCGGCCAAGCTCGATGCACGAGCGCCAGCAGCAGGCTGCTGGCCGAGCAGGAGCGGCTCGGGGCGATCCACGGGGCCGAGCTCGGCCGGCGCCAGGCGTCCGCGACGCTCGATCTGACGATCCAGCAGCAGCAGCTCGACCAGCGGCTGCGCGAGCTGCAGGCCGAGGTCGCGGCGGTGGTCGAGAAGGCGCGGGCGGTCTCGCCCGACCTGATCGCCGCGCTGCAGGCGTTCGGCGATCGAGCGCTGGCCGAGAAGATGGCGGAGTCGATGGCCCCGCTGGATCCTCGGCGGCGAGAGCGTGGCCGAGGTGCTCGCACGGCTGCTGCGCGGCTCGCCGCTGGCGCGGCTGCTGCCGGCGCGGCGAACGAGCCGGCGAAGTCGTGAGCGTGGGGCCGGGTCGCCGCGCCCGTGTGTGGGGTGCGGCGACCGGGGCAGCGATGTCGCGGTGAGCCGGCGACCGGGTCAGCGACGTCGTGAGGCTTCGACCTCGCACGGAGCCGTCGGCTCGGGCCCGCGCGAGCCTCGGTGCGGCCCGCGTGTTAGGCTTGTGCCATGAGCTTAAGTGATCGTTTGCCCGTGGTCGCCTCGTTGCCCGCGCCGGCCCCGCTGGCTGACCCACGAGGATCGCCGCGAGGCCAGGCGCCGCGCTGGGCGGTGTGGGAGCTGACGCTGGCGTGCGACCAACACTGTGCGCATTGCGGGCCGCGGGCCGGCCACAAGCGGCCCGACGAGCTGTCGACCGAGGAGTGCCTCAAGGTGTGTGCGCGAGCTGGCGGAGCTCGGGTGCGGCGAGGTGGTGCTGATCGGCGGCGAGGCCTACCTGCGCAACGACTTCATCCTCATCATCCGGGCGATCCGCGAGGCCGGGATGGCCTGCACGATGACGACTGGCGGCCTCAACCTGACGCAGGAGCGGGCCGAGGCGATGATCGAGGCGGGGATCGGCAGCGTCACCTTCTCGATCGACGGCCTCGAGGCCACCCACGATCGCCTGCGCGGGGTGCAGGGCAGCTGGCAGCGCGTTCGCGGCGATGCGGCGGATCCGCGCGGCCGGCGGCAAGATCGCAGCAACACCCAGATCAACGCGCTGACGCGCCACGAGCTGCTGCCGCTGTTCGAGCTGCTGGCCGACGAGGGCATCCATTCGTGGCAGCTGCAGATCACGGTGCCGCACGGCAACGCGGCCGATCACCCGGAGATCCTGCTGCAGCCGCACATGTTCATCGACATCTTCGCCACGCTCGAGCAGGTGCTCGACCGCTGCGAGGCCCGCAAGGTCCGGCTGTGGCCGGGCAACAACCTCGGCTACTTCGGCCCTCGAGCGGCGCCTGCGGCAGTCGCAGCGCAAGCACTGGCGGCTGCACGGCCGGGGTGTCGGTGATGGGCATCGAGAGCGACGGGGCGATCAAGAACTGCCCGAGCCTCGGCGGCGGCACCAACATCGGGGAACTGGCGCGTCCACGGGGTCAAGAAGGTGTGGGAAGAGTCGTATCAGCTCGGCTACATCCGCGCGCGCACGGTCGACGACCTGTGGGGCTATTGCCGCGAGTGCTACTACGCCGAGACGTGCATGGCCGGCTGCACCGCGGCCGAGCCGCTGCTCGGCCGCCCCGGCAACAACCCGTTCTGCCACCACGCGCGCTGATGATGGACCGCGCCGGGCTGCGCGAGCGCATCGAGCAGATCCGCGGCGCCGGCGGCAAGTCGTTCGACAACGGGCTGTTCCGGGTGATCCGCGAGCACGTCGATCCGGAGCTGCGGGAAAAGCACGGGCCGGGCGATCGAGGAGCCGCGGGTGTCGCGGCTCGAGGAGCCGTACGGGGCCGGGCACACGGTCGCGCTGTAAAGAGCGAGGCTCACGCGGGCGAGCGCGCCCGCTGGCGTGAGATGCGGGCGGCCGCCGCGGCGATGGCGTCGATGGCCCGAAGGGCATGTTTTTTGAACGTGTTCTTCGGGACATCTGACGGCGACGGCCACCGGGGGCGGGGACGAGCAATGGCCGCATGACCACGGGGACACGTCCGCGGGGCATGCGGCGCGGGCGGACGCCGCGAGGGCGGCGGCGAACCATGGACGCATGTCCCCAGGGACATGTCGGTGGGGACATGCGGCCCGAACGGCCGCCGGCGAGGCGCGCAGGCGGGCGCTCAGAAGGTTGTGTCGTCGGGGCCGGCGTAGGTGCTGGCGTCGGACGTGCTGGTCGTCCAGTCGGTCGTGGTCCACTCCTCGTCGGGGCCGGCGTAGGTGCTGGCGTCGGACGAGTCGTTGGTGGCGCTGGTCGTGGTCGTCGTCGTGCCCGGGGTGGTGTTGGTGGTCGACGTCGACGTGTCGGTGGTGGGTGGTGGTATCGCCCCAGGTCGTCCACTCCTCGTCGGGGCCGGCATAGGTGGCGCCGTCGCTGGAGGTGGTGGTGATCGTCGGGTCGATCGTCTCGCCGCCGGGGTTGGTCGATTCGGTGGCCGGCGAGGTGTCGACGGCGGTGTCGGCGGTGTCACCGGTGTTCGTCGACGTCTGGTCGCCGGCGGTCGCCGACGTCTCGTCGCCGAGGTCGCGGTCGACCTGGCAAGCGGCGCCCATCACTCCCAGGCTGGCGGTGAAGGCGACGGCGGCCCACGTCGAGCCGAGCGAGTGACGCTGCGTATGCCGCAGAACGGGCAGGTCGCGTCGGAGGCGCGGAACAGACAGGCGCATTCGGGGCAATCGATAAGCGAAGACATGCCCGGACCTTAGCAGATCGAGGGCACGGGCGACCAGAAAATCTGCCAGCGCCGGCGCGGTGCGGCGGGCGTCGGGTACACTGAACCGGTGTCTGCGGGACTCGCGGTGGCGCTCGCCCTGACGGCCGCGAGCCTCGTCGGCCTCGTCGCGCTGCACCGCGAGGGGCTGCGCCGCGTGCTGCTGCGCGCCGTCGATCCGCGGCCGCTGCTGTTCCGGATCGCGTTCGGCTGCTGTCTACTCGTCAGCTTGCTCGAGATCGCGCCGCTGGCCCCGTATCTGTTCTCCGACGAGGGGATCGTGCCCCGGGCCGCCGTTCCCGAGCTGATGGGCCCGGGGCGCTGGTCGGCTTCGGCGACGGCGTGCGCGAGCCCGCGGGCCCGCGCGACGCCTGGGCGGTGGCCGAGTTCGTGAGCAGCGGCCGGTGGTCGCCGCTGTACTTCGGCGACAGCCCGGGTGGGTGGCCGTACACCTCGGCCTGCTCCTCGCGGCCGCGCTCGCGCTCACGCTGGGCTTTCGCACGCGGCTCAGCGCGATCGCCACGTGGCTGCTCTACGCCGGCTGCTGCGCCGCGGCGACGCGCACTGGGGCGGGGAGCAGGTGTTCTGCGCGTTCCTGTTCCTGCTGACGTGGTCGCGCTGCGGCGCGGCCTACAGCGTCGACAACTGGCGGCGCTGCCGGCGTTGCGACGACGTGGCCTTTTGAGCATGCCCGGGGCCAGGTGCGGGCGCGGGCGCGGCCCCGTCGCCCGCGGCGCCGCGCGGCTGGCGGCGATCTATCGCCGATCCCGGCCTGGCCGCAGGCGCTGATCGCCGCCCAGCTGGCGCTGTGCTACGCGGCCAACGGCTGGGCCAAGGCGGCACGGCGTGGCAGACGGGCGACGCGCTGCTGCTGGTGCTGCTGCGCGACACGTATTCCGCTGGGACATGTCGCCGCGATCGCGGCGGTCGGCCGTGGCCGCTGCGCCTGGCCAGCTGGGGCGTGATGTGGTGGGAGCGGCTGTTCCCGCTGGTGCTGGTCGGGCTGGCCGCGCGAGCGCTGGGGCGCTCGGGGCGCCGGCGCTGCGCGGGCCGCGAGCGCGGCGCCCGGCTGTGCTGGGCGGGCTGGCGGGGGCGGCGCGATCGCCGCGGCTGTCCGATGGACCTGGTCGAAAAGCCAGGCACCCCGGGGCGGCGGAGCGCGCCGCGGCGCTGCGGTGCTGGCCGCCGTGTGCGCGCGGTGGCGACGCGGGGCCGCGGCGGGCGGCGGCCGCGGCGGCTGGCCGCGGGCCGCTGGCGCCGAAGTGGTGGCTCGGTTCGGGCGCTGTTCCACCTCGGCAACCACGCGCTGCTGGCGGTCGGGCGTTCGCGCCGGCGACGCTGGCGCCTACCTGGTCTGTGGGCAGGTCCGTGGGCGGTGGCGACGCTGCGGCGAGCGCTGGGCGGGCTGGCGCGGCGGGCGTACCTGTCCCGAGCACCTGCGCGAAGAGACAGCCTGCGAGGACCCGTCGCTGCCGCACCAGCACCGCGACGCGGCGGCGCTGCCGGGGTGGCGATCGGGGGGCCGGCATGGTGGTGCTGGCCGCGGGGCGATCGCGCTGATCGCGGGGCGGGGGCGCGGGCGTGGCACGCGGCGTGCTGGCCGCGGGGACAGGTCTGACGATCGCGGGCTGGCGGATCGCGCGGCGCGAGCGAGGCGCCGCGGTCGCGCTGCCCGAGCCGTGGGCGCACGGCCGGCGGGCGCCTGGCGGCGGGAGCCTGGTCGCGTACCACGTGGTGGCGCTGCTGGTGTGGCAGCTGCCGGCGTGCCCGGTCTGCCGTGGCGAGCGCAGGCGCGGACGCTGGTGGGGCCGTGGATCGAGCTGAGCTTCACGAGCCAGGTGTGGTCGATGTTCGCGCCCAATCCGCCGCGCGACCAGCAGCTGCTGCGCGCGACGGTGGTCGACGCGGCCGGGGTGCGCCATCGCTTCGCGAGGAGCCGCAGCGCGTGGACGACCTGCCGCGGCCGCACCCGTGGCACGACCGCTGGCGCAAGATCGCCGACAACGTGCTCGGGCAGCGCGAGCGGCTGGCGCAGTGGCACGCGCGCTACCTGTGCCGCCGCTGGGCGCTCGAGCACGCCGGCGAGCCGCCGCGCGAGGTGCTGCTCGAGGGCCTGCGCGCGCCGCTGCCGCTGCCGGGCTCCGACCTGCGCGAGCACTTCGCGGGGCAGCAGCAGGCGCGGGTGCTGATGCGCGTCGATTGTGCGGACGAGCCGTTCGCGCAGCTGGCCCGGAGGTGCGGGCGAGGCACGGGCTGGCGCCGGCGCCCGCCGGATCGCTGCGGTTCGCGTGGGAGCGGCCGGCGACGTGGGCGGAACGCAAGGCCCGGCGCGACCCGCTGGCGCCGCTGTGGCGCTGGCCGCGCTCGGGCTGCTGGGGGCGCTGGCGCGGTGGGCTCGCGAGATCGCCGGGCGCACGTGGCGGCCCGGGCGGCTCGCGCGGGCGAGCAGGAGCGTGGCTGACTCGGGGAGTCTGTGGGGCTGCGCGGGCGCCCGGTGACTCGGAGGAGCTGCGCGGCTGCGCGGGACGACGGCGTTCTGGCCGTCCGACTCATCGGTCGATGCGGCGGTGAGGTTCGAGATGTCCTCGTGGACATGGTCGAAAGAGCAGCCACGCACGGGGAGCGCGCGAGCGCCGAGGTTCGAGGTGTCCTCATGGACATGGTGGAAAGATCAGCCGTGCACGACGGGCTCGCGAGCGCGGGCAAGGTCCGGATGTCCCCGGAGACATGGCGTAAAGAGCAGCCGTGCGCCGGCGGCGAATGAGGCCGGTTTGTCGACCGCCGAGCGACAGGGCCGGTAAGGCGGGCGGAGGAGCGCGGGGCTATATGTCTCCTGGGACATGTCGGAGACGCGGCGGGGCGGGCGACCGGGGGAAGCGCACGCGGGGGCGAGGGCGAGGCACGAGCGCGGACGGGGTCTTGCGCGGTAAGAGTCGCGCATGCGGACGCCGTCGTTCATCGCGTGCTGGTCGGCTCACGGCGGGGTGGGGCGCACGCTGGCGGTGTGGGGCGTCGGTCGTGTGCTGGCGGCCCGCGGGCTGCGGGTGTTGCTGGTGGACCTCGACCTCGAGTCGCCGGGGTTGACGCGGATCGTCGGGAGTGACGGCGAAGGCCTGGTCGAGTGGGCCGTCGCGCGGGGCGGCGTCCAGGCGCTGGTCGAGCGGTGCGTGCCCCTCGGCGAGGGGCTGCGGGTGCTGCCGGCGGGGCGCCTCGATGCGAGCTACTGGGACCGGCTGGACGGGTGGACGGCCGAGGCGCGCGACGTGGCGTGGGGCGAGCTGCGCCGGGCGATCGTAGCGGCCGAGGTGGCGGACCTCGTGCTGATCGACGCGGCGGCCGGTGCGTCGCGGGCGGCCGAGCGCGGGGTGCGGGCGCTCGCCGATCGCGTGGTGCTGTTCACGGCGCTCGATCGCCAGCACGTGGCCGGCACCGCCGAGCTGCGGCGCCGCTGCGAGGAGGCGGGCTGGCGACGCGCGTGGTCGGCAGCCCGCTGCCGGTCGGCGAGGACGAGCTGAGGGCGACGCGCGAGGCGGCGGCGCGCGCGGCGGGGCTCGAGCTGTCGCTGGTGGTCCCGCAGCACCCGCGCGTGGCCCTGGACGAGCGGGCGAGCGAGCGCGGGCCGCTCCACGCGGCGCACGTCGAGCTGGCGCGCGTGCTGCTGATCGACGCGGGGTTCGAGGGGCGATCGATCCTCCCCGCGGTCGCGGCGGCGATCGCCGACGAGGCGTGGCCGCGCGTGGTGTCGCTGATGCGGCTGGCGAAGGTGATCGAACCGAGCGGCGCGTCGCTGGCGGTGACGCTGGGCTGGCTGCGCGAGCACGCGGCGCCGGGCGCCAGCGATCCGGTGTTCGCGCTGCTGGTGGAGGCGTTGCCGGCCGATGCGCCGGTCCACGCGAGCTTCGCCACGGCGCTGCACCGGGCCGGCAATCCGCTGGCGCGCGGCTTCTACGAGAAATTTTTGGCAGAGGCGCCTGACCACGCGGACATGCTCGGCAACTTCGCGGCGTTCCTCAGCGACGTGTGCGGCGAGCACGACCTGGCCGAGGCGTGCTATCAGCGGGCGCTGGCGATCGACGGCGAGGACGCGGACCATCGCGGCAACTACGCCAATTTCCTCGCGCTGGTCCGCGGCGACGCGGCGCGGCCGACGCGGCCTACCGCGAGACGATCGCGCGGGCGCCGGAGGACGCGCATCACCTCGGCAACTACGCGAACTTCCGCGTCAGCGCGTTCGCTGACATGGCGGGCGCGGAGGCGCTGTACCGCCGGGCGCTGGCGGTCGAGCCGGACGACGGCAACCTGCTCGGCAACTTCGCCCGGCTGCTGTTCGCGGAGGGCCGCGCGGCCGAGGGCCGCGAGCTGCTGGCGCGCGCGCTGGACGCGTCGGAGCCGGCGTCGGCGCTGCGCTGCGAGCTGTGCTTCTACGCGTTCGCCCACGCGCCGGAGCTGTGCCCCGACGCGCTGACGCAGCTGCTCGCGGCGCTGGCAGCCGGGGTGCGCTCGCCGGGCTGGGACCTGGCGGCGAACGTGGCGCGCGCGCGAGGCGACGGGCATCCGCAGGCGGAGCTGTTGGCGACGCTGGCGAAGGTGATCGCCGACGAGGCGCCGCAGGCGGCGCTCGACGCATTCGCGCGAGGGTGAGGCGAGGGGCGTCCGCAGCTGTCGGCGACGCTGGCGAAGGTGTTTGCCGACGAGGCGCCGCAGGCGGCGCTCGAGGCGTTCGCGCGAGGGTCAGGCCCTCGCGTTCGCGGCGCTCGCCGCGAACGCGCTGCCGTCAGAGGTATGCGGTGATCGCCGGCGGCTGGTCCTGGCGGTCGCGCTTGCCGTCCTCGTAGATGACGGGCGCGGCGGCCAGCTCCTCCTCGGTGGCGTCGTCGAGGCAGGCGACGTTGACGGCCCAGAAGTGGCCGCCCATCTCCTTTTCGAGGTAGCCGCGCGAGAACACGTGGGCGCCGCAGCGGCCGCAGTGGTAGTGGTGGATGTCGCCGGGCGGCCAGTGCAGCGGGGTCGGCTGGTAGTCCTTCATGGCGTCCTGGCCGGCCGTCGTGCGCACGGCCTCGTCGGGCACGAGCGCCTTGCGGTAGCCGAGCTTCCAGCAGAAGCTGCAGTTGCACTTGCGGATCCCCCGGGACAGGTCGATGTCGGCCTCGAAGCGGATCGCGCCGCAGTGACAGCTGCCGTGGTAGGTCTGGGGCATGGCGAGGTCTCCGCCGCGAGCATGCGCGACGGCGCGGCTCCGCGCCAGTCGCGTCGCCGCGGAGGCGCGCGATGGAGCGCCGCTCGGGGGCCGCGTCGGCACGACCGGCGCGTCGCTGCATGTCCTTCGGGACATGGGACCATGAAGACGAAGCGACCACCGAGCGAGCGCTCGGTGGTCCTCTCGTCGCGGCCTTCGCGGATCAGGCCCGCAGCTCGGCGTACTCGCCCTGCTCGAGGCCGGCGCGGCCGAATTGGGTGACCGGGCCGCCGTCGTCGGTGCAGCCGACGGCGTTGAGCAGGGTGATGAGCAGGCGGTTGTGCGGGTGGGTCTGGACCCAGGGGTCCTGGCCGCCGATGAGGTCGATGTACTGGCCCTGCTTGAGGTAGCCGCCGGCGCTGCCGGCGATGATGACCGGGAGGTCGAGGTACGAGTGGGCCTTGCCGTCGGACAGCTCGTTGAGCCAGACGACCGCGCTGTTGTCGAGCACGGTGCCGTCGCCCTCGGTGTACGACGAGAGGCGATCGAGCAGGTGCCGGTACTGCTCGGCGTGCCAGCGATCGATCTGGGTCAGCATCTCGAGGTAGCCGGCCACCTCCTCGCCCGAGTTGTCGTCCTTGGTGTTGCCGTGCGACAGCTTGTGGTGGTTGAACTCGTGGTTCATGCCGTCCCACTTGTAGATCGGGCCGCCGGAGCCCGAGGCCCACTGGATGCTGCCGACGCTGGTGGCCCCGCAGGCGATCGCCATGGCCAGGACGTCGAGCTGCATCAGGCCGATGGTCTTGAACTGCCAGTCCTCTTGCACCGAGTTGGGGTCGATCGCCTCGATCTCGGCGGCCCGCGCCGGGTCGAGGGCGCACTCGATGAGGCCGTTGCCGACCATGTCGATCTCGAGGTCGCGGATCGAGTCGGCGTGCATCTCGAGCTTCAGGGTGTCGGCCTGGCTGAGGTTCTTGGCCTTGAGCGCCTTGAACTCCTCCTCGACCAGGTCGAGCACGCTCTGGCGGCGCGTGGCGATCTGCATCTTCACCATCTCGTCGAGGCCGCCCAGGCCCATGAGGTCCTGGTAGGTCAGCCACGGGTTGCCCTCGGGCGTGACGGGCGTGTTGTTGCCGGCGTACGAGATGTGACCGAGCACGTTGGTGTGGCGCCAGCCGACCGAGAGCGTCATCGACGGGCTGCCGTCCTTGTTGAGCTCCTGGGCGGCGCGCTGGTCGACCGAGATCCCGCGGGCGTACAGGGTGTTGGGATCGAGGGCCTCGGCGGTGAGCTTGTGGCCCATGCCCTTGGCGTGGTCGTCGCCCGGCGTGTCGGCGTCCTGGCCCCAACCCTTGGGCACCATGTGCATGCCGCGCGGGATCAGCAGCTTGCCGGCGTAGTCGGCCAGCGGCTCGATGCTGGTGCCCATCAGCGACGCGGCCGTCAGCGGGCCGGGCGCGGCGGGGAAGAAGGTCTCCATGTTGACGCCGTTGCACATGAAGAACACGACGAGCCGCTTGCCGCCGGGCTCGGCCGCCCTGGCGGTCTTGATGAAGCGCCGCCAGTTCAGCGACTCGAGGAAGGGCAGCGCGACCGCGACTCCGCACGCGCCTCGCAGGAAGTTGCGCCGTCTCATGGTCATCACTCCTCCACCGCGCGGAAGCGGAAGGTACGGGTCAGGGTGAGGGACACCAGCAGCTCCTTGATGTTGTAGCCCGAGGCCGCCAGCTCGGCGTCGAGGGCGGCGCTGCGATCGGGCGGGCCGCGCCGTTGCCGAGGGGGTGCGCCGGCTTGTCGGTCGCGGGGGAGGGCGCCGCGCCGTTGCTGGGGGCGTGCGCGGGCGCGGGCTTGTCGGCGGCGGTCGCGAGGGAGGGCGCCGCGCCGTTGCCGGGCGCGGGCTTGTCGGTCGCGGGGGAGGGCGCCGCGCCGTTGCCCGGGCCGTGCGCCGCGGGCTTGTCGGTCACCGGCGCGGGGGAGGGCGCCGCGCCGACGGGGATGCCGACGAGGGTGCGCCTGTCCGGATGGCCAGCCGAGGTGTCCGCAAAGACAGGGACGCCCAGCGGCGGGGTCAGGGGCCGCGACGTGGCCGCGGGCGGCAGGATGATGAGCGGCGTGTCGGGGGCGATGGCCATCGCCGCCAGCGAGGCGCTCTCGTCGTCGAAGCCGCCCGGGTCGATGAGGGGAGCGTCCGGCGCGACGGGGACGGCCGAGGGCCGGGCCGACGGCGGGCGGCTCGACGCGGGCGCCGCGTCGGACTCGGGCGCGCGCGAGTCGTAGGCCGCCGTCTGGCGGTTGCCGGCAGCGATCGGCGCGGGCGCGGGCTCGGTCCTCCGCCCCGCAGCGGCGAGGCTCGGGGTGTCGAGCTGGGGCCCGGACGAGCTGGTCGAAGAGACAGGTGCCACGTCCGACGTCGCGGGCGCGCCGGGCGGGGACGGGGAGGTCGAGCGCTCGAGCCCGGCAGCCGCGGGCGACGCGTCCGTCGCTCGCTCGGGGCCGCGGCTCGCGAGCGAGGCGAACGCAGCGGCGGAGCTGTCCGCTGGGACAGCTCCGGACGCGGCGCCCGCACCCCCGGCGGCGCGCCGTGGCTCCGCGGGAGCCTCCGCAGGACGTCCCTTGCTGTCCTCAGGGACAGATGCGGCGGGGGCCCGACCCGCGGCGGACTCGTCCGCAGCGGCGAGGGAGCGCTCCAACGGAGCGGCCGCGCTGCCGGGTTCGGTCGCGGAAGAGGAGCCAGGAGCCGCTGTCGCGTCGACGCCCGCGCGCGCCGGTCGGTCGCCCGCGCCGTGCTCACCCGGGCTGGGCTGCTCGCCAGGGCTGTCCGCGGGGACAGGCGCAGCCGCGGCGGCGTCCCCGGGCGGGGTCGCATCCGCGGACGCTTCAGCCGGCGCTCGCAGCGAGCTCGCCCCAGCCTCTGCCGTCCGGGTCGCGGCGCCGTGCGCAGCGCCGGACGGTGAGCCCGAGGCTCGCGCGGCGGTGTTCGGTCCCGACATCGCCGCCGGCCGCGGGCCGGCCAGCTGCCTGTCCGCGGGGACAGGTACGTCCGCCTGCAGCGCGTCGGCCAGCGACACCGGCGCGTCGGCCGACCGCTCGTCTGCGGGCGCGCCGCGGCTCGCGTCCGCCGTGGATCGAGCCTCCGCCTCCGGCGCGTCCTCGGACGTCTCCGCCCTCGCGGCGCCGGCGGCCGGCCGGTCCGCGAGGTCGGCCGTCTTCGCGTCGGCCCCTGGCCTGTCCGCAGGGACAGGCGCATCCGCGGTGCGAGCGTCGAGCGCCGACGGCGCCGAGACGCCGACTGCCTGGTTCGCGGGCCCATCGATCGGCGACGAGCCAGGGGCCGCGGTGTGAGCCTCGATACCCGATTCCTCGGTGGAGGCGGGCGCGTCCGTACGCCGGGCGACGCCGGGCTCGCTCGAAGACTCGCCTGCCGGCCCCGGGCCCGACGCTGCGACGGCCGCGGTCGCCCGCGCGCCCATCGCCGGCGGGCCGCCGGGTGAACCGGCCCCTCGTGCGTCGGCCAGCTCGCGCGTGCCGGACGGCTCGGGGCCCGCGGCGCCGGATGACCTGTCCGCAGGGACAGGCGTCGCCGCGGTCCGCGCGTCCGCGGCCGGCCTGTCCGCAGGGACATGTGCTCCCGGCGATCGAGCGTCGGCCGCCTGCCTGTCCGTGGGGACAGGCGCATCCGCAGCGCCCGGGTCAGTCGCCCGCCTGTCCGCATCGGCCGCGCGCGGCGCCGGCGACTGCCTGTCCGCGGGGACAGGTGCATCCGCCGGTCGCCCGTCCGCCGGGCCAGGCGTGTCGCCGGCCCGCGACTCGGACACGCCCGAGCCCGGCACGAGGCTGATGGTGACCGAGGCGGTGCGCAGCGCCTCGAGGTAGTCGAGCAGGATCAGCGCGTAGCGCGGGGCGAGGATCGATCCATGGCGCTCGGCGGCGATCTTGGCCAGGCAGCACTCGGGCGCGACCACCGGGTAGAAGCCGCGGACCATGCGGTAGAGCTGGCCGAGCTTGGCGTCGGGCAGGTCGGGGTGGACGGCGACGATGAGGCGGCCGTCCTCCTGCGCGAGCGGCATGGCCCAGCCGATGTCGACCAGGTCTCTCGGGACATGTTCCCAGGGACGGACCGGCCCGCGCTCGAGCAGCCGCACCGGCGCGCCGGGGAGGCCGCACGCGCTCTGCAGCAGGGCGTCGAGCTGCAGCGGGGTCATCAGCCCGAGCTCGAGGATTGCGGTGTCGAGGCTGCCGCCGGCCAGCTGCTGCCGCCGGGTCGCGGCCTCGACATCGGCGCGCGACAGCGGGCCGTTGGCTTCGAGGTGGCGCAGGAGGAGGCTCACTGTTCCCTCACGACGTAGGTGCCCGTCAGGTAGTCGTGGAAGGCCCGCTTCTCGCGGTCGAAGGCCATCCACAGCGAGCCGAGGCCGCCGGGCACCAGGCCGACGGCGGTGCCCGCGAACCGCACCGTCGCGCGCACCGGGCCGACCTTGCCGCCGGCGCGGTGGACCACGCGGATCCCGGTGAGCTTCTGGCCGGGTGTCCTTCCGGGCAGGGCGATGAACAGCACGAAGTAGAACGCGACCATCACCAGGAGCGGCGCCAGCCACACCAGGATCTCGAGCGGGTCGACGGTCAAGAGCTGGAGCAGGCCGGCCCACGAGAAGCCGCCGCGCACCGGGCTCGCCTCGCCGAGCACGCGCTGCAGCCCGAGGTGCAGCGGGCCGGCGGTGACGAGCAGGATCGCGGCGTCGACCACCGCGGCCGCGAGGCGGCGCCAGAAGCCCGCGACGCGCACCGGCACCAGCGCTTGCCCGCACGCCGGGCACGTCGGTCGCCCGTCCTTGACCAGACCGATGTCCAGCGCCGCGTCGCAGCTCGGACACGGTGCGGGTCGCTCCTTGCGGGACCAAAACGCCATCGGCGCGCACCATAACACGGCCCCGGGCCTCCCGGTCCGTCCCCGCGCGGCGCGGCGGGTCCCCGCCGGCGCTCAGGCGAACATCACGCGAGCGACAGCGACCAGCGCCGCCGTCTCGGTGCGCAGCGTGTAGGGCCCGAGGCCGAGCGCGCGGAAGCCCGCGGCGCGCAGCAGCGCCGCCTCCTCGGGGGTAAACCCACCCTCGGGTCCGACGCACACACGAGCCCCCGCGGCGGCCGCCGGAACGTCGCTCGATGTCGCGCGCAGCTCCTCCCACGCGAACAGGCCGGGGAGGTCGGTGCGCCGGGTCGTGGCCTCGCGGAGATCGACGGGGCCCGAGATCGCGGGCGCGCGGGGCCTGCCGCACTGCCGCTGCGCCGCTCGCAGCACCCGCGCGATCCGTTCGCCGCCGGGCGCCGCGCCCTGGCTGCGGGCGCAGCGGACCAGCACGACCTCGGCGACGCCGATCTCGCACAGCGCCGGCAGCACGTCCAGCACCGCGGCCGGCTCCGGCATGCCGAGCAGGACCACGATCTCGCGCGCCGGGGCCGGCACCGTTCGTTGCTCGAGCAACTTCACGGTGGTGACCCGCGCGTCGCCGCCGACGACCTCGGCCAGCCACAGCCCGCCGTGGTCGTCGATCGCCTCGATGCGCGCGCCGTCGCCGACGCGGCGGACCCGGCGGAGGTAGTGCGACTCGGCGGCGTCGAGGCCGACGTGCGCCGGGTCGGCCGGCGCGCCGACGAACACGCGCGTGCTCATCCGGCCGCTCGCAGGACCAGGGCGCACCACTCGGCGAGGTCGCGGCGGTCGGCCAGCGCCAGCCCGGCCGCGCCGTAGGCGGCGAGCACGTCCTCGGCCTCCTCGCCGAGCACGCCGCTCAGGATGACGGCGCCGCCGGGGGCGAGGCGGCGGGCGAGGTCGCCGGCGATCGGGATCAGCACGCCGGGGCGGATGTTGGCGAGGATCAGATCGAAGCTGTCCGAAAGTTCCAAGACGGTCGCGGCCCGGATCTCGAGCCGGTCCTCGAGCCCGTTGGCGGCGGCGTTCTCGGCGGTGGTGTCGGCCGCCTCGGGGTCGTTGTCGGCGGCGACCACCGCGGCCTGCGGGAACAGCCGCGCCGCCGCCAGGGCCAGGATGCCGGAGCCGCAGCCGAGGTCGAGCACGCGGTCGGGGCGCGCGCCGGCCTCGGCGAGGGCGACCAGGAGCTCGAGGCAAAGCCGCGTGGTCTCGTGCTGGCCGGTGCCGAAGGCGCGGCCGGGGTCGAGGACCAGCTCGAGCTCGGGGTCGCCGGGCCGGCGATCGATCCAGCTCGGCCGCACCAGCAGCGTCGTCGTCGCCGCCGAGAACACCAGCGGCGCGTAGAACTGCTTCCACGTGTCGCGCCAGTCGTCGTCGGTGCGCACCGCCGGGGTCAGCCGCAGCGGCAGGTGCAGCTCGGCGCCCAGCCGCTCGACCTCGGCAGTGAGGCCTTCGAGGCCGTCGGGGGTGGTGTAAATGGTCAGCTCGGGGATCTCACACCGACTGCCGAGCGTCGACGTGTCCCGCGTCTCGACCCCCGCGGCGCGCGGGTCCTCGGCGATGAGCGTCGCCAGCGCCTCGAGCCGCTCGGACGCCTCTGCCAGCTCGCCGAGGTCGATTCCCGCTCCGTCGTCGTCGGACCGGCCGCGGAGCTGGACCAAAAGCGTCGCCCACGGTTCGGCGGTCGTCTCTGCTGTCTCACGCATGGCGCGGCAATATAGGCGAGTTCGTCGCAACAGCGACGGATCAAATTGCATGCTCAATTACAAAAAAGGCTCCAAGTGCTCAGGGCCTGCGGCCCGCGGGCCCGTGCGCACTTTTTAACTTTATTCGCCCGGACGCCTCTGCCATACCTCGAGGCCAGATCTGGGCGGCGCCTCCGGCGACGGCGACCCATGAGGGGTTGGCCGCGACGCATCATCCCCCGGGCGCTGCAAGAGGGAGAGGCACATGGTGGCATTTACGGGAGTCAAAGTGTTCTCGGCAACCAAGGCTTGGGAGCGCGAGCAGATCAGCGACCGCATCAACGAGTGGCTCGAGGCCAATCCCGGCGTCGAGATCGTCGACAAGGTGGTCACCCAGAGCTCCGACAGCGAGTTCCACTGCCTGACCATCACCCTGTTCTACAGCCGCCCGACCAGCCGTGGTGCCCACGCCCAGGCGTCCGTGGCGCCCTGACGCCGGTCGCGGCCCGCAGTCCGATCGAGCCTTTGCCCCGCGAGCGCCGGCGCCTGTGGCGTCGGCTGTCGCGCTTTCTCGGCGGCGCGCGGCGTCGACGATGCGAGCGCTGGCGCCGGCGCGACGCGCATTGGAACTTCGGGACAGGTCTCGGGGGACAGCGCGAGGTCCCGGTCGCGCCGCTTGTCGCGCCGCCCGGCCTGCGGGTATGGTGCGCCCGGCGATGGCACGGGGTCGGCTCAGCGTCGAGGCGTACGCAGCGGGGGTGCAGGCCGGCGATCGAGCGGTGCTGGCGCGGGCGATCACGCTGGTCGAGAGCCAGCGGGCCGACGACCAGGTGCTGGCGCGCGAGCTGGTGGCGGCGCTGCAGACGGGCGAGTCGCGGGCCGGTGGGGCGCTGCGGGTCGGCATCACCGGCAGCCCCGGCGCCGGCAAGAGCACGCTGATCGAGGCGCTCGGCCTCCACCTGGTGCGGGACCTCGGCCGGCGCGTCGCCGTGCTCGCGGTCGATCCGAGCTCGGTGCGCAGCGGCGGCAGCATCCTCGGCGACAAGACCCGCATGCAGGAGCTGGCCCGCGAGCCGCGCGCCTTCATCCGCCCGTCGCCGTCGCTCGGCGAGCTCGGCGGGGTGGCCCGCCACACCCGCGAGACCGTGCTGCTGTGCGAGGCCGCCGGCTTCGACGTCGTGCTGGTCGAGACCGTCGGCGTCGGCCAGTCCGAGGTGATGGTCGCGCAGCTGGTCGACTGCTTCCTCGTGCTGATGCTCGCCGGCGCCGGCGACGAGCTGCAGGGCATCAAGCGCGGGATCCTCGAGCTCGCCGACATCCTCGCCATCACCAAGGCCGACGGCGACAACCTGGCCGCCGCCGAGCGCGCCCGGGCCGAGTACGCCCTGGCGATGCGCCTCATCCGGCCCAAACACGCGGGCTGGTCGGTCCCGGTCGTCACCACCTCCTCCGTCACCGGGGCCGGCCTCGCCGCGCTGTGGCAGACGGTCGAACGCCACCGCCAGGCGCTCCAGGCCGGCCCCGCCTGGCAGGCCCAGCGCGAGGCCCAGCAGGTCTACTGGCTGTGGCGCGCGATCGAGGCCGAGCTGATGCGCCGGTTCGCCGCCGATCCGCAGGTGCTGGCCCGCCGGCCCGCGCTCGAGGCGGCCGTCCGCGCGGGGCGCCTCAGCCCCGACCACGCGGCCGCCGAGCTGCTGGCGGCGTTCGCCGGGCCGGGGCGGTAGGGCCGCCGGCGGTGCTGCGCTGAGGGGCATGTTCGAGAGGACATGCCCGTCCGTGCATGGCCGAGAGGACATGCTCGATCGAGCATCCGCGCGAGGGTTCGGGCGCGAAGCGGCGCGACCTGGCAGCGCAGCGGTCTTCGGAGGCCCGGCGCAGCGGGCAAGCGGTCTCGGACGGCAAGCGGCGCGGCCCGGCGGCCGGAGGTGCGGAGAACTTGGACCCGCGCAGGCGGGCAGGTGGTCTCGGACGGCGTGCAGCGAGGCCGCTCGGCGCGTAGAGGGCGGAGGTCCGGGAGCCCGGGCAAAAGTCTCGGAGGGCATACCGCGGCGCGGCCCGGGAGCCCAGCGGTGCGAAGGGCCTCGCAGGCGGTCCCGGGCGGCCTGCACGGCCGCGGCTGCAGGCGGGCGCCGGTGCGTCCGCCAGGCGGTATCATGCGCCGGTGAGCGTCGACGCCGACCGGTTGCTCGCGTTGTTCCGCCGTCACCTCCCGCTGCGGGCGGGCTCCACCGAGCTCGCGTTCGCCTCGGGCCGCGACATGCCGGTGTGGCGCAACGAGGGCGGGTTCCCCATCGTCGCGGTGAGGCTGACGATGTTCGACCCGGTCGACGGCGTCATCCCGCTCGACATCCGCGAGCAGGAGGTGTGCCTCGGCGACGATCGGGAGCATGCCCCGGAGCGCTGGCTGGCCTACGTCGAGGGCCACCTGCGGGCGATGCCGGCGATCCTCGCCCACTTCGGGGACGGGGCTGCGCTGCTGCCGTACGACCTGTTCGCCTACGGGGCGGTGCTCGCCGACGCCGAGCTGCAGCGGCCCGAGGACTTCGCGGCGGCGCTGAGCGATCCGGCTCGCCTGGCGGTCATGGACGAGGCCGCGCGCGCGGCCGAGTGGCGCGAGCGGCTCGAGCCGCTCGGCCTCGCCGAGCACGTCGCGGCGGTGCGGGCCATGGCCCGCCCCTCGATCCGCTTGCACCTGTCTCGCAGCCACGAGGTCGACGACGACGCGCGCAGTGAGGCGGAGGCCACTTCCTACCCCGGCCAGACGCGCCTGGGCGGCGCGCCCGACTTGCCGCCGGACCTGCCGTGGCCCGAGGTCGACGGCGTCCCGCTGACCTTCGTCGCCCAGTTCGACCTCGCCGAGCTGGCGGGCCGCGCCGCCGCGCGCGAGCTGCCCGCGCACGGCCTGCTGAGCTTCTTTTACGCCCCGATCCCGCCCGACGGGGCGCGCGCCCATCCGGTGCGGGTGCTCCACTTCACCGACCTCGACGCGCTCGTGCGCCGTCCGGTCCCGGCGGACGTCGAGCCGCTGGCCGCCTACGACATCGACGCCGCCGACGAGCTGCAGTACCCGTGCGTCGACAGCTACTTCTTCTACGAGTCGCTGCTGCCCGAGGAGCGGATCCTCGCGGTCCATCGTCGGCGTCAGCAGGGGAAGGGGGGCGAGCTCATCCCGTTCGACCGGCTCGAAGGTTTCATCGCCGAGTCCGACGAGCTCCGCGACTACGAGCGGCCGTTCCACCGCCTGCTCGGGCACCCGGCCTCGATCCAGGGCGACCCGTACCTCGACGTCGAGATCGACACTCGCCCGCAGGGCTGGGACGGGTGGGTGGACGGCACCCCCGAGGCGCTCGAGCTCCGCCGCCGCGCGCTGCGCTGGCGCTTGCTGCTGCAGATCGACGCCCAGGAGGACGACGGGCTGCTGCTCAACCAGGACGGCGGCTTCTTCTACTTCTGGATCCCCGCCGACGCGCTGGCCGTCCACGACTGGTCGCAGGCGCGCGGGGCCCTGCAGTGCCACTGAGGGGCATGCCCTCGGCGACATGCCGGAAAGGGCAGGGCCTTTCCAACATGTCTCGAAGGGCATGCCCGATCAGCCAGCCGCGCCGCGGCCGGTGAGGTCGATGCGGCGCCAGGCGCCGCTGCGGAAGCGCAGCACCATCGCCAGCGCCAGGAAGAACATGTACACGACCATGCTCCACGTCGCCGCGACCGCGCCGCCGTCCCAGGCGAACACGGTCAGCCAGGCCAGGGGCAGCCAGATCACCCAGGCGAGCGCGATCCGGAGGACCAGCGGCCAGGCGGTGTCGCCGGCGGCGCGCAGCGCCTCGGTGAGGGTGATCACCGTGGCGTCGAGCAGCTGCCACACGGCGCTGATCGCCAGCAGCCGGGCGCCGAGGACCACCACGTCGCCGGACGTCTCGACCTCGTCGCGGGCGAAGATCGTCATCAGCGGCACCGGGATCGTGAAGTAGAGCAGCCCGACCAGGCCCTGCCAGGCGGCGGCGACCGAGAAGGTGCGGACCACGATCCGCGGCACGTAGTGGTGGTTGCCGGCGCCGATCGCCTGGCCGACCAGGACCGCGCCGGCCGAGCCGAGGCCGAACGCGGGCATGAACGAGACCGAGTTGACGGCCACCACGGCCATCATCGCCGCGACCGCGACGGTCCCGAGCTCGGCGACCACGAGGTTGATGAAGATCAGGAAGGCCGCGAACTCGAGGAACCAGTTGAGGCCGTTCGGCAGGCCGAACCGCATCATCCGCGAGAACTCGCGCATGCCCAGGCGGCCGTCGGAGCTGTCCGGAAGGACAGGTACAGGGTGCTCGACGGGACCGATCGCCGCCGGGTCGATCGTCTGCTGGTGGCGCGCGCGCCAGAAGGCGTGGCAGCACACGGCGAAGCCGGCCACGCTGGCGAACACGCTGGCCCACGCGGCCCCCTGGACGCCGAGCGCGGGGGCGCCGAGGTGGCCGTAGATCAGGACCCAGTTGAGGGCGATGTTGACGACCATCGCCACGAGGCTGGCGCGCATCGACACCTGGGTGTCGCCGAGGCCGGCGAACCAGTTGCCGAGCGCCTCGGTGCCGACGACCACGCCGGTGCTGAGCATGCGGATCGCCATGTACTCGGCCATCACCTCGCGCACCGCCGGCGCGTGGCCGGTGAGCGAGAGGACCGGGCCGATCGCCGGGATGGCGACGATCGTCGCGACCATCGCCAGGGCGGACAGCCACAGGCCGTACCAGGCGTAGCGGCGGGCGCTGGCGAGGTCGCCCTGGCCGGCGAGCTGGGCGGCGTAGCTCTGGACGATGAACGTGATACCCATCGGCAGCACGAGGATCCCCAGCGAGTTCATCGCGCCGGTAGTCGCCGCCGCGAGCGCGTCGTCGCCGAGCGGGGCGACCATCGCCGCGTCGCTGAAGCTGATCACCGACTGCGCCGAGCGTGCGAGCACGATCGGCCAGGCCAGGGTGATGAGCGCGCGGAGTCCGGGGACCGAGGACATGGGCGCGGGAGGATACTCGCTCGCGCCCGCGACGTCTCGCGCCTCACGGCGCGCGCGCGAACTGTGCAGCCGCCGGATCGACGAGGCTGTCGACGCTCACGCGACCGTTGGTGGCGAGGTGACGCAGGACCTGCCACACCGCCACGGGGTCGGCACCGAGCGCCTCGGCGAGCTCGCGCGCGGTCTTGCCTCCAGGTCCGGCCGTCAGCGCCGCGAGCACCGCGGCCTGCAGCGTCAGCACGCCCTTGGCGGCCTGCTTGCCGGCCTCGACGCCGGGCTGGTGGTAGGCGTTGACGTCGATGAGCTCGGCGTAGATCCCGACGGCGCGCTCGAACAGCGCGATCAGGGCGCCGACCGCCGCGGCGTCGACCTGGCGCAGCACGATCGTCGCGCTGGCTCGACCCCGCTCGGCGAGCGCGGCGCGGGTGCCCTGGTAGAAGCCGTCGAGGCAGTCGCCCGAGCTGACCTGCGGCTCGACCTCGACCATGCCGGGACCCGTGACCTGGCCGTCGAGGTCGCGGAGCACCCGCACGAACACGGCGAAGAAGTTGTGCAGGCCGTCGCGCAGCTGCTGCACGTAGGCGTGCTGGTCGGTCGACCCCTTGTTGCCGTAGACCGCGAGCCCCTGCCAGACCTCGCGCCCCTGGCGATCGAGCCGCTTGCCGAGCGACTCCATCACGAGCTGCTGCAGGTAGCGCGACAGCAAGGACAGGCGATCCTTGTATGGCAAAATGACCATGTCCCGAAGGCCATGTCCCGAGCCCTGCTGGTGCCACAGCCAGGCGAGCAGGGCGGCCGGGTTGCGCCGCGCCGGGCGCACGCGGCCCCACTGGTCCATCGCCGCGGCCCCGCGCAGGAGCGCGCGCCAGTCGTGGCCCAGCAGCGCGGCGGGCAGGAGCCCGACCGGCGAGAGCACGCTGGTGCGCCCGCCGACCCAGTCCCACATCGGGAAGCGCGCCAGCCAACCCTCGCGCTGCGCGAGCTGGTCGAGCGCGCTGCCCTCCAGGGTGATGGCGATCGCCCGCTTGGGGAACTCGAGCGCCTGCCGGACACAGGCGGCCCGCAGCTCGAGCATGCCGTTGCGCGTCTCGACGGTGGAGCCCGACTTGGAGACGACGAGGATCAAGGTCTGCGCGAGCGTACCTGTCTCTGCGAGCAGGTCGGCGATACCGGCCGGATCGGTGTTGTCGAGCACGCGCAGACTGAAGCCGGGGCCGCTGTCCCGCGCGGTCAGGGCAGCCTCGAGCAGCTGCGGGCCGAGAGCGCTGCCGCCGATCCCGACGAGGATCGCGCCGGTGAACGGTTTGCCGTCCTCGGCGAGGATCTGGCCGTCGCGCACGCCGGCCGCGAAGGCCTCGATCTGCCGCCAACTGTCGTGGATCGCCCGGGTGATCGCAGGATCGGGGGCGCGCTCCGGGTCGCGCAGCCAGTAGTGCCCGACCATCCGCCCCTCGTCGACGTTGGCGACGGCTCCGCCCTCGATCCGGTGCAGGGCGTCCAGCGCGGCCTCCAGCCGCGGGGCGTTGGCGGTCAGCGAGGGCTCGTCGAGCTGGGCGTCGGCGAAGTCGAGCTCGATGTCGAGTTCGGTACGGTAGAGGCGCCAGGTGATGTAGTGGTCGAGTGCGTCGGCCATGTCGGCGCGCTTTATAGCAGCGTCGGCGCCTTGCGGGAGCCGGTTCGGGGGCGGGCTGGGCTCGCGAACTGCCGAGGCCGCCTCGCGCGCGGTCGGGGACGCGGGCCGGCGCTCAGTCCTCGCGGATGCACCCTGCTTGGTCGGGCGCATCTCCCTGCGGATGGGCGCCGGCCCGCGTCCCCGACCGCCGCACGGCCAGCCTCGTGGGTGCCCGAGCGCCGGTCGTGGGCTTCGCTGGGCGATTGGGGCGAGGCGGAGGTGCTGTCCGAGCGATGGACGGCCGGGGCCGGCCGCCCCTCGCTCGGACCTCCTGGCGACCGATCCGGCGCTCGTCGTGCGCGGCGATGGGCGACACGGCGAGCGTCGAGCGGGCGGTCCGCGAGCGAGGGACGGCCCGGCCCGCCCGCGTGTCGCCAGGGTTCCAGGAGCGCCGTCAGGGGCGCGGCGACGGGCGACCCGGTGGACGCCGGGCGGCAGGTTGCGAGCGAGGGACGGGCGGGACCCTCCTGGAGCTCATCCGGGCACGTCGGTGACGCGGCGACGGGCGGCACGGCGAGCGACGCCGAGCCCGACGCCGGGTCGCGAACGCTCGCCGCGCGTCGGAGGACATGTCCTCTACGGCATGTCGATGAGAACATGTCGAGGAGAACATGTTCGAAGAGACGTGCCTCAAAGGGCATGTCTCGGAGGACTGCCGGGACACCGCGAGGGCAGCGCGGGCGCGGGGCGGGTCAGCCGGGATCGAGGCCGACGCCGCGGACGATGGCGGTCATCGCGGGGCGGGCGGCGGCGAGGTCGTCGCGGGTCTTGATCGGGAGGAAGCGGGCGCGGTCGACTCGCAGGCAGGCGGTCCTGGCGAACTCGGTGATCTGGCCGATGAGCTGCTCGAACTGGATGACGGCGAGGTCGTCGCGGCCGGGCCACTCGACGGACCGCTGGACGGGGAACCAGGTGAGCGGGTAGGCGCGCTCGAGGGCGGCGAGGGAGATCCACAGGGTGTTGGTGTTGAAGTGCGGGTACTGGGCCAGGGAAGTTCCGGGGGGCAGGCGGAACGACTCGATGATGGTGGCGCGGCCGTCGACGTCGGCGACGCAACCACCGGCGTCGTCCGGTGCGCGGGCGACGACCTCGACGCTGAGCTCGGCGCCGCCGTCGACGGCCTCGAGGTGGGCGCCGAGGACGGTCGGATCGAGGGAGGCGCCGAGGTTGTCGACGTTGGAGACGAGGAGGTGCTCGACGCCGCGAGCGCGCAGCTCGGCCACGACGCCGCTCTCGCGGACGCGCCGCAGGGTGTCGCCGTGGCCGGGCGCGGCGTAGACGGTGGTGTCGGGCAAGACGTCGGCGCCGGGCAGGCTCTGCAGCGGGGTGCCGTCGGGCAAGACGCGCGGCATCAAGGACTGCAGGAACTCGTGGCGATCGCCGGCAGGGACGCCGGACCAACCGATGGTGGCCAGGTGATCGCCCGAGGCGGCCGCGGTGGCGAAGCTGTGCATCACGACGGCCGGAGCCCCGGCCGCGCGGACGCCGGCGAGCTTGACGGCCAGGAACGAAAGGTCAGGTCGATCGGGCAAGACCGGGACGACGCCCTTGACGACGCCGCCGAACCGGGTGGCCATGCCGCCGTTCAAGATCAACGCGGCGACCTTGCGCGCGTCGAGGGCGGCCTGACCGCGCGCGCGCCAGCCGGCGCGCGCGTCGGGCCGGCCGAGGTCGAGCAGGACGTCGTCGCCGAGCGGCCGCGGCGGGGCGGCGAGACGGGCGCGCGTGGGGCTGAGCTCGCCGCGGGCGAGCGCGCTGCGGAGGGAGTCGAAGAGGGCGGCGTCGAAGGCGATGTCGGCGACCGAAGGGCGGAGCATGACGCGGTGGTCTTACTGCACAAAGGTCGCGCGGTCGAATCCGACGGCCCGAAGACCAGCCGGACGCGCCCGCGCGTGACGTGCAGCCGGCGGACTCGCGACACCCCGCCGACCGCGGGACTTCACTGCGGAATCACCGCGAGATCGAGGCCCAGGGTTACGACCGGGGGCCACCCCCGGATACGCGGAGGCCGTGATGATCGCCCACGATGTCGGTCGAGACGACGCGCGCGAGGCGTCGGCGACCGGCGAGCCGGTTCCGTTCGAGACGTCGAGGACCGCGACCCCGCCGGCGTTCGCGACGTCGAAGGTCGGCGACGAGACGGGATCTCGGCCGACCGCACGGCCTCACGCAGGCGTCACAGGCGGCCGACGGAGCGGGCCCACGCGACCGTGTGCTCGAGGCCCCGCGCGAGCGGCCACTGCGGCGCGTAGTCGAGCTCGCGCACGGCCCGGCTGTCGTCGCACCACCAGCCCGGCGCCATGCTGCCGCGGGCCTTGTCGAGCGTCAGCGCCGGGGCCTTGCCGCGCAGGCGGCCGATCGCGTGGTTGATGCCGGCGACGGTCCAGACGGCGACCTGCGGCATCGGCAGCGCGAGCGCGCGCCGGCCGAGCGCGGCGGCGGCGGCCCGGCCGAACTCGACGACGGTGCTGCGCTGGCCGTCGGTCAAGTAGTAGATGCCGGCGCCGGCGGGGTGCGAGATGTCTTCGGGGACATGGTCGAAGGGGCAGCCCTGATCGGCGAGCACGTGCTCGCCGTCGCGGGGGATCGGGCGGCCGCGGGCGCCGGCGCGGGCGATGCCCTCGACGAGGTCGAGGGCGTGGATGAAGGACATCCACGCGGGGCGCAGGCCGGGCTGGGCGATCACCCCGTACTTGGCCGAGCGGATCATCTGCAGCATGTCGAGGTCGCGCGGGCCGTAGACCGCGGGCGGGCGCACGATCACGGCCTCGACGTCGCCGGCGCGCGCGGCCGCGAAGACCAGCCGCTCGCCGTCGAGCTTGCTGTCGCCGTAGAGCGTGTAGCCGACCTGGGGGGCGTGGTGCTCGCGGCGCGCGACCTCGGGGTGCGAGGGCCCGGCGGCCATCAGCGACGACACGTAGACCAGCCGCCGCGGCCGCCGCGGGGCCTGACGGATCGCCGCGAGCACGTTGGCGACGCCGGCGGCGTTGGCCCGCGCGAACTCGTCGCGGGTGAACGCGGCGGTCAGGCCGGCCACGTGGTAGACGATGTCGGCGCCGTCGAACGCGGCCGCCATGGCGTCGACGTCCGTCAGCGCCGCGCGCACCAGCTCGGGCCGCGCGTCGGCCCGCGCGAGCGCGTCGGCGAGGTTGTCGAGGTTGGCGCTGGCGCGGACCATCGCCCGCACCGCGTCGCCGCCCGCGAGCAAGCGATCGACGAGGTGGCTGCCGATGAACCCGTTCGCGCCGGTGACGACGACCTTCGTGCGCACGAAGCGGGGGATTACCCACCGCGCGCCGTCGACGTCAAGGCCGTGACGCGAGACCCGAGCGCTTCGCCACGCGTCGCTTCCAGCGCGGTCTTCTGTCCGCAGCATGCGTGACATTCAGCCAGTGTGCGACGCATTTCGCAGTCCACACGCGAGCGCGAGCGCGGCTCGGCCGTCGAGGCCGCTGCAGGCGTCGAGATTGTTGCACTCGAGATTAACTACCAGCGGCCGATGCAGCCGCATGCGGGCGTACTCGCGGCGCATCATTTTATGCATCGGTTTAAATAGTTCGGCGATAAGGCCAGCGCGTCGCAATCTGCAACACGTGCTGCGACGCGACAGCGCGCGCTGCACGTGGATCCGCATGCGCTGGCGAACAAAATTTCCGTGACAGCCGCGATACTTTCGCTGTAACTACGCCGGGCCCCGACATGCCGGGGAGATCCGTGATGGGCCGCGAAGCCGAGCACAGTTTGGCCGACTTCTACTTCTCGGACAGCGACGATCCGCTCTGTCCGCCCGAGGGCTTCGTGCAGTGGGCCGAGGCCGGCTCCTGGGCGATGTCGATGTACGAGCCCCACATGCTGGGGGCCGTCGCGCCGCGGATGGCGATCGAACGCGCCGGCGAGCGCAGCGACGTCATCAACCTCAGCTCGTACAACTACCTCGGGCTGGCGACGCACCCGGAGGTCGTCGAGGCGGCGCAGGAGGCCCTGCGCACCTACGGCACCGGGGCCTGCGGCTCGCCGCTGCTGTCGGGGTTGTCGGATCTGCACCGCGGGCTCGAGCGCGAGCTGGCGGCCTTCCTCGGCCAGGAGGACTGCATCCTCTTCAACAGCGGCTTCGCCGGGGGAATGGGGACGCTCGCGGGCGTGTTGCGCAAGGGCGACGTGGCCATCCTCGACGCCAAGACCCACCTGTGCTCGATCGACGGCGTCAAGCTGTCGCGCGCCAAGCTGGTGTTCTTCGACCACAACGACCCCGACTCGCTCGACCAGGCGCTGACCGACAGCGAGGGCGCGCGCCGGCTGGTGGTGGTCGAGGGCGTGTACTCGATGGACGGCGACACCGCCGATCTGCCGAAGCTCCTGCCGGTGGCCGAGAAGCACGGCGTCGGCGTGCTGATCGACGAGGCCCACTCGATCCTCGTGTACGGCGCGCACGGCCGCGGCGTGGTCGAGCACTACGGGGCCGAGAAGTCGATCGGCCTGCAGTTCGCCACCTTCAGCAAGGCGTTCGCCGGCTGCGGCGGCTTCACCGTCGGCCCGCGCGCGCTGCTGCACTACATGCGCTACTACATCAACGCCTACGGCTTCAGCTGCGCGCTGCCGCCGGCGGTGGTGGCCGGGCTGCGCAAGGCGCTCGAGGTGGCGACCCGCGACAACTCGCTGCGCGAGACGCTGTGGGCCAACACCCGCTACTTCCGCGAGAAGGCGCAGCAGATCGGCCTCGACCTCGGGCACGGCTCGAGCCAGGTGGTGCCGATCATGGTCGGATCGGACCGCCGCCGGCTGTATGAGTTGACGCGCACGCTGCACCGCCGCGGGCTGTTCCTCGCGCCGGTCGACTACCCCTCGGTGCCCGAGGACGGGCTGCGCTTCCGCGTCGCGATCACGGCCGCGCACACGCGCGCCGACCTCGACCGCGCGCTCGAGATCCTCGAGGACACGATCATCCGCGGCCGCGTCGACGAGGCGGCCGAGTGAGCGGGACAGGGCAGGGGGCACGATGAAGACGACGCTGGTGTTCATGTTCCCAGGGCAGAGCTCGCGCTACCCGGGGATGCTCGGCAAGCTGGCCCGGCTGCACCGGCGGGCCGCCGAGGTGCTGGCGGTCTGCAGCGACGTGCTCGGCCGCGACCTCGACGCCCACACCAGCGAGGACAACCCGACGGCCTTCGATCGCAACGTCGACGTCCAGGTCGGCGTGTTCGTCGCCAACCACATGATGCTCAGCCTCCTGCAGGCCGAGGGCGTCGACGCCGAGCTGTCGCTGGGGCTGTCGCTCGGCGAGTACAACCACCTCGTCCACATCGGCGCGCTCGAGCTGCCGGAGGCGCTGCGCCTGGTCCAGGCCCGCGGCGAGGCCTACGACGCCGGCCCGCGCGGGATGATGGCCTCGGTCCAGCCGCTCGACCTCGAGACGCTCGAGGCGGTGGTCGAGCAGATCCGCGGCCAGGGGCTCGGGGTGCTCGAGATCGTCAACCTCAACTCGCCGAAGCAGCACGTGCTGTCGGGCGACGCCGCCGCGGTCGAGGCCGCGGTCGCGCTGCTGGAGGACGAGCACTACGTGGTGCCCACGATCATCGAGCGGCAGGTGCCGATGCACTCGTCGCTGTTCGAGCCGGTCGGCGCGGCCCTGCGCCCGCACCTGCAGCGCGCGCGCTTCAAGGCCCCGCGGCTGCCGTACCTGCCGAACCGCCGCGGCGAGTTCGTGCCGGCGCCGACGGCCGCCGAATTCGTCGACCTGCTCGAGGAGCACGTCCACACGCCGGTGCTGTGGCGCAAGTCGATCGACCGCGTCGCCGAGCGTCACCCGGGCGCGGTGTTCATCGAGGTCGGCCCGCGCCAGGTGCTGCACAACCTGCTCGACCGCAAGTGGTCGACGCGGCCGAAGTACGCCACCGACAGCCGCGACGACGCCGCCTCGCACCTGGCCGGCGTGCTCGCGGCGCTGCGCCAGCACCTGCCGCCGACGACCCGCAAGGATCTGGCTCAGGAGGCGTCGTGGACGAGCTGAGCGGCCTCGACGCGCTGATCAAGCAGCACCGCCGGCGGCCGGTGTTCGTGCCGGGGGAGGGCAGCACGCGGGTCGAGTTCGGCCGCGCGGCGATCGAGCGCATGCTGCCGCACCGCGACCCGTTCCTGTTCGTCGACGCGATCGACGCGGTCGAGCTGCCGCGGTCGCCCGAGGAGCCGGGCCTGATCCGCGGCGCGCGGACGATCGACCCCGGCGACGCGGTGTTCGCCGGCCACTTCCCCGGCGACCCGGTCTACCCGGGCGTGCTGCTGGTCGAGGCGATCGGCCAGCTCGGGATCTGTCTCTTGCACCTCATGGCCAAAGGGACAGCCAGCATCGACGCGGCGGACGCTCCGGCGCGCCTGCGGCTGCTCAAGGTCCACCACGCCCTGTTCCAGGGCGGCGTCCGCCCGGGCGACCGGCTGACGCTGCTCGCCCGCTCGCTCGAGCACAGCGACTACGTCTCGACCTGCGTCGGTCAGGCCCTCCGCGGCGAGGAGGTCCAGGCCCTCGCGGTGTTCGAGGTCTATTTGATGGACTGACTCCCCCCAGAAGAGCACGCATGGTCTCATCGCAGGCACAATCGCCCCGCCGCGTGGTCGTCACCGGCCTCGGCATCAACACGCCGCTGGGCGACGATCTCGACACCTTCTACGCCAACCTCCTCGCCGGCAAGTCGGCGATCACCCGCTGGAAGTGGCACAACAACGACGGCGTGTACTCGAAGATCGGCGGCGATCTGTCGGAGTACGACGTCAAGGCCAAGCTCGAGCGCCTGCGCGGCGCGCTGCCGGCCGAGGTGCACAAGCGGGCCCGCCAGCTGTGCAACAAGGCGCCGTTCTCGACGTCGCTGTCGGTGCTGTGCGCCGCCGACGCGTGGCGCGACGCCGGCATGGTCGAGGTCGCGGACCCGACCCGCTGCGCGGTCCTGGTCGGCGGCCACAACCTCAACGAGCGCTACTTCGCCGACAACTACGTCACCTTCCAGACCGAGGACCCCGACTACATCGACTCGATGGCGGCGCTGCACATGCTCGACACCGACCACGCCGGCTCGGTGAGCGAGATGCTGGGCTGGAAGGGCGCCTGCTACACGCTCGGGGGCGCGTGCGCCAGCGCCAACGTGGCCCTGCGCAACGCGATCGACGAGATCCGCCACCACGACCACGACATGGCGATGGTGGTCGGCGCGGTGCTCGACTTCTCGCAGATGGGCGTCCACGCGATGGCGCTGCTCGGCGCCATCACGTTCGAGAGCTTCAACGACACGCCCGAGCTGGCCAGCCGGCCCTACGACTCGCGCCGCGAGGGCTTCGTGCCGTCGCACGGCGCCGGCGCGCTGGTGCTCGAGGAGCTCGGCCACGCGCTGCGCCGCGGCGCGACGATCTACGCCGAGGTGCTCGGCTGCACCTCGACGTCCGACGGCTGCCACCTGCCGTCGCCGTCGACCGAGGGCCAGGCGCGGACGCTCGAACGCCTGCTGCGGCGCGCGCAGGTGCGGCCCGACGAGGTCGACTTCATCTGCGCCCACGCGACCAGCACGCCGCTCGGCGACCTGTCGGAGCTCAACGCGATCCGCAAGGTGTTCGGCGACCACGCCAAGAAGCTCAAGATCAACGCGCCGAAGTCGATGCTCGGCCACACCTGCTGGTCGGCGCCGGCGGTCGAGACGGTGGCGGCGCTGCTGCAGATGCGCGGCGGCGTGCTGCACCCGTCGATCAACATCGACGCGCTCGACCCCGAGGTCGACGTCGACGTGTGCGCCAACAAGGCGGTCGAGCACCGCATCAACCTGATGGTCAAGAACTCGTTCGGCTTCGGCGGCCTCAATTGCTGCGCGCTGTACCGCCGGTGGGACCCGAACAGCCTGTGAGCCGCGCCATGAACTTCTTCGTCACCGGGGGCTCGCGGGGGATCGGCGCCGGGATCGTGCTCGAGGCAGTGCGCGCCGGCCACGACGTGGCGTTCGCGTACCGCAGCAACGACGACGCGGCGCGCAAGATCGAGGCCGAGGCGGCGGCGATCCGCCCGGGCGCGAAGGTCAAGGGCTACGCGCTCGACGTCAGCCGCTCCGACCGCGTCGGCGAGGTCGCCGACGAGGTGCTCAGCGACTTCGACAGCGTCGAGGTCGTGGTCAACTGCGCCGGCATCAACCGCGCCAACCTCGTGGTGTCGATGTCCGACGAGGAGTGGCACGACGTGCTGGCGACCAACCTGCACGGGCCGTTCTACGTCGTGCGCGCGTTCCTGCCGTCGATGCTGGCGGCGCGGTTCGGCCGGATCGTCAACATCTCGTCGATCCAGCACAGCGGCGCGGCCGGCCAGGCCAACTACGCCGCCAGCAAGGCCGGCCTGCACGGCTTCACCCAGGCGCTCGCCAAGGAGTACGGGCGCAAGGGCATCACCGCCAACGTCGTCGTGCCGGGCTTCTTCGACACCGACATGACGCGCGAGACCATGCCGCAGGCGGCCAAGGACTACTGGCAGCAGTACTGCCCGATGCCGAAGGGCCGCATGGGCACGCTGGCCGAGCTGGCGGCGACGGTGCTGTTTTTGGCCACGGGCGGCAGCTTCATCAACGGTCAGGTCGTGCCGGTCACGGGCGGCCTCGACTGGACGTACTGAGGGGGAGGACGGCGATGGCGCACCACCGGCCGCGCGTGGGCATCGAGCGGATCACGGCGTACCCGTGCACACTCTCGCTCGACATGAAGCTGCTCGCGGAGGCGCGCGATCACGATCCGCGCCACCCGCTCGAGGAGCTGTGGGTCAGCGAGCGCTCGCTCAACCCGACGTGGGAGGACCCGGTGACGATGGCGGTCAACGCCGCGCTGCAGATCGTCCGGCCCGAGGACCGCAAGGACATCGAGCTGGTGATCGTCGGCACCGAGTCCTCGGTCGACTTCGGCAAGCCGATCTCGACCTACGTCCAGCGCTACTGCGGGCTCACCTCCAACTGCCGCAACTTCGAGACCAAGCACGCCTGCTACGGCGGCACCGGCGGGCTGATGATGGCGGCCCACTGGGTCGCCTCGGGCGCGGCGCCGGGCAAGAAGGCGCTGGTGGTCTGCACCGACCAGAGCCGCGTGCACCTCGGCCAGCCGTGGGAGTACGTGCTCGGGGCGGCGGCGACGGCGATGCTGGTCAGCGCGCAGCCGGACGTCCTCGAGCTCGACCTCGACACCTGCGGCTACTGGACGCAGGAGATCTTCGACACCTACCGGCCGACGTCGACCAAGGAGGTCGGCCACGCCGACACCAGCCTGTACGGCTACCTCGAGGCGCTCGAGGGCGCGTACGATCACTTCGTCGCCCGCTCGGGCATGGTCGACTACGACGCCGAGTTCGCCCGCCACATCTACCACGTGCCGTTCGGCGGCATGACCTTCCGCGCCCACCGGGCGCTGCTGCGCCGCGGCCCGCACGAGATGTCGCTGCGCGAGGCCAGGGCCCACTTCGAGCGCAAGTCGAAGCCGGCGCTGCGCTACAACTCGCGCTTCGGCGGCACGTACACCTCGGCGACCTTCATCGCCATGCTCGGGCTCATCGACGCCGACCCCGAGCTGCGCCCCGGCGACAAGGTCTCGATCTTCTCCTACGGCTCGGGCTCGTGCGCCGAGTTCTACCGCGCCACCGTCGGCGAGCGGGCGCGCGAGCAGGTCGCGGGCCAGCAGATCGCCGCCGGCCTCGACCGTCGCATGCCGCTGACGGTCGCCGAGTACGAGGCGCTCGAGCGCCAGCGCGCCGGCTACATCGACCAGAGCGACTACGAGGTCGACCAGTCGGGCCTGCGCGGGCTCTACGAGCGCGCCTACGCCGGCAGGGGCCGCCTCGTGCTCGACGGCGTGCGCGGCTACCAGCGGGAGTACCGCCTGTCCTGAGGCTCCGACCATGTCGCGTCCGTCCCTCGCCACGCCGGCCGCGCCGCCCCTCGGCGTCGCGCGGCCCGGCCGCCCGTCCCCTCGTCCCCGCCCCTCGGAGGTGATCGCGTGCGCGTCCGCTGCGAAGAGGGCGAGCTGATCCATCGGCTGTTCCTCGGGGCAGGTCCCGGAGGACATGTCGCATTGGACACCGACGGGATCGCCGCGCTGGCCGACGCGGTCGAGCAGGCAGTCGCCGGCTCGGCGCGCGCGCTGGTGATCGCCAGCGAGGGCCCCGAGTTCTGCGCCGGGATGGACCTGGCAGCCGCGCTGCGGACCCCGTCGGCGCCGATGCGCGAGGCGATGGAGCGCTTCGCCGCCTGCCTCGAGCTGCTGGCGAGCGCGAAGGTGGCGACGATCGCGGTGGTCACCGGCGCGGCCAGCGGCGGCGGGGTCGGCCTGGCCGCGGCATGCGACCTGGTGGTGGCGGCGCCGGCGGCCACGTTCGCGCTGCCGGAGCTGCGCTACGGGCTGGTGCCGGCGGTGATCCTCCCGGCGCTCGAGGCCCGGATCGGCGCGCGTCGGACCCGGCGGCTGGCGCTCACCGGCGAGCTGGTGACCGCGGCCCAGGCCGAGCCGTGGGGCCTCGTCGACGTGGTCGCGGACGAGCCGGACAAGGCGCTGCGCGGGCTCCTGCGCTCGCTGCTGCGCGCGCGCCCGCAGGCGGTCGCGACGCTCAAGCGGATCACCGGGCCGGCGGGGCAGGGTGGGGTGGCTCAGACCGCGGCCGACCTCGAGGACCCCGAGCTGCGGGCGGCGCTGGCGGCCCTGCTGGCCGAGGGGCAGGCGCCGCCGTGGTTCGCCAGGCTGAAAGGACAGGAATGAACGCGCATGTCCCGACGGACAGCCTCGTCGAGGTGACGCTCGAGCGCGACGGCGTGGCGGTGCTGACGATGCGCGACGCCGCCGGCAAGAACGCGTTCGGGCGGGCCTTCGTGGCCGCGCTGACGGGCGCGCTCGAAGAGGTGGGCCGGCGCACCGACGTGCGCGTGTGCGTGATCGCCGGGCTGCACGAGGTGTTCTCGGCCGGCGGCGACCGCGAGGTGCTGCTCGGCCTCGCCGACGGCACCATCGCCCCGTACGACCTGCTGCTGACGCGGGCGCTGCTCGAGGTGCCGGTGCCGACGATCGCGGCGATGGCGGGGCCCGCCGTCGGCGGCGGCCTGGTGTTCGGCCTCGCCTGCGACATGGTCGTGATGGCCCGCGAGAGCCGCTACGGCGCCAACTTCCTGGACCTCGGGTTCACGCCCGGGATGGGCGCGACGCGGCTGGTGCAGTTCGCGTTCGGCGAGTACGTCGGCGCGGAGATGCTGTTCGGCGGGCAGTACTTCCGCGGCGAGCAGCTCGCGGGGCGCGGCCAGATCAACGCGGTCGTGCCGCGCGCCGAGGTGCTGGCGCGGGCGCTCGACATGGCGGCCCGGATCGCCGACAAGCCGCGGGCCGCGCTGCTGTTGCTCAAACGTGCGCTGGCGTTGCCGCGGAGGCGCGCGTTCGAGGAGGCGCGCACGGTCGAGTCGATGATGCACGAGGTATGCTTCGCCGACCCGGAGACGGTGGCGCGGATCCGCACGAACTACGGGCCAGGCCAGGGAGGATGACGCTTGCTCAATGACTTCAAGGACAGGGTCGTCTTGATCACGGGCGGGACGCGCGGCATCGGCCTCGCGTGCGGGCTCGCGTTCGGGCGCCAGGGCGCGCGCACGGTGCTGACGCACCGCTGGGGCTCGGCCGACGAGGACGCTTTGAGGGCCCGCTTCACCGCCGCCGGCGCCCCGGCGCCGCTGGTGATCGAGGCCGACGCGTCGCGCGAGGAGGACACCGACAAGCTGACCGCGCGCCTCAAGGAGGAGTGCGACGGCGTGTGGGCGTTCATCAGCAACGTCTGCGTGGTCCAGCGCGGCGAGGGGCCGGAGAAGCACACCCGACGCGCGCTGTACAAGAGCCTCGAGTACTCGAGCTGGCCGTTCGTCGGCTACCTGCAGGCGCTGCACGCCGCGTTCGGCCGCTACCCCCGCTACGCGCTGGCGATGTCGTCCGACGGGCCCGACACCCACTACCCGGGCTACGACTACGTGGCCGTGGCGAAGGCGGTGCTCGAGACGTTCGTGCGCTACATGAGCACGCACCTGTACGAGCACGGCTGCATCGTCAACGCCCTGCGCACCCGCCAGGTCATGACCGAGAGCTACGAGCAGATGTTCGCCGCCCAGCAGCGCGAGCTGGCCGGCAAGTTCCCCGAGTTCGCGTGTACGGTCGACGAGGTCGCCGACACGACGCTCGCGCTGTGCAGCGGGCTGTTCGACGCGATGGGCGGGCAGGTGCTGACGCTCGACCGCGGCGCGGCGTTCGTCGACAACATCGCCACGCTCGGGCCGCGGCTCGTCGGCGGCGGCGACAAGGAAGGAGCTCCGGCGTGATCCTCCGCAACGACCTCAAGGGCAAGGCCGTCATCGTCACCGGCGGGACGGCGGGCATCGGCCTGGCGACCGGGCTGATGTTCGGCAAGTACGGCGCCCACGTGTACCTGACCCACCGCTGGGGCTCGGCCGACGAGGACGAGCTGCGGGCCCGCTTCGACGCCGCGGGCGCGCCGGCGCCGACGATCGTCGAGGCCGACGCGTCGCAGGACGAGGACACCGAGGCGCTGATGCAGCAGGTCAAGCGCGACCACGACGCGGTGTTCGCCCTGATCAGCAACGTGTCGTTCGCCCACGTCAGCAAGTCGCACGAGGACCTCGACAAGAAGAGCTTCCTCCGCAGCCTCGGCTACAGCGCGTGGCCGTTCGTCGGCTACCTGCAGGCGATCCGCGAGACCTTCGGCCGCTGGCCGCGCTACGCGGTGGGAATGTCGTCGCGCGGGCCGGAGTACTTCCTCCCGGGCTATGACTTCGTGGCCGCGAGCAAGACCGTGATGGAGACCTTCTGTCGCTACCTCACGGCAGATCTGCTCAGTGAGGATGTTCGCATCAACATCCTGCGCGCGAACCCGGTCGAGACTGCGTCGCTGGAGGCGACCTTCGGGCCCGACTTCGTGCCGTTCTGCAAGAAGTACTACTCGGAAGGCTGGTTCATCCACCCCGACGAGGTCGCGGCCGCGGCGCTGGCCCTCTGCAGCGGCCTGATGGACGGGGTCAAGGGGCAGATCCTGCTACTGGACAGGGGCCTCGGTTTCGCCGACAACGTCGTTCGCCTGTTTTCGGCGCGCGAGCGCCACGGGCTGAGTTTTTGACCTTCGCTTCCTGCGAGTTTCGCTGCGGGCAACCTGCACCGCGCCCACCAAGGAGAACCGAGAATGAGCACCCGCGATGATGTCTTGGCCGTCGTCAAGCGCCACCTCGTGGACACCGTCGAAGGGATCGATGCGGCCCAGGTCGACCCCGCCAAGTCGATGAAGGACCTCGGCGCCAACAGCCTCGACATCGTCGAGGTCGTCTCCTGCAGCATGCGCGAGCTCAAGGTGAAGATCCCCCGCGCCGAGCTCAACAAGCTGACCAACATCAACGAGCTGGTCGACCTGCTGCACAAGACCGTGCAAGAGAAGCAGGCCGCCGCTTCCTGAACGCCGCGGGCGTGTGTCCCGACGGACAGGGTCCGAAGGACATGCGCGATCGGCCAGACGCCCGCGCCCGCGCTGCGCTCGCCGCAGCCCGGGCGCGCTCGTCGTCCCGGGACTCCGCGTGGGCCAGGCTGCGCAGCGGCGCGCGGAGCTGCGCGACGGGTCGCGGCTGACTGCGCCGCGACGGCCCGCCACGAGGCGAGCGCGCTAGACGGACGCGTTCGCGCTGGCGCTCGCTGCAGCCGGGCACGCTCGTCGTTCCAGGACCTCGCGCGGCCAGGCTGCGCCGGCGGGCCGAGCTGCCGAGCCGCCGCGGAAGACTCACCGGGCGCGGCGACGGCGACGGCGCGATCGTCGACACGGTGAGCGGCTCAGGCCGGCATCTGGCCTCCGGGACAGGTGACCGGATCGGGCCCGGCGTCTGGCCGTCGAGGCAGGTGACGGGCTCAAGCCGGGGGCAGGCGGCGGACCAGCGCCTCCGCGCGTCGCCACGCCGACACGGCCAGCAGCGCCCACAGGTTGAGGCCGAGCGCGACCGCGAGCGCGGCTGTCCAGAAGGACAGGTCGAGCCGGATCGCGGCGGCCGCCGTGGCGACGTAGAGGAGCGCGAGGTGGGTGTCGTGGCTCAGCAGGGCCGCCATGCGCATCGGCGCGGCCAGCAGCGAGCGCGCGGCGCCCGGCGTCGGCCGCGGACCACGGTACTCCGGCCCGAGCAGCGCGGCGGCGATGTCGTGGAACACAGCGGGCCCGAGACCGCGGGACAGCGCGGCCACCGAGGGCTGGGGCGAGGGTGCCGCCGCGTCGCTGTGTTCGCCAATGAGGTCGCGGAAGCGGCGGCGAATTTCGCCGTGGAGCCCGACGTGGATCAGCGCGCTGACCAGCGCCACCGACGCGAGCGTGCAGGCCCACGGGTTCGCGGGCGCGGCCCGCATCGTCAGCGCGACCCAGAAGGCGGCGCCGATCGCAAACTCGAGCGTGCCGGCCTCGGCTTCGGCGGCGCGGGCGACCAGGCGACGGCACCGGCTGGCGACGGTGAACGCGAACAGCAGCCAGGCGGGGAAGATCCAGTCGACGCCGCCCGGCGCGGCGAGCAGCACGGCGACGGCGCCGGTGAGGCCGACCACCAGGCCGGCGAGGGTGAGCAGCTCGAGGCTCGGCGCCGGTCGCACCCGATCGAGGACCCACGCTGCGAGCGGCCGATGGAGGTGGCGATCGAAGTAACCCTCGGTGATCGGATCGTCGTCGGCCATCGCCTCGGAGGGTGGGCGGGGCCTCGGGCGCTGTCAAGCGAGCCCCGGCGCCGCAGAACCGCTCAGGAGCGCGGCTTGGCGTTGTCGGGGACGACGAGCCCCTGGGCGTCGACGGTCTTCCAGAACGCGGGCCAGCGCGAGATCTCGCGCAGCGTCGGCAGCACGTCGACGGGGTTGTGCGGGTACGTGCGGCGCAGGAACAGCACCGCGGCCTCGGCCGTCGGCGCCTCGAGGAAGTGCGCCTCGCCGGGCGGGTACTCGTAGCGGAACTTGAGGAGGGGCGGGGTCACGGGGCGGGGTTCCGACGGTGGGTATCCCACAGCACCTCGGGCACGTCGAAGGCGTGGGCCGCGGCGCGGGCGACGACGAAGAACCAGTCGCTGAGGCGATTGATGTAGCGGACGGCCTCGGCGCGGACCGGCTCGACGCGGGTGAGCGCGACCACCGTGCGCTCCGCGCGGCGGCACACGGTGCGCGCGAGGTGAGCGTGGGCGCCGAGCGGGCCACCGCCCGGCAGGATGAAGCTGCGCAGCGGCGGCAGGTCGGCGTTCCACGCGTCGAGCTCCTGCTCGAGGCGCGTGATGTCGGCCTCTTCGACGCGCAGCGGCGCCTTGCCCTCGGTCGCGCCCGGCGTCGCCAGCTCGGCGCCGAGGTCGAACAGCTCTTGCTGCACCCGCGCCAACGAGGCGTCGAGCGCGGCCAGGAACTCGCGGCGCTCGCCGACGCGGGAGATCTCGACGCGCAGCACGCCGATCACGGCGTTGAGCTCGTCGACCTCGCCGTAGGCGGCGACCCGCAGCGTGTCCTTGCCGACGGTGTCGCCGCTGGCGAGCATGGTGTCGCCGCGGTCGCCGAACTTCGTGTAGACCTTGCTGATGTAGACCACGGGGCTGTCCGATCGGCCAGGTTCGTCCGGGCAGGTGCGCTGGGGCAGGTGTCGAGGGACATGTCCAGGAGGACATGCCCCTCAGGACAGCCTGCTCAGCGGCCCTTCAGCGCGGCGATCAGGCGCGGCTGGATCTCGGGGATGATGACGAACACCCACCCGAGCTGCGCCTTGACGCCGTCGACGAGGATCGCCCAGCGGTGGCGCTCGTCGAGCTCGATGACGAAGATCAGAAGGCCGTTGTCGCCTTCGATGATGAACTTGTTGATGCCCTTGGCGAGGGCATCCTCCGAGCGGGTCAGCGCGTTGTGCAGCTGCTCGGACAGGCGGTTGAACATGGCGCACGCCTTGGGCGCCGAGTTGATGCCCGCGAGCGACATGCCCGAGGCCTTGCTGATGATGTCGACGCTGATGAGGCCGCCCATGAGGTGGTCGTCGAGCTCCTCGAGGATGGCCTTCACGACCTTGAGGTCCATGTCTGACAGCTCCTTGTCGCGCGCTGCAACGTTGGGGGCAGCCGGGAACGCCGGCGACGGGGTGGTGATGGGCAGCGGCGGAAGTGGCGGGACGGTGACCGGCGCAGCTCGCTGCGGCTTCTCAATCACCGGCACCGGCGGAGGGGAGGGCGGCGTCGCCGCGCGCGGGGGCGGCTCGCTGCGTGGCGGTGGCTCGCTGCGCGGCGGCGGCTCGTTGCGCGAGGCCTCGTCGCGCTGACGAGCCCGGTCCATCAACAGCGCGACGATCGAGGTGTGTCGCACCGTCTGCGGGCAGTTCTCGGGCAACTGCGAAGACGAGACGCTGCCCTCGCGCCAGTCGAGGATCGTGTTGACGGCGTCGTCACCCTGGGCCGCACCGGTCTCGGCGTGGACGAGGTTGCCGCCCTGGAAAAACATCGCGCCGACGCCATGCGGCGACTCGACGGACAGCTTGATCGACATGCGCGACGTCTGCGCAAGTTGCAGGATGTCCCAAAGTTCAAATCCACCGATCTGGGCGATCGTGGTTGCCATTATTCGCCTCCCCGTGGCCCACGTGGGCCGCGACCGCGATCGGGGGGACAGCTCCCACCGATGTTGGTCTGGGTACAATACCGCGCCTGCTCATATCTTTGGGACAGGTTCTTCACGCGAGCCTGCGGCGACGCCATCGCAGCCCAGGTCCGTGGGGCCGTAACGGCGTCGCGTGTGTCCCGTCTCACTCGGATTACGAGGTTTGGCGTCCGAACTAGCATCCGCGCTCGCCGGGCAAGCCTGCGGTCAAGGCTTTTCGCCGGCCACGCTAACACCTGCTTCGGAAAAAAGCTACGTTGGAGACGCCGGACACGCTGCGCGCTGAGTGCGCAGCGCCGCACGAGTCTCTCGGGACCTGGCCGCCGAGCCCTGCTCGCACCACACGTCACCGCAGCAGGGCGTAGGCCGACGTCACCAGCAAATTCGCGATCGCCAGGGGCATCGCGGCCCGCTCGAGAAAGAAGAGAGCAGCGCGCGCACGCGAGCCGGTGGGCGACGCGTGCAGCCGCTGCACGAACCACACGACCGCAGCGATCTTCGCCGCCGCCACGACTGCGCCGATGAACAGCACGAGGCCGTGGCCGGTGCCCGCCAGCGTCGCCGCCGGCAAACCACCGCCGCCGAGGAAACAGGCGACGAACGCCGCCGCGAAGGCGAGCCGCTCGAGCCGCCCTGTCGGCGGCGCGGCCGCGACCGCGAGGGCGACGGCAGCGGCGATCGGTTGCACGAAGATTCCCCACGCGGGGGGGATCGCAGCGCCGCCGACGAGGCCCGCCGCTTGCTCCCCCACGAGGCGCCGTGGATCGAGGGTGCCAAAGGCCAGCAGCGGACCGGCGAATGCGGCCGCAAGGGCGAGGTCGCGCGACGCGAGGCGCCGGGCCAGCGCAGCCCGGTCGAGGAGACGACCGAGACCGGCGAGCACGAGGGCGAGGAGATAGAGGAGCCAGCCCTCGCCGACGGCGACGAGCGCCAGCGGAACGCCGCCCCGCCCCGCGGCGCACTGCTCGACGTCCGCGAGCGAGAGGCTGCGGCCGACGCCGCCGAGGCACAGGCCCGGGCCGAACGGGAACAGCGCGAGCACGGCGAGCACGGGCAGCCAGGTCGTCCAGGTCAGCCGCGTGCGGCGCGTCGAGGCCCACGCGAGCGCGACGAGCGCGAGCATCATCGCGGTGCGGATCGCGGCGCGCCGCAGATCGCTCGCGAGATCGGGCACCTCGTAGCGGAGCTCGACGATCTGCGGCGCCTCTCCCGCCGCAAAGAGGAGTCGCGCGCTGCCGGAGCGCGAGGCGCCGGCGCGGTCGAAGTGGTCGCGGTCGACGCGGAGGCGCAGGCTCACGGCCCCGCCGGCAGCGATCTCCCGCGGGTACTCGCGGTTCTCGATCGAGAAGGCGGCCCAGTCGGGGGTGCGGGTGTCGAAGCGGATCCGCGTCAACGGCACGGGCGCCTCGCCGTGATTCATGAGCCGCAGCTCCAGACGCTCGGCCGCCGGCGTGAACACCAGCGACCCAGGTTCGGCGCGCACGCCCGTGGGCGGTGCGCCGCAGCCGAGCGCGAGCGTGAAGAGGGCGAGGCAGGGCAGGGTGGCGACGTTCGCAGCGGAGCGACGCGTGCGCGGTGAGCTCGAGGTCGCATCGTCGCCGCGAAGCACGAGCCGCGACACGACCGGGCGCGACGTGACCGTGGTCGACGCGTCGACGTGTGCGACCGAACTCGACTCGCGCAGCGCGAGGTCGCGAGCGGGCGTCGACACGAGCTGGCGCGAGCAGCAGCGACGCGAGGGCGCCGGCGAGGTCGCGGGCGCGAGGCTGGGAACCGGGAGCAGCGACGCGACCGCGGGCGCCGAGCTGGCGACTGCGACGCAGGCGTGAAGGTGGAGCGGCATGGTCGCGGGCGGGACGGCGTGTACCGAGAGCAGCGATGCGCCTGGCGCCTCGTTCGACGCCGCGAAGTCGCCCTCCATCGCAGCGGCGCTCGCCGAGGTGGGCGCGACGCCTTGAAGCGGGAGCAGCGATGCGACCTCGCAGGACGCCTCGTTCGACGATGCGAAGTCGTCGCCCCGCTTCACAGCGTCGCTCGGCGACGTGGACGGGCGCGGCGCGACGTCGCCGCTCGCCGACGCGGGCGCAGGCGAGGCCACGACGCGCGGGCGGGTCATGGCGCGCGCGTCAGCGAGGGCCAGGCGATCGCGGTGGCCAGGCCGAGCAGACCGAGGCCGGCGGCGCTGACCCAAAGGGCAGGTCCTTCCGGACATGTCGTGCTGGACAGGCAGACCGCGGCGGTCGGCGCGAACAGGACGAGGGCCAGCGCGAGGGCGAAGCCGAGGCCGGCGAGCGCCAGCAGCCCGCCGGTGTCGACGGGCTGGCGCGGACGCAGCTGAACCAAGCTGTCGCCGGCTTCGGGCGCGGCCTGCTGCTTCGCGCGAGCGCGGACCAGGCCGGCGAGGACCCCGACGAGCCCGACGGCCGCGACGAGCGGCAAGTAGTCGAGCAAGGGGCCCATCTACGGGATGTTCCCTTCCATGGCGAGCTCGAACACCTCGACGTCGTCGGCGTCCTTGGCCATGAGGAAGGCGCGGAGCGGGCGGTCGCCGCGGTAGACCTTGAGCTCGCTGTGGATCGCGCGGGCGGCCTCCTCGGCCGGGATCCCGAGCTCGAACGCCCCCATCAGCGGGACGGCGACGCTCGTGAAGCCCTTGACCTTGCACGCCACCAGCACCGCCGCCGTCGCGCGCAGGACGTCCTCGACCTGGACGCGACCGCCGGGGCGGTCGGTGTTGGGCACGTGGATGAGGTACTTCGCCTTCATCTTGCCCGCCGGCGTCACGAACGCGGCGCCGATCGCCAGCGGGGTGTGCTCCTTCACCATCGCCTCGACCTCGCGGCCGGCCAGGTCGCGGATCTTGTTGGCCGGGAAGTGACTCATCACGCCCTCGGAGTTGGTCGGACAGACGAAGGCGTCGACCGCGATCTGCTCCCAGGGCAAGGTCGAGATCTGGATCTCGACGGACTCATTGATGTCGGTGGCCACGCGCGGACCTTACTCAAGCCTGCAGCATCGAGTCCAGCTCAGCGGCGATCGCGGACTCGGGCTCGTTGCGGACGGTCGAGAGCTCACGGATGACCAGGTTCCGGGCGGTCTGCAGCATCTGCCGCTCGCCGTGGGAGAGGTTCTTGGTGTGCTTGAGGAGGCTCAGGTCGCGGTACACCTCGCCGACCTCGAACAGCGAACCCGTGCGGATCTTCTCCATGAAGCCCCGGTAGCGCCGATTCCAGGTCTGGCGATCGCACGGGACCTCGTGGTCGCGCAGCAGATCGTAGAGCTCGTCGATCATCTCGCCGTCAGCGAGCGGACGCATGCCGTTCTCTTCGGCCTTGGCCACCGGCACGATGATCTTCAGGCCGGAGCCGAGGACGCGCAGGTGATAGAACTGGAAGGGGCGCGACTCGATGATTTTCGTCTCGAGGGCCATGACCTCGGCGACACCGTGAGTCGGGTAAACGGCCTTCTCACCAACGTTGAATCGGGGTTGCATCGGCAGTTCGTCTCCAGGCGTTTGCGCGCGCCCCTCTGCACCTCTCATGCCGCCGACTCGTCGGCGGGCGTCGTGGGGACGAAATCCCCCACCTTCAGGGTAGTTCGGGACAGTTGGGCCCGGTGCAGTCGAGCTCGGCGCGTCGGCGCAGGGCGCTCCTTAAGCGGAAAAAAGGCCCAGGGGGCCGATCGGGGCGATCCTGCAGGTGACGGCGCGGCGGGTGGATGGCGCGGCGGAAAGGGCGAAGAAGCAGCGACAAGCCAAGGGGGTCGAATTCGGACGGCCGCCCGGACACCGGTCGGCCACTTGCCGGCCATCGCGAGGCCGGCGCGTCAGGTGGCTACTGCGAGTGGCTACGACTGTTGCCACCGCGGACGAGCGGGTTTGCCCGCCTGTCGGGCAAAGTAGATAGCAGCCGGGTAAGGCGCGTCCAGTGAAAAGAACGGTGTGAACCTGGCATATCTCACTGCAGCGCCACGATCCGCCATCCCTGAGGAGTCTGCTCGAGCGTCAGGGCGCGCCCGGGCTCGTAGCGCAAGATCGCACGCTCCATCCCCGGCGTGAACTCAATTGCGCCAGGTTGCTTCAGGAGTTGCTCCAGAAGGTCGGCTCGGCGGTTCCAGTCGTCGCGGAGGCGCGAAGAGAGATCGTCTGCGAGCAGCGCCGAAAGCGCGCCGAGATCGGCCCGCCGGACCGCGGCGAGAAAGGCCCGAATCGCGCTTGCCGGGGTCGACAGGTCCGGCAAGCCCGGCAGGCCGGTCACGACCTGGTAATGCCCGCCGACCTCCGCCCACGTGAGCACGGCGCCTTCGTGGACGGTCTCGCCCCCGCGCATCGGCGGCTTGAGCGCCGACGGAAGCGTATCGATGGCCGCTTTCGCCGCCGAACGCTCGGCTGCCTGCGCTTTCCAGCGCGCCGCGAACGCCTCCTTCGAGGTGGCTGCGCGCAGCTCCGGGCTGAGCAAAGCGTACGCGGCCGCCGGATCGTCGTCGGCCAGAGCGCGGGCATAGGCCTCGCGCAAGGCTTCGGGGCTGCGGGCGCCACCACCGCCGCGACAGGCGACCAGCAGCAGAACGGTGAGCAGCAGGCACGAGAGGGCCGACCGGCGGGCGCCGTAGGGGTCGGGGAGCGGGGGCACGGCTCGATTGGTTCCTGTCACGAAGGCCAGGTCGGCTCAGGCCTTGGGCCCGCTGCGCTTGTCGAGGATGATGTCGTGCGCGTACTCGTCGCGCGTGACCGGGTAGTCGATCGTGTAGTGGAGGCCGCGCGACTCCTTGCGCTGGCGGGCGCACTCGATGATGAGGCTGCCGACCAGCGAGATGTTGCGCAGCTCCAGCACGTCGCGGGTGACGCGGAATTTCCAGTAGTACTCGAGGATCTCCTCGCGGATGAGGTCGAGCCGCCGCCGCCCGCGCTCGAGCCGCTTGTCCGAGCGGACGATGCCGACGAAGTTCCACATGGCGGCCCGCACCTCCTCCCAGTTGGCCGAGACCATGACGGCCTCGTCGGACTCGCGCGCAGCGCCCTCGTTCCACGGGCTGAGCTGGTCGGGCGGGCCGCGGCCGAAGTCGTCGCAGGCCTGGGCGGCGCCGTCGGCGAGGACGACCGCCTCGAGCAGGCTGTTCGAGGCCAGGCGGCAGGCGCCGTGGAGGCCGCTCATCGCGACCTCGCCGATCGCCATCAGCCCGGGGATGTCGGTGCGGCCGTGGCGATCGACGACGACGCCGCCGCACATGTAATGGGCCGCCGGGACCACCGGGATCGGGTCCTTGCGCATGTCGATGCCGACCGACATGCAGCGGGCGTGGATCGCCGGGAAGCGGCTCACCACGTAGTCGGGATCGAGGTGCGTCATGTCGAGGAACACGCAGCGCTCGCCCGACCGCTTGAGCTCGGCGTCGATCTCGCGGGCGACGACGTCGCGCGGGGCGAGCGAGCCCATCGGGTGACGCTCGGCCATGAGGTCGCTGCCGTCGGCCCGCCGCAGGATGCCGCCCTCGCCGCGCAGCGCCTCCGAGATCAGGAAGGTGTTGGCGTCGGGGTGGTGCAGGCAGGTCGGGTGGAACTGCATGAACTCGAGGTTGGCGACCGAGGCGCCGATCCGGTACGCGACCGCGACGCCGTCGGCGGTGGCGACCGCCGGGTTGGTCGTATAGCGGTAGACGCGGCCGGCCCCGCCGGTGGCGAGGACGGTGATCGGGGCGACGAAGGCCTCGACGCGATCGGCGGCGTTGTTGAGCGCGTAGACGCCGAAACAGCCGCGGCTGCCGTCGACCTTGGTCCAGCTCAAGAGGTCGATGACGGTGTGGTGCTCGTGGATCGTGATGTTCGGGTGCGCGTGCGCGGCGGCCAGCAGGGCGCGCTCGATCTCGTAGCCGGTGGTGTCGCGGTGATGCACGACCCGCCGGCGCGAGTGCCCGCCCTCGCGCCCGAGCTCGAAGGGGGCGTGCTCGTCACCGCCGACGCGGTCGAAGCGGACGCCGTAGCGCTCCGCCAGGCGCCGCACGAGCGTGGGCCCGCGCTGGACGGCGTAGGTGACCATGTCGCGGTTGCAAAGGCCGGCGCCGACGGTCAGCGTGTCCTCGATGTGCTCCTCGAGGGAGTCGTCGCCCGCGAACACGGCCGAGATCCCGCCCTGCGCCCAGCGGGTGTTGCTCGACTCGGCGCGGTGCTTGGTGAGGATCACCACCGGCCCGCGATCCGCGACCTCGAGGGCGAAGTAGAGGCCCGCGAGCCCGCTGCCGAGCACGAGGTAGCGCGCGTGATGGATCGGCGTGCCGGCGGTCATGGTCGTGGAGCGAAAGTAGCAGAGCGGCGGGGCCGGTCGACAAGGGTCCGCGGCGGCGATAGGCTGGGCCGGTGGGAGCGGATCGGCCCATGTCGCGGCGACTGGCCTGGAGGGCGCCGGGCGCCCGCGCGGCGGTGCTGGCGGCGATCCTGATCGCGCTTCCGGGCGGCCCGGCCGGCGCGGCCGAACCGACCTACCGCCGCTACACGGACGCGCAGGGGGTGGTCCACGTGACGCCCGTTCGCGCTGTCGGCGCGGGCCGGCGCGAGGTCGAGGAGATGCCGGGCAGCGGCGGCGAAGGCGGGGCGCCGAAGACGGCGGCGTCCGAGGCGGAACCGTCGGCGCCGCGCCGCGACCCACAGGTCGAGGTCGCCGAGGCGCTGGCCGACGAACGCTCGCGCCGCTGGGAGACGCACATCCGCGGGGCCGCGCGGCTGTACCAGCTGCCGGAGTCGCTGGTGCGCGCGGTGATTCACACCGAGAGCAACTACTATCCCGGCGCGGTCAGCAGCACGGGGGCGATGGGGCTGATGCAGCTGATGCCGTCGACGGCGCGCTTCCTCGGGGTCCAGCAGCCGTTCGACCCGCGCCAGAGCATCTACGGCGGGGCCAAGTTCCTGCGACTTTTGGCCAACCGCTTCGGCGGCGACATGGTGCTGGTGGCGGCCGGCTACTTCTCGGGCGCCGGCGCGGTGCAGAAGTACGGCGGGGTACCGCCTCACGCGGGGGTGCGGGCGTACGTGAAGGCGGTCCTGCGCCGGTTCTATGCGTACGAGCGGCTGCTTCAGGACGGGGCCGGCGGGGCGAGCCCCGCGCGGGCGATCGCCGGGCCGTGAGTCGCCGCCGATCTCGCGGCGCCCCGCGTCTTGTCTTGGACCTGGCCCGGGCTTCGCGGTAGGCTCCCGCGGCTTTCTGTGAAGAGGTACGAAGGCTTCCGCCGGGAGATCCTGAATCTCCCCAACATGATCACCATCGGTCGGGTGTTCCTCATCCCGCCGGTGCTCATGCTGATCGACAAGACCGATCCGTGGCGCTGCGTGCTCGCGTCGCTGCTGTTCACGGTCGCGTCGCTGCTCGACCTCATCGACGGCTGGCTGGCCCGCCGCTCCGGCCTGGTGACGGTGTTCGGCAAGTTCGTCGACCCGCTCGCCGACAAGATCATGGTGGCGGCGGTGCTCATCTACCTGGTGATGGACGACCGCGCGCCCGCCTGGCTGGTGGTGCTGCTGCTGACCCGCGAGTTCTACATCAACGGCCTGCGCTCGCTCGCCAGCTCGGAGAACATCATCATCGCCGCCAGCGCCGGCGGTAAGGCGAAGACGGCGTTCCAGCTGACCGGCATCTCGTTCCTGCTGATGCACTACCGGTACCGCCTGCCGGGCGTCGAGGAGGCGCTCGACTTCCACCGCGTCGGCCTGGTCCTGCTCGGGCTGTCGGTGTTCGTGTCGATCATCAGCGCGGTCGACTACACGTTCGGCTTCCGCGAGGCGCTGGCGCAGAAGAACACCGAGTGAGCCGGGCGCGCCAGATCGCGGCCCTGGCCGCGTCGGAGCCGGGCGGGGCGCTGGCGTGGCTGGACGGCGGCGCAGGGCGAGGGTTCGTGGCGCTCGAGCCCGACCTCGAGGTGGTGGCCGACGACCTGTCGGCGCTGCCCACCATCGAGGCCTTGTGGCGGGCCGAGCCGGCGCTGCCGTGGTTCGGCTGGCTGACCTACGAGGTCGGCACGGCGGCGCTGCTCGGCCGTCCGCCGACCGCGGCGAGCCTGCCGGGGCTGGTGCTCCGCCGCTACCGGGCGGCGCTCGAGCTCGGGGCGGGCGAGCGGATCCACGGAGATCCCCGTGCCGGGGCGGAGCTCGTGGGGCGACTGGGGGCGAGCCAGTGGCCTTCGGGACAGGGGTGGCCGCTCGGCCCGGTCGAGGCGCTGGTCGCCGCCGAGGACTACCGCGCGCGGGTGCGCCGGGCGCAGGAGTTCATCGCGGCGGGAGAGACGTACCAGATCAACCTGACGCAGCCGTTCGTGGCCGGGTGGTCGCCGGAATGGGCGAGCCGGCCGCTGGCGGCCAGGGCGGCCGCCGTGTATGCGGCCGTGCAGGCGGCGACCCCCGCGAGCATGGGGGCGCTGCTGGCGGTCGAGGCCGGGCGACCGTGCGGCCGTTGGGTGATCTCCAACTCGCCGGAGACGCTGGTGGCGATCGAACTGGGGGCGGGAGAGGACGGGGGCGACCTGGCTCGCTCCTGGCCGATCAAGGGGACCAGGCCGCGAGGGGCCGACCCGGAGCAGGACCGGGCGGCTCAAGAAGAGTTGAAGCAGAGCATCAAGGATCTGGCCGAACATGTGATGATTGTTGACCTTGTTCGCAACGATCTCGGCCGTATCGCGCACCCGGGTTCGGTCCGCGCGCCGGCCCGTCCGGAGCTGGTGACGCTGCCGACGGTGCATCACCTGGTGTCGGAGGTCCGCTGCACGCTGCGCCGGGGATGGACGCTGGCAGAGGTGGTGGCGGCGGTGTTCCCGGGCGGGAGCGTGACGGGAGCGCCCAAGCGGCGGACGGTCGAGCACATCGAGCGGCTCGAGCAGCGCGCTCGCGGGATCTACTGCGGGGCGATCGTGGCGCTGCTGCCCGACGGGCTGCGCTGCAGCATCCCGATCCGCACGGGGGTGGCCGACGCGGCCGGGCTGTGGCTGCAGAGCGGCGGGGGGATCGTGATCGACTCCGATCCGGAGGCCGAACGCCGCGAGTGCTGGGCCAAGGTGCGCGCGTTCGAACGCGAGTGAGCGGCTCGGCGCAGTGGCCCCTGCGTCCCGGACAGCGACACATTTGTCGATCGCCTGGATGCGGGTTGGGCTGGCGCCCAAGCGCCCCGTGGAGGGCCGAGGCTTTGAGGCGCGTGGCCTCGCCCGCGAGCTGCGGGTCTGAGTCGTTCGGCTTCTCGCTCGTGCTGCGGGCCGGGATTCAGCGCCGCGCCGCGGCTCTTGCCTCGCTGGCGCGGCGCCGGCAGTTCACGAAGGCGCCGGCGAGCAAGGGACGAGCTCCGGCCGGCCCCTTGCCTCACTCGCCCGGCTCCGGCGGTTCGCCGTGGTGCGGGCGGCTGGGGGCCATCTCCGGCCGTCCCAGCCTCGCTCGGGCCGGTCGTGCCTGTGGACTCCGGGCGCCGCGATGTTGTCCGGGGCCAGCGCGCGAGCGACGCCCGGACCACCCTGTCGTCGGCGGCGGCGGACCTCGTTTCGGCCGACCGGGTCCTGCGGACCCTCAGGTCGCGGGTTTTGCTTCCGGAGAGTCCTCTTTGGTTTCCGGCGGTTGCGCGTGGAACATCAAGTAGGGGATGAGCAGCGCGACGCCGACGACGAGGGCGATGTCGGCGACGTTGAAGTTGGGCCAGCACAGACCGCGGGGGTTCCACGGGGCGCACACGCGGATGAAGTCGACCACGCCGTGAGTGAGGTTGCCGTGGGGGTCGGTGTCCTGGCGCAGCAGGCGGTCGTGCATGTTGCCGAGGGCGCCGCCGATGATGCAGCCGATGGCGAAGAAGCCGTAGAGGCGGTCGGTCGGCAGCTTGCGGACGAGGGCGGCCATGTAGACCACCGTCACCAGGGTGACGACGATGAACAGGGGCCGCGAGAAGTCCTGGCCGCGCAGGAAGCCGAAGGCGGAGCCGGTGTTGAAGCTGTAGGACCAGTGGAACCAGTTGCCGATCGCGGCGATCGACCGGTTCGGCGGCCGGAGGTTGTCCCAGGCCCAGCTCTTGGTCACGAGGTCGAGGATCAGAAACACCGCGGCTGCAGACGCGGTGACGAGGATCGGCCGGAGCCGGCTGGACTTCGAAACGGGCGTGTCGCTCATGTAGGGCCGAAAACCTGGCCAGTGTACCCGAGGCACCAGGGCGGGCAAGCGCAGCCACCGCTGGCGGGGAGAGCCCCGGAGGTGGGCAGAATTGCAGCCGGCGGCCTGCGCGGCGTGCTACGGCCGTCCGCCTCAGGCCGTGGTCCGACCGTCGGCGGGCGCCTCGGTGCGCGGGAGCACGAGCAGGAACAACAACACGCCGGCGACCAGGACGGCGTCGGCAATGTTGAAGGCCGGCCAGGTCTTGCCGCCCCAGAGGTAGACGACGATGAAGTCGACGACGCAGTAGTCGCCGGCGTAGACCCGCACGAGCCGGTCGTGCAGGTTGCCGAGCGCGCCGCCGGCGATGAGACCGATGGCGACGAAGGCGGCGCGGCTGGTGGTCGGCAAGGTCCGCGCGAGGTGGACGAGGTAGCCCACCGCGGCCAGGGTGATGACGATGAAGAAGTAGCGCGCCCAGTCGACGTCGTTGAGGAACCCGAAGGCGGAGCCGGGATTGCAGGCGAAGTCGAAGTGCAGCAGCTTGTCGCTGACCTTCCAGGCGGCCTGGTCCCGCAGGTTGTTCCAGACCCACGCCTTGCTCCAAAGGTCGAGGCCGAGGCTGAGACCGGCGATCACCGCTGCGAGGGCGATCCGCGGTCCGCGTGTGGGTTCGGGTGGGGCGGCCATGGCGGGCGCGGAGCATACCAGGGTCGCGCCCGCCGTGAACCCGTTCGCGAGGCGAGATCCGTGACAAGGGCCTCGCCCGCACCCGGCGCCAGCGACGGGCGGCTCCAGAGCGGTGGAAGGGATCGAACCGTGAGGACGGGGGGCCAGGGCTGGCTACCGGCGTCCTCGGACGACCTCTCGGCCTGCGGGCGGTGCTGGCCGAAACGAGGCCGCTGCTGGCGAGAGGCAGCGAATGCTTGGGTACGCGCCGACGAACCCTGCGCGCGGCCCCTGGTGCCCGCCGAGGTGCTTGTCACCGAGCCACACACGGGTGGCTCGCCAGATGGAGGCGTGAAACCCGTGGCTGCGGCGCGCCGGGGCGCCGCTTGGAGGCTACACCGTCGACCGGAACGCACCTGAAGCGGAGCGTGGCAGAGCGGCGGACGGTCTGCCTCGTGTGCCCGCAACCGTGGCGATCATCCCGCGACAACCAAAAAATCCGACAGCGAGCGCGCGAGAGACCTCGGCGAGGCGGTCAACCGGCAGGGGCGCTGGCCGTCCGAGGGAGGACGCTGTGGATGGGGTTCGGGCGGGGCGAGCTTCAGGCGCGCTGGAGCAGATCGAACAGGGCCGGGCGGCGGCGGCGCGGCCACGTCGACCGCGGGTGGGCGAGCGCTCGCCGACCGCGAGAGACGCGCTGGTCCATGGCCTGGCGAGTCATGCCGTCGAGGGCGACGGGGCGCTCGGCCTGCAGTTCGGCGAGCTCACGCCGCTCCTCGCCGAGCAGCGCGGCCAGGGCGTTCTCCAGCAGGACGGCCTCCGGCAGGCGGAGCTCACGGAGGGCGGCGCGGAGGCGGGCGCGCATGCGCAGCTCCTCGCGGGTGTCCTCGCCCGTGTCGCGCAGCTCCTCGGCGCGTGACTGGGCGTCGCGGGCGAGCGAGACGGACGCGGACGCGAGCAGGACGGTCAGCGGACGGACCTCGGGATCGGCGAGCTCGGGCCGGTGCAGCAAGGTGGCGACCTCGGCGTAGGCGATCGCGTCGACGTCGGACTCCTCGCCGCCGACGACCTCGAACTCCTCGCCGCGGAAGGCGGTGACGAACAGGCGCAGGCGGATGGCCTCGAACACGAGCAGCTCGGCCAGCGCGGCCTGAAGGGCGCTGCGCCGGTCGTCGTCGCCGCCGCGGGCGAAGTCGACGAGCATGTGCTGCAGCGGGGGATTGCCGGCGCCGTTGGCAGCCAGCCGCGCCCACGGCTCCAGCTCCTCGGGTATCTCGAGGAAGAGGGCGTCGCGCAGGCCCTGGTGGAAGCTCTGGAGCGCCGGAAAACGCGGGTCGCGGACCGCGGCCAACAACGAGAGGCCCTGGCGGCGCGCGCGCAGGGCCTCGTCGGCGAGGACGTCGAGCTCGGACTGGAGCTCCACGGTGTCGAGGGGCGCGGCGACGCCGCCGCCGGCCGGAAGAGGAAGGAGGTGGGTGACGGCGGCGGCGACGTTCATGGCGTGCTCAGGGGTTTAACCACCCGCCAAGGGCACGCAAGATCAGGGGCTCGCCGGGGTGTGAGAGGGATGCCGGAGGACCACGCGCAGGAGCGTCTTCAGGCGCGCGTTGCCGACCCGCTTGCCGACCGCGGCCGGACCTGCGGGCCGCTCCCATCGCGGAGGCGGCCGACCGGCGAGGGCGGCGAGGCGAGCGAAGATCTCGCGCCGGGGGGTGTGGTCGTCGTCGACGACGTTGACGACGCCGCGCTCGTCCGGCGCGAGGGTCAAGGCGGCGAGGACGGCCTGAACAGCGTCGTCGCGATGGACGAGGTTGGTCGGCTGCATGCCGTCGCCCGAAAGGACGCCGTCGTCGCCGGCGCCACGGTAGAGGCGGAACAGCTCGCGACCCGGACCGTAGAGGCCGCCGAGGCGGAGGATCGTCCACGGCAGGTCGTGGCCTGTGCAGGTGTCGCGTACCAGCTCCTCGGCCTCGCGCTGGACGCGACCCCGCGGCTCGTCGGGCCAGTCGGGGCAGTCGTCGTCGAGCCAGGCGTCGCGGTCGGGCAGGGCCGAGGTCGACGAGGTGTAGACGAGGCGAGTGAGCGGGAGCGTCGCCGCAGCCGCGAGCAAGCGACGGGTGCCCTCGACGTAGAGCTCGCGGCGGTCCTGCTGCTTGCCCGGGGCGTAGCAGACGACCAGCGCGCGCGCCCCGGCCAGGACCGCGGCGATATCTGGAGGGGAGAGCGCGGCGACGTCGAGCGGGCGGAGCTCGATGCCCCCGGGGACATGTCCGTTCGGCCATGTCCCGGAGCGCGTGGTCGCAAGGACAGGTGGATCGCCGGCGCCCGCGGTCGCCGCGAGCGCGGCGGCCACGGGGGCGCCGAGGAAACCGGCGCCGACGACGGCGATCGGACGGGCGAGAGGGGACGCGCCGCTGGGCACGCGCGGCTCGCTCAGAACGACACGCCGCCGCCGAGCAGGAGGTTGAGGCGGGCGATGAAGAAGGCCGGGCAGTAGGCGCCGGGGACGGCACCGCAGCCGTAGCCGTAGCGCGGGCCGAAGCTCATGTCGAACTGCGGGAACTGCAGCCACACGATCCAGCGGTCGTCGAGCATGAGCTTGAGACCGACGCCGAACTGCAGGTTCGCGGCGTGGTTGGTGTAGTGGTAGTAGGCGCCGTTGTAGTAGTTCCAGCGGTCCGACAGCAGGTGGTAGCCCAGCGAGACGTTCGGCGAGATGTAAAGGCCGAGGTCCCGCTTGGGCTGGATGTCGTACGTGAATTTCGGCGCGACGACGAAGCCGAAGCGGCGGTAGCCGAACTCCTCGTTGAGGAGGATGCCGAGCGCGGGACCCGAGGCGTTGCCGCTGAAGTGGCCGCTGAACTCCTGCGTCAGCTTGAACGAGCCCCAGTAGCCGAAGCTGCCGTAGCGACAGGGGAAGCCGGGGGCGCCGCAGCCGGGGCCGTAGTAGCCGGCGTCGTAGTAGTACGACGAGCCGCCGATGCCCCACGAGGGGCCGAGGCCGAACAGGAACTGCATCGGTCGCGTGCCTGGTCGCAGCACGCGGGGAACGGCTGCTTCAGCGTCCGTCGGGGCGACCGTGCTGCCGAGGAGGGCGGCGCCGAGGGCCGCAGCGGCGAGGCCGAAGCGACGCCGGCGACGACCAGAGGTGACAGGCAGGGGACGGTCCGAGGTGGTGGCCTGGGTCATGGGGACTCCTGCGAGCGAGGGATGAGGCACGCACCGTAGACCGGGGCGCGCGCGGTGATTCTAACGTGTTTTGCGGCAGGTGCGGAAGTTCGGGGTTGTTCGGAGAAGCTCAGGGGGTGAGGGCACCCAAGACACTGCCGCCGACGCGAGTGTGATCTACGCTGCGGTCGGTGCCAGTGGATAGAGGCGACGAGGCGGCGATAACGATTCGGGCGCAGACGCGCACCGCTCGCCACCAGCGGCTCGCTGCTGCGATCGAGTCGCGCCGGCTGGAGCGCCTCAGGCGAGCGAAGATTTTGACGATCTGGGCGCTGGTGTCGACGAGCGCGGTGGTCGTCACCGCCCTCATCCGTGGCGTGTTTGACCCGCTCGAGCTGGTGTTTTTCGCGACCACGCTGGGCACGATCGCGTTCGCGTCATTCTCGGGGGTGCTCGCTCGTCCGCTACCCCTGATGGAGCGGCAAGCGCTGGCCGGCGCGGACGCGGCGTTGGCCCTCGACCACCTGCCGCCCCGCGTGGCCGAGCTGGCGCGAGAGACACGTGCGCTGCGCCTCGCGGTGGAGGCCGCCGACCCCGCGGACGCGGCCATCGACGCCTGGGTGTGGAGCTGGATCCGCAGCGTGCGCGAGCTGGGGCCCGACGAGCGCGAGCTGATCGCCCACGTCGGGATCTCGACCCACGACATCGAGGCGGTGCTGCTCGGCGAGGCCCTCGACGCTGGGCCGACCGACCTGCCGGCGCTGCCGGCGAGGCGAGCGAAGGGCCATGGTCCGCGGCTGGCGCCGGTCGAGCTGGCGGCGCTGGTCCGCCGGGTCGAGCTGCTGGCCGAGCACTTCGAGGCGTTCGAGGTGGCGCTGCTGCGCTACCGGCCCGGGACGTACCGCGGCTCTTGAGGACATGTCCCTCGTGACATGTCCATTGCAACATGTCCTTCAGGACTCGCGGAAGCTGACCATGACGGCGTGGGCGTCGTGCTTGTGCTCGAAGTTGGTGGCGCGGCGGAAGGCGGTGGCGTCGACGACGATCGGGTGCTTGATGTGGGCGACGGCGCCCGGCGGCAGATAAGGCAGGCCGAAGCGGCCGGCGCTGTACTTGAAGAGCGGCTCGGGGATCGGGATCGGCTGGCGCCCGGTGCCGCGGGCCAGCGTCGACAGGGGGACGGGCGGCGGGCCGGCGACGTTGTAGATCCCGCTGAGCTGGTGATCGACGGCGCGCACGATCGCCTCGACGCCGTCCTCGTCGTGCATGAAGTGGTAGAGCGGATCGAAGCCGAGGATCATCGGCACGCGCGGGCCGGCGAGGAAGCTGGCCAGGGTGCCGCGGTGCGTCGGGCCGAGCATGTAGACCATGCGCAGGACGGCGGTCTTGAGCCCGGGCCAGCGCCACAGCGCGGCGGCGGCGAACAGGTCGGCGGCGACCAAGTCGGCCAGCTCGGGGAAGGTCGAGACGGCCAGCGGCGGCTCCTCTTCGGTGCGGTACAGCGGCGCGTCGGGGGCGGCGCCGTAGATCGTGTGGCGCCCGACGAACACGGCCTGCTTGACGCCGAACTCGTGGCAGTACTCGAACACGAGGCGCGTGCCGTGGAGGTTGATCCGCAGCCGCTCCTCGGCGCTGGCGGTGAAGTGGGTGATCGTCGCCATGTGGATGACGACGTCCGGCCGGTGCTGGCGGAACACGTCGGCGGCCGGCCGCTTGCGCACGTCGGTCTGGAACACGTGCACGCCCTCGGGCGCGTCGGGCCAGGGGCGGCGGTCGATGCCGAGGATCTCGTCGCCGCGGGCGCGCAGGCGCAGGGCGACCATGCGGGCGTGGGCGCCGTTGATGCCGGTGATCAGGATCTTCATGGTTCGGAGTCGGTCGGGCCGGAGGTCGAGGAGGGCGCGGAGGAGGACGAGCCGGAGCTGTCCTCCGGTTCCTGTGGGAAAGTCCCGTCGTTGCGCTGACGGTGGAGCGCGCAGCCGCGGAGGACCAGCAGCTCGACGACGCTCTTGACCTGCTCGACGTAGCCCTCGATGACCTCGTCGGGCTCGCGGCCGGTGCCGGGGAAGTGCATCGGCTTGCCGTAGTGAATCTCGCAGCCGAGCGGCAGCGGGAACGGGACGAGGTAGGGCGGGACCGGCCAATACGGCGCGCCGACGAGCTTGGCCAGCGTCTTGGCGTGGTAGACGGTGGGAAGGGCTTCCTCGCCGCCGATGAAGGCGAAGGGGACGATCGGAGCGCCGGTCTGCAGGGCGATCCGCATGAAGCCGGTGCCGAACTGCACGAGGCGGTAACGATCCTTGAAGAGCTTGCCGGTGCCGCGCGCGCCCTCGGGGAAGATCATCAGCAGGCGGCCGTCCTGCAGCAGCCGCACGGCGTGCTCGGGCAGGCCGGGCAGCTGACCGACGCGCGAGAACCACTCCGACACGAACGGCCAGTTGCCGGCGAACTTCTCGACCATGCCGGTGGCGTGGCGCGGGAGGTCGCGGGCGAAGAACAGCGAGGCGAGCACCATGCCGCCGTCGACCGGCAGGCCGCCCGAGTGGTTGCCGACCAGCATCGCGCTGCCGCGCTCGGGCACGTTGTCGATGCCGAAGCACTTCACCCGGAAGTAGTTCTTGTAGAACACCTCGAGCATCGAATAGAAGACGCCGAGGTGCTTCTTGGAGATCCCGAACGGATCCATGCCGTATTGATTGAACGGGAGCTCGAGACGTTCGAGGCGGTCCCGGACGTCGCGGCTGGTGAGAGTCTCGAGGCGGAACGGTCCCATCCGGCTCGAGGAAGTCTCAGGCGGCGCGGGTCCTGAAGCAAGTCGCACGCGAGAAGCCGCGACGAGCGAGGTTCTGCGCGGCTCAGGACGCTGCGGTCCGGACCGCGCGCCGGGGCCGACCCACGGTCGAGACCGCGGCATTTCGAGCAGCGCTCGCTCGTCTCGGCGGCGCGGCTCGTCGCGCCGGTCTCGGCGCACGAGGCCTCGCGCTCGCGCGATCGGACCCGCGCGAGGATGACGGACGACGCCGCGGCTGCGGCTCTACGGCGAGCACTTCAGCGTGCTGCCGAGGACGGTCGAGCTCGCGTTGCCGCCGTGCGAGGTCTTGATCTTGGCCACCTGATAATACGCCGTCTTGGTGATGCCGAAGTCGGGCAGCGGGCCGAGGGAGATGCGCGGGTCCTTGCCGTCGAGCTCGATGGGGACGCCGATGTTCGAGCACGGGAAGCCGCCGGCCTCGAGCGGCGCGCCGAGCGTGAACGCAGTGGCCTTCGCGGCCGGGTCGCCGGTGCGCAGCTTGCAAAACACGTCGGCGTCGGCCTGGTCGCAGCCCGACGCGCCGCCCCAGGTGCAGGTGCCGGCGCAGTACAGCTGCGGGACCTGCGAGAAGTCGTAGATGCAGTCCTCGGTGCAGCCGACGCCCATGAACGGGTCGGCGCCGTCGCAGTACTCGAAGCCCTTGGGCAGGTTGATGTCGACCTTGTCGACCTTGCCGTCGCCGCAGTGCGGGCCGAGCTTGCCGCAGCCGGGGGCGCAGCCGTTGTAGGTGTTGTCGTTGAAGCCGTCGTCGCAGACCTCGACGCCGTCCCAGAGGATGCCGTCGCCGCAGGCCGCGGCGACGCAACCCTCGAGGCAGGCGTCTTCGTCGCTGTCGTTGCCGTCGTCGCAGTCCTCGCCGGCCTGGGCCCAGCCGTCGCCGCACACCGGGAACAGACAGTTGACGGTGCACTCGTCGGTGCTGTCGTCGTTGCCGTCGTCGCAGTCCTCGCCCTCGTGCATGATGCCGTCGCCGCACTCGGGCGGGCGACACAGCGAGGTGCAGCTGTCGAGGTCGTCGGCGTTGCCGTCGTCGCACAGCTCGTCGCCTTCCACGACGCCGTTGCCGCACTCGCCGACGGGCCCGGTGGTGGAGGTGGTGGGCTCGCTGCTCGGACCCTGCGAGGTGACGCCGGTCTCGGTGGGATCGGTGGCGGTCGCGGTGCTTTCAGTGTCGACGGTGGTCGGATTGCCGGTGACGGTCTGGATCCCGGTGCCCTGGTCCTCGGTCGTCGAGCCGGTGGTCGACATCGGCGACGCGGTGGTCATCATGTTTTCCGTCGGCGTGCAGGCCGCGAGCGCCAGCATCCATCCCAATCTGCGCATATCCGAACGTTAGGCCGGGTAGTGCGCGATTGCAAGCGTGTTTGCCGCGGGTCCGCGCCGCTTCGGCAGAGAAGGTGGATCGGAGCGCAACTGCGCGCTGACCAAACACGCAGGGCCCGGATGTCGCCAGGACATCGCGGGCCCGCGTGCGCGCAACGAAGATTACGCGCTGGTCTTGGCCCCGAGCACGCGGGCCATCGTCGAGCCGAGGTCGGAGGGCGTGTCGGCGATCGTCACGCCGGCCTCGCGCAGCGCGGCCAGCTTGGCGTCGGCCGTGCCCTTGCCGCCCGAGATGATGGCGCCGGCGTGGCCCATGCGCTTGCCCGGCGGGGCGGTGACGCCGGCGATGAAGCCGACCACCGGCTTGGTGACGTGCTCGCGAATGAAGGCCGCGCCGTCCTCCTCGGCCGAGCCGCCGATCTCGCCGATCATGATGATGCCCTCGGTCTCCGGGTCATCCTGGAACAACTTGAGGCAGTCGACGAAGTTGGTGCCGTTGACCGGATCGCCGCCGATGCCGATCGCGGTGCTCTGGCCGAGGCCGAGCGTGGTCAGCTGATGCACGGCCTCGTACGTGAGGGTGCCGGAGCGCGAGACGACGCCGACGCGGCCCGGGGTGTGGATGTAGCCGGGCATGATGCCGATCCGGCACTGCTTCGGCGTGATGATGCCGGGGCAGTTGGGGCCGAGCAGACGCGAGCCGGGCTTGTCCTGCAGGAACCGCTTGGCCTTGACCATGTCGGCCACCGGGATGCCCTCGGTGATGCAGACGATCAGCGGCACGCCGGCGTCCGCGGCCTCCATGATCGCGTCGGCGGCGAACGGGGGCGGCACGAAGATGACGCTGGCGTTGGCGCCGGTCTTCTCGACGGCGTCGCGCACGGTGTGGAACACCGGGACGCGGCCGTTCAGCACGGTCTCGCCGCCCTTGCCGGGCGTGACGCCGCCGACGACTTGCGTGCCGTAGGCGAGCGACTGCTCGGCGTGGAAGAGGCCGACCTTGCCGGTGATGCCCTGGACGATGAGGCGGGTGTTCTTGTCGACGAGGACGCTCATGGCTTGACAAGCTCCACGATCTTGGTGGCTGCGTCGCGCAGGCTGCTGGCGGTGGTGATCGCAAGGCCGCTCTCGTCGAGCATCTTCTTGCCGAGCTCGACGTTCGTGCCCTCGAGGCGGACGACCAGCGGGACCTTGAGGCCGACCTCCTTGACGGCCGCGATCACGCCGGTGGCGATCGTGTCGCACTTCATGATGCCGCCGAAGATGTTGACGAGGATGCCGCGCACGTTCGGATCGCGGGTGATGATCTTGAACGCCGCGGTCACGCGCTCGGCCGTCGCGCCGCCGCCGACGTCGAGGAAGTTGGCCGGCTTGGCGCCGACGTACTGGATGATGTCCATGGTCGCCATCGCCAGGCCGGCGCCGTTGACCATGCAGCCGATGTTGCCGTCGAGCTTGACGTAGCTGAGGTCCCAGCTCTTGGCCTCGAGCTCGCTCGGGTCCTCCTCGTTGGGGTCCCGCAGCTCCTCGAGCTCCTTGTGGCGGAAGGTCGCGTTGTCGTCGAACGAGACCTTGGCGTCGAGCGCGAGCACCTGGTCGTCGCCGGTGACGACGAGCGGGTTGACCTCGAGCAGGGCGCAGTCGAGGCGGTCGTAGGCGGCCGCGAGCGCGAGCAGGAACTTGACGAAGCGCGGGGCGACCGGGTCGACGAGGCCGAGCGCGTAGGCCAGCTTGCGCGCCTGGAACGCCTGCAGGCCGACGGCCGGGTCGATCGACTCCTTGAGGATCTTCTCCGGCGTGTGCGCGGCGACCTCCTCGATGTCCATGCCGCCCTCGGTCGAGGCCATGACGGTGTTGCGACCGGTGGCGCGATCCAGAGTGATGGCCAGATAGAGCTCGCGGGCGATGTTCATGCCCTGCTCGACCAGGACGCGCTGGACCTTCTTGCCCTCGGGACCGGTCTGGATGGTCACGAGGGTGTTGCCCAGCATCTTCTCGGCGATCTGCGCCGCGTCCTCGGCCGACTTGACGACCTTGACGCCGCCGACGTCGGGCTGCTCGACGAAGCGGCCCTTGCCGCGGCCGCCCGCGTGGATCTGCGACTTGACGACGACGACCGGGTTGCCGGTGCGCTGGATCAGGTCGGCGGCGACGAGCTTGACCTCGCCGGGGGTGAACGCGACGCCGCCCAGCGGCACGGGCACGCCGAGGCCGCGCAGCAGCTCCTTGCCTTGGTACTCGTGGATCTTCATCAGGTCGCCTGGCCTTTCCCGTAGGGGAGGAGGGCCACCAGCTCGCGCACGGCGTTGGCCGAGATCTCGAGCATGCCCTTCTCCTTGTCGCCGAGCTTCATCTCGATCACCTTCTCGACGCCGCCCTTGCCGAGCACGCACGGGACGCCGATGAAGAGGTCCTTGTAGCCGTACTCGCCCGACAGCAGCGCGGCGCACGGGAGCACGCGCTTGCGGTCGCGGACGATCGCCTCGACCATCGCCACCGAGGCCGCCGCCGGCGCGTAGTAGCCGGAGTAGCCGAGCAGACCGACGATCTCGCCGCCGCCGCCGCGCGTGCGCTGGATGATGGCGTCGATCTTGTCCTGCGGCAGCAGCTCGGTCAGCGGGATGCCGGCCACCGAGGTGTGGCTCGGCAGCGGGACCATGGTGTCGCCGTGGCCGCCCAGCACCATGCCGTGGATGTCGTCGACGCTGACGTTCAGCGCCTCGGAGATGAAGTACTTGTAGCGCGCCGTGTCGAGCACGCCGGCCATGCCGATCACGCGCTCCTTGGGGAAGCCCGACTCGGCGTACATGACGTGGCACATGGCGTCGAGCGGGTTGCTGACGCAGATCAGCACCGCGTTCGGCGAGCGGCTGGCGATCTCGCGGGTCACGCCGCCGACGATCTTGCGGTTGATCTCGACCAGCTCGTCGCGGCTGGTGAACTTGCCGGTCACCGGGTCCTTCTTGCGCGGGACGCCGGCGGTGATCACGACGACATCGCTGTCGGCCGTCTCGTCGTACCCGTTGGTGCCGACGATCTTGAGGTCGAAGCCCATGACCGGCGCGGCCTCGGCGAGGTCGAGCGCCTTGCCCTGCGGTACGCCCTGGACGATGTCGACGAGGACGATGTCGCCGAGGTGCTTCTGGGCGGCCCAGTGCGCGGCCGTCGCTCCGACGTTGCCGGCTCCCACGATCGTGATCTTGTTGCGACGTGACATGTGCGAGATCTTTCCCCCTAGGAGGTCCGCGCTGCATATACCAGCCGCACAGGCATCGGAGCAACGGCGGCGAAGCGGCCGATGAACGCTGATCTCGCGCTCCTTTGCGAATCCCCGCGAAAGGTGCGGGATCGCGCCGGTCCCGGACGGCGGGCCGACGCCAATTCGGACCCGGCGACTACCGACGCGTGGGAGCCGCCGGCGTGATCGTCAGCTCGACCTTCGCCCCCTCGCGCTCGACGACCACCGGCACGGCGACGCCGGGCTGCAGCTCGCCGAAGCAGGCCATGTAGTCGTCGATGTTGTGGATCTCGCGCTTGCCGATCTTGACGATGACGTCGCCGGCCTTGAGCCCGGCGGCCTCGGCGGGGCTCTGCGGGCGCACGCCCGACAGCTTCATGCCGTCGGCGTTGGCGGCGTAGTCGGGCACGGTGCCGAGCGAGACGCGGAAGCCGCCGCCGCGCGGAGCCGTGGCCGCGACCTTCTTGAAGTCGAGGACGGGCTGCTCGCGCAGCATCAAGGCGACCAGGCGGACGCTGAGGTCGGCGATCGCGGCGGCGCCCTCGAGGTTGATCTTGTCGAAGTCGTCGCTCGGCCGGTGGTAGTCGTCGTGGGCGCCGCTGAAGAAGTGGAGGACCGGGATGTCGGCGGCGTAGTAGCTGGCCTGGTCGGAGGCGCCGAAGCCGTCCTCGCTCGGCTTGACGACCAGGGTCCGCGCGGCGTCCCGCGGGTCGACCTTGGCCCGGTCGAGCAGGCCCGGCCAGGCGCTGCTGGTGCCGGTGCCGACGACGACGACGGTGTTGTCGCGCACGCGCCCGACCATGTCGAAGTTGAGCATGGCGACGATGTCCTTGCGGGCCTCGGGCGAGAGCGACTCGACGACGCGCTTGCTGCCGAGGAGGCCCATCTCCTCGGCGGCGAAGGCGACGAACTGGAGGTCGAAGGGCCGCGCCTCGGGCGGGAGCTGGGCGAGCGCGGCGGCGACGCCGAGCAGGGCGGCGACGCCGGAGGCGTTGTCGTCGGCGCCGTTGTGGATGGCGTCGACGCCGGGCGCGAGCGAGGAGCTGCTGCCGCGGCCGAGGTGGTCCATGTGCGCGCCGAGGACGATCCGCTTGCGACCTGTCCCTTTGAGCAGGCCGGCGACGTTGGCGGTGGTGGCGGTGACGCGCTCGACCGGGCTGTGCAGCGAGCCCTTGGCGACGGCGCCCGGCTTGAGGCCGCCGTGCGGGTCGGCGGCGGTGACGGGGCCCTTCTTGCCGAAGGCCTTGAGCAGGTCGGGGGTGCCGGCGGCCGACACGGCGAGCGCGGGCAGCTGGAGGTCGTTGGCCTCTCCGTGGTTGGGGTAGGGGACGGTGGCGTCGGGCTCCCAGAGGATGAAGCCGACGGCGCCGCGATCGCGCGCGGCGATGACCTTCGACTGGACGCGAGTCTTGGCCGGGTCGAGGTGCGGGTCGGCCGGAGCGCCGCTGCGGGCGACGACGATCGCGCCCTTCACCTTGTCGAGGAGCTTGGCGTAGTCGCCGCTGTCGGGGCTGTCGCCGGGGATCCCATGGCCGACGTAGACGACTCTGGCGCCGACCGGGGCGGCGCTGGCGGCAGAGAAGGGGACGAGGGTGTGGGCGACGGGCCTGCCGCCGAGCTGCAGGACGCTCTGCTCGCCGGCGCGGAGGGCGACGCCGTCGGTGAACTCGAAGCTCTGGCGGTAGCTGTCCCCAAAGCCAGGTTGGAGGCCGAGCTGGCGGAAGGCCTGCTCGATGTGCTCCGCGACCCGCTGGTCGGCGGCGGTGCCCGGCGGGCGGCCCTCCTGGGCGTCGTCGGCGAGGAAGGCGAGGTGACCGCGCAGGCGCTCGAGCTCGACCGGCGGCGGGTCGCGCCAGGCGGCGCGCGAGCCGTCGCTGGCGGGCGCGGGCTCGCCCGTCGGAGCCTGCGCGGGCTGCTCGGGCCGGCACGCGAGCAAGGAGGCGAGGAGAAGCCAGGTGGCGCGGGCGGACGACATGGTGCGAGAGGATGCGCGAGCGCGGGCGAGCGGCGCAAGAGGTGGGGCCCGGGCCGGCGGCGCGAGCGAGCTGGCCTCGAAGACATGACCCTCCAGACTCGTGACAGGCGCGGGCGCCGACCCGGTGGGGGCGCGGCGGTCGTGACCGGACTTACAGGCGAGGACGCACGGCCGAGAGGATTGGGGGATTCTCGGGATCATTGAAAGGTACGGCGTTTGCTTGGGGACCTCCGCAGATGCGGCGTCGCTCCGGGCTCGCAGTGGCAAGTCTCCCCGCGGGGGATCGCCCGGCGCGTGCTCGAACCTGTCTCTTCGGGCAGCTCCGAGGCGGCGCCGCCGAGGATGACAGGGTCGGGCGCGGGGGACGAACCCGCAGCAGGTGCCGACCGGGCGGCCGGCCGGAGCGAGGTGCTTTGCGCCGGCTCGCCGCGGAAGGCCGAGCGTGACGCGGCGGTCCGGCGAGCGGCGACGCCAGGTCGTCCGCGGCCCGGCGACGAGGTTCCCGCGGCCGTGGCGGCCGCGAGCGAACGAGGAGAGAAGTATGCGGCTTAGAACATGGTATATTGGACATGTCCTTGGGTTTATGGCTTTGGTGACAGGTTGCGATCCGAAGGACCCGGGGGTCACGGGCGGGACCGTCAGCGAAGGGACGACGACCGGCGGGAGCGACAGCGGCGGGACGACCGGCGGCGGCGGGAGCGACAGCGAGGGGACGACGAGCGCGGTAGAGACGACCGACGGGCCGGACGAGACGACCGGCGGAACGGGCGAGGCGACGACCGAGACGACGTCGGGGGGGCACGACACCGACTCGGGGTCGACGCCGGACGACTTCGCGTGCGAGGGCGGCGCGTGGCTGTTCGTCGATCCGGAGAAGAGCGGCGCGGGCCTGGTGTCGCTCGCGGCCGACGGGCGAGCGCGGGTGTTCAGCGAGGGTCTGTCGCGCGAATTCGATGCGGCGGGGACGCTGGTGGCGACGGTGCCGATCCCGATGGGCGCGCTCCACTGGGACATCGACGCCGAGGGCAACGGCTACGGGATGTTCCGCGACGAGGACGGCGTGTCGCCGCGGAAGCGGCTGCGCAAGTTCGACCCCGAGGGGGTGATGCTGTGGGAGCGCGACCTGGGACCGCGCGATCAGGGCTACTGGTGGGGCTATGACCTCGCCATCGCGGCCGACGGGACGACGGTGTACAGCGACCGCGCGGCGGTGGGCGACGGGACGCGGATGGTCAAGCACGCGGCCGACGGGACGCCGCTGTGGGACCTCGAGGTCGCGGATCAGCTCGAGGTGTCGGCGATCGGAGCGTCGGGCGCGATGGTGGCGCTGGTGTGGAACGAGGGCGTCCGGCTGCTCGACCCGTCCGGCGAGGAGCTGTGGACGCGCCCGTGGGAGCTCTCGGTGCTCAGCACGGCGGCGATCGACGGCGCGGGCGCGGTGGTAGTCGGAACCGAGATCGGGTCGTCGGCGGTGAAGATCGGGAAATTCGCGGCCGACGGGACGCCGCTGTGGGACACGATCATCGAGGGGATGTGGGGCTTCGGCGACCTCGCGGTCAACGCGAGCGGCGAGATCGCGGTCGGCGGCGAGTTCAACAACGAGCCGCCGTTCCGCGGGATGGTGGCCCGGCTCGACCCGTCCGGCGCGACCCTCGCGACGCACAGCTGCGACAGCGGGTCGTGGGAGGTCAACGTGGCCATCGGCGACGACGGCACGATCTTCGCCTCGGGCGCGGTCGACTTCGACGCCTATCACCTGTACGTGACGGCGTACGAGTGAGTCACGGGGCGAGGAGCTCCGCGGCTTATCCTTTGTGCGTGACGGCGAGCGAGTGACGGGTCGAGGCGCTTCGCGGCCCGTCACCGGTGCGTGATGGCTCCGGAAGGAGTCACGGATCGAGGCGCGCCGCGGGTCCTCACGCGCGCGGGACGGCGTGCGAGTGAGTCACGGTCGAGGCGCTCGCCGCACGCGGGCCCGACCGGGTCCGAGGCACGGTCGAGCAGCGCAGCGACTTGTCGATCGTGCGTGAGGTGTACGAGCGCGTCACAGGTCGAGGAGCTCGCGGCAGGCGGCGGCGGCCCGGCCGACGGAGCTGCGATCTGTCCCGAAGTGCAGGCCGGCGGCGGCGAACAGATCGGGGAGGCGGGCGCGGGCGCCGAGCGCGAGGGCGCGGCGGAGGTCGGCGACGGCGGCCGCCGGCTCGGCGAGGGCGCGGCGGTGCAGCTGGACGGCGCCGAGGCCGGCGAGCGCGTACTCGATGTAGTAGAAGGGCAGCTCGAACACGTGCAGGCGGCGCTGCCACAGGGCGGCGCGGTCGGCCTCGGCGCCGCTCCAGTCGACGCCCGGGCACAGGCGCCGGTGCTGCGCGAGCCAGGCGGCGTCGCGGGCCGCACGATCGCGGGCCTCGTCCGGGTGGGTGTAGACCCAGTGCTGGAAGGCGTCGATGGCGGCGGCGTGCGGCAGGAAGAGGACGAGCTGCTCGAGCTGGTGTCGCGCGGCGCGGGCGCAGGTGTCGGCGTCGTAGAAGGCGCGCAGGTGGGGCGCAGCGAGCAGCTCCATGCCCATGCCGGCGACCTCGCAGAACTCGATCGGCGGGTGACGGTTCCAGATCAGCGGATCGCCGGCGCAGGCGAGGGCGTGGAAGGCGTGACCGCTCTCGTGCAAGACGGTGAGCAGGTCCTCGTGGCGACCGACGGCGCCGGCGAACACGAACGGGAGGCCGCTGGCGTGGAGGTGGAGCTGGAAGGCGCCGGCGGCTTTACCTGGCCTCGACATCAGGTCCAAAAGGCCATGTTCGGCGAGGCGCGAGAACTGGCGGGCGAACTCGGGATCGACGGCCTCGAAGGCGCGGGCGCAGCCGGCGATCAGCTCCTCCTCGCGGGTGAACGGGACGAGCGGTCCGCCGGGCAGGACCGCGAGGTCCCACGGGCGGAGGAGGTCGAGGCCGAGCGCGGCGGCGCGGCGGCGGAGGACGCGGCCGGCGAGCGGGACGAACTCGGCGGCGATGGCTTCGTGCAGGGCGAGGCAGTCGGCGGGGCCGTAGGCGAGCCGGTCGAGGCGGCGGAAGCGATAGGCGCGGTAGTCCCGCAGCTCGGCGGCGGCGGCCTGGGCCCGGCGGTTGTCGAGCAGGCGGTCGAACAGGTGATCGAGCTCGGGCTTGACAGCGCGAAAACCCGCGGCGACGGTGCGCCAGGCGGCCTCGCGCCGCGCCCGGTCGGGATCGTCCTCGCTGCGCTCGACCTGGGCCAGGGACACGTCGGCGTCGTCCCAGTGGAACCGCATGCCGGCGCGCAGTTGGCCGTAGGCGGCGCACAGGTGCTGCTCGGCGGCCTCGAGCGGGACGAGGGCGGGGCGGTGGAGGTCGGCCTGGTTGCGCAGCACCGCGAGGGCGCAAGCGTGACCAGGCGGGAGGCGAGCCGCCGCCGGGTGCTCGGCGAGCCGCCGCGCGAGGAGGTGGCGCAGCGGCTTGCAAGCGGGGTCCAGGACGTCGACGTGCACTTGCCAGGCGCGCGCGGCCTCGAGGTCGTCGGCGCTGCAACTGGTGGCGATCTGCCGCCGCGCCCGGGCCTCGGCCAGGTGGCTCTCCAGCTCCGACCAGTCGCGCAGCCACTGCTCGAGGGTCCACGGATCGTCGGCCGGCAGCGGCCGCTCACCGAGCTCGCCGTAGCAGGCCTCGAGATCGGCGAGCCGATCGAGCCGCACGCGGGGGGGCAAGTAGCGCCGCGGCGGCGGCGGGAGCGATCCGAACACGCCCCGTCAGGGTAGCACCGCCGGGCGCCGGGGCCGGTGGCCGAACTGGGGCGTGACGGGCAGACGCAGGTGCAGGTCGACGTCCACGGGGCGCGTGGGTGAGGCTGGTCGAAAGGACAGGAGCGCGACGGACGGGCGCAGGAGTCCGGCGAATTCCACGGGAAGTGCGTGCGCGAGGCTGGTCGAAAGGACAGGAGCGCGACGGGCCGGCGCAGGAGCACCGCCACTTCTCCGCGGCGCGGGGGTGAGGCTGATGGAGGGGCGAGGACCTCGACAGACGGGCGCAAGAGCACGATGACGCCCCCGGGCGCGTGTGAGGCTGGTCGACAGGACAGGACCGCGGCGACGGGCGCAGGAGAAGGGCGAGGGGCCGGAGGGGCGCGTGCGGCTGGTCGACAGGACGGGACGCCCGACGGACGGGCGCAGGAGTCCGGCGACGGCCCGGGGGTGCGTGCGTGAGGCTGGTCGAAAGGACAGGAGCGCGACGGGCCGGAGCAGGAGTCCGGCGAATTGTCGGGCGCACTGAGGCTGGTCGACAGGACGGGTCAGTCGGGGCGCAGGCCGCGGGCCACCACGCGGATCGTGCGCTCGATCTCGAGGTCGTCGTCCCACGGGTAGTCGGGGAGGATCGCCAGGCGCGTGATGATGTAGCCGCCGAGCGCGCTCATGAGGATCCGCAGGACGGTCTCGGGCGGGTCGTTCCGGATCTGCCCGCGCGCCTGGTACTTGCGGATGACGGCCAGCAGCTCGGGGAAGACGTGGCAACCGATGTGGCGGAACACCATCGCCCGCAGCTCCGCGCTGAGCGGGACCTCCTGCAAGAAGATCCGCAGCGCCGGCACGTGCTCGCGCGCGACCGAGAGCCGGTTGTGGGCGAAGGCCCGCAGGAAGTCGGCGAAGTCCGGGTAGTCGGTGTCGATCAACCGGTGCAGGTCGCGGAAGGCGATCGGCGCGAGCACCCGCTCGACGAACGGCTCGAGGATGTGGTCGAGCAGCAGCTGCTTGGTCTTGAAGTGGCGGAAGATCGTGCCCTCGGCGACCCCCGCTCGCCGGGCGATCTCGCTGGTCGCGGCGCCTCGAAAGCCGCGCTCCGCGATCACTTCGATCGCGGCGCGGACGATGCGCTCGACGCCGCGCACCGGCTCAGGATCGTCTTCGCGCGTGGCCATGACCCGGAAAGGATGGCCTGAGTGAGCACTCACTTGCAACTGGCAGGAGGCCGTGGCACGGTGAGTGAGCACTCACTTGCAGGAGCGGAGCGATGGAGTCGATCGATGTGCTGGTGGCGGGGGCAGGGCCCACGGGCTTGACGATGGCGTGCGAACTGCGGCGGTACGGGTTGAAGGTGCGGGTGGTCGATCCCGCGCCGCGCACGACCGAGCACTCCAAGGCGCTGGTCGTTCACGCGCGCACGCGCGAGGTGTTCGAGGCGATGGGGCTGCGCGCGGCGGTCGAGGCCGAGGCGCAGGCGCTGATGGCGGTGCAGCTGTACTTCGAGAAGCAGCTGCTGGGCACGCTGGACGTGAAGCGGTTCGGGCCCGACGTGCCGACCCCGGTGTTCCTCGACCAGAGCGCGACGGAGCGGATCCTGGCCGAGCACCTGGGGCGCCTCGGCGGGGCCGTCGAGCGCGGGCTGCGGCTGCTGTCGTTCCGCGACGAGGGCTCACAGGTGGTGGCGACGATCGGCGGCGAGGACGGTCGCACCGAGACGGTGACGGCGCGCTGGCTGGTCGGCTGCGACGGCGCCCACAGCGTGGTGCGTCGCGGCCTGAGCCTGCCGTTCGAAGGCTCTGCCTATGAGGACATGTTCGATCAGGCAGATCTGAAGATCCGCTGGGATCGCCCGCCGGGCGTCGGTTACGGGTTCCTGCGGTCCGCGGGGTTGGTGGTGTTCGCTCCGTTGCCGCGCGATCGCTATCGCATCATCGCCATGGGCGGCGAGGGGCACGCGCCCGAGCCGACGCTCGAGATGTTTCAGAAGCTGGCCGACGAGCTGGTGCCCGGGGCGGTGCTGCACGACCCGGAGTGGATCCTGCGGTTCCGCCTGCACCACCGCATGGTGCCGCGGATGGCGGTGGGCTCGGTGTTCCTCGCCGGCGACGCGGCGCACATTCACAGCCCCGCGGGCGGGCAGGGGATGAACACGGGGATCCAGGACGCCTTCAACCTGGCGTGGAAGCTGGCGATGGTGGCGCGCGGCGCGGCGAAGCCGGAGCTGCTGGCGACGTACGACGCGGAGCGGTTGCCGGTGGCGAAACAGACGCTCGAGCTGACCGATCGCCTGTTCCGCGGGGCGACGAGTCGGCGGACGATGGTGCTCCGCAAGCTGATCGTCGGCACGGTGCTGCGGTCGCGCGCGCTGCAGCAGCGACTGGTGCGGCGCATGTCGCAGACGGGCGTGTCGTATCGCCGGTCGACGGCGGTGCTCGATGCCCGCCGGTGGCCGCGTCCGTCGCCGCAGGCCGGCGAGCGAGCGCCGGCGGCGACTCTCAGCGCCGGCGACACGACGATATCGCTGCACGCGCTGGTGGCGAGCGAGGCGAAGCTGACGCTCTTGCTCATGCACGGATCGTCGCGCTCGCCGGCGCTGACGAGCGCGGGTCAGGAGCTGGCGGAGAGGTGGGGACGGTCGCTGGTGGTTCGCGACCTGGTCCTGGGTACAGGCGACGCGGAGACCCTCGGCGATCGTTCAGGCGCAGTGGTCCGCGGGTGGAGAGTGCGCGCGCCTGAGCTCGTGCTGCTCAGGCCCGACGGACACATCGCCGTGCGCGCGCCGCTGGCTCGCCTCGAGGTGCTGCGGGCTTACGCGGCGCGCTGGTTCTAGCGCGCGTCACTTGTGGTTGAGGCCGAAGTAGGCGGCGAGGAGGCCGAGCAGCGGCGCGACGAACCACAACACGCGACCGGCGCCGGGCTTGCGGGCCACGAGGGCCGGAGCGGCCGCGAGGCAGATCCACGCGAGCAGCTTGGGGTGAACCCAGCCCGGCATGGCCCCGCCGTACTTCACGCCGAGCATGCCGAAGCCGGCCGCGACGATGAGCAACGTTCCGACGCCGTGCGTGGCAGCGACGAGGCCGCGCGCGGGGTTGGTCTCGCGTGTTCCGCCGGCGATGCCATGGAACGCGAGGCCGCCGAGGCCCATAAAGAGGAGGACGATGCCGAAGATGTGGAGGACCAGGAAGAGCTCGTAGGACACGGCGGCGCCGAGCCTCGCACGCCTCTGCGCGATTTGACAAGCTCGCGCCGGCCCGAAGGCTGATACACTCGCGCCGATGTCGATCCAGGGCTACAGCGCATCGGAGTTCACCCACGAGGGCGTCACCAAGACGGTCTATCGGCGCGGGCGTGGCCCGGGCGTCGTCATCATCACCGAGGTCCCCGGCATCCACGAGGCGGTGGTCGCGTTCGCCAACCTGGTCGCCGACGCGGGCTTCACCGTGGTCCTGCCCGACCTGTTCGGCGAGCCGATGAAGCCGGTGTCCGGCGGCTACCTCGCCAGTACGATGCTCAAGCTGTGCGTGAGCAAGGAGTTCAAGCTGCTCGCCGGCAACGAGTCGAGCCCGATCACCAACTGGCTCCGCGGCCTGGCCCGCGCGCTGCACAAGGAGCTCGGCGGCAAGGGCGTCGGCGCGATCGGCATGTGCCTGACCGGCAACTTCGCGCTGTCGATGGCGGTCGAGCCGTCGCTGATGGCGCCGGTGATGTCGCAGCCGGCGCTGCCGCTGCCGGTCGGCAAGGCCCGCCGCGGCCAGCTGGCGATCGCGCCGGATGAGCTCGCCACGGTCAAGCGCCGCGTCAAGGACGAGGGCCTCAAGGTGCTCGGCCTGTGCTTCACCCACGACGGCAAGGTCCCGCGCGAGCGGTTCGAGACGCTCAAGCGTGAGCTCAAGGAGGGCTTCGAGGCGATCGAGATCGACTCCGGGCCCGGCAACGCCCACGGGATCAAGCCTTCGGCCCACAGCGTGCTGACGGTCGACCTCGTGCGCGAGACCGGTCACCCGACCGAGCAGGCGCTGCAGCGCACGCTGTCGTTCCTGCGCGAGCGGCTGCAGTAGGCGGGGGCAGCGCCCGTCGGCGCTGCGCTCGCGGCCGTGGTCGCGGGAAGAACTTCAGGGCATGCCCGTTCGGGCATGCCCTTTGGCGCATGTCCGAACGGGCATGTTTTCGAGGTCATGGCCCGCCGGACAGGGTCACGTACAGCACGGGGACGGCGATCCCGAGCAGGACGAGCACGCCGCCGCGGCCGACCAGGCCCTTGCGGCCGGGCAGCATGAACAGGCCCGAGGCGGCGAGGAACAGCAGGAACACGGCGTAGCCGTCGGCGATGTAGGTCCAGGCCTTCTTGCCGCGGTTCAGGTGGAGCCAGTTGGCGACCCGCAGCACCAGGCGCGGGCGCTGGCCGTCTTCGAGGACGGCGCCGCTGTCGAGGTCGACGTGGAGGGTGCTGCCCTCGAGGAGGATCGACAGCTCGCGGGCGTCGCTGCGGTAGACCTCGGTCGGCGGGCTCGTGATCGCCAGCTCGGCGAGCACCCTGTCGGCGGCGGCGCGGTCGTCCTCGGGCAGCGGCACGGCGACCTGGTGGCGCGCCTCGTAGTTGTGGAAGTTCGGGTCCCAGTCGGCGATGTGGTTGACCGCGAGGCCCGACAGCGCGTAGACGAAGGTGAGGCCGACAACGACGTAGCCGATGTCGCGGTGGAGGGCGCGCAGCCAGGGGCGCCAGCGAGCCGGGCGCCGGCGCTCGGGCTCAGGCATAGCGCTCTTCCTTCCACGGGTCGGCGTGGTTGTGATACCCGCGGGTCTCCCAGTAGCCGGGCTCGTCTCGGGCGACGAACTTGATGCCGGTCAGCCACTTGGTGCTCTTCCAGAAGTAGAGGCCGGGCACGACGGCGCGGACCGGGCTGCCGTGCGGGCGCGCGAGCGGCTTGCCGGCGTGGCGGTGGGCGACCAGGACGTCCGGCGCGAGCGCCTCGGCCAGCAGGACGTTGGCGGTGTAGCCGTGGGCGCCCTCGAACACGACGTGGCGCGCGGTCTTCTTGAGACCTGCCTTTTCGGCCAGGTGGCTGACGCGCACGCCCTTCCACGCCGCGCCGAGCAGCGACCAGCCGGTGACGCAGTGGACGTCGAGCTCGAGCTCGGTCTGCGGCTCGGCGAGCAGGCCGTTCCAGTCGAGCTCGAACGGCTTCTCGACCTCGCCGTAGACCTTGATCTTGACGTCGGCGGGGCTCGGCGAGCCGGGCACGCCGCCCATCGGCCGCAAGGCCTCGAGCACGCGCTGGCCGGGCGGGAGGCGCGGGCGGCCGTCGGCGAGGCTCATCGCCTTGGCCTCGCGCGTGAGGCGGTCGCTCAGCACCCACAGCATGCCGCCGCCCATCGCGGCGACGACGGTGCCGCTGGCGGCGCGGGCGAGGAAGTCGCGGCGGCTCATGGCGGCGGAGACGGCGGGGGGCAGCGGGCGAGAGGCGGACATCGTTCGACCTTCCGGCTCGGACTACGCGGGGCCCCGGCGAGTGTTACGCCGGCGGGCGGACCCGCAGCCGCAGGGTACCGTCGGCCGCCTGGGTGGTGTCGACGGCCAGGCCGGCGGCGCTCGCCGCGGCGCGCACGCGGGCAGCCGCCAGCGCCTGCGTGAGCGGGGCCACCAGACGCTCGGCCAGCACGGCGCGATCGTGCTCGCCGCACACGAGGACGAAAGTGGTGCCGGCCGCGCGCAGGCCGAAGTCGCCCACGGCCGTCAAGGTGCCCGCGGGCAGGCGCAGGTCGACCGGCTCTCCGGCGCACTCGAAGTTGCCCTCGAGCATGAGACCGCCGGGGATCTCCGCGACCTCGGCGCGGAGCCCCAGCTCGGCCAGCGCGGCCTCCAGGTCGGCCCGCGCGAGCTCACGGGCGCCGAGGTCGAGGCGGACGTAGCGGCTCATGGTTTGCTGTCCTTCGGGGCATGGCACAAAGGACATGCCTCTTCCGCGCGGAGCACGAGCCAGCCGCAGCGGGCGCAGGCGGTCGCGGGGGTCGGCTCCGGCAGGTCGACGGCGCCCGCGGGCTCGTCCAGCGCGGGCAGCTCGAGCTGCTGCTGGGCGAGGTTGCGCGCGCGGGACACGGCCAGAGGCTGACCCGAGCGGGCCGGCCTGGCAAATTCTCGCCGGATGAGCGCGCCGGGGGCCGTGCAGGAGCGCGCTCAGGGCGTGCAGGAGGGGCTCAGGGGCGGCCGGCGGCGGGCTGGCCGGCGAGGCCCTCGGTCGCCCACAGGACGGCGAGGCGGCGCAGCTGGTGCGCGCTGTGGGCCCCGAGCTTGAGCTTGAGGTTGGACTGGTGGGTCTCGACGGTCTTGATCGAGATCTTGAGCGACTCGGCGATGTTGCGGGTGTCGTGGCCGCGGCCGAGCAGCTCGAACACCTCGAGCTCGCGGTCGCTGAGGTTCTCGATGCCGGTGCCGGCCCGCGGGCGCGAGACCATCGCGTTGAGCATCGTTTCGGCGAGCTGCTCGCTCACCGCCAGCTCGCCCTTCAGCGACTTGCGGATGGCGCCGACGATCCGCTCGGCCGGCACGTGCTTCATCAGGTAGCCGTGCGCGCCGGCCCGCAGCACCCGCTCGCCGAACAGCTGCTCGTCGTGCATCGACAGCACCAGCAGCTTGAGCTCGGGCCAGGCGGCGCGGATCTGTTTGATCAGATCGATGCCGCTGCCGGTCTTGAGCGAGAGGTCGACGACCGCGAGGTCGACGGGCTTCTCGCGCAGGATCGCCAGGGCGGCCTCGGCGTCCTCGGCCTCACCGACGACCTCCAGGTCGGTCTCGGCTCCGAGGAGCTGCGACAGGCCGAGGCGGAAGATCGGGTGGTCGTCGACGAGGAGGACCCGCGCCGGCGACGAGGGCTGGTCCGCGGGTCCTGTTCCTTGAGACAGGGGAGTGATCGGCGGCTGCACGGTCATAATGAGCGCTCGTACAGTATCCCATAGCCGTGATCACAGTGTCACGCACCTGGAGTTCGCGGGATGGGTGGGACCTCAGCGCGCAAATTCCCACAAGCCTCGCAGCAGGTTTGCCGGTGCGAGTCACGTCCGCTAGCGACATCGTGCTCGCTTGAATTGTGTTCAACAGCACACTCTGCGAACCACCGTTCGCCGGCTCTGCTCGGGCGATTGACGCGGTTGTGCAGGCATTGCGCGCCCGCGGGCCACGCACTGTATTGAAACTTAAAGACAGGTTGCTCAGGCCCTGCGGGCCGCAGCGCTCGCCCACGCCCGAAGAGCCGCGATTTCTCCGGCGCGGCTGCGACTCAGCGGGACCGTCGCGGTGAGCGCGCGAGCGAGGTCTACGCGCGCGAGCGGTCGCGACTCGGCGAACGCGTCGAGGCGAGCCTCCACGATCGCGCCCTCGATCTCGGCGCCCGAGAGCCCGTCGGCCGCGCGCACGAGAGCGACGAGGTCGGGCAACGGATCAGCGAGGACCGGGGCGGCGCCCATGTGCGAGCGGGGCGCATGCTCGAGATGGATCTCCGCGATCGCAGCGCGTTCGTCGGCGTCGGGCAGGTCGACGAAGAAGATCTCGTCGAGACGACCGCGGCGCGTCAGCTCGGGCGGAAGGCGCGAGACCTGATTGGCCGTGGCGACCACGAACACCGGTCGGCGGCGCTCCTGCAGCCACGTGAGCAGCCCGCCCAGCACCCGCGCCGCCGTGCCCGCGTCGCTCGCCGGGCCCTCGCTGCCGGCCAGGCCCTTGTCGAGCTCGTCGATCCACAGCGCGACCGGAGCGATGCGCTCGACCGTCTCCGTGACGCGGCGCAGGTTGGCCTCGCTCTCGCCGAGCGTGCCGCCGTAGAGCCGGCCCGGCTCGAGCCGCAGGAGCCCGAGCCCGAGCGCGTGGGCGCAGACGCGGGCGGCCAGGCTCTTGCCGCAGCCCTGCACGCCGACGAGCAGGACGCCGCGCGGGTCGGGGATCGCGGCGGCGCGGGCCTCGGGGCGGAGGGCGAGGGCGCGGCGAGCCAGCCACTGCTTGAGCTGCGCGAGCCCGCCGAGCATGTCCGAAGGGACAGGTTCGACGCGCTCGAGCAGGCCGCCGCGGCGCAGCAGCTCGGCCTTGCCGGCGCCGAGCTCGGCCAGCGCGACGGCGTCGTCGCTGGCGTGAGCGGCCCGGCGCAGCAGCCGGCGCGCCTGGTGCTCGGACAGGCCGAGGGCGGCGCGGGTCAGCTGCGGCGCGCGGCGGTCGAGCGCGGCCGCAGGGCCGGGTCGGCCGGCGATCCGGAGCTCGTCGACGAGGTCGGCCGCGAGGCCGGCGAGCTCGTCGGCGTCAGGCAGCTCGAGATCCACCAGCTCGAGCTCGGGGGTGGCGACGAGCGCGGGGGCGAGGTCGCCGACGACGACGACCGCCGGACCGACGCTGCGCTGCGCGAGCTCGCGGAGGGCCCGCAGGGCGACGGGCTCGAGCGGCGGCGGATCGAGCAGCACCCACAGGCCGGGATCGGGGTCGCGCAGGAGGCCGCGCAGGAGGTCGACCAGCGGCTCGGGGGCGCCGAGGCCGTCGCGCCCGCCGGCCGCGCTCCAGGTGTGGACCGGCCAGTCGAGCCGCTCGCCGACGTCCTCGCACAGACGCACCGCCCGCGCCTCGTCGACCGCGCGCAGGCCCACGCCGCGCGACCCGGCCTGCAGCGCGTCGCGCAGGCGCGCGCCCGCGCGGGCGAACGGGGTGTCCTTGAGGTCATGTTTCATGGCGCATGTCCTTCGGACCAAGTCAACCACGCGGCCAGCAGGTGGCCCTGGGCGGCGACCGAGACCGGGCCGTCGTCGGCGAAGCAGAAGCCGTTCAGCCACAGGCGGGTGCCGCGGAGGCGGGCGAGGCGGCCGTGGAGCAGCGCGAGGTCGGCGGCGCAGGCGCGGGCGAGCCCGGCGCGGGCCCGCGCCGGGAGCGTATCTGGCCAAAAGGACAGGCGGTAGGCGGGCTTGCCGTCGACGCGGAGGACGTCGAGGCGCAGGGCGCCGCTCGGATCGGCGGCGACGAGCTGGGCGCGCCGCAACAGGTCGGGGAACGGCCGCGCCCGCGAGCCGCGGAAGTCGAGGGCGAAGAACACCGGGGCGGCGGCGGACCCGGGCAGGGCGCGGGTCAGGCCGCGGGCCAGGGCGCGCGCCACCGCCTCGAGCGCGCCGGGGACCTGCGGCAGGGTGAGCAGGCCGGCCACCGCGGCCGGACCGCCCGCGGCCGCGAGGGCGCCGACGACGGCGCGCAGGCGGCCCGGGGCGCGCGGCGCCAGGGCCACCAGGCGCGCGACGGCGGGCTCGTCGAGCTCGCCGCGGGCCAGCAGGGCGTCGAGCTCGCGCAGGACCTCGTCGGCGTCGCCGGTCGGGGGCGGGGCGGGGACCACCCAGAGGTGCGGGCCGGGCTGGTCGCGGGCGCGGTCGAGGGCCGCGAGGGTGTCCGATGGGACAGGTCCGTCCGAGCGCCGACCGCTCACGTCACCGCTCCCGCATGGCCCTGTCGATCTCGCGCTTTTGCTCGCGCTCCTTGATCGAGGCCCGCTTGTCGTAGGTCTTCTTGCCGCGGCACAGCGCCAGCTCGAGCTTGATCCGGCCGCTGCGGGCCACCAGCGCCAGCGGGATCAGCGTGAGGCCGGCCTGGTCGACCGCCTCGGCCAGGTGGTCGAGCTCCTTGCGGTGCAGCAGCAGCTTGCGCGGGCGCAGCGGCAGGTGGTTGCGGTCGTGGGCCTGCGTGTACTCGCCGATGTGCGACTGATAGAGGAAGAGCTGGTCGCCCTGGAACTGGCAGTACGACTCGCCCAGGCTGGCGCGGCCGTCGCGGATCGACTTGACCTCGCTGCCCATGAGCGCGAGGCCGGCCTCGTAGCGCTCGAGGACCTCGTACTCGAAGGTGGCGCGGCGGTTCTGGACGAAGATGTGGCCGTCCTTCGTCGCGGTCTTGTCGGTCTTCTTCACGGCGGGGGTGGAAAGCTACAAAGCGGACCGCAGGAGGGCAAGCCCGGCGGCGCGGGCAGCCCCTGCCGCCCGCACCGCGCGGAGGCAGGCGGCCTGGGTGGCGCCGGTGGTGGTCACGTCGTCGACCACGAGCACGCGCCGGCCGGCGAGCGAGCGCCCGGGCCGGACGACGATCGCGCCCGCGAGGTTGTCGCGGCGCGCCGGACCGTCGAGCTCGCTCTGCGGCGGGGTGGCGCGCACGCGCTGCAGCAGGCGCGGGTCGACGCGGGCCCCGGTCGGGTGCTCGCGCGCGGCCCAGCGAGCCAGCAAGGCGGCCTGATTGTAGCCGCGGGCGAGGGCGCGGCGCCAGTGCAGGGGGACCGGCGCGACGAGATCCCAGCCCTCGCGCCACACCGGCGCGTGGGCGAGGAGCCGGCCCAGCGGCCCGGCGAGCTCCAGCTCGCCGCCGAACTTGAGCCGGCGGACGGCCGCCGCGAGCGGACCGTCATAAAGGAAGCAGGCCTCGACGTCGCCGACGCGCCGCGCGGCCGGGTCGAGCGGCGCGAGCTCGGGGGCGCAGCGACTGCACAGGGGCGGCACGCCCCCGGGCGGCGGGGTCCGGAGCAGGTGACGACAGGCGAGGCACACCGGCGGCGCGAGGAAGTCGAGGAGCACACGGAGAGGTCGTGCGAACCGCCGTCGTTGTTGCACGCGCAAGAGATCGCGCTGGAGATCGCGTCGAATTCGCCGCGCGAGGGGCGTGTGAAGATCATTTCGCCGTCCGATGCAAGCGGGCCGTCGCGCGGCCGATCACCGCGCCGTCCGAGAAATTCGCCGGATCTGCGGCGATGCTCGCGATCCTCGGCGGAGGAAGACGCACACATCGCCGCTGGGCGTGATCTGGCGTGCAAATCGCGGCTGTGGGCGGCACGCTAATTCCCAGGAGGCCGCGTCATGCTCGCACACGATCTCGGATCTCTCAGCGTCGGAACGGTCTTGACGACTTCCACGTTCACGGTGAAGCCGGCCGATCTGACCGCGCATGTGGAGTCCAGCTTCTTGGGACAGGTGGTGGGTTGCGGAGAGGAGATGCTGTCGACCGGGAGCGTGTCCGGCGGCGGCGCGCCGGAGCCGTGGGGCCGAGTTTGTCCGCTCCCGGTCGCGCTCGGCCGGGCGCTGTCGGCCCTGGCCCACAGCGAGCCGTTCCGCGACGTCGCGCTGACGCTGCGCAGCATCAGCCGCGTGCGGCGCTTCGGAGAGATGCTGGTGGGGGAGCCGCTGACTGCGATCGCGACGGTGCGCTTCCGCAGCGGCAGAGTACCGAATGCGACGCACGTGACGCTGGCCGTCGAAGTTCACCGCGAGAGCCAGCGCGGCCGCGTCGGCGCGACCGCCCTGAGCTTCGAGGTCGGGCTCGAGCTGCGATCGCTGGCAGGCGCATCTACAGAGACGCGGATCGCTGGCGGCGCCGCCGCCGCGTGAGGCGTGCGGCCGGGCCTCCGAACGCCTCGGCCCGGCTTGCTGCGCCGGGTCATGGTTTTCGGACCATGTCTCAAGATGCAGTCCGTCGCGTGCGTCGCCGTCCTCCGACGCACGCGACCTGCGCAGTGGCCCGCGGTCCGGTCGCGCCGCTGGGTGGTCTTTGAGACAGAGGCCGACGGGGGCCTGTCCGGCTTCGCGGCGCGTTTCCGCGCGAGGGCTGAGATAATCTTCTCGGCCACGATCGGGTGCGCATCAGCTTGCCAAGGCGGATCCCCTGTGTGACCTTCAGTCTGCGGCGCATGCTCTACGAGGACCGCTACAAGCTGATTTTGGCCGCGTGCCAGGACATTCGCCGGCATCGCGAGCAGGTCGCCAAGACGGTGATAGCGAGCCAGCTCCTCGACGCCCTCGACGTCGATGTCCCGAGCGACGCGCTGTTGTCCCACATCGTCGCCGAGTCGCTGCTCCGGCGGATCGATCGCAACCTGCTCTCGGGTCGAAACTTGTACCTGCAAGCCGAGAAGCGGCCGCAGATCGATCTGTTCACGCTGCTCCAGCGCGCGATCCCGGCCGTGCCGCAGGGCTACGCGCTCGCCAACCAGTACCTGGTCCACGCGATGCGGCAGTCGAGCACGCCGGCGCTGCTCGAGATCGGGATCGGCAAGGGGCTGCAAGTGGTCGCGCTGCTGCGGGCGCTCGCGCGCGACCCCGGCAAGATCGAGCGCGTCCGCATCATCGCGCTCGAACCGAACCGCACCGCGTTGAACGAGGGCGTGGCCGCGATCGACGAGGTTCGCGCCGAGCTGCCGTTCGACATCGAGATCTATCCGCTGGTCAAGCTGATCGAGGTCTGCGAGGATGCCGACTACGCGCACTTCGAGGCGCTCGCCGAGGGGAGCTTGTCGATCAACGCGGCCTACACGCTGCACCACACCACGGGCCCCGACAGCGACGCTCGCACCCGGCTGTTGCGGCGGCTGCGGGCCCTGAAGCCGCGGGTGTTCACGCTGGTCGAGCCGAGCTCGGACCACGACACCGAGCACCTGACCCGGCGCATGCACCACTGCTGGCAGCACTTCGCGACGGTGTTCGACCTGGTCGACCGCAGCGACGCGTCCCCCGACGAGAAGTTCGCCATCAAGGAGGGCTTCTTCGGCCGCGAGGTCCGCGACATCCTCGGCACCAGCGACGCCTTCCGCACCGAGCGCCACGAGACGCTCGAGTCGTGGCTGCTGCGCCTCAAGAAGGCGGGCTTCGTGCCGTACCCGGCGATCGACGTCGACGTCGACCTCCCGGAGTACTGTCGCTCGAACGTCAGCTCGGGCCTCGTGCGGCTGTCGTACCGCGGGGTGCCGATCATCGCGGTGTTCGCGTTCGCGGGGGAGGCGGGATGAGCGACCAGTCCGAGCCGCGAGAGCCGGTGGTCCACGGGACGCTGATGGCCGGCTTCGCCCAGGCGTGCGTCAACCTCAATATCGTCGCCGGTCGGCGGGCCACCGCGCTCCTGGCCGACATCGACATGGGGCGGTGGTTCCCGCTGGCCAAGTGGATGGAGATCGAGCAGATGGTCGGCGAGTCGTACGCCAACGTCGAGCCGATCCGCCTCAAGCTCGGCATCGAGATGATGACGCTGTGGTACCACCACGGCCCCGGCAAGGCGCTCATCCATCGCGGCGCGGATTTCCTGCACTTCCAGACCGGCAGCCACGGCATCGCCAGCGTCATCCGCGGCCCGCGCGAGGTGGTCGGCTCGTTCGACCTCGAGGAGTTCGACTCGGCCCGCGGTCACGCGGTGATCCGCTCGTCCACGCCGTTCGACAAGACGATCGAGCGCGGCGTGCTGATCGGCGGGGTGATGGCCCCCGGCGACCTCTACTACGTCGACGTGACGAACGACGGCGACCTCAACCGCCTCGTGGTGGAGTTCCATTGAGATGACGCTCGACGAGATCCTCCAGGGACGAGACCCCGACCGCCTGTCCGAGCTGTCGCGCGAGGACCTGCACCGGCTGTTCTGGATGTACAAGGGCCTGGTCAAGCGGGTCGAGCGCGACACCGCGTACTGGCAGGCGACCAACGACAACCTGCGCACCGCGTACGAGCGGCTCGACGAGCAGGAGCGCGAGCTGGCCCGCGCCTACCAGACCATCCGCCAGGACCTCGAGATCGCCCAGCAGGTCCAGCACGCGCTGCTGCCCAAGGACCACCCGGAGATGCTCGCGCGCTTCGAGTTCTCGGTCTATCACAAGCAGATGACCGAGGTCGGCGGCGACTACTACGACTTCTACCGCCTGCGCGACGGCAGCCACGCGATCGGCGTGTTCGACATCTCCGGCCACGGGGTGTCGGCGGCGCTGATCATGGCCTACCTCAAGGCCCAGCTGGTGCAGACGATGGAGCAGGTGTCGCGCCCGCGCGACATCGTCGAGTACCTCAACAACGCGACCGTCGGGTTCCTCCGCGAGGTCCGCCGCTACGCCACCGTCAACTTCGTCGCCTTCGGCGAGCGCACGTTCCGCTACGTGTGCGGCGGCGGCTACGGGGTGCTGGTCCGCGGCGGCGAGGTCCACACGTTCAACAAGGGCGACCCCTTCATCGGCCTGCGCCGCCGCGCCTACAGCGAGTACGAGCTGCCCTTCGAGACAGGCGACGTGCTGGCGCTGTACACCGACGGCATGGTCGAGGCCCAGGACAGCGCCGGCGCCGACTACAGCACGCGCCGCCTGCACGAGCTCGTGCGCGCCAACGCCGAGCTGCCGGCCAACCAGATCCTCCAGCGGTGCCTCGACGACTACGGGCAGTTCCGTCGCGTCGACGCCGACGACATCACCCTCATCGTGCTTCGGAGGCGGGCAGCGTGAGTGAGCACGAGTTCGACGACGACCCGATCACGACCAGCGTCGGCTTGACGCTGACGGTCGCGCCCATGGGCGACGCCCGCGGCAACCTGGCGACGACCGTCGGCGAGTCGCTGCTGGCGATGCTGACGGTGTTCTACCCGCAGGCGCTGTGCAAGAAGGCCAACGTGGTCATCACCGAGCTGGTCCAGAACGTGATCGACAACGTCAGCGATCCGGGCAGCCAGATGCGCGTCGACCTGCGCATCGACGGCGACGCGCTGCAGGTCCAGGTCACCAACAAGGCGACCCCCGAGCAGTACCAGGACGTCAAGGACCGCGTCGACCGGCTGACGGCCGCGACCGACCCGAAGCGCCTGTTCGCCGACACGCTCCGCGCCCGTCGCATGCAGCGACTGCGCGGCGGGCTCGGCCTCATCCGCCTGGTGTCCGAGAACCGCTTCCGCTTGTCCGCGACCTATTCGGGCGAGAACCTGACCATGCAGGCGGTGTTTCCTTTGCGAGGTGCGCAATGAACGTCCTCACGTACGGCGAGATCATGGACGGCGGCGTCAGTGTGTTCCACTGCGTCGCGCGCGAGGACGAGGGGAACTTCTCCCTCACGTTCTCGGGCGTGGTCCGGATCGACAACCCTTATCGCTATCTGTCGGCCCTGCTGCAGGACCTGCGCGAGATCCTGCCGAAGCGCGAGATCCAGCGCAGCGTGCTCGACTTCACCGAGCTCGAGTTCTGCAACTCGAACGGCTTCTACGTGATCATGGACATCGTCGAGCTGGTCTATCTGCTGCTGCCCGGGCCGGTGCTGGTCCGTCGCCTGCAAGAGGACGACTGGCAGCAGGAGACGCTGCCGATCCTGCTCAACCTCGACGAAGAATCGATCGCCGCCCGGACGACCTTCGAGGACGTGCGAGAGTTCTGACATGGTGGCGATCCTCGAGCTGGTGGAGCCCATCGCGTTGCGCGTCGATGCCGACGGCCGTGTGACCCCGGCGTCGCCCGCGGCGGCCCGCTGGCTGGCGGCCCGCCCCGGCGCGCCCAGCCTCGGCGCGCTGTTCGGCGCCGCGTCGCCGGCGTTCCTGCGCAGCCTGGCCGAGAGCAGCGGCAAGGCGGTGCCCGAGAACCCCTGGCCGGAAGGACCTGTCGCCTGGGACCTGTCCTTGGAGCCATCCGATGCGGTGCTGGCGGTCGGCGTGGCGATCCGCCCGCCGCGGGCGCTGGCGTCGCAGCTGGCGCACGCGACCCTGCTCGACAAGAGCCTGGCGCTGGCGGTGCTGCCGCGCGAGTCGGCGGCGCCGCTCGGCGAGCGGCTCCAGCCCAAGGCCTACCGCGAGTCGACGGTGATGTTCATCGACGCGGTCCAGTTCTCGCGCCTGGCCGCCCGCGTCGACCCGGTCACCTGCCTCAAGCAGCTCGACTTCTTCTTCTCGGCCTTCGACCAGATCACCTCGGCGTTCGGGGTCGAGAAGCTGCGCACCGCCGGCGACACCTACGTGGCGGTCTCGGGCATCCCGCACCGCCGCCTGTCGCACGCGGTCGACGCGACGTTCGCCGCGCTCCGCTGCGCTCAGGTGGTGGCGTCGGGGCTGACGCCGAGCGTCGACGAGTGGGACTGGAGCTTCCGCATCGGCCTCCACTCCGGGCCCTGCATCTCCGGCGTGCTCGGCTCCAAGAAGCCGGTCTACGACCTGTGGGGCGACACGGTCAGCGTCGCCAGCCACGTCGAGCGCGTCGGCCAGCCCGACTCGGTGTGCGTGTCGGGCGCGGTCCGTCAGCTCATCGAGCCGTTCTTCTCGCTCGAGTTCATGCAGACGACGGTGACCCGCAGCGTCGGCGAGATCGAGGTCTACGCGGTCCGCGGGCTGCTCCCCGAGCTGCAGGCCGACGGGCAGGCGGTCGTGGCCAACGCCGAGTTCACCGCCCGCTACGAGGCGCGCTTCGCGTCGCCGTGCCCGGCCGCCGCGCAAGAGGCGCTCGGGGTCGAGCTCGGGCAGGGCCTCGACGAGTTCTGAGCGGGCGAGGCGCTCCGACCGAGGATGCCTGTTCGAGCATGTTCGGACGGGCATGATTTTTCGGGCATGCCGTAAGGAGCATGTCGTATGGGGCAGCCGGCCAGCCGTGCGAGCTCCTGCGCCCGCCCGTCGCCGCGCCGCGGTGACGCCGTCGCTCTCGCGGGAGAGGATGCCGGCCGGCGCGGGCCGCTCCGATCAGTCGAGGCGGTAGTCCTTGAACAGGTAGGCGTAGAAGCCGACGACCTCGCGCAGCAGCGACCACGGCTCGCGCAGCTCGAGCTCGAGATCCGCGTGGGCGCCGGTGGCGTCGACGCCGAAGCGGCGCAGCGCCAGCTTGGTGCGGGTGAGGTGGTAGTACTGGCTGACGGCGATCGCGGAGCGCTCGCCGCGGGCGCGCAGGTCGGCGGCGACGAAGCGGGCGGTGGCGTGGGTGTTGACGCCGCCGCGGTCGACGGCGATCCGCTCGGCCGGGACGCCGCGGGCGACCAGGTAGTCGCGCATGACGTCGGCCTCGTACGGGCTGCCGGGATCCTGGCCGCCGCTGACGATGAGCCGCGGGACGAGGCCGGCGGCGTAGAGGGCGGCGGCGCGATCGAGGCGCAGCCGCAGGCGACGCGCGGGCTCGCCGGCGGGGCTGACGTGGTTGCCGAGCACGACGGCGACGTCGGCGGGGCGACCCTCGTCGGTGCAGCCGTCGACGCAGAGGACCAGGAGGTGGACCAGGCCCCAGGCGCACAGCAGGGCGAGGAGGCGGAGGATGTACGTTCGCACCTGGCGCATGGGACCTGTCCTCATGGACCTGTGACTTCGGCCTCCGGCGGGCGCACGGGCAGGCAGCTGAGCTGGGCGGAGTCGGGGTCGTAGCGGAAGGTGTCGTGGAGGGCCAGGAGGCGGCGCGCGTAGCTGTGGAGGCGCTCGGGTCGCATCGCTCGCCAGGCGACGCCGGCGGCCCCGGTGGTGTCGAACACGTGCACACGGCCGAGGCGATCGCGGGCGGGGTCGACGATCATCATGTGATGGTACATGCGCTCGCCGCCGCGGGCGCGGGCGCGGTGCGAGACGCTGCAGAGGTGGAGGACGTCCGGGACCAGGGCCGCGATCAGGGCCTCGGGGCCGAGCTCGGCGAGGCGGAGGTCGAGCACCTCGAGGCCGCGCGGGAGGACGCCCTCGGGCAAGCGGGCCGCGATCTGCAGGAGGGCGGCGCGACCGGCCTGGGCGCCGTCCCGACACGACTCGAAGCCGCCCGGCGGCTCGCAGGGCACGAGGTCGGCGAGCTCGAGCCGCGGCAACCACAGCAGGCGGACGCCCTCGAGGAAGCCGCCGAGGCAGCCGAGGTCGTATGTCCCGGAGGACAGGCGCACGGGCCGGCCGGCGTCGGTGCGGCAGAAGCCGGCGGGCTCGGCGAGGCGGATGTGCCCGAGGCGCTCCCAGGCGTCGACCTCGGCCCAGCGATCGGGCTCGAAGGCGAGCTCGAGGCCGCGGAAGATCGCGGCGGGGTCGCGGGCGCGCAGGCCCGAGGCGAGCGCCGGCGGGACGCGGGGGTAGTGCGCGAGCGAGGGCCAGCGCTCCAGGAGGTCGGCGTCGCGGGCGTCGACCGGCTCGAGGTGCACGGCCGGGCGCGGCGGGGCGGGCGAGGGCGGTGGGTCAGGCGGTTCGGGCTCGGGAAAAGCGGCAGGCGCCGGCTCGCCGCACGCGAGCGCGGCCGCCAGGCCAGCCGTGAGCACCCGTGGGCCGCGCACGCCGTGCATCTAACCGCAGCCGGACGGATTCGTCGAGGCGCGCGGTCGTACCCCGGGACGCGACGACCGCCGCCGTCCCGCAGGAGCCTGGCGGGGTTGCCGGCCCGGCGATGCTCGCGTCGCTGGTGTCCGGCGACGAGCCCGTGCGGGCCGAGGAGGCAGGGCGCGGGCACGCGTCGAGTCGTGCCTGCCGTGGTGCGGCGCCCGGGCGTTTCAGCGGCGCTGGCTGCGGGCCACGCTTTGCCGCTGCTCCAGGGCCGAAGGGCCGAGCCACGGCGCGGGCAGGTGCGACTCGAGCAGGTGCGCCACGGCCGTGTTCGCCGCTGGCCCGAAGGACATGCCCGTCAGGTCATGCCTCGATCGACATGTCTTTATGAAAATGTTCGATAGGGCATGGCCTTTCAACCATGTCAGTGCGAAGCGGCGATCACGGTGACCGTGCGGCGCAGCACCAGGGTGGTCCAGGTGTCGGTCAGCGGCAGGGCGGGGATCGTGACGCTGCCGTCGGGGCCGGCGACCACCTCGCCGTGGTCCTGGCCGAACGACCAGGCGATCCGCTCGCCGGGGCGACAGCGGAAGGCCTGGGTGCGGCGCGGGGTCACGTCGACGAAGGCGGGCAGCTCGGCCATCACCCGGTCGCCCTCGCTCGGGTAGCCCGGGGCGGGCGGGTCGGCGCCCTCGCCGGCGTGGACACGCAGGGCGAATTGCAGGCGGTCGACGGTGTCGACGACCGAGGCGCCGTCCCAGCGGAGGAACCGGCCGAGCGCGCCGGCGATGGCGCCGTCCCAGCCGGTGTCGCCGGCGACCGCGACCTCGCCGGCGAAGCCCGCGTTGGCGCTCCAGTCCTGCTTGCCGTTGCCGGCGCCGACGCCAGGGTCGTCGTCGAGCGACGAGTAGGAGAACGCGGGGAACGCCCGGTCGCGGCGCAGGGTGGCCTCGTCGCCGCTGATCGGCGCCCACGAGCCGGCCCACCAGCTGTCTCCGAGGACAGGATCGGCGACGCCGTGGCCGCCCTCGTCCCAGATGGCGAAGTGGCCGACGCCGCGGCTCTGCAGCGCCTCGTAAAAGCTCTCGCCGGTGCGCGGGCTCGGCAGCACGGTGGCGCCGAAGTGGATGGTCGGGTCGTCCTTGCCGTGCTTGAGGAACAGGAATTGGTCGCGGGCCTCGCTCGACTCGGCGAGCGCGCGCGTCAGGTCCATGTGGTCCCACGCCGACAGGCCGCCGCCGCCGTCGAGGTCGAGCTCGGGCGCGCCCCACCACCCGGACAGCTGGGTGATCCGCGACGGCCGGTGGTTGCGCGCGATCGCCTGGCCGAGGCGCGCGTCGACGTAGGCGAAGTGACGCCCGCGCAACAGGCCGAGCAGCATCGCCCCGGCGCCGCCCATCGAGCTGCCGTAGACGTAGACCCGCTGCGGGTCGGCCTCGGGGTGGTGGCGCAGCACGTACTCGACGAGGTGGAGCACGCGGCGCATGGTGTAATCGGGCGCCGCGCCGCCGGCCGCGGGCTCGGCCTCGGGCAGCGACGACGCGTAGCCCCACCAGTAGGTGTTGTCGGGGTCGTGCGGGGAGATCCGGATCTCGTTCGCCGAGCCGGTGCCGCCGGGGTTGGCGGTGGCGAAGCCGTGCAGGCCGATCCGCACCGGTACGCCCTCGGGCGGGACCTCGAGCGGGACCATGACCTTGGCGACGAACTCGCGGCCGGCGTAGCCCGGGCTGTCGAGGTAATCATCTGTCTTTTGCGACAGGGTGTAACGGACATACCCGCTGGCGTCGAGGAACTCGGTGTCGACGACCTCGGGCCACGGCGGCTGGATGGTGTCGCGGACGACGACGTCGAAGGCGGTCTCGACGCGCGACTCGCCGTCGTTGGCGAGCACGGTGACCGTCCAGCGATCGCCGCCCTGCGTGAAGTCGGGGGTGAAGCGGAAGGTGCGGGTCGACTCGTCCCAGGTGGCGCCCGGCGGCAGGCCGAGCAGGTGGATCCGCAGGGCCTTGGGATCGGCGACGTCGACGACGTCGATGACGAGGCCGACCTCGGTGTCCTCGTCGACCCCGACCTCGGCGGGGACGAGGATCCGCGGGGCCGAGCGGTCGACGGCGAGGGTCAGCGGCCGCGACTCCTCGTCGCCGCGGCGGACCACGACCTCGTAGTCGCCGCGCTTGCGCGGGCCGCTGCGGGCGTGCAGCTCGCCGCCCGAGACGAACGTGGTCGGCAGCTCCCGGCCGGCGAAGACGACGACGCTGGAGGTGGTGAAGCCGGCGCCGGTGACGTGGAGGTCGAACTCGACGCCGCCCGGGGCGGGGTCGGGCGAGAGCGCGTCGAGCTCGAGCGGCGCGAGCTGGGGGCCGCCCAGCGGGCCGTCGCCGACGGGCGGGCGAGACGGCGGAGACTGCTCGTCGATGGCGCCCGAAGGTCCGCTGTAACAGCCGGCGAGGGCGAGCCACGCGACCGTGAGGCACGCGCGCGAGACCAGGCCAGAGCACGACAACATGCGCTGATCTTTCCCACGACGTGTGCCGTTCCGCCAGCGCCGACCTGCAGAATTTCTGTGACGTGCTCGCAAGGCCGGCGAGCGGACGGCCTGCGATCCGGCGCACAAGGTAGTCCGCGGGGCGCACAGCCGGGGCGAGAGGTCGCCGCGACCACCGGAGCGTCGCCCCCGCTCGTTCCCCTAGGGTCGCCGCCGGATGTCGATTGCGACATGGCGGAAAGGACATGCGAGGATCAGCCCGGGTGACGCTCGAGCCAGGCGTCGATTTCGGCCCGGTAGTGCTTCGCCCCTGCCTGACGGAACAGGGTCTGCGCCGAGACGGCGAGGGTGCGCGCTTTCGCGCGGTCTGCGCGGCTGTCCCAGAGGACCTGTGCGAGCTGGAACTCGGCGTGGGCGCGCTGGATCGGGGCGTTGCGCGGGTCGAGCAAGGCGAGGCTGCCCTCGAGGTCGCGGCGGGCGTCGTCGAAGCGTCCCTGGAGCTGCCGCACCCTGGCGCGGGGGGTCAGGACCTCGGACATCCACAGCGAGCCGGCGCCGTAGTTGCGCTCGATCGAGGCGACGGCGGCGTCGGCCTCGCGCTCGGCCCCGGACAGGTCGCCGAGGCCGGCGAGGGCGACCGCCCGCATCGCTCGACTGACGGCGGTATAGAGGTTGTCCTCGCCGAGCACGGAGATGGAGAGGGGCAAGGCCTTGTCGGTGTGGTCGCGGGCGGCGGCGTAGTCGTCGCGGGCGAGCTCGATCTGGGCCAGGGCGAGGTGGGCCAGCACGGTGCCCTGGGGGTCGGGGCTCTGCGCCGAGCTCCAGATGACGAGCGCGCGGGTGGCGTGCTGCTCGGCCAGTCCGAGCTCGCCGCGCACCAGCTGGACCGAGGCGAGGCGCTCGAGCATCGCGGCGACGCGGGTGCTCCGGGGGCCGAAGTTGTGCTCCCAGATCGCCCGCGCCTCGTCGAAGGCGTCGAGGGCCGCGCCGAAGTCGCCGCGCTGGGCGGCGATGTCGGCCAGCGCCGAGAGCGGGTAGGCGAGCCGCTCGTGGCGCGGGGGCAGGGCGGCGCGCAGGATCGTCAGCGCGGCGCGCTGGTGCTTCTCGGCGGTGTCGAAGTCGCCGCGCAGGGTGGCGACGTTGCCGAGGTCGGACAGCGAGAAGGCGTTGTTCGGGTGACCCTCGCCGTAGATGTCGCGGCGCAGGGCCAGGAGCTCCTCGAAGATCGCCTGCGCCGGCCTGCTCGACCTGACGAAGGACGCGCCCTCGACCTCGTCACCCGCCTGACGGTGACTTACGCGCAGCTTTACGCCGAGCGCCTGATCCCCGTGCAGAGTCCTTGGGAGAGCCGCAGCGTCTCCGGCGGAACGATTGGCCTTCCGCTGCGGGCCAACAACTTCGGGCCCTACAAGGTGCGGGGCCATGGAGCACGTCGCGGTGGAGCGGCTGGCGACCTCCTCGTCCTCCTGGATGTGGTCTGGCCTGAGCGGGGCGACGCTGACCTCGCTGCGGCGCTCTGGCGCGTTCAGGGGAGCCCTGCGCAAGGCGCCCGCTGACGTCGTGTCGACGTGTTCCACGCGAGGCGCGAAAACGTTCCACGTGGAACACATTTACCTACATGCACGCAAAGCGGCGCCTGGAGCGGTCCTACGCGCTCCAAACGCCTGTCTTCGAGTGAACACGCGGGCCCTCGAAGACCCGGAACCCTACCCTCGCGCGCCGCCCGTCCAAAATTTCCGGAGAACTGCGCGCGCGTGCTGGCCGACCGCCCGCATGCCCTCGAACGCGTGCTCGAGGCGCACGGTGGTGTCCCGAGCCGCCTCGAGCAGGGCGTCGAGCTCCTGCTTCACGGCCTCGATCGCTTCGCTCGGTCGCTTTCGTTTGTCGTCCATGGCTCCCTCCTGTCCAGGTTCTCGGGGCGGACGCGGAGCATCGTCCCGGGCAACAGCGGCAAGGGCTCTGACAGGCACAGCTCGGGCGGCGGGGCGGCGCACGTCGTTGGATCCGCTGCAAGGCCGTGTTGAAGGACATGCAGCAGGCGTCGGTGCCGCGCCAACCCTGGGAGCCCCCACGCCGCCGCCCGGTCGAGTCGCTGCAGGCTGGCGTCCAGCGCGCAATAGACGTCCGCCTCGAGGCCGTGAACCGGCTGCCCACGCTCCCACGTGGCGATCGTGTTGTCGCTGACCGCGAGCAGCTGCGCGAGCTCTTTCATCTGGAGCCCAAGCCGTCGACGGACGCGCAGGCAGAGGCGCGGCGATGGCCCCTCCCCTTCGACCTCGAGCTCGTCGCGGGCGGCGACACGGTAGCGGATGCGTCCCTGCGGCTGAAGCGCCTCGAGGAATGTAGGGACCATCGAGACTCTGCCCAGACAGCTATCGCGGCTTGCTGTTGCCGCAGCGCGGAGGATCCAGACGAGTCGTTGACGCCGAGACAGCCACGGAGGGCCCCACGCTTGCTCAGGGCCCAGATGGCACATTGCGAATCCGAGCGCAGCCATGAAGTCGCCGGCGAGGCCGCTCGCCCAACTGCGCTGGCGCCGTTCCCAGTTGTCGACCGTCTTGGGGTACACCGCCAGGACGTCGGCGAGAGTTTTGACCGACAGACGCAGTCCCTTGCGGATCTGCGCACAATGGATGGGCGTCAGCTCCAAGTTCACCGCTCGCACTCTCGCGCCATCCTACCGGAAATCATGTGATCGGACTAGCCTAAATACCGGCGACTCGCATCATCAACTTCGTCACCTTCATCTCACCGAGCCGCGGTCGTGCTCGATGAGATGGAGGTCTTGTGACTGCTGCGCTTCATGCTCCCAAACCCCTTCGCGATGCGCTCGAGGACGTGTTCAAGACCCTCGGCAAGGGCGCCGACAAGGAGTCCAAGGACCTGGCTCGCGCCCACGTGGAGAACGCGCTCCTTCGCGGCGAAGTGAAGGACGCGCAGGAGAAGACGGCCCAGCTCACGGAGCGCGCCAACAACTACGCGGCGTCGCTGGGCAACCAGCTCGAGCGCAGCGTGGCCGACATCAGCGGGACGACGATGGTGCTCACCACCGCGGGCGCTGGCGTCGGGTTCATCGGCGAGCTCGTCCTCCCGTCGGTCATGCCGAACTACCCGGGCCTCGCCAAGTCGATCCCGTACATCGTCGGCGTGCTCGGGGCCGTGGGGTCCTACGTGCTCACCGAGCCGAGTGACCTTGAGCGGCAGCAGGGCGTGCGCGTCGACACGGCCACGCGGTACGCGGGCATCGGCACGTCGCTCGGCATCATGGCCGGCGCAGGCCTCGCCCAAGTCGGCACCACGATCTCCGACGCCATTCTGCAGGCGATTCCGCAGGGCTCGTGATGCTGCGCGCCCGCGTCATCGGTCGGAGCGACGACGGTCGCTTCCACGTGCTCCAACAGGAGACGGTCGGGGGCCCCATCTTCCGCTGGCCCGCCCGAGGCGAAGACGCTGCCGGGGCGGCAGCGCTGATCACCATTCGTCCCGCATCGGCGGCCTCGACCTCAACCTTCGAGGTCCTGCGCGCCGGGGGCTACCTGTTTTTTCGGTCACCTCACCTCGAGGTCCCGCTGTTCTTCGATCTCCTCCCTGCCCTGCCACCGGCAGTGGAGGTCTCCCTCGAGCTCCTGCCCGCAGAGGTGAACGAGGGCGTCGAGCCTGAGCCGGTGGCTCAAGGAGCTGCACCGCAATGAACGACCTGAACACCATCGTCCAGAACCTGCGCCGCGCCGGGTTCGGGCAGTACGTCGACGCCGCCGCCGAGAGCGTCGACTCGATCTGCCAGATCGCCGGGTTCCAGAAGGTGCCGGTGGCGAGCCTGCCGGCCCAGTCCGTGCCGAGCCAGACGCTCGTGGTCATGCCCGGTGCGGCCCCGGCCCCACAGCTTCCGCCGCAGCCCCAGGTGCCCGAGACGCCGCCGTTCCCGGAGTGCAGCGAGCTGATGACCCTCATCAAGTCGCAGTACATCGCCAACTGCGGCTTCTGCCCGAACCCCTGCCTCCTCCGCTGGATCGAGCTCGCCGTGCTCCTCAAGTCCTACGCCGAGGTGCGCGACGACTTCGGGATCCCCGACCTCAACCTCGTCCCCACCCTCCTCACGCCGACGGGCACGACCGCGAACGGCCTCCCGACGACCTTCGTGGCGAACTTCAACGTCGCGCCGGGCCAGTCCATCCTGCTGCGCACCCAGAACTACTCACTGCCGTTCAACCCGCGCTGCCTCTGGGGCGCGCTCGCCTTCAACGGCGGCGTCGACAGCGAGAACTACAAGCACGTCAACTTCAAGATCTGGGTCGGCCCCAGCAACGCCTCTGGCGCGTTCTCCATGCAGGGCGGTCCCCTGCGCGAGTGGGCTCCGCGGCGGTTCATCTACGGGTCCCAGTTCAGGTGCGGCGACAGCTGCACCGAGGTGCCGCTCCGCAGCTACACCGGTTGCACGGACGTCGACATCGTCGGCCTCGACTCGTCGGTCTTCATCCAGGTCGACAACCTGGCGACCGCCTCGAACGCGATCAGCGGCCAGCAGCTGGTCATCCGCCTGGGCGGCTTCGAGAAGCCCTGCTGCGACAGCTGCGCCGCCGGCAAGGCGTGCGGCTGCAAGAAGCACTGACGTCCGCGGTCGGCCCGCAGCGGCGCCAGGGCGACGCCAGACCATCCTGACCCAAAGGACATGCCATGAGCGACGAGCGCTACTACACCGTCCGAGCCTCCTTCGACCCGGCGATCTTCGCCGAGCTCACCATGCCCTGGACGCCCGAGGCGGGCGCAGGCCAGGATCCAAGCGACATGCGAGCGCGCCGTCTCACCACGGCACGGGTCGGAAGGTTTCGGCCCGAGCTGCTCGGTCGCAAGGCCAAGAGCACCAGCTCGCTCGTGCAGGTCTGGACCGACGGACCGGTGGGCCTCGCCGACCGGTACTTCGTGCTCGGCTCGGACAACCCGGCCGAGTCGAACCCGCCGAGCGCGCAACGAGGTGTCGCGGCGACGCTGACGACGGCGCCGAGCTCGGCCGAGCTCCTCGAGCTCGGCCCGACGGACCACCTGGCCATCCAGACCGCCGAGCAAACGACCTGCTACATCCGCGTCATCGACCTCGACGAGGAACAGCTCGCCCGGTGGCTCCGGTCGACGAGGAGGGTGCCGGCGCCCGGCGTCACCGACGCGACGATCCAGGTGGAGAACCAGGTCGACGACGCCGTCTTCGACATCCCCGAGAGCAACGTCGACCAGCTGCTCGTCCAGGTGGGCGCGACGGCCCGCACGACTCTGCGGCTCCCGCCGTGGGCCCTCTCGCGCCCGGGCCAGGAGCTGAGCTTCGCGCGGAACACCGACACCGAGGGGCTCGTGCGAATCGAGGTCAGCTCCGGTGACCTCCTGAACGTCTCCAGCTTCCCGCTCTACCTGCCGCTGCAGGGCGGCCTGGTCCGCCTTCGGCGCAGCTCGCAGGTGGGCGCGGGCGGCAACTGGGCCGGGCTGGCGACCATCGTCCCGAGGTACACGAACGTCGCGGCCGGCAACCAGGCATTCCTCTACGGGTGGCCGGGGCTTCGGGTCGTCCGCTTGCTGGACAGCGTGATGCCGCAGACCCTCACCCTGCCCCCGTACCTTGGGCTCAACCAGATCCCGCCCGGCTGCGCGCTGCGGGTCGTGAACCCGACCAACATCACCAAGACGATCTCGGTGACTGCGGGCGAGGTCATCGTGGGCCTCGGCACCCAGTTAACCACCCTCTCCGTTCCCGCGCAGACGTGCCGCGACATCGTGTACGGCGAGCTCGCCTGGACCGCGATCTGAGACTCCACGTCGGCTCGCTGCTGGTGGCGGGCCGTACCGACTCGTGAGGCCCCCATGCAGCCCTTCCCGCCGCTCGACGACACCCCCCTCCCCGCCCCGACGCACGGCCGCAAGCCGCTGGCCCCGGCGCCCGCGCCTGTGCCGGCGAGCTCGAGCAAGGCCTGGCTGTGGTTCGGCGGAGCGGCCCTCACCGCGGCTGCGCTGGCCGCCATTTTCTGGCCGTCCGACGCCAGCGCCGCGAGCGGCACCGGTGGCACAGGGGGAACGGGCACCGGCGGCACAGGCGGCACGGGCGGCACCGGCCAGGGCGGCACCGACAACGCAGGCCCAGGCGAGCCGGCCGACGCGAACAAGCCGATCGAGGAAGCGCAGGAATGCACCGCGGTGGCGGCGAGCAAGCCGCAAAACATCGGAGACGAGACGAAGCCGCCACAAGCCGCGCTCGATGAGTGGCTGGCGTACGTGGCGTATCGGCGCGTCTACCCCGAGGGGCCGAAGAACTACCTCAGCCTGCCACAGTACAAGGCCGCCTACGATCGGCTGCACGCGTGTGTGAAGCAGAAGCTCGGCCTCGGGCAGTCCGGCGACATCAAGGACGAGGCGCCCGACGCACCGCCGCCGCCTGGCCCCCAGTTGCCGGCGCCGGTCTCGGCCGAGCCGAAGCCGGGCTCGTCGTACCGGATCAATCCGCAGGACGCGAGCGCGCTGCTCCTCCTGTCCCAGAAGACATACGGCACCGCCGGCGGCACTCCGGACAACCTCAAGGCCGCGCGGCTCATCAACGATCACCCCTACAACAAGCGCTTCCAGGTCGTCGTCGACAACGAGAAGGGGTTGTTCCCGCCCGACGGCCGCCGGATCAGCTTCACGCCGATGTTCGGCGCGCTGACGAAGCAGCTCGCGGACGCCACGGGTGGCGCGCGCGGTCAGGGGCAAGAGTTCGCGGTGATCTACCTGCCGCCGAAGCCGGAGGCCTGGTGATCCCGCCGTTGCCACAGCAGGTGCTCCTCGAGCTCGAGGCGGTCCAGTGGGCCGTCGAGAACAAGCCCGAGGTCTACGACGGCTACCAGCGCAAGGCCGGCCAGGAGGACCAATACTGGTTCGCCAACGTCGCCTACTGGCGGGCCTACCCGCTCGCGCCGAAGCAGCTGCCGAAGACCCCGAAGCCCGACGAGAAGGTGTGGGTCGACACGTGGCTGCGCATCCATCAACTCGTCCTCGCCCGGCTCGCGGCGCAGCAGCCGGCGCCGGCGTGGAACGGTAGCTCGCCGCGTTGGCCGCTGTCGTCGCCGCCGAAGAAGTGGAAGCCCGGCTCCAAGTTCGGCGTAAAACGCCCGTGGGGCTCCGCCAACCCGACGCGGTTCCACTGCGGAATCGACCTCTCGGCCGGGCTCAGCACTCCGGTGCTCGCGCCCGAGTCCGGCGTGATCCTGGCGGTCGATCAAGGCTGGGAGGCGCCAGCGAAGGCCGTCATCCTGCACCTGGACAGCGGCCTCACCGCGCTCATGGGCGGCGTGGCCAAGGGCTCTTCGCCGCCGAAGGGCACACGCGTCTGTCCGGGCCAGATGGTTGGCTGCACGACCAACGTGGTGGCGAAGATCGGTCCGTATCCGAACGGGTCGACCATGCTCCACTTCCAGCTGTACAAGCGGCACCTGACCGTCTCCGAGCTGAACAAGCAGAAAGCCTGGTACGCGGACCGCTCCCAGCCGCCGGATCTCATCGACCCTGCGGACTACTTGACGGCCGCGATGAACGGCACGCCGCTGGACCCGGCGAACGCCGCCAGCGCCTTCTACGGCTTCACGCCTGAGGAACCGGCCGGCGACATCGAGGCCGCGGAACAAAACGAGGGCGGCGAGGACCTGGGCGACGGCAAGGACAACGGGACCAGCGAGGGCGGCCCGCCCGCGAAGGTCGCAAGTTCCTCGAGCGCGCTTCCTTGGCTTCTCGCCGGCGGCGTCCTCCTCGTGGGCGGCGCGGCGGCGTTTGCATTCACCGGCCGCAACACGTCCTCATCCTTCTCCCTGTAGGAGCGCGCCGTGCCCGATCGTCTCGCCACCCTCGGACCCCTCAACCCGCCATCGCACTCTAGCTCGAGCGGTTGGTGGTGGTTCGGGGGTCTCGTCGCTGTGGGCACCACGCTCGGGGTGGTCTGGTGGTCGCGGGCGAACAGCGCGAGCGCCAGCTCGGGCTCCACCGGCAGCTCGGGCAGCGGCGGCAATCCGCCGGTCGATGAGCCGAAGCCGCCCGAGCTCGAAGGCTGGCCGTTCCAGGTCGCCGTAGGGTCGACGCAGACCCCCAACAGCGCGCGGTGGTTCCGCTTCTTCCGGGTGACGCCGCCGAACGCCGTCGGGCCGGTCGTGTGGGTGCTGCACGGCCAGGACACGGACCCGCGCAAGCTCGCCCCGTGGATCCCGACGAGCCTCGCCGACGTCGTATTCGTCCAGGCGCCGCAGGGATGGCTCGCCGCGGGGACGGCGACCGCCGCGGCCTCCGAGTTGTGGTCCGACGCGAGCCTCGGCAAGCTCCCCGGGCCGTTTGACCACGGAAAGAAGACCCGTCCCTGGGTCGTGGTCGGCTACGACGTCGGCGCCGACGTCGCGCTCCAGATGGCCGCCTCGACCAACAGCGCTGCGTCGCCCGACGCGGTCGTCGCCGTGGCACCTCTCGAACCGGGCAAGCTCCCCGGAGCCGGCGGCGACAAGCGGTGGATCGCCTTCGTCATCGGAGACAAGGACCCGCAGCTCGTCTCCGTGCAGGCGGCGGCCGAGCTCGCGGGCAAGCCGGCGAGCGCCGGCGGGGCCGGCTACAACACGGCCGTGCGCGTCGTCGCGGGCGCCGGTCACGAGCTCCCACAGCTCGGTCCCCAGCTGCGCGACCTCCTGCTCGATCTCTTCTCGATGTACCCCTACCCCTCGTGACCCATGCCCGACCCGACTTGCACGCCTGTCGATCTTGGAAGTGGCGCGACGCTCGAGTCGCCCTGCACAGGGCCGCTCGGCTGGTGTACGGCCGCCGATTTCTTCCGGTCCCGTCGGGCGCTGCAGTTCGAGCGGAACAGGCTGGTCGGCCTCGTGAACAGCTTCACGAAGCTTGCCAACGAGGGCCAGGCCACGTGGGACGCCGCGACCTCGGCCGCCTACGACCTGCGCGACGAGAGCCGCGAGGTGCTGGAGAAGTTCCCCGAGGACTGGTGGTACGTCTACATCACCGGGAACGCGGGCGAGCTCATCGAGGCGATCTACGTATTCTCGAAGTTCGCGGCGGCGTGCCATCAAGCCGCGTGCGAGGTCGCGACTGCCCTCGAGGCGCTCGGCGAGGCGGTGCCGAAACCGCCGGTGCCGCCCCCGCCTGAGCAGGGCATCACCGACGCCATCGCCGAGGGCACCCGCAACATCGCCGACGCGGCCGCCAGCGCCGCGACCACGGCGTTCTATCTCGTCGCCGGCGTCGCCATCCTCGGCGGCGGCTGGTTCCTCTACCAGAGCCTGCGCTCCCCCGCTTCGCAGGTCCTGGTCATGCCGTCGTCGACGCCAGCGCCTCAGCAGGTGGCGTCGCCGGCGACGAGTTCACCGTTCCCTCCGCTCGCGGGTCCCGAGCATCCACCCTCGCGTGCGAGGGGGACGAAGGTGGACCCCTTCCAGCCCCCGAAGGACCTGCCATGAGCTCGATCATCGACATCCCGCCGGCCCCCCTGCCCTTGCACAAGTGGCGCGAGCTCCGTCGGCTGACCGCCGAAGCTCGCCGCTACGGCCTCGAGGCCGCGAGCGCCGACCCGGTGATCGGCGCCGAGTTCATCGCGGTCCTCGAGGACTTCGAGGTCGCGAGTCGCGTCTTCGACGAGTTCATCGCCATCTTCGAGTGCCGCGCGAAGGAGCTGGAGCAGGAGTGCATCGCGAACAGCTGCTTGACCTGCACCTGTCGCTGCGAGGCGCTCGCCGATGAGGCCTCGTAAATGTCGCTCCTTGACGACATCCGCCACGAGACGCGGCTGGATCTGCGGGACCCCGCGCTCATCGCCAACGTGCTGGCGCCGGAGCTGACCGAGCGCTGGACGCACGTTTATCGGGACGCGACGCGCTTGCTCGATGCCGCGAAGTCGGCCTACATCACGCTTCAGAACCTAAACAACGTCTCACCGCTGCAGGCCATTCAGATGGCCTACAACGCACTTGATACGGCCTGGCGGTGGATCTACGGCCAGGCCGGCAAAAAAAGCTTCGAGAACCTGGAGAGGCGCGCCAAGACGCGTGGTGAGTTCGTGCGGCGCTACTTCGGGATGCCGGTCGCAGGGGACGAGACGAACCGTCGCCCCATCTGGTCGCAGGTCCTCCGCTCGAGCAAGAACCCGAGCCCCGCCGATCTTCAGCTCCAGCTCGGCGCGAGCCAGGATGCGGCCGAGCATCTCTCCCAGTGGGATCGCAACTACGCTTTCCACGTGAGCCGCGTCGGTCGTCGGCAGACGATCAATCCCACGTGGTCGACGCCTCCCTACGACTCCCCCGCGGATCAACCCTCGCTGTGGCTCGGCGGCGTCTCCTACGCGCTGCCCTCGTTGCTCGGCGGGTTCAGCCCGTACCCGCCGCTCATCGCCAAGGCCCTCGGCGACGCCGCCTACCTCGACCGCCCGCCTGGTGTTCCCGCCATCCCCGAGAAGTATGAGGAAGACTACTGGGGAAATGCGCCCGGCGGCGGGGCCGTCGATGCCGACCCTCCGCGAGGTGACATGGGGCTCGACTGGTCGCCCCTCGATCGAGCCGTCTTCGCCAAGGGCTACGCGCCGCCACCAGGATATTCGTGGCTCTTCTCGTGGGGCACGTACCCCTACGTGTCCTGGTTCGGCACCGTCGGGCTTGGCGACGCGCGCGTCGATCTCTGCTCGGAGGCGGCCGTCCTGGCGATCGCCATCCACGCGTTTTCGCCGCTCCACGCGGCGATGGATGCCCGCGAGGTGGCGCAGTGCTATCGCCAGTTCCTGGCCTCCACTCAGCTGCGCTCGCTGCCCCTCGCCCCGAAGGGACAGGTGAACCTGGGCCTCTTCCTGAAGCGGGACACGCTCCTGCCGTGGAGCCCCCAAGCGGGCTGGCCGGTTCCGATCCCCGGCGGCGCTGTGCCGTTCGAGGTGGTGAGGGACATCGAGCTCGCGTTCCGCTCGTTCTTTCGCATCAGGAGAGCGGCTCTCTACCAGTTCGCGCTCACCGAGGCCGGCTTTAAGGCGGCCGCCCTCACCAGCCGTGACCCGCAGCTGCGCGCCGTTGCGGCCGGCTCTCCTCCGCCGAACTACCGCAAGTGGGACGCGCGCGACCCGCTCGGCGACGGCTGGCTCGACAAGCTGCAGCTCGATCAGGGACCGGGATTTTTCGGACCTGGTGGGCTCTCGACGGGCGAGCCGACCGGCGACGTCGTCAATCCCAACGGGAGCGGCGGTGGCGGGAGCGGCGGCGGCGTGCCGGGTTGGGCCCTCGCGCTGGCAGCGCTGGGGCTCGGCGGCGGGCTCGCCTACGCGGTCAGCCGCCGACGTGGTCCCATGAACTTCAGCCAGGGTGAATTGCCGCCCTCGTCGCCGTCACAGACCCGGGGTTCTTCTCCAACGTCGGCGAGCGACTGGAGCGGCCTCGACTGGTCCCCTCCTCGAGGGCGCTGACTGGCGGTCACGCCACGGTCGCCGTCGGGCCCGTCGCACGCCCTGGCCCCGCGCGCCTCAAGCCGAACGGGTCCCGTCGGGGAGCAACTGATCGGAACCAGGGTGCGGCGGCACTACTCGTCGTGCATCTCGAGCGAGCCCTCTGGTACCCTGCGATCATGTGGCGTTTGTCCGTCTTCGGGCTTCTCTTGCTGTCGAGCTGCTTCTCGCCGACTGGCACGACGCCGGACACCGCCACCTCCTCGAGCACCGGCTCGGATCCATCCGATACCGCCACTTCGACCACCGGCACGTCGTCCAGCTCGGTCACCTCGACCTCGCTCACGTCGACGACGCCAGCGACGACGCCAGCGTCGACAAGCGCCGGCTCGGAGTGCGGCGATGGCTTTGTCGACGGGCCAGAGGAGTGCGACGGCGAGGCTTTGAACGGCGTGACCTGTCAAAGCCTGGGCTTTCGCGAGGGGACCCTGGCCTGCTCGGCCGAGTGCTCGCTCGACACGAGCGCTTGCACCGGCGGCGGCGAAAAATACTCGGCGGTGGGGCCGCAGGTGAACGTGCCCGTCGCGGCGGTCGTCGGCTGGCAGGTCTGCTACCAGGACACGTTCGGGACGACGGGCCAGGCGGTCTCCGCGATCGTGGAGCAGTGTACGAAGGCCCAGCTCATGCTGGCGTGCCGCGAAGCAGGGAGCTCGACCTACAAGATGTTGGCCCATGCGCCACGAACCGCCGTGCTGCAAGTCACCGAAGCGGTCCAATTTCCTGCGTTGACCTCGGCCAACGGCTCGGACTGGTACTTCAATGAGGATTGGTCGTGGGGGTTCATCGTCTCCGGCGGCTTCGTCTCTCTCAACCGATGCGATGGCGGCAACACCGACAACGGCCTGTGCTGGCCGACGGTGCTCGGTGAGCTCCGCGACGGTTACCGCTGCGGGGCCGCTACCGGCTTGGTAGACGGCACTTGGGAACGGCTCCTCTTACAAGCCGACTGAGGCGAGAACGGCGCTCCGCCGTCTGTTGCTAGATGTCGGTATACCAAAAATAGACACTTCTGGTAGCGTCAGGTCCATGCGCCACGCTGGCCTTCTGTGCGCCCTGTTCCTCTGCGGCTGCGGGTCACCCTCGACAGCTTCGACGGGCTTCGGCATCGGCAACTCCGATCCCTCGCCGATGAGCTCGTCGACATCGTCGACATCGACCTCGTCGACCTCGTCGACGTCGACCTCGTCGGCCGCGTCGGGCGCGTCGGCCTCGGAGTCCAGCTCCGGCGAGCCGTCGCTGTCTTCGGGTGAGCTGCTCCCGGACTTCGGCGACGTGGCACCTCTTGGCTGCCAGGGCAAGGTCGACATCATCTTCAACATCTCGACCCAGTGGCCCATGAAGGACTATCAGCCGCGCTTGCTCGAGGCGTTCCCCGCGTTCGGGCAGGCTCTCGAGGAGCAACTCGGCAAGTTCGACCTGCACATCATGGTGCTCGACAACTCCTACACGTGGTCGATGGACGACTGCTCGTTGTGCCAGGACCCGGATGACTGCGATCCGAACGGCACCCCCGATCTCTGCGGCGCGACCATCGACGAGTGCGACTACACGATGGGCTCCGGCGAGACGTTTGCGAGCGAGCTCGGCTCGTCCGGTCGTCGATGCAAGCTCGCCGGCGGCCACCGCTACATCACGAGCGAGGAGCCCGACCTGAAGGCCGCGTTCGAGTGCATCGCACAGGTCGGGTACGGAAGCGCAGATCCGCAGACCTTCGACTCCCTCCTCGCGGCGCTGGGACAGAGCCTAGTCGAGCCCCCGCCGCCTGATTTGAACGCGCCGGGCGCCTGTAACGAGGGCTTCCTCCGGGACGATGCCCTCCTCTTGTTCGTGATCATCCAGGACGGCTACGAACAGTATTCCCTGGGCGGTCCTTACCAATGGCGTAAGGCTCTCTACGCCGCGAAAGGCGGCGACGAAGATGCAGTGATCGGGCTGGCGATCACGACCGATGCGGACATCTGGCCGAATGAGTGTGGTTACTGGCTCGATGGAAAAAACCGGATGCGCATCTTCATGGAGGACACCTTGAAGCACGGGCACATGGCTTCCATCTGCGCTCCTGAGTACGGGCTCTTCCTCGAAGAGGTCGCGGTCGAGGTTGGAAACCTCTGCGACCAGTTCATCCCTCAGTAGCGCTAGGGGTGATGGACGCGGGCCCAGGCTTGGGTTTCATGAGCGCCGACGATGACGCAGAACAGCCCGCGTGCATCGCAAGCTGCAGCAGTGGCAGCTGCGCCCTTAAGATTGTGATTGAATAAGAACGGGTCCGAGGCACCACGAAACCCCAACGCGTAAGCTTCGGCGAGATCGGAACTCGCTGCAGCCGCCACCTTCTGCTCGCGGTCGCATGCAACGCCTCGGATGGTCGTGTGGCTGAGCGCGTCGATGCGACGCTCAGCCGCGCCGCTACCGGCCAGGTCGAGCCAGCGCACCGCTGGTGCGCGGGGGCTCATGCCGTCTTGAACCCATCCTCCGGTGACGAGCTTCTCACCGCACGCGCCGACGGAAGAAAGACCGTCTTCGGTCGAGTCGAGTCCCGCCGACGTCCAGGCGCCGACGAGCACGCCGCCGAGCGTATACTGCGCCGAGAACGCCCGAGTATACATGATGTTAAGGCCCTTCACCTGTCGGTCGCCGACCACCGTGAGGAGCTTCGTCTCCTCCTGCCACGCTACTCCGCGGGGGTGTTCGTTGTGGATGTTCTCGTCGTCGGTCCAGTCGTCGCCGGGAAGTGGGGCTGCGACTGGCGCCGACCAGATTTTAGTGCCCTTCAAGTCGAAGGCCTCCACGCGCCCATCGATGCGTAGAGGTTGCTCGTCGACCACCCGTTCACCGACCACGAAGATTCGTCCGGATGCCGTGGTTAGGCCACTGTATGTGTCCCCCGTGGCGCCCACGCGCTCCCACACGAGCGCTCCGCTCGGCGTGAGGACCGCGAGATACGGCCTACGATTGAGCCCGCTTCCAAGGTTCGCCGCGATCGCCGTGCGCCCGAGCTCGTCGACGGCCACGCTGACGGCCTGCGACGGCACGACTAGCGCGAGGTCACTCCACTTCGATATACTCCAGGGAAAGCCCGCCTCCGGCTCACACAGCCCAGGGTCAAGACGCCAGACAGTCGCTTCGAGCGACGGTGTCGCGTGAGTGCCGACCAGTAGAAGTGCCTCGTCGCTGTACGCCGCCCCGTTGAGCCAGCTCGTGCCGGTGTCCTCGAGGAAGCTGCACCTTTCTGTGCCTGTCGCAGGGAGCATCACCTCGAGCTCGGCCGACTTCATGGCCTCAAGCCCTTCGCCGTCGCGCGCCGTGAGGACGAACTCGTGGAGCCCGTTCGACGCCATCGCCGACGTGGCCCAGTAGGTCCACTCGAAGTCGTTCGGAGGGCCAGACCAGACCTCGGCTCCGTCGACGTCCAAGCGGAGGCTGACGACGTCGCCGCTGACCGACGCGCTCGCCGACGCCGTGCCCGCCTCGTTCAACTTCATCGGCTCGACCTCGAACTCGAGGATGTGGGGCCCCTCCGAGGGCAGGCCGCTCGAGGAGCTCGTCGAGCTCGAGGAGCTCGTCACTTCGGCCGAGGTCGTGGTGGGCTCGGCACCGGTTACCGTCTGGACCGAGTCCCCTCCGATCGTGCCCGCCTCTGCCGTGTCGCCCTCGGAGGTGCTTGTGCCGGTGCCCCCGGCCGTCGCGCTGTCGGGGAACAGATCAGACGCATCCGCCAGCAAGTCGGGCAGGCAGCCCGGCAGCGCGATGAGGGCGAGGACTAGAGATGCTCGAAAGCTCATGTTAGGCTCCACCTTCGTCAACGCTGGTCGGACCGCATGCTGTTCCTGGCGTCGAAGGTTGGTATACCAAAAAAGCACGGCCCTGACGGCCTGTCCGCACCGAGCGCCGCGAACGCCATTCTGGCGGAGACCTGTTGACGCTGAACCAGCGTGCCGCCCGTCACCTGCTAGGATCTCGGCGGCAATGTCGGAGCGGCCCAAGGTTCGACCGAGACGCGAACAGTTGTCGCTCGTGGTCGTGCTCCGTGCCGAGCTCGTCGCGCTGGCGGAGGACGCCGTGCGGCGATGTGAGACGGCGAGCCCAGCCGAGCGGCGCGACAGCCCCAGCCGAGCGGCGCGACGGTTCGAGCGATGACGACGTCCGCGGGGATGCAAGCGGACGCGCAACGCGGTAGGCTCGCCACGTGGTCGAGCTCGTGCAGGCGCTCGGAACGCTTCATCCGGCGGCTCAGGTGTTGAGCTTGTGCGTCGTTCTTGCCGCGCTTGTCCTGGCCGGCCTGGCGCTTGGCCTGGTGTTCGAGCGCGGCGACTGAGGGGCCGTGCAGCGACTCGTCGGCCGGCGCGGTCGGGTCTTATACGTATAAGACGCCGACCGCCCGGAAGTGCGCGGCCGGGTGGTATTCTCGCGGGTTTCGGCCCTCGCAACGCCGAGGAGGGGCGCGGCGCGGCTCCGTAGAGTCGAAGACGTGTCCGACGAGCGCTACTACACCGTCACCGCGAAGTTCGACCCCTCCGTGATCGCGTCGACAGACGACCCGTGGGTCCCTCCTGCGACCGCGGGCCAAGACCCCTCCGACATGCGGACCCGCAGGTTGGTGACGGCCGAGGTGGGCCGGTTTCCGCCCGAGGTCCTTGGGCGGAAGACACGGAGCGGGCGCTCGCTCGTGCAGGTCTGGACCGACGGCCCGGTCGCTCAGGGCGACCAGTACTTCGTGCTGGGTTCCAACAACCCCGACGAGTCCGACCCGCCGAACACGATCCGCGGCTTCGCCACGCCGCTCACGACCTCGGCGCTGCGGGCCCAGGTGGTCATGCTGGGGCCCGCCGACCACCTGGCAATCGAGACCCGCGACACCACCACCTGCTACATCGCCGTCCTCGATCTCGATGAGCACCAGCTGCTCGAGTGGCTGGCGGACACGCAGGGCGCCTTCCCCCTGACGAACCAGCCGCCGACCCAGATCGACGTCGGCGATGCCGCCCAGGTCGGCGTGATGCCGGAGGCCGCCCGCGCCGACCACCAACATCCCCTACCCGCTCCGCCGGCGCCGGCGACCGCGGGGGGCGTCACGAACGACGCCGGCGTCTCCACCTTCGTCTCTCGGGCCGACCACCGACACCGGGTCAACGTCGAGGTCCAGGCCGGCGGTGTGCTCCAAGGAGCGCGGCCGAGGCTCAACTTCATCGGCGCCGTCAGCGTCGCGGACAACGGCGCCAACGAGCGGGTCGACGTCACGGTCGCGGACTCTGCTGCCATCACCCTCCAACTCGCCAACGCTTCGGTGCTCCCGGCAGCAGTCGCTGGCGTCGCGCCGATCAGCGGCGCCATCGACTTCTTGAGCCTCATCGCCAACGCGAACATCGCAGGCGGCCCCCTGTCGGTGTCCCTCGAGCTCGCGGGCGGAGTCCTCGTCCCGGGCAGCCTCGTCACGTTGGCCAACGGAACCGCCGCGTTCACCCCAAGCGGGGCAGTGCCCCCGCCCACGACCGTCGTCCAAGGGGACGCTATCATCGCCCGCTTTACCGGCACGAACTCGGCCGCGGCGGTCGCTTCGGTCACGGTCCGCTTCAGGCGCTGACCCACCTGAGGGGTGCAGAACCTGGACGGCTTGAAAGCTATTTGCTCGAAAGCGGGCGTCTGGCGTTGGTCGCTGTAGCTTGACTCACAGTACACCAGCCTCCAGCGACGCGTTCTCCACAAGGGCGCGCGGTAGATCGAGCTCGTGCTGCGCAACGCTATAGAGCGTTTCATCGAGTTCATCACGTGCGTGCGGCGTCTCTCGCCGCACACCACTCGCGCCTACTCAGGTGACCTCCACGGGTTTGCGAACGGAGTCGAGCGCCGACACGGCCGGCCCGCCGCGCTCAGCGACCTCACCCGAGCTGAAGTGAGGACACATCTCGCAGAGAGGTTCGGCGAGACGGCTGCGAGCACGGCCGCCCGCGCCATCTCCGCCCTGCGCAGCTTTGGAGATTTCCTGCGCGAGAGCGGCGAGCTGGACGACAACGAGGTAGCGCTGGTCCGCCTGCCAAAGATTCCGGAGCGGTTGCCGCTGGTGCTTGAGGAACATGACCTTGAGAACATGATTGAAGGGCCAGGCCATGCCGAGGGCGCTCGTGGCCTCCGTGACCGCGCGGTCCTCGAGGTGCTCTACGGGGCCGGTCTACGTGTCGCCGAGTGCGTTGCGCTCGATGTTGATGATCTTCGTTGGGATGGCGACGATCTGACCATCCGGGTGGTGCGCGGCAAGGGGGACAAGGACCGCATTGTTCCCATTGGAACCCTCGGCGCGGCGGCGGTGCAGCGGTACCTCGAGGTGCGCCGCCAGTGGCTCAACGCGCCAGCCTCGCCCCTCTTCCTCGGCAGGAACGGCACCCGCCTCAGCGACCGCACTGTTCGAGAGCTGGTATATCGCCGCTGCAAGGCGGTCGGGGCCAAGGTCCGCGTGGGGCCTCATGGGATCCGCCACAGCTTCGCCACGCACCTGTTGCTGCGAGGCTGCGACCTGCGAAGCATCCAGGAGATGCTGGGTCACGCAAGTTTGAGCAGCACGCAGCGCTACACGAAGCTCGACCTCGGTTGGCTCGCGGCCGAGTACTACCGAGCCCATCCACGAACGTGAGGCGGGGATGCGGGCTTGGCGCCCCTGGCATTCCACCACCTTGTTGTGATACTGCGCGTCTGTGCAGGTTCCTGCCCAATTCGCCAGCCAGGAGCAAGTCATCACAGCCGCAGGCGTGCCCTCCCCTGTCGTCCGCAAGTGGGTGCAACGCGAGCTCATGCCAGAGCCGCGCCGGGCCGGCGGAGGACACGCCCAGGGCACCAGGAACCTGTGGCCGCCGTGGGCGGTTGAGCGCGCCAGCTGGATCCGTGAGCAACTCCGCGGTGGCGCATCGCTCGAGCAGCTGGTGGTGCTCGTGCGGCATGGCTTGGGCGTCCCCTCGGCGCCGATTCTCGAAGCTGAGGCAGACGGCGAGCTCTCTCACGCGCCGTCAGAAGAATCGGCAGTCGTCGACGCAAGTCCGACAATCATGAACGACCCCGTTGCTCCGGAACCGCTTCAGATCACGCTGGAGAGCTTCAACCTCCTCGCCGCCGAGCGCCGCCTTTGCGAAGTCGCACTCCAGCGCGCCGGCTCGCTGGTTGGAGCCGCCAAATTGCTCGGCATCACTCGGCACGCGCTGAAGCGCCGGATTATCAAGCTCAGGCTGGACGGCCCGGGGGCGCGTCAGGAGTGATCAGGCGCTCGGCGGCCGCGAGCGCCCGCCGAGCGACCCAGCCTCGGATCAGCAGTACCAGGGGCTCCTCGCCCACGCGAGAAACGCCGCGCGGTGCGGCTCGTCCCAGGAGGCCATCGCCGCGACCACGTTGAAGGTGCCGACCCGCCACGTCTCGGCGTTCGCCAGGCGCCGCAGCACCTGCGCCACCGGCTCGGTTCGTTCCTCCTCGGCCAGCCACTGCCGCACCGGGGTGTACTCGCAGGCGAGCTCGGCGGCGAGGCCGGCGGCCTCACGTGCCTTGAGCAGCTCGCCGAGCTGATAGGCGCGCCATGCCGCGAGCATCTTCTCCCGCGCGTGCGCGATGCGGCGGCGGATCATGGGCGCTTCGGTCTCCTCCCGATCGTCGAGCCGTTGGTCGCAGTCCTCGCGGATGCGGCGCAGCTCGGTGCAGAGTGCATCTCGCACCATTCCGACGGGGTTTGGCGGGCGATTCCAGATCGCAAGCACACAGGCGGCCGCGTGGCGCGAGCCGGAGGTGCCGGCCGGGCCGGCCGCCCATGTGTCGAGCGCGACCGGGTCCCACGGCTCGAGCGGCGCGTCGGCGAGGGTCGGGAAGCTGCGGGCGAAGTCGATGATCTTCTCGTACATGTTGATGTCCTCGTGCAAGCAGGCGTTACAGACTCAAGACGCCCGGCCCTCACGCAAGAGGGCGCCGTTCGTCTGAAGAGGCAAAATCAGCGCTAGCAGCTCGTCGCGCCGCCAGTCCGAGCACGCGCCGTCGGCGAGCGCATCGGCACGCAGAATTCGGGCGCGATGCGCCAGCGTATCGTTGTCGTGATCGATGTGTCGCACGCCCCTGTTTGCGCACGGCCGGCCCGGCCGTGCGCGACACGTGGGGCAGTACACCGCGTCGGTCCTGATGAACATGAGCTACTCCGCTGCGACGGACGCCGCAGCGCGCGCGCACGCCGGCGTGAAGCCTTCCCAGTGCGCTCGCACCCGGATCGGCGAGCTCGCCTTGAGCCACAGCCGATGCGTGCTGCTGCGCGGTGACAGGGAGCCGTGGAAGACGATCCAGTCGCCTTGCTCATCGGCCTCCACCGTCGCGTGGGCCGTAACCCCGGCGGACGCCGCCTCGGCACTCAGTTGGTGCGCCACGATACGGCCTTCGTCAGCGGTCAACCCGCCCTCACGCCCCTGCGACCAGCGCTCGCGCAGGAGCGACTCCTGGCGCGCGAGCTCTGCGCGGAGTCGGCAACCGCGTGCGAGCTCATGTCCTTGACGGTCCCCGCGACGACCACGGCCGCTCTTCGAGAGGTCGCCGGAAGCGAGGCGCAGGTCGAGCTCTTCTCGCAAGCGCGTGAGGTCGGGATGGTCCTTCAAGAATTCATCGATGGTCACCGGCATGCAGCTCGAACGCCCCAGACTGTCCCATTATTCAGGCTGTCCGAAAGGACATGCAGGAGACGGACATCGCCGGCCGATCATCGTGATCGGCCAGACCGCCCGTCCGAGCTTGCACGAGGCGATCGTCGCGTGTTATCGGAGCGGCATGGCACTCGTCGAAGAGATCAGGCTGCAGTCGAGAGATGTGCTAATCGCGGCTTTACGGCAAATTCTTCAGCGTGAACCCGATGCGACGCTCCAGGACCTCGTCGGGTGTCTGAAGATCCGGCCGGACCTTCGAGAGGTTCGCATCGTGGAGGTCCTCCCTGCGCTCTCAGGGCACCCGAGAGCTGCATCGCCAGCGCAGGTAACGAGGCCGACGCGCTCGCGGGCGAGGTCGACGCGCCCCTCGGTGACGCTGTCCGCGAGCTCTCCGACAGCGCGCTCGCCCGCGGCGAGCGCCAGGGCGAGCTCGCCGGTGACGAGGTCGACGCGCTCGCCGGCGACGTCGACGCGCTCGTCGGTGACGCCGTCCGCGAGCCCATCGGTAGCGCGCTCGCCCGCAGCGGCGACGAGCGGCAGGGCGAGCTCGCCGGCGACGACCAGCGCGAGATCGCCGGCGACGGCGGCGACGACGTCGGCGACGGCCAGCGCGAGCTCGCCGGCCACGTCGGCGAGCTCGCCGGCGACGTCGGCGACGACCAGGGCGAGCTCGCCGGCGACGTCGGCGACGACCAGGGCGAGCTCGCCGGCGACGCCGGCGAGCTCACCAGACACGCCAGCGACGCCGAGTTCGCCGACCGACTCCGAGCCGACCAGCCCGACGTCAGCAACGTCCGAGCGAGCGCACTCTCATGAGGCGCAACGGCGGCTCGCCGAGCAGAAGGTCGCGGCCTACTTGGTACAGGAGCTGCCTCCTGGGTCACTCAGCTTGCGGGTGACGCAGCAGACCATCGCCTGCGCCATCGGCAGCACGCGGCAATGGGTCGATGTCGTGCTGATCTACTTCCGGAACCAGGGCCTGCTGCAGCTGCGTGGTCGGGCTCTCGAGATCCTCAATCTCGAGGCGCTCAAGAGCCTGATCCCGCCACCTCCGCCGAGCGTGCTGCGGCGCAGACCATCCGATCCGCGACCTCGAGGCGCGCTGCGGAGCGCCGCTGTCACAGCGCGTCCGCGGCGTGACTTGTAAGTCGCTGTAATCATTAGGTTTTTACAAAGTCTCGCGCTCTCCCGCAAGCTTCTACAATCAGAGTCCGTCGCGCTTGCGAATGGCGCGCGCGAGCAGCGGGTCTACTTCGTCGAGCACGTCGAGGATGCTCGGGTTCCTCTCGTAGTGCTCGAGCCAGGCGCGGTGATAGCGGATCACGGGTTCGCCGTCGCGAAGGCCGAGCCGAGCGATGGCGTTGTTCGCGCGCTCGCGTTGCTCAGCGGGGCATCGCTCGGTAACGCGGAGCTGTAGACTCGGGAGGATGAGCTCGAACCAGTCGTCCTCGATCATGCACGGATCGAGGAGCTCGCTCGCGCGGACACGGTTTTTTCGGCTGTTGATCGACGGAGAGCAATAGCGGTAGTTGCTCCACTCGTAGGCGAGACTGCGGTCCTCGTGGCACGAGACGAAGTGGTCGACCTGGCCGTCGTAGATGGCGATCGCAGAGTAGGCACAACGCTGCTTGAACGCCGCCGCGAGCGCGGAGGTGATGACGACCCAGAAGTCGCGCGGCCGGCGCTTGTGCGGGTTCTTCTCGAGCCACCCGTTACCGGGTCGCCGAACCTCAGCGTCGAAGTTCGGCGGCTCTTCAGTGCGTTCGCAGCGGATCACGAGCCCACCCGAGTACTCACGATCCAGCGCGGCCAGAACGGATCTATGCCCGGTAGGAGGCGGCGGAGCTGGGCGTCGATCGCGTCTTTCGTGCGGAGGTCGTCGGAGAGGGCGGCGGTGTCGCCGCGCATGAAGGCTTCGGCGGCTTCGATCGCGCGCTCGGCTTCGACGGAGCGGGCCTGCTCGAGGCCGAAGTTGTCCGAGACAAGCCAGTTGACGACGTCCCCTTGCTTGGCCCAGGGCTGGCACTCGATGGCCGCGCGGCCGTCGACGAGTTCGAAGCGAAAGAGGGCGTCGCGCTCGGGCTCGAAGTGCGGCTCGAGCGAGGCAAGGACCAGCGGAGAGTGGGTCGTGACGACGAGCTGGACGTGGACGTCGCCCCACAGACTACGGATCGCTTCGAGGAGCGCGGGGAGGATCCGGCGCTGCCATTGCGGGTGGAGGTGGGCCTCGACCTCGTCGATGAGGAGGAGGAGCTCGCGGGCGGGCTCAACGCCACTGAGCTCGGCGGCGCGTACGTGCTCGTGGTAGGTCCAGACAAGCATGTACGCGAGGCTGAGGATCCGCTTCATGCCCGCGGAGGCGTGAATGACCGGGACCGCGGCGTGCGGGAATTCGAGGATGGGGATGTCTTGGGCCAGCGAGCGGGAGACGCGGGTCGGCTGGCCGAGGACGAGGCGCTCGTGCGGATGCGGAGAGAGCACTTGCAGGACGCGCTCAAGGTGAGGATACGGGGAAGACTGGCCGGCGGCATACATGAAGCACCAGGTCACCCAGTCGTCGAGCAGGCCCTTGCAGAGCTTGGACTCATGGCCGTACCAAATCGCCCGCTCGTCGAACGGAAAGACTACGCATGGCTCGTCGGGCCCACGCGGCCAGCGTTGCGAGTCGGATAGGGAGAAGCGGCCGTCCGCATGGGCGAAGAGATACGGGCCGGAGGTCGTCGGGAACGCGTGAGAGGGGCGGCTCCACTGCTGGATACTGTGCTTGAAGGCAGCGCGGGTCTGCTCGCGGGCGCCGTCGAGGAGCCACCGTAGCTCGGGGTGGCTTTCCTTCGGCGCGAAAGGGCGGCCGGGGGGGCGGAAGGGGCCGGCAGGGAGGCCGGCCCAGGTACCAGTCATGACCCACCAGATGACGTCGAGCAGGAAGCTCTTGCCGAGCCCGTTGTCGCCTGTCAGGATGTTGAGCCGTTCGGCGAGCTCGACGTCGAGTCGGGGGCTCGGACCGGTGTCGATGAGGTGGAGCTCGCGGAGCATGCGAGCCACGAGGATAGGACAGAAGCGCGCAGCGAGCCAGCGGGCCCAGCGGGGCTGTCAACGGCCTGCGCGGCAGTCAGGAGGGTGCCGCGGCACAACAACCCGCAGGAGGCCTACTGTCGCTCGTGGTGTCGTGAGCGACGCGGATTCGACTCGAATCGGCCGGGCCGGTCGCGGTGCTTGGGCTTGGATCTACCTTTTGCTCGAAGCCAAGGCGCATGCGCTCGCCCTTCAGCCTGTTCCCGTCGCCGCAGCGGAGCGCGGCCACGTCGAGGATCGCCTCTTCAACGAGTAGATGCCCTTTCAACAGGATCAGATCGGATCGGTCGTCGAGCGGGAGCTTCAAACGCGCGAGAGCGGCCGTGCGTAGGCGTTGTGCGAGGTCGGCCAGAGGTACCAGGCCAGGCCGAGGCCTGCGCCGACGATGACGCAGCCGACGAAGAACGCCGACATGTCCACCGGCGGCGGCGGCGGCTTCTTCTTCTGGTCGTTCATGAGGTCACCGTCCTGTCCTCGCTCAAACGGAGGAGCCGGCGGACCGACTCTGTGTGCCAGGCCCGCCCGCGGGGGATGAAGTTCTCGGCCGACAGCTGGCGGCCGATGGCACGGAGCGACGCGCCGGTCTCGGCGAGCTCGGCAGCTCGAGCAGCTGCAGCCCGCTCGCTCTCGGCGGGCACGAGGTGCTTGCCCTGGGCGGCGAAACCGTACGGGGCGCACGGGCCGGTGACCCGTCCCTCGGCCCGGCGGTGCGCCAGCGCCTGGCGGGTCCGGACCTTCGTCCAGAGCCGCTTGTACTGCGCGAGCGCGTCGAAGAGGGCTCGTTGGAACACGTCCTCGGGGCTGTCGTTCTCGCCGGTGCCGTCGAGCGCCACGAGCCGCGCGCGTTGCTCCGTGACGATGAACTCGAGCTCCGCCGCCACGTGTCGGTCGCGCGCGAACCGGTCCCGGTGGATGGCGACCAGCACCCCGGCGCCGTGAACCTGCAGGTCGGCGAGCGCCGCGACGAGGCCGGGCCGGCGATCGAGCCGGGTAGCGCCACTGACGCCGAGGTCCTGGTGGACGGCGATGAGCCGCTTGCCCCGCTCGGCGGCCCAGCGCTCGAGCAGCCCGCGCTGGACGTCGGGGCTGACCTGACCCTCGTCCTTGCTGACCCGCACGTACCCGATCGCGAGGTTCGGGTCCGTGGGGCGTCGCCGACGTGTCCGCTTCACGCCTCCCCCACCCCCTGCAGCAGCTCGGGCCAGAGCCACGCCTTGAAGACCGCGGTCGTGACCGGGAGGTCGAAGTCGCCGATGAGCAGCTCGGCGTTGAAGCCGCGCGAGGTCATGAGCTTGAAAGCCTCGGTGGTGGCGTCCTGCACCGACTTGGATAGCACGGACTGCAGCCACTGGCGGATCTTGACGTCGGCCTGGGGCGCGAGCGGCACCGAGCTCGTGTTGTAGCTCCCGCCGAGCGCGTAAGCCTGTCGGACCGCGAGGCCGGCGAACAGGCCCAGCGCGGTCGCGAGCGTGCCCGACGACCCGAGGCCGACGACGATGAGGCGGCCCTTCACCTTCCGCTCCTGCAGCGCGGCGAAGAGGAAGTCCTGCAGCCCGATCGAGACCTTCTGCAGCGTCATCAGGTCCGCCTGCGGCTCGATGTAGCTGCGCTTCTGGCCGCTCCCGACCGTGCCCAGCGGCACCAGGACGCGCGCGGGCGACTCGAAGCCGGCGAACATCGCGCGGATGTCCGCGTCGCCGCTGTCCGTGTCGTGGAGCACGACGATCGTCGGCAGCTCGGCGGCGGGGTCGGTCGCGGTGGTCGTCCACTCGGCGAACTCCCACGAGCCCAACTTCGGGGGCCCGTTGCCGTTGCCGTTGCCGGTGCCGTTGGGCGTCGGCTGGCCGAACGTGGAGATGAGGTAGCCGGCGCCCGCAAGGGTCGCGGCCGTGGCGAAGACGGTGACGAGAACTTTTCCCAGTGCCATGGTGTGCCTCCTCAGAACGGAATGTCGTCGCTCGGCACTCGAGCCTCGCGGGCATCCGTGAGCCAGCGGGCCGCGACCGCCCGGTCGCAAGTGCCGTTCTTGCAGCAGACCTCGAGCTCCTGCAGGTACGTCTCGAGGGGGTCGTACGAGCACACTTCCCCGCCGTAGCGCGGGTCGGCCGCGCACAGCTGCTCGGGCGCGAGCCAGGGCTGGTCCACGTACTTGCGGAAGGTCCGGATCCGGAGGCGCACCATCCGAGCCGCGTCCTTGCTCAGGCAGCGCTCGTTGTCCTTGAGCGCCTTCGTGCTCCGGCTGACGGCGTCCTTGAACCGCTCGGCGTCGTAGGCGTTCTTCACGGGCTCCTGCAGCTCGGGCGCGAGGCGCCCGTACTCGGACGGGCTCGGCAGGTCGCCCGAGCTGATCTGCTCGGGGCGCCACGTCACCGTGATGTCGGCCGTCTTCCCGCGGTCGAGGGCGTTGCGGCCGATCGCGGCGCCGAGGTATCGCTCGAACTCGGTGACGCGGTCCCAGGGGACCTGGTCCCAGCGGCGAGCCTTGCCGAACAGGTACTGCAGCAGCGCGGTCGTGCCGGACTTCGGCCCGGCCCGCCACAGCCGCTTCAGCCGCTTGCCTGCCTCGGTCTGGTCGAGTCCGACATGACGCTTGCCCCGCTTCACCTCCTGGCGCGACATCCACTCGGTGATCGTCTCCACATCGGGCGCGTAGTTCAGCGAGTGGTAGAGGCCGTTGTTCCGCATGTACTCCTGCACCGCGTTGCGGGTGGAGCGGAACGGCAGGACCCGTGTCCTCGTCTTGTGGCTGCGCCGGCGTTGTTCGTCGGCGGCTTGCTCGGCCGCTGCGCGCCGGTACTTCGGCGCGCGCTCGGCGGGCACGACGAAGCGGCTGAGCCGCGGCTCGATGTCGTCGGGATCGACGTAGACCGTGACGCGGCCGTGGGGGGTCGGCACTTCGGCCATGTATCCCCGCCGCAGCTCGGCGCCCAACATGCTCGCGCGGACAGGTTCCTCGGTCACCGGATCGATCGCCGCCACGTGGGCGGTGAGCGGGCGCTCGGCGGAGGCGGTCCGTTCTCGTTGCGCCAGGCGCTCGGCTTCACGACGCTCTCGATCGGCAGCGCGGGCGACCTCGGCTTCTCGGGCCCGCTCCCGCTCGGCCTGCTTCGCCTCGCGCTCGGCCTTCTTGGCGGCCTGCTCGGCTTGTTTTGCCTCGCGCTCGGCCTTCTTGGCGGCCTGCTGGGCCTGCTTGCCTTCCCTTTCGGCCTTCTTCGCCGCGGCCTGGGCTTCTTTGCCCTCCCGCTTCGCCGTCTTCGCCGCGGCGCTGGCCTGCTTGCCCTCGCGGGCAGCGGTCTTCGCCGCCGCTCCGGACTGGGACTTCGAGCTCGAGCTCTTCTTGGCGGCCTTCTTCTTGGCGGCCTTCTTCGGGGGCATGCGTGTCGTGCTCACGGTCGTTGTTTCCTGGGGAGGCCATGGCGGGGGTTGGGGGCCTGCGGGGACGTGTCGGTACGGTCCAGGTGGCCAGGGCTGGTCTGCGCGCTCGAACTGGTCGTGGCCCGCGCTGAACTGGTTGCTGTAGCGAAGGACGCCGCGCTCGAGGCCGCGAGCGATCGCCTGGTCCAGGTGGTCGCCGCGTAGTTGCCCCCGTGTCTTCGGACCATCCGACACGGCGGCGAGGATGGTCGCCAGCGTCGCATCGACGGCGGCGTCGCGGCGCCGGACCCGTTCATCCTTCGCCGCGCTGCGCCGCGCGAAGCCCTGGGGATCCTCGGCCTCGTGCTCGTTGCGGAACTCTCGCACCGCGCGTCGCTCCGCGGCGAGGCCTTCCGCGGCCTCCGGTCCGAGCATCTTGACGATGTCGAGGGACGCTGACTCGGGCCCCGGATAGCGGGTCTCCTGCTCACCGTCGTCTCGCATCAAGACGAGGTCGTCGCGGTTCCAGAACACCCTCCACCCTCGGCCGCCGGCCTCGAACTCCAGGACTTCCCGGGGACCAAGCTCGCGCAGGCGCTGCACCAACGAGGGGCGCCGAGGCGCGACGTAGGTCGGGATGGGGACGATCGGGTACTCCGGTCGGGTGCGAGGCACGTTCATCACCTCCGTGGGTCGTCGGAGATGCACGGTGACGGTGGCGACGTTGGTGGGCCGAGACGACTTGAGGAAGGCGCCCTCGTCGTTGTCCTGCCAGGTGCCGCCGATGCTCTCCAGCCAGCGCACAAATTCGGTCTCGATCCGGCCCTGTCGGAAGAACGGACCCTTGCTCATGATGGAGACCAGGACCCCGCCGGGCTTCAACAACGTGAACGCGTGGCGGACGTGCGCGACGTCCTGGTTGTCCTCGAAGGGTGGGTTCTGAATGATGGCGTCGTAGCCGCCCTGGTCGTGCTCGAGGAAGTCGCGGCCGATCAGCCTGAAGCCCTTCGCGGCGAGCAGGTTGCGCAGGCTCTCCTGGCGCTCGATCACGTCGAGCTCGGCTGCCGGCTGCGCGCGCTGGATCGCCTCGGCGAGGGCACCGCTTCCCGCCGACGGCTCAAGGACCCGCATGCCCGGGCGGAGCTTCGCGAGCGCGACCACCTCGTCGGCCAGGTCCGCCGGGGTCGGCACGAAGCCAGGAAAGCGCACGCCGACGAGGGCACGTTCGGCCGCCTTGATCGGGTCCTCCTGCTGCGGCCGGCCGTAGCAGCAGCTCAAGAACTCGCCCAGCGCCGCCCGAAACTTCTCCGGGGAGTCGAGACCCATCCGCTGCACTCGATGGAAGTCCGCGACCTCGTCCTTGATCCGCTTGGACATCCACGGGTCGAGCTTCGCGACCTTCTCGCCGAGCTCCTCGAATTCGCGGATGAGCCGTGGGTCCGTCAACTCGTAGCTCTGGCGGTTGTCGGCGTGTTGGAACAGCCTGCGGAACTTGCCCGCGAGGTCCTTGAGGCCGCGCTCGCCCTCGAGCTTCATCAGCGAGCCGAGGTAGTGGTCGGGCCAGGGGTCAGGCCAGGGGTACTTCGCGCGCGCGAGGTCCTCGCTGGTGAGGACCCGGCCGCGTTGTTCTTCCCTCGGCGGGATGAGCCGCGCGAGCACCCCGCGGAGCAGCTCGACGTGGGTCCGAGAAGACACGCCGTGTAGATGAGGCGCTGCGCCGCGTTCTACGGCATCGGCGACGCGGCGCATCGAGTCCGCGACGGCCTGCTGATGCCTCGCGCTCTGGTCGATGCCCGCTGCGATCCCTGCCCGGCGCGGGGTGTTCGCGTTGCGGGGACGGCGGAGTTCTTGCTCGGCGCGCCCATGCAACGTGTCGGCTGCGGCTCGCAGCTTGGATGCCGCCGCGGCGCGTGCCCCTGCTGGGGCGGGGCCTCGCTCTGCCCTCGCGCGCGCGGCTGCCGGCGCGGACGCTCGCTCTGCCCTGGCGGGCGCAACTGCCGGTGCGGACGCTCGCTCTTCCCTCTCCGCCCTCGCCCGTGCGTTGCGGTCTGAGTACGCCCGGCTCGGCGGGCTCATGCTCGCGGGCTGCGCCGCGAAACCGCCGTCTCGCAGCTCGAAGATGTTGTAATCGCCGCCACCTGGGCCAGACCCAGTCCCGCTGAGGCTCGAGCGGGTGCGGAAGCTCGCCCCCTCCACGTCGGTGTCCTGGAACATGGCCGGCTGCCACTCGCTGACCCAGGCGTCCTCGGACGCGAACCGATACCCGATGCCCGGAACGAGGCGCGGCTTGTCGATGAGGTCGGCCTCCGCGACCTTCCTCGAGGCGGCGCCCGCCACGACGGCCAGCCGCCGCCGTTCGAGCCCGGCCGCCAGATAGTCGTTGACCGGGCCCCTCGACGCGTCGAGCTGCCTCTCGTTGAGCAGGCCGACCCACACCTTCCGCGTCGCGGACATGATCCGCTCAAGCGCGGCCGCCGTCGTCAGCTGCTTCGTTTTCCAGGGCGGCGTGACCAGGTCGAGGCTCGGGTCACCCGGGCTCGGCACGATGCGGCCGCCGGCGCGAAGGTACTCGAGCACTCGAGCGGCCGCGCACTTCATCTCGCGCTGGTCCGAAAACGCCGCGAGCACCAGCTCGCGCCAGGTCAGCGCATCCGCGTCCGGTCGGGGTACCACCGGACCGAGCGGCGTGCGATCGGGCGTCGCGGGGACGGGACAGGCCTGCGGTGACGTGGCGAACAGCTCGCGCGCGAGCCTGCGTCCTTCCGCGAGCTCGGCGTCGGTGGGGACGCCGGCGACGCTCGCCGGAGAGGTTCCGAGCTCGGCCGCGTTCGCCTCGCCCTCCGTCGCGCCCGCCTTGCATCCGCAGTGGCAACTCTCCTCGCCCTCGACGTCCTCACGCACGGGGTGGAACGGCACGACATCCGCGTCGAGCGGCTCTGGCGGTGCGGATGCCTCCGCGGTCGCGGGCGCGCTCGGCCACGCGACGCCAAGCACCTCGGCGACGGCTCGGCGCGCGGCCTCGTTGCGCTGCCGCTGCCAAGCTCCATCGGAGGGCGCCCACCGGAAGCCCGAGCGCTTCAGCCGCTCGCGCACCTCGAACGAGGGCTTCGAGTCGAAGAAGATCTGAATCCGGTTCTTGTCGGTGTTCTCCTCGACGCGACCGCCGTCGAACGCGAAGCCGCCGGCCGGTCGCGCGCGCTCCTGCTGGAGCTCCGCGATGCGCTGCTCCATGCGACGGATGTTTGCGAGGTTGTTCGTCAGGGCGTAGTCGGGGAAGCCGATCCGTCCGGCGAAGTCCTTCTTGAGCAACTCGGCCGCGCTCACAGGCTTGATGCCGAGGGTCCCCAGCTGCTCGATCTTCTGCGCGTCGGTGAGGTTCCGTCGGATGATCTGGTTCGCCGCGCGCATGCGCTGCTGCAGCACCCTGCCCTCTTCGACCTTCCGCTGCAGGAGCTCGACAGCGTCGCTCCGGTCGGACGAGATGACCCGCGGCTGAGAGGGCCGCACCTCGTGCAGCATCGCGCGCTGCCGCTTCTCGTCCCAGTCGAGAAAGTCGTTGACCCGTTTCTCGTAGACCTGGCTCCGCTTCTCTTGTTGGCGGACCGGGAATCGTGACGGCCCCGCGACGAGCGTGCTCACGAGGCCGGCGCGGGTGCTCAAGACCTCCCGCTGCCGCTTCAACCAGTCGACCCGGTACTGCCGAAACAGCGCCAGGGCTTGCGTGAGCTCGGCCTCGTCACGCGCTCGGCGCTGTAGCGCGTGCCAGACCCGGCGCATGTGCTCGAGGTAGCCCTGCCGCACCTGGTGGCCCCGTCGGTCCGGCACGTGGGATGTGCCCGTGTGCGCGCGCTCGGCGAGCTCCCGCGGGATGTCGTCGATCGAGACGTCGGGCGGTTCCTCCTGACGAGCCGCCGGTGGCACCGGCGGCGGAAGGGATGCGGCATCTTCGAGCGCCGGCACGCTCACCTCTGCAGCTCTTCGAGCGCGGCGATGGACTTCTTGAAGTCCTTCTCGGTCAAGAACAAGCGGCGGCTCAAGAACGACGAGAGCGGCCTCGGCGTCACGACGCGTCCTTCGACCGTCACCTCGCGCTGAAGCGCGTCCGCGATGAACTGCGCCGCCAAGGTGGCCGTCGCCGTCTCGGGCGGGTGGTAGCCGAGAAACACGTCGTGGGTGGGGGCGAACGCGGGCTTGGCGGCGAGCCACACTTGCGCGAAGGGCTTGCCGGTCCAGGTGACGGTGTAGCTGCTGCGGGCGAGGCTCCCGGCATCCACGAGCCCGGTGGTGTCTCCCTCGAAGGAGAACCGGACCGTCGGCTCCGGAGCGTACAGCTCGGTCGCGAACAGGTGCTTACGACTCGTCGCCGCCATCGGTTGAGTGTCGGCGAGGCGGAGGACTCGCTCTTGGGCAACGCGTGCGCTTCGGAGGTCAGAAATGCCGAGGTCGTGCGCGGTCGTGCGCTGGCACCGACGAGTTCGCTGGAAGCCGTGCAAGGGCCGCCATCGTTGAGTCGTAGCTCCGACTCGGGCGAGCACGCGGCGGTCGGCGGCCGGCTGTCAGGGCGCGGGCTCGACGAGCCGCAGCTCGACGTCCTGAACCGTGCGGGTGGCGGCGGCGGCCGGCGCGAGCAGGGTGTAAAGCCCTGCGTCGAGGTCGAGCTCGACGTCGGTGTCGAGACCCGGGAGCCCGCTCGGCAGATCGACACAGGCGCCGCATCCCCACAGCTCGGCATAGCCGGAGGAGCGGAGGCGATAGCGGCCGGCGCGCTCGACCCGGAGCGTCATGGCGGTCCACATCCCCGTAAAGAACGCTTGCGACGAGTCGCGGACGCCGACGTAGCCGGGGTCGTCGCACGAGACGACGAAGCTGTGCGCCCAGACGTCCGCGATCCGTTCGGCGCTGCCCACGTCGCAGAGGTCGACCGCATACGTGCAGCCGAGCGGCGTGGCCAGGTATTCCGCCTCGAGCTCAGCCAGCGACTCACCGTAGACCTCGAGGAAGAGCGCGCGGATGTCGTCCTCGGACCATGTCTGCGCGCCCTGATACATCCGCCGGAAGGCGTCCACGCCGCGAGTGTCGATCAGGAAGCGGGTGAACAGCGCCACCGCGCCGTAATCGAGCGTCCCCGTCGTGAGGGTGAGTTGATCGCCGACGGGAACGGGCGCGCCCACGAGTTCGGGCCCCTGCAGCGCGGCGGCGATGCCCTCGGCGAAGAACGAGATGCTGGGCCCCCACGCCTCCCACGTCATTGCGTGGACGAGCTCGTGACGCAGCGTGGTCAGCGGCAGACCGAAATTGGCGAGCGATTCGAGGTACGACGTGTTCGGGTCCCCCAGGTAACACGCCGCCGCCGCCGCCGGGCACAGGGAGATGTCGCCCACCTCCACGAGCGCGACAAAGTCGTCGGGGACCGGCTCGCCGAGGAAGGCGAAGGTGCGCTCGATGAAGCGATCGAGGCTCTGCACGCTGCCGGCGCACAGCTGCTCCGTCTCGACAGTGGTGTCGATGGTGAAGTGCTCACCGACCCACGCCGGACGCGGCTCCTCGGCGTCGGACACCGGAGGCGCGCAGGCGATGAGGACGGCGAGGACGAGAAGAGGAGCGCGCATTCAACCCCCGCAGCCGTCCGGATCGACGAGGCACAGGCCGGTGCCCGGCTCCCCGTCCGCGTCTTGCTCGGCGTCGCAGACGGAGTCGTCGGGCCACGGGCACGGATCGAGCACGGTCACCTGGCCCTCGTTGTCGCCGACGCGAGGCTCGCCGTCGTGCTCGACTTCGGTGAGCAACGCGTCGACGGCCGCGGGAGGGAGCGCGGCGTTGCCGAAGATCCACAACTGGTCGGCGCGGGACAGCGCGGGCAGCCACGAGCGGAGCTCGGTGAGGCTCGCGTTGTGCTGGATGCGCAGGCCGCTCAAGCGCGCGAGGCCCGTCCAGGGGGCGATCTGCGCGAGTGCGGCGTTGTCGGTGAGGACCAGCCACTTGAGCTCCTCGCCGTCGATCGCGCAGTCGAACCGCGTGAGCGCGGCGTTGCCGGTGACGAAGACCGAGGCGGTCGTCTCCGGGACCGGGGTGAGGACCGCGGCCAGGCGCTGCAGGCCCGCGTTGCCGTGGACACTGAGGGAACCGAGGGCCCAGCCGGTGAGATCGAGCTCGGTCATCCGCGGGTTGTCCCCGAGGATGACCGCCCCGACGCTCTCGAGCGCGGAGAGCCCGGCCAGCCCGTCGAGCCCCGTGGACGCGAAATTCAAGCCCCCGCTCCGCACGAGCCCGGAGAAATCGACGCTGCGCAGGTTCGGCAGCGCGGCGAGACGGAGCCCCCCGTCGACGCGCGCCAACGCGGGGAACTCGAGCGTGGCGAGCCGCCCGCTGTCCTGGACGATGAAGTCGCCGGCCACGGACTCGATGCGTTGCAGGCCCGCGATCGAGGCGAGCTCGGGGTTGAGCGCGAGCTGGAGGCCGCCGATCTCGACCAGGCGATCGCCGAGCGCGACGGACACGAGGCGCGGGTGCTCGCCGACGTAGAGCGTCCCGCCGATCCGCTCGAGCGCCGGGAAGGCGTCGATCTTGGTGAGCGCGGGGTTGTCGGAGATCGACAGGGCGCCGCCGATCTCTCGCAGGGAAGCGAAGCGCGGCAGCTCGGTCCATTCGGGGTTGGCGAATACGAGGAGCGAGCCGGCGATCGATTCGATGCCCTCAAGGCGGGCGAGCTCGGCGGCCGTCCGCTCGTTCACGACGACGTCGCCGAGGACACACAACTGCCCCGAGACGCCGGCGTCCCACAGATCGAGCCCCTCGACCTCGGTGCACGGCTCGGGCGCACAGGCCAGGAGCCCGGCTCCGAGGATTCCGGCACGAGCCCTTCTGGCGACCATCCAATCCATCGTAACTGCGCCTCCTCCGTGGCGATATCGGGCCTCGCCTGGCCTCGACGCGGCCGCGCCGCCGCTTCGAGCGCAGGTCGATGCACGGCAGCAGGTCGTGCAGGCGACCGCCGTCGTCGGGTGCCTGGCGCGTCAGCTCGGTGCGTCGCGCCGCCACCCCGAGCGCCTCGGCGAGGCGGAGAACTCGCTCTTGGGCAACGCATGCGCTTCGGAGGTCAGAAATGCCGAGGTCGTGCGCGGTCGTGCGCTGGCACCGGCTGGTACGCTGCGATTTGTGCAAGGACCCGCCATCGCTGGAGTCGTTCTTGTCGGCGTTCTCGCGCTGGAGGGGCTCGGGGCATGGCTCCGCTTCAGCGAGCGCAGCTCGTTGTTCGCCGCCGCTGTCGCCCGCGCGAAGGCCCTCGGGCGCCCGCTCGTCGTGATCGGCGACCCCGACGCCGGCATGCACACGCGGCTCGCCCGGGCCTACGGCTGCGGCGACGTGTGCGTCGACCTCAACGGATGCCCGCTCTGCCCCGTGGCGATCGCGGCCGACATCACGAAGCCCCTGCCCTTCGCGGACAACAGCGTTGTGGTGTTCGTGTCCTGCGTCTTCGAGTACGTCGACAACGTGGAGGCCGCGTACGCCGAGCTGCTCCGCGTCGCCGGCAGCCCCGATAACTTGTTCGTGGTGGCCGTCCAGCCGTGGACGATCACGGCGCACCTGTACCCGGGCGCGAGCTGGGCGGGGCACGCAGTCAACGGCCGCGTGGCATTCGCTCCTGTGCCGACGTGGCGGAAGGTCGTCTACGGCGCGGGCCTCGTCGGACTCCTCGGCTACGCCACATCGCCCTGGTGGTGGCCCACGTCCGAGCCCGCGCTGGCCCCGGCCCCGACCCCCTCGCTCGAGGTACCCGATGCGCAGCTGGTCTCAGGTTGAAGCCGAACTCCGGGCCTCGAGCCCAGGGACGCGCATCATCGTCGGGAAATCCGAGATCGAGACGCCGGCGCAGGCCGGCGCAACACGGTCGATCGGGCTGCCGAGCGGCCAGCTGTCGGACTGGCGCTTCCCACCTTCTGCGGGGTGCCGCAGTGTGCATGTCCAAGAGTTTCCGACGACGTACCTCGCGCACCTGGACGAGGTCGACCCCGGCTGCGCGCCCGTGCAGCATCTCCTCGTGGATGCGCCGATCGTCGCGGCCCTGGGCGTCGGTGGCGCGGTTCTGGGGGCGATCGTGGGGCGGGTGCGGGGGACGTTCGTCGGACTGGCCGGTGGACTTGTCCTCGGCGCCCTGGTCCACTGGGCGGTCACTGCCCCTCCGCCAGCACCGACGCGTTAGGGGACCGAAGCCCGCTGGCCGGCCGCCATGTCCTGGCGCGCGTGCGGCCCACCGATTAAACTCTCCGGTATCCGCGCGCTCAGGTCATTGTCGTTTGTCGCCGCGATCGCCGCCTGTCAGCCCGAGCCGCCGGCCGTCGCCTTCGTCACCGACCGCTTCGACATCGCCCCGGAGTTCGACGGCCCGCTGTGCGCGGGCAACATCCCCTACATGGAGGCGCGCCTTTCCTGGCTCGAGGAGGTGCTGGAAGTCGAGCCGGTCGGACGCGTCCGCTACAATTGGGTCTCTGACGCCGGCGAGTTCTGCGACGGCCCGCTCGCTTGCGCCATCGGTCACACGCTCTACGGGCCCTGGAGCGAGTTCGAGCACGAGCTCGTCCACGTGATCGCCACGACGTCCATGGGGCGGGCGTCACCGTTCCTCGAGGAGGGCCTGGCGGTCGCGCTCACCAGCCTCTCGGCGGCGCCCGGTGTCCCGTCGGAGTGGCTGGGCCGGTTCCCGCACGACCTGGAGACGACGGCGCGGGGCGACTTCTACGGGGGGGCCGGCCACTTCGTCCGCTTCCTCCTCGACACGCGTGGCATGGCGCCGTGGAAGCGGCTCTACGCCGCCTCCGACTACGACGACAGCGCCGCCACCCTCCGCGCCAGGTTTGCCGAGGCCTACGGCGAGAGCTTCGCCGAGATCGAGGCGGAGTACCTGGACGCGGCGTGGGACGCCTACCCGCCGCTGTCCGGCTGCCCCGCGCCCGATCTGTTGCCATGGATGCCCTCCGGCGAGTTCGCGCTCGAGTGTGACGATCCGGCAGTAATGCGCACCGGGCCAAACGTGATGGTGCGACCGATCACCCTCGGTCTCGTCACCCGCACCGTCGGTGACTTCCTTGTGGCGGGTAAACGCGCCTCCCCCGACTGGTGCCCGCTCCGGCCGGTGTCCATCGACGGGTTGTTCGTCGGCTCGCTCGAAGCGGGCCTGCATACCGCGACGGTCGGGGCCCCGCTCGACGAGCCGAAGGTCGTGCGGGCCGAGTTCTGGCTGCGTTGACGGGTCACCGCGCGCCCGCCTCTCCTCGAGGTTGGGACTCCCGGATGGGCAGTTCACCCACCCCTCCGCCAGCCGGCCCGTTAGGGGCGTTCGTTCTCTGTGTACCAAAAAACGACCCCCTACCCTTTTTTTTTGGTGTCGGTAGGATCTACTCATGGTGCGCCTTGCACAGGCCCGTGAGGAGACCCTCGACAGAAAGCTCGAGCGGGCATCGCAACTCTTGTCGGAAGGCTACGCCGTTGGCGAAGTCGCACGTCGCATCGACCTTCCAGGGTGGGAATTTCGACGGCGCTTCAAGGAGCGGTACGGCCGAACACCGCAGCAGTTTCGGCCTCGCCGCGAGCAGCCGACCGTCTCGTTCAAGCTGAAGAGCGCTGCGGAACTGCACCTTCTTGAGGCCGCCGCGTCGCGCGCCAAGACCAACATATCGACGTTCGTTCGGCACTTAGTGCGCCGTCACCTGCGTCTGACAACGGCCTCTGAAAAATGATCGAAGGGACAGGTCGTGTTAGGCACCGTGCATGGCCAAGTTGCCGGCACGGTTGCGGCTGCCGACGCTGAAGCTGAAGGAGCTCGAGGCGATGGCCATTCGGCTGGCCCTGGAGCGAAACTTCTGGTCGCTGGCGGAAGCTGCAGAAGAGCTCGGCATCTCGCGGTGGGCGCTCATGCGCCGGATGCGAAGTCTCGGCCTGCGGAGCCCCCGAGCCGTGAGACGGCCGAGCATGAAGACGGATGGCACCGAGGGCAGCGAGCCTTAGAAGCGGCCACCCACCACCAGGCCGGCGCCGGTGAAGTCGGCGTAAGGCTTGAGGCGCATTGCACGTCGTCCGCTGACCACGAGGGGAATCGCCGCGCCGAGGAGTGCAGCGCTCGAGATCCCCAAGGCAATAGAGATTCTCTGCGCCGACTTCGCTGCGCCGTAGGCCTCGTAGAAGCTCGTCATCTCGGCCGGGGTCAGGTCCCGATGCTCGGCGCGTGCGCCGTCGACCAGCTCTCGGCCGAGGGAGACGTGGTGGCCGAACGCTGCGACCGTGCCGATCGTGGCAACGAGAAAGCCCCCGCCGAGGCCCGCCAACGTCCAGCCAGTGACGACCCTGCCCTTCCCAGGGGTGAGTGAGTTCGGCGCCAGACTCGCCGGCGACGAGCTCGCCGGCGACGAGCTCGCCGGCGACGAGCTCGCCGGCGACGAGCTCGCTGGCGACGAGCTCGCTGGCGACGAGCTCGCCGGCGATGCGGCTGGCGAGCTCGCCGTCGCCGTCGACGAGCCCGCCGGCGACGACGACTCGGAGCTCGCCGGTGACGCCGGGCTCGCCGGCGGCCCCTTCGGCGAGCCCACCGGAATCAGTGAGAGTTGAGCGCCGCCCGGTGGCGGTGCGGCCGTCACGTCGTCACAGCTGAGTGAAGCGAGTTCACGGTGCCGTCGCTCCAAGGCCGCGGTGTGCGGGACCTTCGGGTCGGCGAGGTATGCGGCCAGGAGCGCCTTTGCGGCGCAGCGCGAGGCCGGCGAACCGTTCTGCAACCAACCGCCCACCGCGATAGCTACGGCAGTGCGACGATCCTCGGGGTCGACTGCTGGGTCCCGTGCGAGCGGAGCTGCGAGCTCGGCCGCCTCGAGCGTCTGGCCCGCGAGCACGGCGTCGCAGACCCGCGTTAGGTTTTCGGGACAGTTCGGCGCGAGCAGGAGGAACAAGGACAGGGCGTGCATGCGTCTGATCCAACGCGGTGCGGTTTGCGGGTGTTCCTTCTGAGTATACCAAACTCCACGCGCTGTGTTAGGAAGGTTCATGGTCAGACCGGATCCGAAGCAGTGGGTAGGTAAGACCGTCGGCGGCGTGTACACGATCAAGCGCCACGTTGCGAGTGGCGGCTTCGCCGAGGTCTACGAGGCGTGGCACAACGAGCTGGACACACCGGTCGCGGTGAAGATGCGGCGGCCAGTCGCCCGCGAGACCGACAGCGCGTCTCAGAACGCCCGAACGGAGGACTACGCGTTCGCACACTTCAAGACGGAGGCCATCCTCGGCTTCCGACTGCGCGACCCGAACGTCGTGCGCGTCCTCGACTTCCGTCTCGAGGCCAAAGCGGAGTATCTCGTGATGGAGTGGCTCGACGGCCAGAGCCTCAGGGACCTGCAAGACGGCAGGCCGATGTACTGGCGCCGCGCTGCCGAGCTGACGGCTGCCGCCGCTGAGGCGGTCGCCAGTCTTCACGAGAAGGGCTGGTTTCACCGCGATATCAAGCCCGACAATTTCATGGTCGTTGGGGACGGCGCCGACGAGCGTGTGGTGCTGATCGACCTCGGCCTCGTGCGGCATCGGCCGCTCGAAGCACCGATCATGTCGCAGCTCGCGGAGCCCACCGGCTGGATCCCCTACACGCCCGGCTACTGCGCTCCCGAGGTCTACGCGCGCTCCGGCCAGCCCATCGAGGAGTCCCCCTTCACGGAAGCCTCGGAGGTCTTCGCCCTCGGCGTTACGCTGTTCAAGTTGCTCACCGCCCGGATGCCCTGGCCTGGAACCACAGCACAGGCGCAGCAGGTGGAGATTGCGCTCGGCGTCGTTCCGGCGCGTCCGTCGGAGTTCGAGGTGCGGTTGCCGACGGACCTCGAGAACCTCGTGATGCGAGCTATCGGCGGAGACCCAGCACAGAGGCCGGCCTCCGCGGCCGAGCTCGGGCGGCAACTTCGGCGACTCCTGGAGCCCTCAGCGCGCAAGGCCGCGGCGCCGACCGCCCGCGCGCCCGAACCGACGCCGCCGGCGCCAGCGCTCACGCCGGTCACCGGTCTCCGTGTCCCGCTCGGCCCCTCCCCCGCTCTCGCCCGGTCATCGGCGACGACGGCTCGGCCGCCCGTCCTCCCGCCACCGAGCACGCCCGCGCCGCCCAGGCCGTGGGTCCTCGCCGCGTCGCTCGGTTTCACGGTGCTTTTCGCCTGCACCTTACTCGCGGTCTTTCTCCTGCCCCCGGGCGTCACGAGTCCGACCGCCGAGCAGCTGGACGCGCAGCGGCTGGACGCGTTCGAGCCCGTCCCGGTGCCGACGTTGATCCCAGTGGAGCAACCTACGGCCGCGCCTGCGCCCACCTCGCCCACGGTTGTCACCACGCCGTCGCCGTCTCCGCCGACGCCGGCGCCACCGGCAGCGAGAGAGGTCTCTGAAGGAGAAAGACGTCAAAAAATCGAGGCACGTCTCCGCCGCTGCCCCGACGCTCCGTCAGGGCTTGTCATGGTCGAGATGCGGGGGGGCCGGTTGCGGACCATCGAGCTCGAGCCGTACGTGTCGACGGATCCGTGGCACGCCTGCGCTGCGCAGAAGCTTCGCGGTCTCGCCGACGGTCAACACGCCCTCCGGTTGTAAGTGCGGTGACGCAGGCAACGCGCCACCGGGCGCGCATGAGGCCCGGCGGCGCGCGTCGCGCTCACCTGCAGTGGACGTCGACCTCAGCTTGCTCGCCGAGAACCGTCACGTCACAGGTTGCACGGCTGTGCGGGCCACCGTCATTCGGACGGAGCGCAAGCACGACTGCCACGCTGATGCATGCGACGGCGAACACGTAGAGGCCGAGGTCGTTGCGAGCCCGGGCGAGGTTCTTGCGCCTATGACGCAGGGCGCGTACCGTCCGGGGCACGAGGAGGCAGGGGCTCTCTTTGACTCGCTTCTCGTAGGGTCCGGCGGAGTACCAGTCCGCCGGGCCCATTTTGCTGGTCTGCCACCTGCCTGGAGGAACCCACCTTCGTGGAGGAACCTGGCTTGATCGATCTCGAATTGCTTTCATCGGGATGTTCCTTCACCCGCTCGGGGTGAGGACGTCGCGTAGCGCGACTCTCGTGATCGAACAAGGGGTGAACGCGCCATGCACCGGGGGCGTCGCGCTTGTCGGCGAGCACGCGGTTGAACTCGTCGTAGCGGGGCTGGGTCGACCTGCCCTTGGTCGCCCCGTCGGTGACCGACAGCAAACCGCACTGGCTCACCCTCGACCTCGGCGGCGGGCAACGTCCAGGGCCTCCTCGTCCGCTTCACCGACGTCGATCTCGACATGGCCACCGCCGAGGAGGTTCGCGCGCCTTCCTCGCCTTCAAGGCCGAGGGCAAGCGAAAGCTCGTCTGTTACGCGGCCCCACTAGGCGCAGAGACTCGGTCATGGTTTACTCCGGTCGATGCTTCTGCCCGTCTCCTGGATCGACTTCGTCCTCGTCGGGTTCATCGCGCTCTACGTCGCAATCCAGTGGCGCCCTGCTCTGCAGGCGCTCGGCATCAAGCTCGGCCGGCCTTCTTGACCATCCGTTTCTCCGCCCGAGCCTGGGCAGCAGCGGCTCGACGGGCAGCAGCTCGATTCCGGCGCGAGCTCGGGTCGTCTTCGGAGGGCGGCAACGAAGGAGGCTCCTTGTCCGGCGGCCAGGGCGGTTCTCTCCCGACGTAGCGGAGGAAGTCCCGGCCGTCCTCGACCGGCACGAGCTGATACCAGTAGGGACCATGCGACGGCCTCGGGCAGCCAGCCCGACAGGTCTTCTTGCCGCACGCGGTGAACTGCAGCCGATACAGCGAGCCGTCGAACAGTTTGCGGTCAACGACCCACTGGCTTCCATAACCTCGCTTCTTTCGTCCCGGACGACGCACCTCACACCTCCCCCATCAATGCACGCCGCAGCGTGCTCCACCATCCAAAGGGGCCCGTCTCTGCATGCCTGAGCCGCTCGAGGCGGACGGGGGTTTCTTCCTCCCGAAGCCGCACGACCGGCTCGCCGGCGTCGTTGACGAAGGCTCGCCCCTGAACACGCACGAGCCCCGACCCGTCGAGGCACATCTCGCTGCCCTCGGCACAGCGCTCGTTGAAGCGTACGACCTGTAGCTCGGCGCAGGCGCGTTGCCAGCAGAGCGTCAAGTCGTACACGCGCAGCTCCACCTCGGCCTGGAACAGCCAGGCGCCGAGCCCCCGCCCGCATGAGCTCGTGCGCACCACGTGGAAGATGAAGGCCGGAGCTCCCTCGCTCCCGACGATCACGAGCATGCGGCCGCCGAGCTCCTCCGCGGTGGCGCGACGAGCTGCTTCGTCCGCCGTGGCGCCCTCGTAGAAGCGAACGACGCCCGACGCCCACAGCGTCTCGAGCGTCTGTCCCTCCAGCTCGGGATGCCAGTCGAGGGCCACGCAACTCCACGCGACGGGCCCCGTCACGACCGACCTCGGCGAGCCAGAACCTGCTCGAGGAACCCGTTCTCCATGGCCTGAATCACGCCGTCCCCTCCGAGCTGTTCAGCCGCCCGTGAGCCCACGCGATCGCCAGGTCGTCGCAGTCCTGCGGTCGGACCAACGCCGCGGTGAGCTGATCGCGTCGCCAGTCGTCCCTCCGCAGCAGCTCGTCAGCCTGCGGCTCTTGCTGTAAGCCGTCGGTGGCCACGTAGAGGGAGAGCGCAGGACCCTCGGCCTCCAGCACGACCTCGAGGCCGCTCACGACAGCTTCGACATCGCCCCCGCGACACAAGTTCGCGACGGTCATCGGCGAGTCGGGCTTGTGCTCCCGGCCGTGTGCGCTCCACCTTCGGCCGTAGCATGCGATCGCCACGGGCGACACGGGCGACGACGGCGAGCGCCCACGCCCGAGGCTGCCCGACGCACCCCAGGCGCCGTCGCCGACCAACCAGATGGCCGTCCACGCTGGCGTCGTCACGGCCAGAACGAGGGTGCAGTGGAGAAATGTCCCGGCATTCGGGCTGAGAACGGCCCAGAGGGGCAGCAGCTGGCGGACGAGGACCGTCGCCACATGCGTGCGCGCCTCCACGAAGCTCTGGCCCCGCAGGGCGGCGTCGAACGCAGCTCGCGCCGCGAGCTCGGCGACGAGCGCCGCGCCGACCTCTGTCTGGCTGGGGTGGCCATCCACCCGGCTCACGCCGTCCGCGACCGCTAGCGCGACCGCCCCCCGGTGTCGGAGCGCGACCGCGTGGTCCTGGCCACCTTGACGACGGCTCAGGTGGCGCTCGCCGGCGTCCACCAGCGACCCAGCCGTGTAGTTCTGACCGAGGTCGAGGTCACAGTCGGCTCGCCGCGGCTCGAGCGCCGCACGAAGACGAAGGCCCTCCAGGACCGGCGACGAGCTGTGCATCGGCGCGCTCATTCGCTGCCCCCTCTCTTCCTTCCGAAGTCATGCCCAACCGCCGAAAACAACAAGGAGACACAGACCAGGGGCAGGAAGGCCTGCGGCGGGGTGACGAGCTGGTGCTGGTCGTACAGCGCCACCGCGAGCGCACAGCCGAAGGCGCCCGCGACGAAGCCGGCGGCGCCGGCTACGTGGCCCCGCCGCATCACCAGGTGGATGTACACGGCGACGAAGAACGTCCAGGCCGCGGCGAGCTGCTCGGCGCGCTGATCCCCCGGATCGCGCTGGGCGGTGAAGTCGAGCAGCAGCATCAACGCGATGCCGATCGCCGAACCGAGAGCTTGCAGAATGAGGCTGGCCTGCATCATCGGCATTTTCATTGGCCGCCCTCCGTCCTGCGGATCTGCAGTCGCCAGGGCGAGCTCGGCGAGGGCTCCATGAACTCGAGCCAGTCGTCGCCGAACACGCTCACGATGTACGGGTGTTCCCACGAGCCCGGTCGGTGAAACCCATCGTCCAGGCGATCGAGCAGCTCGCGAAGCGCGGCCGTGGCGGACGGGCAGCCCTGGGACTGTTGACGGCGTAGGAGTCCAGCGTGGAGCGTCTCCAGCATCTTCCGTCGTTCTTCGGTCACGAACAGCTCGAGGCGTTCTGTGTGGCGGAACCAAGGGCGCCCCGTCGAAGCGAACGCCGCTGACACTTTCGCCGGGTCAAGCGTCCCGTGATGCGTGAGCGCGTCGGCGGTCGCCGCTGCGACATCGAACAACTTGAGCTCGAGCAGGTCGCGGATGGTCTTCAAGCCGGCTTCGCCTTCTTCCTGTCGCGCGATGGCGGCCTGCTCTTCGGTGAGTAACCGGGCGCGCACGCCGAGGTCGATCGCAAGTCGTCGGGCCTCGCCGCTCGTGCAGGCGAGAAGTGCGCGCAGGTCGGCTTGTGCGAGTTCGTGGTCGGTGAAGGTCTCGTCGTCGCTATCGCTGGTGGTCATGGCTCAGTCCTTTCGCATCCGGGTGTTGGTTCGGTTGTCGGTGAGTCGGCCTCGACACGAAGGCGACTCACTGCGGCCTCGAACAGGGCCGCAAGTTCATGGGCGCGAAGCGGGCGCTCGCGGCTCGTGCAGTACGAGGCGGCGAGGAAGTCGAACGTCCCGGCGATCGCAGCGATCGCTGCGAACTCGTGCTCCGTCGCCGCTCCGCGGTAGATCCCGTCGACGCAGGCGGCGCCGTCGCCCACCGCCCCGAGAGGGTCGTGAGGCTGTCCGGGCCATGCGCTGCAGCGTGGGCAGCAGCCCAGTGCAACCCGGGCTACCTGGTACAGCGCATCGAAACGGCGCCCGTAGCCCACGAGGGACACGAGCGACGGCACGGCCGCTTCGAGAAGGTCGGCCGTCCGCCTGAAGTAGGCACGAGAGGCCAGCGACCAGGCACGAGAGGCCAGCGACCGGTTCACGGCCCGTCCTCCGGCTTCTCGCCGCTGATGTTGAAGGCGCGTAGGGTCTGCCCGAGCTCGGCTTCGAGATGCTGCGCGAGGGCGGCCCGCCGCTCCCGGCCGAGGCGCCGCTCCACCAAGAGCACCATTCGGGCGGCGTCCTCGAGCTCTCCCGCGACCGTCCGGTCCCGCCAACGCCAACCGACGATGACGCCGAGGATGAACCCGCCGGCCAACACCAGGCCGAAAGCGATGGCGTAGATCACGACCCTCCCCCTTCCAGCACCGTCCACCCGCGATCGGCCACCAGGTCGGCGACTTGCCGCGCAAGCAGTCGGCCCGTTCGACGTCCCTCCTCAGGGGCCGGCTCGGGTGGGCCGAGGTGGAAACCCACGCGCTCGTCGAGAAGCGCGAGCGTCAGGCCGATGTCGGCGGCGGCGCCCAGCTCGTTGAAGAGCGCCCCAACCGCGAGCACGGCCGCCACTTCGCGCGGCTCCTCAAGGTCCCACGCGGCCCAGAACACATCGCCGAGGCATTCGTGGCCGAGATGTCGCTCACCGGGCCAAGCTTCACACTCGACGCACATGCCGAGCAAATCGGCGCCCATGTCGTAGACGCTCGTGGGCTCGGGCTCGTGACCATCCACCAGGTCGCTGCGGCTCTCGGCGCAGAGTCTCCGGGCTCCGACGACCAGGTCCCTTCCCGGTCCCGAACTCGGATGCAGGCGCGGCAGCGTGCGGCGGGCTCGCTGTTCGGAGAACATGCCTCGCTCGGCGAGGAACGCGATAAGCGCCGTGCGAGCTTCAGCGCTGAGAGCACTTCGAGCGCCGATGCAGTCCCACCGTGGATCCGCGACACAAGCCGGGCAGCAATCGGTCGCGCTCGACAGCGCCGCCGGCCACTTGCAGATCACGCAGGGCCGCGCATGGACAGCTCGCGCTCTCTTCTCGCGCCGCAGCAGCGCGCACCACAAACCACCGAGAATCGTCGCCGACACCGTCATGATAACTCCTCATCCAGGTCCTCGTCGGACTCAGGATGATCACGCGGCAACGAAGCCAGTTCTTCCGCTGTCCTTTCGGACATGTCCTCGCCGACACGCCCGCGTGCGCCGAGATCGTGCATCGCCTGCGCTCCCCCGCGTGGTCGGTGCATCACGGCGCGCCCCCCTGCACAGGTTTCTTCGCGATGAACAGCGCCTCGGTCGCTGCCACATGGCCAGGCCTCGGGTAGGCCAGCAGGCCGAGAGACCGGAGCGCGCCGAGGTTGTTCGCGAACGCTGAGCTCTCGGCGCTGGCACCGACTCGCCCCGCGAGCGCTTCCTTCTCAAGAGCTCGCGGATGGACCTCGAGCAAGGCCTTAAGCAGGCGGACTCGGGGGGCCGAGAGGCGCGAGAACACCTGCTCCTGCAGCTCGGCCGAGGTCGTCGGGAGACTTTCAGGGCTGGCGACCTGATGTCCCGCAGCCGTGAGTCGCACGAGGCCGCTCCCGGGATAGTCGATCAGACCCCTCGTCCGCAGGGCGCCGAGGTTGTTCGCGAAGGCAGAGCTCTTCGCGCTCGCGTCCGCCATCAACGCGAGGACCTGTCGATCGACGGTGTCGCGGATGCGCGCGAGCCAGGCAAGTGCGTTCAGGATGGCCTGCTGCGGCCGAGTGATCGCGGAATCCTCAGAGCGCTGCTTCCTCGGCCTGGCCCTCGCCGGTGACGGCGACCTCGCCGGCGACGGCGAGCTCGGCGAGGTCGGCGAGCTCGGCGAGGTCGGCGAGGTCGGCGAACTCGCCGACCTCGCGAGCCCCGACTCGCGGTCTCCGGCGAGCGCGAGAGCGTCGCGAACCGCGATCGCCATGGCCTCCTCGAGGTGACGCAGGGTTTGGGCCAGGTCGCTGACCCGAGCTCGCACGTGGACGAGCTCCTGCTTCAGTCGAGCGAGTTCGTCGGGCTCGCCGACGACGCCGCTGCCGCTCGCGGGCAAGTCACTCAGCTGCGGCAACAGGGCCCGGATCGTTGCCGTTGGAGGCGGCGGCGCGAACGCCAGGCGGCCGCCTGCCCTCGGATGGGACGTCTGGACGGGACCGATGGCGACCTCGGTGATGGTCGAGCTGAGCGCCGGGCCGAACGCGAAGAACTCACCTGGCTGCAACGTGCGAAGGGCTTCGCGGTCCGACCGCGACATGCCGAGCTCGTCACCGGCGCGCGCGATGTCCACGTCGAGCGCGGTGCGTCCGATGAGCTTGTTGTTGCACTCGGCAGCGGCATCCTTGTGGAGTTTCGAGAGCCTTTGCGTGGCGAGGACGGCGCAGTAGCCACGTTTTCGGCCGCGCGTGGCGAGGTCGATCACGGCTCGCGCACTCTCCGCGTTGCCCTTCTGCGGGCAGAACACGTGGGCCTCGTCGATGACGACCAAGGTGGGGTGCCACAGCTCCTTGGGGGCCTCGACTAGCGCCTCGAGGAACAAGCGCACGAACTCCACGCGCTCCGGAGCGCGGAGCTCGTAGATGTCGAGCACAGCCGAGACGCCGAGCTTCAGAAGGCGCTCCGCGAGGACCTTGGCGGAGCGCGGATCAGCAACGGCGTCAGCGTCTCGGCGGCCGACGAGGACGTAGTCGAACTTCTCGCGCAGCGTGGCGAACTCGCCTTCAGGGTCGATGACCAGCTGCTGGATGTGGCCGTGCGTCTGCTCGAGGAACCGGCGCACGCACCAGGACTTCCCGCCGCCGCTGTTCGCCTGGATTAGCAGCCGGGTGTCGACGAGGTTGCCGAGCTGGCAGCGCACCGGCTCGTTTGGCCCGGCCCCGAGCTGGAAGTGGAGGTCGGCGCCGGTCATGCCGCTCCCCGCCCCGCGCGTGGCCGTCTTATACGTATAAGACCCGCGCCAGCCGGCCGGCCCTCGCTGGCGAATCTGCCCCAGTGTTCATGTTGCATCGTACATGCTCCTTAGTTCGTGTTTTGACTGGCCGACCTGAACGACGCGGCCGCCCCTCACCTGGTTGTCGAGCCAGCGCCAGGCCGTACGCCGGCTGATGCGCAGCACCGCGGTCAGTTGCTCGAGGGAGAACCGCTGCGCCAGGGTCCCGAGCTCCTGGGCGGTCCGGGCGCGGCGCCAAATCTCGTCCGAGCGGAACGGCTTCAGCGGCCTCATTTCTGCACGCTCCCGTCCTCCTCGTCGGCGCCCGACGGGTAGTCCTTCAGGACATGTCCCAAAGTTTCGGCCAGCCGATGAAGCGCCGGCGGCGGTGCGGGCATCGCCGCGACGGCCCGGGCGAGCTCGGCGAACGCCGCGACCCGGGCGCCGTGCGGGCTTCCGCGGGCTGTCGCGTGGGCGACGACGGCAGCGAGCGCCTCGGCTGCCGGCGGCGGCGTCCCTCCGGCGTCGAGCGCCGCGCTGAACCGGAGCGACAGACGACGGAGTTCTGGATCGGGCGACACGCCCGGGCTCGCGGCGCGGCTCCACATCCGAGCGAGGACCGCGACGCTCCCCTCGTCGAGCTCGAGCCGCGGCGGCGCGGGCAGTCCCCGGCCCCGCCGCGCTGTCTTTTCGGCCATGTCCTGGCGGACACGCGCGCCTTGATCAGATTCTTCTCTTAATTTTTTAAATTCGGGGGTTGTGGTCGCGATTCGCGACGGATGACGACGGGCGAAAAAATTTTGAAGCTCGTCGTCCGTCATGCACACGGACGTCGTGTCGAGCCCCGACTGAACCTCGAGGCGCCATCCCTCCTCGGTTCGTTCCCAGCCCTCGCGCGTCGCCTGGCGTTCGACCTCCGCTCGTTCGTCGACCGCCGGGGCGGCAGGGACAGGTGGCTCGGACGCGGCTTCGATCAACGCGATGAGGGCGAGCTGGTCCGGGTTGACCTGCTCGCCCTGCGCCGTGACGTCCTCGCTCGTTTCGACCGGCTCAGCCCACGCCCCTCGCGGGCAGTCCTCTTCGGCCGGCTCGAGGTCGGGAAGGAGCGGCTCCTGGCGGGCTGGTTGCCGCGGCTCCGTGCCTCGCTGCTTCCCGTAGATCGCGATCTCGGCCTCGCGCCGGAGGCTCTTGGCGACGTCGGGGTTGGAAAGACGATCGAGAAGCGTCGGGCCCGGGAAGTAGAGGTTGGTCTTCGACCTCGCCTCGTTCTTGCGGACCTCGCTGGACTTCATGACGCAGACCCAGCCCTCGTCGGCGGCCTGCTGGCGGTACCGCCACCACGAACTGCGAGAGCGGCCGAGCTCGCTGGCGCCTTGCTCGTAGGACAGCTCGAGCGCCACGGCGCCGTCGCCATGGGCGCCGAGCACCATCGACAAGAAGCGGTCGAGCTTGGGGTCGTTGCCGAGGGCTCGATGCAGCGGAAGCGTCGTCCGCGAGCACAGCGCCTGCATGCCCCAGGACCGGCGCCGCAGCTCCTTCCACGCGGCCGCCGCTTCAGCGTGGTGCTCGGGCGACCTCCTGGGATGGCGGGTCGCGTCGTCGATCAGCTTCGAGCTCGATTCGCGGGGCCGCACCGCACGCGCGCCGGTGCGGAAGTACCTCAGAGGCCGGGGGAGAGATCTCTTCCAGGCCAGTGCGGGCGCCAGCTTCTCGAAGACTTGACCAACGTTTACGCGCATGGTGGAGCGGAGGATGGAATTCCACCGCTCGCAGCCGGTGCGTTAACGCACTTGACTAACCGAGATATCTATTATCGGCGAAACGGACCCCGGCCGAGGGACGTGTCGGTCACCTCCGCGCCGTCCACGAACACGCGCAGGCGCGCCGACCGGTCGTGGACCTCGAGCGACCGCCGCGCGAGCGCGGGCGGCGTCGGCGCGATCCACACGCTCAACGTCGGCCGTCCCTGCACCCCGAGCTCGCGTGCGAGCCGGCTCGGCGGGCCTCGCTGAACCTGCGTCACCACCAGGCGGCTGAAGGTTCGCGGCGCGTCCGAACTCCCAGAGAAAGATCCGGTTTCATCGGAACCATTATCCGCCCGCAGGTCGTCGTCCAGCGCCACATTTGCAGCATCGCATATTGGGGATTTTCTTCAATTCGATCCGGAGCAATTCAGTTATTATCACCTCCATTGATACGCTCGATGAAGCGCGCCAAATTTTGAGCGTAAGCGCCGGCGCGGGCCGCGACGCGGTCAAACGGGCGCATCGACGCCTGGCGTTCGCTTTTCACCCCGATCACCACAAGAGTTCGACGCAATTCGACGAGTTCCAGAAGCAGATAAACGTCGCCCGCGATACGCTGTATCGTGAAATAGACCGTCTCGCTGAATCAGCACTCAGCGAGACAGACAGCGCAATGGAGACGCCCGCGCCTCCAGCACCAGCGGCGGCTCCCCCGAAGGCGCCGCGAACGCGAGTTCGGCCCCCTGCTCCACCCGGCGTCGACGAGTACCGGGAGATCAGCTTCCCGTTCCTGACGATGCTGCGCGGGGGTCGGACGCGCATCAACGTGCCCCGGCCCGACGGCACGCAAGAGATGTTCGTCGACGTCCCCCAGGGCGCTGAGGCGGGTGTCCTGCTCCACGTCGTTGGCGGCGGCGGGCCGGGTTTACCGCCGGGGGACTTGCTGCTGCAAGTCGTCTCGGTTGAACCCGACCCCGTGTGGCGGTCTGCTCGCGCCGACGAGGGGCGCGCGCTCGACCTCGTCACGCGCCTCACTGTGACGTACGCCCAGCTCTACACCGAGCGCCTGATCCCCGTGCAGAGCCCTTGGGAGACCCGGAGCCTGGCCGGTGACACCGACAGCGTCCGTGGGGGGGCGATCGGTCTTCCACTGCGGGCGAACAACCTCGGCCCGTACAAGGTGAGGGGCCACGGTGTGCGTCGCGGCGGGGCTGCTGGCGACCTCCTGGTCTTCCTCCACGTCGTCTGGCCCGAGCGAGGCCGCGCGGACCTCGCCGCGGCCCTCTGGAGAGTCCAAGGGACTTCCACGCCAGACGACCGCTGACGCAATGCGCCCGCATGGCGCCGCGATGGCCATGGTGCTGGCGCACATCTGCCACCGAGACCCAGCGGTCGCAGTGCGCGCGGCTGGGCTGGACGCCCTATGCCCCGCTCCGCGCAGGTTCGACGCCTGTGCGGAGGCGGGCGGGTAATCTTCCGGCTGGTACCGCCCGGCGCAGGTGCGCCGCATTTTCCTGAAGGCCGCGCTCCGCCAGCACATGCGGCTCTCGACGGCCCAAAGTACCGTCCGGCCTACCGCGCAGTGACGCCTTTGGGCTCGAAGCGTGCGGTTCCCCGGCCGACGCTAGGACACAACCGCTCGTCCCGCCACGGGCCGGCAGCCGGCAGCATGCCCTGCAGCCGTGCCAAATCTCGCGTGGGCCTGCCCGCGCAACTGAAGCAGCAGGCGGACCGCCGACGAGCGGCGGTTGCCACGGCCGCCCGCAAGACGCGAACGAAGGGCTCGCGCCAGCCACGGCTGTGCGGACGAGGCGCGCCCGTGAGCCGTGTCCGCTGCTAGCTTTGGGAGCGTGCGCGCACCCGTCCTCGTCCTCGCCCTCACCGCCTGCCGTGCGACCTCCGGCGCCGGCACCCCGCCCGCCGAAGCGCCTGTCCTCGCGGACAGTTCGCGCGGCGTCTCCGACGGACCTGGCGCTTCGGACAGCTCGCTCGCCATGCGGGCGGACGACCGCGCGGTCGCCCGCGACGCGCTGGCAGCCGCCGACGGCGCCCCCGACCGTGCGGAGACGGCTGTCCTCGGGGACATCTCCGGTCCGCCGGGCGCGGGGGGCGGCGGACAGGGAAGCGGCCCGATCACCCTGGGGACGGTCGCGGATGCACCCCTGTCCGAAAGACCAGCCCAACAGCCAGGACCGGCCAAGAAGGCAGCTCCCTTGCCCGCGGACGCGCTCGTCGCCGGTCCGCTCGACGAGCGCGACGGCTCGTCGCTGTGTCCGGAGGTCGGCCCGTCGCACTGCTCGGTCCGGTTCGAGCTGGCCCGGTTCATGCTGCAAGTCGAGTTCTCGCCGGACGGCAGCGATGTCATCGCCGCACGCGGTCGTCTCCGCGCGTCCGAGCACGCGCTGCTCGCGTGCGCCGAAGCGGCCCGGCGGCGCGACCCGTGCGTGCGCGAGGGCCTTCAGCTCGACTTCCGGGTCACGCCGTACGGCCCACCGACACCGACCGGCGTGCGCGGGCTCGCCGACGCCGAGGCGCGAGCGTGCGTCGCGGCGATAGCGACCGAAGCGGGCCTGCAGCGAATGCTGCCGCGCGACGCGGGTGCGAGGGCGCTGCGGTTGCGGCTCGTCTACGTCCCGGCGCACGAGCAGTCGTTCGTCAGCCACGACGGGGACATCAGCTTCGGCCCCCTTCGGTCGCGCAACGCCGACCCACCGTGCCGCGACGTCACTGGGCGGGCCGGCTGAGTCCGCCTCGTACGGGCATTGTCGCGGCGAGGTGGATCGTCGAGCAGCTGGGCCAGATCACTCGACGCGCTCCCGGAGAGCGAAAATTCTGGCGAACCATGCCGGGCAGCACTAGCACGGCAGCCCGCGCCATCTCCGCCCTGCGCAGCTTCGGAGATTTCCTGCGCGAGAGCGGAGAGCTGGGCGACAACGAGATGATGCTGGTCCGCCGGCCGAAGATACCGGAGCGGTTGCCGCTGGTGCTCGGCGAACATGACCTTGAGAACATGATTGAAGGACCAGGCCAGAGTTGCGGCCCACGCGACGGTCGAGGCTGATGAGCGCGAGAAGAACTCGACCAGCGCCTCGCTTCCGGCCTTCGTTGGGACGGCGACGAGCAGACCATCCGGGTGGTGCGCGGCAAGGGGGACAAGGACCGCATTGTTCCTATCGGAACCCTCGGCGCGGCAGCGGTGCAGCAGTACCTCGAGGTGCGCCGCCAGTGGCTCAACGCGATCCCTCCACCTCCGTCCAGCGTGCTGCGGCGCAGGCCATCCGATCCGCGACCTCGAGGCGCGCTGCGGAGCCCCGCTGTCACAGCGCGTCCGCGATGTGACGCGTTAGTTTATGGGATCATTCGATTTTTTGTCCCAATCGTGACATGGACCTGCCGGGGCGAGGGTGGCCCGTGCCGGCCGATCGAGGCCTCATCGATCAGCTTCGCTCCCAGCGCTCGGCTATGCGCATCGCACCCGATCGATTCGTCGCGCGCGGGCCGGAATCGGGCGGGCGTGCCTATCGCCCGACAGGCTCACCGCGAAAGCCGCTTCAACGCCTCCGCCGAGTCGGTGTTGCCGGGATTGAGCCGCAGGGACTTGCGATACATCGCGACCGCCTCGTCGATCCTGCCGGCCTTCTCCAGCGCCTCGCCGTAGCTGTTGTAGGCGTTGTCGCTCTGTGCATGGAGCGCGGCGTTGATCCTGAAGGTCTCCAGGGCCTGGGCGGTATGGCCCTGCTCGAGGAACTGATAGCCGAGGTTGTTCAGGTCGTGCTCGCCCAGGGCGTAGCGTTCGGGCTGGTCCCGCAGGTCCTGCAGCTTGACGAAGGCGGCGTCGGCGCCGTCGGCCATCAAAGTGCGGCCGTAGATCCTGGCGAGGGACCGGGTGAAGGCCACGGGCGGCCGGCCGTTCAGCAGGCGCATCGCCGACAGGCCTTTCTTGTAGAGACCCTCGCCGCCAGTGTTGTCGAAGACGACGACCACCTGATCCTTGTCGAGGTTGCGCAGGAACAAGGTCGCGCAGCCGGGCATGCCGCCGGTGTGCCAGACGATCCGCCCGTCGTGCGCGTCGCGGAATACGAACCAGCCCAGGCCGTCGTCGGCCTCGCCCATGCCGCCGATGTTCAGCCAGACGAAGTCAGGCCCGCCGTCGGCCAGCCTGGCCGGCGTATAAGCCTCCCGGAGGGTCTCGGGCTTGAGCAGCCTGCCGTCGCGCAGCGCCCGGTCGAGCCGCAGCATGTCGCCGGTCGTGGAGACGACGCCGGCGTCGCCGAAGGTTGCTTCTTCATAATAGTCGAGCCGGACGCGCTGGCTCGAATAGCGGAAGGGATAGTCGTAGTTCCGGGCGAAGTTCGGCGTGTCCGCCCGATTGATCGCGGCGGTCTTCAGATAGGTGCGCCTCATGCCGGCCGGCCGCAGGATATGGGCCTTCAGGTAGCGGTCGAACGACTCGCCCGAAAGGTCCTGGACCAGCAGGGCCAGCAGCTTGTAACCGAGGTTGCAGTACCACCATTTCTCGCCGGGCCTCAGCTTCAGGTCGACCTTCGCCCCGGCCACCGCCGGGACCAGGTCGTTCATGCCGAGGCGCTGCGGCGCGATCCTGGCCCTGTACGCGTCGAACGCCGGGGCGAGGTCCTGGTCCGACAGGCCCGACGAATGCGACAGCAGCTGGCGGATCGTGATCGCTTCGTAGGGGAAGGCCGGGAAATACTTGGCGAGCGGATCGTCGAGGCCCAGCCGCCCCTGCTCCTTCAACTGCAGCACGGCCACGGCAGTGAAGACCTTGGCGATGGAGGCCATCTCGAACTCCGTGTCGTTCGTGTTGGCGCGCCTCGCCTCGAAGTCGGCATGACCGAAGGCGCGCTGGTAGACGACCTGGCCGCGCTCGGCGACCAGCACCGCGCCGTTGAACTCCCCCGCGTCCGCCAGCGCGACGAAATAGGCGTCGAGCCGCGCCCGGTCGGCGGCCAGGGCGAGCTGCGCGGGTTTCGACGGGACCGGGCCGGCGGTCGCGGCCGAGGATGGACCGCAGGTCACCGCGCAACCCCAGAGCACCGCCGACACGAGAAACCCTGCTTTCAACGCCCGCCTCCCGTCATGGTCCGATTCGCCCGGGATGATGCGGATCCTGCGAGGGACGCCGCAAGGGCGAGGTGACCACGTGGGGGCAACGTCCGCGCAGGGATGAGGGAGACCCGGACACCATCCGCACGCGAATTTCGCGCATCGATCGCCGGTGACCCCGATGCCCGGGTTCGGTGTTGCAGCGCCCGTCATGCCGCTCCCTCATCGTCCCCTTCTCTCGCGCCTGCTTCCCGTCGTCGCCCTCGCCTTCGGCGGTTGCATCCAGCTGACGGGCAACGGCGACGTCGTGGTCGAGGACCGCGCGCTCCACGGGTTCGACGCCGTCCACAACACGACCTCGCTCGAGGTCGAGATCGCGTTCGCCGACGAGGACGCAGTCCGGGTCGTCTGCGACTCCAACCTCGTGGACGACATCGAGACCTACGTCGACGTCGACGTGCTGTGGATCGACTCCCGCGGGGTGGCCAAGCTGCGCCCACGCGGCGATTGTCGGGTCGAAGTCGAGGTGAAGCGATTGACCACCCTCGAGAACAGCGGTTCGGGGCACGTCGAGGTCCTCGGCGAGGCGACGGAGCTGACGCAGGTCCTCCTCCAGGGCGCGGGCGGGCTCGTCGTCGAAGCGCTGACCGCCCCGGCGGTCGAGGTTCGCTCGACCAGCTCGGGCGACGTGCGCCTCGGCGGGCAGGTCGCCGACCTCTCGCTCGACAGCAGCGGCTCGGGCGCGATCTTCGTCCGCGAGCTGGCCGCCGAGGCCGTCGTCGTTCGATCACGCGGCTCGAGCGTCATCGAAACGAGCGCCAGCGAATTGATCGACGTCCAGTTGACCGGCTCCGGTGTCGTCCACGTGTGGGGTGAGCCCGGCGATAGCGACATCGACCAGACGGGCTCCGGTCAGGTTCTCTTTCACTGAGCGCTCGGTCAGGCAGAGGAATCGTGGGCAAGCTCGTGGGCGTCACAGGGATGCGACACCGGTCAAGCTCCCCTTGGGCACGTCCGCCGGTGACGCGGTCCCAGGGGGACCTGGTCCCAGCGGCGAGCCTTGCCGAACAGGTACTGCAGCACCGCGGTCGTGCCCGACCTTGGGGCCGGCCCGTCAAAGCCGCTTCAGCCGCTTGCCGCGCGCGGGCGGTGCTATGTCCGATTCGACATGTCCGAAGAGATGTGTCGGAAGGCGCGGGGGAATCGGGCGGCGCGGGGGAGCGGGACCCCGCGCGGGTGCGCGATACCCGCGGCGAGAAGAATTTCGAGGCGCTGTCGTGCCGGGAATTGCTCGCGCGTCTAGGATCGGACGCCGACAGCGCCACCACGAATCGCCCGGATCGGCGAGCTCGCCTTGAGCTCACCGGTGCATGTCGCCGGCCTTGAGCTTCGTCAAGCACGGCAGCGAGCGCACGGCCTCGGGGATCTCGGTCAACCGGTTCGCGCTCAGCACGAGCTCTCTCAGCTCGACCAACTCGGCGATCCGCGGCGGGCAGCGTGTCATGCTGACGTTGGCCAGCTCCAGCACTTGCAGCGAGCCGGGCAAGTACGCGTAGGTCGGCGTGTCCGCCAGACGGGTGCTGGACAGCACCAGCCGCTCGAGCGGCACCTCGCGCAGCTCGGCCGCCAGCTCGGTCATCGGCTCGAACGGTAGGTGCAGCACCCGCAGCTGCGAAAACCGCCCGATCGCGGGCGGGATGCTCGTGAGCCCCATGCAATGCGAGCCGTAGCCGTGCAGCTCCGCGAGCGTCCGCGGCAGGCGATCGAACAGCGGCGCTCCCAGCTGGCCCGCGAGCTGAAGCGTCGACGACGCGGCGAGCCCCCGGAGGTCGGGCAGCGAGCGCAACCTGTTGCCGAGCTCGAGCTCACGGAGATGCACGAGCTCCGCGATCGCGTCGGGCACCTCCTCCAGCTCGGACTGGGCCCTCAGCACAATCAAGCCGCGCGGCAGGGCGGCGACGTCGAACGCCGCGAGCCGATTGGCGGTGAGGTCGAGCCACTCGATCCGGCTGTCGCGCACGAACGCCGGGGTCTCCGAGATCGCGTTGAACCCGAGGTTGAGGCTCCTGAGGGACGGCGACGAGCGCAGGCTCGGCGGCAGCTCGACCAGCGAGTTGAGCTCGAGGTCGAGCTGCTCGAGCCGGGGCAGTTCCGCGAAGCGATCGGGCAGCGGCTCCAACTCGCAGCCGGACAGATCGAGCGACTCGAGGTTCGGCAGCTCGAACACCCCGGGGGGCGGTTCCGGACCCCCTCGTGCATGGTGATCCCGAGCGAAGTGATGTTCGTGCGCGCGACCTCGGCGACCAGCGAGCGCGTCAACAGCTCCGCCGGCACCGACAGCGCGGACCGGTTCTCGAACGCGGCGAGCGGCGGAAACTCCTCGCCGTCGCGCCACGCCATGTACAGATCGAGCATGCGCACGCTGGCGGTCGTGTAACGCCCAGTCCAGCAGGTGAAGTAACCGCTGCCTGGATCTTCGGTGTACTCCGCCGTCATGCGTGCCGCAGGATGACACGCCAGCACTCGCGCGTCGTCTCGCTGCGCAAGTTGACGATGTCGCCTGCTCTCGACGGCCGGCCGACGGCCGGGCTCGGCGTAGGGGACGCGACTCGACGGGCGGTTCTCGTTCACCGGGGCCACCCTCCGCCAGCGCCGACGCTTCCCGCCTTCCGCGGGGTGCCGCAGGTGCATGTTCAAGAGTTCCCGACGACGTACCTCGCGCACCTGGACGAGGTCGACCCTGGCTGCGGCCCGTGCAGCATCTCCTCGTGGATGCGCCGATCGTCGCGGCCCTGGGCGTGGGTGGCGCGGTTCTGGGGGCGATGGTCGGGAGGGTGCGGGGGACGTTCGTCGGACTGGCGGGTGGGCTTGTCCTCGGGGTCCTCGTCCACTGGGCGGTCACCACCCCTCCGCCAGCGCCGACGCGTGAGCCCTTCTTGGCCGACTTCTTTCGCCCCGGCCTTCTTGGCACGTTCAGCCCTCGCATCACCTCCGCTTCAGGATCCGTGCGGGCGTCTCGTTCTGCCACGGCCTGCACGGGGCGGACAAGCAGCTCGAGGTCGGCGACAAGAGCGGCCCGCAGCGAGTCCGGATACGCCGGCCCGGCTCCCGCATCCTTGCCTGCAGGCTCCTCGAAGTCGTCGCTCATCGCGGCTTCCTCTTGCTCCCCCACCCGCTTCATCGCGGGGCGCTGGCGAAGGCGCCGGAGCGGTGGCAGGCCGAGGCCGAGAAGTTCTACGCGGAGCTGGTGGCGGCGATGCGGTGAGGCTTCGCGTCACGGGTCGAATACGAAGCAACTGCACATGTCGAAGTCCTGGCTCTCGCACAGGATCGGGGTGGGGTCGAGGGTGGCGGCCCAGCCGGCGAGAGTGCCGGGGGCGAGCGAGGGGTTGTGGACGGCGTGGAGCTCGCTGACCGTCGCTAGCTTGGGGGCGCCGGTGAAGCCGGCGAAGTCGTCGTTGTTGCCGATCACGACGTTCCAGGCGACCTCGAGGTTGTCGAGGCCGGTGAGGTCGACGAGCTTGTCGAGGCCGGCGTCGGGGTTGTCGTCGCACGACCCGAGGCTGAGCTGGATGCTGATGGTGTGCAGCGACGACAGGCCCGACAGGTCGGACAGGGCGGGTAGGCGGTCGAGGGAGAGGACCGCGATGTTCGTCAGGGCGGACAGGGCGGACATGTCGGTGAGGAGCGGGAGGTCGGCGAGGGCGAGGATGTCGGTCTCGGCGAGGTCCTCGAGGCCGTGGAGGTCGGCAAGCTTCGGCAGCGAGGAGGCGTTCAGGGTGTGGATCGTTTGGGTGCCCTCGAGCTCGGCCAGCGAGGCGAGCTGCGGCAAGGACAGGAGGTCGAGGTTGTTGAACGCGGGGACGCCGTCGAGGCCGGCGAGGTCGGTGAGCGTGGCCAGGTCGCGGAGATAGACGAACACCGGGTCGGCCGACCGCAGCAGGTCGCCGACGCCGACCACGCTGGTCAGCGCGGGGCAGCCGATCGCGGTGAAGTAGAATTGGCCGTTGGTGGTGGTCATGCCGGCGAACACGTCGAGGTCGGTCAGGGCCGGGAGGTCGACGAAGCTGAGGCCGCCGAGCGCGTTGTCGGGTTCGAACGTCCATGCGGGGAGCTCGCTCAGGACCGGGAGGCCGTCGAGGTAGATCCCGCCGACGCGGCGGAGGTCGGCGAGGCCGGCGAGGCTGGTGAGGGCGCCGTTGTCCTGAAGACTGAGGCTGCCGGCGCTGCGCAGGCCGGCGAGGCCGGCGAGGCTGGTGAGGGCGCCGTTGTCTTGAATACGGAGGGCGCCGACGCTGCGCAGGCAGCCGAGGCCCGGAACGTCGGTGAGGCCGGCGTTGTCCCGGATCGTCACGCCGCCGGTGACCTCCTCGAGGTTGCCGAGGTGCATGAGGATGTCGCCGTCCGGCAGGTCGTGGATCTCGAGGTCGCCGTCGATGCGGCGGACGCAGGCGAAGGTCTGTGGGTCCGTGCCGGGCTCGATCTCGAGGTTGCCGGTGATGTCGCGCAGCTCGGCGCACGCGGGGCCGCACAGGGTCGGCTCGCCGGTCGTGGTCGATGTGGTGGCGGGCGGGTCGAGCGTCGTTGACGTGTTGTCGTCGGGGGCGCTCGTCGTGGCGTTCGTGGGCGTGTTGGTGGTCGCGGGCGAGTCGCTGGTGTTCGTCGGCGAGGGCGCGGAGGACGAGCCGGGGATGTCGCTGGTGGAGCCGTCGGCGGGGATCGGGAGGTCCGGGCCGCACGCGAGGAGGAGCAGGACGGGGGCGAGGCGGCGCATCTCGCCACTTTATCTCCGTTTGAGGTCAGCGCACAGGCGCAGCAGGTGGAGATTGCGCTCGGCGTCGTTCCGGCGCGTCCGTCGGAGTTCGGGGTGCGGTTGCCGACGAACCTCGAGAACCTCGTGATGCGAGCCATCGGCGGAGATCCAGCGCAGAGGCCGGCCTCCGCGGCCGAGCTCGGGCGGCAACTTCGGCGACTCCTCGAGCCCTCAGCGCGCAAGGCCCTGGTGCCGACCGCACGCGCGCCCGAACCGACGCCGCCAGCGCCAGCGCTCACGCCGGTCACCGGGCTCCGTGCCCCGATCGGCCCCTCCCCCGCTCTCGCCCGGTCATCGGCGACGACGGCTCGGCCGCCCGTCCTCCCGGCCTCGAGCACGCCCGCGTCGCCCAGGCCTTGGGTCCTCGCCGCGTCGCTCGGCTTCACGATGCTCTTCGCCTGCACCTTGCTCGCGGTCTTTCTCGTGCCCTCGGACGTCATGTTCCCGACTGCCCGGCAGCTGGACGCCCAGCAGCTGGACGCGTTCGAGCCGGTCCCGGTGCGGTTGTCATCACGCCGTTGCCGCCGACGCCGACGCCACCGGCAGCGAGAGAGGTCTCCGAGGAAGAGAAACGTCAAAAAATCGAGGCGCGCCTCCGCCGCTGCCCCGACGCTCCGTCAGGGCTCGTCATGGTCGAGATGCGAACCATCGAGCTCGAGCCTCACGTGCCCACGGATCCATGGCACGCCTGCGCCGCGAAGAAGCTTCGTGGTCTCGCCGACGGTCAACACGCCCTCCGGTTGTAGGCGCGCCGGGCGACGCGGCAGGCCAGCGATGGCCCTGCAACGGTTGTCGTCGGTGACGTAGGCGACGTACCGTTTGCCGCCCATGCTTTGGCAGGAGCCGAGTGCGGTAGTTCCGCTCGCTCGGATCTGTGCGGGGGCGGCCCGAGCTGAAGGGCGAAGGGCCGTCCCTACCGCGAGAGAAGGAAGGACCGGGCCTTGTGAGGCGCGCCGGCGGCCGGCCGCCGCGTCTGGTATAAGAATCAAGACTCCCGCCCTCGCCCACATGCACGTCGTCTTCATTCATGGCCCGGCCGCCTCCGGCAAGCACACCATCGGCACCCACGTGGCCGAGGTACTGGGCATCCCGCTGTTCCACAACCATCTGGCGGTGGACGCAGCGCTGGCCTTGTTCGAGTTCGGCAGCCCGGGCTTCCGCCGCCTGCGCGCGGCAATCTGGAGCGCAGCGTTCGCCGAAGCCGCCGCGGCCGGACGCTCGTTCGTCTTCACCTTCCATCCCGAAGCCAGCGTCGATCCGGCGCTGATCGAGTCCTTGACCGAATCGGTGCGCGCGCACGGCGGCGAGATGGTGTTCGTCGAACTGCTGTGTTCGCCCGAAGCCATCGCCCAGCGGCTCGACCAGCCCAGCCGGCGCCGTTTCGGCAAGCTCACCGATGTCGCCTTGTACCGCTCGATCGAGCGCGCCGGCGGCTTCGCGTTTCCGCCGCTGCCGCCGCCGTCGCTGCGCATCGATACCGAAGCGCACACGCCCGAGCAATCGGCGGCGCTGATCGTCGCCTTGCTCCACAAGACGGGTTGAGTCGCGCTGCTTCGGGTTCATTGCCCCCTTGGAGGCTGTCGTGGTCAACTGCGCGTGACGTCGTCCGCGTCGGGTTCATCGCGCCCTACGCCGCGCTCCAGTGGCGCCCTGCTCTGCAGGCGCTCGAGCATCAAGCTCGGCCGGCCTTCTTGACCGTCCGTTTCTCCGCACGAGCTTGGGCAGCAGCAGCTCGACGGGCAGCAGCTCGATTCCGGCGCGAGCTCGGGTCGTCTTCCGAGGGCGGCAACGAAGGAGGCTCCTTCCCTCCCCTCATCGAGGGCCACGCGGGTCCGCATGCGTGCGCTGCTCTGGCTCTCAATCATCGCGCTGGTCCTGGCCGGGCTCGGCTGGGGGCATCTATTCGCTCGTCTACGCCGATCTCGAGCGTGTCAAGGGACGGGCAAGCGGATGGTCGTCGGGACGGCCAAACGGTCGGGGACAGCGAGGTCGGCACGGTGGGCCTGACATCTGGACGCCGATGTTCGAAGTCGTTGCCGGCGAAGGTGGTGACCAGGACGCCGGACGTCTCCGCTCGCACGCCAGGCCGCCACATGCTTCTTCCACGTAGCTGCATCCGCCATCCCCTGCACCCTGCACTGCTCAGCCGGTCCTGCTCAAGACGGTGCTCGTGCAGCGGGTACGCGGTTTTGCGGGGCGAGAAGGCTCCCGACGACGCGCTGGCCCGCGAGCTGGGCGCGATGGGGGCTGCTCTGAGTCAGCGCGCGCGCCCGGCGGGGCCCTGTACCTGCGCGAGTTCGGGGGTCCTGCGGTGCGGCTGTTCGAGCTCCCCGCAGTGTCCCACAGGTTGCTCGTTTGCGCGGGCAACCTCGACGGCTGCGACCGTGACGGCAGCATCGGGCCCGACCACTACCGCGTCGTCCTGTGGCCGGGGATGCCGGAGCCGCCGCGCGTGGTCAAGGCGTACGAACCGGCGCTGCACATGCGGCGCACGCCGACCATGCCGCTCGCGTGGTGCATGGAGCTCGCGGCGAGCACCGACCGCGCCGCGCGCTACCACGCGATCGCCGAGCTCGCGCGGCACGGCACGGACGAGGCGCTGGCGCGACTCGAGGCGTGTGCGCGCCGCGGCGACGCGCTCGACCGCGTCCTGGTCGTGCAGGCGTTGGGGCTGGGCGATCCGGTGCGCCTCGATCGCCTCGAGGTCTTCCTCGACGACCCGCAGCCGGAGGTCCGGTTCGCGGTCTTGTCCGTGCTCCACCACGCGATGCTGGACTTCGAGTTCGACGAGCGCGCCGCGGCGACGCTCGATACGGACGTCGCGTACCGGATCCTGCACCGCGCCAGCGCCGGCCGCGACGCATCGGTGCGCGAGGGGATCGCCAAACTCACCAGCTACCTCGACGGCCTCGTCGACCTCGTCCCGCCCGCCGCCGATGCGGAGACGATCCACGCCCGTTCATTGCTCGCACGACTGTGCGACGAGGGTCTACTCGCGGTCGATTCCGACTTCGACCTCGAGGCCGCCGCCCGGGCGGTCGCCGCGGCGATCGACGAGAGCGAGGACGACGCCTCGACGACGGCCGCCGCGATCGCGGATACGGTCGTCGACCTGCCCGGCGTCGTCGAGCTCTACGCCGACGAGGACGCGCTGGCCCGCATCCTCGACGCGACCTCCTGATGAGCATGGTGGTGTGAGGATTCGGGCGGCCAGCTCAGGCCGCGGCAGGCGGGGCGCCGGGTCGTGCTCGCCGGTCGCGTGGGTCGGGTGGTGGGCGGCCACGTCCGCCATCTCAAGGTGAACTCGCTGCTGGGAAGTCGCTGCCCCGGGTCGGCCCGCGCGGGCACGCTGGCCGCCGCGTCGTCTCGGCCCGCGCCCGGCGAATGACCCTTTAAACCTGTGCGATCGGTCATGTGATGGGGGCGGGTGTCAGGGAACGGGGTCATGGATCGCGTCCGGGACACCCAAGCGGATCGCGTTCGGGATGGGCAAGCGGATTCGACGCAGTCTTCGCCGGGCTCGAGCGAGCCGAGCAGCTCGCCGCGACCATCGCCGGACCGAGCCGCCGCAAGCTGTCGTTCACGTGAGCGACGCGATCGGCACCGCCGCGACCGACCGCGGCGACGTCCCGCGGGCGCGGGCCGCCTACGCCGCGATCCTCGAGCGGGCCGAACGAGCCGCAGCCGCCGATCCGGGCGACGCCGACGTGCAGCACGAGCTCGCCATGGCGTGGAACGAGGTCGGACGCGGCGCGCGGCGTGCCGGCGGTCAAGGCGCGCCTTCCCGCACCTTCAGGGTCGTCTCGCGGACGGGCAAGACTGGACGGCGCTTTCGTCCGACCGCATGAACTGGTCGGGCTCGGCCTGGATCAGAGAAAAGCGCGGGACACTTTCGCCGTCGACCTCGACCGACTCCAGGAACATCGACAAAGGCCGTACCCAGAGGCCGTAATCGCCGTAGAGCGCCTGGTAGAAGACCATTTGCTCCTCGGTCTCGGAGTGCCGGGCGACACCGAAGACCCGGTACTCAGGTCCCTTGTAATGGCGATAGATACCAGGCTGTATCTGCATGTTCACTCCTCTGGAAAGATTCGCACGAGCTTGTCGATCCGCAGCGCCGACAGGCGGGGCGGGTCGCTCGCTTCGAGGGCGCGGGGCATGGCCGCCATCCTGCCGTCCGCCTTTCGGCGGCGTCAACGGCCCGCGGAGGCAGGGACGGCGCCGGCGGCGACCAGCCGTGGCCCTCGCTCCGACCGCGACGACGAAACACACGGCCGTCATGCCCGAGCGCTGGTGCAGGTCTGGACCGACGGGCCGGTCGCTCAGGGCGACCGATAATTCGGGCTGGGCTCCGACAACCCCGACTTGTCCGACCCGCCGAACACGATCCGAGGCTTCGCCACGCCGCTCACGACTTCGGCGTTACGGGCCCAGGTCGTCATGCTCGGGCCCGCCGACCGTCTGGCGATCGAGACCCGCGACACGACCACCTGCCACATCGCCGTCCTCGATCTCGAGGAGCACCCGCCCCTGCCCGCACGTCGTCCACGTTCACCAGTCGATCGCCAGTCGGGCCATGCACGACGAAGCCGTCCGGACGCAGGTCCTCCGCTTTCACGTCGCTGACCGCGCCGAGACGACCGCCGGCGCCGAGAGCACGACGAAAATCCCGTCCTCCGCCACATGGCTCGAAGGCCATGTGATGCGACCGCCGGCGGACGGGGACCGCCGCCGCGAGCGCAGGGACGCCGAAGGCCGCGCGGCTCGTGCGCCCGACGTCGTTCTCCGGCGTAGGCCAGGGTTGTCAGCTCGCGGCGGCGCGCGTTAGGGTCGGAGGCATGAGCCTCGACCGCACGCTGGCCGCCACGGGGGCGGTGATCGGGGCGGACGCCGGCGCATGGGCGACCGGCGGGCTCGCCAACGGGACCGCGGTCGATCGCTACATCGTGCTCGGCAGGCTCGGCGCCGGGGCGATGGGGGTCGTGTACTCGGCCCACGATCAGGAGCTCGATCGCCGGGTCGCGCTGCGTCCGGGATCGACCCGCTCGACGACAAACGCCGCGGCGTGAAGCGGCGCGTGCTCCTCGACGGCCCGATCAACGTCGCCGAATCCATCTGCGCTCGCCGTGTCGTTCCTCGCCCGACGGGCCCCCGACACGCTCGCCAGCGCCTGTCGGCGTCCGGCGTGAGGACTGCTCGAAGGGTCTCGGTCGCTAGGTCGAGCGGACGCACCCGACACCCGCCGGATCGTTCGCGGGTGCCGGCGGAAGCGACCCGTCGAAGTGGCGATCGCGCAGGACGATGCTGCGGACCGGTCCGCTCTTGTCGTCCTCGATGACTTCGTCCCAAGAGAAGAACACGCGCTCCGGCTGCGGCCGCCGCGGCACGACGAGCGAGCCGCTGCTGGACAGCATCGGCAGGGGTTCTTCTGCCTGCGGGGCCAGGACGACCGCGATGCCGGTCGGATCCTCGGAGGCCACGACGCCGCGACGGAGCGCTGCGCGGCCCTTGTAGACGTTGACGGGGGCGCCGATGAATTGCATGGTGGTGCCGCCTGGGGTTGGGGGGTCATCCACGCGGCGCGGGAGCGCTGCCAGTACGCTCTGCTCGCCGCGGCCGCATGACAGTCATAGCGCGGCGGAACGCATCGGCCAGCCGACATCGATCGGACGCATCATGCACCGCCTACGACGACTCATTGGCGGTCCTCGTGTACCCGAGCCTGCTCGGCGCCACAGCCCCGCGTTAGCGCCGCCACGCCGTGAAACCTGATTCAAACGCAGCGAACGGCGCTGCCGCGAACGTCGGTCGGGGCGGCGAAGCGCCGCGTTGGCTCCACGGCGACGACGATGATTGCACGTGCACCTCCGACATCGACACGCGCGATACGACCTCGAGAGCGTGGGCAGCGCGAGCTTTGCTGCGGCGTGCGAGCGCCCGAAATCGCCGCGAAGACGCTCCAGACGCCGCCCTGCGCGCCGGACGGCCCCCCTTCCTCCCCTCGCCTTCGCCCGCACCGGCTGTTTCCGAGCGTCGCAGCGAGGACCCCAAGGCGTGACTGCGTGAGTCCGAACAAATGTCCGGACGCCTGTCCGCCGCCCTGGCCTGGTCCTGAGACGCGATCTCGGGCCGTCCGGCAGAGATTTCCAATTTTGATGGTCCCAGCATTCTCTGTGGGTGCGAATCCTCGACTCCAACGAATGCGCCTCGCATGAGGCGCCACATGAAATTTGCTCACTGCGATGATTCGCCCTCCCTGACTCGCCGACCCGGCTTGCCGTCCGATGGGCACGTCTCTCAGGACAAGCTTCAGAGCACCTGCACGCCCCCGAGCCGCGGAACGGGCCGGACGCGGTGACACGCGCAGCCTCCTGTCGCGGCCGGTGGGCTCGAATCTGCAGGTGTCCGGAAGAACATGCTCCTAAAAACATGTCTAAAAGACAATACACGCCCTGTCGGCGCGAATGCGGACGGGGCGTGACCTCGCGCCCCGCGGTCTGGTACGCGCCGGGAACCTCCCGCCCGAGCCGCTGTCGATCGCGGCGTGCGCCGCGATCCTTCGATCGCCGGGCGCCGAAAGGTCGTCATGCGCCGGATCTTGTTCGCGGTGTCGTGCGCGTCGTTCGCGTACGGCGCGTCCCTGTCTACCAGTCACGCCGCGCTCTCCGTGGCAGAGTGTGTCCAGGTCGATTCCGAAGTCGGCGCGCGCGGGATGTCGCTGCGCGTCCACAACCAGTGCGATGTCGACGTCCGCTGCGAGCTGCGCTGGAGCGTGCGTTGCGAGGGCGACACCACGGACACGGCCGCGCGACCGATGAGCCTGGTGGTCCGCCTCGCTCCGGGCCACGCGCGCGATCTCCTGGCCTCCGGCGAGGCGTGCGGCGAGCGGATCTGGGAGATCGCCGACGACGTCTGGGAGTGCAAGGAGACGCGGTGAGCCGTCGCAGTGCTCCGCCGCGCCTCGCGCCGCGCTCACTCGAGCGAACAGTTGATGAAGCCCATCTCGAGCGGCCGGATCACGTCGAGCACCGTCGACGACAGCGAGTACGCGTCGACCGCGGGCGAGTTCAGCCGCATGAATTCGAGCGTCAGCGCCCGGCCGTTGGCGGGCGCCGTCACCAGCCTGAGGCACAGATCCAGGGCCGCGCGGGCCTCCGCGTTCATGGCGATCGACACCTTGAACGTCGGCGGCGAGAAGCTCCACTTGTTGCGCTCGCTGACCGTCACCCCGCCCGAGCCCTCGATCTCGAGCACGTCCGAAGCGAACTTCGTCCCGAGCTGGGAGCTGTTGAAGCTCGAGCGCAGCTTCAGCGCGCCCGCGTCCTTGAACGTCACCAGCAGGTCGCGGAGGTCGTTGGCCACCACCTTCGGCGGCAGCGTCGTCGACGGCGGGGGAGCCGCGGGGGCCGCCGTCAGCTTCGCCCCTGACTGCGACGGCCCGGACGGCGACGCGGGAGCCTCCCGCTTGCCCGGCTCCTTCTGCGCCGCCGCCACGCTGTAGGACAGCGCCGACGCCCCTGCGAGCGCGAGGGACAGGCCGAGGAGCTTCGGGGCGGAGAGGGAGTGACGGGGCCGCATGCTCATTCGTTGTCCCAACTCCGGCCACCGCGATCAACGTGCGGATCCGCCCGATGTCGCCTGGACCCCGCTGCGCGCCGACGCGCCGCCACCACGACCTCGCGGAGCGCGCCCGTGCGAGTCCACGTGCGTCGGCCGCACCGCGGGTCCAGCGTGCTCGACCGTGACGATGACGGCGCGCGCCGGCTCGAGCGAGCCGTGCGCAAGGATCCCGCGCTTTGCCGGCGCACCGGCACGACGCCGACAGGATGCGGCCGGTGTCCGCTGAGCTCGGTTCACGTCGAGCGCCCTGCCCCCGCTCCTGCGAGTCGCGGCGCGCCGGCCAGCGAACCCTTCGGCCAGGCGGAATTGCGTGCATCTGCACGAACGCGACGCCGACTCGTCGAGCCCTGCACAGGTCGAGCGTGCCCGCACTTTTGCGAATCGCCCAGCGGAGCGCTGCACTCTCGCCGACGTCGACGCCAGGCAGGAACGCGTCACTCGATGAATCGCGGCTCGCGGAGCCTGGCGCACCACGAGCGCCGCCCACTCGCTCCTGCGAGTCGCACCCCACACCCAGCGCCTCACGTTCGGCGCCGTCGGCGCCAGGCCAGGCGCGCCAGCACCAGCAGGCCTGCGCCCGGCGAGCCGTCGTGACGGCAGCCGCAGCCGTCCTCGGCGCCGAAGCCGGGCGGCAGCGCCCCGTCGGGCGCCGAATCCTGCGTCGTCGACGTCGCCGACGCCGAGCCGTCCTCGCCGGTCGGCGCCCCGCTGGTCGGCCCATCCGTCCCCGAGCTGCTCTCGCTCGCCTCGCAGCCCGGTTCCTCCTCGCCGGGGATGCACAGCGGGTCGTCGAGCACGTAGATCTTCGGACCTGTCCCTTTGACCAGCAGCGGCAGCGGCCGCAGCGGCGGCGCTCCGGCAGCGCCATCCGCAGCTCCGGGGCCCACGTCTCGGTCGCCTCGAGGTCGAGCTGCCACGCCGCCGCGATCGCCGGGTCGGTCAGCGGTCGACGCGTCCCCTGGTCAATCAGCCAGGTCGTCTCGGGCGCCGCGGGGCTGCGGGCCAGGATCGGCGCCGGCGGCGGGTCGGCCCCGGGCAACGCCGTCACCGCCGGGTCGGGGCCACGATCATCTGCCAGAACGGCGTCCCGAGGGACATGCCCCATCGGACCTGGCTCCACAGCCATTCAGCGCACCTGCGCCACGATCGACCGGTCCTGAAGGACCTATGCAGCCCCGGCGTCACTGGCCACCTCCGCCGACGAACGCCAGCGCCTCGACCTCCGCGCGCAGCGCGGCCAGGTCGCAGCCGGTGTCGCGGGCCGACGCGCACTCGAGGTCGAGGGCATACGCCGCGCCGTGCTCGATCCACGTCGCCGACTTGATCCCGTCGTTGTCGCTGACGAACGCGGGCACCCCGCGCAGCCGCTCCGGCCCCTCGTGGCGGCCGACGTGGGGCCGCAGCGTCGCCAGGCGCGAGCCGTGCAGCGTCAGCGTCCGCCCGGGCGATTGCGTCGCAAGCGTGAAGCGGAAGCTGGGCCCGTCGGGCGTCCGCGGGCTCGAGATCCGCGGGCGCCGCACCGGATCGGCCGGCGCCAGCACCGGCACCGGCGAGGCCGCGATCGCCGCCAACGCCGCGGCATCGAGGCGCGCGCGGGTCCGCTCGTCGCGCAGCGCCGAGTCCGGTGAGGCGATCACCCGCTCCACTCGCTCCCCCGCGACCAGCCGGCCACGGGAGGGCCTGGGCGGCGCCGACGGCGTCGATCTCGGCGCGGCCGGCTCCCGGTCCCCGGTCACGTCGCAAGCGATCAGGGCGGCGCAGAGGGCGAACGGCGGGACGAGCGCTTTCACACGACCATGAAGCGCGCAGTTTTGCGCCCGTGTCAGCCCGCCGGGCCGGTCGCCCGGACCGGCCTCCCCCGGGCCCCCTCGCCTGCAGCCAAGAGCGTCGGGGGGCCCCCGCGGCCCCCTCGCGCCGCTTTCAGCCCCTTGCGGAGACCGGGTACTTCGGCCACCCTCCCGGTCTCGCTCGCATAGCTCAGTTGGATAGAGCGACAGTTTCCTAAACTGTAGGTCCCAGGTTCGATCCCTGGTGCGGGCGCCAGGAGCCAGACTCCCTCAAGGGGGGCTGGACAGTTTGATCGAAGCGGCCGGGCTGGCTGGCCTGTTCGCCGAGATTTGCCACGGTGAACCGTGGAGGTCTCGCACGTGACCGTGGGCGAAGCCACGGCGCTGTGGCTGGCCGACATGGAGTCGCGCGCGGCCCCGCGTCCGGACGGGCTCCCTCCGGAGGCAAGCGCACCACGGTCAACGGGTGCCGCAGGGTGCTCGTCCCCAGGTCGCGGTGTTGCGACGAGGCACCGACGTGTCAATGCTCGGCCTCGGCAGCAGGACGAGGCCAAACGAGCCCGAGCTTGGTGATCTTCTGCTGCAAGGCATCTGGAGTGATGCCCAAGAGCTTGGCGGCCTTGACGATGCTGCCTCCGCGTTCAAGCGCCAGCTCGCACAGAGAGCGCTCGGCGTCCTCAAGGTTAAGGGTGGTCAGGACGACGGGACCCTGGTTTTCGGTGCATTTGTCCTTCGCCTTGCAGTCCGCAAGCTTCTTTGACCAATGGCTCTTGGTCCATGCGAGGTCCTTGTTGCATTTGTCAAGTTTCGCTTTCCAATGCGCGTTGCATTGGGCTGAGCACTGCGTGCAGGATGACCACCGACTGTTCGTCGACGAGAAGGTCGTCGATCCCGCAGTCGCGGTCGCAGTCGCACCAGGCACATCTCCGCCCGCGGGCGGCGCTGCCCAGCTCAGGTCGGGCAGCGCCAGCACAAGCATGAATACGGGGACAGCGAATTTGTTCATGAAGTTGGACTCCACTCAGGGTAAAGAGTAGCGACCCCTCCGCTTCGATCCAAAATAGTTGGCGATCTCTCGCCCGCGCGAGGCCACGCCCTCGCTGGGTGCAGCCTGCGCCTTCAGTGACGGACGTGGTGCGGCTGATCCCAGGCGGGCGCTACTCGATGCGCTTCAGCGGGTGCCGCCCACCAACGGCCGCCAGAACGCCGCGAACGCGAGCGCTGTGACCGTGGACGCGATAGCGAGGACCACCCCGAGATGAGGCACTGGCTTTCGGCTTCGTCACGGCTCGGTGGTGAGGCCCTTGCGGAGCCTGAAATGCAGGTGGGTCGAGCGCCCGGGCCAGTTGGAGACCTTGTAGGGACGCCCGGCGAACGCCACGTCGCGCGGCGCCGTTACGCCAAGGGTCTCGAGCCACTGCGCGATCGATTCGAAGACCGCGGGCGCGCGGGGGTCGACGGGCACGGTGCCCGGCGTCGGATAGACGCCGTCGAGCGTGAACGCCATGTCGAAGTCGCGTCCCCAGCGGTGCGACTTGTGCGGCGGGTACGGGACGCCGGGGCCGGCAGCTGGGCCGAAGGCTCGGTGACGCTGTGGTGCCCGGTGACGCTCTCGCTCGGCGATCCACTGTTTCCCGACAGCCTCTCGACCTTGCGCCTGTGGTACCGCGACCCGGACGGCACCGGGACCCGCAGCAGGGTCACGGCGCAGCTGCACTTCCGCCCCGCCAACTCGAGCACGCTCTCGACGATCGGCAGCCTGATCGACTCGAACACGAGCAGCGTGATGACGAGCGATCGCCTCACGAGCAGCGTGATGACGAGCAACCGCCTCACGAACGACTTCGCCGACCACACGCTGACGGACTCGCTCTACTTCGTGAAGGTCACGAGCTTCCGCGACGAGGCGCTCGAAAACGTGGCCTTCCACGGGATCGACCTCGGCCTCGACCCCTCGACCTGAGCGGCCGCCGCCCCGGTGGCCCTCGTCGCCTCACCGCTCGAGCGTCCCACGCGACGTGCGACCGCGCTCGCGCACCCCCCTCGCCGGCCGGCGCGAGGAGGACGCGAACGAGTCGCGGTCCTCACCGCTCACTGAGGTTCGGGCAGGCAGACGCCGCCCCCGAGAGACACCTGCGCCTGCGTGCGGAACGTGTTGAGGTTCTTCCAGCTCTTCGGCTCGACCTGCGGGATCGTGCCGTCCTCGCGGACGTTGGTGACGTGGTACGTGTGCTGGTTCCAGATCCGGCGCGCGGGGATCCAACGGTCCATCTTGTCGCGGATGACCTGGATCGGCGGCGCGTCGCTGTTGTTGTAGCCGAGGTTCGAGACGACCACGATCTCTGCCGACGCGTCGTTGTCGACGTCGACGACGATCGGCATCTCGAATTGCGTCCAGCTCCCGCGCGGCGAGGTCAGGTACGGCTGGCCCATCCCGTCGAAGATGAACAGCGACGTCTCGTCGGCGTACATCGCCTCGGCCGTGCCGTCGCCGAGGAAGTCGAACGCCGTGCTCGACGCGTAGCCCGAGCTGTCCTGAATGCTGGCGGTCCACTTCGGCGTCAGGTCGAGCTCGAACACGCTGTACGTGCTGCCCGAGCTGACCGCGAACTCCGGCTGCATGTCGCCGTCGAAGTCGTGGATCGACGCGGCCTGCAGGACCGCGAGGTCCGGCACCTGGTTCGCGTAGGTCAGCGCGCCGTTGTGTTCGATCAGCGCCAGGCCGGCGATCGTGACGACGAGGACCTCCGGCTCGCCGTCGGCGTCGAGGTCGGCGACCTGCGGGTGGCCGTCGCCGATCGGGACGCTGTAGTACAGCGTCCCGTCGTGGTGATACGCGGTCGGCCCGAGGATCACCTCCATGTCGTCGTCGCCGTCGAGGTCGGCCATCGTGTTGATGTATGCGCTCGTGCTGTTCGGCGCCTGCCACAGCAGCGCGCCGGTGTGGTCGAACACGCTGCCGTGGTGGACGATCTCGACGTCGCCGTCGTTGTCGAGGTCGGCGACGGCGATCGCCGACGAGCCGATGTCGTACTCGACCGCGCTGACCCACTTCTCGGTGCCGTCGTGTTCGAGCGCGAGGAGACGCCCGAGAGAATTCCCCACCGACGGGCGCCCGGTCAGGATCTCCGGCACCCCGTCGGCGTCGATGTCCGCGATCGCGGGATACGTGATGGCGCCGACGTTCGCGACCTTGTAGTGGACCGCGCCGGTGGCCCCGTCGAGGACGTAGAGGTTGCCCTGGTCGTTGAGGTACTCCGGCCCGGCGTACGCCGGCACGACGATGTCGGGCACGTCGCACAGGTCGATCGCGCCGTCGCCGTTGTCGTCGGTCAGGTTGGCGACCGCGACGGTCACCGCGACCTGCGTGTCGCCGTCCTGGCCGGGCCACGCCCACTGGATGTCGGGCTCGAAGCTGTTCGGCGGGGCCTCGTCGACGCACGGCACCACCGCGTCCATGTCGTCGGAGACCTTGCACAGGTCGACCGGCTCCCCGGTCGTGTCGTTGCCGGTCGTCGTCTCGCCGTTGGTGCTGCCGGTGCTCGTCGTCGTTCCGGTCGCGGTCGTCGTCGACCCGCTGACGGTCTCCGCGGTCGTCTCGTCGACGGGCCCGGTCGTGCTGGTGCCGGTCGCGCTGCCGGTGCCGGAATCGGTCGTGCCGGTCGGGACCTCGGTGGCAGTGCCGGTCGGGGACGCGGTCGCGCTGCCCGTCGGGCCGTCGCCGGTGGTGGCGGCCGTCGCCGAGTTCGCGCTCGTGCCGGTGCTGTCGTCGCTGCAGGCGACGAGCGCGACGGACAGACCGAGGGAGAGACAGCGGGGCGCGGTGCGGAAGATCGAAGAAGAAGACATGCTCGGCGATGATAGTCCGACAAGGCCGCGTGCCGGCAGGCCGCGATCCGCCGAATGCTCCACCCCTCCTCGGCCTCCACGCGAAGCGCGAGACCGACCGGCGAGCGAGCCGGCGAGAGAAGCGAGCTCCGCTCGAGGCCGGCATCGGCCCGCGCCGAGAGGGCCCGCGAGCGGCGCGCTTCGTGGTCGCACGTACGCGCCGCAGCCGGCCTCCGTCCGCGCCCTCATTGCCCGAGCTCGAACGCCCCGATGTCGCAGGCCTCGCCGGCGGTGCGCACCTCGCCGCGCTGGTCCGTCGTCAACGGCACCCCGTCGAGGTCGACGCAGCCGAGCGGATCGCCGGCGTCGCGCAGCGGGCTTGCCGGCATCAGCGCGTGCGTCGGCGTCGGGCCGCCGTTGTCTTCGAGCGGCCCGAACAGCGGCTCGGCCGGCGACAGGTCGCCCTCGCCGGTCTGCACCGCACACTCCATCGCCCCGAGCGCGTCAGCGTCCGCGTCCCGCCGAGCTGATCGAGTCCGCCGCCGCGCGAGCGGGCGGACGCCACGACAGCCTTCACGAGGGCATGTTGTCGAACACCGCCGAGTCCTCCACGATCACCTCGGCGTCCTCGACGTACAGTCCGCCGCGGGCCTCGACCGCGCCCGGGCCCTCGACCGTTGCGATGTCGGAGCGGACGGTGCTGCCTTCGAGCAGCGCGAGACTCCCCCGCGAGCATCCATGTGTCAGCGCAGGCGGTCGCTCTGGTCGCCGTCCTCGCAGGCCCCGGTCCGGTCGTTGCCGCTGGGGTCTGCTGGATGCCGTCGCCGCAGCGCTCCCGGGACATGTCCATGGAGACATGTCCATATGGCCACTCGATGAGCCCGGCGGACCCGCCCGCTCCCCCTGTCCCCGCTGCGGCCGTCTGCAAGCGGCTTCTCCCGCCAGGTCGCGGCCGCAGCCCCGGGGCCCGCCGGAGCCCGGCGGTCCTCGGGTCCCGCCCCGGCGACAAGACCTGCGACGGTCCTCATCGCCTCGCAGCCGCCCCCCGAGCAGTATCGGCTAGTCTCGGGCGCATGCCCAAGAAGCCGAGCACCGCTGCCAGGGCGAAGGCGACGAAGGCGACGAGGACGACCGCTGCCAAGCCGGCGACGAAGAAGACCGCCGTCAAGAAGGCGACGAAAACCACCGCCAAGAAGACCGCCGCCAAGAAGGCGACGAAAACCACCGCCAAGCAGACCGCCCCCGAGAAGGCGACGAAGAAGACCGCCACCAAGCGCCCCAAGATCGATCCGCTGCGCGAGCTCGCCTGGGACGTCCACGGTGCCTTCGACGCCGAGGACCCCACGCCGGCCGTGCAGATCGACTTCGTCGACGGCTACCTGGCCACCGCGGCGGACCGCGGCATCGACGTCGACCTCGACGCTGCCCTGCCCTACTGCGCCGAAGTCCTCGACCTCGAGCTGGGCGAGCTGCGGGCCACCTACGAGGCGCACGCGCGTCAGCTCGCGGCGGCGCGCGGCGCCTCGGGCCAGGCCGGCGAGGTCGACGCCCTGATCGCGCTGTGCCGCGGCGAGGGCCGCCACGGCCAGAGCTTCAAGGACGACGCCGCCAGGGCGTTGCCCCCCGCCTGGCCGCGCCTCGGCCCCGAGCTCGGCCGCTGTCTGTTCGCCGGGCGCAAGCACCTGTGGCTGCGCAACGCCGGGCCGTTCGCCACCCTCGCCGGCTTCGAGGCTGCCCGTGACGCGCGCTCGCTCGAGCTCCAGGTCACTCCCGACTGCGACCTCACCCCGCTCGCCAGCCTGACCCGGCTCGAGAGCCTGCGGCTCGACGGCAAGCTCGAGGGGTTCGGCGCCCTGGCCCGGCTGCCCAGGCTGAAGTCGCTGCAGACCGAGGCGAACGCCGCCGGCATCGCCGAGCTGGCGAGCCTGCCCGTCCTGCGGGTCCTCTCCCTCATCGTCGCCGCGGACGTCTCGATCGCCGGCCTCGTCGACCTCGAGCAGTTGAACCTCCTGGAGCTGCAGGCCGGCTCGCGGCCGCTCGACGACGTCACCGCCGCCACCATCGCCACGCTCGCCCGCAAGAAGTCGCGCTTGCTCCGGCTGGCCGAGCACGAGGGCTGGCCCCTCCAGCTCGCCCTGCCCTACCGCCGGACCCCGGGCTACGTCGACATCAACCGCCGCTGAGCCCCCGCGTCGCCCGCGGCCGCCTCGCCCGCGAGCGCCTCCACGAGCGGACTCCTCCGCCCGAGCCCGCCGCGCCCGGCCTCGGGGCGCGCGCCTCCGGGGACGGACCATGCGCCTGTCTCTGGGGCCATGTCGATCCTCACTCCCTCGCCGGCCCCGCGAGCGCACGCGTGCGCAGCCTCCGCAAGGGCAGACGCGCGTCGGATCGGGCCGGCGGCCTGCTAAAGATCGAAGGGATGTCGCTCAGCCGGATGGTCGTGTTCCTCGGGCTCGTCCTCACCGTGTCCGCGGGGATCCACTACTACCTATGGGCGCGGCTCGTGCGCGACATCGGCTGGCCTGCGCCCTGGGGACGCGTCCTCGGCTGGGGCATCGTCGCGCTGGCCCTCGCCTTCCCGCTGTTTCAGATGGCCTCGCGGTCCCTCCCGCGGGAGGTCGCCAGCCCGATTTCGTGGGTCGTCTACGGCTGGCTCGGCCTGATGTTCCTCCTGTTCGTCCTCCTGATCCCGGCCGACCTCGTCCGCGGGATCGCCTGGCTCATCGAGCGGCTCGCCGGCACTCCGGCCGACCCGGCGCGGCGGCAATTCCTCGCCCGGCTGTTCGGCGGCCTGGTCGGCGCCGGCGCGCTCGGGGCCGCCGGCTACGGCGTCTGGTCGGTCCTGCGACCGATCGCCGTCAAGCCGGTCACGGTCCCGCTGGCCAACCTGCCCGACCCGTTCGCCGGCTTCGTCATCGCCCAGATCACCGATGTCCACGTCGGCCCCACCATCGGCCGGGCCTTCCTCGAGGAGCTGGTCGCGAAGACCAACGCGATGGAGCCCGACGTCGTCGCCATCACCGGCGACCTCGTCGACGGCAGCGTCGCCCGGCTCGGCCACCTGCTCGAGCCGCTCTCGCGGCTCAAGGCCCGGCACGGCGTCTACTTCGTCACCGGCAACCACGAGTACTTCTCGGGCGCGGCCGAGTGGGTCGCGCATCTCGCCACGCTCGGCGTGCGGGTCCTGCGCAATGAGCGGGTCAGCATCGAGAAGGACGGCGCGGCGCTCGACCTGGCCGGCATCGACGACCCGACCGGCGGCAACTTCCTGCCCGATCACGGCCCGGACCTCGCCCGGGCGCTCGCCGGACGCGACCCCGCCCGTCCGCTCGTGCTCCTGGCTCACCAGCCGCGCCAGGTCCAGGAGGCCGCCGACCACGGCGTGTCCCTGCAGCTGTCCGGGCACACCCACGGCGGCCAGATCTTCCCCTTCAACTTCCTCGTGCCGCTGCAGCAGCCGTTCGTCGCCGGCCTGCACCGCGTCCGCGACACCGCCATCTACGTCAGCCGCGGCACCGGCTACTGGGGCCCGCCGATGCGCGTCGGCGCGCCGGCCGAGCTGACCCGGATCGAGCTCGCGCGCGCGTGATCGCGCATGGGGTCTGGAAGCCTCACCCTGTGGGAGGCCGAGATCGCTTGTCAAGAATTGCGGCGACCGAGGCGGAGGGGCTGGTTCCCGGCGTCCTGAACGATCTGGGTCCAAAGTGTAAGACGGGGGTAATTATCCCACAGCCGGGTGTGCGGCGGTCTTCGCACCCCCGGGTGACCGGGGCGACCCCGCTCGCCGGGTCGGAGTGGGACGCACCTGTGACCGGAGTCATACTGAAGGGCTGCTCCGCCCGATGTCCCTGCCCGCTCCGAGCCCGCGTGACTCGCTCAGCAGCGCCGATCTACACCGGCTCGATCAGGCCGCGTGGTTGCTGGCGCAGAAGGAGCCCACGCCGGATCCCGACGCCTTGCTCAGCGTCGCCGCCGGGCACGCTCTGGCGCACGGTCGGACCGGGCGCAGCGACCTCGTCATCGTCCTCGTCGCGGCGATGATCGACCGCCCGCCGGTCAGCAGCGCCCGCAACCAGGCGCGGGAGGACTGCGCCGCGCGGCGGCTGGCCGACCTTCTTCACGAGCTCGCCGGCTCGGCCGAGGTCGCGCTCGTGCAGCGGGCCATTCGCCGCGGCGGCCTCGACTTCACCCTCGCGTTGCCGGCGGCGCGGCGGATCCGTCGCGCCCTCAAGCGATCGCTGCGCGAGGGCCAGGCCAGCGAGACCGAGGTCGAGACCTTGCGCGGCCTGGCCACCGCCGGCTGGGAGTCCTTGCTCGACGCCCTCGCCCGCTCGCTCGCCCTCGACGGCGACGACGAGGTCTTGACCGACGTCGCCCTCGACGCCCCGCTCGACGGCTCCGGGGCCCGGCTCGCGCGCGTGCGGGCCCTGTTGAACCCGAGCGAGCCGATGCCGGACATCGAGCTGCTCGCGCGGGCCGGCGAGGCCTCGGCGCTGAGCCGGCGGATCGGTCGCTTCGTCCTCCTGCAGCGGATCGGCACCGGCGCCATGGGTGTCGTCTACGCCGCCTACGACGATCGCCTCGATCGCAAGGTCGCGATCAAGGTCCTGCGCCCGCAGGATCCCAAGCACAGCGCCCGGGCCCAGCTCCGCCTGCTGCGCGAGGCCCAGGCCATGGCCCGGCTGTCGCATCCCAACGTCGTCGTCGTCCACGAGGTCGGCACCGACGGCGCCGACGTCTATGTCGCCATGGAGTTCATCCGCGGCGTCACCGTCCAGGCCTGGCTGGCGAGCAAGTCGCGGACCTGGGAGGAGGTCGTCGACGTGTTCGTGCAGGCCGGTCGCGGCCTGGCCGCCGCGCACGCCGTCGGCCTCGTGCACCGCGACTTCAAGCCGAGCAACGTCATGATCGGCGAGGACGGGCGGGCCCGCGTGCTCGACTTCGGGCTGTGTCAGACGGGCGAGGACGCCAGCGGCGAGCATACCCGTTCGACAGGCTCGCTCAGCCGCGATCGCAACGCGGTCTCGGAGAAAGTGACGCAAGGCGGCGAGGTCGTCGGCACGCCCGCGTACATGCCGCCGGAGCAGTTCAGCGGCCGCCTCGTCGGCCCTGCCTCCGATCAGTTCGCCTTCTGCGTCTCGCTCTACGAGGCGCTCTACAATCAATTGCCGTTCCCCGGCGACACCGTCCACGAGCTGGCCCACGCGGTCGCGCGCGGCGAGGTGCGCGACCCGCCGCGGCTGACGCGGGTGCCCGCGTGGGTCCACAGCGTCGTCCTGCGCGGCCTCCGGCCTGACTCGAAGGACAGGTTCTCCGGCCTCGACGCCCTGCTGCGCGCGCTCGACCGCAACCGCGCGATCGGCCGCCGCACCTACCTCGGCGGCCTCGCCTTCGCCGGCGTCGCCGCGCTCGCCGGCTTCTTCGCCGCCAAGACGCAGGAGCCGCGGATCGACCCGTGCAGCCACGGCACCGCCGAGATCCACGGCGTGTGGGACGGCGAGCGCCGGCGGGCCGCCGAGCAGGCGTTCGTCGCCGCCGGCCCGGCCTTCATCAACGAGGTGTGGCCGCAGGTCAACGAGCGGCTCGACGTCTACATGAACGACTGGTCGCGCGCCCACGCCGACGCCTGCGAGGCGCGGCGGCGGGGCGAGCAGTCGGACGAGCTCGTCGATCGCCGCATGGCCTGCCTGGCGCAGCGCAAGGCCGCGCTGGCCGAGGCCGGCGCCCTCCTGGCCGAGCGCGACCAGAGCGTCGCCGTCCACGCGCTCGAGCTCACCTACAAGCTCCCGGCCATCGATCGTTGCAACGACCTCGCCGCCCTGCAGGCCGAGGTCGCCCCGCCGGACGACCCCGACGTGAGGCGTCGCGTCGCCGACGTCGAGGAGGGCCTGACCCGCGTCGTCAGCCTCGAGCACATCGGCCGCACCTCGCAGGCGATCGAGCTCGCCGACCAACTGCTCGCCGACGCCGCGGCCATCGACTACAAGCCGCTGCTGGCGCGCGCCCTGCTCTATCGCGGCCGGCTCTCGCTCAACCGCACCGCCATCGTCGAGCCGCAGTTCGAGATGCTGCAGGCCGCGATGCACACCGCGCTGGCCGCCGGCGTCGACTACGTCGCGGCCGAGGCCATGGCGCACATGCTGTTCGTGCGCGGCCGCCTGCCCGGCGGGGCCGCGCGCGCGCTCGAGGACCTCGGCACGTACAGCGCCTTCATCTCGCGGCTGTCGAAGCCCGGGCACCTGCAGGGCCTGCTGCTCAACAACGCCGCCGTCGTCCGCTTCGCCAGCGGCGACGTCGAGGGCGCGCGCAAGCTCTACGCCGAGGCGCTGGCGGTCAAGCGGGCCAGCAACGACGCGCCGCTCGAGATCGCCTACAGCCTGACCAACCTCGCCATCCTCGAGGACGACGGCGACGCGCGCGCCCACGACATGGCCGAGGCGGTCCGGATCTTCGAGCGCGAGCTGGGCCCGGCGCATCCGCAGACGATCGAGGCCCGGATCACCGCCAGCGTGTACATCCGCAACCCCGAGACCGCACGCCGGATCTTGCGGCCCGGCTGCGACGCGCTGGTCCGCTTCTCGCCCGGCGATCCGGTCCCGCGGGCCCGCTGCCTGGCGATGCTCGGCTATCACAGCAGCGAGGCCGGCGACTCCGACGAATCGCGGCAGGCGCTGCGGCAGGCCGCCGCGCTCCTCGCCAGCGAGCACTTCGACGGCGACCTTATCCGCGGCGTCGACGTCGCCCTCATCAGAGGTTTCGCCGCGCTCGAGGGCGGCGATCACGAGAGCGCCGTCGAGGAACTGCGGCGGGTCCTGGCCACGCGGCAGGGCGACTCGTGGTGGCGCCAGCGCGAGGCCGCCGAGCTCGAGCTGGTGCTCGGCCTGCACCTGCGAGCGCTGGGCGACCTGGAGGGCGCCGCCGAGGCGCTGCGGGCCGCGGTCGACGGCCTGGTCGCCGCCAAGGCGACCGCCCGCGACGTCCTCGTCGATCAGCGCCTCGCTCGCGCCCGCGTCGTGCTCGCCGACGTCTTGCTGGCCGCCCCGCGGCCCGCCGCCGACGACCTCGACCGCGCCCGCGTGCTGCTGACCGACGGGATGCGCTGGTACCTCGAGGGCGGCGACGAATACGCGTGGCGACTCGCCGAGATCCGCGCCCTCGACAACCTGCTCTCGCAGCGTCGCAGCGACCGCCGCGCAACGCCCTGAAAACATCGGCTCACGCGGCGAGTGTGGGCGCGGATCACATCCACCCTCCGATCGGGCTTGAAAGCGGCCCGACACTGCATAGAGAGGGAGTGGAGGGATTGTTGTGAAATCAAGAAACTGTCATGGAATCCGCGCCGCGATGGGCTTTTGCGGGCTGCTCGCCGCCTGTGACATTGATAAGACATTGATAAAGGAGGACCCTGGTGTCACCAATCCCCGAATCGGCGAAAAGGGCTCCAGTTGCCCGATCTGGCAGTGCGGATTCAATGCCGCCGAGGTGTTCGGCAGCTCGATCCACGAGCTCCACCTGGGCGGCGAGGTCAACGCGGCCGGCCTGCGGATCGTGAAGGTCGCGCCCGGTCCCAAGGCCGCGGCCGGCGGCTACGACCGGCTCGACGTCGTCGGCGACGCCCTGATCCTCCGCGACGCCCACGGCGCCGCGCTCGCCGGCGATTCCCTGGTCGGCACGCGCATTTACCTCGGTATGGGCGGGCAGTCGTTCGCGACCGTGATGATCGCCTCGCACGCCCGCGTCGCCCGCTGGGCCGCCGGCGCCCCGGACGTGGACGCCTACGGCCTCGTCTATATCGACGGTCATCACATCGAGCGGAATGTTTGCACCGGGAATCATGATTCACCCCGGGCTCCGATCGCGCTGGTCCTCGGCGGCGAGACCTACGACATGGAGGCCAAGGAGGTCCGCCCCGACCCCGAACAGCGGTGGTTCAGCATCGCCTGCGCCGGCTCGGCCGCGGCCAAGCTGTCGCTCCTGGGGTACGGCCCGCAGAGCAGCAACACCAGCCCCGCGCAGCGCCAGGCGACCCTCAAGATGATCACCGCGGATTACTGCGGCGACGGTCACAGCTACACCGCCGACGGCACGCCGATCCAGTGGGAGAACGTCGCGGGCACCGTGGAGCTCGGCGCCGAGCCGGCCGCGATCGAGGCGGTGTGGACCGCGGACGGGGCCCTCTGCGTCGACGAGACGCGGGTCGCCGGCACCGAGATCGAGTGCACGCTGCCGCGCTGCGGCAATTACGACCTCGCCGACGGCGAGTGGATCACCTACGTCCCCATGGTGCAGTGACTTGCAACCGGCCCCGGGATTTGCGACACGCATCGAGGCGTGGACTCCCTCTTCCCCTGCCTCGCGCACCCAGACGGCCGAACGGTGCTCACCGTCGGCGACGACACGTACACCGACCGCCAGCTCCTCGCCGCCGCGCGTCGCCACGCCCAGGCGCTCGCGCGCGCCGGCGTCCGCCCGGGCGACCGCGTCGGCGTGTGGACCCAGCCGCACCTCGGCACCGTCGTCGCCGTGGTCGGCGGCGCGCTCGCCGGCGTCGTCACCGTCCCGCTGAACCCCCGGCTCGGCGAGCGCGAGCGCTCCCACATCGCCGCGGACGCGGCCCCGCGCTGCTGCTTCGCCGCTCGCCCCGAGGAGTGCCCCGACGGCCCGCTCGGTCGCGCCTTACCTGTCACAGAGGACATGTCTGAAGACTCATGTCCTGAAGTTCACGAAGAGTTCGACCGCGCCGACGACCGCCCGCTCCTCCTCATCTACACCTCGGGCACCACCGGCGCGCCCAAGGGGGCGGTCCTCACCGCCGCGGGCGTGGCCGCCAACATCGACGGCCTCGCGCGCGCGTGGGCGTGGACGGCCGCCGACACCGTCGTCCACGCCTTGCCGCTGTTCCACGTCCACGGCCTCGTGCTCGGCCTGTTCGGCAGCCTGCGGATCGGCGGCCGCCTGCACTGGCAGCCGCGCTTCGACCCGGCTCCGCTGGCGGCGGCCCTGCGCGGCGGCGGGGTGCTGTTCGCCGTGCCGACCATGTACGTCCGCCTGGCCGAGCTGGCCGAGCGCGAGCCCTCGGTCGCCGCCGACCTCGGGTCCGCGCGCCTCTTGATCTCCGGCTCCGCGGCCCTGTCCGCGCGCGAGCACCGACGGCTCGCCGCGCTCACCGGCCGCGGCGTCTACGAGCGCTACGGCCTCACCGAGACCCTCATCGTGTGCGCCGTCCCGACCTCGGGCCCGCCGCGGCCCGGCCTCGTCGGTCCGCCCCTCCCCGGCGTCGAGGTGCGGCTCGTCGATGAGCGGCGTCACTCGCTCGACGTCGCCGACGACGCCACGCTCGGCGAGATCGCGGTGCGCGGCCCCAGCGTGTTCGCCGGCTACCTCGGGCGGCCCGACGCGACCGCGGCCGTGCGCGACGCCGACGGGTGGTTTTACACCGGCGACCTCGCCACCCGCACCGCCGATGGGGCCTACCGGATCGTCGGTCGCCGGGCCACCGACCTGATCAAAAGTGGCGGGTTCAAGATCGGCGCCGGCGAGATCGAGACCTGCTTGCTCGAGCACCCCGAGGTCGCCGAGGTCGCGGTGGTCGGGCTGCCCGACGACGACCTCGGCGAGCGGATCGTCGCCTTCGTGGTCGCCCGCGACCCGGCGCGCCCGCCGCTCGCCGAGCACCTCGTCGACCACGTCGCGCGGGCGCTCGCCCCGCACAAGCGACCGCGCGACGTCCGGTTCGTCGATGCCCTCCCGCGCAACGCCATGGGCAAGGTGATCAAGGCCCAGCTCAGCCGTCCCTGAGGCACCCGACCTCGCGGGCCACCGCCTCGACCACCGCCCCGTGACGCTCGGCGATGTGGCGGTGCATCATCGCGTTGTAGCCGCGCGCGTGGCCGATCACCGCCGGGTCGACCCCGCACGCGCCCACGTTGCGGTAGTCGATGTCGTATCGCAGGCGCAGGCGCTCGGCCAGGCGCGCGTGACAGGCTCGCGGCTGCTCGTACGACTCGAGCGCCAGCACGCCCCGGGCGAGATCGAGCGCCGCGTCGAGCGAGCCCTCGTCCTCCGCGTCGACGCTGCTCGTCGGCGCCGTGAGTCGCCGATCCGGGCAATCCGTCCGCCGGGCGACCGTCCAGTCCGCCTGCGGCGCCGCTTCCATCTCGATTGTTTCGTGGCCGTGAGGGGCGCAATTGGTCCCCGTCGTCGCCACCACCACGCACACCACCGTCTGACCGATCCGTCGCAGCGCGCTCGCTCGCATCGCAGGTCCTCCGCGCGCCGAGACAACCGCTGCGCGCCGCGGTTCCGGCCCGTCTGCAAGCGAGCGGTTGGCCGGCCCTGTCCGCCTGGTATCGTGCCGACATGCCTGGCCTGACCTGGATGCATCGCCGCGCCTGGATCGTCGTTCTGGCCGGCGCCTGCGGCTGCCAGATCTTGAACCCCGCCTTCGGGCTCGACCGCGACAGCGACGGCGCCTCCGCGACCGAACCTGTCCTTACGACCAGCAGCGGTCCGACCACCACCGCCGCGCCGACCACCGACGAGCCCGCCACCGCCACCGGCCCCGACACCACCGCGGGCAGCGAGCCGCCGCTCACCACCGGCGTCGACACCCACGACAGCAGCGGGCCCGTCCCGTCCACCTGCGGCGACAAGATCCTCGATCCGGGCGAGGAGTGCGACGACGGTGACGGCGTCGACGGCAACGACTGCACCAACAGCTGCACGATCGCCGAGTGCGGTGACGGCGTCGTGCACGACGGCGTCGAGGAGTGCGACCCGGGCGACGCCATCGACGCGCCGTGCACCCTGGCGTGCAAGCTCCCCGCGTGCGGCGACGGCCTCGTCCACGGCGACGAGCAGTGCGACGACGGCAACACCGACTCCTTCGACGGCTGCGCCGGCGATTGCAAGCTCTCGTGCAACGACGGCATGTTCGAGCCCGACCGCGAGGAGTGCGACCCGAGCGACCCGCTGTTCGCCGACTTCGTCCCCCTGTGCTCCGACGCCTGCGAGCTGAAGGCCTGCTTTCGCCTGACCAATACCGAGGACAAGGACTTCGCCGACCCGACATGGTTCGACGCCTGCGCCACCGCCCCCGGCCAGCGGATCGCCGTCCTCCTGCGCGACCAGGCCGGCGTGCAGTACCTGCGGTTCGGCGACAAGCCGGCGTCCATGTTCCCGTGGACCCCGTCCGACATGACCTGCACCAAGCCGCCGGCCGACCAGTGGAAGTTGAGCCACCACGACCGCAAGGTCGAGCTGACCGACCTCCTCTTCGACGAGCCCGAGCCGGTCGTCGACGTCCTCTATGCGTTCGGCGCCGACAGCCAGCCCAAGGCCTCCGAGGCCGCCACCTGCCCCTCGAGCCTCGGCGACGGCTACGCCCTGGCGATCGTCCCCGAGGGCCAATCGACCCACGCGCGCGTCCTGCTGATGCCGTTCGCCGGCGACACCATGCCGCGCAACCTCGGCGGCTGGCTCGCTACGGGCCCCGGCGTCGAGCTCGCCTTCGACGGCGCGCCCATGCCCCTGTGCAGCGCCGACCAGCCTCCCATCCCGTTCCTCGGCACCGTCGCCATCGCCGTGTTCTGAACATCATGTCCTCGTGAGCATGTTCGCAGGGGCATGCCCCTTGCAACATGCCCCTCGAGACATGCCCTTTCAGACATCCCCGGCCGGGCGGGCGCCGAAGCGCAGGCGGATCGCCTGGGCCCGGTACTCGAAGATCTCGCGCAGCCGCGGGCGCACGAACAGCACGTCGGCGAGCCGGGCGAGCGGCCCGAGCGGCGGGCGGTAGTAGACCGTGTCGTCCATCTCCGTCCCGCCGTCCTCGCGCGGCGCGAAGCGGTGCTCGTGCCACCAAACCGCGAACGGCCCGCGGGTCTGCACGTCGACGAAGCGGCGGTCCGGCTCCCACAGCTCGAACTCGGTGGTCCAGCGCACGCGCACCGGGCCGACCTGCAGCTTGTAATCGATGTGGCGCCCGGCCTCGACGATCAGCGGCCGCGGCGTCAGGATCTCCATCACCGCCGCGCGCGGCGTCATGATCCCGAGGTTCTCGGCGCGCGAGAAGAACGCGAACACCGCGGCGATCGGCGTCGCCAGCACGGTCGTCTGCCGCAGCACCGTCGTCGGCGAGCGGCGGGCCAGATACGGGCTCGGGGGCGCCATCTCGGCCGGCGCGAAGTGGGGCCGGTCGCGCCCGCCGAACAGGTCGTCGAGGGCCGCCGGCAGCGTCGGGAATTGGAACTCGAACCCGAGCGCCAGCGTGCGCGCCGGGATCGCCCGCTGGCTGGCGACCAGCGCGTCGGCGGCCTCGCCCTTGGCGACCCGCAGGGCCAGACGCGGCACCGGCAGGCGGGCCTTGCGGCCGAGCGACTCGGCCAGCGCCTGCGAGAAGGCCAGGTTGGTGACCGGCTGGGGCGCCACCGCCAGCACCGGCCCGCTGTAGCGCGCGTCGGTCACCGCGATCGTCAGCAGCTCGACCAGGTCGTGGAGGTGGATCCACGGGAACCACTGCTCGCCCGAGCCGAGCGGTCCGCCGAGCCCGGCGCGGAAGATCGGCAGCAGCTCCCCGAGCACCCCGCCGCCGTGGCCCAGCACCAGCCCGATCCGCGGCGTACACACCCGGACCCCGTGCGCCTCGGCCTTGCGGGCCGCCGCCTCCCACGCCTGGCACATCGAGCCGAGGAAGTCGTCGGCCGGCCGCGACGTCTCGTCGAGCTCCTCGTCGCCGCGGTCGCCGTAGTAACCGACGGCCGACGCCGACACCAGCACGCGCGGCCGCGGCTCGGCCGCCGCGATCGCCCGCACCAGCTTTTCCGTCAGCGCCACGCGGCTGTCCCAGAGCTCGCGCTTGCGCGCCGCCGTCCACCGTCCGACCCCGACCGACTCGCCGGCCAGGTGGATCACCGCCTCGCAGCCCGTCACCGCGCGGACCAGCGCCGTCTCGTCGCTCGCGGCCACCAGCTCGACCTCGGCGCCCAGCAGATCGGCCGCGCGCCGCGGCGAGCGCACCCAGGCGCGCACGTGGTGACCATCTCGCAGCAATCGGAGGACCAGCGCCCGTCCGACGAACCCCGTCGCGCCCGTGACCAGAATGTGCATGGGTATTCCGCTCGTCGGGCGGCAACTGTGGCACACGCCGGACGAGCGTCAAGCGCGGCCGCGACCGCAGGGCGCAGCGCCGCCGCGCAGCGACGTGTGACACGAGGGTCCGGTGATCCGCGAGAGCACGCGACCTCGCCGAGGCGGCGGCCGCGAGATCGCAATTCCGGTCCGCGACGCCGTGATTCGCCGTCGCCCGAGCGCCAGCCCGCCTGCTGAGCCCCGTCGTCCGCATCCCTGCCCTCCGCGACGGGTGCGAGCGCTGCATCACTGCCAGCGCGACATTCGGGCGCGACCTCTCGCAGCGTCGGCTCGTCGACTCGCGCCCCTTGCGAGTGGGGGCGAGCGACCGGCCGCCACCGCACGGGCCTCTCGCACGCTTCGCGGGCGACGGACCGTAGGAAACCCCCCTGGACAGCGCCTCCGTGATCTCATCCACTGACCGGGCGACGATGCCGCGCCTCACCGACCTCCTCCGCCCCGCCGCCGACGCCTCCGTCTTCTCCAACCACGGCCGCGGCTTCGCCGGTTCGGTCGACCGGACCGTCGTGCTGCTCGTCACCCTCGCCGGGCTCGCCTGTCCCTACGGACCTGTCCTTTGGTACAAGTCAATGCTGCTCGCCTTCGCCGCCGTCGGCGGCCTCGTGCTGCTCGGGGCGGGCGCCGCGACCGTGTTCGCGACGCGGCGGGGCGAGCGGATCCAGGGCCCGCGGCGGCGCGCCGCCCTGATCGGCCGCAGCGCCGGCGACACCGCCCTGGCCGCCTGGATCGCCGCCTGCTTCGCCGCCTGGCCGATGGCTCGTGCCGACGCCGGCGAGCCGATCGGCCTGGTGTGGTCGCTGGCCGAGGCCGGAGGCCTCTCGGCCGTCGTCTGGCAGACCTTGCTCGGCGTGCTGGTCCTCGACGCCTGGCTGTACTGGAAGCACCGGCTGCTGCACACCCGCCTGCTCTTCCCGTTCCACCGCGGGCACCACGTCTACCGCGACCCCACGCCGTTCGCCGGCTTCGCCGTCGGTCCGGTCGAGTCGGTCATGACCTTCTGGCCGATCCTCCTGGTCGCGTTCCCGTGGGCGACCCACTTCGGCCCGACCTATGTCGCCCTGGTCGTGGGATTCGTCCTCCTCAACTATTATTTGCACTGCGGCGTCACCTTCCGCGCATTGGAGGCGACGCTGCCGCGCCTGTTCGTCAACACCTCGGCGTTCCACAACCGCCACCACGCCAACGCCGAGGTCAACTTCGGCGAGGCGTTGACGCTGTGGGACCACATCTGCCGCACGCGGGCCGAGGACCGGCGGCGCTAGCCCGTCGCTGCGGCCAGCCGCGTCGGTGACGGCTGAACCGGGGGCGGCGGGCGGCAAGCGCGGCACAGGCCGGTCGCGGCGCCGCCTGCCCGCTCGGGTCCGCTTCCGATATCCTGCCGGCGCATGACGCCGCAGCACGAACCCGGCCAGGCCCGCCCGTTCCGCGTGATGAAGTTCGGCGGCAGCTCGGTCGGCGCCGCCGATCGCCTGTTCCAGGCCCTCGACCTGATCGCCCGCGAGCGCGAGAACGGCCCGGTCGCCGTCGTCGTCTCGGCCATGGCCGACACCACCGACCGCCTGATCGCCGCCGTCGACGCGGCCGCCGCCGGCCTGCCCGGCGACCCCCACGTCGACGCCATCGAGGCGCTCGTCGTCAACGTCGCACGTGACCTCACGGACAGGCTCGATCGGGCAGGTCTCTTAAAACATGTCCCCGAGGACCTGTCCTCCGCGATCGCCGAGCTGATGCGCCCGCTGCGGCAGCTGCTGCTCGGCGTCGGCCTCGTGCGCGAGCGGACCCTGCAGACCCGCGACCTCGCGCTGTCGTTCGGCGAGCGGGCCAGCGTCTTGGTCGTGCGCACCTTGCTGGCCGCGCGGGGCGTCCCGGCGGTCGGCGTCGACGCGCGCGACTGGACCGTCACCGACGACCGCTTCGGCCAGGCCACCCCCGACCTGGCCGCCTCGGCGCTGCAGCTCGGCGCCCTCTCGGCCGCGTGGAGCGGCGCCGTCAGCGTGCACACCGGCTTCCTCGGCCGCACCCGCGACGGCCGCACCACCACGCTCGGGCGCAACGGCTCCGACTACACGGCCGCCTTGCTGGCCCAGATCCTCGGCGCCGCCGAGCTGCAGATCTGGACCGACGTCTCCGGGGTCATGACCGCCGACCCCGAGCTCGTGCTCGAGGCCTACCCGGTCGCGCACCTCAGCCAGGCCGAGGCGCTCGAGCTCGGCGACCTCGGCATGATCCTGCACCCGCGCACCATGTCCCCGCTGATCGAGGCCCAGATCCCGCTGCGCGTGCGCAACACCGCTCGCCCCGACGATCCGGGCACCCTGATCGACGCCGTCGGCACCCGCGACGAGCGGCACCCGGTGTGCGTCGTCTCGACCGAGGACCTCGCGCTCCTCGACCTCGAGACCCGGCGGCGCCTCGGCCACGAGCGGATCGGCGAGCGAGCCCTGCGCGCGCTGGCCAACGCCGGCGTGCCGGTGTGGGTCGGCACCTCCGCCCCGCGCGACCGCGCCTTCGCCGTCGCCGTCGCCCGCAGCGACGCCGCGCGGGCCGAGGCCGCCCTCGCCGCCGAGTTCGGGCGCAACCCCGACGGCGAGCCGATCGAGCTCGCCCCGATCCGCGTGCGCGAGCCCGTCACCCTCCTCACCCTCGTCGGCGAGGCCATGGGCCGCACCCCCAACGTCGCCGGGCGGTTCTTCGGCGCGCTCGGCCAGATCGGCGTGCTCGTCCGCGCCAGCGCCCAGGGTGCAGGCGAGCGCTCGATCTCCGCCGTCATCGACGGCGAGGACACCGCCACCGCCGTGCGCACCGTCCACGCCGCGTTCAACCTCGCCGCCCAGGAGGTCAACCTCCTCGTCCTCGGCAAGGGCACCGTCGGCCGCGAGCTCCTCTACCAGCTCGCCGCGCAGCAGCAGGCGCTCGCCGGCGACCAGGACGTCCTGATCAAGCTCGCGGGCCTCGCCGACAGCCGGCGCGCCGTCTTCGATCCGGCCGGCATCCCGCTCGCGCGCTGGGACGTCCGGCTGCAGGAGTCGCATGTCCCTCCGGACATCCCCGCCCTGCTCGATCGCCTGCGCCGCCTGCCCGTCCCGATCCTCGTCGACTGCACCGCCGAGGACACCACCGTGATCTACGAGGCCGCCCTGACGCGCGGGATCCACGTCGTCGGCGCCAACAAGCGCCCGCTCGCCGCGCCATGGCCGAAGAGACAGGGTCTCATGGACCTCGCGCGCGCGCGGCACCGCCGGTGGGAGTACGAGACCACCGTCGGCGCCAGCCTCCCGGTCATCGACACCCTCAAGGGCCTCGTGCGCACCGGCGACACCATCCTGCGCATCGAGGGCAGCTTCTCCGGCACTCTCGGCTACCTCGCCGGCGAGCTGTCGCGCGGCGTCCCGCTGTCGCACGCCGTCCGCGACGCTCGCGCCCGCGGCTACACCGAGCCGCACCCGCGCGACGACCTCTCCGGCCTCGACGTCGCGCGCAAGGCCCTGATCCTCGCCCGCGAGCTCGGCATGCAGCTCGACCTCGACGCCGTCGCCATCGAGCCGTTCGCCCCCTCCGCGGCGCTCGGCCACGACGACCTCGAGCGGTTCTTCCTCGCCCTCGCCGAGCACGACGAGGCCGTCGCCGCCCGCATCGAGCGCATGCGCCAGGCCGGCCGCGTCCTCCGCTACCTGGCCCAGATCGACCCCTCGGCCCCCGCCGGCGCCCCGGCCGTGCGCGTCGGCCCGGTCGAGGTCGAGCCCGATCACCCGGCCGCGCGCCTGCGCGGCACCGAGGCCTTCGTCGCCTTCACCACCGACCGCCACCGCGCCTACCCGCTGCTCGTCCAGGGCGCGGGGGCCGGCGGCGCCGTCACGGCCGCCGGCGTGCTCACCGACATCCTCAAGATCGCCATGTCGCTGCGCGGGCGCTGATGGCCAACCTCGGGTACATCCAGGTCGTCCGCCACTGCAACCACTTCTGCGGGTTCTGCAGCAACCCCGCCACGCCGTACGTCCACACCCTCGAGTCGATGCAGGCGCTGGTCGACGACCTCGTCGCCCGCGACTACTTCGGCGTCATCCTCACCGGCGGCGAGCCGACCCTCCACCCCGAGCTGCCGGCGATCGCCGCCTACGCCAGCGGCCGCGGCCTCGACGTCCGCCTGATCACCAACGGCACGCGCCTGGCCGACCCGGCCTTCGCGCGGGCCCTCGCCGACGCCGGCGTCCGACGCGTCCACGTCTCGATCTACTCCGTCGTCCCCGAGATCGAGGCCCGCCTGCGCGGCGCCCCCGGCACCCTCGACAGGGCCTTCGCCGCCCTCGATCGCGCCCACGAGGTCGGCATCGACGTCCACGTCAACTGCGTCATCAACCGCCTCAACGCCGACCACCTCGATCGCAACATCCGCCACTTCCTCGCCCACCACCCGTACGTCCGCCACTTCGTGTGGAACAACCTCGACCCGTCGATGGGCCGCGCCGAGGTCAACCAGGCCGAGTTCGTCCCGCGGCTCGAGCAATTCGAGCTGTCGCTTTCGCGGGCCATGCGGCTGCTGCACGCCAGCGGCCGGACCTTCCGCGTCGAGAAGGTCCCGCTGTGTTACATGGGCGAGTTCGCGTGGGCCAGCACCGAGACGCGCAAGATCGTCAAGGGCGAGGAGCGCGTGGTCCACTTCCTCGACGACAAGCAGACCGTGCGCCAGACCGCCTGGGGCCACCTCTACGCGCCCGCGTGCGGCGTCTGCCGCCTGCGCCCGATCTGCGGCGGCCTGTTCGATCGCGGCGCCGCCTACGACCCTCGGGAGCTCGCCCCGCAGTTCGTCGATCCCGAGCCGATCGTACGCGCGATCCTCGACGACCCCAGCGACCCCACCGTCTCCGATCGCACCCTCTCCTCCTGGCGCGAGGAGTTCCGCCGCCGCGGCGCCGCGCGGACCGCCGTGACGACCGAGCCGGCCGCCGCGCCCCCGCGCGCCGCCGATGCGCCGCCCGTGGGCCGGATCACCGTCGAGGGCGTGCGCCTGTACCAGGCCCGCCGCCGCGCCGAGGCCCGCAAGGCCGACGCCCTCGGCGTGCGCCAGGAGCCCGGCCGCGACGACGAGACCTGACCGAACGGCCATGGCCCGATGAACCGGACCGATCGAACATGGCAAAAAATCCATGTTTTTCAGCACATGGTGAATAAGGCATGGCCATCACGACATGCTTTTGTCGACATGTCGCGACGGACATGAGCGACGCGCTCGCGACGAACATGTCCATCGAACAGGTGCCGCCCGTGGAGCGAGACGTCGCCGGCTCGCTCGAAGCGCGCGGGTGCCGGAGGCACGTCCCTCGCTCGCGGGCGCGCCCCTCGGCCGCGGCCTGCGCCGCTCGCCGCGCGTCCCGAGGCCCCGTTCACCCGCGCCCGCGCCTGCGTCTGCGCGGCCGCAGCAGCCCGAGCCCGATCAGCATCAGCGCGCCGAGCGGGCTCGGGGTCGTGCTGTCGCATGCGCACCCGTGATCGACCAGCCCGTCCTGCCCGCCCGACGCCGGTCCCTCGGACCCGTCCGTGCCCTCGGTCCCGTCGCTGCCCTCGCTCCCGTCCGAGCCCTCGCTGCCCGGCCCGTCGGTCGTGGGTCCCTCGGTCGGGTCGCCGCTGGTGTCGCTCGTCGTCTCTTCCCCCGCGGGCCACGGCGTGCAGTTGGCCGGATCCCAGTTCCACCCGTCCTCCGCGACCGCGCAGGTGTAGGCCCCCTCGGCGCACTCGGCCTTCAGCGCCGGCGCCGGATCGATCGCGTGGTCGCCGAGCTGCGCCGCCACGTCGGCCCCGTGACATGTCTCTTCGGACAGCGCCGTCTCGCCCGTGGCGAGGTTGCGCAGCCGCGCCGCCACGCAGAACGGCTTCGACTCGCGGACCGTCAGCGCGTCGAGGAAATCCGGGCGGAACGGCGTGCCGTCGACCATCAGCTCGCGCACCACCTGCGCATTGGTCGACGCCGGCAGATCGACCTCGACCGTGACATGCAGCTGCAGCGAGCCGAACGCGCGCTGCGGCGCGCAGAAGCCCTCGGTCCACTCGACGTACAAGCCCGACCCGCCGCAGTCGAACGCGTAGCTGTAGGGCATCGCCCCGTCGCAGCACACCAAGTCTTCGAGGTCGTCGCTGTCGTCGACGAGCAGCGTCTCGGAGACCGTGGCCTTCGGCGGGCTCAGCGGCGCCGCCGCCTCGGCCTCGACCGTGAACCCGAAGTCGAGCGCCAGCTCCTCGGGCGCGCAATCGTAGTACGGGATCTCGTCCGGGTTGTCGACGCTGCCGACCACCTTGTACTCGCCCGGCTCGAGCGGCTCGGCCGGCCGCCACAGCAGCACGTTGCGCACCCCGGCGGCCTCGACCGCGCCGGCGATCGGCTGCCCGTCGCGCGTGACCGTCAGGTCGACCTTGTCCAGCCAGTCCGCCTCTGGCGACGAGCCGTGACGCGCCCCCTGCAACAGCAGCACGCCGTCGACCGGGATCGTCGTGCTCACCGCCTCGAGCGAGCTCCACGCATCGATGTAGCCGCAGGGGTCAGGGGAGCAGGCCTCGGCCTCGTTCGGCATCAGGGCCGCGCCGGCCAGCGCGAGGGTCATTGCTTGGATCGCAGCAGAGTTGGCAGCCATGGGCGCCGGCGAGGTGCATGCGACGTGCCGACGCCCGTCTCCCCGCCGGCGCGCGCGCTCGGCCTTGCGAGCCTGCGCAGCCCGGCCCCGGACCTCCGCCCGCTCACGACGCCGGTGTCAGACCCCATGACCTCGCGGTCGGGTGGCCCGCGTCGCGACCGGCACGCCCCGTCCGCGACCGCGCCTCCGACGGCGGGGAAGGTCCCGTCCTGCGGCTGCACCGAGACCGACGCGACCGACCCGCCGCTCACCACGCTTCATCGCGGCCCGATTCGACACGCGGTTCGAACCTTTCCGAACCGATATGTCTGCCTGGACATGCCCCTTCGAACCTTTCCGAGGCGACATGTCCTCAAGCCTCTGTCCCGAGCGACATCCGGCACGCGGCCCCGAGCGCCCGACCGGTCGCCCGCGCCCGCCCCTGCCTCGGAGTCTCCGCCCCCGCTCACGCGCGCCGGGACCGGCGGCGCAGCGGCAGGAGCCCGGCCAGCAGCAGCAGCCACGAGGCTCGCGGGCCGTCGTCGGTGCGGCAGTCGCAGCCGTCGTCGCCGCCGTCGCCCCCCGTCAGCCCGCTGGCCCCGGTCGCGCCGGTGACCCCGCTCCCCCCGCTCGGATCGCTCGCGCCGGTCTCGTCGCCGTCGGACGTCCCGTCGCTGGTGGTCGGCGCGGGCCCGTCGGTCGTCTCCTCGCCGCCGGTCGTCTCCTCGCCGCCGGAGGTGCCCGGGTCCCCGGTGGTCGAGCCCTCGGCCGGCTGCACCGTCACGGAGAACGTCTCGCTGTCGGCGTTGCCGTACGCGTCCATCACCTCGATCTTGAAGGTGTACGTGCCCGCGGGCGGCTTGGTCAGCTGGATGAAGTCCCACGGGTCGTCGATCGGCCGCCACGCCGCGTACTTGTCGTTGCACACGTCGTTGGTGCAGCGCGAGTAGCCGGTGTCGGCGAAGTCGGGCGGCAGGCCCTCGAGCCAGCTCCACTTGACCCCGAGCATGTTGTTGTCGTCGGTCACGTCGGCGGTCACCAGGAACGACTCGCCGACGGTGAACACCGTGCCGTCGGCCGGCGACACGCTCAGGATCTCCGGCGCCACCGTGTCGGCCGCGCGCGGCCCGAACACCCCGAGCAGCTCGCCGTGCGAGTTCTGCTGCTCGCCCTGTCCTTCGGGACAGTAGAGCTCGTGGACGTACGTGCACTGCGTGACCCCGTTGCCGGTCGCGTGCGAGATGTCCATGCACTCGTCGCGGAACGAGTTGGCCCCCATCACGAACGGGTACATCAGATCCTGCTGCACGTCGGTGTGCTCGAGGCCCCAGTTGTGGGCCGTCTCCTGCGCCGCCACCTCGGCGGTCACGCCGACGCAGCTGTCGGGGAACGACAGCGACACGTGGTTGCGCTTGGCCCCGTCGCAGGCGACGTTGGCGATCCCGCACACGCCGTTGCTCTGGCCGGCGTTCTGCGACGACCCGCCGATCACCGCCATCGTGTACGGCAGGTAGTCGGGCGGGCGGTTGGTCGTGATCACCAGGTTGTACGCCGCGTAGTAGTTCTGCAGCTCCTGGAGCACCACCGCCTTGGTGTTCTCCCCGCCGGGCGGCTTCGGGAACACCGTCTCCTTGGAGACCAGCGGCGAGCAGTTGAGCGCCGCGTTGGCGCTCTGCGGGTGGAACCCGTTGCACTGGGGCCGCAGCGTGACCCCGTCCATCGCCAGGTAGAGGATCCCCGCCGTGGGTTCATGATCGAGCGCCGGCAGCGGCAGGCCCTGCTGCTCCAGCACGCTCCGGGCCAGGCTCTCGCCGTCGTAGACCAGGTTGCCGTCGCGCAGCGGGGCCACCAGCGTCGGGTCGTAGCCCTCGCCGAACAGCGATTCCAGGTAGCTGCGCGGCCCGTCGGCGGGCGCCACGGCCCACGGCGTGTCGGCCGAAAGCGGCGCGCCGGGCACGATACGGGGCAGCGGCGCCCCGGCCGCGTCCTCCAGCGACAGCGACGCGACCGCGAGCGACAGACCAGCGACGAAAGTCAACATGGTCTCACGCTACCCGCGGCGGACGCGGCCGTAAAGCCCCGTTTCGGCCGTCTTTCACCCGCGTGGCCGCGACCTGGACGAGCCGACTTCTCACCGCGGAAGCGGGCGGGTACCCTGTCGCCCGGGACCGGCGCTCGCCGGCCCCCGCAGCGCCTCGGGCCCCCTCCGTGACAGCCGCCGATCCACACGTCTCGCCCGCCGTCCTGGTCGTCACCCGCGACCCGGCCCTCTTCGACGACCTCCACAGCTTGCTCCGCGCCCGCGGCCGCCCCGTCGTGCACGTCACCGATCTCACGACCGGTTACGACCGGGCGCGGATCGGCCTCACGATCCTCGACACCTGCGACCTCGTCGGCGTGGAAGAGGCGCTGGCCCAGCTGCCGCGGCCGATCCTCGCGCTCACGGACGACGACGGGCGCGCCGAGGCCCTCGTCGGCGCCGGCGCCAGCGACTTCGCGGTCCTCCCGTGCAGCCGCGCCGTCCTCTCGGCCCGGATCTCCGCCGCGCTCAAGCTGCGCGAGCGCGTCGTACCTGCCCTTTCGGACAGCCAGGGCTCGCTCCAGACCCTGCTCGCCAACCTCCCCGGCGTCGTCTATCGCTGCGCCAACGACCCCGAGTGGTCGATGCAGTTCATCAGCGAGGGCTGCTACGACCTCACCGGCTACGCCCCCGACGAGTTCACCTCCGGCCGGGTCCACTTCGCCGGCCTCGTCCATCACGAGGACCGCGACCGCGTGCGCGAGCAGGTCCAGCAGGCCCTGGCCGACCGCCGCCCGTTCCGCGTCACCTACCGCCTCCACACCGCCTCCGGCGCCTGCAAGTGGCTGTGGGCCCAGGGCCAGGGCGTGCTCGACGCCGCCGGCGAGCCGATGGCGATGGAGGGCGTCATCACCGACCTGTCCGAGCTGCGCCAGACCAAGCTCGAGCTCGAGGAGCGCGAGGTCCTGCTCGAGACCCTGCTCGCCGTCACCGAGACCGCCTACATTTTGTGCGACGAGCACGGCGCCGTCGACTACGCCAACCTGGCCGCGCAGACATGGCTCAAGTTACCTGACAGCCGCCTGGTCGGCGCCCGCTTCGCCGACCTCCTGACCAGCCTGCCCAACGAGCTGCGCGAGGCCGTCGGCCGCGGCCGCGACTCGATCTTCACCGTCGACCACCAGGGCGGCGACTTCGAGGCCTACCACCTCGTCATGCGCAACGTCCAGATCAGCGGCCGGCCGCACACCGCCTACGCCTTCAAGCGCCTGACCCGCGAGCTCGCGCGCCAGGAGGTCGAGGTGTGGAAGAAGGTCATCCGCCTGATCGCCCACGAGATCAACAACACCCTCGCGCCGATCTCGTCCCTGCTCCACTCCGCCCGCCTGATCAACGCCGCCGAGGCCCGCGACGCCCGCCTCGACCGCATCATCGACACCATCTCCGAACGCAGCAAGCACCTCGGCGAGTTCCTCAAGGGCTACACCCAGTTCGCCCGCCTGCCGCGCCCGCGGCTCGAGAGCACGAAGTGGCGCAGCCTCATCGACCGCCTCGACGAGCTGGTCCAGTTCAAGATCGACGCCGCCCCCGAGGACCTCAACACCGTCAACGCGGTCGACCGCAGCCAGATCGAGCAGGCCCTGATCAACCTGCTGAAGAACGCGGTCGAGGCCGGCGGCCCGCCCGAGGAGGTCACCCTCCGCCTCCGCGCCCACCGCGAGGGCGACGAGATCCAGGTCCTCGACCGCGGCCCCGGCATCCCGCCCGAGCTCCTGCCCAAGGTCCTGCTGCCGTTCTACTCGACCAAGCGCACCGGCACCGGCCTCGGCCTGCCCCTGTGCCGCGAGATCATCGACGCCCACGGCGGCAACCTCCGCATCGAGGCCCGCGAGGGCGGCGGCACCGCCGTGATCCTTTGGCTGCCCCGCCTCGCCGCGGCCTGAGCTTCGAGGCATGTGCGAACGGACATGCCCGAGAGGGCATGTTCCCCGCGACATGTCCCTCCCATCACGTCGGACCTCGAGGCCACGGCCGCGGAGGCCGGGCGGCCAGCGCGTGGCCCTCCTCGTCGGTCAGGCAGAGCCGTCGAACACCTCGATGTCGACCTCGCGCCACATCCACGTTGGACGGTCGGTGCCGCGCTCGACGCCTTCCACCGGTCGGAGCCCGCCGCTCCTCTCGCGGCGCCCAGCGCCCCGCCGCCGCTCAGAACCCGATCTTGCGCATCACGAAGCGCGGCAGCCAGCGGATCACCAGCATCACCCAGCGCCAGATCGACGGCGTGTAGACGACCGGCAGCCCGCGATCGATCGCCCGCAGCACCTGCTGCGCCACCGCCTCGGGCTCGCCGGCGAACGGCGGCGGCTTCAGGCCCGCGGTCATCCCCGTCTTCACGAACCCGGGCTTGACCGTCACCGTGCGCAGCCCCTGGGCGCGGAACTTGTGGTCGAGCCCCTCGAGGTAGCGCGACAGCCCGGCCTTGGCCGCGCCGTACAGCACGACCGGCTTGCGGCCGCGCTCGCCGGCCACCGACGAGAACACGCACAGCGTCCCGCCGCCGCGCGCCAGCAGGCGCTTGCGCGCGTGCTCGCAGAACACCACCGTGCCGGTGAAGTCGACCGCCAGCACCTGCTCCGCCAGCGCGACGTCGGCCTCCATCGCCTCCTGCGTGGCGAACAGCCCCGCGGTCACCACCACCGTGTCGAACCCGCCGAGGTCCGCCTCGGCCGCGTCGAGCGCCGCCGCGAACGTCGCCGACGACGCCAGGTCGCACGCGTGCGTCCCGACCGGCGCATGCTGCGGGTGACGGGCCGCGAGGTCGGCCGCGCTGCGCTGCAGCTCCTCTGCTTCGCGCCCGAGCAGGAACAGTCGATCACCGCGCTCGACCATGCGTCGCGCCAGCGCGCGGCCCATCCCCTTGGTGGCTCCGAGGAACACCACTCGCATGCTTGGGGAGGCTCGCAGGTGCCGCGCACGCGCGCAAGGTCCTTGCGTTCCGGCCCGCGCGCGCTACGTGGGAGGGTCGTGAAGATCGCAGTCTGCGCCGACGAGACCTACCCCGTCCATGCCGCGCTCCTGCGGCTCATCGAGATCCACGGCCACACGCCGGTGCGCTTCGGCTCCTTCACCGGCGCCGATGTCTCGTGGCCCGAAGCGGTCGAGGCCGCTGCCGAGGCCGTCGCCGCCGGCACCAGCGACGAGGGGATCTTCCTCTGCTGGACCGGCACCGGCACCTGCATCGCCGCCAACAAGGTCGCCACGATCCGCGCCGCCCTCTGCACCGACGCGACCACGGCCGCCGCCGCGCGCGTGTGGACCCACGCCAACGTGCTGTGCCTGTCGCACCGCCTGCTCACCGACGACCTCGCCGACGAGATCCTGCGCGCCTGGTTCACCACCGACCCCGGCGACCGCGGCCGCGACGGCGTCGCCCGCCTCGCCGCCGTCGACCGCCGCCACCGCCGCTGAACCCCGGAGCGGCCCGCGCAGCGCCGCCGCACATGGACGAGGACACGCCGCCGGCGCCGTCCCACGGGTCCGGCGCTCGACGCCGCGCGCGGGCGCGCCGCCTCCCGCCGGCGACCCTGGTGCCGTCCGCGCGAACATGCTCTCTACGACATGCCCCGCACGACATGTCCAGGAGGACACCAAGCTCTGTTCCTCATGACATGTCCTGCACGACATACCTCGAGCACCATGTCGGAGAGGACATCCCAGCCTGTCCCTCGCAACATGCCCCAGGCGTCCGGTCCTTCCGGACATGCCCAAAAGCACATGCTCTTTTAAACAGCCTCAGGGCGGGTCGCCGAACATCCGCACCGACTGGGCCGAGCGGATCGTCCGCTGCGGGTCAAGGCGGTCGCGCACGGCCAAGAACCGCGGCAGGCGCGGGTCCATGGCGGCGTAGTGCTCCGGGCGGGTGAACGCGTCCTTCGACAGGTAGATGCGCCCGCCCTCGGCGATCACCAGCTCGTTGAGCGCGTCGACGAGCTTCTGCGTGTCGTCGCGGACGGCGAAGTCGACCGCGATCGAGATCCCGGGCCGGAGGAAGCTGAGCATCCCCTGCCCCTCGGCGGCCGCGTCCTTGATCACGCACAGGAACGAGGCCCCGCCGCGGCGCGTCAGCAGGTCGAGGAAGCGGCGGGCCGCCCCGCGGCCGGCCTCGTCGGGCAGCACGCACTGGTACTGCGTGAACCCGCGGCGGCCGTAGATCCGGTTCCACTGCAGGATCGCGTCGAGCGGGTAGAAGAAGCTGTCGGGGTGGCACAACTTCTTCTTCACCCGCGGGACGTGGCGCCAGTACCACATCGTGTTGAACGCCTGCGTGGTCAGCCGCCAGCGCAGCACCCACTCAGGGAACATGAACGGCAGCGTCAGCCGGCGCGTGACCGGCAGCGGACGCCCGCCCGTCTCCTCCGGCGTGGCCCAGCGCCCGCGATCGAGCAGCCCGCGGCCCATGTGCTTGCCGCGCGACAGGCAGTCGATCCAGCCGACGGTGAACGGCCACGTCTTGCCCGCCTCCTTGAGCCCGTCGATGAACTGGTCGATGTCGTCGACGCGCTCGGACTCGCTCCAGATCCACGGCGACGGGATCGCCTGCGTCTGGCACTCGACCTCGAGGATGTGCCCCGTCAGGCCCATCCCGCCGATCGTGGCCCAGAACAGCTCGGGGTCGCGCTCTGGTGAACATTCGACCAGGTCGCCCGAGGGCAGGCGCATGCGCAGCGAGCGGACGTGGCGCGAACCGAAGCAGCCGTGGCTGTGGTGACCCTTGCCGTGGACGTCCGACGCCACCATGCCGCCGAGAGTCACGAACTGGGTGCCGGGCGTCGAGCCGATGAACCACCCGCGGCGCAGGAACAGGCGGTTGAACTCCCACAGCGAGAAGCCCGCCTCCGCGCGGAGCAGCCCCGTGCGCCCGTCCCAGTGGAGGATCCGGTCGGCGAGGCGCGTTCCCACCACCTCGCGGCGCGACGGCGGGGGCAGCGACGAGTCGCCGTAGGAGCGGCCGAGCCCGCGGCTCAAAACCGCGGCCCGGGTCGCGCGCTCGAGGTCTTCGCTCAGCACCTCGCGGCCGGGCACCGCGAGGTTGCCCCATCCCGCCACTGTCGGCTCGCCGCGGTCGCTCACGCGGTCGCAGTGTAGAGCAGCGTTCGCCGGTCCGCTATGCTCGCGCCGTGACCGCGGGCAGCAGCGCCAAGATCACGATCGTCAGCGGCTCCAGCCGGCTCGAGAGCCGCGTCCACGCCGTCGTCGGCCTCGCCGCCGAGACCGCAGCGTCGGCCGGGGCCACGGTCGAGGTCGTCTCGCTGCACGAGCTCACCCTCCCCGTCATGGTCTACGGCGACCGCAGCCAGGACGATCTGCCGGGCGTGCAGACGATCCGCCGCCACGCCGCGTGGGCCGACGGCTTCATCCTCTGCACGCCCGAGTACCACGGCAACATGTCGGGCTGCCTGAAGAACTGGTTCGACTTCCTCTACGAGGAGCTCGCCGGCAAGTTCGCGGGCGTCCTCGCCGTCACCGGCGGCGGCGGCGGCGACATGTCGATCACCGCGGTGAAGACCAGCTTCGCCTGGTGCCACGGCTTCACCCTGCCGTACCACGTGGCCGCGCGGGCGGTCGACTTCGACGCCGAGGGCAACCTCGTCAACAACATGGTCGCCGACCGGATCCGCCGCGTCGCCTACGACGTCGTCCGCTACGCCCCGCTCGTGCACGGCGCCTTCGAAGAGGCCCGCCGCCTCGGCCCGGGCGTCCAGGCCGGCGTCGCCGGCGCGCACACCTAGCCGCGGACGGACGCCCCGCGCCTTCAGGCGGCGACGAGGGCTCGCGTCGCGGGCCTTACCACGGGGCTCCACGGCCCGAAGCCGGGCCCGCTCGCGGCCTCGATCCGCGGCCCGCTCCGCGCGGAGGTCGCCGCGACCTGTCCTCGGCGTGAAGCCCGTGTCTCAACTCTCGCGGCCGCGCTCGTGAGCGCGCGGCCGCGTGATATCGTGCCCGGCGTCATGACCACGTCCATCGAAGGCGCCCCTGCCGGGCTCGTCGTCGCCGACGAGCAGGCCGCCGCCGTCCACTTCCTCGTCGACGAGGAGCTCTACCCGCTCCCCGCGATCTACGGCGCCGCCTACGTCTTCATCGATCGCTGTTATGTCTTTTTGGACAGGCCCGAGCCCGCGCGCGTGCGCGTGGTCCTGACCGCCAAGTCGGGCGCGGCCGCGCCCGAGGCCTTGCGCGCGCTGATCGGCGAGTTCGCCAACGAGCTGCTGTCGTGCGCCTTCCGCCACCAGATCGCGCAGGACAACCGCGTCCTCATCGAGACCGCCACCATGCAGGCGCTGGCCGGCGCGATGGGCCAGCCCAGCCTCGACGACCTGGCCAAGTTCGACTTCAGGGACCAGGGCTTCGACGACCCGCTCGGGATCGCCATGTCGTGGGAGGAGAAGCACGGCCGCAAGTCGCCCAAGCCCGAGAGCGAGGGCGCGCCGTGAGCGACGTCCACGAGCTCCGCTTCTCCCGCCAGCTCTACAGCGGCGAGGCCGTCGACCAGGCCGTCAAGGCGTTCGCCCGCTTCGCCGCCTTCGATCTCGAGCAGACCGAGGACCACTGGGTCGTGCGCATGCGCCCGAGCGACCCGAACCTCGCCCGCCGCCTGCGCGGCGAGCTCGGCAACCACGCCCTCGGCCTCACCGTCCAGCGCGGAGGCGCCAAGTGAACCTGTCCCTTCCGCCAGCCCCCTCGCTCGTGCAGCTGCGCCCGCGCGCCGGCACCCAGGCCTACTTCCGCTGGCGCGCCGTCGGCGACAAGATCCTCGTCACCAACCTCGAGGGCAACTGGCTGCTGCTGACCGCCCCCGAGTTCGCCGCCTTCGTCGAGGGACATGTCCCCGAGGACAGCGAGCTGCACGCCCGCCTCAAGGCCGGCAACTTCCTCCGCGCCCACTACGACGTGCGCGCCGCCGCCGAGCGGATCCGGGCCCGCAAGAGCTTCCTCGCCGGCGGGCCCAACCTGCACATCCTCGTCGTCACCCTGCGCTGCAACGAGACCTGCGTCTACTGCCACGCCTCGCGGGCCAACATGGACCAGGTCCACACGGACATGACCCGGGAGACCGCCGAGCGCGCGATCGACCTGGTGTTCCGCAGCCCGAACCCGTTCATCACCATCGAGTTCCAGGGCGGCGAGCCGCTCGTCAACTTCGACGTCGTCAAGCACGCCATCGAGTACGCCGTCGACCAGAACCGCGCCCACGGCAAGCGGCTGCAGTTCACGATGGTCTCGAACTTCGCCCTGCTCGACGAGGCCAAGCTGGAGTACCTGCTGCAGCACCGGGTCCAGCTGTGCACCAGCATCGACGGGCCCGAGAAGCTGCACAACGCCCAGCGCAAGCTGCCGACCCAGGACGCCCACCAGCGCGCGGTCGGCTGGATCAAGCGGATCAACGAGGCCTACGGCGCCAGCGGCCTCGACCCGACGCTCTACCACGTCGAGGCCCTGCTCACGACCACGCGCGAGACCTTGCCGCTGTGGAAGGAGGTCGTCGACACCTACGTCGGCCTCGGCTGCAAGGCGCTGTTCCTCCGCGCCATCGACCCGTTCGGCTTCGCCGACCGCACCCGCCAGCGGCTCGAGTATCCGCGCGGCGAGTTCATGCAGTTCTACCGCCGCGCGGTCGACTACATGATCGAGCTCAACAAGCAGGGCGTGCAGATCCTCGAGCGCTACGCCAGCATCTTTCTCACCAAGGTGCTGCGCGGCGAGGACCCCAACTTCCTCGACCTGCGCAGCCCCTCGGGCGCGGGCATCGGCGCCCTGGCCTACAACTACGACGGCAAGGTGTTCACCTGCGACGAGGGCCGCATGCTGCACGAGATGGGCGACGACACGTTCCACCTCGGCGACGTGCGCACCAGCAGCTTCCGCGAGCTGGTCGGCCACGAGACGGTGCGGGCGATGACCATCGCCTCCAACCTCGACGGCCAGCCCGACTGCGTCCACTGCACCTACCAGCCCTACTGCGGCACGATCCCGAGCTTCAACCACAAGAGCCAGGGCTCGATCTTCGGCCGCATGCGCGAGAGCAACGTCTGCGCGGTCCACAAGGGCATCCAGGACTACCTGTTCGAGAAGCTCGCCGAGGCCGACCCCGAGACCCTGGCGATCTTCGACCGCTGGACCACCGTCCGCAGCCGCGACCACTTCGTCCAGCCGGCGCCGTGAGGCGGGTCGGCCTCACGCGCTTTCGGACATGCCCGAGATGGCATGCCCGTTGGAGCGCGCGTTCGTCGGCGAGGAGGCGCTGGTCTCGCTGATCCGCGACGTCCAGCCCGGCCTCGTGCAGGCCTACCTCGCCACCGACCCGATCGAGGTCGCGCGGGAGCTCGCCCGCGTCGAGCCGATGCGGCCGGCCGCGCTCGCGCCGGTGGTCGTCGAGCTGGCCGGGTTCGGGCACCTGGCCGCGGCGCTCGAGCTGCGCGTGCCCGCGCTCGCGCGGGCGACCAGCCCCGACGACCTCGTCACCCTGGCCCCCGCCGTCCTCGCGGTCGCGGCCGACCGTTCCGCCGCCACCGCGATGCTCGACGAGCTCGACCGCGCCGACGCGATCCGCGTCCACCCCGCGTTCACGAGCTTCGACGCGCGGTCGGCTTGAACGCGGCCGCCAACGCGTATGCCGGAAAGGACATGCTCGAGCGAGCATGTTCATTGAAACATGTCGCGATGGGCATGCTCCGAAGCATATGTCCAAGAAGACAGAGCGACACCGGTGCATGCATCGGCCCCGGGCCTCACTCGCACAGCGGCGCGAGCTCCATGCACACGGGCTGGCCGAGGTCGTCGTTGCACTCCCACACCCCGCCCTCGCAGCAGCTCGCGCCCTCGAGGCAGGGCGGGTCCGGCTCGGTCCCCGGCACGCAGCACGGCTCGCCCGGGCACAGTTCGCCGGGCGCCGCGCACGTCGACTGCCCCCCGCCGTCGTTGCAGGCCCACGCACCGTCGTCGCAGCAGCTCGCGCCCTCGAAGCACGGCGGCTTCGTGAGCGGGTCGCAGCACGGCGGCGGGCACACCTCTCCCGGCGCGTCGCAGTCGTCGCACGACCACTGCCCGCCCGCGCAGCAGGCCGAGTCGACGCAGGCCGGACGCATCCGCGGCAGGCAGCAGCCGAGCTCGCCGCTCGTCTCGCCCATGGTCTCGCCGGGGATCTCGTCGGGCCCGGTGCTGGCGATCGCGGTGGTCGAGCCGGTCGTGGTGCTCGCCCCTGTCGTGACCCCCGTCGTCGCGCCCGAGGTGGTCGTCCCTGTCGTCGTGCTGTCCTCGCCGGTGGTCGTGCTCGCGCCGGCGGTCGTGCTCGTGCCGGTGGTCGGCGCGGTCGTGCCGGTCGACTCACCGGTCGTCGTCCCCGTCGTGCTGCCCGAGGCCGTCGTCTTGCCGTCGCCGCCGCAGCCCGCCAGCATCAGCATCAGCGCCGAAGTCCGAAGGAGAGACGCGTGCATGGATCTCCCTTCGCACGCCGCGACGCCGCGCGCAAGTCCGCCGCGGTCGACCACCGTCTCGACCTGTCCTCGAGGCCAGACGATTCTCGCGCCGCCCTCCTCCCCGGCCGACCCGTCGGCGCATTCCTGCCTCACGCACTCGCCGGCGCGCTCGCGGGCGCCAGCGGCCGCACCGCCAGCGTCAGCGCCAGGCCGACCAGCAGCGCCACCGCCATGATCTGCAGCGTCGACGCGTACAGCTCGACCAGCGACCCGCCCGGCGGCAGCGCCTTCAGCCGCGCCTCGCGGATCGACGTGATGAGGATCGGCCCGGCCACGCCCGCCGCGCTCCAGGCGGTCAGGATCACCCCGTGGACCGCGCCGACGTTGCGAGCGCCGAACATGTCGGCCAAAAACGCCGGGATCGTGGCGAAGCCGCCGCCGTACATCGTGAAGATGACGACGACCGCGAGCTGGAACAGCTGCCACTGCCCACCCGCGGCGAGCTGGGGGATCGCCAGGAACAGCGCCGCCTGGACCGCGAAGAAGATCGAGAACACCGCCCTGCGCCCGATCCGGTCCGACAGCGAGGCCCAGAAGATGCGGCCGAACGCGTTGAAGCCGGCGATCACCGACACCATCGCGGCCGCCTGCTCGGGTGTCCTCTGGAACATGTCCTGCATCATCGGCGACGCCTGGGCCAGGATCGAGATGCCGGCGCTGACGTTGATGAACAGCATGGCCCACAGCAGCCAGAACTGGCGCGTGCGCACCGCCCTCGGCATCGTCAGCTCCGGCTCGCCGCCGAGCTGGATGGCCTTCGGGACATGTCCTTCGGGTCGCCAGCCGTCGGGCGGGCGGGCCAGCGCCCGGGCCGCGCTCAACATCACGAAGAAGTACACCGCCGCGAGGATCCACAGCGTCGATGCCACCCCGACCGCCTGGATCAGCCGCTCCTTCACCGGCGCGGCGATCAACGCGCCGCCGCCGAAGCCGAGCACCGCCATCCCCGTGGCCAGCCCGCGCCGGTCGGGGAACCACTTCACCAGCGCGCTGACCGGCGACACGTACGCCAGCCCCAGCCCGGCGCCGCCCACCACCCCGTAGCCGACGAACAGCAGCCACAACCAGCCGAGCCACACCCCGAGCCCGCCGAGCGCCAGCCCGCCGCCGAACAGGCACGCCGCCAGCGTCGCCGCGCGCTTCGGACCATGTCTCTCGAGCCAGGTGCCGCCGAACGCCGCCGACAGCCCGAGCAACGCGATCGCGATCGAGAACGTGTACGCCGCCGCGCCCTTCGGCCACGCCGGGTGCAGCGCCTCGATCGGCTTGTTGAAGACGCTCCAGGCGTAGACCGAGCCGACACACAGGTGGATCGCCACGGCGGCGGGCGGGATCGTCCAGCGGCTGCGCACGCCTCCACGATGCCAGATCGCCGGCGCGTCGGCAGCGGGTCCGCGGGCCGCGGGACGCCGGCGTCCACGTCGCCGGCGGGGACACCCGCGCGTGGATCGCCGCGCTCAGCCGACGACCACCGTCAGCGTCACCGACTCGAGCGTGCCCTTGTCGGCGAACGCCGAGTCGCCGGCGCAGAAGCGCCACGTGCCCTCGGACGGCTCGCCGACGAAGTCGCCGAAGTCCTCGCCGGGCCCGGCGCCGGGGCTCGGCGCGTACTCGCAGACCCCGTCGTCGCGGCACACCGCCTGGTCGATGCCGAGAGTGTGCCCCATCAGCTCGGCGTCGATCCCGTCGTTGCGGAACGCGACCGGCCACACCGGATCGATGTCCGAGTTCTCGGTGCTGTCGGACATCCCGTCGTCGGCCGCCTCCGCCCCGCCGGGCAGGCTCATGAGCGTCAGCACCGTGCCCTTCGGGCTCCACAGCTTGAACACCAGATCGCCGACGTGCGGGTGGTCGGCCCCGATCTTCATCCGCACGTCGTGCACCACCCCCACCTTGGCGATCGCCAGGTCGACGCACGCCATCGAGCTCTGGCCGCCGTCGTAGAGGTCGCTCGGGATCATGAGCGCGAGATCCTCGAGCACCACCTCGGTGTCCTCGCCCTGGCTCTCGAACCGGCACTCGGGGTCGCAGCCGTCGCCCGGCGCGAGGTTGCCGTCGTCGCACTGCTCGACGTCGTCGCGCACCAGCCCGTCGCCGCAGGCCGCCAGCTCGCAGCTCGCGGTGCACGCGGCGTCGTCGGCGTTGGCCGCCCCGAGGTCGCACTCCTCCTCGCCCTCGACGATGCCGTTGCCGCACATGTCCGAAGGACCAGGTCCCGTCGTGGTCGACGTCGCGTCCGTCGTCGTCGGCACCGCCGCCGTGGTGTCGCTCGTCGTCGTGTCGCCGGGGGTCGTCGGGTCGCCCGTGTCGCTGCTCGCGGTCCCCTCGCCCGTGCTCGTGCTCGCCGACGTCGCCCCGCTCGTCGTCATGCCCACCGTGAGGCCGGTGTCGGCCGGATCGCCGCCGCAGGCCGGCAACAGCCCCAGGAACGCCACGAAGCGCCGCACGTGCATGCGGCGGCCTATCGCACAGCCGCGCGCGCGTGCCAAGCGTGGCTGTCCCCGCTCGTGACAACCTTCACGCCCGCCGCGACTCGACCGCGCGAGAACCTCTCGTCGCATCCCGCCGACGTCCGGCTGTCTCGCCGGCCGCCTTTCCCAAAGGACAGGTAAGCCGCCTCACCACCAGTCGCCGACCATCAGCTGCCAGGTCGGGAACAGCGTCACCGCCGCGACGAGCCGCAGCAGCTTCTTGGTCGGGCCGGCCAGCGCCGCGAGGGCCTCGCCCAGCGTGCAGGCCTCGCTCGCCCCGTCGGCGCACGCCCTGGCCGCCAGCGCGTCGGCGGCGGCCCGATCCTTCCGCACCCCGCGGCCGAGCGCCATCATCCGCGCCAGCCTCGCGCAGCCCTTCGGCTCCTTCGCGTCGCAGGCCTTGCGGAACAGGCTCACCGCCTGGCGGTACCCGCTCGGTCGCTCGGCCAGGGTGCGGCCCCAGCGGACGCACGCCAGCGCGTCGCCGCCGTCGCACCACGGGCGGAACAGCTCGGCGGCCGGCTGGGGCGCGTCGGCGGCGGCGAACACCTCGGCCGCGGCCAGCTCACACTCACGGCGGGAGTTCGACTCGTGCGACGAGCACGTGCGATCGAAGCCGACCCGCGCCGCCTTCAGGTCGCGCAGCGCCGGGTCGGTCGTCCGGATCACCGCCGCGTTCCAGCAACCGCCCGCGTCGCCGCCCTCGCACGCCTGGTCGTACAGCCGCAGCGCCCGCGGAGCGTCGCGCTCGCCGCCGCGGCCGTCGGTCAACAGGCCCGCGAGGTTGAGGCACGCGTGCGGCTCCTGCTGCGCGCAGGCCTGCTCGATCAGCGCCCGCGCGTGGGCCTCGCGCGCCTGCCTGGGCGCGGCCGTCTCGTCGCGCTCCGACGCGTCGGTCCACTGCAGCAGCCGCAGCGCGCGGAGGTTGTCGCACGGGCTCGACGCGCCGGGGCACACCAGGTGTCCGAGCGTGCGATCGATCGCCGGCCAGTCGGGCGTCGGCGCCCGCAGCAGGTGGCCCAGCACCGGGTCGCACTGCGACTCCGAGCCGAGCGCGCAGCCGCGTTCGGCGGCGCGGAGGGCCTTGTCCGGGTCGGGTGGGCCGTCGAGGACCGAGCGGTAGCGGATGCCGAGCTCCTCGCACGCGCGGACCGAGCCGAGGTCGCACCCGCGCTCGAGCAGCGCCGTGGCCTGGGCCTTGTCCTTGCGCGGCGCCCCGCAGCAGCCGATGTCGACGAAGTCGGCGATCCGCCGGCAGCTGTGCGCCTCGCCCAGCGCGCAGGCTCGCTCGTGCGCGCGGAACGACTCCGCCTCCGCGCCGGCGCGCAAGCTCCTGAGGTCCGCGAGCGCGTCGCCCAGGCGCACGCACGCCTTCGCGTCGCCGCCGCCGCAGGCGCGCCGATCGGCCGCGAACACGTCCTCGACCGGCGCGCTCGCGCGATGGGCACAGGCCGCGGACAGCCCGAGCAGCACACCGCCGACGATCGCGCCTCGCACGAGCCGAGGCTATGCGACGGGCGCGGGCCCTGGCAACCGCTCGCGAGCCCGGGACGGCTCGCCGACCCTCGCCGCCCACGCTGCGGGCGGCGCTCACCGCCGCGCCGTGATTCGGAAGCACTTGTGGATCTTCGGGCTGCGCGCGAAGTCCTTCGGGATCGTCTTCGCCGACAGGTCCTCGATCTCGAGGTCCGCGAGCCGCTCCTGGTCGAGGCGGAAGCGGCGGTAGTTGGTCGAGAAGATCAGCACCCCGTCGCGCTCGAGCAGGCGCACCGCCGCGCGGATCAGCTCCACGTGGTCGCGCTGCACGTCGAGCACGCCCTCCATCTTCTTCGAATTGGAGAACGTCGGTGGGTCGAGGAAGATGGCTCCGTAGCGGCGCAGCTCGCGGGCCATGAACTCGCGGCACTCCGCCTCGACCACCCGGTGCTGCGGCCCGCGCAGCCCGTTGAGCTCGAGGTTGCGGCGGGCCCACGCGCAGTAGGTGCTCGACAGGTCGACCGACGTCGTCGACAGCGCCCCGCCCTTGCCGGCGTAGACCGACGCCGTGGCGGTGTACGCGAACAGGTTGAGGAAGCGCTTGCCGCGGGCGACCTGGCCGACCAGCGCGCGGGTGTCGCGATGGTCGAGGAACAGCCCGGTGTCGAGGTAATCGGTGAGGTTGACGAGGAAGCGACCTGGCCCTTCGCGCACCTCGAGCAGGTCGCCCGCGTCGTCGCGGCGGCCGTACTGCCCGCCGCCCTTGGCCCGCTCGCGGCGCTTGCACACCACCTGCGCCGCCGGGATCTCGAGCGCGTCCGGGATCACGCGCAGCGCCTCGCGCAGGCGGGCCGCCGCGCGCACCGGGTCGATCTCGGTTGGCGCCGCGTACTCCTGGACCAGCGCCCAGTCGCGGTAGAGGTCGATCGCCACCGCGTACTCCGGGATGTCGGAGTCGTAGATCCGGTACGCCTCGATGCCGTGGCGCGCGGCCCAGCTGCCGAGCTGCTTGCGGTTCTTCCGCAGCCGGTTGAACAGCGCCTCGCCGCCCTCGCTGCGGGGGTGCTTGCGCGGCTGCGCGGCCTCGCGCGGCACCTCGAAGCGCAGCAGGTGGACCGGGATCGCGCCGTTGTAGAGCACGTGGCGCCGCTCGGCCCGCAGCCCGATCGCGTGCCCGAGCTCGAGGTCGGGCGCCAGGATGGCCGCCTTCCACCCGCCGAAGTGGTCGCGCAGCCGCTCGCCGAGCAGCTCGTAGAGCGCCGGCATGTCGGCGCGGACCCCGAGCCGCTCGCCGTAGGGCGGGTTGGTGGCGACCAGGCCGGTGGCCTCTCGTTCCTGTCCCGAAGGACCTGTCCCCGGGGCCACGAGCTCGGCGAGCTCGCGCCGCTCGACGCGGATCCGCCCGCCGAGGCCCGCCCGCGCCGCGTTGGCGATCGCCGCCTTGACCGCCGCCGCGTCGCCGTCGTAGCCGAAGATCGGCGGCACCTTGCCGAGCCCGATCGCCGCCCGCGCGCGCGCCTCGGTCAGCAGCTCGTTCCACACCGCCGGCTGATGGCCGCGCCAGCCGAGCAGGCCGAAGTACTCGCGCCCCAGCCCCGGCGCGCGGTCGCAGGCCATGTGCGCCGCCTCGATCAGCAGCGTGCCCGAGCCGCACATCGGGTCGACCATCGGCGCCCCCGCGGCCGCCAGCGCCGGCCAGCCCGCGCGCATCAGCAGCCCCGCGGCCAGGTTCTCCTTGAGCGGCGCCTCGACCCCTTCCTCGCGGTAGCCGCGGCGGTGCAGGCCCTCGCCGGCGAGGTCGATCGAGATCACGGCCTCGTCGTGGGATGTCTCCTGGAACATGCCCTTGATGCCAGTCGACGCCGGCTTGCGCAGGTGGACGCTGACGCGCACGTCCGGGCGGCGCACCGCGACGTCGGGGCGGATCCCCGTCTTGGCGTTGAATTGGTCGACGATCGCGTCCTTGACCCGCTGCGCGCCGAAGCGGGTATGGACGATCGCCGCGTTGGCGCCGGTGAAGTCGACCGCCATCGTCCCGCGGGCCGACATGTGCTCGCGCCAGTCGACCTTCTGCACCGTCGTGTACAGCTCGTCGGCGTCGCGCGCCGGGCCCGTGCCGACCTCGAGCAGCACTCGACCGGCCAGCCGCGACCACAGGCACGCCCGGTAGCCGACGACCAGCGCTCCGCGGAAGTACACGCCGGCCGGCTGGAGCCGGATCGCCGTCGCACCGAGCGCGCGAAGCTCGTCGGCGAGCAGCTCGAGGAGGCCTTGCGGGGCGCTGGCGAAGAAGTTGTGCTCGTTCACGTGGCGCCCGGGCTATAGCGACTTTCGCGCGCGCACGCGAGTCTGCCCGCGCGTGCGTCCGCTTGCGCCGGGCGTGCGAGCTGACCTCACGGACAGCCGCAGCGGTGCGCCGTATGCGGCGTGGGCCTCGCTCACACCGGTCTGCGGCGGCGACGGGCGCCGACGAGCGCCAGCATGGCCCACAGACCTGGCGCCAGCCCGCCCTGCCCCGCGCCGCCCAACCGGCAGCCGTCGCCCTGGCCGTAGCCGGGCGGCAGCGCACCGCCGCCGGCTGGGCCCGGTTCGTCGCCGGTGGTCGACGAGGGCTCGCCGCCGCTGCCGGGGATCCCGTCGGTGGTCGGCACCTCGGCCCCGGTCTCGTCCCCGCCCGTCCCCGTGCCGCCCCCGGTGTCCCCGCCGGTCCCGCCCTCGACCGGGCACAGCGGGTCCGCCGGATCGCCGCCCGGCGGGCACTGCGGATCGTCGAGCATGTACACCGCCGGACCTGTCCCCTGGACCAGGAACGGCGCCGGCCACACATCTGTCCCTTGGGGCATGGCCATCAAGTCAGCCGGCGCGATGACCTGCGCCGACGCGGCGTCGAACTGCCACGCCGCCGCCACCTCCGCGCTGGCGATCCGGCGGCGGAACCCGGCGTCGACCAGCCACAGCGTCGGGTCGCCGGCGACCTGGACCAGCGCCGGCGCGCCGGCGATCGCCTGCCACTCGGGGATCGCGTTCAGCGTCGCGTCGTCGACCTTCGCCATCTGCCACAGCGTCGACAGCGACCACGCCTCCAGCGCCGCCGGATCGGGCACGTGGCGGCGCACCCCCGCGGGCAGCGCGGGCGGCGGGCAGGCGAACTGCATCGGGCTGCCGTCGAGCTGCGTCGGCCCGTCGCCGCCGAGGTCGACCCCGTAGACGTAGACCGGGTGCGACGCGCCGTCGAGCAGACTGCGCGGCAGCGCGAGCGACAGCCCGTGCGCGCACGAGCCGAGCGCCTGACACAGGTCGTCGCGGTGCTGGTCCGCCTTGACCGTCACCTCGATCGCGTTGGGATCGCCGTGCGGCGCCATGAAGCTGACGATCGCGTCGACCGGCGTGTCCTTCTGATCCGGGTCCCACGCCCAGCCCTGGATCCCCGCCGCGCAGTCGGCCGCGTCGAGCGTGCCCTCGGCCGGCTTGTTCGGCGGCACCACGCACGCGCCCTCCGCCTGCAGGATCTCGATGTCGTCGCCGTAGTAGAAGCGGAGGATGTCGGCGACCCCGTAGCCCTTCGTGTTCTCGAGGCAGCGCGCGCCCCACTGCGACATGCAGCCGCGGTTCTGCCCGTAGCCGTTCGAATTGAGGTCCTCCGGGAACACGAACCCGAGCTCGGTCTGGTCGACGTCGTAGACCGTCTTGCCCTCGTTGAAGGTCACCCACTTCTCGGTCGCCGACGCCGTCCCGTTGGCGGTGTCGACGCAGCTCGCCGGCTGCTGGCTGTCGCCGGCGACGTAGAAGGCGTACGTCAGCCAGCCGTTGTACGACAGGTACTGCCCGGCCGTCGCCGCGACCGCGTCGTACGCGATCTGCTTCGGCTCGGTCCCGCAGCCGTACACCTGGCAGCCCTGGCCGTCGCAGATCTGGCCGTCGTTGGCCATCGCGTAGTAGGCCACCGAGCGGGCCGCGATCGCCTGGGCCTTGAGCGCCTCGAGGTTGGCCCCGCCGTTCTCGCAGGTGATCACGCGCGGCAGGTAGTCGGTCTCCATCGCCCGGGTCACCCCCTCGACGACGACGTCGCAGTAGGCCCCGCCGAGCGGCGCCGGCACTGCGGTCAGCGGCTCCGGCAGCGGCGAGCCCTTGTCGAGCGGCGGCCCCATGCCCCGCGGGTCTCCTGGCCGATCCGACAGGTCCGAAAGACCATCCACGACCTCGGTCCGCTCGACCTCCGCCTCCGGCTGGGCGGGATCACAGGCCGAGAGCGACACCAGCACGACGAGCGCGGCGCGGGTCATGACAGACACCTCCACCCGTCATCATGCCCGGGGCACTTTCGCGCTACAAGTGAACTCGACGTGCGCCCAAGGGTCCTGCCGATGCTCGCCCAGGGCCCGTCCTGCGACCTCACGCGCTCCACGCACTCCGCCCTCGGTCGCCCCCTGCCCGTTTTCCCGCCCTTTTCCAACGCGTGCGCCCCTGCGGCGCATCTCCTTTACGCACGCCGCAGCGGGAGCTCCACGCCTCTCCCGATCTCCAGTTCACGCGTCTGCCGCACTGGACATGCGGCGGGAATGCTCGGACCGCGCTACGGTTTCTCCGTCGCTGTCGTGATGGATGGGGATCGACGCGCCCGACGTGGAGCACCGCCGTGGACCCGACCCGCGAGCGCGCTCGGGCTCGCGGCGCTCGGGCTCGCGGCGCTTGTCGTGGCCTGTGAACCCGCGGATCCGTGCGCCCGCGCCGGCGCCCTGTGCCTCGATGTCGCCGGCGCGCGGACCTATACGTGGGGCCTCGCCATCGACGCGGTCGTCGTCGCCGACCTCGACGCCGACGGCCGCCCCGACCTCGTCGTCGGCGGCGGCGACCGCGGCACCGTCGGCGTGTTCTGGGGCCGCGCCGACGCACATGGTGTTCAGGACATGCTCGACGGGACAGCCACGAGCTGGTCGCTCGGCGAGCCCGCGCGCGACCTCGCCGTCGCCGACCTCGACGGCGACGGCCGCCTCGACGTCGCCACGGCCTTGCCTGGCCGCGCCGAGATCGCCGTCCTGCGCGGCCGGGGCGGGCGCTCGCTGGGCGAGCCCGAGCGGCTCGCGGTCGCCGACGGCCCGCGCCGCCTCGCGGCCGTCGATCTCGACGCCGCCGGCCCGCCCGAGCTCGTGGTCGTGAGCGAGACCGCCGGCGCCGTCACCATCGTCCGCGAGCTCGTCGCCGATCCGCCGCTGCTCGTCGGCCCTGGCGCCCGCGACCTCGCGATCGCCGATCTCGACGGCGACGGCTCCCTCGATCTCGCCGTCGCCGTCGCCGACGCCGGCGCGATCCAGGTGCTGCGCGGCGACGGTCGCGGCGGCCTCGTGCCCGGCCCGCGTCACGCCGTGGGCCTCGCGCCCACGGTCGTCGTCGCCGGCGACTTCGAGGACGACGGCGCGGTCGACCTCGCCACCCTCGACGTGCTCGACGACGCCGTCACGGTCCTCCACGGCGACGGCGAGGGCCGCCTGCGCGCGCGCAGCCGCTGGCCGGTCGATCCCCAGCCGCTCGCGCTCGCGGCGGCGCCCGACGAGCACGGAAAACCTGCCCTTTTCGCCCTGTCCGAAGTCACAGGCAACATCCAGCGCGTCGATCCCCGCCACGGCGTGGTCCTCAGCGGCACGCCGCTCGGGCAGGCCACCCGGCTGGTGGTCGGCGACCTCGACGGCGACGGCCGCGACTCGCTCCTCTACGCCGGCCTCTCCTCCGGCCTCGGCGAGCTCACGCCCGACCTCGGCCTGCGCGTCGAGCCGCTGTGGCAGCGCGAGCGCACCGGCGGCATTTTCCCGCTCGACATCGACGGCGACGGCGTCGACGAGCTGCTCATCGACCTCGACGAGCAGCCCGAGCCCGATCCGTCCCTCCCGGTCGATCCGGAGGACCCGCCGTCGCGCGTCCTCGAGGTCGCGCGCGGGCCGGAGCGGCTCGCGGTTCAGCTCGAGTCGGGCCTCGGCGGCGCGCTGCAGGGCGCGGTCGCGGCCGACTTCGACGGCGACCACCGCAACGACCTCGCGCTGTGGGATCGCCGCACGATCGCCGTCCTCCGCGGCCGGCCCGACGGCACCTTCGACCCCGGCGTACCCGCGCCGCAGCCCAGCCAACCCCAGCATTACGCCGTCGTCCGCGGCGTCGACCGCGATCGGCTGGCGTTCGTCGTCGACGCCGCGCTCCTGCTCCTGCGCCTGGGAGCCGACGGCGCGCTGGTCCTCGAGGCCGAACTCCCGCTCGACGACCACCCGACCGCCCTCTCCGCCGTCGACCTCGCCGGCGACGGTCGCACCGACCTCGTCATGCACCTGGCTTCGTCGCTGCTGGTGATCGAAGACCTGCAGCTCGACGCGCCGCGGCGGATCGACGCGCCGGCGCTCGCGCGCAGCCGGGCGCTCCTGCTCGTCCCCGGCGAGCACCCCGGGCGCGACGCGTTCGTGTGCTCGGAGGCGGGCCTGGTCCACGTGCCCGACCTGCTGGGGCCCTCGCCGGGCGAGCCGGTCGTGCTCGACCCCTTCGGCTGCGAGCGCCTCGCCCTCCTCGACCTCGACCGCGACGGCCGGCGCACCGAGGTCGTCAGCCTGCGCATCGACGGCCAGGCCGCCGGCGCCCAGCCGGTGGTCCTCACCCCCTGGCGTCGCGACGATCACGCCTGGCGTTCGCGCGCCCCGCGGGCCGTCGCCGACGCGTTTGGCGTGCCGTCGCTGATCCGCCACGGCGGCGGTCGGCTGGCCCTGCTGCGCTACCGCTCCGTCGACGAATTGGTCGCTGAGGACATGTCCTTCGGGCCAGCCCTCGCCGCCCGCCTGCGCGCCTCGCTCGCGCTCGGCTTCGGGGCGACGCTCGGCGACTTCGACGGCGACGGCGCCCTCGACCTGTTCGTCGACGCCGGCCTGGCGGGCGCCGCCGGGCGTCACGGCTTCGCCTTCGGCGACGGCGACGGCGGGTTCGGCCCGACCGAGCTGCGCAGCGACCTCTTCGCTCCCGGCCTCGGCAGCCAGCAAGTCATGGCCCTCCAGCTCGACGACGACCCCGCCGACGAGCTCCTGTTCACCGTCCGCTCGTTCGCCCGCGACGGCTTCGATCTCGTCCGTCTCGACCTCGAGGACGGCGAGCCGCGCGCGCGGCCGTTGCTCCGCCTCCCCGGGCTCGACTCCATGTCCTTCATTCCCGGCGATCTCGACGGCGACGGCCGCTCCGACCTCCTGGTCCGGGGCCGCCTCGACGTCGCCGGCGCTCCCGTCGGTCCGGGCGCGGACGTTGACGGCAAGCTGAGCCAGCGCCTCGCGTTCCTCCGCGGCATCGACGGCGGCTTCGCCGATGCCCGCTGGAGCGAGGTCCAGCTGGGGCGCGCGATCAACCTCATCGGGCTCGCCGATCTCGACGGCGACGGTCGCCTCGATCTGCTGACCTCCGGCTTCGGGCTCGAGATGGCCCCCGGCCTGGGCGACGGCCGCTTCCAGCCGTCACGCCGGTGGAGCGGCGTGCGGCCGGACGACTTCGCCGTCGGCGACCTCGATCGCGACGGCCGGCCCGACCTGGCCGCCGTCCACTTCAACTACGACGCTTCTGCGGAGCTCCAGCAGCAGCAGCTCCTCCTGCTCCCCGGCGGCGCCACGGCCGGGCCGCCGCAGCCGCTCTTCGCCGGCGCCCGCTCGGTCGATCTCGCCGACATGGACGGCGACGGCGAGCTCGATCTCCTGGTCGGCGGCGCCGACGGCGACCTGCACATCGGCCGCCGGCAGGGCGGCGCCTACCGCTTCGACCGCTATCCCTTGCCCGGCTTCGCCCAGCACGTGCGTGCCCGCGACGTCGACGGCGACGGTCTGCGCGACCTCACCGCGCTGGGCCTCGGTTCTCTGACGATCGTGAGGCAGCTGCCGTGACCGTCCGCCGCCTCGCCCTGCTCGCGGTCCTCGCCGCCTGCGACCGGCTGCCCGAGCCCAGCCTCGAAGGCGAGCACGTCCGGATCGGCGCGAGCCCTGGTCTTGAGCCGTGCGCCGGCAACCTCGCGCACATGGACCTGTTCGTCGCGCGCCTGGCCGCCGAGATGGGCGTCACGGCCCCGACCGGCGACGATCGCTTCACCTTCTACTGGCTCACCCCGGACGACTTCGTCGACCTCTCGCCGTGTCCGCGCGAGGTCACCGCCTGCACTGTCTTCGACACCATCTACTCCAACGCGGCGATGCTCGACCACGAGCTCGTCCACCTGTTCGCCCACGACACCTCGGCCTTCTTCGCCGAGGGCTTCGCCGTCGCCTACGAGGGCCTCGGCGGCGGCGTCCACGACGAGCGGGCCACCCGGATCACGCGCCGCGACGTCTGGCCCTCGCTGCTCTCGGTCCTGTGGATCGGCGTCGACTACGACGACGCCGGCGCCTTCGTCGCCTACCTCCTCGATCGCCACGGCCTCGCCGAATTCCAGGCCGCCCTGCCGCACTTCCCCCTCCTCGCCTCGCGCGCCGGCATCGACCGCGTCTTCCGCGATCGCTTCGGCGTCTCGCTGGCCGACAGCGTCGCCGAGTTCACCGCCGAGCGCGAGCGGTGCCCGCACCTCGCCTACGACCGCAAGCTCATGGAGTGCGACGCCCCGCGGATCGCCTGGGACGGCCGCCGGTACGCCGAGTATCGCCGCCTCGCCGCCGACGAGCCCGACGCGATCGGCCCGTTCGGACGCGACGGCCTGCTCGTCCTGCGCAGCATCGACATCCCGGAGGACGGCACCTACGAGCTCGAGATCGTCGTCGATCCCCGCGTCACCGACGGCGTCGTGTTCTTCCGCCCGACGGTGAGCGTGGTCGGCTGCGGCGGCTGCGACGACGAGCCGGTGGTGCACGAGACCGACCAGGCGCGTCGCGTCGAGCTGCGCGCCGGCCGTCACTCCCTGCGGCTCCATGGATCCACGCGCGTCGACACCCGCGTCGCCTGGTCGATCACCCGCGTCGACGATCCGACCCCGCGCTGAGCCTGCGTATGCCCGCGAGGACAGGTCCGGAGGGACAAGTCTTGGCGGCCTCGTCACATATCCCCGACGACATGTCCGAAAGAGCACCCGTTTCGCCGACCGGACCTGGAGCGGCCGCACGATCGCTGACCTCGCGGCACCGGTCGCATCGCACAACCGACCCGATCGGCGACGCCATCGGTACTCGCGCCCGGTGAAGCCCGGAACACCTCCCCCGGGACGAGGGACACGCTGCCTGGCTTGCTGCCCGCGACGTCCACGCGGACCGAGCCCGCGCTCGCCGCCCGACATGGCGAGTCGGACAGCCCGCAGGCCGTTCGGCGCGCGGCCGCGCGCCGCTCCAGGACGGCCGTCGCCGTCGCCCCGCCCCACGCGCGGACCCTCGGCTCCGGGCGCCCCTCCTCTCGCCTCCCTTCGGCCGGCGAGCTCCGCGCCGGCCCGCGTCCGAAGCCCGTCCCATGCGGCGCTTTACAATTTGCCCCCGGCAGTGCTCTCGTGATGCTCGGGTTGATGCGCCGCTCGGTCTTCGTGTGGTTCGGCCTCGCGGCGTGCGCCGGGGCGCTCGCCTGCGTCCGCGACGACGGCTGCGACGACGGCCATCGCCTGTTCGGCGGGCGCTGCCTCGATCTCGGCGGCGCGGTGGCCTCGCGCTGGGGCTTCGCCCCCGAGGCCTTGCAGGTCGCCGACCTCGACGGCGACGGCGTCGCCGACCTCGTCGCCGCCAGCCCCGACGCCGGCGCGATCACCATCGTCTGGGGCGGGAAGGACATGTCCTCGGGGACAGCCACCACCTGGTCGGTGGCCGCCGCGATCGACGGCCTCGCGCTCGTCGACCTCGACGGCGACGGCCGGATCGACGTCGTCACCGCGGCCCCCGACGACGACGCCGTCGCCGTCCTGCGCAACCGCGGCGCCCGCGAGCTCGCCGCGCCCGAGCTCTACCCCACCCTCGTGCCCGGACCGACCGCCCCGCGGGCCGTCGATCTCGACGGTCGCGGCCCGCCGGAGCTCGTCACCCTGCACCGGGACGCCCGCAGCCTCGGCGTGCTGCTCGACCTGAAGCCCTTCGTCGCGCTCGAGGTCGGCCTCGGCCCCGTCGCCCTCGCCGACGGCGACTTCGACGGCGACGGCCGGCGCGACCTCGCCGTCGCCCTGTCCGAGGCAGCAGCCGTCCAGCTCGTCGTCGGCGACGGCGCCGGCGGCCTCTCGCTCGGCCCGCGGCACCCCGTCGGCGTCGCCCCGTTCGCCGTCGTCGCCGGCGACTTCGACGGCGACGGCGCCCAGGACCTCGCCACCGCCGACGCCCTCGCCGACGCCGTCAGCGTCCTCTACGGCGACGGCGCCGGCCGCCTGCGCGCGCGCGCGAGCTGGCCCACCGATCCCGACCCGCGGGCGCTGGCCGTCGTCCCCGATGAAACCGGAGGGCATGTCCTTTACGTCCTGTCCTATCAAACATCGACCATGCAGCGCCTCGACCTGCGGCGCGGCGTCGACCAGGTCGGGGCCACCCGCGAGCGCGCCGCGGCCCTCGCCGCCGGCGACCTCGACGGCGACGGCCGGTCCGAGCTCGTCTACGCCAGTCGGTCGGCCCGCGAGCTCGGGCGGGTCGTCCCCGACGCGCCCGGCTTCTCGCTCGCGCCGCGGTGGGAGACCGGCCCGGCCCGGCGCGCCTTCCCGCTCGACCTCGACGACGACGGCCACGACGAGATCGCCGTCGTCCCCGCCGCCGCCGAGGACGCCGTCGTCGACCTCGAGCGCACCGCCAGCCTCCAGCTGTGGCGCGCCGACGTCGACGAGGTCGCCGACATCGACCTCGCCCCGCTGCCGCGCGTCGACGCCGTCGTCGTCGGCGAGCTCGACGCCCGCCCCGGCCGCGAGCTCGTCGCCTGGTCTTATGGACAGCTCGTGATCCTCGGCGAGCGCGCCGACGCGTGGGTCGCCGGCGAGCTGCTCGACGTCCCCGGCCTGATGGGCGTCGTCGTCGTCGACCGCGACGGCGACGGCCGCCAGGAGCTGCTCCTGAAGCGCATCCTCGCCTCGGGCAGCCGGCTCGATCACGTCGAGCTCGCCGAGGACGGCAGCCTGCGCGAGCTCGCCTCGCGCGCGTTCACCGGCGCGCTCGGCCCCGTCGCCGCCGTCGACCGCGGCGGCGCCGGACCGCGGGACCTGTTGGTCATCGCCGGCAACCAGCTTCGGCTCGACGACGGCGGCGACGAGCCGCGCACCATCGCCCTCGACGGCGTCGGCGGCGTCGGCGAGTTCGCGCTCCACGACTTCGACGCCGACGGCCGCCTCGACGCCGTCCTCTGCACCAGCGTCGGCCTGCTGCGGGTCGACGATCTGTTCGGCGACCCGCCTGGCGAGCCGACCCGCGTCGATCGCAACGGCTGCAGCCAGATCGACCTCCACGACTTCGACGGCGACGAGCGGCTCGACATCCTCGCCGAGCAGAGCGACGCCAGCGGCGGCGCCACCCGCAACCTCCTCACCCTGTGGCTTGGGGCCGAGACCGGCGGCTGGACTCGCCTCGCCAGCCAGAGCCTCCCGGCCAGCGCCGGCCGCACCCGCGTCGTGCGGCTCGACGACGACAGCTGGCTCGACCTCCTGGTCGACGAGCTCGATCAGCCGGCGCGCGTCTACGACATGTCCTTCGGGACAGCCCTCGCCGACGAGCCGGTCTTCACCGGCGACCTCGGACACCGCTTCACCGACCTCGACGGCGACGGCGTCCTCGACCTGCTCGGCCTCGGGCGCGGCCTCGCGGTCGCCCACGGCGACGGCCAGGGCGGCTTCTCGCCGGTCCATCAGCGCGCGCTCGCCGACCTCCTGCCGGGGGCCGAGCGGATCTGGAGCGCCGCCGTCGACGACTTCGATCGCGACGGCGACGCCGAGGCGATCGTCGTCGCCCAGCGCGCCGACGGCTGGCGCTCCGACCTGCGCCTCCTCGAACCCGGGCGCGCCGCCTCGCCCGACGAGCCGCCGTTGCTCGAGCTGCCGAGCGTGTTCACCCAGCTCGCCCTCGCCGACTTCGACGGCGACCGCGTCCTCGACTTGCTCGCCTACACCGGCCTGCCCGATCCGCAGTACGCCGTGCTGCGCGGCGACGGTCGCGGCGGCTTCGCCGATCCCTCCTGGTCCCCGATCGCGCTCGAGACCACCGCGCCCACCGTCCGGCCGATCGACCTCGACGGCGACGGTCGCCTCGACCTGCTCGCCAGCCGGAGCGACGGCCTCGTCCTTCACCGCGGCCTCGGCGACGGTCGCTTCGCCGAACCGCAGCCGTGGCACCCGCTGACCGGCGGCGGCTTCGCCGGCGCCGCCGACATCGACCGCGACGGCCGCCGCGACCTCGCCATGCTCGTGCAGGGCGGCCTCGTCGCCCTCCTCGGTCGGCCCGGCGGCGCCGCCGTTTCGCCCGCCGTGCTGTTCGCCGACGCCAGCGCCGGCGCCGTCGTCGATCTCGACGGCGACGGCCAGCTCGAGCTCCTCGCCGGCACCGGCGACGCCCTCCACGTCGGCCGCCGCGAGGCCGACGGCCGCACCACCTTCGTGCGCCACGACCTCGAGCTCAAGGGCCTGTCCGGCATCTTCACCGCCGACTTCGACGGCGACGGTCTGCTCGACCTCGGCCTGCGCAGCGGCGCCGGCCTCACGATCGCGAGGCAGCGGCCGTGACCCGTCGCCTCGCCCTCCTCCTCGCCGCGGTCGGCCTCGCCTGCGACCCCTTGCCGCCCGTGCGTCACGAGGGCGTCCACGTGCGCGTCGCCCCCGATCCGGGGCTCGAGCTGTGCGGCGGCACGCTCGCGCACATGGACGACTTCGTCGCCCGCGTGTCCGCCGAGTTCGGCGTCGACCCGCCGACCGGCGACGATCGCTTCACCTACTACTGGCTCGATCCGGACGACTTCGGCCGCCGCACCCCGTGTCCCGACGCCGTCGCCGGCTGCGCCCTCTACGACGCCGTCTACTCCAAGGCCGCCCCGCTCGACCACGAGCTCGTCCACAGCGTCTCGTTCGCCTACGGCGTCGGCCCGCAGCTGTTCGTCGAGGGCCTCGCCCGCGCCTACGAGGGCCTCGAGGCCTGGCGTTCGCCGCAGCCGGAGCGGCCGCGCGACGTGTGGAAGTTCGTCGGCGCCAACTGGATCGCCCCGCTCGACTACGACGTCGCCGGCGCCTTCACCAGCTATCTGATCGCCCGCTTCGGCCTCGACGAGTTCTTGGCGATGTACGCCGGCCTCGGCCTCGTCGCCCGCGAGGGCGCCATCGATCGCGCCTTCTCGAGGCACTTCGCCGTCGACCTCGCCCGCGCGATCGACGACTTCACCGCCGACGGCGGCGACTGCCTGCACGAGCACGCCGATCCCAAGCTCAGCGAGTGCGGCGCCCCCGAGGTCGCGTGGGACGGCGAGTACGTCGCCGAGTACCGCCGCCTCGCCTGCGATCAGGAGGACGCGGTCGGCCCTTACTACGGGGGCGACGTCGTCGTCATGCGCAGCCTCGTCGTCCCGGTCGAAGCCACCTACGACATCGCCGTCATCACCGACGAGCCCGCCCTGGCGCCCGCCCTGGCGATCTCGCTGTTCCCGTGCAGCCAGTGCGGCACCGACCTCGCGGTCACCGTCGGCGCCGGCGAGCGAGTCACCGCGCGGCTCGGCGCCGGCCGGTACGCCTTGCGGCTGCACGGATCGGCGCGCCGCGACGCCCGGATCGGCTGGGCGCTGACCCGGCGCCCCGACGTCGGCGAGCGCTGACAGGCGGCGGGCTGCGGCCGAGCCTCGCGCGAGGAATGCGGGTGGTCATGAGGACATGTCCTCGATGACATGATCTTTTCAACATGTCGTTTCCGACATGTCCCGGCGCCACCCGTGTCGACGCCGCAGGCGGCGAGCCTCGAGGGGTCTCCCGCGCGAGACGTGCGCCGAAGCTCCCCTGTCGACCCGCGAGCGCACCGCGCATCGGACGGCCTGACGGCTGGCCCTCGCTCGACCCTCAAGACGGCTTCAGCGCCTCGCCCGCGCGCTCCGCCTCCTGGAGCTCCGCCCGCGTCGGCGCCCCCGTCTTCTTCGCGCAGGTGTCGATCAGCTCCTGCGCCCGCTCGCGCGCGATCCCGGGGGTCGCCTCGCGGAACGCGTGCGTCTGGCAGGCCGCGAAGCGGAGGTTGTTCTGGGCGACGCAGCGCTCCTCGGCCGGGTCGAGGTCGACGCCCTTCATCACCGCCCACCGCTCGGACTCGGTTTGGTCGCCGCGGACGCGCTGGCCGACGAACGCGTCGTAGGCCGCGCGCATCTCGGTGCAGGCCGTCTTGATGTCGGCCGGCAGCGACGCGGGCACCGTCGCCGCCTTGTCGATCTCGGCCGCGATCGCCCGCTCGCGGTCGGCCTCGACCTTCTCCTTCAGCCGGCGCATGTCCTCGCCGGCCTGCTTCGCGCTCGCGGCCGGATCGCGCTGGTGTTCGAACGCCGCCGCGATGCTCTTCGATTGCGCGCCCGGCTTGGGTTCACCGCAGGCGAGCGCCAGCGGCGCGCACAGCAGCGCCGCCAACGGGTGCAGACGTACCGGTCCCATCGTGGTCCCTCCTGGTTGCTTGCACGCGCAACCATGGGAGGGGTCGCCGGTCGCGGCCAGCGACGACGCGACCGGGGCCGGGCCCGCGGCCTCACTGGCCCGTCGTGACCTGCAGCGTCGCCAGCGTCAGGTTGACGTAGTCCAGGTACAGCTTGAGCGCCCCGACGACCGCCAGGTTCTCGCGGCGCCCGTGCGTCCGGTACATCTGCTTCACGCGCTGGCCGTCGTAGGCGACGAAGCCGGCGAACACCACCGCCAGCAGCGCTTGCAGCAGCACGTGCAGGCCCGGCTGGCGCAGCGCCGCCGCGTCGAGGAACATCGCCACCAGCGCGCCGATCAGGCCGGTCGCCAGCGCCGCCCCCCACGGGCTGAGGTCGCGGCGGCTGTAGTAACCGACCAGCGACCCGCCGACGAACACGCCGGCGGCCACCCCGGCGGCCGTCGTCACCTGCTCGGCCGTCACGTGGGTCGCCGAGCCGAGCCACGCCAGCGCCGCCCCGAGCAGCACCGAGAACGTGAGGAACGCGACGCGGGCGACCGTCGGCGGCAGCCGGTGCAGGCGCGCGCCGATCACCAGCACCGCGACCGCCAGACCCGGCCAGAACAGCACCCGCAGCTCGCTCGCCAGCGCCGCCTCGAGGCGGGGCTCGCCGCCGAGGGCGATCGCCGTGGCGGCGCTGAGGCCCACGCCGGCGGCCATCCACGCGTAGACCGAATGCATGAATCGGCCCACGCCGGCGTGCAGGTCGATGCCCAGGGGGTCGCGGAGGCGCTCCGACATCGGCCCATCTGGCCACAAGCCGCCCCTCCCCGTCAACGCTGCGCGACGGCCGACCTCGCCATGGCGCCGCCCCGGCGGCGCGGGCACACTGCGGGCATGTCGACCCGCCTCCGCGTGCTTGCGACCGGCCTCGGCCTCGGCCTGACCATGGCCGCCTGCAGTTCCAACCGCGTCACCGTCGGCGGCGGGCCCAGCTATCGCTACCCGCACCAGGAGGCCTACGGGCGGACCATGACCTGTCCCGACAGCCGCCTGCCGCCCCTGCGCGACGGCGGCGTCTCGCCGGACGCGGCCCGCTGCTCGTTCGCCGACGCCCAGGGATCGCGCGTCGTCCACGTCGGCGGCAAGGTCCTGACCGAGGCCGAAGATCCCTCCGAGCCCGGCATCGGCGTCGCCGACGTCGAGGTCGGCATCCACCGCCTCGCCGGCGTCTCGCTCAACCTCGACGATCCCGGCCCCAAGATCGCCCACGCGCGCACCGACGCCCAGGGCCGCTACAGCGTCTCCGGCACCTTTCCGCCCGGCAACTACGCCGCCATCGCCCGCCAGCCGCAGGATCAGCGCTTCCTCGCCTACCGCATGTTCGTCGTCGCCGAGGGCGCGATCGGCCGCATCGACGGCGTGATGATCACGATCCCGCTCGACCAGCGCCTCGGCCCGTGAGCCGACCGGACCGCGAGCCGGTCGCGCTGTCCTGGGGGACATGACCTTCAAGCCAGCAACCACTGTCTCTCGGGGCATGTCCCATCCGCCAGCTCCGCCGCAGCCGCGTCGGCGGGGCGCGGGGGACCGGCCGAGCCGGCTTCGGCGCGCGGGCGGGGTCGAGCGCGCGGCTCCGGCGACGGCGCTGCGCCCTTCACGTCGGCGCCCTCGCCCGCAGCGGATCTCGCGCGGCCGCCGACCCGCGGCAAAAACCGGCCTGCGGGCGGCCAACTCGCCCTCTGCGGCCCGGTCGAGGGCGAATTTTCGGCTCGCGTGACGATCGCCATCCCGCTCGCGCGGCAGTTCCTCCCGCGATCGGTGCTACAACCCCCATGTGACTGAACGCGGATCCGACCTCGCCGGCGCCGGCCTCGAGTCTGGACGCGAGACCGAGCTCACCGGCCTCGCCGAGCAGTCCGCCGCGCTCGAGGGCCAGTCGGCCGAGGCCATCCTCGCCTGGGTGTTCGAGCGCTGGGCGGGGCGGCGGGTCGGCCTCAGCTCCGCCTTCGGGCCCGAGGGGTGCGCCCTGATCCACCTCGCGCGCCAGATCCGGCCCGACGTCCCGGTCTACACCATCGACACCGGCTACCTGTTCGCCGAGACCATCGCCGTGCGCGAGGCCTTCCGGGCCCAGGGCGCCGACATCCGCGTCGTCGAGCCGCTGGTCACGATCCGGGCCCAGGCCGAGCGCCACGGCCCCGACCTGTTCGCCCGCGATCCCGACGCCTGCTGCGACATCCGCAAGGTCGAGCCGATGCGCCGCGTCCTCGACGCGCTCGACGTCTGGATCACCGCCATCCGCCGCGATCAGGCCGCCACGCGCGCCGGCACCCCGATCCTCGGCACCGCCCGGCGGGCCGACGGCAGCCTCGTCGTCAAGGTCGCCCCGCTGGTCGCGTGGACGCGCAAGGACACCTGGCGCTACCTCATCGACCACGACGTGCCCTACAACGCCCTGCTCGACGCCGGCTACACCAGCATCGGCTGCGAGCCCTGCACCGCCCGGCCGCCGGGCGACGACGAGCGCGGCGGCCGCTGGTCCGGCACCGGCAAGACGGAGTGCGGGATCCACCACCTCTAGTCCTGTCCTTTGGGGCATGCCCGTTCGAACCCGTCCTTATCGACCTGTCCGATCTGACCTGTCCTTACGAACCTTCCCCTGAGCACCTGCCGCCATGCCCCTGCGCTTCGTCCACTGCTCCGACATCCACCTGCTCGAGCTGGCGGGCACCACCCCGCAGCGGTTCTTCAACAAGCGGCTGACCGGCGGCGTCAACCTCCTGCTCAACCGCAGCCGCAAGTACGACGGCGGCATGTTCCAGAAGATCGTCGCCGCGGCCCACGCGCACGAGGCCGAGCGGCTGGTGATCACCGGCGACCTGACCAACCTCGCGCTCGAGTCCGAGTTCGAGCACGTCAAGCGCCACCTCGAGGCCGTGGGCCTGCCGGTCACCGTCATCCCCGGCAACCACGACGCCTACACCCGCGGGTCGGCGCGCGCGCAGCGGTTCGAGCACTACATGTCCGCGTTCATGGAGGGTGAGCGCGAGCCGGGCAGCGACTACCCGTTCGTCCAGCGGCTCGGCGACGTCGCCCTCGTCGGCCTGTCGACCGCGATCCCCTCGCTCCCGCTGTACGCCGTCGGCCGCGTCGGCGACGAGCAGCTGGCCCGCCTCGGCCGGTTCCTGGCCAAGCTGCGCGCCGAGGGCCTGGCGCGGGTCGTCCTCATCCATCACCCGGTGGTGCGCGGCGTGGCCAAGCCGCGCCACGACCTGCTCGACCTCGACGCGTTCGGGCGGGTGATCGCCGAGCACGGCGCGGAGCTCATCCTCCACGGCCACGAGCACCGGCGCCTCGAGGGCGCGCTGCCCGGCCCCGGCGGCGTCCCCGTCCCGGTCCACGGCGTCGGCTCCGGCACCTATCTGTCACAAAAGCCAGGTCGTCACGGCGCCTACTCCCTTTACACCGTTCGACCGGGCCAGGTGACCCGCACCTATCACCGGTGGGACGGCCGCGGATTCGTGGCGGACGAGCCGGACGCGCCGCTCCTCGCCGGAACCGGCTCGCACTGACCGCGAACATCGTCTACATTCCCGGGCCATGTCCACCTTGCTCGAACACGGCCGCACCCACGACTGCGGCAGCTTGCGCGCCGCCGACGTCGGCGCCACCGTGGTCCTCTTCGGATGGGTCCACCGCCGCCGCGACCTCGGCGCGCGGATCTTCGTCCAGCTCCGTGATCGCTTCGGCATCACCCAGGTCGTGTTCGGCAAGGACCTCGACGCCGGCGCCTACGAGGCCGCCACCGGGCTGCGCGGCGAGTTCTGCGTCGCCGTCCAGGGCACCGTGGTCGCCCGCGGCGACAACACCAACGCCGCCATGGCCACCGGCGAGGTCGAGGTCAACGCCACCGCGCTGCAGGTGTTCTCGCCGGCCGACATCCTCCCGTTCAACGTCGCCGACGACGACAAGCTCGACGCCAGCGAGGCCCTGCGGCTCAAGCACCGCTACCTCGACCTGCGCCGGCCCAGCCTGCAGAAGAACTTCGTCCTCCGCTCGCGCCTGGCCACGCTGACGCGCATCACCCTCGCCGAGCAGGGCTTCCTCGAGCTCGAGACGCCCTACATGGTGAAGTACACCCCGGGCGGCGCGCGCAACTTCCTCGTCCCCAGCCGGCTCAACCCGGGGATGTTCTACGCGCTGGCCGAGTCGCCGCAGATCTTCAAGCAGCTGTTCATGGTCGCCGGCATGGACAAGTACTTCCAGATCTGCCGCTGCTTCCGCGACGAGGACCTGCGCAACGATCGCCAGCCCGAGTTCACCCAGATCGACGTCGAGATCAGCTTCGCCACGCCCGAGCGGGTGTTCGCCCCGATCGAGCGCCTGATCCGCCGCGCGTGGAGCGAGATCCTCGGCGTCGCCCTGCCCGACCCGTTCCCGCGCATGACCTGGGCCGAGGCGATGAACCGCTTCGGCAGCGACAAGCCCGACCTCCGCTTCGGCCTCGAGTTCGTCGACATCACCGACCTGGCCCACAAGTCAGGCGCCAAGATCTTCGAGGCGGCCGGGCTGGTGAAGGCGATCGTCGTGCCCGCGGCCCACGCCGAGCCGCTGTCGCGCGGCCGCATCGACAAGCTGACCGAGCTGGTCAAAAAGCGCGAGTCGGGCGGCGCCAAGGGCCTCGCGTGGGCCAAGGTGCAGGAGGGCGGGTCGTGGAGCTCGCCGCTCACCAAGGCCATTTCCGCCGAGTTCCAGGCCGAGATCAGCGCCCGCGTCGGCGCCGAGCCGGGCAGCGTCATCCTCGTCGTCGCCGACGAGCCGCACACCGTCCACGCCGCGCTCAACGCCCTCCGGCTCGAGCTGCGCGACAGCCTCGATTTGGTCAAGCACTCGAGCTCCGACCCGTGGCGGTTCCTGTGGGTCACCGACTTCCCGCTGTTCGAGAAGAGCGAGCGCGGCTACGTCAGCGCCCACCACCCGTTCACCTCGCCGCGCCTCGACCAGATCCCGCTGCTCGACTCGGACCCGAGCCAGGTGCTCGCGCAGGCCTACGACCTCGTGCTCAACGGCAACGAGGTCGGCGGCGGCTCGATCCGGATCCACCAGTCCGACGTCCAGGCCAAGATCTTCCAGGTGCTCGGCCTGTCCGAGGCGCAGATCCAGCAGAAGTTCGGCTTCCTGCTCGACGCCTTCCGCTACGGCCCGCCGCCCCACGGCGGCATCGCCCTCGGCCTCGACCGCCTCAGCATGCTGATGTGCGGCGCCCAGAGCCTGCGCGACGTCATCGCCTTCCCCAAGACGCAGAAGGGCACCGACCTGATGACCGGCTGCCCCAGCGGGGCCGACGACGCCCAGCTGGCCGAGCTGTACATCCGCCACCGCGACCTGCCCGCCACCCCCGAGAGCTGAGCCGATGTCCGAGGCCGACCCGACACCGCCGTCCGCGCCGTCCGCGTCGCTGCGCGCGGCGGTGGCGGTGTTGCAAGTCCCGAAGAACATGTCCGAAAAGACAGCTCTACACGCTCGCCTCGAGCGGCTGCCGCCGCGGCAGCGGGGCCTGCTGCGGGTCGCCTGCGTCCTCCTGTGCGCCGCCTGCATGGTGCTGGGCTCGCCCGACTACAGCCAGTGGTACCTCGGCTTCGTCGGCTGGGTGTTCTGGCTGGCGGCGATCGAGGGGCTGGCGCCGAAGAAGGCGTTCTGGCTCGGGTGGCTGTGCGGCATCGCCACCGTGTTCTTCGGCTTCTTCTGGCTCACCGAGCTGCTGATCCGCTTCGCCGACTTCCCCGGCTGGGCCACCATGCTGGTCCACTTCATCTTCGCCGCCTTTCAGGGCCTGCAGTGGGCCGTCCCCGCCGCCGCGCTCAACTGGCTGCGCCGGCGGACCGGCCGCGACGTCCTCCTGCTCGCGCCGCTGGTGTGGGTCGCCGGCGAGGCCGTCCTGCCGCACATCTTCCCGTCGTACCTGGCGCTGATGTGGTGCTGGCAGCCGCTGTGGCTGCAGGTCGCCGAGATCGGCGGCGTGACCACCGTCGGGATGGTCCAGCTGCTGATCAACGCCGGCCTCTACGCCGCCCTGCGCGACTGGCTGCTCGCGCGCACGGTCAACCGGCGAGCGCTCGCCGTCGCCGGCGCCACCCTGGTCGGCACCCCGCTCTACGGCGCCGTCCGCATGGCCCAGATCGACGCGATGCTCGCCGAGTCGCCCAAGCTCAAGGTCGGCGTCGTCCAGGGCAACTTCGGCATCACCGAGTGGGGCAACCCGCGGATGAAGTTCCAGATCCTGCGCCGCGAGCAGCAGGGGTCGGCCCGCCTCGAGGCCGAGGGCGCCGAGGTCCTGCTGTGGGGCGAGACCGCCTACCCGTTCTCCTACGCGCTCCCGCGCGGCGACGGCTTCGACCTGCCGCAGGCCAACCCGCGCCGCGTCCGCCGTGACTTCACGATCCCGCTGGTGTTCGGGGTCGTCACCGCCGACCGCAAGGTCAGCGAGTTCGCGTGGAACACCGCCCGCGTGCTCGAGGCCGACGGCCGCCTCGGCGACAGCTACGACAAGGTCTACCCGCTGTGGTTCGGCGAGTACACGCCGCTCGTCGACCCGCACTGGTTCAAGGAGATGGTCCCCTCCGCCTCGCACATCAACCCGGGACCTGGCCCGAAGGCCCTGCGCGTCCATACCGGTCCCGAAGGCCAGCACGAGTGGCGGCTCGGCCCGCTGATCTGCTACGAGGACATCCTGCCGCGGTTCGCCCGCGGGGTCGCGGCCGAGGGCATCCACGCGTTCGTCAACCTCACCAACGACTCGTGGTTCGGCAAGTCCAAGGAGCAGGACCAGCACATGGGCCTCGCGGTCCTGCGGACCATCGAGAACCGCCGGGCGCTGCTGCGCAGCGTCAACGCCGGCATCAGCGTCTACGTCGACCCCGCCGGCCGCGTGCTCCAGCGCATCGACTCGACCAACCCCGACGAGGACGGCCCGCTCCCCGCGGCGGGCTTCGTCGCCGAGGTGCCGATGATCGACCCCGACTACCGCACGCTCTACACCCGCACCGGCGAGCTGTTCAACGCCCTCGTGCTCCTCGGCCTGTGCGGGATCGGCCTCCGCGGCCGCCGGCGCGAGTAGCCCCGCCGCGGGCGGGCCGTCGCAGCGCCCTCCGGACATGCTTTGAGGGGCATGTCCGGGGGGGCATGGCCGTGGCGACATGTCCCCGCGAGCATGTCCGGAGCGTCCGCCGCTCCGCGCCGGCGGGGCCGCGCTCCTCGGCGCGCTCGCCGGCGTGCGGCCGCTCGCCGCACGACGACACGGGCGAGCCACGGCGTCTCAGAACCGGTAGCGCAGCGCCTGGTGCATCTTGGCGATCCGCGGCCGCTTCGCGCACCACTGCAGCACCTTGCGCTGCAGCCAGCCGAGCTTGACCACGTCGGGCGAGCCGACGAGGGGCCACGCGTCCATCAGCTCGAGCCCGAACACGTGGCTCTCGAGCTCGTGCGGGTCGTCGAGGCCCCACACCAGGCGCGCGCCGGTCTTACGCAGGCTCGAGTGCAGACCCTGGGCCCGCAGCGCGCGCGAGCTCAGGGCGTCGAACAGCACCTGACCTTCCGGGAAGCGGACGACGATCCGGCGCAGCAGATCCTCGACCTCGGCCGCGGTCAGGTACGGGAAGATGCCCTCGGCCACCACCAGGGTGGGCTTGTCGTCGGGGATCTGGCCGAGCCAATCGGGGTCGGTGACGGACGTGCCGATCATCTGCAGGCCCGGCCGCTCGGGATACAGGCGGCGCCGCACCGCGATCACGTCGGGCAGGTCGACCTCGAACCACCGCACCGACGGCGGCGGCGCGACCCGGTCGATCCGGCTGTCGAGGCCGCAGCCGAGGTGCAGCACCGTCGCGTCGGGGTGCGCCGCCAGGTACTCGCCGGTCCACGCGTCGAGCTGCTTGGCCCGCACCGACGTGGTGAAGCGGTCGCCCTGGGCCGACTTCAGGCGCGCGAAGTCGTACGCGATGCTGTCGACCAGGCGCTCGGCCGTCTCGTCGCGGAGGATCGGGTCGGGCGAGCGGCTCTCGAGCGCGCGCGCGTGGAGCGTGATGAGCAGCGTTTCTTGCACCCCCGAGAGCTCGATCTTCTCGGCGTTGGGCTGCGTCGCGGCCGGCGGTATCATGGCCGGCGATGATAGCCTCAGCTTCCTCCTCGCGCCGCAACGCGACCTTCACGCTGCTGTTGCTCGTGATTTCGCGCGGGGCCGCGGCCGCCCCCTGGCAGCCGGACCCGAACCGGGCTGTGCCGGACGACGGTGGCGGAGTCGCGCAGAAGGTCGAACTCGTCGACATCGACGCTGACGGCTTCGTCGATCTCGCGTTCGCCAATAGCCGCGGCGACGCGCTCGGCGGAGACGCCGACGCCCAGCTCAACGCGCTCGTCCACAACGACGGCGGACTCGGCTTCTCGCTGCTGCCCGGCGTGTTCGAGGAGCCCGACAACGCCTACGTGATCAAGGCCGGCGACCTCAACGGCGACGGCCTCCCCGACCTCGTGGTCGGCGTCGCCTACTCCGGCGCCAGCTACGTCCTCCTCAACCTGGACGGCGCGTTTCTGCGGCACGATATCCTCGGCGGCGCGCCCTTCAGCGTGGGCGACCTCGAGCTCGGCGACGTCGACGGCGACGGTTCCCTCGACATCGTCGCCGCCGACTGGGGCGTCTCGCAGCCCCTCGGCGAGCCCGGCGACGGCGGCGGCCCGCTGCGCCTGTGGCTCGGCCACGGCAACGGCCTCTTCACCGACGGCGCCGCGTTCTTGCCCGGCTCGCTGCTGTCCTGGTCGTTCGACCTCGAGCTGCTCGACTTCGACAACGACTTCGACCTCGACGTCCTCGCCGCCTCGCGCGGGCCCGGTCCCGCCGTGGCCCTGCGCAACGACGACGGCGTGTTCGTCGTCCACCCGATCCCCGCGCTCGCCAACAAGGAGATCAACAGCGCCTTCACCGTCCTCGACCTCGACGCCGACGCCGATCTCGACCTCGTCACCCTGCAGGACGGGTTCGGCGGCGCACGCAACACCGTGCTCGTCGGCGACGGCGCCGGCGGCTTCGTCGACAACCTCGGCGCCTACTGGGCCCTCGTCGACAACCCGATCCGCCTCGACTTCGACGCCGACAGCCTCGACTTCGACAACGACGGCACCCCCGACGTCGTCGTCCTCGGCCCGCAGCAGAACCCCGGCGAGGTGCACGCGAGGCTGATGCGCAACGACGGCAGCTCGCTCGTCCCGACCGCCCCCGACGGCGCCGCGTTCGCGCCGGTGCCCGAGCTCCTCGCCAGCTTCGGCGTGGCGATCGCCGACTTCGACCTCGATCGCCGGGCCGACCTCGCCGTCGCCGTGCGCAGCGACGTGGCTCCCGACGCCGTCCTGTTCGGCGGGCAAGATGTCCCCGAGGACAGCACGCCGCCGCGTCTCGGGATCATCGAGTCGCTGCCCGCGGTCCTCTTCCCCGGGACGCAAGCGCTCGTGCGCGCCCGCGTCGACGACGGCCGGGTCCCTGCGCGCTGGCACGACTTCCGCCACGACCCGCTGCTGCCGACCTACCACCTCCACGGCGGCGGCAGCATCGCGCACCTGCGACGGGTCCCCTCCCTCGAGTTCGCCTTCGACCTCGCCGACCCCGCGGAGCTCGCCGCGCTGGCGGACGACGACCCGCTCAAGCACATCGCGCCCGGCGAGTGGTACGGCGAGGCGCTGTGGCGCGTCGCGTTCGACGTGCCGCAGCAGTGGGCCCGCGAGCACGCGATCCTGGTCTGGCGGCTGTGTGCCAGCGACGCCGCCGGCAACAGGAGCTGCAGCGAGCCCGCGACGTCGTCGATCGCCCGCGAGCGCCCGAACGACTGCGGCAACGGCACCGTCGAGCCGTGGGAGGACTGCGACGACGCCGTCGACCTGCTGTGTCAGAACTGCACGTTCACCTGCGGCGACGGGGCCTGCATCGCCCCCGAGGACGGCGACAACTGCCCCGCCGACTGCGCCGGCTGCGACGACGACGGCGCCTGCGAGCCCGGCGAGGACGAGACCTGCTGCGACTGCACGCGCTGCGGCGTGTGCGGCGACGGCGTGTGCCACACCGACCAGGAGAGCGCGATCGGCTGCCCCGAGGACTGCAGCGCGTGCGGCGACGGCATCTGCGACCTCCTCGAGAGCGAACAGTCGTGCTCCTTCGACTGCGCCGTGTGCGGCGACGGCCTGTGCAGCGGCCTGGAGACCAGCGTCGACTGCCCGTGGGACTGCTCGATCTGCGGCGACTGCGTGTGTGAGGGCAACGAGAACCCCGACAACTGCTGGGAGGATTGCGGCCTGGGCTGCGACGACCCGACTCACGGGAGCTGGTGCGGCGACGGCGTGTGCGCGCCCGAGGAGCGGGGGAGCTGCCTCGAAGACTGCCCCGCGTGCGGCGACGGCACTTGCACCCCGGGCGAGCAGGACTGCGAGCAGGACTGCGGCGTGTGCGGTGACTGCCTGTGCCAGATCGCCGAGAACCCGGAGAACTGCCCGGAGGACTGCGGCGACGGCGTCTGCGGCGAGGGCGAGGACTCCGCCACGACCGCACCGGAGCCCGACGCGGTCGACGACGGCCTCGGCTGCAGCTGCCGCGACGCGTCGGGCGGCGGCGGCCTGGTCTTCGGCCTCGGCCTGCTGGCGCGCCGGCGCCGGCGAGGTGGCCGATCGGGCATGTCGTGATCGACATGTCGTAACAATCATGTTTTGATGGACATGTCCGCGAGGCCTGTCGATCGGGTCACGCGGGCGCCCACGCCCGCCTCACGAGCCGGCGTGCCAGGACCGCTCCCTCCGTGTCTCCCCGAGCCCGTCGCCTCCCGCAGCGGCGGCGCGATCGTTTGCGATGGGCGGGCCCCGGCGAGCGTGCTAGCGTCGCCGGTGATGCGCGGCCGGCTCGTGCTCCTCGGCGTGTTCGTGTTCGGTTGTGGGCCCTCGAGTCCGGGAGCGACGACGCTGGCGAGCGAGAGCGCGACCTCGACGACCTCGATGGGCGCGACGACCAGCACGTCCGGGGCGACCGCGAGCACGGCGGTGACGGAGAGCGCCGGCGAGGTCTCGACCACCGGCGGCTCGCTGAACTTCGCCCAGCAGCCGGACCTCCCGGCACCGGGCGTCGCCTGCGATCCGTGGCAGGACACCTGCCCCGAGGGCCAGAAATGCAAGCCGTTCGCCCAGAACTTCGGGCCGTGGGCCGGCGCCAGCTGCGTGCCGGTCGCCGAGCCGCCGACGCCGGTGGGCGGCGCGTGCGAGGAGGCCGAGTGGGCGATCACCGACGCGTGCGAGCGCGGGGCCGTGTGCCACGGGTTCCTCGGCGACGACGAGCAGGGCCGGCGCTGTCACGAGCTCTGCGCCGGCACTCCGACCGAGCCGACGTGCGCCGACGCGTGCTCGACCTGCTTCAAGAACGGCGCCGTCGCGGGCGTGTGCCTGTTCCCCTGCGATCCCCGGGCGCCTGCGTGCCCGGCGGGTCAGGTGTGCCAGATCGCGGCCGATCTGCCGCGCTTCGCCTGCGGTCCCGGCGGCCGCCCCAGCCCCGCCGGCGAGCCCTGCACGTCGCCGGGCACCTGCGCCGAGGGCACGGCTTGCGTCGCGGCCGCGCTGGTGCCCGGCTGCGCCGGCGACACCTGCTGCGCGCCCGTCTGCGACCTCGAGGGCCCGGACGTCTGCGCCGGCGCGCTGCCCGGCACCACCTGCGCCCCGTGGCCGGTGAGCAGCCCCGACTTCGACGACGCGTGCCTGCCCGCCGGCCTGGGGCTGTGCTCGGCGCCCTGACACATGTCCGTTCGGACAGGCGCCGCAATTCGCGACGGAGGCGCCCACCCGGCACCTGCACGTCCGAGGCGCCGCCCGCTCAGAACCGGATCAGCAGCCGCCCGGCCCGCGCCTGCACGCGCGAGCGGCCGCGGATCGCTCCGGCGATCAGCGCCGCCACGCCGGCCGTCAGCAGCGCCCCCGCCAGGATCCCGCCGACCAGCGCCATCCGGTTCGCGCGCAGCCCCTCGGCCACCAGCTCGGTCTTCTGGCGTTCGCGAGCGGGGTCGCTGCCGCACGGGTCGAGCGGGTCGTCGCCCTGACACGGGCGGGCCGTCACCTCCTTCAGCTCGTCGTCGACCGCGCGCCCGGTCAGGCCGCCGGCCAGCGCGACCACACCGGCCACCACCGCCCCGCTGCCGAGCCCCGCCGCCGCCAGCCCGGCCTTGCGGTCGAACCCGCGGCGCCCCGGCTCGACGCGCGGGGCCGGCCGCGGGCCCTCGGGCGCGGATGCGCTCTGGTACATGGCCCAAAGTTCAGCTCGCCGCCCCTCGACGCCGGCGCGGTTCTCGTCGTCGGTCGGGTCGAGCCCGCCGAGGTAAGCGTCGAGCGCCGCGATCGCGGCGTGGAGTCGGGCCGCGTCGCCGGTCTCGCGGTAGCCCGCCGCCTCCGCGTCCGCGATCGCCAGCGCCGCGGTCGCTCGCCGCGGCGCGTAGCCGAACCCGCCCGGGAGGGCCCGGAACGCCCGCTGCCACAGCGCGATCGCCCCGTCGCGGTCGCCGGCCGCCAGCCGGGCCTGGGCCGCGGCCGACAGCTCCGCCGCCTCGTCGACCCCGTCCTGCGCGGTCGCCCGCGGCGGGCCGGCCTCGACGGCGCGTCTCTCTTCGGACATGTCCGAACGAACATCCCCAGGCGCCGCCCGCCCCTGCGCCGGCGTGGCGGCCAGCGCCAGCCCGAGCCACGCCGCCAGCGCCGCCCGCCACGTGCGGCCCCTCGCCTCGGGTCCGGCCGCGAGCGCCCGCCCGGCCCGTCCATCGCAGGACCTGTCCCCTCGGACATGCGCCGAACTTTCCGACATGTCCTCCCGGACATACCCCGCACGCCGCCGCCTGGACAAGGCAGCCGCGCGCACGACCTCCCGCTCCCGCGCTCGCTCCGCTCGGACATGTTCGCCCCGTGCGTACCTGTCTGCCTGGACGTGAGCCGACCCGGCGGACATGTCCTCGCGGACATGTCCGACGCTCCCCCGCCCACACGTCGCTGCCGCGCCAACGACCTCCGCCCCGCGTGGTCTGTCCGCTCGGACACCCGACACCCACGCGGACCTGTCCGTTCGGACATGCTCCGGGCCCTCGGACACGTCCGCTCGAGCACGCGGCGCTACCGTCAGCGGGCCCGCCGGCACCGCCCCCGCTGACATGTCCGTTCGGACATCCCGCGCCCCCGCGGAGGCGTCCGCTCGTCCCGCGCCGACCTCCGCCCCCTCGTGGGCGGGCGAGCCGTCGGCGACCCGGTCCCGGGCGGAGCCCGCGGGGGCGCGCGCGGGCGCCCGGACGACGGCGGCGGGGATCGCGGCAGGCACGTCGTTCGGATGGTAGACCACCCCTCCCCCCGGACAAGGCCTCGCGGGGCCCGGGGTGCGTTGAAGCGCGGGGCAGTTTCCGGGATCCTGGTCGTCGCGGTGGCAGGTGCCAAGTCCACGGCCCTTGTGGGCCGGAAGTTCTCGAGCCTCGAGCAGGCCGACACGGCCACGCCGCCGGGGTCGTCGGTCGCGCCGGACGACGCGCGCCACCTGAGCCGCCTGGCCAGCGAGGCCCGGCGCGGCGACGCGCTCGCCCCCGAGCGGCTGGCGATGGAGGCGATCAAGGCGCGCCTGTTCCCCGGCGAGGCCGCGCCGGCCAAGATCGGCCGCTTCACCGTCCTGCGGCAGATCGGCGCCGGCGGCATGAGCGTGGTCTACGCCGCCTACGACGAGCGGCTCGATCGCCGGATCGCCGTCAAGCTGCTGCGCTCGGGCGAGTCGGCCGACAACCAGGCGCGGCTGCTGCGCGAGGCCCAGGCCATGGCCCGGCTGTCGCACCCCAACGTCGTCGCCGTCCACGAGGTCGGCGCCTGGGAGCAGCAGGTCTACGTCGCCATGGAGTTCGTGCGCGGGCCCAACCTGCGCGACTGGTTGCAAGCTGTCCCGCGGGACATCCGGGAGATCCGCGAGGTCTTCGTGGCCGCCGGACGGGGCCTCGCCGCCGCCCACCACGCCGGCCTGGTCCACCGCGACTTCAAGCCGGCCAACGTGCTCGTCGGCGACGACGGCCGCGTGCGCGTCGGCGACTTCGGCCTCGTGCGTCACGCCGGCGACGAGCCGGCCGACGGCCCCGCGCCGGCACCTGTCCCTGCGGCCAGCATCGTCCAGGCCGGCGCGCGCGTCGAGCTGTCGACCACCCTCACCGAGACCGGCGCGATCCTCGGCACGCCGGCCTACATGTCCCCGGAGCAGCACCTCGGCCGGCCGGTCGACGCCCGCAGCGATCAGTTCTCGTTCTGCGTCGCCCTCTACGAGGCCCTCTACGGCGCCCCGCCGTTCGCCGGCCGCGACCTGTTCGAGCTCGCCAAGCGCGTGCTCGCGGGCGCCGTATCACCTGTCCCCGAGGACAGCAAGGTGCCCGCCTGGCTGCGGCGCGCCGTCCTCCGCGGCCTCGCCGTCGACCCCGCCGCGCGCTGGCCCAGCATCGACGACCTGCTCGACGAGCTCGAGCGCGACCCGGAGCGGTCCTGGCGGACCCGCCGGACCGCCGCGCTGGTCGGCCTCGCGGTCGTCGGCGTGGTCGTCGGCCTCGTGGTCGTCGCCCGCGAGCGGGCCGACGCCGCCGCCCAGGCCCAGCGAGCCGAGGCCGCCGCCGAGCGCCAGCGGCGCACCGCCGAGGACGAGCGGGCCGCCGCCGAGCAGGAGCGCGATCGAGCCTTCATCGACGCCAAGGCCCAGCTCGCCGAGGCCCAGCGAGCCCAGGCCGCGCTCAAGGATGCGCTCGCGGCCGCCGAGGCCCAGCGCCTCAACGCCGAGGCCCACGCCGCCCTGGCCGAGCACGCGCTGGCGGAGGCCGAGCGGCGCCGGCGCGAGGCCGAGGCCCAGCGCAAGGAGGCCGAGCGCCAGACCGGCCGGGCCGTCCACGAGGCCACGCGGGCCCGCGACGCCAACCGCCTGGCCCAGGCCCTCGCCGGCGCGCGCGGCGATCCGACCACCGTGCTCGCCCTCCTGCGCGAGGTCGAAGATCCCGCGGCCGCGCCCGGGTGGGTGCCCGCGGCCGTGGCGGCGCTGCAGCAGCCGGTCAGCGCCGCCGTCCTGCGCGGCCGCGGGGCCGCCCTCCTCGCCGCGGCCTTCAGCCCCGACGGCGCCCGGATCGCCGCCGCCGGCGAGGATCGGCGCGTGACCCTTTGGTCCTGGCCCGACGACCATGTCCTGAAGATCCACGAGCACCAGGGCCCGGTCCGCGCCGTCGCCTTCGCCCCCGGCGGCGAGCTGGTCAGCGGCGCCGAGAGCGGGGCCGCCGTGTGGCGCGACCCGCCGGTGCGCCTCCCCTCCGGCGCCGGCGACGACCTGCGGGCCTTCGCCCTCGCGCCCGACGGCCGCGCCCTCGTCACCGGCGGCGGCGACGGCCGCGTGCGCGCCTGGGACCTCGACGCCGCCCCGCCGCGCCCGCGCGAGCTCGCCCGCCACGAGGGCCCTGTCCATGCGGTCCTGTTCGATCGGGCAGGTCGCCTCGTCGCCTCCGCCGGCGCCGACGGGGCCGCGCGGATCGTCGACCTGCGCGGCGGTCCCCCGCGCTCGCTGCCCCACCCGAGCGGCGCCGTCCGCAGCGCCGCCTTCAGCCCTGACGGCCGCCAGCTCGCCACCGGCGCCCAGGACGGCCTCGTGCGGCTGTGGGACGTGGGGGGCTCGGGCGCGCCGGCGCTGCTGCGCGGCCACGCCGACGAGGTCGTCGCCCTCGCCTGGAGCCCCGACGGGGACCGCCTCGCCTCCGCCTCGCTCGACCGCAGCGCTCGCCTGTGGAGCGCCGTCGGCGCCCCTTTGCGGACCCTGCGCGGCCACGACGGCCGCGTCTATGCCCTCGCCTGGAGCCCCGGCGGCGACCGCCTGGTCACCGCCTCCCAGGACGGCACCGCGCGGGTGTGGCCGGTCGCCGGCGGACCTGTCCCTGGAGACATGCCGCTCGTCCTTCGGGGCCACGGCGAGGCCGTGGTCGCCGCCGGCTTCAGCCCCGCCGGCGATCACGTCGTCACCGCCTCGCGCGACGGCACCGCCCGCGTCTGGCGCGTCCGCGGCGGCGACCCGCTCGTCCGCGCCGTCCCGCTCGGCGGCCCCGTCGATCACCTGGTGTGGACCGCCGCCGGTCTCCACGCCGTCCGCAGCGACGGCCGCGCCCTCCGCCTCGCGCCCGCCGCCCTGGCCGCTGCGGGCCTGGCTGTCGAGACATGGCGAAAGAGCCATGTTTCGGAGGACATGGCCTCCGGGGAAGGCCCTGAAGGCCATGTCTCCCCCGTCATGTCCATGGGGACAGCCGGATCCGCCACCGCCACGGCCCCCGACGCGGCGGCGAGCCGCGGGCCCTCGACCAGCGGTCCCGTGGCGACCGCCGACCCGGCGACGAGCCCCGCGCCTCCGTCGGTCGGTCCCGACCTCCCCGCCGCCGCGGCGACGAGCCCCGCCGGGCCGGCCGCGCGGGCCCTCGCCCTCGCCGGCGCGGCGGCCCCGAGCCTGTTCGTCGGCGCAGGTCCGAACGGACATGTCCTCACGGTCACCCGCACCGGCGCCCTCCAAGGCTGGGACGCCGCCCGCCGGCCGCTCGAGCCCCGCCCGCTCGGCCCCGGCGCCGCCGCGGCCGCCGTCTCCGGCGACCTCGCCCGCGCCGCCGTGGCCCTGCCCGACGGCGCGCGCCTGATCGACCTGGCCGAGGGGACATCTCGCCCGCTGACCGGCCACCGCGGCAGCGTCACCGCCCTCGCCTTCTCGCCCGACGGCCGGCTGCTCGCCACCGGCGCCGCCGATCGCACGGCCCGGCTCTACCGCGCCGACGATCCCGCCGCCGCGGCGCGCGAGTTCGGGCCCCACTCCGGCAGCGTCACGGTGCTGGCCTTCGCGCCCGACGGCCAGCGGCTCGCCACTGGCTCGTGGGACCGCCGGGTCCGGGTCTGGCCGCTCGACGGCGGCGCCCCGACGATCCTCGAGGAGCACAGCGGCCCGGTGCGCGCGCTGGCCTGGCGCCCCGACGGGGCCGCGCTTGCGACCGCCAGCGACGACGCGACCGTGCGCGTGTGGCCGCTCGACGGCCGCGACGAGCCGGTGGTGCTGACCGGCCACCAGGGCCCCGTGCGCGCGCTGGCCTGGTCGCCCGCCGGCCCGCACCTCGCCTCGGCCGGCGACGACGGCCAGCTCCGCCTGTGGTCGGCAGACTTCACCCCCGCGACCTTGAAGGCCCGCCTGCGCGCCGCCTCGCCGGTGTGCCTGTCGGCCCGCCAGCGCGGCCAGCTCCTCGGCGAACCTCCGGCCCTGGCCGAGGCCAACGCCGCCGCCTGTCAGAGCGAGCGCGAACGCCAATCCACGCCGTGAGCACCCGGTCGCCCGGAACAAGCACAGCCCGCATCGAGTACCGCCTCCCGATGTTTGCGAGCGCGAACCCGTCCACGGACGCCCTCGGTCCCCTCGTGCTACAACGCCCTCGTATGCCCCGCCGTAGCGCCGCCGTCGTCACGATCGTCGCGCTCGCGCTGACCGGCGCCCCCGCCCGCGCCCAGCAGCCCGGCCCCGTCGCGCCCGCCCCCGCGCCGGAGTCCGTCCGCGTGGTCGAGCCCGCCCCGCAGCCCGTGCTCGTGCAGGAGTCCCCGCCGCCGGCCGTCTACGACACCGTGATCCTGCGCGACGGCAGCGTCCTGCGCGGCACCATCCTCGAGCTCCACCAGGACCGCGAGGTCGTCATCCAGCTCACCGGCGGCGCGCGGACGATCCCGTGGGCCGACATCGCCTCGACCACGTTCGCCGGCGCCGCCACCACCGGTCCCGAAGGACATGTCCCCCAGCCTCCGGGACATGTCCCCGCGGACAGCACCGCCGCGGTCGCCGACGACGAGGTCGCCCCGGGTCCGAGCCGGCCGCGGATCTTCATCGAGCTCACGCGCCCGGCCGACGTCCACCTGCTCGAGGCCGTGGCCCCGATCGGCGCCGTCAGCCCGCAGGCGGCCCGGGCCGGGCTCGCCGGGGCTCGCTCGGTCTGTCGCGCCCCGTGCGGCAAGGTCATCGACGGCCGCGCCGGCTACCCGTTCTACTTCGGCGGCGACCGGATGATGCCGTCGCAGACCTTCTTCCTCAAGGACCTCGAGGGCGAGTACGTCGCCCGCGTCCAGCCCGGCCGGCGCGGCCTCCTCATCGGCGGCATGTTGATGTCGGGCTACGGCGCCGGCGGCACGCTGGCCGGCGCCATGCTCACCGCCATCAGCCGCGACGGCGACAGGCGCACCGTCGGCGCCGTCATCCTCGGCGTCGGCGTGGCGATGCTGATCAGCGGCATCGCCATGGCGATCCGCGGCTCGACCCGCTTCCGCCTCGAACGCCGCCCCTGACGCGCGGCCTCAGCCTCGCGCCCGCGCCTCGCGGACCACCCCGAGCGTCTCCGTCAGCACCTGCCACACCGCGGCCACGCGCGGCAGGTCGCGCTGCGACCTGTGCCCGACCAGCCACAGATCGTCGACCGGCCAGCTCGCCGCGCTGGCCGCCAGCGTCGGGTCGTGGCGCACCTCGACCAGCTCGCGCGCCCGCGCGTACGGGGCGGGCAGCAGCACCACGCCCATCCCCGCGGCCGCCCCCGCCAGCAGGCTGGCGTAGTGGCTCGTCCGCAGCACCACGCTCGCGCGCGCCACGTGGCGGGCGATCCACTGCGCCGCCGGCGAGCTGGCCAGGTCGTGGTCGAAGCCCAGCCACGGCGCCGCGCTCCAGTCGTGCAGCACCCCGAGCGAGCGCGCCAGCGCCGGCGACGTCATCGCCAGCGAGCGCGCGTGCATCACCTTGCGGAGCACCAGCTCGGCGGAGGTCGGCCGCACCGAGCGCAGCGCCAGGTCGGCCTCGCCGCGCGTCAGGTCGACCACCCGCACCGACGTCTCGAGCTCCACCACGATCCCCGGGAACCGCTGCCGCAGCAGCACCAGCGCCGGCACCACGAACATGTCCGCCAGGCCAGGTGGCGCGCTGATCCGCACCACCCCTTCGGGCGCCGCCTCGACCGCCGACGCCTCGCGACCGAGCCGCGCGTGGGCCAGCTCCATCGCCTCCGCCGCCGTCAGCACCGCCTCGGCCGCGCGCGTCGGCGTCAGCCCGTGGCGCCCGCGATCGAACAGCCGCGCCCCGACCGTCGCCTCGAACGCCGTCAGGCGGCGGCTCACCGTCGAGATGTCGACCCCGAGCCGACGCGCCGCGGCCCCGAGGTTGCGCAGGCGATGGGCCGCCAGGAACACGCGCACGTCGTCCCAGCGGCCCTCCTCGCTTCCTTGCATGGTTGCCGAGATCGCTTGCACCGCTGCCGATTTTCTTGCGCCCATGCAACGACCATCCTAGCAGCATGCAAGCCACCTCCGCACCGCTCCACGTCGTCCTCGGCGCCGGCCAGATCGGCGGCCGCGTCGTCGAACTCCTGCGCGCCCGCGGCCTGCGGGTCCGCCAGGTCCGCCGCTCGGCGGTCGGCGTCGGCCCCGAGCTCGTCGCCGGCGACATCACGGACCTCGACTTCGCCCGCCGGGCCGTCGAGGGCGCCGCCGTCGTCTACGACTGCATGAACCCGGCCTATCACCGCTGGCCGCAGGAGCTGCTGCCGATGGCCCGCGGCGCCCTCCATGGGGCCCGGCACGCCGGCGCTCGCCTGGTCGCGCTCGACTGCCTCTACATGTACGGGCGGCCGGGCGGGCCGATGCGCGAGGACTCGCCGCAGGTGCCGTGCAGCAAGAAGGGCGAGCTGCGGGTGAAGCTCGGCGAGCTGCGGCTCGCCGCCGATCGCCGCGGCGACGTCCCGGTGGCGATCGCCCGCGCCAGCGACTTCTTCGGCGCCGACCTCGCCTACGCCGTGTGGAACGACCGCTTCTTCCGGCGGGTCCTCGCCGGCCGCAAGGGCCAGATGTTCGGCGATCCCGACCTCCCGCACGCGTACACCTACGTCGAGGACGTCGCGCGCGCCCTCGTCACCCTCGGCACCAGCGACCGCGGCTTCGGTCACGTCTGGCACGTCCCCACGCCGCCGGCCGAGAGCACCCGCAGCCTGACGCAGCGCCTCGGCCGCGCCCTCGGCCGCGACGCCGACGTCACCTCGGTCCCGCGCTGGCTCGTGCGCACGCTCGGCCTGGTCTCGCCGACGATGCGCGAGATGGCCGAGATGATCTATCAGTGGGAGGTCCCGTTCGAGGTCGACGACTCGAAGTTCCGCGCCGCCTTCGGCTGGTCGGCCACCCCCGTCGACGAGGCTGTCGCGCGCACCGCCGCGTGGGCCCGCACGCGCTACGGCCTCGCCCCCGCGCGCGAGGCGTCCGCGCGCCCGTGACGGCGCCGCGCGCTCGAATCTTGTGTCCCCGAGGACATTCTCCGGAGGACATGCTCGATCGAGCATGTCCTCCGTGACACGCCGATGAGCGTCAGCCCGGCGTCACGCCCGGGGCCGCCGGATCGAGCGACCACTCCCACGCGTCGAGCAGCACCACCGAGTCGAAGATGTGGCCGCCGGTGTCCCAGATCGCCAGGCGGATCTCCATGATCTCGCCCGGCGCGACGTTGCCGCTCATCGTCAGCCAGCCGGTGCCGCCGCCGATCATCGTCTGCGACGGCTCGCACGTCGAGAAGTCGTTCTGCTCGAAGCCGGTGCCGACCAGATCGGCGGTGCCCTCGCAGCCGTTGTAGTCGGAGGTCGGGACGTTCTGCGCCGCGCAGCCGACCTCGCCGCCCTGGCACTGGGTGAACAGCCCGTCGGCGACCTTGACGAGGTTGACGCCGATCGGCCACTGCGTCTGGCCGTCGTCGTAGATCGCCACGTTCTTGTCGTCCGGGTTGCCGTCGGCGTCCGAGTCGACCAGCGCGACGAAGAAGTCGTTGTACTGGCTGCACACGTACTCGGGGTACTCGGCCGAGAAGAAGTACATCTTGGTGGAGAACGACTTGGCGTTGGTCGGCACCCGGATCCGCAGCTTGAGCATGATCGGGTCGTTGGCCGACGGCACCTGCGGCACGTTGCAGCCGGGCGGGTTGGGCAGCTTGCCGCCGATCGCCGTCCACCAGTCCTGCGGCGGCGGGCTCGTCGTGCCGAGGTTGGCGCCGCCCTCGAACTTCACGAAGTTCGGCTTGGTGTCGTTGGCGTCGGCGGCGTGGCCGCTCGACAGCACCATCAGGCGGCTGTGCTTCTGCGGCCCGATCTTGTCGCCGAACGCGGCGCGGATCGAGCGCGACGCGGCCGCCGGCAGACCTGTCCCGTCGGCCAGGCTGAACTTGCCGCCGATGACGCCCCAGGTCTTGTCCTTCGGGTCAGCCGGGTCCTCGACGGTCATCTGGCACAGGTCGAGCGCGCGGGCGTAGTCGAGCGGGTCGGCCGAGTCGCTGGCGAGGGCCGCGTCGCAGCTCGGCGCCTCCTCGTCGGTGTCGCCGTCGCAGTCGTCGTCGACGGTGTTGCCGACGAACTCGTACGCGCCGGGGTTGACCAGCTCCGGGTCGGCGCACGCCCCGCTGGCGACGTCGCAGCAGTCGCCGCCGCACACGCCCCAGCCGTCGCCGTCCTCGTCGGCGTCCTCGTCGGCGTCGCCGTCGCAGTCGTCGTCGATCGCGTTGCCGCACACCTCGGGCGTCGGCCACACCGCGCCCTCGCAGGCGCCGAACCCGAGGCCGTTCTCGAGGCACGTCCGGATCCCCGACACGCACGCGCCCACGTCCTGGGTGCCGTCCGGGCCGCCGTAGCACGGCTCCTGCTCGCCCGGCTCGCACGGCTGCGAGCACACCCCGGCGTCGACGTCGCACACCGGGCCGTCCGGGCTGTCCTTACAATCCTGGTCCGAAGAACATGGCGTTCCGGACATCGTGGTCGTGCCGGTGACCGCGCCCTCGGTCGTCGTCGTCGTCGCCGCCGTCGTCGGCTCCGGCCCGGTGGTCGGTTCGCCGGTGGAGGTGTCGCCGGTGGAGGTGGTCGCTCCGGGCGCCGTGGACGCGCCGGAGGTGGACGTCTCGGTGGCCGAGGCGAAGCCGTTGGTCGTCGCGCCTTGACCGCCCCCGCAAGCGAGGAGCGCCCACAGGGGCAGCGTGGTGATCGCGGCCGCGGACGGCCCGGTGATTCGTGAAGAACGAGACATCGCGTGCTCCTCCGGGCTCGCGGGACGCGAGCGCGGCGAAGCTATGCCAAAAAGCCTCTGCGCATGCACGTGGGCCGTTCTTCCGTCAACTCACGCGTCACGGCGTCGTGACTGGTGCTGGTTGCACCCGAGGTCGCGTCACCTCGCTGTCACTTGCTCCTGCAACGGACACTCGTTCATGACGACCGCGTCATTGCGCGGGCGGGAACGAAGCGGGTATCGTGCCGCCCGATGCACTTTGGGACCCGATCCAGCCTGGTGTTGCTGGTGAGCGCGATTTCGCTCCCGGCCTGCAACGATGATACGAGCACCCCCCAGACCGAGGGTGACACCGACACCTCGACCACCGGCACCAGCGCCGGACCCGGCACCGACACCGACGTCGTGCCGACGACCACGGCCCCGACCAGCACCGACACCACGAGTGACGTGACGGTCACCACGGTCCCGACCACCACCGAGGGGCCGACCACCGAGACCGACACCGGTGACGAGACCGACACCGGCGACGAGACGGACACCGGCGACGAGACCGACACCGGCGACGAGACCGACACCGACGGCGAGACCGACACCGGCGGTCCGGTCGACGGCATCGTCGAGTGCGACGCCCCGCCGCTGGTCCCGCCGGCCGAGGGCACCTGCGAGGTCCTGGCCCAAGGGCCAGGTGGCACCTTGATCCGCGGCACCGTCCTCGCCCCCGACGTCGTCTACGAGAACGGCGCCGTGCTGGTCGACCCCGCCGGGGTGATCGCCTGCGTCGGCTGCGACTGTCTCGATCACCCCGCGGCCCAGGACGCGACCCAACTCGGCTGCGCCCAGGGCGTCATCTCTCCCGGCCTGATCAACGCCCACGACCACATCAGCTACGCCGGCAACGCCCCGATCGGCGAGGGCGTCGATCGCTACGAGCACCGCCACGACTGGCGGATCGGCAAGAACGGCCACCAGAAGCTGACCGTCCCCGGCGGCGCCTCCGAAGAGGAGGTGCTGGCCGCCGAGTTCCGCTTCATCATGAGCGGCGCCACCTCGACGGCCGCGGCGGGCGGCGAGCCGGGCCTCTTGCGCAACCTCGACATGGGCCTGCTCGAGGGCCTGCCGATCGCGGTCGCCAACAGCGACACCTTCCCGCTCGGCGACACCAACGGCTACCAGAACGCGTCGATGTGCGGCGGCTACCCCGACATCACGCTGACCACCGAGATCGCCGACGAGAACGCCTACCTGCCGCACATCGCCGAGGGCATCGACGACTACGCGCGCAACGAGTTCGTCTGCCTCAGCCAGGGCACCAGCGACATCGTCTCCGGCCAGACCGCGATCATCCACGCCATCGGCCTCACCGCCGAGGACAGCGCCACCATCCACCCCGACAGCGCGCGCATCGTCTGGTCGCCGCGCTCCAACATCGTCCTCTACGGCAACACCGCCCAGGTCACCGTCCTCGACAACCTCGGCGTCCCGCTCGCGCTCGGCACCGACTGGGTCGCCTCGGGCTCGATGAACATGCTCCGCGAGCTCCGCTGCGCCGACGAGCTCAACACCACCTACTACAACAATCACTTCACCGATCGCGACTTGTGGCAGATGGCCACGCTGAACGCCGCCCTCGCGACCGGCAGCGAGCACGCGATCGGCCTGCTCCGGCCCGGCTACGCCGGCGACGTCTCGGTGTTCGACGGCGCCGAGCTCGAGCGCCACTCGGCCGTCACCCGCGGCGAGCTCTCGGGCGTCGTCCTCGTCATGCGCGGCGGCCTGCCGCTCTACGGCGACACCGCGGTGATGGCCGCCTTCGAGGGCATGACCTGCGAGGACCTCGACGTGTGCGGGCGGGCCAAGACCGCCTGCGTCAGCGGCGACACCGGCGGCGTCACGGTCGCGCAGATGAAGACCGCGATCGAGGCCACCTACCCGCTGTTCTTCTGCGGCACGCCCGACGACGAGCCGACCTGCGTGCCCTCGCGCCCGGGCGAGTACGACGGCCTCGCGGTCGCCGACGACCTCGACGGCGACGCCGTGCTCAACGCCGACGACAACTGTCCCAACGTGTTCAACCCGCCGCTGCTCATCGAGCCGGGCGTGCAGCCCAACGCCGACGGCGACGCCGCCGGCGACGCCTGCGATCCGTGCCCGCTCGACAACACCGACACCTGCGCCTTCATCGACGCCGACGACATGGACGACGACGGCGTGCCCAACGGCGCCGACAACTGCATCCGCGTCGCCAACGCCGACCAGGCCGACGGCGACGACGACGGCAAGGGCGACGAGTGCGACACCTGCCCGACCGCCAACCCGGGCTACTCGCCGTGCCCGATCACGATCGAGGCCATCCGCGATCCCAACCACCCGCAGCACCCGCAGGACGGCGCGGTCGTCAAGGTGGTCGGCGCCTACGTCACCGGCATCCGCCCGCTGTCGGGCAGCTCGCGCGGCTTCCACATCGAGACCGGCACGCAGATGCCCTACACCGGCATCTTCGTGTTCACCGGCAACGCCTCGCCGGCGGTCAAGGTCGGCGACAAGGTCGACGTCACCGGCACCTACGAGCAGTACTTCGGCCTCGACGAGATCTCGTACCCGCAGGTCTCGATCGTCGAGACCGGCAACGTCCTGCCGTTCGAGCCGCTGCCTGTCGAACCGGCCGACATCGCCACCGGCGGCCCCGACGCCTTCCCGCTGCAGTCGATGCTCGTCTCCGTCGACATGCTGTCGATCACCAACGTCAACCCCGACGCGCCGATGGACTTCGACGAGTTCGCGGTCACCGGCGACCTCCGCATCGACGACCAGCTGTCGGACGCCCTCAAGGACATGCAGCTCAACAACGCCTGCCCCGTCGGCACCCAGATCGAGTCGATCGCCGGCGTGCTCGGCTACAGCTTCAACAACAGCAAGCTGCAGCCGCGGGTGAAGAGCGACATCGTCCTCGGGCCCGACAACATGTGCAACCCGTGGCCGTAGCGCCGCCGGTCGCGACCGCCTAGACTTGCGCCCGGTGTCTCCGGGTCGCCCCTCTCGCCACGCCTCGGCCCTCCTCGGGCCGGGGCGTCTCGCGTCGCGCGACGCGGCGAACTCGCGGCGCGCCGCCGACGCCTCGCGCGTCGCCGCCTGCACCCCGCCGGCCCAGCAAAGGTCGCGGCCCGTCGACGCCGCGGCCGGCTGCGCCGCGTCGTCGCGGCCGTCCCGGCGGCCCCTCGTCGCCGGCGTCGTCGCGGCCCTCGCCTTGCTGCTCGCCGCCGACGCCGCCGCCGAGCCGGCGCGGCGCTGGCCGTTGTGGCCGTCCGAGGTCTCGCGGGCGGCCGAGCCGCTGGTCGGCGCGCCCGACAGCGACCTTCGGCTCGTCCGCGACAGCCGGCGCGTCGCGGCCGTGCGCGACCTCGACGCGTTCGCCACCCCGCTGGTCGCCTCGATCCTCGTCGCCGCCCTCGAGGACCGCTCGAGCGCCGTCCGCCGCGAGGTGCTGCAGGCCTGTCTCGAGCGCCAGCTCGTCGCCTGCGCCCCGGCGGCGCGCAAGATCTGGCAGAGCGAGCTCGACGACCCCGCCCTCCGCGTCGCCGCCCTCCGCGTCGTCGTCCTCGCCCCGGACCCCGATCGCATCCAGCTGTTCCTCACCGCCCTGCGCGACCCGGACGCCCTGATCCGCGCCGAGGCGATGCGCACCTTCGCCGCCGCGAGCTGGCCCAAAGACCAGCTTGCGATCGTCCGCACCAACCTGATCGCCAAGCTCGCCGATCCGGCCCCCGAGGTCCGGCGAGCCGCCGCGCACGGCCTCGGCGTCCTCGGCCCCGACGACCCGCGCAGCGGCCGATCCGACGGCGCCCTCCCGCTGACCCGCCTGCTCGTCGACCCCGACCCGCAGGTCCGCCAGGACACCGCCGACGCGCTCGCCCGCCTGCGCGACCCCAGGGCCGCGCCGGCCCTGCTGCGCGCCCTTCAGGTCGGCGACGAGACCTACGTCGGCCGCAGCCTCCTGCACGCCTTCGCGGCCCTGCCCGGCCCGGCCCCGGCCGCTGCGGGCAAGCCCGGCGAAGGCCCCGACGGCCTCGACGTCGACGCCGAGCTGCTGCGCCTGCTCGACGCCCCGCCGCGCAATCTCTTGCCGCGCCACGTCGCCGAGGCGATCGCGCGCCGGCGCACCCCGAGCGCCGCGCTGGCCGAGGGTCTGGTCGCCCGCCTGCGCGAGGACGCCCTGCGGCAGACCGAGGCGCACAACCTGCGCCAGCCCGCGCTCGACGCCCTCCTCGGCCTGGGCGAGGCCGCGCGGCCCGCCTTGACCGCCGCGCTGGCCCGCGGCCTCGAACCGCCGCTCGAGCGCGAGGTCCGGCGCCTGCTCGCCGCCCTCGATCCGCCGCGCACGGCCGCCGACTTCACCCCGCCGTGGCCGGCCGACGCCGACCGCGACGCCTGGCAGCGCGCGCTCACGGATCCCGACCCCGCCGCCCGCCTGCGCGCCGGCGCCGCCCTCGGCCAGCGGGCCCCCGACTGGCTCGGCGGCGCCGCCGGGCTCCGCCTGGAGCTGGCGGGCGGCGCGGAATGGCGCCGCCCCTGGCTGCTCGCGCTCGCCAGCGCCCCCGCCTGGGCCGCCGTCGACACCGCGCTGCCGGCCCGCCTCGCCCTGTGGGCCGACGATTTGGCGCTCGCCAGCGCCGATCGCTGCCTCGCCGTCGCCGCCCTGGCCCGCCTGCGCCACGGCGGCGCCACCTTCCTCCGCGTCGCCGCCCGGCAGGCGGCAGCCGCCGATCCCGGCGTCCGCGCCTGCACGGCCGGCGCGCTCGCCTGGGCCTCCGCCCGCGCCGCCGATCCGCTGCTGGCCGGCCTCCTGCGCGACACCTCGGCGCGCGTGCGCACCAGCGCCGCCCTCGCGCTCGCCTGCCGCGACCGCCCCGACCCCGAATTCGCCCCGCAGCTCGCGCTGATGGCCGCCCGCGACCCCGAACCCGCGGTCCTCCGCGCCGTCGAGCTCGCCCGCGCCCCCGAGCGCTGCGACGCCTGGGGCCTCGTGCTCGCCCCGCCCGGCGAGACCGGCCCGTGGCTGGCCCTGCGCCTGCGTGGCCACGACCTCCTCGCCCCCGCCGAGACCCTCGGCCCCCTCCGCCTCGCCTTCGGCCCTGGCCTCGCCGACGCCACCGTCCGCGACCCCGCCGGCCCGCCGGCGGAGCCGACCAGCCCGCGGATCGTCTTCGACTAGCGCCGCGGAGCCCGCCGGTTCCGGAAGGCGAGCAGCCACCGACCGGCGCAGCTGGGTCCGGAAGGCGAGCAGCCGCCGACCGGCGCAGCCGGGACCGGCATCGCCGCGGCCGCGCCGGACCCCGCGGCGGCGACGAGCCCGCCGAGCGGGCAAAGGCCCGTCGCCGGAATCTCGTCGCCCTCCGCCGAGCTGTCCGCACCGACGATCCGCGACGCGCCTCGCCGGCGCCGGGGAGACCGCAGGTGCTCCGATCCCAGCGCCCTCTTCCATACTAAGGAAGATCGTCCCACTGGCCTCGCGAGCCTCGACGGCCCTCGCCCATTCGGCCGCGTTCGGCCTCTGCCCGCGGTTCCCCGCGCTCGCGCGACCTCCCGGACCCCGGCACCCCCGCGCTGCGAATCGTGTATCACGCCCCTCCCGACGGCCCGGCCGGCGGACCGAAGTCACCAACAATTGCTTTCTTCTCGAGAAAGCAATCGCCCGTGCGGCCGCGATCCGCCCCTCGCCCTCAACCTCCTGCAACCACACGCTTTTTCGTCTGGACCCGGACTTGCTTATCAGGTCGGGCATGCGAGCCGTGACCCCTGCCGACGAGTTTCTGGCCCAGATCACCCCCCACCTGCCGCGCCTGACCAGCGTCGGCATGCGCCTCACCCGGCAGCGCAGCGAGGCTCAGGACTTGGTGCAGGAGGCCCTGACGAAGGCGTGGGCCAACTGGCACCGCTTCCGGCCCGGCGGCAGCCTCGGCGCCTGGCTGTCGCGGATCCTGGTCAACACCTTCATCTCGCGGCACCGCCACCAGCGGGTCGTCGACGTCACCGCCGGTCGCAGCGACATCGCCGAGCACCTGTTCGACGCCGGCCGGATGGACGCCTGCAGCGCCCCCGAGGCCGCGTGGCACGCCGAGGGCCTGTCGGACGAGGTGGCCGCCGCGCTCGCCGCTCTGCCCGAGCACTACCGCGAGGTCGTCGAGCTCGTCGATCTGCACGGTCTGGCCTACCGCGAGGCCTCCGAGCAGCTCGGCTGTCCGCTCGGCACCGTGATGAGCCGCCTGCACCGCGCGCGTCGGCTCCTCCGCGACCAGCTCTCGGACTATGCTCAGCAGCACGGCCTCCACGCCGCCGCCGCCTGATGTCCGCCCTTCGACCCCGCGCCCTCCTCACCTGTCTCTTGGGACTGGTGCTCCTCCCCGCCTGCGAGGGCAAGCCCGGCGTCGGGGCCTCGGGCAAGACCGGCGGCGCCGCCCCGGTGCTCGCGCTCGGCGCTCCGGTCCCGCCCTTCGCCGGCACTACCTTGCGCGGCGAGCCGCTCAGCCTCGCCGACCTGCGCGGCCGCGTCGTCCTCCTCAACGTCTGGGCCACCTGGTGCGACCCCTGCCGCGAGGAGCTGCCCGACCTGCAGGCGCTCCACGTCCGCCACGAGGCCGAGGGTTTGACCGTCGTCGGCGTCAGCACCGACGCCGCGCGCGACGCCAAGACCCTCCGCAACATGGTGTCCGGCTTCGGCCTCACCTACCCCGTGATCCACGACGAGCGCAACGTGGTCGGCGGCCCGTTCCAGGTCGTCGGCTACCCCGCCAGCTTCCTCATCGACCGCGCCGGCAACCTCCGCTGGCGCCGCGACGGCCTGATCCCCACCGGCGACCCCGAGCTCGCCGCCGCCCTGACCGCCGCCCTGGCCGAGCCCGCGCCCTAGCGCTCTGGGACATGTCCGCGGGGCCATGTCCTCGCGCGCCTGCCCCATCGGACATGCTCTGCCGGCCAGCTTCGACGACCGGCGCCGAGCCTCCCGCGCCGGTCCGCACGAGGCGGCCCCGCCGGGCTCGAGACGTTCGTCGTCCGGATCGCGCCGCTTGCGCCCGGCCTCGCGTCCTGCTCGGGCGACGGCTCGAACCCGCCTACCAGGTCCACGCCGCCCGACGGCTTCGCCGCCGGCGTGCCGCAGCGACGACCTGGCTTCGACGAACGCGTGAGCGTGTCGCGACCGCCACGCTCGCCGCCCCGCCTGCCCTCGATCGAGATCCCCGGGAAGCCGGGCGCTCGTCGCGACATGTCCTCACCAACCTGTGAGACAGACCGGCCCGGCCTCCGCGCGGTCGCTACCGCCACGCTCGCCGCCGCCTGCCTTCGGTCGACGACCGCCGGGAAGCCGGGCGCTCGTCGCGACCCGTCCTCACCGACCTGTCTTGAAAGACAGGCCGGATCGGCCTCCGCGCGCCGAGCGTGGGCGCCCGGCGCCCATGGCAGCGCGCTCGCGACCCCGAGCGCGGTCAGACCCCGAGCAGCTCGCGGACGCTGCCCGCCACCGCCGCCGTGGGCAGGCACATGCGGGCCCCTGCCGCGCGGGCGGCCATGCGGATCTCGTCGGTCGGCGCGTCGTGGACCGCGATGATCTGCGGGTTTCCGGGCCCGGCGGCGAGCTTGGCGATCACGTCGGTGCTCTTGAGGTCGGGCACCGTCATGCTGAGGATCACGTAGCGCGGCGGGGCCGCCTGGGCGACCAGGAGCGCGTCGGCGCCGGTCTGGGCGGTCTTGATCTCGAGCGGCGGCGTCGCGCGCTCGAGCTCCTCCTTCACCTTCGCGCGGAAGTCGGCGTTCTGGGTGACGAGGAGCACCTTCGAGTTCTCGCGCGGGTCGGGCGCGGGCTCGATGCGGGGCTCGTCGCGGAGGTGGAACGCCTCGACCACCCGGCGGCGGACCTCGGTGACGTCGAGCGGCTTCTTGAGGCAGGCCGAGGCGCCGGCGGCCAGGATCCGCTCCATGTTGGCCTCGGTGTAGTAGCCGGTGATGGCGATGATCTCGGTGTGCATCGTCGACGCGTCGCGCTTGAGGCGGGCGCACACCTCGAAGCCGTCGACGCCGGGCATCATCAGGTCGAGGAAGATCAGCTGCGGGCGGAACGTCGCCACCAGGCGACCGGCGTCGAACGCGTCGCGGGCGACCTCGACGTCGAACTGATGGGACAGGTCCTTGAGGACATCCCGGACCAGGTCGAGCACGACCGGCTCGTCGTCGATCACGAGCAGGCGGCCGACCTCGTCGCCGGTGGGCACCGTGAACGGGATCCCGCGCTCCTGACAGACGCGCTCGAGGTCCTCGCGGCGCACGCGGCGGTGGCCGCCGACCGTCTTGAACGCCGGGATCAGGCCGTCTTCGATCCAGCGGATCACGGTGGTCGGCGTGACGCAGCAGATCCGCGCGACGTCGTGGGTGGAGTAGGTGTCTTTGACTGGTGTGCGTCCGCGGCTCATACGCTGGTGGGCCCCCCTTCGGGGGCGTCCGGGAGGTGGATCGTGAAGGTCGTACCCAGCCCGGGCTGCGACCGCACGAGGATATCACCTCCGTGGTCTTTGATGATTCCGTAGGAGATCGCAAGCCCGAGGCCGGTGCCCTTGCCGATGTCCTTGGTGCTGAAGAACGGGTCGAAGATGCGGTCGAGGATCTCCGGGGCGATCCCGCAGCCCTCGTCGGCGATTTCGACCACCACGCGCCCGTCTTCTCGATCGAGGCGGATGCGGATCCGGCCGCCGCGGGGCATGGCGTCGACCGCGTTCGACAGCAGGTTGAGGAGCACCTGCTCGAGCTGGTCGGCGTCCCCGACGACCATCGCCGCCTGCAGCCCGGAGCGCAGGATCCGGACGTTGTGCATCCGCCACTGGTACTCGCCGATGCCGATCACGCGGTCGATGAGCCCGCTGAGGTCGACCAGCCGGCGCTTGCCGCCCTCGCGCTGGCGCGAGAACAGCAGCACGCCCTCGACGATCTTGCGGCAACGCTCGCCGCTGGCCGCGATCTTCTCGACCTTCTCGCGCACGTTCGGGTCGAGCGGCTTCTCGAGCAGGAGCCGGCTGTAGCCGACCACGCCGCTGAGCGGGTTGTTGATCTCGTGGGCGATCCCCGCCGCCAACAGGCCGACCGCGGCCAGCTTTTGCGTGCGCAGCACCTGGTCTTCGAGCGCCCGGCGCCGCCGCAGGTCGAGCGCGACGAGCACCGCGCCGGCGCCCGGATCGTCGGCCCCGCGCAGCAGCCGGCCCTCGAGGTGCAGCGGGATCTCCTTCCCGCCCTCGGCCAGCACCGCGACCTCGGTGGCGATCGCGCCGTCCTTTCGCAGGCTCGCCCACAGGCTGTCCCATCGGGCAGGTTCGGCCAGGCGCGCGACCTCGACCCCGAACTTGCGCCCGCGCGCCGCCTCCGCCGAGATCCCGAGCAGCTGCTGACTGGCGCGGTTCCACGTGACCACCCGCCCGGCCGCGTCGATCGAGTTGATCAGCACGCTGGTCTGGTCGAGCAGCAGCGCCTGGTACGCCGCCAGCGCCTCGGTCTCGAGCATCAGCCGTCCGCCCTCGAGCCCGAGCGCCAGCTGCGGAGCGAGCAGCGCCAGCAGCCGCAGCGGCGGCGCGTCGCGCGGCCCGGCGCCGGCCAGCACGAAGAACCCGGCCACGCGGGGGTTGGCGCCGAGCGCCAGGCGGAGCGCGTGGCGCCGGCCCTCGAGGTCGCCGAACCATCGCCGGTGCGTCGGCTCCGACGCGTCGATCTCGACCACCGCCGGCCCGCTGCCCCACGTCGCCGGCGGATCGCCCTCGGCCGGCAGCGTCGACACCCGCGGCGCGCAGCCCGTCCGCAGCGTCCACCGCTGCCAGCCCTCGCCGACCCGCGCCAGCACCACCCCGCGGGTGAACCCGAGCGAGTCCATGATCGCCCCGCAGGCCGCGGCGACGTTGTCGTGCGGCCGGGCCGTCGACACCAGCAGGCGGTCGACCTGGGCCAGCAGGCGATCCTCGAAGTCCTGCTGCCGGCGCTCGCGGAGGTCGCGGAGCAGCGCCACCGTCGGCGCCCCCTCCTCGCGCCCGCCCGCCAGCGACAGCTCGACCGGCAGCGGCGCCCCGTCGAGCCGGCGCAGCTCGATCTCGCCGTGCCAGTTGCCGACCCGCGCCTGCGTCAGCGCCTCGCTGAGCGCCCGCCCGGCCGCCGGCTCCGCCAGCTCGAGCAGGCTGCGCCCGCCCAGGTGCGGCCCGCTCCTGGCCTCCGAGTCCTGTCCCGAAGGCCAGGGCCTCCCGGACATGTCCTCCGCGCCCTGTCGAGATCGCACCGGCGGCGCCGCTCGCTCGGCCCCCGCGGCTGGGCGCGGCTCGCTCCGGCCGGAGCCCTCCTGTCCCCCAGGCCAGGTCCGAGCGGACATGTCCTCCGCGCCCGCTCGCGCCCGCGTCGCCGCGCCCGGCCCGTCGCCCCGTACGGACGCGCGCGCCCTCGCCTCGCCCGCCCCCGGGGCGTCCGCGCCCGCCGGCGACGCCCCGCTGCGCGACGCCCCGTCGTCGCTCCGGTCCGCACCAGCCCGCTCGCCCGCGTCCGAGGGTCGCCGGTCCGGCGCGCCGGCCTCGCCCTCCTGGTCTCGAAGCAATGTCTGTTCCGACATGTCCTCGGCGCCAGGCCGGACGCGCCCGCGGACGTCGCCGGCGAACAGCGCCCGCGCGGCCGGGTTGGCGTGGACGATCATCCCCGCGCCGTCGAGCAGCAAGAGCCCCTGGTCGAGCGCCTCGAGGCAGCGGGCGAGCGCGCGGCCGACGTCGGGCGTCTGCGAGCGCTCGGGCGCGGTGAAGGTGAGCAGGACGTTGTCGCTGGCGAGCTTGCTGGCCCGCACCGCGCACGGCCACGCCCGGCCGCGGCCCGGCACCAGCGTCAGCTCGAGCGAGAAGTGGTGCCCCGCGGATCGCCCGCGCAGGCCGGTGAAGGCGCGCCCGAACGCGCTGCGCTCGCTGGCGCGCGCGATGTAGGCGAGGAACGGCTCGCCGCTGAGGTCCGCGGCGGCGAGGCCCTCGGCGAGACCGGGGTTCGCGGCGAGGATCAGGCCCGCGGGGGTCAGCACGGCCGCCGGCATGGCCAGGGCCGCGACGATCTCGCTGTAGGCGCCGAGCGCGCCGTCGGTGCTGAGACGGACCGTCGCTTCGGCGTCGCCGAGGCGCGGCAGCGAGGAGGTCTTGGAGCCCTGGCCCACGAGTGAGGCGGCATGCTTAGCAAAATTCCCCGGCCGGTGCCCGAGGTCGAAAACGCGCGGCGCCGTCTCGCGCCCCTCCGTCACGCCTGCTAGTCTGCCGCGCCGATGACGCTCACCGACCCTGGCCGCCTCGCGGGGGTGCGGCTCGCCGCCACCGTCGTCCTCCTGCGCGAGCGCGCAGCCGGCGACCCCCAGGTCTTCATGCTGCGGCGCAGCGCCAAGAGCCCGTTCATGCCCGACACCCTGGTCTTCCCGGGCGGCGCGGTCGACCCGGGCGACGGCCCGGAGGGCAGCGACGCGGCCTTCGACGCCGCGGCCCGCCGCGAGTGCCGGGAGGAGGCCGGCGTCGTCCTCGACGCCCACGACCTCCACTGGTTCGACACCTGGCTGACCCCCGCCGCCGAGCCGCGCCGCTACTTCGCCCGCTTCTACCTGGCCCGCCTGGCCGAGGGCGAGGCCGAGGACGCCGCCGCCGACGGCCACGAGACCCACGAGGGCCGCTGGGCCACCCCGGCGGAGATCCTGGCCGCCTGGGCCCGCGAGGAGGTCGACCTCCCGCCGCCGACGCTCTGCACCCTCATGCGCCTGGCCGACGAGCGCCGCGCCGGCCTGGTCGGCCTCCCCACCGCCGCCGTCCACCAGCCGATCCTCCCCAAGGGCCTCCTTCAGCCCGACGCCACCGGCGAGGCCCGCCTCGTCGTCGTCCTCCCCCACGACCCCGCCTACCCCGACCTGCCCGGCGACGGCGTCCCCGCCCCGGCCCGCGTCGCCGACCTGCCCCACCGCCTCGTCCGCGCCGGGAGGACCTGGCGCCCGTGCTGACTCTCCAGTCATGGCTCGAGCGACATGCCCCGAAGGGCATGTCCGATGCTGCAGGTGCGAAGGACCATGTCTTCAGTGACAGGTCCTCGGCGCCAGCCCCATGCGCCCCGCTCGCCCCCTGCGGCCTGATCCGCGCACCATCCTCACCTGTCTCTCGCGCCATGTCGCAGCGGCCATCCGCCCCGCCTGTCCCTCACGTCCTGTCCCTCGCCGTGTCGCAGCGGCCGTGCGCGCGCGCCCTCGTCCTCGGCCTCCTCCTCGCCGCCTGCGGCCGCTCCGAGCCCGAGCGCCCGGCCGCCGAGCCCGCGACCGAGCCCGCGCCGCAGACTTCCGCCGCCGCCGTCGAGCCGCCCGCGCCCGCGACCCCCGACGAGCGGCGCGTCCTCGCCTGGCTCGACCCCGACTCGCCGGCCGTGGCCTACATGCGGCTCCCCGCCGACCTCGAGCCCGAGGCGCTCGGCGAGCTGTTCGCCCTGCCCCCGCGCGCGCTGGCCCTCCTGCGCGCCCCGCTGAGCCTCGAGTCCGGCCTCGCCGCGCTGATCGGTCCGGCCGCCCCGCCGCCGGAGCAGTGGCTCGCGCGCGACCTCGTCGTCATGCAGCCGGTGCTCGCGCGCGGCCCCTACCTCGTGCGCCGGCTGCTCGCGCCGCGGGCCGACGTCGAGGCCTGGCTGCGCACCGGCGGCATGGAGGTCGAGACCGTCGAGGGCCTCGCCGTATGGACCCCCGGCCCGACCGCGCCCGAGGCCCCCGCCGGCAGCGCCCCCGGCCTCGCGCCCGACCTGGTGTTCCCGTGGCGGCTGGTGTTCCTCGCCGACGATCTGATCGGCGCCTTCTCGCTCACCGAGATCGGCAACGGCCTCAGCCCCCTGACCGCCGCCCGCGACCTGCCGCCGTCCGAGCTCACGCGCACGATCGGCGAGGTCGTCGCCGCCGACCCTGCCCTCCTCCTCGAGCTGTACGTCCAGGGCGCCATGCTCCACTTCGACCTCAGCGACGACGTCGGGGTCGCCAAGCTGTCGCTGCGCCGCCTCGTCGAGGCCGACGGCTCGCGCTCGCTGCCCCGCCACGCCGCCGCCGGCATCGACGGCGAGGTCATCCTCCAGCCGCTGGGCGACGTCGCCGAGGCCGCGGCGGCCCTCGAGGCCCGCGTCCCCGCCGGCGCCGCCACCGACGTCCTGCGCGACCTCTACAAGGCCGTCGCCTACACCCAGGACGGCCCGATCGTCCGCGGCCGCCTCCAGCTCGCCGCCGACGACCTCGCCCCCCTGCGCCGCGGAGGCGGCGGGTGAGGCCCGGGCCCGGACCTCGCTCGCGCGCCGCGAGCGAGCCGAGAGTGAGCCCTGCGCTCGGACCCGCCTCGCCCCCCGCGCGCGAGCCCCCCGCCAGCGCGCGAAAGCCCCGTCGAGCGGCCCCGCGCGCCCTGTTCCTCGCGCTCGCCGCTTGCGGCAGCCCGCCCGTCGACTCCCGGCCGGCCGGGCAACCGGCGCCTTCGGCCATGCCCGAAGCGACAGGTCCGAACAGACAGGCTCCTCCAGACATGTCGAAGCAGACATGCCCGGAAGTTCAGGACCCGCTCGGCGACCTCGAGTGGATCCCCGCCGACGCCCGGGTCGCCGCCCTGTTCGATCTCGGCGACCCCGGCGTCGACGAGGCCGCCGCCGAGCTCGCGCGCGCCAGCGCCACCGCTCCGGGCATGCCGGTGGTCGCCGCGCTCGGCCTCGGCTTCGTCGGCACGCAGTTGCAGATCCTCCGCCGCCAGCTCCGCGACGCCGCGCTGACCCCCCGCGAGCTGCTGCTCCTCCACGATCCCGCCGGCGCCGTCGTCTGGCTCGTCCGCGTCCGCTGCGACCTCGCCGCCCTGCAGGCCGTGCTCGCGCGCGCCTGGGGCGTCACCAGTCGCACCACTGCTGCCGGACCGCTGGCCGAGCCCGACCCCGCGCGCGGCTTCCCCCACGACGTCGTGTTCCTCGCCGACGATCGCCTGGCCCTCGTCCCCGCCGGCGCCGGCGGCAAGGTGCGCCGCTGGCTCGAAGGCCAGGCCGGCCCGCCCGACCTCGGCGACCGCCGCCGCCGCGAGACCCCGGGCCAGGCGCTGGCCCGCCTCGAGCCCGCCCCGATCCGCGTCGTCCTCGCCGGCCGCGGCCTGCTCGCCGGCGACGCCGCCAGCGCCCCGCGGACCCTCCGCGCCTGGCCCGATCGCGTCGCCCTCGACGCCGCGCCGCCCTGACACCCCCGCTCGCCGCGCCGTCCTGCCCGATCGAACCGGTCGGGGAACCACCGCTCCGGACCCTCTCCGCCGGCGCACCGCTCGCAGCGCCGACGACACGAGCCATCGCGTCGCGCGCGAAGGTCCTTCGTACATGACCCGAAAGACATGCCCGAACGGACCTGCCCCTGCGGGCATGCGCGATCGGACCCGCACCGCGTGTCGCGCCCGTGACCCATCGCACCGGCGGCTGCGGGGCCGCTGCGCGCGCACGGAGCTTCCGGGGGCGCGGACCCGCGACCTGCGCGAGCGATGTGAACTTCGTTCGAGCGCCGTCCACCTCGCCGTGGGCCGCTGCGGCCGGTTTGCCGCCGGGGCGCGCCGACGTGGCCTGCGGGCCCCTTTGCGCGCGTCCTCGCTCCGGTATAGTGAAGGGTATGCCTGTCGATCCGGGCCCGAGTTCGTCCTCCTCGTCCTCTGCTGTCATGTCCGTCGCCGCGGTGCTCGCGGCCGGCTCCGGCCCCTGGCCGACGCACCCGCCCGCGCGAGCCGACGACGTCAACTCGATCGACGCCATCATCCGCGCCATGTACGCCTCGGTCTCCTTCTCCGAGGGCCGCGGCCCCGACGCCGAGCGTCTGGCCAGCCTGTGCGTCCCGCACGGCCGGCTGATCAAGGTCCACGCCAACAACATCGACGACATGAGCGTCCCCGAGTTCGTCGAGCGGGTGCAGACGCGGATCAGCGAGCAGGGCCTGCGCAGCTTCGTCGAGCGCGAGCTGTTCCGCCGCACCGAGGTGTTCGCCGGGATCGCCCACGTCTTCACCACCTACGAGAGCCGGACCGACGACGGCGGCGGCGATCAGCTGCTCTACCGCGGGATCAACAGCGTCCAGCTGCGGCACGACGGTCGTCGCTGGTGGATCCTCACGATCCTCTGGACCGACGAGCGCGAAGACTGCCCGATCCCCGCGGCGTATCTTCCTCGTTCATGAGCGCCGTCCGCGGTCGCTACGCCCCCAGCCCGACCGGACCGCTGCACCTCGGCAACGCGCGCACCGCCCTGCTCGCGTGGCTCGACGTCCGCGCGCGCGGCGGCGCCTTCGTCATGCGCGTCGAGGACGTCGACTTCACGCGTGCCCGGCCCGAGTTCGAGGCCCGGCTGTTGCTCGACCTGCGCTGGCTCGGGCTCGACTGGGACGAGGGTCCCGACGTCGGCGGGCCGTTCGGCCCCTACCGCCAGTCCGAGCGCGGCGACCGCTACGCCGCCGCGCTCGCGCGCCTCGACGTCTACGCGTGCACCTGCACCCGGCGCGAGCTGCGGGCCTTGCCGGTCACCAGCATGACCGGGGAGCCAGTGTACCCGGGGACATGTCGCAACGGACAGTCGCACCCCGGCCGTCCGGCCGCGATCCGCTGGCGCGTCCCCGCCGGCGAGGTCGGCTTCGTCGATCGCCTGTGCGGCGAGCATCACCAGGACATCGTCCGCGACGTCGGCGACTTCGTGCTGCGCCGCGGCGACGGGGCCTGGGCCTACCAGCTCGCCGTCGTCGTCGACGACGCCGACATGGGCGTCACCGACATCGTCCGCGGCGCCGATCTGCTCGACAGCACCCCGCGTCAGCTCCACCTCCTGCGCGCGCTCCACCCCGAGCTGCCCGCGCCGCGCTTCGCCCACGTCCCGCTGATCCTCGGGGCCGGCGGCGCCAAGCTCAGCAAGCGCGACGGGGCCCCCGATCTCGGCGCCCTGCGCGAGGCGGGCGCTCCGCCGGCGCGCGTCCTCGCGGCCCTGGCCCGCAGCGTGGGCCTCGTGCCCCCGGACGTCCGCGAAGTGCGGCCGCACGAGCTCCTGACCGCCGTTCAAGCCGACGATCCGCTCGCACGGCTGAAGCCGCAGCCGCTCGATCTCGCCGGCCTGTGACCTCGCCGACGCCGTCCTCGGGCGCCCCGTGAGTCGCCCGACGTCGCCCCGGCGAAGCCTTGTCCGCGCTGCCGCGGGTCGATACAAAACCCGAGCCCTCTCCGGAGTCTTCTCGCCGATGCATCGCCGCCCCTCGCCCTTCGCGTGGTTCACCGCCGCTCTCGCCCTCGCCGCCTGCAAGCCCGCAGCCTCGACCCCCGGGCCCGCCGACGCCCCTCCCGGCGGCAGCGGCGGCGGCGGCGAAGTGGCCGCCAGGTCGGCCTACGACTATCCGCTCACGCGCAAGGGCGACACCGTCGACACCTACCACGGCGCGCAGGTGAACGACCCCTACCGCTGGCTCGAGGAGCTCGACACCGACGAGACGCGCGCCTGGGTCGAGGCGCAGAACAAGCTGACCTTCGGCGTCCTCGGCGGCATCAAGCAGCGCGACGCCATCCGCACCCGCCTCACCGAGCTGTGGAACTACGAGCGCTACGGCGTCCCCTCCAAGGAGGGCGGCAAGTACTTCTACAGCCGCAACGACGGCCTGCAGAACCAGAGCGTCCTCTACGTCGCCGACAGTTTGGCCGCCGAGCCGCGCGTCCTCATCGATCCCAACACCCTCTCGCAGGACGGCACCGTCGCGCTGTCGGGCACCGCGATCAGCCAGGACGGCAAGTACATGGCCTACGGCCTCGCCGCCGCCGGCAGCGACTGGCAGGAGTACCGCGTCCGCGAGATCGCCACCGGCAAGGACCTCGACGATCACCTCAAGTGGATCAAGTTCAGCAGCGCCGCCTGGACCCGGGACGGCAAGGGCTTCTTCTACAGCCGCTACGACGCCCCCAAGGAGGGCGACGCGCTCAAGCAGAAGAACGAGTTCCAGAAGCTCTACTACCACAAGGTCGGCACGCCGCAGGACCAGGACATCCTCGTCTACGAGCGCAAGGATCACCCGCAGTGGGGCTTCAACGGCGAGGTCAGCGACGACGGCCGCTGGCTCGTCATCCGCGTGTGGGAGGGCTCGGCCGACAAGAACGGGCTGTTCGTCCACGACCTCGCGGGCGGCGTCGGCAAGAAGCCGGTCGTCGAGCTGCTGAACAAGTTCGACGCCGAGTACACCTTCGTCGGCAGCAAGGGCAGCACCCTCTTCATCCAGACCACCCAGGGCGCCGCGCGCGGCAAGGTCGTCGCCATCGACGCCGCCAAGAAGGACGCCGGCGATCCTGCCACCTGGAAGGTCCTGATCCCCGAGGCGCCGGAGACCCTGCGCAACGTCAGCCACGTCGGCGGCAAGCTGATCGCCTCGTACCTCAAGGACGCCCGCAGCGAGGTCCGCGTGTACGACGAGGCCGGCAAGCTCGAGCGCGACATCGCCTTGCCGGGCCTCGGCACCGCCGCCGGCTTCGGCGGCCGCGCCAAGGACACCGAGACCTTCTACGCCTTCACCAGCTACACCTGGCCGACCACCATCTTCCGCTACGACCTCAAGACCGGCCAGAGCGAGGTCTTCCGTCAGCCCAAGGTCGCCTTCGATCCGAGCAAGTACGAGACCACCCAGGTCTTCTACACGAGCAAGGACGGCACCAAGGTGCCGATGTTCCTGACCCACAAGAAGGGCCTCGAGCGGACCGGCCAGAACCCGACCTACCTCTACGGCTACGGCGGCTTCAACGTCGCCCTCACCCCCGGCTTCTCCGTCCCCGACCTCATGTGGCTCGAGCTCGGCGGCGTGCTGGCGGTCGCCAACCTGCGCGGCGGCGGCGAGTACGGCGAGGCGTGGCACGAGGCCGGCACCAAGCTGAACAAGCAGAACGTGTTCGACGACTTCATCGGCGCCGCCGAGTACCTCATCGCCGAGAAGGTCACCTCGCCGAGCAAGCTCGCCATCGGCGGGCGCAGCAACGGCGGCCTGCTCGTCGGCGCCGCCATGACCCAGCGCCCCGACCTGTTCGCCGTGGCCCTGCCCGGCGTCGGCGTCATGGACATGCTCCGCTTCCACAAGTTCACGATCGGCTGGGCCTGGGTGTCCGACTACGGCTCCTCCGAGGACGCCGAGCAGTTCAAGGCCCTGCGCGCCTACTCGCCGCTGCACAACCTCAAGCCCGGCACCAAGTACCCGGCCACCCTCGTCTACACCGCCGATCACGACGACCGCGTCGTCCCCGGCCACAGCTACAAGTTCGCCGCCGCCCTCCAGGCCGCGCAGGCCGGCGACAAGCCGACGCTCATCCGCATCGACGTCCGCGCCGGCCACGGCGCCGGCAAGCCGACCAGCAAGCAGATCGAGGAGTGGACCGACCTCTGGGGCTTCGTCGTCCACAACCTCGGCATGACGATCTAGCGGCCGGCCCCCCGCACTCGCGCCCCGCGACCTCGGCAGCGAAGTCGCGGGGCTTCGCGCGTCCGGACCTCGCCGCCCGCGGTCGCATCGCGCGGCCGCGTTCGCCAAGCAAACTGTCCCTTTCGACATGTCACCGTGAGCATCACGGTCTGAGGCGAACTGCTTTCAAAGACATGTTTTCAAGAACAAGTTGCGTAAGACATGCCCCTAACAACATGTCATGAACGCCAGCACGCTCCCTGAGCGTCCGCGGGCCCGGCTCACCCGCTGCACCGGCCTCGCTCGACCTGGCCGTGCGCTCGGCGGCGCAGCTCCTCGCCCGGCCGGGCGTCGCTCATGACTCGAGGGCCATGGTGTCGCCCGCCCCCGGCCGGTCCGCATCCGCAGCCGCGCGAGCTTGCGATCGCCCGTAGATCCGTCGCTCGGCCGGCACGTTGGCGAGCGGGCCGTCATGCCGATCCGTCTGCGCTCCCTCGCCTGTCTCGCCGCGTTCTCCCTTCTCACCACCGCCGCCGGGGCAGCGCCCGACAAGGAGCGGGAGCGCCGGGAGCCGCAGCCGATGAAGGCGAACGTCTACGACTTCTCGGCCGACACGTTCGCCGCTGAAATGATGGCCCCCTCGCCCGCCATGGGAGCCACGCCGGGCGGCGCCCAGGACATCCAGTACTTCCGCGATCGCGTCAAGGCCGGCGAGGTCCCGCACCCCAACACCTTCACGCCCGAGGGTCTGTTCAGCGAGCACGACCTCCCGCTGGTGGCCGGGCGCGCCTGCGATCAGCTGCTCTGCACCGTCGGCGAGGCCACCGGCGCCGCTCTGCTGGCCCAGCCCGACGTGCAGTACCTCGCCCAGCTCGGCTTCAGCTCGGGCCTCGATCCGAAGACCTTCAAGCGGGCCCCCCTCAACCTCGTCGCCGTCATCGACAAGTCGGGCTCGATGTCGGGTCAGCCGCTGGATCTCGTGCGCGAGAGCCTCTACCGCGTCCTCGATCAGCTCGGCCCCGACGATCAGCTCTCGATCGTCCTCTACGGCGACCGCGCCCACGTCCACATGGCCCCGACCTCGGCCCGGGACAAGCGCGCGATCGCGGCTCACATCGCCGGCATCGAGAGCGCCGGTTCGACCGCCATGGAAGAGGGGCTGCGCGTCGGGTACGACCTCGCGCGTCGCAGCGGCCACGGCTTCAAGGGCACCACGCGGGTCATGCTCTTCACCGACGAGCGGCCCAACGTCGGTGCCACCGACAAGCAGAGCTTCATGGGCATGGCGCGCGACGCCTCGCACGGCGGGATCGGCCTGACCACCGTCGGCGTCGGCGTGCAGTTCGGGGCCGAGCTCGCCACCGCGATCAGCAGCGTGCGCGGCGGCAACCTGTTCTTCTTCCCCGACGCCGCGCGCATGACCAAGGTCTTCCGCGAGGAATTCGACACCATGGTCACGGAGCTCGCCCACGACCTCAAGCTCGAGGTCAGGCCGGCCGCCGGGCTCAAGATCGCCGGGGTCTACGGGATCCCGGGCAAGGCGATCGAGTGGGCGCCCGGCGGCGCGATCCGCCTCAGCGTCGAGACCATCTTCCTCAGCCGCAAGAAGGGCGCCATCTACGTCGGCTTCGGCCCGGCCGATCGCAACCTGCCCGCGCCCAGGGCCGTGGCCGATCGTCCGCTCGGCCGCGTCAGCCTCGCGTACACCGAGGCCGCCGTCGGCAAGCCGCGCAGCTCCGCCGTCGACCTGGTCTATAAGCCAGGTTCGAACGCCAGCGTCGGCCTGGTCCGCGGCGCGCGGCTCGTCGATCAGGCCACCGCGCTGGCCAAGGCCGCCGCGCTGCACCACGAGCAGAACGATCAGGAGGGCGCCTACCAGCTCGTCCACGCCCTCGCCTCGCTCTACCGCCAGGATCGCGACCCCGACCTCGCCGAGGAGCGCACGCTCGTGTTCGCCCTCGAGCGGACCTTCGCCAGGCTCTCGGGTCATGCCGGCGAGCCGACGCCCGCCGCGCCCGCCGTCGATCGCGTCAGCGGCCTGCCGCCGGCGCCCTCGTCGCGGCGTTCGCCCGTCGTCACCGCCGGCCCGCGCCACGACCTCCTCGACCGCATCGACCAGCCCTGAGCCCGCGCCCTCGTCGCGGCGTTCGCCCGCCGTCTCGTCGGCCCGCGCCACGATCACGTGGACCGCATCGACCGAGAGCCCACGCCTTCATCGTGGCCTCCGCGGTCCGTACCGCCGCCGCGCCGCGACCTCCTCGCCCGCCTCGATGCCCGGGAGCTCGCCCCCTCGCCGCGGCGCCCGCTGGCCATCACCACCGGCCTGCGCCGTGACCTCCTCGACCGCTCGATCCGCGGGAGCTCGCACCCTCACCGCGGCGCCCGCTGGCCATCACCACCGGCCTGCGCCGTGACCTCCTCGACCGCTCGATCCGCGGGAGCTCGCCCCCTCGCCGCGGCGCCCGCTGGTCCTCGCCACCGGCCTGCCCCGTGATCTCCTCGACCGCATCATCCCCGCCGTGAGCGCGCGCCGCGGCGCCCGCCGGCGGCGCGTTTGCCCCGCGCAGCGCGCGGCGTTACCCTCCGGCGGTGTCGTCGCGCGCCGCGCTCTTCTCCCTGTCGCTGGCGGCCTCGGCGGTGATCGGTTGCACCGGCGCCGGCGAGGCACCTTCCCCTTCGGACATGTCCAAAAAATCGCCTCCCTCGTCCGCCGCCGAGGGCGGCGCGCTCGAGGGCTTCCCGCTGTCGCGCCTGCGCTTCGACCACAACCCGGTCGAGCCGCTCGAGCTGCCGACCCCGCTGTCCGAGGACGACCTCAAGGCCCGGGGCGTGCAGAGCCACCACGTGTTCACGGCCACGAGCCCGCGCGTGTGGCTGTTCGTGTTCGAGTTCGCCGATCAGAACGCGATGTTCGCCGCGCTCCAGGACCCGCGCCTGCTGCTCCCGTCCGAGCCGCCCTATTCCCCGGCCTCGGCGTTCACCGGCCGCTGGCTGCTGGTCACGGGCTTTCCCTCGGAGAAGCCCGTCTCGCCGGAGATGGAGGCCGCGCGGACCATCTTCCTCGAGCGCTGGGCCGGCCAAGAGTAGTCCGCGCCGCAGCCCGGCGTGCGGTCCGCCCGCCCGGTCGGAGTCCGGCTGTCCTTGCGGGCATGCGCCGACGGGCATGTCCGTTCGAGCGTGTGCCTGCGAGCATGCCCCTTCGAGCAGCTCCTTTCAGGGCCACGTCTGTCGGCTTTCCGGCGCCCGCCTGAACGGATTCGCCTGACCGATGGAGCATGTGCCCGCGGACATGCCCGTTGGATCAGGCGCGCGGGACATGCCTGCGCGGCGCTCGGCGCCGCCCGGCGGTTCGTCCGCCCCGGGCCGCGGCCCGCTCGGGCAGCGCGCGCCCGTCAGCCGAGGACCACGCGGACCGAGCTGACCAGGGCGCGCAGCGCGGCCACGACCTCCTCGGTCGTCGCGCCCTTGACGAGCGCGTAGCCCTCGCCCTCGTAGCCGGACGCGCGCGGCTGGCCGACCTGCGGCAGCTTGCGGTCGACCACCCACGCCCCGGCGCGCTCCTGGGCCTCGGCCAGCCCCTCGACCGCGCGGACCACCTGCCCCGGGCCTTGCCCGCGGAAGAACGCCGCCCCGGCCGCGAACTGGCGGGGAGGCGCCTCGAAGCGGTCGAACACCATCAGCTCGGCCCACTTCTGCCACATGTCGATCCCGTGACAGAGGCCCATCATCGGCATGAGGTGCACGCCGGGCGGGCGGGCCGCCACCTCGCTGATCACCATCGAGCCGTCGGCGCGGAGGAACCACTCCATGTGCGTGAGGGCCGTGCCGATCCCGAGGGCTTGCAGCGCGCGGATGTTGAGCGCCCGGAACGTCTGCGCGTGCGGCTGCAGCTGCTCGCGGGGCAGCAGCACGCAGTACTGGATCCACGGGTTCTCGAGCACCTGCAGCGGCCCCGGCAGGTAGTAGCTCGACGAGTGCCACACCGGCTTGCCCTGGATCGTGATGGTCTCGAACGTGTGTTCCTCGCCGCGCACGAACTCTTCCGCCTGGGCGGGGTTCGACGGCGTCACGAACAGCTCCGCCAGCGCCGACGCCAGCGACTCGTCGTCGGTCGCGCGGACCGTCGCGCGCGAGCCCAGGCCGGCCGGCGGCTTGAGCACGATCGGGTACCCGACCTCGCGGACGAACGTGCGCGCGTCCTCGGCCGAGCCGATCAGCGCCTGGCGGGCCACCGGCAGCCCCGCCTCGCGCAGCTTCGCCTTCATGCGGTTCTTCTCGCGGAAGTTGCGGGCGATGGCCTCGCTCATGCCCGGGATCCCGAGCTTGTCGCGCGCGATGGACAGCGGGATCTGCATCTGCTCGAGGAACCCGATCAGCCGGTCGACCCGGCCCCACCCGGCCTGGAACGCCTTGCCCGCGGCGATCAGCTGCTCGGCGTCGAGGCAGTCGCGGACCTGATAGTGACCCACCACGCGCCCGCGGTAGCGCTCGGGCAGCGTCGACTCGGGCTCGTGGGTGATGAGGCCGATCCGGACATCGGCCAGCGAGGCCAGCCCATCGAGGCACTGCAGGATGTTGGCGCTGTAGTACGGGGCGACGTAGAGGACGTGAACGGGCATGCGCGGCCGCGATCATGCCAGATCCGGGGCCGGGCGGCGACGCGCCCGCCCGCGAGATCCTTCGTCGGGCCCCCGGGCCCGCGCCCGTGGACCGCCGACTCGGGGGCCGCGGAGCCGCGGAAACGACGTCCCGCCCCGACCGTCGCGAGCGCGTGACGAGCGAGGCGATCCGCGGCCGAGAGCACCTGCCCCGACAGACAGGAGCGATCCGCGGCGACCGTCGCGCCGAACCGATCCCCGGCAGCGGCCGCGAGGCGCCCTCGCGCGAGCGGCCTGGCATGACCTGTCCTCAAGACCAGCCGGTCCGAGGTCGCCGCGACGCGGCCCCGTCGCGGACGTCCCGAAGGACAGCCACTCGACCAACGGACCTCGCGGACGAGCCCCCTCGCGAATGTCCGCTCCATCCTGCCCCAAAGGACATCCCCCCGACCTCGCCGCAGCGCGGCCATAGCAGAGCCTGCCCGATCATGTCCCAAAGGGCATCCGCCCGACCTCACCGCAGGGCGACCCTCGCGGGGCCTGCCCCGTCCCGTCTCAAAGGGCATCCCGACCTCACCGCAACCCTCGCAAAGTTCGGCCCCGTCATGTCCCAAAGGACAGGCGCCCACGCGCCGGCCCGTCGCACATGTCCGCCTCGTCATGTCCAAAAGGACATGAAGCGAACACGCCAGCTCGCCTCGGCCGTCGCCGATGTCCGGCCCGTCATGTCGGAAAGGACAGCAACCTCACCCGAGCTCGCCGCGATCGATCCGCTCGAGCGCCGCCTCGGCCGCCGCCGACTCGGCCGCGCGCAGGTTCGGGCCCTCGCCCTCGGCCAGCACCACGATCTGTCCGTCGGGGCAAGTCACCTCCGCCCGCACCCGCCACAGCGAGCGCTCGTGCGGCGGGCGATCGCCGAGCGGCACGTAGATCGGCGGCCGGCGCCAGCGCGCCTGGGCCCACTCCTGCAAGCGAGCCTTCGCCGGCTTCCCGTCGTCGGGGCGCAGGCCGGCCAGGCGGGGCCCCAAAAGCGCTTGAAACACCGTGCCCGCGCACGCCAGCGGATCGCGGCCGGCCGCGCGGGCGTCGAGGAACGCCGCCCCCAGCACCGCCTCGGCCGCGTCGGCCAGCGACCCGTCGTGCTCGCGCAGCTCGGCCTGGCGGTGGGCCACCCACAGCAGCGGCCCCAGCTCGATCCGCCGCGCCGCCTCGGCCAGCGCGGGCGCCGACACCAGGCTCGCGCGCAGGCGCGTCAGCACCCCCTCCGGCAGGTCCGGGAAGCGGCGCCACAGCGCCTCCGTGGCCAGCAGCGCCAGCACCGAGTCGCCGAAGAACTCGAGGCACGCGTTGCTCGGCCAGCCCGAGCGCGCGTGTTCGTTGACCCACGTCGGGTGGGTCAGCGCCACCCGCAGCAGCGCCGGGCGGGCGAACGCATAGCCGAGGCGCTCCTGCAGCGGCGCCAGGCGGGTCTCGTTGTCGGGCCACGTCGGCGCTCCGCGGCGGTCGGGCAGGTCCTCGAGCAGCTCCGTCATCCTGCGGCCTCCGCGATCCAGCCGCCGCCGAGAACCCGTTCCCCCGCGTAGATCACCGCCGCCTGACCCGGCGCGGCCGCCTGGACCGGCTCGTCGAACACCACCGTCGCCCGCTCGCCCGCCAGCTCGACGCGCCCCGGCGCCGGTCGCCCGCGGTGGCGGATCTGCACCTCCGCGCGCAGCGTCTCGCGCTCGCCGAGCGGGGCCAGCCGGCGGACATCGGTCAGCGTCAGCGCGTGCGTCTGCAGCGACGCCGCGTCGCCGACCACCACCTGGCGCTGCTCGGGCAGCACGCGCAGCACGTAGCGGGGCGACGAGCCCGGGATCCGCAGCCCGCGGCGCTGGCCGATCGTCACTCGGTGGATCCCGCCGTGCGCTCCGAGCACGCGGCCCTCGGCGTCGACCACCTCGCCGGGCCCCAGATCGGCGGTGCCCAGGCCCAGCGCCGCCGCGCGCGCCTCGACCACCTCGCCGTGGTCGCGGCCGCCGACGAAGCACAGCTCCTGGCTGTCGGGCGTGTCGGCGCTCGGCAGCCCGAGCGCGCGGGCCTTCGCGCGGACCTGGTCTTTGTGCCATGTCCCGAGAGGAAACCGCACCCCGGCCAGCAGCGCCGGCGGGACCGCGAACAGGAAGTAGCTCTGGTCCTTCGCCGCATCGACCGCGCGCAGCAGCGCCCCGTCTTCCAGGCGCGCGTAGTGGCCGGTCGCCAGCGCCTCCGCCCCGAGCGCGCGGGCGCGGGCCACCAGCGGCCCGAACTTCACGTGCTCGTTGCAGCGGACGCACGGGTTGGGCGTGCGGCCGCGGGCGTACTCGCGGGCGAAGTCGTCGATCACGTGGGCCGTGAAGCGCTCCTGCTCGTCGACCGTGTAGTGCGGGATCCCGAGCAGCGCGCACACGTCTCGCGCCTGATCGATCTCCGCCGGCGAGCAGCACGACCCGCCGCGGCCCTGGCGTTCGTGGCCGCTGGCGTCGTAGAGGCGCATCGTCAGGCCGACCACCTCGTGGCCCGCCTCGACCAGCAGCGCCGCCGCCACCGACGAGTCGACCCCGCCGGACATCGCGCACACGATCCTCATGACGGCGTCACCTCGCGCCAGTCGCCGCCGCCCTCGGCCCCGCGGACGCGCGCGATCGCCTCGGGCAGCGCGGCCAGCAGCGCGTCGACGTCGTCCTCCGTGTTGCCGGCGCCGAGCGAGATCCGCAGCGCCGAGCGGGCCGCGGCCGGCGTCAACCCGAGGGCCAGCAGCACCGGCGACGGCTCGGGCGTGCCCGAGCTGCAGGCCGCCCCGTACGACACCGCGATCCCGGCGAGGTCGAGGTTCATCGCCAGCAGCTGGCCGTCGCAACCTTCGAAGCCGACGCTGACGGTGTTGCCGACCCGGCGCTCGCGGTCGCCGTGGACTGTCACATCGGACATGTCCGCAAGACCAGCCCGCAGGCGATCCGCGAGCGCGACCACGTGGGCGTGGCGGGCCGGCAGCTCGGCGGCGGCGAGCTGAGCCGCGATCCCGAACCCGGCGAGGCTGGCGACCGGCTCGGTCCCGGCCCGGCGTCCGCGCTCTTGCTGGCCGCCGAGCAGCAGCGGGTCGAGCGCCAGCCGGCGGCGGTGGACCAGCGCGCCGACCCCCTTGGGGCCGTAGATTTTGTGGCTGCTGACGCTGAGCAGGTCGAGATCCCAGGCGTGAAAGTCGAGGGGCAGCTTGCCGAACGCCTGCACCGCGTCGCAGTGGACCAGCGCGTTCGGCGCGATTTCGCGCACCACGCGGACCAGCGCCGGGATGTCGTAGGCGTTGCCGAGCACGTGATTTGCGGCAGCGAGCGAGATAACTCCGATCTCCGGGTTCTCCCGAAGGGCGGCGCGCAGCGCGTCGGCCTCGATTCGGCCGTGGGCGTCGACCGCGACCAGCGCCAGCGGGTGCCCCTCACGCTGCAGGCGGCGCGCCGCGGCCAGCACCGCGGGGTGTTCGAGCGGCGACGTGAGCAGTCCGCAGGGGCGCCCGGCGGCCCGCAGCGCCCGGGCTGAGCCGAGCAGGGCCAGGTTGTCGGCCTCGGTCCCGCCGGACGTGAAGGTCACCTCGAGGGGCTCGGCGCCGAGGGCCCGAGCCACCGCGCGGCGCGCCTGTTCGACGGCCGCCCGGGCGCGCTGCCCGGTGCTGTGTACGCTGGCCGGGTTCCCCTGAAGGAGGGGATCCGCCAGCGCCGCGATAACAGCGTCCCGAACCCGGGGATCGAGGGGGGTCGTCGCGTTGTGGTCGAGGTAGCGCACCCACGGCGGCTATAGCACGAGGCCCGGCGCGTGGAGCCCCGGTTACGCCGGCTTGTTGACGTGATGGGCTCCGACGTTGAATCATCACAGCGCGTGAGTCTCCTCGGGACCATGATGGTGAGAGCGGGCCTGCTCTCCGACGAGCAGCTAGCCGCGGTACAGGCCACGAGCGCCGAGCGCAAGCTCTCCTTCGTCGAAGCTCTGCTGGCGCACAGCTTCGCCGATGAAGACAGCGTCGTCGGCTTCCTCCACAGCAAGCTGATGATCCCCAAGGTGGGCGCCAGCATCCTCGACGGCGTCGACCGATCCGCGCTCGATCGGATCCCCGGCGAGCTGGCCGCGCGCCACGCCGTGCTCCCGATCTCGAGCGACGAGACCGGCAACCTCACGCTGGCGATGGTCGACCCGACCGACATGAAAGCGGTCGACGCCATCTCGGCGCACACGGGCGCGTACCTGGTCCGCGCGGTCGCGCCGCTGCGGGTCATCCGCTCCTCGATCGCCCACCACTACGGCATCCCGGCGCCGATCCTGCCCTCGCTGCAATCCACCAAGCCGGCCACCGCCGCGACCCCGGCCGCGGTCATCCCCGCCGGCGCGTCCACACCTGTCCCCGGGGCCAGCCAGAGCCGCGCCGCTCCGGCCGCCGCGATCTCCGTGCCGACGGTGACGCCGCCGACGGTGACGCCGCCGACGGTCGGCGCGCCGGGCGTGAGCCCGCCGAACGGCGCCCATGCGCCGGTGGTGCCTCCCGTCGTCGAGCCGCCGGGCGGCGCCGGACCGGGCCCCAACGCCGCGCGTCCGTCGGCGCCGAGCGGCGCCGCGATCCGCCCCGCCGCCGTGCTCCAACCCTCGGCCGTCCTCATGCCCGGGGCCCCGCGCCCTGCCGCGGTCTTGCCGGCGGCAGCCTTCGCGCCCTCGCCCTACGGCATCACGCCGCAGCCCTCCGCGCCGGTGGTGGCGCCGACCGCCTCGGCGCCCGCGGCGGCACCTGTCCCTCCGGTCAGCCCACCCGGCAACGTCACCCAACCGTTCGGCTCCTCGAGCCTCGCCGCCGCGCTCGCCGCCACGCCGGCCGCCGCCACCGCCCCCGCGGGCAACGTCACCCAGCCGCTCGGCTCGGCCAACCTGGCCGCGCCGCCGGTCGTCGCCTCACCTGTCTCTTCGACCAGCCCCGCGGCGGGTCACGTCACCCAGCCGTTCGCCTCCTCGAGCATCGCCGCGCCGACCCTCGCCGCGCCTGTCCCTTCGACCAGCCCCGCGCCCGGCAACGGCACCCGCGAGTTCGCCTCGTCGAGCCTGTCCGCGCCCGTGGCCGCCGCCAGCAAGGTCCCCACGGCACCTGTCCCTTCGGCCAGCTCCGCGGCGGCCGTCGCCGAGCCCGTCGACGGCAAGACCGTGCCGGTGTTCTCCGGCGCCATGGCCACGCTGCGCCCCGCGGACGAGGTCGACACCTCGCGCGGCCGCACCGAGCCCGGCACCGAAAGCGCCGCCGACACTCTGGCCAGCGCCGCCCGCAACGCCGACGACCTCGACATCCCGCTCGACGACCTCGAGTCCGACCGCGGCGGCGCGTCCGAGCCCGGGCCCGGCGAGGCGACCTTCGACGCCGCCAAGACCCAGACCTGGATCCCGCCGAGCTTCACCGCCGCCAACGAGATCATCCCGCTCTCGCCCGAGGCGTTCCACCGCCTGCTGCCGCGCTTCGCCACCGTCAAGACGCGCGACGAGGTCACCGACCTCCTGCTCGACTTCCTCGCCGAGGGCTTCTCGCGGGTCATCATGTTCGTCCACGTCAAGGGCGAGATCCGCGGCCGCGACGCCCGCGGCGAAGACCTGCTGGTCGAGGCGGTGCGCCAGATCCGGATCCCCGCCAACGGCCCGTCGGTGTTCTCCGGCGTGATCGAGCGCCGCGCCCCCTACTTCGGCCCGATGCGGACCGACACCCCGATCGACGCCGCCTTCTTCTCGGCGCTCGGCGGCGTCGAGGGCGTCATCCTCGTCCTCCCCGTCCTCCTGCGCGAGAAGGTCCCGCTGATCGTGTTCGCCTCCGGCTCGAGCAACCCGGTCGACCCGCGCAGCCTGCACGAGCTGACCCACGAGGTCGCCGCCGCCCTCGAGCGCATCATCGTGCTCGAGAAGGCCCGCGGGAAGTAGTCAGCGCGCCTGGCCGAGGCGACATGTCCCTTGGCGCATGCCCCCTCGGGCATGACCCCGGGAGCATGTCCCCGGCACACGACACGCAGCCCTCGCCTTGATACAGCGGCTCGCCGAGGTGCGCGCAGGCTGGCCCGCTCGAACATGACCGCTCGGGCATGTTCGATCCGCACGAGCCTCGGCCGCAGCGCGCGCGTACGGCATCCCGGCGGTTGATGTCCGATCGCACATGACCGGTCGAACATGCCCGCTCGAGCATGTCCCTCCGCACATGCCCTCGCCCGCAGCTCGCCCGAACGAGCCCCGCCTCACACGAGCGGCTTGCCGACGCGCGCGCAGTGGCCGAGGTGGGCCTTGAGGTACTTGCTGGGCAGCTCGCGGGCCAGGTGGCCGCCGAGGCGGGCGCTGATCGCGACCAGGCGATCGAGGTCGATCCCGGTGCGGCAGCCCATCCCGTGCAGCATGTACACCACGTCCTCGGTCGACACGTTGCCCGACGCGCCGGGGGCGTAGGGGCAGCCGCCGAGGCCGCCGATCGCCGAGTCGACGGTGCGGATCCCGAGCTGCAGCGCGACCGTGATGTTGGCCAGCGCCGTGCCGCGCGTGTCGTGGAAGTGGACCGCGAGCTGGTCGAGCCGGACCCCCGCGTGCAGCAGGCCGTCGAGGATGTACTCGACCTGCCGCGGCGTGCCGACGCCGATCGTGTCGCCGAGGCTCAGCTCGTAGCAGCCCATGTCGAGCAGGCTCTTGCCGACCCGCAGCACGTTCTCGAACGGCACCTCGCCCTCGTAGGGGCAGCCGTACACGGTGCTGACGTAGCCGCGCACCGTCATCCCGCGGCTCTTCGCCTCGGTCACCACCTCGCGGTACGTGGCCAGCGCCTCTTCCGTGGTCTTGTTGATGTTCTTGCGGTTGTGCGTCTGCGACGCCGCCATGAACACCGCGATCTCCTGCATGCCCGCGCGCGAGGCCGCGTCGAGGCCGCGGAGGTTCGGCACCAGCGCGCTGTAGGTGACGCCGGGCTTGCGGCGGATCCGGGTCGCGACCTCCATGTGGTCGGCGAGCGCCGGGATCCAGCGCGGGTTGACGAAGCTCGTCACCTCGATGCGCTTGACGCCCGCGTCGACCAGGCCCTCGATCATCTCGATCTTGCGGTCGGCCGACAGGATCGTCGCCTCGTTCTGCAGCCCGTCGCGCGGCCCGACCTCGTAGATCGAGACCTCCGCCGGCAACGATCCGAACAGGCGCGTCGGCTCGACGGTGTCGGTTCCGGAGGTTCGTGCGGACGAATCAGTCACTGGCCTTGCTCCCGGGCGCCTCGGGGCGCAAAAGCTCGAAGCGATCCGTCGTGCGAGTGTACGCGATCCCGCCGAGGCGGCCGATCGACTGCAATTGCCCGGGGTCGATCGGAAGCAGGCGGCCTCGCGCGTCGCGACGGAGCAGCTCGCTGGCGACGGCGAAATGGACCACTTCGGCCACGACCAGCGTGGCCGAGGGTTTGCCGGGGGCGCCGCCCCCCAGCGGAAGCGCGTGGACGAGCTTGCACTCGAGACAGGCCAGCGCCCCGGCCACGCGAGGAGGCGCAACGACCGCAGCCGGCTCGGCCGCGATCCCGCATGCCTCCCACTCGGAGGTCTCGGGCGGAAACGGCGCCGACGTCGCGTTCATCGCCTCCGCGTGCGCGGAGGTGACGTGGTTGATGACCACCTCGCGGGTCGCCAGCACGTTCGCCAGCGTGTCCTTCATCCGTCCGTCGGGCCACCACGCGACGCTGAACACCACCATCGGCGGGCGCGAGCAGACGGCCTGGTAGTAGCTGAAGGGCGCCAGGTTGCGGCGGCCGTCGTCGCTCACGCTCGACACCCACGCGATCGGCCGCGGCGCGACCAGGTCGGTCATCAACCGGTACGTCTCGGCGGCGCCGATGCTCGGCGCGGGGATCTCGGTGTGGCCGGGGATGCTCTTGTGATTAGCAGAAAAGCCCGTCGACCTTCCGCACGAGCCCCGTCTGGACCCTCACATCCGCGGCCCGGGCCTCACCTGACCGAAGGGACAGACTCGACCGCGCCGCGCACGAACCCTCGCGCGTCGTCCTCGACCGTGCGGAACACCACCAGCATCCCCCGGTTCGACATCGTGTAGAAGCGGCCCAGTTCGCCGTCGTACACCGGCGGCCCGGAGATCCCGCTGCCGGTGTTGAGGTTGGCGAGGAACTCGCCGGTCTCGACGTCGTAGGCGAGCAGGCCGTCGTCGGAGTGAGCGATGAACGCGATGTCGCCGACGATCAACGGCGTCTGCACGAACCCGGGGTTGAGCTGCTGCCGCCAGCGCACGCGGCCGTCGTGCTCGAGCGCGAAGACCCCCTCGAGCGCCGAGGCCACGATCATCAGCCCGCGCGGACCGGCAGCCACCGAGCCCGCCCCACGCAGCGGCCGGTACCACCGCTGCAGCCCGTCGGCCAGCGCCAGCCCGTACACGCCCGTGCTCTGCCCGGTGACCACGAGCTCGCCGCGGTCGCCCAAAATCAGCGGCGTGCCGTCGGCGTCGACGAAGTCCCCGCCCGCCGGCGGCGCCACGTTCGCCAGCCACATCGGCTCGCCCGACTGGGCCCCGATCGCCGCGACCTTGCCGTTGCTGAAGCCGGTGAAGATCGTCCCGGTCGGCGGGCCGGGCGGGCCCTTGCCGCCGGCCTGACCACTCCCCGCGCCGCCCGTCGTCGCACCGGCCTTGCCGCCGGCCGAGCCATGGCCCGCGCCCCCGGCCGCCTCGCCGCTCCCGGCGGGAGTCGAACCCGTCCCCGGTGCCGCCGCGCCGCCCGCGAGCGCGCCCGTCGCCGGCGCAGCCGCCCCGCTCGCCGGTGCCGCGTTTCCTGCAGCCGCCGCGTCGTCGCCTTCAGCGGGCGCGTCGCCGCTGGTCTCCGCCGCTTCTTCCTCGTTCGCCCCGCCCTCGCCGAGCACCGCCTCCGCCGAAATGGCGCTGGCGCTCGCGGCCTGGTCCGGCGCCTGCGTCACCTCGGCTTCGAGGTACGACAGGCCCGCGTGCCCGTGGACCGTGAATTCGGTCGGATACGGCTGCTCGTACTGCCAGCGCCACGCCCCCGTCGTCAGCTCGAGCGCGAACACCTGGTCGCGCGAGTTGACGACGAACACCGTGCCCCCGCGGACCAGCGGCTCGTTGCGGATCGTCCCCAGCGTCGAGTAGCTCCACCGCGTCTTGCGGGTGTCGAGCTCGATCGCCATCAGGTCGCCGTTGTCGGTCCCGAGCAGCATCAGTTCGCCGTCGGCCGCCAGCTTCGGGACGCTCGAGATGGCCCCGGGGAACTGCTGCTCCCACACCACCTCGCCGGTCTCCATCGACAGCGCCAGCAGCGAGCCCGCGCGCGTGCCGACGTAGATCAGCCGGCGGCCCGGATCGGGCGCCACGCCGGCGAACTCGTCGGGGTTGAGCACGCCGTAGTCGGGCAGCGCGATCTGCTGCACCCGCGCCAGCTCGAGGTTGGCGCGCGCGCCGGGCGTCAGCTCCGGGTGGGGCAGGACCGTGCGGGTCTCGCCCGCACATGCCCCGAGGGACATGGCGAGAGCGACATGTCCCCAGAGACAGTGGGCCCGGACCGCGCGCGTCACGGGGTGGGCGCTCCTGGCGCGTCCATCACCTGGATCGGCGACTCGGGCGCCGGCTGCCCGGCGAGCGCCTGCGGATCGAGCTCCTCGAGCCGCTTGCGCACGTCGTTCTGGGCGATCGACGGCTGCTGCAGCGGGTACTCGGCGATGTACTGGCGGTAGACCTCGAGCGCGGCGTCGGTCTTGCCCTGGCGCTCGAGGATCCGGCCTTTTTGCCACAGCGCCATGTCGCGGTAGAACGCGCCCTTCTGCCCGGCCAGCGTCTCGAGCTCGGCCAGCGCGCCGTCGAGGTCGTTCTGGGCCTCGCGCGCGAACGCCAGCCCCTCGCGGGCCGAGAACAGCAGCGGATGTCCGGCGCCGGCTTTGCCGAGGAACTCGCGGTACAGCGCCTCCGCGCCGGCGGGATCGCCCGCGCGCAGCAGCCCGGCCGCCCGCACCAGCGCGCCGACCATGGCCGCGTCGGTGCCGGCCGCCGAGGCGTCGAGCTCGTCGAGCGCCTTGTTGACCGCCGCCGTCCGCTCCGCCTCGTCCTTGACGATCGGCGCCACCGGCTTGCCCTTGTTGGCCCCGAGCAGCAGCGCCGGGTCGCCGACCTCCGCCTCCGACTCGTAGCGGGCCGCCGTCGCCAGCTGGCGGGTCGCCGTCGCCGACGCCGTCTGCCGGCTGTTGAAGATCACGATGATGCCGACGATCACCGCCAGCGCCGCGATCGCGCCGCCGATCACGAGCCCGCTGCGCGCCTTGGCGGTGCGCCCCGCTTCCTTCACGCCGGTGACGAACGCGTCGTCCTGCGGGCCCGCGTCGCCGCCGCGGCGCTTGCTGCGGCTGTGGTCCCACGTCGGCAGCTCCATGCGCACGCCCTGCCCGGTCGCTGGCGCCTTGTCTTCTTCGCTCACCGGGGCTGTCTACCGGGCCGTGGCTGCTTTGTCCACCATCGCCGCCGGGGCCCGCCCCTGACCCGTGCCGGACCTCCCTGCCGGCCCCCGGCCGCGCCTCGCGCAGGCGCCTGCCACCCCTCCGGAGGCCCTGCTGCGACCTGCGCCAAAAGCGCAACCGGCGATCGCCACGCGGCCGACTGCCGTGTCGTGGCTGACGCGGACCCCCAGTCGTCGCCGTGTACCCACTGCTGGCCGCGGCGGCCGCGTCGGTGCTGGCTGGGCGGCACGCCTCGTGACGCCGTGAACTCGGCGCCGACGCGTCCCTGCGCGCCGGCATCGCTCATCGGCTGCCGGCGCTCGCGCGGCCGTCAGCTCGACGCCGACGTGTACCCGCGCACCGATCGCACCCACGCCAGGCGGGCCAGCACCAGCAGCGTCGCGCTCACGGCCGCCAGCTGCGCGACTGTCCCCCAGGACAGGCGACCGAGCAGCGCCTCGGCCGGGTAGCTCGTCATCACCAGCAGCGGGATGACGAACGTGAACAGCAACCGCAGCAGCGGCGGGAACACCTGCGCCGGCCAGCGGCCGAAGTCCATCAGCGCCTCCATCACGTGCGTCAGCGCCTGCAGCTGCAGCGCCCGGAACGACGCGCACAGCACCAGCACGCCGAACGCGTACAGCGCCATCAGCCCGGCCGCGCCGGTCACCAGGCCTGCCAGCAGCCCCGTCGCCGTCACCTCCGCCTCGCCGAGCGACAGCCCCGCGACCACCAGCGCCAGCCCGCCCAGCACCTCCACCAGGTGCCACGGCTGGAACGCGCACGTCAGGCACAGCACCAGCCCGTCGGCCGGCCGCAGCAGCACGTAGTCGAGCGTCCCCTTGAGGATGTGCGTCATGCTCGCGCGCAGCGCCGGCTGCAGCAGCGCCGTGAACAGCCCCGACAGCATCGTGAAGCAGCCCGTCAGCACCACCAGCTCCCACCGGCCCCAGCCCTCGACCGCGCCGAGGTGGTCGACCGCGACGAACAGCGGCGCGATGCCGATCACGCTCCACAGCAGCCCCAGCAGCCCCTCCGTCCAGAACCCGAGCCGGTACTGCAGCGCCGTCAGCGTGCTCATCGCCAGCTGCGCCGCCACCAGGCGCAGGTAGAACAGCAGCCGGGGGCCCCGGCCCTTCGCATCTGTCCCTTCGGACAGGTCGGCCGCGTTCACGACCCCCTCCGAGGCAGCTGACCCCAGGGACATGCCCTTTCGGACCTGCCCTTCACGACAGCTTCCGAAGTCCGGCGCCACATGTCCTCGGGGACATGTCCGCTCACGTCCCGACCCCCTCGTACGCCCGCACCCCGCGCCGCCATAGCACGGCCGCCAGCGCCCCGAACGCCGCCACCCACAGCGCCTGCAGCGCCAGCCCGTGCGTCACCGCGGCGCCGGTCGCGCGGCCGATCGCCAGCTCGACCGGGAAGCCGAGCGACGCGTGGAACGGCAGCGCGCGCACCACCTCCGCCAGCCCGGCGGGGTACAGGCTGGTCGGCACCGCGGCCCCCGACAGCACCAGGTACAGCCCCAGCCACACCTCGAACAGCGCCGTCGACTCGGTGACCCAGAACGCCAGGCAGCCGATCGACACGTGGACCCCGAGGTTCAGCAGCCACGCCAGCGCCAGCGACAGCGCCAGCGCCGCCAGCGACCCCGGGTTCGGCCACGCCAGCCCGCCGGCCAGCGCCAGCACCACCCCCCCGATCGGCAGCGCCAGGGCGCAGCGGATCGGCAGCGCCGCCAGGTTCTGGATCGCGTGGTACAGCATCGGCGACATCGGCCGCATCAGCAGCGTGTTGAGGTCGCCGCTGCGGATCTGCCCCGACAGCTCCCACACCACCCAGCTGGCGGTGAACTGGCGGATCAAAAACGCCGCCACGAAGTACGCCACGAAGTCCGGGCGGGCGTAGTCGCCGACCGGGCCCGACGCCGCCAGCCCCGACCACAGCGCCAGCGACACCAGCGGGAACGTCGTCGTCAGCACCCACATCAGCATCGACACCCGGTACGCGATCGCCTCCGCCAGGCTGATCCGCCACACCGCCGCGGTCACCCGCGCCAGCTGCCCCGCCCGCTGGGACATGCTCTTTCGCCCATGTCCTTCTGTACCTGGCCTATCGCGCATGCCCGATCGCTCCGCCGAGATCGGCCGCCTCCTCGCGCCCGAACAGCGCGCGCATCACCTCCTCGAGCGGCGCGTCGTGGACCGCCAGGTCCTGCGCCTCCGGCAGCGCCACCAGGGCGCCGACCACCTCCGGCACGCGCTCCGGCGCGACGTCGAGGACCAGCCGCCCGCCCTCCCGCAGCACCACCCGCCCCATCGCCGTCGGGTCGTCCGGCAGCGCCGCCGCCCGCACCGACACCCGCCGCAGCGGCCGGATCTGCCGCCGCAGCGCCTCGATGCTGCCGTCGAAGCGCAGCCGGCCGCCGTCGATCACCAGGATCCGCGGGCACAGGGCCGCCACGTCCTCCATGTAGTGCGACGTCAAGATCACCGTCGCCCCGTGCTCCGCGTTGTAGCGGCGGATGAACTCGCGGATCCCGAGCTGCATCGACACGTCGAGCCCGATCGTCGGCTCGTCGAGGAACAGCACCTGCGGCCCGTGCAGCAGCGCCGCCACCAGCTCGCACTTCATGCGCTCGCCGAGGCTGAGCTGGCGCACCGGCCGGCGCATCACCTCGCCGACGTCGAGCAGCGCCGTCAGCTCCTCGAGCCGGCGCTTGTAGTGGACCGGGTCGATCTCGTAGACCACGCGGTTGAACTCGAAGTTGTCGATCGCCGGCAGGTCCCAGCTCAGCTGCCGCTTCTGGCCCATCACCAGGCTGACGCGGCGGAGGAACTCCGGCCGGCGGTCGCTCGGCGTGAACCCAGCGACCTCGACCCGGCCCGCCGACGGCACGATGAGGCCCGCGAGCATCTTCAGCGTCGTCGTCTTGCCGGCGCCGTTGGGCCCGAGGAAGCCGACGCGCTCGCCCGGCGCGAGCGAGAATTCGAGGTCGCGCACCGCCTCGACCACGCGGTACTCCCGCCGCACCAGCGCCCGCAGCGCGGCGCGCAGCCCGGCCTCGCGCCGCGGCACCGAGAACCGCTTGCACAGCCCCTCGACGCGCACCATCGCCGCCGCCGCCGTCATGCCTTGCCTCGCCGCGCCACCTGTCGCAGCGGCACGAAGGTGCCGACCTTCGTACACGCGTTGAGGCCGAAGCTGCGGCACACGTCGGGCCGCGCCACGTGGACCGTGCAGCCGGCCGAGAAGAAGCGGCACGGCCGCTCGCCGAGCGTGAGGTAGCCCGCCACGTCGTCCGCCTCGTCGTCGCCACCTTGCCGCGGATACAGGCCCAGCCCGCGGATCGTCGTCCCGACGTGGCGCGCCAGGCGGCGCGCGTCGGCGCGGGTGATCGGCACGCGGAGGCTGGTGCAACAGGTCCCGGCGCAGCTGTGACACAGCGCCAGCGCGCGTGTGACGGCGCCCGTTTCCGGATCCACCGAGCTCTGCTCGGTCAGCGCCGTGACCGGGATCTTCGCCGCGCGCATGCGATTGGCCAGGCGCTGGAGCGCGACCAGAGGCACGTGGCCGACGTTCAGGTTCATCAGGGGCCCGAGGGGGTCGCGCGGCGGCATCGCGGGGGCTGTAGCGCACCTTGGAGCGCGACGCGAGCCTCGCCGCCGGGCCCCCCGGTCCGGCTCGCGGGCGCGCGCGGACTTGCTCCGGTGGACGTCCCTGGCTAATCTCCTCCACCGATCGCATTTCTCAGGTACCGTGGGACCCGCTCCCACGGTCGAGGAGGCCGCCCCCGTGACGTTCAACCAGCAACAGCAGCCGTATTACGCCGACACCGCCACTCCCCAGGCCGCCCTCGCGGGCCGCGCCAAGTTCATCGAGCGCACGTACATCCACCTCGCCGGCGCGATCGCCCTGTTCGTCGCCCTCGAGTTCGTGCTGCTCCGGACCCCGGCGACCCTGAAGCTGGCGATCCAGATGACCGGCAGCCCGACCAGCTGGCTCGTGGTCCTCGGCCTCTTCATGCTGGTCGGCACCGTCGCCACCCACCTCGCCCAGGCCGCCCGCTCCAAGCCGATGCAGTACCTCGGCCTCGGCCTCTACGTGGTCCTCGAGGCGATCATCTTCCTGCCCCTGCTGCTCGTCGCGCAGGTCCTGAGCGGCCCCGAGAACAACATCATCCTCACCGCCGGCGTGACCACCCTGGCCACGTTCGCCGCGCTGACCGGCATCGTCCTCGCCACGAAGCGCGACTTCTCGTGGATGCGCTCGGCCCTGATGATCGTCAGCTTCGGCGTCCTCGGCCTGATCGTCGCCAGCCTGCTGTTCGGGTTCACCCTCGGGCTCGGCTTCACGATCGGCATGATCATCCTCGCCGCCTGCTACATCCTCTACGACACCTCCAACGTGGTGCATCACTACGAGGAGGATCAGTACATCTCGGCGGCGCTGGCCCTGTTCGCCTCCGTCGCGCTGATGTTCTGGTACGTCCTCCGCCTGCTCATCTCGCTCAACCGCGAGTGAGCCCGACGCCGCGGCGCCTGGACGGGCGCGGGTCCCCCCCGCGCCCGTTTCGCTTTCTCCGTACGAGCGCCCGGCCGCGGGGTGCACGGCACACGTTCTCTCGCGTCCGCTCGCTTCTCCGCCCGACGCTCCCCGTCGCCGAGTGGTGGGACCCCTGTCCCCGGTTCGCTTGCTTCGCCCGACGTGCCACCGGGTGACGCCGCGGCTGCGCTCCACGAGACCGCGACCCGCTTCGAGCGCCCCTCCTCGCTGCGCCGCCCCGCAAGGCTTCGTGCGCCCCCCTCGCTGCGCCGACCCCTCGTGACCTCGTGCGTCACGCTCTGCGCTTCACCTTGGGCCGAGTCGTGCGGCACGGCTCACTTCTTCGCGCTTAGGCCGGCCCCGACGAGCCGCTACAATACAGCGTCTTGTCTCGCCTCCTCGTCGCCCTCGCCGCGCTCACCGTCTCGGCCTGCTCCGCGCCCGCTCCGGCGACGCCGATCGTCACTCCGCCGGCCGCCGTCGTGCAGCTCCCCGCCGTTCCCCAGCCCGGCCGCGATCCTCACTCGTTCGCCCGCCCCGACGAGGTCCGCGTCGACGCGATCGAGCTCGACCTCACCGTCGACTTCGACGCCCACGTCCTCCGCGGCAGCGCCACCCTCGCGCTCACGCGCAGCGTCGCCGACGCCCCGCTGGTCCTCGACACCCGCGACTTGGAGATCGAGCGGGTCGAGGCCCATCTGCCCGATCGGACAGACTGGGTCACCACCACGCACGCGCTGGCCGGCCCCCACCCGATCCTCGGCCAGGCCCTCTCCGTCGACCTCCCGCCCGGGGCCGACCGGGTGCGCGTCCACTACCGCACCAGCCCTGCCAGCACCGGTCTGCAGTGGCTCGCCCCCGAGCAGACCAGCGATCGCGCCGGCGAGTTCCTCTACACCCAGTCGCAGGCGATCCACGCCCGCTCGTGGGTGCCGTGCCAGGACAGCCCTGGGATCCGCGCCGCCGTCGCCGCCCGGATCGCCGCCCCCGCGCCGTACCGCGCCGTCATGGCCGCGGAAGAGCTATCCAATGAGACAGGTCCGAACGGACATGTCCTCCGGACCTTCAAGCTCGACCAGCCGATCCCCGCCTACCTGCTCGCGCTCGCGGTCGGGCGCCTCGAGTCGGTCCAGCTCGGCCCGCGCACGGCCGTGTGGGCCGAGCCCGGCGTGCTCCCGCGCGCCCGCGCCGAGTTCGCCGACCTCGAGGCCATGCTGACGGCCGCCGAGGCCGCCGTGGGCCCGTATCGCTGGGGCCGCTACGAGGTCCTCGTGCTGCCGGCCGCCTTCCCCTTCGGCGGCATGGAGAACCCGCGCGTCACCTTCGTCACCCCGACGATCCTCGCCGGCGATCGCTCGCTGGTGTCGCTGATCGCCCACGAGCTCGCCCACTCCTGGTCCGGCAACCTGGTGACCAACGCCACCTGGCGCGACTTCTGGCTCAACGAGGGCTTCACCGTCTACGTCGAGCGGCGGATCCTCGAGGCCATCTACGGCCGCGAGCGCGCCGAGGTCGAGGCGGTGCTCGGCCGCGAGCACCTCGAGATCGAGCTCGCGGACATGTCCGATCGACCAGGCGACCAGATCCTCCACCTCGACCTCTCGGGCCGCGATCCCGACGACGCCGTCACCGACGTCGCCTACGAGAAGGGCGCGCTGTTCCTGCGCCGGCTCGAGCAGGCCTACGGCCGCGACGCCTTCGACCCGTTCGTCCGCGCCTGGTTCGATCGCCACGCCTTCACCGGCCAGACCACCGAGGCGTTCCGCGCCTTCCTGACCGCCGAGCTCAAGGCCCCCTTGCTCCCCGGGCAGACCGCCCCCGACGTCGATCGGTGGCTCGAGGCCCCCGGCCTGCCCGAGGACGCTCCGCGTCCGCAGGCGGCCAGCCTCACGCTCGCCGCCGACGCTGCGCGGGAATTCGCCGCCGGGCGCAAGATCGACGCCCGCGCCTTCTCGCCCTTGCAGTGGATCCACTTCCTCCGCGCGCTGCCGCTGAAGGACGGCTCACGCCCGGCCGCCGCGGTGCTCGCCGAGCTCGACGCCGCCTACCACTTCACGGCCGCCGGCAACGCCGAACTCCTGTCCGAGTGGCTGATCCTCGCCGCCCGGCACGGCTATCGTCCGGCCGACGCGCGGATCCGCGAGTTTCTCACCAGCGTCGGTCGCCGCAAGTACGTCCTGCCGATCTACGACGCCCTGCTCGCCACCCCCGAGGGCGCCGCGCTGGCCCGCGAGATCTTCGCGGTCGCCCGTCCGGGCTACCACGCCATCACCCGCGGCAGCCTGGACGCCCTGCTCGGCGCGCCGTGATCGTCACATGTCCTTCGGGACATGTCATTCTCGGCGCAAAAAAAAGCGCGCGTCAGTTGTCTGACGCGCGCCGCGGCGGAGCACCCCCCAGTGCTCCGACGCACCACTACACAAGAATGTCCGAGACTCGACGAGACCCCCGCGGACTCCAGGGCGCGACGACGACGTGCGCCCGACGATGTGAGCGGTGTTCGGACCCCCCATACAACCCCCGCCGTGATCGGGAATCGCGGGGCTCGGCGAGTTCGGACTGTGGACCGCGGCACCCCGCGCCGCCGTTCGGGCAGACGCGGAGAGGAAGGGCGCTCCGGGTGGACCCGAGGCGCGAGCTTCGTGCGTGGCTCACGTCTCTTCATGTCCGGAGCCTCGACCGTCCTTCACGGTCGCGAGAATTTTTTTTCGAGGCCGACGAGGCCCGCGCTCAGACGCTCGACGGCGGGGGGGCGCACAGCCAGCGGACCCCGTCGAGGAGCACCGCGCTGTCGACGGTCGGGTCACCGACGTCGAACAGCGCGAACACGACCTCGATCGACTCGCCGGGGTTGATCCCGATCTCCCCTGCGTACCACGCCGTCCCGGCGTGGCCTTCGAAGGCGAACTCCCGCAGCGGGATGTCGACGCAGTCGTCGTCGCAGGCGACCGGCATCGGGTCGAGCTTGATCTCGTACGGGAGGGTCTCGGCCGCGATCGGGTGGCCGTCGGGGTCGAGCGCGATGTTGCCGGTGTAGCGCTCGCTCGCCACCCAGGCGACGAACATGTCGTTATGGCCGCCGGGGAAGCGCGGCGGGTACTCCGAGGTCAGGAACGCGAAGTCGAACGCGAACCCGGCCGTGTACGTCGGCGCCACCGCCTGGAAGCGCAGCTCGGTGTAGTCGTAGGCGACCAGCGGCTCGCCGCCCAGGCCCCACTGGGTCTGGATCGTCTCGCTGCAGTCGCCGGGGCCCGGCGGCTGCTTGTTGGCCTCGCACTGCAGCGGCGTGGTGTCGATCGGCGGCGGCAGCTCCATCAGGTCGTTGCCCGGCCAGTCGGTCGACGGGCACGTCTCCGTGACCGGACAGTTGCCCAGGCTCGGCATCTGTCCCACCGACAGCAGCACGTGGCTGGCGTCGCCGGTCGACAGCACCACGCGGCGCGCCCCCTCGGTCGGTGCGAATACGTCCGTGATGCCGAGCTGCTCCGCGAGCACGCGGCGCGAGCCGTCGGCGCCCGACCACGTCAGCGCCCCCTCGGTCTGCAGCCCGCCCTCGCAGTTGAGGCCGAGCGCGTGGTCGATGTCCTCGTTGTCCTCGTCGCAGGGCACCAGCACCGTCGTGCAGAACTCCCACGGGTCCGGCTCGCCGACGTCGAAGCCGAAGTCCGGCGACATCAACGGGTCGGTGGTCGTCGCCTCGCCCGTGCTGGTCGAGGGGTCGCTCGCACCTGGCTCTTGGGTCATCTGATCGTTGGCCCCCGAGGACCCGGTGCCCCCGCCCGTCCCGGCCTCCTCGCCTCCCGCGTCCTTGACGAAGACCGTGAAGAGACAGCCGCTCTCGAGCAGGCATGCCGCGGCCACGATCAGCGCAGAGTGGGGGGAGCGCACTTTGGCGAGCATGCCACCGGAGTCAACTCACGGCACCGGCCGAGCGGCGGCCCGGCATGTGAGATCTGTGGCGAACGCGGACGATTTCGCCCGCGGTCCGTCACGGTCGGTCCAGCGCCTCGCGCACCTGGGCCGCGTAGGGCCCGTTCGGGTAACGGCTCAGGAACGCCGCTGCGCGCCGTTCTGCCTCGCTTTTGCGGTTCAGCTCGAACAGGGCCAGCACCGCCACGCCCTCCCATTCCTGGGCGAACTGCCCGGCCTTGAACTCGGCCGCCCCCGCCTCGGCCCGGGCCAGCGCCTCGGCCGGATCGCGCCCGAGGAACCCGCGGGCCGCCTGCAGGCTCCGGGCCTCGCGGAGGTAGTCGGCCGCGCCGTCGCCGGCCCGGCTCGCCCCGCGCGGCCCCTCGGCGCGCGACGACTTGCCCGTCCGCGGCTTCTTGGCGTCGCCGCGGGCCGACGACACGACTGGCTTTTCGGACATGTCCTGCACGACCTCTTCGGGCGCATCGACCGCCGCTTGAGCTGGCTTCGGGGACATGTCCTGTGCGACAGCTTCGGGCGCGGGCGAGGCCGGCATGACAGCTGGCTTTGCAGACATGTCCGGAGCGACAGCTTCGGCCTGCCGCCCGTCGCCCACCCCGGCGACCGCCGGCGTCGTCGGAGGCGGGGTCGTCGCCGACGGCTGCGACAGCCACAGCCCGGCGCCGATCAGTCCGCCGAAAATGAGCGCCCCGAGCCCGAACGTGCCGGCGCCCCAGCTCGAGGAGGCCGCGCCGGCGCCCTTGGCCAGCGACGCCTCGAAGCGGGCGGCGCCGGCGCCGGCGTCGTACGGCACGCGATGGCGAGCGGCGGCCGCGAGGTCGCGGCGAAGCCCGGCGGAGGCCGTCACGTCGTCGAGGAGGCGGGTGGGCTCTTGGTTCATGACGTCACCGTTTGCGAGCGAGCGAGCGGCCGAGCCGGCGCCGCGACGAGGCGGGCGTGGGCCTCCATGAATTGCTTGCGGGCCTTGTGCAGCCGCGAATACACCGTTCCGATCGGGATCCCCAGGCCGGCGGCGATCGCCTCGCAGCTCTCGCCCTCGAGCTCGAAGAGGATGAACACGGCGCGCTTGCCCTCTTCCAGGGTGTCGAGCGCCTGCTGCACGCGGCGCAGCGCCTCGCTGGCCTCGGCCTGTTCGCCGGGGGAGCTGCCGGCGTGCGCGGACGCGGCGGCGACGGCCTCGGTGTCGGCGTCCTCCCACGACCGGCGGCGCTTGCGACGGCCCGCGGACACCACGCGCAGCGTGATCTCGGCCAGCCAGGTCGTCGGCCGCGCAGGCCCCGGGACGAAGCCGCCGCGGCGGTGGGCGACCAGGAACACCTCCTGGACCACATCGTCGACCTCGGGGCGGCCGACCCCGAGGCGGACCGCGAAGTTGGCGACGAACTCCGCGTGCTCGCGGAACAGGCGCGCCGCATCGAGGACCTGAGGGCCGTCACGCTTGGCTGTATGTCGCGTGTCCGTCAAATCCTTCACCGGATCGTGAACGCTACGCCCAGGCTCACCACGGCACCCACGGGCGGCACCGGCAGCGATTGTCCGACCATACCTTGTTTACTCGGATCGCGCTCGGCGAGCACCGGCCGGACCACGGGGACCACGAGGTCGACCGCCAGGTCGAAGGCGAAGCGCTTGGTGGCCCAGATCCGCAGCTCCGTCGCCACCATCAACGCCACCCACGGCGCCACCACGGCCTGCACGCCGGGCGTCTTCGCGCCGCTCTGCAGCGCGCCGCCGGCTGGCCCGAAGCACAGGCGGGGCCGCACACGCGGACGCGCAAGCGCAGCACACACGTCCAGCCGACCGCCCACGAGGCTCGGCGTCACCACCGTGCCAGCGTCGATCGCGCGAGGACCCCCGTAGCCGCCGAACAGCCCTGCGCGCAGGTCCACCCACCTGCGCCACCCGAGCTCGAGCTGCGCGCCGCCCCCGCCCGCGAGCCCCGGCAACACCCCGAGCCACGCCCCGCCGCGCACGGCGGCCACCACCGACACCGAAGCGCGACGCGCCGGCGCCTCGTTCGTCTCGCCGCGCCGCGAGCGTCGCTGCAGCGGCGGCCGCTCCGGATCTTGCGCCTGCGGTACGCTCTGCTCGCCCGGCTCGATCACTTCATAGCCGAGGCCTTCGAGCACCGCCGCGTCGACGGCGATGGCGATCGCCAGCCCGACGAGCGCATGCAAATCGTTGCACGTCGGTCGCGGCGGATCGAGCGTGCGCTCGACGAGCTCGCCGCGGATCTCGAGCGCGATGGCCACCGAGTGCGGCCGCGTCGGATCGCCGCGGACGTCGATGCGGGCGACCGACGCATCGATCGTGTCGTGTCCGAGCCAGGTCGTCGCCGCGTCGGCGAGCGCGTCGGCGGTGAGGCACGTCGCGCCCGGCTCGACGCGCAGCGCCTCCCGCAGCGGCCGCGGGGGCGGAGGCGCCGGCGCGGGCGCGAGCAGCAGGCCGGCGGTGAACAGGGCGACGAGCACCGCCCCCAGGATGCGTCGCCCGGCCCGCGCCTGGCCAGTCGCATCTCGTGGTAAGGTCCCCGCGATGCAGCAAAAACGCGTCGGAGTCGTGCTGGCCGGCTGCGGCTACCTCGACGGAGCCGAGATCACCGAGGCCGTCCTCACCCTCTACTTCCTCGAGCGCGCCGGTCTGCAGCCTCGCTGCTTCGCCCCCGATCGTCCGCAGATGCACGTCGTCGACCACCTCACGGGCGAGCCCACCGGCGAGACGCGCAACATCCTCGTCGAGTCGGCGCGGATCGCCCGCGGCAAGGTCGAGCCGCTCGATCGCGCGCGCATGGAGGAGCTCGACGCGCTGGTCCTGCCGGGCGGCTTCGGCGTCGCCAAGAACCTCAGCGACTTCGCCGTCCGCGGTCCCGAGGCCGACGTCGACACCGAGCTGGTGCGCCTCGTCGGCGAGGCGCTGTCGCGCGGCAAGCCGCTGGTCGCCATCTGCATCAGCCCCGCGATCCTGGCCGCCGTGCTGCGCAAGCTCGGCATCGGCGGTGCTCGCCTGACGATCGGCGACGACGCCGGCACCGCGGCCGCCCTCACCGCGCTGGGCGCCCGTCACGAGGCCTGCACCGTCGATCGCGCCGTCGTCGACGAGCGCCTCCGCATCGTCTCCACGCCCGCCTACATGCTCGGCCCTGGTCCGCGCGACGTCGGCGCCGGCATCGAGCAGGCGATTGCGACCCTCGCCGGCTGGCTGCGGGAAGCGACCGGGGCCGTGTAACACTCGCCCGGACGCACCGTTGCCGAGGAGTCCTCGATGCCGCGCCGGTTCCCCCGTGCTCTCGTCCTCCTCGTCGCCCTCGCCTCCGCGTGCGGCGGCGGTGAGCCCGTCAAGCTGGCGCCCAAGGCCGAGAAGCTCGAGGTCAAGCCGCCGCCGCCGGCCCCGACCGCCGTCCACCTCGCCATCGACGGCACGAACGGCAAGCTGGGCTTCGACATGGAGGCCCCCGTCGAGAAGATCCGCGGCAAGGTCCGGGCCTCGGCCCTCGGGGGAGAGGTGTGGCTCGACCCGAGCGACCTCGCCAAGTCACGCGGCCTCGTGCGCGTCGAGCTCCGCGACCTCGAGCTCTACCAGCGCACCGCCCCCGAGGCGGGCAAGGAGTTCGGCGAGGAGGTCAAGAACGACACGCAGAACGAGCACGCCCGGCAGTGGCTCGAGATCTCGCCCGACACCCCCGCCGAGGAGCTGGCCAAGAACTCCGTCGTCGAGTTCGCGCTGACGCGGATCACCGACGCCTCCGTCACCGACCTGTCCAAAGTGACAGGTCCCGAGCGCGAGGTCACCTTCACCGCCAGCGGCGACTTCCTGCTCCACCAGCGCAAGGCCGAGAAGTCGGTCAAGCTCGAGGCCACCTTCCGCTACGACGGCGACACCCTGCGCGAGGTCCACGTCAAGAGCGTCGAGCCGCTGACGATTGGCCTCGACGAGTACGATGTCCGCCCGCGCACCGGCTTCAGCAAGCTGGCCGCCAAGACGCTCGAGCAGCTCGCCCCCAAGGTCGCCAAGGAGGCCGCGGTCTCGCTCGAGTTCGTCGCTCGACCCGACGGCAAGCCCGCGGCGTCCGGCGCCCCGGCCCCGGCGCCGAGCCCGAACCCCGCCGGCTCGACCGCCGCGGCCCCGTCGCCCGGCGCTGCCACCCCATCCACCCCCGCTGCCGAGCCCGCCCCCGCGGCCGCAGCCAAGTGACCGACGCGCAGCGATCCGCCGCGCGTCCACCCCCGTAACGAACGCACAGGAGCACTCAAATCATGGATATTCGCACGATCTCCGCCACCCTCGCCCTGCTCGGCTCCGGCCTCACTCTCGGCGGCTGCAACAAGGCCCAGACCGACGCCACCGAAGTCCCGGGCAACGCCGGCGCCGCGGGCGAGAAGTCGTGCAAGGGCCACGCGGACAGCGACAAGAGCTGCGGCGGCCACGCCGAGGGCGAGAAGAGCTGCGGCGGCGAGAAGGGCTGCGGCGGCGAGAAGGGCTGCAGCGGCGTGAAGGGCGACACCAGCTGCGCCGCCTCGAAGCCGACCGAGACCGCGGCCACCGACGCGGCGCCGGCCGCCGATCCGGCGACCACCGCCACCGCCACCGCCCCGGCCGACGCCGCCGCCACGCCGGCTACGACCACGACCGAGAAGAAGAAGAAGAAGCCGGCCGCCAAGAAGGCCAAGGGCGAGGCCGCCTGCGGCGAGGGCACCTGCGGCTGATCGCCGCGCTCGTCGGCTGTCCTTTCGACCAGCCCGGGCGCGCACGCCGGGCGGTCGTCCGCGTCAGGCCCGCGCGTGACCTGCCCCTTCGACCAGCCTGCGACTCGATCCTGCCCGCGTCCCGCCGCCGTGCAATCTGTCCCTTCGGCCAGCCCGGCAGCGGCACACCAGGCCCTGTCCCTTCGGCCAGCCGGGCAGCGGCTCGCAGGGTGGACCAGCATGCGTGACGCGACGATGAACCGTCCGACCGGCATCGGCCTCGGCTTGCGCTGGGCCTTCCTCGACGAGGCCCTGGCCGCGCCCGTCGACCCGGCGCTCGCGTTCTTCGAGATCTCGCCCGAGAACTACATGCGCCGCGGCGGCTACTTCCCGGCTGCCCTGGCGACGATGGCCGAGCGACGCCCGCTGCTCACGCACGGCCTCATGCTCAACGTCGGGGCCGCCACCGGGCTCGACGACGCCTACCTCGCCGAGCTGCGCGCCTTCCTCGACGCGCTCGGCGTCGCTGAACACACCGACCACCTGTGCTGGACGGGCCGCGACGGCGTCTGCCTGCACGACCTCCTGCCGCTGCCGTTCACCCGGCGCGCGGCCCGGCAGGTCGCCGACCAGATCCGCCGGGCCCAGGACGCGCTCGCGCGGCCGCTCGCGCTCGAGAACATCAGCTATTACGCGCCGGCCGGCGCCCCGCCCGGGGCCGCTCGTGGCGCCGCGTTGGCGGCCCGCGAGCTCGAGTTCCTCCACGAGGTGCTCGCGCGCGCCGACGCCGGCCTGCTCCTCGACGTCAACAACGTCGTCGTCAACGCCACCAACCACGGCTTCGACGCCGACGCCTTCGTCGCCGACCTGCCGCTCGATCGCGTCGTCCGCCTCCACGTCGCCGGCGGCGAGGTCCGCCCGCACCTCGGCGGCCTCGTCATCGACACCCACGGCGCCCCGGTGCCCGCGGCCGTTCGCGCGCTGATGGGCCGCGTCGTCGCCCGCCTCGGTCCCCTGCCCGTCCTCTACGAGCGCGACCACAACATCCCCGAGTACGCCGAGCTGGTGGCCGAGGTCCGCGCGCTGGCGGCGATCTACGACGCCGCGCTGGCCGGCCGCGAGACCGGGTCCGGACATGTCCTGGAGGACATCTCTTCCAGGGCGCCCCTCGACCTGTCCACGGCCGAGCGGACAGCACATGTCCCCGCGGACATACGACCATCCGCACCCCCGGCGGCCTTGAAAGCCCCTATCCTCGCGGACAGGCGACCCTCCGACCCCACGGCGGCCGGTCGTGCCGGGCGGGTCGAGTTGTCCACGTCACTGGCGTTCGACGCGCCCGCCGCCGACGATCCCTCCCGAGCCGACCCCGAGCTCGACGACATCCAGCGCGGGCTCTCGCGGCTGATCGTCGATCCGACCGTCGAGCCGGGAGCGCCCGCCGAGCTGGCCGCGTTCTTGCGCGAGCGCGGCGTCGGGCCGGCGGCCGTCGCCTCGCTCGCCGAGGTCGACCCCGCGCGGCTGCTCGTCTACCGCCAGCTCATCCGCCGCCAGGTGCGGGGCGTGCTCGCCGACCTGCTGCCGCGCACCGCTGCGGCCCGCGGCCAGGCGGCCTTCGAGCTCGACGCCGACGCCTGGCTCGCCGAGTCCGGCCCGCGCTCGCGCCTGCTCCGCGACCTGCCCGGCGAGTTCGCGGCGTGGGCGGGGCCTCGCTGGTCGAACGAACGTGTCCCGGAGGACATGCCCCGAGCGCCAGCATGGCTCGGCGACCTCTCGCGCCACGAGCTCCTGTTGCACGAAGTGGGCGCCGCCCCGCTGCGCCCGCCGGCGGACCCGCGCCCCTTCGCGCTCGACGCCCGCCTCGAGTTCGATCCGAGCGCCCGCCTCGGTCGGTTCGCCTTCACCGTCCACGAGCTGCCCGACGAGCCCGACGTCGCCCCGCGCCGCGAGCCGACCGCCCTGCTCCTCTACCGCGACCGCGAGCACGCCGTCCGCACCCTGCACCTGAGCCCCCTGGCCGAGGCCTTGCTCGACGCGCTGCTGGCCCGCGGCACGACCGTCGAGCAGGCCGTCCGCGAGGCCGCCGAGGTCACCGGCGCTGCGCTGGACGGCGAGTTCCTCGGCCGCGTCAGCGCGCTGCTCGCGGACCTCGGCGAACGCGGCGCCGTCCGCGGCGCTCGTTGAGCGTCATCGGTCCTCGTCACCGGCGCGACCCGAGCCGCAACGCGAGCGCGCGGTGCGATGACATCGCCGGCGACGAGCCTGCGCGATCAGGACCTCCGAAGTTGCAGCGCCGTGCCGGGCTGCGAAGACCACCGCCGCTACCAGTGCAGCCCGATCTGCAGCGCGCCCTGCAGCGCGTGGCCGACTTCCCAGTGCGCCGGCGTGATGCCGTCCTTCGGCATGTTGAGCGCGATCATGCGGTACACCGTCGTGAAGCCGAGCGTCACCTGGTTCGACACCCACGCGTCGAAGCCGAGGCCGGCGCGGATCTGGGCCCCGTGCAGGACGTCGCCGAGCGGCATCTTGGCCCGGGCGTAGCCGACGCCGAATTCCAGCAGCGGCTGGAAGCGCTTCTTCATGAAGTACAGCCGGACGAACACCGGGTCGAAGAAGAACATCCCGCCGTTCTTGATGGTCTTGTCGGTGGTCCCGGGCAGCGTCGTGCGGATGCTGGTGTGCGTCTGTCCCGAGAGGCCCATGCCGAAGCCGATGCGGTTGTTGAGGCGCACGCCGAAGTCGAACCCGCCGCCGATGGTCAGCAGCGTCGGCCGCGCCGGCTTGTCGCCGCCGATGGGTCCGGTGATGGTGAGCCGCGGTGCGATCCAGAACCTGCCGCGCCACGCGTCGCGCCGGATCTTCGAAGGATCGGCCGGCGTCGGCGGCGGCGGCAGCGGCTCGACCTGGCGTCCGCCCCAGTCGAACGAGGGCGCGGCTCCCGGGGTCGGCGCGGCTCCCGGGGTCGGCGCGGCTCCCGGGGTCGGCGCGGCTCCCGAGGTCGACGGTGCCGTGGTCGGCGGGGCCGTGACCGGTGGGGAGACCGGCGGCGGCGCGGCGGAGGGCGGCGGCACCGGCACCCCGGCCTCCGGCGTCGCGCTCGGGGTGGCCACCGACTGGGTCGCGGGCGCGGGTGCTGCAGGCGCGGGCGCGGGCGCTGCGGGCGCGGGAGCCGGTGCGGCGGCGGGCGCGGGCGCCGGGGCGGGCTCCTGCGCCTGAGCCGGCGTCGCGGCGAGCACGCCGGAGAGACAGATCAGGACCGCACGGATGTGAGCGAGCGTCATTGCCGGTGCCCTCGCGCTAACTTCGGAAGATCTACACCACGCGGAACCTCTGCGGCACTCGGCGGCTTTCCGGACAGCGCCGACGAAAGCGCACGCTCCGCCTCCGCGCGCAACTCGGGATCATCCTCGTTGGCGGCCGCGAATCGCAGGAATCCGACGGCATCGGTCCCGCCGAGGCGAGCGAGGGCGCGATACGCCTCGCGCGTGGCCCCTGGGTCCAGGCGATGCACCTCGCGCACGATCGCCGCCGCGTGGTCGAAAGTCCCCACCGTGCCGAGGACGTCCAGCACCGCCATGCGCACCCGCGTGTCCTCGCTGCGCAGCAGCGGCACCAGCCGGCTGGCGTGCTCCCTCGCCTCGCGGTCGCTGACGTAGCGGAGCGCCACCAGGATCTGCGACGGCTCGCCCGACGACAGCAGCACCTCCAGCCCGCTCGCGTCGCCGCGAGCCAGCCGACACTGCGCCTCGAGCCCGGTGATCGCCCGCCGCGCCGCGTCCGCCAGCGCCTCGCTCGACGGGCGGAACGCGTCCGTGCCGGCCGAAGCCGAGCTCGTGATCGCCGACACCGCGAACTTCGAGCGCAGGTCATCGGGCACGGCCATGCCGACGTGGAGGATCCACGGCGCCTCGGCGGCCTCGCGGGTCAGCGTGGCCTCGCCGTGGACCGTGGAGCCGTCGGCCCCGTCCGGAGCGAAGATCGCGCTGTCGCGCAACGCGGCCTGCAGCGCCTCGGACACCGGGCTCTCGAGGTCCGCGGCCTCGCCGGGCAGCGCCAGGCTGAGCCGTACCGGGTAGCGCCCGCCGTCCGACTCACTGCACGCCGAAGCGAACAGGACGAGGGCGAGCGCCGCGCGGAGTCGGATCATCGTCGATCGCTACCATACCCCTCCGCGTCCTCCCAGACCAGCGGCAGGCCCAACTGCGCCGCGTAGAGGGCCGCGAAGCGCCGCCCGGCCGCCTCGACGGACGTCGCTCGCCCGCCGACCGAGACCGCGCTGGTCACGGTCACGCCGTGCAGGCCGCAGGACACCAGCGCGCCGAACAGCTCGGGGTCGACCGCGAGGTTGATCGAGATCCCCTGGATCGACACCCCGCGGCTCACGTGGAGCCCGATCGACGCCAGCTTCTCGGATCCGCGCCACACGCCCGGGTGCTCCATGCGGAACTCGCAGCCGTCGACCCCGAGCTCCGCGAAGATCGCGATCGCCACGTCGCCGAGGCGCACGATGTGCTCGCGGATCCGCCGACCCACCATCACGATCGGATAGGCCACCAGCTGCCCGGGCCCGTGCAGCGTCACCTCGCCGCCGCGCGGCGCCTCGCACACCGTCAGGCCCGCGGCCGCGCGCTGCTCCTCCGACCACAGGATGTCCTCCCGCCGGCCGCGGCGACCGAGCGTCAGCACGGGCGGGTGCTCGACCAGGAACAGCACCCCCGGCTCGCCCGCGACCACCCGTTCGCGCGCGGCGAGCTGCAGCGCGAGCGCCTCTTCGAAGCCCATGCGGCCGAGCCACACGGCCCGCAGCGATTCAGGTGTCGAGGCCACTGATCGACTCGAGGACCGTCGGATCGAGCGCGCCGATCGCCACCGGCAACGGGCTGATGCCGACGCCCTGGGCGCGCAACCAGGCGGCGAGTTCGCCGGCGGTGACGACTCGGGCGTCGCCCCACGGCGGTTCGGCGGGCGGATCGCCCATGCAGAACACCAGGCAGCCGGACGCCTGCGCCCGCTCGAGATCGCCCGCCCACGCCGACGCGTCGATCCCCGCGCGACGCGGCAGGATCAGCGCCAGCAGCTTCGGGTTGGCCTCGTCCTCCTCGGACTCCGAGTCGGCGTCGCCCTCGATGTCGGCGATCACGAGCTTGGCGATCCCGCGGCTCGGGGGCAACGTCGCCAGCACCGGGTAGCCCTCGCGGGTCAACCAGATCCGCGCGACGGCCTCGAGCCCTCGCGGCCCAAGTGTCTGCAACCACTGCACGAACGCGTTGGCGATCTCGTTGTTGAGCGCGGCGATGGCGGCGTGCAGCGCCTGCTCGGCGGCGGTGACCGCCGGGGGCACGCGGCTCGCGTGCAGCTGGTAGCGCGCGTCGCCGCGGGCGATGAACCGCGACGCCCGACCGCCGTGGCGGATGTCGAGCAGGATCGCCGCCGTCACGGCGCGCTCGATCTCCGAGATCTCGCCGCCGAGTACGCCCATGCCGGCGAGGGTCTCGGCGATCTGGCGGATGTGCAGCGAGCGCGGCCCGGCGTCGGTCATCACCTGCGCGACCTGCTGCAGCAACGACTCCGACGCCTCGTCGCGGACCGTGCGGAGCTCGGTCAGCCCGCCCTCGCTGCGGCGGCCGCGGCGGCGACGACGGCGACGCCGCCGACCCGGGCGCTCCTCGTCGTCGCTCGCGGCTTGCGGCTGGGGCTGCGGCTGGGGCTGCGGCTGGGGCTGCGGCCGCGGCGGGGGGCGCCGATCGGACCGGGGCGCCGCAGGCTGCGGTGTTCGACCGCCGGCGCGCTCGGGGGCGGCGGCGGCGGGCGCTGCATGCTCTCGAGCTCCGTGCGCAGCTCGGGGCGCTCCTCGGCCAGCCGCGACATCGCGTTCGCCATCACCACCGCCACGTCGGTGACGCCGTCGAGCCCCGCGCCCTTGGGCGCCTCGAACTCGAGGTTGGGGGTCACGCGCTGCAGCACCTCGGCGCGCTTGCCGGAATCGAGCCCGCGGCGGGTCGGCTTGATCGCCACCTGTTGCGGGGCCGGAGCTTCGCCGCGGACGCCGAATCGATCTCGCCGCCGGCGACGGCGTCGACCGCCGCCCTCCTCGGTCGTCCCCTCGTCGCCCTCGCTCGTCTCCTCCTCGTCACGGGTGTCTTCGGTCAGCATCGAATTCGCTTCCACTTTTGGCTGCAAGGCTTCGACATCGTTCGACTTTTTTGCACTGACGGGCGCCGTCTCGAAGGGCAGCTCGAGGGTCGGCGCCGGGGCCGGCGGAGGGGCCGGAGCCGGGGGCGGCTCGGGGGCGGAGGCGCGGCCGCGGGCGGCGGCGCGGCGCCCGGGCGGAGCTGGAAGTAGCCCGGCTTGCTGCGCACGAGCAGCGCGCTGTCGCCCCGGACGGCGGCGTTGAGGCTGGCCTGCATCGCCGCGACCGGATCGCGACCCACGTGCGAGAGCAGGTTGCGATCGACGGCTCGCTTCACGATCTCGGAGAAGTGCAGTGGTTCGGGCTCGTGGCGGAGGACTTCGATCGCAGCTTCAAGGAAGGTCATGTGTACGACAGCGGCGCGCCGGGCGACGGCGACGGAGAGTTATGCAGAAAATTTGCGTGACGAGGTCGGAGTCTGCTAGCCGCGGACGACATGCGTGCGCACAACGTCGGCGTCCTGATCTCGACCGCCACCGCTCGCTCGGTGGGCGCGGACAATGATAGCCAAATCGACCGCGAAAGTGGCAGCGATCTTGCGGAAGCGCTGGGCCGGCTCGGCCTCGTGCCCGTCTCGCTGACCACCGACGACGCGCTCGACCTCGGCCTGCGGCGGGCCCGCCTGCGCGCCTGCTTGCTCGCCGCCCACGGCCTCGCCGGCGGGCTCGGCCGGATCCAGGCCCTCCTCGAGCTGCGCAAGATCCCGTTCGTCGGCCCCTCGGCGCAGGTCACCGGCCTCGCCTACGACAAGCTGCGCGCCCGCCAGATCTTGGCCTATCACAGCCTCCCGGTCCCGACCACGGTGGTCCTGGGCGGCGCGCAGCCGCCGAGCCGTCACGCCATCGGCCTGCTCGGCTGGCCCTGCGTCCTCAAGCCCCGTCGCGGCAGCCACGCGGCCGGGGTGCGCCTCTTGACCGACGCCGACGCCGTCGCCGACGCCAGCCAGGCCGCGGGGGGCAGCGACGAGCTCCTGCTGGAGCGGGCCGTCCTGGGTCGGGAGGTCCAGGTCGTGCTCCTGCACGGCAAGGTCCTGGGCGCGATGGAGGTCGTGCGCGAGGCCGACGATCTGGCGCAGATCCGCGCCATGACCTGCCCGCCCGGCCTCACCCGCAGCCAGCTCAAGGGCATCGGCAACCTCGCCGAGCACGCCACTCGCGCGCTCGGCCTGGTCCGCGGGGCCGCGCGCGTCGACATCCTCGTCCACCCGCGCCACAACGAGGTCATCCTCGAGGCCGAGCCCTGCCCCGACCTGCGCCGCGCCGGCGTGGTCGCCCGGGTCGCCCGCGCCGCCGGCCTGCGCTACGAGGCCCTCGTCCAGGAGCTCCTGCGCGGCCTCGTCGACGTGCCCGAGCGCGTCGCCCCCACCCGCAGCGTCCGCCGCGCCCCGGCCCCGGTCGTCGAAGCCGCTTCGCCGGCCGCGCTGCAGTGACCTGTCTCTGGGGACCTGCTCCCGAGGACCTGTCCTTATCGACCTGTCACCCAGCGCCTGCCCTCGAAGACCTGTCCGAAAGGTCTTGCGAGGGCGCGCTCGCGAGAGCCCGGCGTTCGGCTCGCCTCCGCCGCGGACGGCCCGCCCTTCGGGGCCGCGCGTCCCTGGCCGGTGCCTCGAGCGTTGCAGACGCCGCGCCCGCCGGCGGCCCGCGCGGCGCAGGACGCAGGACGGGAAGTGTCCAGGGAAGCCGCCTCGCCCGAGGCGCTCGCAGCCGCCGACGCCAGCGCCGGCCTGTCTCTGAAGACAGCCCTCGCCGCGACGCCCTCCCCGCGGCTCTCGCTCGTGCCCCGCGGAAGGAACCCCCCGGAGGTCGACGGCAGCGATGCACGAGCAGCGCTCGGGGTCGCGGACCCTCGACGTCGTCGAGGAAGCCGCCGGTGTCGGCGAAGCTCGACCTGACCTGCCGGTCGAGCGAGCGCGGCGGTGCTCCCCCTCGCCCCGCGCCGCTGACAGCGAGCCGCGTTCGGCCCGAGGCTCGCCCGAGCGCGGCCGGAACGCGAAGAGACCGCGGCGAGTCGCCTCGCGCGCGGTCTCTGCGTTCGCCTCGTGGGCCTTCAGGGCTGCGTCGCGCGGATCTGGGCCTCGAGCCAGCCTTGCTCGGTGACCAGCTTGCGGTGCTCCGCCGCGTCGATCGAGCCGAGGTCGTGCGACAGCTCGGCCTGGACGCGCTTGAGGTCCTCGCGGGCCTTGCCCGCGTCGATCTCGGACACCTCGAGCGCGCGCTCGACGAGGATGACCACGCGGTTGTCGCGGGTGACCTCGAGGAACCCGGCGCCGACGGCGATCCGGACCGACTCCGCGCCGTCGCGGAAGCGGACCACGCCGGGGACGACGGGCGTGATGAACGGGACGTGCTCGGGCAGGACGCCGAGCTCGCCGAGGAGGCCGGGGACTTCGACCCCGGGGACCACCACGCCGTGGCGCTTGGGGCCCAGCGGCGTGAGGATGTCGAGCTGAATCGTGGTCTCGGCCATGACGGTGGACTACTCCCGGCTCAGCCGGCGGCCTTGGCCTTCTTGGCCTCGTCCTCGGCCAGGCGCTTGGCCTTGGCGATCACGTCGTTGATGCCGCCGACCATGTAGAAGGCGTCCTCGGGCAGGGCGTCGTGCTTGCCCTCGACGATCTCGCGGAAGCTCTGGATCGTGTCGGAGAGCTCGACCTGGACGCCGTCGTTGCCGGTGAACACCTTGGCGACGTCGAACGGCTGGCTGAGGAACTTCTGGATCTTGCGCGCGCGGGCGACGGTGAGCTTGTCCTCTTCCGAGAGCTCGTCCATGCCGAGGATCTTGATGATGTCCTGCAGCTCCTTGTACTTCTGCAGCACCTGCTGGACCTTGCGCGCGGTCTCGTAGTGGTCCTTGCCGACGACCTCGGGGGTGAGGATCGTGCTCGTCGAGTCGAGCGGGTCGACGGCCGGGTAGATGCCGATCTCGGTCAGCGCGCGGCTGAGCACCGTGGTCGCGTCGAGGTGGGTGAACGCGGTCGCGGGCGCCGGGTCGGTGAGGTCGTCGGCGGGGACGTAGATCGCCTGCACCGAGGTGATCGAGCCCTTGCTGGTCGTCGTGATGCGCTCCTGGAGGCCGCCCATCTCGGTCGCCAGCGTCGGCTGGTAACCGACCGCGCTGGGGATACGACCGAGGAGCGCCGACACCTCGGAGCCCGCCTGCGTGAAGCGGAAGATGTTGTCGATGAAGAGCATCAGGTCCTGGCCCATCTCGTCGCGGAAGTACTCCGCCTGGGCCAGGGCGCTGAGGGCGACGCGGGCGCGGGCGCCCGGGGGCTCGTTCATCTGGCCGTAGACCAGCGCGACCTTGCTCTGGTCGTTGTGGACCTTGTGGACCTTGCGGGTCTTGTGGTCCCAGTCGGCCTTGATGACCTCGGACTCCATCATCTCGAAGTACAGGTCGTTGCCCTCGCGGGTGCGCTCGCCGACGCCGGCGAACACCGAGTAGCCGCCGAACTTCTTGCCGACGTTGTTGATGAGCTCCATCAGGAGCACCGTCTTGCCGACGCCGGCGCCGCCGAACAGGCCGATCTTGCCGCCGCGGCGGTAGGGCGCGAGCAGGTCGATGACCTTGATGCCGGTGACGAGGACCTCGGCCTTGGTGCTCTGCTCGGTGAACGGCGGGGCGTGGCGGTGGATCGGGCGGAACTCGGTCGCCTCGATCGCGCCCTGCTCGTCGACCGGGTCGCCGGTGACGTTCATGATGCGGCCGAGCACGCCCTTGCCGACCGGCATCATGATCGGCTTGCCGGTGTCGCGGACGTCCATGCCGCGGACGAGGCCGTCGGTGGTGTCCATGGCGATCGTCCGCACCGTGCGCTCGCCGAGGTGCTGCGCGACCTCGAGGGTCAGGTTGTCGGTCGCGTCGTTGATGCGCGGGTTGGTGACCTTCAGCGCGGTGTTGACCTCGGGCAGCGAGCCGGAGAACTCGACGTCGACCACGGGGCCGATGACCTGCGTGATCTTGCCGGTGTTGACGCCGGGCGTCGCGCTCTGCGGCGGGGTGCCGCTCGCCGGCTTGGCGCCGCCGAGGAAGGACGCGGGGGTGTTGAAGATGCTGGCCTTACCCAGGGGGCCAGACGGCGGGTTGGACGGCGGAGGCGGCAGGTTCGACATGGTGCTCCGAAAAGCGGCCCGACGGGCCGAGATGACTGGCGGAAGTTCGAGAGGCGCTCGGGCCGCTTGGCCCGTCTAGCCCTTGAGGGCCTCGGCGCCGCCGATGATCTCCATGAGTTCCTTGGTGATCGCGGCCTGGCGCTCGCGGTTGTAGAACAGCGTCAGCTCGCGGATGAGCTGGGTCGCGTTGTCGGACGCCGAGTCCATCGCGGTGCGACGGGCGGCGATCTCGCCGGCGATCGAGTTGAAGAACGCCTGCTGCAGCCGCGACTCGACGGCGATCGGCAGCAGGTGCCCGAGCAGCGCGTCGCGCCCGGGCTCGAGCACCGGCAGCACGCGCTCGTCGTTGACGATCTCGCGCGACTCGAACGGCAGCAGCACCTCGATCTTCGGCTGCTGCGTCAGCACGTTCTTGAAGTAGTTGTAGGCGAAGTACACCCGGTCGACCTGCGGCAGCTCGGTGTCGCCGCCTTCCTTGCCGCCGGTGAACATCGCCATGATCTCGGCCGCGACCATCTTCGCCTTGACGACGAGGTCGCCGAGCGTCGGCGCGTCGTGGTGACGGACGATCTTCTGCCCGCTGTGCTGGAAGAAGCCGCGGCCCTTCTTGCCGACGGTCAGCAGCACGACGTCGTTGCCGGCCTCGCGCTCCTTGCGGATGAAGCCCACCACCGCGCGGTTGAGGTTGGCGTTGAAGCCGCCCGCCAGGCCGCGGTCGGCGGTGATGTGGACGATCACGACCCGACCGTTGCCGCTGCGCTTCAGCAGCAGCGGGTGCGCCGCGCCCGCCTCGCCGGCGTCGCCCTCGCCTTCCCCGCTGCCGAGGCTGGCGACCAGCGAGCCGACCACCTGGTCGAGGCGCTCGCCGTACGGCCGCGCCCCCATCGCCGCCTGCTGCGCCTTCACCAGGCGCGCCGCGGCGATTCGGCTCATCGCCGAGGTGATCTTGCGCGTGTTCTTGACCGACGTGATCCGGTTCCGGATCTCCTTCAGGTTGGCCATGTCATGCCTTCTGCTTGCGCGCGGGGTCGCGGAGGTACTCGGCCTTGAAGGTCTTGATCGCCGACTCGAGCAGGTTGTCGAGCTCGACCAGCTCCGGCTTGCTCGAGGCCTTGTTGGCGTGGTCGATCACGTCGGCGCGGTTGTCCTTGATCCACGCGTGGAGCTTGCGCTCGAAGTCGCGGACCTCGGACAGCTCGAGGTCGTCGAGGAAGCCGCGGGTACCGGCGAAGATCGAGATGACCTGCTGGGCGACCGAGAGCGGCTGGTACTGGTCCTGCTTGAGCAGCTCGGTGAGCCGCTGACCGCGAGCCAGGGTGTCGCGCGTGGCCTTGTCGAGGTCGGACGCGAACTGCGAGAACGCGGCCAGCTCGCGGTACTGCGCGAGGTACAGGCGCAGCGGACCGGCGTAACGGCGCATCGCCGCGACCTGGGCCGCACCACCGACGCGCGACACCGAGATGCCGACGTTCACCGCGGGCCGGATGCCCTGGTAGAAGAGGTTCGACTCGAGGAAGATCTGGCCGTCGGTGATCGAGATGACGTTGGTCGGGATGTACGCCGACACGTCGCCGGCCTGGGTCTCGATGATCGGCAGCGCCGTCAGCGAGCCCGCGCCCTCGGCCTCCGACAGCTTGCACGCGCGCTCGAGCAGGCGGCTGTGGAGGTAGAACACGTCGCCCGGGTACGCCTCGCGGCCCGGCGGGCGGCGCAGCAGCAGCGACAGCTGGCGGTACGCGACGGCCTGCTTCGACAGGTCGTCGTAGACGAGGAGCGCGTGGCCGCCGCGGTCGCGGAAGAACTCGCCCATCGTCACGCCGGTGTACGGCGCGAGGAACTGCAGCGGCGCCGACTCGGACGCGGTCGCGGCGACGACGATGGTGTAGTCCATCGCGCCCTCGCGGCGCAGGCGGTCCACGACCATGGCGACGGTCGACTGCTTCTGACCGATCGCCACGTACACGCAGACCATGTTCTGGCCCTTCTGGTTGATGATCGTGTCGATCGCGATCGCGGTCTTGCCGGTCTGGCGGTCGCCGATGATGAGCTCGCGCTGGCCGCGGCCGATCGGGATCATCGAGTCGATGGCTTTGAGGCCGGTCTGCATCGGCTCGTGCACCGACTTGCGGGTGATGATGCCGGGCGCCTTGACCTCGACCACCTTCATCTCGACGCCGGTGAGCGGCGCGCCGCCGTCGATCGGCTCGCCGATCGCGTTGACGACGCGGCCGATCAGCGCCTCGCCGACCGGCACGCTCATGATTTGCTTCGTGCGCTTGACGACGTCGCCCTCTTTGATGAGCTGGTCGTTGCCGAGCAGCGCGACGCCGACGTTGCCCTCCTCGAGGTTCAGGATCATGCCCTTCACGCCGTGGGGGAACTCGAGCAGCTCGCCGGCCATCGCCTGGTCGAGGCCGTACACGCGGGCGATGCCGTCGCCCACCGTCAGGACGGTGCCGGTCTCCTCGACGGAGACCTTGGTCTCGTAGCCCTGGATCTGCTCCTTGATGATGCGGCTGATCTCGTCGGCTCTGATATCCATGGTGCGCTCGCGCGGTCCGCCGGGGCGGCTGGACCTGAAGTTGGGATCGATGGGGTGACGGGGTCGCGGGAGAAGCCGGAGGCTAGCCGCGGAGAGAGTTGCGGATGTTTCCGAGCTGGGTCTTCAGGCTGCCGTCGTAGACGACGCTGCCGACCTGGGTGACGACGCCGCCGATGAGCTCGGGGTCGACGGCGGACTCGATGAGGATGGTCTTGCCGGTGGCGCGCTCGAGCGCCGCCTTGATCTTGTTGACCGCGTCGGCGGGCAGCGGCCGCGCCGACGTCAGCTTGGCGTGGACGCGGCCCGACAGCGCGTCCGACATCTCGGCGTACTGCCCGGCGATCTGCGGCACGCCGGCGATCCGCCCGCGCTCGAACACGAACAACAGGAACTTGGCCACGGTCGCGTCGAGCGACATCCGCTCGAGCACCTTCTGCAGGATCGCGCGGCGCTCGGCCACGAGGTACGCGCCCGAGTCGAGCACGTCCATCAGCGACGGCTTGCCGAGCTCGTGCGTCGCGGCGACGCGGACGAAGCTGGCGATGTCGCGGCCGAAGATCTCGCGCTGGATCGGCGTGTCCGCGAGCTGGAGGAGCGCGCGGGCGTAACGACGGGCAAGGCTGCCGGGGATCATGAGAGCTCGTCCTGGAGTGGTTTCGGTGTCGGGGCCCGTGGGCCGGGAAAGGTGCTCACGCCGCCGGGCGGCCGTTCACGACCTCGACCGCGTAGTCGTCGACCAGGCGGGCCTGGTCGGCGTCGGTGAAGCGGGCGCGCAGGAGCTCCTCGGCGCGGGCGATGGCGCGGTCGAGGACCTCGTTCTCGACCGCCTGCTTGCGCAGCGCGACCTCGCGCTGCGCCGCAGCCATCGCCTGCGCCTTGAAGCGCTCGACCTCGGCGCGCGCCTCGGTCAAGAGCCGCTGGCGGTCGGCCTCGGCGCCGACGCGGGCCTGCTCGAGGATCTCGCGCGTCTCCTGGTCGAGGCGGTCGACCCGCCGCTTGTACTCGGTCAGCACCGACTCGGCCTCGGACATCGCTTGCTGCGCCGCCGTGACCTGGGCCTTGATCGCGTCGTGGCGGGCCGCGTTGTCGGCGACCAGCTTGCGGATGATCAGCCGGTGCAGCAGGAACGCCAGCACCAGGAAGTTGATCAGGAGGTACGCCAGACCGACCCGGTGGTCCTCGGGGTTCGGCCAGTTGAACCAGGTGATCCCGTGGTGGTGGACCACGTGCTCGGAGGCGTGGACGGCCTCGGACGCGACCTCGGCGGCCTCGTGGCCGACCGGCTCGTGGGCGGCGGGCGACGCCGCCGCCACCTGCCCGATCAGACAGATGAACGAACCGACGGCGAGGCTGGTGAGCGCAGAAAACTGTTGAAGCGCGCGACGCACGGTCACACCGTCCTCCCGAGCAACTTGGTGGCGATATCCTGGGCCAGCTCCTCGACCCGCGTCGCCAAGGTGGCACGGGCGGCCTCGGCCTCGCGGGTCAGGCGCTCGCGCAGGGCCTCGGACTCGTTGCTCGCGGCGGCGCGCGCCTCGGCGAGCTGGCGCTGGCGCTCCGACTCCGAGCCCTTCACGGCCTCGGAGCGGATCCCGGCGGCCCGGGCGCGGGCCTCGGCCAGGCGGGTCTCGTAGCGGCGCCCCTCCTCGTCGGCCCGGGTCCGGAGATCCGTCGCCGCCGCCGTCGTGCCGGTGATCGCCTGCTCGCGCCGCGCCTGCGTGGCGAGCCACGGCTTGAACAGCAGCGGATAGAGGATCGCCATCAACAGGAGAAAGATGCCCGCCTGGATGAAGAACGTGCCGTCGATGTCGACGACGGGAGCGGCTGCTGCGGCGAAGAGAGGTGCGTGCATGGGGCCGTGAGCTTGTTCGGGGTGCCGCCCGCGGGCCGTGGGGCCTGGCGGAGCGATGCGGTGCGCTGACTCTGGCGCCTCCGGGGGCCGCAAGTCCTTCGGCCCGAGAAAATCCGGCGGCTTTGGCGAGCGCGCTGGCAGATCCGAGAAGCGGCGGGCATCTACCACGCGAAATGCGGGTGGTCAACGGACGCGAGCTCACATGCGAGCGCCGTGTCGCAGGGCCTTGCACACCACCCTGGGGCCATCCCCAGACCTCTCGATCGTCCCTTGGGACAGGTCTGGACGGCGCTCCCGGAACGGGCCCATAAACCGTCACGGAACGTGAGAATTGTGGGGCCACTGGCGTCGGAGCCGGCGCACCTCGGACCCTCGTCGCGGGCCTCGCCCGCTCGGCTGTTTCCGCCCCCGGGTCCGCGCCGCCAGGCGCCCTGGGCGGCCCGGCGGCGACAATTTGCATAGCGCTCGCGGCCACCGTCGCTTACGCTGCTGGTCCGTGAGCAGCAAACGGCCCGACCCGTACGACCGCGCGATGAGCCCCCTGGCCGCGGACGACGACGAGAGTGATCGCGACATCGACGCCGATCTGCGGGGCGACACGCGGCCGATCGACCTCATCGACGTGTTCGGGCGGGCTCGCGGGGTGGTCGCCGAAATGGTCCGCAGCACGCCGACCGGTGACACCCTGGTGGTCGTCACCAACGAGCTCGGCTTCCCGGTCGGCCAACGCGCCATCCGCCGGCCCGAGAGCTTGCCGCACGCCCTCGTGTTCGGCCGCCACAACCGCTGCACCCTGTCGATCCCGCACGACTCGCGCGTCAGCCTGCGCCACATCCTGCTCACCGCGTGGCCCGGCCAGGGCGCCCTGCGTCTGCGGGGCTACGACCTCGGCGGCCGCGCCGGCATCGTCCTCGCCGACGGCAAGCGCGTGCCCGGCTTCTCGGCGCTCGGCCACGTCGCGCTGTCGTTCGGGCGCACCGGCCTGGTCGTGCTGCCCGGCGGCCCCGCGGGCCTGTCGTTGCTCGAGGGCACCACCGATCAAGCCTTTCAGCGCCTCACCGGCATCGACCGCGACGGCGGCGGCATTCGCCTCGCCATCTCGGCGATGGCCGAGCCGAGCGTCGCCCAGCTCGGCGGCTACCGCCCGATCGACGTCGAGGCCCGTCCGCAGCCGCGCGGCATCCTCCGCCTGCGCTCGCTGAAGTCCAAGTCGCAACGCGGCGCCGAGGCCTCGCGCGAGCTCGAGGTCGACAGCGAGCAGCTGCAGCGCGGCCTCCTGATCGGCCGCTACAGCGACCGCTGTTCGCTCGCGGGCTCGGGCCGCAACCTGTCCCGCGTCCACGCGCTGGTCACCGAGGAGGGCCCCAACTCGCTCCTCGTCTACGACCTCGCCAGCACCAACGGCGTGCGCCCCGGCCACGAGACCGAGGGCCCGTCGCACAGCGTCGTCCGGCTCCGCCACAACGAGCCGGTCATGCTCGGTCACTTCGAACTGAGCTGGACCCCGGCCGAGCGCATCCGCGTCCATTGACGCGCGACGCCTGCGGCGCCGGGCCTCCGGCGGTCGCCGAGTCGCGGCGGCTTCGCCCTCGCCCATTTTGCCGCTGCGCGCCCGGTTTGCGCGGGACGACCGGCCCGCGGCTGCGCCTGGCCGTGACGCCCCTTTCGCGGCGGTCCGCGCGGTGCGCTGGCGCTTGCGCATGCACACGACCGCGGACCGCGCTTTGACGGAGCCAACGCCGTGCGTCTGTGCTATCTGCCCCTTGCGTCCAGGCCCGTAACGGCCGTCATGCCGCGGCAGCTCCCGCCTCCTGCGGGTCGCGACTCGAGGCACCCGCGCCGCCGTCCTGGTCGCCCAGCTGGCCCCAACCGGACAATCCCATGACAGACGCGAAGCGGCCCGGACGCCTGAGCACCCTCGCCCGATCCACGATTGGCGCCAAGATCGTCATGGCGATCACCGGCGTAATCCTCGTCGGGTTCCTCGTCGTGCACATGCTCGGCAACCTGCAGATTTATCTCGGGCCCGACACAATGAACCACTACGCGCAGACCCTCAAGGGCACGCCTGCGCTGCTCTGGGGCGTGCGCGCCGTCCTGCTCGCCAGCCTCGTGCTGCACGTGCTCGCGGCCCTGCGGCTCAAGAAGCTCAACACGGCGGCCCGTCCGCAGGCGTACGCGGTGCCGCGGCGCTACCGCGTCACCAGCACCGCCGCCCGCTTCATGCTGCTGAGCGGCGCCGTGGTCCTGGCGTTCATCGTCTACCACCTGCTGCACTTCACCGTCGGCGTCACCAACCCGGCCGATTTCAACCTGCACGAGGTCCTCGACGTCGCCACGCAGACCTGGGTGCGCAACGACAACGAGCAGCTGATCGCCAAGCTCCCGCCGGAGATGGTGCGCCACGACGTCTACAGCATGTTCGTGCGCGGCTTCATGAACCCGCTGGTCGCCGGCGCGTACATCGTCGCCCAGCTGCTGCTGGCGATGCACCTCAGCCACGCGGTCGCCAGCATGCTGCACACCCTCGGCCTGTCCAAGGGGACAGCCGCGCGCCAGCGCAACATCAACATCGGCCGGGCCATCGCCGCCGTGATCGTGCTGGGCAACCTCTCCTTCCCGATCGCCGTCCAGGCCGGCCTCGTCCACCTCTAACGCCCCTCGCTCCCCCGCACCGCCATGGATCTCAACGCCAAAATCCCGGACGGCCCGATCGAGGGCAAGTGGGACCGCCACCGCTTCGAGATGAAGCTGGTGAACCCCGCCAACAAGCGCAAGTACAACATCATCGTCGTCGGCACGGGCCTCGCGGGCGCGTCGGCGGCGGCCAGCCTGGCGGAGCTCGGCTACAACGTCGACTGCTTCTGCTTCCAGGACAGCCCGCGCCGGGCCCACAGCATCGCCGCGCAGGGCGGCATCAACGCCGCCAAGAACTACCAGAACGACGGCGACAGCATCTACCGCCTGTTCTACGACACGGTGAAGGGCGGTGACTTCCGCGCGCGCGAGGCCAACGTCTACCGGCTGGCGCAGATCAGCGTGAACATCATCGACCAGTGCGTCGCCCAGGGCGTCCCGTTCGCCCGCGAGTACGGCGGCATGCTGTCCAACCGCTCGTTCGGCGGCGCCCAGGTCTCGCGCACCTTCTACGCCCGCGGCCAGACCGGCCAGCAGCTGCTGCTCGGCGCCTACCAGGCGCTCGAGCGCCAGATCGGCGCCGGCAAGGTCAAGATGTACCCGCGCCACGAGATGCTCGACCTGGTCGTCATCGACGGCGTGGCCCGCGGCATCATCACCCGCAACCTCGTCACCGGCGAGACGCGCGGGTGGGTCGGCGACGCCGTCGTCCTGGCCACCGGCGGCTACGGCAACGTCTTCTACCTGTCGACCAACGCCAAGGGCAGCAACGTCACCGCCACCTTCCGCGCCTACAAGCGCGGCGCCGGGTTCGGCAACCCGTGCTTCACGCAGATCCACCCGACCTGCATCCCGGTCAGCGGCGACTACCAGTCGAAGCTCACCCTGATGTCCGAGTCGCTGCGCAACGACGGCCGCGTGTGGGTGCCCAAGCAGAAGGGCGACGCCCGCCGCCCCGAGCAGATCCCCGAGGACGAGCGCGACTACTACCTCGAGCGCCGCTACCCGAGCTTCGGCAACCTCGTCCCGCGCGACGTCGCCTCGCGCGCCGCCAAGGCGGTGTGCGACGAGGGCCGCGGCGTCGGCCCGAGCAAGATGGCCGTCTACCTCGACTTCGCCGACGCCGTCCGCCGCCTCGGCCAGAACGTCGTCGCCGACCGCTACGGCAACCTGTTCGAGATGTACGAGCGGATCACCGGCGAAGATCCGTACAAGACGCCGATGCGGATCTTCCCCGCCGTCCACTACACGATGGGCGGCCTGTGGGTCGACTACAACCTGATGAGCACGATCCCCGGCCTGCACGTGCTCGGCGAGGCCAACTTCTCCGACCACGGGGCCAACCGCCTCGGCGCCAGCGCGCTGATGCAGGGCCTGGCCGACGGCTACTTCATCATCCCGTACACGATCGGCAACTACCTCGCGCAGGCCAAGCTGCCCAAGATCACGGTCGAGCACCCCGAGGTCCAGCGCTGCCTCGCCGGCGTGCGCGCGCAGACGACCCGCCTGCTCGGCATCAAGGGCCGCACCACCGTCGACGAGTTCCACCGCGAGCTCGGGCTCGTCATGTGGGACTACTGCGGCATGGGCCGCACCGCCGAGGGCCTCAAGATCGCGCTGCAGAAGATCCCCGAGATCCGGGCCCGCTTCTGGTCCGACGTCGCGGTCCCCGGCGCCAACGAGGAGCTCAACCCCTGGCTCGAGAAGGCCGGCCGCGTCGCCGACTTCCTCGAGTTCGGCGAGCTGATGTGCCTCGACGCGCTCCAGCGCAACGAGTCGTGCGGCGGCCACTTCCGCGAGGAGTTCCAGACGCCCGACGGCGAGGCGCTGCGCGACGACGCCAACTACTCGCACGCCGCGGTGTGGGAGTACACCGGCGAGGGCAGCGCGCCGCGCCTCCACAAGGAGCCGCTCGAGTTCAAGAACGTCAAGCTCGCGACCCGGAGCTACGCCTGATATGTCGAAGACGATGACCCTCACCCTGCAGATCTGGCGCCAGCGGAGCGCCAACACGCCCGGGTCGATGCAGACCTACAAGCTCGAGGGTGTGAACGAGCACATGTCGTTCCTCGAGATGCTCGACGTGCTCAACACCAAGCTGACGAAGGAAGGCCAGGACCCGGTCGCGTTCGATCACGACTGCCGCGAGGGCATCTGCGGCTCGTGCGCGATGGTGATCGACGGCCGCCCGCACGGCCCGCGCAAGGGCACCACGGCGTGCCAGCTGCACATGCGCACCTACAAGGACGGCGACACGATCACGATCGAGCCGTGGCGCGCCAAGGCGTTCCCGGTGATCAAGGATCTGGTCGTCGACCGCGGCGCGCTCGACCGCATCGTCGCCGCCGGCGGCTTCGTGTCGGTCAACACCGGCGTCACCGTCGACGCCAACGCCATCCCGGTCGGCAAGAAGAACGCCGACGAGGCCATGGACTACGCCGCTTGCATCGGCTGCGGCGCCTGCGTGGCGGCCTGCCCCAACGCCTCGGCGATGCTGTTCACCGGCGCCAAGGTCGGCCACCTCGTCAAGCTGCCGCAGGGCCAGGTCGAGCGCCGCGGCCGCGTGCTCCGCATGGTCGAGCAGATGGACCGGGAGGGCTTCGGCGCCTGCACCAACCACCGCGAGTGCTCCGAGGCGTGCCCCAAGGAGATCAGCTTCGACGCGATCGAGCTGCTCAACCGCGAGTACATGCGCGCCCAGGTCACGAACGAGTGATCGTCGCCTGAGTTCGACCGCAGGCACGCGGCCGTCGGGTCTCCCGCCGGCCGCGTTCGCGTTTTGCCCGCCGCGCGCCCGCGCGCGCTAGCAGCTCGGGTAGCCGTCCATGCCCGGATCGGGCGGCGGCTCGCAGGTCTCGAAGCTCTCGGGGAAGCAGCCGCTGGGCAGCTGGTAGATGTTCTGCCCCTTGCACACGGTCGTGATCGCGTCGTCGCAGCCCATCTGCGGCAGGCAGCCGAGGAAGCTGAACGGATCGTTGAGGCACCAGATCGCGCCGTCGAACTCGAACGCCTGGCCCTCGATCGGCAGGCAGCCGAGCATGACGCACTCGTCCTTGGTCTGGGCCGCCTCGCAGTCGACCGGCTCAGCCGTGGTCCCGGGCACCTCGCCGGTCGACGTCGACGTCGACCCGCCCGAGCCGCCCTGACTCTCCTGACCTGTCCCCGAGGACATGCCCTCGGTCTCGTTGCCGGAGCCGCCGCCGCCCTGCGTCTCGCTGTCGCTGCCGCTGCCGCTGACGTCGGTCGTGCCGGTCCCCGACGCGCTCATGCCCGAGTCGGTCGGCTCCGAGTCCGACATCGTGCCCGACATCGTCCCCTCGCTCGTCGCGTCCGAGCCGTCGCTGGTGCCCTGGCTCTGGCTGTTCCCGCCCGAGGCCGAGTTCGTGTCGCCGCCGCTGTCGCCGCAGGCCGCCAGCGCCGCCGTCAGCACGACCGCACTCGCGACCACCCCATGTCTAAGCCACGTCTTGCGCACGAACGCAGGCTACGCGGTGCCTCCGGGCACGTCAAACCGACCACGGCCGTGCCCGCTGTTGTCGTCCGCGCGCGTCTTCGACACACTCGCGCGGGTGACGATCTTCTACTGGGACTACTACGGTCCGGACGCCGAGGGCACCGCGCGCCACTTCCTCGTTCACCTCGGCGAGTACATCGTCCGCGCCGGTGTGACCGACTGCGAGCGGGGCGTCGAGTCGGCGCGTGCGGGCCACTGCGCCGTGTGGTGCAAGGCTCCCGACGACGCGCGCGAGGCCCTGCTGCGCCTGCGTCCGCGCCGCGCCGGCCCCGCGCCTTGAAGCGCCGCAACAATTTTTCGCGCGCGCTGCAAAAGTCGGCCGGCTCGCAGCGACCTTCGGGTGTGCAAGCGTCCTCCGAAGCCACCACCCTCCACCTTCATCCGCGTCAGCCCGACCCGGCCCGCGACCTCGCCCTCGCCCTCGACCTCGATCGCGCCGGCGGCCCCGTGGCGCTCGACCCGGCGCGCATCATCCTCGTCGGCAGCGCCCCCTCGGCCGACCTGCGGATCGGCGATCCGACCGTCTCGGCCCGGCACGCGCGGATCGGCGGCGACGGCCGCGGCATGGTCGTCGAGGACCTCGGCTCGACCAACGGCACCTACGTCGACGGCGTCCGGGTCCAGCGCGCCTGGCTCGCCCCGGGCGTGCGCCTCGGCCTCGGCGGCTTTCAGGCCACCGTCGTCGCGCAGAGCGCCGCACCGCGCCCGGGCCTCGGCAACCCGCCCGGCATGATCGGCAGCTCGGCTGTCTTTCAGGACATGCTCGCCCGCCTGCGCCGGTTCGCCGGCCTCCCGCAGGCCGTGCTCCTCCGCGGCGAGACCGGCACCGGCAAGGAGCTGGCCGCCCGCGCCCTGCACGCCGAGGGGCCGCGCGCCGGCGGTCCGTTCGTCGCCGTCAACTGCGGCGCCATCCCCGAGGGGCTGTTCGAGAGCGAGCTGTTCGGCCACGTGCGCGGCGCCTTCACCGGGGCCGCGCGGGCCCACGTCGGCGCGTTCGTCCGCGCCCACCGCGGCACGCTCTTCCTCGACGAGATCGCCGAGCTGCCGCTGGGCCTGCAGGCCAAGCTGCTGCGCGTGCTCGAGACGCGGCGCGTCGTCCCGGTCGGCGGCGAGCAGGAGCAGGCGATCGACGTCCGCGTCGTCTCGGCCACCCACCAGCCGATGGAGCGCCTGGTCGCCGAGGGCCGGTTCCGCTGCGACCTCTACCACCGCCTCGGCGTGCTCGCGGTCGACGTCCCCGGCCTGGCCGACCGGCCCGGCGACATCCCCGAGCTCTTGACCCATTTCGCCGCCGAGCTGGCCGCCGAGTTCGGCCGTCCCGTCCGGGTCACCGACCAGGGCCTCCGCGCCGCCGCGCTCCGCCGCTTCCCCGGCAACATCCGCGAGCTCCGCAACATCCTCCTGCGCGCCGCCGCCGTCCACGACGGCCCGCTCGGCCCGCACGAGCTGTTCCCTGCCGGCCCCGCGGCTCCGGCCGCCGCCGTCGACGCCCTCGCCGTCCCGCGGGGCACCTACGCCGCCATGCACCGCCGCATGCTCGAGCTGGTCGTGCGCGAGGCCGGCTCGATCCGCAAGGCCGCCGCCCAGCTCGACGTCCCGCGCTCGACCCTGTGCGCTTGGCTCAAGGACGAGGCCGCGTAGCTGTCCGTAAGAGCATGTCCCGAGCGACCTTCCCGACCAAACAGCCCACGCGCCGCCCGCGCCCTGCCCGCCTGACCGTCGTCCGCCCGCCGACGCGTCGCTACGTTGTGATCGGATCGTCCCACATGTCGTGAGTACGATCACCCTCTGTCCCACGTTCTCGCAGGCGGTTTGGCCTCCTCGTGGTGAATACCGGCCAAACGACGCTTTGGCGCATTCCGAAGCCTGGGGGCGACGGCCGTCGCCGAGGATCCACCCGGCGTCGGTGCGCATCGGCCGCCCGATTTCGGTATTCGCGCGCCGAACGACCCGGGTACCGTGGCGTCATGCGGAAATTGAGCCTCAACGTTGTTCTCGCGGGCCTCACGGGGATCGGCGGCCTGGCCGCCTGTGAGAGCAAGGATGCGGAAGATTCGGCGACCACGTTACCGGGCAATTCCGGGATCCTCACGCTCCCCACGACCCTGCCGAGCGGCGGCGAGAGCGAGAGCGACTCCGGCGCGAACACCGAGACTGGCGGGACCGACGGCGGGACCGACGGGGTCACGAGCGAACCCGTCACCACCACCAGCCCGGGGACCGGCCCCAAGTTCGACCTCGAGGCCTCGCCGGACGGCGGCATGGCCGACACCGGCGTCGAGCCGTGCAACAGCCCCAATGACCCTGGTTGCATGTGCAGCATTCCCGACCACGTGCCGTGCGACAACGGGACCCAGGATCCCTTCCTCGCCATGGGCCTCAACTGTCCGGGCGAACTGCAGGTCACGGCAACCAAGTCGGGTGCGCCGGGGGCGATCGGCGTCCGCTACGTCTTCGGTCAGGGCGGCACCTTCAACCCGCGCGAAGGGGCCTCCTACGCCGTCATCGGCAGCGGCCTGGTCTCGGACCTCAACAACCAGACCCCGGTCGGCGACTTCAACCTCCAGCCCACACACTGCAACGACGACGTGGGCGGCTTCGACCCCGGCAACAACCTGCCGCCGCCGCTGCGGATCAACGACGTCAGCGGCGACTGCACCCAGGACCCCGCCCTGCTCGGCACCGGCGACTGCTCGAACACCATCCAGGGCCAGTTCCAGAACTACGGCGCCAACGACTACACCGAGCTGCGCTTCGTCATGCAGGTCCCGCCGGACGTGACCTCGTTCAGCTACGACTTCGCGTTCTTCTCGGTCGAGTACCCCGACTACTATCAGTCGGCCTTCAACGACATGTACATCGGCTGGCTCGAGTCGGAGAAGTGGACCGGCAACATCTCGTTCGACCAGCAGGGCAACCCGATCTCGCTGAACGCCGGCTTCCTCGAGTTCAAGGACGACCCGACCGGCCAGAACCCGATCCCGCAGTTCCAGAACACCTGCATGCGCCAGCACGCGGGCACGAACTGGCTGCAGACCACCGCCGGCGTCAGCCCCGGCGAGACGATCACGGTCGTGTTCGCCATCATGGACATCAGCGACTCGATCCTCGACAGCTACGTGTTCCTCGACAACTTCAAGTGGGGCTGCGAGCCGACCGGCAAGCCCAGCACCATGCCGCCCGGCTGATCGGCGTCCGCATCGCCCGTCGACCGCCTCCGCTCCGGCCGGCTCAGCCGGGCGCTCGCTCGCGCCCGGCCGCGCCGGCCGGATCCAATTGACAAGCTGTGGGCCCCTGGTAGCGTCCCAGGCGCATGTCCGTCACGCCCAGCGACAACGAAGACGCGTACTTCCAGCAGCGCGAGCGAGAGCTCCGCGAGCAGCTCCGCGAGCAGCTCGACAAGGCGGCCGGCGAGCTCCGCGACGACCGCCAGAAAGACACCCTCTCGCTGTCCGACCGGATCGCCGCGCTCGGCTTCACCGGCGAGAAGCTCAAGGTGTTCGACCTCCTGCCGCTCGTCCACGTCGCGTGGGCCGACGGCTCGGTCAGCCGCAAGGAGCGGACCGCCATCCTCGACGTCCTCCGCGGCCGCGGGATCCAGCCCGGCACCGAGGCGTTCCGCACCGTCGAGAGCCTGCTCGAGGAGCGCCCGTCGCAGGCCTTCCTCGACCAGAGCCTCGCCGTGCTCAAGGAGGCCGTCGGCGGCGCCCGGGCCGCCAACATCGTCGACCTCTGCGTCCAGGTCGCCGGCGCCAGCGGCGGCTTCCTCAACATGGGCACCGTCTCCGACGAGGAGCGCGCCCTCATCCAGCAGATCGCCAACCAGCTCGGCGGCCCCGCGATCGCCGAGTTCAACAAGCAGCTCGGCTGACCCCCGGCCCCTGCCCTCGTGACCCGCGGCGCAGCTCGCCCGAGCCGCCCGCGGGTCTTCGCGCGCCCCCGCAGCGCGCGGCAGACTCCCCGCGGTCTTTTTGGTCATGTCCAATTGGATAGGTCCGAACGAACCTATCCATCCGGGCATGTCTCCTGGACCATGCCCCAAGGAACCGCAGCGCCGACGCGGCCCGTTCAGCCGCGCAGCAGTCGCGGCGGCACCTCGCCGCCCTGATTGATCATCTTGCGCAGCAGCTGCTGCAGCGCCGGCGTGTCCTTGAACTCGGTCGTCCCGTCCTCGGACTTGGTGGTGACGAACAGCTGGCGGTACTCGATGCTGCTGTCGGCGCGGGTGTCGGGCTCGATGATCTCGATCACCTGCATCGACTCGAGGTTGACCCCGCTGTTGAGGCGGATGACCACGTCGATCGCGTGCGCCAGGGACAGCGTGAGGCCCTGGACGGCGCCGCCGGAGGCGGTGCCGAGGGCGGCCAGGCGCGACAGCGCGTGGGCCGTGTTGATGCCCCACAGCGACACCACCGCGCCGCGGCTCGCCCCGGCCAGCGCGTCGATCACCCCGGCCGCGTCCTGGTGGCTGCACTGCTGCGAGATCAGCAGGTCGAGCCCGCCGCGCAGCAGCACCCCGAGGACCGGTCCGAGCTCGACCTTGTCGTTGGCCTCGGTCAGGCGGCGCACCGGGATCCAGCCCTTGCGCGAGCTGCCGAGCCGGCCCGAGTCGGAGATGCAGGCCACGCGCAGCGACTCGGGGATCTCGCCGACCAGCGCGCGCATGAAGCGGTCGAGGTTGACGCCGCCGGAGGCGCAGACCAGCACGCGCCGGCACGACTTCAGCGTCGCCACCAGGAACTCGCGCATGTCGGCCGACAGCACGCCCTCCTGGACCAGCGCCGTCAGGTTGTTGGCGTCGGTGCGCATGCGTCGGAGGCTGACGACGTACTGCCGGGCCGGGTGCGGGGGCAGCAGCGCGTAGAGGTAAAAGCCGTGATCGACGATGCCCTCGATGACGTGGGCGCCCTCGACCCACAGCCCGCGCTTTTTGCACATCCGTTGCATCGCCATCAGCAGCGCGCGCTCGCCGGTGAAGCGCAGCTCGAGCCGCTCGCCGTTGCCGTCGTCGCGGACGACGTGGATCGGCGCGGTGCCGACGACCTGGATCTCGCGCACCGAGTCGTCGCGCATGAGATCGCCGAGCGGGCCCCACTCGAGCATCTCTCGCAGGATCCGCTCGCGGAACGGCCCGACGTCGACGGTCGCCTCGATCTGCTGCGAGTCGCGGAAGTCGGCCAGGATCCCGTCGACCAGCTCGATGACCTCCTTGCGCTCCTCTTCGCCGACCTCGCCCGAGGTCATCGGATCGATCCGCGGCACCGCCTTCAGCAGCGTCTGGTGAATCTGCGCCGCCAGGCCGTCGAGGTAGGTGCTCTCGACCCCGGGCGCGGCCACGCGCTGGGCCGACGTCACGAGCCCGGTGTCGTCCTGTTCGTCGCGGCGGCGCTTGTCGTCGGCCGGCGTAGGGACGATCGCCGTGTCCTCGCCGTCGAGCATGAGGATGTAGTCGCCGACGTAGACTCGGTCGGTGCGACGGACCGTCCGCGGGCTCTGGACCTTGCGGCCGTTGAGGTAGGTGCCGTTGGTGCTCTCGAGGTCGACCACCTCGACGCGGCCGTCGACCTTGCGGAAGCAGAGGTGGTGCTTCGACACGTTGACCCGATCGAGCACGAGGTCGTTGTCGTCCTCGCGACCGATCGAGAACTCCTCGCCTGCGAACGCGAAACGCTGGGTCTGGCCGCCCTTTTCGTGGACTACTACCGTCAGCACAGACCGCTCTTACCGCGGAGCCCTCGCCCGCTCAAGACCTGCACCCGGGACAGTCGGCTTCAGCGGGCGCGGGCCGGCGTGCTAGAACTCGTCGACGCGGTCGAGCGCGTCGTCGAGAGCATCGATTTCGCGCTGCGAGGGCCCGCCCGGGCTCCCCGCGGGGCCGCCGGCGCGACGGGCCGCGCCGGGCACGGCCACGGCCGCGGCGTCCGGCGAGGCCGCCGCCGGCGCCGTGCGCTGCGTGCCACGCACCCAGCGGCGGGCGACGAAGAACAGCAGCGTCAACGCCACCAACGCCGCCACCGCCGTGCCCCACACGAGCTCGGGGCGCCCGACGTAGCCGCGGATGTCGGGGAAGCGCGCCACCAGGGTGTTCTCGATGGTCTCGCGCGACTGGCCGCTGCGCGCCTGGTCGAGGATCTGCGCCTCGAGCTTGCGCGCCTGCGGCGACGGGCAGGTCGCGATCGTGCGGCCCGGGCAGTACGGCGACATCAGATCGTGGCTGAGCTCGAGCATCAGCGCCTCGGCCTCGGCCTCGGGGCGGGCGCTGGTGGCCGCTTCAGGCGTCGCAGGACCTGAAGCCGGCGCCGGAGCTGGCGTGGCAGCCATGGCTCAGTCCTCGCCCATGTTCAGCTTCTTGGTGCCGCGCCCGCCGCCGCCGACGTGCTTCACCTTGGCCTTGCCCGTGTTCTTCGGCGGGTTCAGGGCCGCCAGGCAGAACTTGTCGTGGGCTTCCTTCTGCTTCGGATCGTTGAGATCCGGCTTCGGCAGCGGCTCGTCGGTGATGTTCTTGAGGTACTTGGTGATCTTGTTCTCGATGATGAGCCAGTGGGCGTCGGCCTGGGCGATCGCGTTCTGGTCGTTGTTGTTGTACGCGTCGGGGTAGCCGTGCATCACCAGCTCGTGGGCCTCGAGGAAGTGGCCGATGAGCTTGGACTTCTCGAGGATCCGCGGCTCGTTGGCGAACAGCCGCTGCTGCCAGGTGTTCACCAGCGGGATGAAGTTCTGCTTGAACTGGTACCACTGCTCTTCGGTCGGGCTGCCCGGCTCCGCACCTGCGCCCTTGGCGCCCTCTTTCTTCATCTCGTCGCGGAAGCACTCGAGCTCGCCGAAGTAGTTGAGCATCTTCTTCAAGTTCGCCTTGTCGAACTTGTGCAGGTGCTTCTCCCCCTCGGGGTCCTTGCGGTCCCAGGCCTTGAACTCCTCGTCGGTCGGCGGCGGGAGACCTGCGGGCGGCCGCTTGATCTCCTTTTTCACGTAGCCGGCCTCTTCCAGCATCTTCTTCTCCGGGTCTTCGGCCAGCTTCTCGGCCAGGGTCTTCCCGTCGCCCCCGCAGCCGGAGCACATCAGCGACAGGGGGACGATCACGCTGGCCAGAACACCGGGGGACGATCGCAGTGCGGACATATCGAAGATCCTGAGCTCGGTCGCCACTTTAGCCGGCCGCCCGCGCCCGTGTAAAGCGCGGCGCCGGCGGTCCGCGCGGCCAGCGGCGGCAGCGGCCGCCAGGCCCCGCCGCGGCGCCGTTCAGGCGGGCGCGGCCTTTTTGACTCGAGCCCGCGCATTTTTGCCGGGCCGGCTCGGGGCCGCGGACCGGAGCTTCGCGGGCCGCTTCGCGGGCACCCGTGACGAGGGCTGCGACCGCTCGGGGGCCCCGGCTCGTCCGCGGCTCACAGCCGGATCTCTCCCGGTCCCGATCACGCGGCGTCGTCTGCTCGACCGTCGGCGCGGGGTCTCGGCAAACGACGCGCCGGCTGGCGACGCGCCCTCGCGACGCGGATCGATCCCTGCCTCGATCGACGAGATATCGCCTCGATCACCGTCCGCACGCGACCTGTCCGATCGGACGGGACCTGCGCACGACGGTGTGTTGGTGGCGACATTTCAGCGTTGCGACGGTCGAGCCGACAGCCGCATCGACGCCGCCGCGACATCGTCGCCGCTGGTTGTTCTTTGATGCTGTGTCTGTAGACTCGCCGTGGCTGAACAACTCAACGCCACGGAGAGCCATGCCACCTCGCACCACCAGCGCGACCAGCAAGAAGACCGCCAGCAAGAAAGCCCCGGCCAAGAAGGCCGCCAAGAAGGCCGCCCCGGCCCCGGCCGCTCCGGCCAAGAAGGCCGGCAAGAAGGCTGCCAAGGCCGCTCCGGCCAAGAAGGCTGCCAAGGCCGCTCCGGCCAAGAAGGCCGCCAAGGCCGCCCCGGCGAAGAAGGCCGCCGCCAAGAAGACGGCCGCCAAGAAGGCCGCCAAGGCCGCGCCGGCCAAGAAGGCCGCCGCCAAGCGGGCTCCGGCCAAGAAGGCAGCGCCCAGCCGCTCCGAAGAGGAGGAAGAAATAGGCCCTGCGCTGAAGCCCGGCGACCCCGCGCCGACCTTCTCGCTCGCGGCGGACGACGGCAAGACCTACGCCCTCGGCGACTTCGCCGGGCGCCGGGTCGTCCTCTACTTCTACCCCCGCGACAACACCCCCGGATGCACCACGGAGGCGTGTGACTTCCGCGACCGCCAGCCCCGCTTCGCCGCGTCCGGCGTGACCGTGCTCGGCGTCAGCGGCGACAGCCTCGCCTCGCACGCCAAGTTCCGGGCCAAATTCGGCCTGAACTTCCCGCTGTTGTCCGACCCGGGGAACCAGGTCGCCGCCGCGTACGGCGCCTACGGTGAGAAGCAGATGTACGGCCGCAAGGTCCAGGGCATCATCCGCAGCACCTTCGTGATCGGCCCCGACGGCCGCATCGAGGCCGTCCACAGCCCCGTCAAGGTCGCCGGCCACGCCGACGCCCTGCTCGCGGCTCTGCCCGCCTGACACGCCGCCCTCGGCGCGGCTCCGGATCCCCGGAGCGCGTCGCGCCGCCGAGGGCCGGCGTGAGTCCCGGCCTCCCGGCGCGTCTCGTCGCGACCGCGCGAGGCCGGGTCCGTCGTCTCCGGCTCGCGCGCGCGGGAGGACCCTCCCATGCGTGGCGGCCTCCCGCGGCCGAGCCCGCTTCGTCGGGCCGCTCTCGCAGGGTTTTGCCCGTGGGTCCTCGCTCATGCCTTCGCCGGCCAGGTGCTCCTCGCCGACGCGCTCGCAGGGCCGGCCCCGCTGCGGGGTCCTCGCCGACGACCTCGCAAGGCCCTGGGCCTCTCATCGCCGCTTCCGCGGGCCGGGCTGCGCGGTGGTCCCCGGCCGCTGCCGGGCCGAACTCCACGTTCGTCCCTCGTCGCCGCCAGGCCGAGTCGCTGCCGTCCGAGCAGACTTCGGCCGCGTCACACCGCTGCGCACGCCCTCGGTTCGTCCCGCGTCGCCGCCAGGCCGAGTCGCTGCCGTCCGAGCAGACTTCGGCCCGGTCGACCTCGCGGGTCGTCCGCGTCACACCGCTGCGCACGCCCTCGGTTCGTCCCTCGTCGCCGCCAGGCCGAGTCGCGCCGTCCGAGCAGACTTCGGCCGGGTCGACCTCGCGGGTCGTCCGCGTCACACCGCTGCGCGCGCCCCCGGTTCGTCCCGTACTTTCGTGACACCCCGTCGCTGCGCCCGCCTCGTCCGCGTCCGCCGCCGACCCACGCGGAGGCCCCCGAGCCGGTCCGGGACTTGCCTCGCCCGGGATCCTCACATCCCCGCGCCGCGCTCGCGACCTCCGGCAACCTCCGGCGGCCGGCAGATCCCGCGCGCGCGCCTTTGCGACTCCTGCCGCCGGCAGATCCCGCCCGCGCCCCTTTGCGGTACCCTCCGCTCGTCATGAGCGCGCCGCCTCGCCCGGTCCTGCGCCGCCTGTCCTCGGCGACCTGGCCGATCGTGCCTGTCCTTTGCGCCCTGGTCTGTGCGACAGCCGCCGCCGAGCCGCCCCCGCCTCCGCCCGCCGCGCCCACCAGCGGCGGCTACTGGCTCGGCGCCCACTTGCTCGGTCCGGGCCCCGGCGTCCTCGCGGCGACCGAGGCGATGTCGCTCGGCACCTCGGTCGAGGGCGCGCCGACCTCGGTGGGGGCCGTCGTCGGCCAGGTCGGCACCATCCACGACGCCATGCGCTTCGTCGCCCGCTGGGCGTTCGCCGCGGTCGTCGGCTCGCCGCGCGATCGGGCCCTGCGCCAGCCGCCCGCCCCCGTCCCGGGCGGCGATCTGCTGCCGACGCACGGCGCCGTGCTGGTCGCGCTCACCGTGCAGGGCCGAAGCCCTGACGGCGGCAGCCGCACCGTCCAGTGGCCCAAGGACCAGGCCGAGCTGCTGCCGCCCGAGCTCGCGTGGATCCCCGCCGCCCTGGTCCCCGATCGCGCGCCCCTGTTCGCCGCCCCGGCGGCCCGCGTCCCGCCGACCGGCGAGCGCTTCGCCCTCGCGCGCCGCTCCGGCAGCCTGTTCGTGCTCGGCGCCCTCGACCGCTGCGACGACCGCTCGCCCCCGCTGCCCGGCGCCGCCGGCGAGCCGCAGCGCGTCTGTCTGCGCTGGTACCAGGTCGTCGCCCGTGACGGAGAACGGTTTCAGGCCGGCTACCTGCCCGCCTTCCAGGTCGCCCTCCTCGACGACTGGCGCCGCGGCCAGGGCGCGCTCCCGCGGGCGCAGCTGATCGCCAGCGGCACGCGTGGCGCCACGGCCCAGTTCGTCCTCCTCGCCCGCGCGCGCGACAACGCCATCCACCGCCTCACCCTCGAGGCCCCGCTGGTCGGCGACGCCTTCCCCGAGGCGACCCTCACCGTCGACGGCGACTGGGCCGAGGTCCGCTTCGCCGGCGCCGCCCCGCGCCGGATCGCCCTCGACGCGACGATGGACGCCCGCCCGCGCTGACCCTCAGGACATGCCTCGAAGGACAGCATCTTCGGTCCTCCACGACACGCCCTGATAGACGGGCATGTCCTTCGGGACCTGCATTCCAGGGCATGTTCTTCGGGTCATGCCCCATGCGACATGTCCCGGAAGACAGGCGAACTCGACGAGCGCCCCGGCCCGCCTCGAGCGACATCCTCTGCCGGGAACGCAGCGCGGGCGGCTGGCTCCGGCGGAGCGAATCGTCCGGCCTCGTCCCGCGCCCGTCGGCTCTCGACCGAGCCTCGGGCTCGTCGGCACGCGCGCGTTTCGGCCCGCGTTCGCGCCGTCCTCTCGCCGCGCTCGCGCTCGTGCGGGCGACGTGCTATCGGTGGGCGTATGCGTGTCCTCGCGGGCGACATCGGCGGCACCAAGACCCTGCTCGCGGTGCTCGATCGGCGGGCGGACGGTCGGCTCGACGTCCTCGCGCGTCAGCGCTACGTCAGCGCCGAGCACCCCGGCCTGGCGCCGATCGTGCGCGACTTTCTGGCCCGGGCCGACGTCCCCGACATCACGCGGGCCGGCTTCGGCGTCGCCGGCCCGGTGGTCGATCGGCGCAGCCGGGTCACCAACCTCCCGTGGCAGATCGACGCCGACGCGCTGGCCGCCGAGCTCGGCTTGCACTCGGTCGCGCTGGTCAACGACTTCGCCGCCGTCGCGCTCGGCCTGCAGGTCCTCGGCCCCGCCGACCTCGAGGTCCTGCAGGCGGGCGAGCGCGATCCGGCGGGCCCGATCGCCCTGATCGGCGCCGGCACCGGCCTCGGCGAGGCCGTGCTCCTGCCGAGCCCCGCAGGTCCGCGCTTCCTCGCCAGCGAGGGCGGCCACTGCGACCTCGCCCCGCGCAACGAGCTCGAGATCGCCTTGCTCCGCTTCCTCCTCAAGCGGCATCACCGCGTCTCCTACGAGCGGATCGTCTCCGGCCCCGGTCTCGTCACCGCCTATCAGTTCGTGGTCGCCGAGGGCCTCGAACCTGAACTTTTGGACACCCGCGCGCGCATGGCCGTCGAGGATCCCGGCGCCGTCATCGGCTCGCGCGCCCTCGCCGGCGACGATCCGGCCTGCGTGCGCGCCGTCGACATCTTCCTCGACCTCTACGGCGCCGAGGCCGGCAACCTCGCGCTCAAGGTCCTGCCGACCGGCGGCCTGTACGTCGCCGGCGGCATCGCCGCCAAGCTGCTGCCGCGCCTGCGCGAGGGCCGGTTCATCGCCGCCTTCGGCGACAAGGGCCGCATGAGTCCGCTCGTGCGCAACATGCACGTCGCCGTGGTCAAGAACACCGACGTCGGCCTGCTCGGGGCCGGCCTCGCCGGTCTCGCCTGAGGAGCCATGTCTGCGCGGGTCGACGCCCTGGTCGCCGGTTATCGCCGCGAGGTCCGCCACCGCTGGCTCCTCACCTGGGCCGGCCGCCTGGTCTCGCTCTACCTCGCGGTCCTCTACATCTACCTGCTGATGGTCCTGGGCCACGACGACCCGTTCTACATCAGCCTCAACCTGGTCGCCCTGGTCACCGGCCTGTCGGGCTTCGTCACCGCCTTCTACTACGAGGTCCCCGGCGTGGTGCGAGCGCTCCACAGCCCCGACCCGGCGCTCGCCGACGACGCCTGGGCCGCCGTCGAGCGCCTGCGCCCCGAGCTGTTGCCGCGCCTGCTCGTCGACCTCAACCTCCCGCCCGACGAGCGCCCCGAGCTCGCCCGCAGCCTCGACCGCGCGGGCCTCGTCCGCCTCACCGAGGCCCGCGCCCGCGACCGCTGGCGCACGATCGGCCCGATCTACCTCGTCGGCTTCGGCCTCGCCCTCGCCGGCTACCTCTGGCTCGTCCACACCTGGGAGCCCGCGACCGTCCGCTGAGCCGCGCCGCGCTGCGCATGTCTGAAGCGACATGTGCTCGCGCGCATGCACGCGAGAGCATGCCCGTTCGAGCATGCGCGAGACGACATGTCCTTCGGGCATGATGGGGGCCGCGTCGGGCCCGCTCGGGAGAGCAGCGCTGCGGCCCACCGTCGCCCTGGACCTGTCCCGAAGCGCAGGCCGTCTCATGGTGGCGGTCGCCAGGCGCGAGCGCCTCGGGCCGGTCGGGAAGCGCAGCTCGTCCGCAGCGCTCCCCTGCCCGGGGCGAAGCTGCGCCCCATCCGGGCAGGACCCGCGGTCTCGCGGCGCATCCCCGCGTGGCTCGCCTCGTTCAGCCGGCGTCGCCGGCCTCGGGTCGCGCGTGGCGTTCGACCCGCTCGCGCAGCGCCGCGTAGCCGTTCAAGCCCGGGTCGCGCGCCAGGAGCTCGCTCGCCAGCGCGCGCGCCGACTCGAGCAGCGCCACGCCCTCGCCGGCGAGCCCGGCCCAGGCCACGCGACCGGCCTGGCGCAGCCCGAACAGCTCGCCGGGGCCGCGCTCCGCCAGGTCGCGCTCCGCCACCGTGAAGCCGTCGTGGGTGTCGGCCAGCACCTGCAGCCGCCGCGCCGCCGCGCTGCCCGGCTCCGCGCCGGTGTGCAGCAGGCACCACGACGGCGCCGTCCCGCGGCCGATCCGCCCGCGCAGCTGGTGCAGCTGCGACAGCCCGAAGTGCTCGGCGTGCTCGATCAGCATGAACCTGGCCTCGGGGACATCCACCCCGACCTCGATCACCGTCGTCGCCACCAGCACGTCGATCGCCCCGGCGCGGAACGCCTCCATCGCCGCCGCGCGGCGGGCCGGGTCGACGCGGCCGTGGATCACCTCGATCCGCTTGCCCGGCAGCAGCGCCCGCAGCTCGGCCGCCGCCTCGTCGACGTCGCTGGCTTCGCGCGCGCCGGCCTCGATCTGCGGGCACACCACGAAGCCCTGCAACATGTCCCGGCGGACATGCTCGGCCAGGCGGAAGCGCGCCCGCGCCACCGGTCCTGCCATCAGCGTCGTGTCGGGCGGGCGGCGGCCCGGCGGGGCCTCGCGCAGCGTCGACACGTCGAGCTCGCCGACCAGCGACAGCGCCAGCGTGCGCGGGATCGGCGTCGCCGTCAGCACCAGCAGGTGCGGCGCCCGGCCCTTGTCGCGCAGCAACGCCCGCTGGCGCACGCCGAAGCGGTGCTGCTCGTCGACCACCACCAGCCCGAGGCGGCGGAACTGCACGCCCTCGGTCAGCAGCGCGTGGGTCCCCACCACCAGATCGGCCGTGCCCGCGGCCGCCGCCGCGATCACCGCCGCGCGCTCGCTGCGGGACATCGAGCCGGTCAGCAGCGCCAGCCGGATCCCCGCCGCCGCGCACCACGGACGCAGCGTCGCCACGTGCTGCTGGGCCAGGATCTCGGTCGGCGCCATCCAGGCCGCCTGCCCGCCCGCGGCCACGATCCCCGCGCTGGCCGCGAACGCCACCAGCGTCTTGCCCGAGCCGACGTCGCCCTGCAGCAGGCGCAGCATCGGCCGCGGGCGCGCCAGATCGGCCTCGATCTCGTCGATCGCCGCCCACTGCGCCCGCGTCGGCTCGAACGGCACGCACGCGCGCAGCTGCTCGCGACGGGCGCCCTCGTCCGGCAGCAGCGTCACCGTCACCGGCAGCGCCTGCGCGGCGGCGCGGCGGCGGAGCAGCGCCAGCTGGGCCACCAGCAGCTCCTCGAACAGCAGGCGCCGGTGCGCCGGCGAGCGCCCGGCCTGCAGCGCCGCGATGTCCTCGACCGGCAGCGCCTCGTCGGGCGCGTGCAGCAGCGCCAGCGCTTGCGCGAGCGGCATCAGGTTCAGGCGCGCGCACAGCTCGGGCGGCAGCGGATCGACGAGCGACGGCCCGAGCCGCTCGAGCGCCGCGCGGCAAAGCTTGGCCAGCGTCGCCTCGCCGACGCCCTCGACCTCCGGGTAGCGGACCGAGATCGCCGGCCCCGGCGCCTCGGGATCGCGGATCTCCGGGTGGATCAGCGCCAGCTTGCCTTTCTTGCGGCTGACGCGGCCGACCAGCAGCACCCGCTTGCCGGCCTGCGCGCGTTCGGCCAGCCCGCCGACGCGGTGGAACCACTGGCACTGCAGCCCGATCTCGCGGCCGCCCTCCTCGACCACGCAGTCGAGCCCGGCGAAGAAGCGGCCGCGGAAGAACCGCTGCGAGAACTTGCGGATCGTCGCCACCACCGCCGCCTCGGCCCCGTCGGCCGCCTGCGACAGCGGCGTGCGGTGGCGGCGGTCGCGGTAGCCGGTCGGCACCACGCGGGCCAGGTCGGCCAGCGTGTAAAGCCCGTGGGCGGCCAATTTGGCGGCGGTCTTGGGCCCGACGCCCGGCAGGGCGCCGAGCTCGCCGGCCTCGCTGTCGCGCGGCGGCACGATGACCGATCGTTCAGGTAGCGAGAGACAGGTCTCTCAGGTCAGGTCGCTGCGTTCGGCGGCGTGAACGTGAACCGCAGCTCGTGGTCGCACAGGAAGTACACGCTGCCGTCGTTGACCTTGTGGTTGTCGACGCGCTGGCCCTCGAACTCGATGCCGTTGGTGCTGCCGAGGTCCTTGATGAAGTAGTCGTTGCCGCGGCGGACCACCGACGCGTGGCGGCGCGAGATGTTGGCGTCCTTGATCGCCAGGTCGGAGAACTTCTGACCGCGGCCGATCACGAACTCCTCCTTGTCGATCTCGTACCACTGGCCCTCGAACAGCACGTACAGCGGGCGCGGCTTGCTGAGCGGCGCGCCGGTCGGGGGCGGCAGGCGCGAGGCCCCCGTCGGCGGGCGCGGCAGCGACGGCGCGACCTTGGCGGGGCTCGGCGCGCCGAGGGTCGGCGGGGCCGCGGGGATGGAGGCCGGCGGCGGCACCGGCGTCGAAGGGGCCGTGGCCGGCTTGGGCAGGCGCGGCTGCGGCAGCGCGCTCGGGGCGCGATTCTGGCTCGAGCTGATGCTGGCGGGCGGCGCTGCGGGGCCGGGCGGCGGCGAGGTCATCGGACCCGACGGCGGGGGGCGAACGCCGGGCGGACGCGGCACCGGGGCGGCGCTGGGCAGCGGGGCCGAGGCCGGCCGGGCGGCGCCGGGGTGCCCGGGTTGTGTGGACAACACCGACCGGGGCGGCGTATTGGGGCCGGCCGGGGGCGGGGCCGTCATCCCCGAGCTCTCGTCCTTTTTGCCCTTGGCCGCGCCCTTGAACAGCTGCAGCAGCGCCGCCTGAACGACATCGTCGGTGGCGATCCCACGGCGTTTGGCGAGGGCCTCGACCCGGGCCCAGAGGTCATCACGACATTGGAACTGGCGCAGCGTCTTGCTCATGCACGTCCCCCACGAGGTGCTCGCTCGGGAGGCGCGAGCGTGGTCCTCGGTACGCCGTGGCATCCTAAGAAGTTGATGGCGCGCGGGTCAACTGCGGCCGACGCGGTCAAACCGGGTTATCCTGCCCCCCGCGATGCGCTCTCGGCGACGGCGGCGGCGAACCTCGGACGGACCACGAGTCCTCCGCTCCGCCCGCGGGCGCGCGCGCGAAATCGCGCAAAGCCTCGTTTGCGGGGTCGTCGCGGCCGCTCTCCTCGGTGCGCCGGCGCTCGCCGAGGCCGCCCCCGGCCAGGCGCAACGACTCGGCGGTGCCGAGCCGCAGGGCCCCGCCAGCCGCTCGTTGACGGCGCTCCACCATAACCCGGCGATGCTCGCCGGAATGAAGGGCTTTCGCTTCCAGTTCGGCGGCGCCGGAGGCCTCGATCAGCGGTGGATCCGGCGCGAGGCCGTCGCGCCCGACGGCACCCCGACCGGCGAGCTGGGCCCGCGGATCAACCTCAACAACCCGCTCGGCGGCTACTTCGTCGCCGGCAGCCTCTACTTCGAGCCGTTCGCCGTCGGGATCGGCGCCTACGATCTCGGCAGCGAGATCCACTACAGCAGCGACGATCGCCTGCGCTGGCACCTCGCGCCCGAGGAGGACGGCCGCCCGCCGCTCTTCTGCCGGCGCGACGACCCCAACTGCAAGCTCAACGGCGGCGCCGCCACGCAGCGCACCGACATCACCATCGCCGTCGCGTGGAACATCCTCGCCAGCCTGCGGATCGGCATCGGCGTCCACCTGCCGCGGCTGCGCCAGCGGTTCTCCTACGACAACAGCACCGTCCTGTCCGAGCACCGCGACGACGGCCCGCGCTGCAACCGCGTCGAGAACCCGCTGTGCGCCGAGCGGCTCGGCTTCAACGGGCGCACGCGGTGGCTGCCCGATCGCGACGACAGGCCCGCCGGCTTCGATGTCGCCCTCACCTTCGGCCTCGCCGTCGACGTCAGCGATCGCGTCACGCTCGGCCTGCGCTACCGCACGCGCCCGCTGGTGCGCGGCGGCGAACTGACGCTGGCCGGGGACGCGCTGGTGTGCCGGCCCGACACCACCGAGGGCACCGACTCGGACGTCCTGCCGTGCAGCGTCGCCAGCCCGATCGACGCCACGCTGACCGAGCGAGTCAGCCGCGAGGCCGCGATCGGGGCCGCCTTCGTCCTCGATCGCGGCCGCTTCTGGCACATCGACACCAACCTCTACTGGATGGACCTCTGCAACGACATCGTCGGCCGCGGCGCCGGCGTGCGAAGTTGCGCCGACATGGGCAGCCAGCAGATAAGCCTCGTCGGCCTCGATCGCAACAGCGTGCTGTTGCCCGAGAGCACGCGCTATCGCGGCCGCCAGGACCTGTTCGGCTTCGACGTCTACACCACCTATCAGGCCCGCTCGAACCTCGCCGCGGTGCTGGGCGGGCACGTCTCGTCGCCGGTGGTCCGCAGGGGCGCGCGCGAGCCCGGCAACAACGACGGCTGGCGCGCGGGCATCACCGTCGGCGTGCCGCTGCGGGTCGGCTCGAGCAACCTGCAGATCGTGCCCGGCTACGGCTTCGACCTCTACTTGCCGAGCAGCACCGGCCGGCCCGGCGACTTCGATCCCGCGGCCGCGACCCGGTTCGCCGCCGCCGGCGGCGACATCAACAGCGACGACGCCGCGCTCGTGCTCGCCGGGCGCGGCAGGCCGAGCAACGCCGGCCGCTACACCGGCGCGGTGCACACCTTCATGCTGACCCTGCGGTGGGCGGAGCGCACGCCCGGCCGCGAATAGCGGCCTGCGCGCCTCGTGGCTGGCCGCGGCGCGAGGGTCTGCGTACACTGGGCATCGTGCGCCTCTTTCTCTCCGGCACCTCGCCTCTCACGGCCTGGCTCGCGCTCTTGCTCGCCGCCGCCCCGCTGCTGCCCGCCTGCGCCCGGGCCCCGCGTGGCGAGCTCCAGGCGCCCGAGGCGCCCAAGTCGATCCCCGACCTCGATCACTTCGCGCTCGCGCTCAACCAGTTCGCGCTGCTGCCCGAGAACAGCCCCAAGCGCGCCGACTTCCGCCGCGTCCTGCTCGACTTCCTGGTCCGCTACATCGACAAGACCCTCGACGACAAGCGCCCCGAGGAGGCGGTCGAGGCGCTGCAGTTCGCCGCCGGCCTGTGGCGCCCGAGCGAGCTCCGCGGGCCGCGGCAGATCGAGCCCGGCCTGTGCGCGGCGGCCCACCGGATCTACGTCGCCGCCGCGCGCCGCGGCAACGAGTCGCCGGCGCTGTTCGCCGCCGCCATCGAGCAGCAATTCGGCGACGACGACGTGCGCAAGCGGGCGATCGCCAGCTGGACCGAGATCGAGGGCTGGGTCGTGCGCAACAGCCCGTTCAGCGACGAGCCGGTGCTGCGCCACGAGGAGCTCGAGGAGTCGCTCGAGGAGATCGCCGCCGACTTCCCGGCCCCGTTCGTGGTCCAGCGCCTGACCGACCTCTACGTCGCCCGCTACGAGGCCGCGATCGAGGTCGCCAGCAGCAGCGAGAACCTCGAGCTCGGGCTCGCCGCGCGCCACCGGGCCGAGGTCACCGGCTACCTCGTCACCCGCCTCTACCTCCGCGCCGACGACTTCGACGGCGCCGGCCAGGCGCTGGCCCGCGTCGAGCTCGACATGCCGACGCGCAAGCTGATGGAGTACCTCGACAGCGCGCGCAACGCCAAGAAGAGCGCCCGGCCGCTGCTCGAGCTGGCGCGGCAGTTCCTGCCTGACGATGAGGACATGTCCGAAAGGATACCTCCGGCGTTCCTGACCCAGGGCTGGGGCATCGTCGAGAACCTGGCGCGGCGGGCCGTCCAGCGCTTCCCCGACGATCCGTTCGCGCACCTGCTGCTGGCCCGCGCGCTGCGCAAGGCCGGCCTCGTCGACGCCTCGATCGCCCACCTGCGGCGCACCGTCGAGCTCAAGGAGGACATCTTCGACGCGTGGCAGGACCTCGCCTCGATGCAGCAGACCAGCCTCGAGCGGATCGCCGCCATCGACCTCGACGCCGCGCTCGCGCGGATGCCCCAGCTCGAGAAGTTCCACGCCCGCGCGGTCGAGCTGTGGCGCGACCGCCCGATCCGCCCCGGCCTCGCCGAGGCGCAGTACACCCTCGCCGAGGCGCTCTACGAGCAGGGCAGCGTCGACCGGGCCAAGGACCTGCTGCAGCGCAGCGTCCGCGGCGAGCCGCAGCCGGCCGCGCTCGACCTGCTCGGCACCATCGAGTTCAAGGACGGCAAGGTCGCCGAGGCCCGCCGTCACTACGAGACCTTGCTCGGCCTGCCGTTCGACAACCAGCTGCTGCGCCTCCGCTGGGAGACCCAGGGCCGCGCGCAGCTGGCCGCGATCGCCCGCCGCGAGGGCAAGACCGCCGAGGCCCAGCAGGAGATGCAGACCGCCCTGCGCCAGCTCAACAAGCTGATCGCCTTCCCCAGCATCCCCCCGGGCGAGCGCGCCTCGCGGCTCATCGATCGCGGCAAGCTGCTGTTCCACCTCGGCGACGTCGAGCAGGCGGTCGCCGACTTCCGCCAGGCCCGCGACACCGCCGACGGCCGCGCCGAGGCCTACGCCGAGCCGATGATCTTCCTCGTCAGCCACGGCTACTACGACGAGGCCCTGGCGATCTTCCGCGCCGCCGCCCCGCGCGAGGACCTGCGCGGCAGCCTCAAGCTGTACTTCGCGCTGTGGCTGCACGAGATGGCGGCGCGGCAGAACCGGCCGCAGGACCCCGGCGTGATCGCCTTCCTCGAGGCCTACAAGGGCGAGCGCTGGCCGACCCGCCTGGCCGAGCACGCCCAGGGCAAGCTCAGCTTCGACGACCTTCTGCGCGGCGCCTCCGACTCCGGCGAGCGCGCCGAGGCCTACTTCTACGAGGCCCTCCGCCGCTGGCGCAGCGGCAACGCGGCCGGCGCGAAGGAGCTGATGCGCAAGGTCCTCGGCACCCGGCGCATGGCCTTCTTCGAGTACGACATGGCCCAGAGCTACCTCGAGTGGGACGACCTGCCGGCCAAGGCCCGCGCGCCTCGCTGAGCTTCGAGACATGTCTTGGCGGACATGCTGATAGAGGCATGTCCCGAGTGGCATGTCCCTTCAGTCGAAACGGCGCGCCGCCCCGTCGCTCGCAGGACGCTCGGGTCACGGCGCCGAGCGGGGCCCCGCACGCCGAGCGTGCGGGGCCGTTGCGCGCTCAGAACGAGCAGGAGATCGTGACCGCCTCCGCGACGTGGTGCTTCACCCCGTTCTCGTCGTACTCGAGCACGAGCGTGTAGAACTCGTCGCAGTGCTCGCAGGCGCTGTGGGCCATGCCGGGCAGCTTCGCCATCTCGACGCTGATGTACTCGCCGGCGGGCAGCGGCGGGCTCTCGATCGGCGAGACCTGGATCGGCTCGATCACCGGCGGATCGGCGCTCTCGAGCGACAGCGACGCGCCGGTGAGGACCGCCGCGGTGTCGTTCGGGTTGTCGGTGTTGTCGAACTCGACGTACCAGGTGCCCTGGACCGGGTCCGGCTCGGACACCGGCATGCAGTCGGCGTACAGGTACGCGTCGACGACGGCGATCACGAGCGGCGAGGTGCCCTCGGTGTCGCCGGTCGTGTCGGTCGTCTCGCCCGTCGTATCCGTCGTCGTCTCGCCGGTCGTGTCCACCGCGGTCGTGCCGGTCGTGTCCGCGGTCGTGCCGGTCGTGTCCGCGGTCGTCGCGTCCGTGGTGTCCGCCGTCGTCACGCTGGTCGTCTCGCCCGTCGTGGTGCCCGTCTCGCTCGCGCCCTCGGTGCCGGACGTCGGCTCGCTCGCCGTCGTCGGTTCGCTCGTCGTCGAGTCGGTCCCGCTCGTGGTGGTGGTGTCGTCGCCGGCCGTGGCGTCGGTCCCGGACGTCGTCGTGGTGTCGCCGGTCTCACCGCAGGCGAGCAGCGAAGTCATCAAGAAGGTCAAGGTCATGCGTCGCATCGGCGGGCGTGGTAGCGCGGCGGACTCGTGGTCGCAAGCTCATCCGCGACGTCGCCGTCGCACCCTGCCCGCTCGGCCGAACCGCTCCGCTCGCGCTGCCGCGCCCGCGTGAGACTGCCCATCGCGGCGAACCCGCGGCGCGGGGAGGCCGCGATCGGATGGCTTTCGAGACATGTTTTGCAGCGGCGTCGTCACGCGTCCGTGAAGCCCCGGTGTCATCCTCGCGCCGCGGATACGCGCGGCCGAACGACTGCGCTCGCTCGCGGAGCTCCTCGAGGAAGCTTGGCCTGCCCCGAAGGACAGCTCCGGAGCGACCGCTCCGTCTCGCGGGGCCGTCGCCCTGCGAGCCTGCCCGGCGCCGGCTCGAGAAAGCGCCGCGGCCCTGCTCCGAAGAACAGGGCCGCGAGGACATGGCCGCCAGGACAGGCGCGCCGATCGGCGACCGGCGCCCGGGCGTCTCACTTGGCGGGGTTCTTGCCCTCGATGATGTTGCCCTTCTCGTCGTAGGCGACATCGGAGGTGCCGAGCACGTCGCCGACGGTGTCGGTGAACTTGTCGTCGCCCTTGATGTTGGGCAGGCGCTCGCCGATGCTGGCCTCTTGCGTGCCGTCGACGACGGCGACGACGATGACGCCGTGGACCTCGGTCATGTCGAACGAGCGGACCTTCTCGTTCTTCTCACCGGTCCACTCGTTGTAGCGGAGCAGCACGGCGGCGGTCTTCGGGTCCTGCTTGACCTTGGCGGCCGGGTTGACGCCGAACCACTTCTTGAAGGAGTTGTCGACCACGCCCTGGTAGTCCTTGTCCGGCCACTTCTCCTTGTTGAAGGCGTAGACGATCTTCCACAGCTGGCCGTCCTTGAAGAAGTAGAACTTGCGCAGCTTCGAGCCTTCCTTGACCCAGATCATCTCCTCGTTGTTGTCGTCGGCGAACTCGTACTGGATGAGCGAGACGCCCCACTTGTGCTTGGTCGACGACGCGAACTTGATGTGACCCTTCTTGAGCTCGTTGAGCTGATCGTTCCGCTCCTTGCGGATCCGATCCTGGTCCATCGGGTTCTTGGTCTCCTTGAGCTGGTCGTCGAAGTACTTGTTGATCGACTCACCCAGCTTGGCGAGCACCTGCTCCGGGCTCATGCCCCACTCGAAGCCCTTGATCAGCGAGGCCACGCCGATCGACGCGCTGAGCTTCGGGTTGCTGTCGACCATCTCGCAGGTGGTCTCCTTCTTCTTCGCCTTGCCCTTGCCGACGGTCTTGGTCTTGCAGACCTCCTTGACCTCGGGCTTCTTGACCTTCGCGTCTTCCTTGGCGACGGCGGCGTCCATGTCGGTGGTCGCGGGCGCGGCCTCGCCTTCGCCCTCGCTCGAGGTCGGCGCGGCGGCGACCATGCTCTCCTCGTTGTCCTCGCTCACCCCCTTCTTCTTCGGGGTCTCCTCGGCGACCTCCTCGGGTGCCGTCGACTCCTCCTGCTTCTTGCATCCGGCGTCGGCGACCACGAACAGGCCAAAAGCCGCGGCGATGAACAACGAGCGCTTCAACATGCTGCCTCCTGGGGACGGGAAGCTATCACAAAGCGGCGCCGATGCGGCAGCGACGCGCACCCGCGGGCCCGCACGCGCGTGTGGGCGAACTCGCCCTGACGCCCGCGCCCGCGACCGACGGCGTCGGCGCCGCCCGGCTCGCGGCTCCGGGCCGGCGCGCTACGGGTCGAGCTGAAAGCTGAACCCGAGCTGCGGCTGCCCATCGACCTCGTGAGCGTAGATCTCCAGCTTCGCGCGGCTCTTGAGCACGTCGAGCATCGCCCGACACGCGCCGTAGAACACGCAGAGGAAGCCGCGGCTGTGCAAGATCTCCGGGACCAGGTCGTGGCTGCGCAGCTTGAGCCCCGAGCCGTCGTCGATGACTTCCAGCGTCCCGCACGCCTGACTCGACAGCAGCCACGCCCGCGGCGCCGTCTTGACGAGCCCCGACACCGCCGACTTGCCGAGCCCGAACCCGGCGAGCATCGTCAGCGGCTTCAGGATCCCGTGGTCGTAGCTGTCACGCATGAGGTCGGTCCAGAACCCACGCGCGGCCTCCTCACCGAGGACCTCGAGGATGGCGTCGCACAGCGCGACGACCGTCGGGACGGGCACCCAGTCGAGGCTCGCGGCGTCGCGGATCGCGGCCAGACGCTCGCTGCCGACGCGCTCCCGGATCCCGCTGCCCTTGCCCTCGGGGTAGGCACGCAGGCGCTTGAGCGCCAGCTTGGAGTAATGGGCGCGGATCGCGGGCGTCTCGTCGGACATGGGCGAGCGCCCCATCATAGCGGCGTCGCAGGGGGATTGCTCGGGTGGATCAGGGCTTGCGTAGGCGCGCGAACGGGTTGTTGCTGAAGGTCTGCTGGGCCCTCGGCGCCTCCGAGGGCTTCGGACCCCGACCCTTGTTCAGCGGCGTGCGTTCCTGCACCCTGGGCTGAGCGGCGGGTCCGCGCGGCGCCTCGCTCTTGGCGGTCAGGGCGATGCGCTTGCGCTCGAGATCGACCTCGAGCACGCGCACCTTGAGGCGGTCGCCGGCCTTCACGACCTCGTGCGGGTCCTTCACGAAGCGGTCCGCGAGCTGCGAGATGTGGACGAGGCCATCCTGATGGACGCCGACGTCGACGAAGGCGCCGAAGGCGGTCACGTTGGTGACGACGCCCTCGAGCGTCATGCCGACCTTGAGGTCGTTCATGGTCGTGACGTCGGCGCGGAACTTCGGCGGGTCGAAGCGATCGCGCGGGTCCCGGCCGGGCTTGCCGAGCTCGGCGACGATGTCCCGCAGCGTCGGCTCGCCGACGCTGTCGGTGGCGTAGCGGGCCACCGGGATCTTGGCCGCCAGCGCGGCGTCGCCGACCAGCTTCGCCAGCGGCACGCCGAGGTCGGCCGCGATCGACTCGACCAGCGCGTAGCGCTCGGGGTGGACCGCCGACGCGTCGAGCGGGTGCTCGCCGCCGCGGATCCGCAGGAAGCCGGCCGCCTGCTCGAAGGTCTTGGGCCCGAGGCCGGGCACGGTCAGCAGCGCCTGCCGGCTGGCGAAGGCGCCGTGGCGGGCGCGGTGCTCGACCACGCTCTTGGCCACCGCCGGCCGCATGCCGGCGACGCGGGCCAGCAGCGGCGCGCTCGCGGTGTTGAGGTCGACGCCGACGCCGTTGACGCAGCTCTCGACCACCTGGTCGAGCTTCTTCGCCAGCAGCGGCTGGAACACGTCGTGCTGGTACTGGCCGACGCCGATCGCCTTGGGATCGATCTTCACCAGCTCGGCCAGCGGGTCCTGCAAGCGGCGGGCGATCGAGACGGCGCCGCGGATCGTGACGTCGAGGTCGGGCAGCTCCTCGCGGGCGACCTCGGAGGCGCTGTAGACGCTCGCGCCGGCCTCGCTGACGGGCACGACGATGATGTCCTTGAGGCCAGCCGCGGCCAGCGCGGCGCGCACGAACGCCTCGGCCTCGCGCCCGCCGGTGCCGTTGCCGACGGCGATCGCGTCGGGCTTGTGCGCCTTGACGAACGCGACGAGCTCCTGCTCGGCGCGCGCCGCCGCGGCCGCGCCCTGGCTGGTGTAGAGCGTCGCCTGGCCGAGGTAGGTGCCGGTCTCGTCGAGCGCCGCGCACTTGCAGCCGGTGCGCAGGCCCGGGTCGACGCCGACGACGCGCCGCCCGCCGAACGGCGCCGCCAGCAGCAGCGCGCGCAGGTTGTCGCCGAACACCTGCACCGCCTCGCGGTCGGCCTTCATCTTCAGCTCGATGCGCACGTCGGTCTCGATCGTCGGCGCCAGCAAGCGCACGAACGCGTCGCGCACCGCGGCCACCATCTCCGCGTGGAACGGAGTGCCCGCGCGCGCCTTGGCCAGCGCCTCGATCCGCGGGGTGATGGCGTCGGGGCCGACGCCGATCTTGACCCGCAGCACGCCCTCCTGCTCGCCGCGACGGACGGCGAGGAACCGGTGCGACGGCATGTTCGCGGCCGGCTCCTCGTGATCGTAGTACTGCTCGAACTTGGTCGGCTGCCCGGCCTTGTCGGCCATCACCTCGGAGCGCACGGTGCCCTCCTTGGCGAACACCTCGCGGACCATCGCCCGCACCTCGGGCGACTCGGCGATGACCTCGGCGACGATGTCGCGCGCGCCCGCCAGCGCGCTCTTGACGTCGGGCACCTCGAGCTCTGCCTTGACGAACTTGGCCGCCTCGGCCTGCGGATCGCCGTCGTCGGGCTGCGCGAGGATCCGGTCGGCCAGCGGCTGCAGCCCGCGCTCGCGCGCCACCATCGCCCGCGTCCGCCGCTTGGGCTTGAACGGCAAGTAGAGGTCCTCGAGCGCGGCCTTGGTGTCGCAGGCGAGGATCTTGGCCCGCAGCTCGTCGGTCAAGAGCCCCTGCGCGGCGATCGTGTCGAGCACGGCGCGCCGGCGGTCCTCGAGCTCGAGCACGTAGGTGCGGCGCTCCTCGATCGCCCGGATCTGGACCTCGTCGAGCCCGCCGGTGGCCTCCTTGCGGTAGCGGGCGATGAACGGCACGGTCGCGCCCTCGGCGAGCAGTCGGACCACGGCAGCGACGCCCCGCTCGGGCAGTTGCAGGTCGCGGGCGAGCACGGGGACGGGATCGAAGTCGGCCGGGGTGGTCATCGCGGGCGGGGAACCTGGCACACGGAGCCGGCCGATGTCGACCCCCGTGCGGGCCGCGCCGGCGGATGGCGATCTTCCCCTCACCCCGTCAGGCCGGCGATCCGCGGGGCGGAAGATCTCGCCGGCGTGATCTCGACGGGGCGAGCGGCCGGCTGCGCGGCGGGTCGCTCGCGGCCCGCTCCCGGGGGGACGCCGCCCGAAAGACATGTCCTTCAGGACAGCTCCAAACACCCGGCAGGGCCCGACGAACATGTCCTCCCGGACATGTCGCCGCGTCGACGCGAACCTGTCCTTGCGGGCAGGCGTTCATCGACAGGAGGGCACCTGACCTTACGGACAGGTGCCCCGGCTCAACGCGGGCGCACCGTCGGCGCCGAGGCTCGCAGCGCGTCGCAGGCCGCGGCGACGATGGCGTTGTGCAGCGCCTGCGCCTCGTCGTCGGTGACCGAGCGCTGCTCGGCCGCGTAGTGCAGGCGCAGCAGCAGCGCGCGGTGGCCGGCGGGCACGCCGGCGCCGCGGTAATCCTCGAGCACCTCGACGGCGGGCTCGCCGAACGAGTCGGTGGCGAGGCGGACCTCGCCGGCGGTCGTCTTGCCGTCGCTGCGCTGGCTCGCCTCGATCGCGCTGCGGTGCACCTGACCCGCCGCGGCGGTCAGCGCCGCGACCACGCGGGCCGCGCTCAGGGTCAGCGGGATCTCGAGCGAGAGATCGCGGGCCGTCGACGGGAAGCGCGGCAGGTCGCGCGCCTTCGCGGTCGCGCGCGGCGGCATCGCCTCGATGTCGATCTCGGCGTAGTACACACGTGTCCCTTCGGGCAGGTCCCACGCGCGCACCAGGTCCGGATGGACCTCGCCGGCCTCGCCGACCACCGCGCCGTCGACCGCCAGCGCCGCCTGCACGCCCGGATGGAGGTGGGCGACCGGCGCGGGCGGATCGACGGGCCGGGCCCGCAGGCCGACGCGCGCGAGCGCCTGGACCGCCGCGCCGGTGATCTCGCGCGCGCTCGCCCCGCCCTTCGCCCCGGCGTAGATCAGCGCCGCCGCGACCGCGCGCTCGCGCGGCAACAACGCGTCGATCGCCGCCGTGGGCCCGTCCTTCGGGACAGGTCGTTCGGGCCAGGCATAGGTGCGGCCGACCTCGAACAGGCGGACCGGGCGGGTGTGGCGGGCGACGTTGTGCGCCAGCGCGTCGAGCAGCCCCGGCAGCATGTGCGTGCGCATCACCCCGGCCGCGCGCATCGGGTTCTCGACGCGGACCCGCCGCTCGGTCGGCACGGCGAAGAACTCGACCTTCGACTCGGCGACGAACGCCATCGCCACGTGCTCGTGCAGGCCCGCGTCGCGCAGGCCCTCCGCGAGGCGATCGCCGAGCTCGGTGATCGGATCGCTGTGAGCCGCGGCGCGCGCCTCGGCCGGCACCGTCAGCCGGGCCGGCACCTTGTCGAGGCCGTGGAACCGCATCAGCTCCTCGATCAAGTCGACCTCCCGGCGGAGGTCCGGGCGGTGCGTGGGGGCCACGCAGGTCCACGTCTCGGGGCTGTCCTCACGGACCTGTACTTCGAGGCCGCCGAGCACCGCGCGGGCGGTCTCGGCCGGGACTTCGACCCCGAGCAGCGCGGCGACCCGCGGCAGGCGCAGCGGGATGGCCGGCTGCTGCGGGCGATCGCCGGCCGCGTCCGTCCACGCGGTGCAGCGCCCGCCGGCCAGCTCGATCAGCAATCCGAGCGCGCGCAGGGCCGCCCGCTCGAGGCCGACCCCGTGATCGACGCCGCGCTCGAAGCGGTAGCTCGAGTCGGTGGCGTAGCCGTGGCGGCGGGCGGTGGCCCGGATCCCCGCTGGCGCGAACCAGGCCGCCTCGAGCAGCAGGTCGTGTGTGCCGGCGTGGACCATCGACTGGGCCCCGCCCATCACCCCCGCGAGGGCCTGCGGGGCGCTCGCGTCGGCGATCACCAGGTCGTCGGTCGTCAGCAGCTTCTGCGTGCCGTCGAGCGTGGTCATCGGCTCGTCGCGCTCGGCCCGGCGGACCACCACCCGGCCCTCGGCCAGGCGATCGCGGTCGAACGCGTGCAGCGGCTGGCCGCACTCCATCAGCACGAAGTTGGTCACGTCGACGACGTTGCTGATCGCCCGCAGGCCGACGCGGTGCAGCCGGACCCGCATCCACAGCGGAGAGGGCTGTACGGACATGCCCTCGAGGACATAGCCGAGGTAGCGCCCGCAGCGGTCGGGCGCCGCGATCGTCACCAGCCCGGGGGTGTTCGGCGCGTCGGGTCGATGCACGTGCGGCGGCCGCAGCGGGATCCCGAGCTTGGTCCCGACGTCGCGGGCCACGCCGATGTGTCCGAGCGCGTCGGGCCGGTTCGGCGTGACCCCGAGCTCGAGGATCGTGTCGACGATCCCGGGCACGCGATCGACCAAGCGGTCGCCGGCGCGCCAGTCCTCAGGCAGCACGAGGATCCCGCTGTCGTCGGCGCCGATCTCGAGCTCGGCCTCGGAGCAGATCATGCCCTGCGACGGCACCCCGCGCAGCTCGCGGGCCGCGATCGCCAGGCCGCCCGGCAGCACCGCGCCGACCGGCGCGAACGCCACCTTGCCGCCGAGCGGCGGCAGGTTGCTGGCGCCGCACACGACCTGGACGACACCTGTCCCATCGAACAGCTCGACGACCGTGAGCTTGTCGGCCTTCGGGTGCGGCGACTTGCCGCGGATCTCGCCGACCACGATCGATCGCACGCCCTCGCCGACGGCGTGGACGGCCTCGACCTCGAGGCCCAGGCCGGTGAGCAGGCGGGTGTAGGCCGCCGCCCTGCCCTCGGCCGACCAGGCCGCGAGCGCCGCATCGAGCGCGCCCTCGGCGAACATTTCACGGAGCCACTGGTGCGAGATCTTCACGGGAACTGCTCCAGAAACCGGACATCACCCTCGAACATGTGCCGCAGGTGCGGGACCGCGTGCTGCGACATCGTCATGCGATCGACGCCGAAGCCGAACGCCCAGCCGGTGTAGACCTCGGGGTCGATCCCGCAGGCCTCGAACACCGCCGGGTGGACCATGCCGCAGCCGCCGATCTCGATGTAACCTGTCCGCTTGCACAGGTTGCACCCGTCGCCGCCGCAGAACGGGCAGCCGATGTCGAACTCGGCGCCCGGCTCGACGAACGGGAAGAAGCTCGGCCGGAAGCGGACGTCGAGGCGGCGGCCGTAGAAGTCGCGGGTGAAGTCCATCAGCGTCGCCTTGAGGTCGGCCATGGTCACCCCGCGGTCGACGTAGAGGCCCTCGATCTGGTGGAACATCGGGCTGTGGGTCGCGTCGTCGTCGCAGCGGAAGGTGGTGCCGAGCGCGACGATCCGGATCGGCGGCTTCTGCGTCAGCATCGTCCGCACCTGCACCGGCGACGTGTGCGTGCGCAGGACCAGCTCGCCGGCGCGCAGGCGCATCGCCGCGTCGTTGTCGGTGTGGTCGTCGAAGCCGGGGTGGCGGTGCGGGCGGATGAAGAACGTGTCCGCCATGTCGCGCGCCGGGTGGTCCTTCGGCACGTTGAGGTCGTCGAAGTTGTACTTGCTGTGCTCGACGTGCGGGCCGACGGCCAGCGAGAAGCCGAGCCGCTGGAAGCTCTCGCTCAGGCGCCGGCGCGTCTGCGACAGCGGGTGCAGCGTGCCGGCGGGCGGGCGCAGCGGCGGCAGCGTCAGGTCCTCGACGCGCGCGAGGTCGAGGCGGCGCGCCTGCTCTTTGAGATAGGCGCGGCGCTCCTCGAGCGCGGCCTCGATGGCGTTGCGGACCCGGTTCCACTCGGCGCCGAAGCCCTTGCGCTCCTCCGGCGGGAGCTTGCCCATCTCGCCGCGGAGCTGGGTGACGGTGCCCTTCTTGCCGAGATAGGCGACCTGGAGCTCGTAGAGCGCGGCCTCGGAGTCGACGCGCGCGAGCGCCTCCTGGAAGGCCGCGAGCTGCGTGGCCAAACGTGCTGGCATGGCGAGAGTGTGCCTCTTTTCCGCCGCCCTCGCCGCCCGCTTAAACGGCGACGAGCCGGCAGCGCGGCTCGAACGGTGTCTCAGGGGTGAGGGCCGCCGCGGTTCGCGGCGCTCCAGCTCGCGACTCGGGCCCGACGCGCGACCGGCACGACGGGCCCGAGGAGGAGGTGGTTCGCTACGCGAGGGCGCCGCGGGCCTCGGCGACGACCTTGCCGAACGCCGCGTTGTCGAACACCGCGAGATCGGACAGCACCTTGCGGTCGAGGACGATCCCGGCCTTGCCGAGGCCCTCGATCAGGCGGCTGTAGCTGAGGCCGTGCAGGCGAGCGGCCGCGTTGAGGCGGACGATCCACAGCCGACGCATGACCCGCTTCTGGCCCTTGCGGCTCGTGTACATGTGCATCCACGCGTGATGCACGGCCTCGAGCGCGCGGCGGAACATCCGCGAGCGGCCGCCACGGAAACCCTTCGCGGCCTTGAGAATACGATTGCGGCGGCGCCGCGCCTTAAATCCACGTTTTGCGCGAGGCATGGTTCAGGTCCTCCCGTTCGGAAGCATGATCTCGATCCGCCGCTGGTCGGGCTCCGAGACGATCGTCATGCCCTTGAGCTTGCGAATGCGGTCGCTGTGCTTCTTGGTGAGGATGTGGTTCTTGTGCGAGTGCTTTCGCTTCGCCTTGCCGGAAGCGGTGAAGCGAAAGCGCTTCTTCGCGCCGGAGTGGGACTTCATCTTGGGCATGATGGCGTCTTCTAAAGAGCGAGGGCCAGTTCAGGCGCGGGGCGCCTTGAAGCGTGACGGGGGGCTGGAGATACCCCAGCTCGCCCGCGGACGCGAGGTCCGGGGCTGGCCGCTGGTTTTGTGTTGACTCACGGTTTCGAGCAGGCGGACGGCCCCGCCTGCCCCGGTTTCAGTTGGCGGCGTCAGCGTCCGGATCGTCGAGACCGGTCGTGTCGTCGTCGAAGTCGTCGTCGTAGCCCTCGTCGTCGTCCTCGTCGTCAGTGGACGGCGGCGGCGGCGGCGGAGCGGCAGGACGGACGATCGGGCCTTCGGGCGGCTTGGGCTTCACGGTGCCCGGACGCTGCGGCTTGGGGGCGAGCACCATGTTCATGCGGTTGCCCTCCATCTGCGCCAGCTGAAGCACCGTGGCGACGTCGACGAGCTCGCGGATCACCTTCTCGAGGATCGCACGACCCGTCTCGGGGTGGGTGATCTCGCGACCGCGGAACTGGACGACGAGCTTGACCTTGTCGCCTTCGTCCAGGAAGCGGCGGATGTGCCGCGTCTTGAAGTCGAAGTCGTGGTCATGGGTCTTCGGGCGGAACTTGACCTCTTTGAGCTCCGTCGTCTTCTGGTTCTTCTTCGCCTCGCGGTCGCGCTTGGCGGTCTCGTACTTGAACTTCCCGTAGTCCATGATCTTGCACACGGGAGGGCTGGCCTTCGGGTTGACTTCAACCAACTGAAGGTTCGCCTCCTCCGCGCGCGCCATGGCATCCTGGGTGAGCATGATCCCAAGCTGTTCGCCATTGGCGTCGATCACCCGGACTTCCTTGACGCGGATCCGGCGACCTACGCGATGGGTCTCGACGCGGGGCTTGGGCTTCTGTTGTCTGCGGCCGATGGTGGTACTCCTTCAAGAGAAATGCGGCGAGTGAGGCGAGCTTCGCGCACCTCCCCAGCCGGGGCGCCATTTTGTGTGCAATTCTGGACGCGCCGTCAAGCCCCTTCGACGCGCAGCACGCAGCGGCCCGCGCAGCGCACCCCGAGCCGGCTGTCGGGGCGGTGCGCGGCGCGGGCCCCAGGGTCCTCGCCAGGTCGTGCCAGCGTCGGCGCCGTCACATTCGTGACCGCGCCGTCACGACTTCAGGACGGGATCCGGGCCTCTTCGGCCATGCGCTCGACGAAGCCGGCCAGGGGCTCGAGCGCGCCCGTCTGACCGTCGCGGGTGCGCGGCGCGACGCCCCTGCCCTCGACCTCCTTGTCGCCGAGGACCAGCATCGTCGGCACGCGCAGCAGCGTGGCCTCGCGGATCTTCAGGCCGAGCTTCTCGTTGCGCAGGTCGGTGTGGACCCGCAGGCCGCGAGCGACCAGCGCCGCCTCGACCTCGCCGGCCCACGCGTGGTGCGCCGCGGTGATCGGCAAGATCGCCACCTGCACCGGCGCGAGCCAGGTCGGGAAGCGACCGGCGACGTGCTCGAGGTAGACGCCGAAGAACCGCTCGAGGCTGCCGAGCATGGCCCGGTGGATCATCACCGGCCGGCCGCGCGAGTCGTCGGGCGCGACGTACTCGAGGCCGAACCGCTCGGGCAGCTGGAAGTCGAGCTGGACGGTGCCGAGCTGCCAGCTGCGGCGCAACGCGTCGCGGACCTTGAAGTCGATCTTCGGCCCGTAGAACGCGCCGTCGCCGTGGTTGATGGTGTACGGCAGGCCGGCGCCGTCGAGCGCGGCCATCAACGCCGCCTCGGCCCGGTTCCACGTCTCGAGCTCGCCGAGGAATGACGCCGGGCGGGTGCTGACCTCGATCTCCGGCCGATCGAAGCCGAAGGTCTTGTAGCACTCGAGGATCATCGCCGTGACGTTGGCGATCTCCTGCCCGACCTGGTCGGCGGTGCAGAAGATGTGCGCGTCGTCCTGGCAGAAGCTGCGCACGCGGGTGAGCCCGTGGACCACGCCGGCGCGCTCGTAGCGGTGCAGGCGGCCGAAGTCGGCCAGGCGCTGCGGGAGATCGCGGTAGCTGTGGTGCGACTGGCGGAACAGCACGCAGTGGCCGGGGCAATTCATCGGCTTCACCCCGAACTCGCGCTCGTCCACCGTGCAGGCGAACATGTTCTCTTTGTAGTGCTCGTAGTGGCCCGAGGTGCGGAACAGATCCATGTCGAAGATCTGCGGCGTGATCACCTCTTGATAGCCGTGCCGGCGGTACAGCCCGCGCACGTAGGCCTGCAGCAGGTTGTACACGGTCGCCCCGCGGCCGGTGAAGAACGGGCTCGCCGGCGCGATCGGGTCGAAGTAGAAGAGCCCGAGCTCCTTGCCGAGCTTGCGATGGTCGCGGGCCTTGGCCTCCTCGAGCAGGCGCAGGTGCTCCTTCAGCTCCTTGCGGTCGGCGAAGGCCGTGCCGTACACGCGCTGCAGCTGCGGCCGCTTCTCGTCGCCGCGCCAGTACGCGCCGGCGATGCTCATCACCTTGAAGGCGCGCACGTCGGCGGTGCTCTTGACGTGGGGGCCGCGGCACAGATCGACGAAGTCGCCGCTGCGGTAGAGCGTCAGCGTGGCGCCGGCAGGGATCGATCCGATCGCCTCGACCTTGTAGGTCTCGTTCAGGCCGCGGAACAGCTCGATCGCCGCGTCGCGGGTGATCTCCTCGCGCACGAAGGGGTGACGCGCGTCGACCTCCTTCTGCATCTCGGCCTCGATCGCCGCGAAGTCCTCGGGGACGAGGCGGTGCGGCATGTCGATGTCGTAGTAGAAGCCGTCCTCGGTGTGCGGCCCGAACGCCAGCTTGGCCTCGGGCCACAGCCGCTTGATCGCCGATGCCATCACGTGGGCCGCGCTGTGCCGCAGAGTCTCGACCGGCGACAGATTCGGCACCGAAGGGTCGATCATGTGCTCGATCTCTTGCGCGTGTTCGTCCGCCATGGGGCGCGAAGCGTACACAAGCCGAGCCGCGGGAGCGAGCGAGAAACAAGAAAAACGCCGCTGAGGCGAGCCTCAGCGGCGTTCCATAGGACCGGACGGATTCGAACCGTCGACCTCTACCGTGTCAAGGTAGCGCTCTAACCAACTGAGCTACGGCCCTGTTTTTCGTGCTGCTCGCCGGTGCGGGCGAGGGGCTGCCTAGGTAGCGCAACCGCCCGCGGGCGTCAAGCATAAAGCGAACGGTCGCCGACCCCCTCGCCGCCACACCCCCGCGGCGGCCGCGCCGACTCAACCGGCGACCGCCCGCTGCCCGGAATCTGGGTAGAGCGCGGCGATCTGGGCCGCGTAGCGGTCCTGGACCTCGCGGCGGCGCAGCTTGCCGGTCGGGGTCAGCTCGCCGCCGGTGATCGTCAGCGGCGTGGTCACCACCGAGAACCGGCGGATCGCCTCGTAGCTGGCGAGATCGGCGTTGAGCGCGTCGATGTGGCCCTGGACGATCTGCAAGATCCGCGGGTGCCGCACGAGATCGGCCAGACGGCGCGCGCCCAGCCCCTCCTGGCGCGAGCGGGCCAACATCGCCTCCTCGTCGAGGGCGATCAGCGCCGCCAGGTAGGGCCGCCCGTCGCCGACGACCAGCACGTGGGCGATCCCCTCCGCCAGCTCGAGCCGCCGCTCGAGCGGCTGCGGCGCGATCGTCTTGCCGGTCGAGGTGATGATCAGGTCCTTCTTGCGGTCGGTGATCGTCAAGAACCCGTCGTGCAGCTCGCCGATGTCGCCGGTGTGCAGCCAGCCCTGGGCGTCGATCGCCGCGGCGGTCTCTTCGGGCAGGTCGTGGTAGCCGCGCATGACCCCCGGACCGCGCACCAGGACCTCGCCGTCGTCGGCGATCCGCAGCTCACAGCCCGGCATGGTCGGGCCGACGGTGCCGAAGCGGAACCGGTCGGGGCGGTTGACGGTGCAGGCGCCGGTCGTCTCCGACAGCCCGTAACCCTCGAGGATCAGGACCCCGAGCGCGTGGAAGAACTCGGCCACCTCGCGGGCCAGCGGCGCCCCGCCCGACACGAAGAAGCGCAGGCGACCGCCGAGGCGCTGGCGGATCCGGGCGAAGAACAGCTTGTCGGCCACGCTCGCCTTGACCGCCAGGGCGCCCGGCACCGCCTGGCCGCGCTGGCGGCACATGCTGACCTTGCGGCCGACTTGCAGGCACCAGGCGAAGCTGGCCTCGGCGAGCTTGCCGGCGGCGGCGACCTCCGCGCGGATCTGCGCGTAGAGGCGCTCGTAGATCTGCGGCACCGCGCCCATGAACGTCGGCGCGACCGCGACGAGATCCAGCTCGAGCTCGGCCGGGTCGGCGGCGAACGCGGAGACCGCCCCCTGCTCCACCGCGCCCCACAAGAGGTGGCGGCCGAACACGTGGGCCAGCGGCAGGACCATCAGCTGCTCGTCGGCGTGATCGGCCGCGATCACGCTCTTGATCGCCCACGCCTCGTAAACGATGTTCCGGTGGGTGAGCATCGCGCCTTTCGGGCGGCCCGTGGTGCCCGACGTGTACACCCACGTGAAGTCGTCGGTCAGCGACAGTTCCTCGGCGATCGCCTCGAGCGCCGCCTCGGCCCCCGGCAGTGCGCCCTCCCCGGCCGTCTGGAGCGCCTCGAACGAGCTCCAGTCGGCGGCCAGCGGCCCGGCCTCGTCGAAGCAGAACGTGTGGCGGAGCGCGTGGTCGCGCCCGCGCAGGCGCTCGGGCCAGCCGGGGTTGTCGGCGAACGCCAGCCGGGCGCCGCAGTCGCGCAGGATGTACGCCGCCTGCTCGGGCGTCACGCTGGGGTAGATGGGCACGCTGACGGCGCCGGCCATGGCGATGGCGAGGTCGACGAGAGCCCACTCGACCCGCGTGCGGGCCAGGACGGCGATCCGGTCGCCGGGCTGGACGCCGTGGATGCGCACCAGCGCGGCGGCGATGGCCCGGCTGGCCTGGTGCCAATCCCGCCACTGAAGCGTGTGCCAGCTCCCACGCAGCTTGTAGCGCAGCGCCGTGGCCGCCGGCGTGCGTCGCACGCGCGCGGCGAACATGTCCAGGGCGTTGGGGAAGGTCAGCCCCTCGGCGGGCTGGGGCACGAAACCGGAGCGGGGCATGGAACGCTGCTTTCCCCCTACCACGGATCGGCCCGGCGCGCGGAGCCCAGGCGCACCTTCGCGCCGGAGAGGTGCGCGGACGTGGTGTCTAAGGGCCGGTCCGGTCGCGTCCGGTCGCGTCCGGCGCCCGGGCAGCGGGCTCTCCGGGGCCGAAAAATCGCCCGCTGGAGCCGATCTGCCCGCGGGGCGGAACCGGCCTTGTGCCCTGCCGGGGTCGATCTGTAGTACACGGACGGAGCCCTCTTCCCGCGATGCCCACCCTGGTCGGAACCAAGCTCGACAAGTACGAGATCCAGAGCGAGGTCGGGCATGGCGGCATGGCCGTGGTTTACCGCGGCATCGACACGGTCCTGAGCCGCGAGGTCGCGATCAAGGTTCTGCACCCGCACATGGCCGGGCGCGAGGAGTCGCGGGCCCGCCTGCGGCGCGAGGCGATCACGGTCGCCAAGCTGCGGCACGAGAACATCCTCGAGATCTACGACTACTCGGGCGAGAGCGAGGCGGAGAGCTACCTCGTCACCGAATTCATCCACGGCATGACCCTGCGCGAGTGGCTCGACACGCGCTGGCGGCCGCGGCCGGCCCTCGCCGCGCTGATCATCCACCGCCTGTGCGCCGCCCTCGGGCACGCGCACAAGTCGGGCATCGTCCACCGCGACATCAAGCCCGAGAACGTCATGATCCGCAGCGACGGCTGCCTCAAGCTGATGGACTTCGGGATCGCCCAGATCATCGACCATCAGAAGCTCACCATGACGGGCCAGCTGCTCGGCAGCCCGGCCTACATGGCGCCGGAGCTGATCAACGGCAAGCCGATCGACTCGCGCACCGACCTGTTCGCCGTCGGCGTCATGCTCTACCAGCTGGCCACCGGCGAGCTGCCGTTCTCGGGCCGCAACCCGCACGAGGTGCTCGCGCGGATCGCCGAGGCCGAGTACACGCGGCCCAGCATCATCTGTTCGCTGGTCGACGACGAGCTCGAGGCGATCATCGATCGCGCCCTCGCGCGCGAGCCGGAGCAGCGTTACCAGACCGCCGACGACGTGGTCCGCGACCTCGAGCGCTACCTCGACGAGGTCGGCGTCAGCGCCACGCAGGAAGAGGTCACCGCCTACTTCACCGATCCGGACCGCTACGTCGACCAGCTCGACAAGCGAATCTGCAACGCGCTGATGACCCGGGCCGAGGGCGCCACCAAGGCCGGCCACAGCGCCCGGGCGATCCGCCTGCTCGGCCGCGTCCTCGAGCTCGAGCGCGACCAGAAGCAGGCCAAGCTGATGCTCTCGCGGCTGCGGACCCGCGAGCGCACCGTCAAGCGGCTGATGGCCGGCGGCGCCGCGCTCCTCGCCACCGCCGCGGTCAGCGGCGGGGCTGTCCTTTTGTACATGACCCCGCCGACCGAGGAGAACTTCCGCCCCGGCGACGAGGGCGCGGGCGGCGGCATCGTCCCGTCGACGGCGATCCGGCCCGAGCACAAGGCGACCTCGCCGAGCGAGCCGCCGCGCGAGGAGCCCAAGGCCGTGGTCGAGCCGCCGACCCCGCGCAAGAGCGTCGGCGTGCGCCCCGCCGAGGCGACCAAGGCCACGCCCAAGGCCGCGGCCACCACCACCCCGTGCGCCGTGAAGGTCGTCGGCATGCCGGTCGTGCTGCTGCAGGGCGGCCTGCACTCGCTGCAGATCGGCAAGCTCAAGCAGCCGCTGCGCAGCGAGGTCGTCGAGTTCGACCTGCCCGGCGAGCGCGCGCTGGTCCACGTCGCCGGCCCCAAGTACAAGGGCCACGTCACCGTCGAGCGCGGCGACTGTCGACCCGGCACGCCGATCGAGCTGCCGGTCAAGCCGCTCAAGGCGATCCTCGACTTCACCGGCAACCCGCAGCAGACCACCGTCGTGTGCGTCAGCGGCCCCTGCCCCGACACGCGCCCGCACCTCCTCGACGTCGAGCGCTTCCCCGACATCGACCTCGGCGTCCAGCTCGAGGCCGAGATCGTCATCGAGGTGCGCGCGCAGGGCTACGCCAGCAAGACCTTCAAGCAGCGGATCGGCCCCGGCCGCAATTCGTTCCCCATCGCTCTCACGCCGCTGTAGCGCCGCGTCCACCCGATCCCGCATGCGCCTCCTCGCCTGCTCGCTCGCTCTCGGTGTCGCCGTCGCGTCGCCGGTCCACGCGCGCCCGCCGACCACGCCCGCGCCGCCGCTCGTACCCACGACCGAGACCGACAAGGTCAACGCCGCCATCCAGGCGTGGAGCCAGGGCAACTGGGCCCGCGTACGCGCGCTGCTCGAGCCGATGCTGGTCGACGGGCGCAAGCTCGGCGATCCGCTGCTCGAGGAGGCCGCGCTGCGCTACCTCTCCGACGCGACCTTGCAGGACCCGGACATCGCGCCGGTCAGCCAGGAGTGGGCCACCGGGTACATCAAGCGCCTGCTGGCCTCCTCGCCCGACTGGCGCCCGCCGGCCGACACCCACAGCAAGGCCTTCTACGACCTCTACAACAGCCTCCGCGAGGAGCGCGACCGGGCCAGCTTCAACATGTGCAAGGGCGAGCGGGCCGCGTGCATCGCCGATCTCGACGAGCTCAAGGTCCGCCACAGCGCGCTCGGCCGCGATCACGAGCGGCTGCGCAAGGCCTACGAGCAGCAGGAGGTCGAGGTCGTCGAGAAGGTCGCCCGCAACCGCGCCGTCGCGCTGGTGCCGTTCGGCGTCGGCCACTTCTACAACGGCAACAAGGCCCTCGGCGGGGTGTTCCTCGCCAGCGAGCTGGCGATCGGGGCGGCCGCGCTCGGCCTGTTCATCAAGCGCGTGTCGTCCTGCGATCGCCTGAACGGCTACCAGCCCAGCTCCCTCGTCTGCGATTTGCAGGAAGAACCTGGCCTGCTGCTGCGCAACGCGGAGCAGACGATGGGCATCCTCTTTCTCGGCACCCTGGCCCTCGACATCGTCCTCGCGCAGGTTCTGTTCCGCCCGTTCACCACCGCCAAGCGGGTCCGAGTGCCGCGCAGCGAGCTCAAGGGCGACGACGACGCGCGCGGCAAAAAGCCCGGCAAACCGCCCGCGGGCAAGCCCGGGCCCCGGTCGAGCGGCCTCCGCAGAAGTGATATCCTGCAGGTGGCGCCGGCTCCCACGTTCGTCCCGGGCGGCGGGGGTCTCGGCGTCAAGATCCGCTTCTGAGAACCGCATGCCCCACCTGCAATACACCGGCCCCGACGGCGTCACCCAGCGCTTCCTGTTGCGCCACCGGATCACGCAGATCGGCTCCTCGCGCGACTGCCACCTCGTCTTGCAGGGCCCGGACATCGCCCCCTCGCACTGCACGCTCGAGCACACCGCCGGCAGCTTCAAGGTCGAGTCGTCGAGCCGCAGCACCGTGTTCTTCGTCGCCGGCAAGAAGCTGCGCGAGCACGTCCTGCGCCACGGCGACGTGATGCTCATCGGCAACGTCGAGGTCACCTTCTCGGCCGTCGACCCGCCGGCGCCGGCCGCCGACCCCGAGAGCGCCGCGCGCCTGCAGATCGACGCCATGCGCAACCTGCAGCGCTTCTCCGAGCTGCTCGCGCGGGCCGAGAGCAGCCTCGACGGCCTGCTGTCCGAGCTCATCGATCAGGTCGTCGCGCTGACCGGCGCCAGCAAGGGCTTCCTCGTGTTGACCGAGGGCGAGCGCTACGCCATCCGCGTCGCCCGCGGCCTCGATCGCCAGCCGGTCGACGACCCCGAGCAGCTCCTGAGCGACAAGATCCTGCGCGAGGTCATCACCTCGCGCGAGCCGCAGATCATCTCCGACGCGCTGAACGACGGCCGCTTCCAAAACAGCATGTCGGTCATCAACCTCAAGCTGTGCTCGGTGATGTGCGCGCCGATGATCGTGCGCGGCGAGCTCATCGGCCTGATCTACGTCGGCAACAACTCGGTGGTGAACCTGTTCAAGCCGAGCCAGCTCGAGATGCTGCGGGTCTACGCCACCCAGGCCGCGCTCTCGATCAAGAACGCCCAGACCCTCGGCGAGCTGCGCGACGAGAGCGCCGGCCTGCAGAAGCGCCTCGACCAGGTCAAGTTCGGCCAGATCATCGGCGCCTGCCCGCAGATGATCGATGTGTTCAAGCGGGTCGACAAGGTCGCCGGCACCGACATCAACGTCCTCGTCACCGGCGAGACCGGCACCGGCAAGGAGCTCATCGCTCAGGAGCTGCACAACCGCTCGCCGCGTGCCAAGGGGCCGCTCGTCACCGTCAACTGCGGCGCGATCCCCGAGAACCTGATCGAGTCGGAGCTGTTCGGCCACATCAAGGGCGCCTTCACCGGCGCGGTCACCAACCAGGTCGGCAAGTTCCAGGCGGCCGACAAGGGCACCATCTTCCTCGACGAGATCGGCGAGATGCCGATGCAGCTGCAGGTCAAGCTGCTGCGCGTGCTGCAGGACCGCCAGATCCAGCGCGTCGGCGACACCCGCACCCAGCCGGTCGACGTCCGCGTGGTTGCGGCGACCAACCGCGACCTCGCCAAGGAGGTCCAGGCCGGTCGCTTCCGCGAGGACCTGTTCCACCGCCTCAACGTCATCGACATCCGCCTGCCGGCCCTGCGCGAGCGCGGCAACGACATCCTCCTCATCGCCCGCTACTTCGTCACCCGCTACGCGCGCGAGTACGGGTCGAAGATCGACCCGGCGCGGCCGTTCGACGCCAGCGCCGAGCGCGGCCTCCTGCGCTTCGCCTGGCCAGGCAACATCCGCCAGCTCGAGAACCACATCAAGAAGGCGCTGGTGCTGGCCGACGGCCCGTCGCTGACCGCCCGCGACCTCGACCTCGAGATCGAGGTCCCCGGCCAGCCGGGTCCGGTCGAGATCGCCAACCCCGAGCAGATCCTCCCGCTCGCCGAGGCGCGCGAGCTGTGGCAGCGCGATTACATCAACCGCGTGCTCGCGCTGAACTCCGGCAACCGCACCAAGACCGCCCGCGACCTCGGCGTCGACCCGCGCACGATCTTCCGCCACCTCGAAAAGGAAGGCGAAAAGGGAGCCGCCCCGCGATGACGCGCCCTGTCCTCGGACCTGTCCTTGTCGCCCTGTCCCTTACGACAGCCGCCCTCTCGTGCGTGCTGCCCGACATCGACATCGAGTTCGAGGAGACGGCGATCACCAACCGCAACGCGGTGCGGATCATCGAGCCGGTGCTGCTGTCGATCGCCGCCGAGGTCTCGTGCGACCCGAACCTCAAGGACATGCTCCCGGAGACGTGCCCGCAGCCGGGGGACTCGGACCCGGGGGAGGCGGTGCCGCACTTCCTCGACCCGACCGACACCGAGGACATCGACGGCGACGTCATCTCGCGCTACGCGTACTGCACCTGCCCTGACGAGCAGAAGGACAGCAAGTCGTTCGACCTCACCCTCTACGTCGAGGATCAGGACGAAGAGCCGCGCCCGCGCAAACCGAAGGACAGCATCTTCGCCGCCCTCCTGCTCGACGTGCCGCAGGACACCATCCAGCCGTTCAGCTACGTCGACTACCTCCTTTTCTACGATCCCGAGCGCCCGCTCGACCTCGTCGGCGACGCGTACAGGCCGGCCGGCCGCCGCGACCCGCAGCTCCGCCAGCTCGTCCTCGGCGGCGACCAGGGCGGCATCGACCTGTGCAACGGCGGCAGGGAGCGGCTGTCGAAGGGCTTTCACACGTTGACGGTGATGGTCACCGATCGGGCGTGGTTCAAGCCCGAGGACGGCGCCCGTCAGTACGGCGTGCCCGACATCGACAACGGCGCCACCTACGACAGCACCCACTACGTGTTCCACTGCGACGAGGCGCCGCCCGACGCCGAAATGCACCCCTGCCAGACGAGCTGCGTGCCGGAGAAGGAGGCGCTGTGAAGCGCACCGCGCTGGCCGCCGCTCTCCTGGGCGCGGCCTGTTCGACCGCGGCGCCCGACAAGCAGGACCGTTCGTGCATGGACGACACGGACTGTCTCATGGGGCAGGTCTGCAACAACAACATCTGCTACGAGAACGACCTGCCGCCGCGCGACGGCATCGCCATCGACGTGCAGACGGCGGTGCCGCCGTTCCGGCTCGAGATTTTCGGCAACGACACGGCGCTCCAGCGGATCCTCGACCGCCTGCCCAACCGCTACTACATCGATCGCGCCCAGGTCCGCGACCGTCTGCGGATCACGCTGCTCGAGAACCAGCTCGACGACCTGGAAGAAGGCACCGGCATGGAGGTCCCGGTCGCCGCCAGCATCGAGCTGCAGCAGCCGTCGAGGTTCGCCCGCTCGCCGTTCGTCGTCACCGACCTCAGCTTCCCGCCGCCGACCCTCGACGGCGCGACCGACCCCGATCCGGTCCTTTTCAAGGCCTGGCCCCGCTACGACGCCGCCGCCACCGACGCCCATCAGCCGCTCTACGCCAAGCTGACCTACCAGGACGACGTCGGCGAGGACCTGCCGTTCCAGTGGGGCCGCGGGATCGTCGCCCGCCAGTTGATGCGCAAGAAGACCGACGCGCCGATCGACGACGAGTTCGAGATCCGCACCGTCCGCGAGTGTCACCGGCGCGTGCTCGGCAACATCCGCTTCCCCGACGGCCCGCTGGCGACCGAGCCGCCGCTCGAGCCGCCGGCGACCGTCGTCGTCAACATGCGCCACGCCGGGCGGGCCGACGACGGCGATCCCGAGACCCCGGTGTGCGATCCGAATCCGATGGGCGAGACCCCGGCGACCTGCTCGGTCGAGACGATCGTCAATCCGCCCTACCACGAGTGCTCCAACGGCCTGTGTCCCGATCCGTATGTCTGCTACCCCGACCTGGTCGACGACGTGAAGCGCTGCGGTTGCAAGCGCGACTCCGAGTGTCCCGAGGGACAGGTGTGCCGTGTCGATCTGCAGCAGTGCGCGCTCGACCTCACCGACCGGCCGGCCATCAAGCAGCTCTCCGCCGAGGCCAAGGACGACGCCACCGTGTCGGCGTGGGTCTACACCTACTGCGACGAGGACCCGACGGCCGACCGGACGATGGAGTTCATCGTCAGCGCCGCCCCGGACGCCCGTCTCGGGCTGCCGCGCCTCAACTTCCGCGTCGTCCTGACCTTCCTGGTCGGCGACCTCAAGGGCAGCACCCCGCTCGGGCGGATCTGCCTGCCCACCTGGGAGCGCCCGGTGGAGGTCCTGGTCCCGCTGTCCGGCAAGCCGGCGCGCCTGTTCGAGAAGGCCGAGCAGGAATGGACGTGTTGTGACACCTCGTGTCTGGCCGAGGCCGCGACCAAACCGCCGCCGGAAGCCCCGACGGTGTGCATGGTCAAACCCCCGATCACCGTCGTCGGCAACTTCGCCGTCCCCGACCCTGCCACCTGGGCGGCCGCCGCATGCATGCCGCTGAGCGGCGCCGACGAGCAGGGCAACGTGCGCGTCACCTACGGCTCGGCCGACTGCGACGGCGACGGCGACGCCTGCAGCGTCAACCTCAGCCCGGGCCCCGGGGGCGGCAGCGGCCAGGCCTACACGCTGCGGGTCGAACCGCCGGTCGGCTCGCTGTTCCGCTCGACGTTGGTGCCGGTCACCATCACCTCCGACTCCACGGCCCTGCCCGAAACGGAGCTCCAGCCCCGCGTGCTGCTGCGCGGGACGGTGACCCAGGAAGGTTGTACGGGCACCGGGTGCGTGCCGGCCGAGATCCTCGCCGAGCGCGTCATCTTGGGCGAGGACCCCGAAACCCTGCTCGGCCCGTACTTCTACAACACCACCACGACGCTCGGGGAGTTCGTCCTCCCGGTCAACCCGGGCGTCTACCTGGTGACGGCGCTGCCGACGGTGACCCCGCAGAACAGCGCCATCGGCCCGGCGCCGATCGTCGTCGTCGATCTCCGCGAAGACAACCCCGACCTCCTCGAGGAGGACGGGCTCTTGGTCTTCGACATGGACCCGTCCGACGACACGGCCGCATTCACCTTGACCGACGGCGCCGTTTACACCATCGAGCTCGACGACTTCGTCAGCAACAGCCGGGTGATCCCCCTCGACCTCACGAGCGGCGAGGGTCTCCTCCATCCTGACGGCGAGCCGCTGGATCTCAACGCCCCCGGCACCTGTCTGCCTGGCGAGGGTTGCCAGATCCGCCGGATCCGTCCCGTCTCCAGCCCGCTGCGCGTGCCGCAGAATCAGATCGTCCGCTTCGTCGCGCGAGCGGCGGCCGCCGCGGCCGAGTAACAACCTGGCACAAAAGACAGGTTCGCCCCCGGCGTGAGTTGTGAGCCAGCCTGGTGCTCGGGCGCCTCACCCGAAGCCGCCTCGGCCGGGGCTGGCAAAGCTCCGTGGCGCCCCGGGCGCCGCTCGGCCGCTTGACCCCTTGGGGGGAACCTGGGAGACTTGCCGCGCACTGACCCAAGCCGCCCCAGGACGTCTTACTCGTGATCGGCAACTCATTGTGTTGTGGGTGGTGGCCGCTGTTGTCGCCATCCTCTACGCACTGGTTGGGATCTACGCGGGGCTCGCGCAACAAGACATCGTGGCCCGACCGGCCACGGTGGAGTGCGGGTATCGCATCGATCTTCTCCGTGATCGCTTGGTCGCCTTGTTCGACCAGAGGCCCCAGCGATGGGCCGAGGAAGACGCGAATGCTGCGGCGGATCTCTCCAACCTCCTCCGCGAGACCCAGGCGCTATGCGCCGGCTCGGATACCGATCTCGGACGACGAATCGATCGGCTCCTCGCGCTTCATCGCGAGTTTGCCGAACGGGGTCGACGACACGCCGACGCACGCCGGGAGCTCCTTGCGCTCTAGGATTCCTCACCATGTCCCAAAATCCCTCGTCCGGCGACCAGCCGGACCGAGCCCCGATCGCTTCCTCGTCCGCTGAGGACGCCGGGTCCGACGCTGCGCCCGCCCAGGCCGCCGAGCAGTCCCCGACTCCCCGCGAACCCGCTCCCACCGACCCCCCGAACCCTGCCGCCGAAGCGGCTGCTGACGAGGCCGCTGCGTCCGAAGCGGCTGCTGACGAGGCCGCTGCGCCCGAAGCGGCTGCTGACGAGGCCGCTGCGTCCGCCGAGGCTGCTGCGCCGATCGTCGCCGCCGATGCGCGCGAGGCCACGGCCGCGGCGGTGGCCGACGCCACCGGCGACGCCCCGTCCGAGGCGACCGCGATCGCTGCCGACGAAGCGGCCCCCGAGGCCCGCGTCGTTGGCGACGCGCCGTCCGACCAGGCTGCGGCAGCAGCTGACGCGCCCGTCGACGGCGACGCCGTCGCAGCCGAAGCGACGCCCGCGACCGACGTCGTCGGCGATGCCGAACCGACGCCCGCGACCGACGTCCCCGTCGAGGCCACGGCCGAGCCCGAGCCGGTGAAGCTGCCCGAGTCGTTCGACGAGCTCGATCTGCCCGACGCGCTGCGGCGGGCGATCGCTCGCATCGGCTGGACCCGGCCCACGCCCGTGCAGGCGCTGAGCTTCCCGCCGCTCCACGCCGGCCACGACGTCCTGGTCCAGTCGCACACCGGCAGCGGCAAGACCGGCGCCTTCTGCATGCCGTGGCTGGCGGGTCGGTTCGACCCGCGTCCGGCCCAGCAGACGGGCGTCCAGCTGCTCGTCCTCCTGCCCACGCGCGAGCTCGCCAAGCAGGTCTGCGACGAGCTGCGGCGCCTGGCCGTCGAGACTCCGGTCGAGGTGCTGCCGATCTACGGCGGCACGCCGATGCAGCCGCAGTTGGCCGCGCTCAAGGCCGGCGTCCACGCCGTCGTCGGCACCCCGGGCCGCGTCCTCGATCACATCCGCCGGCGCTCGCTCGACCTCTCGAAGGTCACCACCGTGGTGCTCGACGAATGCGACGAGATGCTGTCGATGGGCTTCCTCGAGGACATCCGCGCGATCCTCGACGCCTGCACCGGCAAGCACCTCACCGCGCTGTTCTCGGCCACGATCCCGGGCGACATCCAGCGGATCGCCAAGCGCTACATGAAGTCGCCGGTCGAGGTCCAGCTGTCCGGCGATCAGGTCGCGGCGGCGGAAATCGAGCACGCGTACTACATCGTCAGCGGCGCGATCAAGACCCGCGACCTGCTCGACGTCATCGTCGTCGAGGAGCCGGCGCGGGCGATCGTGTTCTGCAACACGCGCGAGGAGACCAAGCTCGTCGCCTCGGTGCTGCGGCGCGAGGGTTACCAGGCCGAGGAGCTGTCGAGCGACCTGACGCAGGCGGCCCGCGAGAAGGTCATGGGGATGATGCGCGAGCACAAGCTGCGCTTCCTCGTCGCCACCGACGTCGCCGCCCGCGGCATCGACATCAGCCACGTCACCCACGTCATCAACTACTCGTTCCCCGAGGCCGCGGAGGTGTACATCCACCGCACCGGCCGCACCGGCCGCGCCGGCCGCACCGGCACCGCGATCTCGCTGATCCACGCGCGCGAGCTGGGCAACTTCTACTACCTCAAGCTGCAGTACGACACGATCGTGTTCCGCGAGCGCTTCTTGCCGCCGGCCGATCAGCTGGCGGCGCAGCGCATGGAGGTCAAGCTCGACGGGATCAGCAAGCGCTTCCCCGAGCTGGTCTCGCCGGAGTGGGTCCTGCTGGCCCGCAACCTCATGGCAGATCCTCGCGGCGAGCGCGTCATCGGCCTCCTGCTCGAGCGGGCGATGAAGCAGCCGCCCCCGCAGCCGCAGGCCGAGGACGGTGAGCGCCCGGCCGCCGAGGCCGCTGGCGGCGAGGGCGAGGCGCCCCGCGCCGACCTGTCCCCGCGGACATACGAGCCGCGCGACGGCGAGGAGCGCCCGGGCGGTCGGCCCGAGTACCGCGAGCGACGCGACCGCGACGATCGCTTCGGCCGCCGCCGCGATCGCGACGACCGTCGTGACCGCCGCGAGCGACGGCCCGAGCGCGACGAGCGGTTCGGCCGCCGCCGCGACGAGGAGCGCCTGCGCAGCGACGACGAGCGCCCGCGTCTCGACGAGCAGCAGCCCCGCGGCGACGAGGAGCGCCGCGCGGACGAGCGCCCCCGCGACGACGACCGCCCGCGCCGCGACGACGACCGCCCGCGCCGCGACGACGACCGCCCGCGCCGCGACGACGACCGTCGCCCGCGCCGCGACGACGACCGTCGCCCCCGGCGCGACGACGACCGTCGCTCGCGCCGCGACGACGACCGTCGTCCGCGCCGAGACGACGAGCGCCGCCCCCGCCGCGACGACGAGCGCTTGCGCCGCGACGCCGAGGCGCCGCGTGCTCGAGTCGCCGAGGCTCAGCCCGCCGAGGCCGCGCCCGCCGTGCCGGCGCTGGCGCCCGTGGCTGCGCCCGCCGTGGACCTGGTCCAGAGCACCGGTGAGACGCCCCGCTGGATCCCCTTCGGTCTCCGCGGCCGTCGCGGCGACCGCGGGCGCTTCGTCCAGTGGCCGCACATCCAGCCGGGAGTGCGCGCGGCGGCTCCGGCCGGCGCGGTCGAGCTCGACGCCAGCAGCCAGCCCGCGCCTGTCCCTGCGGACATGGTCGCAACGCCAGGTGCCACCGGCGATCTGATCGGCACCGCCACCCCGGGCCAGTCGTTCGACGAGGCCAGCGAGCGGCGCAAGCGGCGGCGCAAGCGGCGGCGACGGCGCGGCGGCGCCGGTGACGAGGCGGCGCCGGTGGTCGAGGCCGGCGGCGTCGAGGACGAGGGCGACGACGAGTCCGGCGAGGCCGAGGCGCCCGCGGGCGAGGCTGTCCCCGAGGTCAGGAACGGCGAGCCGGGCCTGGCGCCCGGCGGCCGCAAGCGTCGGCGCAAGCGCCGGGGTCGTCCGGGTCTCGAGGGCCCGCGTCCGGCGGCTCCGCCGGTCGTGGCCGCGCCCGAGCCTCCGCCCGCCCCGGCCCCGCGGCGACCCTCGCAGGACGAGATCGTCATCGACATCGACGAGGCCGAGCTCGAGGTCGTCACCAGCGAGTTCGGGGAGCTCGACAACATCGACGAGTTCGCCCTGCTCGACCGCCGGCAGGCCGTGATCGAGACCTTGCAGGAAGAGGGCGAGGTCGAGCTCGAGGACGTCTCGCGCCGCGACGCCGAGGCCGAGTCGGCCGAGGTCGAGGAGGACGACGAGACCGAGGGCGAAACGGAAGGCGAGGCCGATACCGAAGCCGAGGCCGAGGTCGCCGCCGGTCCGACCGCCCAGTCCGGCGACACCGAGGCCGAAGCCGAAGCCGACGCCAAGAAGCGCCGCCGTCGCCGTCGCCGCAAGAAGGCCGCCCCGGCCGCCCCGCCGGAGCTGACCGCGCCGCCGCACAAGGACTTCTGGGAGGTCTGGTCGAGCAAGTACTCCGCGCGCGACTTCGACGACAGCAAGTACGGTCACACCAGCGTCGAGCCCGAGCCGGTCCCGCCCCCGCCCGCACCCGTCGCTGCGCCCGTCGCCGCGCCGAGCCCCGCGCCGTCGCGTCCGCCGCGGCCGCACACGCCCGCCAGCGCTCCGGCCCGGCCGGCCGCCGCGGCCACCGCCGACGCCGACGACCGCGAGTACACCAAGGTCCAGCTGAACCTCGGGCGCGTCCACGGCCACAAGTCGTCGAGCATCCGCAACCTGCTGCGCGACTACCTCGGCCTCGAGGGCCGGTCGATCCGCGACCTCACCGTGCGCGACGCCAGCACGCTGTTCCGGATCCACGACTCCGAGGTCGAGCGCTGCCACGCGGTCCTCACCACGGTCGTCGTCGACGGCATCGGCCTCGCCCTCGAGCGGGCCGAGAACTCGCGCGAGGACCTGCGGGCGCCGCTGCCCGAGGACTTCGAGGACGCGCCGCGCGGCGAAGCCACCGAGATCCGGCTCGACCCGCTCGAGTTCGAGTCGGTGCTCCCGCTGGCCGAAGAGCCGGGCACGTGAACCCCGCCGACGAGCTCGCTCCCTACCCGAGCCCCGAGGGCCGCGCGACCGAGGTCGCCGCCCTCGCGGCCCGCGTCGGGGGCGAGCTCGTCGAGTACGGCGCCAGCGTCGAGGGCCGGCCGCTGGTCGCCGTACGTGTCCCTTCGACCCTGTCCGATCGGCCACGTATCTTCTGCGGCGCCAACATCCACGGCGTCGAGTTCATCGCCGGTCGGGTCGCCATCGGGCTGTTGCGCGCGCTCGCCGACGGCGACCCGCGCCTCGACTCGCTGCGCGCGCAGGCCGAGCTGTGGGTGGTGCCGAGCATCAACCCCGACGGCTACGCCCGCACCTTCGCGGCCGGCGGGCGCGGGCTTTTGTCTCATCTGCGAGGCAACGCGCGCGGCGTCGATCTCAACCGCAACTACCCGCGCCCCGGCGGCGCCGGCCCGAGCTGGCTGCCCGGCGCCGGCTCCGATCGCCCCGGTGACGCCACCTACCGCGGTCCGCACCCGCTCAGCGAGCCCGAGACCGCGGCCCTCGACCGCCTGTTCAGCGCGCAGAAGTTCGTCGCCGCCGCCAACTTTCACTCGTTCATGGGCACCCTGATCCCGGCGCGCGTCACCGACCGCCGCGCGTACGCCACGTATCGCCGGCTGTGCCGGACCTTCCGCCGGGCTCAGCCGCATCACCGCTACTTCCGCCTCGCCAGCCGGATCTTCGACACCTTCACCGGCGAGCAGGAGGATCATCAGCACCACGTCCACGGCACCTGGGCGGTGTGTGTCGAGACGTTCACGATCCTCGCGAGCTGGCGTCAGCACTGGCGGGCGCCGAGCGTGTTTTGGCGCTTCAATCCGCGCGATCCCGCGCCGTGGATCGAGAACGATGTCTCCGGCCTCTGCGCCTACTTCGCGGCTGCCTTGCGGCTCGAGCGCCCGCCCGCCTACGATCGCCGCGCATGAGCGAAGACAACACGCGCTACCGAGTGGTCGTCAATCACGAGGAGCAGTACTCGATCTGGCCCGAGGATCGCGAGCTCCCGCCGGGCTGGCGCGACGCCGGCAAGACCGGGCTCAAGGACGAGTGCCTGGCCTACATCCACGAGGTCTGGACCGACATGCGCCCGTTGAGCCTGCGCAAGCGCATGGAACGGCCCGAGGAGTAGCGCCGGCGGAGAGCCCGGGCCGGAGCGTTCGCAGAGCCCGAGGCGCTGCAGGCGAAGCAGGAGCGCGGCTCCAAGGGCCTCGTGGCGCCCTCGAGAGCCGCGCGGGAGCGCGACGAGCGGCGGGCTACACGACGAAGCGACCGGAGTCCTCGTCGTCCTCCTCGTCGTCCTCCTCGTCGTCCTCCTCGTCGTCGTCGTCCTCTTCGCCGTCCTCGTCCTCGTCGTACTCCTCGTCCTCGTCGTACTCCTCGTCCTCGTCGTACTCCTCGTCCTCGTCCTCTTCGTCCTCGTCCTCTTCGTCCTCTTCGTCCTCTTCGTCCTCTTCGTCCTCGTCCTCTTCCTCGTCCGCCTCGTCCTCGTCCTCGTCGTCCTCGTACTCGTCGTCCTCGTCGTCGTCCTCGGCGTCGTCGTCTTCTTCGTCCTCGTCGTACTCTTCGTCGAGTTCCTCGTCGGACGCGTCGTCTTCGTCACCGGCGAAGCGGAGCCAGGGGGCATGCACGTGGAGGGGGTTCATGGGCGCGCGCAGGATAGCACAAGCCTCGCGCGACCCGTCCCGGCCGCTCGCTCGCCGGTGTCGTGCCGGAGCTTCGAGTCGGCCTCGCGCCGATCCGAGAGGCCGCGAGCGGGGAGCGACCGACGAGCAACGCGGCCCGCATCGCCGCTCGAACTGCTCTGCTCGCCCGCTAGACCCGCACGCCGGCCGAGAAGCGACCTCGCCGCGCCTCGTGGCGCGCCAGCAGGGGCGCGAGGAACTCGGCCAGGAACTCGTCGACCTGCTCGGGTGCCCGCCCGACGTAGCGCGCCGGCGCGGTCAGGTCGGCGTCGACGAACGGCCCCAGCACCGGGTCCGCCTGCATGCGGGCCATCAGGTCGTTGGGCTCGCCGCGCTTCATGCCGGCCACCGCCTCGAGGCTGTGGCCGCGGACCAGGCGGTGCAGCTCCTGCCGGCTGTGACCGGCGCTGGTGCCTCGCATGAGCACGTTCTCGGTCGCCATGAACGGCAGCTCGTCGCGCATGTTGGCCGCGATCACCGGCGGGTGGACCACCAGCCCCGAGGTGATGTCGACCAGCAGGTTGAGGATCGCGTCGGTCGCCAGGAACGCCTCGGTGATCGTCAGTCGGCGGTTCGCGCTGTCGTCGAGGGTGCGCTCGAACCACTGGTTCGCGTGCGTCTCGCGCGGGCTGGTCGCCAGCGAGTGGACGAACCGGGCGAGCCCGCAGATCCGCTCGCTCCGCATCGGGTTGCGCTTGTAGGCCATCGCCGACGATCCGACCTGGTCGGCCTCGAACGGCTCGTCGATCTCTCGCTTGTGCGCCAAAAGCCGCAGGTCGACCGCGATCTTGCTCGCCGACCCGGCGATGTCGGCCAGCGCCGCGACCACCCACGTGTCGATCTTGCGGGTGTACGTCTGGCCGCTGACGGCGATCGACCCGGCGAAGCCCATCGCCTCCGCGACCGCCCGGTCGAGCGCCCGCACCTTCGCGTGGTCGCCGTGAAACAGCGCCAGGAACGACGCCTGCGTCCCGGTCGTGCCCTTGACCCCGCGGAACGGCAGGCGGGCGCGCAGCTGCTCGAGCGTCTCCAGATCGAGCCCGAGATCCTGGGCCCACAGGCACGCCCGCTTGCCGACCGTGGTCAGCTGGGCCGGCTGGAAGTGCGTGTAGGCCAGCGTCGCCAGCGCCCGGTGCTGGCCGGCGAACCGGGCCAGGGCGTCGAGCGCCGCCACCAGCCGGTCCATCAGCAGCTCGAGCCCGTCGCGGATCATCACCAGCTCCGCGTTGTCGGCCACGTAACAGCTGGTCGCCCCCAGGTGGATCACCTTGCCGGCGTCCGCGCCGGCGACCTCGCCGAAGTGCTCGATATGAGCCATCACGTCGTGCCGCAGCCGCGCCTCGTGCTCGGCGACCCGGGCGAAGTCGATGCGCTCCCGCGCCGCCCGCAACGCCGCCACCTGCGCCTCCGAGATCGGCACCCCGAGCGCCCGCTCGGCCTCGGCCAGCGCGATCCACAGGTCGCGCCACAGCAGCGCCCGCCGCCGGTCGCTGAAGTTGGCGACCATCGCCGGCGTGGCATAACGGGTGGCGAGGGGGCTGTCGTAGCGATCCACGGCTTCCATGGGCGGCGAGAGCTTAACCGCGCGCTTGTCGCACCCCCGCCTCCCCGGCCCCCCGACGCGACGAGAAAGCGCACGGTTTCGACCCCTTTCCGCGCGCCCACCGCAGGCCGATCCCACTTTTACGCCCCGTTTTCACGGTCCGGTGCTCCGGCCTGAAATAACTTCCAACCCCCTCCGGTACCCCGAACGCATGGACGCCACCGCTCGCAGGGCCTTCGAGTCCACCGTGCTGGCCCACGTCGACAGTCTCTTCGGCGCGGCCTTGCGGCTGACCCGCAGCCGCGCCGAGGCCGAAGATCTGGTGCAGGAGACCCTGGTCCGCGCCTATCGCTTCTGGGCCAGCTTCCGCCCCGGATCGAGCGTGCGAGCGTGGGTCTTCACGATTTTGCGCAACACCTTCATCACGCGCTACCACCGCCAGGGCCGGGAGCGGGCGCTGGCCGAGGGCCTGGAGCAGGAGTTCGCGGCCGTCGGCGAGGGGCCGATCGCCGCCCCGCCGAGCCCGGAGGCCGCCACTTCGCAGCTCCACCTGCGCGAGGAGATCGACGCCGCGCTGCAGCGCCTGCCGCCCGACTATCGGATGGCGGTGGTGCTCGCCGACATCGAGGGCCTCTCCTACAAGGAGATCGCCGAGGCGATGGAGTGCCCGATCGGCACCGTGATGAGCCGGATCCACCGCGGACGCCGGCAGCTGCACAGCCTGCTCTATCGCCACGCCGTCGATCACGGCCTCGCCGAAGAACCCGACGCCCCCGTATCCCTGGACGCTTACCGCAACCGCGCCGCTTCTGCCCGCTCATGAGCCACGATCTTCACACGCTCCAGCCCTTCATCGACGGCGAGCTCACCGAAGCCGAGCGCGCCGAAGTCGAGGCCCAGCTCGCCCGCGATCCTGCCATGCGTGAGGTCGCCGAAGAGCAGCTGCGGATCCGTCAGCTCCTGCGCGACCTGCCGCGAGCGACCGCTCCGCAGGCGCTGCGGGCCCGCGTCCTGCTCGAGCTCGACGCCATCGATCGGGAGACCGCGCCGAAGCCGGCCGCGGCGCCGCGGCCCTCGCGGTGGCGCAACTTCCTCCGCGGCGGCGCCTTGATGCTGCCCGCCGGCGCCGCCGCGTTCGGCCTGTTCCTCGTCGCCCGCACCCTGCCCGGCCCGGCCGCTCCCGCCCGCGACGCCGGCCCGCGCGACCTCGCGGTGCGGATCGTGGATGTCCCCGAGGACAGCAGCCCGCTGCAGCCCGTCGCGCTGCCCACCGGCGACGACGTCATCTACGAGGTCGGCCTGCGCCGCGTCATCGACCACCGCGACCAGGCCACCGCGGACGCCCTCCCCGAGCGCGTCCAGCTGTACCGCGGCGCCCGCTACCACCTCGGTCGCGGCGCCGACGGCCGCCCGCAGGTCGTGTTCGACGTCGGCGGCGTGCGCCACACCCTGCGCGAAGACCCCGATCGCGTCGGCGAGGTCAGCCTCGAGCAGAGCCTCGAGGCCTTGCTCGAGCTCGGCCACCTCGTCCGCACCAGCGCCGACGCCCCGCGCGCGCGCTGAGGCTGTCGCAGCGGGCATGCCCGTCGGGGCATGCCTCTTGGCACATGTTCGGATGCTCCTGTGCCAGGGTACATGTCTCGAAGCATCTGCAGCGTCTCGGCCTTGACCCGTTGGCAGGGACGCCGCCCAGCACGGTCGCGCCAGATGGCCGAGCTGCGTGAAGTCTCGCCCGCCGCAGACCTGTCTCTTCGACCAGCTCCGCTGTCAGCCGCCCAGCATGAACGCGCGCGACGGCGCGATCGCCTTCGCCCGCCGCGGGACCTGTCTCTTCGACCAGACCCGCTGTCAACTGCCAGCCAGGTCGCGCGATGGCGAGCTGCCTTCGCCCGGCGCCTGCCCGACCTGTCTCGTCGGCCAGGTCAGGGTCGTCCGCCGTCAGCCGCCAGCCAGATCGTGCGATGGCGAGCTGCTTTCGCCGGTCGCCTGCCCGACCTGTCTCGTCGGCCAGGTCGTCCGCCGTCAGCCGCCAGCCTGCTCGCGCGCGCGACCCTTCACGGTTACCGGCCGGCCCACCCGATGTCTCTTCGGCCAGGTCCGGGGTCGGGTCACGCCGCGCGCCGCCTTCACGGCTCGCCGGCCGGGCCATCCGATGTCTCTTCGGCCAGGTCCGGCGCGTCCGCCCGCAGCCGCCGCGCGATCGCCTCGGCCAGGCCGCCGTCGGTGAAGCCGAGCCCGCTGGTCGCGCTGGTCACCAGCACTTGCCCGCGGGGCAGCTGCAGCGCGCGGGCGATGCCGGCGGTGACCAGCCCGCGCTCGCTCTTGCTGAGCTTGTCGGCCTTGGTGACGGCGACGATGGTCCACAGCGCGCGGTCCGCCATGAACTCGAGCAGCGCGTGGTCGAACTCGCTGACCTCGCGGCGGGCGTCGATCAGCAGCACCAGCCCCTTGAGCGCCTCGCGCTTGCGCAGGTAGCCCTCGATCATCGGCCCGAACGACGCGCGCACCGCGTGGGGCGCGGCCGCGTAGCCGTACCCCGGCAGGTCGACCCAGCGCAGCCCGAAATCGCCGTGGCGCGGGTGGCGGAGCGTCGCGCGGAAGAAGTTGAGCAGCTGCGTGCGGCCGGGCGTCGAGCTGACGCGGGCCAGCCCGCGCTGGCCCGCGAACGCGTTGAGCAGGCTCGACTTGCCGACGTTCGAGCGGCCGGTGACGGCGATCTCGGGCAGATCCCCGGGCGGAGCCGCCCCCAGCTTGTCGGCGCTGCGTTCGAAGGTCGCCGACGTCACGCGCCAGCCGCCTGTGCTGTTCTTCTCGGGTTTGAACGGCTGGGTCATGGGCGCGGACTATACTAAAAGCGCGCCGCCCCCTAAGCTCCGAGGTCATGGACGTCTACGGCCTCACCGGCGGGATCGGCAGCGGCAAGTCCGCCGCCGCCGAGATCTTCGAGGACTGCGGGATCCCGGTCGTCTCGGCCGACGAGCTGTCCCGCGTCGTCGTCACCCCCGGGAGCGAGGGCCTCGGCGCCGTCGTCGCGGCCTTCGGCGAGGGCGTACTCGACGAGAACGGCGAGCTCAACCGGCGCAAGCTCGGCGCCGTCGTCTTCAAGGACCCCTCGCTGCGGCAGAAGCTCGAGGCGATCCTTCACCCGCGGATCCGCGAGCGCTTCCAGGACGTGCTCACCACCCTGGCCGCCACCGGGCACAAGCTGGTCGTCTACGAGGTCCCGCTGCTGTTCGAGACCGGCCTCGACAAGCAGGTCAAGGCCGTGATCCTCGTCTCGGCCCCCGAGGCGCAGCGGATCGCCCGCGTCGTCGCCCGGGACAAGCTCACCGAGCCCGAGGTCCGCGCCCGGCTGGCCGCCCAGCTCGACGACGCCAGCCGCCGCGCCCGCGCCCACTTCATCCTCGAGAACGACAAGGATCTCGCGCACCTCAAGCAGCAGGTCCTGGATCTGCTGCCGGCCCTCCGCAGCGGCACGATCCCGCGGCCCGCCGGCGAGGTCAAGGACGCCGCGCCGGCCCGCCCGGCGGTCCCGCCGCCGCCCCGCCGGCTCGCCCGGCCGCGAGCGTCCCGCCGCGCCCGCCGCCGCTGCCCAAGCCCTGAGCCTGCGCACCTGTCCTCGCGGGCCTGTTCCGGGGGACATGCCTGTTCGAGCATGTTGTCATGGACATGCTCCCGTGAGCATGTCCCATAAACCATGTCGGCCAACCCTCGCCGATCGGTCGCCCGCTCGCTCTCGCCGCGCTCGTCAGCTCGGCTGGCCAACGAGCTGCATCCTCCCTTCGAAGCTCCGCTCGCCGGCCTGCTGCATACCCGCCCTGCTCGCCCTCGCCGGCGCGCTCTGCCGCTCGCCGGGCTCGTGGTATAGCCGGAGGCGATGACGAGCGACTCCCTCCCTCTCGCCGGCACCGTGGTCGTCGACGTCTCGCGGATGTTGCCCGGCGCCGTGCTCGCGCGCTGCCTGCTCGACCTCGGCGCGCGCGTGATCAAGGTCGAAGATCCGGCCACCGGCGACCTCATGCGTCACGCGCCGCCGCTGATCGACGGCGTCGGGGCCGGCTTCATCGCCTTCTTCCGCGGCGCGGAGTCGGTCGGCCTCGACCTGCGCACCCCGGCGGGCGCGGCCGCCCTGCGCAGCCTGGCCGCCGGCGCCGACGTCCTCGTCGAGAGCTTCCGCCCCGGGACCATGGCGCGCTTCGGCCTGCCCGAGCAGGAGCTCTTGACCGACAACCCCGGCCTCGTGCTCTGCTCGCTACCTGGCTTTTCGGTCAGCTCGGCCGTCGGCCACGACCTCAACTTCACCGGCCTCACCGGTCTGCTGCGGGCGCTGCGGACCGAGGGCATCGTCGGCCTCCAGCTCGCCGACGTCACCAGCGGCCTGCTCGCCTGCAGCAGCGTGCTCGCGGCCCTGCTGCGGCGCGCTCGCACCGGGCGCGGCGGCCTGGTGCAGCAGCCGCTCCTCTCCGGCCCGCTGCCCTTCGTCACCTGGGCCTGGGCCGAGCGCGCGGGCGGGGGCGGTGGCATGTCCGAGGCCGTGCTGGGGGGCCGGGCCCCGGCCTACCGCGCCTACCGCTGCGGCGACGGCCGCGAGCTGTCGGTCGGCTGCCTCGAGCCCAAGTTCTGGTTCGCCTTCGCCCAGGTCGTCGGTCGCCCCGACCTCGCCGGGCTCGGCCTCGACACCGGGCCCGCGGGTCAGGAGGCCGCCGCGGCGATGGAGCAGCACCTCGCCGGCCACCCGCGCGACCACTGGCTCGCCCTGCTCGCGCCGCACGACCTCCCGGTCTGGCCGGTCCACGACCTCGACGCCGCCCCGCACGAGCCGCGCCTCGACGACCTCACCGAGTCGACGCCCACCCCCGCCGGCTCGTTCCGCGGCGTCGGCCCGTTCTTCCCCTCGCTCGGCCGCACCCCGGAGCGCAGCGCCCCTGGGCTCGGCGAGCACACCGACGCCGTCCTCGCCGAGTTCGCCCGCCGCTGACCTGTTTCGAGGGACAGGCGAGAGCTCCGCGCGGCCATCCGCAGGACCTGTCCCGAAGACCATTCGCCGCGCGAACTCGACCGCGACCTGCCGACCTGTCCCCGAGGACACGCGCGGACTCAACCGCCGCGGGCCGCCGCTCCTGCCGGCGGCGACCCGGCCGCCGCTGCGGCCCCGTGCTATCGTCGCCGTCCCATGGCCGACAGCCTCCTCCTCTACGAGACCGTCCACGGCTCGCAAGCCTACGGCCTCCAGACGCCCACCTCCGACGTCGACCTCAAGGGCATCCTCGTCGGTCCGGCGGCCTGGTACCACGGCTTCCTCGGCGGCCCCGAGCAGCTCGAGCTGTCGGCCGACCACGTCCGCTACGAGATCCGCAAGTACTTCCGCCTGGCCGCCGCCGCCAACCCCACCGTGCTCGAGCTGCTGTGGACGCCGCCCGACTGCCACACCGTCTGCACCCCCCTGGGCGAGCGCCTCCTGGCCGAGCGCGACAAGTTCCTGTCGCTGCGGGTCAAGGACAGCTTCTCCGGCTACGCGATGAGCCAGCTCGCGCGGATCAAGACCCACCGCAAGTGGGTCATGCACCCGCCCGATCACGAGCCCACCCGCGCCGAGTTCGACCTGCCGGAGACGCGCCTGATCTCGCGCGACCAGATGGGCGCGGTCGAGGCCATGCTCGCCGACGGGCGCATGGCCGAGGCCGACCTCACCACCAACTTCCTCGGCGTCCTCGACCGCGAGCGCCGCTACAAGGCCGCGCGCAAGGAGTGGGAGGCCTACCAGAGCTGGCTCAAGACGCGGAACCCCAAGCGCAGCGCGCTCGAGGCCGAGTTCGGCTACGACACCAAGCACGGCATGCACTTGATCCGCCTGCTGCGCATGGGCGCCGAGATCGTCGAGACCGGCACCCTCAAGGTCCGCCGCGACGACCGCGACGAGCTGCTGGCGATCCGCGGCGGCGCGTGGAGCTACGACAGGCTCATGGAGGCCGCGGACGCCCTCCACCAGCGCACCCAGGCGGCGGTCGCCGCCTCGCCGCTGCCGCTCGCGCCCGACGAGGCCGCCCTCGACGCCCTGTGCGCCGACCTCGTCGGCCGCGCCCTCGCGCAGGTGTCCGCGCGGCCCGCCCGCGGGACCTGACTACCTTCCCCGGGGGACATGCCCCTTCGAACATGTCCTGGAGGCCATCATGACCGTCGACCTGCCGCCCAACGCCCTGCCCGACCTCGAGCTCGGGCGCCGCTTCATCCTCACCTGCGCCGTGCCGGGCGACGTGTTCCAGTGCGGCGTCACCGGCAGCCACGACTACGGCTTCAGCTCGCCCGACAGCGACCTCGACCTCAAGGGGGTGTTCATCGCCCCGACCCGCTCGCTGCTCGGCCTACGCCGGCCGAACGACGCCGTCGAGCGGCTGACCGAGTTCGAGGGCCTCGAGTGCGACCTCAGCCTCACCGAGGTCGGCCGGGCGCTGTCCCTGCTGCTGGCCGGCAACGGCAACATGATCGAGCGCCTGCTCACGCCGTTTCAGCTCTACGAGTCGCCGGAGATCGAGGAGCTGCAGGCGCTGGCGCGCGGGGCCGTGTCGCGCCGGTTCATCCGCCACTACCAGGGCTTCTTCCGCGGCATGTGCCGCGAGCACGAGCGCGAGCCGGTGCCGCGGGCGAAGAGCCTCCTCTACGCCTACCGCGTCGCGCTCACCGGGGTTCACCTGCTCCGCACCGGCGAGCTCGAGGCCGACCTGCGCCGCCTGGCCCCGCTGTACGGCTACGACGACGCGCTCTCGCTGATCCGGATCAAGGTCGAGGGCGCCGAAAAAGGCGCGGTATCCCAGGAAATCGACGCCCTGCACCGCGCCGCCTGGCCGAGGCTCGAGGCCGACCTCCAGGCGGCCCTGGAGCACAGCCCGCTGCCGGCCGATCCCCCGAACGAGGTCGCGTGCGAGGCGTGGCTGGTCGAATTGCGGCGACGACGCCTGTGACGCCGCGCCGCTGCGCGCCCGCCCGTGTCCGACCCGACCGGCCCGGCCGTCGCTGACGCGGGCCCGCCGGGCCTGCTCGCCCCGGCCCGCGCGGGTCCGCGGCAGGACCCGGGGTCGGCTCCGCGCCGCACCACGCCCGCCCCTCGGACTCTGCTACAACAGCTTCACCGCCGTGGCTCACATCGTCCTCGACAGCTGTGCAGGTCGCGACGGCGGGCGCGAGGCGCTCGAGGCCGCCGCGATCGCCAGCCTGCAGCTCGATCACCAGATCACCGTCGTCGGCGATGAATCCGACATCACGACGGCGCTGGCGAAGATCGCCCACGACGCCGAGCGCCTGCGCGTCGCCCACGCCCGCGACCGCTGCGAGCCCGACGTGGACGCCGCCGAGGTGCTGCGCCAGGCCCCGCGCAACAGCGTCGTCGTCGGCCTCGAGATCGCCGCCCGCGACCCGAGCGCGGTGTTCGTCTCGGCCGGCGCGCCGGGCCTCATCGTCGCCGGCGCGCAGCAGATCCTCGGCCGGATCCCCGGCGTCCCCCACGCCGCGCTCGCGGCCGTCTACCCGACCCTGCGCCCGCACGGCCCCGTGTCCGACCTGTTCGCGCTGCTGCTCGACGTCGGCGCGACCGTCGAGTGCAGCGGCGACGACCTCGTCACCTTCGCGGCGATGGGCGCGGCCTATGCCGCCAAGATCTCGCGCATCGATCGCCCGCGCGTGGCCCTGCTTTGCAACGGCCACGGCATCGCCAACGCGCCCACCCGCGCGCGCGAGGCCCATCGCCGCCTGCTCGCCGCCACGACCGCCTTCGAGTACGTCGGCTGCCTCCGCGCCGACAGCGTGACCTCGGGCGACGCCGACGTGATCGTCACCGACGGCTTCTCCGGCGACGTCCTGCTGCGCACCCTCGAGGGCGTCGCGGCCACCGGCGAGAGCCTGCTGCGCCGCGCCGCCGAGAAGTTCCAGTGGCGGATCGGCGTGCAGATGCTGAGCGACGGCATCTCGGCGATCCGCGAGTTCACCGACTGGGAGAATTACGGCGGCGCGCCCCTGCTCGGCTTCGATCGCGCGGTGATGGTCACCCAGGCCGACTCCGGCCGGCGCGCCTTCCTCAACGCGATCCGCCTCGGCGCCAAGATCGATCGCCTGCAAGTCATCGCGGCCGTCGCCGCCGGCGTGGCCGAGTTCCACGGCCTCGGCGCGCCGTCGGCGAGCCCGCCCGCTCCGGAGGCGACATGACGTCCGACCCCGCCGACCCGTCCGAGCCCACCCGTCCCGAAGGACAGGCGCTGCAGCCGCGCCGCTTCATGCACCTGCGCTGGGACCTCGACAAGACCTACCTGCGCACCGAGTTCGACACGGTCAAGGATCTGATCAAGACCTTCCGCCAGAAGGCCGAGGAGAAGATCGCGGTCGCCGGCGCCAGCGCGCTGCTGCGCGCGCTGCTCGACCCGCGCGAGCGCAGCCACCGGCGCGTCACCTTCATCAGCGGCTCGCCCCGGCAGATGCGCAAGGTCCTCACGGCCAAGCTCGCGCTCGACGGCGTCGAGCCCGACATGTTCATCCTCAAGCCCAACCTCGAGAACCTGCTGCGCGGCCGCTTCCGGGCGATCCGCGGCCAGGTCGGCTACAAGCTCAAGGCGCTGCTGCTCAGCCACATGGCCGCCGAGCACGTCGACGAGTACCTGTTCGGCGACGACGCCGAGCAGGACGCCTTCATCTACAGCGTCTACGCCGACATCCTCGCCGGCCGCGTCGACGCCGTCGCGCTCGCCGCGATCCTCAGCACCTGCAAGGTCTACCGCGGCGACGTCGACGAGATCATGGCCTACCACCGCCAGCTGTTCGGCTCGGGCGAGGTGGTCCGCCGGATCTTCATCCACCTCGAGCGCCGCTCGCCCCTCGACCGCTTCGCCGCCTACGGCGCCCGCGTCGTCGCCATCTACAACTACTTCCAGGGCGCCGCCGTGCTGTTCGAGGCCGGCGCGCTCGAGCCCCGCGGCCTGCTCGCCGTCACCGAGGCGATGGAGTCCGAAGGCTACACGCCCGAGCGCCTGGCGAACTCGCTGCAAGACCTGATGCGCCGCGGCGTGCTCCACTTCGGCACGATCGAGCGGATGTCGCGCGAGCTGGCGGCCGCCGAGTCGACCATGGGCCGCCCGGTCCCGCGCTTCGTCCACGCGTTCGAGGACGCGATCGGGTCGCTCGAGAACCTGCAGCGGCCGGGGCCGCGCTGGGAGGCCGAGATCAACTACCTCGGCATCTACCACGAGGCCCGCTTCCGCCGGCAGCAGCACCGCTTCCTCGGCATCCGCCTGCTCGACTAGGCCCGGGCCGCGACGGCCCCCGGTGCCATGTCCATGGCACAAAGGACATGTCTTTATAGACATTTCATATCGAACATGTCCCGAGATACATAGAACCGATCGGCCGGCCCGCGTGCGGCCGATCGACGCGCGCGTCACTTGCGACCGACGCGGGCGGGCTTGGCGGAGATGGCGCGGACGGGCTTGCCGGCCTTCTCCTGGATCGGCGCCTTGCCGACGAGCTCGGCCTCGGGCGTCTGGACCGCGTAGAACCCCTTGGGCGCGGAGCGGGCCGCCGAGCCGCCGCCGCCGAGCTTGGTGGCGAGGATCTGGCACTCCTGGGCGGTCGCCTCCGACTCGAGCAGGAGGATGCTGGCCTGGCGCACCGTCGACTCGCCGCGGAAGGTGCCGGCGATCTCGAAGGTGCGGTCGGCGAGCTCGGGGAGCAGCGCCGTGACGTCCTGCGTCGCGCCGTTGTCGACGATCGACTGCGGCACGAGGTAGCCGGCGATGCCCTCGCGCTTGTAGCCGTGCCGGCCCTCGCCGAGCTCGTTGAAGTCGGTGGTGTAGAAGTGGTCGGTGCCGTTCCAGTAGCGGTACAGCGGCACCGCGCCGTGCTGCGGGCTGGCGTAGACGTAGCCGGCGATCCCCTCCTTTTGCCAGCCGTGGGCGCCCTCGCGGATCTCGTTGTAATCCGTCGTGTAGAAGTGGTCGGTGCCGTTCCAGTAGCGGTACAGCGGCACCGTGCCGGCCACCTGCGTGTGGAACAGGTACCCGGGCGAGCCCTCCTCGGTGTAACCGTGGTCCTCGGGGTGCTCGACCGCGGCGGTGTAGAAGTGGTCGGTGCCGTTGTACCAGCGCTGCAGCTTGACCAGCCCCTTCGGCACCACCGCGACCGCGCCGCCCTTGAGGAACACCATCATCGTGAACGGGACGTCCTTGACCTTCTCCTGCTGCACGACCGCCTGGAACACGACCCGCTTCATCGGCGGCACGTCGATCGGCGTCGAGAACTTGTAGAGGATCTCCTCGGTGGTCGTCTGCGTGTCTTCGGACTGGAAGTTGTAGCCGACCTCGACCTCGTTCTTGAACTTGATCCCGAGGCTGAACTCGAACCCCACCTTCCAGCCGAGCTTGACCCCGTGGGTCTTCTTCATCGTGACGGTGTCGACCACCTTCTTCTCGACGGCCGCGGTGATCGACTGCTTGACCGTGCCGCAGTTGGTGTACGTGATCTCGTCGATGATGAGCGGCGCCACGTCGCTCGTGCCCGGCTGCGCGATCAAGTTTTTGTCGTAGAGCGCGTCCGCGTACTCGCGCTCGGCGATCGCCAGCGCCGAACCGCGCGCCTCGAGCCGCTTGTTCATCTCTCGCACCATCTCGACCGTGATCGTCGGCATCTCCACTCCTCCCCATGCTCCGCAGGCCCGCGGCCGAGACGGCGCGCCGGGTGCGGGCGCCGTTAAGTGGCGAGCCGTGGCGATCGCGGCTCAGCAATTTCTCATCGCGCGCGCGCGCTCGCCATGAGGGCCGCTGCGCGCGGCCCCGCGCTTGACTTCCCCGCCCGGCTCGCGCATCAACCCCGCGAGGCGTGTGAAGGTTGAGCGACGTCCAGCGCCAGCGAGCCGTCGCCGACCTGTTCGACCGCCACGCCGATCAAGTCTCTCGCGTGCTCACGCGGATCCTCGGGCTCGACCCCGAGACGCCCGACCTGATCCAGGAGGTGTTCCTCCGCGCCTTCCGCAACATCGATCGCGTCCGCGGCACGCCCGAGGTGCTGCCGCGCTGGTTGATCGGGATCGCGGTGTTCGTCGCGCGCGAGCACATCCGCCGCAAGCGCGGCCGCTGGTGGCTGCGCTGGGCCGGCGCCGACGAGCCCCTGCCCGAGCCGCCGGCCGCCACCGCCAGCCCCGACGTCGTGCTGGCCTTGCATCGCGTCCGCAGCGTCATCGAGCGCCTGCCGGTCGACGAGCGGATCCCGTTCGCGCTGCGCTACCTCGACGACATGGAGCTCGAAGAGGTGGCCCACGCTTGCGACGTGTCGCTCGCGACCGTCAAGCGCCGACTCGCCCGCGCCCGCGCTCGCTTCGATAAGCTCGCGGCGCGCGACGCCATCCTCCTCAACTGGGTGGAGAAGGGACGACCATGACCGATCGATCGCTGGATGCCCTGCTCGCCGCGCTCGCCGACAGCGAGGAGCGCGCCCGCGTCGCCGCGCGCAGGCCGGATCAGCACGCTGCCGCCCGCGCGCGCCTGCTCGCCGCCGTCTCGGTGCTGCCCGACGGCGACCGCGCGGCGATGAAGTCCGCGCTCGCGCGCCCCGAGGCCTTCATCCTCGACCGCTTGAACCCGCTGCTCGGCCCCGCGGTGGCCCGGCGCGCGCTCGACCTCACGCGCACCGGCGCCCGCGACCTCCCGCTCGTCTGGCCCGACGTCGAGGCGATCGGCGCTTCGCTGTTCACCCAGCTGCGGCCGCTCGTCGGCGAGGACATCGCCGGCCTCGTGCGGCAGCAGCTCGCGCTCGGCGTCCTGCTGTGGGAGGAGCTGTGCGCGACCTGAGCCGCCCGCGCTTGCTCGCCGCGTTCCTCGGCCTGTGCGCCGTCGGGGCCGTCGGCCGCGCCGTCGTCGACGCCGGCGCCCTGGTGCCGCTGCTCGGGCTCGTCGCGCTCGCTCTCACCGTCACCGTGCGCGCCTACAAGCCCGACGATCCGCCGCGGCGCGCGTGGATCTGGCTCGCCTGCGCCGCCTGGCTCGCGGTCGTCGGCGAGACCGTCAGCGCGTCGTTCGGCCCCGGCCTCTCCACCTGGCTGATGGCCCTGTCCAACGCGATGTGGTGCGCCTCCCTGCTCGACGCCCGGCGCAAGATCCTCGCCGGCGCGCTGGTCCCTCCGCTGGCGCGACCGTGGCGCTGGGCCCTCGTCGCCGCCGTCCTCGTCGGCCTCGCCGTCGCCGTCGAGGTCGCGTCCACGCTGCCCCACGGCAGCCCGGTCTACCCGACCGTCACCGGCGCGCGCCTCTACCACCTCGGCTTCGTCGAGCTGTGCGACGCCGTGGTCCTGGTCGCCGGCGTGTGGCTGCTCGGCGCCCTCCATCCGCTGTGGGGCGGCGCCGCGGCGCGCCCGTTCCTGCTCGTCACCGCGGCCGCCGGCATCTTCGCCGTCAGCGACCTGATCCCGCTGTTCGTCGGCCTGCCGCTGCCGCGGCTGTGGACCCGCGCCCTCATCATCGGCGGCTGGTCGCTGCTCGGCGTCGCCGGCCTCGCGCAGCTCGAGCTCCGCCGGGCCATGTTCGCCCGCACCGCCGACCTCCGCGCCAGCCTGCAGGCCCTCGGGCCTCGCCCTTGACGCTCACCTGCCCCCGGCGGCCCGTGGAACATTGTTCTCCACGACATTCCAGGTATCATCGCGGGCGATGACGCACCCCGCCGATCTCGCGCGCGACACCGCCGTCGTGCGCAGCCCCGAGGGCCCCGCGCGCTACGTCCTCGACCTCCCGCCGCACTGGAACTACTTCATGCCCTCGGGCGGCGCGCTGATGACCGCGGCCCTGCGGGCGATCGCCGCCGAGATCGACGACCCGACGCAGAAGCCGCTGTCGGCCACCGCGATCTTCTGCGTGCCCGTCGGCCACGGTCCGCTCGTCATCGACGTCGTCGTCCTGCGGCGCGGCCAGCTCGCCACCCAGGTCCGCGCCGCGCTGTCGGCCGCCGGCGGACCGTCGCCCGGCCTCGAGGTCGTCGCCACCTTCGGCCGCGAGCGCCCCGGCCCCGAGCTCGGCCTCGTCCGCGCGCCGGTGCTGCCCGGCCCGCACGAGCTGCCGCCGATCGACGCGCGCGGCGAGGGCGGCGGCTCGCCCCCGTTCTTCCGCAACTACGACTGCCGGCGCGCGCTCGGTCAGCCGTGGTGGCGCGGGGATCGCTGGGCCCCCGGCCTCGACCGCGCCGCCTACTGGTACCGCCACCTGGTCCCGCAGACCTTGCCCGACGGACAGCTCGATCCGCTGGCCCTGCCCCCGCTCATCGATACCATGCCGCCGGCGATGTTCCAGCTCGGCGGCCCCGCGCTCGCCGGCACCATCGCCCCCAGCCTCGATCTCACCGTCCACTGGCTCGAGGACACCCGCCGCGAGTGGCTGCTGACGCACGCCCACTGCCGCCGCGCGCGGGCCGGCTACGCCACCGCCGACATCGAGATCTGGGACGACGAGGGCCGCCTCGTCGCCTGGGGCAACCAGCGCATGCTGCTGCGCCGGCGCCCGGACCTGCCGCCGTCGCGCTGAGCATGTCCGTGGGGACATGACCTTTCAGGCATGTCCCATCGAAACTAATCGACCGGACATGCCCCTCATGACATGTCCTTCGCTACAGGACCTTCAGATCGCCCGCGCCCGCAGCGTCGCCACCGGGTAGAACTGGCGGGCCCACTTGCGGAACAGCCCGATCGGCCCGTCGCCCTCGCACAGCAGCGGGCGAGCCAGGAACTTCTTGTGCTCCCACACGGCGATGTCCTGCTCGAGCTGGCGGCAGGCGTCCTCGATGAACTGTTGGGCCACGAACGCGGTGGCCGCCTCGTCGGGCAGGCGCTTGACGGTGAAGGTGAAGCGGACGTCGACGAACTCGTCGTCCATGGGCGTCAGCGTGGCGATGATCATCGCCTCGAGCAGCCCGCGGTAGCGGGCGGTGAACATGCCGAAGCCGAACGTATCGATGTCGAGGTCGCCCTCCATCACCCCGGCCGGGGTGTCGAAGGCCGTCCGCGAGTTGACCTGGAACAGCGGCCCGTTCATCGTCACCTTCGACTCGGGCAGGCGGACCGCGCCGTGGACGAAGCAGAAGTGGGCCACGTCGAACGCGTTCTCGACGATCTCGTGGACGTTGGTGCGGACGCGCCAGCGGCGGCGCGTGTAGGCGGTCCACGCCTGCGACTCGTGCTCGGCCAGCGCCGGGATCTCCCAGGTCGGCGCGTACGACTCGTCGGGCGCGTGGTGGACGAACAGCATCCCGTTGCGCTCGCACACCGGCCAGCGGCGCAGCATCGCCGCCGGCGGGATCTTCTTCGCATAGGGGATCCCGACGCAGCTCCCGGTCCCGTCGAAGCGCCAGCCGTGGAACGGGCAGGTGATGTTGTTCTCGACCACGCAGCCGCCGTGCCCGAGGTGGGCGCCGAGGTGGGGGCAATGCGCGTCGAGCACGCGGGCGACCCCGTCTTGCCCGCGGAACAGCACCAGCTCGCGCCCGAAGTAGTGCAGCGGCATCACGCCGGCCGGCTTCAGTTCGTCGGAGTAGGCGACCATGAACCAACCGATCGGGTTGGCGGTGAACGGAAAGCGACTGCTCATCTCGGAGCCCCCTTGTGCGGGCAAACGTGGGCAGCCCCCGCACCGCCGGCGTGTGACGAGCGCCGCTCTCGCCGCCCGTCCGCCGCGCACGGCCGTGCGAACCACGTTTCACCTGCGGCCAGGCCGAGCGCCCCCAGCCCCGGCCGCGGCGATGCGCACGCGGCGACCTAGTCGCAGCCGACGTCGCCCGGCTCGTGGCGGCGCAAGAAGTCGATCAGCCGCCGGTTGACCTCGTCCGGCCGCTCCTGGTGCAGGAAGTGCCCCGCCCCCGCGATCCGCTGCACCGACAGCCCGTGGGAGAAGTCCTCGGCGCGCATGAGATCGAACAGCCGGGTGTCGAGGCAGCCGTCGTCGGCGCCGGTCAGCGCGAGCGTCGGCACCGACACCGGCGCCCGCATCAGCGCCCGCGAGGTCGCGGCCGCGCGGGTGATCGGATCGAACATGTCGCGGTAGTAACCGAGCGCCGCCGCGGCCACCCCCGGCTGGCGGAACGTGCGCTTGAGCAGCCGCATCTCCTCGGCCGGCGGCGTGAACCCGGGCGACCAGTCGCGCCACAGCTTGTCGATCAGCGCGAAGTCGTTGCGCCGCAGCGCCACGTCGGACACGAGCCGCAGCTGAAAGAAGAACATGTACCAGGAGTTGCGCAGCTGCCCGGGCAAGAGCCGCAGCGCCGCCACCGACGCCAGCCGCTTCGGGTGCGGCACCGCCATCGCCGTCAGCGACGACAGCCGCTCCGGCGCTCTGGCCGCCACCTGGTAGCCGATCACCGCGCCCCAGTCGTGCCCGACCAGGTGGACGCGCAGGTAGCCGAGGTACTCGATGAACCCGAGCACGTCCTCGACCATCCGGACCGTGTGGTAGTCGTCGTCGATCGGCTGGGACGACGGCTCGTAGCCGCGGAGCAGCGGCGCCACCACCCGAAAGCCCGCGGCCTCGAGCGCCGGGATCTGCAGCCGCCAGGTCCGGTGGTGGTCGGGGAAGCCGTGCAGACACAGCACCAGCGGCCGCCGGCGGTCGCGCGCCGACGAGCGGGATCCCTCCAAAGCGGTGAACTGTAGTCCGCCCACGGACAAAGTGGTCGTCGGGAAGCTCGCTTCCATGCCGCCCAAGACGTACCACCGGGGCCGCCCAGGCGCGAGGACCGCGGCGCGGACGCAGGCGAGACCGGGTGTGGGCTCGCGCTCGCCGCGAGATACCCGCAGCCGCGCCAAGGAAGGGTAAAACCCTGGTCATGCAGCAGGTGCTCATCGTCGACGACAACCCCTCGGTCTGCACCGCCCTCGAGATCCTGTTCGACGTCCACGGGATGAGCACTCAGGTCGCCCACACCCCGCAGGCCGCGCTCGAGATCATCGCCCGGGGCGACGTCGGGGCTGTCGTTCAAGACATGAACTTTCAGACAGACTCGACCTCGGGCCAGGAGGGCGCGGCGCTGTTCCGCGAGATCAAGCGCCTCGACGCCGACCTGCCGGTCCTCCTCATGACCGCCTGGACCTCGCTCGAGACCGCGGTGCAGCTGGTCAAGGAGGGCGCCGCCGACTACCTCGGCAAGCCGTGGGACGACGCCAAGGTCGTCACCACCGTCAAGAACATGCTGCGCATGCGCGAGCTCGGGCTCGAGAACCACCGCCTGCGGGCCCAGTCCGCGCGCGCGCGCAACGAGCTGCAGCGCCACTACGACCTGTGCGGCCTGGTCTACGCCAGCGAGGCGATGCACCGCGTCGTCTCGCTCGCGACCTCGGTCGCCCGCGCCGACGCGCCGGTGCTCATCACCGGGCCGAACGGCTCCGGCAAGGAGAAGCTGGCCGAGATCGTCCACGCCAACAGCCCGCGCAAGCAGCAGCCGTTCGTCAAGGTCAACGCCGGCGGCCTGCCCGACGAGCTGCTCGAGGCCGAGCTGTTCGGCGCCGAGATCGGCGCCTTCACCGGCGCGACCAAGCGCCGGATCGGCCGCTTCGAGGCCGCCGACGGCGGCACCCTGTTCCTCGACGAGATCGGCAACCTGTCGCAGAAGGGCCAGATGAAGCTGCTGCGCGTGCTGCAGACCGGCGAGTTCGAGCGGCTCGGCAGCACCAGCACCAAGAAGGTCGACGTCCGCATCGTCTCGGCCACCAACGCCAACCTGCGGCAGATGATCGCCCAGGGCGTGTTCCGCGAGGACCTGCTGTTCCGCCTCAACGTCATCGAGATCCGGATCCCCCCGCTGCGCGAGCGCAGCGAGGACGTCCTGCCGCTGGCGGAGACCTTCCTGCAGGCTCAGGTCGGCCCCGGGCGCGAGCCGCTGCGGCTCGGCGACGAGGCCATGCGCGCGCTCCTGGGCCACGACTGGCCCGGCAACGTGCGCGAGCTGCAGAACCGGATCCAGCGCGCCACCCTGCTGTGTCAGAGCGGCGAGGTCACCCCCGCCGACCTCGGGCTCGACGACAAGGCGCCGGCGACCGACGGCACCGTCACCCCGCGCAACCACCCCTCCTCGGAGACCAAGCCGGCGGCCGTCGGCAACAACGAGGAGATCGAGGCCGAGCGGCGCTCGATCATCGCCGCCATCGAGACCCACGGCGGCGTCATCGCCCGCGCCGCGGCCGAGCTTGGGCTGTCGCGCCAGGCCCTCTACCGCCGCATGGACCGGCTCGGGATCAGCCTCGAGCGGCAGCTCAAGCAGAGCTGAATCGTTGCGCCCGCTCGGGCGCCCTGATACCCATCGAGGCGGGAGCTTTCGCATGAACATCCTGCTCTTGTCCCCCGGCTATCCCGGCGAGATGCCCAGCTTTACCCGCGGCCTCGCCGACGTCGGCGCGCACGTCTACGGCGTCGGCGACCAGCACCCCGGCGCCTTGCCCGAGTCGGTGCGCGAGCGCCTCGCCGGTTATCTTCAGGTGCGCTCGCTCTGGGACGAGGCCGCCGTGGTCGAGGCCGTGCGCCGCTGGCCCGAGGCGCGCCGGATCGACAAGGTCGAGTGCTTGTGGGAGCCGGGCATGCTGCTGGCCGCGCGCCTGCGCGAGGGCCTCGGCGTCGACGGCCTCGGCGTCGCCCAGACCTTGCCGTTCCGCGACAAGGAGCGGATGAAGCAGGTCCTCGACGCCGCCGGCCTGCGCACCCCGAAGCACGTCCGCTGCAACACCACCGCCGAGTGCTGGGAGGCCGCCGAGCAGATCGGCTTCCCGATCATCATCAAGCCGATCGCCGGCGCCGGCTCGGCCGACACCTACCGCGTCGAGTCGGCCGACGAGCTGCGGGCCGTGCTGCCGCGCCTCGGACATGTCCCCGAGGTCAGCGTCGAGGTGTTCGTCGACGGCTCGGAGTTCACCTTCGACACCGTCTGCATCGAGGGCAAGATCGCCTACTTCAACATCGCCTGGTATCGCCCGCGCCCGCTGGTCGCCCGCAGCAACGAGTGGGTCAGCCCCCAGGTGATCGCCCTGCGCCACGTCAACCAGCCTGCGCTCGCGGGCGGCGTCAAGCTCGGGCACGACGTCATCCGCGCGCTCGGCTTCCGGTCCGGCTTCACCCACATGGAGTGGTACCTGAAGGCCGACGGCGAGGTGGTGTTCGGCGAGATCGGCGCCCGCCCGCCCGGCGCCCACCAGGTCGACCAGATGAACTACGCCTGCGACTTCGACGTGTTCCGCGAATGGGGTCGGGCCGTCGCCTGGGGGCGCTTCGACGTCGACATCGAGCGCAAGTACAACGTCAGCACGATCTACAAGCGCGCCGTCGGTCAGGGCCGGATCCAGCGGATCGTCGGGCTCGACCGGATCCGCAAGCTCTACGGCGAGCACATCGTCTGGGACAATTTGCTGCCGATCGGCGCCCCGCGCCGAAACTGGCGCAACACGCTCGTCTCCGACGGTTTCTTGATGCTGCGCCACCCCGAGCTGCAGGCGCTCGTGTCGATCAGCGACGACATCGGCGAGAACCTGCAGCTTTACGCCGGCTGACGGCCTTTGGGTCAGCTGGCCTCAGGGACAGCCACGGGCGCAGAGGTCCGGGGATCGTCTCCGCGCCTTCTGCGCGATTCGATGTACTGGCACGCTTCGTGGTCGCAGTCGCACCTGGATGACCCCCGTGGCCCCGGCTCCGCAGACGGGTGGCGTCGCCATGGTGAATACTGGGCGAGTCGGGTGCCGTGGGATGTGCACACCGCCCCACCCGAATCGTCGCCAAAGTGCGGTTCGTATGCGGATCCGGTATAGCTTGATGTGGCGTGGTGCTCGGAGTGCCGATAAAGCCGCGGCGGCAGGCGCAAGCGTGCGCGGGCTTGCTTCGACGAGTGATCCGACGAAGGATCGCAGACGCTGACCGAAAGAGTCCCATGACCCGACGGATCGCAGCCAGCCCGTTCAGCGCCCGCGTCGAAGCGATCGCCACGACGTCGGCGCCGAACCGCACGGATCCGCGGGGGCGCCCCCTCGTGGCCGTTCCGGGGCAGCCGGCCGGGCTGGCGCCTGCTGTCGACGCGACCCAGTTCGCGTCATCGTCGGTCTCGCGGCAGCGCATCATGCAGCTCCCCAGGCTCGAGTGCCCCTACCAGCCCTCGGTCCACCCCGCGGCCGACCAGATCCACGAGAACACCGTCGAGTGGGCCCAGGCGATGGGCTTCGCGCGCAGCCAGAAGCACATCGACGCCCTGCGCGACAGCCGGGTCGGTCACCTGCTCGCCCGGATCTTCCCCGCCACCGCCGACATGGTCGCGCTGCAGGTCGCGGTCGACTGGACCACCCTGTTCTGTTGCCTCGACGATCGCCTCGAGCAGATCCACGGCGCCGTGCTGGTCGCGGCCTACCTCCGCACCCTCCTCGGCGTGTTCCGCGACGGCGCCCACCCGCAGCTCATCGATCCGTTCGCGCAGGCGTTCGGCGACCTGCGCGAGCGCATGCTCGAGCTGCGCGTCCCCAACTGGATCCCCCGGTTTTCGTCCTGCGTCGAGCGCCTGTTCCAGGCCTTCGTCGACGAGGCGAAGTACCGCGCGGCCGGGGTCGTGCCGGCGTTCGCCAGCCACAGCCGGATCCGCCAGATCACCGTCGGCCTCTACACCGGCTTCCTCCTCGGCGAGCTGACCGAGCACATCTTCCTCCCGCCCGACGTGCTCGAGCACGAGTCCGTGCGGGCGCTCGAGCGCAGCGCCAGCACCATCGTCGGCCTCGCCAACGACATCTACACCGTCGAGAAGGAGCGCGCGAAGGGCGAGGTCAACAACACCGTGCTCGTGCTCATGCACGAGGACGGCCTCAGCTTCGACGACGCGCTCGCGCGCACCGTCCAGCTTCACAACATCGAGATGCGGGAGTTCGAGCGGCTCGTCGCCGACCTGCCGAGCTTCGACGAGGACATCGACGACCAGCTGCGCCGCTACGTCCAGGTGCTCATCCACTTCATCTCCGGCCACGCCGACTGGGCGCGCAGCACCGGCCGTTACCAGCCCCCTGGAGACGGCGGCGCCGTGCGTTGACGCGATCGCACCGGCCGCGCTCCGCGAGCCGCGCCGGCGGGAGCCCGCCTGCGCCGCGTTTGCGCCCGTCCGCCGGCGCCGGTCGCAGCGGTCTTCTCAACGGCGACAAACCGTCTCACACTCCGCGTGCCCATGACCGCACCCAGCCTGTCCCGCCGCGGGCTCGACGCCCCGCGTCCCCGATCCGCCGCCTCACTCCCTACGCCGATCAGGCGCGGGCGCGCGGGGTCACCGTGCACCACCTCAACATCGGCCAGCCCGACCTCGCCACCGTGCAGCCGATGCTCGCCGCCTACCGGAGCTACGACGAGAGCGTCGTCGCCTACAGCCCGTCCGAGGGTTACCTGGCCTATCGGACAGCTCTGGCCGAGCACTACAACGGCCTCGACGCCGCGCGCGGCGGCGGGCCCATCACCCCGAGCCAGATCCTCGTCACCGTCGGCGGCAGCGAGGCGCTGCTGTTCGCCATCGCCGCCGCCTGCGACGTCGGCGATCAGATCCTCGTCGCCGAGCCCTACTACACCAACTACCGCGGCTTTTCGCACCTCCTCGGCGTCGAGGTCGTGCCCGTCTCGACCCACGCGCGCGAGAGCTTCGCCGTCCCGGCCGAGCGGGTGCGGGCGGCCATCACCCCGAAGACCCGCGCCTTCATCATCCCCTCGCCGGGCAACCCGACCGGCATGGTGCTGAGCGCCGCCGACCTCGCCGCGCTCGGCGAGGTGTGCGTGCAGGCCGGCATCTTCTTCGTCGTCGACGAGGTCTACCGCGAGTTCGTCTACCCCGACGAGCCGCCGGCCGCGGGCGCCCCGGTGCCGCGCGCCCCGTCGGTGCTCGCCGTGCCCGGCCTCGCCGATCACGCGGTGATGATCGACTCCGTCTCCAAGCGCTACTCGGCCTGCGGCGCGCGGGTCGGCTGCCTCGTCACCCGCAACGCCGCGCTGTACTCCGCCTGCCTGCGGTTCGCCCAGGCGCGCCTGTCCCCGCCGACCGTCGACCAGCACGCCGCGCTGGCCGCCCTGCGCACGCCGCCGGCCGACATGCGGGCCATGGTCGACGAGTACCGCGCCCGCCGCGACCTGATCGTCGCCGGCCTCAACGCGATCCCCGGCGTCTCCTGCCCCACGCCCACCGGCGCCTTCTACCTCATCACCGATCTGCCGGTCGCCGACGCCGAAGACTTTTGCATCTTCATGCTCCGCGACTTCGACCTCGGCGGCGAGACGGTGATGATGGCCCCCGCCGAGGGCTTCTACGCCACCCCCGGCCTCGGCAAGAACCAGGTGCGGATCGCCTACGTCCTCGGCCGCGACAGGCTCGCGCGCTGCCTCGAGATCCTGCGCGCCGGCCTCGACGCCTACAACCGCGCCGCGCGCTGACGTCGCGCCCGCCTCGCGCCGCCTCCGCGCGTGCGAGTCACTCTCCACGCGCGCCGAACCACCGCACGCCTCGGTGCTCGCCGGGCTCGCGCCCGTGCAAGGACCCCGGGCCGTCGCGCGAGGCGACCTCTCACGCAGCCTCCGCGCCCGCGAGTCCCCCTCCGCGCGCCGACCTCCGCCGCACGTCTCCGTGCTCGCCGGCCCTCGCCGTGCGCGGCAGACCCCGGCGCTCGCGGGACAACCACGCAACGCGACCTCTCGCGCCATCGACGCGCGCCGCCGTCCTGCGCCGGGATCCCGGCAGCGACGACCTCGGCCGTCGCCCCGCGTTTGCGGTCGCGAATCCTCCCGACCTCGCGATCGCGCGCCTCGGCGCGCCGGGTGCCGCTGCGTCACGCTGGCCTCGCTGCGTCGAGCGAGGCCGCGCCCAGCCGCCCGGCCACCTCGGACGCAAGGCCGGTTACACTCCGGCCATGAGCCTCGTGGCCCCCACGCCGCTCGGCTTCGAGCGCAGCCCGGTCGCCGGCGCCAGCGTCGACGACCTCGACCTCGCCGCGCTCGAGGCCTACGTCCGCCGCCGCGTCCCCGGCCTCGGCGCCGAGCCGGGCGTCCACGAGCGCGCCGCGCAACGGCTGGGCCTCATCGGCACCACCGGCGGACAACCCACGCCCACCGTCGTCGGCCTCATGGCCTTTGGGACAGCTCCGCAGGTCTCGCGGCCCGAGTGGGGCGTCTCGATCGTGCGGATCCGCGGCGCCGCTCTCGCCGACCCGGTCGCCGCGCGGCTCGACGCCGAGGGCAACCTCGCCGAGCTCGTCCGCCTCGGCCTCGAGTTCGTGCGCGCCAACACCCGCGCCGCGCCCAACCTGCTCGTCCCCGCCGACCTCGCGCCCGAGTACCCCGAGGAGGCCGTGCGCGAGGCTCTGGTCAACGCCCTCGTCCACCGCGACTACCGCCTCAGCGGCCGCGTGTCCCTGCGGATCTTCAACGACCGCCTCGAGATCTGGAGCCCCGGCGGCCTCGCCCTCCCGATCTCGCTCGACGAGCTGGCGCAGCACGGCGGCGCCTCGTTCCCGCGCAACCCGCTGCTGGCCGCGACCGCCCGTCACCTCGGCCTGCTCGAGCAGATCGGGCGCGGGATCCCGGCCATCCGCCGCAGCATCGCCAGCGCCACCGCCCTCCCGGTCCAGTTCCACACCTCGCAGACCGAGGTCCGCGTGGTCCTGCCGTCGTACATCAACGCCTCGATGGGCAACGTCTCCGGCAACTGACCGCCGGGACATGCCCTTCCGGGCATGTCTCATCGCCCATGTCCTGAAGGCCACCCCTCACCGCCCCGCGGATGACAAGGGTCCGACCGGGCCGGAGGCGGGGCCGCGTGTACGCGTCGCGGCAGAGAGCGATCCGCCTCCGGCCGGCCGGAGAACTTTTAGAAGCACTCCGCCTGGCAGGACCCCGACGCGCAGGCGCCGAGCGCGTGGTAGAGCGCGTGCCCGTCCGGATCGCTGTGGCACACCGCGTCGTCGTGGACGGTGAAGCAGCCGGTCCAGCACACCGAGTTGCCGTGGCAGGCCGCGACCTCCTCGCAGCAGCTCGCGCCCAGGCACGTCGTGCAGGCGTCCTGCGCCAGCTCGGCCAGCGCGTCCTCGCACGAGCCGACCGGCCCGCCGATGCACACCTCCTGGCACGCCGCGCCCTTGCACTCGAGGTACGCGTCGACGCGCGCGTGCGTCTCGGGCGTCGACTCGCACGCGTCGCCGTCCTCGCCCGACACGCAGGCCACGCAGGCCGCGTCCGCCTGGCAGTCCGCCAGCGCCTCGCAGCACGCCTCGCGCATGCAGCCCGTACACTCGTCGGTCGCCTCGGCCGCGCACTCGGCCTCGGTGGTCGCGGACGCGCCCGTCGTCGTCGAGCTCGCCGCCGTCGTCGCGTCCGTGATCGCCTCCTGCGTGGTGGCGGTGCTCGTGGTCTCGCCGGACGTGGTCGGCTCCGACGTCGCGGCCGTGGTCGACGTCTCGGGGCCCGTCGTCGCCGGCTCAGTCGTCGTCGTCGCGTCGGTGCCCGACACGGGAGCCTCGGTCGTGGTCGTCGGCTCCGCGCTGCAAGCGAGCGCGGCCGCGACGACGAGGAGGGACAGCGGAGATCGGGCAGGAGTACGCGGGGTCATGTCGGCAACGACGGCAGGAGGTAATGATATTCATTTTCAAAAATCAATTCAATCGTTCTCTCAGAAGCATTAGAGTGGCATTTCTCATCCCCGAGTTTGATTTTAATTTTCAACAAGCCAGCCATTCGCGTTGCCAATTTCCCCGCGCTCGGCCAACGCGCGCGCGACCCCGGCGGCCGCGACGTCGCACGCGCGGGCAGTTCGCCACGCGGCACGCCCCTCGTCGATCGCGTGTCTCCGCGTTCGCCGAAATTTTCCGAGCTCGCGCCGCGCCGCCGTCGCGCGCGCGAAGTGAGGTCGAGCCGCACCCACGCGAGCCGTTTGCGACCGTCGCGGCGACGCCGGCCGCCGCCGCGTCCGCCCGCCTGCGCTACACTGCTCGCCGGCATGCAGCCCGACGAAGAGCTCTACGTCGCCTGGCGGGGCGGCGACAGCAAGGCCGGCGTCCAGCTGTTCGAGCGCCACTACCCCGCGATCGCCCGCTTCTTCCGCAACAAGGTCGACGACGACGCCGGCGACCTCGTGCAGAAGACCTTCCTCGCCTGTCTCGAGAGCAAGGAGCGGATCCGCGGCGACTCGAGCTTCCGCACCTTCCTGTTCGCGGTCGCCCACAACGTCCTCTACAAGCACCTGCGCGGCAAGGTGCGCGAGGGGGCGCGCCTCGACTTCGGGCTCACCAGCGTCCACGATCTGCGGCCCACGCCGGCCACCTTGCTCGCTCGCCGGCGAGAGGAGCGGCTGCTCCTGCTCGGCCTGCGGCGGATCCCGCTCGATCACCAGGTCCTGCTCGAGCTCTACTTCTGGGAGAAGCTCGGCGCGCGCGAGATCGCCGACATCCTGGGGGTTCCCGAGGGCACCATCCGCACCCGTCTGCGCCGGGCCAAGCAGCTGCTCGAAGCGGCGATGACCGCGCTGGAGGACGGCGCGGCCGAATTGCGCGACAGCCTCGGCGATCTCGACGCCTGGGCTGCGGCCGTCCGCGGCCAAATCGGCTAAGAACACTGCGAGCCCGCCGCGATGTCGATCCTCGCCGCAGTCCGTCGACACTTCACCACACCGGTCCTGCGCAGGCGGTGGTTCGTCCTCCTCTTCACCCTCGGGCTCACCACCCAGCCGCTGTTCGGCGCGCTCGGCTACGAGGGCGCGCTGGTCCTCACCCCGGTGATCAGCCTGTTCGCGCTGGCCGTCGGCGTCGACGCGGTGCGTGACACCCGGCAGGCCCACCTCGCCGACCCGCACGCCATGTCCCTGCAGACACCCGGCGAGCGGCTCCGGCTGCTGTTCCTGCGCGGCCTCGGCGACCTCTGCAGCCTGCTCACGCTCGCGCTCGGCGCCTTCATCCTCGCCAACTTCTGGCAGGTCAACTGCGACCTGCCCGGCGGCCTGCTGTGGTTCCTCGTCCTGCCCACCGCCTCGGGCCTGCTCGGCCTCGTCGCCGGGCTGTGGGGCGGCGTGCTGGCCGACCGCCGCGGCGTCCAGCTGCTGCTCGCCGGCGTGCCACTGGTGTTCTCGCTGGTGCTCGGCCTGTGGCGGATCTACGTCGACCCGGTCGTCTACGCCATCGACCCGTTCTGGGGCTACTTCGCCGGTCCGCTGTACGACGAGGCCATCCCGATCACCGCCCGCCTGTGGTGGTTCCGCGCCTACAACTTCCTCGTCGCCGGCGCCGCGCTGGCCCTGCTCAGCCTGACCTTGGGGCCAGGTCTCAAAGTACGGCTGCGCGGCGTCAGCCTGCGCCGCGCGCCGTTCACCGTCGCCGCCCTGTTCGCGTGCCTGCTGCCCGGCACCCTGCTCGGCGTGTTCGCCGCCGAGAACGGCTTCCACGCCACCGAGGCCAGCCTCGCGACCGCCCTCCCGCGCACCCGCGTCACCGATCACTTCGTCATCCACTACGCCGCCAACTCGGCCGCCGCCCGCGACATCGACCTGCTCGCCGCCGAGCACGAGTTCGCCTGGCACCGGCTCGCCGCGCAGATCGGCCGCGAGCCGCGAGCGCCCGTCCACAGCTTCGTGTTCCCCACCCCCGAGCTCAAGCGGGCGTGGATCGGCGCCGGCAACACCGAGGTCGCCCCGCCGTGGCGCGGCCACATCTACCTCAACGAGCAGGCCTTCCCGCACCGCGTGCTCCACCACGAGCTCGCCCACGTGTTCTCGTACACCGTCGGCGAGCCGCTGTTCGGCACCTCGTCGGCGGTGTCCTGGCGCGGCCTGCGGGTCAACCTCGCCCTGATCGAGGGCTTCGCCACCGCGTTCGCCCCGCGCAGCGAGTCGGGCCTCGACCTCCACGACCAGGCCGCGATCCTCGACCGCCTCGAGCTGCGACCTGTCCTCGGGGACATCATGGGCCTCGGCTTCTGGGGTAAGTCGTCGCGCCGGGCCTACACCGCGGCCGGCTCGTTCTGCCGCTGGCTGATCGACACCCGCGGCGTCGAGCCCTTCCTCCGCCTCTACGGCACCGCCGGCGACTTCGAGCTGGCTTACGGGACCTCCCTCGAGGCGCTCGAGGTCGAGTGGCTGGCGTTCCTGCGCGCGCGCCCGCTGCGGGCCCGCGACATCGAGGCGCTGCGCCAGCGCTTCAAGCAGCGGCCGATCTTCCAGCGCCCGTGCGCCCACCGGGCCGCCGACCTGCTCGCCGAGGCCAACCTCGCCCACCACCGCGGCGCCGAGGTCCAGCGCATCGACCTCTTGCGCGACCTCTGCAGCATCGAGCCCGAGCAGCCCGAGCACCGCCTGCTGCTGGCGCAGGCCGAGGCGCAGGCCGGCATGCAGGAGGCCGCCGCGGCCACCCTGGCCGAGCTCTCGCGCGTCAACGACCTCACCGACACGATCGCCGCGCTGGTCGACGAGCGCCTCGGCGACCTCGCGCTGGCCCGCTTCGACCTCCCGGTCGCGCTCACCTACTACGACCGCGCGCTCACCCGCGGCCTCGGCGACAACCAGGTCCGCCAGCTGCAGATCAAGCGCATGGGCGCCGCCGATCCGGCCCTCGCGCCGCGCGTGCTGGCCTACTTCGATCCGTTCGAGCCCAACCCCGAGCACCCGAGCGAGGCCGTGCTGCGCCTCTACGCGGCCGAGCAGATCGCCGCGCTGCCGCGCTACGCCCCGCTCGGCGGCTACCTCCTCGGCCGCCAGCTCCTCAACGTCCAGCAGGGCGCCGCCGCCATCGAGCCGCTGCAGCGCGCGCTCCACCCCGAGGACGACGAGCACCCGCTCGCCACCTCCGAGCTGCGCCGCGGCGCCATGCTGATGCTGCTCGAGGCCCAGACCCGCGCCCGCAACTACGACGCCGCCGCCCGCGTCCTCGCCGAGCTGCAGGAAGACCCCGACGCCGACAGCGGCCTTCGCCTCGACGCCGCGCTGTGGACCGAGCGCCTCGAGTTCCTCCGCACCTACCTGCCCTGAGCATCCGCGAGGTCGATCGACCGCCCGAGTCACGGCACCCGCCGGTGTCCTCCGCGCTCACCTGCCCGAGCAGCAAGCGAGGGGACCAAGCCCCGCGAGCTCGCGGCACCCGCTCGCCGCACACCGGGCACCTGGAGGTCCTCCGCGCTTACCTGCCCGAGCAGCAGCGAGGGGACCCAGCCCCGCGAGCTCGCGGCGCCCGCTCGTCGCACCGAGCGCTCGAGCTCCTCCGCACCTACCTGCCCTGAGGTGCGCCCCCGGGCGACCCCCGACCTGTCTCCGAGGACAGGCTCGATGCGAGCCCGAAGGCCCGTGCTTTCACGGCCTCCAAGCCGCACGGAGCCACTCCTCGTGCTCCGGACCGGCGCCCGTCGGCTCGAAGCCGCGCCGGACGGCGATCGGACATTCGGCCAATTGCACCATTTATTCTTCAAAAACTACCATTCGTTTTATTTCTTCTGCCGGCGAACCAGGTCACAATGCAGGCGAGATGTCAGTTTCCCGCCGCACGCGCACCGCCAGCATCGCGCGACTTTGTGTCTGGACCGGTTTGCTCGTCGCTGCCGCGACGCGCCTGACGGTCGAGCCGAGCCGCGTCTCCGCCCACCCCGCCCCGACCGCCCGTGTCGAGCCCTTGAAGCGCCCTTTGGGACCTGCCGAGGAAAACATGTCCTTAAAGACAGCATTTGAGGCCGCCGGCGCGATCGCCCTGTCGACCCGGCCCAATCCGACATGTCCCTTCGATCAGGCGTGCCCGTCGCCCGGCGAGGTCGTCCCCTGACCGCCGGGCCGTTCGGACATGTCTCCTCGGCCATCCATCCTGGGTGCCTGCGCCGGCGGCCAGGACGATCCGTGCGGGGCCACCACCGCCGACGCGGTCACCACGACCGCCTCCACCTCGACGACCGCCAAGAGCGCGGCCGGACCCACGACCTCGGCTGCGCCCACCACCTCCACCGGCACGAGCGACGTCACCACCCGCGGCAGCCCGTTCATCCAGGCGCCTGACGCGGTGCGCGGTTACGCCTCGCCCGGCCGCGGGCACGTCGGCCTGTGCGCCCTCCCCTGCCCCTCACATTCAGCCACGCGATCGAGCCCGCCTCTCGCGACACCTCCACCTTGCACCCGTCCCTCGCCCTGCCGTTCCCCCCCTCGTCATCGCCCCTCGCGCGTCGCACGCCGGCGCGTGCGCCCGCCGGAATTCTCGATCACCTAGCCGTTCGTACATGTCCTTGTAACCAGGTCTGTTCCACCATGTCGCCTCGACCGCTCGCCGCCGCCCCGTGCGGCCGCCCGAGCACGCCATGAACATGCTCCTTCGGCCATGCTCCTTCGGACAGCCAGCCGACCGCCGCTCCGCGCCGTCTCCGGCACGTCCGTGATGACAGGACCTGAAAGCCATCCGTCACCCTCCGCCAGGATCCACCGCTCATGTCTCGCCGCCCGCTCGTCCTCCTCCCCCTCGTCCTCGCCGCCTGCGTCGCCCGTCCCAGCGGGGACACCGACGACCAGCCCACCGGCGAGCCCGCGACGGCCGCCACCGAGAGCGACAGCGGGCCCGACCCCTCGGGCTCGACCTCGGCGCCGCCGACCACCGCCCCGCCGACCACCGGCCCCGCGCCGACCACCACCGAGCCCACGAGCGGGACCGCGACGACCGACGCGCCCGAGCCGACCACCGACGCGATCACCACCACCCCGTTCATCCCCGGCCCCGACGTCGGCAGCCTGGTCGAGTGCGACCCATGGGTGGAGGACTGTCCCCAAGGACAGAAGTGCATGCCGTGGGCCAGCGACGGCGGCAACCACTGGAACGCCCTCAAGTGCGTCGACATCGCCCCGAACCCCGACGGCCTCGGCGAGCCGTGCAGCGTCATCGGCTCGCCGGTCAGCGGCGAGGACACCTGCGACAAGCACATGCAGTGCTTCAACGTCGACCCCGACACCCTCCAGGGCACCTGCCTCGCCATGTGCACCGGCACGCCCGACAAGCCCGGCTGCGAGCAGCCCGACGCGATTTGCAGCCTCTCCGGCGACGGTGTTCTCGCCCTCTGCCTGCCCCAGTGCGACCCCCTCGCGCCCGACTGCAGACCGGGCGACACCTGCATCCCCCACCCGAAAGGCTCGGGCTTCGTCTGCGTCATCGACGCCGGCGGCGACGAGGGCCAGCTGTTCGACGCGTGCGAGTTCACCAACTTCTGCGACCCCGGCCTCCTCTGCATCGGCCCCAAGCTGGCCAGCGAGTGCGACCCCGCCGAGACCGGCTGCTGCCTCCCGTTCTGCGATCTGACCGCCCCGCCGAGCTGCCCCGGCCAGGGCCAGGAGTGCCTGTCGTGGTTCGAGCAGGGCCAGGCGCCCCCCGGCCACGAGGACCTGGGCGTGTGCGGTCTGCCGCAGCCCTAGACCTTCACGCAGGTCCTCTTTGCCATGTCCCTTCTCCCATGTTCCATGAGCCATGCTCGATGGAGCATGCCCTGAAGATCGTTCTTTTACCCCACCGGCGCACCCGCTGGTTCGACCGTCTCTAATGGAGTTTATCGCCATGTCCAAACGAATCGTCGCGCTCCCCCTCTTCATCCTGCTCGCCTGCGGGCCCAAGGCCGGCGCCGACACCGACGGCGCCGTCGACACCGAGCCGACCGACGGCAAGACGACCCCGGGCGTGTTCGACAGCTCGAGCTCGACCGGCACGACGAGCACCGCGACGGGCCCCGGTGAGACCACCGCGGACGACCCGTCCGTCGGCACCACCGGCGATCCGCCCGGCGTCAGCACCAGCACCAGCGGCGTCATGAGCACCACCATCCCCGTCCCGCCCGACCTCGGTCCGGGCGAGTGCGACCCGTTCGGCGACGACTGCCCCGAGGGCCAGAAGTGCACCGGCTACGGCGACGCCGGCGACAACGGCTGGCACCACCTCAAGTGCGTGCCGATCGATCCCCAGCCCGACCAGGCCGGCGATCCGTGCACCGTCGTCGGTGAGGTCAACTCGGGCATCGACTCGTGCGACGATCACCTGATCTGCTTCTGGGTCGACGACAACCTGCAGGGCACCTGCGTGCCGTGGTGCGGCGGCAGCTTCGAGGAGCCGACCTGCGAGGACCCCGAGTCGTTCTGCAACGTCTCCGGCGACAGCGTGCTCAGCCTGTGCCTCGGGACCTGCGATCCGCTCGCCCAGGACTGCCCCGCCGGTCAGGGGTGCATCCACGCCGCGACCGAAGAAGTGTTCACCTGCGTCCCCGAATTCAGCTTCGAAGAGGGCCAGCTGTTCGATCCGTGCGAGTACGCCAACGCCTGCGACCCCGGGTTCGCGTGCGTGTCCGCCGACCTCGCGGTCGAGTGCGACCCGATGGCGTCGAACTGCTGCCTGCCGTTCTGCGACCTCACCCAGCCCAACACCTGCCCCGGCGCCGGCCAGGAGTGCTTGCCCGCGCTCGCCGAGCCGCCGCCGAAGTACGAGAACGTCGGCGTCTGCGCGCTGCCCCAGTGATCCGCGTTCGAGCGCCCGGCGGCCCCGGCTCGCCGCTCGGGGCGAGCAGCTCCTGAGCGGCGCGGCGATCGGTCTCGCCGCGTCGCCGGCGAGGCGCGCTACACTCGCGGTCGTGCGCACCACGGTCGTCCTCGCCTCGCTCGCCTGCGCCTGCGCGGGCGCACCCGCCGGCCCGGCCGGCACCACCGCCTACGTCGCCTCGACCACCGGCGGCGGCGAGCAGCGGTGGACCACCGAGCTGCAAGACCCGACGACGAGCACCACCGGCACCGGCGCCGCCGCGACCACCACCACCGGCGCGAGCGAGCCCGAGCTGCCGAGCGAGGGCTTTCACTGCGATCCGCGGCTGCAGGACTGCCCGGCCGGCCACAAGTGCACCCCGTTCGCCTCGGACATGGCCGACGACTGGAACGGCGCGCGCTGTGTCCCGCTCGTCGCCGACCCGGCGGGGCTCGGCGAGCCGTGCGAGACCGAGGGTCATCCGCACAGCGGCATCGACGACTGCGGGCCCGGGCTGATGTGCTGGTACTTCGAGAGCACCACCGATCTGCGCGGCCGCTGCCTCGGCCTGTGCGACGCGGACGACGGCTGCGTCGATCCCGACGCGCGCTGCTACGTGCAGCAATCGGCCAGCTACCTCTGCTATCCGCTGTGCGACCCGCTGGCGCAGGACTGCCCGCCGCCGGCGACGCTGTGCGTGCGCTCGAGCAGCGTCGACGGCTTCATCTGTCGCTACGCGCCCGCAGGCGAGCCGGCGGGTGCGGGGACACCCTGTGACGGCGAGACCGACTGCGCGCCCGGGCACGTGTGTGATCCGGTCGACCTCGTGAGCGGCTGCGCGGGCGAGCGCTGCTGCGCCCCGCTCTGTTCTTTGAGCCAGCCGAGCTGCCCGGCCGAGCTGCCGCAGTGCCAGGCCTACGACCCCGCGCCGCCGCCCGAATACGCCGACGTCGGGGTCTGTCGCGCGCCGTGAGATCGCGGCCGCGTCGCCCGCCGCGCGCGGCCGCGGCCCCATCATCTGTCTCTTCGGCCATCCACGCCGCGCGGCCCCCGCGCCGCGATCGTGTTAAACTGCGGCCGCAATGATCGCCGGCATGTCGCCCATGGCCCTGCTCCTGAACGCCATCCTCGCGGCGCTGGCGGGCTTTTTGCTGGGCAACCTGTGGTACCGCCACCGCCGGGCGCTCGACCGCGACCGGGCCCGCTGGTCGAGCCTCGCCGAGCGTCGCGGCTGGCACCTGGTGGAGCGCGCCGGCGGCTTCGCGGTCATCGGCAACGCCGACCAGGTCGCCTTCCACCTCAGCCAGGGCGCCCTGGCCCACGGCGACCTCGGCGTGTTCCTCGAGGCGCGCATCGATCGCAGCCCGTGGGTCGTGATCGAGGTGTTCGCCCTCAGCTCGCCGATCGCCTACACCGCGCGCCGCCCCGGCGACCGCGTGCGCACCGGCGACGACGCCTTCGACGCCCGCTTCGCCACCTACGCCTCGCCGCCGCGGCGGGCCGCGGCCCTGTGCGACGCGCCGCTGCGGGCCGCGCTCGAGGGCCTGCCGCGCCCCTACCTGATGGTCCAAAACGGGATCGTCGTGCTGATCTGGCCGTGGGACAAGCTGCCGACCGACGCCCAGCTCGACGCCGCCCTGGCCGTCCTGCGGGCCCTGGCCGCCCACGCCGCGCCGGCCGGCAACTGAACCTGCAGGCATGTCCTTCGCGGCATGTCCGAGAGGACATGCTCTTGCCGACATGCCCGAGAGACCTGCCGCTAGAACGGCTGCTCGGCGCTGAGCATCAGCCGCTGCGACAGGTGGTAGAGCTCGCTGTCGCGGGTGACGAGGCGGGGCGACTTGGCGATCACCTCGTCGAGCGAGGTCAGGATCGTCCGCGGCCCGCGGCAGCCGACCATCACGTCGCCCTCGACGGGCGGCTGGCCCTCGAGGCGGCCGATCTGGGCCACGTCGGCGGCGCCGGAGCCGAGCAGGCCGGCGAGGGTGTTGTCGAGGGCGGTCGGGCTGCCGCCGCGGGCGATGTGGCCGACCGAGTTGATGCGGACCTCCATCGGGTGGCCGAGGTGCGACTCGATCGCGGGGTCGGACTCGAGCTTGCGCTTCAGGCCCTCGCACCAGTCCTCGCCGGCGCGGCGGCGCACGCCCTCGGCGACGACGATGATGAAGTAGCGGTAGTCGCGGCGGACGCCGGCGTCGAGCGAGCGGACGATGCGGTCGTGGTCCCAGGTCTCCTCGACCTCGGGGATGGCGACCACCGCCGCGCCGCCGGCGATCGCCGACTGCAGGGCCAGCCAGCCCGAGGTGTTGCCCATGACCTCGAGGATGATCGCGCGGCGGTGCGACTCGATGGTGTCGCGCAGCTTGCGGATCGCGTCGACCACGTTGTTGAGCGCGGTGTCGTAGCCGATCGAGTACTCGGTGCCGTGGAGGTCGTTGTCGATGGTGCCGGGGAGGCCGATGACGCGGAACGGCCGGCGCGGGAAGTGCTGGCGGAACGCGTCGCCGATGATGCGGGCGCCGCGGAACGAGCCGTCGCCGCCGATCACGATGAGGTTGTCGACCCGCATCTGGTAGAGGTTGATGGCCGCGACCTTGAGGAAGTCGTCGCGGGCCGCCACGCGCTCGGCGTAGCCCGGGTGGCTCTCGGCCGGCACCAGCAGCTCGGGCACGCGGCCGGTGCCGATGAAGGTGCCGCCGCGGTGGATGATGTCGCGGACCGCCCGGCGGTCGACGTTGCGATCGGACGACGAGTCGAGCCGGCGCGCGAGGCCGCGGAAGCCGTCGCGGAAGAACACGATCTCGCAGTCCGGGTCGCGCATCTTGAGGCAGCGAAAAGCGGCGCGAACGGCCGCGTTCATCCCCGGGGCGTCGCCCCCGCTCGTCAGAATTCCGATGCTCATTGGCTGCTCGTGGGCTGTCCGCCGCGCGGAGGCCGGAGTATACCGGAGCGGTGAGCGTCGCCCAGCGTGCCTTCGCCGTGGCCCTCGCCCTCGCGGCGTGCCGCCCCGCCTACACCGTCCAGACCCCCGCGGCCGCCGTTCCGTGCCCCGAACCGGGCGCAGCAGCGTCCGCCGCCGCGCCCCCGCCGCCCGCCGGCAAGGGCGAGGCCGTCGCGGCCTACCTGGCCGCCCACTACACCAAGCGCGAGGTGCGAATCCCGATGCGCGACGGGGTGCATCTGCACACGGCGATCTACACCCCGAAGGACACCTCGAAGACCTACCCGATCCTGCTGAAGCGCACCCCGTACAGCTGCAGCCCCTACGGCGAGGACAAGTTCCCCGAGCGGATCGGCCCCAGCCCGATCTTCCTGCGCGCCGGCTACATCTTCGTCGACCAGGACGTCCGCGGCGCGTTCATGTCCGAGGGCGAGTTCGTCAACATGACGCCGCACCTGGCCCAAAAGTCAGGTCCGAAGGACGTCGACCAGAGCACCGACGCCTACGACACGATCGCCTGGCTGGTCGCCAACGTCGCCGGCAACAACGGCAAGGTCGGCCTCTACGGCATCTCCTACCCCGGCTTCTACGCGGCCGCCGGGATGATCGACCCCCACCCGGCGCTGGCGGCCGTCAGCCCGCAGGCGCCGATCGCCGACTGGTGGTACGACGACTTCCACCACCACGGCGCGTTCTTCCTGCCGCACACGTTCAACTTCTTCGCCTCGTTCGGCAAGCCGCGGCCGCAGCCGACCACCGAGTGGAACCGCCGCTTCGACCACGGCACCGGCGACGGCTACCAGTTCTTCCTCGACGCCGGCCCGCTGAAGGACCTGCAGGAGCGCCACCTGCACGGCGAGATCGCGTTCTGGAACGAGATGCTCGAGCACCCGAACCGCGACGAGTTCTGGCAAAAGCGCGACCTGCTGCCGCACCTGCGCAAGGTCGCCCCCGCGGTCATGGTCGTCGGCGGCCTGTTCGACGCCGAGGACCTCTACGGCCCGCTCAACATCTACCGCACCGTCGAGCAGAACAACCCCGGCGCGTTCAACATCCTGGTCATGGGCCCGTGGGGCCACGGCGGCTGGTCGCGCACGGAGGGCGACCGCCTCGGCGACATCGAGTTCGGCGCCAAGACCTCGCTGGAGTACCAGGAGCGGCTGGAACTGCCGTTCTTCGAGCACTTCCTCAAGGGCGTCGGCGCCCCACCGAGCGGCGAGGCCCACCTGTTCGACACGGGCGCGCACCGCTGGCAGACCTTCCCCGCCTGGCCGCCCCAGGCTGGCGCGAAGGACATGTACTTCGGGGAAGGCGGCTCGCTGACCGCGGATGCCCCGAAGACCAGGTCCGGCTTCGATTCGTTCGACAGCGACCCGGCCCGCCCGGTCCCGTTCACCCAGGAGATCGCCAGCGGGATGACGAAGGAGTACATGACCGAGGATCAGCGGTTCGCCGCCCGCCGGCCCGACGTCCTGGTCTACGAGACCCCGCCGCTGAGCGAGGACCTTACCGTCGCCGGCCCGGTCGAGGCCGAGCTGTGGGTGTCGACCACCGGCACCGACGCCGACTGGATCGTCAAGCTCATCGACGTGCTGCCCGGCGACACCGGCGCGACGAAGGGCGAGCGCGACGAGGTCAAGTACGGCAAGCTCGGCGGCTACCAGATGATGGTCCGCAGCGAGGTGGTCCGCGGCCGCTTCCGCGACAGCGCCGAGAAGCCGGCCCCGTTCGTGCCGGGCAAGGTCACCAAAGTGCGCGTGCCGCTGCTCGACGTCCTCCACACCTTCAAAAAGGGGCACCGCGTGATGATCCAGGTCCAGAGCACCTGGTTCCCGCTGGTCGACCGCAACCCGCAGACCTTCGTGCCCAACATCTTCAAGGCCGACGCCCGCGACTTCAAGAAAGCGACGCACAAGGTCCATCGCGCGGCCGCCCACGCCAGCCGCGTGCGCCTGCCCGTGTTCGCCGCGGCGCCGGCGGCCGCGAAGTAGCGTCGCGTCTCGCTCCCGCCTCGCACCCAACGTGGTGCGGGGCCGCGACCCGGGCGCGCCGATCCGCCTCGCGCCGGCGGGCCGCGCAAACGCGGCGCCCCGGCGCGCGCGCTCGATCGGCGACGGCCGCGGCCTCGCGCCCGCCAGGACCGGCTGCCGCCCGCGCCGGCGCCAGAGGCCGGCGGTTCCCCGGCATGCCCGAACGTGCATGTCCGCATCGACATGCCCGAACGGGCATGGTCGAAGCGGCATGTCCTCTACACCATGCCCTCCCGGACCGGGGCTCACGCCCGCTTCTTCAGCACGAAGGTCGTCTGGCACCACTCCGGCTGCGGCGACGCCAGCGGGGCCGCCACCCGCGGGCGGGTGTTGCGGGTGATCGCCTTGGTCGTCAGGTCCATGAAGCAGGTGGTGACGGCGATCCCCCCGGCGTCCGCGGGCGCGAGCTTGAGAAAGGCGATCGTGTTGCTGATCTCGGTGCCGAAGTGGTACGCGCGCAGGTTCGGCGGGCCGGACGGGCCGCCGGGGTAGGCCAGCGGGAACGTCAGGATCCCCTTGTCCTGCACGTCGAAGGCCTGGGCGCCGATCGACTCCATCGTCGGGATCATGCACGCCGGCGAGCTGACGAGCTCCCACACCTTGCGGTCCTTGGCGGTGTCGATCTCGAGCAAACGGCTGTGGTGGACGTCGCCCGAGAGCACCAGCACGTCGTACGGCGCGTTCGTCAGGGCTCGCCAGATCCGCGAGTAATCGGCGGGGAAGTCGGGCGGCTGGTAGTCCATCCAGTTGCCGCGGTCGATCCACAAAGGCTGGCCGAAGATGGCGATCCCGGGCGCCTGCAGGCCGGCCGCCCAGCGCTCGAACGCGACCAGCTCGGCCTCGGTGGTCATGCGCGGGCTGGCCGTCTTCATGATCGTGCGACCGGCCCGCAGGTCGAGGGCGAAGCACGACACCGGCGGGATGTCGAAGCGGTACGACAGGCCCGAGCGCGCCGCGGGCGGCGGGTTGAGCACCGCCTGGAACAGCTTGAGCGAGCCGAGCGCGGCGGCGGAGTAATCGGCGCGCGCGTTGGCCATGCTGCGCGCCAGGTGCACCTGCCACTCGGGGAAGTTGTTCCACAGCTCGTGGTCGTCCCACAGGCAGAACGTGGGCAGGTACGACAGCACGTCGGCGTAGCCGCTGCGCCAGTAGTACTGCAGGTAGCGTCCGACCGTCTCCTCGGCCCCGCTGCGCGCCTGCCCGGGCGCGGCGCCGACGTCGACGTAGATGTTGTCGCCGACCAGCAGCTTGGCGGCCAGCGGCCCATAGCTCGGCGCCGACTGCAGCAGCTGCAGGTAGTCCTTGTGGCGGCCGAACGCCTCGTAGTAGCAGCTCGCCAGCGCCAGCGAGATGCCGGCCTTCGGCAGCGCGGCGGGGAACGTCTTGACGTGGACCGGCCGCTGGTCGCCGGCGCGCAGGTGATAGTCGGCGCCGGGCCGCAGGTCCTTGGCCTCGCACACCCACAGCGACAGCCCGGCCTTGCGCACGTGTTGATCGATGCGCGGGTCGCCGGCCGCGTGCGCGCGCACCTCGAGCGCCGGCGCGGGTCCGCCCTGCAGCGCCTCGATGGTCAACGGCGGCGGCGCGTCGGCGTCGCTGATCACGAGCGCGCGCAGGCGATCGGTGCTGACGGCGCCTGGGATGATGCGGACCGGCACGGAGGGCTCGTCACCTCACGGTAACGCAGGCGTAGCGCGGGCTCAACCTCGGACTTGCCTCCGCCCGCGCCGCCATGGCACGAAACAGGGCTGTGCCGGCGATCGTCCGCGAAGCGCAGCGCGTGGTCTTCGACGAGCTCGGCCGCAGCGGGTCCCGCGTCGTCGTCCTCGCGCACAACTTGCTCGCCCACCGCGGCAGCTTCGCCGCCGTCGCCGCGCGCCTGGCCCCGCGCGCGCGCGTCGTCAACGTCGACCTCCGCGGCCACGGCGACAGCCGCGGCACCACGCGCGCGTTCTCGACCGCAGATCTGGCCGCCGACCTCGCCGCCGTGCTCGACACCCTGGCCGCACGCGACGCGATCGTCGTCGGCACCTCGCTCGGCGCCGCCGCGGCGGTGGAGCTGACCCGCCAGCGCCCCGAGCTGGTCGGCGCGCTGGTGCTGATCGCCGCCAACCCGCACGCCGCCAGCGCGCGCGACCGCCTGACCTTCGGCGCGCTGGCGACGATCCTGCGCACGCTCGGACCGGGTCCGGTGCTCACCAGCATCCTCGCCGGCCTGCACGCGCCCGACGCCGCCGCCGACGTGCGCGGCGCGACCACGGCCCACCTGCAGGCGATGGACCGCCGCGACATGGCCCGCGCCGTGAATGCCTGGGTCTCGCGCCCCGCCCTGCTCCCCGAGCTCGCCGGCCTCCGCCTGCCCGCGCGCGTGGTCGTCGGCGGCGCCGACTCGCCGGCCCTCGCAGCCGCCGGTCGCGTCCTCGCCGACGCGCTCGGCGCCCCGCTGCGCACGATCGCCGCCGCCGGCCACACGGTCCAGGCCGAGCGCCCGGCCGAGGCCGCGGCGATCGTCGAGGAGCTGCTCGCTACCACAGGTCCTTGAGACCATGTTCCATGGGCCATGCTTGTTGCCGCATGACCTATAGATCATGTCCTCAAGTTCATTCGACAGCGGCGCGGCCTCTCGCGCCGCCCGCGCACGGCTCTGGACAGCCTGCGTCCCCCCGCGACCGACCCGCTCCGGCGCGCTCGGCGGACCGAGCTACCTGGCTTCGAGGTCATCCATGAGCAGCGGCCGCGGCGAACGACTCGACGCGCGCTGCCTGCTCGACGATGGTCCCGGCGCCGTTCGCGGCTATCGTGAACGAGTGTCCGCCGAGACGTCACGTTCGTCGTCGCACCCGCACCCGTGGCGGCGCGCCCTCGTGATCCTCGTGACGATCGGGGCGCTCGCGGCGCTGGCTGCCAGCGACCTCGTGCACGATCTGCTGGCCCGACTGCTCGCCGTCACCGAGACGCTGATCGCGGCCGACCCGGCCGCCGGGGCCGCGCTGTTCGTGCTGTTCGCCGCGCTGTCGGGCATGTTCGCGTTCTTCTCGAGCGCGCTCATCGTCCCGATCGCCGTGTACGCCTGGGGGCCGATCCCGTGCGCCCTCCTGCTGTGGCTCGGCTGGACGCTCGGGGGCGCCTGCACCTACGCGCTCGGCCGTTCCCTCGGCCGGCGCGCCCTCCGCTGGTTGGCGCCGCGGGGCGCCCTGGCCCGCTACGAGCGGTGGGCGACCCGGGACATGCCGTTCGGCCTGGTCGCGCTGTTCCAGCTGTCGATGCCGTCGGAGGTCCCGGGTTACCTGCTGGGCCTGGCCGGCTACAGCTTCTGGCGCTACATCGCCGTGGTCGTGCTCGGCGAGCTGCCGTACGCGTTCGGCACGGTGATGTTGGGGGAGAGCTTCATCCGGCAACAGGTCGGGCCGCTGCTGCTGCTGGGCCTCGTCGGGGCGCTCTTCAGCGCGATCGCCTACACGCTGCTGCACCGCCGGCTCCGCGCCGCCGAGCCGTCTCGCGCCGCCGCGAGCCACGGATCAGCCTGTCCCGAGGGGCAGCCCGATCCTCGCCCGGCGACGCTGCGGCCGGTCGCCGCGGAGCCGTCTGTCCGAACCGACGGCACGCATCTCGCCCCGTAGGAACGCGATCGACAGCCGGGGAGCAGCCTGTCCGAACGGACAGGCGGCGGCCTCCCGCCGAGCGGCGGGTCAGCCTGTCCGAACGACCAGGCCGCGGTGCTCTCGCCCGGGCACGAGCGCTCGCGTCGCGCCGTCACGCCGCGCGCGCGAGCCGCTGGATCAGCATCCGCCGCTCGGCGCTCACGGTCGGCCGGCGGAGGAATTTGACCATGTCGTCGAGGCCCGCCAGCGTCAGCTGGAACATCGGGAACACCCGCGCGATCTCGGCGATCGTGCCGGAGCGCCACAGGCCCGGCTGCTCGGGGTTGAGCCAGACCGAGCGCGGGAAGCGGTCGGCGATCCGGGCCAGCCACGTCAGCCCGGACGGGCCGCGGTTCGACTCCCACCAGTCGCCGCTCGTCATCGTCAGCTCGCCCGGGTGCATGTACGCGTCGCCGACGAGGATCACCGTCCACTTGTGGTCGAGCTCGCGCAGCAGGTTGCTCGTCAGCACCGGCTTGCGGAACTGGGCGTCCTCGTAGACGCGGCCGTACACGCAGTTGTGGAAGTAGTACGAGCGCAGCTCGCGAAAGCCGCCGCCCTGGTGGGCCGCGCTGAACAGGCGCGACACCAGGTGCGCGTGCGGGTCCATGCTGCCGCCGACGTCGAGCAGCAGCAGCGTCCGCACCTGGCTGTGGCGCTCGGGGGTCAGCACGACCTCGATGTCGCCGCAGTTGCGCGCGGTCGCGTCGATGGTCTCGTCGAGGTCGAGCTCGAGCTTGCCGTCCTCGCGCGACAGCCGACGCAGGCGCCGCAGGGCCGCGGCGATCTGGCGGGTGTCGAGCACGACGTCCTTGCGGAACTCCTGGAACCGGCGCGCGTCGGCGACGGCCAGCGCCGAGCGGCCGCCGCCCTGCCCGCCCACGCGGATCCCGGCCGGGTTCTGCCCGCCCTGGCCGAACGGCGAGGTGCCGCCGGTGCCGACCCACGTGTTGCCGCCGTCGTGGCGCTCCTTCTGCCGCTTGAGCCGGTCGAGCAGCTCCTGGCGCAGCGTCTCGAGGTCGAGGGCCTTGAGCGCGGCGAGGGTCGCCTCGTCGAGCTCGGCCAGCGCCTTCGGGTCCTGCAACCATGCCTCGACGCCGGCGAGGAGCCCGCGCAGGTCGGCCTCGACCCCGCGGAAGACCTGGCCGAACACGCGGTCGAACTCGTCGTAGTGGACCTCCGACGAGACCAGCAGGCAGCGCGCGACCTGGTAGAAGCCGTCGAGCGAGTTCTGGTGGAGGCCGCGCGACAGCGCGTCGACGAGCGCCAGCCAGTTGTGCGTGCTGACCGGCACGCCGCGCGAGCGCAGCGCGTAGAAGAACTCGAGGAACAGCGCCCCGCCGGGCGACTCGTATGGCGTTACGAACATGTCCTCACGAACCTGTCCTCGCCTTCATGCGGCGGCCGACGTTGTCGATGTCCTGCTCCTTCTTGAGCAGGGTGCCGAGGAAGGGGATCTTGGCCCCCAGGAGCTTGGCCGGGTCGATCCCCGACAGGCGCAGCGCCGACAGCCAGTCGATGAGCTCGCTGGTGCTCGGCGGCTTGCGCAGGCCCTCGACCGCGCGCAGGGTGTAGAACGCCTCGAGCGCACCGGCGAGCAGCTTGTCCTCGACGTCGGGGTGGTGGACGCGGACGATTCGCGCCATGAGCGCCTTGTCGGGGAACTCGATCCAGTGGAACACGCAGCGGCGCAAGAAGGCGTCGGGCATCTCCTTCTCGTTGTTGCTGGTGATGATCACGATCGGCCTCTGACGGGCTGCGACGACGGCGCCGGTCTCGGGGATGGTGAACTCCATCGCGTCGAGCTCATGGAGCAGGTCGTTCGGAAACTCGAGGTCGGCCTTGTCGATCTCGTCGATGAGGACCACGACCCGCCGCTCGCTCGCGAAGGCGCGGCCGAGCGGCCCCAAACTGATGTAGCGAGAGATGTCGCGCACATCGCCGTCGCCGAACCTGGAATCGTGCAGACGCCGTACGGCGTCGTACTGATACAGTCCGTCGACGGCTTTCGTCGTCGATTTGACATGCCAACGCTCCAGTGGACACTCGAAGAAATTGGCGATATCCCGCGCCAGAAGCGTCTTCCCGGTGCCGGGCTCGCCCTTGACGAGCAGCGGCCGGCCGAGCGCGACCGCGACGTCGACCGCGCGCGAAAGTTCGGGGGAGACGATGTACTCGGAAGTCCCTGAGAAGCTCTGCACTTCCGAAGAGCTTGGCACAACCACCGCCCCGATCATGTCCGCCCGCCCCGTACGAACCTCACGCCCCGCCTGGCTGGCCGCCCTCGCCGGCTTCGCGCTGCCGATCGGCCCCACCGTCGCCCTGCTGACGTTCGGGCCGAGCTGCGACGAGGACGGCGACGACGACGCGTTCGTGGCGGTCGCCCGTCCGGACGCCGTCCGCGAGGCCGCGCACGCCGACGACGAGCTCGGGGCCGAACCCGGCGACGCCCCGCTGGAGCCGCCGCTCCCGGCCGCCGCGCCCGGCGAGCAGCCGACGGCGGGGGCGCCCGAGGCCGTGACCCAGCCGCTCCCGATCGGCATCCGCGGGGCCGCGCGGACCATCGTCGTCTACGCCGCGCCGCGCCACGGCAGCGACATGCGCGGCCGCATCGACGGCGGCAGCACGTTCGCCATCTACGAGCTGGTCGCCGGGACAGATTGCCCCGGCGAGGGCTGGGCCCGCGTCGACCACGACAGCTACGCCTGCCTCAAGAACGCGGTCGCGGACGACCGCGAGCCGGTGCTGCAGCCGCGGATCCCCGAGGGCCTGCTGGTGCCCTTCATCTACGCCAAGCCGAAGGCCGACCGCCAGGGCAACCTGCTGGTCGAGGTCCCCCGCTACAAGAGCAAGTTCGCCCTGACGCAGGGCGCCGAGCCGCTCGAGATCCTGGCGGCCAACCATCAATACGCGTTCGTCGAGGAGCTCCAGATCCCGGGCCACGGCAAGGTGATGCTCGACGGCGACGAGCAGGTGGTGCCGCTCGAGGGGCTGAAGTTCGAGAAGCCGAGCGAGTTCGCCGGCCGCGAGCTGGCCGTCCGCCCGATCCCGGCCGGGCTGGCGGCCGCGTGGGCGGTCTCCCGCGAGGCCCTGCTGCGGCGCCAGCCGAGCCTCAAGGCCGCGATCGAGGGCCAGCTCGAGTACCACCAGGCGCTCGACGTGAAGCCCGAGCCGCTGCGCGGCGGCGGGGCGCGGTGGCTCGAGATCCCCGACCACTTCGGGCCCGGCGCGTCCGCCTACGTCGAGGCCGACAAGCTGCGGCTATGGGTCGACGGCCCGGCCCTCGACGACATCCGCGACGACGAGACGTGGGTCGACGTCGACGTCGGCCAGCAGACGCTGGCGGTGATGCGCGGGCAGCAGCCGATCTTCGTGACGCTGGTGTCGAGCGGCACCGGCCACAAGCCCAACACCGCCACGCCGCGCGGGGTCTACCGGATCCGCAACAAGCTCGCCTACGGCCCGATGCGCAACCGCCCCGCGGACGCCGAGGACTCGCCCTACCACGTCGAGGCCGTCCCGTGGGTGCAGTACTTCTACCGCCGCTTCGCCCTCCACGGCGCCTACTGGCACGACGGCTTCGGCCACCGCAAGAGCCACGGCTGCGTCAACCTGTCGCCCCGCGACGCCCGCTACGTGTTCGAGCGCACCGGCCCGCAGCTGCCGGCCGGCTGGATGACCGCCTACGAGCACGCCGACCGCCCCGGCAGCGTGGTCCGCGTGCGCAAGGGCCTGGAGCCGTCGCCCGACCGCCGCACCGAGGTCGACCCCGCCGGCGAGGACGAGGTCCTGGTCGCCCGCGCCGAGCCGCCGGGGGTTTGATCGGACAGGTCCCTCCGGGCAGGTCCATTGCGACAGGTCGATCGGGGCATGTCCCGAAGGGCCTGTCGCAAGGAGCATGCGCTTTGCGCCACGCGGGCTCTCCTGCCGCCGGTCGACGGATCCCCGTTGCGGCTCGCCCGCGCCGCCCCGGCGCCGCTCCGCCGCTCGCCGCGATTCGGCCGTGAGAGGCGACGGCCGGGAGACGGAGCGCGGCCGGCGTCGTCGGGCGCAGACGCGACGCTCGCCGCGTGACCTCGGGGGTCTTGAGGGACGACACGGCCGCGGGGCTGCAAACCGCGCAGCCGTAGCGCCGGCACGTTCACGGCGCCGGCAGCGGGCGGTCGGGCTCGCTCGGCCGGGCGCCCGACGGGGCTCTTTGTGCAGGTCCCGACGGACATGTACAAAGAGCCCTGTCCGATCGGACAGGGCTCTTTGTACCTCGACGCGCGCGGGCGGACGCTCGGGGCCCCTCGGCGCGGGCGGGCCTCACTTCGGCGGCGGCGGCAGGTCGCCCAGGCCCTCGCGCGGCGGCTTGCTCGGCTTGATAATTTTCTTCGGCTCTTCCTTGGGCGGCTCGGGCTTCGGCGTGGTCTTCTTCGGCGTCGTCTTCTTCGGCGTCGTCTTGACCGGCTCCGGCGTGGGCTCGGGCGTCGGCGTGGTCGCCGGCGGCGTGGTCGCCGGCGGAGTCGTCGCCGGCGGCGTCCCGGCGGCCGGCGGCGTTCCGGCGGCCGGCGGCGTCCCGGCAGCCGGCGGCGTCCCGGCAGCGGGCGGCGTCCCGGCGGCCGGCGGTACGCCCGCGGCGGGCGGCGTGCCCGCGGCCGCGGCCGGGTCGACCGCGGCGGGCGGCGTCCCGGCGGTCGCGGCGGGCGGCGCGGTCTCGGCGGGCGCGGCGTTGACCGTCTCTTCGCTGGCCTGACCGCCCAGGAACGCGGCATAGGCCGCGCCGCCGCCGACCACGAGCAGGCCGACGAGCACGAGCACCCACGACGGCATCCCGGGGCTGAGATTGCTGGCCATGCGCTCCGGCCGCTCGCGCGACAGGTCGGGCATGCTGTCGAGGCTGCCGACGAAGGTGCGGCCGCCGGCCTCGGGCTTGGCGTGGGCGCCGGTGAACTCGAACACGGTGCGGGAGCCGCCGGTCTGCAGCTCGTCCATGCGCGCGTTGCCGGGCGGCGGCGGCACCGGGCCCGACTGCGGGTGAGGATGGACCTGCTGCACCGGCTGCTGCGGCACCTGTCCCTGGGGATAGGCGCCCTGCGGATACTGCCCGGGCGGGTACTGCCCCGGCGGATACTGGCCCGGCGGGTACTGACCCGGCGGGTACTGCCCCGGATGCTGCTGGGCGGCCATCGGCACCTGTCCCTGGGGATAGGCGCCCGGCGGCGGATGCTGCGCCTGCGGATACGGCTGCTGTCCCGGCATCGGCGCCGCGCCCGGATGGGGCTGCGAGGACCCGGGGAGCTGCACTGCCACGCCGAGCTGTGCGGGCACGTACTGCGGCTGAGCGGGGTTTTGCGAGCTGCCCAGCGGTACAGTGGAGGACGGCGGGTGCTGATTCACAGGCGAAGACTCCTTGGGCCGGAGCGAGTGTGCCACGCGGGCGCGCCCTGAGCGAGGAATCCGCGACCGTGCGGACGCGCCAAGGCGCGCGCGACTTTTGCTAGGCTCGCCCGCGATGCGTGAGTCAGGCGGACGTTTCATCGCCATCGAGGGGATCGACGGGAGCGGCACGACGCTGCAGACGCGCGCGCTGGCGCATTGGCTCCGACAGCGTGGCCACGAGGTCCACGAGACCCGCGAGCCCAGCGGGGGCGCGATCGGCAGGCTGATCCGCGAGCGCCTCCACGTCGAGGCGGAGCCCATCGATCCGGCCGCGCTGGCCCTGCTGTTCGCCGCCGATCGCCTCGAGCACATCGCGCACGAGATCGATCCGGCCCGCCGCCGCGGCGGCGTCGTCGTCTCGGATCGCTACCTCCTGTCCTCGCTCGCGTACCAGTCCCTCGACTGCGATCTCGACTGGGTCCGGTCGATCAACCAGGCGGCCCCGGCGCCCGATTTCTACATCTTCCTCCGCGTGCCCGCGGAGGTGGCGTTCGCCCGGATCCAGCGCCGCGCCGCCGAGGGCGCCGCGGTCAGCGAGCGGTTCGACGCGCTCGAGCTGCAGCGCCGCGTCGCCCGCCTCTACGACGCCGCCCGCGAGCGCGGAGACCTCGGCGAGATCGTGGTTCTGGACGGCACCCTGCCCCCCGACCAGGTCACGGCCCAGATCGGCGAGGCCTGCGCCCAGCGCGGGCTGTAGTCGGCCTCGGCCTGCCACGCCGGGCTCGACCCACCGGCTGGCACGAGACCCGGGTGTCACCGACCGGGCCGGCCCGACCGGCGCGCGAGCCGGTCGACCAGGTTGCGCGGCGCCACGCCCGCGGACTACCATGCCCGCGATGATCGACTACGCCGTGCTGTGCAGAGCCATCGAGGACTGGAAGGCGGGCAACGCCCCCAACATCCCTGTGTCGAGCCCCGTGCCGGTCGCGACCGAGACCGCGGTCGACAGCTACGAGGGGGTCGAGGCCGAGGCCGAGGCGGACGAGGAGATCGTCGACACCGACGTCGACGCCGGTGAGGGCGAGGGCGAGGTCGGGGCCGGCGAGGGCCAGCAGCAGGACCGCACGATCGTGTACCAGCTGCCGGAGATCGACGAGGAAGAGCAGGCCTGAGCGCTCGCCTGGCCGAACGAGCATGCCCGCGAGGGCAAGTTTGAAAAGACATGTCCAGATGGACATGTGATGAAGGGCCTGCCCGAAGGGACAGGCCCTTCGCGCTCGAGACGCGTCGCGGGTGGACGAGCCGTCCTCGCGCCGCCTGCCCTTCGCGCAGGCCGGCACGCCACCACCGGCCCTGCGGAGACACGTCTCGTTCGACCGCATCGCTCGCGGCTCCCGACCACGCGCTCGCGGCCGTCGCGGCCGACCGGCACGTCGTCGGGCTCGGAGCGCGCCGTCGTGCGACCGGGCCACGAACGCGAAGAGGCGCCCGGCATGCCTACCGGACGCCCCTGCCCTCGCCGGCGTGGGCTCAGGAGCTCGTCAGCGCCATCACGGCGACCGCGGCGATCACCAGCACGACGATGACGATGATCAGCACCTTCGAGCCGCCACCGGCGCCTTCGGCCGCCTCGGCGGTGGCGAACACCGACTCGGGCGGAGTGCTGGGCTGCGCCGCCGACACCGTCGGCTTGGCCGGCTCGGGCTGCGGCTTGGGCGGAGGCGTGAGGCCGCCGAAGTCGAAGCTCGAGTTGCCGGCGAAGCTCGGCAGATCGGGCGGCGACTGCGGGGCGGCGTCGCCGGGCGCCGGCGGCTCGGGCTCGGCGCTGCGGAAGCGCGAGCCGAACGAGGTCATTTCTTCTGTCCCCGCGCTCAGGTCGGCGGGCGGCTCGCCGACGCGTGAGCGGGCCTGCGGGGTCCCGGCGGTCGGGGCGAAGGCGACGACGGTGCCCGAGTCGGTGGTGACCTGGCCGTCGTAGAACTCGGGCTCGGCCGCCGCGGGCTCGGCCTTCGGCTCGTCCTTGCTCTGCAGCTCGGCCTCCATGAACATGGTCCAGCCGCGCGAGCTCGGCTGACCGCCGGCGGGCGCCGCCGCAGCCGCGGGGGCCGGTTCGGCCTTCTCCGGCGCGGGCGCCGGGGCTGCCGCCGTCGGCGGGGGCACGCCGGGCAGCGAGTCATTGAGCTCCTCGAGCATCGTCCAGCCGCGGACGGTCGGGCTGGCCGGCGCCGGGGCGCTGGCGGCGGCGGGCGTGGTGACGGCGAGCGCGGCCGCGTCGGCCTCCGGCTCGTCCATGATCATCGTCCAGCCGCGCGTGCTCGGCTTGACCTCGCCGCTCGAGGCGGCCGGTGCTGCGGCAGCCGCGGGCTGCACGGGCGCCGGCGCGGGCGTGGGCGCAGCGACGGGCGCCGGCGCGGGCGCGGGCGTCGCCACCGGCAGCGGGCCGCCGACCGGCACCCCGGGCGCCGGGGCGCCGCCGGACTCACCGTCGGTCGCCTCCATGAACATGGTCCACCCGCGCGTGCGGGGCTTGGCGCCCTGGGCCCCCGCGGTCGCGCTGGGGGCCGCGGCGGGCGGCGGGGCGAGGTTCGGCGCGGACAACGTCGGCGGGGCCACGCTCGGCGGCGCGAACGTCGGCGCCGACACGCTGGGCGGCGCGACGCCCGGCGGCTTGCCGATCGTCGGCGGTCCCAACAGCGGCGGCGCGCCGATCTTGGGCCCGACCGACGGCGGCGCGCCGATCGCCGGCTTGGCGGCCGGCGGCGGCGCGACCGGCTTGGCCGCGGCGGGTTCAGGGGTGGGCGTGCCCGGCCCGCTGAGGGCCGCGCGATCCGGGTTGAGCGCGTCGGGGTCGTTCATAGGGTCGTCCTGCTCGCGAGCATCGCGCGGGAAGTCGCGGACGATGTCGCCAAGATCCCCGAGGAACTTGGACAGCGCCGGCCGCGCCTTGGGGTCCTTCGCCAGGCCCGCGAACAGCGGCGCCGGCATCGAGCTCTCGGGCGGGAGACTGGCGGCGTGCTGCAGCAGCGCGGTGCCGGTGTCCTCGGTCGTGAACAGCGACTGGCCCTTGAGCAGGCGATACGTCAGCGCCGCGAGGTTGTACACCAGCGTGCGCTCGTCGATGTTCTTGCCCTCGACCTGCTCGGGCGCGATGCAATCGATGGCGCCGAAGCTGACGCCCCCTTGCGGGTCGCCGACGGCGAAGTTGAACAGGCGGATGTCGCTGCCGTGGCGCAGGATCGAGTCGGCCCCGAGGTTGCGGTGGACCACCCCGACCTTCTGCGCCGCCGCCAGCGCGGCGGCGACGTCCTGGACGATCTGCAACACCTCGGCCGGCGGCAGGCTGCCCACGCTGGACAGCGGCGTCCCGGCGAGGCGCTCGTGGACCTCGTAGATGCCGCCCTGCGACATCTTGCCGGTGTCGATCACCCGCACGATCTGGGGCGACTGGACCTTCTCGAGCTGCCGCAGCTCGCGGAGGCTGCGCTCGAGCGCCACCGGCGAGACGAAACAGCCGGCCGCGTACACGGTGACCTCCACCTGACCACCGCTGAGGTCCGTGGCCTCGTAGGTCACGCTGCCGCCGCGCTCCCGCACCACCGCGCCGAGGGTGTATGTCCCGTCGATCACTGTTCCCGGTGAGAGAGTTGGCGCGCCGGTCGTCGCTGTCGTCATGGGTTCTCCAGCAGGGAGGGAAGTCGCGCTCCGAGACTATGCGCTGCTAGGTAGTTGATCAAGCGCACAGCGGGCCCGGCGCCCGGCGCCACGGCGACCTTCGCATGGTTCACTCGCGACGAAAACCACGAGAGCCGTGCGACCCCGCCCGTGGCCTCCATGGAACGCGAGCCGTTCGCGGTTCCGCACGCAAATTGGGCCGATCACGGAGATCGGGCGGCGGACGCGGCGAGCCGCGAGACCTGATGGAAGCACACCGGCGGAGCCGCCGCGGCGATCTCGCGCGCGCAGGCGGGCGCCTGGGTTCTGCAGGGCGAGCGGCGAGCTCAACCCTTCGCCGGCGCGGCGCTCTTGGGCGCCGGCTTGCCGGGCTCGCCGAGAGCCGCGAACAGCTCCGTGGCGGACAGCGTGCTGTGCTTGCCCATCTTCATCTTACGGGCATGGCCAGCGTTCTTGGTACGACGAGCGCGCTTGCGCTTGGTGACTGCAGTGAAGGAAGCCATCGCGGAGGTCCTGTTTGCGGGAGGGCGGAGGGATAACCGGGCTTATCGGGCTTGTCAACCGCGCGCACGGGGCCTGCGCCAGCCGGCCCCCTGCCCGCGCGGCGCTCGGGTCACTCGGCGCGTGAGAACACCCGCTCGACCGCCAGCACGCCGGTGATGTCCCGCAGGGTCGCCATCAGCGAAGACAGCTGCTTGAGGCTGCGGACGGTGGTCTGGAAGGTGTTGATGGCGCGCCGGCCGCTGTCGTAGGCGCGACAATTGGCCTGCTTGATGTTGATCCCGTGGTGCGAGAAGGCCCGGCTCATCTCGGCGAGCAGGCCGACGGTGTCGGTGGTGCGGACCTCGAGGGTGACCGGACCGTCGATCTCCAGGCCCGACTCCCAGGCGAGGTGGAGGCGGCGCTCGGCGATCCGGCCGAGCGCCTCGGGACAGCCCTCGACGTGGGCCGCGATCCCCTTGCCCGGGACGAAGTAGCCGATCAGCGGGTCGCCCGGCAGCGGCGAGCAGCACGGCGCGAGCTGGATCATCGGCGCCCCGGAAGAGCCGGCCTCGATGCGCTCGCGCGTGACCAGAAGCGGCGAGCCCGGCGCGCCTTGCCCGGGCGCCAGGCGGCCGAAGCCCGGCAGCTTGGGCCCCGGCTTTTTGCCCGACATGCGCCGCAGCACGCGCTTGAACAGGTTGTCCTCCTCGTCCGCGACCGGCGCCAGCGCGTCCGCCACCACCGCCGGCGCGACCTGACCGGCGCCGAGAGCCTCGTAGAGCCCGTCCTCGCTGCGCAGATCCTTGGGCAGATCGAGATCGGCGATCCGGCTCGCCATCTGCCCCTGGGCCTCGAAGTCGGCCAGCTTGCGCCCGCGCCCGGCCAGCTCCGTGTCGAGCAGGCTGCGGCCCAGCGCGCGCAGCCGGCCGCGCTCCTGCTGCCGCAGGTACTGCTTGATCCGCGCCTGCGCGCGCGAGGTCTGGCACATCTTGAGCCACTCCTTGCGCACCGCCGGGTTCGGCGTGGTGATGATCTCGATCGTGTCGCCCTGCCGCAGCTGGTAGCGGAGCGGCACCATGTGGCCGTTGATCCGCGCCGCCGAGCAGTGGTTGCCGAGGTCGGTGTGGATCGCGAACGCGAAGTCGATCGGCGTGGCGCCGCGAGGGAAGGTGTGGATGTCGCCCTGCGGGGTGAACACGAACACCTCGTCGGCGAACAGGTCGGCCTTGACCGCGGCGATGAACTCGTGCGGGTCGGACACCTCGCCCTGCCAGTCCATCAGGCTCTTGAGCCAGGTCAGGTTCTGCCAGCCCTTCGAGCCGGCGCGGTCGCGTCGCCACTCGGAGACGATGCCCTTCTCGGCCACGTCGTCCATGCTCTCGCTGCGGATCTGCAGCGTCAGCCGGACCCCGTGGGCCATCACCGCGGTGTGCAGCGCCTGGTAGTGGTTCTGCCGCGGCAGCGCGATGTAGTCGCGGAACCGGCCCGGCACCGGCGTGAAGCGGCCGTGGACCACCCCGAGCGCGGCGTAGCAGCCGGCGCGGTCGCGGGTGATGATGTGGAACGTGACCAGGTCGGACACCTGATCGACGCCCTCGTCTTGCTCTTCGGACAGGCGGTAGACCTGGTACGGCCGGCGCACGCTGGCCCGCACGCTGGCCCGCCCGAACAGCGCCTCCGGCCACTCGACGCGCTCGTCCTCGGGCCGATCGCTCGGCGCCGGGTCGCTCGGCCCGGCTGGCGGCAGGAACGCCGCCTGCAGCTCGGCCAGGCCGCGGGCCACGAACTCCGGCGCGCCGGCGAACAGGTTGTCGATCTTGCTCTGCACGCCGTCGTAGATCGCCGGCTCGAGGTAGCGGAACGACAGGTCCTGCAGCTCGGTGCGGATCCACTGGATCCCGAGGCGGTTGGCCAGCGGCGCGTAGATCTCCATCGTCTCGCGGGCGATCCGCTGGCGCTTGTCGCCCGGCATGTGCTCGAGCGTCCGCATGTTGTCGAGCCGGTCGGCGAGCTTGACCAGCAGCACGCGGATGTCCTGGCTCATCGCCAGCAGCATCTTGCGGAAGCTCTCCGCCTGCTGCTCCTGGCGCGACAGGTACGGCACCTTGCCGAGCTTGGTGACGCCGTCGACGATGCCGGCGATCTCGGCGCCGAACTGCTCGGTCAGGTCGAACACCGAGAGGTCGCTGTCCTCGACCGCGTCGTGCAGCAGCGCCGCGATCACGCTGCTGGTGTCGAGGCCGAGGCGCGCGATCGTCTCCGCGACCCGCAGCGGGTGCGTCAGGTACGGCTCGCCGCTCTTGCGCACCTGGCCGGCGTGGCACTTCTCCGCCAGCGCGAACGCCTTCTCGACCGCGCTCGTGTCGGTCACGCCGTGGTCGCGCAGCTCGGCCAGCAGGGTCGCGACGCTCGGCTCCAACGGCCGCTCACAGGCAGGCTCGCTCACAAGCCCTCCTTGTCGTCCCCGATCGCGCCGCGGGCGATGCCGAGCACCTGTTGCCCCGACAGCACCGCCTCGGCGGCGCTCCGCTGGCGCGCGCAGCGGTGGCTCTCGGCGATGTAGATCGCCCGCAGCGCGGCGTAGGCGCGGTTGAGGTCGTCGTTGACGATCACGTAGTCGTACTCGGCGTAGTGGCTGAGCTCGTCGCGGGCGACCCGCAGGCGGCGCTCGATGACCTCGGGCGCGTCGGTGTTGCGGGCCTGCAGCCGCCGCTGCAGCTCGCCGAGCGACGGCGGCAGGATGAACACCAGCACCACGTCGGCCGGGAAGCAGCGCCGCAGCTGGCGCCCGCCCTGGAAGTCGATGTCGAACAGCAGGTCGGTGCCGCTGGCCAGCGCCTCGCGGACCAGCGACGCCGAGGTCCCGTAGTTGTTGCCGTGGACCAGCGCGTACTCGGCGAACTCGTCGCGCGCGACCATCGCCGTGAAGGCGTCGCGGTCGACGAAGAAGTACTCGCGCCCGTGGACCTCGCCGGGGCGCGGCGACCGCGTGGTGTACGAGACGCTGAACTGGATCTGCGCGAACTCGTCCCGCAGGCGCCGGCAGAGGGTCGTCTTGCCGGCTCCAGAAGGGCTTGAAACAACGAGCAGCAAACCTTTGTAATCACTCGACATTCTGAACCTGCTCACGGATGCGCTCTACGTCTCCCTTGGCGGCGATGACGAGCGCGGAGCCGGCGTGGCTCGTGATCTTGCTGCCGATCGTGGTCAGCTCGCGGAACAGCTCTTGCGCCAGAAAATCCAGGACCTTGCCCTGCCCGACCTGGGCCGGGGCGTCGAGGGTCGCGCGCAGCTGGGCGAGGTGGCTGTCGATGCGCGCGAGCTCCTCTTCAATGTCCCCGCGCTGGACCAGCGCGGCAACCTCCTGGGCCAGCCGCTCCGACGGCGGCGGACTCACGCCGGCCTTCTCGCACAGGGCCGTGACCCGCTCGCGCAGGCGCGTCAGCAGCCGCTCGGACTCGCCGACGCGGGCCGACTGCAGCGCCTCGGCGTGGCCCTGCAGCGCCCCGGCGAGCTCGCGCAGCGCCGACTCGAGGGCCGCGCCCTCCTGCTCGCGCATGGCGCACAGCGCATCGAGGGCCAGGTCGACGAGGTTGTCGAGCTCGGCCGGCGCGGTGGTCGGGGCCTCACCCGCGCCGCCGCTGCGGGCCGCGAGCAGGCGCAGGACGTCGAGCGCGGTGAACGGCGCCAGCGTCCCCGAGCCGATGGTCTGCGCGTGGACCTCGATCTGCCGCGCCTGCGCCAGCACCTCGGCGACCCGCTCGAGCTCCGCGGGCCCGAGCGCCGCGGCCCCGAGCGCAGCCTGCAGGTGGACGTAGACGTCGACGCGACCCCGTCGCAGCCGCGCCTCGACCTTGCGCCGCAGCGCGTGTTCGGCCGCCGCGCCGAACGGCTGGCGGATCTTCACCTCGAGGAAGCGCTGGTTGACGGAGCGGAGCTCGACCCCGAGCCGCATCGGTTGTCCGGCGATCTCGGTGACACAGCTCGTCGCGCCGAACCCTGTCATGCTGCGAAGCGGCACCTCTGCTCACTATCGCCTCCGCGGCCCCCGCCGCAAGTTGTGGAGAAAGCCCGAGCCGCGGCACCGACGCGTCGGTGCCGTGAGGATCGCCGGCAGGCTCGCGCGGGGGGCTACCGCCGGGGGCGTCCGAGCGCCTATGCTCCTGCCGGCGCATGGTCCGAGCTCGCGAGATCCCCGCCCGCGGACCGTGGGCCCTGTCGGTGGTCCTGGCCGTCGGCCTCGCCGGCCCGGCCCGCGCCGCCGGGCCCTCGGCCTCGCCCGATCCCGGCGGTCCTGCCCCCGGGCCCGTGGTCGGCGCCGCGGCCCCCGCCGCTCCCGGGCCCGCGCCGGCGCGCCCGGCTCATCCGCGGCTGAGCGAGCGGGATCCGGTGCGGCGCTGGGCGATCGGCATCGAGGGGGTCGGCCTGCAGATCCCGCCCTTGCGCCCGCGGGTCGTCGATCTGGACGCGCGCTACCTCGGCAACTCGGTCGCCGCGGGCGGCGTCGGCGCGCTGGGCCGGGTCCGGATCCGCCCGCCGATCGCCCTCGAGCTGGCGGTGCGTTCGGGCTCGGTGCGCTACCGCAGCGACAACGACCTGCTCTCGCAGGACCTCCTGCTGGCCGAGTTCGGCGCCCTGCTCTTCCTCGCGCGCGGCGACATCGGCCACTTCGCCCTCGACGCCGGCGTCGGCGGCCTCGCGCACGCGATCCGCTACGAGCTGGAGGGCGGCCGCGCGGGCGCCCAGATCGTCGGTGCGTTCACCGTCCGGGTCGGCGCCGACCTCGAGCTCCTGCTCGGTCGCGTCGCCCTGACCTTCTCGCTCCGCGGCTACGGGGTCGTCACCGACGTGGCCCGCACCCGCGCCACCGGCCCGCTGTTCGCCGGCGAGAGCGCCGCGCTGCGCCAGGCCCCGCTGCCGCGCCACCAGACCCACCTGCTGGGCTCGGCTGGCGTCTTGTACAGGTTCTAACGGACATTCCCCGGCGGACATGCTCCGGCGAGCATGTCGCAAAGACCATCAGCGCTCGTCGGCCTGCGCGGCCTCGGCGTCGAAGCGGGCGAACATCTGCTCGAGCCCGCGGTAGCGCAGACCGGCCTCGTCGTCGTGGCTGGTGGCACCGGCTTCCGGCGCGGTCGGGAACAGGAGGTGAAGGAACAGGATCCACGTCGCCATTTGCTTGCGCTCCTCGTGTTGACCCGCTAGTAGCAGCGTGTCGCACCCACCTCAACAATTCGGCAATTCTGCGAATAGCGGCCGCTGGAGCCCGATTCAGCCGCGAATTCGCCGAACGACCGCGACCCGGCCGATCCGCATCCGCCGATCTCGCACCGCGCGGCGATCGCCTCTCGCCGCGGACCGCGACGTCACGCCGCGCAGCTGCCGGGCGACCGCGCGCGTCGTCGACGGCCGCGCGGCTCGAGCGCCGCGTCGCCGATCGCGACGCGTCGCCGAATTCTCGACGCGGCCCCGGTCGGATCGCGCGCCGCTTCGTCCCGATCGCCGTCCGCGTCGCGCTCACCGGCTGCTCGCGGGTCGCTCGCTCACGGCTCGCGGATCCACGAGTCGTCGGTGCGGCCCGGCGCGAAGCCGAGGCGATCGAGGCGCGGCAGGTCGTCGACGAACTGCACCCCGGTCAGCGTGCGCGACAGCAGCGTCACCGCCAGCGGCGCGTGCAGCACGATCGCCGGGCGCAGCTCGCCGAGGCGGGCCGCGATCGCCTGCTTCGCACGATCGCGGTCGATGCGGGTCTGCGCCGCCCGGTACGTGTCGATCGCCGCGTCGAGCGTCTGGTCGGCCACTCCGGTCAGGTTGTGCGCCCCGCGGCTGTGGAACCACGGATACAGGTCGACGTCGCTGCCCGACGCCAGCCGCGCCAGCGCCACGCTGAACTTGCCGGCGCGCAGCAGGTTCGCCTGTACGTAAGGCCAGCTCGCGGTCACGCTCGGCGCCTGCACCCCGAGCTGTTTCCACGCCCCCCTCAGCGCGCGGGCCACCCCCGTCGCCAGCCCCGGGCTCGCGTCCCAGGTCAGCGGCAGGCGCAGCATCACGCCCTGGCGCCGCCGAACCCCGCGCTCGTGGATCCAGCCGAGCTCGTTCAGGATCGCGTCGGCGGCGGCGCGACCGGTGGCGTCGGCGGTCACCGCCGGCGGCGACACCAGCGGGCCGAGCCCGGCCTCGGCGTCGCGACCCTCGGCCAGGGCCACCAGATCGATCGGCGCCGGCGCGTGCAGATCGACCGGCGCCGTCACCGGCAGCCCCGGCAGCCCGTAGACCTGCAGCGCCAGCTCCCCGCGCGGGGCCGCGAGGTCGAGCGCCGCCCGCATCCGCGACCCCGACTGCGGGCCCTCGCGCAGGTTAAAGAGGAGCAGGTCGAAGCGCGCCGGGCTGACCAGATAGGCGGTGAAGCGGGCCGCCATCGCCGGCTTCGCCAGCTCTTTCGGCACGTGGATCGGCGCCACCTCGGCGAGCACGTGGACCTCCGCGCGGCGCAGGGCCGTCAGCGCCGCCGCGCCGTCGTCGATGGCGCGCAGCACGATCCGCCCGGCCAGCCCCGGCGCCTTGCTCGTGCGCTCGAGCATCAGGTGGACGTCGTCGCCGGCGACGAAGCGGAACGGCCCCGAGCCGATCGGCTGGTCTGGTTGGGCCACGCGGCCGCGCGGCACGATCTTGATCGCCGCGATCTTCTCGAGCACCAGCGGGTCGTCGTGCTCGAACACCAGGCGCAACCACCGGCCCGAGCTGTCCTTTGGGCCAGACGGCGGCCCGTCCGCCGGCACGGCGGCGCGCAGCCCGTCGAGCCCGTGGCGCTGGCGCAGCCCCTGCCCGCGCGGACCCAGCCACTGATTCACGCTGAGCAGCGCGTCCTCGCGCGTCACCGGCGAGCCGTCGTGGAACTGCGCGCCCTCGCGGAGGCGGCACACCACCCCGCGGCCGGCCGGGTCGTGGTCGACCTCGCAGCGGTCCGCGAGCGCCATCTCGATCCAGGGGGCGCTGTCCCCCTGGCGTCGGACGAGGCCCTCGAACAGCAGGTCGTCGACCACGCGCTGGCCCCATGGGTCGAGCTCCGCGAACGGGTCCAGGGTGGCGGGCAGGCGGCGCACCGCCACGACCACCGTGTCTTCGGCGGAAGGCGAGATCACCGGGGTCTGCGGACGGACTTCGCTCGGACCCTCTGCGGGGAGCGGCTCGGCGGGCGGGCTGCTGCAGGCGCTCGTGAGCGCGAGACACGCCCCCGCCAGAGATCGCAGGACGGCCGGCTTGCCCAGCCCTCTCGGTCTTCGGCGGCGGACCGGGAGTGGGGCCGCCACCTGCGCGCGTGGGGCCCTGGCGTCGCTCGGCGATTGCACCCCCACCGTCTACCAAACGGCCCGAGCACTTGAAACTACGCGCGTGCGCGTGATACAGCCAGGAATGTCGGCCTTCCCCCGCGGGAAGGCTCGGAGGACGACGCTCCCGATGATGCGCTCTGCTTCTACGCTCCTGATCACGACCGCACTCTGCATGGCTCCATGGGGCTGCGGAGGCGAGCCGGCCCCCAAGGTCAAAAAGTCCCAGGAGGACGAGGGACCATCGGCGGCGGACAACGTCAAGTTTGAACTCCCGCCCCCGCCCGACTTCGACGAGGGCAAGGTCGCCGAGAAGTGGGAGGACGGCGCCTGGTCGATCTACGGCCTGCGCAAGGATCTCGAGGAGAACGTCAAGATCGGCGACGCCGGCCAGGAGATCGAGCTCAAGGGCTTCGTCCAGGACATCTACGAGCCGCCGGTCTGCCCCGAGGGCGAGAAGTGCCCGCCCGGCAAGCAGCCGCACATCTGGATCACGGACAAGGCCGACGAGAAGGGCAAGAAGCGGGCGATGATGGTCGTCGGCTACCGCTTCACGATCCCCGACTACGACGCCAAGCGGTGGGAGAAGGTCCCCGACGTCGTGTTCGAGAAGGGCAAGCAGTACACCTTCAAGGGCAAGTTCAAGCGCTTCTCCGACCAGGGGTTCGCCGACGCCCGCGGCCTGCTGGACTTCACGTACTACAAGGCGATCGACCCGGCCACCGGCACCGAGGGCTGGATCGCGCCGAAGGCTGCGGCCTGGCACCCGATCGAGCTGCTCCGCGTCGAGGAGGAGCAGCGCAAGCTGGTCGAGAAGGTCAACAAGGGCAACAAGAAGGGCAAGTGAGGCGCGCCGTGCACAAGATCTTCCTGGGCTCGCTCTTCGGTTTCACCCTCGCCTTCGCGCTCGGCGCCTGTACGGCGCCCGAGATCGAGTCGTGCGAGAACTTCCGGGAGGTACGCAGCAGCTGCGACGGCAACAACGCGTTCCGCTACGAGCCGGTCAACTACGACCTGTGCAACAACGTGGACCCGGAGTGCAAGCAGTTCTACGACTGCACCGCCGCCTTGTCGTGCGTGCCCGACTCGAACCTCACCTGGCTCCTCGGCACCGAGAAGGTCGACACAAAAATCGGCGGCAAGCCCTGCGTCCCTCGCAGCCAGGATCCCGAGTGCGGCAAGCGCTGCTGCCCGGTCGAGTTCTACCGCACCCTGTGTCCGCAGCCCGAGGACAAGGAGTGTACGGACGACGACCTCCGGATCCCCGAAGAGGAAGACGAGGAAGAGTAGTCCTGCCATCGCGGTGACGCGCGCATGAGGGCGGCCCCGGCATTCCGCTGCGGCCGCCCTCTTCGTCTTGCGGCCACACGATCGCGGCGACCACGACCACACGGCGCTGCGGCGTCTCGCTCGTCCTCGTGCCCCGGCTCTTGCTCGCGCCCTTACCCCCCTCCTCCGCCCGGTCCGTCGCCGCAGGTCTCGCTTTCGGTCGCGCCCACGCCGGCTCCGCCAGCGAACGCCGCGCCGCGGGTTCGACCTCGGCGTGTCTCGCCTTCGATCGCGCCACGTCCGGTCCCGACTCGACCTGCCGGCGTCGTCGGAATGCGCTGCGGGCTCGCATCAGGCCGCGCGCGCTGCGACGACGACCGCGTCGCCATCGTCGGTGCGCGGCGCGATCGAGGCGTTGCGACCACGACGGCGAGCGCCCGCGGCCTGCTCGACTTCACCCCTCGCGCCTAGCGGTTGCTCCGTGACGGCGAGACGTGCAACGCTCGCAGAGACCGGTCCAGTGAGGCTCACCGTGCACAGATTCTTCCTCGTCGCCGCCTTCGCGTTCGCCGCTGCCTTCACCCTCGGAGCCTGCACCGCGCCGGAGGTGGAGTCGTGCGAGCAGTTCAAGGAGGCGCGCGCCGCGTGCGACGCCAAGAACGGCAGCGACACCAGCGGCGAGGACAAGGACGCCAACCTCTGCGACTCGGTCGACGCGGAGTGCAAGGAGTTCTACGACTGCGCCCGGCAGCAGGAGTGCGTCGAGGTCGGCGGCGTGTTCCGCCTCGACTACGCCAAGATCTGCACCATGCCCGAGGGCAAGGAGTGCACCGAGATCGCCGCCGCGGGCGACTGAAGCCCCGGGTGCGGACCGATCAGTTTGCCAGGCGACGCTCGAGCGGCGCGCTCCGCAGGCAGTGACACCCGTCGCCCGGTCGACGCGAGCATCGCCAGCCGCGGCCGAACCACTGGCGGCGTGCGCCCCTGACACCTTCGCCAGCTCGACGCGAGCATCGCCAGCCGCTGCCTGGCCGGCGACGAGCACGTGCGCCGACCGTCGGCGCGCGAGAGGTCCGCCGCTCAGCGACGCGCGGCGGTCTCGGCCGCGTAGTACCAGTCGGCCCCGCGCAGGCGCACCCACGCCGGCGTCTCCTCGATCGTCGGGCCGACGTCGACCGTCACCGTCGCCGCCCCGGGTCGGAGGATCTTCGCCGTCGTCGGCTCGCCGCGGGGTTCGCCCTGGACCAGGCGTACCGACCGGAACGCCTCCCACCCGGTCAGCCCTGCCAGCAGGGTCGGGTCGCCGGACGTCGACCACGTCGCCTCCTCGACCGCCTCGCGCGTCGCCGTCGCCGAACGTGTCCCCTGGGACAGCTCCACGCGACGCGCCTGCCCGAGCCAGAAGCGCAGCGGGTCCGAGTACAACAGGTCGTCGGCGAGCGCCGTGCAGGTCGACTTCGGCAGCAGCGCCGCGCGCGGCTGCCCCGGCACGTGGCCGACGCAGTCGGGGTGAAGCTCCAGCGTCGCCGCCTCGCTGCCGGTCCGCTCGACGCGGATCGTCCGCAGCGGCGCCGTCAGCGGGCGATCGGTCCAGGCCTCGGCGCGGGCCGCCTGCAGCCCGGCCAGCATCGCCTCGAGCCGGACCTCGTCGAGCGCAGCCGCCCCGTCGGGATGTACCGGCGCGTCGAGGCGCCACACTCCGAGGTCGAGGCGCACGCTCTGGCGCACCGCGTCGCTCCCCCGGCCGGGCAGCACCTCGAGCTCGCGCACCTCGCCTGTCCCGAAGGACAGCAGCCTGCGCTCCGCGAACGTCTCGCGGGTGAACGCCAGCGCCAGCGGCTCCTCGCGGGCCACCACCAGCGGCGGCGCCTCGTCGCGGCGGCAGGCCAGCGGCGCCCCGTCGGCCGGCCCGCAGCGCAGCCGCAGCCGCTGGCTGCTGTCGGACTCGATCGTCAGGTCGACCTCGGCGAAAAACCCCGCCAGCGGCCGCGCCGGCAGCTCGACCGGCGCCTGCTGCAGCGTCGTCCACCAGCGGAACACCTCCGGCTCGGCGACCTCGTGCAGCGCCCCGTCCTCCTCGACCACCCAGCCGCCGCCCAGCCGCCGCAGCCGCCGCTGCGCCGGCGCCTCCATCTGCACCGCCAGCACGCGCCCGTACGCGTACGGCGCCAGCTGCGGCTCGATCAGCCCCCCGTCGGGGTCGTCGATCGGCCACGGCGCGTCGATCTCCGCCTCCACGCAGCCGCGCGTCCCCGCCCCGCGGTCGACCACCACCCGCCCCGGCTGCCCCGGGCACGGCGGCCCGAGCCGCACCTCCCAGCGCCTGCCCGATCGGTCCTGGACTTCCAGCCATGGCGAAACGGGCAGCTCGCTCGCCTCCGCCGGCGCCGGCTCGAACTCCGCCGCGACGATGCGATCGAGGCGCAGCGCCACCGCCGGCTCCGACAGGATGTGCGGCGAAGCCCCGGCCACCACCCGCCACAGCGCGTCCGCCCCGCGCGCCAGCTCGAGCGGGCCCACGCGCACCGCCGCCGCCTCGCTGGCCTCGATCGGCACCAGCCGCCGCGACAGCCACGCCGACGCCGGCTGGGCCAGCGCCGCCGCCAGCTCCGGCTCGACCACCCACGTCCCCGCGCCCGCGATCGTCCCGTAGTCGCCGACCCCGTCGCTGGCCGCCCCGTGCAGCGTCACCGCCTGGCGGCGGCCGTCGACCTCGACCGCGATCTCCCCGCGCGCCGGCCCCAGCGGGCTGTCCTCCGCCACCGCGCGCAGCGTCGTCGCCATCCGCAGCGAGCTCCACAGCCCGGCCAGCCCCTCCGCGTCGGCCGGCCCCAGCGGCGCGTCGCCGACGAGCACCGCGTGCTGTCCGTTGTCCGCGGGCACCAGCGCCACCGGCGGCTGCCCGGCCTGCGTCAGCGTGATCGTCGCGCGCGCCAGCGCCGGCTCGCTCAGCTCCGGGAACACCCGCCGGGCCGCCGACTGCGCGCTGTAGATCATCGGCGCCGCCGGGCCGCCGGCCCACGGGTCGAAGCGCAGCAGCGCCGCGCTGGCGATCGCCGTCGCCGCCAGCCCCAGCGTCAGCGGCCGCGGGCGCCACGAGGCTGCCCGAGAGAACATGTCCCGCACAACATGTCCTTTCATACTCGCCGCCCCCACGGCCCAAGCGTCGCCGGCCCCCACGAAGCCGTCCGAGAGAACATGCCTTTCAGAACATGTCCTTTCATACGCGCCGCCTCCACAGCACCCACAGCCCGAGCGCCGCCCCGAAGCCGGGCAGGCCGACCAGGCACATCCACACCATCTGCGCCAGTTGGTCCTCCTGCAGCACCAGCTTGACGTGCTCGCGCGGGCGCGGCCGCAGCCCGAGCAGCGCGTCGCGCTCGCTGAGCCAGCCGACCGCGTTGAGCAGGAAGTCGCGCCCGCGGTCGTAGACCACGTCTTCGCGGAGCAGCGCGTTGAGGGCGAAGTCGGCCGAGCCGACCACGATCATGCGCGACCCGCCGAGCTCCGCCGCCGCCGCCACGGGCACCGGCCCCTCGCGGTCGCTCGCCGGGTCGAAGCGAGGCGCCTCGCCGCGGGTGAACGCCAGGATGTCGGCCTCGGCCCAGCCGCGCTCGCTCGTCTGGATCAGCGTCGTCGCCGGCGGCTCCACCGTCAGCTCGCGCACTTGCAGCAGCGAGATCGGCTGCCCGACCAGCCGCGCCGTCGCCGGGTGGTCGCCCCACCCCTCCTGCAGCGTGAACGCCAGGAACGGCGTCGCCCCGGCCATCGGCGACGGATCGACCACCACCCGCTCGCCGAACCGGATCCCCCGCTGCGCCGTCAGCTCCTCGAGCCCGTTCGGCGCCAGCCCGCTGCTCCCGCGCAGGATCACCGCCCCGGCCAGCAGCAGCACGTCGCCGCCGCCGCCGACGAAGCGCTCGACCTCCTTCACGTGCTCCGGCGGCAGCGGCCCCTGCGGCCCCCCGACCAGCAGCACGTCGCAGCCCGACAGCCCCTCCGGCCCCGACAGGTCGGCGATCCGCACCGTCAGCCCCGCGTCGGTCAGCAGGTCGCGCAGGTGCGCGTAGCCGCTGTAAGGCTCGAGGCTGTCGAGGGCCGGCTCCCCGTGCCCCTGCGTCGCGCACACCACCACGCGGCGCGCGTCCGTCACCGCCAGGAACTTGCCGAGCAGCGCCTCCTCGCCGCGGAACTCCTTCACCCGCGGCCCCGTCACCTGTACGTCGGGACCTGTCGCAAAGGACACCAGGTCGGTGGGCAGCAGATGCGCCTTGCGCAGCCCGGCTCCTTGCCCCGAGCGGATCAGCACCACCCCGTCGGCCAGCTCGCGGCCGGTCAGCGCGTAGTCGCCGATCGCCGCGCTCGCCTCCTGGTGATCGCGGTCGGGGTCGACGAAGCGCACCCGCAGCCGCTCGGGCGCCGCCGCCGTCATGCGGGCCAGCACCTCGCGCAGCTCGGCCTGCAGCGGGTTCGGCCGGCCGCCGCCGATCGTCGTCGGCACGATCACCGTCACCTCGACCGCCGCCGACAGCCCGGCCAGCACCTCGCGCGCGCGCTCGCTGAGCGAGTACACGTGCCCCCCCGTCCAGTCGCCGCGCTCCGCGTGCCGGCTCGCCAGCACCGCCGCGTTCGCCAGCGTGAACGCGGCCAGCGCGACCTGCAGCCCGTGCTCGAAGCGCCGCCGCGGGCTCACCACCACCACCGCCGCCAGCAGCAGCGACGCCGTCACCGCCAGGTGCAGGTACACCCAGCGCGGGTCGACGATCCCCTGCGCCAGCTCCTGCATCATCGTCAGCAGGCTGGTCGCCTGGATCGCCCGGCTCGCCGCCTCGGACTGCACCTGTCCTTCGAGCAAGCCGCTCATCACCGCGATCGTGCAGACCACGAACGTCATCACCGCCGCCGCCAGCTGGCTGCGGGCGATCGCGCTGGCCAGCAGCCCCACGGCCAGGAAGCTCGCGCCGACCAGCCCGACCCCGAGGTACCCGGCCAGCACCGGCCCCACCTCCGGCCGCGCCCCCGCGCCCATCAGCAGCACGTAGAACGACGCCGTCGGCAGCCACAGCGCCGCGTAGAACACGTACGCCCCGACGTACTTGCCGGCCACCAGCTGCCCCGGCGACAGCGGCGCCGTCAGCAGCGCCTCGAGCGTCCCGAGCCGCCGCTCCTCGGCCACGAGCCGCATGCTCAGCGCCGCGCAGATGAAGATCACCGGCAGCCAGAACAAGAAGAAGCTGCCGCCGAAGTAGAACTGCATCACCGGCCCGGGCGCCGCCAGCGGGTCGTTGAGCACGCGCAGCAGCAGCGCGAAGTTGTAGCCCTGGTTGAGCAGGAACAGCGTCGCCACCAGGTACGCCAGCGGCGTCACGAACAGCGACAGCAGCTCCTTGCGGGCCACGTGCCACGCCCCGCGCACCCACCAGCCGAGCGCGCTCACGGCTCACCCCGCCTTTCGGACATGTCCCGAAGGTTGGCGAGAAGGGCCTCGCCCCGCCGCCCGCGGAACTTCCACCGGCTCGTCCGCCCGGAGCCCGGGGCTGGCCTTCCGGACATGTCCCGAAGGCCAGCACACGCCGCGCCCCGGCCTCTCGGCGCCCCCCGCCTCACGGCGCACCTCGCCCGGCGTCCGCCTCGCCGCTCGTCAGGCGGTAGAACCGCTCCTCGAGGCTGCGGCGGCCGACCTCGAGCTGCACCGGCGGCACCCCGGCCTGCAGGCTCGCGCGCCCGAGCGCGGCGGCCAGCGCCTCCGCCTCGCGCGCGTCGGCGCAGCGGACCCGCGCCCGCGAGCCCGCGGGGTCGGCCACCGGGCCCTCGACCTGCGGCCCCTGGGCGCCCGCCAGCCGCAGCACCTCCGCCGCGCGTTCGGGCGGCCCGTCCCAGCGCGCCAGGACCTCGCTGGCGCGCAGCGCCTCGGCCACCGACTCGTCGGCCACGCAGCGGCCCTCGGCCAGCACGATCACGCGGTCGCACAGCGCCTCGACCTCCGCCAGGATGTGCGACGAGAAGATCAGCGTCTGGCCGCCGCCGAGCGACTTGAGCATCGCCCGGATCTCGAGCACCTGGTTCGGATCGAGGCCGACCGTCGGCTCGTCGAGCACCACCAGCGGCGGCGCGCCGAGCAGCGCGTCGGCGATCCCGACCCGCTGGCGATAGCCGCGAGACAGGTGCCCGATCGGCCGCTCGAGCATCTCGCCGAGGCCCGTCTGCTCCGCGACCCGGCGGATCTCCGCCGGCCGCGCGCGCCGGGGCACCCGCTTGATCGCCGCCCGGAAGTCCAGGTGTTCGCGCACCCGCAGCTCGACGTACAGCGGCACCTGCTCGGGCAGGTAACCGACCTGCTCGCGCACCTGCAGCGACTGCGACGACGCGTCGAGCCCCGCCACCGCCACCTTCGTGTCCGGGCCCGCCTGCACCGGCAAGAACCCGCACACGATCCGCATCAGCGTCGACTTCCCGGCCCCGTTCGGGCCCAACAGCCCGACGCGCTGGCCCGGCGCCACGCGGAACGACACGTCGCGCAGCGCCGGCGCGGGCGCCCCCGGGTAGCGGTGCGACAGGTGGTCGACCGCGAGCGACGCCGGCGCGCGGGTCATCGCTTCGTCGCCGGCGCCCCTGCGCCCTGCTCGGCCTTCGCCCCGGCCGGCTTCCCGTCGCTCGCCCCGGGAGCGCCTGCGCCCCCCGGCGTGCCCTGGCTCGCCCCGGCCCCTGCCGACCCGGCCCCGGCACCCGCGCCCGGCGTGCCCGCGCCCGCCGCACCTGTCTCCTCGGCCCTGTCCTTCAGGTCCTGTCCCTTCGCACCTGCTCCCTGGGCAATGTCCTTCGCGTCCTGTCCCTTCGCACCTGCCCCTGGAGCCCCGTCCCCCGCCGGCGCCCCCTCGACCGGCGCCGGCCCGGGCCGCGACTCGAGCGGGTCGCGCTCGATCTCCTGGACCGCCCACAGCATCGCCGCCTTGGCCTCCGGGTGGGCCTCCTTGGCCGCGGCGTCGGTCAGCGCCGCCTTGTAGCCGGCCAGCCGCTGGCTCCCCATCGCCTCCGCCAGCGCCTGGCGCACGACCGGGTCCGGCTCGCGCTGCAGCGCGTAGAGCAGCGCCAGCGCCGTCCCGTTGTCGCGGGCCGGGATCAGCGCCCGCGCGCACGCGGCCCGCTGGTCGACCGGCATCACGTAGGTGCCGTCCTTGTTCTGCAGCGTCAGCCCGTCGATGAGCCCGCGGCGCCGCATCTCGTAGGCCGCGTAGGCCTCCGTCGCGCCCTCGGCGCGGCCCGCCTTGACGTTGACCTCGCCGAGCAGCAGCCACGCCTCGAGGTCGTCGGGGTCGTCCTTCACGACCGCCTCCTGCTCGGGGATCGCCGCCTCGAATTGCCCGTCGGCCGCCAGCGCCAGCGCCAGCACCCGTCGCGGCTCGATCTCGTTCGGCAGCAGCGCCAGCGTCTGGCGGTAGAACGAGATCGCCGTCCGCCGGTCGCCCGCGCGCTCGTGCAGCGTCCCCAGCAGCAGGCTCGCGTTGGCCCGCAGCGGCGCGTCGCCGGCGTTGTCGGCGATCTCGCGCAGCCCGGGCCCGAGCTCGCCGACGATCCGCCGGGGCCCGTCCTTGTCCTCGGGCAGCAGCGCCGCCAGCCGCTCCTTCGCCTGCAAGTACAGCTCGGCGCGCGACTCGTCGGTCGGCCCGGCCTTCGCCTCCGGGGCGGCCTTCGCCTCCGCCCGCGGCTTCGGCGGAGGTGCCGGCGGCTGCCCCTCCCCGCAAGCCGTGAGTCCCAGGAGCACCGCCGCGCACCACCACGCCGAAACTGTTCGCATGGCCACGGGACAACGCCCTCGGCGACTCGGTTCCCGCGCGCGCGTTCGCTGCTGCACGCCGGAAAGGTGCCACAGGTCCCGCCCCTTGAACACCCGGCCGCGCATCGCCCCGGACCTCCGCGCGACGAGCGGCGCGGCGACCTCGGCTCCCTCGACCGCTCGTCGACCCGGCGACCTCGCCCACGAGTCACCCATGCCCGCAGCAACACCCCGGTCCCCTCCGCGCCTCTCGGTCGGCGTCGCCACGACCTCGGCGCCGTCGCCCGACCCGCGAGTCACCGATGAACGCAACGACCCCCGAACGCCGCGCCCTGGACCTGCCGGCCTCGGCCACACGATGCCCTCCGAACGGCCCCCACTGCTTCGGTGGCAGCCGTGCGTTCGCAGCCCCGAACTCGCGATCAGCCGAGCACGCGCCGCGGGAACCGCGGGTGCGTCTCCTCGGGCGCCGCCAGCACCGCCGCGATCGCGTCGGCGATGTCCAGCGCCACCGCGCCGACCACCAGCCGTTCGCCCGCCACCCCGTGGACATGCACCCCGGCCGTCGCCGCCGCCCACGGCGACAGCCCGCGCCCGAGCAGCGCCGCGATCACCCCCGCCAGGCAGTCGCCGCTGCCCGCGGTCGCCAGCGCCGGCCCGCCGCTCACGCACACGCCCAGGCGCGCGCCCTCGGCCACCAGCGTCCCCTCGCCCTTCAGCACCACCACCGCGCCCGTCACCGTCGCCAGCGAGCGGGCCGCCAGCGGGCGGTCGGCCTGCACCCGCGCCGCGGTCCACGACTCGCCTGTCCTCGCGGACAGCAAGCGAGCCGCCTCCGCCGGGTGCGGCGTGATCACCCGCGGCATCGGCGAGCGGACCGCGATCTCGGCCAGCGCCGACGCGTCCCACACCGCCGGCCGCCGATCTTCCAGCCACAGCGCCGCCAGCCCCGCGCGGTCCGCCTCGCGCACCAGCCCTGGCCCGACCACCAGCACCTTCGCCGCCGGCACCGGCTCGGCGCCGCGGGGCTGCACCATCAATTCGGGCCGGTGCGCCAGCAGCTGCGCCTGCACCTCGCGGTCGTCGGTCGCGATCGTCACCAGGCCCGCCCCGGCCCGCAGCGCCGCCGCCCCGGCCAGCACCGCCGCCCCCGGCGTCCCCGCCGACCCGCCGACGATGCCCACGTGCCCGCGCTCGCCCTTGTGCGAACCCGGCCGCAGCCCCGCGATCGTGCGCGCCACCTCGACCGGGTCGATCAGACATGTCTCATTCGACATGTCCTGAGAGACAATCCCGATGTCCGCCACCACCACCTCGCCGGCCGCCGCGCGTCCGGGCGTCACGTGCAGCCCCGGCTTCGAGCGGACGAACGTCACCGTGCGATCGGCCGCGAACACCGGCCCCGGCGCGGCGCCCGTGTCGGCGTCGATCCCGGTCGGGATGTCGATCGCCAGCTTCGGCCCCGGGTGCGCGTTGGCCCACGCCACCGCCGCCACGAACGGCTGGCGCAGCGGCGGCGCCGCCCCGGTCCCGAGCATCGCGTCGACGATCACCGCCTCCTCCTGCCCCGGCGGCAGCCCGCGATCGATCCGCACCCCCAGCTTCTCCGCCAGGGCCACCTGCTGGGCCAGCTCCGGGCTCAGGCGTTCGCTCAGCAAGAACGCCCGCGCCGGCACCCCCCACCCGTGGAGGATCCGCGCCACCGCCACTCCGTCGCCGCCGTTGTTGCCCGGCCCGCACAGCGCCCAGACCGGGAGGTCGCCGCGCATCGCCAGCGCCTCGCGGGCGCAGCACAGCGCCGCCCGCTCCATCAGCACCGGCGACGGCGTCCCGAGATCCACGATGGTGTGGCGGTCGGCCGCCGCCGCCTGGCTCCTCGTCCACAGCGTCGCCCAGGCGCGCGTCATGCCGGGAGGATAACTTGTCCGCCCCGCGCGGGCGAGCGCGCGGGCAACACATGTCTCGAGAACCATGTCCTCGCCGACGCGCGCCCTCTCTCCTCGCCCGCTCGGCGGGTCCTGCCTCCGTCCAAGCAAACCCTTCCTCCTCGCCCGCTCCGGGGGCCGGTCCTCGCCGACGCGCACCTCTCTCCTCGCCCGCTCGCGTCCTGTCCTCGCCGACGCCCCCCTCTCCTCGCCCGCTCGCCGTCCTGTCCTCGGGCGGTCCTCCTTCAGGACCGACCTTCCTCCACAACCTCCGGGCGTCCCGTCTTCGCCCACACACCCCTCTCTCGCCCGCTCGGCCGTCCTGCTCCTTGCCGGCGTCGACCCTGCCTCCACGGCCTTCGAGCGTCCCGTCGTTGCCCACGCATCCCCCTTCTCCTCGCCGGCTCGGCCCCTCCTGCTCCTTGCCCGCGTCGACCCTTCCTGCCATCCTCGGCGGCGATGGGCGTGCATCCTCGTCGGGCCGCGAGTTCGTGTCGCCGGCTGCTCGTGCTGGTCGCCGCGCTCCCGGCCTGCATGTCCTACGGCCCGCCGATGCGCAGCCCCGGCTACGGAGCGCCCGGCCGGATCCGCCAGGGCCAGCTCGAGCTCGGGGGCGCCGTCGCCCACCCGGGCTATCCCGGCAGCGGCGGCCCGTTCATCGGCTACGGCGTGCGCGACTGGGCCAGCGTCGAGGTCGGCGCCGACTTCTCGTTCCGCCAGTGGGCCCTCGGCTACCTCGGCGGCCGCTTCACCTACGCCCCGAACCGCGACCGCAAGCTCCACGGCGCCCTCGACGGCGAGCTCGGCGTCGGCGGCGGCGCCGGCGGCCGCTTCTTCTGCCCCGAGCACCCGTGCGCCGACGCCCGCGGCTGGACCGAGCGCGCCGCGCTCGGCGGCTACGCCGGCGGCGGCGCCGGCTACCACTTCAGCTTCTTCGCCCTCTACGCCCGCGGCCGCCTGCAGGCCACCGCCGCCGAGGGCCTGCCCTCCACGCTGTTCGGCACCCTCCACGGCGGCATGCAGTTCCGGATCGCCCGTCACGTCGACATCTTCGCCAGCGGCGGCCTGTTCGGCCTCCACAACCGCGAGGGCGGCGCGGTGAACCCCTACTGGGACGTCGGCCTCTCGGTCTACTTCGACGTCGTCCGCCGCAAGCAGCAGCCCGGCGCGCGCCTGCCGTTCCGCATGTCCTTCTAAACATGTCCGAAAGGCCTCACGACCTCCCGCCCCGCCCCCTGGGCCGCGCAGACGCTACCTGCCCGCCACGACCTCTGCTACGCTGATGGCGGTATGGGCGAACCGCAGCGCAAGCTCCCCGACCGGCTGACCGTCGACGAGTTCCTCGCCACCTCCTGGCCCGACGACGCCCGCCACGAGCTCCACGACGGCCACGTCGTCGCCATGGCCCCGCCGATGCGCGCGCACTCGACGCTCGTCGTCAATTTGGCCGTTGCGATTCGTCCCCTCCTCCCCCGCTCGTGCGACGTACTCACCGAGGCCGGCGTGCTCTCCCCCGCCCGCGCGTACACCTGCTACCAGGCCGACCTGCTCGTCACCTGCGAGCCGCCGGAGCCGCGCCAGCGCACGATCCACGCCCCGATCCTGCTCGTCGAGGTGCTGTCCCCGAGCACGCAGGCGATCGATCGCAGCCGCAAGCTGCCCGACTACCGCCAGATCGCCAGCGTCCAGGAGGTCTTGCTCGTCGACAGCGAGGCCATGCACGTCGAGCTCTACCGCCGCTTCGAGGGCACGCGCTGGCTCAGCGAGATCCTGCGCGAACCGACCGACGTCCTCCACCTCGACAGCGTCGGCCTCGACCTCGCGCTCGCCGACCTCTACCGCCGCGTCGTCTTCCCCGCCGAAGAAGCCGCCGGCTGACCTGTCCCCAATACCAGGTTGGCACCCCTCCCGCGCGCGAGGTCTTGCTCGTCGGCCGCGAGCGCATGCTCGTCGAGCTGCCCCGTCGCCTCGACGAGCGCCGCTGGCTCACCGAGATCTTGCAGCGCCCGCACGACGCGCGCGTGCCGGCGTCAAGCTCGCGCTCCTCGACCTCTGCGAGGACGTCGCGCTGCCCGCCGCCGACCGCGAGCGCCCGCTTTGACCTGTCCCCAAGGACAGCTCGCCGAATTGCCCCTCCGGCGGCCCCTGCGAGCAAGCGCACGCGCCTCGCCGCTCGCCTCGGTTTCTCGTACAATCGGCCCGACATGCCCGCCCCTCTGCGCGCCTGTGCGGTCTCGTTCCTCAACGCCTGGCCGCTCGTCCAGCCCCTCGTCGGCCAGCACCTCTCCGCCGAACGGATCCCGCGCCACCCTGACGGCACCCCGCTGTTCGATTTCAGCCTCGTGCTCCCCAGCGAGTGCGCGCGGCGCCTGGAGACCGGCGAGTGTGACGTCGCCCTCGTCCCCGTCGCCGCCTGCGCCGCGCACCCCGAGTGGGAGGTCGTGCCCGAGGTCGGCATCGGCTGTCGCGGGCCGGTGCACTCGGTCCTGTTGGTCTCCGCCGTCCCCCTGCAGCAGATCGAGCGGATCTACCTCGACGCCGCCTCGCGCACCTCGGTCATCCTCGTGCAGCTGCTCCTGCGCGCCCAGGGCCTCCGCCCCGAGTGTGTCCACGCCCCGCACCGCGAGGGCGCCGGCCTGGTCCAGGGCACCCACGCCGCCCTCGTGATCGGCGACGCCGCCATGGCGCTGCACGATCGCTTCCCGCACGTCTTCGACCTCGGCGCCATGTGGCTGGCCCAAACCGGCCTCCCGTTCGTGTTCGCCGTCTGGGCCGCGCGGCCCGGCGTCCTCACGCCCGCGCACGTCACCGCCCTGCAGGAGGCCCGCGCCTACGGCCTCAAGCACGCCGAGGAGCTCGCCCACGCCTTCCGCGAGCAGCAGCTGCGCGCCGGCCTCCCCGCGCGCGACCTGCTCAGCGACAACGCCTACGCCAACTACCTCCGGCGCGCGATCCGCTACAGCCTCTCCACCAAGGAGCGCGAGGGCGTCGTCGAGTTCCTCTCGCGGGCCACCGCCGCCGGCCTCCTCACGATCCCCGGCCACGACCCCGAGGACCCGGTCCACATCCGCTTCGCTGGCGGCGCCGCGTCCGAGGCCCTGGTCGCCGCGCGCCGGCCGCGGCCGCCGCTCGCGGCCGACGAGCTGCTCGCGCGTGCCGCCGCCGGAGGTCGCCTCGACCTCGCCGAGGGCATCTTCCTCTACGAGCACGCCGACCTCATGGCCCTCGGCGCGGCCGCCGACGCGCGTCGCGCGGCGCTCCATCCCGACGGCGTCGTCACCTACATCATCGACCGTAATGTAAACTATACAAACGTGTGTGTAACGCGTTGTAAATTCTGCAATTTTTACACCCCGCCCGGTGCCAAGGGCGGCTACGTCCTCAGCCGCGAGGAGCTGGCCCGCAAGTTCCGCGAGACCGAGGAATTGGGCGGCGTCCAGATCCTCCTTCAGGGTGGCCTCAACCCCGAGCTCAACCTCGAGTGGTACGAGGACTTCTTTCGCTGGACCAAGGCCAACTTCCGCCTCGCGTTGCACGCGCTGTCGCCGACCGAGATCATCCACATCGCCCAGCTCGAGGACTTGCCGATCCGGGACGTCCTCGTCCGGCTGCGCGCGGCCGGCATGGATTCATTGCCGGGCGGCGGCGCCGAGATCCTGGACGACGAGATCCGCGCCCGGATCTCGCCCTTCAAGAACACCGCCGACGAGTGGCTGGCCGTCATGCGCGAGGCCCACGGCCTCGGCATGAAGACCACCGCCACCATGGTGTTCGGCTTTCAGGAGACCGCCGAGCAGCTCGTCCACCACATGGACCGGGTGCGCAGCCTGCAAGACGAGACCGGGGGGTTCACCGCCTTCATCACCTGGCCGTTCCAGGCCGACGGCACCCGGCTCAAGCTGCGCGACGACACCAGCCCGCTGCGGTACTTGCGGGTACAAGCGCTGGCCCGGCTCTACCTCGACAACGTCCCCAACCTGCAGGTCAGCTGGCCGACCTTGGGGCCCGAGATCGGCGAGGTCGCCCTGCGCTTCGGCGCCAACGATTTCGGCTCCGTCATGATCGAGGAGAACGTCGTCTCGCAGGCCGGTGCGCGATTCATGATGAGCGCCGCCGAGATCGAGGCCCACATCCGGCTCGCCGGCTTCGTCCCCGCGCGGCGGAACATGCGTTACGACCGGCTGCCTGGCGTTTCGTCGGGTGGCGCATCGGTCGCCGCGCCGGCGGGAGCGAGCGGCGAGCTCGGGGTCTTGTGACCCCTCGCACGTCCGCGGGCGGCCGGCTGCACTCCGAAAAATCCCGCGAACATAGTAAACGCCCCCCAGGGCTCTCCGAGCGGTCTTTCGGACCGGTTCGGGCCGCCTCACTCCACGAGCCTCCGGGCTCCGAACTTCACGCACCGGATCTGCCCCTGCGACAGCCTTCAGGCCCGACTCGGTCCGCGCAAGAACCCGCACCATGACAGTACATCGGATCAAAAAGGGACTCGACCTCCCGATCACCGGCGCACCGCAGCAGGTGATCGAGGCCGGCTCGCCCGTACGTCACGTCGCCCTGCTCGGCGCCGACTACGTCGGCATGAAGCCGAAGATGGAGGTCAAGGTCGGCGACGCCGTCAAGCGCGGGCAGCTCCTCTTCGAGGATCGCAAGACCCCCGGCGTCCGCTTCACCGCCCCCGGCGCCGGCTCGGTGGTCGCCGTCCACCGCGGTGAGAAGCGCGCCTTCCTCTCGCTGGTCATCGCCCTCAACGAGCGCGAGCTCGCCGGCCAAGCTGGCCCCGAGGACCGGGTCACCTTCGCCAGCTACACGCGCAAGCCGGTCGAGCAGCTCGGCGTCGACGAGATCAAGGCGCTGCTGGTCGAGTCCGGCCTGTGGACGGCCCTGCGCCAGCGCCCCTTCTCGCGCGTCCCCAGCCCCGAGTCGACCCCGCGCGCGCTGTTCGTCACCGCCATCGACACCAGCCCGCTGACCGCCGACGTCGGCGCGGTGCTCAAGGGTCGCGAGGCCGACTTCCAGCGCGGCCTGGCCGTCCTGAGCAAGCTCGCGCCGAAGACCTACCTGTGCAAGGGTCCCGGCCTCGCCATCGACGCCGGCGGCGCCGCGGGCGTGCGCGTCGAGACCTTCGACGGGCCGCACCCGGCCGGCCTGGTCGGCACGCACATCCACCTGCTCGAGCCGGTCAGCCGCGAGCGGATCGTCTGGCACATCGGCTACCAGGACGTCGTCGCCGTCGGCCGCCTGTTCGCCACCGGCGAGCTCGACTTCACCCGCATCGTCGCGCTCGGTGGCCCCGTCGCCAAGCGCCCGCGCCTCCTCAGCACGCGCGCCGGCGCCAGCCTCGACGAGCTGACCGCGGGCGAGCTGCAAGCCGGCGAGAACCGGGTCGTCAGCGGCTCGGTGTTCGGCGGGCGCAAGGCCGTGGGCGAGGTCGACGGCTACCTCGGCCGCTACGTCAACCAGGTCAGCGTCCTCGCCGAGGGCCGGCAGCGCGAGCTGCTCGGCTGGCTCGCCCCGGGCGCGCGCAAGTACAGCACCATCCCGGTCTACTTCGGCTACCTGGCCAAGCTGTTCGGCAAGAAGTTCGACTTCACCACCACGACCAACGGCTCGCCGCGGGCCATGGTCCCGATCGGCATGTACGAGCGCGTCATGCCGCTCGACATCCTGCCGACCTTCCTGCTGCGCTCGCTCCTCGTCGGCGACACCGACCGGGCCGTCGCACTCGGCGCGCTCGAGCTCGACGAAGAGGACCTGGCGCTGTGCACCTTCGTCGATCCGGGCAAGTCGGACTTCGGCGCGGTGTTGCGGCAAAACCTCAACGAGATCGAGAAAGAGGGCTGACGCAGATGTTGCGAAAAATGCTCGACAAGCTCGCCCATTCCTTCGAAAAGGGCGGCAAGCACGAGAAGCTGTACCCGCTCTACGAGGCGGCCGACACCTTCCTCTACACGCCCCCGGACGTCGCCAAGCGCGACTCCCACGTCCGCGACGCCCTCGATCTCAAGCGCATGATGACCACCGTCGTCATCGCGCTGATCCCGTGCGTGTTGTTCGCGATGTACAACACCGGCCTGCAGGCGCACCTGATGATCGCCAAGGGCGCCGCGCCGCTCGACAACTGGCAGACCGCGCTCTACCAGATGTTCGGCTTCGGCTTCGACCCGGCCAACATCCTCGCCTGCTTCCTCCACGGCGCCATCTACTTCCTGCCGGTCTACATCGTCACGATGGCGATCGGCGGCAACTGCGAGGCGCTGTTCTCGGTCGTCCGCAAGCACGAGATCAACGAGGGTTTCCTCGTCACCGGCCTGTTGTTCCCGCTGACGCTGCCGCCGACCATCCCGCTGTGGCAGGTCGCGCTCGGCATCGCCTTCGGCGTCGTGCTCGGCAAGGAGGTCTTCGGCGGCACCGGCATGAACGTGCTGAACCCGGCGCTGACCGCCCGCGCGTTCCTGTTCTTCGCCTACCCGGCCCAGATCTCGGGCGACCAGCCGTGGGTGGCCGCGAACCTGTCGGCGCTGCCGCAGGGCGTCTCCGGCGCCACCGCGCTCGCCCGCGCCGCCGTCGACCCCAACGTGGTGATGAACCAGACCGGCGGCTGGACCGCGACCTGGTGGGACGCGTTCGTCGGCACCATCCCCGGCTCGATGGGCGAGACCTCGACGCTGTGCTGCCTGATCGGCGCCGCGGTCCTCATCCTCACCAAGGTCGGCTCCTGGCGCACGATGCTCGGCGTCGTGCTCGGCACGCTCGCGCTGTCGAGCCTGTTCAACGCCATCGGCAGCCAGACCAACCAGCTGTTCAACTTGCCGTTCGAGTGGCACATCGTGCTCGGCGGCTGGGCCTTCGGCACCGTGTTCATGGCCACCGACCCGGTCTCGTCGGCCTTCACCGACACGGGCAAGCTGATCTACGGCTTCGGCATCGGCGCCCTCGTCGTCCTGGTGCGGGTCGTGAACCCCGCCTACCCCGAGGGCATGATGCTGGCGATCCTGTTCATGAACATGTTCGCCCCGCTCATCGACCACTTCTTCGTCCAGGCCAACATCAAGAGGAGGCTCGCTCGTCATGGCGCAGCATAGTACCGGCTACACCATCGGCTTCGCCGCATTGGTCTGCGTCGTCTGCGGGGTCGGCATCGCCAGCGCCGCGGTCGCGCTGGCCGACCGCCAGGCCGAGAACAAGAAGCTCGACCAGCAGAAGCAGGTCCTCGCGGTCGCCGGCCTGATGAAGGAAGGCGAGGTGCTCAAGCCCGAAGAGGTCAAGAAGCGCTTCGCCGACAACATCAAGCCCGAGGTCGTCGACCTCAAGGGCGGCGTCGCGGCCCAGGGGGTCGACCCGGCGAGCTTCGACCAGCGCAAGGCCCAGAAGGACCCGGCGCAGAGCCGCGAGGCCCCGCCGAACAACGCCAAGGTCCTGCGCCTGCCCAACAACGCGTTGGTCTACAAGGTGATGAAGGACGGCAAGGTCGACACCTTGATCCTCCCGATCGAGGGCTACGGCCTGTGGTCGACGCTGTACGGCTTCCTCGCGCTCGACGCCAAGGACGCCAACACCGTCAAGGGCATCACCTTCTATCAGCACGGCGAGACCCCCGGCCTCGGCGGCGAGGTCGACAACCCCAAGTGGAAGGCCCTGTGGCCCGGCCGCAAGATCTACGACGACAAGGGCACGCCGCAGATCGGCGTCGTCAAGGGCCAGGCCGGCCCGCCGGCCAGCGACCCGTACCGCGTCGACGGCCTGTCGGGCGCGACCATCACCAGCAACGGCGTGTCGAACCTGGTCAAGTTCTGGTTCGGCCCCGACGGCTTCGGTCCCTACATCCAACACCTCAAGGCGGCGGGGGGCAAGTAAGTCATGGACAAGCAGACCAAGGGCGTCCTGTTCGACCCGCTGTTCAACAACAACCCGATCGCCCTGCAGGTGCTCGGCATCTGCTCGGCGCTGGCGGTCACGACCAAGCTCGAGACGGCGCTCGTCATGTCGATCGCGCTGACCACGGTCACCGCGTTCAGCAACCTGGCGATCAGCTCGATCCGCAACTACATCCCGTCGAGCATCCGCATCATCGTCCAGCTGACGATCATCGCCTCGCTCGTCATCATCACCGACCAGGTGTTGAAGGCGTTCGTCTACGACGTGAGCAAGCAGATGAGCGTCTACGTCGGCCTCATCATCACGAACTGCATCGTCATGGGCCGCGCCGAGGCCTACGCGATGGCGAACAAGCCGGGCATCAGCTTCCTCGACGGCATCGGCAACGGCCTCGGCTACAGCATGGTGCTGCTGGCGGTCGCCTTCTTCCGCGAGCTGTTCGGCTCCGGCAAGCTGTTCGGCATCGAGATCTTCAAGACCGTCAACGACGGCGGCTGGTACACCACGAACGGCCTGATGGTCATGTCACCGTCGGCGTTCTTCATCATCGGCGGCATGATCTGGGCCCTCCGGGTCGCCAAGCCCTCGCAGCAGGAGAAGGAGTGATCCCATGCTCGAGCACTACTTGAGCCTCCTGACGAAGTCGATCTTCGTCGAGAACATGGCCCTGGCGTTCTTCCTGGGCATGTGCTCCTTCCTCGCCGTGTCGAAGAAGGTCGAGACCGCGATCGGCCTCGGCGCCGCCGTCATCTTCGTGCTCGCGGTGTGCGTGCCGCTGAACCAGCTCATCATCGTGTCGCTCCTCAAGGAGGGCGCGCTGGTGTGGATCAGCCCGGACTTCGCCACCGTCGACCTCAGCTTCCTCAGCTTCCTGGTCCAGATCGGCACCATCGCCGCCGTCGTCCAGGTCGTCGAGATGGCGGTCGACCGCTACGCCCCCGCCCTCTACAACGCGCTGGGCGTGTTCCTCCCGCTCATCGCCGTCAACTGCGCCATCCTCGGCGCCTCGCTGTTCATGGAGCAGCGCGAGTACAGCCTCGGCGAGGCGGCGGTGTTCGGCCTCGGCTCGGGCATCGGCTGGGCGATGGCGATCGTCGCGCTCGCCGCCCTGCGCGAGAAGATGCGCTACAGCAACGTCCCCGAGGGTCTGCGCGGCCTCGGCATCGCGTTCATCCTCACCGGCCTGATGGCGATCGGCTTCCTCGCCTTCTCGGGCATCCAGCTCTGACCCGCGGAGGAGCACCACCTTATGACCACCATCATCATCCTCGGCGTGGCCATGTTCACGTTCGTGATCCTGGCCCTGGTGTTCATCCTGCTCGCCGCCAAGGCGAAGCTGGTCAACACCGAGGCCGTCACGATCGGCATCAACGGCGACCCCACCCTGGCGATGCGGGTCCCCGCCGGCAGCACGCTGCTCAACACCCTCGCCAACCAGAAGATCTTCATCCCCTCCGCGTGCGGCGGCAAAGGCAGCTGCGGCGTGTGCAAGGTGAAGGTGCACAAGGGCGGCGGCTCCATGGTCCCGACCGAGGCCGGTCACATCAGCAAGGGCGAGGCTCGCGAGGGCTGCCGGCTGTCGTGCCAGGTCAAGGTCAAGGGCGACATGGAGATCGAGCTGCCGCACGAGATCTTCGAGATCAAGAAGTGGACCTGCAAGGTCCGCTCGAACAACGGCGTCGCCACCTTCATCAAGGAGTTCGTGCTCGAGCTCCCGCCCGGTGAGGTCGTCCCGTTCCGCGCCGGCGGCTACATCCAGATCGAGTGCCCGCCGCACGTCGCCAAGTTCAGCGACATGGTCATCGAGGAGAAGTACCGGGACGAGTGGGACAAGTACAACTTGTGGCGCTACGTCTCGAACTGCACCGAGCACGTCGAGCGCGCCTACTCGATGGCGAACTATCCGGAGGAGTACGGCATCATCATGCTGAACGTCCGGATCGCGACCCCGCCGCCGAAGGTGCCCGACGCCCCGCCCGGGATCATGAGCTCGTTCATCTTCAGCCGGAAGCCGGGCGACCCCGTCGTCATCTCCGGCCCCTACGGCGAGTTCTTCGCCAAGGAGACCAAGAACGAGATGGTCTTCATCGGCGGCGGCGCCGGCATGGCGCCGATGCGCTCGCACATCTTCGACCAGTTCAAGCGCCTGAAGACCGACCGCAAGGTCTCGTTCTGGTACGGCGCCCGCAGCCTCCGCGAGGCGTTCTACGTCGAGGACTTCGACAGCATCCAGCGCGAGTTCCCGAACTTCAAGTGGCACCTCGCCCTGTCCGAGCCCAAGCCGGAGGACAACTGGACCGGCTACAAGGGCTTCATCCACCAGGTGCTGCTCGAGAACTACCTCAAGATGCACCCGGCCCCCGAAGACTGCGAGTACTACATCTGCGGCCCGCCGATGATGAACGCCGCCGTCATCAAGATGCTCACCGACCTCGGCGTCGAGCCCGAGAACATCCTGATGGACGACTTCGGCGGCTGAGCCTTCTGCCCGCCGCACCCACGCAGGGCCACCCCTCGTGACGGATCCGCTGAAACAGAAGTACGGGAGCAGGGCCACCATCCTGCTCCCGCTTTGCCTTTTGACGTTCGTGGCCCTGAGCGCCTGGCGCCTCTGGCCTTCGGGACAGGTCGCGCACGCCCCCTCGGGTACGCCCGCCGGCGCGCCCGCGAGCGGCCCGGCGCACGTGCTCTCGGGGCCGACCATGGGCACCACCTGGCGCGTCACCGTCGTCCACGAGGGCCGCGACATCGCGCCGATCCTGCCGATGATCGAGGCGGAGCTGTCGCAGATCGATCAGCAGATGTCGACCTGGCGCGACGACTCGGCGATCAGCGAGTTCAACCGCCGCGCCGACACCTCCGCCTTCCCCGCCCCGGCCGCGCTGGTCGAGGTCGTCGCGCAGGCGCAGGAGGTCAGCGAGCGCAGCGGTGGCGCCTTCGACGTCACCGTCGCCCCGCTCGTCGACGCCTGGGGCTTCGGTCGCAACGAGGCCGCCGCCCCGCCGACCGACGAGCAGCTCGCGGCCCTGCGCGCGCAGGTCGGCTGGCAGTCGCTGCACGCCGACCGCGGCGCCGGCACGCTGCGCAAGGACCAACCGGGCCTCACGATCACCCTGTCCGCGATCGCCCCCGGCTACGCCGCCGACGTCCTGTCCGACCGCCTCGTCGAGCTCGGCTTTGCCCGCCACCTCGTCGACGTCGGCGGCGAGTTCCGGGCCCGCGGCGACGGCCCCGAGGGCCCGTGGCGCCTCGGGATCGAGCGCCCCGACGGCCCGGCCGACGACCGCGTCGTGCAGGAGGTCGTGCCCTTGCGCGACGCCGCGCTCGCCACCTCCGGCGACTACCGCAACTACCGCGAAGAGGCCGGTCGACGGATCTCGCACACCATCGACCCCCGCAGCGGCCGTCCGATCGATCACAAGCTGGCCTCGGTCACGGTCGTCCACCGTACGGCCGCGCTCGCTGACGCCTACGCGACCGCGCTCAACGTCCTCGGCCCCGAAGACGGCTTCGCCCTCGCCGAGCGCGAGGGCCTGCCGGCCCTGTTCCTCGTCCGCGACGGCGCCGGCTTCACCCCGCGCGCCACGGCGGCCTTCGCGGCCTTGCGCGCAGGGTCGCCGTCCGCCACCCTCACTCCCTGACATGCCCACGATCCTGCTCACCATCGCCGTCCTCGGGGCCGTCATGCTCGGCATGGCCGTCGGCGCCATCTTCGCCGGCAAGTACCTCAAGGGCTCGTGCGGCGGCCTTGCGGGCGGCAACTGCGGCTGCACCGACGCCCAGCGCCGCGACTGCTCGACCAAGCCGGCGGCCTGAGCCGCGCCGCCGTCGCCCGGCCGCGAGAGCGCGCTCGCCCGCGCCCGGGGACATGTCCTCTACGACATGTCCTTCATCACCTGCCTCATCCGACAGGTCGCAGCGGTCACCCGTCGCTGAACGGCGTCTCCCCGGCCTGGCGCGGCTCCGGGAGATGAGCGACGCTCGCCGCCGGCCTGGAGCCGGCGGGGCGCGTTGAGCCGCGCCGCGCGGGCCCGCTGCCGCTATCCTGGCGGCATGCGACGAGAGCTCGCGGCGTGCGGGTTGCTCCTCGGCTGCGGCGCCGACGACGTCCAGGACGTCGGCAGCGACGGCCGCACCAGCAGCACCGCGGCCAGCGAGGTCGGCATCACCGTCCTGCCGACCGACGGCGCGCGCTTCGACCTCGGCATGCTCGACGTCGGCGCCGTCGACTGCGGCCTTCACAACGGCGACCTCGGCCTCTCCTTCATCTGGATCGCCAACAGCACCCAGGGCACCGTCTCGAAGATCGACACCGTCTCGCTCGCCGAGCGCGGCCGCTACGTCGTGCGTCCCGACGCCGCGGGCAACCCCTCGCGCACCTCCGTCAACCTTTCCGGGGACGTCGCCGTCGCCAACCGCAACGGCGGCATCACCAAGATCTACGCCTTGCCCGAGCGCTGCGCCGACAGCAACGGGACGCCCGGGATCCAGACCGCCGACGGCTCCGAATTCCTCGCCTGGGGCGTCGAGGAGTGCATCGCCTGGTACACGCCGATGACCTACGTCAGCCAGCGCCCGGTCGCCTGGACGCAGGGCGTGTTCGACCCCGAGGCCTGCAGCTTCCGCGAGCAGAAGCTGTGGACCGCCGGCATGAACACCCCGGGCACCGTCGACATCCTCCGCCTCGACGGCGACACCGGCGCGATCGAGGCCAAGGTCACCATCGACGACGCCTACGTCGACCACTACGGGATCTACGGCGGGGCCGTCGACGCGCGCGGCAACTTCTGGGGCTCGCAGGTCGGCCAGGCCAAGCTGCACTTCGTCGACTACGAGACCCTCGAGCACAAGAGCTGGGACCTCGAGGTCGGCGCCTACGGCATCACCGTCGACTCGCAGGGCTACGTGTGGACCTGCTCCGGCAACGCCTCGCGCTTCGACCCTGTCACCGAGACCTGGCAGCGCGTCCTCGCCGGCGAGTACGGCGGCTGCATGGAGGACGGCCACGGCACCCTCTACAAGGCCGCTCCGGGCGGCATCGTCGCCATCGACACCGCCACCCTGGCGATCAAAAAGACCTACGCCCTGCCGCAGCACATCCACGGCATCAGCGTCGACTTCTACGGCTACGTCTGGGGCGTGTCCCAGGGCTCGGAGGCCTACCGCCTCGACCCCCAGGGCGGCAGCTTCGAGACCGTCGGCGGCCTCGTCGGCGCCTACACCTACAGCGACATGACCGGCTTCGCCCTCAGCGCCGTCGGCGTCCCGTGAGCCGCTGGTCCGATATACATGTTCCACGGAGCATGTCCTTTCGACCCTGTCCGAAAAGACATGCCCTCTTCGACATGTCTCAGAAGCCATCCGACCGCAGCCGCTCTCAGCGCGGCTCGGCCTGCAGCAGCGCGACCAACTGCTCGCTGAGGACCCGGTACAGCGCCGCGGCCGGCCCCTCGAGGGCCGCCGCGTGCCGTGCCAGGGCTCCCAGGTCGCCGCGCGCCGCCGGTCCGGACACGCCGTGCGGGATCCCGAGCGCCAGCAGGTTCTCGAGCGCCGAGCGGACCAGCTCCCCGATCGCCCGGCTTGCGAGCGCCCCCGGCAGCCCGAGCGAGCGCATCGCCTCGGTCGAGCGCTCGGCCAGCACCGCCACGTGGTTGCCCGCAAGCGCGCAGGCCGCGTGGTAGCGCGTGCGTTGGTCCGCGTTCAGCCCCTGCAGATCGAGGTATCCCTGCGGACCGAGCCAGCGCAGCGCCACCGCTCGCGCCTCGGCGTCGCCCTCGAGGCCGAACACGCACGAACCCAGGCGGCTCTGCGTCCGCTCGCGGCGCAGGCTGCAGATCGGGTGCAGCGTCCCGACCGGATGGCCGGCCGCGGCGGCCGCCGCCAGCCCCTCGCGGGCGACCACCGCCCCGGCCGCGTGCAGCACCGGCACTCGCGGCGCGCCGCGGGCCACCAGCGCCGCCGCCATCGCCCCCAGCGATCGATCCTGTCCCAGCAGCCAGATCGCGTCGGGTGTCCCCTCGGGCAGCGCATCTGTCCCTTCGACCAGCCCGCGCGCCGACCCGAGCGCCGTCGACCACCCGCGCTCGCGCAGCCACGGCTCGGCGTGGGCCGCCACGTTCCCGCGCCCCAGCAGCCACACGTGACCGAGACGGCCGGCCTGGAGGCGGCGAAGCACCGCGGCCGGGACCGCCATCGTCAACGCCTCCTGCGCCGCAGGGTCGTCGCCGGCGGCCAGCCACCCGCGCACCGCCGTGCTGCTGATCTCCGGCAGCGCGCAGTCCTCCGCGTCGGCGAACCCGACCCGCGGCACCACGATCGGCGAGAACTCCGCCGCGATCTCGGCGGCCCGGTGCCAGCGCTGCAGCTCCCCGCGCACGACGATGTCCGAGCCGACCACCAGCCGTACCGCGTAGTTTGGGTGCTCCTCCGCCACCGCGCGCAGCAAGTCGTAGCTGTAGCTCGGTCCCTCGCCGCCGCGGCGGGCCGCCAGTCGCGCCTCGACGTCGCTCACCTCCACCGTCTCGGCTTGCGACGCCATCGCCAGCCGCGTCAGCGCCAGGCGGTCGGCGAACGGCGTCATCTGCTTGGCGAACGGGTGCGACCAGCACGGCGCCACCAGCACGCGCTCGGCGAGCCCGCGCGCCAGCAGATAGGTCGGGATCAGCGCGTGTCCGAGGTGCGGCGGATCGAAGCTGCCGCCGAGGACGGCGAGGACGGGACGCTCCATGCGCCCGCGATCGTCCCAGCCTTCCTGGGCCGCGGCAAGTCGTCGCCGCGCCGCGCACCCGCCCACGCGAGCCGCACCGATCTCTACTCCTGCCGGCGGTGCCCCGCGCCGCGCGCGGCTCACTCCGGGTACAGCAGGAACTGCCGCCGTCGGGCCACGAACGCCGCGCGCTGCGGCTCCTGGCTCGCCGTCATCTCGGCCAGCGACGTCTGCGCCTCGATCGCCTCGCGCAGCCACGGCCCGCCGGCCAGCAGATCGATCGCCGGCCGGTCCGACACGAACTCGTACGGCTCCGTGCGCCAGCGCATCGCGCCCTGTCCCAAGCGCCAGGTCGCCCGCAGCACCGCCCAGCTCGTGCGCAGCGAGCGGACCGCCGCCGGCTCGCGGACGTGCAGCTGGACCCCGCCGCAGCGGCGCCCCGCGAACTTCTGGAACATCGGCTTGAACCCGATCGGCCGCACCCCCAGCCCCGGGAGCGCCGCGTCGTCGGCCAGGAGCGCCGCCGCGAGCGCCTGTCCCTCGAGCCAGGGCGCGCCGAACATCTCGAACGGGCGGGTCGTCCCGCGGCCCTCGCTGAGGTTCGTTCCCTCGAGCAGGCACTGCCCCGGGTACACCAGCGCCGCGGACATCGTCGGCATGTTCGGCGACGGCAGGACCCACGGCAGACCTGTCTCGAAGAACAGCATCGAGCGCGACCAGCCGGCGCACCGCAGCACCTCGAGGCGCTCGGCGTCGACGCGGGCGCGCTCGAGGATCGCCATGCGGGCCAGCTCGCCGAGCGTCATCCCGTGGCGGACCGCCACGTCGTGCAGCCCGACGAAGCTCTCCTCGTTGGCCGCGATCCCGCCGCCCTCGATCTGGTCCGGCGCCCCGCCGATCGGGTTCGGGCGGTCGAGGATCAGCACCCGCAGGCCCGCCTGCAGCGCCACCTCGGCGGCCAGCACCGCCGTCCACACGTACGTGTAGTAGCGGCTGCCGATGTCCTGCAGGTCGATCACCAGCCAGGCCGCGCCGTGGAACATCTCCGGCGTCGGGCTCAGGCTGGCGAACGTCTCCCCGTAGAGGCTGTAGGCCGGGACCGTCGCCCGCGGCGCCTCGCCGCCCACCACTTCCATATCCTGCGCGGCCGCGTCGAGCCCGTGCTCCGGGCCCAGCAGGCTGACCACGCGCGCCCCGAGCCGGGGCAGCACGGCCGACGCGTGCTCGAGCTCCGCCGTCACCGACGCCGGGTGACACAGCAGCGCCACCGGCACGTCGCGCAGCCGCGGGCCCTCGCCGGCCGCCAGGCGATCGAGCCCCGTCTTCACCGCGGGCGCGCCGGCACCTGCCCCTTCAGACACGTCATGAGCGAGCACGGCCTCGCTATAGCGGTCCGCGGCGTCGCCCTCAAATTCTCGGGCGAGCGCGGCCGGAGCGGGCCCGCCCCTCGGCCCGATCTCCCGCCTTGATTCGCCGCTTTTTTGGGCCGCTCGCCGGGGCTTGGCATCCTACCTGTATGCGCGATCCTCTGGCGCCCATCCCCTCGCCCACTGCCAGCCCCAACTTCTGGGACACCGCACTGCTGCCTCGCGGCACGCGCGTCGGCGGCGACGAGCCCGTCGAGGAGTTCTCGCCGCTGCGGCTGCTGCAGCGCGACCAGGGTGACACCCACGGCCTCGATCGCCGCAGTCGACGTCGCGTCCGCGGGCAGACCGCGGACGCCCTCGACCACGGCAGCTCGCGCCTGATCTCCGCCGTCCACACCGTGCGGCGGGCCCTGCTCGGCCTCTCGACCGCGCACGGCTGGGCCCTCGTCCACACCTTGACCGTCGCGCCGACCGGCCTGCTCGTGCATCTGCTCGACCTCTTGAGCCCTGGCCTCAACCCCGAGCTGCGCGCCCAGGGTCGCAACCTCCTGGCCCGGATCGCCCCGCACCTCGGCGCGCCGCTGCGGCCGCGGGCGATTCACCGGCCCGGCTCGCCGCTGGCGACCGTCGGGGGCTGTCTCCTCGCGCCGCGGGTGGTCGCCGATCTCTCGAGCTGGGCCTCGCAGCCGAGCGCGCGTCGAGGCACCACGCGGGCCGGTCACGGCGCCTTCGCCGTCACCTTGCTGGCGCCGGCGGTCGATCCGCGAGGCGGCGTGATCCGCATCGAGGGCGAGCTGGTGCCGATGACCGACCCGCAACCGCAGGTCCTCGCGGTCGCCCTCTCGCCTCGGGCGCTCGCCGAGCTCGGACGGACCTTGCAGTGGCCCGAGGGTGGCCCGGCGCGGGTCGAGCTCGAATGAACGCCGGGTGAGGCGCCGCGAGATCCGCTCACGTCTGCCCACGTTTTTGTCCGCGATTGTCGTCCACGGGCTCGCGCGCGCAGGAAAAGTCCGGTAGAACGCGGTCCCGTGCCCCCAGAGGAGCATTGACGCTGCTTTGCCTTGTCTCTATCCTCGCGGGCAACATCTCTGGCGTATCACTTCGGCACGCCAGCGATAGACGCGTGTTCTTCTTCTTCTCGGCCTCCGGGCCTGCTCGCATCCCGGCCCATCGGGCCTTGCACTTCACGGCCCTTCGGGCCTGCACCTTCGGCCCTTTCCGGGCCACGGCCCACCGGCCTGCTTCTGTTCTTCCCGGCCCATCGGGCCTGTAGCGTGACTACCAAGGGGATCCGGCCTTGAACGCACCCAAGAAACCAGGAACCGACCTCAGCGCCCTCAAGGCGCGCCTCGCCAAGAAGACGGACGCGGCCGCACCGCCTCCCGCCGAGCCGGCAGCGCCGGCGGCCGCCGCTCCGCCGGCAGCCGCTCCGGCGGCGCCGAAGGCGGCTCCGCCGGCTCGCCCGCCGTTCAAGAAGGCGCCATCGCCGGCCGACCTGCCGCCGCCCGGAGAGTCCGCGCCGATCGACATTCCCCCGCCGGGTGAAGTCGCCGCGCCGATCGACATCCCTGCGCCCGGCGAGGTCGCCCTGCCGCCGCAGCCGGCCCCGGTCGCCGCGCAGCCCGTCGCGGCTGCCGTGCCCACGCCGCGCAAGTCCCTCGAGGACGGCACCCCGTTCGGCAGCAGCGCTGGTTCCTTCGATCCGAACGCCGGCCTCATCGACTCCGGCGAGGTCCAGACCAAGAGCAACCGCGGCCTCGTGATCCTCGCCGCCGGCGCGGCGCTGGCCTTCGGCGTCGCGCTCGGCTGGATCGGCCATCAGATCACCTCGAAGGGCGAGGTCAAGGCCGTCGCGCAGAAGAAGGGCAGCGACATGTTCAACGAGGCCACCAAGGTCTCGGACATGCGCAAGGGCATCTCGCTCAAGATCGACGAGCTGCAGAAGCTGGTCTCGACCGATCCGGCGAAGGGCGCCGAGGAGCTGGCCAACCTCCTCAAGACCAACTTCGAGAAGAGCCCCAAGGTCGACGACCTGTTCGGCTGGCAGCTCGCGGGCATCGGTCCCGAGGGCATCCGCCGCACCTTCGACCTCTACGAGGAGGCCAACGGCCTGCGCCTCGACCTCGGCTACCTCGTGAACTTCGTCGCCGGCAACGCCAAGGCGCTGACCGACGCGGGCGGCCCGCGGCTGTTCGCCGTCAAGTTCAAGAAGGACGGCGCGGTGCTGGTCGAGCGCGGCGAGGCGATGTGCGGCGAGGCTCCCTGTGCCGACGGCAAGGAGGGCGAGGCCACCGGCTACAAGGTGCGCGAGGCGGTCAACCAGGAGTTCACCGTCGCGGCCAAGGGCAGCGAGGACGGCCAGGTCCTGCCGCTGTCCGCCGACACCCAGATCTACGGCTACGTCGTCGGTCTGAACCCGGAGAACAACGCCAAGCTGGTCGCCGGCTCGCTGTTCGCCAAGGTCAAGGCGCGCCTCGAAGAGATGGCCAAGGCCGAGACTCGCGCGCTCAAGGCGCTCAAGAGCTACTCGGACGATCCGAACATCGACGGCGGCGGTCCCGCCGATCCTGGCGCCGACTGAGTGCAGCCGGGAGCACAGCCGCCTGTCCCACCTGCCGGTCCCGTCGCCGGCGACGCTGCCCCTTCGCGACCTGCCGGATCCGCAGGGGCAGCCCCTCCGGGCCCTCCGCCGCCGCCGGCCGCTCCGCGGCGTTCGGGGCCCGCAGGTCCGTCGCCGCTCGCGGACGGATCGCGCGTGTGGGTCGTCAATCCGGCGCGCGCCGGCCTGTTCGGCTGGCTCGTGCGCTACTACGTGTTCGCGGCCGCGTGCATCGCGGTGGTGTTGGGCTACGTCGGCGTGCGGGTCTATCGGGCCTATGACGCCGCCCTGCCCGACATCGCCGGCGTCGAGCAGTACGACGCGCTCGCGCCCGGCGTCACGCGGATCTACGCCGTCGACGGCAGCGTCCTCGCCGAGCTCGCGCGCGAGCATCGGGCCTACGCCCCGATCGACGAGATCCCCGACCGCCTGATCCAGGCCTTCCTCTCGGTCGAGGATCGCCGCTTCTTCACCCACGCCGGTCTCGACTGGCGCGGCCTGGCGCGCGCCACTCTGGCCAACCTGCGCTCGGGCACCGTGATCCAGGGCGGCAGCACGATCACGCAGCAGGTCGCCAAGGGCTTCCTCAGCGACGAGCGCACCCTCGATCGCAAGCTGCGGGAGGCGCTGCTGTCGCTGCGGATCGAGGGGCGGCTCGGCAAGTGGCGGATCCTCGAGATCTACCTCAACAAGATCTTCCTCGGTCACGGCGCCTACGGCGTCGCCGCGGCGGCGAGCCGTTACTTCGGCAAGGAACTGCACGAGCTGACCCTCGCCGAGGCCGCGCTGATCGCCGGGCTCGCGCGGGCGCCCTCGCGCTACAGCCCGATCGCCAGCCCCGAGCGCGCGCTCAAGCGGCGCTCGGTGGTGCTGCAGGACATGGTCGAGGCCGGCGCGATCACCCCGGCCGAGCGCGACGCCGCCGACGACGAGCCGCTCAAGCTGGCCGCGCAGCCGCCGGACGTGTTCCGCCTGCGCGCCCCTTACTACGCTGAGCACGTGCGGCGCGAGGCCGGGCTCCGCTTCGGCGAGGCCGCGGTGCTGCAGGACGGCCTGCAGATCGAGACCGCCGCCAACATCGAGATGGGCGCCCAGGCCCACGCCGCGATCGACTCGGCGCTGCGCCGGATCGACCGCCGGCAGGGCTGGCGCGGGCCGGTCGCGCACCTGGCCGACGAGACAGCTCGCGCCACCCTGCTCGAGCGCACCGCCGCCGAGTACGGCGACGACGCGATGACGGCCGACCCGCAGCGCTGGCGGCTCGCGCTGGTGACCGAGGTCAGCGCCAAGCAGGCCAAGGTCCGCGTCGGCAAGGTCGAGGCCCTGCTGCCGCTGAAGAAGATGGCGTGGGCCTCGCGCTACGACCGCAACACCGGCGTCAACGACGTCAAGATCACCCGCGTCGACGAGGCGATCGAGGCCGGCGACGTCGTGTGGGTGCGGCCGGCGCAGAAGCGGCGCAGCGTGATCGCCGAGATCGACGACGAGGCGGCCGCCGCCGAGAGCGCCGCGAATGACTCCGGGGACACGTCCGCCGGGGCAGTCGCGCTCGAGCCGCCCGACGAGGCCACCGGCCTGCCGCAGGTCGAGCTCGGCCAGATGCCGCGGGTCGAGGCCGCGATCTACACGATGGCGCACGACACCGGCGAGGTCGAGGCGATGGAGGGCGGCCTCGACTACGATCGCTCGCAGTTCAACCGCACCACCCAGGCCTGCCGCCAGCCCGGCAGCGTGTTCAAGGCCATCTACTACGCGCTGGCGCTCGACGGCGGCCAGTACACCATGGGCTCGGTGCTCGAGGACAAGCCCTACGTGCCCGAGCCGGGCGAGACCTGGAACCCGCAGAACATCGGCCAGACCCTCGACGGCAAGGTGCTGCTGCGCACCGCCCTGATCAAGTCGCTCAACCTGCCCTCGATCCGCCTGTTCGTCAGCCTCGGCGCCGACAAGGTGGTCGCGTGGGCGCGCCGGCTCGGCTTCACCACCGAGCTCATCGCCGACCGCGCGCTGTCGCTGGGCGCCTCGTGCGTGCGCACCGACGAGCTGTCGCGCGCCTTCTCGATCTTCGTCCGCGGCGGCTCCTGGGTCGACCCGATCTACATCCGCCGCGTGATCGACAAGCGCGGCCAGCTCCTGCTCGACCAGCGCCACCCGCTCGACGCCGGCCTCGACGTCGCCGGTCGCCTCGATCGCATGGCCGCCCTCGCCGTCCACGGCCCGCGCCAGGTGGTCGACGACCGCACCGCCTTCCTCATCACCCGCCTCATGCGCGAGGTCGTGACGGCCGGCATCGGCGGCCGCGCCTCGCAGATCGGCGTCCCCGCCGGCGGCAAGTCGGGCACCGCGTCGAAGAACGCCTACACCACCGACACCTGGTTCGTCGGCTTCACCTCGCGCCACATGACCGCGGCGTGGATGGGCGACGACACCTACGAGCGCTCGCTCGGCGACGAGGACGCCAGCTACACCACCGCGACGCCCATGTGGACGCAGTTCATGGCCGGGGTGGTCGCCGGGATCCCGCACGAGAACCTGCCGCTCCACCGGCCCCCGGGGATCTCCAGCCGCAACGTCGACGCCCGCACCGGCGAAGAGCCGGTCGCCGGCATGCCCTCGGCCACGCTGTACTTCAAGGACTGACCGCTCGGGCATGTCTTTAAAGACATGCGCGATCAGGCATGCTCGCGAGTCGACTGACCGTTCGGGCATGTCCGAAGCGACACGCCCGAGCAGACATGCGCGCGAGGACATGCCCCGGCCAGCATGTTCCTCGGGACATCTTCGTCCCGCTGGATCGGGCTCGCGGTCAGCGGAGCCCGGCGCGCGCGGACGTCGCCGGTCGGGTTTCCGGGCGCGCGCACGGGCCAGCGCCCGCGTCAGCGCGCCGCCCGCTGCGGCCCGCGACCGACGGCGGGCAGGATGGCCTGATCGACGATCGCCGCCAGCTGCTCGTCGCTCGGCGGCGCGTCGGCGTCGAGGCTGTGCTTGAGCACCAGCGCCTCGCCGATGTCGGCCACCACGGGCGTGATCAGGGCCGGGTCGAGGTGACCGCGGGCCGCGTAGTAGCGCAGCACCGTCAGCGTGAACCGGCCGCCGCGGGCGTCGAACACGCGCTCGTAGAGGGCCGCCGCGAGCTCGGGGTAGCGCTTGCGCTCGCCGAGGATCGCCGCCGCCGCGGCCGCCGTCGGCGAGCGCGTCCACTCGACCAGCTGCCGCAGCGCCCGGATCAGGTCGCCGCGCAGGTCGTCGGCCGAGGGCGACGGCACCTCCTGCGGGTGCTCGTCGTGGATCGCGTCCAGCAGCACGTCGTGCGGCGAGGCCCAGCGGCGATACAGCGACGTCTTGGCCGTGCGCGCCCGCCTGGCGATGCCCTCCATCGTCAGCCGGCCCAGGCCGACCTCCGCCAGCTCGGCCAGCACCGCCTCGTGGATGCTGCGGACCAGGTCGTCCCCACGCCTGCGTGTCGCCTGTTTCGTCATATCCCCCTTCACTTAAGATACGGCCACGTATCTTAATCACGATCCTTTAGATACGTTTGCGTAGCCAAAACCCAGGCATCCCGCAAATGTCCGCCGATCTACCCGCTCCACCGCCCTCGTCCGCTCCCCGCGCCCTCGCGCCCGACCTCGGCCGGGGCGTCATGCTCCTGGTCATCGCCCTGGCCCACGCGCAGGTGCTGGCCGCGGCCCCGACCGACCCCGGCGATCACCTCGTCACCGGCTTTCACGCCCTGTTCGTCGATAGCCGCGGCTACCCGATGTTCGCCGCGCTGTTCGGCTACGGCGTCGCCCAGCTCCTGGCCCGTCACCGCCGCGCCGGCGCCGACGAGCCCGAGGCCCGCGCCCGCCTGCGCCGACGCGGCCGCTGGCTCGTCGGCTTCGGCTTCATGCACGCGCTGCTGCTGTTCCACGGCGACATCCTGGGCGCCTACGGCCTCCTGGTGCTGCTCCTGCTCGCCGCCACCCGCAGCCGCGAGCGCCTCCTCCTCGCCGGCGCGGGCGGGTGCCTCGTCCTCGGCGCCCTCGCCTTCGGCGTCGCCGCCCGCTTCATCCCCGACGGCGCCGACGCCGAGCTCGTGACCGGTCCGCTGCTCTCCGCGGCGTACCGCGTGATCGGCTGGATCGCCACCACCCCGCTGTTCGCCGTCATGGCCGCGGGGCCGTTCCTGCTCGGGCTGTGGGCGGCGCGCCATGGCGTGCTCGAGCGACCCGGGCGGCACCTGCCGTGGCTGCGCCGCACCGCGACGATCGGCATCGGCGTGGCCGCCCTCGGCGGCTGGCCGCTGGTCGCCGTGCAGGCCGGCTGGTGGGGCGACGCCGCAGCGCCGCAGATCGCCGCGACCGCCCTGCACACCCTCACCGGCTACGCCGGCGGCTTCGGCTACGCCGCGCTGGTCGCCATCGTCGCCGCGCGGATCGGCGAGCGTCGCGGCCCCCTGGTCACCGCCCTGGTCGCCTGCGGCCAGCGGTCGCTGAGCTGCTACCTCGCGCAGTCCCTCGCCTGGCAGCTCCTCTTCGAACCCTACTGGGCCGGCCTCGGCGGCCGGCTGCGCCCCTCGGTCGCCGCGGCCGTCGGGTTCGGCGTGTGGGCGCTGACCGTCGCGCTCGCCGAGCTCTCGCGCCGCCGCGGCCGCCAGGGCCCCGCGGAGGCCCTGCTGCGCCGGCTCCTCCGCGACCCCGAGCGCAAGGAGTGAACCGACCGCCGGCAGCTCGACGTCAGCGGCCGCCCCGACGAACGGGCATGTCTGATTGCACATGCTCTTCCAAACATGCCTTCAAAGACATGTTCAGGCAGACACCCTCGGCAGCGACCGGCCGCACGGGCTCGACGCGCCGCGAGCCCCTGCCCTCCTGCGCGGGTCGTGCTGCGAAGGGACGGTCGCCGAGGCGATCCAGCTCGACGCCGCGGCGAGGTCGCGACGGCCGCGGCTCCTCGCCTCCACGCGCTGCGCGATCGGCCCGCTCGACCTCGCGGGGCGCCGACCGCCCGCGCCCCGACGTGTCGGCTCAAAACCAGGTCGACAGTCCGAGCGTCCCCGCCAGCGTGAACGACTGGGCGGTGCGGCTCCACACCGGCGCCGGCCCCGGCGGGATCGCGGGACCGCCGACGCGGCCGACGCCGTGGACCCACCGATAGTCGAACGTCAGGCCGAAGTCGATCGAGAAGTACGGCGTCACGAACGCGTGGGCGCCGAAGCCGACGCCGAGCAGCGGCGCCATCGCCCCGCCGCGGGTCCAGTTGGGCCCGTCGTTGCTCGTCAGCGTCGCGCCGGTGAAGCCGGTGCGGACGAGGATGAACGGCAGCACCGGCCCCTCGGCGATCGGCAGGATCTCGAGGTACGGCGTGAACGTGCCGACGAACGACGTCTGCGAGTCGTCGTTCTCGTCGTCGTTGGGATCGTTGTTGCGATCGAACGAGTGGCTCAGGTTCATGCCGAAGCGCGCGCCGAGGATCAGGTGGCGGTGAATGCCGTAGCCGACACCGAGCGCGATCACCGACGCCCCGCCGATCGGGTTGCCGTCGATGGTGACCGGGCGACCCGCGCCGAAGCCGATGACGTTCCAGCGCGGGTTCGCCGGGTCGGGCGCCTCGCCGGGGTCGTAGTATGGACGGCCGTGCGTCCACGACAGCACCTCGGTGTCGAGGTGGACGCGGACCTTGCCCTTCGGCGCGACCCTGGCTGCCTCTGCGGTGGTTGCGATGGACCCCAGGGCGCAGACGAGCGAGACGGAGAGTGCGAGTCGATGGAGCTTCATGGCTCCGCCAGGGTAGGCGACGCGCGCCGGCGAGCCAAGCGCCGCGGCGCTTGTGAAGATCGCGGTCTCGGGGCTACGCTCGCGGGCGAGAGGCCGCCACGTGGGCCGAGGCCAGAGCACTTCGCCCAGCTGGGTAGGGCGTTTGATTTGAGATCAAAAGGTCGCGGGTTCAAATCCCGCATTGTTCACCACCGCCGCGGTCGGGCGGCCTCTCGTTGATCTCCTGCGCCTCGCCTCGCTCGCGTGCCTCGCACGCGGCGAGCGAGCGCGCCTGCGCCTCGCCTCGCTCGCGTGCGCGGTGCTCGAGAGCACGACGGCGATCCTCCTGCCGCGGATCTCCGTCGATCCTTTCCGCACCGACGTGGCGACCGCGCTCCTCGCAGCCGCGTGGAGACGAGGGAATCACCTCGGGCTCGCGGGAGACTGCTCGCGCTCGCCGCTCGCGTCGAGGCGAGGGGGAATCACCGCAAGCTCGCCGCTCTCCTCGAGGCGAGCCATCACCGCATGCACGCGGCGACCGCTCGCACCTCGCGTCGGAGCCCAGGGAATCACTGCCGACAGGCGAGCGACCGACTTGCCGCCGTTCGCTCCGCCCTCGCGCAGCGACCTCGACCGAACGACAGTCACCGCCGCTCGCCCGCCCCTCGGGCGCCGCGACCCCGCTCGCCTCGCAGCGGCCTCGAGCACGGGGACGGCGGCTGCGGCCGCTCGTGCCGCGCGTGTGATTGACCGCTCCTTCCACCTCCCGTACCGTCTCCAGCGGGCTGCGCCGCCCGCTGTGGCTCGGCCCGCTCCTCTCACCCCCCGTCGAAGAGCCGCATGACCGCCGCCACTCGAGCCGAACCGCGCGCCGCCGCACCCGAGCGGATCCTCTCCCTCGATCGTCTCGCCGCTCTCTCGAGCGACGCCCTGCGCGGCCTCTACGCCCGCGGCGCGGTGCCCGACGATCTCACCGTCCTCGACGGTCGCCCCAAGGGCCGCATGCTGGCCGTCCGCGGCCTCGAACACGGCCCTGTCGGCCGCTTCCTCCGCGCCTTCGCCGGCCATCCGCGCTTCCCGTGGGACGGCAAGAGCTTCTCCCCTGAACGCGACGACGAGGGCCGCGGCATCAACCGGGTCGACCTGCTCGTCCGCCGCTTCGAGTGGTTCCCGTTCGTCACCCGCATCGAGCCCTCCGTGGTCGACGGCCAGCCGTGCGTCTACCTCGACTACGAACAGCCCGGCAACCCGTGGTTCATCGCCCGGATCCGCGACGAGCTCCGCGAGGTCGCCCCCGGCCTGTACCTCGGGCCAGCCATGTGGAAGCGCGCCGACGGCGGGGCAACCCACGTGCTGTGGTTCGCCGTCGACTTCAGCACGCCCTCGGACTTCTGAGGTCGCGCCCCGACCCGTTCCTCCGCCGCCGCGGTGAAGGCGACGCGACCGACGTGCGGAAGGTTCGCCGTCGGCCCCTCTCGGACTTCTCCGGTCGCCCCGACCTGCTCGCGCCGCGAGGCCGCCGAGCGCCGAGGGTCAAGTACCTCCGCCGCTTCGGTGAAGCGCGACGCGGTCCGCCGACGCGCTTGGCCGACGATCCCGGCACGAACTTCGGATCGAGCCCCGACCCGTCGCTCGCCTGCTCCGGTGAGCGCGCCGCCGGCGGGCCTACCCGCGTGGTCCCCAGTCGCTTCGGGGCGCCGACTCCGAGACGCCCGCCCTCCATCCGCAGCCGCCGCAAGGACATGTCCTGAACAACATGTTCCCATGGACATACCCCCCCTCGCTGCTGATCCGAGCGCGGGCGTTGTCGCGCCCGCACCACGAGCAACCACGCCCAAGAGCTCTGCCCTCGCGCGTGGCATACTCGGAGCCTCCCAGTGCTGCGCCGCTTCGCCCTGCTCGGCGACATCCACGCCGAAGACCGCCGCCTCGCCCTCGCGCTCCAGTGGCTCAAAGGACAGGCCCTCGACGCCGTCCTCGCCGTCGGCGACCTCGCCGACGGCCGCGGCGACCTCGATCGCTGCTGCGCCTTGCTGGCGGCGCACCGGGTCCTCGCCGTGCGCGGCAACCATGACCGCTGGCTGCTCGGCGACGAGCTGCGCGGCTTGACGCACGCCCACCACGCCGTCGACCTCGCCCCGGCCACGCTCGCCTACCTCTCGGCCTTGCCGGCCACGCGCCGGCTGGCGACGGTGCGCGGCGATCTCCTGCTCGGCCACGGCGTCGGCGCCGACGACATGGTGCGCCTGCGCCCGCACCACACCGGCTACGACCTCGAGGCCAACTTCGCCCTCGCCGATCTGCTCGCCGATCCGTCGCTGCCGCTGGCCGCCGGCGGCCACACCCACCAGCGCATGGTCCGCGCGTTCGCCCGCCCGGCCGGTCCTCCGCTCGTGTTCCTCAACCCGGGCACGCTGCACCCCGACTACGACAGCGGCTTCGCCGTCGTCGACCTCGAGCGCGGCCAGGTCGCCTACTTCGACCTCGTCGACCAGGCGGACGACTCGCTCGCGGTCCAGGCGGCCGAGGTCGCGCCGCTGCCCTGAGCCGCGGGGCCGCGGCCCTCGCCCTCGCCGGCTCTCCGCCGGCCAGCTGCACACCTGCGCCCGCCTCGACACCGGCGCCGTCGAGCGCCGGAGCGTCCCCGCGAGCGGGCAGCTCGGTCCCGGCGCCCCCAGAACCGCGGCGACCGCCCCGACGAGCTCGGCGCGGCCGGCCGTCTGGCTGTAAGGGTCATGTTCGATTGCGCATGTCCAAAACAACATGCCCTTACGAACATTCCTGAAGAGCGATGTCCGTCACGACATGCCCCTCGCTCCGACCCCCACCGGCGCGTCCCTCCGCCGATCGACGTCGCGCTCACGGCGGCCGCAGCACGTGCTCGCCGGGCGCGACCTCGCGGCGCGGTCCCTCGCCGCCGATCGGGTCGCGCTCACGGCGGGCGGCAGCGCGTGCCCGCCGAACGCGACCTCGCGGCGCGGCCCCCCATCCCGCACGCCGATCTCACGGTCCACGCGGCCCATCCCCCTCACCGGCATGCGTCGCTCCGCCCCTCACGGCGCCCGTGGCGCGGGTCGCCCGGCCCGCGGCACTTCAGGCACACCGGCGCGGCGCGCCCCGCATCGCGCTCACAGGCACTCGTTGCGCGGGTCGCCGGGCTCGTGGCACTTCAGGCACACGCGGTGGTTCCTGGCCGCCAGCGCCGAGCAGCGCATCGACGCCGCGAACCCGGGCCCGTGGGGGCTGACGTTCAGCCCCGGCATGGCGGCCCCGGTGGTCGCGTGGCAGGCCAGGCAGCTGTCCTCGGTGTGACAGCTGGCGCAGGTGGCGATGTTGCGCTGGGCCGCGAACGCGTGGCTCTGCGGCGAGTCGGGCGGGCCCTCCCAGCCGACCGGGTGGAACCGCAGCGACGAGCCGACGCCGAACTTCGCGTCGGGCCCGTCGCCCATGCCGAGCCGCTGGTGGCAGGCCAGGCAGTCGGTCTGCATGCGGTGGCACGACTGGCAGTCCTGCGTGTTCGCGCGGGCGTCGAGCGCGTGCGTCGTCATGTAGTCGGCCGCGTGGATCCGCATCGGCCGGACCGCGCCGGCGTGGCAGTCGGTGCAGAACGTCTCGGTGTGGCACTGCGCGCACAGGCCCGGGTTGGCCTTGGCGATCCCGCGGTGGTCCTCGACGAACGCCAGGTCGTGCGCCGCGCCCCAGGAGCTCTTGCCGCGGGGCACCAGCGCCGGCATCACCCGGTCGCTGAAGCTGCGGGTCGCCAGCTTGCCGTTGCTGTCGGCCGGGTGGCACGTCGCGCAGCGGCTGCTCGCCTTGCGCCCGTCGTGGCAGTTCAAGCACGTCGCCTCGCTCGGCAGCTGCAGCACCGTCGCCATCCGCACCTTCGACATGTCCCCGTGGCACGACTGACAGTTGGCCCCGGCCGCCAGGTGCTTCTTGTGCGAGAAGTGGAGGTTGGCCTTGGGCGCGCGCAGCGTCGCCGTCACCCGCCCCTCGGACAGCCGCGTGTGGCACTGCCCGCAGCGGGCCGGCTCGGTCGGCGGGCGCGGGTGCTGCGGCCCGTGGCAACTGTCGCACACCGCCCCGGTCGGGAAGTTGAAGTCGGCGACCTTGTCGCTGTCGCCGATCTTGGTGTGGCAGCGCGCGCACGCCAGCCCGAGCCCGAGGTGCTGCCCGTGGTTGAAGCGCAGCGGGATGTCCTGCTCCGGGTACACCGGGCTGCCGCCGCGCATCGGCCCGTGCGTCACCGGGGCGGTCGCCGGGATCTCGCCGACCGTGAGCCCGCCGCCCGCCTGCACGTAGAGACCTGTCCCGAAGGCCAGCCCCAAAATGGACGCCGCGATCGCCGCGGCGATCGCCGCCGACCGCCCCTGGCCTCGCCCCTCCCGCCGCGTGGTGTTCGTGTGCCGCGTCATGCTCACCTCCGCACCCGGATCGACCAGTCGGCCGTCAGCGCGCCGAACAGCCGGAAGGCCTGCGAATAGAAGGTCGTGAACATCTCCTCACCGAGCACCGCGACGTGGATGCCGCGCCACAGCTGGGCGTTGAGCCCGAGCTGCAGCGCCACGCTGTAGCCGCGCCGCGCCTCGGTCACCTCGTCGCGGTAGTACACGCCGTAGATGCGGGCGTCGAGGGCCAGGCGGTCCCACCACACCATCGTCCGCGTGTCGAGGCTGCCGCCGGCGCGCGTCCCGCCCTCGCCGCCGAGGCCGAAGCCGTCGAGGCGGCCCGAGAAGCGGCGCCCGCGGTACGCCGCCGAGGCCCCGCCGCCGGCCCCGATCTGCAGCGACTTCGCCGGCGACGTCCCGAGCGCGCCCGTCGTCTCGCCGCGGAAGAACCGCATCTGCCCGCGCGCCTGCAGCGAGATCCGCGGCATCGGCCGCGCCTCGAACACCAGCCGCGCGTCCTCGAACGGCGTCAGCGCGAACACGTTGAAGATCGAGTCGAGGTCGAAGATCGGCAGCGTGCGGATGTACAGCGCGCGCAGCAGGTGCTGCGGCGTGAACGCCAGCTGCAGGCCCGCGGTCACGTCGTCGAGGCGACCTGTCCCGAGGTTCATGCGCAGCGCGCCGTACGGGCTGACCCGCCCGCCGGCGAAGTTGCCGGCGAAGCTGGCGCTGACGACCTCCTGATCGACCCCCGACGGCAGGCCGAGGCTGCCGTCGTCGTCGACGATCTTGCGGTTGACCCCCGCGGGCGAGAACGTGCGCCGGTAGGCCACGCGCGCGTCGATCCACTTGAGCCCCCACAGCGACACGCCGGCGCCGAACATCGGCGAGAACGCGCGGTCGGCCGCGGTGCCCTGGGTCCCGTCGAGCTCGAACGTCGGCAGGCCGAACACCGCGGTGCCGTCGACCTGCAGGCCGCCGAACGCCTCGAGCGCGAGGTGGGCCGGGATCCGCACCCGCGCCCACCCGCCGTCGAACGCGTACCAGTCGAGCCCGCTGAACTCGAACTGGCGCCCGAGCTTGAAGTCGACCCGGTTGCCGAGGTTCTCGCCCTCGAGGTACGCGAACATCACGTCGATCTGGCGCCCGTCGATCGCGTTGACCAGCCGCGCCGCCCGGTCGTCGCCCGGGCGCACGTAGCTGCCGAAGTCGTGGCGCAGCCGCATCGACGTCACGATCCGCAGCTGCCCGTCCTCCCACGCGCGCCGCTTCTCGTCGGCCGCGCGCGGCGGCAGCAGCTCGTAGACCCCGAGGTTGACGTACTGGACCAGCCGGCGCCGCGACAGCAGCTGTCCTTCGGGACCTGGCACTTGGACCATGTACCCTTCGCCGAGCGTGCGGGCGACCGCGCGCACCTCGGTCGCCGCGGCCTCGTCGGGCGCCGCTGCGATCACCGCGGCCAGCGCGAGCGGAGCGGCCCGTCTCCACGCGCGGCCCGGCGCGCCGGCGACCCTGTGCGCGATCGATCCCCCTGCCCGCAGCAATCGCTCGTATGCTAAGCCATCCGCCGGCCCTCGGTCTCGGCCGATCGCCGTCGCCACCTCCTCGCCTCAGGGGCCACCCTTGCCGCGCTCCCGTCTCGCACGACCCAGGTCCGCCGCGCCGATCCCCAGCTCTGCCGCCGCCTCGTCGGGCGCGCAGCGACCCGGCGCCGCGCGCACGGACCCCTCCGCCGTCGGACCTGCGCGCGCGGGCGGGACCGGAGCTCGCGCGCCGCTCCCTGCGATCCCCGCGACCATGACCGCGACTTCATCTTCGCGTGACTGCGCCGCCGCGCACGCGGCCGCCGATGCCCCCGCCGCCGCGACCTCGGTCTCGCGCCCCGCGGCCTCGTCCTCCGCGCCCGCGGCTCCGCTCGCAGGCCCCGAGGCCCGGCGTTCGGCCGCGCCCGCGGCTGCGTCCTCCCGCTCCGCCATGCTCGCGTCCTCCGGCGCCGCCGCCTCGTCGACACGATCGAACACTCCCTCGCTGCGGCGCGCGACCCGCCTCGGCGTCCTCGGCCTCGGCCTCGCGCTGTTCGCCTGCCGGCCGCAGCAGACCACCGCCCCGGGCGACAGCGGCCCGGTCGCGTGGATCGACGCCGACCCGCTGCAGCCGGCCGAGATCCCGCCGGCGAACGCCTCCTCGCGGGCCGCGGCGGCGCGCCTCGATCGCCTGCTCGACCTCCTCGACGCCGCCCGCTTCACCGGCGACGAGGGCGCGCGCGAGGCCCTGTGGACCGCCCTCGGCGGCGCCGCCAGAGGTCGCGGCCCCGAGGCCACCCGCGAGGCCGAGACGCGGCTGCTCACCGAGGCGCTGGCCCTCGATCTCAAGCCCGACCTCGACGACGACGCGCGCGGGTTCTTGGCCGGCGCGATCACCTTGCTGTCCGCCGACCTCGGGCTCGTCGCCGGCAGCGAGGACCTCTCGGTGCGGGTCGCGGCCTACCGCAACATCGCCGAGGACGGCCACCCGCGCGCCGCCGACAACGCCCGCTGGCGCCTCTACGACCACGTGCGCGGCTGTTTGGCCGGCGCCGCCGCGGCCGCGCCCGAGCGCCGGCTCGAGGTCGCCGTCCACGGCCTCTATGTCCGCGAGGACAGCCTCGCCGCCTGGCTCGACGATCGGGCCGTCCACGCCCAGGCCCCGTGGCCGCCGCCGGCCGAGCTGTGGGGCCTGCTCACCGCCGAGCGCGACGCCCTCGCCGCCCTCCCGCGCTGGCGCGGCGTGCTGGCCCGCCGCGACCGCGGCGATGCTGTCCTTCAGGACACCTTCCTCGCCGCCCTCCCGGCCGCCCGCGACCCCGCGTGGGACCTCCAGCGCGTGCCCGCGGGGACCGGCCGCAAGGACAGCCTGGCCCCGGTCGTCGGCATCGCCGGGGAGGACGTCACGGTCGACCTCGGCCGCCCCGGCGCGCGCCGCAGCACCCGCGGCGCGCCCGAGCTCGTGCGCGCCGTCGAGGCCGCCCTGGCCCGCGACGGCCGCGGCGCGGTGCTCCTGGTCGCCCCGCCGCTGTTGCCCTCGCCGGCGCTGAACTCGATCCTCCGCACCCTGCTCGACGCCCGCGTCGCCCGCATCGAGTCGGCCGTGCGCGAGCCGAGGCTGCCCGAAGGGACAGGCGACATCATCGCCGCCCTCCCGCTCGAGGTCGTGCGGCCCAGCGACCAGGGTCCGGCCGCGCAGGTCCTGTCGCGCGCGCGGGTGCGCGTCCACCTCGGCGGCCGCGGCCCGCGGGTGGCCGTCGACGGCGGCTGGCTCGACCTTTTGCCCGGCCCCTCCGACCTCGACGCCCAGCTCGCCCGCCTCGACCGCGCCTACCCGCGCGAGCGCATGGTCACCCTCACCCTCGGCGACGACGTGCTCTACCAGCAGCTGCAGGACCTGCTGCGCGCGCTGGTCGGCGGCCCGCAGCGGCGCTTCGACGTCGTCGCCTGGACCCCGGCCGCCGCCCCGCCGCCCGCCGACCTGCCCGAGAAGTCGCTGGCCGAGGCGCGCCGCAGGCTCGACGTCCGCGCCGGCCTGTTCACCCGCACCGCCAGCGCCGGCCTGGTCCTCCCGGCCCCGCCGCCCGGCGCCCCGGCGGAGCCGCTCCTGCCCGAGGGCGACCACAAGCGCGCCGAGGCGCTCGCTCTCGGCTTCGTCCGCTGCCTGCCCGAGCTCGAGACCCCCCTGCGCCCGGGCGAGTTCGTCGACGTCGAGCTCCGCTTCGAGGAGGGCCGCCTCGCCGGCGTCGAGCCCAGGCCGCCGAAGACCCGCGTCCCCCCGCCGCGCCTGGCCGCCCTCAAGACCTGCGTCGAGGACGAGGCCCGCGGCTTCCGCCTGCGCGAGCAGCAGGCCGGCGTCCGCTTCACCGTCCGCGTCCGCCCGAGCTGAACGGCATGCCCACGCCCCGCCACCGCGCCTGCCCCGAAGAACATGGCGAGAAAGCCATGTCCTTCTCGACCTGCGCGTTCGCACCTGGCCCTGACGGCATGCCCCTGCCGACCTGGCCCTCCGAGCATGTCCCCTCCGCCATGCTCGCCCGACCCGCGCCCACGCGCGCCTGCGAGGCCCCATGAGCCGCCCCGGCCGCTCGCTCGTCCCCGCCTGCGCCGCGCTCGCGGCCCTGGCCGCCCTCGCCAGCGCCTGCGAGCCCGCCTTCGACTGCCAGGCCCCCGTCGCCGCCGGGGCCCTCGAGCTCTCGGGCGACGGCGCCGGCGCCACCATGAACTCGTTCTGCAGCGCCTACACCCTCGGCGTCGAGGTCGACGCCTTGATCGTCCACGACACGCGGATCCAGCACCTGCAGCTGCCCTGTCTGTGCGGGGTGACGCAGTCGGTCGAGATCACCGACAACCCCGATCTCGTCGATCTGAGCGGCCTCGGGCGCGTGCGGGCGATCGGCGGCGGCCTGGTCGTCGCCCGCAACCCCGGGCTCGAGACCCTGACCGGCTTGCCGGCCGACGCCGCGCTCGGCGTCGCCGTCGACGAGTCCAGCATCGTCATCGAGGACAACGACGCCCTGGTGGACCTCGCCGGCCTGCCCGACGGCGGCACCGAGCTGCGCGGCGACCTCGAGATCGTCGGCAACGAGCGCCTCGCCAGCCTGACCGCGCTGCCGCCCCGGCTCACGCGGGTCCGCGGCCTGCGGGTCGCCGGCAACCCCGCGCTCGACTCGCTCGCGGGCCTGCCCGCGGGCCTGACCGCCATCGGCGACGGCGGCCTCGTCCTCGCCGAGAACCACGGCCTGCGCGACCTCACCGGCCTCCCGCCGGGCCTCGCCCGCGTCGACGGCCCGCTGGAGATCCGCGCCAACGAGGCCCTCGAGCAGCTCACCGGCGTCCCCGCCGCGCTCGTCGCCGTCGGCGGCAACCTCGAGATCAGCAGCAACCCCGCCCTGCGCGACCTGTCCGGCCTGCCCGAGGGCCTGCAGGTCGCCGGCCTGCTCGAGATCCGCGACGACGATCGCCTCGTCGATCTGTCCGGCCTGCCCCCCGGGCTCCAGCTCGGGGTCGACAGCGAGAGCGGCGACAGCCTGCGCGTGCTGGGCAACGCCGGTCTGCTCGACCTCACCGGCCTGCCCGCCGACATCACCGCCCTGGCCGGCAGCGTGCGGATCGTCGGCAACCCCGACCTGGTCGATCTTTCCGGGCTCTTCGGACACCTGCACAAGCTCGGCGGCAGCCTCGAGATCGGCGAAAACCACGCCCTCCTCGACCTCGCCGGGCTCCCCGACGACTTGCAGCTCGGCGTCGATCGCCAGGGCCTGAGCTTCGTCGTCGCCGCCAACCAGGGCCTCGAGCGCCTGACCGGCTACCCCGCCGGCCTCGCGGCCCTCCCCGGCGGCCTCAGCGTCGTGCAGAACAATCGCCTGCACGACCTCACCGGCCTCGAGGCGCTGCGCCACGTCGTCGGCGACCTCGTCGTCGGCCACCGGCGCGTCCGCGACCTCGACCTCGCCTGCACCGGCGCCGACACGCCGGGCGGCAACGGCAACCTCGAGGCCCTCACCGGCCTCTCCGCGCTCGAGCGGGTCGACGGCACCCTCGCGATCGCCTGCAACCCCGTCCTCGCCGCCCTCGACGCCTTCGCCGCCCTGCACAGCGTCGAGGGCAGCCTCGTCCTGCAGGAGAACCCGGCGCTGGCCGACCTCACCGGTCTCGGCGGCCCGGACGGCGCCTTGACGCGGGTCGGAGGCATCTTCGAGGTCCACTGCAGCCCCCAGCTCGACCTCGAGGCCGTCGTCGCCGTGCTCGATCACGTCGAGGAGCCCGTCCCCGCGCTCCTCGACCTCGCGTGCCCGTGACAGCCGCGCCGCCTGCCGATACGCTGCGACGATGAGCGGGCGTGTCTACGAGACGCTTTACGAATTCAGCCGCACCTTGAGCGACGATCACATCGACGAAGACCTGTCGCAGATCGAGCTACCGAACAACCGCACGATCCAGTGCCAGGTCGTCCACGTCCGCGGCAAGCTCGACGGCCGGCCCGTGGTCGTCTCGTATCACTCGCACTACTTCGTCGCCACCCGCGGCTACTATTACATCCCCAACCTCCTCGAGGTGTTCGTCGCCGGCAACCACCTCAAATTCGAGGGCGAGTGCCGCGCCCGCGGCTTCCTCGACAAGGCGGCCCGGTGGTTCGGCGGCGGCGGCCGGCGCGGCCCCGACCCGATCTTCGACGCCCGCCGGATCGACGCCCCACGCGACGCCGACCTCACCGACTTCGCCCGCCCCGACTTCACCGCCCGCCTCGCCGCCCTCAGCGGTCACCCCCTCTGCGTCAAGGTCCAGGTCCAGGCCGGCACCGGCATCAACGCCCTGTTCCACGGCATCCCCTTCCGCGGCTCCCTCCCGCAGCTCCAGGCCGTCGTCCGCGACGTCGCCGCCCTCGCAGCCACATGACCCGAGAGACATCCGCTCCTCCGCGCCTCGGTTGAGCCCGCGCGAGCGCCCGCCGAATCGCAGCGCCCGAGTCGCCCGGCCCGGCCCGCTCCGCACCGCCTTCACCTGCACGAGGCTCCAGCCCGCCGAATCGCCGCGCCCAGGTCGCTCGCCGCGCCCGCTCCACATCGCTTCCCCTGCACGAGCCCGGGCGCCGAGCACGTCGAGTCGCTCCGCCCAGCTCGCCTGCGACGTCCGCCTCGCTTCACCTTCACCTGGACGGGGGGGTGCGAGTGATGTGTCTCCGGGGACATGTCCACCACGGTCGGCGAGGGACTGCCCCCTCGGCCATCCCTCGGACGCTCAGCCGCGCAGCCCCGCCCACGCCTCGGCCCACGCGCGCACCTCGATCGTCACCGCCCACGACGCCTGGCCCGGCCCCCACGCCGTCAGCAGCACCCGTCGCCTGTACCGCGACACGCACACGCGCGGCCCCTCGCGCGCCCCGCTCATCCACGTCAGCGGCGACTCCGACTCCGCCCACGGCTGCTCGCCCAGCACCACCAGGCGCACCAGCTGGCACCACGGCAGCGGAACCACCAATTGCGCCCCCGCCGGCAGCTGCGGCGACTCGATCACGAGCGCAGGGTCCTCGCTCCCGCCGCCGCAGTCGATCGTCACCGCCCGCAGCCGCAGCGCCTCGTTCCACGTCGTTCGCTCGCGGTGCCACGCGTTCCGGCCGCCGGGGTCGTACCCCGGGCGCGCGATCGGCCGCCCCACGCGCTGCCGTAGCCGGGCCAGCCGGCCCGCGATCGACCGCGGCGGCGTCGGGTCGACCGCCTGCTCGTGCACCACCGTCTCGTGCAGCGCGAACCAGTGGGGCCCCGCGCAGTCGCGATAGCCGAGCCCGATCTCGAGCCCGCACGCGCACACCAGGTTGGGCAGGTCGGCGCCGCAGCAGGCCAGGCCGCAGCAGCCCGCCGTGCGTCGCGGGTCGGGATGCACTCGCAGCCACCAGCGCGTCAGCGGCGCGAACAGCCACGGGTAGCTCGCGGGATGGCCCCCCAGGTACGAATCACGCAGCCGCGGGTGATCCCGGCGCACGAACCACTGCGACGGCAGCAGCCACGTCTGGCTCTCGAACGGGTTCAGCGCCTCCGCCAGCTCGAGCTCGCGCGACCACGGCGTCAGCGCCTCCCCGCAGCGAGGACAGCGGAACCGCGAGCGCATCGGCACCACCCGGCCATCCTACCGCAAGCCGGCCCTCGCATCCCCCCCGCACGCGGTCGCCCCGCCGAGCAGCCCCGCCCCTCCGACGACCGGCACGGCCCCCGCGGACCTCACGACGCCCGTCGCACGCACCCGAAGGCTCGCCGAGAAAGCAGGCCACGCCGTCACTTGCCGCCAGGAAGCGTCTGTTCGGCGGCCAGCCCTGGCCGTCGAACAGGCGCCCCGGGACCTGCCCCAGAAGACACCCTTCCATCGAAGCCGACGACGGCGAGGCGGCCGCTCACGGCTGCAGCCGTGCCAGGGGTCCGGTTAACTCCCGGCCGGCCCTTCCCCGGACCCCCCGCGAGGCGCAGTCGGCGATTCGCGCAGCACCCGTCCCCGCTCGCCACGGGCCCGGGCCGTCTCCAAAAGACATGCTCCGTTCGACATGTCCACATCTACATGCCCGACAGGACATGCCCTCCACGCCAGCCTCAGAACGGCTGCAAGAACGTCAAGTTCACCCCGACCCGAGGCAGCTGGAACTCCCCCGGATCGACCCCCTGATAGTCCGCCAGATAGTCCGGCAGCACCTCGTCGAGGCAAGTCGTGCGGCGGCGGACCAGCGGCACCGCCACATCGAAGCGGACGAACTGCGGCGTCACTCCCAGGAGCTGCAGGAAAGCCGTCACGCCGTAGCCGACCTGCCCGTACCAGCTCTCCTTCCCGAACCACCCGCGCAGCGTGTCGCACGGCGACACCGACGCCACCCCCGTGAACAGCGTCCCGCCGATCCCGCGCAGCCAGAACAGGTGGACCAGGTTCACATTGAAGTTCGACCAGAACATGTGGCGGTACTCGAGCTGGGCCAGCGCCACCCCGCGGCCGAACAGCTCGTTGCCGCCGTACGCCCCGAGCCCGTCGACGCCGCCGGCGCGGACCAGGCTGCGGAACTCCGGGCGGCCGACCAGCGGCACCATCATCGTCAGCTCGAGCCGGCTCGCCAGCGTGTGCTGGTGGGCCAGCGGCCAGATGTGCACCCACGACGCCGACGCCGTCAGGCTGTAGCGGTGGTCCGGCGCCGGCACCCCCGTGCGCAGCGTCTCCTGCGCGTACAGCCCGAACGCCAGGCGGTGGCCGCGGTCGGGCCACAGGCTGAACTTGCGCGTGTCGTCGATGATCGACAGCGACTGGGCGAAGCGCACCCCGCCGACCCCGTCGAGCCCGCGGGCCGTCAGCGAGTGGACCTCGCCGAACAGGCGCACCCGCCCGCGGCGGCGCCGGCGGTTCACCTTCTCGCCGAACCACAGCGTCGCCCCCCCGCCGATCGCCGCCGCCGACTCGCGGTCGCGGTGCAGCTGCAGGTGCCCGATCGATCCGAGGTCGCGGCGCCGGCTCATCTCGAACAGCACCCGCCCCGACAGCGCCTGCAGCCGGGCCGCCGGCGTCTTCCCGGCCAGGAACTCCGACGCCGACACCTCGAAGCCGAACCCTGTGTACACGAAGCGGAAGCTCGGCGGCGAGCGGTTGTTGTACAGCGGGTCGACGTTGCGCCGTTTACCCTGCGGCTCCTCGAGCAGGCGCGCGCGTGGGTCCACCATCACCGACCGCAGCTTGTTCTGCGTCTCGAGCGTGAACACGTGGTCGACCGTGCCTGTCCCCGGGGACACCTCGATATTGGTCCCCGACGCGGTCGACCCGTTCCACACCAGGTAGTGACGCTGTCCGCCGCGCTCGGTCGCCAGCACCTGCACCGGCTCGACCGCCGCGTGCTCGCCCTCCCGCCGGATCGTGATCGAGTGGCGCCAGCGGCCGTCGTCGAGCTGCACGCTGTCGACCTGCTGCACCGAGTAGTCGACCCCCGGATACGCCGCCAGCCACTGATCGAAGAACCACCCGAGCGAGCGCCCGTAGACCGCCTCGGCCGCCGCGATCGGGTCGGCGGCGCGGTCGCGGGCCACCTTCTCGTAGAACGCCTCGCGCTGGCTCGGCGTCATCAGGTCGACCATCTTCTCGTGGATCCGGCGCCCGGTCGGCAGCGGGTGCGAGAAGTACAGCGGGTGCAGGCGCAGCGGCATCACGTCTTCGCTGCCGCGGAAGTAGCTCTGCGCGAACGCGGCCTGGCCGGTGTAGAGGAAGTTGTCGACCATCGGCACGAACGTGATCCGCCGCAGGATGTCGCTGGCGAACTCGTCGCCCTGGGCGCGGCGGGCCCGCCACACGTCGAGCAGCGCGGTCGCCGTCGCGTCGTACAGCCACAGGTCGGTCGACGGGTCGTGGCGGCCGACGTAGGCCCCGTACATGATCGCGTCGAGCGTCGCCCGGGCCGTCGCCGCCTGATGGAAGCCCAGGAACCGCCGACCCGGCGACACCTGCAGGAACTGGTCGCTGACCAGCACCGCCGACGGGTGCGCCTGGGCGATCTCGGCCCGCAGCGGCCCCTGCACGACGGTCAGGCGGCTGTCGGGCGGCAGCTCCAGCCCCGCCAGCGTGGCCACGTCGACCGCCTCGCGGGCGATCCGCAGCACGTGGCCGGGCACGTCGCGGTACAGCTGCAGCTTGCGCTCGTCGGGCACCTGGTCGCCCGGGCGCCAGAACATGTGCAGCACCTCGATCTGCACCCCGCGCCAGGTCTCGCGGGCCCGCTTCCAGCGCGGGCCCCAGAACACCTCCGGGTAGGCCACCTCGGGCGCCCCGACCGCGCCGCTGGCGACCACCAGCTCGTCGCGCCCCAGCAGCTTCGCCTCTCTGTCCGTCGGGACATGTCCCGGAGACCATGTCGGTACCGCGGCGAACCGCGCGTCGACCGTCCAGCGCGCCGGCGTCACCACCCGCGCGTCCGGGTCGAGGCGCGCCCCGCCGCGGGCCTTCGCGCTCGGCAGCGGGGCCACCGCGCCGCTCAGGCTGCAGCGCCGGCGCGAGCAGCCGAACGGCCAGTAGCGGCGCGGCACCTCGACCGTGTAGTCGAGCGTCAGCGTATCTGTCCCTTCGGCCAGGGTCACCTCGACGTCGCGGCGCGAGTTCACCTGCCGCACCGCCGCCGCGCCGGTGTGCTCGCCGACCACCAGCCGGCCGCGGCGGAACGGCCCGTCGAGGTAGGTCGCCTTGGCCACCTCGTCGAGCTCGAAGGGCTCGCGCTCGAGCGCCTCGGCGAAGTTCAGCAGCACCAGCGTCTCGCCGGCGCGGGCCGGGCGGCTCAGCCGGTAGGTCGCGTGGCCGACGGCCGCGCCGCCCGCTCGCGGCACGCGTCGTCCGTCGGGCAGCCGCTCTCCGCCGCGCACCACCTCGAGGCGGACCTCGACCGCCGTCACCCCGAGGTCGTCGCTCGACGGGGCGGCCGTCGGCACCGGGTCCGTCGGCGGTCCGGTCGGCGGCTCGGGCGGCGCGTGAGCTTGCGTCGGCGACAGGTCCGACGGATGTGACGCGTCGCCGGGTGGCTCGTCGGCGGCCGGCAGCGACGGCAGGGTCGGCGCCCCGCGGACCGCCCACGGGTGGGCCTGGGCGGCCGGGGTCGCCGTTGCGACCGCGAGTCCGAGCAACCACGGCGCGAGCGGGCCCCCGGACAACCGCGCTCTTCTGGGGCCAGCCACCGCCGGCTTGAGAGTGCCCGACCTCTCCCCACCGCACCAGGGCCCGCGGCACTCCCGGCGTCCGGCGCGGGTTTGCCCCCCGTTTCCCGCCACGAGCTTGCCCACCGGGCGGGCCGGGCTCTACAGTCGTGTCGGCGGGTCCCGCCGGAGCTTACGCCATGACTTCGCTTTCTCGATGGTTCCGCGTCGCGCGCGCGGAGGGTATGAACGGTTCGTCGGAGGGGCTCGCGTCGCCGGATTGGCCGGCACAGCGCCGACCGCTGCCGGTCAGTGAATGGCTCCGCGGCTTCGCCCTCGGCCTGCTCGTCGCCGTCGGCTGCGGCCGCAGCGACTACCTCGGCCCCTGTGCCAGCGACGCCGACTGCGGCGACGGCTTCATCTGTGCCCCGGACGGCCTGTGCATCGAGGTCGGCGGCGAGTGCGTCGTCGACGACGACTGCCCCGAGGGCGAAAAGTGCCTCAACTACGAGTGCGTCGGCCCGCAGGTGTGCGACGACAACCTCGAGTGCCCCCCGGGCACGATCTGCGTGATCCCCGAGGGCGAGGACATGGGCGTGTGCCAGGGCCCGCCGCCGACCTGCCCGCCCTGCCCGGTCGGCACCGAGTGCGACGGCAACGGCCAGTGCGTCCCGGTCGACCCACCGGCCTGCCAGAACGACTTCGAGTGCCCCGAGGGCCAGGTCTGCATCGACGGCGAGTGCACCACCGGCGGCGAGTGCGAGTTCGACTTCGAGTGCCCGTTCGAGCAGCAGTGCCTCGACGGCCAGTGCGTCCCGGTCGGCTGCGACTTCTGCCAGTGCGAGAACGACTTCGACTGCCCGTTCGGCCAGCTGTGCATCGATGGCTTCTGCCAGGCCGAGTGCTTCAGCAACGACCAGTGCCCGTTCGGCGAGGTCTGCATCGACGGCACCTGCGTCCAGGGCGAATGCACCATCGACGCCGATTGCCCGCCCAACCAGGTGTGCGAGAACGGCTTCTGCCAGGCCGAGTTCTGCTTCGACAGCACCGACTGCGACCCCGGTGAGCAGTGCATCGACTTCCAGTGCGTCCCCGGCGGCATGTGCCAGACCGACGCCGACTGCCCGCCCGGCAACCAGTGCGACAACGGCACCTGCGTCCCGATCGCCGGCTGCCAGACCGACCTCGACTGCCCGCCCGGACAGCAGTGCCAGGGCGGCGCGTGCGTCCCCGGCCAGCTGTGCATGAGCGACGCCGACTGCCCACCCGGCGAGCTGTGCGTGAACGGCGTCTGCTTCTTCCCGCCCGAGTGCGTCGAGGACACCGACTGCCCGCCCGGTCAGCTGTGCGTCGACGGCGACTGCCAGGATCCGCCGCCGCCGATCTGCATGACCGACGTCGACTGTCCTCCGGGCCAGTTCTGCAACCAGCAGACCAAGATGTGCGAGCTGATCCCGCCGCCGCAGTGCATCGACAACGACGACTGCCCGGTCGGCCAGATCTGCAACGCCCAGCAGCAGTGCGTCCCCATCGTCCCGCAGTGCATCGACAACGACGACTGCCCGGTCGGCCAGATCTGCGACGCCAACCAGCAGTGCGTCGACGCTCCGCCCCCGCAGTGCATCGACAACGACGACTGCCCGGTCGGCCAGATCTGCGACGCCAACCAGCAGTGCGTCCCCATCGTCCCGCAGTGCATCGACAACGACGACTGCCCGGTCGGCCAGATCTGCGACGCCAACCAGCAGTGCGTCGACGCTCCGCCCCCGCAGTGCATCGACAACGACGACTGCCCGGTCGGCCAGATCTGCGACGCCAACCAGCAGTGCGTCCCCATCGTCCCGCAGTGCATCGACAACGACGACTGCCCGGTCGGCCAGATCTGCGACGCCAACCAGCAGTGCGTCGACGCTCCGCCCCCGCAGTGCATCGACAACGACGACTGCCCGGTCGGCCAGATCTGCGACGCCAACCAGCAGTGCGTCCCCATCGTCCCGCAGTGCATCGACAACGACGACTGCCCGGTCGGCAAGATCTGCGACGCCAACCAGCAGTGCGTCGACGCTCCGCCCCCGCAGTGCATCGACAACGACGACTGCCCGGTCGGCCAGATCTGCGACGCCAACCAGCAGTGCGTCCCCATCGTCCCGCAGTGCATCGACAACGACGACTGCCCGGTCGGCAAGATCTGCGACGCCAATCAGCAGTGCGTCGACGCTCCGCCCCCGCAGTGCATCGACAACGACGACTGCCCGGTCGGCCAGATCTGCGACGCCAACCAGCAGTGCGTCGACGCTCCGCCCCCGCAGTGCATCGACAACGACGACTGCCCGGTCGGCCAGATCTGCGACGCCAACCAGCAGTGCGTCGACGCTCCGCCCCCCGTGTGCGTCGGCAACGAGGACTGCGTGATCGACGAGGTCTGCATCGCCGGCACCTGCACCTTCATCGGTGACTGCCAGACCGACGCCCATTGCGCGATCGGCCAGACCTGCCAGGCGGGCGTATGCACCGGCGCGCCGCAGTGCACGACCAACGCCGAGTGCGCCGCCAACGAGTTCTGCCTGTTCGGCGAGTGCTTCGCGCCGAAGATGTGCGTCAAGAACAAGGACTGCGACGTCGGCCAGATCTGCGTGTTCGGCCTGTGCTCCGCCGGGGTCGAGTGCGCCGAACATGCCGACTGCGCCGCCGGTCAGGCCTGCTTCGAGGGTCACTGCAACACCCTGTGATCGGCGACTTGCGCCGACCTGCGCGAGCCCGCAGCGCCCTCGCTGCGGGCTCGTGACGTCAGTGGCGCCGCGGGCCCTCGACCGGCGTCCACTCGGCGGGCAGGGGATTCGCGCATCGGCGGCGCGCTCGCGAACCGTGGAACATCGCGCGGTCGCAGCGCGTAGCGAGCACGCCATGCGCATCGCGCTCGTGCTCCTCGTCCTCGCCGCCTGTGCGCCGGAGCGCGCCGAGCCTGCCGCGCCCTCGCCTGCGCCGGCACAAGCGCGAGCCCCGGACCTACCGCGCCTCGCCTATTCGAACCGCGCCACGCCGGCGGTCGAGACGCCCGTGCCACCGGCGGCGCCGGCGTTCTCGCTCGATCCGTCGCCCGACGAGCTGCTCGTCCTGCGCGCGCCGACCGAGCCGCACTGGCGCGGCCTGCGACGCTCCCTCACCGCGCCCGAGTACGTCGCGTGCGAGCTGGCCACCCCGGACGACCTCGCCCACCTCGACCTCGTGCGCGGCGAGATTCGCCTGTCCCCGCGGACAGCTCCGCATCCCGTCGCGCACACCTGCGAGCTCGTCCGCGTCGACCGCCGGTTCGCCCGCTCCGAGCACCCGATCCGCCCGCTCGCTGCCGATCACCTCGGCGAGCTGATCCTGGGTCTGAGCGCGGCCGAGCAGGCCTCGTGGCTGACGCACCCCGACCTCGAGCGGGCCCCGCAGCGCGGTTTCGTCGGCCAGGAGAGCGGCCACGTCGTGTTCGCCAGCGCCTGGCTCGAAGACCTCGGCGACCCATTCGCCGTCCCGGGTCGTCCCTTGCTGGCGCGCGCCGACCTCGAGCGCGACCTCGAGGCGCGGCGTGCCTCGGGCGCTCGCGTCGCGCGCCTCGGCGGCGCCCGTCACTTCGCGCCGCAGGTCGCCGACGCCCGGGAGCGGCTGGCGTTCGCCCGGGTCCCGGTCCTCTCGGTCACCGCCGCCTCGCAGCCCTATCAGGACGAGGGTCTGATGGCCGTGGTGCTCCAGGTAGCCGGCCAGCCGCGCTACCTCCTGTACCAGCGCGCGCCGATGCGGTCCTCGTGGGAAGCCGCGCTGCGCCGCGGTCGCGTGATCGAGCGGATCGTCGAGGACGGCGCGCGCCCCCGCGAGTGACCGCCTCGTTCCGCGCCCGCGTCGGTTCGAGCCGCCGCCGCCGTCGTTCGTGCCGGACCGCGGCTCGCCGGCCGCCGCGTCGGGTCCAATCGCGGTCCATGCCTCGCACCCTCGTCGTCGCCCTCGTCGCCCTCGCCGCCTGTCCCGCCCCGCCCGCCGCCGGAGGGACGGCGACCACCCACGGCTCTCCCGCCGCGAACACGACCAGCACCGCCTCGACCTCCGAGGTCATCAGCACGTCCGGCCTCGTGCGCCCTGTCCTCCGCGCTCTCGGCCTGTGGCTCGCGTTCGTGGCGGTGTTCGCCGCCAAGACCTGGCTGTCGCTGCGCCTCATCGACCGGTCCGCGCCGCTCGGCGACATCCTCGTCGGCGAGCTGCTCTCCCGACGTCGTCTTCCTCGACGTGCAGATGCCGGAGATGAGCGGCTTCGAGGTCGTCGCCGCCGTCGGCCCCACCGCCCACGATCGCTACGCCGTGCGGGCCTTCGAGGTCCACGCGCTCGACTACCTGCTCAAGCCGTTCGACGACCGGCGCCTGGCCCGCGCCGTCGCCCGCCTCGACGCCGCCGGCGACGGCCTCGACGCCCGCCTCGCCGCCCTGCTGGCCGAGCGCGCGCCGGCTCGCCCCGAGCGGCTGGTGATCCACGACGGCGGCCGGGCCCTGTTCGTCCCGCTCGCCGAGATCGACTGGATCGAGGCCGCCGGCCAGTACGTGGTCGTCCACGTCCTGCGCGAGTCGATCTCGACCCTCGAGGCCGAGCTCGACCCGCGCAGCTTCGCCCGGATCCGCCGCTCCTCCATCGTCCGCATCGAGCGGATCCACGAGGTCCGCAGCCTGCTCGGCGGCGACTACGAGGTCGTCCTGCGCGACGGCGCCAGCCTCACCACCAGCCGCGGCCACCGCCACCGCGTGCAGGCGCTGCTCGGCCGCCGCGTCGGATGAACGGAGGGCCGCGCGGCGCCCTGGGCATGTCCTCTCGGGACATGTCCGAGATGCAAGGTCCCAGCGAGCATGTCCTGTGCGACATGCCCGCTACGACATGCCCTCAAGGAGGGCTCAGCGCGCCGCGGCCGCCCCGGACTGCCCCTGCGGGAAGCTGCCGTACGAGAACAGCGCCGCCGGGGCGACCTCGATCACGTCGGCGAACTTCTTCAGCCCCTCGAGGTCGACGCGCTCGCGGTTGCCGACCAGGCCGACGATCGGCGGCACCGCGGAGAAGCTCGCGGCGAAGCCCTGGAGCTGCTCCTGCGTCATCGCCGCGATCGTCTGCCACACCCACGGGCGTGGGTCGGACTTCTCGCCGAGCTCGTCCCACGCGTGGACCATCCACGCGCTCGCGCGCGGGTCGACGCGGCTGCTGCGGTACTCCTGCTCGATGGCGGCCCGCGTCGAGCCCAGGCGCACGCCGTCGAGCGGGCGGCCGAGCAGCTCGAAGAACACCTTGAGCGCCTCCGAGGTCTTGTCCGACTGCGTGCCGAGCCCGCCGCGCAGCGCCCACGCGTCGGTCGGCCGCGAGCCGGCGAACAGCACGCCCCACGCGTAGTAGACCAGCCCCCTGGCCTCGCGCATCTCCTGGAACAGCAGCGTGTTCATGCCGCCGCCGAGGTACTCGCTGAGCATCCGCGCCGCCGGCCGCTGCTCGCGGGCCAGCGCGCGCGACGGCAGCGCCACGGCGATGGTGGACTTGGCGACGTCGCGGTGGGTGAAGTAGAGCGTCGGCTTCGGCACCTTGCGGTAGGTCACCGGCGGGCGCAGCGGCAGCTTGCGGTGGTTCTTGCCGAGCGCGACCGCCTGGGCCGCCTCGGGCGCCGCGCGCGGGCCGAAGTAGAGCGTCTTGTGCTGGTGGTCGAGGAAGTCGCGGGCGAGCTTCGCCAGCGCCTCCGGCTTGGCGGCCAGGATCTGCGCGTTGGTCGGCGCCTGCAGGTAGTCGCTGTCCTTGCCGTGGATCGCGTAGTCGGCCAGCGCGCCCGCCAGCTCGTCGGGGTCCTCCATCGCGTCGCGGCGGGTGCTGATCACGTTGTCGGCGATCCCGCGCAGCACGACCGGATCGATCTTCACCTCGCGCAGCCAGCGGTCGACCAGCGCCAGGCTCTGCTCCATGTTGGCGTCGACGCCCTCGATCGTGATCGCGCTCGCGTGGGCCTCGCACGAGAAGTGGACGCTGGTGCCGAGCGCGAACAACTTCTTCTTCAGCGCCTCCGCCGACAGCTCGCCGGCGCCCGACTGCTCGACCACGTCGAGCGCGTGGCACAGCATGCGCTCGCGCTTGTGCCCGCGCTCGAACCGGTAGGTCAGCGAGAACAGGTCGTTGCGGTCGTTCTTGACCGCCACCAGCGGCCCGCCCGGCAGCGCGGCGCGGGCGTAATGCGTGCCCTCGACCAGCCACTCCGGCTCGAGCTGCTTCGCCGGCCGCTTCAGCGCCGCCTCGGCGAACTTGCTGTGCCGCTCGGGGTGCAGCTCGACCGGCGTCAACGTCGGCTTGTCGATCTTGGCCACCTCCGGCTTGCCGGCGCGGCGGTGGACCGCGCTGTAGTTCTTGCCGAGGTACTGGTTGGCGACGCGGACGACGTCGTCGCGGGTGACCGCGCGGATCTTGCGGTCGCGGGCGACCATGTGCTTCCACGAGCGGCGCTGGATGAACGCCTCGGTCATCTTGCGCGCGCGGAAGTCGTTGCTCTCGCGGGCCCGCTTGTCCGAGATGTCCTGGTTGAGCACGATCGCCGCGACGTCCTCGGCCGTGAACTCGCCGCGCTTCAGCTTCTCGACCACCCCGAGCAGCAGCGCCTCGACCTCCTCGTGGGTCTGGCCGTCGCGCAGCTGCGCGCGCACCGTGAACCACCCGGCCGCCTGCAGGAACGTGCCGCCCGCCGAGGCCGACGGCACCTTCTGGCTCAGCTCGAGCTCGACGTTGAGCAGGCCGCTGGTGCTGTTGTCCATCAGCCAGTCCATCACGGTCAGCGCCGGCTCGTCGGCGTGATCGGCCGCGGTCGTCTGCCAGGCCAGCACGACCTCCTGCTCGCCCTCGGCGACCACGTCCGTCTGCACGCGCGCCTCGATCGGCTTCAGCGAGCCCGGGTCGAGCGGCTCCAGCACCTTCGTCTCGAGCTTGCCGAGCGTCTGCTCGAGCTTCGGCAGCGCCGTCGCCGCGTCGATGTCGCCGGCCAGCACCACCGCCATGTTGTTCGGCACGTACCAGCGGTCGAAGTAATCGACCATGTCCTGATAGGCCGGGACCTTCAGGTGCTCGATCTCCCCGATCGTCGTCTGCGTGCCGTACGGGTGGCGCGGGAACAGGTTGCGCGTGGTCGCGTAGTAGGTCCGCACCCACGGGTTGTCGAGCGACAGGTTCTTCTCCTCGTAGACCGCCTCCATCTCGGTGAAGAACAGGCGGAACACCGGGTCGCTGAACCGCTCCGCCTCGACGTCGGCCCACACGTCGAAGCGGTTGCTCGGCACATCGGCGATGTAGACGGTCTGGTCGAACGAGGTGAAGGCGTTGACGTCGGCGATCCCGAGCTCGGCGTAGACGCGGTCGAACTCGTTGGGGATCGCCGTGGCCGCGACCTTCTGATTCTCGGCGTCGAGCTCGGCGAAGATCTGCTTGCGCTCGGCGGGGTCGGTGGTCGCCCGCAGATCGCGGTACAGCTGCTCGATGCGGGCCAGGTGCGGCGCCTCGGCGGCGTGGTCGAGGGTGCCGAGCTCGTCGGTGCCCTTGAACAGCATGTGCTCGAGGTAGTGCGCGAGCCCGGTCGAGTTCGCGGGGTCGGAGCGGCTGCCGGCGCGCACGGCGATCCAGGCGTCGAAGCGCGGCTTCTGCCGATCCGTGCTGATGTACACGGTCAGCCCGTTGGCCAGCCGATGCACCGAGACCGCCAGCGGATCGTCGGGCAGCGCGTCGTGGGTCGGCGGCAGATCGGAGGCGGCGAGGATGACCTCGCGGACCGCCTCGGGGCTGGCCTTCGTCACCTCGGCGGGCGGGGTCGTGGTGGTGGCGGTCGAGGCGGTCTTGCAGGCGACGGCGCTGAGGACGAAGGCGCCGAACAGGCGCGAGGCGATCGTGGACATCGAGGCGATCCGGGGCGGAAGATCCGCATCTTACGCCGCCGCGATCGCGGCGATGCCCGCTTCGCGCCGCACGAACATGGTTCGATGCCGTCGCGCGGCGAGACGTCGATCACGCCTGCGCCGCGCCCCGCGAACCGGCGCGCGCACCCGCGAGAGGCCGCGTCAGTTCGGCATCTGCCCCGATGTGCCCACCGGCCCCGACGGCGGCCGGCCGCCGCGACGGCGCACCACCGGCCCCGCGTGGTGATGCACCATCTTCCACTCGCCGTCCTCGCGCACGAAGATGTTGGTGGCCACCAGCTCGGTGTCGCCGATCGTCTGGGCGCAGATGACGTAGCCCATGTCCTCGCCGGGGAACGCCTCGGCCGCGCCGTACTCGATCTCCCGCGGCGCCGAGCCGGCGAGGATCGCCTGCCAGCTCTCCATGATCTCCTCGCGCTCGACCAGCGGGGTCCAGCCCGGATGGACGCACGTCACCGGCACCGCGCGAGCCCACACGTCGTCCATCGCGCTCAGGTCGGCGCGAGAGAAGGCCTCGTAGAATCGACGGTTGGCGGCCAGCAGCGCGTCGCTCATCTTCGGCAGATATAGCAGCCGCCGCCGCCGCCGGCTCGCGCGGAACGGTGCTCGTCCTGGTCCGGATCGAGCGGGCGGTCAGCCGCGCGAGTCGGCGAGCCCGGCGCTGCGGGTGAGGCGCGCGCGCGCCTCGATCACGCGCGCGGCCGCGCCCTCCGCGGTGGGGCCGAGCGCCGTCAGGTGGCCCATCTTGCGCCCGACGCGGGCCTCCGACTTGCCGTAGAGGTGCAGCTTGACGTCGGGCAGCGCCAGCGCGGCCGCCCAGTCGGGCGTGCCGCCCTGCCACACGTCGCCGAGCAGGTTGGCCATCGCCGCCGGGCGCAGCAGCGCGGTCGAGCCGAGCGGCAGGCCGCAGACCGCCCGCAGCTGCTGCTCGAACTGACACGTCACGCACGCGTCGATCGTGAGGTGGCCGGAGTTGTGCGGCCGCGGAGCCAGCTCGTTGATCAGCAGCGCGCCGCCGGGCAGGCAGAAGAACTCGACGCACAGCACGCCGACGACGGCGAGCGACTCGAGCAGCCGGCGCGCGATCGCCTGCGCCTCGGCGGCGACCTCGGGCGCGACGCGAGCTGGCGCGAGGGACAGGTCGAGGATCCCGCGCACGTGCTGGTTCTCGATCGGCGCGTACACCTCGGTGTCGCCCGCGTGCCCGCGCACCGCCACCACCGACAGCTCGCAGGCGTAGGGCACCCACGCCTCGACGATCGCCTCGTCGGCCTGCAGCGCCGCCCAGGCGGCCGCCGCCTGCTCCGGGGCCTCGATCTTGACCTGCCCCTTGCCGTCGTAGCCCCACCCCGCCGTCTTCAGCAGCGCCGGCCGGCCGACCTCGGCCATCGCCGCGGCGACCTCGGCGGCCGAGCGGGCGGCGCGGAACGGGGTGACCGGAAAGCCATGTTCTTTGAGATATGTCTTTTCGCGCAGGCGGTGCTGCGTCGTGTGCAGCACCGAGCCGGCCGGGCGCACCGGCGCGACCGCGGCCGCGGCCTCGACCGTGGCCGCCGGCACGTTCTCGAACTCGAACGTGACCACGTCGACCGCCGAGGCGAACGCGCGCACCGCCGCCAGGTCGTCGTAGGGCCCGCGCAGCTCGAGGTCGGCGACCTGGCCGGTCGGCGTGTCGGCGTCGGGCGAGTAGGTGTGGACGCGGTAGCCGAGGCGACGCGCGGCGATCGCGAACATGCGGCCGAGCTGGCCGCTGCCGAGCACGCCGATCGTCGCGCCGGGGAGGATCGGCGCCTTGGGATCACGCATCGGGGAGCACCTCGCTGCGCACGTCTTCCGCGCGCTTCCGCTGGAACTCGCGCAGCGCCTCGGCGAGCGCCGGGCGGACCAGCGCCAGCACCCGGATCGCCTGCAGCGCGGCGTTGTAGGCCCCGGCGGCGCCGATCGCCAGGGTGCCGACCGGCACGCCGCGGGGCATCTGCACGATCGACAGCAGCGAGTCGAGCCCGCCGAGCGCGGCCGTCTGGATCGGCACGCCGAACACCGGCAGGCGCGTCTCCGCGGCCACCATCCCGGGCAAGTGGGCCGCCCCGCCGGCGCCGGCGACGATGACCGCCAGCCCGCGGGCCTCGGCCGAGCGCGCGTACTCGGCCAGCCACTCCGGCGTGCGGTGGGCCGAGACCACGCGGCACTCGTGCGGCACGCCGAATTGCTTCAGCACCGCCGACGCCTCGCGCATCGTCTCCCAGTCGGAGCGGCTGCCCATGATTACACCGACAAGCGGGTTCACACCGACAAGCGGGTTCGCGTCGACGGGGCTCGCCTGCTCGCCAGTCGTCTCGGGGCCGTGCGGGCCTGCGCTCATGGGCGGATTATCCAGATCTGGTGGAACACGACAACAAAAACTCGTGTTAATGCCTCGATGCCGCGAATTCCCGCGTTCCTCGGCGGTTGCCTGGTCTTCCTGCTGGCCAGCGAGGCCGGCGCAGAGCTCGAACCGAAGCGCAAGGGGCTACAGGTCGATGTTGCAGGCGGCCTGTCCTTTTGCATGCCGGGCGGCGCGGCGCGGTGCAAGCGCGTCGACGGCGTCACCGCCCCGCACGCCGGCGGCGTCGTCACCCTCGGCTACCGCTTCCGGCCGTGGCTGCTCGCCGGCCTGTCGTACGAGTTCGGGCTGCTGCGGCCGTCGTACACCGACATCCTCGGCGGCCGCCCGCTCTACGGCCCCGCCCGCCATCAGGGCGTCTTCGGCGTCGTGCGCACCGGCGTCGACGTCGGCCGCGTCGACCTCGGCCTCGAGCTCGGCCTCGGCTACTCGCAGCAGGTCGCGACCTACGTCCACGACGACTTCCGCGGCCAGCGCTTCGGCACGCTCGGGTTCGCGGCCCGCGTCACCCCGCTGGTCGCGATCTACGTCACGCGCCGGATCTACCTCGGCCTGCGCTGGGACGTGACGATGAACTTCCACCGCAGCCCCGCGTGTAGCCCCGGGCGCTGTACGGACCCCGTGCGCGCGCCCGCGTTCGGCCACCATTCGCTGCTGGGCCTGATGTTCGGCGTGACGATCTGAGCGGCCGGGCGGGCGCGAGTTCGCCCGCATCCCACGCACGATCGCCCGTCGCCTTGCGCCTCCGGCGACTGCCTCACAAACAACCCGCATGACCCCTGCCCGCCTCGCCCTCTGCGCTATCGCCGCTACCCTCACCTTCAGCGTGGCCACCGCCGTGGAGGCCGCGGACGTCAAGCGCCGCGGCGGGCAGGCCGAGATGATGGTCGGCGGATCGCTCTGCATCCCGAGCCAGACCGGCTGCAAGTCGACCGACGAGATCGTCGGCCGCACCCTGCCCTCGTTCGGCATGGGCTTCACGCTCGGCTTCCGCCCGATCCGGGCCCTCATGATCGGCGCCGCCTACAACGTCGGCTTCTTCAACGCCGACTACCAGACCGCCGCCACCGACGCCTACCGGGCCTCGTACCAGAACAGCTTCTTCGCGGTGATCCGCGGCATCTTGCCGATCTGGCGCATCGACCTCGGCCTCGAGATCGGCCCCGGCTTCTCGCGCCAGGTGTTCAACGCCCGCGGCGACGTGCTGCCGTTCGACCGCCAGTTCTCGCAGGGCTTCGCCCTCAAGACCGCGCCGTCGATCGACTTCTTCGTCACCCGGCGCTTCTTCATCGGCGGCAAGGTCGACTTCATCTGGAATTTCCACCGCGAGATCTGCACGAAGGAAGGCGGCAGTCGGGCCTGCTTCAAGCGCGACGACAACGATCAGGCCAGCGTGCACCAGATGATCGTCGGCTTCCACCTCGGCACCACCTTCTGAGCCCCGCGGCGCCGCGCCGGCGCCTCGGCCTCCGAGCTCGGCCGCGCGAGGCGGGCACAGTTCGGAGCTTCGAAGCGTCGCGCACGCTCGCCACGCCGCTCGCCGTCCGAGCTCCGCCGCGCGGGTGCCGTCCTGGGTCACTTCGCGGCGGACCGCGGCGGGTCGGGCGCGCTGTTACAGTCCGCAGGCCATGTGGACCCCGCCCGACAAGATCCGCCACGCGATCCCGCCGGCGCGCTGGCCGAGCGCCGAGGAGGCGGCCGCGAGCCGGTGGTTCTCGCCGATCGACGTCGGCCCGTGCCGCCTGCACGCGCGCACCTGGGTGCCGGCGATGGTGCCGTGGCGGGCCTCCGACGACGGCCTCGTCACCCCCGACGTGATCGCCTGGTACGCCCGCTTCGCCGCCGGGGAGCCGGGCGCGCTGGTGGTCGAGGCGACCGGGATCCGCGACGTCCCGAGCGGCCCGCTGCTGCGGATCGGCGGCGACCGCTTCGTCCCCGGCCTGGCCGCGCTGGTCGAGGCCGTGCGCGCGGCCAGCGGGGGGCGCACCCGCCTGTTCATCCAGCTCATCGACTTCCTGGCCGTCAAGCGCCGCCCGCCGCCCGACAAGTTCTTCGCCCGCTTCTTGCGCGTCGACGCCGGCCACCGCCGTCGCCTCGCCGCCGCCCGCGGCGACGACCGCTGGCTCGACGCGCCCGAGCCCGAGCTGCGCGCGCACCTGATGTCCGCCGAGCCAGGTCTCTTGAAACAGGTCCTCACGGACAGGGAGCGCCGCGAGCTCGACTACGGCTACCGCGAGCTGGTCACCGACCTCGACCTGCCGCACGTGCGCGACCTGCCCCGGGTCCTGCCCGAGCTGTTCGCCGCGGCGGCTGCGCGGGCCGAGGCCGCCGGGTTCGACGGCGTCGAGCTGCACTACGCCCACGCTTACACGATGGCGAGCTTCCTCTCGCGCACCAACACGCGCGGCGACGGCTACGGCGAAACCCTCGCGGGCCGGGCCCGCCTGCCGCTCGAGGTGCTCGCGGCCGTGCGCGCGCGCGTCGGCGCCGGCACGGCCGTCGGCTGCCGCATGCTCGGCGACGAGGTCATCGCCGGCGGCAGCGACCTGGCCGACGCGACCCACTTCGCCCGCGCCTTCGCGGGAGCCGGCATGGACTTCGTCAGCGTGTCGAAGGGCGGCAAGTTCGACGACGCCCAGCAGCCGAAGGTCGGCGAGGCCGTGTACCCCTACACCGGGCCGAGCGGCTACGAGTGCATGCCGACGATCCACAGCGACGCGCGCGGCCCGTTCGCCCGCAACGTGCCGCTGGCGGCCGCGATCCGGGCCGCGATCCGGGCCGACGGCCGCACCACCCCGGTGGTCGCGGCCGGCGGGATCCACAGCTTCGACCAGGCCGAGGCGATCCTCGCCGCCGGCCACGCCGACATCGTCGCCGCCGCCCGCCAGAGCCTCGCCGACCCCGACTGGTTCCTCAAGATCCGCCTCGGCCGCGGCGCCGAGGTCCGCCGCTGCAAGTTCACCAACTACTGCGAGGCGCTCGACACCCAGCACAAGCAGGTCACGTGCCAGCTGTGGGACCGCGTCGAGCTCGACGAGCCCGACCTGGCCCGCTCGCACGACGGCCGCCGCCGCCTGGTCGCGCCGCGATGGCGGCGATGACGTGTCGCTGCGGGCATGCTTCCATGGGCATGTTCGAACGGACATGTTCGCAAAGGCATGTCCCACCCGACATGTCCCGAGTCACCCGCGGCGAGCCAGGCGCGTCTCGGTCGGCCCGGGGCCGATCGTGAACAGCTGGAGCGTCAGCTGGCAGCCGTCGGCGCTGACGGCGACCGGGCAGGTGACGAAGCCGGCCACCCGCAGCGACGGGCTGCGCACGACCGTGTGCCAGCCGCCGTCGAGGCTGTCGCGCTCGGCGAACCACACCCCGGCGCGGCCGTCGTTGGGATTGCCCTGGCCGCCGCCGTCGCTGTCGAACGCGCCGAAGAACAGCCGCAGCCCGTCGGGCGCCAGCGCGGGACATGCGAGGACGCCGAAGCCCGGGTCGCTCGGCGACACCTTCACCGGCGGGACGTCGGGGAAGGTCGCGTGGATCTGCGGGTCGCGGGTGATCTGGTAGAAATTGAAGCCGAGCTGGAACTGCCCGAACGGCAGGCCGTCGTCGCGCTGGAACAGCAGCACCGCCCCGTCGGCCGTCGGGTTCGGGTGGCTCTCGTGACCGATCCCGAACGCCTGCGCCCCGCCGGCGGCCGTCGGCGTGCCCCACCCGTCGCCGTCGCGCGGCAGCACGTAGATGTCGCCGCCGGGGCTGTCGAAGAACAGCTCCTGCGTGCCGGCGACGAACGCCGGGCGGTCGGCCTGGTAGCTCGACGTCGGCCAGATCGACATCCCGGCCGGGAACGCGACCGCCGGATCGTCGCGGGCGGAGCGGATCACGTGCCACTCGTTGCCGAGGAACGCCCGCCAGTGCAGCGTCTTCGCGTCGGGCGTCAGCATGGGCGAGCTGCCGGGCGGATCGAGGCTCAGCGTCGAGACGTCCCAGTTGTCGATGCCGAGGTCCCAGCAGCTCGTCGGCTCGCCGGTGGTCGTGTCGGTCGTCCCCGAGGACATGTCCGGAAGGACCCCCGAGGTCGCGGTCGACGTCGTCACCGCCGAGGTGCCGGTGACCTCGGTCGTGCCGGTCGAGCTCGTCGGCACCACCCCCGTGCTCGTGGTCGAGGTCGTGGTGGTCGTGGTCGAGCCGACGGTGCCGCCGTCGGTCTCGACGGAGTCGTAGGCCGGGTTGGGTTTGAGACAGCCGGCGACCAGCGCCGCCACCGCCACCGTACACCGCGCGCGCCGCACTCCTGTTGGCATAGCGGATCGCGGGTCCGGCGTCGACGCCCGCGCAGGGAGGCCGGCCTAACCTGCGTTCGGCGGCGGCCGCCGCTCACGGCACCGCGATCGCGGCCTCGATGAACGCCGGTACGACGTCGCCCTGCAGGTGGACGCGCGCGAACAATTGGTCGGGGTCGAGCCCCGTGGCCGCGAAGTCGAACACGTGGCCGACACCGGGCGTGTAGGGCACCTCGTAGGTGTCGCCGACCGGCAGGTTGTCCTTGATGAAGGTGAGTGTCAGCGGCGCCCGCACGTGGACGGGATCGGCCGCGGCGACCTCGGGATCGAGCAGGCGGAAGCCGCTGATCGGCCACGTCTTCACCAGCTCGTAGGCCGGCGGCGGCCGCACCAGGTCGAGCGTCAGCTCGCCGCCCGCGAGCACCGCCGTCAGCGCGTGCTCCGCGGCGAAGGTGACCTCGAACGGCGCCGTCTCGAGCGCGTAGTCCTCGGTCGCCTGGCCGTCGAACGAACGCCCGGTGATCCGCAGGCGATAGGTCCCCGCGGGCATGTCCGCCGGGACCTGCCAGTCGACGTACCACTTCTGCTGGCGCTCGGCGAGCAGCTTGCCGTTCGGCTCGGGCACCGGCGCGTAGTGGGTCAGCATGTGATAGCGGCTGTTGTCGAGCGCGGCCCCGGCCCAGCCGCTCGGCGACGGCACGTCGACGAAGCCGTTCCCGTCGTCGACCTGGACCGTCACGCGCGGCTCGCCGAGCGAGGGCTCGCCGCCGTTCCAGGCGACCCGCAGCGTCTCGCCGCGCCCGATCCCCATCGGCGGCTCGCTCGTCAGCCCCGGCGCGTCGACGCTCGCCTCGAGCGGCCGCGGCTCGAACGACTTGCCGACCGACAGCGACGGCGAGTCCTCCGACCACACCGGCGAACCGTCGCCGGCGATCAGCGCGTCGACCACCGTCATCTGCCCGTCGACCAGGTACTTGGCGAGCAGCGGCCCCCACAGGCTCATCTCCGACTCGTAGCCGCCTTGCAGCCAGTCGTCGGGCTGCGTCAGGTACAGCAGGTGATCTTGCGAGTAGCCGAACACCATCCCGTCGACCGCGCGCGCCTCGTAGCCGGCGCGGGCGTACTCGATCACCGACGCCGTCGGCTCGCCGGGCAGCGTCAACATGTAGAAGTCGTCGAGGCGCGCCACCGTCAAGTAGGTCTGGTGCACCTCGCCGTGCGGCACCGTCTCGCCGAGCGACTCGAGCAGCCCCTGCAGCGGCATGCAGTTCTTCGGCTTGCCCTCCATGCTGGTCGCGGGGTTGCCGTCGTCGACGTCGCCCTCGGCGCCCTTGCACTGCCAGCCGCCCCACAGGTACGGCCCGCCCTGCGAGTTGCGGAACTCGGGGTAGTCGTCGTAGCCGATCCCGCTGTACGTCAGGTCGATGCGGCGCGAGCGGACCCCGAGCGTCGCCTCGTCGCGCCACTCGATGGCGTCGTAGAGCTCGAGGATCTTCGGCGCCGCCGCGTGGCCGACCCGCTCGATGCGGGCGGGCTCGGGGTGGCCGAGGCCGTCGCCCGCGGGCGACGCGTCGCCGCCGCCCGACTGCGCGAACATGCCGAAGATCGGCTGGCCCTTGGCGGCGAAGAACGCCTCCTCGAACTTCATCTCGAGCCCGCCCGGCGCGTCCTCGGTGAACAGCTCGTTGGGCGAGTCGAACACCGTCCCGTGCATGCCGAAGTTGATGACCGTCGCCATCGGCGTGCCGTCGGGCCGGCGGACCGCCAGCAGCGTCAGGCGGGCGTCCTTGCCGTAGGTCGGGTCGTTCTCGCCGCGGCGGTCGCGGTACACCTCGTCGTCCGGGTCCCAGTCGTCGTTCCACGCCACGCCCCACTGCGCCGGCCCGAGGTCGGCCACCGCCGCCGCGATCACGTCGGCCATCGCCGTCGTCATGCGGTCGATCAGCTCCTCGTCCGGCGAGTCGGCGCCGACGAACCCGAGCGGCGCCGGCAGCCGCCAGTAGCGGGCCAGGTTGTGGTGCGAGTGCGTCGCCGCGGTGATGAGCCGCCCGGTGAGGTCGATGTCGTGCAGCGCCTTGAGCTTCTCGATCGTGCCCTCGGTCAGCGAGTGCTCCGAGCTCATCGTCGGCGTCTTCATCACCACCAGGCGCTCGCCGCCGACCTCGATGACCATCGCCTTGATCGTGCCGAGCCCGTAGAAGCCGGACGCGCCGTTCAGCAGGTGGTTCCACGGGGTGCTGTTGGTGACGGTCCGCCCGCCGAACCCGGCCATGGACGCCCCGACCGGGCCGGTCAGGTAGCCGACCGCCACGCCGGCCCGGACCGGGCCCTGCGGCAGCGGATCGATCTCTTCCGTGGGGTTCCCCGTGGTCCCGTGGGTCGTCGAGGATGTCCCGCCCGATGTGGTCGGCGTCACGTCCGTGGTCGAGCCCGTTTCGGTCGTGGCGTCGGACGTCGACGAGCCGTTCGTGGCCGACGTCTCCGCCGTCGGCCCGGGACAACCCGCCAGCGCGAGGGCCGCGAGCGCCCGTGCCCACGAAAGCTGCTGCTTCATCATCATCGCCGACTATACCGCCGCGTGACCGCAACCGAACCGCGCGGCCAGTCCGGCCCGTGCATGCGAGCTCACGCGCCCACGCGCAGGGGCCTGCACGCAGCCCCTCGCGCGCCGAGGGGCGCGCACGCGGCCCGGCGGTGCGCCGACAAAGCGGCGCCTGCCTTTGCTAGCCTCGGATCCTCGCGTCCGTGGTGACCCCCCTCGCCACTGCCTTCTTCGTCGTCACGTGCTTCGCCGCGCGCGCGTCGGGCCATCCCTCGGCGTGGGTCCAGGAACCTGTCCTCAAGGACAGCGAGCTCGAACCTCCGACCGGGCCGCTCAAGTCGGACGCCGCGGCCGGCGGAGCGCCCGAGCCGGCCGCGATCCCGGCCGCCGCCTTGCCGGCCGGCGCCGTGCCCGAGGGGGCGCGGCCCGAGGGCGGCAAGGCCCCGACCGGGCGGGCGCCGACGCTCCCGCCGCGCGAGCGGGTGCGCTGGAGCTGGCTCACCCACCCGCTGTCGCCCACGCCCAGCCAGTTCCAGGTCCGCAAGGGCAAGAGCCCGCACCGCGTGCTGCCGCTGCCGAGCGTGCGCTCGCAGCCCGGCATCGGCCTCATGCTCGGCGCCAACATCTCCTACGCCTACCGCCGCAAGGAGGGCGACCCCAACCGGATCTACATGATCTTCGAGTCGCGGGTGTCGCTGAAGAAAGTCCAGGACCACAGCTTCTTCATCCGCCTGCGCGATCTCCTGCGCCGCGAGGAGGTGTTCGAGCTCGCCGTGCTCGGCTACGTCGACCCCGTGTTCCCGTACTTCGGGATCGGCAACAACAACAACCTCGAGGGCATCGACCTCCAGGCCCGCTACTACCAGACCCATCTCAACACCGTCGGCGGCTCGCTGACCTACCAGCACCCGCTGTGGCTCTTACCTGCCCGCGGGGACAGGCCGGCCGGCCTGCTGCGCTCGTACGCCGGGCTCGCCTACTACGCCGACCGCGTCAAGCCGTACGACAACTCGCTCCTCTCGGCCGAGCACCCGGCCGCCGACCTCAACGCGCGCCGCGGCCTCATCCGCCTGGGCCTCACCTGGGACCGCCGCGACAACGAGTGGAGCCCCGGCAAGGGCAGCCTGTTCGACGTCATCGTCGACAACGCCGGCCCGTGGACCGGCTCGACCGACGCGTGGGGCCGCTTCTCCGCCAACTTCCGCACCTACTGGACCCTCGGCGTCGACAAGCTGGTGCTGGCCCACCGCCTCAGCTTCGACGCGCTGTGGGGCGACCCCCCGCTGGTCCCGCTCGGCGAGTTCGGCGGCCTCTTGCCGACCGACGGCCTCGGCGGCGCCGCGGCCGGCCGCGGCTGGATGCGTCGCCGTTACATCGGCCGCCTCAAGGCCTTCGGCAGCCTCGAGCTGCGCTTCGAGCCGCTCGAGCTCAAGGTCCGCCGGCACACCCTCGGCATCGGCCTCAAGGGCTTCGTCGACCTCGGCGTGGTCGCCGGGCGCATGCAGGACCTGCCCAAGCACTGGCACGTGTCCGGAGGGACAGGCCTCCAGGTGATCTGGGACCGCTTCGCCGTGCTGCGCCTCGACGCCGGCTTCTCGCGCGAGAGCTTCGGCATCTACTTCATCAACGAGCACGCGTTCTGAGCCGCGCCGCCCGCTTTCCCGGCCTGCCCGGAAGGCGGCCAGGGCGACCCGGAGTTCGGCCAGACCTTCCTCGACGAGGTCGCAAACCCGTTCAGCGCCGACCTCGTCGCCGGCTGCGACGACACCTCCGAGGACCTCACGCAGATCGAGTTCGCCCACGCCGGCGTGACCGTCGCGGTGCCCGAGACGCGCTGGTCCACGCTGACGGCCGAGGGTCACACCTGGCTGCTCGACGTCAAGCAGGCCTCCGCCGCCGGCGCCGACCCCTGGTCGGCCCGGCTCGCGTTCGCCATCGTCCGCCTCGACCCGGCCGCCTCGATGTCCTGAAAAGCATGCCCTATCGGTCATGCCCTATCGGTCATGCCCATCCGAGCATGTCTCATCGACCATGTCTCCTAGCCCACGTCGCGCGCGCGGAACGCCAGTGCGCCCGCGATGGTCAGCCCCGCAGCGGCGAGCCCGAGGACGGCCAGCAGCCGCAGGTCGAGCGCCAACATCGGGTGCGACACCGTGAACGGGTTGAGCCACGGCCGCGTGATCGCGCCCGCCTCCCACAGCGCGACCTGGGCGGTGAACAGCGCCAGCACGCCCCAGGCGAGCGGCCCCGCGGCGCGCGGGAACCGGCCGAACAGCGCGGTCGCCAGGCCGATCATCACCCACGCCGCGGGCACGTGCGTGAGCGCGAGGCCGAGGCACTCCGCGGCGCGCTCCTCGCGGCCGCTCGTCAGCGCGTCCACCGAGCCGGCGCTGAGGCCAGCGGCCAGCGCCAGGATCGGCGGGCCGGCGAGCGCGAGCCCCACGTGACTGCCGAGCCACCTCGTGCGACTCGCCGACGTCGCCAGGATCCACGTCAGGTGACCGCGGGTCTCCTCCGCGCGCCCGCGCAGGACCGCGGCGACCCCGTGCGCGGCGCCGACGAGGGCCACCAGCACGTACAGCATCAACGCGAGGAAGGCGTCGCCCAGCGTCGCGCCTCGCAGCGGCGCCAGCCAGGCGGCCAGAGACGGACTCGCTTCCAGCCCCTCCGCGAAGCCGGCGCCGATGCCCCCGAGCGCCGCCCCGATCAGCGCCAGCGCCAGCGTCGCCAGCAGCAGCGGCCCGCGTTGCAGCCGCCACGCCAGCCCGACCAGGCCGCGCAGCCCCCGCCCGGCCGCGTCCGGACCTGTCCCGAGGGCCAGCAGGCCCGCGCCCAGATCGCGCCGCGCCGCCAGTCCGTAGGCCAGCGCGACCACTCCCACGGTCGCCGCCGCGAACAGCCCGAACACCGCCCAGCGCTCGTCCGCGTAGGCCCGCACCTCACCGGCCCAGCCGAGCGGCGACAGCCATGAGACCCACCCCGGCCCGCCCGCCGCCTCGCCGGCGTTGCCGAGCATGCGCACCGCCCACAGCCCCGCGAACGCGCCGATCGCCAGCTTGCGCGCGCTCGTGGCCGAACTAGCGACCTCGCCGGCCACCGCCGCGAGCCCGGCGAACAGCGCCCCCGCGGCCGCGAGCGTCGCCGCGAACGCGATCGAGCCGGCCACCGGAAACCCGACCACGAGGGCGAGCAACCCCGCCAGCAACGCTGCGGCCGCCACGTCGGCGACGATCACGACCGCGAGCGCGGCCGTCAGCCCCGCGAGTCGGCCCACCGCGCCGGCGCCGACCAGCTCGCGTCGCCCCGCGTCCTCCTCCGCGCGCGTGTGACGGATGACGAACAGCATGCTGCCCAGCGCCGCCGCGAACACCACCTGCAGCAGCGAGCGCCAGGCCACCAGCCCCGCGCCGGTAGCCGCGTGGATCGGCCCGTGGAACGCGACGATCAGCAGGTTGCCTTCGGTCTCGCGCACGAACGCCTGCATCTGCTCGGTCGACGCGAACATGCGCGCGAGCGCGGCGGCGTTGATCGGCGGGAACGCCAGCATGACTGCGATCCAGAGCGCCAGCGCTCCGCGGTCGCGGCGGACGAGCAGGCGGATCAGCGCGCCGGTCCCGGTGAACGCCTGCATCACCGCGCCTCCGCCTGGTAGTGGCGCATGAACAGCTGCTCGAGCGTCGGCGGATGCACCGTGATCGCGCGGATCCCCAGCTCGGCCAGCCGGCGGAACACCGGCTCGATCGCCTCGGCCTCGACCTCGCAGCCGAGCCGCTGGCCCTCGACGCGGACGTCGTGCGCGCCGGGCAGCGCCGCCGGCGGCGTCGTCGCCAGCTCCACCTCCACGCGGGTGCGGGTCAGGTGCCGCAGCGCCGCCAGCGAGCCGGACTCGACGATCCGCCCGGCGCGGATGATGCTGACGTGGTCGCACGTCGCCTCGACCTCCGACAGGATGTGGCTCGACAGCAGCACCGTGCGCCCCGCCGCGCGCGCCTCGATCACGCACTCGCGGAACACCACTTCCATCAACGGGTCGAGGCCGGACGTCGGCTCGTCGAGCAGCAGCAGCGCCACGTCGGCCGCGAACGCGGCCACCAGCGCGACCTTCTGCCGGTTGCCCTTCGAATACGTCCCGGCGCGCCGGCGGGGGTCGAGCTCGAAGCGCTCGATCAGCGCCGCGCGCCGGCGGGGATCGAGGCCGCCGCGCAGGCGCCCGAGCAGGTCGACGATCTCGCCGCCCGTGAGGTCGGGCCACAGCGTCACGTCACCTGGCACATAGGCCAGGTGGCGATGCAGCGCCGGCCCGTCGCGCCACGGGTCGCCGCCGAGCAGACGGGCTTCGCCCGCATCGGCGCCGACGAGGCCGAGCAGCGCGCGGAACGTGGTCGACTTGCCGGCGCCGTTGGGCCCGAGGAAGCCGTGGACCTCGCCGGCGGCGACCGTCAGGTCGAGGCCGTCGAGCGCGCGGGTGCGGCCGTATGTCTTGACCAGGCCGCGGGTGACGATCACCTCGGTCATCGCGTCGCCTTCCTTCCTTTCAAGTCGTCCTGGTACTCGGCCAGCGCGCGGCGTATCTTCACACCTGTCTCCGAGGCCAGGTAGTCGCTCATCGCCGTGTAGACGTCGAGCATCGCCGCGCTGATCACGTGCGCCTGCCCCGGCGCCAGCGGGTCGAGGCCCATCCACCGGGCCAGGTGCGCGTGCAGCACCAGCGTGCCGAGGTGCATCGCCGTCATGGTCGCGGCCCGCTGGCGCGTCACCTCGGCGCCCGCCGGGTAGCGCTCGGGCCAGCTGCGCGTCAGCCACTGCGCCGTCAGCTCGGCCCCGCGGTCGAACAGCGCCCCGACCCCCGGTGAGTCGTCGACCAGCGCGCGCGCCAGGTAGCGGACCACCCGCTCACTGGCCGCGTACATGCTTGCCAGCAGTTCGGCGCTGGCCGCCGCGCCGTCCCCCGCCTGCTCCGCTTGCCGCAGCACCGTGTCGATCACGTGGGCATCGCATGCCTCGCGGATCCCGTCCTTCGATCCGAAGTGATGCTGCACCAGCCCCGCCGACACCTCGGCCCGCCCGGCGATGTCGCGGATCGACGTCCCGTGTACGCCACGCTCGGCGAACAGCTCCAGCGCGGCGTCGCGGATCCGCGCCCGCGTCGTCCGATCGTCGAGCGGCGGGCCTGCAGAAGCCTTGGTTGAACGCATGTATTGGATACTATACGATCGTATTGCGTCGCGCAAGTGTGCCCGCGAACAGCCCTCCCAGCCCGCTCCCGGCGGCCTCCACGAGGTGGCCGGTCCGTGGAGTACATGTCTTTCAGGCCATGTTACCCCGCGGAGGGCAAAGATCCGCGAGGAGCTTCACCCGCGGCGAAGCGTCGCGATGCACGGCGAGGCCCGCCGGGGACTCGTGGGCGGCCTGTCCCGGTTCCGCGACCCTCGCCGCGCATGGAGCCGCGACCGCTCGCGCCGTGCGACGCTCACCGCCGTCTCCGGAGCTCTCGCGCTCCGCGCCGTGCGACGCTCGCCGCGTGTGAGGCGGCCTGTCCCATCGGACAGCCCCCGGAGCCGCAAAAAAAGGCGCGCCCTGCGGCGCGCCTCCTGTCCTGAAGGACCTGTCCAGGCGGACAGCTCAGTCGCCGTCGCCGCCCTCGGGCTCGGCCTTCGCGTCGTCCGCGGCGGGCGCGGGCCCCTTGGCCTTCATGTCGATCGGCGGGTGGCCGGCCGGCATCTCGCTCGGGTTGACCACGGGCGGGCGCTTCGGGCCGCGCGGGTCGGGGCCGAGCAGCTCCTCCATCTTGTTCTGGACCTTGTACTTGGCCAGCAGCGCGTCCTTCAGCTCGCGGCGGCCCTGGTGGAGCTTGCGCTGGCTGAGGCGCTCCTTGATCTGGTCGGCGAGCGCCTCCTTGGGCAGGTCGCCGGGCGGGTACTTGGCGAGGATCTTGATGATGTGGATCCCGAACTTGGTCTCGACGGGCTTCGAGATCTCGCCGGGCTTGAGCTTGAACGCCGCGACGCTGAACTCTTCGACCATGCGGTCTTTGGTGAAGATCCCGAGGTCACCGCCCTTGTCGGCGCTGGGACCGACCGAGTTCTCCTTGGCCAGCTGCGCGAAGTCGGCCCCGGGCGCGGTGGCCTTCTTGTGCAGCTCCTCGGCCTTGGCCATCGCCTCCTTGCGCCACTTGTCCTTCTCCTCCTGCGACGGCTCGGGCGGCTTCTCGCCCATCGGCGTCGGCTGCTCCTGCGGGCCGATCGGGATCAGGATGTGCGCGGCGTGGATCCGCTCGCCCTCCGACTTGTAGTTGGGCTTGATCTTCTCGTACTCCTCGTCGACCTCGGCGTCGGTGACGGTCAGCTTGCCGTCCTTCTCGAGGAACTGCTGCTCGAGGATCTCGGCCACGTACATGTCGCGGAGGCTCTGCTCGGTCTCACCGCGGCGCTGCAGGTGCTTGTCCCAGTCCTTGATGCCTTGCTTCTGCTGCGTCTCGCGCTCGGCCAGCTTGGCGGCGTCGACCTCGATGCCGCGGGCCTTGGCCTCCTGGCGCAGGATCTCGTTGTAGACCAGGCGCTCGGTGATCGACTTGCGATAGCGCCGGTCGGCCGACGGCGGGATCTCGCGGCCCCGGTCGGTGTACTTCTTCACCTTGAGGTCGTAGATGTCCTTGAACTGCGCCAGCGGGATCGCGACGTCGTTGACCGTGGCGACGACTTCGGGGAGCGCCGGCAGGCCCTCGCCCGCGGCCGCCTTCGTAGGCTGCTCCGGGGCGGCCTTCTCGTCGGTCTTCTGCGGCGTGGGCGTGCTCGGCGAGCAGCCGACCGCGAGGGCGAGACAAAGTCCGAGGGACACGCGAGGGACGAAGCGAAGCATTCTGTTCTCCTGGCCGACGCGAAGCGGGCGGTGCCCGTGCGGACCGGTCGTCGCATTCGCGCGGCGACCGCAGGGCGTCGGCGGCGCGAGATTGTAAGCCGGAGCGAGCGTCCGATCCAAGCGGCGACAACCGCGGCGGCCCACCCCGACCGCCCGGGTCGGGCCCGGAGCCCCGCGTGAGCCTCCCCCGGGGCGCCTGCGGGGATTTTGGCGTAGCATCCCGCGCCCATGACCCGCCTGGTCCAGATCCGCGGCACGAGGAAGGCGCCGGAGCCGCCCGCGCCCGCGCCCGAGCTGCCCGCCGCGTCGGAGCTGCCCAGAATCGCCGGGCCGCGCGTCTACGTCGAGACGCTCGGCTGCCAGATGAACGAGGCCGACTCGGCCCTCATCGTCGGCCAGCTGGCGGCCCGCGGCTACGTGCGCGTGCCCGATCCGGCGGCCGCCGACGTGATCCTGCTCAACACGTGCGCCGTGCGGGAAAAGGCCGAGGAGCGGGTCTACGGGCGCACCAGCCAGCTCCTGCGGCACCGGAAGGACAACCCCGATCTGGTGTTCGGCATCACCGGGTGCATGGCCGAGCACCTGCGCGACAAGGTGCAGAAGCAGGCGCCGCACATCGGCCTCGTCGCCGGTCCCGACAGCTACCGTCGGATCGGCGTCCTGGTCGACCGCGCGCGCGCCGGGGAGCGCGTCGTCGACGTCGCGCTCGACCGCGAGGAGACCTACGAGGGCCTCGACGGCGTGCCCGACGACGACGGCGTCAGCGGCCAGGTCACGATCCAGCGCGGTTGCGACAAGTTCTGCACGTTCTGCGTCGTCCCGTACACCCGCGGGCGCGAGCGTGGCGTGGCCCCGCGCGAGGTCCTGCGGCAGGCGCGGCAGCTGGCCGAGCGCGGCTACAAAGAGATCGTCCTGCTCGGCCAGACCGTGAACTCGTACGTCTGGGAGGACGCCAGCTTCGCCGATCTGCTGCGCGCGCTGGCGGCGATCGACGGCGTCGAGCGGATCCGCTTCACCAGCCCCTACCCGGTCGACTTCGACGAGCGGCTCATCGCCACCATGGCCGAGCTCGAGAAGGTCTGCCCGTACATCCACCTGCCTGCGCAGTCGGGCTCCGATCGCATGCTGACGGCGATGAAGCGCGGCTACTCGCGCGGCGAGTTCGTCGACCTGGTCGGCCGCCTGCGCGCCGCGCTCCCCGACCTCGCGCTGTCGACCGACCTCATGGTCGGCTTCTGCGGCGAGACCGAGGACGACCACGCCGAGACGCTGTCGCTGATGCGCGAGGTCCGGTTCGACTCGGCGTTCATGTTCCGCTACAGCGACCGCGGGATCACCTACGCCGCCCGCAAGCTGCAGGACGACGTGCCCGACGAGGTCAAGGGCCGCCGCCTGCAGGAGGTCATCGAGCTGCAGGAGCAGCACACCCGCGCGTCGCACCACAGCCGCGTCGGCAAGCGCGAGCGCGTGCTCATCAGCGGGCTGTCGCACCGCGGCGACCGGGTGCTCGGGCGCACGCCGCGGTTCCAGAGCGTGCTCCTGCCCCTCGGGACAGGTTCTCCGGGACAGACGGTCGAGGTCGAGATCACCGCGACCACCGGCCACTCGCTGATCGCCGGCTGAGCGGCGGACGACCAGCGCCGCCGCGCGGTCACCCGGGCTCGGTGGCCGTGGCCGCCGGCGCCGACGCGCGAGCCAGCAGCGCCTCCTGCCGCCGCCGGCTCAAGTACAAGAAATTCGCCGGCAAGCCGAAGCGCAGCGGCGCCTGCGTCGCGGGCGAGTCCTTGGCCGGAAAGCGCTCCGCCAGCGCGGCGGCCGCTCGCACGAGCGCGCGGTCGATCGCGCTCAGGTCGTACTCGGGGCCGAGCTGCAGCTTGGCACGGACCGCCGCCGGCACGATCGACACCGCCGCGCGCGCCATGGCCCGGTAGAAGAACCCGAGCCCCCGGGCCTGCCCCTTCCCCGTCTTCACGATGGTGAGGAACTCGTCGACGATCGGGTGCGCTTCGAACCGGGGCGCCAGCCGGTGCATCATCGCCTCGAAGTCCGCCTCGCTCGCGAGGACGTTCTGGACCCCGTAGAGGCGCGCGACCGGCCCGCTTTCGGCGAAGTAGCGGCGCCGGTCGGCGGCCGACACCGGCGCGACGAACCGGTCGTATGCGGTGAGAAACCCGTACACCGCGGTCGCGCTGACCCAATCGAGCAACTCCGGATCGAGGGCGCGGTACGGCTCGCCGGCCGGCGTCGAGCCGGTCACCTTCGCGTGCAGCTTGTTGACGCCGGCGATCACCCGCCTCGCCGCGCTCTGCGGCCCGTACGCGCCGACCATCGCCGCGATCGCGGTCCGCCGCGAGCGGCCGACCGGGTCGGCCTTGTACGTCGAGTGATCCCACACGCCGCTGCGGATCCGCGGATCCGCGAACTCCAGCAGCACCGCCGCCACGCCGCCGATCCCGAGCGCCACGGGATTTTTGTAGATGCGCCAGTGCACCGAGTCCGGACCGACGAAGCCGGGCTCGCCCCGTGGATTTGCGTAGTCGATCCGCCACCCCATGTAATTTGTCTGCGAACCACTGGAGTCCATGCCGCGCCTCCCGGGCAGCGATCGTATGACGGTTCGTCGGGCCCCCGGCAACCCGCCCCACGAAGCGGCCCGTCTGCCGCGCCAGCCATCGTGACAGCCGCGCGCTCGAAGATATCGACTCGAATCCGGCTCTCCTGTCGCTTCCGGGCCCCACGTCGCGGCCGCCCGCGGCGTGTGGTCGGCCACCGCCGTCGGCGGCTTCGACGGCACGCGCCCTCGCTCGGCCCGCCAGGATCCCAACGCCATGCTCGTAAAGACATGTCCTATCAAACATGTCCATACGGGAATCCCGCTCCGCGAGCCGGCGACCCAACGCGAGAGGGCCCGCGCCGGGTGGCGACGGGCCCTCGGGTCACGCCGCGGCGCGGCGGCTCAGAAGTTGAAGCCGAAGCCGAAGCCCTGCATGCCGCGGCTGAGGATCGGGCCGCCGCGGACGTTCTGGATCCGCGACACCGACTTGAGGCTCTTCTCGGTCTTGATGTAGTCCTTCGCGTCGGTGCGGTCCTGGTAGATGATGACGGCGAGGACGCCGGCGAGCAGGACGGTGGTGAGGAGGGCGACGTCGCCGCCGATCAGGCGGTTGCGCATCGTGTTGCCCTTGTCGGCCACGTCGGAGGCCATGACGGTGTACTCGTCGGACTGCAGCGGGTCGGTCTTGTCGAGGCCCGAGTTGTTGAGGTCGTCGAGCGCCGACTTGTAGGGCCCGCGGGCGGCGAGGCCGAGCGAGTAGAAGATGCCGGTGGTGAGCAGCGCGCCGGCGGTGAGGCCGAGGGCCACCCACGCGCGGGTCTGGAAGTAGCCGAAGATCGGCCCGCGCTTGCACACCGGGCGCAGGTCCTTCGGGTCGTCCTTGTTGACGCGCGGCTTCGGCGGGCCGGTGCGGCAGAACTCCTTGAAGTCCTTCTTGAGGTCGACCTTGACGTTGCTGGTGTCGATGAGCTCGCCCTGGCCGGCCGCGACCTTGCCGACGGCGTCGTCGATGGCCGCCTTCTCGGCCGCCAGCTCCTCGGGCGTCTTGGCCGGCTCGTCGAGCTCGGCCAGGATCTTCTGCTCCTCGGGCGTGGCCGGGGCCGGCGGCGTGCGGTAGTTGTTCAGCGAGGCGACCATCGCCCGCGGCAGCGCGAGCGGGAGGATCAGGTCGTCGGGGTTGATCGACGGCGTGAACTCCTTGACCTTGGCCTTCTTGGCGACGTCGTAGATGACGATCGTGCTCGGCGCGTTCGGGCCGCCGACGGTGCCGTAGATCAGGTAGTCGTAGACGGTGCCGGACTTGGCGGCGCCCTTGTTGAGCCACTCGATGACCTTGCCGACGCACGCGTCGGCCCCGCCCTTGCACTTGACCTTGCCGGCCGCGCCGTCGATGTCGAGCGCGACGCCCTTGACGTTGTACCCGGCGGCGCTCATGTCGGTGAGGATCTGCGAGCGCAGCGCCTCGGCCGCCGCCGCGTCGCCGCTGAGGCGAAACAGACCGATGGTGTTGCCGGTCGAAGCAGGGGCCGGCGCCGCGGCGAACATGCCGAAGGACGCCGGCGAAGACGCAGCCGCGGGCAACGGCGAGAAGGCGAGCGCCGCACAGAGGACGCCGGTGAAGGCGCGGAGGAGCGGCGACGGGCGAGACGACGTGATGGCTGCGGTCATGTGCGGGTCTGGGAAGCGCGGGGATGATAGCGGTCTGATTTTGGCCTGAGAAGCCCCAGGATCATGGCCGAGGCCCAGGGGTAGCAGAATCCGACGCGGAACGGACCCGCGGGAGCAGCACCAGCCCTGCGAGGGTGATCAGGACCCCGAACCCGAGGGCGATCCACATGGTCCGGTTGGACTGCGCCGCCAGGGCCTGACTGCCCGCCACGACCACGATCACGGCGGCCAGCAGGTGCTCGGCGATCGCGGGCCAGCGCCGCCCCCCGGCACCGCCAGCGCGAGCCCCGTGCCGGCCATCCACGCCATCGCCGCGGCCGGCGCGAGCAGGGCCGCCGCCCCCGCCGACATGCGCGACAGCACGAGCAGCGCCGCCGGGACGATCACCGCGAGGAGGGCACCGTGGGCCGCCAGCACCGGCCTGCGCGGCGCGAGCGCAGATCCCGCGAACCGCACCACCGGGCCGAGCAACGCCGCCAGCAGGCCGACCAGCAGCGCCACGGCGGAGGCGGCGACGACCCCCTCGGCGACGTCGATGCCAAGCCCGCTGCTGCGGTGGAGCCCCTCCCCCAGCCCGGCGATCACCCCCGCCAGCGGCAACGCCTGCGCCGGACCTGTCGGCGGCGTCAGCACCGGCGTCCACCACGTCGAGGCCGCCAGGCTGCACGCCAGCCCCGCCGTGCCGGCGACCAGCGGCAAGGCCCGCGCGACCAGGCCGCGCCAGCCGCCCCTCTCCGCCCGCGCCGGCCCGGCCGCGATCGCGGCGTGACCTGACCCGAGGGCCAGGAGCGCGACCCACGGCGCCAGCGCCCAGGGCGCCTCCCAGGCGGCCGGGCGGGCCCAGGCCTCGACCTGTACCGAGAGACCTGGCACGAGGAGCAGGATCGAAAGGACAGCCGCGATCGCGGCGACCGCCCCGCCCCAGCGCGACAGCCCGGCCGCGGCCCGCCCGCGCGGCCCGCAGGCGGCCAGGAACACCAGCCCGAGCGCGATCCAGGCCCACGCCCGCAGCTCGCCGGTCACCCGCTCGCGCGGCCACCCGAGCGCGCGCCCCAGCGACAGCCGCGGCTGGCCCAGCACCTCGGTGTAGCCGGTCCAGCGCCCGGTCAGCCCGAGCCCGGCGCTGGCCTCGGAGCTGTACTTGTCGGGGCACATGCGCTCCATCACCGCGTCGGGCTTGCGCGGCCGCGGGTCGTTGGGCGCGCCGGGGCACACGAACTCGACCCGCGAGGCGCGCCCGACCCCGCCCGAGGTCACGTGGAGGCGCGGCTCGGTCGGCGCCTCGGACGGGCGGTCGAGCCGCTCGCGCGCCTCGGGCAGATCTTCGGCGACCACCGTCGCCTCGGCGAACGCCTTGTGCGCGCGCGCCGGGCCGTGCTCGGCGTACTGCAGCTCGGCGATCTTGTGCAGGTCACGGGTCAGCGCCTCGGCCAGCGCCGCCGGTCCGTAGCCCTTGCTGCCGTCGGGCTCGACGTAGTCGTTGATCGGCAGGTCGAACGGCCCGTAGCCGTCGATCACGATCGCGGTGGTCTGGAACGGGTGGATGCCGAGGATCGGCCCGCCCCACGTCTCGCCGCGCGCGTGGGCCCCCGCGGCCTCGAAGCGGGCCCCGCCGGCCCCGGCCGCGAATGTCCCGAAGACCAGGGCGCAAAGGACAAGTCCTTGTGACCATGTCCTTCGGAGCAGGGGCCAAACCAGCGGCAAGACCAGGGCCGCGAGCAGGGCCGGCGCGGCCGCCCACAGCGCCGCCGGATAGGCGACCACGACCCCCGCGATCGCCCGCGCGGCGACGGTGGCGAGCGGGATCGCCGGGGCCAGGATCAGGGCCGCCAGCGCGATCCGGCGCGCTCTCGGCAGCGCGGCGACCACGGCCGGATCGGGGGCTCCCGGGCCGCGGCGCGCGACCAGCACGAGCGCGCCGAGGCCGGCCAGGACGGCCGGGACGACGCCCCACGTCAGCGGCACCGACAGGCCCGCGGCCAAACCGACCCCTGCGGCGACCGCGACGCCGCCGAGGTCGGCCACGACCGGCGGAGGCCCGGGCGAGGGCGGCACGATCTCGGAGGCGGCAGGGCCCGCGGACACGCGGCTCTTTTACCAGAGCGGCGCGGCGAGGCGGCGCAGATCGGCTAACCTCCCCGCCGATGTCCTCTCCCGCGATCACCGGGCCGCTCCCCCTCCTGCCCCTGCGCGGCGCCATCATCCTCCCCGGCGCGACCCAGCCGGTCGACCTCGGACGCAGCTCGCCGGCCATGCAGGCGGTGCGCGCGGCGCAGGACCGGGCGCGGGGCGGCGCGGGGCGCGTCATCGCCGTGCTCCTGCGCGACACCTCCGCCGCCACGCCCGACCTCGATCAACTCTACCCCGTCGCCATCGCCTGCGAGGTCGTGCAGGTGCTGGCGGGCACCCCCGGCCGCACCTCGGTGACGCTGCGCGGGCTCAGCCGCGTGCGCCTGCACGACATCTACCCCGAGCGCGACTACCAGATCGCCGAGTTCGACGCGGCCGCCGAGATCGTCCACGAGCCGACCCTCGCCTACGCGCTGGCCGGGGCGCTGCAGGACCTCGTCAAGCAGCACGACGGCCTCCAGCCGACGGCCGCGAAGTCGAAGGCGCGGGCGCAGGCGCAGGCGACGATCCTCGCCGAGCGCTCGCCGAGCCTGATCGCCGACCTCGCGGCCGCGCACGTCGAGCTCGACGGCGACGAGCGGCTCGCGGTCCAGCAGGAGGTCGACGTGGTCGCCCGCCTGCGCAAGGTCATCGAGCTCATCAGCCACCGCACCAACGTCCTGCAGGTCAAGCGCGACCTCGATCGCTACGTCCGCGAGCACCTGTCGAAGCACGAGCACGACGCGCTGCTGCGCCACAAGCTCAAGGCGATCCAGCACGAGCTCGGCGAGTCGGAGGGCGAGGCCGAGGAGCGCGCGCTGCAGGACCTCGAGCGCCGGCTGCAGGCCGCCGAGCTGCCGCCCGACGTGCGCGCAGCGGCCGACCGCGAGCTCGGGCGGCTGCGGCGGATGAACCCGCAGAGCAGCGAGGCGACCACCTGCCGCACCTGGCTCGAGTGGATCGCCGACCTGCCGTGGAGCCCGGCGGCGACGACGGCCGACAAGCTCGACATGGGCGCCGCGCGGACCCTGCTCGAGGACAAGCACTACGGCCTCCAGAAGGTCAAAAAGCGCGTCCTCGAGTACCTGTGCGTGCGCAAGCTGGCGCCCGACAAGCGCGGCCCGATCCTCTGCCTCGTCGGCCCGCCGGGCGTCGGCAAGACCTCGCTGGGCCGCAGCATCGCCGACGCGCTGGGGCGCCGCTACGTCCGGATCTCGCTCGGCGGCATCCGCGACGACGCCGAGATCCGCGGCCACCGGCGCACGTACATCGGCGCGCTGCCCGGGCGGTTCATCCAGGCGATGAAGCGCGCCGGCACCCGCAACCCGGTCATCGTCCTCGACGAGATCGACAAGCTGGTCGGCGCCAACCTGCGCGGCGACCCGGCCTCGGCGCTGCTCGAGGCCCTCGACCCCGAGCAGAACACCGCCTTCCACGACCACTACCTCGGGGTCGACTACGACCTGTCGAAGGTCATCTTCCTCTGCACCGCCAACGACCTCGGCACGATCCCCGGCGTGCTGCGCGACCGGCTCGAGATCATCCAGCTCACCGGCTACACGATCGAGGAGAAGCTCGAGATCGCCAAGCGCCACCTGCTGCCGAAGCAGCGCCAGGAGAACGGCCTGTCGGAGGTCGCGGTCGAGGTCCCCGACGAGGTGCTGCTGGCGCTGGCGACCCAGTACACGCGCGAGTCCGGGGTCCGCAACCTCGAGCGCGAGCTGGCCTCGCTGCTGCGCGACGTCGCCATGCAGATCGCCGAGGGCAAGCAGCCGAGCCTGGTCGTCGGGCCCGACGAGGCGCTGCGGATCCTCGGGCCGCCGCGCTACTACGACGAGCTCGCGGCCAAGGAGCCGTCGCCCGGCCTCGTCACCGGCCTCGGCTGGACGCCGACCGGCGGGACGATCCTGTTCGTCGAGGCCACCCTGACCCGAGGGACAGGTCACCTGCGGCTGACCGGCAAGCTCGGCGAGGTGATGAAGGAGTCGGCCCAGGCCGCGCTCATCCTGGTGCGCAGCCGCGGCGCGGAGCTCGGGGCCGACGCCGCCGTGGTCCGCGACCTGATGAAGCACTACGACGTGCACATCCACTTCCCCGCCGGCGCCGTGCCCAAGGACGGCCCCTCGGCGGGCATCGCCATCTCGACCGCGCTGGTGTCGCTGTTCTCGCGCCGGCCCGCGCGCGTCGACGTGGCCATGACCGGCGAGATCACGCTGCGCGGCCAGGTGCTGCCGGTCGGCGGGATCCGCGAGAAGGTCCTCGCCGCCCACCGCGCCGGCATCCGCGACATCATCCTGCCCGACCGCAACCGCAAGGACGAGCCCGAGATCCCCGAGGCCGCCCGCGCCGACATGCGCCTCCATTACGTGAAACACATCCGCGAGGTCCTCGACGCGGTCCTGCTGCCGAGCGAGGACGCCGAGGCCGCCGAGTAGCGGCGCGCCGGCGTCGATGAGCGTTCGGGCATGTCCTCGAGGGCATGCTCGAACGGGCATGCGCTTGGAGACATGCCCTCCAGGACATGCGCTCGACGAAGAGCGCTGCGGCTCGTACGACCCGAGCCGAGCGGCATGTCCTTTCATGGCATGCGGCCGCCCGCGCGGCTCGCATGAACCGAGCCGCGAGACACGGGCTTCAGGACATGCGCCCGACCGCGCGGCTCGGCGGCCGGGCCCTCACTTCGCGCGGATGACCTGGTCCTCGGCCGCCTTGATCTTGCGCGTGTAGTCGACGATCTCGGGGTAGCGGGCCGCCTCGTAGCTGCCCGTCACCAGGGTCGAGCGCGTCGTCAGCGTGATCTGCCCGGGGGCGACCTGCTTGACGGTGCGGCGGTAGGTGCCGAACGGGCCCTCGATCGTCTCCTCGGTCGGCGGCGCGGTGAAGGCGGCGCCGTCGAGCTTGATCGTCAGGCTGGCCTCGAGCAGCGGCGCGTAGGGCATCACCCAGCCGGTCCGGCGCTGCGGCAGCGAGGCGTAGTTGAGGCCCATGTTCATCGGCACCGAGTTGGCGCGCATGAGCAGCTCCCCGCCCTGCTGCACGATCGCGCCGCGGACCTTGGCGGTGAAGTGCAGCCGCAGCGGCTTCGGCAAGTCGAGCTTGTGCTCGATGTCGAGGTCGACCAGCTCGGCGCCCGAGCCGACCAGGATCGCGCCCAGCTCGGCGCGCTCGAAGCCCTCGCTGATCCGGTCGGCGTCGAGCGTGCGCAGGCCCTCGCGCCAGGCCGCGGCCTCCATGCCCTGGAGCTCGATCGTGCCGCGCAGCGTGCCGGTGCCGTCGCGCGCCAGCTCGAGCTCGAGCTCGTAGCTGCGGCGGTCGGCCAGGGCCGGCGGCGAGGCCGGCAGGCGGACCGGGCCGGGCGCCGGCTCGTCCTCGCCGAGCTGGACCCGCATGCCCTGGGCCTGCGACAGCCCCGGCATGAGGTAGCCGATCGGCAGCACCTTCGAGCTCGTGAGCACCATCGTCGGCGCCTTGCCGCCGGTGTCGACGGCCAGGATCGGCACCTCGTAGCCCTCGAGCATCGGGCTGCCGCCGGGCAACGGTTTGAGGGCGAAGTTGTCGCGGGCCAGCCACAGCTCGGAGCGCACGCCGGCCTCGCGCAGCAGCGCCTTCAGCAGCGTCAGTCGGTTGCCGCGGCGGGCCGACAGCGTCGCGGTGGCCGGCGCCGTGATGTCGCCGCCCTCCTCGACCTCCTCGACCACCCACGACCACAGCGCCTGCAGCTTGGCCTGCGGGGTGCTCGCGTTGCGCGTCAGGTTGGCGGCGAGCGTGCGCAGCTCGGGGTTGGCGCGCTGGCCGGTGTAGATCCGCAGGCCCAGGCTGGCGAGCCACTTGTTCGGGTCGACGTCGGTGTAGACGCGGACCGACGGCACCTCGTCGAGGATGTGGCGCATCTGCGGCTCGACGCCGATCCGCTTCGAGCGCTCGACCTTCCACGTCTTCAAGACCAGGTCGGTGCCGGCCAGCTTGCCCTCGACGGTGGCCGGCGCGCCGGCGCGCCGGTCGACCTTGATCGCCACCGACTTCGGGTGCGCGACCAGCAGCTCCGACACGTGGAACGGGGTCTCGGCCGACTGGAAGCGGAACGTGGTGAGGTCGATGTAGCCGGGGAGCAGGCCCAGCGGCTCGCGGTCGAGCAGCAGCTCGTACTCGACGCAGTCGCCGATCTGCAGCCCGCGCAGGCTGAGGCCGCTCTTCTCCGGGATCGACTCCGGCTCGAACACCGTGCCGTCGGCCTTGATCGTGTGCAGGGTCAGCACCCGCGCGCCCTCGGGCGGCGTGATCTCGCCGTAGCGATCGATCGCCTCCTTGCTGCGCAGCTCGACGATGGTGTGGACGATCTGGCGCTGGCTGCCGTCCTCGTAGACCCGGATCGCGCTGCGATCGAGCACCAGCACCTCGCTCGCGCCCTCGTAGTCGCTCGGGCGCGGGGCCGACCCGGCGCCGGCCGGGGCGGCGACCGCGAAGTTTCCGGCCCGGTAGGCTGCAACCAGCGGCACGCCGTCGACGCGCAGCAGCTGCAGGTCGTCGGGGATCCCGAGGCCGGCGGCGATCGTGTGCAGCGCCGAGCTCTGCGGCGCCTTCTCCAGCGCCGCCTTCACGCTGGCGCGCGCGGCGGCGGGGTCGCCGGCGCGGGCCTGCAGGTCGGCGGTGGCGACCAGCGTGCGCGCGCCGAACGGCCGCAGCGCCAGGATCTTCTTGCGCCACGCGATCGCGGCCGGATAGTTGCCCTCGGAGATCTCGAGCTCGGCCAGCTGCTCGATCACGTCGATGTCGTCGGGGGTCCGCTCGAGCAGCTTGAGGAGCAGCGCCCGGGCGTCGGCGTTGCGGCCGCGGCGGAACGCCAGGGCCGCGCGCGAGCCGGTGGTGCCGGCGCAGCGCTCGAGCTCGATCGCCAGCCCGTCCTCGCGGGCGACCTCGCTGCGCCGCTGGGCCAGCGTGCGCTGGGCCTTGAGCACCGCGCACGCGCGCGGGTGGATCGCGGCGGCCCGCGCGAGCGCGGCCTCGGCCAGCGGCTCGTTGCCGCGGGCGAGGTAGGTGGCGAAGCGGACCAGCTCGCCGGGCACGTGGCGCAGCGCCTTGTCGGGCAGCGCGGCCAGGGCCGCCTCGACCTCGCTGATCTCGTTCTTCTCGAGGTCGAGCTCGAGCAGGCGGACGCGCGCGCGGTCGAGGTCGGGCGCGAGCCGCAGGGCCTCCTCGATCGCCTCGCGTTGACGCGACGTCGAGGCGTTGCGCTCGCGCGTCGGATCGGCGATCTCGAACGCCGCGACCAGCACCTGGCCCTCGGGGAAGTCGGGCCCGTAGGCCTGCAGGTTGCCGGTGTAGCGCTCGGCGGCGTCGGAGTCGCCCTCGGCCAGCGCGTCGGCGGCCGCCAGGTACGCGCGCAGCGGCAGGTAGCTCGGCCCGGCCAGCGGCCCGCGGTCGGCCAGCATCTCGTGGTGGCCGATCCGCACCGGCTCGCCGGTGAACGGGGTGGTCGCCGCGGGGCCGTCGGCGGTCGCCGCGATCGGCTTGCCGGCGACGTCGGTGGCCCGCACCAGCACCCACGTCTTCTCGCGCGCGGCCGCGGTGTGGACCTCGAGCCGGTGCGGCCCGGGCGCGACCTTGAGCTGCAGCAGGTTGTCGGCGGCCGGCCAGCGGTCGCTGCGATCGCTGCGGAAGATCGGCTTGCCGTCGAGGTAGACCCGCATCGGCTCCTGACTCGACAGGCCGAGGACGAGGCTGTCCCCGGGGACAGCCAGGCTCGTGCGCATGCGCCTCACCCCGCCGCGCGGCGTCAGGTTCCACGTGCGCACCGCGCAGGCCAGCGGCGTCAGCACCGCCGCCGGGTCGGCCTTGAACTTATCTGTCCCGGAGGACATGTCCTTCGCGGCAGCCCGCAGCTCGAGCGCCTCGAGGCTGCCCTCGACCGGGCCGACCTGGAACGCGCGCACGCAGCCCTGCTGGTCGTAGTACTGCAGGTACGGCTGGTCGAGGCGGCGGGCGATCTGGGCCCGCAGGCTGACGAGCGGCTGGACCACCTCGACCGGCAGGCGGTCGCGCGCCAGCTTGTCGTAGAAGCGGACGAAGTCGTCGTCGTCGTCGGGCAGCTCGCCGTGGTTCTCGCTGAGCAGGCGCGCCGCCAGCTCGGCCAGGCCGACCTGGACGCGGCGGGCCTCGGCGTCGGCGCCGGGCTTCGTCGCGCCGACGATCAGCGCCTGGGCCATGCTGCGGGTCGTCTTGAGGTCGAGGCGGGCGTCGGCGAAGATCATCCGCGAGGCCTGGGCGACCGGGTCGCCCTTGCCGGCCAGGCGGTCGAGGATCGGCCGCGCCTTGTCCGGCTGCTTGAGGAACAGCCAGTGCAGGTGGGCCGCCTCGCGCCAGGCGTCGTCGTCGTCGGGGTGCGACTTGAGGCGGGCCTCGAGCGCCTTGAGGCGCGCGCGCGCGCTGCCCTCGGTGTGCGGCTCGCTCGTGCCCTCGCGCGGCTTGCAGGCCGGGGCGGCGGCGGTCAGCGCCAGGACCGAGACCAGTGCTGCACGAAGGGACATGCGCGAACGAACAGGGTGCAAGGGCAAGGTTCTCCGGAACATGTCAGTTCGCCCCCCGCGGCTCGGGGCGGAGCTCGAACGCCTGCTCGAGGGCGCCGTCGACCTGGCCGAGGAACTCGCGCAGGGCGCGGTAGTCGGCGGCCTTGAAGCGGTGGGTGCGGTACTCGAGCTCGGTGCGGACCTCGACGCGGTCGCCGCGGCCGGCGACGTCGAGGGTGAAGCGGGCGAACGGGGTCTCGAACGACTTGTTCGCCGGCGACTGGCCGAAGGTGTAGCCCTTCGGCGCGGTCACCTCGATGACGTTGACCTCGGTCGCCGGGGCCGCCATCACCAGGTCGTGCTCGCGGGTGGCCTGGCCGGCGAGCCCGCGCTGCAGCCCGGTGCGGTGGCCGAGCACGTTGAAGCGCAGCACGTCGTTCTGGCGCTGGGCCCACGCGGGCACGCTCCAGGCGGTGCGGATCTGGACCGGGTGCAGCACGTCGCCGAGGCCGGGCGCCTCGAGCTCGCGGATCTCGAGGCCCGGGAACTGGCCGCCCCACACCTGCGTCAGCCGCTCCTTGCGGTTCTCGGCCGCCTGCAGCGCGCTGCGCCACGAGGCCGCCGAGGCGCCGGTGACGGTGAACAGGTGCTTCACGTCGGCGCTGCCGTCGGGCTTGAGCTCGACCGTCTGGTGGACGATCTGCTTGTTGTCGCCGGCCGGGCTGACCGGGATGGTCTTGAATTCGGCGCCCTTGCCGTCGCGCACGATCAGCACCGTCGCGCCCTGGTCGCCGGTCGGCAGCTCCTCGGGCCCGGAGAACTCGGCGGTGCCGTCGAGGTAGAGGTCGAGGCTCGGGACGTAGGTGATCGCGTGGTTGAAGGCCGACAGGCTGGCCGGCGCGGCCCCGAGCGCGCCCTGGTCGCGCGTGCGCACCAGCACCAGGTGCGAGGCGATGCCGGCCTCGGCGAGCATGACCTTGAGCAAACTCGCCTTGTCCTTGCAGTCGCCGAAGCGGCGGTCGTACACGTCGGTGGTGCGGTACGGCTTGAAGCCGTGGATGCCGAACTCGAGCCCGACGTAGCGCGTGGACGTGATGACGTGCTTGTACAGCGCGCGCACCTTCTCGCGCTCACCTGCCCCTTTGGGCAGGCTCTTCAGGACATCCTGGACGGCGGCCTTGATCTTGGCGTCGACGACCAACTGCTCCTTGACCAGGTTCCAGTACCAGCGGCCGACCGCGTCCCAATCGCTGTAGGTGCTGACGTGGAGGTACTTGACCAGCTCGGTCCAGCCCGGCATCCCGCTCTCGGGCTTGACCCCGCGGCGCTCGCCCATCGTCACGCGGTAGCGCACCGTGCCCTCGGCGGGCCCGGGCTCCTGCTCGACCGGCTGGTTGAAGTAGAGCTTCCGCGACGACGGCGCCTCGAGCACGTACTCGCGCAGCAGCTGCGGCTCGAACCCCTCGAGCGGCACCATCTCGCCGAAGTAGTCGTCGAACTTGTTGCGCAGCGCGGTGTCGCGGCGCACGAACGCGACCTCGAGCACGTCGCCGACCCGCAGGCCGTTGAAGTTCACCCGCTGCTGCCGCTGGTCGTAGAACATGCGGTAGCCGGCGTCGGTCAGCGAGACGACGGTGGGATCGCCGATCTCCTCGATGCGCCCGTCGGTCCGCCGCACGCGCGCGCGGCGGACGTCGACGTAGGCCTCCTCGGGGTCGTAGACCATGCCCTGCACGGCCTGGCTGCGGATCCCGCGGTCGTCGAGGACGCGCACGACGCGGTGCTCGAGCCGCTCGGTGAGGCCGTTCGGCAGCACGCGCACGACCGTGCGGTGGAGCAGGACCCCGGCGTCCTTGCCGGCCCACGACTTCGGGGTCGGCTTCTTGGCCAGGGCCTCGAAGTCGACCGGGTAGCGGGCCAAAAGGTCGTCCTTCTGGGTCGCGTCGAGGGTCGCCAGGTAGTCGCGCAGCTCGGGCTGCTGCGGGCGCAGGGCCAGCGAGCGCCGCACGCTGCGGATCGCCGCCGCCCCGTCGCCGTCGCGCGCGGCCAGACGCGCGAGCGCGGTGTGGAGGTCGGCGTCCTGCGGCGCGAGGTCGACGGCCGCCTGCAGCGCCGCCCGGGCCTTCGTCAGGTCGCCGCGCGCCTCCTCGAGCCGGGCGACCTCGCGGAACGCCTCCGGCAAGCCGGGCACGGCGGCCGCGCGCCGGCGGCCGACCTCGGCGGCCGCGTCCGGCTTGCCGAGCCGCAGCTTGCCGTCGGCGATCTGCCGCGCCAGCCCGCCGTCAGTCGGCCGATCGCCGGCCAGCTTCTCGAGCAGCGCCAGCGCCGGCTCGGTGCGCCCGAGATCGAGCAGGCGATCGGCCTTGTCGCGCAGCAGCAGCGCCGAGCCCGGGTAGCGCTTCAGCATGTCCTCGACCCACTCGAGCGCGGCCAGCGGGAAACCGTCGGTCGCCAGGCGCGTGGCCAGGGTCAGCTCGATCAGCGGGTCGTCGGGGGTGGTGGCGAACGCCTCGTCGAGCAGCGCCCGGCCCCGCTCCTCGAGGCCGAGGCTCTGGTACCGCAGGCTCAGGTCGGCCAGCATCGACGCCAGCAGCGGCGCGCTCGCCTTGCCCTCCTTGCGCGCGCGCTCGATGCCGGTCAGCAGCGCGGTCCGGCTCGAGTTCTGGTCCGGGTCGAGGATCGCCAGCAGTTGCGCGCTGCGGGCGCTCTTCACCGCCTCGTCGGCCTCGCGGGCGCGGTCGACCGCCGTGCGATCCTCGGGGGCGAACGGCGAGGTCCAGCGGTAGAACTCGACCAGCGCGAGCCGGTCGGCCGGACGCGGACGCGGGCCCTGAGCGCGCGCCTCGAGCAGCCCGCGCAGGCTCCGGACGGGCCTCAGCTTGGCTGGCTGTTTCGCTTCTGGTTTCGCGGTCTTGGAAGCACCTTTTTCACCTGAAGCTTGAAGCCCTTCCGGCGGGCTCCCGCGGACCTCGAGGCCGGCCAGCGGGGCGCCGGAGGGCGCGCTGACGCGGGCGTAGAAGCCCCACAGCCCCTCGTCGGCCCCGAGCTTGACGAGCAGGCGGTTCCACCCGGCCTGGAGGCGCATCGGGTGGGCGTCCTGGAGCGCGTTCGGCGAGTGGTAGCTGGCCGCCTGGCCGACCGGGACGCCGTCGAGCCAGACCTTGTAGGCCCCGGCGGCGCCGATGTGCAGGGCGGCGTCGACGGCCCTGTCGCTGCGGATCCACACGGTCGCGTAGCCGGTGACGTCCGTGTCCGGCTGGAGGAGGTCGGCGAGGTTGACGAAGCCGTTGCGCGGCGCCTTGGCGTGGACGAACGACCGCCACGGCAACGGCTCGCCCGGCAGCTTGCCGACGAAGGTCTGGCCGGCCGAAAACGGCGCCGTCTCCGGCTCGAACACCTGGTCGTGGCCGCCGCGGCCGCTGTTGTCGAACGGGCCGACGATCTGCCAGTCGAGCAGGTAACCCTCGGCGCGGAAGGCCGCCTCGGCGTCCGGGCCCTGCCCCTGCCCCTCCTGCTCGAGCAGCTGCCCGCGCACGTAGCCGGCGTAGCTGGCGACCAGCGGCTCCCGGTGCTTGCGCGCGCCGTCGACGAAGGCCATGAGCTCCTCGCGCGGGACCTCGCCCTGGAGCTCGAAGACCAGGCCGAGCAGCGCGAGGATGGCCGCCGGGCCAGGTTCGTTGCGGAGGATCGCCTTGCGGCGCTCGAACTCGCGGACATAACGCCCCGGGTGGGCGGCGTCGCGGACGCCCGGCTTGAACAGCGGGGCCTGCGGCGGCGCGGCCGGGGGCGGGGTCGGAGCGGTGGACGGAGCGGCCGGTCCCGGGGCCACGGCGAGCGCGAGCGCGAGCCAGGCGTGGCGGGCGGCTGTGACGGCGAGCATGGGCGGCCCATGATGCGGGAGTTTTCCCCCGGTTGCCACAGTCCGCGCACCTTTGCGCGAGGAGGCCGCCGCGCGGCGGCCGGCGAGGCGCGCGCGACCTCAGCCGCGGCCGCGGGCGAGCGCGACGATGTCGTCGACGACCGCCGGCTCGGCCAGCGTGCTGGTGTCGCCGAAGCCGGCCGGGTCGAGCTCGCCGGCCGCGATCCTGCGGAGGATCCGGCGCATGATCTTGCCCGACCGCGTCTTCGGCAGCCCGCGGACCAGCAAGATCCGGTCGGGCGTGGCGATCGGGCTGATGGCCTTTCGGACCTGTTCCTTGAGCGCGCCGGTCAGCTCCTCGCGGTCCCAGGCGTCGAACTCGGGCCGCGTGATGACGTAGGCGCAGATCCCCTGCCCCTTGAGCGGGTGCGGGAAGCCGACCACGGCCGCCTCGACCACCGCCTCGTGGGCCACCAGCGCGCTCTCGATCTCGGCGGTCCCGAGGCGATGGCCGGCGACGTTGAGCACGTCGTCGACGCGGCCGGTGATCCAGTAGTAGCCGTCGCCGTCGCGGCGGCAGCCGTCGCCGGTGAAGTAGTAGCCGGGGAAGCGCGAGAAGTAGTTGGCGAGGAAGCGGGCGTGGTCGCCGTAGATCGTGCGCGCCTGCCCGGGCCAGCTGCCGGCCAGGCACAGGTTGCCGGCGACGTCGTCGCCCTCGAGGATCTTGCCGTCGTCGTCGACCAGCAGCGGTCGCACGCCGAAGAACGGCAGGGTGGCCGAGCCCGGCTTGCAGGCGATCGCGCCCGGCAGCGGGGTGATGAGGATGCCGCCGGTCTCGGTCTGCCACCAGGTGTCGACGACCGGGCAGCGACCGTCGCCGACGACGTCGAAGTACCAGCGCCACACGTCGGGGTTGATCGGCTCGCCGACGGTGCCGAGCACGCGGATGCTGTCGCGCCTGTACTTTCGGACAGGTTCGTCGCCCTCGCGCAGCAGCGCGCGCAGGGCCGTCGGCGCGGTGTAGACGATGGTCGCGCGCAGGTCGTCGACGACCTGCCAGTAGCGCCCGGCGTCGGGGTACGTCGGGATCGACTCGAACATCACGGTGGTGACGCCGTTGGCCAGCGGGCCGTAGACGATGTAGCTGTGACCGGTGATCCAGCCGGCGTCCGCGGCGCAGAAGTGGATGTCGCCCTCGCGCGCGTCGAACACGTAGCGGTGCGTGGTGGCGGCGTAGACGAGGTAGCCGCCGGTCGTGTGGAGCACGCCCTTGGGCTTGCCGGTCGAGCCCGAGGTGTAGAGGACGAACAGCGGGTCCTCGCTGTCGACCCACTCGATCGGGCAGGTCGCGCGCTGGCGGGCCAGCTCGTCTTCGAGCCACAGATCGCGGCCGGGAGTCATCTGCACCGCGGCCCCGGTGCGCCTGGCGACGAGCACGCGACGCACGCCGTCGAGCCCGGCGACCGCGGCGTCGACCACCGGCTTGAGCGGCACGCGCTTGGGCCCCCGCAGGCCCTCGTCGGCGGTGATGACGACGGCGCAGTCGGCGTCGAGGATCCGCTCGCGCAGGGCGTCGGCGCTGAAGCCGGCGAACACCACCGAGTGCACGGCGCCGACGCGGGCGCACGCCAGCATGGCGCACGCGAGCTCGGGGATCATCGGCAAGTAGATGCAGACCCGATCGCCCTTCTTGACGCCGTGCGCCCGCAGCACGTTGGCCAGCCGCCCCACCCGCTCCTGCAGGTCGCGGAACGTGATCGTCTCGTACTCGCCGGGCTCGTTGCGGGCCCAGAGGATCGCCGGTCGATCGGGCGTCCGCGCGGCGTGGCGATCGACGCAGTTGTAGCTGACGTTGAGGCGGCCGCCGGTGAACCACGCGATCTCGCCGGGGCGCGCGTGTGCGTCCCAGACGGCGTCGTACGGGCGGTGCCAGGCGATCCGGGCCGCCTGCTCGCCCCAGAAGCCGGCTGGATCGTCGATGCTGCGGCGGTACAGCGCCTCGTAGGCGGCGCGCGACGACACGAGGGCGCCCTGGGCGAACGCAGGCGGCGGCGGGACGAGGATCGACTCGGACATCGCCCGCAGGATACCGGCTCGCCGCGGCGCGTGGAGGACCTCGCGCAGAACGCCGCTCGCCGGGCCGGCACGCGGCGCGGGCGGCGGCCCGGCGTCGCGCGCCGGCCGACGGCGGCGCCGAAATTGACCTGGCGCGACGAGTCGCTGCGGGGCTCCGAGGACGCGCCGGCCCGCTCGTTCGCGGGTTCGGCCGGGGCACCGGCACGGACCGGGCAGCCGTCGCCGAGTCGATGCGGGGGCTCGTGTGGCTGGCCCGCTCGCGCGCGGCGGTCCGCCGACCGGGCCCGTGGCCACCGGGCCGCGCTCGACGAGTCGAGCCAGGGATCGCAAGACGCGGACGCGCCCGATCGTTCGCGGCGATCAGCCCACGCGCCGGTAGCGACCGGGCGGCGACTCGACGACGAGACCGAGACGCTGGGCCGTCAGCAGATCGACGAGTCGGTGCAGCGGATCGGGGATGGCGTCGAGGCTGAGGCCGCGCGGACCGGCGGCGGCGAGGGCCGCGTCGAGCCAGGCGAGCTCGGCCGGGAAACGGCTCGCGCAGGGGGCCTCGCCGGCCAGCCAGGCCGCGAACGCCGGCGCGAAGGCGTCGGGCTCGCACGGCAGGCCGGTCGCCCCGCGGGCCGCCAAATCGGCGCAGCCGGGGCTGCCGAGCACGACCGCCAGCCGTCGCCGGTGCTTCAGGGCCAGCAGCCCGGTGCCGTGGCTGCCCGAGCGCGCGGCCGCCTCGACGACCAGCACGGCGGCCGCCATGTCGACGACGATCGCGTTGCGGCTGGCGAACATCTGCCGGCACGGCTCGGTGCCCGGCGGGTGACAGAACAGCAGGCCCGAGCGCGGCGCGGCGGCGATCGACCTGTACCAGGGGACATGTTGCGAGGGATAGGGCCGATCGGCGCCGCACGGCAGCACGGCCAGCTGCGGCACCCCGCTCGCCAGCGCCGCGCGGTGGGCCGCGATGTCGACCCCGAGAGCGCCGCCGGAGATCAGCGCGAAGCCGGCGGCCTGCACGGCGGTGAGCGCCGGGCCGAGCAACGCGAGGCGATCGCGACGGGCGGCGCGGCTGCCCACGATCGCCAGGCGTGGACCGGGGGGCAGCTCGCCGGCGAGGAAGCAAGGGCCCGCGGTGGCGAGGCCGAGGTCGACCGAGGGGACGGTTCGCGTCGTGAACACATGGAGTAGTCGTTCGCCGGCCGCCCGCGCTTGCACGAAGTCCACGCGCGAGCTTTGGCAGGCTCGGACGTTTCGCAGGATCGTGCGGGCGGAACGCGACCGGATCGGCGTTGCGAGCGCGTGTCCGACCCCCTGACAGGGATGTCCCGATGGCGGGACAGCCGCCGCGTTGAATAAACTCATCATGCCGGAATCGTTGGGCTTTCACCGGCCGTCCGGCGCGCCCGTGACGTGCAATGTCGTCCGGCGTCATGGCCCGCCACGTCAGCGTCCTCGTCACCCTCCTCGCGCTCGCTCCCGCCTGCGCCGCGGACACCGGCGGCCCTTATCTCCAGGCCGGCGGGACCGACGACGGCGGCGACGAGGGCGGGGAGACCGGCGACGAGGAGGCGATGGAGCCGCTGCCGCGACAGCTGCTCGAGTGCGAGCTGACGGCGCCGTGCGAGTTCCCGTTCCTGGGCACCGGCTTCGACGCCGACCTGACGGCCTCCGCCTTCAGCCCCAGCGATCTCTGCGTGTTCACCAGCCTCGCGCGCGGCGAGCCGGGCCTCATCGAGACGGTGGCCGAGTTCAGCGACGCGACGGCGCGCCTCGACTACGCGATCGTCAGCCCGGGCGTGGCGCTGCGGCAGGCCTCCGGCGAGAGCGACGCCGGCGGCCGCTGGCTGAAGGGCGTGTTCCGCTGCGAGCTGCAGCCGAGCGCCTTCTTCCTCGACTGCCTGCAGGCGCCCTCCGCGGCCTGCCTCGACCCCGAGCAGTGGGTCGTGGGTTGCGAGCCTCTCGACAACTTGGTCTGCCCGGGCTAATCGTCCCCGGGTGAAGGTCAAGGCTGCAGTCGCTCATCGTGCCGGCGCGCCCCTCTCGATCGAGACCGTCGATCTCGAAGGACCACGCGCCGGCGAAGTTTTGCTCGAGATCAAGGCGACGGGGGTGTGCCACACCGACGCGTTCACCCTGTCCGGCAAGGACCCGGAGGGGCTGTTCCCGACCATCCTCGGCCACGAAGGCGCCGGCGTGGTGGTCGACGTCGGCCCCGGCGTGACGTCGGTGAAGAAGGGCGACCACGCGATCCCGCTCTACACGCCCGAGTGCCGCCAGTGCAAGTTCTGCCTGTCCGAAAGGACCAATTTGTGCCAGGCGATCCGCGCGACCCAGGGCCAGGGCCTCATGCCTGACGGCACCAGCCGGTTCTCGATCGACGGCAAGAAGCTGTTCCACTACATGGGCTGCTCGACGTTCGCGAACTACACCGTGCTGCCCGAGATCGCGGTCGCCAAGATCCGCGAGGACGCCCCGTTCGACAAGGTCTGCTACATCGGCTGCGGCGTGACCACCGGCGTCGGCGCGGTCATCAACACCGCCAAGGTCCGCCCGGGCGACAACGTCGTGGTGTTCGGCCTCGGCGGCATCGGCCTCAACGTCATCCAGGGCGCGCGCATGGTCGGCGCCAACATGATCGTCGGCGTCGACCTCAACCCCGGCCGCAAGGCCATCGCCGAGCGCTTCGGCATGACCCACTTCGTCGACGCCAGCCAGGTGCCGGCGAACGAGCTGGTGGCCCACATCGTCAACCTCACCGGCGGCGGCGCCGACTTCTCGTTCGAGTGCGTCGGCAACGTCAACGTCATGCGACAGGCGCTCGAGTGCTGTCACAAGGGCTGGGGCACGTCGGTGATCATCGGCGTCGCGGGCGCCGGCGAAGAGATCAGCACGCGCCCGTTCCAGCTGGTCACCGGCCGCGTCTGGAAGGGCTCCGCGTTCGGCGGCGCCAAGGGCCGCCGCGACGTGCCGAAGATCGTCGACTGGTACATGGACAAGAAGATCAACATCGACGACCTCATCACCCACGTCCTGCCGGTCGAGAAGATCAACGAGGCGTTCGACCTCATGCACCACGGCGAGTCGATCCGCACCGTCGTCACCTTCTGAGCGCGGCCCTCCGCCTACGAGGCCGGCGAACCGGCAGCGACGGCCCCCGCGGCCGCTTCTTTGCTCAAAAAGCGCGCCGCACCGACAGCGGCGTCCGCCCGCCGACGCGCGCCGCCATGCGCGGCCGTGATCCCGCGCGCGAAGGTGCGTGCGCCCCGAAGTCTCACGGGGTCGGCGCGCCGGGCGAAACGCGCGGGCTGCTACACTGCGCGCGCTCGTGCCCATGACGCCGCAGATCTTCGGCCGCTACACCCTGATCCAGCGGATCGGCGAGGGTGGCATGGCCGACGTGTTCCTCGCCGAGGCCGGCGTGGCCGAGGGGCTGAAGAAGCGCGTCGTCATCAAGAAGATCCGCAGCGACGTCGCCGATCAGCCCGAGTTCATGCGGATGTTCGTCGCCGAGGCCGAGGTCGCCCTCGGGCTCAACCACGCCAACATCGTCCAGGTGTTCGACTTCGGCCGCGTCGGCGGGGCCTTCTACCTCGCCATGGAACTGGTCGAGGGCGTCGACCTGATGCGCATGGTCCGGCTGGTCGGCCAGCGAGGCGAGCGCGTGCCGATCGTCATCGCCGCGTACATCGCCCACCAGGTCGCCGCCGGCCTCGCCTACGCCCACGCCAAGCGCGACGACTTCGGCCGCCCGCTGGCGATCGTCCACCGCGACATCAGCCCGCACAACATCATGCTGAGCCTCGCCGGCACGGTGAAGATCCTCGACTTCGGGATCGCCCGCACCGCAGCCAGGGCGCGCCGCGACGGCGCCGCCGAGGACAGCACGATCCACGGCAAGATCGCGTACATGTCGCCCGAGCAGGCCAACGGCTGGCCGCTCGACGCCCGCTCCGACATCTACTCGCTCGGCGTGGTCCTCTACGAGCTCCTCACCGGCGAGCTCGTGTTCCGCGACGCCGACCGCATGGCCGCGCTCGAGCAGGTCCGCACGCGCCCGCTGCCGCCGCTGCGCCGCGTCGCCCCCGAGGTGCCCGAGGAGCTGGCCGCGGTGGTCGACCGCGCCCTGGCGCGCGAGCCGGGCGAGCGCTGGGACAGCGCGCGGGCGCTGCAGAGCGCGCTGGCGGCGTTCCTCCACCGCGCCGATCCGGTCGTCGACGACGAGGTGCTGTCGGCCTTCGTCGCCGCGCGGGTGCCCGATCCGCTGTACGCCCGCGGCTCGGGCGACGCCGAGGTCACGCGCGAGATCGAGGGCTCGCAGTCGCAGCTGCACGCGCCGCCGCGGCCGGAGGTCCGGCGCGTCGTGCTGCTCAAGGCCGCGCTGGCGCTCGCGCCCGGCGCCGACGCTCCGGCCGAGCCGGCCCGGTTCTACGCGCTGGCCCGCGACATCGCCTACAAGCGCGACGCGCAGGTGTGCGAGCTCGGCCCGCGCGGCCTCTTGATGGTGTTCGGCGCCGTGCTCGACGCCGGCGACGTCGACGAGGCGGCGCTGCGGGCCGCGCTGGCGCTGCGCGAGTCGGCCGGCGAGGCCGCGCCCGGGCACCAGATCGGCGTGGTCCTGGCCGCCGCGCCCTTGCCGATCCGACATGTCCCTTCGGGCATGCCGACGGTCGAGGTCGGGCACGACCTGCGGCGGCACCTGCAGGCGATGGCCGACGGCGTGCTCGACGGGCCGGTGCTGGTCGCCGGCGACCTGGCGGCGCGGCTCGGGACGGCGTGGCAGTTCGGGCCGCCGCGCGCGATCGAGGTCGTGCGGCCGCGGCGGGCGGTCGATCTTACCGGCGGCGTGCTGCCGCCGTGGGCCAGCGCGCTGGCGCAGGCGGTGCCGCTGCTCGGGCCCGCGGTCGCGCCGCGGCTCGTCACCGCCGGCGGGCGCCAGCCGCTGTACGGCCGCGAGCTCGAGCTCAAGCTCCTGCGCGACAACTTCGCCGAGGCGATCCGCACCCGGGTCGCGCGCACCGTGCTGGTCGTCGGCGGGCCGGGGATCGGCAAGCGCGCCCTGCTCGACCGCTTCCTCGCCGCCCTGCCCCGCGGCGGCTGCGTCGTCCTGCGCGCGCGCGGCCAGTGGCGCCGGCGCAACGTCCCGCTCGGGGTGTTCCACGAGATGCTGCGCCAGTTCCTCGACGCCGGTCCGGAGACCAGCGCGGCCGACATCGAGTCGCGCCTGGTCGGCGAGCGGGTGATCGGCGCCGGCGAGCTGGCGCAGGCCCTCGCGCGCGCGCTCGGCGTGTCCCCGGGGACAGGTACGATCGCACATGTCCGCCCGGACAGCGAGGCCGCGAGCGACCCGCAGTCGCGGCGCGAGCGGCTGTGGCGGCCGATCCGCCGGCTGATCCGCGCCCTCGCCCAGCGCCGACCGGTGCTGGTGGTGGTCGAGGACCTGCACCACGTCGACGCCCACAGCGCGTCCCTCTTGCGCGAGTGGCTGCAGGAGCCGCACAGCCTGCCGCTGATGGGCCTGGCCACCGCCCGCCCCGGGCCGCGCGCCGACGAGGTGCGGGCGATGCCGCGGGTCCACACGATCGAGCTGCGCGAGCTCGACGAGCACGCCCGCCGCGAGCTGGTGGTCCGCCGCTTCGACGACCCGGCCGAGGCCGAGGAGCTGGCCGCCGCGATCGTCGCCCGCACCGGCGGCAACCCGCTGTTCATCGAGGAGACCCTGGCCGACCTGCTGCGCCGCGGCGTGATCGGCCCCGGCGACGACGGCCGGCTGTGGAAGGTCCACCAGCGCGGCGCTCGCATCGACGTCCCGCCGAGCGTCGAGGACGCCCTGCTGGCCCGCCTCGACGCGCTCGACCCCGAGGCGCGCGCGCTCGTCGACGGCGCGGCGGTGCTCGGCCTGACCTTTCGGACCGGCGAGCTCGCGGCCCTGCTCGAGCGCCCGCAGGCCGAGCTGGCCGCCCCGCTGGCCGCGCTGGTCGACGCCGGCCTGCTCGAGCGCCCGCCCCTGCCCGCCGGCGCCCCGCCGTCGGCCCGGTTCGCCACCCTCAGCCTGCACGAGGTTGCCCGCGCCAACCTGGCCCTCGGGACATGTGAGGCGATGCACGCGCGCGCGGCCGAGCTCAAGGCGGCCCGCGCCGACTACCAGCCCGGCCGCGACGACGGCCCGATCGCCGACCACTGGGCCCAGGCGCGCCGGCCCGAGGCGGCGATCGAGCCGGCCCTGCGCGCGGCCCGGTTCGCCCGCGACGTCGCCGGCAACGTCGAGGCCTACTACTACCTGTCGCTGGCGCTGCGGTCGATGCGGCCCGAGGCCGACCCGCGGGCCTGGGACGCGCTGCGCGAGCGCGAGGCGATCCTGGCCGCGTGGGGCCGCCGGCGGGCCCAGGGCGCCGATCTGCGGGCGCTGCTGCGGCTCGCGCTCGGCAACAACGAGCGCGAGGTGTTCGCGCTCGGCCGCCTGCTCCGCTTCTACCTCGACTGCGGGCGCATCCAGCGGGCCCAGCAATTGTTCCCGCGGCTGGCCCGGCAGACCGAGTCGCTGCCCGACGCCGACCCGCACCGCGGCCTCGTCGGCGAGCTCGGCTCGGCGCTGATGCTCGCGCGCGACCGGCCCGAGGAGGCCGAGCGCCTGGCCGCCGCCGGCCTGGCCCACTGCCCGCCCGAGGCCGCGGCCCAGCGCTGCCGCCTCCACGCCGCGCTCGGCCGGGCCCAGCTCGCGCAGGGCCGGCTGGCCGAGGCCGTCGTCAACTTCGAGGCCACGCTGCACCTGGCCCAAAAGACAGGCCTCTTGCGGCTCGAGGGCGAGGCGCTCAACAGCCTCGGCGAGGTCGCCGGCCGCGGCACCCGCTACCAGGAGGCCGTCGATTACTTCCGCGCCGCGCTGCAGGTCGACCGCGACCTCGGCGACCGCGCGGCGACCGGCACCAAGCTGGCCAACCTCGGCATCGTCTACACTGCGATCGGCCTCTACCGTCGCGCCGAGCGCTACCTCCGCAAGGCGCTCGAGCTGCACGAGGCGATCGGCCACCCCGGTTTGCTCGTCGAGGTCGTCGTCAACCTCGGCGAGGTCTCGGCCGAGCACGGCGACGTCCAGGCCGCGCGGGCGCTGCTCCTGCACGCCGCCGACACGGCCGCGGCCCGCGGCGACGCCCGCACGGAGCTGCGGGCCCGCGCCCGCCTGGCGCGCGCGCTGCTCGACGGCAGCCCCGACGACCTCGACGAGGCCCGCGCCCTGGCCGAGGACGTGCTGGCCCGCGCCCGCGGGCTCGGCCTGCGCACCGCCACCTGTCGCGCGTTACATGTCCTTTCGCGCCTGTCCGAACGCGCAGGCGACCTCGCGACCGCGCGCGCGCTCGAGGAGGAGGCGGTCGCGCTGGTCCGCGCCGGGGCGGCGCCGATCGACGGGGTGCTGTCGATCCACCACCTCGGCCGCCTGCTCGCCGACGTTCGCCCCGCCGAGTCGGCCGCGCTGCTCGCCGACGCCGCCGCGGCCGTGCGCGCCCGCCTCGAGGGCCTGCGCGACGAGGACCTGCGCCGCGGCTACCTGGCCCAGGCGAAGGTCCGCGAGATCCTCGGCGAGGCCGAGTGAGCGCGGGCGAGCTGTCTCATCGGACAGCCGCTCGCTCGCGCATTGGACCTGTCCGCTCGGACAGCCCCGCGCCCGCTCACTGCGGCAGGACCACGCTCTTGAGCTGCCCGCCGGTCATGTCGCTGTACGTGTAGTGGTCGCCCGCGATCGGCAGGAACTGCTTCATGTTCGGGTTCAGCGGGTCGATCTTCCACGCGCCGCCGCCGTTGCCGTCGACCCACTCGTCGACCACCCACACGAAGCCCTCGTCGTCGACGCTGACGCCGACCGGGATGCCGCACGGGTTCAGCGTGTGGAACTGGACCATCGTGTTCGTCACGTGATCGATCTGCACCACCCCGCAGGTGCCGTTGTCGGCCACCCACACGTGCCCGTCCTTGTCGGCCGCGAGCCCGCGGTAGCAGCCGTTCTCGGTCCCGGGCACGGCGATGAACTGCTGCGTGTCCGGGTCGAAGGTCGACACAGGGCCGCAGTTTCCGCCGAACCACGGGTCGCCGTCCGGGTCGACGGTCATGCCGTAGAACTGCAGGTTGAACGGCGGCGCCCAGCGATCGACGGTGACCGGGTCCTGGGCGGTGTTGAGGCGGAACAGCTCGCCGCGCAGGCCGGTGAACCACACGTCGAGGTTCTTGTCGAGCGCCGCGCCGTAGGGTCCCCAGGAGGTGTCGCCGATCAGCCAGTTGGGGATCGTCACCGTCTCCTCGACCACGCCGGTCATGCCGTCCAGGCGGACCATGTGGGCCGTCGCGTTCTGCACCGGCAGGTAGCCGACCCACACCTTCGGCTCGACGAACTGACACAGATTCATGTCCCAGGCGCCCGGCGTCCACGTCACCCCGCGCGGGCCGGAGCCGATGTCGCCCTTGAACGGCAGCGCCACCGACCACAGCACGCACTCGTCGGTGTCCCAGGCCCGGAGGTCGTCCTTGGTCTGCGACGTCTCGATCATCCCGTTGTTGTTCTTGTCCTTGCAGTCGTCGACGTTGGCCGCGATCATCGTCACGCGCCCGGTGCCGCGGTTGTTGACGACGACGAAGCGACCGTCGACGCTGACCGCCGTGCGCGACGGGCTCTCGGTGCCCCCGCTCGGCCCGCTGCGGTAGCGCGCCAGCTCGACCACGGACTGCGTGTCGACCTTGGAGATGCTGCCTTGATCGGTGTTGGCGACCCACAGGAAGCTCTTCTCGATGTCGCCCATGCCCTCGGTGTCGCCCGGCATGCAGCTCGGCGGGTCGCCGGTGGTCGATGTCGTCGTGGTCGTCTCCGCCGTCGTCCCCGTGGTCGTCGTCGTCGAGGTGCTCGTCGTGCTCGGATCGACCGCCGTCGCGGTGCCGGGATCGGTGGTCGTGCTCGTCGTGTCGGCCGTGGTCGACGTCGGCCCGGTCGTGGTCGTCTGCCCCTGAGTCTCGCCCGCCGTGCCCGACGCCGTGTCGGTGTCCCCGACGGTGGTCGTCGGCGTGGTCGTCGGCGTATTCGTCGTCGAGGTCGGCGAGGTCTCCGTGGTGGTCTGCGCCGCCTCGCTGGCGGAAGTGGTGTTGTCGTCGCCACAAGCCGCGACGACCAGTCCCAACAGACAGGGCAAGAACCGATAGGCGTGCATGCCGACCAGGCTAGCGGATCCACCTGTGTTCGCAGCAATTTTCAGGTGGATCCACTCACATCCCCGACAGGATCCGCGCCCAAACTTCCCAGGGAATCCCTGGCATCCCGGAGAACCGGCAGTCGCGCGCAGTCCCGCGCGCGCCCGCTTCGAGCACTGCCGCAGGGTCGCCGCTCGCTCACTGCGGCAGGACCACGCTCTTGAGCTGCCCGCCGGTCATGTCGCTGTACGTGTAGTGGTCGCCCGCGATCGGCAGGAACTGCTTCATGTTCGGGTTCAGCGGGTCGATCTTCCACGCGCCCTGGTACTCGTCGACGACCCACACGAAGCCTTCGTCGTCGACGCTGACGCCGACCGGCGTCGAGCACGGGTTGAGCGAGTGGAACTGGATCAGCGTGTTCGTCACGTGATCGATCTGCGCCACCCCGCACGGCCCGTTGCTCGCGACCCACACCGCGCCCTCCTTGTCGGCCGCGAGCCCGCGGTGGCACGCGTTGGTCCCGGCGATGCTCGTGAACTGGTTGTTCATCGGGTTGAAGGTCGACACCGGGCCGCTGCAGTTGCCGAACCACGGGTCGCCGTCGGGGTCGACCGTCATGCCGTAGAGCTGGTCGCCGCCCGGCGGCAGCCAGCGGTCGAGCGTGTTGCCCATCTGCGTGTTGATGCGGAACAGCTCGCCGCGCAGGCCGGTGAACCACACGTTGAGGTCCTTGTCGAGCGCGGCGCCGTACGGGCCGTAGTCGGCCCAGCCGTGGATCCAGTTCGGGATCGTCACCGTCTCCTCGACCACGCCGGTCTCGCCGTCGAGGCGGGCCATGTGCGCCGTCGAGAATTGCTGCGGCAGGTAGCCGACCCACACCTTCGGGTCGACGAACTGACACAGGTTCATGTCCCACGTGCCGGGCGTCCACGTCACGCCGCGCGGGCCGGCGCCGATGTTGCCGACCTGGATCGGCAGCTGCGTCGACCAGCGGATGCACTCGTCGCTGCCCCACGGCAGGATGTCGGCCGGGTTCTGCGACGTCTCGATCATCCCGTTGCCGTTCTTGTCGACGCAGTCCTCGAGGTTGGCGGCGATCATCGTCACCCAGCCCGACTGGCGGTTGTTGACGACGACGAACCGGCCGTCGACGCTGACCGCCGTGCGCGACGGGTTGTCGAGGTAGTTCTCGCCGTCGGGCCCGCTGCGGTAGCGCGCCAGCTCGACCACGCCCTGGGTGTCGACCTTCGAGATCGTGCCCTGATCGGAGTTGGCGACCCACAGGAAGCTCTTCTCGATGTCGCCCATGCCCTCGGTCTCGCCCGGCTGGCACGGGAACGGATCGGTGGTGTTGCCGCCGGAGCTCGTCGAGGTGTCGATCGGGTCGGTCGTGCCGGTCGTCGTGCTCGTGGTCGTGCCGGTCCCAGTCGTCGTGCTGGTCGCGTCGGTGGTCGTGCTGGTCGGCGAGCTCGTCGACGTCGGCGCCGTGGTCGTCGTCGTCTGCCCCTGCGTGTCGCCCATCGTGCCCGACGCGGTGTCGCTGGCGGCGCTGCCGTCGGTCGTGGTCGGCGTCCCCGTCGTCGTCGTCGTCGAAGGCGTCGTCGTCGCGTCGCTGCCTTGCGTTTCGGAGGCGGACGCAGTGGTGGAGCCGGCGTCGCCGCACGCGAGCGCGGCGAGAGACACGACCAGGCCCCAAGGACAGGTCAACACACGAAGGTCACGCATGCCGCCACCCTACCAGGGTGATTCCCTGTCCGGCAGAAAATAGAGTGGATCCACCTGTCCTATAATCGAGGGAGAACTCGCCATCGAACGCGGCTCCTCTGCGAGGATACCCCTCATTGCGGAGCTTGACGCGCGGGTTCGCCCGGCCTTCCGAACCACGCCCCCGCGAGAAATCGATCGTGCCAGTGAAACTCCGGCGGTGCGCGTCGCCAGGGGCCGCGCGGTGCGGGTCGACGGAGCGGACTTTCCTCGCGCGTGGCGACGATGATCTGCGAGGCCGAGCCGCACCGCTGACATCGGCGATGGTTATCCAACTTAACAAGCCCGAGCGGATCGTGATCATCGGCGGTGGCATGGCGGCCCTCACCACCGCCTTCGAGCTGACCGCGCGCCCCGACTGGCGCGAGCGCTACGACATCACCGTGTATCAGATGGGCCACCGGCTCGGCGGCAAGGGGGCCAGCGGGCGCAATCAGAGGCGCTTCGACCGCATCGAGGAGCACGGCCTCCACCTCTTCTACGGCTTCTACGACAACGCCTTCTCGGTCCTGCGCCGCTGCTACGACGAGCTCGCGCGGCCCGAGGGCGCCCCGCTGCGCACCCTCGAGGACGCCTTCCATCCGCACTCGCTGGTCGTGTTCGAGGAGCAGCGCGGCGGCCAGTGGCAGCACCAGCCGCTGCTGTTCCCGCGCAACGACGAGCGACCGGGCCTCGGGGCCGCGCCGCCGACGCCGGCGGAGCTCATCCCGAAGATGCTGACCTTCCTCCTCGATCTGTTCGACGAGCAGCCGCTGCTGAAGAACCCGGCGGCCACGCGCCGCGATCGCGCGGCGCTGCGGCTGCTCCGGCGCGGCGTGGCGAGCCTGCTCGGCGAGCTCGGCGAGTTCCTCCAGCGCCCCGGCGACGGTCTGCTGGTCGTGCGCCGGGAGGCCGTGCTCGGCCGCCTGCTCGCGTTCTCGCGCTGGACCTGGCGCCTGTGTGCCCCGCTGCTCGGCCGCCGGCCCGACCTCCGCGTCGCCTGGACCGCCGTCGACGTCACCCTGGCGATGATCCGCGGCATGATCGCCGACCGCCTGGTCGAAGAGACCGCCGTCGACTGGCTCCGCCTCGACCACGAGGACTTCCGCGCCTGGCTGCGTCGTCACGGCGCGAGCGACGAGGCCGTCGCCGCGTCCACGGTCGCGGGCGTCTACGCCGGCGCCTACATGGCCGACCAGGAGATCGGCGCCGGCACGGCCCTGCACTGGACGCTGCGCATGCTCTACACCTACCGCGGCGCGCTCTTCTACAAGATGCAGGCCGGCATGGGCGACGTCGTGTTCGCGCCGCTGTACCTGGTGCTGCGCGCGCGCGGGGTCAAGTTCCGCTTCTTCCACCGCGCCGACGCGCTGCGCCTGTCGGCGGATCGCAGCCGCGTCGACGAGGTCGTGTTCGGGCGCCAGGTCGCCGTCAAGGGCGACCGCGCGTACGAGCCGCTCTACGACGTGAAGGGCCTGCCGTGCTGGCCGAGCGAGCCGCTCTACGATCAGCTCGAGGACGGCGACGCGCTGGCGCGCAGCGGCGAGAACCTCGAGGACTGGGGCACGCAGTGGCCCGACGCGCGCGAGCCGCTGGTGCTCAAGGCCGGCCGCGACTTCGACCGCGTGCTGCTCGGCATCGGCCTCGGCGCGGTGCCGGCCCTGTGCGCCGAGATGATCGCCGACCCGAACAACCCGCGCTTCGCGGCGATGGTGCGCGCCATCAAGACCACGCACACCGCCTCGGCCCAGCTGTGGTTCCGCGGCGACCTGGCCTCGACCGGCTGGCAGTTGCCGCCGCCGGTGATGATCCCCTACGCCATGCCGCTCGACACCTGGGCCGACATGAGCCACCTGCTGCCGCGTGAGAGCTTTCCGGGACATGTCCCTGCGGGCAGCTGCGCCTACCTCACGGCGGCGATGGACGACAACGAGGCGCCGCCGGTCCGCCGCGAGGACGCCGACGGCTACTGCGCGCGCCAGACCACGCGGATCCGGACGCTCGTCGAGCAGCACCTGCAGCGCAGCAGCGCCCACCTGTGGCCGGCCGCGCAGAAACCCGGCGGCGGCCTCGATCATCGCGTCCTCGTCAGCACCGACGCCGACGCCGACCCGCTCGACTGGCAGCACTTCAGCCCGTGCCTGAGCCCGTCCGATCGCTACGTGCGATCGATCCGCGGCAGCACCCTGCACCGCCTCGACGCCGGCGCGTCCGGCTACGACAACCTGGTCCTGTGCGGCGACTGGACCATGAACCCGATGAACCTCGGCTGCGTCGAGGGCGCGACGATGTCGGGCATCCGCGCGGCCCAGGTCATCAGCGGCGAGGCGATCGCGCTGCACGACGACTGGCTGGCCGCGCGCCGCCCCGCCCTGCGCCCGCCCGTGCGCGAGCGGCCGCGCTACATCCAGCGCGCGCTCAACGAGTCGACCTCGCCGCCGTACGAGGCCCGGGCCACCGCGATGTACGCCGCCGTCCTCGCCGCCGATCCGGAGCGCCTCGCCGATCTGTGCGAGCGCCACCTCGGCCTCAACCCCGAGCGCTGCTACCTCCCGCTCGGCCCCTCGGTGGTGTTCTACGCCCAGCACAACCACGCGTTGTCGGCCGTCGACGCCCCCGGCGTGGTCCCCGAGCGCGACTTCGGCTTCCTCGTCCCGGTCGCGGTGTGCGAGCGGCGGGCCGGGCGGCTGACGCCGGTCGGCGTCGCCGTCTACATGCCGTACCTCTGGGTCGACCTCGGCGCGGCGCTGCTCGGCGGGCGCGAGGTCCTCGGCTTCCCCAAAGGCCAGGCGACGCTCGGCTTCCCGGCCGCCCCGACCGGCGCCGTCGAGCTGCGCGTCGACACCTGGATGCCGCCCGCGAGCGGCCGCAGCGGCGCCTGGCGCGAGGAGCGGCTGATCGACGCCCGCCTCGACGGCAGCGCCAGGAGCCGCGTCCGCTCGCTCGCCGACGCCCTGCGCTCCGGCTTCGACCCCGCCTGGCTGGCCGGCCGCGGCGTCGACCTGGCCGGCCAGCTCCGCCTGCTGCGCGCGCTCACCCTGTCCCTGCGGACAGGCGGCCTGCGGATGGTGTTCCTCAAGCAGTACCGCGACGCCGCCGCCTGCGACCGCGCCTGCTACCAGGCGATCGTCGAGGCCCCCTGCACCCGCGCCGGCGCCCCGCGGGTGGCCGCCCAGCTCCCCGGCGCGCTGCAGCTCCGGATCTTGCGCCGCTCCGGCCTGCTCGCCGAGCTGGGCCTGCGCGCCGAGGGCGGCGACCTCGAGCGCGCCCGCGTCCCCGCGCTGGCGACCTTCTACACCGAGCTCGACTTCACGATCGGCGCCGGCGACGTGGTGTGGGCGGCGTGACGTGTCGATTCGGGCATGCCCCTTCGGGCATGCCCCTTCGAGCATGCCCGCTCCGACATGCCCGAAGCGCCAGCTAGCCGCCCATCTTCTTGAACGGGTCCTTGAGGCCGAACTTGGTCCCGCTTCCCGGGTTCTCGGGCGGCGGGGTCGGCGTCTCGACCGGCGGCTTCTTGCTGTCGGCGGGGTCCTTGGGCGGCTTGTTCGTCTTGACGACGCTCGGCTTCTTCGCCTTGGGCTTCAGCGTGTACTCGAACCGCTGGCCCTCGCTCGGCTCCTTGACCTCGACGAGCAGGTCCTCGTGCTGGGCCGCGCGCAGCAGCAGCTTGTGCGGGCCGGCGCCGGCGAGGGCCACCCCGACGTCCCCGCTCATCCCGAGCCGGTGCGTCCCGGCCGCGTCGAACACCTCGGCGGGCGTGTTGGTGGCCACGATCACGCGCACGCGCGCCGGCGCGGCCGGCGGGTCGGGCGGCCCCACCGGAGGCGCGTCGACCTTGGTCGGCGTCTCGACCGGCGGCGGCGCGGCGACCACCACTTGCTGGGTCGGCGGCGGCGTGTCCTTCGGGGCAGGTTGCTCGGTCGCCTCGGCGGCGCCGAGCCCGTACAGCGCCACCGCGCTGCCGCCGAGCATCGCCGCGACCGCCAGGGCCACGCCGAACACCCCCCCGCGGCGGCTCGCCGGCGTCTCGACGGTGGGCAGCGTGATCGGAGCGGTGCGCGGGCGGAACTGCGTCGGGCCGGTGTTGGGCCGGCTGACGCGATTGGGCACCACCACCACCGGGGCGGCGTCGGTGCCGACGGCCTGGATCCCGTCCATCAGCTCGCGCAGGCTCTGGAACCGCAGCCCGCGGTCCTTCTGCATCGCCTTGAGGATCAGCGCCTCGACCTCGGGCAAGATCCCGGCCTCGGGCGCCACCTCGCTGGGCGCCGGCGGATCCTCGAACATGTGCTTCGTCAGGATCCCCATGAAGTTGTCGGCCGTGAACGGCACCTTCCCGGTCACGAGCTCGTAGAGGATCACGCCGACCGCGTACACGTCGGCGCGGTGATCGACCCGCTCGCCCTGGGCCTGCTCGGGGGACATGTACGTCGGCGTGCCGAAGATCATCCCCGTGCTGGTGAGGCGGCCGGAGCCGCCGTCCTCGCCGGTCAGCTTGGCGATGCCGAAGTCGAGCACCTTGATGAAGTCGGGGTTGCCGCTCCGCTCGATGCGGAAGCAGTTCTCCGGCTTCATGTCGCGGTGGATGATGCCCTTGTCGTGCGCGGCCTGCAGGGCGCGGCAGATCTGCATCGTGATGCCGGCGGCCCGCGACCACGGCAGCGGCGCCGAGCGCTTGATCGTCTCCGACAGGTCCTCGCCGACAAGCATCTCCATCACGAAGAACACCGAGCCGGTCGGCGTCGCGCCGAAGTCGGTGATCTCGACGACGTTCTCGTGGCCGATCATCGAGGCCGCGCGGGCCTCCTGCAGGAAGCGCTCGACCAGCTCGCTGCGGTGCGCGAACTCGGGGTTCAGGATCTTGATCGCGCAGCGCTTCTTGATCGTGACGTGCTCGGCCTCGTAGACGGTGCCCATGCCGCCGACGCCGAGCTTGCGCAGCAGACAATAGCGATCGAGGAGCAGCGTGCCGGTCAGGTCGGGCGCGGGCGGGATCACCGGCAGCAACGGATCGACGGGCGGGTCCGCCTGGGCCGTGGCCGGCGAGCTGACCACCGGGCTGTCCTCCGAGACAGCTTCCGAATTCCCCTTGCCGTAGATCAACGTCGCCGCCTGGTTTGACACGTCCGCAATGCTCCGGCTGCCCGCGTGCTTACCACCTTACGACCCGGTCCGGGTACTGGGCCGCGCGCCCCCGGACCTCACGCTCGCCCGTCACTTCTTCTTGGGAAACGGGTTCTTCAGCTCGCCGACGTCGCTCTCCTCGGCCTCCGGCTCCACCGGCTTTTGCTCCGGTAGCGGCGCCGGGGTGGTCTCCGTCGCCGGGGTCTTGGACGCCGGCGGCGGCTTGGCATTCCCCTTCGGCGTCTTCGAGCCCGTCTTTGCATCGGCGGGCGCTGGCGTCGGCGGCGTCGGTGTCGGCGGAGTGCCCACGACCGCCGGGGCCGGCTCCACGGGTGGGCCGGGCGGCGGCGCCGGAGGCGGCAGGGGTCGCATGACCACGCGGACCTTCTCGTGAGACTTGCCCGGTGCGACTTCGGTGGCCGTGTCCTGGTGATCTGCGAGGCGAAACACGTATCGGCGGAGCGGGCCCTGGGGATCGACCGCGAACACGAACGGCGTCACTCCGAGCTCCTCGACCCCGTCGCGCAGCACCTTGGCGCCCGGCGGATCTGACTCGAAGGTCAGGTTGATCCGCTCCGGCGGCTGCGGCAGCACGGCCGGCGCCGTCGCGGCCGGCGGTGCGACCTGCGGCTTGCGGTAGTACTGCTTGTAGAGCGTCACCGTCAGCGCGGCGCCGATGCTCGCCGCGGCCGCGACGATCAGCAGCGTCGGCGGCCCGCTGCTCGCCGCTCGCGGCGCGGGCATGAGGCCGGTGATCGGCGGGCGACCTGGGATCTCGCCGGTCTGCGCCCGCGTCGGCGGCGCGGCGATCCGCTCGACGTGCGTGCCGTGCTGGACGATCACGCTGGGTCGCCGCTCGATCCGCCCCGACGGCGACACCGCGCGGGTCGTCGCCGCGTCCTCGGCCTCGTCCGCCGCCTCCGGGGTCGCCGGGGGCACCGGCGTCTCGCCGCGCGCGGTCGTCGGCGAATTGCCCTCGGCCACGCCCCACGAGCCGATCGTCACCGTCGGCCGCCGCCCGCGCGGCGAGTTGGGCGCCGCGTCGAGCTCGGCCGCCGCCTTGAGCAAGCTGAGCGCCTCGGCGGCGGTCTGCGGCCGCTCGTCGCGGTTCTTCGCCAGCAGCAGACGGATCAGCCGCTCGACGTTCGGCAGATCCGGCGCGTCCGGCTCGACCTCTCGCAGCCCCGGCGGGGTGTCGAAGATCTGCGCCGACAACACCATCGCCACCGTCGCCAGCTTGAACGGCACGCGCCCCGCCAGCATCTCGAACAGGATCACGCCGAACGCGTAGAGGTCGGAGCGCTCGTCGGCCTCCTGGCCCTGCGCCTGTTCCGGGGACATGTACGCCGGCGTGCCGATCAGCGCCCCGTTGGCGGTGAGCCGCGTCTTCTTGTCGCGCACGCGGGCGATGCCGAAGTCGAGGATCTTGATCTGCACCCCGCCGTCGGGCCCGTCGCACAGGAAGATGTTCTCGCTCTTGAGATCGCGGTGGATGATCTTGCCGGTGTGCGCCGCCTGCAGCCCGGCGAGGATCTGCGCCGCGATCTCGAGCGCCAGCTGCGGCTCGAGCCGACCGCCGCGATCGATGCGGGCCGCCAGCGTCTCGCCGGTCAGGTACTCCATCGCGTAGTAGGCGGTGCCGCCGGGGATCTGGCCGTAGTCGCTGATGTCGACGATGTTCGGGTGCTTGACCCGCGAGGCGACCTGCGCCTCGAGCAAGAAGCGCTTGATGATGTCGGCCTGCGACGCGTGCTCCTGGCGCAGCAGCTTGATCGCCAGCGGCTTGTCGATGATGACGTGGCGCGCCTTGTAGACCACGCCCATGCCGCCGAACCCGATCGGCTCCTCGATGCGGTAGCGCTGATCGAGCACGCGACCGACCAGCGCCTCTTCCGGCGGCGCCGTCTTGACCGCCTCGCTCTTCGGCCGCGACAGCCCGCCCGCCGGGAAGAACGCCCCGTTCGGCAGCGCCTGCTCGACCGGCACCGCCGCGGCCGTCGGCGCCTGCATCAACCCCGCCGCGCCGCCGTTGCTGGCCTTTGGGACCTGCCCCTGAGGACCTGGCCCAACGGGCGGGCGCAACGCCAGCACGGTACGGGCGGGTGAGCGCGAGTCCGCGACCTGGGGTGCGGCCTCCGCTGCGCTCTCGGGGGCGCGCGCCGGGACCCGCCAGTCCTGGTTCGTGCGCCCGCTCGAGTCCTCGGCCAACGGGTTGCCGTCCATCGGGCAAAAGCCTTGAGACACGGGGTACTCCGTGCCGCAGACCGGGCAGCGCTTCATGTCTGGCCCAGCCTAAGCGGGCGGCGCGGCGCGGTCAACGCAGACCAGGGCCCCGCCCGAGCGCCGCCGCCGCGACCCGCTGGAGCGTGCGCCCGAGCCCGCCGGTGCGACCGCGCCGACGCACCCGCGAGGGCGCTCGCCTGCGCTGCCGCCTGCACGTCGGCCGCGTGCGGCACCTCCCTGGCGGCCCCGCACGCGGTTCGGGGACGTCGGGGGTAGGCTCCCTCGCCATGACGAGCCCTGAATCCGTCGTGATCGGCCACACGATAGCCCTGCGCGACGTGGACGCTGTCGCCCGCCGCGGCGCCGCCGTCTCGCTCGCCGCCGAGGCGCGCGACGAGCTGCGACGGACGCGGGATCACCTCGAGCGGGCCCTGGCCGGCGGCGCGATCATCTACGGCGTCAACACCGGCTTCGGCGCCCTGTCCGACGCGAAGATCGCCCCCGACGAGCTCGGGATCTTGCAGCAGAACCTGCTGCGCAGCCACGCGGCCGGGGTCGGCCCGGCGTTCACCGCCGACGTCGTGCGCGCCCTGCTGTTGCTGCGCGCCCACACCCTCGCGCTCGGGGCCAGCGGCGTGTCGCCGGCCGTCCCCGAGTTCCTGCTGCAGATGCTGGCCCGCGGCGTCCTCCCGGTCGTCCCCAGCCAGGGCAGCGTCGGCGCCAGCGGTGACCTGGCCCCGCTGGCCCATCTGGCCCTGGTCGCCATCGGCGAGGGCTTCGCCTGGTCCGAAGGACAGATCATCCCCGGCGCCGAGGCCCTCGCGCGCGCCGGCCTGACGCCGCTGCGCCTCGGCCCCAAGGAGGGCCTGAGCCTGATCAACGGCACCCAGGTCACCACCGCCGTCGGCGCCCTGGCCCTGTGCGACGCCGCCGAGCTGATCGCCGCCGCCGACATCCTCGGCAGCCTCAGCATCGACGCCCTGCTCGGCACCGTCACCGCCACCGACCCGCGGATCCACGCCGGCAAGCCCCACGCCGGCCAGCGCGAGAGCGCCGCGATCGCCCGCGCCCTGCTGATCGACTCGCCGCTCCGCGCCTCGCACCGGGACTGCGGCGAGGTCCAGGACGCCTACGCCCTGCGCTGCATGCCGCAGGTCCACGGGGCCGCGCGCGACGCCTTCGCCTACGTCGCCGGCGCGGTCCAGATCGAGCTCAACAGCTTCACCGACAACCCGCTGGTGCTCGCGCACGCGGGCGGCGGCTTCGACGTCCTCAGCGGCGGCAACTTCCACGCCGGCACCGTCGCCCTCCCGCTCGATCACATGACCGCCGCGCTCACCACCCTCGCCACCATCAGCGAGCGCCGCACCGACCGCATGCTCAATCCGGCGACCTCGCGCGGCCTCCCGGCTTTCCTGGCCGAAAGACCAGGTGTCGAGAGCGGCCTGATGATGGCCCACGTCACCGCCTCGGCGCTGGCCAGCGAGTGCAAGGCGCTCAGCTTCCCCGCCTCGGTCGACACCATCCCGACCTCCGCCGGCAAGGAGGACCACGTCAGCATGGGCCCGATCGCCGCCCGCAAGCTGCGCAGCGTGGTCGACAACCTCGCGCGCGTGCTCGCGATCGAGGCGATCGCCGCCGCCCGCGGCCTCGACCTGCGCCCGCACCCGACCAGCGCGCCGCTGCGCCGCGTCCACGCGGCGATCCGCGCCCACGTCCCCGCCTGGACCGGCGACCGCAGCCCGAGCGGCGACACCGAGGCCCTGGCCGCCGCGATCCTGCGCGGCGAGCTGCGTCGGGCCGCCGACGTCGCCTCGCCGCTCGACCGGGCGTGAGCCGGACGTCGCGGCCTCGGATCTCCAGGACATGTCCGAAACGACATGTCCTCTCCAACAGAGAGCCATCGCCGCTCCCCGGCGCGCTTGGCCGGGAGTCGCCACCTCACGCTCCACCGATGTCCGAATCGCCTCGGCCCGGCCGCCCGCACATGTCCCCTGGGACAGCCGACGGGCGGCCGCGCCCCTGACCCCGCCGTCCCCGCGGCGGCTCCGTGCTCCCGCCGCTGCTTGCGACGGGCGCCGTCCCGCCCTACCCTCGTCGCCATGCGCTCGCTTGACTTCGCCCTCGTCCTCGCCGCCCTGCTCGCCTGCAACCCCAGCGACCCCGGCACCACCGAGACGAGCAACGGCACCGGCACCGCCACCACGACGGGCACCACGGCCGGGACCACCGCGCCGACCGGCGACCTCACCACCACCGGCGGCACCGCGACCGGCGGCACCGCGACCGGCGGCATGACCACGGCGCCCACGACCTCGACCTCCACCACCTCGACCACCGAGCCCGCGACCTCGACCACCGAACCCGCGACCTCGACCACCACGACCTCGACCACCGTCCCCGGCACCTCGACCACCGACGACACCGGCGCCGTCGACCCGCAGTGCGCCCCGGCCACCGGCGACTACGGCGAGTGCGCGGCGATCATCGGCTGGGCCTTCGACGGCACCGACTGCACCCTGCGCTCCGGCTGCGGCTGCGAGCCCGACTGCGACAAGTTCTTCCCCACCGCGGAGGCCTGCGCCCTCTCGTGCGCCGCCGCCGACCACTGCAACTCCGACGAGTTCGACGGCGCCGGCCTGGCCGAGCCGCCGATCATGCCGGGCATGCACTGCGACGGCGTCTACATGTGCCCCGGCGACGACGACGGCCTCAAGCAGGCCTATCAGGCCATCTTCGGCCAGCTGACCTGCGAGCCGGGTGACTTCCCGTGCAGCGAGAACGGCGAGCACTGCATGGGCCTGCTCGCCGGCACGCTCGGCCCCGACGAGTGGGCCAAGATGTGCGCCGCCAGCCTCCTGCCCGGCTCCGGCCCCTTCATCTGCACCGTCTTCGGCCCCTGAGGTCCGCGCCGTGAAGCTCCCGGCCGAGGCCACGCGCCTGCTGTCCCGCGACCACCTGGCCGCCATCGAGGCCTGGTGGGCCGGCCTCGACGACGCCGCGCGGGCCGAGTTCACCGCCCTCTACGACGAGCGCGCCGAGGACACCGCCTTCTACGCCACCATCGTCGACGGCAAGACCGAGTGGCACGAGCTGCCGATCGAGCTCCACGGCATGTACGTCGACCCCGAGAACGCGCCGGAGACCGCGATGTGGAAGCAGGAGCTGTGCGAGTTCATCAGCAACACCGGCGTCCAGTTCTTCCTCGTCGATCGCACCTTCCACATCTGCCGCGCCCACTCGCAGGCCCGCGAGGCCCTCGCCTGCGGCGCGATCCCGGCCGGCTTCACCTGCCCCTTCGAACAGGCCGCCTGTCCCTTCGAGCAGGCGCTCGCCGCCCGCCCCGGCCAGTCGATCGTGCTGCTCCCGCGCCTGCGCGGCCGCCCTGCCGGCCCGACCTGAACCCTCGCGGATCGCTACCGCGCGCGAGCGAACCGCCCCTCGGGCCGCGGCGCGCGCCCGACGAGCGGGCCTGAACGCCCCTCTGCGCCCGCCTACGGCCGCGGCGGCGTGCGCAGCACCTTGCCGATCAGATAGATCGTCAAGCCGCCGACCAGCAGCCACGTGCAGCTCAGCATGATCCACGCGCTCGTGCTCACGACGCACCTCCTTCTTGCTCGTCCGGACGCCGCGTGCTCGCCTCGATGTTGCGGCCGCGGAACGCCCGCCACACCAGCGCCGCGATCGAAGCGAACACGGTCAGCAGGATCAGGCGCGTCAGGTCCTTGACGAACATCGGCGTGATCCTGCCGGCCGCGTCGAAGTACCCCCCGGTCTCGCCGACGTGGAGCAGCTTGCCGAGCACGCTGTCGCCCGCGAACGGCCAGCTCCCGGAGCTCATCAGCTGCGACGCCGCCTCGCTCCAGCCGACGCTCGGCTTGACGATCGCGCCCAGCAGCACGACCAGGATGAACAGCGGCGTCACGTACTTGATGACGTACTTGTAGAAGCTCGGCAGGCGCAGGTCGGCGCCCTTGTTGAGCTCGGCCCAGCCGCGGTCGATGCCGAAGATCCAGCCGAAGATCAGCACCTCGGCCAGCGCGAACACGATGAGGGAGAACGTCCCGGTCCAGAAGTCGAACTCGTCGAACGTCCCGCCCGGGTACAGCACCACCACCAGCCCGCCGAGCAGCAGCGTCGCCAGACCGAAGCCGAGCGCCGCCCGCTCGCGGGCGACCTTGAACTCGTCCTGCAGGAACGCCAGCACCGGCTGGCCCATCGCCAGCGACGACGTGATGCCGGCGAAGAACAACAGCCCGAACCACATCGCCCCCGCGACTGGCCCGAACCAGCCCCACTGGTTGAACAGCGTCGGCAGCGTCAAGAACCCGAGGCCGAAGCCCGAGCCGCCGGCGGTGGCCGCCTGCACCGCCGCCAGGCCGAGGTAGGCCGTGGCGATCGGGATCAGGATCGACCCGCCGAGGATGACCTCGACGAACTCGTTGACCGTGCCGGCCGTGGTCGCGTTGAGGGCGATGTCGTCCTTCTCGCGCAGGTACGCCGCGTAGCAGTGGATCGAGCCCATCCCGACCGACAGGGTGAAGAAGACCTGCCCGGCCGCCGCCAGCCACGTGCTCGGGTTGAACAGGCCCGACGCCTGCGGCTCCCACACGAAGTTGAGGCCGACCAGCGGGCTCTCGACCACGCCCGGGTCACCTGGCCCGAGGAACAGGCCCTTGATCGCCAGCACCGCGCCGAAGCCGAGCAGCAGCGGCATCCCGATCTTGGCCGCCAGCTCGACCCCGCGGACCAGCCCGCGCGACAGCAGCCACACGTTGAGCGTCAGCGTGGCGAGGAAGAACCCGGCCGCCTCGTACGGGATCGCGGCGATGTCGGCGTTGGTCGTGCCGAGGTACTCGGGGAAGAACGTGGTCGGCGGGGTCGCCGCGAACGTCCCGCGCAGCGAGTGCCACACGTACGCCAGCGTCCACGACTCGATGTAGCAGTAGTACGCCGCCACCGTCAGGTTGGTGAAGAGCCCGAACACGCCGACGTACTTGAGCCAGCGCGAGCGGCCGAGGCGGGCGAACATCCCCGGCGAGCTGTGGTGGCCGTACTGCCCGCCGTGGCGGCCGATCGCCCACTCGACCCACAAGATCGGCAGGCCCATCAGCACGAACGAGATCAGGTACGGGACCAGGAACGCCCCGCCGCCGTTCTGGGCCGCCTGGGCCGGGAAGCGGAGGAAATTGCCGAGGCCGACGGCGTTGCCGGCGACCGCCAGCACCAGCCCCACGCGCGTGCCCCATTGCTCCTTCTTCGCCCCGGACGGTGGACCTGACGCCATCGCCGGCGAAGGTACCCGGCGGGCTCGGCTTGTTCAACCGCCGCGGCCCGCTCGCCGGGCCGCCCACCTGTCTTCCGGGACAGGCGGCCGGCCCGCCCGCCTGTCACTTCGGACGCGTCATCTTCTTGCGGAGGCCGAGGAAGCCCTTGACCAGGCTGCCCAGGCTGCGGGTCGTGATCCCCTTCAGCAGCTCGAAGCCGTGCGAGACCTTGCCGGCGTACGGGAACCACAGCGGCTCGCTGTTCAGGAACCCGCGGTCGACCATGATGCCGCGGGTGTGCATGAACCCGAGGATGCCCGCGTCGCCGTGGTACCGGCCGATCCCCGACGAGCGCACCCCGCCGAACGGCAGCGCCGGGTGGCCCACCGACTGGATGACATCGTTCACCGAGACCTGCCCGCACTCCATGCGCGAGGCCAGGCGCAGCCCCTTGTCGATGTCCTGCGTCCACACGCTGCCGGCCAGCCCGAATTCGCTGGCGTTGGCCAGGCGCACCGCCTCGTCCTCGTCGCGCACCCGGATCACCGGCAGCACCGGCCCGAACGTCTCCTCGCGGAAGATCTCCATCTCCGGCGTCACCCCCGTCAGCAGCGTCGGCGCGAAGAACTGGCCGGGGCGCTGCAGCTTCTCGCCCCCGAACACCACCTTCGCCCCCGCCGCGATCGCCGAATTCACGTGGCGCTCGACGATCCCGAGCTGCGCGCCCGACGTCAGCGGCCCCATGTCGGCCTGCTCGTCGGGCCCGCCGACGGTCACCCGGGCCACCTTCTCGCGCACTTTCTCGACGAAGCGGTCGTGGATCGCGTCGACCACGAAGATGCGCTCGACCGACACGCAGGCCTGGCCGCAGTTGACGAGCCCGCCCCACACGGCGGCCTCGGCGGCGCGCTCGAGGTTGGCGTCGGCGCAGACGATCATCGCGTCCTTGCCGCCGAGCTCGAGCTCGACCGGGATCGGGCGCTGGGCGGCCGCCGCCATCACCTTGCGGCCGGTCGCCACCGAGCCGGTGAAGAACAGCATGTCGACCTCGGCCCGCGTCAGCGCCGCCCCCGTCGAGCCGTCGCCGTGGACGATCTCGACCACCCCGGCGGGCAGCCCGATCCGGCGGAACAGGTCCTCGACGACGCCGGCCACGATCGGCGTGATCTCGGACTGCTTCAGCACGACGGTGTTGCCGCCGATCAGCGCCGACAGCACCGGCACCACCGCCAGCTGGAACGGGAAGTTCCACGGCGAGATGATGCCGATCACCCCGCGGGGGAAGTGCTCGATGAACGCCGACTTGCCGGGCAGGACCAGCGGCGTCGGCACCTTCTGCCGGCGCAGCAGCACCGGCGCGCGCCGGAGCATGTAGTCGAGCAGCAGCGGGACCGCGCCGATCTCCATCATCGTCGCCTCGAAGGTCGGCTTGCCGGTGTCCTCGCTGATCTTGCGGGCGTAGTGCTCGCCCTGCTCGGCCAGGACCTGCTTGACGCGGGCCATGACCTCGGCGCGGGCCGCCAGCGGCGTGTCGCGCCAGCCCGGGAAAGCGGCGCGGGCCCGGGCCACCGCGGCGCGGACCTCGGCTTCGTCGGCGACGGGGAACTCGCCCAGCCGGGCGCCGCTGACGGGGCTCAGCTTCTCGAGCAGCCGGCGCGGCGAGGCGGGCGTGGAGGTCTGTGGCGCGGGGTCGGAGGTCTGGGAGGCGCTCATGTCCAAAAGCCTTCGGTCGCGGGCAGCGGCCCGTGCGAGGGGGTGAGTTTAGCAAAGGGCCGCCCCGACAGGGCGTGCCCGCGGCCCGCGGATACTGCTACCATGCCCCGTGCTGCCATGACGACCAGCCGCCGTGACGACCTGTTCCGCCGCTACCTCGGGCTCCTCGGGTGGGTCGGAGACCCCGGGCTCCACGAGCTCGTCAGCAGCCACCTGATCAAGATCCCGTTCGAGAACGTGTCGAAGCTGCTGCGCCCGGCCGACGCGCCGCGGAACGCCATCCCGCCGATCGAGGAGTTCTTGCGCGGGATCGGCGACCAGGACCTCGGCGGCACCTGCTACGCCCTCAACGCCCACTTCGCCGCGCTGCTGCAGTTCCTCGACTACGACGTCGAGCTGCTGGCCGCCGACGCCGGCGGCGTCCCGCGGGCCCACGCCGTCTGCCGGGTGACCTTCGAGGATCAGCAACACCTGGTCGACGTCGGCTACGGCGCGCCGTTTTACCACCCGATCGCGCTCGACTCGCTGCCGCTGCAGATCCCCCACGGCGACGTCAGCTACACCCTCGATCGCCACGCCTCGCACCGCGAGGCCGTCGAGGTCGTCATGCTCCACCGCGGCGCCCGGATCCACAACTACGTCGCCAAGCCCCCGCCGGTCGCGCCCGACGGCTTCGCCGCCGCGATCGAGCGCACCCACGCGCCCGACGCCCACTTCATGCGGCGGCTCAAGATCATCCGCTTCTTCGCCAGCCGGGTGCTCGAGATCGACAACAACCGGCTCGTCACCACCCACCACAACATCACCACCATCACCCCGATCCGCGACATCGACGAGCTCGAGGCGATCGTGCACGAGGCGCTGCAGCTGCCGCGCATGCCCGTGCGCGAGGCGGTCGAGGCCCTGCAGGCCCGCGGCGTCGACATCTTCGACGGCGCTACTGCTTGATCCCGCACAGGCCGACGTCTTCGAGCCCGGGCGGCGCCGTCCCCTGGTCGAAGAACGCCAGGCACTCCTGCTCCGGCGCGCCCGAGCACATGTCGGGCATCGACGGCGCCAGCGACAGGTCGCAGAACTCGGTGCAGCAGCCCGGGGCGTCGCAGCCCGGAACGTTCGAGGCCGCCGCGCACAAGAGGCCCGGGTCGCACACGTTGAGGAACTCGCACGGGTCGCCATAGAAGCCGGCGTCGCCGCTGACGTCGCCGTCGCACACGAACCCGCCGGCCATGCTCGGGATGCAGATCTGTCCGATCGGGCAGGTCGGCGCCAGCGGGTTGCAGGACGTGAGGCACAGCGCCAGAAGGCCGCCGGTTGACACGTCGCACACCAGCCCGCTGCCGCACGTCGGCGAGGCCGGCGTGCCGCCGCACATCGGCGTGCACGTCCCGTGGCCGTCGGCGTCGAGCAACCAGCACAGCAGGTCGGCGTCGCAGTCGTCGAGGCCGACGATCCCGCCCTCGGCCGTGCACGGGTCGCCCGCCTTCCCCGCGGAGCCGGCGATCTCGACGCAGCGGGTGCCGTCGACGACGCCGGTGCCGGTCGAGTCGAACGGCACGCACTTCGCGCCGGGCGGGCAATCTTGCATCCACACGCTGCACTCGCCGGCGACCTCGCCGGTGTCGCCGCTGGTCGTCGGCACCGGCGACGAGGTCTGCGCCTCGTCGGTCGTCGCCGACGCACCGGGCCCCGCGTCAGGACCGCCGCCGGCCTCCGTCTCGGACTCGTCCCCTTGCTCGCCGGTCACGCACCCCCCGAGTGTGAGAAGCACGACGAACCCCGCCGCTCCGAGCCTGCTCATCTCGTCAGCCTAACACGCGCGCATGGCCGCGCAGCGCCTCTGAGGCCGCTTCCGGGGCCTCGCAGTCGTCCTTGCGCGATCTCCGCCAACGGCAAGCCCAGCGGCGCGCGTCGCGGACAAAGCTTGCTACACTGTGCGGACCCTATGGGCGACCCCCCGAGTAAGGCCCGCAGCGGCCGATTCGACGGGCCGAGGAGCAGCGACTCTCGATGAGCGACCTCCTGCGACTCGTCTCGCTGTTCTTCCTGGTCTTGATGAACGGATTCTTCGTCGCGGCCGAGTTCGCGCTCGTCAGCGTGCGACGCACCCGGATCGAGCAGCTCGCCAACGAAGGCAACACGCTCGCGCGCCTGACCCACAAGGTGCTGCAAGACCTGGACCTCTACATCGCCGCCACGCAGCTGGGCATCACGATGGCGAGCCTCCTCATCGGCTTCATCGCCGAGCCCGCGATCGAGCACCTCGTCGCGCCGAGCCTGCTCGAGTGGGGCGTCCAGGCCGACAACGTGAAGACCATCTCGTTCGCGCTGGCCTTCGGCCTGTCGACCGCCTTGCACATCGTGTTCGGCGAGCTGGCGCCGAAGTCGCTGGCGCTGCAGCGGGCCGAGCAGGTCTCGCTGGCGATCGCCGTGCCGATGATCGCCTTCACCACCGTGTTCCGCCCGGTGATCTGGCTGCTCAACGTCACCGGCAACGGCGTCGTGCGCATGTTCGGCCTGCGACCGGTGCCCGGGCATCACTCGGCCCACTCCGAAGAGGAGATCCGGATGATCGTCTCGGCGTCGCGCCAGGAGGGCGTGCTCGAGGAGCAGGAGAAGGAGCTCCTCAACAACGTGTTCGACCTGTCGGACACGCCGGTGCGCGCGATCATGACCCCGCGCGTCGACATGATCGCGCTCGAGGAGAACGCCTCGCTGCGCCGCTTCATGGCGATCAACGAGGAGCACCAGTACTCGCGCGTCCCGATCTACCGCGACACGAACGACAAGATCGTCGGCATCGCCTACGTCGGCGACGTGCTCAAGCACCTCGATCACCTCGACGAGGTCACCCTCGGCAGCGTCGCCCGCCCGGCCGTGTTCGCCCCCGAGAACATGAAGGTCATCGACCTGTTCTCGCTGTTCCAAAAGAAGAAGACCCACATGGCGATCGTCGTCGACGAGTTCGGCGGCACCGCCGGCGTCGTCACCCTCGAGGACGCGCTCGAGGAGGTGGTCGGCGAGATCTACGACGAGAACGACGAGCCCGACGAGGAGAAGCAGATCCTCGACATCGGCGACGGCACCTTCCTCTTCGACGCTTTGATCAACGTGTCCGAGGTCGAGAAGACGCTGGCGGTCGACCTCGACGACGAGATCCAGGGCAACTACGAGACGCTCTCGGGCTTTCTGTTCCACAAGTTCGAGTACATCCCGCAGGTCGGCGAGGAGGTCGAAGCCGAGGGCTGGACCTTCCACGTCGCCGAGGCCGACGAGCGCCGGGTCATCAAGATCCGCGCCTACCGCAAGCAGCCCCCCACGCTCGAGACCCCGGCGTGAGGCCGCCCCCGCAAGCGCGTGCGGCCGGGGCCTCGACGCGCCGGTAGCGTGGGACACGCCTGACTGGAAGGACAGGCACCGCCTCGGTCCCGGCTCGGCGGCCGCGCGCGGCCGCCGGACACGCCCTGTCCGGAAGGACAGGCAGAGCGCGCGTCGGGTTCCCGGCCTGGCAGGCGCGCGGATCCCGGACCACCTGTCCGGAAGGACAGACCGGTCGCGCCTCGCCCGTCCAGAACCGCGACGGCCGATCCCGAACGACACGCTCGGCCTCAGCGCGTCGACCTTCGTCGATATGTCCCCAAAGACATATCGCCTCGCCCGCCGCTACAGCACCGCCAGCGCCCGGCGCAGCGCCAGCTCGGCCAGGGCGTGCGCGATCCGCCCCTCGGCCAGCGCCGCCTCGACCTCCGCGCGCCCCATCACCACCGGCGCCACCACTTCTTCCGCGTCGGCGTGCGGCGCTCCGACCTGCACGGCCTCCCGCACCAGGAAGAAGTGGCAGCGGTTGTCCTGCAGCACCGGGTTGGGGTGCGTGAAGCCCAGCGGCTCCGCCGTGGCCCCGGCGTAGCCCGTCTCCTCGCCCAGCTCTCGCAGCGCCGCGGCCGCGGGCGCCTCCCCGGCGTCGACCAGCCCGCCGGCGGGCTCGACCGTCTCGGCCGCGATCCCGAAGCGATGCTGGCGGACCAGCACGAACCGTCCCGCCGGGTTGACCGCCACCGCCATCACCCAGTCCGGCATCCGCAGCAGCGTCACCGGCGAGGCCCGGCCTTCGAGGCTGACCCGCTCGACGCGAAAGAAGCCGGCGTCGAACACCTCGGAGCGGCGTAGCTCGCGCATCGCCGCGGTGATACCACAGCTGCGCCGCCGGGGTCGCTCCGCATGTCCAGGACGACATGTCCCGCAAGACATATCGCGCTTTCCGCGCAATTTTCCGGACCCCTCGCAAAAAATTTTCGAAGACTCGGACGCCCCGCGCGTAGAGCCCGATCGAACGCACCCCGGAGCCCCATGCCCCGCTCGATCCACCGCCTCTTCCTCTTCCTCGCCTTCCCCCTCGTGCTCGCCTGCGAGGCCCCGCGGTCCGCCCCGGGCACCCCGCCCCTCGCCCCGCCGGCCCCGAGCACCGCGCCCGCGCCGGCCGACAGCGACGAGCCGCTCCTCCGCACCTACACCGTCCCGCCCGAGCAGGCGCGCTCGATCGAACAGGCCCTCGCCAGCGCCCTCTCGACCGGCAAGGACCTGCCGCCGCTCGGCACCGTCGAGCGCCTGCCGGACGGCCGCCTCGTCGTCGTCGCGCCGCCCGGGATCCAGGACGGCGTCGCCGCCCTGATCGCCGGCCTCGACCCCGCCAAGGCCCCGCCCGTGCGCACGGCCGAGTTCGACTACTGGATCGTCGTCGGCGAGCCCGCCCAGGCCGCCGAGGGCGTCGACGCCGTCCCTGACATCGCCCCCGCGCTGCAGGCGATCGTCGCCAGCCAGGGCCCGATGCGCTTCCGCTTGCACGAGTCGATGCACCTGTCCTCGCTGATCGACGAGCGCGCCGAGGCCGACGGCGCCCTCATGCAGGCGCGCCAGACCGTCTCCGAGGTCGGCGGGCGGCTCGTCGCCGACCTCAACCTCGTCGTCGCCCAGCAGGCCAAGGATCGCGCCCACCTCCTGACCTGCGCCGAGCACTGCAACCAGCTCCGATCGCGCATCCACGTCGATCCCGGCCAGCTCCTCGTCGTCGGCCAGGCGAGCCTCGAGGCGAGCGACGCCAAGGCTCAGCATGTCCCCAAGACCATGTTCTACATCGTCCGCGGGCAGCTCCGGACCGGGGGCGTGTGACCGAGCCCGCGTCCTCGCCCGGCCTGACGGTCGGCGACGTCGAGCGGCTCTTCGTGCAGATGGAGCGGCCGCTGTTCAACGTCGTCTACCGCTGGCTGTGGGACCGCGACGAGTCGGCGGAGCTGGTCCAGGAGACCTTCGCGCGGCTGTGGCAGGCCCGCGCCCGCGTGCGGCCCGACACCGCCGGCGCCTTCGTCTACCGGATCGCCGTCAACCTCGCCGCCAGTCGCCGGCGCTGGCGGGCCTTGCGGCGCTTCGTCGCCCTCGACGACGGCTCGCCCGACGCGAGCGACAACCGGCCCGACCTCGCCGTCCTCGGCGCCGAGCGGGCCGCCGCCGTGCGGGCCGCCGTCGACGCCTTGCCCGAGAAGCTGCGCCGCGTGCTCGTCCTCTGCGAGCTCTCCGAGCTCACGTACGCCGACATCGCCGCCGCGCTCGAGATCCCGGTCGGCACCGTCGGCTCGCGCCGCCACGCCGCCGCCGATCGCGTCCGCCGTCACCTCCAAGCCCAGGAGCACCGCCGTGAAGCCGCCGCCCGAAGATGACCTGAAGGACATGTTCGTCCGCCTCGACCCGCCGCCCGGCGGCCTCACCCGCCTGCGGGCGCGCCTGGACGCGCCGGCCCCCGCCCGCTGGCCGTGGTGGCTCGTCGGCGCCGGCCTCGCGGCCGCGGCGCCCCTCCTGGCGCTGTCGCTCCGCACCGCCGAGCTCCCCTCGGCGGCGCCCGCGCCGGTCGTCGCCGCCGCACCCGCGCCGGTCCCCGCGGCCGCGCCCGTCGACCTCATCGCCGGCCGCACCGACCTCCACCCCGCCTGGATCGGCCTCGGCCGGCTCGCCCCGCCCTCCGAGCCGCTGCAGCTCGCCCCCGAGCTCGCCGGCGCCCTCGCCTCCCGCCGCGTCGCCCTGCCCCGCCAGGACGTCGTCTTCTACATGCTCGACGCCAAAGGACATGCCCCCTGAGACATGCTTGAATCCACATGTCCGTCAGGACATGCCCCTCAGGCCTCGTCCCCGCGGCGGCCGAAGAACAGCAGCAGGTGCAGCAGCATCAGCGCGTGGAACAGCAGCGACACCCGCATCGACCCGGCGATCCCCGCGTGGAGCAGCACCAGCGCGATCGCGGCGGGGCGGCGGGTGCGGGCGAACCACAGCCCGCACCCGATCGCCAGCTCGAGCGCGATCGTCGACCACGCCAGCGCCTGCGCCAGCGGCCCCGGGGTCAACGGCAGCCACGCCGACAACAGGTGCTGGCCCTGGCGCGCCGAGCGGAAGATCAGCACGATCGCCTCGCCCGTCCACCAGGATGTCCCTTCGGCCAGCTTCGACAGCGCCGCGAACACGTACACCGCCGACAGCTGCAGCATCAACAGCCGCGCGGCCCAGCGCGGCCCCCTCGGCCCTGCCGGCGCCAGCGCCACGAACGACCACTGCAGCACCGCCAGCGCCGCGTAGGCCCGCGGCGCGCTCGCCTCGAGCCCGACCAGCAGCCCGAACAGGCCGGCCGTCGTCACCCGCGCCGCCCGGCCGCCGCGGCCCGCCGCCGCCGTGCCCGCCGCCACCGCCAGCAGCGCCAGCAGCCCCGTCACCAGCGCCGGCGGCGGCACCCACCCGCCGAGCCACCCCTCGAGCCAGCCGTCGCGCAGCACCGGCCGGCTGTACAGCTCCTCGCGGTGGGGCCACTGCGTCAGCGCGTAGGCGCCTGTCCACAAGGCCAGGCCGCGCGCGAACCGCTGCGTCCGCGCCGTCCCCTCGGTCGCGAAGAAGAACCGCGCCAGCGGCCCCGGACCGCGCTGCGCCCGCGCGCGCGCGGCGAACACCGGCAGCTCGGTCGCCTCAGCCACCGCCCACCCTGTACTGACCGATCGTCGCCGCCCCCGTCGCGTCGTCGCGGAGGTCACGCCAGCGCCGGATCAGCCGCACCTTGTCGATCGGCTGCCCGTCCGCGGCCATGCGCGCCGCCAGCCACGCGGCGAACGCCTGCCGCTCGCGCAGGTGCCCCCCCTCGAACACGATCGTGCTGTACTCGTACGCCCGCTCGCCCGTGGCCCCGCGCGTGTGCTGGAAGTAGCGCTCCAGCGGGATCGGCACCCACGTCCCGTCGGCGACGCGGCCCTCCGCCGTCAGCGTGCGCTCGAACGGCGACGGGTCGCTGAACATCCGCCACGGCAGGTGCGCCCCCAGCGGCGGCGGCAGCGGCAGCAGCCCCCGCACCAGCGCGACCGCCTGGGCCGCCAGCCACACCGCGACCACCCCCACCGCCAGCCTGTGTGGTTGTTCGGACATGTCCCGAAATCCATGCCCCTACGGGCCGGTGCCGCCTCAGCCCTGCTTGACCCCGATGGTCTCGCTCTCGGGCGCCGCCTCGTACCACGGCAGCCCGGCCTCCTCGCTGTGCTGCAGCTCGGAGATGATCTGCGCCCCGAGCAGGATGATGAGCGTGCCGATCTCGAGGGTCAGGAGCGCGATGATGACCGTCGCCAGCGACCCGTAGACCACGTTGACCAGCGAGATCTTGGAGAAGTAGACCATCAGCGCCCGGCGCAGCACGTCCCACAGCAGCGCCGCGGCCACTCCGCCGGTGAGGGCGCGGCGCCACGACACCTCGGTGATCGGCATGACGCGGTAGGCCGCCGTGAACATGAAGATCAGCGTGACGATGCCGCTCAGCTTGAGGACGAACGCCGGACCTGACCCGAGGGACAGCTGATAACCGAACAGCACCACCTCGGCCTCGGCCAGGCGCTCGAGCAGCGCGACCAGGACCGTCAGCACCAAAAGGCCGCCGGCGATGGCGACGATGAAGATGTACGGCAGCAGCGCCGACATCCAGAAGCTGCGCTGGCGGCGGGCGCGGCTGCGGGCGAAGATCACCGCCAGCGCGCCCTCCAGCATCTTGAACGCCCACGTGCTGAAGAACAGCATCACCCCGAGCCCGATCCCGCCGACCAGGTCGCGGTTGTCGAGCAAGCTCACCACCTCGCCGATGATCACGTCGGCCTGGTTCGGGATCAGCAGGTTGAGCTCGTGGCTGATGATCTCGGTCAGCTGGTCGACGTCCCACACGTGGGTCAGCGCCACCAACACCACCGCCAGCATCGGCACGATCGACAGCAGCGCGTTGTAGGCGACCCCGCCGGCCAGCAGCAGCGCCTTGTTCTTGCCGAGGTGGCGGAGCACCCGCAGCAGGAAGCTGCCGAGCCGCCGGAGCAGCAGCGAGGCGGCAGCGAGCGCAGCGGAGGAGCGGCCTTCGGGCATCGGCGCGGCTACCATACGCCGTTTTACGACGCACGGGGACCGCGCCCGGTCACGTCGCCGGCCCTCCCCATGGCCTTTTCACCGCAGGCCGAGCCTGCTATGCCGCGCCCCGGCGCGTCCGCCACCGCCACGAGTGCACGCGAGGGCGCCTCAAACTCCATGTCGATTCTCGTGCCACGGGCACGGGGCACCGAGGCGCGTGCGAGTGCGCAGGCAACGCGGCAACGGCTCTCCGGCGCGGTCCAGATCGCCGCGAGCCGGGCGCAAAAACTCCAGGCTCGCCGGACGAGCGCGAGCCTGGCGGCGAAGTTCTTACGTCCTCGGTCGCGCGCGTCCTCCGAGGATCTCGGCGAGCGCGTGCCCGTCACTCGCCGGGCGGTCCCGCCGCGTCCACGAGTCGCGCGCGGCACTCGGCGTCGAGCCGTGATCACGGCGCGCCGTCGGCGTCGGCGAGGAAAACCTCGACGTCGGCCCGCTCGCGCTCGCGGCCCTGGATCGTGCACAGCGTGTCGAGGGCCTGCCGCGCCAGCGTCCGCGCGCGGTCGCGGTCGCGCGCGGGGCCAGGCGCGTGCCACAGCGCTCGCGCGAGGGCGAAGCGGCTGCCCGCCAGCTTGTCCGGGCTGACCCCGCCGGCCTCGCCGATCCGCACGGCGCGTTCGGCCAGCCCCACGGCCTCCGCCGACTCGTGTCGGGCGAGCAAGACCTCGGCGAGGCCGGCCAGCGCGGCGGCGACGGCCGGGTGGTCGGGGCCGAACGCCTTCTCGACGATCGCAAGCGCGCGCTCGTAGTGCGCCCTCGCCTCGTCGTAGGCCCCCGTCGCCCGCTGGGTGCGGGCGGTGCCGAGGAGGGTGAAGGCGACGGTCGGGTGGTCAGGGCCGAGCGCCTTCTCGCGGATGGCGATCACTCGCTCGAACCTCGCCCTCGCGTCGTCGTACGCGCGCGGCGACGTCGAAGCCGGCGAGGTTGTCGCGCCCGCGAAGGGCCTGCGCCCTGGAGCGCCTCCCACAACGCGACGCAGAACGCGAACTGATCGGTACGCGCGTCGGTCTCCGCGCCGGCGAACTGCTCCGGCGCCATGTAGGCCGGCGTCCCCATGATCACGCCGGTCGTGGTGAGTTCGCCGGAGTTCCCGGGCAAGTCAACGGCCTCGCGCCCGGAGTGCCCGTCGAGGTCGACGCCCTCCATTACTCGCTGGCGTGCGAGCCCGAAGTCGCCGACGCGCACGCGACCGTCGTCGTCGACGAACACGTTGGCGGGCTTGAAGTCGCGGTGGACGAGGTTGACCCGGTGCGCCGCCGCCAGGCCCCGACCTGCCTGAATGAACATGTCCAGCACGGTCCGCCGGTCAGCCGCGGGCCCGCGCTCGCGCAGCCACCGAGTGAGGTCCGGGCCGGTGATGAACTCCATCGCCAGGAACGACTGCCCCTCGTGCTCGCCGACCTCGTAGAGGGTCACCGCGTTCGGATGCGAGAGCCTGGCCATCGCCTGGGCCTCGCGCTCCAGCCTGCGCCGCCGGGCGGTGTCGTCGCGCTGCAGCAGCTTGATCGCCACCCGCCGATCGAGCTCCGGGTCATACGCCGCATAAACCACACCCATGCCGCCCCTGCCGAGCCGGTCGAGCAGCGTGTAGCGGCCGATCCGCTGCGGCGCGGCTGCCCGCGGGAACAGCCGCGCGGCCATCAGATCTTCCATTCGCCGCTCGTCGGCCCCGTCGAGGCTGGGGAAGGCCAGGCCCGCCGGCGTGGTATCGGCGAGCCCGCGCGCGACGGTCTCGGCGCCCCCGAGCGCTTCCGTGTGACTCCGCGACATCCTCGTGTCCTCGACCGGTCTGAGTCGATCGAGCGACGCGTTCAATTCACCCGCCCCCCGAGACTCGGGCCCCGCTCTCATCGCGGCTCCCGTGAGCCCAGGCTTCGCGGCGCTGACCGGACGCGGCCCTGAAACACCGGTGCGAGGCGCAGCCGGGCGCGGCGGCCCCGGCCCGCACGATCGCCGGGCATCGCCGACACCTCGCCGATCTCGTGAGCCCGCATGCCCTCCCAGGAATACATCCCGCAGCGACCGAACCCGAGTCCTGCGCGCAGCTGTCGAGCTCGCCGGGCGCCTGCACCCCTTTTAGAAATTTCTGCACGACCCGCCTGGGATGGAGCTCTGCGTTCACCGGCGAGATCTCCCCCGCGTGCGAGGCGAGCCCAGCGCGGGCGGTCGATGCATTATTTTCGAGCCGAGCCCTGGACGGGCTCGTCGCTGCCGATGAACTACCGTCACGCCTTTCACGCCGGTAACGCCGCGGACGTGTTCAAGCACGTCGTCCTGCTGCAACTCGTGCGCCGTCTCCAGCACAAGCCCGCGCCGCTGAGTTACGTCGACACCCACGCCGGACGCGGCCGTTATCCCCTGGACTTCGGCGATGCCGCGCGTTCGCGCGAGTTTCAGCGCGGCATCGCCCGGCTGTGGCCTGCTCGGGGCGCGGCGGACCTCCCGCCGGAGCTCGCCGATTACCTCGCGCGCGTCGCCGAACTCAACATTAGCGGCGCGCTCGCCACCTATCCCGGCTCGCCGCGGCTGGTGCGGTCCGTCATGCGACCTGACGATCGCATGATCCTGTGCGAGCTCCAGCCGGGCGAGGCTGCCGCGCTGCGCGACGAGTTCAGCGTGCGCGGCGAGCACGGCCCGCGGCGCGACCCGCAGGTGGCGATCCACCAGCGCGACGGCTACGAGGCGCTGGCCGCTCTCTTGCCGCCGACGCCGCGCCGCGGCCTCGTCCTCATCGATCCGCCCTACGAGCGGCCCGACGAATTCGCCGCCGCCCTCGCCGGCGTCGAGCTCGCGCGGCGGCGCTGGCCGCAGGCTTGCACCGCGCTGTGGTACCCGATCAAGGGCCCGCTCGCGGCCACGCTGTTGCACGCCGCCGTGCTCCGCTCCGGCCTGCGCGACGTGCTCTGCCTCGAGCTGCGCACGAGGCCTGACGACCCCGCCGTGCTCAGCGGTTCGGGGCTGCTCCTCGCCGGCGCCCCGTGGCAGACCGACACCGTGTTCGGCGCGCTCCTGCCCCGGCTTGCGGCCCTCCTGGCCGAGGACGAGTTTCCCGGCGACGCCCGCGTCGACTGGCTGGTCCCGCCCTGATACCGTGCCGGCATGGACGACGTCGTCCCCTGTGCGTTCTGCGAACTCCCGCACACAAGTGACAACCTCCGCCGCGACTACGAGCTCGACTTTTGCGAGCGCTGCGCCGACGGTCACGCCGAGGTCGCGCTGCGCGAGCGCGGCCACACGATCGTGACCCGCGAGTGGCAGACGCGCGATCGCGTCGGCAGCGAGTTCTACACCTTCTATCACTTCTCGATCACCGCCCGCCCGCGCGTCAGCCTGTCGTTCCGCGCCAGCTTCGCCCGCGAGAGCACCCTCGATCGCATGATCAAGGTGTTCCGCAAGGATCTCCAGGTCGGCGACCCGCTGTTCGACGACTTCATCTACATCAGCACGCGCGACCGGGCCCAGGTCACCGCCATGCTCGACAGCACCGGCGCGCAGACGACCCTGATGGACCTCGTCAGCCGCTTCAACAGCGTGTTCTTCGACGGCGGCGCCTTCGAGGTCCGCGAGCGCGGCACCGAGCCGATCAGCCCCGACGCCCCCGCCATGCTGACGGTCGCCGCGATGCTCGTCCACCTCGAGCGCGCCGCCGGGGCCGCCGCCGCTCCGCCCGCCCCTACCGCCCCCTCCGACGAGGCGCCGAGCGAGACCTGAGCGTCGGGGCATGTCCCGAGTGACATGCTCGTTCGGACATACCTGAAGGAGCAGGCCCTTTGAGCATGCCCCTTCGGACATGTCCCTCACGCCTCGCGCCGTCAGGCCCGCAGGGTCCCGGCGCGCAGCGTCTTCACCAGCTCGCCGAGCGCCGCGGGTCCGCGCGCGCCGGCCTCGACCAGCGCCGAGCCGACCACCACCCCGTCGGCGTGCCCGGCCAGCGCGCGCACGTCCTCGGCCTTGCGCACGCCGAAGCCGACCACGATCGGCAGCGAGCTCGCGCTGCGCAGCGTCGCCAGGCCGGCGTGCAGGGCCGGGTCGCTCGGGTCGAGCGGCGCCCCGGTCACGCCGGTGAGGCTGACCGCGTAGACGAACCCGGTGCTGGCCGCCAGCACCCGCGCGCGGCGGGCCGGCGTGGTCGTCGGCGCGATCAGCCCGACCCAGCCGAGCCCGCGGGCGCTGGCCGGCCCGCGCAGGACCTCCGCGTGCTCGGGCGGCAGGTCGACCACCAGCAGCGCGTCGGCCCCCGCCTCGGCTGTCTCTCGGGACAGGCGCTCCGGCCCGTAGCTGACCAGCGGGTTCGCGTACGAGAACAGCACGATCGGCAGCTCGAAGCGGCGCCGGATCTCCGCCGCCAGCGCCAGCGCCCCCGCCACCGTGGCCCCGCTGGCCAGGGCGCGGGTCATCGCCGCCTGGATCGTCGGTCCGTCGGCCGTCGGATCGCTGAAGGGCACCCCGAGCTCGAGCACGTCGAGCCCGCCGTCGCAGGCGGCGAAGATCCGCTCGAGCGAGCCGTTGCGATCGGGATCGAACCCGGTCAGGTAGCCGACCAGCGCCGCGCGGTTCTCCGCGCGTGCCCGGGCGAACGCAGCCGCCACACGATCCACTCCGGCGCTCATGCCCCCTCCTTGCGCTCGGCGCGGAGCTCGTGACCGTCGACGATCAGCCCCTCCCCGCCCCCGTGCCCCGCCGCCCCGTGGTGCGCGGCGCGGGCCGCCTTGCGTCCGCGCTCGGCCTCGTCGATGAGGGCCAGCGTCGCCGGGTCGAGGTGGGTCATCACCGTGTGCATGTCCTTGTCGCCGCGACCCGACACGTTGACGATCACCACCGCCTCGGGCCCGAGCTCGCGGATCACCGCGGGCAGCGCCGCGATCGCGTGCGCCGTCTCGAGCGCCGGGATGATGCCCTCGGTGCGGGCCAACAGCTCGGTGGCCGCCAGCGCCTCGCGGTCGGAGATCCCGAGGTAGCGCGCGCGTCCGGTCGCGTGCAGGTGCGCGTGCTCGGGGCCGATGCCCGGGTAGTCGAGCCCGGCCGAGATCGAGTGGGCCTCGAGCAGCTGCCCGTCATCTGTCTGAAGGACCAGGCTGCGCATCCCGTGGAACACGCCGATCCGGCCCTTCGCCACGGTCGCCGCGTGGCGGCCCTGCAGCCCCTCGCCGGTGGCCTCGACCCCGAACAGCTTCACCGCCGCGTCGGGCACGAACGCCGCGAACAGGCCCATCGCGTTCGAGCCGCCGCCGACGCAGGCCACCGCCGCGTCGGGCAGGCGACCGATCCGGTCGAGGATCTGCGCCCGCGCCTCGTCGCCGATCACCCGCTGCAGCTCGCGGACCATCAGCGGGTACGGGTCGGGTCCCATCACGCTGCCGATCACGTAGTGCGTATCGGCCACGCTGGCGACCCAGTCGCGCAGGGCCGCGTTGATCGCGTCCTTCAGGGTCGCCGAGCCGCTCGTCACCGGCCGGACCTCGGCCCCGAGCAGGCGCATGCGCACCACGTTCAGCGCCTGGCGGGACACGTCCTCGGCGCCCATGTACACGGTGCAGGGCATCCCGAAGTACGCGCAGGCGGTGGCCGTCGCCACCCCGTGCTGCCCGGCCCCCGTCTCGGCGATGATGCGGGTCTTGCCGAGCCGGCGCGCCAGCAGCACCTGGCCGATGCAGTTGTTGATCTTGTGGGCCCCGGTGTGGTTCAGGTCCTCGCGCTTGAGGAAGATCCGCCCGCCGCCGATCGCCTCCGGCAGCCGGCGGGCCTCCGTCAGCGGCGTCGGCCGGCCGACGTAGTCGCGGAGGATCGCCCGGTACTCGTCGACGAACGTCGGGTCGGCCCAGGCTTTCGGCCACGCGCGAGCCAGCTCTTCCACCGCCGGCATCAGCGTCTCGGCCACGTAGCGCCCGCCGAACTCGCCGAATTCACCCAGCAGCTCGGGCGGGCCGCGGAGCGGGTTGTCATCCTCAGGTTGGGGTGCCGCGGTCATGCGCCGGGGGATGGTAGCACCGATCGTGCAGCGGCCTGCGCGGGCGCTATCGCCACGCCGGCCGCGTCTGCGTCGCGCTCTCACCTGTCCCGAAGTTCAGCTCACACCTGTGACCACGGCGGGCGGGGCGACCGCCTCGCCTGCATTCGGGGTCTCCCAGCCTCGCAAGGAGGCCGCCGGACCCCAGGCCGAGTCGCGGATGGACCTCGGGGGGCTGCCGGCGTCGCCGCTGCCACGGCGCGAATGGGATATCGTACACGGCGATGCGTGAGGCGGCGTCGAGCGACCGGGTCTCCGCCCTGCCCGCACCCGCGGGCACCGAGCGCGCGAGCCCCCGCCGGGGCATCGGTCCGCTGCTGGTGCTCGTGCTCGGGGTCGCCGGGCTCGGCCTCGCCGTCGCCCTCTTCGTCGGTGGTCAGCCGATCCTCTACGCAGCCAGCGCATTCGCCGCGGGGGCCCTCTTGCTGTGGTGTGTCCACGCCATTCGGGTCCGCGACAGCCTCATCCACGACCTGACCGCCGAGCGGGCCGTCCTGCACGCCTCGCGGCAACAGATCGACGCCGTCAGCCGGGCCAAGAGCGATTTCATCGCCAACATCAGCCACGAGATCCGCACCCCGCTGAGCGGCGTCCTCGGCACCACCGCCCTGCTCGCCGACACCCCTTTGAACGACGAGCAGCGGGCCTACCTCGCGGCCATCCGTGGCGCCGCCGAGGGCCTCATGGCGCTGCTCGGCGACATCCTCGACATGTCGAAGATCGAGGCCGGCCACCTCACCTTCGAGCGCTCGCCCTTCGATCTGCGCAAGCTCGCCGAGGAAGTGATCGCCATGTTCGGGTACGTCTCCCGCGACAAGGGCCTCGGCCTGCGCCTCAACTACCCCGAGGGCGCCCCGCGGGTGTTCTTCGGCGATCCGCTGCGGATCCGCCAGGTCCTGACCAACCTCGTCAGCAACGCCGTGAAGTTCACCGTCGCCGGTGAGGTCCGCACCGAGATCCGCGTCGGCCCGCTCCTCCACGACGAGGCCACCGTCGAGCTGCGCGTGCAGGACACCGGCATCGGCATCACCGCCGAGCAGCTGCCGCGGATCTTCGACAGCTTCGTCCAGGCCGACGCCTCGACCACGCGCCGCTTCGGCGGCACCGGCCTCGGCCTCGCCATCTGCCGCGCCCTGGTCCGCGGCATGGGCGGCAGCCTCGACGTCGAGAGCGAGCCCGGCAGCGGCTCGACTTTCACCGCCTCGATCCCGCTCACCGTCGCCAGCGAGCACGACCTGTCCCAGGGGACAGGCACGAGCCCGACCAGCGAGCGGCGGCTGAAGATCGTCCTCGCCGACGACAACCGGATCAACCGCACCGTCGTCCTCGCCCTGCTCGAGCGTGCGGGCCACACCGTCTTCCCGGTCGAGAACGGCCTGGCCGCTGTCGCCGCCGTCGAGGCGAACAGCCCCGACATCGTCTTCATGGACTGTCAGATGCCGATCATGGACGGCTACGAGGCGACCGCCCGCCTGCGCGAGGCCGGCTGCACCGCTCCGATCATCGCCCTCACCGCCAACGCCCGCGCCGACGACCGCGAGCGCTGCCTCGCCGCCGGCATGACCGACTACCTGACCAAACCGATCCGCCCCGAGGACCTCCACCTCGCGCTCCACCGCCACGTCCTCGCGCCCGACCCCCCCGCGAGCGAGGCGGCCGCGCCGGCCGCCCAGTGAGCCTCCAGTCCGGCGAGCCCGGCTCGCGCCGCCGATTCTCCGTCTCTCGGGACAGGCCCGATTCAACCTGTCTCGAGAGCCATCCTTGCTGACCTGTCCCTCCGGACAGCGAGTACCGCTGGCCGGCGATGGATCTGTCTCTTCAGACAGCTCGATCGCCACCCCCTCGACCGAACCGGTGGAGCTGCGAGGGACGAGGTCGTGGGCGCTGACGTGCGAGCGCCCCGAGCCCTCATCCGCGGAAGACTGGCCTGAGCATCGGCAGACCCCTCGCGACTCCGCAAAAACCAGTCTGGCGCCTCCAGTATCAGAGTGATATCATCCCGACATCACCCCGGAGCCCCGAATGACCTCGATCCAGCAGCAGCGCGCGTTTTCGCTCAACGGTTTCATCGCTCTCCTCGTCTGGCTGGCCCTCGCCGGCCTGTGCGCCAGCACAATCGTCGACATCGCCCAGACCCAGCAGGTCGCCAAGGTGTGGCAGCCGATCGTCCTCGGTCTGGTCCTCTTGCTCTCCCTCGGTGGTTTCTTCGTCAACCAGCCTAACGAATCGCGGGTGCTCGTCTTCTTCGGCCGCTACGTCGGCACCGTCGCCGGCGCCGGGTATCACTTCGCCAACCCCTTCGCCGCCAAACACCCGGTCAGCTTGCGCGTCCACAACTTCAACAGCGAGAAGCTCAAGGTCAACGACGCGCGCGGCAACCCGATCGAGATCGCGGCCGTGATCGTCTGGCGCGTCACCGACAGCGCCAAGGCCCTGCTCGAGGTCGAGAATTACCGCGGCTTCGTCGCCATCCAGAGCGAGACGGCCATCCGCGCCGTCGCCACCCGCTTCCCCTACGACTCGCACGACGGCGAGGTCGCCTTGCGCAGCCACCAGGACGAGATCAACGCCGGCCTCCAGCAGGAGGTCCAGGCCCGGCTCGACGTCGCCGGCCTCGAGGTCGTCGACTGTCGCCTCTCGCACCTCGCGTACGCCCCCGAGATCGCCCAGGCCATGCTGCGCCGCCAGCAGGCCGAGGCCGTCGTCGCCGCCCGCCGCCAGATCGTCGAGGGCGCCGTCAGCATGGTCGAGATGGGCCTGCGTCGCCTCGAGGAGCACGGCATCGTCCGCCTCGACGAGGAGCGCAAGGCCTCGATGGTCAACAACCTCCTGGTCGCCCTCGTCGCCGACCGCGAGGCCCAGCCGGTGATCAACACCGGCAACATCTACTCGTGAGCCCCCATGGTCGAGAAGAAGCGCTTCTTGCTGCGGATCGACCCGGAGCTCCACGCCGCCCTCGAGCGCTGGGCGGCCGACGACCTGCGCAGCATCAACGGGCAGATCGAGTTCGTCCTCAAGGAGGCCCTGCGCAGCGCCGGCCGCCTCAAGGAGCGCCCGACCGACCCCTACCGCAGCCGCGAGGACGACGAGTGAACCGCCCCTTCATGTCCCTCAAAACGTGCCCTTGTATCAGGGACTGCGGCTCGCGGTGACCTGAAGGTGCCACGAGCCTGGGGGCGGCGAGCAGCTCGAACATGCTTGAAGGACATGTAGAACGAGCGAGAGCCGCACGACCCGCGCTCGCGCGCGAACGCTTGACCTGCGTCCGCATGCCCCTCAGGGCATGCTCTGAAGCCCCTGTGAACGGCGACCCACCCGGCCCGCGCCCGCGCGAACGCGTGCTCCGCGTCCGCATGCCCCTCAGGACATGCTCTGAAGCCCATGTGGAACGGCGACCCGCCCGGCCCGCGCTCGGTCCTCGCGCGCGAACGTGCGAGCGGCCGTCACCCGGGGACCGCCGCGCCGCCCGGGCCTCGCCTCACAGGTCCCGAACGGCAGCCGCCTCGCGCCGCCTCACTGGCGCCCCTTGATCCCGGGATCGTCGCCGAGCGGGCCCGAGCGGACCTCGACCGGCCCGATCCCCGCCGCGCTCAGCACGGTCCCCGGCGTCGCCGCGCTGCGGTGCACGATCGCCAGCCCGCTCGCGCCGCCGTCCGGGTCGGGCGCCCAGGTCGCGGCGTGCCCGGCCTGCGGGCGATCGGGCGCCGCCAGCTCGACCGGTCCTTCCGGACATGTCCCGGCGTGCACGCGCACCAGCACCCGGTTGACCTGCCCGCGCGCGTGGATGCGCGCCAGCGGCTCCTGTCCCATGAAGCAGCCCTTGGCGTAGCTCACGGCCGCCACGAACCCGACCTCGGGCGGGAACGTGCCCGGCGTGATCTCGCGGCCCCACCCCGGCGCCGCCGCCTCGATCCGCCGCGCGTCCCACGTCGCCGGCGACACCTCGGTGGCGCTCGCCAGCGCCGCCGCCACCGCCGCCGGCGCCCCGAACACCAGCCAGCCCGGGCCCGGGTACTGCGTCGCCAGACACTCCACGCCCGCCGCGGCGATCGGCTCCGGCCACACCATTGCGAACTCGACACCTTCGTCGCGCGCGAGCGCGACGTCGTCCATGATGATGTGGCGATCGAGCAGCGCGATCGCCTCGTCGGCCGCCTCCGCCGGCAGCGCCAGGTGCAGCGCCCCATCGGCGCACGCCAGCACGATCGCCTCGGTGACGAGCTTGCCCTTCACCGTCAAGATCGCGGCCGGCAGCGCGTGGCCGGGCTTGGCGGCCTCGACGTCGGCCGACAGGATCCCCTGGAGGAAGCGGCGCACGTCGGCGCCCGACAGGCGTAGCAAAATGCGACGCCCGTGCGGCAGCGCGGCGAGGCGGACATATGTCAGGCCCGGCGGGCCCGCGGACGCTTGGAGCGGAGTCACGGGCGAAACCATGGCAATTCCCCCCGGCCCCGCGCAAGCGCGAGCACCTCGCGGCGAACGCACCCCCGCGTCCGGCCCGCGCCCCTTGATCGCCGCGGCGACCCCCCTTTAAAAGAGTCCCCGTGCCGCAGGCCAGGGCAGCAGGGTTCGTTCGCACGCTCGGGAGCGTCGTCTTCGCGGTGGCGGTCGCCTCGCCCGTCGCCGCCGCCCCCGCCCCCGCACCCGCCGCCTCCGCGCCCGCCGCCCCGGCGCCCGCTGCCTCCGCGCCTGTCTCTTCGACCACGTCCAAACCGACAGGTCCGAAGAGCCAGCCGCCGCCCTCGCCCGATCAGCCGTTCAACCTCCCGGTCGCCGCGCGCACCGACGCCTACGGCCCGCGCCCGCCCGGCGTGCCCGAGCTGACGCGCGACCAGATCGTCCAGTACGGCCTGCAGAACCCGCTGGTGAAGGCCGCCGACGCGCAGATCGAGCAGATGGAGGCGACGCTGCTGCGGGCCAAGTTCTCGTGGGTGCCGGTGATCAAGACCACCACCGCGCTCGCGCCCGGCGTCTACACCCGCTGCCAGGACATCCAGCTGCAGACCGCGGGCAACGGCGACGCGATCGACTTCCAGTACTGCAGCCCGGCCGGTCAGGACGGGACGAACATCGTCGACGTCGACACCATCGGCGGCTACTTCCGCCAGCTCAAGGAAGCGGGCATCGCTGTCCGCTTCGGCGCCGACTTCATCATCCCGGTGTTCACCTCCGGCAAGATCAAGAGCGGCAAGGAGATGGCGGCCGCGGGCGTCGCTCTGGCCCGGCTCAACAAGGAGCGGACCCGCCAGGAGACCGTCCTGCGGGTGTACCAGGCCCACACCGCGCTGCTGCTCGCGCGCGAGAGCCTCGCCATCCTCGACGAGGCGTGGAAGGTCGTGCAGGAGGCCAAGGGGCAGATCCTCGTCGACCTCGGCGAGAGCGAGGACGCCGATCCCGACGAGTCGAACCCCGACCGCGATCCCGCCGATCTGCCGCGCGTCGAGCTCGGCGAGCTCACCCTGATGGAGCGCGCGCTCGAGGCCCGCAAGATCGAGGCAATCGCGCTCGCCACCTTGTGGACGATCGCCGGTGAAGCCGCGCCGGTCGGCTTCGACATCGCCGAGCGGGCGCTCGTCACCGACACCATCGAGGGCGGCCTGCGCGAGCTGCCGCACTACCGCGAGCTCGGCGCGCAGCAGCGGCCCGAGGCGAAGATGGCGGCCGGCCTGGTCGAGCTGCGCAAGGCCGGCGAAAAGTTCGCGCGCTCGCAGTTCTTGCCGGACTTCGGCATCGCGGTGTCGGTGCAGATCTCGTACATGAGCCAGGCCGACCGCGACATGAAGGCGCTCTATTACTTCGACCGGTTCAACTACAACCGCGTCATCTTCGCCTTCGCGATGAACTGGAACCTCGACTTCCACAACAGCTACTTCGGGCTCAAGAAGGCGCGGGCCGAGCGGCGTGAGGCAGAGCACCAGCGGGAGGCCGCGCGCTACCTGCTCGGGCTCGAGGTCGAGAAGGCCTACCGCGACCTGCAGCACGCCGATCGCTCGGTCAAACTGACCGAGCAGGCGACCCGGAAGGCCAAGCAGTTGGTCGTCGACCAGCAGGTCAAGCAGACCGTCGGCGGCGGCAACTTCGCCGAACTCGAGAAGGCCCTCACCCGCTGGGCCGAGTGGCGCTTCAAGCAATTCGAGGCCATCCACGCTCACAACGTCGCCCTCGCGGCCCTGTCGCGCGCGGTCGGCACCTCCCTGGGGGCGTCCCCCAGTCCAACGGCGGCCTCTGCGCCCCGAACAACATTTCCGTCCCCTCAAGCCCTTGAAACTCGCCCGTGACGGGCTGAATGTCGCACCCAGGGCTGCCGTCCGAGCGCCCACCTTCGAGGCCGAACATGCCCATTTCCGCTCGCAGTCTCATCGCCGGGTTCGTGCTTTCCACCTTCGTCTTCTTCGGGCACGCGCCCGCCGCTGAGGCTGCGAACGCTGCGGCATCGCCCTCCGCCGTGTTCAAGGAGCGTCACGGCAAGGTCCTTGAGCTGGTGAAGAAGCGGGCCGACCCCGAGACGCTGGCGAAGGAGGTCGATCAGCTGCTCGACTACAAGGCCCTCGCCGAGGCCTCGCTCGGCGGCCCGGCGCGCTACGCCAACAAGTGCGCCCCGCGCTGCGCCGAGTTCGAGGCGCTGCTCACCAAGCTGATCCGTGAGAACTACCTCAAGCGGATCCGCACCGACAAGAAGTACGAGCTGACGATCGTCGGCGAGGACGCCAAGGTCGGCGGCGACATCCGCGTCATCACCAACATCGCCCTCACGCGGGACGGCAAGCCCGAGGTCGTCGAGGTCGTCTACGTCATGCACGCCGTGGGCGACACCTGGAAGGTCGAAGACATCGTCACCGACGGCGTCAGCCTGGCCAAGAACTACAAGTTCGAGTTCAACAAGATCATCCGCGACAAGGGCATCGACGAGCTGATCTTGCGCCTCGAGAACAAGCTGGTCGAGCTGGCCAAGAAGAACTGAGCCGCGACGCGCCGCCCGCCCCGTGCCGGGACGCGAGCGCCCCGGTTCGCCTGTGTTAGCCTGGAGGTCGTGGCCCGCGCCGCCGACACGTCCCGAACGAGGCGCCCCAGCCTGACGCTGGCGGCGCCTCTCGTCGTGGTTGCGCTGAGCGCTTGCCCGCAGGACGAGATCATCATCGTCGGCGAGTTCGGTCGCCCGCTCGCGCTCGGCAGCGGCGACGCCTCTCCGCTGCCGCGTCTCGTCTATCGCCCCGATGGTTGTCCGGGCGAGGCCGCGGCCGGTGGTTGCAGCTCGGTCTGCACGATCGCGCCGGAGAGCTGTCCGCCCGACGCCTGCCTGCCGCTCGTGGTCGACAGCGGCAGCCCGATCACCACCCTCGTCGGCGAGGGCGAGCCCGTCGCGGTGCGCGGCTGCTTCGAGGTCCGCACCGCCGAGGACGCGCTGGCCGACCCGCCGATCGAAGGCGCGGCCGGGCAGGCGTTTGCCCGCTTCCGCTTCGATTCGACCCCGTACGTCCGGCTGCCGCGCGCCACCGCCGACGTCTCGTGGGGCTGGCAGGTCGGCGACGCCAGCGCCGCGCCGTTCGTCGGCGGCGTGCTCGGCGGCAACGTCCTGCGGCAGATGGCCGTCCGCTTCACCGACGCGCGCGGCAGCGACGGCCCGCAGATCACCTTCTACCGCGAGTTCCCGGGCGTCGAGAGCGCCCTCGCCGATCAGGGCAGCGCCGCCCTCCCGCTGCAGTTCCCGGGCCTCTTGCTCGGCAAGCTGATCGACGACGTGTGCCAGCAGCCGAACGGCGACGACTGCGACCTCGCCAGCTTCGGCGTGTTCGACCGCAACCACCCCGAGAGCGCCTTGCAGTCGACGCGCATGGTGCTCGACGCCTGCCTCGGCGCGCCGCCGGCGGCCGTGGTCTACACGCCCGGCAACAACAGCTGCGAGCTGGCCTCGGGGCCAGGTAAGCCCGACAGCTTCCGCTCGCCGACCGGCGTCGAGCGGGCCGACCTGCGCGCCGGCTGCGGCCTCCAGGCGGTCGCCCCGGCGGCCGGCGACATCGATCACGGCCACGACGCCTCGGTCCTGATCGCCACCGGCTTGCCCGGCCTGGTGCTGTTCGAGGACAGCGCGCTCCGCATGTTCGGCAGCCTCGAGCTGCCGCCGTGCTTCGGCGACGGCGGCCTCTCGAGCGGCGCCGAGCGCGACACTCCCGCCTGTCGCATGGGACAGGCCGGCCTGCTGCGCGCCCCCGGGTGGCCGCCCGCCGGCACCGCCGAGCGCCCGCTGATCGAGCTGCGCGTCCGCAGCCTCGCCCTGGTCCCCGGCCTGACGCAGACCACCGGCCCGACGGCCTGCCAGCGGCTCGAGGTGCGCCTCCGCGCCCTCCGCTCGCAGTGCCACATGGCCGCCCGCGAGAAGGTCCCGCGCAGCGCCGCGAACAACTGCCGCTCGGCCTCCGACGACCTCACGCCGGGCTCGGCCGGCTTCACCACCGCCGCGGTGGTCGGGCAGGCCTTCGTCGCCAGCGACAGCCGCGTCGATCCCAACCTGTGGATCCCGACCCTCGTCGTCCCGGCGGATCACCCCCTGGCCTCCGCCGTCCGCCGCGACACCAGCCCCGAAGCGCTCCAGCTCGACGGCCTGGTCGGCACGGCGCTGCTGCGCGGCACCGACGTCGTCCTCGACTACACCGACCCGACCCCGAGCGTGCGGGTCGCCTGCACCGACCCCGACGACGGCAGCTGCCTGGCGATGCCCGCCTGCGTGCCTCGGGACGACCCGCGGGCGGTGGTGCCCGCGTGCTGCTACGGCCTGCCGGAGGACCTGCTCGTCAGCCTGATCCGCGATCACAGCGCCTACGGCTGCTGTGCGGCGCTCTCGCCGGCCACCGTGGACGAGCTGAACAACGCCGAGGCGATCGCCGGCCGCGAGCTTCCCTGCCCCGTGCGCGGCCGCTAGGTGAGGCTCGGCGCGGTGTGTCAACCACGGTTGGCGCGTGACCGCACGCTCGCCGCGGCGCGCGCCCGAGCGCGCCGCGCGGGCAGGCGGCGACGCGGCGTCGTATGGTTGAGGTCGTCACCATGTCTCCGACCGACGCGTTCGACGCTGCCACCCTCAGCACCTACGCCTGGGCATTCGGCCAGGGCGTCCTCGTCGACCTCACGCCCTGCGTCTATCCGCTGATCCCGATCACCGTCGCCGTGTTCGGGGCCAAGGGCGTGTCTCGCGGGCGCGCGCTGTTCCTCGCCAGCGCCTATGTGCTCGGCATGGCCACGCTCTACACCACGCTCGGCGTGATCGTGGCGCTCAGCGGCGGCCAGTTCGGCGCCTGGCTCGGCGAGCCGGTGGTGGTGCTGCCGATCGTCGCGGTCCTGCTGGCGCTCGCGGCCAGCATGTTCGGCGCGTTCGAGCTGCAGCTGCCGGCCTCGGTGCAGACCCGCCTCAACGCCGTCGGCGGCACCGGCCCGGTCGGCGCCTTCCTCATGGGCCTCGTCAGCGGCTTCATCTCCGCCCCGTGTACCGGTCCCGTGCTGCTGTCGCTGCTCGCCGTCATCGCCAAGGGCGCGGCCGAGGGCGACAGCCTGGCTTACGGCGCCTCCTTGCTGTTCACGTATGCGCTCGGCATGGGCACCCTGTTCTTCGCCGTGGCCCTGGGCGCCAGCCTGTTCCGCCCCGGCCGGTGGATGGAGTACGTCAAGAGCGTGTTCGGCGTCGCCCTGCTGGTGATGTCGCTGTGGTTCCTCGCCCCGCTCAGCCCCGAGCTGCGCCGCTTCCTCGCCGACCCGGCCTGGGGCGTGTGGCTCGGCCTGGCGCTGACCCTGCTCGGCCTGTTCGCCGGCGCCATCCACCTCAGCTTCTACGGCGAGCCGCTCGAGAAGGCCCGCAAAGCCGTGGCCGTCACCGCCACGGTGCTCGGGATCCAGGTGGTGATCAACAACACCGTCTACGTCCCGTCCGGCTCGTGGAAGGAGGTCCACACGATCGCCGAGCTCGAGGAGGCGCTCACCCGCGCCCAGGACCGCAACCTCCCGGTCGTCATCGACTTCGGCGCCACCTGGTGCGCCCCCTGCCTGGAGATGGAGAAGCTGACCTTCCACCACGAAGAGATCGAGCCGGTCCTCGAGAGCCGCTTCGAGCTGATCAAGATCGACGTCACCCAGGAGACGCCGGAGAAGCAGACCATCAAGCGCGCGTTCGCCAGCGAGACCCTGCCGAGCGTGCTGGTGTTCCCGTCGCAGGTCCGCTTCACCGAGCACTTCGACGAGCTCCGCGACGGCGCCGCCATGCCCGAGCCGGCCCACCACCTCCACAAGTACACGCCCGCCGACCAGTTCGGCCCGCTGATCGCCCAGGTCCAGTGACAGGTGCGTAGGGACATGCCCGAAGGGCCATGTCCCGCGCGTCATGCCGCGAAAAACATGTTTTTCGCGACATGTCCTGTGCGCCTGCCGAGGCGCCTCGTCGTGGACGGCCCGCCGCGACGCGCGGACTCGCGGTAGCCTCCGACGCCTGTCTGCCGCTCGCCGGCGCCCGGATCCGGCGCTCGGACCGCAAGGCCTGTCCCCGGCGGCCGCCCTCGCGCAGCCGAGTCAACGGCTTCTCACTGCTGTCGCCGGCGCCGCCGACGACGCCCGAGCCCGAGCAGCACCAGCCCCGCGAACCAGCTCGGGCCACCGCTCGCGCCCGAGCGGCACGCGCAGCCGTCCTCCTCGTCCTGCCCATACCCGTCGGGCAGCGCCGCCCCGCTGAGCACCGGCGGGCCGGCCTCGTCGCCGCCGGCCTCCGCCTCGGCCTCGCCGCCGCCAGCGTCGGTCGTCGGCTCGCCGCTGCCCGGCCCGGAGGTCGGCGCCTCGGTCGGATCGGGCAACCCGGTCTCCCCGACCTCGCCGCCCGCCTCGGCCTCACCGCCCGCCTCGCCCGCGCTCGTCTCGCCGCCGCCGCCCGTCTCGCCGCCGCCCGTCTCTCCGCCGCCGGTCGGATCGGGCGGCTCGACCGGCACCGGATCGACGGCGATCGCCACGCGCACGCCCGGGTACACCGCCAGGTCGACGAGCTCCGACGCCGGCTCGTACAGCCCCGGCCCGGCCACGTCGAGCGCGTGCGACCCCGGGCCGACCGGCGGCAGGGACACGAAGCCGTTGGCGTCGACCGCCAGCCCCGGCCCGCCGTCGAGGCTGACCGTCGCGCCCACCGCCGCCATCGCCGCCGGCGCGCACATGGCCGTGAAGTGGGTCGGGTCGACGAACGCCTCGGCGTCGAGCCCGTTGACGCCCGCGCACGGCCCCTGCCCGGCCTCCATCAACAGCCGCCGCCGCGTCCCGATCGGCGCCGACGCGTGCAGGTACGTCACCTGCGTCCCGGCGGCGATCGGACACAGCTCGGGCGCGGTCAGCAGGTCGATCGACTCGGCCGTGCGCTGCAGGTACGTGTTCGCCGTCGCGGTGATGGTGCACAGCTTGCTGCGGTCGACCACGGCGACCTGGATCTGGCCCTGCGGCACCACGTCGTGCACGAGCCCCATGTACATGTCCCAGTTCCAGCCGCCGCCCGGGTCGGTGTGGCTCTGGTTGGGCAGCTCGACGTGGCCGAGGATGTGGTCGCGGTCGACCGGGATGTCGTGGCGGGTCGTCAGCCAGCGCGCCAACCTGGCCGAAGAGACATACGTCTCCCAGGTGTACCACTTGGCCGGGTCGTCGACGAAGCCCTCGTGTTCGATGCCGATCGACGTCGCGTTCGACGAGCCGACGTGCCACGCCTTGTCCTTGTCGAGGACCATCTGCGTGACCTCGCCGTCGACCGAGCGCATGATGTAGTGGCACGAGACCTGCGCGTCCGGGTTCTTGAACCACGACTTGGTGCCGCCGTAGCTGCCCTGCATCGTGTGGACGACGACGTGCTGGTACGAGGTGATGCCGTTCACCGAGTAGTTGCACGAGCAGGCCGGGTCGAACGCCACGGCCAGCGGGTACTCCGGATCGGCGGCCAGCGGCGGCGGCGGCTCGATCGCCCACGACTCGAGCTCGGGCGGGCGCCAGTGGTCGTCCTCGCGCTCCTGCTCCGGCTCCGGCGGACCGGCCGCCAGCGGGTGCGCCGCGGCTGTCCCTGCGGACAGGCAAAGAACCGATGCGCCGACCCACAGCGCCGCGCGGCGCGTCCGGTCCGTGGAGACACCCGTCATGAGACGACGCTAGCCCCGGCCCTGTCCCCACGCAACCGGCCGTGTCGCGCCTGTGCGCCCTGCTACGGCGGCGGACGGGCGGCCTCGCGGCTCGGCGCAAACGCAGAGCGCTGCGCCGATCGCCCGAACGGATCGCCACCGCGCGGCGAGACCTTCGACGTTCGTCGGTCGGCCGCAACGGCTGCGCCGGGAGGTCGGCCGGCCCGCGCGAGGTCGTCCCTGCGACGGCCTCCTCCGCACCTGCACCTGCGATCCCGCGCGCGTGCGGCCAGCGAACCGCGCGCTTCGCCGAACGCGACGCACCGCCCCGCCGACGCGCGGTATTCACGGCACCTCGCGCCTCGCGTGCGACGAGCGAACCGCGCTTCGCCGAACGCGACGCGCCGCGGTCCGCTCCTTCCCCCTGTTCGGGCGCTCAGAGCAGCTGCTCGAGCCGCGCGCGGTTGAACCCGACCATCAGCTCTCCGCGCACGTCGATCACCGGCACGCTGCCGGTCTGGACGCCCTTCTCCTTGGCCTTGGCCCGCAGCTCGCCGGCGGCGGCCGAGTCCTTCTCGATGTCCTTGGCGACGTACTTGACGCCCTTCTTGTCGAGGTAGGACTGCACCTGCTTGCAGACCCCGCACCACTCGGTCTTGTAGACGATGACATCGGCCTCGCGCGGGGCGGCCACCGGCGCCTCGAGCCCCGGCGGCAGCTCGACCGCGCTGCTGCGGCCGAGCCCCAGCGCCAGCTCCTCGAACTGCGCGCGCGGCACGGTCGTCAGCTTCCACGACCCGTCGGCCTCGGGCGTCTTCAGGTTCGCCGCCCACACCGTCCCGTCGGGCGGCTGCGGCCCCTGCAGCAGCGTCACCCGCACCAGCCCGCGCGCCTCTTCGGGCACGTCGGCCGGCTTGCTGGTGTCCTTGAACTGCCCGCGGTCGCCCGCGTACGTCAAAATCGCGTCCTTCGCGTCGGCCGGCAGCACCGCCGCGCCCGCCTCGCCGGCCTCGGCCGCCGGAGCCGCCTGCGGCTTCGTCGGCGCGGGCGGCTTCTCCGGCTCGCAGCCGCCTGAGCACAAGATCCACAACCCGAGCAAGCTCGCACACCTTCTCGTCATGGCGGCGCGAGTATAAGCCGCCACCGCGCTCCGGGCCTGGTAGGCTCGCGCCCGCGCCATGGTGAGACTCGCATCCGGAGGGCCGCCCGAGGGCCGCAGCGTGCTCGCGCTGCTGCGGGCCGTGGTCGCCCTCGTCGTCACCCTCACGATCCTCACCTTCGTGCTCTACAGCGGCTATCTCTCGTACACCGACCTGTCCCCCGAGGAGGTCCGCGTCCTGGCCGCCGAGCTCACCGTCGACCGCGCCGGCCGGCGCGTCGCCTACGGCCGGTCCTCGCTCACCCGCGAGAGCCGGCTGTGGTTCCTCCACCTCGAGGGTCCGCCAGAGGAGATCGGCGACGCCCACGGCCGCCTCGCCGCCCGCCTGTGGGGGGAGCTCGACCGCGACGTCGCGCGCCTGCTGCGCAACCGCTACCCCGAGGGGCTCGAGCGCTGGACCGCCGACATGGTCATGCGCTGGGACTTCCGCGAGTCCGACCACAGCCTGGCCCCCGGCGTCCGCCGCGAGCTCGCCGCCCTGGCCGCCGCCATGCCCGAGGCCGGCGGCGAGCGGCTGTCGAGCTACCACCGCCTGTTCCTCGACCAGAGCTTCGTCGAGCTGACCCGCCGCCTCGACGACGTCCTGCTCGAGGGCACCATGTTCGCCGCCGCCGCGCGGCCCAAGGGCGGCGGAGAGCGCGGCAACCTCGTGATCGGCCGCAGCTTCTTCGCCGACCTCGGCCTCGCCGTCGAGCCCGATCGCCTGGTCGCCATCGTCCACCCCGACGGCAAGTACCCGTTCGCCTCTGTCGGCTGGGCCGGTCTGATGGGCGTCGTCACCGGCATCAACGCGCGCGGGATCTTCGTCGCCCTCGACCCCACGCGCACCGACGACGCGCTCGAGGAGGGCGTGCCGCTGCCGCTGATCCTGCGGCAGATCCTCGAGGACGCCGACACCCTCGAGCAGGCGCTCGAGATCTTGCAAGCCGCGCCCGCGCGCACCTCGGGCGCCGTGCTGGTCGGCGACGGCCGCCAGCGTCGCGCCGCCGTCGTCGAGCTCGCGCGCGACCGCGACGACCGCAAGCCCCGCGGCGACGATCAGCCGCTGGTGTGGGCCACCAATCACATGCTGCGCGAGTCGTTCGAGCGCGACGCCCAGAACGACCGGATCCGCCGCTTCACCTCGAGCGGCTACCGCTACGACCGCCTCGGCGAGCTGCTGGCGGAGGCGCCCGTCGACCCCGCGCGGGCCGTGGCGATCCTGCGCGACCGCAAGGGCCTCGGCGGCGGCGAGCTCGGGCTCGGCAACCGCAACGCGATCGACAACCTCCACCTGACCCACGCCGTCGTCGTCGACGCCACCGCCATGGTCATGTGGGTCGGCGAGGGCCCCTCGGCGCTCGGCCGCTTCCGCGCGATCGACCTCCGCCACGCCCTCGGCCGCCGCCAGGACCGCCCGGCCCCGCTCGATGACTTCCCGGCCGACCGCCTGCTCCACAGCGAGGAGTACAGCGACTACAAGGAGGCCCTCGAGGCGCTCGAGCACGCCCGCGGCCTGCTCGCCCGCGGCCTCCCCGAGCAGGCCCTCGCCTCCGCCAGCGTCGCCCTGGCCCTCGCCCCCGACGTCGGCGAGCTCCACCGCCTGCTCGGCGACATCGAGCGCGAGCTCGGCGACCTCGCCGCCGCCCGCCGGCACTACGAGCGCTACCTCGAGCTCGTCCCCGGCCGCCTGCGCGACCAGGAGCGCGTCCGCGGCCTGCTCGAGGAGCTCCGCGAGTAAGTCCGCGGGGCCTGTCCCGACGGACATGTCTGCGAGCGCATCCCCGCGCGGGCCTGTCTCGATGGACACGTCCGCGGGCGCATCCACGCGCGGGCAGCTCCGCGCCGGACGCTTGCCGCCTCCTCAGCGACGCGAGCGCAGCCGGCGGCGCCGAGACCCGCAGCCTCAAGACCCCTGCGAGCCGGTCCTTTCGAGCATGTCCTGCAGAGAATGTCTCTTCGGACATGTCGCAGAGAGAAGGTCCATCAAGACATGTTCACCCGGACATACCACGCCCCCAGGTGCTCGCGGCGTCCCCGTCCCGCGCACAGCAGGCGCCAGCCGGCTTGCGCCGAGTGGCCCGCCTCGCGCCGACGGACGCACGGCCGAGCAGCGCTCGCCGCATCCTGCACGCACGCGGCGACGCGCCTGACAGTCACGTCGCCTGCACGAGCCCTCACACCGGCCCGAGCGCCGCGCGCTCCTCGGCCGTCAGCACTTGCGGCGTCACCCGCGGCAGCTTCGCCCCCGGCGCGAAGAACGGCGACGGCTGGGCGCCTCGCCGCACGAAGCCGCGGCCCAGCAGCCACAGCACCCGCGGGATCGCCGTCACCGCCATCTTCTCCGGCGTCCCGGGCGGCGTCGGTCCGGTCGCGTCGCGGCCGAACAGGCGGGCCTTCACCGGCCCGAGCGCGCGCTCGCGGGCCGGCGCGTCGGCGGCGATGAACGGCACCAGCAGCCCTGCGAACGGCACCCGCGGGTCGCCCATCGTGTTGGCCACGGGCGTGCGGCAGCAATCGACGTACCAGCGGTGCAGCCCCTCGGCCGACAGCCGCACGCAGCGGAGCTGCTCCTGGCCGGTCTGGAGGGTGATCTGCGCCGGCGCGGTCTGGAAGATCTCCGAGCCCCCCGCCGCGTCGAGCAGCCCCTCGCCGCCGAGCCAGCGCGCGAACGCCTGACAGTCGCGGCAGTAGCAGACCGCGTGGATGCCCGACCGCGGCGACGCCTCGGAGAGCACCCCCCGCACCGCGCCGCAGCGACACCTGAGTCCGAGCGACTCGCTCATGGCGGCGACCTTACCACGCGCGGCGCCGCTCAGCCCGCTGCATCGCGCAGGTGGCTGCCGAAAGGCGCTCGCGCCGGATGAGCACCTCGATGCGATCATCCCCCGAGGGCATCCAGCCTCTCCCCGACACAGTGGGTCGGCACGCGGAGGCCGGAGATCGCGTGCAGATGCACGAAGCTCACGCTCGCCGCATGTCCTGCAGGTCGCCCGAGCCCGCCCGGATTACGGGGTTCGCTTCGGCCGGATCGCGACCGGTCGCGTCGCCAGATCGAGCGGCGCCTCGCAGCCGGAGTTGCGCAGCTTGCAGGACTTGCACATGCGGCCGCTCCAGATCGCCTCGTACATCGCCTGCACCTGGTCGATCACGTCTTCGTCCTCGGTGAGCATCCCGATCTCGAAGTTGCGGCGGCCCTCGCCCTTCGCCCCGAGGCCTGCGCCGGTCCAGTTGGCGCTGCCGAGGTAACACAGGCGGCCGTCGACGATGACCGTCTTGAGGTGGACGCGCGGGCACTGGCGCAGCTCGAGCCCGCCCTTGTAGAGCCGCGAGCGGCGGTCGAAGCTGCGGCGGAACGGCCCGGACGGCGGGGCGGCGTGCAAGATCCGCAGCTCCACCTTCTGCTGGGCCAGCGCGCTGAACACCTCGAGCACCGAGTGGAAGCGGTTGCGCGAGCGGATCGTCGCCCGCGGGTCCTCGACCAGCAGCTCTTTCAGGTTCGCGGTCGCGATCCACACGCTCGTGCGCGCCGAGCGGAGCGCCGGGATCACCGCCTCGTAGTGGCCGCGCCCGGCGAGGAGGCGCATGCGGACCGGCCGCTCCGGCAGGACGAAGTCCACCGCCTCACTCCGTCGCCGCGCGCGCGCGCAGTTCGAGCTGGTCGCCGGGTCGCCTCATCGCGGTCGGCGGATTGTACTCGCCCGGCCGGGAGCTGTCGCCGGCGCGTGCCGGTGCGGGCGGCGCCGGCCGGCTCGTGGGAGCCTCCTCCTGACCTGCGGCGGCCCGCGGCCCCTGCGCGTCGGAACCGCGGGCGCCGTCGGGCCCCCGCGTGACCATCCCCTTCGAACATGTCTGTTCGGACCTGCTCCCGGGGACCTGCCCCCGGGGACCTGTCCCTGCGGCCCAATCCCATCACATCGGCGGGGGCACGAAATCGTCGCAGGTCTGGGCGATCAGGCCGACCGCCTCGGAGAAGAACGAGTCGTAGCTGGGCGCGCAGACGCTGCCGGAGATGCCCTGGTCGCCGAACGACTCGACGAACTCGCGGATCCGGGGGCTCGGCTCGGCGCCGGAGCTGTCGACCAGCGGCCCGCAGATGCCGTTGGGCTGGTCGTTGTCGCCGTAGAGGCCGAGGACCACCAGCGCCTTCTCGTCGCCCTTCTTCGCCGCGACCAGCGACGCCTTCCAGCCGGCGGGGTTGCCGGCCGAGCCGTCGCCGAAGTTGTCGTCCTCGTCGGTGACGATGGTGACGACCAGGATCGCGTCCTTGCGCAAGAACCCGGTGTTGCACTCGAACGCCGGGCCGGAGGGGGCGACCGCCTGGACCATCGCCTCCATCGGCTTCTCCGGGTCGTCGGTCGAGCCGGTGCCGACCTGGGCGGCGCAGGCGAACGTCGCCGTCAGGTCGGGCTCGGTCACGTCCATGTAGCGGAAGCCGGTCGAGAAGGCGCAATCCTTCGAGCTCGACTGCAGGCCGCGCGGGTGCGTCACGCCGGCGCCGAGCACGTCCTCGCATTCGAGCGGCGGCGTGCCGCAGGTGTAGTCGAGGCCGGCGACCGGGCAGGTGTTGCCGAACAGCGGGCAGATCAGGTTGCAGCCCTCGAACACCCAGCTGTCGGTGTCGATCACCATGATGTGATAATCCTGAGCCTCGTCGAGCTGGCTCTGGATCGCCGAGATGAAGCCGGGGAAGCTGGCGATCAGCGATTGTTGCTCGTCGCTCATCGAGCCCGAATTGTCGATGATGAACAGGAAGTCGACCTTGCGACAGCCCTTCTCCTCGCCGTCGGTGGTCGCGCCGTCGGTGGTCTCCTCGACGCCGACGTCGAGCTTGGGGAACCCGCCCGAGGTCGTCGGATCGACCATCCCGGTGCTGGTCGGCGCCGTCGTCTCGCTGTCGCTGTCGCTGTTGCTGCCGCTGGCCTCGGACGTGCTGTCCGTGCCCGAATTCGACGACCCGGTGGTGCTCGTGGTTTGGGTCGCGCTCGTACTATTGGTGGTGGGCGCCGTCGTCACGCCGGCGGTCGAGCCGCCGCTCGAGGTTCCGCCGTCGTCACTGCACGCGGGGAGGGTCGACAGAGTGGCGAGGAGGATGCAGGTGCGACGAAATCGGGTCATGGCAGCATCCTCCTTATATCCGACGCCAGTCCCGCCTCGCCGCCCTCGCCGCCGCCCCTTCCGTTAGCTGGCGCACGACCTTCACGGACCCGCGGGCTCATGGCCCCGCCGGACACACGTCCTTCGCTCGCCCGAACCGCATGACGGGACCCCCGCCCGCGGTGATACCCTCGCGGCGACGACACCGTCCCCACGCCCCGTGCTGCTCTTCGCCCTCACCATCTTCCTCAGCGCATTCCTCCTGTTCCAGGTCCAGCCTCTGATCGGCAAGATCATCCTCCCCTGGTTCGGCGGCACGCCTGCGGTGTGGACCACGTGCATGCTGTTCTTTCAGGTCCTGCTGCTGGCCGGCTATGCGTACGCGCACGCCGTGATCGCCCTGCCGGCGCGGCGCCAGGGCCTCGTGCACCTGGCCGTGCTGGCGGCGGCGGTCCTCGCCAGCGCGCCGACCATCTTCCCGCCCGAAGGTTACAAGCCCGAAGGCGACGGCGTCCCGCTGCTGCAGATCTTGCTCGTGCTGACGGTCAGCGTCGGCCTGCCGTACTTCGCCCTGTCGACCACCGGCTCGCTGGTCCAGGCGTGGTTCTCGCGGCTGCACCCGTCGCGCTCGCCCTACCCGCTCTACGCCCTGTCGAACATCGGCTCCCTGCTCGGCCTCTTGACCTTCCCGTTCCTCGTCGAGCCGCGCCTCGGCTCGGCCACCCAGGCCTCGGTGTGGTTCTTCGGCTTCGCCGCCTTCTGCGTGCTGTGCGGCACGATCGCGGTCCAGACCACGCGCGCGGGCGCGGCCGGGCGGGCCGCCGCGGGACAGGCGACCGACGCTTCCGCCGTCCCCGCGCCGACCTGGGGGCTGCGCGCCGTATGGGTCGCGCTCGGGGCCTGCGCCTCGATCATGCTGCTGGCGATGACCAATCAGATGGCGATCGACGTCGCCAGCGTCCCGTTCCTCTGGGTCATCCCGCTCGCGCTCTACCTGCTGAGCTTCATCCTCTGCTTCTCCTCCGAGCGCTGGTACCCGCGGGTGCTGTTCTACCCGCTGTTCGTCGGCGCCACCGCGGGCGTGGTCGGCCTCATGCTCGCGGGCGCCGACGCCGGCATCGAGCAGCAGGCGCTGGTCTACTGCGCCGCGATCTTCATCTACGCGATGGTCTGCCACGGCGAGCTGTACCGTCTCCGCCCGCACCCGCGTCACCTCACCGCCTTCTACCTCGCGCTCTCGGTCGGCGGCGCGCTCGGCGGCGTGTTCGTCGGCGCGATCGCCCCGCTGGTGTTCTCCGCCTATTACGAGCTGCACATCGGCCTCGTCGCCACCTCGCTGCTGGTCCTGCACGCCTTCCGCCGCGACCAGCGGCTCGAGCTGCGCGGCCGCCCGGTCGCCGCCATCGTCCTCGCCGGGGCCGCCGCCGTCGCCTACGCCCTGTGGCGGATCCAGACCGAGAGCCCCGACTCGTTCCGCTACATCGCCCCGCTCGCCGGCGCCCTGCTGTGCATGCTGCTGTTCGGGTTCCTGTGGAGCCTGCGCGTCGGGACAGGTCCTTCCGACCAGGTCCCGCAGGACAGCCCTGCCGGCCCGCGGTGGGTCGACGGGGGCGCGCGCATCAACTACGGCCGGGCCCGCCTGGCCTGGCTGCTGCCGCTCGCCGCCATCGTCCTGCTCGGCGTCAACCTCGGCATCGAGGCCCGCTATCGCACCAGCGAGGCGCTGACGATCGAGCGCGGCTTCTTCGGCGTCTTGCGGGTCGCCGATCGCTACACCCACGACCCGCTGCAGGCCCGGCGGATCCTGTTCCACGGCGCGATCAACCACGGCTTCCAGTACCGCGCCCCCGAGCGCCAGATGTGGCACAACTCGTACTTCGCCGAGGAGAGCGGGATCGGCACCGCGCTGACGCGCCACCCCAAGCGCAAGCTCGGCGAGCCGCTCAAGATCGGCCTCCTCGGCCTCGGCTCCGGCACCTTGCTGACCTACGGCCGCCCGGGCGACAGCATCCGGATCTACGAGATCGACCCCGAGGTCGAGCCGCTCAGCCGCAAGTACTTCACCTACTTCGATCGCACCGAGGCGAAGACCGAGGTCGTGCTGGGCGACGGCCGCCTGTCGCTCGAGCGCGAGCCCGACCAGGCCTACGACGTCCTGATCCTCGACGCCTTCAGCAGCGACGCCATCCCGATGCACCTGCTGACCCGCGAGGCGTTCGTCACCTACTTCCGCCACCTGAGGCCCGACGGCATCCTCGCCGCCAACATGAGCAACCGGCACGTCGACATCCGCCCGGTGCTCAAGCAGTTCGCGCAGCACTTCGGCTGGAGCTTCGTCTGGATCGAGAACCACAGCGACGACCCGCGCGGCGTCTACGCGGCCGACTGGGGCCTGCTCACGCGCAACCAGGCGTTCCTCGACGACCCGCTGGTCAAGGCCCGCCAGGGCGACACCAGCGGCGTCTCGACCGACCTCCGCATGTGGACCGACGATTACAGCAACCTGTTCGCCGTCCTCAAGTGGGTCCAGGGGGGCTGAGCCCGGCGCGGGGGGTCGAGCTCGTCGCGCTCCCCTCGCCGGTGCCCCTGCGCCCTGGCAAATCACGGCCTTCAGCCGTCTACGCGCACCTCGCGTCGCAGAATTCGATCGCCTCGCCGACGCACGTCGAGTCCCACTCCGTCTCGCAGCAATACGCGTCGCGGTCGCACACGCACTCGACGACCTCCGGCTCGTCGCAAGCGGGCTCGTCCGACGCCTCGCAGCAGGGCTGCTCGCCGACCGGCAGCGTGTCCGGGTCGACGGTCGGTCCGGGCTCTTGATTACAGTCCTGCACAAAAGGGATCGCTAACGCCAGACTCCCGACGAGACTTCCGATCTGATTCCATAGCATCGCATTCCTCGTTTCCGGCGGCCCACGAGCGGACTCGTGCGCCGCACCGTCGCGCCAATTGTGGGCCCGAGGAAGAGCGAGGCAATCGCGGATCTTGCTGCGCACCACAGCGCGACGGCCCGCACCGGGCGCGAGCGCAGGCGCGGCGAAGGGGCCCCTCCGTCGCGCCGCGCGAGCACCCGGCTGCCCGCACCCGTCACGGGCCCACCGACGCCCGCGTCGTCCCCGCTGGCATCGCCCGCGCAGGCCTCGATCGCCGCGACCACGCAGCCGGGCTCGTCCCCGCGGCAGCGCATGCCCGAATGCACATCGTCGCCCCGGCTCGGCGGTCTCCGGCCATGCGCTCGCATGGTCGGCAGGGCACCGAGAGGAATTCAGCAACATGGATCACCCTCCGAACCCCGCGCCGCCGCCCGCGGAGCCGGCCGCGCGCGCGCCGCCCGGGGAGCATGCGGTGAAACGTCCGTGGGCAATCGCCAGGGGTTGCGCCGCGCCACACCCCGCCCACCGTCTGCCACGAGGGCGCGGCGAGCGGCCCTGCTATGCACATTGTCGGCACGCCCCGTGTGCCCCCGCCGACAAGGACCGCGCGAGAATGATTGCCATGACCCGGCCCGCCCTCGACTCGGTCCTGCCGCCATTCGCCCCGGCCGCCCCGCGGCCCCGGGCTCGCGGCATTCGCGGCGCCTCCGCGATCGTCGCCCGCCTGGCCCGAGGCCCTCGCGCTCGGCCGCCGCCGAGGGTTCGTCTCCTGCCCCGTTCGGCCCCCACGGCGACGGCCGCGGCGCTACACTGCCGCGCATGACCGCCCCCCTCGTCGCCCGCGGCCTGACCAAGCGCTACGGCACGACCTGTCTGTTCGAACAGCTCGACCTCGACGTCGCGGCCGGCGAGGTCCTCGTGCTCGTCGGCCCCAACGGCGCCGGCAAGTCGACTTTGATCGGCTGCCTCGCCGGCGGCGTGATCCCCGACGCCGGCCGCGTCATCCTCGGCGGCCACGACCTGCGCGGCGCCCCGCTGGCCGCCCGCGCCGCCCTGCGCTACCTCCCGCAGGAGGTCGAGGTCCCGCAGGGCCTCACCGGCCGCGAGCTCGTCGAGTTCTACGCCGGCGTGTTCCGCGAGCCGCTCGGGCGCGAGCGCGTGATCGCCCTCGCCGACCTCGGCCCCGCCATCGACCACCTCGCCACCACCTACAGCCTCGGCATGCGCAAGCGCCTCGTCGCCGCCGCCCTCACCCTCGGCGGCGGCGTCCTCTACGTCCTCGACGAGCCGTTCGCCGGCCTCGACCGCGAGGCCCGCGGGGCCCTGATCGCCGCCCTCGTGGCCGCCCGCGCCCGCGGCGTCGGCCTGGTCCTGTCCGCCCACGACCCCGAGGACATCGCCGCCCTCGGCGGCGCCCGCGTGCTCGAGCTCGGCCGCCCCGTCACCGCATGACCTGAGGGGCATGTCCGATCGCGCCTGTCCGTTCGCACCTGCCCGATCGAGCCTGTCCTTGCAGACCTGACCGATCGGCCCTGTCCTTCCTCACTCGCACCCCGCCGAACCCCGTGCCGCAGCTCCACGCCGACCGCGCCGTCACCTCCTACCGCCACGCCGGCAGCGGCCCCGCGCTGCTGCTGCTCCACGCCGGCGCCAGCAGCGGCGTCCAGTGGGAGCGGGCGATCGCCGCCCTCGCCCCGCGCTGGTCGGTCGCCGCCCCCGACCTCTACGGCCACGGCCAGACGCCTTGCCCCGAGGACATGACCCCCGAGACCTTGCTCGCGCGTCAGGTGGCCGTGCTGCTCGCCCTGCTCGACGTCCTCGGCGGTCCGGCGCGCGTCGTCGGCCACTCCTACGGCGCCGTCCTGGCCTTGAGCCTGGCCGCGACCGCCCCCGAGCGGGTGCGCGACCTCGTGCTCGTCGAGCCGGTCGCCTTCGGCCTGCTCGCGCCGGGCGACCCAGCGCTCGCGCCCGTCGAGGCCGTCGAGGCCGAGTGCCGCGCGCTCGTGCTGGCCGGCGACTCGGCCGCGGCCACGCGTCGCTTCCTCGACTTCTGGAGCGACCCCGAGCTGTGGGACTTCTTGCCCGAAGCCGACCGGCTCGCCATCGTCGCCGGCGCCCGCGAGCGCCACTTCATCGGCGGCCCGGCCGTGTTCGGCGCCCCCTTCGCCGCCGCCGACCTGGCCCGAATCACCTGTCCGGTCCGCCTCGTCATCGGCGACGACGGCCCCGCGGCCCCGCGCGCCGTCGCCGAACGGCTCGCCGCCTCGCTCCCGCAGGTCGAGCCGATCACCGTCCCCGGCGCCGGTCACATGCTGCCGCTGACGCACCACCGCGCGTTCCTCCGCCTGGTCGAGGCGATGCCCTGAGCGCGCAGGGTCCCCGCCTGCGGGCGCCCGCACGACACGACGGCCGTCCCCGAGCACCTCGCGCACGGACCGGACCCGACCCGAACCGCGCGTCGCCCGAGGCTCGCGACGAGGTCGCCCCTCGTCGCCATGCACTCCCGCGCTCCACGGTGCGACCGCCGACGAGGCGGGGCACCGGACCGGGGATCGCGGCGCGAGCCAGTGACGGCCAGGCGCGGAGCCCGGGCGCCGACGTCGGCGTCCTCCGAATCACCCGACCTGGCGATCGCTCGATCGCCGCGCGACCGCGCGCGGGCGCTCCACGCACACGTCCTCGCCTCACTCGCGCGCCTGCCCAGGCATCGACGCTCGCGGCTACCATGCCCCGAAATTCGGAGGGATTGAGATGAAGTTTGCCACTCCGCTGCCGCAGCTCGCGGCGGCATGCCTCGTGCTCGGCGCCTGCGGCGACGACGGCCGCGCCACTGCCACCGAGGTCACGACCGCGCCGGCCACCGCGACCACGACCATGACGACCGGCGCCACGCCGGGGACCACCGGCGAGCCCGGCACCGGCAGCGACAGCGGCAGCGACACCGCCGTCCCGACCGGGACCACCGCCTCCGACCCGACCACGACCACCGGCACCACCGGCACCACCGAGCCGGCGCAGACCTCGAGCACCACCGCGCCCGGCTGCGGCCCCTGCGATCAGCCCAACCAGCAGTGCGTCGACGGCGAGTGCCTCACCGCGTGCCAGGGCCAGGGCCCGGACGCCTGTCCCGAAGGCCAGGTGTGCGACATCATCAGCGGCGAGTGCCACGCCGCCGGCGACCCCTGCACCCTCGCCGGCACCGAGACCGCCTGCGCCGACCTGTCCTGCGGGCCAGGCAGCACCTGCGACGGCGTCGGCGCCTGCGTCCCCGTGGCCCCCTGCGCCGACGTCGCCTGCACCGACGACGGCCACTGCTGGGGCACCCTGTGCGGCTGCGAGCGCCTGGTCGAGTGCCAGGAGCCGACCGCCGAGCAGCTCAACGGCCCGTTCTCGACCGAGATCGGCGGCATCGACTTCGCCGACGACTGCAACGCCTGGATGGTGACGCTGCGCAGCGGGCCCGACTACGTGCGGCGCCTCAAGCCCGACGGCGAGCTGACCCAATGGACAGGTGTGGCCAACCTCAACATGGGCGAGGTCAAGGTGCTGCGCCGCCTGACGATCCCGCAGCTCACCGATGTCCCGCCGGTCGCCGCCGGGCCGAGCCGGCCGACCCCGGTCGAGGGCCTCGGCGAGGTCGCCATCACCTACACCTGCTGTCAGGCCTGCGGCTGCCAGGCCGACCCGCCGCAGGGCGTCGCCCGGCTCGACGAGGCCAACATGATGAGCCCGCTGCCGATCGTCATCGTCGCCCAGGTCACCCAGGGCGACGGCCCGTTCGGCAGCTCCGCCGCCGACGCCGGCCCGCACGGCCTCGCGTGGGGCGAGGACCGCGTCCTCTACGTCGGCAACAGCACGATGAACGGCGAGTACAACAGCGCCGACCTCGACGCCGCCACCCAGGACGTGGTCTTCACCTTCGACGCGCGCGTCACCGCCAGCGCCCCCGTCAGCCCGGTCCACCTGCTGGTCGCGCTCGACGGCGGCATCGTCTACCGCTTCAACGCCCAGACCCAGCAGGCCGAGTTCGTCGTCGACCTCATGTCCGACGTCACCAGCCTCGCCCACGACGCCTTCACCGGCCACGTCTACGCCGGCCTCGCCAACCTCGAGGTGGTCCGGATCGCCCCCTTCACCGGCGAGGTCGAGCCGTTCCAGACCATGCCCGGCGTCGGCCGCGTCGCCGTCAGCCCGAGCGGCAAGCTGTGGTACACGCCGGTCAAGTACCTCGCCGACCTGCCGCTGCAATCGTGGGACCTGCCGATGGCGTTCTGACGCGCCGCCCCGGCGTCGCCCGCGACGACCCCCCGCACCGGCTCCGCGGCACCTGCAAGGTCGAGCCGAAGCCGCGCCACCCGTCGCGCTCACACGCCCGCGAGCCGGGTGTGCCCCGACCATTGCGACCCGCTCCGCGGAGGCCGGCATGTCTGCGCCGGCCCCCAGCGCGGAGCGCCATGTCGACGCTTTCGCCGACCTGCGCCGCGGGTACAATCGGCCGATGCGGCTTATTTACGCTCCTGCGATCGCGATGCTCCTCCTGAATGCCGCGTGCCCGGGCCCGGCCGGCACCGACACCGACGGCACCGAAGGCACCGAAGGCACCGACGGCACCGACGGCACCGCGACCACGAGCAACGGCAGCGTCCCGACCGAGAGCAGCGACGCCACCTCGGTGCCGACCATGGGCGACCCGACCGAGACCAGCGTCGGCCCGACCACCGACGGCGGCGACGGCAACCTCGAGATCGCCATCGTCGGTGAAGGCACCGTCGCGGCCGATCCGCCGGGCCAGACCTGCACCGAGGCCGCCTGCGCCTACGACGTGCCGGCGGGCCCGGTCTCGCTCACCGCCGCCCCGTCGGCCGGCAACCGCTTCGCCGGGTGGTCGGGCGACTGCAGCGGCGCCGAGCTCACGACCGAGGTCGTCGTCGAGACCACCGCGAGCTGCACCGCCACCTTCGAGCCGCTGCCCCAGGGCGCCCTGCCGGCCAGCATCCGCGCCAGCCGCGAGATCGTGCGCGTCCCCGCCGACGACGCCCCGCCGAGCGACAGCGAGACCACCCTCGCGATCGACACCGCCGTCGCGCTGACCGGCGTCCAGTGGGCCGTGTTCGCGGCCGACGACGGCAGCGAGATCGCCACCGCCGACACCGCCGAGTACGTCTTCACCTGCCCCGACGGCCGCCGCGACTACGACGTGCGCGCCACCATCACCGACGGCCAGGTGCAGAGCACCCTGTTCGAGCGGCGGCTCGTCACCTGCGTCCCGCCGCGCAGCGACGCCGGCCGCACCGTGCACACCGCCGACATCGGCCAGGCCTCGTACTTCCAGAACGGCGAGATCGGCGGCGTCAAGGTCCAGCCCGGCGACCTCGTGCGGATCTCCGGCCAGGCCAGCAGCGACTTCGCCTTCTTCAACTTCCAGGGCACCGCCGAGGCCCCGATCCACATCATCAACGAGGGCGCGGTCAGCAACGACGACACGAGCTGGCTGATGCACCTCATCAATTGTCAACACGTCATCATCGACGGCAAGGGCGCCGACGACGTCGAGTACGGCTTCAAGCTGACCAACACCGGCGCCGGCGGCCAGGCGGTGTTCGTCCGCAATTACACGCAGGGCGGCAATACCAACACCGGCTCGACCGACATCGAGATCTTCGGCGTCGAGATCGCCGACGGCCCCGACAGCGGCTTCCGGATCTGGAACGGCGGCAGCGACGAGTTCAACGCCGACAACTGGACCTTCGAGAACCTGCGGCTGCACCACAACTACGTCCACGACGTCCTGACCGAGGGCTTTTACGTCGGCTACTACACCGACAGCATCGAGCAGCAGCCGCCGCCGTACCCGATCGAGGGCGCCAAGGTCTACCGCAACCGGGTCGAGAACAGCGGCTGGGACGGCATGCAGTTCGGCTCGTGCCGCAGCGGCCTCGAGGTCCACGACAACGTCGTCACCGCCTCGGGCCTGGCGAACGAGCCCAACCAGCGCTCCTCCTTGCAATGGAACCCGGGCAACAGCGGCGCCGCCTACAACAACCGCTTCATCGGCGGGGTCGGCGTCGACCTCCAGATCGGCTGCACCGGCGGCGACACCAAGATGTACGGCAACGTCTTCGTCCACAGCGACGGCGGCTTCTACCTCCACGCCGGCCAGGCCGACGCCCCGCGCTACTGGCTGTTCGCCAACAGCGTCGCCACCCCCAACGCCGCCGGCCTGCGGATCAACATGAACAGCGCGCCCGGCAACTGCGGCGCCGGGGCGCCGCTGAGCGAGATGCACTACGCCAGCAACCTGCTGGTCGGCAGCGTCGAGCAATCGTGGGAGTTCGCCGCCGGCGACGCCGACACCGCCGGCTGGACCCTCGCGCCCAACCTCGCCTGGACCGCCGATCCGGCCGAGCTCTGCCTCGACGAGGCGCTCGCGCCGACCTGCAGCGACTCGGCGGCCCTCGCCGGCGGTGGGGCTGCGCTCGCCGACCTCGGCCTCACCGCCGCCGACTTGCCCGGCGGCCACTTCGTCGACATCGACGGCCGCGTCCTGGCGGGCCCGAGCAACTTCGGCGCCCACCAGGCCGCCACCCCTTGACCCGGACCCGACATTCTCGAATGTCGACAGCGTCTGCGCCGACGGACCGTTCGAACTCGCGCCCGGGAGCTGCACCTCCGGCGCTCCCTGGCGTGCGGCGGGCGCCACGACCGCGTCCGCCCCAATCGCGGTTTGTTTACCGTCTTCGCTCGAGTGAGGCATCCTGAAGGCCGTGGAGCCGACGGCAGCCGAGCGCGCGATCGAGTACTACCGCCGGCGGCTCGACGAGCTCGTGCTCGAGTCGTGCGAGCGCGTCCGGGCCGCCGACCTGCCGTTTTACCGCGCCTTGCCGCTCCCGGTGATGCAGGCCTCGGTCAAGCGCGTGTTCGAGGCCGTCGCCGCCGACCTCGAGAGCGACGCTCCGCAGGCTTATCCCGCCATCCTCTCGGCGCTCGGCGTCCAGCGGGCCTCGATGGGCGTCTCGGTCACCGAGATCACCGCCGGCATGCACTTCGGCTTCGAGGTCGTCTCCGAGGCCTTCGCCGTCGACTTCGCCGCCGACCCGGATCCGATCCTGTTCTGGGAGCGCAAGCGCGGCAGGATCGCCTACGCCGGCGTGGCCGCGCTCGCCGACGCCTACCTCGTCGCCCGCGAGAAGCTGATCCGCACCCAGGCCGACGAGATCCTCGCGCTCTCGACCCAGGTGCTGCCGCTCTACCCCGGCGTCCTCGTGTGCCCGCTGATCGGCCACCTCGATCACGAGCGCGCCCAGGCCATGACCACCGCCGTGCTGGCCGCCGTGGTGCGCCACCGCTCGCGCGTCGTCGTCTTCGACCTGTCCGGCGTCCCGCTCGTCGACGCCGGGATGGCAAGCCACCTCGTCGGCGCCGCCCGGGCCGTCGGCCTGCTCGGCGCCCGCCCGCTGCTGGTCGGCCTCGGCCCGGGCGTCGCCCAGGCCATCGTCGCCGTCGGCCTCGACCTCGGCCAGATCCCCACCCTCGGCGACCTCGCCGGCGGCCTCGCCCACGCCCTGGCGGTGCTCGGCAAGACGATCGTCGACGCGTGAGCGCGGGCGCCCCGGCTGTCCTCTCGAACAGGCCACGCTCGCCGACGGACATCCTCGCGCAGGCCCGGCCGCCTCGCCCTCGCTGGCGGTGATCTCGCCCGCGCCCCCAGCCGGCGCAGCCCGACGGCACGCGCCCACGCAACGACGCTCGCGGCTCGCCCCGCGCACAGATACGGCGCCGGATTGACTGCTCTTTCAGACATGCTCAACAAAACATGATTCTTTGAACACGTCCTCATGGACATGTCTCGACTTCCGCACGAGCGGACAAATTTGTCTCGACCCGTTCGTCGCGCCCAGGGAGCCGCTCGCGCTCGCGCGACCGACCGCTCCGCGGCCACGCCCCCACTCCCGGCGTCGCTCGCCCGCCGCGAAGCCCCTCACCGGTCCCGAGGGCCATCCGCCCCGTCACCCTCCGCGCCGCTCGCTCAGCCGCGCCGCGCGGCCCAGCAGATAGTCCCGCTCCGGCAGGCTGGCCGTGCGCCCTGCCGCGCGGCGGTAGCCGGCGATCGCCGCCGCGACCTCGCCCGCGCGCTCGAGCAGGTGCGCGCGCACGGCCTCGAGGCGGTGATGGCCGGCCATCCGCGCGTCGCCGTCGAGGCTCGCCAGCAGCCGCAGCCCCGCCTCGGGCCCGTGGACCATCGCCGTCGCGATCGCGTGGTTCAGGCGCACCATCGGGTTGTCGGCCATGTGCAGCAGCACCCCGTAGAGCGCCAGGATCTGCGGCCAGTCGGTGTCCTCGGCCCGGGGCGCCTCGTCGTGCAGCGCCGAGATCGCCGCCTGCAATTGATACGGACCGACCTGTCCCCGCGGCAAGGTCGCCGAGATCAGGGCCACCCCCTCGGCGATGGCCGCCCGATCCCACCGGCTGCGATCCTGCTCGTCGAGCGGCACCAGCTCGCCCGCGGGCCCGCAGCGGGCCGCCCGGCGCGCGTCGGTCAGCAGCATCAGCGCCAGCAGGCCCGCCACCTCGCCGTCCTCGGGCAGCTGCGCGTGGACCAGGCGCGTCAGCCGGATCGCCTCGTCGGCCAGATCGCAGCGCTGCAGCGCCGGCCCCGAGCTGCTCGTGTAGCCCTCGTTGAAGATCAGGTACAGCACGTGCAGCACCGCCGTGAGCCGCTGCGCCCGCTCTTCCGCCGTCGGCAGCCGGAACGGCACCTTCGACGATTGGATGCTCTGCTTGGCGCGGCTGATCCGCTGGCCCATCGTCGCGTCGGGCACCAGGAACGCCCGCGCGATCTCGCCGGTCGTCAGCCCGCCGACCGCCCGCAGCGTCAGCGCGATCGCCGACGAGCTCGTCAGCGCCGGGTGACAGCACATGAACAGCAGGATCAGCGTGTCGTCCTGCTCGCCCGCCGCCTCGTCGGCCGCGAGCGCGAGCTGCAGCTCGGGCGGCACCAGGCCAACCACGATCTCCTCGCGCCGGCGGCGGGCCGCCTCGCTGCGGACCTGGTCCATCAGCCGCCGCGACGCGACGTGGATCAACCAGCCGCGCGGATTGACCGGCACGCCCTCCTGCGGCCACTGGCGGGCCGCGGCGAAGAGCGCCTCCTGGACCGCGTCCTCGGCGGCTGCGAAGTCGCGGTGGCGCCGGACGACCGCGCCGAGCACCTGCGGCGCCAGCTCGCGCAGCAGTCGCTCGGGGCGGACGTCCGGGAACGACGACGTCACGGGCCGTCGGGGGACGGCGCGGACATCACCTGCCGCACCTCGATCGCCAGGTTGAGCGGCGCCCCGCCGGGTCCGGGAGCCGCCGACGCCTGCGCCGCGAGCTGGTAGGCGCGCTCGGGGCTGTCGACGTCGACGATCCAGTAGCCGGCCAGGAACTCCTTGGACTCGGGGAACACCCCGTCGGTGATCGGCTGGCCGTCCTTGCCGGCGCGCACCCGCTTGGCCTGGTCGGGCCCCGCGAGCCCCTCGGCGGCCACCAGCTCGCCCGACTCGCGCAGCCTGGCCGCGAAGTCCTTCATGAACGCGACGTGCGCGCGGAAGTCCTCCTGCGTCCAGCCCTCGATCTGGTACGGCCCGGCCGGGGTGTTCATCATCATCATGTACTTCATGTTCGGCTCCCTCTCGGTGGGTGCGCCCCGGGGATCGGTGCGCATGCACCGACTCGTCGGAGCCGACGACGGGTTCTCGACATCGCCGCGACGATAACCGAAAAAAAACTCCGGGGCCGGCGCCGAGCAGCGGTCCGCGGCCCGATTCCCCCATACCGCCCCAGAGAACCCGCGCACGGATCGCCGTCGACGCTCACGGCCTGACCATTCGCACATGCCCTCGCGACAGGCCCCGCGCGACATGCTCGATCGAGCATGTCGCGCGGGGCATGTCCCTCACGACGCCGTCGTGGCGCCGCTCGACCGCCCGTCACCGCCGCCGGCGCACCCCGATCAGCCCGAGCCCCAGCAGCAGCAGCGAGCCGAGCCCGCCCTGGCCGTCGCTGTTGCACGCGCAGCCCTTGTCGGGGTCGTTCTCGCCGCCGGTGGCGCTGTCGCTGGTCTCCTCCTGCGCCCCGGTCTCGCTGCTGTCGCCGGTCTCGCCGGTCGCCCCGGTCGTCGGCGCCTCGCCGCTCTCGCTGTCCTCGCCGCCCGTCGGCTCCTCTCCGCCCGTCGAGGCGTCGCCGGTCGTCTCCGTCGCCGGCGCGCAGGCGCTGCCCGGCACCGCGTCGGCCTCGGTCCACAGCGGCTCGGGCGGCAGCGTCGACCCGTCCGCCAGCGGCGCCTCGTCGACGCGCATGAAGCACGGCGGGCACAGCTCGAACGGAGCCGCCGCGTTGCCGGCCGCGTCACGGGCCACCACCTCGAGGCACACGTCGGTGCGCACGTCGGCGGCGCCGAGCGTCCCGCTGTTGAGCGCGACCGGCACGATCGTCGTCGGCTCCAGCCCGCGCGCGACCCGGCGGATCCCGCTCCCGCCCAGCTCCTCGCCCCCGTCCCACGTCACCTCGAACAGCACCAGCGCCTCGCCGGCCGCCGGGGCCGGCTGCTCGAGGTGGACGTACATCGTCTGCGCGATTTCCCACTGATCGCAGCCCGACGTGAACTGGAACGGCGCGTGCTCGAGCACCGCGAAGAACGACGCCTCGGCGAGCGTCGCCGGCGCGGCGACATCCGGTTCACCGGCAGTGAACGTGATCGACGCCGGACAGCCGTCGTTCTCGGCGCAGAACTCGCCCGCGACGACCACCGTCTGGCCCGGCTGCGGCTCCGGTTCGACCTTCACCGCCAGCGGGGCCAGCCCCTCGGCGAACGCCGCCGGCACGAGCGCCGCCGGCTCGCCGTCGACCGTCACCGTCACCTTGTCGACCGAGATGGCGTCGCCCCAGAACAGCAGCGCCGCGTTGGCCGGATAGGTCTCGCCGTCGGCCGGCACGCTCTCGTGCAGCTCGGCCGGCGAAGCGCCGCAGGCGTCGGCGAGGCGGGGCAGACAAAACACGAGGGCGCACGTGCTCGCCAGCACGGCGCCCTCGGCGATACGGGTCCAACTATCAATCATGGGCATGCGACCCCCGTCTTCCACGAACCGTGCCGAGCCGGGTCTCCTGCGATCCCGCCGACCTCGACGCGCTCGGCGGCGCGAGAGGCATGGCGTCCGTGTCGGCCCCCCGACGTCCGCGCCGTGCGGCGATTCCGCATGGACGGCCCCCGGGGGCCGGTTCCGGCGCAAACAGCCGTCTTTCTGTTCGCGGCCGCGCGAGCCCGCGGCGACGCGTCGAGCCCTGTCGGCCCGGGCCGACCGCACGCGAGCAGCTCGGAGCGCACGCGCCGCTCGCCGACGCCGGCATGTCCCGAAGGACATGCTCTCAAGCCGCAGACATCGGACCTCCGGCGCGACCCGGTCGCTTCACCAGCAACGCCTACGACCTCGTCATCGAGGGCGAGTCGTTCCGCAGTCGCCAGAAACTCTCGTTCACCCGTCCGCCGAAAACTGGATCCCGCTCGCGCGCGCGAGCATGATCCCTCGTCACGCAGGGCGAACAAAAGGGGAAAGGTCGTGAGAAGGCCGGGGTCCCATGCTGGTGAAAACCGACACTCCGCGACTACGACGCCGAACCACGTCGAGCCGAGCCCGCGCGCCATGCCGAGGCACGCTCGACGTGCAGCGCCTCCGCAGACGATCGCGTCAGACCCAGGATCCTGGCCCGCGACGGCCGGGACTTTCACCCAACGCGAGCCCGCGCGACACCGAAGGATGCGCCCCGCTCGCCTCGCCGATACGACCCCACACGACAGGCCGCGCGTGCCACCTGCCGGCAGATGTCGCCTCGGGCCGCCCACGGGTTGCACCGTCGCGTCGTGAGCATGCGCGGCGCATCTCGCCGTGATCCCCTCGTCGCGCCGGCGCAGCAACCCGAGAGGGACGACGGCCTTCGCGCGTCGTCTCGACCTCTTCCCCTGAGCGATCTTCCATGCACCACGTCCGCTCGCACCTGAAGCACCGCGCCGACCAGTTCGCGCGCCACCCCTTCTTCGCCCTCCTGCGACCGACGAGCGAGCTGCGGCACGCCCTCGCGTTCGCCCGCGGCCTGTCGTTCTGGGTCTACGTGTTCCAGGACATCATTCGCCTCAACGCCGACCTCGCGCGCGAGCCCCGGCTGCGGGCCCTGCTGGTGCGTCACTGCGAGGAGGATCGCGGCCACGAGAAGTGGTTCCACGCCGACCTGCTCGAGATCTTCGGCGCCCCCGTCCCCCTCGACGAGCTGTTCGCGCCGGAGTTCGCCGACGCCCGCGCCGGCGCTCTGGCGATCGCCGCCGAGGTCTTCCGCCTCTCCGACGACCGCCTGCGCGTCGTCCTCGTCGACGCCCTCGAGGCCGCCGCCAAGGTCGGCTTCAGCCGCTTCGCCGCCCACGTCCGCGCCTCGGGCTGCGTCGATCGCCTGCAGTACTTCGACGGCCGTCACCTCGCCGTCGAGGACGACCACGAGCTCCACGACGAGCACGTCGCCCGCGAGCTCAACGCGCTCCACTTTGAAGCGGCCGAGCGCGCCGAGGCCCTCGCCCTGATCGATCGCGTGTTCGTCGCCTTCGCCCAGATCTTCACCGCCCTCATCCCCTCGATGACGGCCCCGCCGCTGGCCGCATGAGCGGTCGAACCGAATTCGTTCATCGCTCCCCGCGGGCGAGACCGCCGCTCGCTCGCCCGCGTCGCCGCCTCCCCGGCGACCGCCCGCGCGTCACCGCGTGAGCGGTCGATGCAAAATTGTTCACCGCTCCCCGCGCCCATCCCCCTGCTCGCTCGCCCGCCCTCGCCTGACCGCGCGGGAGCATCGGCCGCAGCTCGTCCGGCGCGGCGCGCGTCTCCTCGCCGACCCTCGCGCCTCGCGTCCTCCGACATGTCCTCGGGGACATCCTTTGTATTCGGCCGCGCCGGGCGCCGCAGCCCGGCGTCGCGAGCACTGCGCTCCTGCGGCGAATTGATGGCGACTTGACTGGTCGAGCTCGACGGGACCTGCATCCTCGGAGGACGTAGGGAGACGTGTGAATGCAGCGCGAAGGATGGTCGACGTGGATCCTGGCGAGCGCAGCGCTCGCGGGTGGTTGTTGCCTCGAAGAGCACCCGTCGGACGACGGCCGGACCCGCCGCTGGCTCGAGGCCGGCGAGCTCCATGACGAGCCCGACGGCGTCCCGTGCCGCGGCGGCTGCGACGACGCCCGGGCTTGCGAGCACGGCGCCGCCGACGACGAGTGGGACGTCGACGACAACCCCTCCTGCGACGGCGCGGTCGACGGCCTCGAGCGCGCCGACTGATGTCATCGCCCGCGAGCCGACCGCCGCCGGGGGCGGCGCATTGAACCTGACCTTCGGGCCAGTCGCTCGCTGCCGCAGCTCAGCGCGCGAACCCTCCGCCCCGGCAGCGACCGGACCCGTTCAGGTCACGATTCCCGTTCGTATGACGACACCCGCCGGGAGCGCGCGAGCAACCTGTCCTTCGCGCCAGCTCCACGGCCGCCCCGACGACCCCGCCGCGACTCACGCCGGAAAAGGTCCTCCTCCGCGGCGCTCTGCTCACTGGCTCTGCGCCGGGCAGCCGTCGCCGTCGGCCCGGCCATCGCGGACTTCGGGCACGTCGGGGCACTTGTCGAAGCGGTCGGAGATCCCGTCCCCGTCGCGGTCGACCACCGGGCAGCCGTCCCGCGGCCCGCCGGCCTGATCGGGGCACGCGTCGACGGCATCCGGCACGCGGTCTGCGTCGCGGTCGCTCGGCGTCGTCACCGGCTTGGGCCGCGACACCGGCCCGCTCGTCGCGTCGAGCGACACCGGCGGCGCCTGCGTGGCGCCCGACTGGGCGCACCCGAGGAGCAGGACGGGCAACAGAAGAAAGGCGGCGCGGGCCATGAGGATGCCGAGGGTAACACTCGGCCGGCGAGCGCGCGAGCGTATCGACCGGCCAGCGCGCCTCCGACGAGCCCTGAACGCCGTCGGCGCGGAGCGGCCGATCCCGCCCCAAAACCCCCGCCCGCAGAGCCCCCGAGCCCGTGACCGAGCGGACCGGACCGTTCCGGCCCGCCGCGCCGATCCGGTCGCTCGCGCCCTCATCCGTCCTCCGCCAGCCGACGCCCCGGGCCCGCGCCGTCCAGGGTCCGCTCATGTCCAGGAGAACATGCTCCGATCGCCATGCCTCTCCGAGCATGCCATGAGTCCATGTCCAATGAGACAGGGTCGATCCAGCATGTCCTTTTAAACCATCTCATGAAGCGCGCCGCAGCCGGCGCGCCAGCTCCGGGTAGCCCCCGAGCTCCGCCCAGTCCGCGGCCGTCCCGCCCCAGCGCCCGTCTCTCACCTCCGGATCGGCCCCGTGGGCCAGCAGTCGTTCGACCACCCCCACGTGCCCGCGCCGGGCCGCCTCGTGCAGCGGCGTGCGCGGCGGCTGCCCGCCCGGGCGCACCAGACGGTCGCCCTCCGCGCCGCAGCCCAGCAGCAGCGCCGCGGCCAGGTGTTGCTCGCGGATGCATGCGTACGCCAGCGCCTCGGCCAGCGCCTCGCGGTCGAGCTCCGGGCTGAGCAGATCGGTCAGCGTGTCGATGCGCCCGAGCGCCGCCGCGTGGCGCACGTCGATCTGCGCGCCCCGGTCCACCAGCTCCTCGGCCGTCGCCGGCGCCAGGTTCAGCAGCGGCTTCGACAACAAATCGGGATCGGCGAGATCGAGCCGGGCTCCGCCCGCGACCAGCAAGTCGATGAGCTCCGGCGCCGCCCCGGACTCGGACGCCCGCCGGCTCGTCAACACCAGCTCGAGCGTCGCCTGGGCCGCCCACGCCGCGCTGCCGCGGTCGAGCAGCAGCCGCGTGCACGCGGCGATGTTGCCCGGCAGCGGCCCGCGGTCGGGGTTGCCTGCCACGTGGTGCAGCAGCGTCGCCCCGGCGACGTAGCCCGTCTCGTAGCAATCGCCGACGCGGCAGCGCACCGCCACCAGCCCCGGATCGGCGTCGAGCAGCCGCGTCAGCCGATCGAGGTCTCCGCCGTCGATCGCCGCCACCGCCTCGCGGAACCTGTCCATCTGGGTGCTGTCCGCGTCCTGCATCGGCGAGCCCTCCCGGACGCGCAGATCACCGACGCCCGTTCGCAGGTCTATAGAAGCGATCGGTGAAAGTTCAAGCCCCGCGCCTCCTGCCGCCGTCGCGACGAACACCGTTCGTGAGCCCACAAGCCCCTGCAGCCGCGAGAACCACGATCGCGGACGGAAGCTCCACCGCTCGCCGGCGCGACGCACCTTGAGGCCTGCACGCCACGGCGTCCCGGCGTCGTGCGCCCTGCAGCGGCGATCATGCCGGCACGCCTTCGAGATCTCCATTCACGCGCCCGGGCATCGGAGACCGCGCAGCATGTCCCTTCGAACATGCCCCTCGCATCATCCTCCGATCGTGCAGCGCGCCGGCCGATCCGTCGCGAACGTCATGACCCCGCGCGTCGGCCCCGGGCGAGGCTCGAGCGCCACCGCGCCCGCTCCACGGCGCGAACAACCTCTTCGAAAAGAGAGAAAGAGAACAGAGAAACGGGCGCCGCGGCCCAGGACCGCCTCGGGCAAGACGGTCCTGGACCGCGTCACACGTGGGACGTGCGAGTGTCGGGCAACGCTCGCTCAATCGCCCCAACCGCCGACCACCGGCGGATTCGCGTTCGCTTGCCAGAGCTTCGGGCTCATCGCCCCGTCCTTGGTCACCCACCCGCGCGGATCGATGTGCAGCGGCGCTTGCCAGCCGTACGGATCGATCGCGTAGCGGTGGAAGTCGTGGGAGCCGCCGGTGCAGTACGTGCAGTTGTCGGCGTTGGCGACGAACCACCGGTCCTTCTGCGTCGGCGTGCCCACATTCGTCTCACGGATCACCGTGAGGTGCAGGTGCGGCGCCGTCGTCCAGCCGCCGTTGCCGACGTCGCCGATGATCGTGTTCTTGGTGACGTTCGTGCCGACCGCCGGGGTGACCGTGCGCTTGACGTGGAAGTAGCCGGCCACGAAGCTCTCGTTGTAGGTCGCCGGCGACGCCACGATCTTGTGGCGGACGTACACCTCGCCTTGCAGATAGCCGTCCCAGCCGGAGTTGCGGTACTCGATGTAGTCGCCGGCCGTGATCGCGTTCTGGCACGACGCGCTCATGTCGCTCCAGCTCGTGCAGGTCGCCGGCCAGCCCGCCGGGAAGTCGCGGTTGATGCAGCCGCCGTTCTTCTTCTTCGCCGCCTCGGCCGTCGCGCACACCACCGCCGACGTCTGGTAATCGCGGCTGACGATGATCTTCCCGTCGGTCATCGCATAGAGGTCGGTGTTCTCGGCCACGCCCCAGTCCCAGCCGTCGTGGTCGTCGATGTAGCCGGTGATCGCGTGGCCCTTGAAGTTGACCTTCGTCGCCATGCTGTTGAGGTACGGCGCGACCGCCCCGAACCACCCGGTATTGAGGGTCGGCGCCCCTTCGCGGGCGAAGTCGACGCCCGTGCTGGTCCACGAGAACGTCGCCGGCGAGCGCTCGAAGATCGGCAGCTCGAGCGGCGACACCGTCATCACGCAGTTGGGCTGCTCGGCCGCCACCGACGCGTCGAACGCCCACGTCAGCGGCGCCCCGCCAAACCCGCGGTAGACGCCCGGGCCCCACGCCTGGCCGTCGCACCAGATCACCGTCTCGTTCGCGCCGGCGGCCGAGAACAGGCCCGCCTTGCGGATCGTGCCCGCGCCGAACTCGCTGGTCAGATAGCCGCACGGGTCGCCGCCGTTCGTGTCCCACGCGTAGGCCCAGCCGCCGCCCGGCCAGGTCATGCTGCAATAGTGGCCGTAGCCGGCGGGCTCCGCGATCTCGCCGGCCGCCAGGCTCGGCTTGCTCGGGGCCGCGATGTCGCCTGTCTCGGGGGACAGGTGACGCGACATCTCGCCGGGCGCGAACACCCGGACATCGGGCGCGTCCTCGGTGCCGGCGAAGCCCGCGAACGCCTCGTTCGCCTCCTCGCCGACGATCCGGTCGTACTCCGCGACCTCGGTGATCGCCTGCGGCGCGCCGGGGGCGATGGTCGGCGCCGCCTCGCCGTCCGCCGGCGGCGCCTCGTCACAGCCGACATGGCCGGCGAACACAGCGATGAATAGGACCCGCTTGAAACAAGAATACACGGCTCGCTCCTGCCCCTCTACCGAGTGGGCTCGCAAGACAGGTGACGGCCGGGCCCCGAACAATTGCGTCCTTCGCCGCCGCCGGCAAAAACCGTGACGGGCGACGGATGACCCGGGTCACGTGCCGCGCCGCAATTGATTCGACCGCCGCCGACACCGCGTCGCTCGCTCGGCGCGGGGCGGATCGCACGTGGCTCGGCGCGTCGCCCGGGCTCGGCGTCTAGGACGTCGAGGCGCGGGTCGCCCTCGACATCGCCAGGCCGGCCCGGTCGCCGCCGATCTTGCGCAGGTCGGCCGTCGTGGTGCTCGGGCCGCTCGTGCCGGGGTTACTCGGGCGCGACCGTGGCGGCAGTGCTGCCCGCATCGGCGGCAAGGCCTGGGCCGCCATCGCCCCGCTCCTCCCCGGGCGCCATCGCGCGCGGGGAGGTTCGGCGGGCTTCGCCGCCGAGACAAGAACGCGAAATTTTTGGATCACACCCTCTTCACCCGCGAGCGGCGGGCCCGCCGGGCCCGCCGATACCTGGCGAGACGGCGACGGCCTCCCGTGCATCCGCCCGTCCTCGGCGACCGCACGCGCGACGCCGGACCCGGTAGATTGCCGGGCTCGGAGGACATGCCCTGGAAGACATGCCTTATGAACCATGTCTTTCGATCTATGCCCCGACGGACAGCAGCGCCGCCGCGGCCGCGCGGACGGCCGAGCGGATGGCCGCCTCGTCCGCCTCGTCCGGCGCCTGCAGGGCCCCCGGGAACGCGGCAGTCAGGTCGATGAGCACGTCGAGCTCGACCTCGTCGAGGATCGCCTGGCGGTCGTGGCGGCCCCACTTCGACGCCGCGCTGGCCACCCGCGCCGGGTTCGTCAGCCGCTCGGCCCACGCCACCAGGGCCGCGCGGTCGGGCCGCTGCGACGGGTCCCACGCCTCGCTGTCCTGGAACCGCTGCTCGTCGAACTCGGCGATCTTGCGCTTGTACGTCGGCCGCGCCCCCGGGCGCGCGCGCGCGTCGGGGCGGACCACCAGGCCCTCGGCGAAGTTGTCGGCCAGCGCCGGCAGCCCGAGCAGCGCCGGCACGCGCGTCGGTGACCGCGTCGGCGCCGCCTCGACGTGCGGCCGCGGGCCCGCGCGCACCGGCGGCGGCACCAGCATCCCTGTCTCTCGGGACAGCTCGGCCAGCTCGCTCCACGCCAGCAGCTCGCCCTCGTCGTCCTCGCCGGCGGCCACCAGCGCGTCGAAGACCGCCCAGCGCAGGTCCGGCGCGTACCAGATCCCCGTCTGCACCGGCTGCAGGCCCGGCACCGGCGCCACCTCCGGGTGGGGATAGCCGCCGCCGAACAGCTCGCCGTAGAACACCACCAGCGGCGCGCCGACGCGCCGCGCCGCCGCGCGCGCCGTCTCGGCCAGCCCGGCCCGCACCAGCTGCCAGCCGAAGAACGGGTCGTCGTCGGCGAGCCACGCCTTGCGCTTGCCGAAGCGGACCTGCTCGCCCGCGACCGCGATCAGCATCTGCGCCCCGTGGATCTTCTCCAGCGCGACCCAGGGCCCGCCCGGGACGAGCCCGAGCGGATCGCCGGGCCCCGCGATCTTGCCGTAGTAGCGGTGACGCACCGCGCCAGTGTAGCCGATCCGACGCCGCTCCGTGCCCACCCGCTCGCGCGCTCGCCCCCGCTCGCGCGCGGATCCGGCATGTCCCATCGAACATGTCTCGACCACCATGCGCCCCGCCGCCTCCCCGTCGGCGGCGACTTGTGGCACCGTCGCCCGGCCATGCTCGCCAAGATCTACGTCCAGCGCGACCCTGCCAGCGGCGAGTTCATCAACAAGAACGTCTACAACGCCTGGTACGGGTTCACCAAGATGGGCGTGTGGGCCGAGTCGTTCGTGTTCTCGGACCTCCACGAGGGCCGGCTGGCGCTCGAGCGCGACACTGCGGTGATCGGCGGGATCCTCACCGTCCGCGCCGCCCTGGCCCGGTTAGGCGCTCCGGACCCGATCAACATCGACTATCCGGCCACCCTCGAGCCGTTCCTGCGCCGGCGCGTGCGGCGGGCCACGATCCGCGAGGCGCACGCCCTGTGCCGCGACGACCGCTTCGACCCGCCCGTCTTCATCAAACCCGTCACCGGCCACAAGGAGTTCACCGGCCACGTCCTCGCCGTCTACCGCGATTTGCTGCGCACCGCCGGCTGGGCGCACGAGGAGCCGGACACCCCGGTGTGGCTGTCGGATGTCGTCGAATTCGTGGCCGAGTGGCGCTACTTCGTCCACGCCGGCGAGATCCTCGGCGTCGGCCACTACCACGGCGATCCGCTGCGGTTCCCCGATCCCGAGGTCGTCCGCGCCGCCGTCGCCGCCTACACCGACGCGCCCGCCGCCTACGTCATCGACTTCGGCGTGCTCGCCGACGGCAGCACCGCGATGGTCGAGGTCAACGACGGCTTCTCCTTCGGCTGCTACGGCCTCAACCCCTACGCCCACGCGCGCATGCTGGCCGCCCGCTGGCTCGAGATGGTCGGCCTCGCCGACGCCTGATCGCCCCGCCGCAGCCCGTCCCCTGCCAGCCATGCTCTTGAAGACATGACCTCCAGGACATGTCGACAGAGACATGTCGAGAGGCGCTCCGTCCGGGCCCTGCCCGGCCCCGTCTGCTCCGACCCCGACCGCCGCGCTCAGCGCACGCGATAGCCCCCGTGTTCGGCCGCGATCTCGTTGTAGCGGGCGAACCCGAGCATCCACTTGAGGCCGTCTTCCCGCGACACATCCGCGTCGGGGAAGTAATCGCGGGCGATCACCTCGGCGTGCTGGCGCAGCTTGCGGGCCAGCGCCGCGCACTCCTCGGGCGTCACCAGCCAGCCGTCGTTCGTCTGGAACTTGAACGCGCCGACGCGGCCGTCCTGCAGCGACGACGCCGACACAGCGGCCTCGTGCGCTTGCACGTACGCGCGCGCCGCCGCCAGCTCGGCCTGCGTCGGCGTCGGCGCGTCGGCGGGCGCATCGCCGCGGAGCGCCTCGATCGCCGTGAACACGCGGTCCTCGTCGAGCCCGTTCAGCTCGAGATCGGGGATCTCCGGCGCCGGTCCGTCGTGGATCGCGTCGGCCCACTCGAGCGCGCCGACGGTCATCCGCATGCCCCACAGGTTGAAGCGGTAGTACCCGGCGATCCCGTGCGAGTTCGGCAGCTCGGTCTCGTCGGCGGCCTCGGGGGTGCGCACCATCTGCAGGTCGTAGCCCATCCTCCAGCCCTACCACGAACCGGCGCGCGCCGCGTCGCCTCACGTCCGCCGCAGCGGCCCTTCCGCGGCTTGCGTGCCAAGCTCTCGCCGTGCCGCCCTCCGCCCGCTATCGGCCGGATCCCCGGTTCCTCGCCCTCGGCGACGGCTTCGCCGACGTCGTCGCCCCCGCGCGGTTCCCCGTCCACCTGCTGCGTCACCGCGACGATCGCTGGGCCGCGCGGATCGGCCTCGACAGCTTGAGCGACGCCGAGTGGGAGCGGCACTTCGCCCGCTTCGAGCCGCTGCCGGGCAACCTGCCCGAGCCGCTCGCCCTGCGCTACCACGGCCATCAGTTCGGCAGCTACAACCCCGCGCTCGGCGACGGTCGCGGGTTCTTGTTCGCCCAGCTGCGCGACGCCGTCGACGACCGGCTGCTCGACCTCGGCACCAAGGGCAGCGGCGCCACCCCGTACGCCCGCGGCGGCGACGGCCGCCTCACCCTCAAGGGCGGCGTGCGCGAGATCTTGGCCGCCGAGCTGCTCGCCGCCCGCGGCGTCGACACTTGCAAGATCCTCAGCGTGTTCGAGACCGGCGAGCGGCTGTGGCGCGGCGACGAGCCCTCGCCGACGCGCTCGTGCGTGCTCGTCCGGCTCAGCCACTCCAACCTGCGGATCGGCACCTTCCAGCGCCACGCCTACCACCGCGACGTCGCCCGCCTCGGCGCCCTGGTCGACTACGCCGCCCTGCACCACTTCCCGGCCGCGCGCCGCGGCGACCTGGCCGGCACCACCGCCGCGCTGCTGCGCCTCGTCGTCGAGCGGGCCGCCGCCACCGCCGCCGCCTGGACCGTCGCCGGCTTCGTCCACGGCGTCCTCAACACCGACAACCTCAACATCACCGGCGAGAGCTTCGACTACGGCCCCTGGCGCTTCCTCCCCGCCTACGACCTCGGCTTCACCGCCGCCTACTTCGACGAGACCGGCTTCTACGCGTTCGGCCGCCAGCCGAGCGCCGTGCTGTGGAACCTCGGGCGCCTGGCCGAGACGCTGCTCCCGCTCGCCGCGCGAGATGTCCTCGAGGACAGCCTCGGCGCGTTCGAGCCGGCCTTCCACGCCGCCGTCCGCCGCGCCTTCCTCGACCGCCTCGGCCTCGAGCCCCGCGGCGACGCGGCCGACGACGTCGTCATGGACGCCTGCTACGCCTTCCTCGCCGCCCGCCGGCTCGACCTCGACCGCTTCTACTTCGACTGGTACGGCGGCGAGGCCAGCGCCGCGCGGGCGCTCGCCGGGCCTGCCGCCGCCCATTACGTCCACCCCGAGTTCAGCGAGGTGCGGCGCGCCTGGGCCGAGCACCTCCCGGCCGCCCCCGAGCGGCTGGCCCATTCGTACTACGGCGGCGACGCCCCGTGCTCGCTGCTCATCGACGAGGTCGAGGCGCTGTGGGCCCCGATCGCCGAGCGCGACGACTGGGCGCCGCTCGCCGCCAAGCTGGCCGCGATCCGCGGGGTCGCCGCCCTCCACGGCCGCGACCCGCTCCAGGACATGTCTTGAGCGCCATGTCCGTCGCGACATGGCCCTTTTCACATGTCTCTTCGCGCACGCGCCGCGCGCACACGACCGGTGCAGCCCCCGCCGTCGCGCGCGCCGTGGGCCGCGAGCGAGGCCGGCGGGTTCTCGGCCGGCGCTGCCGCCTCCGGGGCCGGCTCCTCCTCGGCCGCGAGCTCCGCCCACTCCTGCTCGACCTCGTCCTCGGCCAGCAGCCACGCCTCCTCGCCCGCGAGCTCCGCCATCTCCTGCTCGACCCCGAACTCGGTCAGCAGCCCCGCCTCCTCGCCCGCGAGCTCCGCCCTCTCCTGCTCGACCTCGTCCTCGGCCAGCAGCCACGCCTCCTCGCCCGCGAGCTCCGCCCTCTCCTGCTCGACCCCGATCTCGGTCAGCTCCCAGTCGTCCTCCGGAGCGCAGCCTGTCAGCCACAAGCCCCACGCCGCGCAGACGATCGCGCCCACGCTGCGGATCCCTCGATCGCGTCCGCTCTGCTGCATGGGCCCATCCTCGCAGCACCTCTCTGTCTCGCGCGGATCAGGCGTCCCGAGGCCCTGCGCGCGGCTGCGCCCGGTCCCCACGACTCGACGCGTCCGGTACGGCCGGCCCAGCCGCGGGGAGCCGGCTCGCTTCGACGGTCGTCTCGCCCTCGCCACCCGCGACGCGCGTTTCGTCTGCATGGAGCGCGAGCCGCTCGGCGAGCGCCGGTCACGGGTCGAGCGCTGCAGCGACCTTTGAGCCGCTCGCGCCGCCGGCTCGGGCGCGGCGCGACGACCTGTCCCTCGCGCCATCTCCTGCCCTTTTCAAGCATAAACTCAGCCCGAAGGGACATGTCCCTTCGGGCTACTCCTCAGCACGCCGGGCTTTAGCCGATCTTGAAGAAGTTGAGCTTGTTGCCGTCGAGGTCGCGGAAGTACGCCGCGTAGAAGCCGGGCCCGCGCTCGCCGGGGGCGCCCTCGTCGGTCGCGCCGAGGGCGAGCGCGCGGGCGTGCAGGCGATCGACCTCCGCCCGGTCGGCGCAGGCCAGGGCCACCATCACGCCGTTGCCGACCGTCGCGCGCTTGCCGTCGTACGGCGTGCACACGGCGAGCGCCGGCTCGGACGGGCTCTTGCCCCAAATGACGAAGCGGTCGAAGTTCAGCGTGCGTCCCGCCCCCATCTCGCCGAGGAGCGCGTCGTAGAAGGCGGAGGCCCGCTGCATGTCGTTGGTACCGAGACTGACGTAGCCGATCATGGGTGCGGACAGTAGCGCGGCCCGCCGACGTCGAGAAGGCCGCGCCCGTCGCCGGGCGCTCGCATCCTTGCCTCGCGCCGGCCCGGCGAAGCGGCCTGCACGACTGCCCCCTCGTCCCTGCGCCGGCGCAGCCGCCTGCGCGACGACACGGTCAGATCGGCCCACGCGGCCGCACCCGCGATTGGGCGCCGCCTCGCGGTACGTCGTTGAGCGCGCGTCCGACCTCCACGCGTCCTCGCGTATCACGCCGATGCGCGTGCGGCTCCTCGGCCTCGCGCCCCTGCTCGCCTTTACGGCCCCACCCGAGCCGCCCGCGACCCGCAGAACCCCGCCTTCCGCTCAGCCCCCGCCGCTGCGTGAGCAGCGGTCGCCCTCGCGAAGCTCGGAACGCCGAGCCTTCGCGCTGTCCCCCGGGACATCTCGAATGTCCGCGCGGACAGGTCGAGCGCCGCCGGCTCCGCGCCCCCGGGCTCGACCTGTCTCCCCGGACAGGTCTCCTCGCGGCCGCCGCCGACCTGTCTCTGCAGCCAGGTGCGCTGCTGACCCGGGTTCGGCCGGGCCCGCGCGCCCCGGCGCCGCGACTGGCCGGCGCGGGCGTCGACGCGTACACTCCGCCCCCGTTCGATGCCGGTCGTCCTCGCCGCTCTGCTCACCGCGCTCGCGCGCGCGGCCGATCCCGCGGATCCGGTCGTCGTCGCCTGGCAGGTGCCGGAGGGTTGTCCCGGCGTCCAGGCGCTGCATGCAGGGATCCGGCGCTCGCTCGGCAACCTCGCGGTCGACCGCCGCGAGCCCGTGCAGGTCGGCGTGGTCGTCGTCCGCGAGGCGCCGCAGCGGTTCCGCCTCGAGCTGCGGCTCGACGCCGGCGACGGGCCGAGCGAACGCGTGCTCACCAGCGACACCTGCAGCGCCGCCGTCGACACCGCCGCCTGGCTGATCGCCGTCGCCATCGACATCCGCGCCACCGACCCCGCCGCCACCACGAGCCCCGAGACCACCGTCCCCGAGCCGCCCCCCGGGCCCACGCCCGGCCTCGACAGCCCGCGCGTCCCCGAGCCCGCTCCGCAACCGTCCCCGGACCCGAGCCCGCCGCCCGCTCCAGCCCCGCAGCCCCCGCAAGACCCCGCGGGTCCCACCGAGCCCCTCGCGCCCCCGCCCGCGCCGCGAGCGAAATCGCCCCCCACGCGCGATCGCGCCCTCCACCTCGAGCTCTGGGCCGGCGGCGGCCTCGGCCTCGGCGTCTTGCCGCGGCCGGCGCCGACCGCCGCGCTCGGCCTCACCCTCGCCGGTTCCCGCTGGGAGGCCGAGCTCAGCGGTCATTACTGGGCCCTCCGTCGCGTCGATTTCGGCGACGGCCGCGGCGGCAAGTTCGCGCACGGCCACGTCGCCGTCCGCGGCTGCGGCGCCTGGGAGCGCGGCCGCGTGCGCGTGCCCCTGTGCGGCGGCCTGGCGATCGGCGGCGTCAGCGGCGAGGGCGTCGGTGCGCTGATCCCCCGGACCGCCCGCTCCCTGTGGCTCGGCCTGCTCGTCGGCGCCGGCCTGCGGGTCGCGCTGCACCCCCGCGTCGGCCTGCTTTTGCGCGCCGAGGCCGTGTTCGGCCTGCGGCGGCCCGGCTTTTTGCTCGAACCGGCCCCCGGCGTGGTGTTCCGGCCCGCATCCGTGGGCCTCTCCACCTTCCTCGCGCTCACGATTCGCCTGCGCTGACCATGTCCGACTCGGCCCGGTGGTGGACATCTAGGGGTTCGATGCCCGCCAGCGGGGTCCTCTACGACGCGCTCCGGTCTCCGGCCGAGCCGCTCACCGTCGCCGACGTGTACCGCACGCACGCCGACTTCGTGTGGCGCGTGGTCCAGCGCCTGGGCGTCCCCGCGGCCGAGGCCGAGGACGTCGTCCACGAGGTCTTCCTGGTCGTCCAGCGCCGGCTCGGCGAGTTCGACGGCCGCGGCGCGATCACCAGCTGGCTGTACGCCATCGGCCGCGGCGTCGCGGCCAACTACCGCCGCGGCCACGCGCGCGCCGCCCGGCGCATCGATCGCGTCGAGCCCCCGGCCCCGCCGCGCTCGCCCGAGGAAGACGCCGCCCACCGCGAGGCCGCCGACGTCATCGAGACCTTCCTCGGTCAGCTCGACCCGGAGACCCGCGAGATCTTCGAGCTCGCCGACATCGAGGGCATGACCTGCCCCGAGGTCGCGCGCGCCCTCGGCCTCGATCTGCATCGCGTGCACGCGCGGCTCAAGACCGCCCGCCGCCGCTTCAACGCCTTCGTCGCCCAGCGCGGCGCCACTGCGAGGACCCCGTGACCGAACCCCGCGACGACCTGCCGGCCCTCGATCCCCGCGCCGCCGCCCTGCTGGCCACCTATCGCCGCGGCCGCGCCATGCCGCCGGCCGCCCGCGCGCGCGTCCAGGACAGGCTCTCTGGGACAGGTCCGAAAGCACATGTCCTTCCGCTCATGTCCCGGAGCGACCGCGGCACCGCCCGCGGCACCGCGTGGGCCGTCGCCCTCGCGCTGGCCGCCGCCGTCCTGCTGTGGCTGGCCCGGCGCGGCCCCGACCTGGCCGAGCGGACAGGTGACGCCGCCACCATGAGCCCGGCCCACGCCGTTCCGACCGCCCCGAGCGGCGCCAGCCTCGTCGCCCCGCCCCTCATCGACCCGCGCCCCGAGCCGGCCCTCGCGCCCGCCGCCGCGCCCGCGCCCGCGGTCGACGTCGTCCGGCCGCGAACCAGGCCCGCCGGCCCCGCGCCGGCGCGCGACCCCGCGACGAGCGAAGGCCGCGGGGCTCCCACCCCGGCGTCGACCGACCTCGACGGCGCCGCCGCGCGCCCGCAGATCGATCGACGCGACGAAGACCCCGCGGACGCGTCGACCGACCTCGACGGCGCCGCTCCGCCCGCCACCGACCTGCGCGGCGAGCAAGCGCTGCTGGCCCGCGGCTGGCAGTCGCTCGCGCAGGGCGACGCCCGGGCCGCCGCGCGGGACGCCGGCGAGCACGCGCGCCGCTGGCCCGCCGGCGTGCTCGCGCCGGAGCGACGCGCGCTCGCGGCCGCTGCCGCCTGCGTCGACGATCCGTCCCGTGGCGCCGAGCTCGCTCGCGCCTTCCTCGCCGACCACCCGCGGAGCCCGCTCGCGCGGCGCGTCCGCGACGCCTGCGACCTCGCCCCGTGAACCTCGACGCGAAATCTCCACCCGCGTTGTCCCACTGGTTCGCGTTGCGGACATGAAGGGGCGACCCCCGACGAGAGAGGACCTACCCCATGCGACTTCACCTAAACCACACCCCGCTGTACGCCCTCGCCCTCGCCGCCGGCGCGCTGATCGGCGCCTGCGACATCGACAAGCCGATCGGCGAGCTCGGCCCCTACGAGCCCTGCGCGGGCAAGAAGTGCGGCGACGCCTGCACCGTGTGCGACCCCGACGACAAGGACTGCGTCGAGACCGCGGTGATCAAGGCCTGCGACGCCCAGGGCGCCTGCGTGGCCGGCAACCCCGGCGTGTGCGAAGAGGGTCCCGGCTGGAATCCGTGCGCGGACCAGCCCTGCGGTACGAGCTGCAGCGTGTGCGCCCCGGACGACGAGGACTGCGTCGAGACCGACGTCATCAAGGCCTGCGACGGCAAGGGCCAGTGCGTCCCCGAGACCCCCGACCTGTGCGAGCCCTCCGGCTACGACCCGTGCGCGGGCAAGGCCGTGTGCGACCCGTGCACGATCTGCGATCCCGCCGACCCCGACTGCGCCGAGACGCTCGTGCTCAAGGTCTGCGACGAGTCGCTGCAGTGCGTCGTCGGCATCCCCCAGGTGTGCGAGGAGTCCGGGTGGGCCCCGTGCGAGGACAAGCCGTGCGGCGAGCCCTGCACGCAGTGCGACCCCGACGACCCCAATTGCGCCGAGGACGCCGTGATCAAGGCCTGCGACGGCCAGGGCCAGTGCGTCCCCGTGAGCGACGAGCTGTGCGAGTCCCCCGGCTACGACCCGTGCGGCGGCAAGTCGACCTGCGATCAGTGCTCCTTCTGCGATCCCGCCGACCCCGACTGCATCGAGGACGCGGCGGTCAAGGTCTGCGACGAGTCGCTGCAGTGCGTCTACCAGCTCCCGGGCATCTGCCAGCCGGCCTACAACGACTGCGAGGACAAGGCCTGCGGCGACGACTGCACGATCTGCGACCCCGCCGACCCCGACTGCGCCGAGGACTTGATCTACAAGACCTGCAACAGCCTCGGCATCTGCACCCCCGGCCAGCCCGGCGTGTGCAAGTGAGCCGCCCGCGCGGCTGAGCCCCGAGGCACCTGGCCGATCGGCCAGGTGCCTCGCCGTCTTCGCCGGCGACGGGCCCACCTGTCTCTCGGGACAGAAGCCCGTCGCCGCGGCCCCGACGCGATCGCGGCCGCCTGTCCCTCGAGACAGCAGACCATCGCCCCGACCGGCGCGACCGCAGCCGCATGGCCCTTCGGTCCGCGCACCGCCCGCTGCGCTCGTCCTCGTCGCCGTCACCCACCTGGTCGACGGCGCCCTCGAGCCCCCCGCGCCGCGACCGACCGGCGCCCGGCATCCTGTCCTTTCGGCCACACCGGTTTCGCCCGCCCTGCGCCTGCTTTCCCGCGACCCGGACCCCGGGTCAGGAGCGTCGGCGAGCGACGATCACCGGGCTCGCGGCCCTGCGCCCCGGCCTCGCGCGCCTCGGCGGAACCCCGGCTCCCTGCCTGTCCGGCCAGGCCACGCTGTTCCGGGCCCGTCCGCGCCCGGCCCGCGTCGCTCCGGATCGCCCTGCGCGCGCTGGTCAGCCGCCGCATTTTTTGGCACTCCTGCAGCCGGTGCTCCTCGCGCTCGCGATCCTGGCCGTCCTCGCGGCCGCGCCGATCGAAGTCGGCACCGACCTCGTCGACGCCGGGCGGCTCGAGGCCGGCCTGCGCGCGCGGATCGGCCCGACGCTCGACGACTGGAAGATCACCGTCACTCCGACCGGTCAGGCCGGGCAGGTCCACGTCTCGATCGCCCTCCGCGACGGCCAGCGCTTCGGCCAGGCGGTGCAGTTCGCGGGCAAGACCGTCGAAGATCGCACCCGCGAGCTGGCCGCCAGCGTCGCCCTGCTGATCGAGGTCTACCCGCAGCACCAGGCGTCTCCGCTTGACGGTTCGACCTCCCCGCCGGCCTCCGGCTCGTCCGCCGGTCAGGAGCAGCCACCGCGGCAGCCCGGCCCAGGCGAGCCGGCGCCCGCCAAGCCGCTGCGGCCCGCGCTGCGCGGCTGGCTCGGCCTCGGCCCGCGGATCGAGCTCGGCAGCGGCCTGCGCTTCGAGGCCGGCGTCGACCTCATGGGCGGCCTGTGGCTCGCCCGCGACCACGTCCAGCCGATCCTCAGCCTCAATTTCAGCGGCGGCGCGCGCCACGGGATCTCCGTGCTCCACGGTCGCTTCGGCGCCGGCGCGGCCTTCGGCGCCCCGCTCGGCCCCGGCGACCGCCTCTGGCTCGGCGCCCACCTCCTCGCCCACGCCCTCTACATCCACGCCGCCGAGAAGGCCACCGACGCCACCTGGCTGTCCTCGACCGAGATCGGCGGCCTCCTGCAGTACCGCGGCCGCCGCCTGTTCCTCGGCCTGCGCACCGGCATCGACCTCACCCTCCCGGCGGTCTCGATCCGCGGCACGCGGGGGGTGGTCCGGCGGGAGATCCCGCGCTGGTGCTTCGGCCTGATGGTCGGCGTGGTGTTCGGCTGAACGATACCTGTCCTCCAGGACATGTTCGTCCGCCCCTGTCGCGGGACCTGGGCGTTCACGACCGCTGCGAACCGCGCGCGCCAGCCGATACGCTGGCCGTCACGGCCAGGAAGAGCGCGCGCGTCCAGGACCGCTTCGTCGACCCGGACCTCGGTCTCGCCGTCGTCGAGGCGACGGTGCGGGCCGGGCTGGTGGAGACGGACCTGCCACGGGTGCCGACATTCCGGCGCCGAAGCGACGAATGCCGCCTGCGTCCCCGACCTCGCGGGCGCGAAGCTCCCTGTCCGCCTGGACAGGCTCATGAGGACATGCTCCAGCCGACATGTTTGCGAGGACATGCCCGAGAGACCATCTCGGCTCACTCGTGGAGCTTCCCGCCGCGGGCCAGCATCTCGACGAATTGGGCGATCCGTCGCTCCCGCGTCTCCGGCTTCTTCGCCGTCTGCAGGCGCCACAGCATCGCGTAGCGGTTGGCCCCGTCGAGCCCGGCGAACGCCGCCTGCGCGGCGGGGTTGCGGGCCAGCGCCGCCGCGAACGCCTCGGGCACCTCGATGCGGCTCGCCGGCGCGTACGCGGCGTCCCAGCGGCCGTCGGCGCGAGCGCGCTCGACCTCCGCCAGCCCGGCGGGCTGCATCGCCCCGCGCTCGATCAGCGCCTCCACGCGCTCGCGGTTGATCTGCGACCACAGGCTCCGCGGTCCGCGCGGCGTGAATCGCTGCAACCAGCTGTCGGCGTCGTGGGCCTTCTTCTGGCTGTCGATCCAGCCCCACGTCAGCGCCACGTCGACCGCCTCCGAGTAGCTCAGCGAGCGCAGGCGCTTGCCCTTCTTGGCCAGCTGCAACCATAGCCCCGGCGAGCTGCGGTGGTGCGTCGCCAGCCAGCGCGAGAACGCCTCGGCGTCGACGAACAGCATGATGGGCAACGCGGGCGCGGTCGGCACGACCCGAGCAGAGCACCGCCGGGGGCGCTCGCGCTTGTAAAAACCCGACACGCCGGGCCCGCCCGGCGCGCAGGCCGGCGCTGACCCGGCTCTCAGCGCATGTCCGCCGAAGCCCCGTCGACATCACCTGGCCTTCAGGACATGTCCGTCAAAGCAGAGACGCGGCGCCCCGGCCTTCGGCACATGTCCGTCGAAGCAGAGGTGACGCGCCCCGCCGAGCGGGGGCTCGCCGTGGCCGCCCCACCTCGCCATTTTGGGCGGGCGTCCGCGCCACCTGTCGTTCGGGCCAGGTCCTCCTCGCCCGCCCTTGACGCCGGGCTGCCGTTGCCGCACACCTTGCCGACAGTGGCCAGCACCGGCACGGACGACCGCGCCTGCGGATCGAGGCGCGCATGAGCGCGGCGCACCTGCTCTCGTTCGTGCTCGCGCTCCAGGCCCCCGAGCAGCAGGCCGCCGACGCCATCCAGTGGCGCGCCCCGGCCGGCTGCCCCGATCGCGCCGCGCTCCTCGCCGGCATCGCCCGGCGGCGCGGCAAGCCGCTCGAGCCCGGGCAGGCGCGGGTGGTCGCTCGCGCTCGCGCCCAGGGCCCGCACCGCTATCGTCTTCAGCTCGAGCTCGAGGTCGCAGGCCGCCGCGAGCGGCGGGTCCTCCACGCCAGGACCTGCGAGGCCCTCGTCGACGGCGTCGCGCTGGTCGTCGCCCTCGCTGTCGACGGCAACCCGGGCGCGCCCCCGCTCGGAGCCGACCTCCCTGGGCCGGCGGACCCGCCGCTCGAGCCCGACCCGCCCCTCGCTCCTGGGGTCGTCTCGCCACCCGGCAGCCCAGCGACGCCCCCCGAGACCGTCGCGCCACCCTCTGACGGCCCGGCGACGCCCGCCGGAACCGTCCCGTCCGCCCCCGGCAGCGCGCCAACGCCCCCGCCGCCCCCGTCCCGCCCGCTTCCCGGAGCCCGGCGACGCCCCCCACCGCCGTCCCGCCCGCTTCCAACGGCCCGGCGACGCCCGCCGCCCCGTCCCGCCAGCCCCGGGCGCCCCGGCGACGGTCCCCGAGCCCGTCCCCGTCCGCCGGGCCCCCGACGATCGAGCCGCCGCGCCCGGGTCCGTCCCCGTCGCGCCCGCCCCGAGCCCGCCGCCGCGCCGGAATCGCCCCTCGACGCCCCCGTCGACCGCTCGCCCCCCGACGCGCGCGCGCGCTGGCGCCCCGGCGGCTTCCTGCGCCTGCACGGCCTCGGCGAGGTCGGCGCGCTCCCGGGCCCGACCGGCGGCGTCGGCCTCGCGGGCGGCCTCCTGTGGCGGTGGTTCCGCCTCGAGGTGCACGCCGGCTACCTCGCGCCGCGCCTCCTCGACCGCCCGGAGCTGCGCGCTCGCGTCTCCCTCTTCACCGTCGCCGTCCACGGCTGCGCCCGCCTCGGCCGCGGCCGCCTCGAGGTCCCGATCTGCCTCGGTGCCGAGGCCGGCGGGATTCCGGCCGTCGCCGACACCGGCCGCGCCGCCCTCGGCCGCTGGCTCGCCCTGACCGGGGGCGTCGGCGCGGCCGTGCGCGTCCACCCGCGCGTGGCCCTGTGGGCCTTCCTGCAGGGCCTCGCCGCCGTCCAGCGGGGCACCCTCGCCGTGCGCGAACCCGGCCCCGACGGCGAGCTCCGGATCCTCTACGACCCCGGCACCGGCTCTGCGCGGCTCGCTCTCGGGGTCGAGGTGAAGTTCGGCGATCCGCGGTGATAGATCCTCGGACTGCCGGAGACGACCTCTTTTCAGAGCCGCCATGCGCTCCGAACCCCAGCCCGACGACTCGCGGATCCGCGCCTTCCGCGAGCTCTACCTCGCCGAGTTCGCCTTCGTGTGGGCGACCGCGCGGCGCCTCGGCGTCCCGCCGACCCTCCTCGAGGACGCCGTCCAGGACGTGTTCATGACCGCCTTCCGCCGCCTCGACGAGGTCCGGTTCGAGGTCTCGGCGCGGGCCTGGCTGCACGGCGTGACCCGCCGGATCGCCTCCCGGTATCGCCGCACCGCCGCTCGTCTGAGCCGCCGCCTCGCCGCCGTCGCCGCCGTCCCGATCGGCCCCGCCGACCCCCCGCAGGATCGCCTCGCTGCCGCCGAGCAGCTCGAGCGCCTGCTCGCCCGCCTCGGCGGTCCGACCCGCGCCGCCTTCGAGATGGCCGAGCTCTACGGCATGAGCGGCCCCGAGATCGCCGGCGAGCTCGGGATCCCGGTCGCCACCGTCTACTCGCGGGTCCGTCTGGCCCGCGAACAGCTGCTGCGCGAGCTCGGCGGCCCCGGCCTCGAGCGCGAGCTCTCGGCCGCCCGCGCCCGCGAGGCCCCGCCGCCGGCCGCCGTCCAGCGCACCTGGGCCGCCATGCTCCCCGGCCTGTGGACCACCCGCACCGGCCTCGGGCTCGCTGTCCTCGCCACCACTCGCGCCGCCGTGATGACCACCCTCGTCGCCGCCGCCGGGGCCGTCGCCATCGCCTGGCCGAAAGGACAGGTCGAGGGCGCCGCCTCCGTCACCGCCGGACGAGCCGCCGAATCATCCTCCCGCCCGCTCGATCACCCCACCGGCTCCGCCGATCCGCGCACCGACCCCGACCTCCTCGCGACCCCGCCCGATCCCCCGCTCTCGGCGTTCGCTGCCCAGGCAGGCCGCGAAGGCCCCGGCGATGCCGCCGGCGCAGGTCCCTCGCTCTCGGCGTCCGAATCGCGAGCAGGCCGCGCCGCCCCTGGCGAATCCACCGCTCTCACCGCCGGCGTAGGCCCCTCGCTCTCACCGAGAGACCCCTCGGCCGGCCGCCCATTCACCGGCGAATCCCACGACTCCGGCCGCCCCGCCGGTCTCGCCCCCTCGCACGAATCATCACTGCCTCCGGTCTCTGGCGAATCCCACGACTCCGGCCGCCCCGCCGGTCCCGCCCCCTCGCACGAATCATCACTGCCTCCGGCCTCCGCCGGATCCTCGCCTTCGCCGCACCCCGCCCGCGAATCGCCCGCCTCCCGCGAATCCTCGTATTCGCCGCCTCCCGCCGGCCCATCGTCTCCGGCGGCCCGCGACCGCGAATCATCGGCCCCGGCCGACGACGCCCGCGGAACCTCTCACGACCCGCTCGCGACCCTCGCTCACACCACCCCGCGCAGCGGCGACGCCGACGAGCTCGCCGCCGAGATCGCCGTCCTCGATCGAGCGCGCGCCGAGCTCGCGCGCGGGGCCGTCGCGGCCGCCCGCGAGCACCTCGCCGAGCACGCGCGGCGCTTCCCCGCCGGCCAGTTCGCCGACCTGCGCGGCGCCACCGAGATCGAGCTCTTGTGCCGCCAGGGCGACCGCGCCGGGGCGACCGCGCGGGCCGCGGCGCTGGTGGTCGCGCACCCGCGGTCGGCGGTGGCCCAGCGCTTCAAGAATTTTTCGTGCCCGGACTGATAGGAACCGGGCGGGGTGGAGACGACAGAGATCAGAGGACGATGCTTATGCCCCGCTTCACCTATCTCTCCACCCTCTTCATGCTTTCGGCCGCGCTCGCGCCGGCCTGCACCTACCCCAAGGTCCTCGGCGAAGCCCCCCTCGAGGGCGACACCTCGAGCGGCACCGACACCTCGAGCCCCGGCACCGACACCGCCATGCCGAGCACCGACGGCGACCCGCCCGGCGCGTGCGGCAACCCGGCCTTCACCTGCAGCCAGCCCGTCGACTGCGAGCAATGGGACTGCGGCGCCCTCGCCAGCCCCTTCGACGCCGACGGCTGCCTGCGCCCGACCTGCACCGATTCGCCCTGCGCCGCCGACGAGATCTGCTACAGCGTCGAGCAGCCCAGCGAGTGCCCCGTCGGCGTCGTCGCCTGCGGCGACGATCCTCAGACCGGCGAGTGCGTCTGCGAATTGTCCGACGCCTGCACCACCAAGCATTGCATCCCCGCCGACGAGGGCCCGCCGGTCGAGTGCCCGGCGATCACCGACGAGGCGGCCTGCCTGGCCGCCGGCTGCAGCGAGTTCGCCGCCGGCGTCCCGCTCTACCGCCTCGACGAGGGCCAACAGTGCATCCTCGACGAGATCGTCCCCGCCTGCCTGTGGTTCCCGGGCGACTCCTGGGGCGGCCCCGACGCGCCCGGCACCTTCTACGACAAGGCCACCGGCCGCGCGACCCAGTTCGGCACCGACTGGGTCGTCCCGCCGCACGGCTGGGGCGACTGCGACGACCCCGACGCCCCGCCGGTCTGCGCCTGCGTCGGCCAGTGCATCGATCTTCAGGCCGAGGGCGACCACCTGCTCGCGATCGACAAGCCGTGCAACGACGTGAGCGACTGCGTCCTCGCCGACGCCATCTGCTACGCTGGCGACACCTGCGGCAGCGTCGGCGTGCACAAGGACAACATCGACGCCTGGAACGCCCTCCACGCCCAGCTCGAGACCTCGAGCTGCTGCGACGGCGCCGCCGCCTGCGGCTCCGACCTCGCGTGCGAGAACAACCGCTGCGTCGCCGTGTTCCCCCCGTGATCTGTCCGCAAGGACATGCGCCGGTCCTCGCCGCGACCGGGTCCGGCGCGCGCCCGGGCCCGGCCTGTCCTCTTGGACAGGTCGTGGCATCCGGCACCGCTCGGATCGCGGCCGAAGCCGGCAGCGGCCCGCCTCGCCGAGCGCGGGCCCGCTCCGCGGCTGCGGCTCGGGCGGCCGCGAGCGCCGACGAGCGATTCGCTGCATCTACGGGGCGAGCTCGCCCCCTCCACGCCGCGGCGTCGACGAGCGATCCGCGGCCCGGACCGGCGGCGAGGTTCGCCGCGCTCCGTCCGCGTCGTCGCGTCGAGCCCGCGACCCTCGCCCCATCGCCGCCGCGCCCCTGAGTCGCCGGCGCCGCGCGGGACCTCCCTATCGTGACTGCAGCGAACGGACGAGCTCGCTGCGGCCCCAGGGGCGACCCCGACGCGCACGCCCCTGCGCGCTGGCCGGCCCGGCGGCTTTCTTTTAAAAAACGCCGCCATGCATCCACGCTCGCTCGTCCTCTCCTGCCTCGTCGCGACCTTTGCTTGCAGCCCCGAGGAGGAAGACGCCCCGGTCGTCGAGGTGCGCGAGGGCAGCGAGCTGCCCGACCACATCCAGCCGGCCCTGCTCGAGTTCCGCGACGACTGGACGATCGTCAACAGCGGCGGCCCGCTGGTCGCAGGCAACACCGTCCAGGTCGGCTACGACGTCGACCGCCTGACCGACTGCCGCGGCGATCAGAACGGCAAGCCTGCGTGGTCGATCACCGGCTATCACCAGCTCGACGGCGGCGACGTCGGCAGCTTCGAGGCCGGCGGCTACTCGCCGTCGCAGGGCACCGAGCCGCCGATCTTCACCCTCGAGGACTCCGGCGATCTGACGATGTGGTTCCACAACACGAGCGTGTGGGGCTGCTCCGCCTACGACTCGAACTACGGCGCCAACTGGCACTTCGGCGTCGGTGCCAGCCTGTCCTTCAAGGCAGACTGGGTCACCGAGGTGCTCGGCACCCCGCGCGCCGGCGCCCCGCTGGTGATCGCCTTCGACCCGGCGCGCCTGCCCGACTGCCGCGCCACCAAGTACGGCCACGACGCCTGGAACATCCGCGTCCACTACCGCTTCGACGGCGGCCCGGCCAAGTACGCCCTCGTCACCGCCCCCCAGGGCAACATCCAGGTCCCCTGGCCGGCCGTGATCGACGTGCCCGCGGGCGCCGGCGAGGTCGAGCTGTGGTTCGAGAACCAGGACTACTACGGCTGCAAGGCCTGGGACTCGCAGTTCGGCGCCAACTACCACTTCGACCTCGAGTGAGCCGCGGCGGGGCCGTCGCGGGCGCTGTCCGTTCCTGCCGCCAGCGGCCGCACCGCGAGCTCCGACCGCGAGGCCGCAGCGGCGCCGGCGCGCCCCGTCGCAGCTCGGCCGTCCGGCCTCGCCGCCGCCGATGTTCCTCAAGCGTGTTCGCCACGGCTTGCTCGCTGAGACACGCCCTCATGGTCGAGCGATCCCGGCCTCGGCGCAGATGTCTCTCCCAGCATGTTCGAACGGGCATGGTCCGTAAGACATGCCCTTCCGGGCATGCCCTTGAGATCGCCCACCCTTTCTCACGCGCGTCCGCCGAACAGCCGATCCACCTGCGCCTGCGCCGCGGCGAAGCGCTGCGACCGCGTGGCCTCGTCGTGCGCCGTTCCCTCGACCGTGATCACCTCGACCCGGGTGATGCCGACGAAGCCGAGGATCGCCCGCAGATAGGGCGTCTCGAAGTCGTCGACCCGCGCCGAAGTCACCCCGCCGCGCGCGATCACGATCGACGCCGACGTGCCGTCGAGCAGCCCCACCGGCCGGCGGTCGCGGGTCACGAACGTGTGTCCCTCGCGGACCACGTGATCGATCCACGCCTTGAGCGTCGACGGCAGCGATTGATTGTAGAGCGGGCTGCTGACGAGCAGGTGATCGGCCGCGCGGAGCTCGGCGATCAGCGCGTCCGAAAGCGCCACGCCGGCCGGCCGATCCGGGCCCACCGGCGCGCCGTAGAACGCCGCGATCGTCGGTCCGTCGACGTGCGGCACCGGCGTGCGCGCCAGGTCGCGGACGATCACCTGCGCCCCCGGATGGGTCGCCCTCCAGCGCGCTTCGAAGTGATCGGCGAGCCGCCGCGAGCTCGAGCCCTCGAAGCGGGCGCTGGCGTCGATCCTGAGCAAGGTCGTCATCGTCTCTCGAAGACCCGCCAGCCGGTCACGACGTGACCGGCCCGGAGAAGAAACAGGGGACTCGATCGCGCGTCGCGCGGAACCGCTGCGGGCAAGCGCTCGGTGAGCGAACGGACATTATCGACCACGAGCCGTCGACGGTCGACGGGCGCGCGGTGCCCGAGGCGCACGCGTTCGCGGCCGAGCGCGAGGCGGCCGCGTCGCCGACCCCGCCCGTCGGGCTGGTGCGCGACCGAGCGCCCGAGCCTCACTCCCAGCCGTACTGCTCGACCGCCGCCTTGAAGCGCGCCACGTGCTCTTCCTGCAGGGCAGCCAGGTCGCCCAGCGCCGCCTCGCCGAGCGGGTCCAGCACCTCCAGAAACTCTTCGCCGGCGGGGGCCGTCTTCCAGTCGTTCTCGACGAGGATCACCGCCGCCTCGCCGGCCTGGGCCAGCGCCGCCTTGTAGGGCGCGAAGCTGTCCGCCGCCTCCTCGAGGGCGGCGACGAACGAGTCGTCGTCGAGTCCGCTGTACGGCTCGCCGTCGGACCCGCGCAGGTTGAGGTAGATGACCTCCGAGTCGAACGCGAAGTAGCCGCCGCCGAGGCCCGCGTCGACGTCGGCCGCGTGGTCGAAGAACGCCTGGCCGAGCTCCGGGTCGACCTCCGCCACGTCGAACGACACCACCGCGTAGCCCGTCCCGCCGTCCTCCGCCGCGAAGTCGGCCACCAGCACGCTCCACTGGCTGAACACGTAGCCGAGCGCCGCCGCCAGCGACTCGACCTCGGCCCCGCTCGCCATCAGCCGCGTCTGCAGCGACGGGTTCGTCACCCGCTGGAACCCGCCCGGCGTCAGCTCGGTGTCCAGCATCGCGTCCGCCAGCCCGACCAGCGCGACGACGTCGGGCAGCATCGCGTCGCGGACCGCGATCGTGAACGCCTCGCGCTGCTCGTAGCTCGCGTTCTCGAGCGTCAGGTCGAGCATCCCCAGCTCGTACAGCGGCGTCGGGATGACCTCGTACGACACCTGCTGCACCGGCCCGATCGGCAGCGGCCTTGGATCCTCCTCCCCGCCGCACGCCGCCAGCAGCGGCGCGCAGACCCAGCCGAGACCCGACAGAACGACGCGCGACCACGGAGCGACGCACTTCACGCGTCTTTTGCATGCCGGATCGATGCCGCCTCCGTCAAGCCCTTCGGCCGCGCCGAGTGCGGCCACGAATCGCCGTTCGAACGACGTGGCCGCGCCGCCGCATTCTCACGACGTGTCTCGAAGGACATCTCGAACCTCGGGCGCGCGCCGTCGCTCGCCGCTCCCGGGCTCGCCATGGCGCGCGTCGAACATTCACGACGGTGAGCGCGAGCGGCGTACTTCAATTGCAATGAGCGTCGGCACGAGTGTCATCGACGCCGCAAGCCGCAGACCCGCGATCGACCTCGTCAATTCCTCGCCACGCGCGCTGCCGCCGCCGCGAGGATTGCATCTCGCTCCGGCAAATCGTGCCAACCGGCGACCACCTGTCTTTGTCCACACCAACGGCCGCCCGGCCTTCGGCGAAGCACCGTCACCCACAGCCCCGCATGAGCCCCCGCGCCTTCCTGCAATTCCGCCGCGACTCCCCTCTTCGCTCCGTTGGCCGGCCGCCCGCCGTTCGCCGGTTAGCGTTCGTGTCGCTCGGCCCCACCGTCGCCCGCGACGCGGGGGCGACTTCGCCCCACCTCCCGCCCCGCAAGCAGCGTCCCCGCTCGCGGACGATGAGCCGCGGCGCGACATCGACTACCGTGGAACCCAGGAGGCCGCATGACCCGATCGCGCCTGTACATGTTCGGATTCGCGGCCGTGCTCGCGTGCGGCGAGTCCGGCGCCCCGACCACCGAGAGCACCAGCGACGGCAGCACCACCGGCACCACCGGCGCGCCCACCACGGGCACCACCACCGGCACCACCGACACCCCGCCCGCGACCACCGACCTCCCCACCGGCGGCAGCATGGGCGGCACCGACAGCGCGAGCGGCACCACCGACGCCGCCACCGGCACCACCGACGCCAACGAGGGCACCGGCGGCGGCGGCGAGGGCAGCGGCATGGCCTGCGCCAAGTGGTACGACGCCTTCGTCGACTCCTACCGCCCGCAGTGCGAGTGCCAGGTCTCGCTCGGCATGTACGACAGCGTCGACGAGTGCCTCGCCGCCACCGTCCCGCCGCAGAGCTGCACGTGCGAGATCTTCGCCCAGTCGCCCGACACCGCCGACCAGCTCAAGTGCTACGAAAAGGCCGCCCAGGACAAGGCCGACTGTCTGTCCGGCCTCGGCCTGTGCGCCGCCGAGCCGATGCTCGAGCTGTGCGACGACCTCCAGCTCAGCGCCCTCCTGCTGTGCGGCAACCCGCCCAAGGAGATCTGCGACGCCATCACCATGATGTGCGAGGACGCCCCGCTGCTGATCTGCCTGTTTTGAAGCGGCGCTCGCCGCCACCCGATCCTCGCCCCGCAGGTCCGGGCGCGGTCGCCCCGACCGAGCTCCTGCCTCGTCGGAGCCAGCGACCTCTCCGGCGCTCGCCGTCCGCAGACGATCGGCTCTCCACGCGCGCCGCGACGGCACGCCGACGATCGCGAGGAGCCGGACGCGCTCGTGGCCCCGGTGGTACGCTCGCGTCGCATGCCCATCGGCGATCCGCAGGACCTTCGCGTCCGTGCCTTGACCGAGGAATTGATCCATCGTCTGCGCGGCTTCATCGCCGGGCGAGAGACCCCTGCCACCTTGCAGCAGTGGGCCCAGGCCACCTGGGGTAAGGGGCAGGAGGGCCCCGTCGCCGCCAATCGTCTGGCCACCGAGGCGCTCCACGACCTGTGGAACGCCGACTCGCGCTTTCCGCCCGGCGACCTCACCAGTCCCCCCATCTTTCGCCCCGTCGACGCTGCCGCGACGCTGCGACGATTGACGCGCGGCAGCCTCGACGGCCCGGTCTGCGAGGTCGCCGCCCTGAAGGCCCCGCTGCACCAATTCGCCGCCCGACTCGACCTCGAGACCGAGCGCCACGTCCTCGACGGCCTCGGCTGGTTCGAGTTCTTGCAATTCGCCTCGCCCGGCACCGGCAGGGCGTTCGACCTCCAGCGCCCGCTCGAGCGCCGCGACACCGACAATCTCCCCACTTTGGTCCGCGCCTCGGCGACCGGCGACGCGCAGGAGATCCTGCAGGACCTGTTCGAGACCCTCGTCATCGACCACGACGACGTCGCCGCGCTCGCCGACGATTTCGCCGCCCTCGAGCTGCCGAAGCGGACGCTGTGGCGGCAGGACGACAACGGCAACCGCGCTCAGGTGGCCAGCTTCACCGGCGTCCGCAAGGCCGAGGCCGCGCTGACCCATTACGCCGCATTGATGCACAAGCAATTGTACTGGCTCGAATGAGCGCGGCGGCCCGCCGACCGCCGTGTCGACCCCGCACCATCACCGAATCCATCGAGGCGCTGTTTCGTCGCGCCGCGAACCGACGAACCGGCGCGCCTCGTCGATCACGTGTCGCTCCGACGGCTCCGCCCGGACCGCGTCGGACGCACGCACGCATTCGCCTTCGTGGTTCGCGTGATGATGTCCGCGTTCGCGGTGTTCGAGTCGATGTCGAGAGCCGACCCCCATCTCACTCCTCGCAGCGCGCTGTCCGGCGTATCATCCGCGGATGCCCGCAGGTCCCCGGCTCCCCTGGATCGCGCTCGTCGCCCTCGTCGCCGCGTGCGGCGACAACACTCCGGCGCTCGTCCCCGCCACCGCGTCGACGACCGCGGGCAGCACCTCGACCGGCGGCGAGGGTGGCCCCCCGACGAGCACCGCGAACCCCGACGACGGCACCACCGACCCGCCCGTCACCACCGCCCCCCCGACCACCGGCGGCGAACCGGGCACCACCGGCGAGCCGGGCACCACCGGCGAGCCGGGCACCACCGGCGAGCCGACCCTGCCCGGCTGCGGCGACGCCCCGCCGGCCGACTTCGTGGCCGAGCCGAGCGCGCCCGCCGACGGCGCCGCGGTCCCCGGGCCGTCGGTCGATCTCGTGGTCACGATCGGCGGCACGATCCTCGCCGACGCCACCGCCAAGTTCCACCTCCGCGAGGTGCACACGCTGACCGACGCCGACGATTTCACCATCGTCATCCTGCCCGACACGCAGAACTACACCCAGTTCCCGGGCAACTTCCCACAATACCCGGCGCAGACCCAATGGGTGTGGGACCACCGCAACACCGACAACATCGTCGCCGTGCTGCACAACGGCGACGTCGTCCAGCACGGCAACATCGAGGAGATCGAGTGGCAGCGCGCCGACACGGCGATGAGCACCCTCGAGAAGACCGGGACCAAGTTCCCCGACGGGATCCCCTACGGGATCGCCGTCGGCAACCACGACAACGGCGCCAGCTTCCACGACGACATCCCGTTCTCGACCGCCCTCTTCAACAAGTACTTCGGCGTCGACCGCTTCGAGGGCCGCGCCTACTACGGCGGGCACTACGGCAAGAAGAACGACAACAACTGGATCCTCGTCCGCGCCGGCAACCTCGACATCCTCATGGTGAGCCTCGAGTACCGCGGCGACCTCGGCCAGGACCCCGACGTCCTCGCCTGGGCCAGGGGCGTCTTCGAGGAGCACCCCCACGCGCTCGGCATCGTCAACTCGCACCACATCGTCAAGGCGAACGGCGACTTCTCGGCCGAGGGCAAGCAGATCTACGACGTGATGAAGAAGGTCGACAACGTCCAGTTGATGACGAGCGGGCACATCAAGGAGTTCCGGGCGCGCCGCACCGACAATTACATGGGTCACCGGATCCACTCGATGCTCGCCGACTACCAGGACCTCATCGTCCCCGCCGACGACTGCGCCGGCGGCTGCGGCTACATGCGGATCTGGCGGTTCTCCCCGCAGAAGAACCAGCTCAAGGTCGAGACCTACTCGCCGTCGCTCGACAAGTTCATGACCGGCGACAAGGAGCAGTTCACCCTGACCGTCGACCTCTCGGCGGCCACCGGCGTGTTCGAGGTCGTCGGCCAGACCGCCGGCCACGACGCCACGCTCGTCCACACCGTGACCGACCTGAAGCCCGGCGCGACCTACGAGTGGTACGCGATCGTCCGCGAGTGCGGCGCCAAGGTCACGACGCCGACGCGGACCTTCACCGTCGAATGACTCGTTCTTGCCGAGGGTCGCGGCAGAACGGCTGCCACGCCCGACGCGAGCTCACCGGCCTCGGTAGGGGGTGAGCCGGGGGATCCAGCAGCGGACGTGGCCGCGGTAATGATCATAGCTGTCCCCGAAGCGCCGCGAGAGATCGTCCTCCTCCATCGGACGGGCGACGAGGTGCCAGATCACCCCGCCCGCGACGGCGTAGGCGAGCGTGCCCCACGAGCCGACGTACAGGCCGACGGCGAAGCCGACCCCGAGGCCGCCGACGGCCATCGGGTTGCGCAACCAGCGGTACGGGCCGGAGACGACGAGCTCGCGCGCGGTCTGGGTCGGGAACGGGGTGCCGCGGCCGGTGACCGCCAGCGCGACGCCCGACCAGAGGTTGAGCGCCGCGGCGACGACCCCGAACGCGAGCGCGGCGAGCTGCTGCCCCGCGAACGCGAACGCCGGCACCCCGAGCGCGCCCTCGACCCGCCCGATCGCCCACGGCAGCGCGACAATGAAGACGGACCAGAACACGAGCGTCTGGCCGAGCGTCGTGGCGAGGTTGGCGGCGACGGAGCGCTCGGCGGCGGGCGTGAACACCTGCATCTTCGGCCGGCGAGAGTGTAACAAGAACCGGGCGCGGCGGCGTCGCGACCGGGGCATGCCGCGCGGCCCGCGGTCGCGTACCATCCCCGCGTGACCGTCGACCCCCGAGCGCCCGCCGAACGCCGCGCGACCCCGGCGGGGCCATCTGCACGGCGCGCGGGTGCCCTCGCCTTCGGCTGGAAGACCGCGCTCGCGCTGCCGCTCGCCGCGCTCGTGGTCGCCGAGACGCTCACCGCGTTCGCGGCGATCCTTCGGGACCACCTCGCCATCCATTACGACCGCTGGTTCGAGCTCGGCATGGTGGCCGGGCAGGTGGTGTTCCAGTGGGCGGTGCTGTGGCGCCGCACCTGGCGCGACCGGCTCGACTACGCCGTGATCCTCGTGTTCGTCTCGAGCCTCGGCGCCGCGCTCCTGTGGCCGCTGCTGCTCTGGAATCGCGTCGCGCCGGTCCGGCCGCTCGTCGCCGTGACCTACTTCTTCGCGGTCGTCGCGGTGATGTTCGCCGTCCACGCCCGGCTCGTGAAGCAGGCCGCGCTCCCGCTCGTGCTGTGCGTGACGTGGGTCGTGTATCGACTGCTCATCCTGCTCGTCGTGCTCCCCTGGTGACGCGAGGAGGCCGCCCGTCGCCGTGCGACCCTGCAGCCTGCGCCGATGCCCGTCGTACCGATCGACAGGCTTCGCGGCGCAGCTCCGGCGATCCCTCGCTACGCCTGCCGAGCGGGTCGCTGAAGGAAGTCGCGTGTGTCGTGGCCCTTGTCGGCCGCGACGGTGCGACGGGGCACGCGAGGCGCCGCCACCGGACATGGGGCGCCTCGGCTCACCGACGACAGGCAGTCCAGCTCACTCCGGCGATTGCCCGTGGCCGACCCGCGAGGCTGCGCGGGGCCGCAGGACGGCCTTCTGTCCGTGGCCGGGGGCCCGGAGGGTGTGCAGTTCGAGCTCCGGCTGCGGGGCAGGCGCACCGTTGGAGCCGCCGGCGTCGGTGGGGCAGAGCCACGACAGGTTGTCGTCGTCCATCGTCAGCTCGACCTCGAGGTCGGTGAATTGGACCTTCGGGTTGGTCGTGGTCGCCAGGTTGCCGGCGAGCGCGATGTCGGCGGTGGGGACGGTCAGGACGATGGCGTTGCCGCCCGAGAGCACGCAAGGGGTGGCGACTCCGGCGAGCACGGTGAGCCCTTCGATCGCGATCGGCACGCTCGACGGCGGGTCCATGGTCGCAGAGAAGGTCAGGAAGACCTCCGATTGGTTCGGGTCCTCGGCGAGGTAGTAGAATCCGCCGACGTTGAACGAGCCGGCGATCCAGTTCATGCTCACGACGACGCGCGTGAACTGGGGGTCCTGCATCGCCGCCAGCATCGGCTCGATCTCGGCGCCGACGACCATGTTGCGGGCATCGACGGCCGCCTGCGCGTCCGCCTGCAGGGCCCCGTCGTCGGGCTGGGCGGCGGGGGCGACGTCGGCGAGCAATAGGTCCGCGGGCGGGTCGCCGTCCTCGACCTTGAGCTCCCAGCCCGGGACGGCGTCGCGGCGGAGGAGCAGGCCGGACAGCACGCCGAGGTCGTAGAATTCACGGCCGCTGTCGAAGGTGTCGCCGCCGAGGAAGACGCCGTCGGCGAGGTGAGAGACCGCGAGCGCGAGCAATTCCTCGTCGGCGGCGTCGCAGCCGAGCTCGGCGAGGGCGCTCATCATCAGGCTGGCGTACTCCGCCGAGCCTTCGGTGCAATCGTAGCGGCGGCTCGCCGCCATCTCGTCGGCGTGCTCGGAGAGCAGGCGCTCGCGCCAGTGGGCCGCGGCGGCCAGGCCGTCCTCGCCGTGCACTTCGGCGAGCAGCGACCGCAGCAGCTGCGCGCGCAGGTAGCGGGGCTCCCACGGCTCGGGGTACGGCGCGGAGCGGCTGCCGTTGCCGACGTTCCAGTCGTTCTGGTCGCTGAGGAAGTGGAACCCCTCGTGGAAGATCAAGGCGGTGGCGAAGTCGGGCCAGACCACCCCGCCGTTCATCATGATCGCCTCATTGGTCTCCTGCGTCCCGTCGAGCGAGATCCCCAGGGTCAGCGCCCCGCCGAGCTGGTTGATGTTGAAGAAGGCGGTCCACTCCGGCGGCAGCGTATCGAGCGGCCCCTCGGTGACTCTCGGCGGCTCGCCGTCGCCCTGCTGATAATTCCACACCCACGCCCGGTTCTCCGACTCCGAGGCCAGCAGCACCTGGCGCGCGCGATAATTGGCCTCGACGTCGGGCCAGATCCGCTCGGGGCACTCGTACATCGCCACGTCGAGCGCGGCGAGGATCTTCTCGACGCGGGTCAGCGGCTCGCCGTCGGTGGTTTCGCCGGTCGTCGGCGGCATCGTCGTCGAATCGCCGCCGGTCGGCGAATCGGTGGTGGTATCATCGGTCGTGCCGGTGCCGTCGGTCGTGCTCGTCGAGGTCGATCCGGTCGGGCTGTCGGTCGATTCGCCCGAATCGTTGTTGCAGGCGGCGAGCGCCGCCCCGACGAGGATGATCAAGGGTCGTATCGAGATGATCATGACGACCCGAGGGTCACATTCCGCAAGGAGTCTGTCGAGAGACGCCGATCGGACGCGCGAGCCGCGAATTTCGGCTGCGCACGCGTCGACCCGGACTCGTCCTGCGGCGCTGAAGCACCAGCGCGGCGCCATGGTGCCCCCGAGTGCCCGGCCGGCCCGCGCGTCGACGAGGACGCCCCGACGCGCGCGTCGGAGGCGGTGTTGCTCGCGGTGCCGCCGCACGCGCCCAGCCGGCGGCCTCACGGGCAATCGACGGCGTCGGCCGGGTGCGCCTGCAGCACCGCGTGGAGCGTCGCCTCGAGCAGCGCGCTCGCGTCGGCGACCGGGAGGCCGTAGCCGACGTGGATGTGGCCGGCGGCGACGTTGTGCGGGGCCAGCTGGTTGTAGTAGAGGCCGTGCAGGCCGAGGAAGCCGGACAGGAAGTTGCCGCTGGTCTGCTGGTCGACGACGACGCTCGTCAGGCCGAGCGGCTCGGTCGCGGCGACGATCGCCTCGATCGGGAGCTGGCTCGGCAGCGTCTTGCCCTGGCGGTATTCGCTGATCGCGTCCCACGAGCGCGACTCGGTCGTCGCCTTCGTCGGGTGGTGTTCGGCGCCGTGGGCGTCGGACAGCCAGTCCTGGGCGGGACCGCCGGGGTTGTCCAGGCCGTGTCCGCCCTCGCGCGCCTCGACCTCCCAGCCGATGTCGCCGCCGCGGCTGGTCGTCACGAGGATCACCGGCTGGTATTCGTCCACCAGCCGCCAGAAGTCCGCCGAGGTCGCCTGGTAGTCGACGCGCAGGTCGTAATCCGGCGAGCCGACCGCGCCCGGCTCGCCGATATCGTCATCGGTCGGATCGCCGTCGGGCGGAAACTCGGGGAAGAACGCGTAGACATCGTAGCCGTGGCCGCCCCAGTTCGCCCCGATCCAGCCGTCCGGGTTCTGCGTCGGATCGGTGCTCCACGGCCGCAGCATCTCGTTCGTCGGCGGCCAGTAGCCCATCAGCACCACGTTCTTGGCGCAGCCGATCGGGCCGGTGGTGGAACCTTCGCCGGTCGTCGGGTCACCGGTGGTCGCGTCGCTGCTCGACGCGTCGCTCGACCCGCTCGTCGACGAGCCCGTCGACGATTCACCGGTGGTCGGGGCCGTGATCGCGTCGCCGGTCGACGACGTCGTGGACGGCTCGGTCGTCGCCGGGACCGCGGTGGACGAGCCGGTGTTCTCGCCGGGATCCGCCGGCTCGCCGCAGGCCGCCAGACTCGCGAGCAATGTTGCGAGGCGTCGGCGTGAAGCCATGGGTTCGGCAGGCGTGAAGCTCCGGTTTCGCAGGCACAGGGCGTAGGACATCGCCGTACGATACCTGGAGGTCGGTGAGCCTGGATCGGCCGCCGGACGGGTCCGCGCATGCGTTCGCGCCTCCCCCTGGCGTCGCGACCTGCGACCCGCGGACGACGCACGTGATGCCGAGCGCTCGGGGCGAGCTCCGGGGGTCACCCTGCCACGTCCGGCGTGTCGAGGGCGCGACGCGGCTCCCGCCACGACCACGCCGCACCGCTCACCACGACCACGTCAGCGTCTCGCCCTCCGCGACCGCGGCCCAGCGATCGCGGGCGGCGTCGAGCGCCGCGAGGGCCTTCGTCAGCTGGGCGTCCGTCAGCGGGCACGGTTTGAGGCCGCGCCCCTCCGTGCGCTGGCCGCTCCACACCCGGTGGGCCCACGACACCATCAATTCGGCCGGCATGGCCGCGTCGCCGTAGCGGCGCAGCTCCTTGAGCCCGGCGCGCTTGTTGCGGCCCTTGAGGACGAGCTCGAACCCCTCGAACATCGCGCCCTTCTCCACCGCCGCCCAGAAGCCGTCGGTGAGCCCGAGCGCCGCCTCGACGGCCGCGTGCGCCAGATCGTGGGGGATCGTCGGCCCCGTCTCGCGCGCGGGCAGGCGGATGTCGGGCCCGCGTCGCTCGCGGACCTCGATCGAGTGCCGATTGCCGGGCTCCTTCTTGAAAACGATCTGCATGCCGCGATTCGTCCGGGCCCACAGCTAACCGAAGCCCCGCCGCCCTCGCAAGGCCCGGGCTTGGTCCGACCCGGCCCGCGGATCCGCGCCGGCGCGCCGGCCCCCGGTGAGCACGTCTCCGGCGCTCGCCGGCGCCGTGCTCCCAGGGGCGCGCCGCGGCTCACTGCACCACCACGCCGCTCTTCATCACCCCGTGGATGTTGCCGATCAGCACGCTCGTGTCGGCGAGCGGGTCGCCGTCGACCGCGACGATGTCGGCGAAGTAGCCGACGGCGACGCGACCGACCTCGTGTTCGACGCCGATGCTGGCCGCGCCCTCGATCGTCGCCGCGCGCAGCGCCGCGAGCGGCGTCATCCCGGCCTGGATGAACTGCTCGAGCTCGCGGGTGTTCTCGCCGAACCCGCTGAACACCGCGTCGGAGCCCATCGCGATGTCGACGCCCGCGAGGTAGGCCTGGTTGGCGGTGGCCAGGTTCAACGCGATGTAAGCCTCGAACTCCGCGGCCTTGCCCGGGTCGTAGCCGAAGTAGGCGATGTTGTCCCTGTAATAGCGGTTGTGATCGATCGTCGGGACGTACGTGACGCCCATCGCCATCATGTCCATGAAGTCGATGGTATCGAGGCCCTCGGGGTGCTCCAGCGAGTCGGGCCCGGCCATGATCGCCAGCTTCGCCGTGTCCGCGTGGTAGGCGTGGATCGCGATCGGCCTGCCGAGCGCGTGCGCCTCGTCGACCGCGGCCTTGAGCTGCTCGAAGCTGAACTTCGAGCTGCAGACCAGCTTGTCGTCGCTGCAGTCGTCGGCCCACACCTTGATCAGGTCGGCGCCGTCGGCCACGTTCTGCTGGATCCACCCCTTCATCACCTCGATCGACGGCACCGGTCCGCTGATGCCGTAGCCGGCCGTGTAGATCCGCGGACCTGGGACCTCGCCGGCCGCGATCGCGTCGCGCAGCTCGGCGACGAGGTAGTCGCCGGGGCCGCAACCCTTGTCGATCGCCGTGGTGACGCCGAGCTTGACCGTCTTCTCCGCCGCCTGCCGCGCCAGCTCGGCCAGGGTCTCCGGCGAGTTCTGGAACAGCCACCAGCTCCGCTGCCACGGGAAGGTCCCGGGCTCGTCGTCGGTCTGATAGATGAAGTGGGTGTGGGCGTCGACCAGCCCGGGGACGCCGGTGTAGCCCGACCAGTCGATGACCTCGGCGCCGCACGGGATCTCGGCCTCGTCGGTCTCGACCGCGACGATCCGGTCCTCGTGGACGATCACGATCGCGGGCTCGAGCACGCTGCCGTCGGCCGGATCGATCAGCCGCGCGAGCTTGACCGCCCGAGAGCCGCTCTCGCAGCCCTCGGTCGTGCTGGCCTCGGTCGTGCTGGCCTCGGTCGTGCTGGCCTCGGTCGTGCTGGCCTCGGTCGTGCTGGCCTCGGTCGTGCTGGCCTCGCTCGTGCTGTGCTCGCTCGTGCTCTCGGTCGTCGCGCTCTCGGTCGTCGCGCTCGCGGCCGTGGTGTCCTCGGTCGTACCGTTCGTGCCGACCTCGCTCGTGCTCGCCTCGCTCGCGGAGCCGTCGCTCGTGCTGCCGGCGGTCGGATCGGTCTCACTGGTGATCGCGGTGGTGCTCGTGTCCGGCCCGCCGGTGCTCTCCGGCGCGGACGTGGCGGCCGCGGTCGAGCCGTCGCTCGTGCCGTGTTCGGTCGTCCCGGCGGTGCTCGTCGCGCCGCCGCCGTCACAGCCGGCGATCGCGACGATCCAGCAACCCAGGCTCGCGCACCGGGTGATCCTATGGAGCGAGTGCATGCGGCTGCGCAGCCGGACGGCGGAGGTCGTAAAGGAATAGGAGTCGGTGACGGGACGTGGCGTCGAATGCATGCCCGCCCATCTCCGGCAGCGCCGATTCCCGTCGAAAAATTTTTCGACCCCTCACGATTGTCGCGCGGCGCGACGTGACGACGAGCGGCGCGCGGAATGGCGCGCCGATCCTCGGTGTCGACCTGAATCGCGACCCCGCGAGGATCCGCCTCGCGCTCCAGCGGTCCCCCGGAGGTCACGCCGGCGCTCGCAGCCGCCGCCCGGCTTGTCGGCGCCGACCGGCCTCGCTACCCTCGCAGGCCGGCGTCGCGGCGCACATGTCTCTTCGACCATGTCCCTGCCTCGCGGCGCTGTGGCTGGCGCTCCTCGGCCCGCGCGAGGCCGCGGCCGCGCCGTCGTGGCTCGAGCTGCGCTGGCCCGAGCTGGCCGGGTGCCCGCCGCGGGCCGAGGTCGAGGCGACGGCCGCACGGCTGACCGCCGGCGGGACGCCGCGGCGGGTGACCGCCGAGGCCCGCCTCGCCGCCGACGCCGGCGGCTACACCCTCGAGCTGCACGTGCGCGACGCCGGGGCGGTCCAGCGGCGGACGCTCCGCAGCCCGCGCTGCGCCGCGCTGGCGGACGCCACCGCGGTGATCGTGGCCCTCGCCGCCGCGCCGACCGCCGTCGCCGCGCGAGTCGTCCCCGGGCCGCCCGCGAGCGCGGGCGATTCACTCGAGGTCGACGTCGGCCCGGCCCCGCCCGCGCCCCCCGCGAGCCCGGGCGACCCGCTCGAGGGCGACGGCGGCCCGGCCCCGCCCGCGAACCCGGGCGACCCGCTCGAGGGCGACGGCGGCCCGGCTCCGCCCGCGTCGCCCGCATCGGCCGCGGCCGACCCTGGCGAGCAGGCCGCCGCCCCCCCGCGCGCACCGGCGCCCGCGCGACGAGGGCCCGGGCTCGCCCTCGGGTTCGGCGCGGCCGCCGGCATCGGGCCCAGCCAGCGCTTCGCCGCCGGCCTGTCCGGCACCTTCACCCTGCTGTGGCCGCGCGCCCGGCTCGACCTGCGCGGCAGCGGCTGGCTCCCAAGCCCGCTGCGCGACGCCGACCACCCGGGGGCCGGCGCGTCGCTGCGGCTCGCCGCCGGGGCCGTGCGCGGCTGTCCGCGCCTCGTGCGGCGCGCGTTCGCGCTCGAGCTGTGCGGCGGCGTCGAGCTCGGAGAGCTGCGCGCCGCGGGGCTCGGCCTCGAGAGGAGCGAGACCAGCCGCCGCTTGTGGGCAGCCGGCCTGCTCGCGCCCGGCCTGCAGTGGCGGCCGCTGCGACGGCTCGCGCTCGGGTTCGAGGTCGAGGCCGTGGTCGCCTTCACGCGCCGCAGCTACGCCACCCGCGACGGCGGCGTGTTCTACACTGTGCCGCCGGTGGGCGTGCGTCTGGGCGGCGGGATCGCCGTGCAGTTTTTCTGACGGATCCGTCGCCGGCCGGAGATACCGCGACCACATGCAGCTGCAGCCCCTCGAGCCCGAGCTCCGCGCGGACACGCCCGCCTCGTTCGAGGCGCTGTTCCGCGAGCACTTCGGCTTCGTGTACCGCAATTTGCGGCGCCTCGGCGTGCCGCCGGCGGCCGTCGAGGACGCGGTCCAGGAGGTCTTCCTCGTCGTCCTGCGCCGCCCCGACGCGCCGATCACCTCGGTGCGCGGCTGGCTGTACGGCATCGCCCGCCGGATCGCCTGGCGGCAGCGGCGAAGCGTCGGACGGCAGAACCGCCTGGCCCAGGCGTTCGCCGACGAGGCCCCCCGCGCGCTCGACGGCGCCGTCGCGGTCGCCGAGCGCGAGGCCGCCGAGCTGCTCGAGCGCTTCCTCGGCCAGCTCGACGAGGACAAACGCGCGGTCTTCCTGCTCGCCGAGCTCGAACAGATGACGGCGCCGGAGATCGCCCGCGCCCTCGAGGTCAAGGAGAACACGGTGTATTCGCGGCTGCGGGCGGCCCGGCAGGAGTTCGACCGCACCTTCGCGCGCGTCCGCCTGCGCGAGCGCCGGGCCACCGGCGAGGCCGCGCTCGACGAGCGCGCGCTGCTGCTGAGCCGCGCGCGGCGGGCCGGCGAGCCGCACGCGGCCGCGCGTCAGCGCGTGTGGCTCGCGCTGGTCGCGGGGGCCGGGCTGGCCGGGGCCGGCGAGGCCGCGGCCGCGTCCGGCGGCGCCGCGCCGGCCCAGACCTCGGCCTGGAGCGGCGGCGCGGCGCGGGTCGAACCGCTCGCCGCCTGGTCCGGCACCACCGCCGGCGGGCACGCGCTCGGGGTCGCGGTCGTCGGGCTCGTCGGCGCGGTGCTCGTCGCCGCCCGCCCTGCCGTGAGCGACGCCCCCGCGACCCCCGCGGCCCCGTCGCGGCCGCGGCCCGCAGCACGCACGACGGCCTTCCCGCAGCGCCGCCTCCGACCGAAGCCGCCGGAGCCGCGCCCGCCGCCCCCCCTCGGAGGCCTTCGCCCGCCTCGCCGCCGCGGCCGCCCGCGCCAGCCAGGCGCCGCCGCTCGCGTCCCGCCCGCCCGCCGGGGCTCCTATCAATGTCCCCAAGGTCATGTCCGAAAGGTCATCCAACGAATCGCCGCCCGCCTCCGCCCGCACACAGGCCCCGCTCGACCTCGACGTCCTGCGCCGCGAGTCCAGCCTGATGGCCGACGCCCGCGCCGCCCTGAGCGCCGGCGCCTGGTCGCGCGCCCACGCGCTGCTGCAGCGGCACGCGCTCGAGTTCCCGGCCGGCGCCCTGGTCGAGGAGCGCCGGCTCTCGCTCGTCACCGCGCTCTGCTCGCTCGGGCAGGTCGAAGCGGCCCGCGCCGAGATCGCCCGGATCGACGGCGAACGCCCCGGCTCGGCCGCGGCGCGCAAGGCCCGGGGGCTCTGTCCCGCGGCGGCAGGAGGTTGAACGTGCGCTCGCCCCCGCCTCGCCCGCTGCTCCTCGCGTTCGCGCTGACGGCCGCCGCCTGCCCGCTCCCGCCGGACTTCGTCGGCGAGACGCTCCCCGAGCGCACGAGCAGCGATTCGGCCAGCGTCACCGGCCCCGAGACGGGCATGAGCGTCACCACCGTGGCCCAGGACCCGACCACGACCACCACCGGCGGCACGACCGCCACCAGCGACGAGACCGGCGCGAGCACCACCGCGGGGGCCGGCGCCTACGGCTCGTTCTGCGAGCTCGTCGGCGCCGAGCCCGACCTTCAGCGGACGGTGATCGTCCCGCAGCCGGCCTGCGACGGCGGGATCTGCCTGCTCGTGAGCGACGGCGCCCCGCTCGCCTGCATGACCGACGTCGAGTGCGCCGACGAGGCCGAGGGCTCGGTGTGCGCCGGGAACGGCCTGTGCAACCTGTCGCCCGCGTTCATCGAGGCCAACGCGCGCTGCACCCGGGCCTGCGAGACCGACGACGATTGCCCGGCCGTGCCCGGCTGCGCGGACGGGCTTCGCTGCGCCCCGATCACCCTCACCGGCGACCTGTGCTGCCAGCGGGTGTGCGCCTGCAAAGACCACCTGTCCGCCGTGCAGGCGAACGAGGCCGAGGTGCTGTGCACGCAGCCCCGGACGTGCGGCTGACGCGATTCGGCGGGCCGCGGTCTCGATAATAGAACTCCGCCCGGATCCCGTGCTCGGAAGTGTCCTGCGCGCAGCCTTGGGCGTGCGGCTGACGCGATCCGGCCGGGGCCGCGGTCTCAATAATAGAATTCCGCCCGGATCCCGCGGTGCTCGGAATAGTTCAGCTCCGGGTCGGTGTCGCCCGTGAGCTGCTTCGCCGCGGCCTCGGCCTCGGCGTACGTGATCGTGTGGGCGCGGCGGGAGCGGGCGCGGCAGCCGTGGCCGTCCTGGCCGAACAGCATGTCGATCCGGCGCTCGCCGCCGATCGTCCAGTTGTCGTCGAGGCAGGCCTGCAGGCCGCCGCCGGACTTGCACGCGCGGAAGATCGGGTCGCGGTAATTGAGCGCGCCGCCGACCTCGCCGTTGGCCTCGGCGTACCACGGGCGCCAGTCGTCGTTGTCCTTGCGGTCGGGCTCGTTGAAGTCGCCGCCGAAGATCAGCAGGTCGCCGCCGAACTCCTTCTTGTGCAGCTTCGCGTCGGCCTCGAGCACGTTCTGCTTCGCGCAGGCCGGATCGGGCCCCTCGCCCTGCGCGGTCGCCCAGTGCAGCGAGGCGACGGTCACGTCCTTGTCGGCGATCTTGTCGTGCAGCTTGATCATCACGTTGCGGGTGCGCGCCTGGTGGTTGCGCACGCACTCGCCGTCCTTGTTGACCCACGACTGCCACACGTGCTTCTCTGAGGCCTTGGCGAAGCGACCCTGGCGGATGATGATCGCGTTGGTCTGCTTCTCCTTCTCCTTGCCGCACGGCGACAGCTGCGTCCACGGGTCGGCGTCGGCGATGATGCCCTCGAAGATCCCGGGCAGCTCGTCGGTCATGCGCTGGACCAGCGTGTCGAGCTGCGCGGCGTCCGAGATCTGCTGGACCAGGAACAGGTCCGGGCTCGGCTCGATCGACTTCATGTACGCGATGAGGTCGGTCCAGTCGCCCGGGCACTGCTCGCCCTGGATCTTCAGGTTCTCGATGTTGTTGACGTAGACCTGGATGAACGCCGGGTCGTCGTTGATCGCCTTCGGCGCGTCCACGGCCGGCGGGGCGTCGTCCTGGTGCGCGCACGGATCGACCGGCGGCTCGTCGCCGGTCGACGCCGGCTCGCCCGTGCTCCCGGCCTCGCCCGTGCTCCCGGCCTCGCCCGTGCCGTCGGTGGTCGCGGGCTCGCCCGTGTCCGACAGCGCGCCGGTGGTCCCCGTCGTCGACGTCGTCGACGTCGTCGGAGGATCGCCGGTCGTGCGGCTCGTCGGCGCGTCGGTCGTCCCGGCCTCGGTCCCGGTCGTCGCGACCGCGCCGGAGGTGCTCGTCGCGTCGGTGGTCGCGGTCTGCTCGGTGCCGGCGCTCGTGTCCGAGCCGCAGGCGGCGGCGAGGAGCACGAGCAGGAGCGCGAACCGGCGAGCCGGCGCGGGAGGAGAGTCGGCGGGTAGGATGCCTTCCATGGCCGCTCGAGCCTAGCCCATCCCGCGCAGGCTCGCGCGAGCTCGCGAACGCGGGCCTGCTGCCGGGCTCAGGGGTACGTCGCCCGCAGGTTCATCATGTACTCGGCCAGGGTCTGCGAGATCCGGATCCCCGCCGACGAGTAGTCCGTGTTCGCCGCGCAGGTGCTCGAGTTGCACTGGTTCCACACGGTGTTGCCGATGATGTACGGCCCGTTCACGCCGGGGCTGTTGCTGTAGATCGGGCCGCCGCTGTGGCCCGCGCTCGAGTCGCAGCCGGTGCGCAGCTTGCCGTTGGTGCCGTAGAGCGGCCACCGCGAGTCCGGATCCGACACCGCCGGGGCGACGCCGGCGCAGGTCAGGTCGGCGTAGGCGATGTTGCTCGTGCAGGGCGACGGCGCCAGCGAGTCGTCGCAGGCGGGGTAGCCGACGTTGCTGGTCGCCCAGGTCGCGACCGTCGCGTCGCCGGCCCAGTACACGCCGAAGTACCCCGGCGCGCCGTTCGGGCTGCTCGCCCACGGGTTCGCCGGCAGGATCAGGATCGCCCAGTCGTTCTTCACGCACGACGCGGTGTAGCTGGTGTTGCAGCCGTCGTTGAGGTACGAGATCGGATACACCGCGCCCTGCGACGTCACCGTGCCGTAGGGCAGCTCGGCGCCGTTGCGGCGGGCCCGGAAGGTGTGGTTGGCGCTGTAGTTGCCGGCGTCGTCGAAGATGCAGTGCGCCGCGGTCAGCACCAGGCGGTTGCCGAACAGCGCGCCGGTGCAGCCGCCGCCGACCTTGCCGACCCGGCGGAACGTCGAGTGCGTGAGCGAGATGCCCTCGAGCGAGATCCGGTTGTCGACGTCGTGCGACCACCCGCGCGGCGTCACGATCCCCTCGACCTCGTCGTCCTCGCCCGGGCTGGCGTCGCCGAACCCGAGGGCCTGCAGCTCCTCGGCCGCCGCGTGCACCGCCGCCGCATCATAGGTGGCGATGTACTCCGCGCTCTCCTCGTAATCGACGTAGACGACGCCGAACTTGCCGCCCTCGCCGGCCTCGTACTGCGACAGCAGCGGGTCGCGGCTGGCCAGCCGGTGCTGCGGATCCTCGTCGACGATCGTCGGGTGGAACTCGTAGTCGTCCGGCAGCGTGACCAGCTCGATCGGCGCCCGGAACTGCAGCTCGGGCGCGACGCCGAGCTCCGAACCCTCGGCGGCCTGGGTCTCCTCGCCGGCCTCCGGCGCCGCGTCGCAGGCCGCAGCGGGCAGCAGCAAGGCGCTCAGGGCACAGGCGAGGCGGGACGCGGATACGCGACGAGTGCGGGTCGAAATCGTGGAGGCAGGGACTGGGCTGCGATGCATGCCGGAGGAGTGCCACTCGACCGCCCGTCAATTGCACCGCCGTCGTTTTTGCCTCGCAGACCGCTCCGCGCGCTCCTGCGACCCTCCGCGGCCCGCGGCGTGTGACCTCCTTCACCGGCGGCGTCGGCGATAACGTCCCGAACCGCGCCTCATTCGCGGGCCTCTCCCGCGAGCCTGTCGAGGACCCTCTCGATCACCGCACACCGCCTTTGAATGTCCCCAAGGACATGTCTGAAAAACCATGCGCGCTTCGCCCTCGCCCCGCCCGCGCGGCGCCGCGACCTGTCGCCCGGCGGTCCTCGTCTGCACGTCCTGCGCGACCTCGTGGAGGTCACGGTTCGCCGCGCCGCCGCGCCGCCGCACGGGCGCGCTCAGGCCAGGCGGCGCCCGTGGTACACGGTCACCGGCGAGCCCTCGGCGAGGAACGCCGAGCGCGGCGCCGCGGCCAGGGCGGGCGCGAGCTCGCGGCCGTAGAGCGCGGCCACGTCGAGGTCGAGCTGCGGCTCGAGGCCGGCCCAGGCTCGCCAGGGCGGGTGCTCGACGCGGTACTCGACGGTCGGGCGCCCGGGCCCGGCGACGTAGCCCCAGTAGTGCTCGGCGATGAACTCCGCCTCCGACCCGGGCACGAGCGCCGCCGGCTCGCCGCGGTACCCGAGGCTCAGCGCGTGCCAGCGACCGCCCACGCGCACCCCGTAGCCGACCCGGCCCGCCGCCTCGGCCGCGGCCGCCGTCCGGGTATGTCTCATCGGCCAGGCCTCGTAGCGCTCGCCGTACAGCCGCCGCGCCACCATCGCCACCGCCGCCCGCGGCACGATCTCCTTGAGGAACGCGACCCCGCGCTTGTACCCGTCGGGGCCGACGTGGGGCTCGTCGTCGCGTCCGCGGCGACGGACGTAGAACCGGAGGTTGAGCTCCTCGAAGTTCCGGTGCCACGGGATCGGGCAGCCGAGCAGGCGCGTGCGCAGGAACATGAACCCGACCAGGCTGACGTAGGCCTCGCCGGCGAACAGGTCGAGCTCGGTGCCCGGCGGCACGTGCGGCGCGAGCACGGCCGGGTCGACGGCGAAGTTCAACATCACGAGGTCGCGCCACTCGGCGGTGAGGAACGCGGCGTCGGCCATTGGTAGAGAGTAGCCGACTCGCGGCGCGCCGCGCCTGCCCCTCGCGGGCTGCGACCGGATGCCCCGCGAGCAGAACTGCGCGAGCGCGGAACGCGACCGTCAAAGATTTTCTTCGCCGCGGGAAATTGAATCCCCGACGACCACCACTGACCGATCGCCGACCGGCCCGTCCCCCGCTCCGGACGCCGTTCCGCGGCCTCTCCTCGACCTCCCGGCGAGACGACATCGCATGCACGCCCTCACCAAGACCGTCACCCTCATCGTAACCTCGCTCGGGCTCACCGCCTGTCCGGCCGACATCCCCGCCTCGACGGACGGGACGTCGAGCACCGGCGATCCCACCGGCGACACCAGCGACGAGCCGAACCCGACCACCGGCACGCCGACGTCGACCTCCGACGAACCGTCTCCGACCACGACCGACGCGCCCGCGACCACCGACGCCCCGGAGACCACCGACGCCCCGGAGACCACCACGACGACCGAGGGCGCGACCGACACCCAGCCCGTCGACACGACCACCACGGACGGCGAAACCACCACCACGACCTCGACCGACGGCACCACCACCACCCTCGGCGACACCACCACCCCCGACGACACGAGCACGACCGCGGGAGACACCGACGGCGGCGGGCCCGACCTCGACGATCCGCACCAGCTCGACTGCTTCTGGCAGGACGCGCTGCCGAACCTCAAGCTCCCCGGCTACGCCGGCCCGCTGCTCTCGGTCGACCTCGACGGCGACGCCCGCGAGGAGCTCGTCGTCGGCCTCGGCAAGTCCAATTTGCTCCCCTCGCAGACCAGCGTGGCCGTGCTGGGCGGCCTCGGCGGCACCGCCTTCGCGCCGCCCGTCGTCACCCCCACCGGGCCGATGGTCCTCTCGCCCTGGTCGCTCGCCAGCGCCGACTTCGACGGCGACGGCAAGGCCGATCTCGCCGTCGCCGACCGCCTGAACCAGGCCGTGCAAGTGCTGCGCAACCAGGGCGACGGCAGCTTCGCCCCGCCCGTCTCCTACTTCGGCGTGACCAGCCCGAGGGCCGTCGTCACCGGCGACTTCGACGGCGACGGCAAGGCCGACATCGTCGCGCTCACCCCCCAGAGCGACATCGTCTTCCTGCGCAACCAGGGCGACGGCACCTTCGCCATCGCCGGCAGCATCAACTCGGGCGCAAGCAGCTTCCTCAGCCGGCCCGTCGCCGCCGCCGACCTCGACGGCGACGGCGACCTCGACCTCGCGCTGCCGAGCTTCAACACCGACAGCATGGTCGTGCGGTTCGGCAAGGGCGACGGCACCTTCCCCACCTCCGCCGTCCTCCCGACCGGCGACAACCCCGGCTCCGTGGTCGCGGTCGACTTCGACAGCGACGGCGACGTCGATCTGGCGCTCGGCCACGGCGGCGAGGACGCCGCCGTGCAGGTGCTGTGGAACCTCGGCGGCGGCAGCTTCGACGTCCCGCAGACCGTCGAGGTCGACGCCACCTACGACGACACCGTGGTGGTCTTCGCCGCCGACATGGACGACGACGGCCACGTCGACATCATCACCGCCAGCCCCGGCTCGCACTGGATCAACGTCGTCCACAACAGCGGCGTCGGCGACTTCTTCGACAGCGGCACCTGGGACGCCGGGCAGAGCCCGATTTCGCTGGTCGCCCGCGACGTCGACGAGGACGGCCGCCGCGACCTCGTCGTCAGCAACAGCGACGACCTCAGCCTCTCCATCCTGCGCCAGCACGAGGACGGCACGTTCGGCGAGACGCCGACGCGGCTCGACGAGGGCGACTTCTGGGGCGTGCTGCTCGAGGACGTCACCGGCGACAGCAAGCTCGACATCATCGCCGCCGGCTACGGCTTCGTCCGCGTGCTGGCCGACGACGGCGCCGGCAACTTCCTGCCCCCCGTCGCCTACGGCGCGCTGGGCACCAACGGGGAGAACCCGGACGCCGTCGACCTCGACGGCGACGGCGACACCGACCTCGTGGCGTGCGGCGGGAGCAACGTGACGGTGCTCCTCAACCAGGGCGACGGCGCCTTCGTCCCCACCGCCTATCCCAGCGGCCAGTGGCTCCGGGACGCCGTGCCCGGCGACTTCGACGGCGACGGCGTGCTCGACCTCGTCAGCATCGACTTCACCAGCGTCGCCCTCCTGCGCGGCCTCGGCGGCGGCACCTTCGGCCCGGCGGAGGCGAAGTTGGCGGGCACCCATCCGGCCATGATCGAGGCCGCCGACTTCGACGCCGACGGCGACCTCGACCTCGCGCTCGCCGACGACCCCGACAACCAGCCGCACCGGATCACCGTCATGCTCAACGACGGCGCCGGCGGCTTCGCCAGCGCGACCGTCCGCACCGACCCCCTCTACTACATGCATCTGCACGTGCGCGACCTCAACGGCGACGGCAAGCCGGACCTCGCGGTGTCGCGGAACGACCGGATCGACCTGCTCGCCGGCCAGGGCGACGGCACCTTCGTCGAGAGCGGCAGCCATGACATGGGCGTCAACCGCAGCATTTACATCCAGTCCGCCGACGTCGATTTTGACGGCGTCCTCGACCTCATCGCCCCCGACGCCACGCTGTCGGGCGTCGGCGTGCTGCGCGGGCAAGGCGGCGGCGCGTTCGCCCCGGCGGTCAAGACCGTCATGCACGCCAACGCCAACACGTACGGCGACGTGCTCCTCGCCGACGTCGACGGCGACGCCGCGCCCGACCTCGTGTCCGGCGGCAGCGCCCTGTCGACCGCCCTCAACGACGGCGCCGGCAACTTCGCCCCGAGCACCCCGTACACCGCGGACTTCATCCGCGCCGTCGCGGCCCGCGACGCTGACGGCGACGGCAAGGCCGAGATCGTGTACGGCAACGAAAAGGGCCTCTACTTCATCCCGAGCACCTGCCGCTGACGCGCCCGGGGACCGCGGGCGCGGCGCGAACCGCCGCGCTCGCGTTCCCGAGCGAGCACCCCGTGCCTGCCTAGCGGACCTCGTCGAGCCACGCGACCAGCCCGTCGAGCAGCGCGGGCACCACGGGCAGGCTCGGATCGACGTACGCCTGCCACTGCGACGCATCGTCGAGCGTCGCCGCCTTGAGCACGTGATTCATCCCCTCGACGATCATCAGCCGCGCCTTCGGGGCGGCCGACGCCAGCCGCTCCGCGTCGACGATGCTCACCTGAATGTCCGTCGTGCCCTGGACGATCGCGACCGGCACCTCGAGCTCCGCGACGATCGCCGCCGGATCGTGCGGGAACAACGACAGCAGGTACGGCTGCACGCTCGGCCGGAACAGGCCGTACAGCTCGGGCGACACCTCGGCCACCTCCTCGCCGGCCTCGAGCGACGCGATGATCGCGTTCGCCTCCGCGAGCAGCCGCCCGCTCAAACGCTCCGCCAATTGCTCGCGCAGCACCTCCGCCGCGGGCCGACCCGCGCCGGCGATCGACACGAACGCGTCCGCCGGGCTCTCCTGCGCCGCCAGCATCCCGATCAGCGCGCCCTCGCTGTGGCCCGCGATCGTCACCCCGCGGAAGCGCTCGTCCCCGGCGAGCCGCTCCACCCACGCCGCCGCGTCGTCGACGTACATGTCGAGGCGATAGTCGCGCTCCGACGCCGGCCCGGCGGCGGCGCTGGCCGCCACCCCGCGCTTGTCGAAGCGCACCGCCGCCACCCCGCGATCGGCCAGCCCCTCGGCCAACAGCTTCAGCGAGTCGTTGACCATCCCGGGGGAGTTGCCGTCGCGGTCCGTCGGCCCGGAGCCGGCGTGGATCAGCACCACCTCGAACGGGCCGCAACCGGCCGGCAGCAGCAGCGAGCCGTCGATGTCGCCGGTCGGCGTCGCCAGCACGATCGGCGCGCTGCTGGCTCCCGGACACGGCGCCGCCAGCTCGCTCACGGCGCTGTCGCCCGCGCCGGCCGGCTCGTCCGCCGCCACAGCACCGCCCGGCTCCGGGCCGTCGCAGGCGCCCGCCGCGAACAGCAGCGCCAGCGCCGCGCCGGCCAAGCACACAATTCCCGGACGCACGAATCGCCCGGACCCTCGAAGATCGTCGTTGCGCATGAATCACATCACCCCGGAGACCCGCCGTCCGACGAGGCCTCGCACACGAGGCCCGGATGTGCTCCGAGACCCGGCCCGCGTCAAGGCGGCGAGGCGAAAGAAGCGTCATCGGCCGCCTTCGCGGCGAAACGCCCGACCCGGCGCCCGTCTCGCGCGACCCCTTCGCGGTGTAAGCAATGCGTAATGTCTGGACCCGGATCGACCCGGCGAAGCACCGGGTCGACGTCGTCGCCCCGTGCCGCGGCGGACTCGACGGACCGCTCCGCGGCTCGTCCGCCCGTGGCACCGCGCTAGCGATGCCTCCACGCCGCGCTCGCCGGTTGCGGCCCCGTCGCCAGGTTCTGCGACGGCGTCGCCTCCTCGTGGCGCGACGCGAACACCCCGATCGCCGCCTGCAGCGCCTGCGCGGCCGCCTCGAAGCGGCGCACCGAGCCTGCCAGCGTCACCTCGAGCCAGGTCGTGCGCGCGGGCGGGGGCAGGCGCTCGAACGCCTCGCGCGTCATCACGTGGACCCATCCGGCCGTCGTCGCCACGATCGACGCCGTGCGCGCGGCGCCGGCGAACGCATCGATCCCGACCAGCGCGCCCGGCTCGAGGCGACCCAGCAGCAGCGCCCCGCCGCGGGCGTCGACCGTCCGCAGCACGTCGGCCTGGCCCGCCGCCAGCACCAGCACGCGCGCGTCGGCGTCGCCCTGGCGCAGCAGCACCTGGCCGGCGCGGAACGCCTGCGGCGTGAACGCCTCGGCGATCGCCGCGCGCACCTGCGGGGTCGCGCGGCCGAGCAGCGGATGGTGCGCCAGGAACCCGGTCAGCGGCGGACAGTCCGCCGGGTTCGGCGTGGTGCGGGCCACCCGGCGCCACAGTCGGCGGAAGATCCCCGACGACCCCGACGACGGCGCCGCGAACTTGCCCACCTGCAATTGCGCGAGCACCCGGTCGAACACCTGGCTGCGGTGCGTCGCCCCGGCGATCGCCCGCCGCAGCAGCGCGTCGTGGACCGGGCAGCCCAGCGCGCGGAGCTGGACGATGCCGGCCCGCGACAGCACCAGCGCGTGCGTCCGCACGCTCGCGCGCACGCTGGCGAATCGCCGCCCCTCCCCGGTGTAGAGCGCCGACTCGCCGATCGTATCGCCCGCCTCGACCCGCCCGATCACCGTGCCGTCGACCAGCACGTCGAGCGCGCCGGCGAGGACCAGCGCGAACGCGTCCGCGGGTCGTCCTTGCCGCCACAGGAACGACTGCTCGCGGACCTGCACCACGCTCCACAGCGGCAGCGTCGCCCGCAGCGCCGCCTCGGGCACCTCCGCCAGCACCCCCGACAATGCGAACAGCAGCGGCTCCATCTCCCGTTCGTGGCCCGAACTCCTGCGCTGCGCCACGCGACGCGATCACGCGTCACCCGGCGGCCGCTCCCGCGCGTCCGCATGTCATGAATCGCGCGACCTCGGCGACCGCGCGATCACCGTCGGCGTCTGGCGACAGCGCGGGGGCGGGCAGCGCCACGGACGCCGCAGCCACCTGGCCGATCGACCATGGCCTCTGGACCATCCCCGTCCGGCGCCTGCCCTGGGCCGTCGCGCCCGGCCCGGAGCACCGCGGCCGGCGCGAGCCCGGCCCCGGCGTCCCTGCAGCGGCCGATGCCCTCCAAAAAGCCGAGCTTAAATGCGAACGGCGGAAGCATTGCTGCGAACCTGTCGCAGCGCCCCGCCGACACCATCGATTACCATGTCCCATCATTCGCGTCAAATCGCGTTTCCGATCGCGCGCGCCGGCGCTCCCCAGGGCCGGCAGCCCCCGCCCGCCAGCGCTCGCGCGGCATTCGGCGAATCGCGTTCATCCGCCCGCCATCGCCGTCACCGACGGCAATCGTGCATGGCCCTTCCGACAGCGCTCGACGCACCCGTCCCTCCGAACACCGTCAACAAAGCGCCCGACCACCGGCTGTCGTGGCCGGCCGCGCGCACCGATCCCGCCGACGTCCTCGCCGCCGCGCAGCCCCGCCCGTCGGCGCCGACGAGCGGCGGCGCCTCCCCACGCCCTCCTCGCCCGCCCCGCCGCGCTTTCGCAGCGACCCGCGGCGCTCCGACGACCCGGCGACCTGCACCATCGACCATGTCGTCGGGTTCATGCGCATTCCGCCGGTCGTGCCCGTCGCCTCGCGGGCGCGCTGCCGTGAATGCGCCTACATCGCCGCCTCGGTGCATCGCCATCGATCCGCGGACGCCGGCATGAGCACGTCCCCCGCCCGCGCCGCCACGCAAGTCGTCGGCGCGCAGCCGGTCGTCCTCCTCGTGCCCCGGCTCCCGCGGCGGGTCGAACCGTTGCGGCCGGCGGACGCGTCCGAGGGGCGCAGGCCGGTCCCTGGCCGCGCGGCGTGCCGGATCGCCTCGACTCGGCGGGGACCTCTCCGGGGCCGGCCATCGCCGCCGCAGCGTCGAGCCTGCTGTGCGCCGCGAGTCGCAGGGCTCCCTCGCGGCTGGCCTCCGGGGCGCCCGCCCCGCTTGCAGGTACAATTCCGAGTCGGCGATTCGCGGTGAAATCGGCTCGTACGCGCGTGCGGCCCGTGCTACTCGTCTCTCCCGGCGATGCGGATCGGGATCACCTACGACCTCAAACCTGCGGATGCACCGGCCGCGTCGGAGCCGAACGACCTTTACGAGGAGCTCGAGGCGATCGACACCATCGTCGCCATCGAGCAGGTCTTGCGGCGTCGCGGGCACGACGTCGTCCGGCTCGGCGGCGGCCGGGCCCTGCTCGACCTCTTGATCCGCGGCGGCCTCGTCGAGCGCCTCGACGGCGTGTTCAACCTCGCCGAGGGCTTCGGCGGGCGCGGCCGCGAATCGCAGGTCCCCGCGCTGCTCGAGCTGCTGGGCGTCCCGTTCACCGGCAGCGACGCGCCTGCGCTCACCCTCACCCTCGACAAGCGGGTCGCCAAGCTCGTCGCCCTCGATCACGGCCTGCCGACCCCGCCGTTCCGCCTCGTCCCGGTCGGCGACACCTGCGACGACCGCGGCCTGCGTTACCCGCTGTTCCTCAAGCCCGTGGGCGAGGGCTCCTCGATCGGGATCCGCAGCCGCTCCCGCTGCACCGCACCCGCGCAGCTGCACGACCTCGTCCGCTCCTTGCACGCCGCCTACCGCCAGCCCGTGCTGGTCGAGGAGTTCTTGCCGGGCGAGGAGTACACCGTCGGCGTGATCGGCAACGGCGACGACGCGCGCGTCCTCGGCGCCATGCAGATCGTCCCCAGCGGGCCGCTCGACGAGTTCGTCTATTCGCTCGAGTACAAGCGCGATTATTCGGTCGACGTCCGCTATCACATGACCGACGAGCTGCTGCGCCGCGGCGCCGTCTCGCCGGCGCGCCTCGACCGGATCCACGAGCTCGCGCTCGCCGCCCACCGCGTGTTCGAGTGCCGCGACATCTCGCGCGTCGACCTGCGCTGCGATCGCGACGGCCGGGTCCAGTTCCTCGAGATCAACCCCCTGCCCGGCCTGCGGCCCGGCTTCAGCGACCTCGCCAACCTCGCGGCCGGGCACGGCTGGAGCTACGACGCCCTCGTCGGCGGGATCCTCGACGCCGCCCGCGGGCGCTGGCAGGCCGCCTCGACCGTCGCCCGCCCGCCCGCGCTGGCGGCGATCACGGCCGCCGCCTTGCCGGCGGTGACCGGCGATTCGCCCGACGTCCTGACCTGATTCGACCGCCGCGCCGCGCCGCGACTGCCCCCATTCCGGCGGCGCCGCGCCGGCTCCGGGGCCGCGCGATGAAGCCGATTGCGCGCCCCGGGCGGACGCGCGCCCGCAGCCGGCGCGCGTGCTCGTTCGATCCCGCGAATTCGCCCGATCGTCGCGCTGCCGCGGCCCCGGCGTCACCTCGCAATCGCCGCAGCACGCTTCGCCGGTCCGATCCGCAAGCGCCGACTTGTCATCGTCGGGTCGTACGTGGTCCCATCCTCGCAATGCGTCGCGCGATTTTGGCCCCCAACCTCCTCGTAGCGCTCGTCGCCGGCTGCGGCGACAGCGGTCGTCCGGCCGACAGCGCGACCCCGACGACCCCCGGGACCACGCTCCCGGGCACCGAGGGCCTGACCGGCACCACCACCGACGGCACCACCGACGTCGTCCCGACCGAGGGCAGCGGCGGGCTCACCGAGTCCACGAGCACCACCGGCGCCGCCTGCTCCGTCGAGAGCTGCCCCGACGGCACCTGCGTCGGCGACGTCTGCTGCGCCGCCGATCTCGCCTGCGGCGAAATTTGCTGCGAGTCCGACCAGGTGTGCTCGTTCCAGCAATGCGTGGTCCCCGGCGCCGAATGCGTCGACGCCGCCGAATGCCCCGAGGGCAACTATTGCGAATATACCCTCGGCGATCCGGGCAGCATGGGCGGCGACCAGTGCGGCGGCGGCTTCGTGCCGGCGACCGGCAAGTGCCTGCCGGAGCCGCCCGAGTGCGACCCCGGCGTCGTGCCCGAGGGCGACGACATCGACTGCCTGCCCAGATGTGAATACAAGCCGCAGACCAGCTTCGAGCCGGTGCTCAAGTACGCCTGGACCGACGCCAGCGTGATGATGCCGCCGATCGTCATCCAGCTCGACGACGACGACTGCAACGGCGAGGTCGACGAGCGCGACATCCCCGAGATCGTGTTCATGTCGTTCGACGAGGGCAACTACAGCGCCAACGGCACCCTGCACGCGATCTCGATCGTCAACGGCGCGCTGGTCACCAAGTGGACGCAGAAGCCGGCCGTCGACACCCTGTTCCCCGGGCGCGCGCTGGCGGGCGGCAACATCGACGGCGTGCCGGGCAACGAGGTCGTCGCCTGCACCGCCGAGGGCAAGGTGCGGGCCTACACCGCCGCCGGCGCCGAGCTGTGGCTCACCGCCGAGGTCGTCGGCTGCGACCACATCTCGCTGGCCGACTTCGATGGCGACGGCAACGTCGAGATCCTCACCGAGTCGAGCGTGCTCGACGGCAAGACCGGCGCGCTCGAGCTGAGCATCGACGGGCTCACCAGCAGCTGGTGGAACAAGAAGGCGATCGCCGCCGACGCCGACGGCGACGGCCAGCTCGAGATCGTCACCCCGACCCGGATCCTCGAGGCCGACGGCACCGTCCTCGTCGACACCGGCCTCGGCGGCACCTTCCCCGCCGTCGCCGACTTCGACCTCGACGGCGTGCCCGAGATCGTCGGCATCGACAACGTCCACGGCACCGGCACCCACGACCTGAACATCTGGCGCTACGACCCGAACGCCCCCGGCATGTTCGTCGTCGTCCGCCAGGACATCGACATCAACGGCTCGCTGTCGCCCGACCTGTGCCCGGCCGACAGCGCCGGCCACATCGGCGGCGGCGGCCCGCCGACCATCGCCGACTTCAACGGCGACGGCACCCCCGACATCGGCGTCGCCGGCGGGATCGGCTACGCCGTGTTCGACGGCAAGAAGCTGCTCGACCCCAACGTCGCCCCGGCCGACACCTTCCTGTGGATCAAGCAGACGCAGGACTGCTCGTCGGCGTTCACCGGCAGCTCGGTGTTCGACTTCGACGGCTCCGGCTCGGCCGAGGTCGTCTACGCCGACGAGCAGTACATGCGGATCTACGACGGCGCCACCGGCGAGGTCCTGCTCGAGGTCTGCAACACCTCCGGCACCCTCCACGAGTACCCGCTGGTCGCCGATGTCGACAACGACGGCCAGGCCGACATCGTCGTCACCTCCAACGATTACTCGGGACTCATCTGCCCCAAAGAACAGATGAAGACCCGCGGCGTGCGGATCTTCGGCGACGCCAACAACCAGTGGGTGCGCACGCGCCGGATCTGGAACCAGCACGCCTATCACGTCACCAACGTCGCCGAGGACGGCACGATCCCGACCGTCGAGGCGGCCAACTGGACCACCCCGGGCCTCAACAACTTCCGCCAGAACGTCCAGCCCGAGGGCGAGTTCGCCGCGCCCGACCTCGTCGTCTCCGGCCACACCCAGTGCTTCGACGGCTTCAAGGCGTTCGCCCGCGTGCGCAACCTCGGCCAGGCCGCCGTGCCCGCCGGCGTGCCGGTCGGCTTCTACGAGGGCGACCCCGACCAGGGCGGCACCCTGCTCGGCACCCTCAGCACCACCAAGGTCCTGTACCCCGCCGAGGCCCAGGAGCTCGTGCTCGAGCTGCCCGACCTCCCGCCGAGCTTCGTCGACGGCAGCAAGTCGCTGGTGCTCGTCGTCGACGACGGCATGCCCGACCACCCGTGGCACGAGTGCCGCACCGACAACAACACCGCGACCCTCGACCCGGCCTGCAAGGTCATCGGCTGAGCGAAGGCCGGACCGAGACACGCCGCTCGCGGGCGCGTCACGCCGGCGCGACCCGCAGGACGAACCAGTCCTGCATCGTCGCCACCGACACGTGCTCGCTGTCGGGCGCGAACGCGATCGCCTGGACCGCGCGCCCGCGCGTCGGCAGGCGCTCGACCAGCGTGTCCGTCGACAGATCCCACAACTCGAGCCCGCGTCCCGCTCGCGTCACGCGATCGGCGACCAGCCAGCGGCCGTCGGGCGAACCGCCGCGCGCGGCCAGTCGTACGCCGGGCCCAGCGAGCGGCCCGCCCCGCGCGCCAGGTCCCACACCACCAGTTGAAACGCGTCGCCGCCGATCCCCGGCCGGCCCGTCGCCGGATCGATCACCTGCATGTACACGACCGGCCCCGCGGGGTGCCACGCGACCAGCGTCGACGGCGAGAACTCGCCGGCCGGCGCCCGCCAGCAGGCGATGAGCTCCCCGTCCCAGCGCCACTGCGACCACGTATCGAACGTGGCCACCACCAGCGTCTCGCCGAGGTCGCACAGCGCGGTGACGTGCAGCCGCGCCTCACCGAGGATCTGCCGCACCGGCTCGAGCGACCACGGCCGCAGCGGGCCGTGCGCGCCCTCCGCGAACCACGACAGCCTCGACCCGCGCCCGTGGCGGAGGACGATCCGCCGGCCGTCGGTGATCACGCCGGTGTCTACATGTTCTTCCGGCCATGTCCATGCCGACATGTCCTTGTGTCCGCGCGTCACCACGATCCGCGCCCCCGCGCCGCACTCGTGGACGATCACCAGGCCGTCGCCCGCGCGCGGCGCCCCCATGCCCATCAGCCGCGGCCCGCCGCTCGACGCGCGCAGCCCCGACTCCCCGGCCCGGACCGCCGATTCGCGCACCAGTTCGGCCGTATGGAAGTTCCAGCGCACCAGGCAGAGCGGCTCGTCGTCGGCCCACCACGTCCGCTGCGCCTGGCCCCACAGCTCGCCGATCGTCCGCACGAACACCAGCCGCCGACCGGCCCGGAACGGCGTCGTCCGCTGCGACGTCACCGGCGCAGCGTACACCTCCGCCGTCCCGCGATCGACCGACCCCGGAGCCCTCGGCGCGCCTCGGCTACAGCTCGATCCCGGCCTCGATGGTGGCCTCGATGCTGGCCGACACCAGCGCCGGCAGCTCGCAGCGGGCCAGCGCGGCCGCGATCGTGTTGAACCACCCGGACGGGGGATCCTCGACCGGATCGGCGAGCTCGCCGAGGCCGAGGCCGATGTGTCGCAGCGTCGGCGACGCCAGCGGTGGCAGCTGCAGCACCGCCGCGCCGATCACGAGCAGCTCCTCGAGCGCCGGCGCGGCCGCGACCGCCGCCGGCAGCGCGGCCAGCGAGCCTGCGCGGGCGTCGACCACGACCCGGCGCAGCGCCGGCATCGGCGTCTCGGCGAGCGCCTGCAGCCACGCGACGTCGCAGACCAGCAGCTCGGAGAGCACCCGCCAGCTCGCCGTCTGCGGCAGCGCCGGGTCCAGCGGCCCGCCGACCGCCGAGCGCAACCCACCCGGCAGCCACCCTCGCGGCCCGCTCGGCTGCCCGATCTCCTCGAGCACCCAGCCCTCCTCGGTCTCCATCGTCGTGCGCACGATCCCCGCGCCCCAGCGCACCGCCTCGCTGCGGCCGCCGTCGCGCAAGAACCGCTCGACCACCGCGACCGCGGCGTCGCGGTCGATCGCGCAGGCGCTGTCGATCACGAACGGCTCGGCCCCGCCGTCGAACGCCAGCGCCAGGCCGTGACGTCCGCCGCCGATCGCCGCCAGCGTGCCGTGTCCGGTGCGCTCGTGCCACAGGCACAGGAACCCCTCGGCGCCGCAGCGGATGTGGCTGACCTCGAGCACCGCCTCGCCGTGCTCGATCCAGAACGAGCTGTCGAGCGTCTCGTGGCGCGCCACCAGCGACGCGGCGTCGTCCCCCGCGGGCTCCCCCTTGCTGGAGTCGTGGATCCTGGCCATCGCCGCGAGCCTCGCATAACCCGGGCCGTCGCCGCGAGCGGCGATCGCCGACGAACCGCGCCCGCGACGTGGTTCGACCGGGCCGTCCCGTCCCCGCCGCACGCCGAAGGAAACGCACGCGCGCGAGCGCTGCACGCCCGCTCGACGTTTCGCCGCGCACGCTGTCGAACAAGGTTCATTCGCCGGCCAATGGGCATTCGCAGCACCCCCCGGCCTCCGCGCCTCGGCGCCGCTGGCTCGTTCCGGGTCTTTCCTTGCGCGCGCACGCGTGGTCTGCTCGGAGCCGCGATGACCTCCCTTGAACGCCTCCGCGCCTGTGCGGAATCCTTGCTGCCACGAACGGGCCGCGGATCGGGCGGCACAATCGACGATATCGCCGCGGACGCCGCCCGGTGGTTCGGCCTCGACGAGCGGCAGACCGAGCAGGTGCGTGTCACCGCGAGCAAGTGGTTCGCCCGCGCTCCGCTCGATCCTGCCGATCTGAATTGCCTCGAGGCGATCCTTTTACCCAAGGAGCGGCCGGTCGCCGACCTCGCCGACGGCCGAATCGTCGGACTGCCGCCCGGCGAGTTCTTCGACTATTATCATGACACCGTCCTCCGCGCGCGCCTCGAGGCCTGTCTGCCCGCGATCGGCCGCATCGAGCTGCCCGCCAACGTATCGGTCCCGTACGGCGGCACCGGCTTCGTCGTCGGCGACGGCCTCGTCATGACCAATCGCCACGTCGCCCAGCTGTTCGCCAGCGGCGTCGGGCGCCGGCGCCTGCGCTTCCTCCCCGGCCAGACCGTCGGCTTCGCGCCGCGGCGCGAGCAACCCGACGAGCCGGACGGCCCGACCTACGCCGTCTCCGGGCTCGTCATGATCCATCCTTACTGGGACATGGCCCTGCTGCGCGTCGACGGCCTCCGCGTCGCCCCGCTGGCGCTCGCCGTCGACGACGTCGGGGCGCAGCGGCGCGTCGCCGTCGTCGGCTATCCCGGCTTCGATCCGCGCAACGACCACGAGGTCCAGCACCGCGTCTTCCGCGGCCGCTACAACCTCAAGCGCCTCGCGCCCGGGTACTTCGGCGGGCGCCGCTCCGTCCTCAGCTTCGGCCGCCCCGTCCCGGCCGCGCTGCACGACTCCTCGACGCTCGGCGGCTGCTCGGGCGCCGCCATCCTCGACGTCGCCACCGGCCACGTGCTCGGGCTCCACTTCGGCGGCGTCTACCTCGACCGCAACTTCGCCGTCCCGGCCGCCGAGCTCGCCTGGGACCCGCGGGTCGTCGACGCCGGGGTTCGTTTCGCCGGCCAGGCGACCGCGCGCGCCCTCCCTCCCGACTGGAGCGCCGCCTGGACCGACGCGGAAGAGGTCCTGCCCGCGCCCGCGCCGACGCGCGGCCCGCCAGTCGCCGTCGTCGACCCTTCGGCCGGGACCCTGCGCCTCACCGTGCCGATCGAGATCACCGTGCGGATCGGCCAGCCGCTCGCGCAGGGTGCCGCCATTGCCTCGCCCGCCGAATCGACTGCCATCATTCCCCCCGCGCTGCGCCGGCTCGTCGCCGCCGCGCGCGAGCGCAGCTATTACGACGCCGGTCAGGACGCCGCCGATCGCGCCCAGTACTACGCCGACGTCGTCCACGACGTCTGCTACGAGACGCTCTCGGCCCTGGTCGCGGCCACCCACCGCAACACCCCGCCTTACGATCCGAGCCTTCACGTCTATCCCTGGGTCGACCTCCGGCCCGACCTCCGCCTGGCCTCGATCTACTCCGACGCCACCTTCTCGCCCGAGGAGCTGATCGCCGCCGACGCCCGGATCGACGCCGAACGGCGGGCCCGCCGGGCCGAGGCGCTGATCCGCCGGGCGTTCGCCTCGCTGACCGATGTCGACGCCGCGATCGAGGCCGAGCTGCCGTACAACTGCGAGCACGTCGTCCCGCAGAGCTGGTTCCGCAAGCGCGAGCCGATGCGCGGCGACCTGCACCACCTTTTCACCTGCGACGTGCATTGCAACGCCCTGCGCGCCAATCGCTCCTATCATGAATTCCCCGGCGACGAGCCGCTGCCGCCCTGCGGCCTCGGCGACGGTCCGCACTTCGAGCCGGGCAACGGCCACGGCCCCGTCGCGCGCGCCACCCTCTATTTCCTGGTCCGCTACCCCGGCGAGATCGACGCCCCGCACGAGTTCACGCCGAAGCAGATCGAGCTGCTCAAGCGCTGGTCCAAGGACGATCCGCCCGGGCAATACGAGCGCCACCGCAATCAGGCGATCTTCGCCGTCCAGGGCAACCGCAACCCGTTCATCGATCACCCGCAGTGGGTCGACCTCGTCGACTTCGCGCTCGGCCTGAAGGCCGCATGACCGCGCCGAGCGCTCCCGGCGTCGTCGTCGAGCTCACCGTCGTCAGGGCGGCCGAGGCCACCGCGCCGTCGCGCGCGCCGTGGCGGCGCTCCGCCCTGCCGCTCGCGGCTGGCGGGTCCCCGGCCCCGTCGACCCCGGCGCGCCGCGGCGCCGCGTCGAGGCCCTCGCGCCCGCCGGCACCGACATGCGGCGCGCCTGGAACACCGCCCCCGCGCTCGCCGTCCAGCCCGGGCTCGCCGCCGTCGCCGAGGCCGAGGTCGACCACGAGCGAGCCGAGATCGACGCCCGCGTTGCTATACTCGCCGAGGTTTTTCTCGCGGAGTATCGATGCGACGCCAACGGTTGGAGCGACTATTGCTCAGTATGTTCAGCGCCGACGAGCTGCGGCGATTTTTGCGGTACCGCTACGGCGACGAGGTGACGCCGTCGCTGCCGGGCCCGACCAGCTCGCCCGCGCACCTGGTGGAGACCGCCTGCGACGTGCTCGAGCGGCACAGCCTCGTCGACCGGGCCTTCTTCGCCGCCCTGCGCGACGAACGGCCGCGCCGCGGCGCCGAGATCGACGCCGTCATGAAGCTGTGGGACGAGCCGCAGGAGGCCGTCAAGCCGTTCACGTGGAGCTCGCCCGAACAGCTGGCGAAGATCCAGCTCGAGGCCTTGCCGACCCATCGCGACCGCACGATCTCCGCCCGCTTCCTCGTCCGCGGCGCCGCGGCCGCGAGGTCGGTGGCCAAGGTGCTCGTGCATCGCCACTTCGGCGACAAGCCGCGGTTCCTCAGCGACGAGAGCCCCGAGTGCGCCTCGGGCACCGGCTGGCTGATCGCGCCGACCCTCTTCATCACCAACCATCACGTCATCGCCGCCCGTCACGACGGCGACCCGCCCGTCGCGCCCGGCGACTTCGACCGGCAGGCCCGGAGCACCACCCTGCACTTCGACTACCTCGCCGCCGACGCGCAGTTCGAGCCGGTGCGGGCGATCGAGTCGGTCGCCGCCGACCCTGACCTCGACTTCGCGCTGCTGCGGCTGCCCCCCGGCGATCGCCCGCCGCTGCGCCTGCGCAAGCGGCTGCTCGAGCGCAGCCGCGACACGCCGCTGTCCGAGTGCGTCAACGTGCTGCAGCACCCCAACGGCGAGCCGATGCGGATCGGCCTGCGCAACAACTTCGTCGTCCACGGCGACGCCACCTGGCTCAGCTACCTCACCGACACCCGCCACGGCGCCTCCGGCTCGCCGGTGTGCGACGACGACTGGGGCGTCGTCGCCTTGCACCGCGGTCACCGCGAGCTCACGGGCGTCTCGATCAAGCTCGACAACGTCGCCGTGCGCACCGAGAACTACGGCGTCCAGCTCCCGGCCGTCCTCGAGTGGTTGAGACAGCACGCCCCCGCCGTGCAGCGCGAGATCGAAGCCGCGCAGGCGCGGCTCTGACGCGCTGGCGCGGGTTCGGTCAGCCGGCCCGGAACAGCGCCGCGAGCCCGCCCGGCAGCGTCGCCGCCGTCACCCCGCGCAGCAGCGCGACCGGTCCGAGCGCCTTGGCCCGGTGGCGCTGCAGCTCGGGCTCCGGGTAGCGGCGGGTGATGACGTGCCAGTCGAGGATCCCGGCCATCCAGTCCTTGAGGCCCTCGATGTAGGCGTCCAGCGCCGCGCGGGCGTCGGCGTCGAGGTCGAGGTCGGCGATCATCGGCGGCACGTCGTGCGCCAGCACGTGCTCGAACTGCTCCATGCGCGAGGTCATCAGCTTGTTCACCGCCTCGACCGCCTCGTCGCGCGACAGGTCGAGGAACGTCTGCAGCACCAGCACGATGTTGTGGAGCTCGCCCTCGTACTCGATCTCCTTCTGGTACGAGAAGATGTCGTTGGTGAAGCAGGCGTAGTCCTGCGCCGAGACCTCGAGCCAGCGGATCGGGCGGGAGTTCAGCGCCTCGGGCGGGATCCGGCCGCCCTTGGTGATCCGCGCCAGGTTCATCGTCATGTCGGAGCCGAAGGTCGCGCGCCGCATCTCGACGTAGTCGACCGGATCGGGGATCCGGTGCTGGGTCTGGTTCATCAGCTCCCACAACCAGCTCGCGGTCATGTCCTCCACGCTCTTGCGGAAGCTCGCGCGCTGGCTCGGCGACAGCGGGCCGGCGGTGCGGCGCCACAGGTCGGCGAGGCCGGCCTCGACCGGGTTCAGCGGCGGCGGGCTCGGCTCGCCGTCCAGCGGCATGAACAGCGACAGGCGATCGTTCTGCAGCTTGGCCGCCGCGAAGTTGCGCGTGTTGCCGAACACCACCGGGAAGTAGTCGTCGCCGTAGGTGCCCCACGTCAGCCACGCCGACGACACGTCGAGCTCGTCGCCCGTCGCGTCGGGGTGGATCCGCGCCGCGCACTCGGCGAAGTCGTAGCCCGCCAGGCGATCCTCGTCCCAGATGCACGCGCCCGGCACCCCGGGCACCTCGGCGAGCATGCCCGTCGCCCGCGCGTAGTCGATGCAGTGCTGCTTGGCGCGCGCGAGGTTGCCGTTCACCCGCGCCTTGTAGGGCATGTAGAACTCGGGCAGCGTCGTCGGCCCGACCGGCCGGAACAGCAGGTGCGAGTGGTTCTTGAGCCGCTTGAGCCCGAGCGCCGACGGCGACAGCGTCAATCGCACGCCCGAGGTGCCGAGCCCGGTCGGCCCGCGGAGCACCCGCTCGATCAGCGTCGCCGCGCGGCTGGCCGCCTCGTCGCGCTCGCCCCGGGCCAGCCGCCGCTCGGTGCCGACGCGGAAGTGGGTCGGCAGCCCCGCCGGGGCCGGCAGCTCGATCGTCGGCGACGACCCGCCGCCCTCGCCGCCGCCGTTCATGTAGCGGCTCGAGCGCATGTGCCACTCGTGGCCGCCCGACTGCCAGTCCTGCAGCCCCTTGACGTAGAGGAACACCCCCTGGCGCTCGAGCGGGTCGAGCCCGTACTCCTCGAACAGCGGCGGCAGCTCGACGAACGCGGTGTTCTCGAACTGCTGCAGCCGCGACGTCAGCAGGTCGTTGGTGATCTCGGCCGCCTTTTGGGTCGGCACCCCGAAGAAGCGCTCGACGACCAGCACGCAGTTGGCGTTCTCGCCCTCGCGCTCGACCTCGCGCTGGTACGAGAACAGGTCGTTGCGCAGGTGGACGCCGTCGCTGAACGTGTCCTTGAGGACCCGCAGCGGCCGCGTCTCGGCGATCCGCGCCGGGATCTCGGCCCCGACCGCGTGCTCGACCAGGCCGGCCGACCACGGCGCGCCGCCGACCTTGCGCCGCATCTCGATGTACTCGATCGGGTTCGAGACCCGCGCCTGGCGGATGTTGCCGAGCTCCCACAGCGACTCCTCGAGCAGGTGCCGCGTGGCCTCGTGGAACCGCCGCCGCCAGTCGGCCGACGTCGTCGGCGTGGTGCGGCGCCACAGATCGAGCAGCCCCGCCTCGACCGGGTTCGTCGGCTCGGGGATCGGCGTCGCCAGGTCGACCGGCATGAACGCCGGCAAGCGGGCCAGGTACTCCTTCGCGCCGGCCATGTCGCGGGTCTTCTTGTAGACCTCGAGGAAGTGGTCGTCGAAGAAGAACACCCACACGTACCAGTCGGTGATGAGGTCGAGCTCCTCGCCCGAGCAGTCCGGATGGGTGTAGGCGCACAGCAGCGCGTAGTCGTGGTTGTCGAGGTCCTCCTCGGTCCACACGCCGGTGTCGATCATCTCCATCGCGTAGGCCCACTCCTTGGTGTGCCGGCGCGCGCCTTCGAGGTGGGGATTGATCCGCGCCGGATGCGGCATGTAGAAGTCCGGCAACTGGAACGGCTGCTTCTGCGTCATGGCTACTCCTGGCGGCCGATCGCCACGTCCTCGAGCATCCCGAGCGCGTCGGGCACCAGCACGGCCGCCGAGAAATAGGCGGTGACCAGGTATTCGTGGATCGCCCGGTCGTCGACCCCGATCGACCGCACCGACAGGCTCGGCTCGACCTCGTCGGGGATCCCGGTCTGGTGCAGCCCGATCACGCCCTGCGAGTCGGCGCCGGTGCGCATCGCCAGGATCGAGCTGGTGCCTTCCGGCGTGATCGGGATCTTGTCGCTCGGCACGATCGGCACCCCGCGCCAGGCGATCATCGCGCTGCCCTCGAGGTGCAGCGTCTGCGGGTAGAACCCGCGGCGCGTGCACTCGCGGGCGAACGCCGCGATCGTGCGCGGGTGGGCCAGGAACAGCCGCGTCGAGCGGCGGCGGCACAGCAGCTCGTCGAGGTCCTCGGGCGTCGGCGGCCCGCTGCGGGTCGGGATCCGCTGCTTGAGGTCGACGTTGTGCAGCAGCCCGAACTCCCGGTTGTTGAGGATCTCGTGCTCCTGCTGCTCGCGCACCGCCTCGATCGTCAGGCGCAGCTGCTCCCGCGTCTGATCCATCGGCTCGTTGTAGATGTCGGCCACGCGGGTGTGGACGCGCAGGATCGTCTGCACCAGCGAGAGCTCGTACTCGCGCGGCTTCAGCTCGTAGTCGACGAAGCTGGTCGGCAGCGTCACCTCGCCCTTGTGTCCGGCCGCCATGGCGATCGCCTGCTGGCCGTTCTTGTCCTGCGGCTGCGCGCGCAGGCGCGCGTAGGCCTCGACGTGGGCCTGCAGCGCCGGCGAGTCGGCGATCGCCCGCGTCAGCGCCTGCTCCGACAGCGTCAGGACGATGCAGCGGGTGATCGCCTTGACGGTGAACGGCCACACGTCGCCGCGGGCGACCAGGCCGTCGTCGCCGAAGTGGTCGCCGTCGACCAGCACGCCGAGGATCAGCGAATCGTCGTACTTGCCGACGCCGAGCTTGTGGGCCTTGCCGTGCGCCAGCAGCACCACCTGGTCGGCCGGCGCCCCGGCGGCGACGATGACCTCGCCGGCGGCCACCTCGCGCTGGACGAAGCGGTCGGCCAGCGCGCCGAGCACCGCGTCGTCCTCGAACCCGCGCAGCAGCGGCAGCTCGGTCAGCTCGCGCGGGATCACCTGCACGCGCGGGCCGACGCTGGTAAACCCGACCCGGCCGTCGCCGACCGCGTACGTCAGGCGGCGATTGACGCGGTAGGTCCCGCCGGGCACGTCGACCCACGGGAGCAGGCGCAGCAGCCAGCGCGGGCTGATGCCCGCCATCTGCGGCGCCGACTTGGTGGTCGTCGCCAGGTTGCGAGCCGCCGCGACGGCGAGGCTCGTCTGCGCGTGGTCTCTCGGGGTCGACACGTCCGTCATGGCCAAAGGCTCCTCTGCTGCCACGTCCGCCGGCTATCGCCGCCTCAGCGGCCGATCTCCGCGTCCTCGAGCACCGCCAGCGCGTCGGGCACCAGCACGGCGGCCGAGTAGTAGGCGCTGACGAGGTACGAGATGATCGCCTTCTCGTTGATGCCCATGAAGCGGACCGACAGGCTCGGCTCGACCTCGTCGGGGATGCCCGGCTGATGGAGGCCGATCACGCCCTGGTTCTTCTCGCCGGCGCGCAGCAGGATGATCGAGCTGGTGCGCGTGTCGGTCACCGGGATCTTGTTGCACGGCAGGATCGGCACCCCGCGCCAGGCCGGCAGGTGGTGGCCGGCGAACTCGACGGGGTGCGGGTAGATGCCGCGCTTGCTGCACTCCTGGCCGAAGGCCGCGATCGTGCGCGGGTGGGCCAAGAACGCCGTCGGCTCCTTCCACACCAGCGCCAGCAGCTCGTCGAGGTCGTCCGGGGTCGGCGGGCCCGAGCGGGTGTGGATGCGCTGCTTGAGGTCGGCGTTGTGGAGCAGGCCGAACTCGGGGCTGTTGATCATCTCGTGCTCTTGCCGCTCGCGCAGCGCCTCGATGGTCAGCCGCAACTGCTGCTGCGTCTGGTTCATCGGCTCGTTGTACAGGTCGGCCACGCGGGTGTGGATCTGCAGCACCGTCTGCGCCACGCTGAGCTCGTACTCCCGCGGGGCCAGCTCGTAGTCGACGAAGGTGCCCGGCAGCACGACCTCGCCGCGGTGGCCCGAGGACAGCGCGATCTCGGCCTCGCCCTGGCCGGTCTGCGGCTTGTTGCGATTGGCCATGAACTTCTCGACCTGGGCCCGCAGCCCCGGCGACTGCTCGACCGCGTCGGCGAGCGCCTTCTCGGGCAGGGTCAGCGCGATCACGCGGGTGACCGCCTTGACCGTGAAGCCCCACGTGTCGTTCTGCTCGACCAGGTTCTGGTCGCCGAAGTGGGCGCCGTCGGCGAGCACGGCGAGCACGGTCTCGTCGCCGTACTTGCCGGTGCCGAGCTTGTTCACCTTGCCGTGGGCGATGAGGAACACCTGGTCGGCCGGCTTGCCCGCCTCGACCAGCACGTCGCCGGCCTTGTACTCGCGCTGCACGAACTTGCCGGCCAGGGCGGTCAGCACCTCGACGTCGTCGAACCCGCGCAGCAGCGGCAGCTCGGTCAGCTCCTGCGGCACCACCGACACCTTGGCGCCGACGTTGGTGAAGCTGAGGCGGCCGTCGCCGACCGCGTAGCTGAGCCGGCGGTTGACGCGGTAGACGCCGCCCGCGGCGCGCACCCACGGCAGCAGCTTCAGCAGCCACCGCGAGCTGATTCCTTGCATCTGCGGCTCCGACTTGGTCGTCGTCGCCAAATTTCGCGCCGCTGCGGTCGCCAGGCTGGTCTGCTGCGCGCTCTCACCGGGTTTCTGTGCATTCGTCATGACGTACCTCGAGGTTGCTCAAACTGCGACGATTGACCCGCACCGCCGAATCGACGCACCGACACCCGCTGCCGACTCGCAGGGCGCTCGCCATTCGATGGCCACAAGAACCGTACGGGCTCGTGACACTCCGCCGCGCCCGTATTCGCGCGGGGAGTATGGTGATTGGACTTTGCGGGCCGAGCTAGTACCGACTCACCATTGGCCTGTCAACGTTAAACAACGGCGCGAATGCGAGCCGACGCCCCACCAATATTCTCACGCAACGTGGACGCGTATGGCGAGATTCGCCGATGGGCGCCCGGAGGCGCCCAGTGGGCGCCCACCGCTGTCGCCTGCGACATGTTTCAATGCGCGGTTCTGCATGTCGGTTCTTTCATGCAATTTCGTGGAATGCCCCGGAAGAAATCGGTGTACATCGGAGGTCTCGACGAAGTAGCGGCCGATGATCAAGACTGTCGCGCCGATGACCGCCGCCACGTTGTTGAATAACGCGCTCATCTTCGGCGCGGCCCTCTTCCTCGTCATCGCCACGGCGCTGATCGTGTCGCGGCAGTCCGGACGCCTGTTGCGGGTCGCGCTGCGCCTCGTCCGCGCGCCCGACCACGAGGCGCTGGCGGCGACGCTGGCGAGCCGGGCCTCGCGCGCCATCGTCGTCGTCGCCACCGTGGTCGGCATCGCGCTGATCTGCGCCGGCGTGTCGCTGACCATGTACGAAATCGACTGCGCGCCGCGGCTGTGGGCGTGGGCCGAGGCGTCGCTCCTCCGCGATCCGATGGCGACGCTGCGCCTGGCCCTCAGCGTGCTGGGCGTCGCGCTCGGGGCCGTCGTCGTCCACCGCTTCGTCCGCGTCGTCGCCCACTACTTGATCGCCGGCCTGCGACGCAACGCCGCCTTCGCCCACCACGACGCGCAGCTCGCCACCCTGCTCGAGCGCCTGCTCCTCACCCTGCGCTGGGGCATCGCCCTCGGCGCGGCCGGCCTGTGCGTCGCGCTCGCACCTCCCCCCGAAATCGTGGTGCGGGCGCTCGAGACCGTCACGATCATCGCGCTCGGAGTGCTCATCGCGCGGACGATGATCGTCATCGCGCACCTCGCAGTGGACGTCGTGTTTCAGTTCGCCCGCGGGCGCGAGGGCCACCGCACCCTGCGCTACGTCGGCCGGCTCGAGCACCTCGCCGGCATCACCAAGCGCACCCTCGACTACTTCTTCTTCGTCGGCGCGGCCACCTGGATCTTCGATCAGATCAACCCGGGCGGGCGGATGAGCGAGCTGGGCCTCATCGGCATCCGCATCATCGCCCTCGTGTACGCCGGCCGGGTGCTGATCGAGGTGTTCGAGCTGTTCGTGCGCGAGCTGCTGCTGGCCGACCCGGACAAGCGCAGCGAGGCCGAGAACCAGCAGCGCCTGACCCTCGTCCCGGTCGCCAGCAGCATCCTCCGCTACGCGATCTACTTCTGCATGACGGTCATGGCGCTGCAGGAGCTCGGCGTCGACACCTCGCCGATCCTCGCCGGCGCCGGCCTGCTCGGCCTCGCCGTCGGCCTCGGCGCGCAGGCGTTCGTCGGCGACGTCGTGTCCGGCTTCTTCATCCTGTTCGAGGGCCTGTTCCTGGTCGGCGACCGCGTGCGCGTCGGCGACGTCGTCGGCAACGTCGAAGAGATCGGCGTCCGCGTGCTCAAGATCCGCGACGAGGCCGGCGTGCTCCACTGCATCCCCAACGGCGAGGTGCGCAGCATCGCCAACCACGCGCGCCTCTACGTCAACGCGCTGGTCGAGTTCCGCCTACCCTACGCCGCCGACGTCGCCGGCGTCCTCGCCGGCCTCAAGGCCCACCTGGCCGCGTTCCGCCCGCGCTGCCCCGACCTGCTCGAGGACCCCGAATTCGTGGTCCAGGACCTGCAGGACACCGGCGTCCTCATCCGCTGCGTCGCCCGCGTCAAGCCCGGCCGCGACGACGCCACCTGCGAGCTGCTGCGCGCCGGGCTGCTCACCGCCCTGGTCGCCGCCGGCGTCGCGCCGCAGGCCTGTCACGTGGTCGTCCTGCCCAACGGCGCCGCCCCGCGCTGACGCCGCGAGCACATGCCCTCGCGGTCGCGGACGCACCCTGTCAGCCGCGCCCGGCGTGCATCCGGAACGATTGCTGGCCGCGCTCGCCGTGCGCGAGCGCCTGCTCGATCGCCGCGCCGAAGTCGGCCAGCGCGTGGCGCCCGGCCACCCGCGTCTTGAACCCGGGCGCGCCGGCATCGGCACCTCGATGTTCGCGCTGGCCCGCCGCGACGGCCTGGTCCGCGTGCTGCCCCGGCTGCCGCCGCTCGCGGTCGACGCCTGGCTCGCCATGCACGAGGGCCTGCGCACGCCCCGGCGCGTCCGCCTGCGCTTCGACCTCCTCGCCGCGCGGCTCGGCGGCTACGTCACGGGCGAGGGCCCGACCCGCCCGGCGCCCCCCCGCGGCCCCGCGCCGAAGGCTCCGACCGCTCGTCGCTCGAAGTAGCGCGGGAGCGGCGAGAGCTCGCGCGCGCCCGCGGCTCGCCGGCCCCGACCACGGTTTCGCGGCATCCGGCGGCGGCCGAAGGACATGTCCCGAGAGACAGCACCGGGAGCTCGCCATCCATCGCCCGTCGCCGCGCTTGCCACGCTCGACGGCCGTCTCGTAGCATCCGCCGATGCACCTAAATTACCGTCCCCTCGTCGTCGTCTGCGCCCTGCTCGCCTGCGGTCCCAAGAGCCCCGGGACCACCGACGGGACCACCACCGGCACCACCACCGACGGTCCGACGACCACGTCGACGACCGCGCCCACCACGACACCGACGACGACCGAGGGCGCGCCGGAGCACACCCGCCCCTCGACCGAGCAGCAGCTCTGCATCGACCTCTGCCTCAACCTGGGCGAGCGCGATCCCGGCTGCTCGCGCGCCGACTACACCTGCTACGAATGGTGCATGGCCGGCTTCACGTACGCGGAACACGAGTGCCGGGACGAGCTGCGGGCCGCCCGGCGCTGCGAGGCCGAGGCGACCGCGTTCGACGACCACTGGGCGTGCGAGTCCCCCGAGTGCGCCTCCGTCTACGCCGCCCTGGACGTCTGCCGCGGCTATTGCTCGCACCTCGGCGGCGTCCCCTCGAGCGGCAGCTCGACGCAGCAGTGCGACTGGGGCAGCGACTGCCTCGACGGTCACGAGTACGAGATGCAGTGCGCGACCGGCGACGCTCCGCTCTGCACCTGCTGGATCGACAACACCAAGGTGGGCACCTGCCTGCTCGCGGGCGAGCTCGAGGCGTTCTCCTGCGGCGAGCTCGATCTGTTCGACGGCTGCTGCAACGAGTTCTTCCTGCCCGTCCTGCAGCCCGCCGCCGTCGACGAGCCGATCCCGAGCGAGCCCGAGGCCAGCGGCACCGCTTCGCCCGGCGATCCATGCCCGCTGGTCGGCCTCAACCTCCCCTGCGAGCAGAACGGCTCCGCCGGCCTGACCTACTGCGACGACATCGGCGGCAGCGTGCGATTCGGCCCGTGCATCGCCGAGCCGGACTGCGACCTGCTGGCCGCGGCGTGCGAGGGCACCTGCCAGCTCCTCGAGGGCGTGCCGACGTGGGTCGAGCAGGAGTGCTCGGGCGAGTCCACCTCCGGCTGACCCTGCAGCGGGCCGCGCGGCGCACCGCGGGCGCCGGCGGGCTCCCGGGCGGCCTGTCCCGAGAGCCGTTCGGCGCGTTCGCTCACCGGCACGGGCAGATCGAGCGCCGGCGGGCTCCCGGAGCCACCTGCCCCGAGAGCCAGCCGTCGCATCCGCTCACTGGCACGGGCAGATCGAGCGCCGGCTGCCGGCGCCGCAGGCGACGCCGATCTGGTCCATGTTGTTGAGGTGCTCGTTCGGGCACCCGGCGTAGGTCGAGCAGTACATCGGCCCGACCAGCGGCGTGTTGGTGTGGTCGCCGTACTCGTCCTCGAGGCAGGCGTAGGTCCAGCTGTTCATCGAGATGCCGTTGAGGCCGAACGCGGCGCTCAGCGCCTGGCACTCCGGCTCGGAGTCCTGGGCGGCGAACCACACGTTCTTGTCGGCCACCGGCGTCAGCCCGAAGTGCGCGCACACGGCGTTGCACGGCTGCCCGCAGGCGGTCGGGTTGTAGCACCAGTTGAGCCCGTTGACGCTGCGGCAGGAGGTCCCGCAGCCGGGGTTGCAGCCGTCGTTGGGGATGTTGTTGCCGTCGTCGCAGGTCTCGCCGATGCCGGGCTGGACGAACCCGTCGCCGCACTTGGCCGGCGCGCACGCGTTGGTGCAGCCGTCGGTGTTGCTCGGGTTGCCGTCGTCGCACTGCTCGCCCGGCTGGACGAACCCGTCGCCGCAGCTCGCGTTCTGGCACGTGTTCGTGCAGGCGTCGTTGTTGTTCTGGTTGGCGTCGTCGCACTGCTCGCCCGGGGCCACGAAGCCGTCGCCGCACACCGCGTTCTTGCAGGCCAGCGTGCACAGCCCCTGGTTGCTGTTGAGCAGCCCGAGGTCGCACTGCTCGCCGGCCTGCACGAACCCGTCGCCGCAGCTGGCGAATTTGCAGACGTTGGTGCACATGTCCGCGTTGCTCTGGTTGCCGTCGTCGCAGCCCTCGCCGGGGCCGACGAAGCCGTCGCCGCACACGTTCAGGCTGCAGTCGGCCTTGCACGCGTTGTTGTCGGCGTTGTTCGCCCCGTCGTCGCACTGCTCGACGTTGGCCTGGACCAGCCCGTCGCCGCACTCGGCGTCCTTGCAGCCGGCGGTGCAGGCCCCGGCGTCGCTGTTGCCGGGCCCGAGGTCGCACTCCTCGCCGGCGCTCGGCGACTCGAAGCCGTCGCCGCAGGCGGGCAGCTTGCACACGTCGGTGCAGCCGTCGTCGTTGTCGCCGTCCTTGCCGTCGTCGCAGTCCTCGTTGGGGTCGACGATCGCGTTGCCGCAGCCCTCTAGCTTGCACGTCGGCGAGCAGCCGTCGCCGGCCGTCATGTTGCCGTCGTCGCACTCCTCCCCGGGGCCCTTGTCGACGTCGCCGCACACGTTGAGCACGCACATCGCGTTGCACACCGCCCCGGGCCCGTTGTTGGCGCCCTCGTCGCACTCCTCGACGCCGGCGTGGGCGAACCCGTCGCCGCACACGTTCTCCTTGCACTCGAGGGTGCAGGCGCCGGTGTTGCTGTTCTCCGGCCCGTCGTCGCAGGCCTCGCCCGGTCCGACGAATCCGTCGCCGCAGGCGGCCAGGGTGCAATTGTTGGTACACGCGTCGGTGTCGTCCTGGTTGCCGTCGTCGCACGCCTCGGTCGGCGCGACGATGCCGTCGCCGCAGCTGGCCAGCGCGCAGCTGTTGGTGCAGTCGTCGTCGTCGACCCGATTGCCGTCGTCGCAGCCCTCGCCCGGTCCGACGAATCCGTCGCCGCAGGTCGCCTGCGTGCAATCCGACTTGCAGCTGTTCATGTCGCCGTTCATCGCCCCGTTGTCGCACGCCTCCTCGGGGCCCGGGTCGCCGTCGCCGCAGACATTGAGCGCACACTCGGCGTTGCAGCTCTCGCCCGGCCCATTGCCGGCACCGTCGTCGCACGCCTCGCCGTCGTCGAGCTCGCCGTTGCCACATTCGGGCTCGACGTCCCCCGTCGTCCCGGTCGTCGTCGTGCCCGTCCCCGTCGGCACCGTCGTCGTCGTCGGCACCCCGGTCGTCGTCGGCACCCCGGTCGTCGTCCCGGGCGCCGTCGTCCCGGTCTCGGTCCCCGACGAGGTCGACGTCCCATTCGACGTCTCGGTCGTCGTCGCGTCAGTTTCGCCACACCCCACCACTGTGAGGACAAACGCCCCCATCACCCCGAGCCAGCTCCGCTTCATCGTTGAAATCCTCCGCGAGCGACTCTAGGGGCCGCCGTTCGCCCCCGAGACGCTCCGCCGATGATGGCCCGGCGTCCGCGCCCGCAGAGGCAGCACCTGCGCGGGTTCACGCGGCGCCCACGGGCCGGACGGCGGGCGCAGGCGCGCAAAGTGCAGCCTTTGCGGGCGCGCCTCCCCGCGCACGAGGCCCCTCCGCACTCGAGAAGGCGCGCGTTCGCAGCGGGGCTCGCGGTGCCTGCATTGGCGACACCGCGAATCCGCCGCCCGGAGATCGCGCGGCAAACTCAGCCCCCCGCGAATGCCGCGGTCGCGCCAATGCCGAGCTCGACCGACTGCGGCAATTCGAAGTCTCTCACGCGATTCCAGGTGAACGGATTTCGCGTGCTGTTGTACCAATCCCACCACACCACCGCGCCGTCGGGCGGCGAGACCGACGCGTGCAGCGCCGTCCATTGCGCGGGGGTCTTGCCGAACGTCGGGCAGGCCGGGATCACCCGCGAGAAGCCGAGCGCCCGGTAGGCGGCGATCGATCGCTGCGGGTACCCGGACCCCTGATCATTGGCGATGTCGTAGATCTGCGGCGCCGCGAAGTCGACCCCGGTGAACGCCGCCCACGGGAACCGCGGGAAGTTCCACGGCGCCCCGTACGAGGTCAGCCCGACCGCCAGCCCGGCCGCGCGCGCGGCCGGCAGCAGCAGCGCCATCAATCGCGCCGCCGCCTCCGGCGCGTCGTCGTAGGGCGCCTCGGCGTCGACCACCACCCCGCTCGCCCCGCAGCTCGTCGCCGACGACAGCAGCACCTCGACGAATTCCGCCTCGCGCCCCGGCCACGGGAATCCCCACACCCAGCAGGCGTGCCCGGCCGCCCGCAGCGCCTGCGCGTGCCCGCCGAAGCCGGTCCAGCGGCTGCTCTTCCTGTCCGCGTATTGCCAGATGCTCTGGAACGCCAGCCAGCGCAGCCCCGTCTGCGCCACCCGGGCCAGCATCGCCTCGATCGAGCCGACGTGCTTGACCGAGCGGACGAACATCCCCTTGCCGCGCGGCAGCCCGGCGGGCCGGCGCAGCAGCGCGTCGAGGACGGCGCGGGTCCGCGGACCGACGATTCCGTCGACCACCAGCCCGTGCTCGGCCTGGACCGCCCGGATCCCGCGATCCAGCAGGAACAGCGCCTCGCGCAGCGACAAATCGAGGCTCTCGGCCCGCACCGTCACGATCGCACCTCCACCCTTCTCCGCCTATTTCGCCAGCGTACTCGCCCCGGCGCCCGCGTTCAACTCGGCCGCGCGGCCTGCCCCGGAATCGTCGCTCGCCCCGACTTCGGCGACGGTGGCAATGCGCGCACCACGGTCCCACCATTGTCCCGCGCCGGCGCCCCGGCGGGACCCCGAGGCGCCGACGTCCGTCGCGGTTCCGATCCGCCCTCGGGCCCGGGCCCGGCGCTGCCGCTAGAGTTCCATGCGGAGGACGCACTCATGCCGCGGACGAACCCGATCTTCTGGCGCCTCGCCCCGCTCGCCCTCGCGCTCGCGTGCGAGGCGGCCGGCGGTCACGCCACCACCGACCAGCCGCTGGACGACGTCGACGACGGCGAGCCGGCCGACACCGGCGAGCTCCCCGGCCCGACCAAGAAGGAGCCGGACGTCGGCCCCGGCCCGGCCTTCGAGTGCGATCCCTGGCAACAGGACTGTCCCGAAGGCCAGAAGTGCAACCTCTACAGCCTGGGCGGCGACGCCACGCTCGACGGCGCCAAGTGTGTGCCGCTCGACGACAACCCGGCGCAGGTCGGCGAGCTGTGCATCGCCCAGGGCGGCTACGGCGCGGGCCCCGACGACTGCGACGCGGGCCTCCTGTGCTGGAACGTGATCCCCGGCGGGCAGGGCGTGTGCGTCCAGGTCTGCGACGGCCAGGCTGTCAGCCCGCAGTGTCCCGAGGGCCAGCTCTGCACCAAGAGCTTCGGCGACTACCACTACAAGTGCCTGCCCACCTGCGACCCGCTCGAGCAGGACTGCATCGAGGGCGAGCTGTGCGCCTCCGGCGACGCGGGCTTCGTCTGCGCCCCCGACGTCTCCGGCGAGGGCGGCCGGATCTACGACGTCTGCACCGCCGCCAACGACTGCGACCGCGGCCTCATGTGCTCCGCGCCCGACGCCGCCCCGCAGTGCCCGAACGACCCCGCGGGCGGCTGCTGCCTGCCCTTCTGCGAGCTCGGCGGCGTCTGCCCCGACGGCCTCGAGTGCCACGACTTCGAGGATCCGAACGAGCCGCCCGAGCTGGCCGCCGTCGGCGCCTGCGGCCTCGTCCCATGACCTTTGGGACATGCATTCGAGGACATGCCCGGCCGGACATGTCCCCGAGACCACCGCCCGCTCACGCGCTGGCTTCGCGGTCGAGCAGCTTGCGCTTGCGCTCGACGCCCCAGCGGTAGCCCGACAGCCCGCCGTCGCGCTGGACCACGCGGTGGCACGGGATGGCGACCGCCAGCGCGTTCGCGGCGCAGGCCTGGGCGACCGCCCGGACCGAGCGCGGCGCGCCGATCCGCTCGGCGATGTCGGCGTAGCAGACCGTCGCCCCGGCGGGGATCGATCGGAGCGCCTGCCACACGCGCTGCTGGAACGCGGTGCCGCGGACGTCGAGCGGCAAATCGAGGCCGAGCCCGGGCGCCTCGACGAACGCGACCACCGACGCCACCTGGCGCTCGAACTCCGGGTCGCCGCCGATCAGCTCGGCGCGCGGGAACCGGTCCTGCAGGTCGCGCACCAGCTTGTCCGGATCGTCGCCCAGCAGGATCGCACACACCCCGCGCTCGCTGGCCGCCACGAGGATCGATCCGAGCGAGCACTCGCCGACGGCGAAGCGGATCGCCGTGGCCGCCCCGCCGGCGCGGTAGGCCGACGGCGTCATCCCGAGCACCTGCTCGGCGCGCGCGTAGAAGCGGCCGCCCGAGCCGTAGCCGGCCCCGTAGATCGCCTCCGTGACCGTGCTGCCGCGCTCCAGCTCCTCGCGCAGCCGGGCGTCGCGGCGGGCCGCCGCGTAGGCCCGCGGGGTCAGGCCGGTGATGGCCTTGAAGATCCGGTGGACGTGGTACGCGCTGAGGCCCGCGCGCTCCGCCAGGGCCGTGAGCCGCGGCGCCGTCTCGGCGTCCTCGATGTAGCGACACAGCGCGGCCACCATCTCCGCGTGCAGCTCGGCCTGCGACTGCCCGCCCGGCTTGCAGCGCTTGCACGCGCGGAAACCTGCCGCCTCGGCCTCGGCCACCGAGGCGTGGAAGGCCACGTTCTCCGGCCGCGGCGTCCGCGAGGCGCACGACGGCCGGCAGTACACGCCCGTCGTCACGACCGAGTAGAAGAAGCTGTCGTCGGCGGCCGGATCGGCCGCGACCACGGCCGCCCAGCGAGGGTCGCTGACGACGGCTGCCGCGCGCGCTGCGGACTTGGTGGACATGGCGCTCGTGCTCTCCTGTGCTGTGTTCCGGCGGACCCGCCCGCCGCTTCCGTCACGCTAGCCGGTCCGACGGCGCAGGGCACTCCGGGTCTTGCTGTCGCATTCGCCTCGCGCAGACGACGCCGGATCCGCCGCATTCGCCGACCTCGCCGCACCGTCACCTGTCGCAACGGACATGTCGTCTCGCCTCGCGCGCGGCGCCCGCCCGCCCCTGCCGGCCGTGGTTGCGCGGGCCCGGGCCATCGCGCATCCTGCAGACGAGGCCCGCCGTTCGGCGGGCTTCATTTTTTTTCCCGAGGCCATCGCCATGAAGTCCGTCCCACCGATCACGATCTCTCGCCTCGACCTCGGCCGCCTCAAGCGCCTGCTCTCGAGCCCGCTGGTGCGAGGCACCGACGCCGCCGACGCCCTCGACGACGAGCTCGAGCGCGCCGCCGTCGTCGACCCCGAGGCGCTCCCGCCCCACGTGGTGTCGATGAATTCGCGCGTGCGCCTGCGAGAGCGCCGCAGCGAGCGCGAGCTCGAGCTGACCCTCGTCTACCCCGACGACGCCGGCCCCGACCGCGTGTCCGTGCTCGCCCCGGTCGGCAGCGCCCTGCTCGGCCTCTCCGTCGGCCAGGACATCGAGTGGCCCCTGCCGGGCGGCCGGATCGCCGAGCTCACCGTGCTCGAGATCCTCTACCAGCCCGAGGCCATGGGCGACCTCGACCTGTGAGGCTCGCGGGACATTGTCCGAAGAGCATGTCCTTCAAAACATGCTCTTTTGCACATATCGCTTCGGACATGTCCCCGGGTCCACCCTCTACGCCAGCTCCGCGACCGCCTCGCGCTCGCCGGGGAACAGCTCGAACACGCCGCTGAGCTGCGTGATGTGCAGGATCTCCAGCACCTTCGGCGGCACGCGGCACAGCGCCAGCCGGCCGCCGCCGTTGGCCGTCGCCGAGTAGGCGCTGACCAGCGCGCCGATCCCCGACGAGTCGATCGCCGTCACCCGGCCCATGTCGATCACGACGTTGCGCGCCCCGCCCTCCAGCGCCGCCAGCACCTCCTCGCGCAGGCGGACCGCGCCGGCGCCGATCGTGATCTTGCCGACCGCCTCGAACACGCTGGCGTCGCCGTGTCGACGGCTGGTGAGGGTCATGCCGGCCTCTCGCGGCTCCGGATCGTAGGCCCCGCGCGGCGGGCGGGCGGGGTCCTGCAGGCGCGTGGACATGGTCACCGTCGTCCCCCCGCCGGCGCGGCGGTCGTGGACCACCTCGTCCATGAAGTGGCGCATCAGGAACACGCCGCGCCCGCGCGGCTCCAGCCGGCGCGTCGTGTCGCGCGGGTCGGCCAGGCGCTTGCCGTCCCAGCCGGGGCCCTCGTCGTGGACGCGCACGACCAGGCGGCCGCCGCCGAGCTCGACGGCCACGCCGACCTGTTTGCCGGGGTCCTCGCGGTTGCCGTGGACGATCGCGTTGGCGACCGCCTCGCGCACCGCCGCTTCGGTGCGCCAGCAGGCGTCGTCGTCGACCCCGATTCGGCGCAGGAAACCCTTCACGGCCTGCGACGCGGACTCGACCTCCACGCGTCTGCTGGCGATTGCGAGGCAGAGGTGTGCTGACCCATTCACGGCGATCCGTGTAGCACCGTGTCGCGGGCGTGCAGACGCAGGCCCACCGCGCGTGGGCGAGCGCCGGCGCGGCCGCCCGGCCCTCGCTCGTCTGCGACGGCCTCGTACCGCCGCGCCGCCGCGGACCGCCGCGCCGCCGCGCCGGCCCATCGGCAGGGCCTCGCCCGACCTGCGCGGGCCGCGACCGCGAACCGAGCGAATGCATCGAGTCCTGGGGCGTGCCTGGAGCCGCTCGTCGCGGGTGACATGTCCGTTCGGACATCCGCGCCCGGGGCCGGCTGGCGGGCCCGTGGTGGCCGGTGCCGGCGCGATCCATCACCGTCGCCGCCGGCCTGCCCGTGATGTCACGCCCCGGCCCCAGCGGCCGCGGCCGCTCGCAACCCGCGTAGCCTGGGAGGATGTCGGCCGCCTCGTCGTCGCTCGCGTGTCTTCGCGTCGCCCTCCTCCACGCCCTCGGCCTCACCGCCGCCGCCGGGTGTACCCGCCCGCCGCTCGGCGACGACCCCGGCACCGCGAGCGGCACGAGCACGGGCGCCACCACCAGCACGGCCACCACCGCCCCGGCGACCACCGGCGTCCCCTCCGACCCCACCACCGGCGCGGGGACGACGACCACCACCACCACCGGCGCCGGCACCACGCTCGTCACCACCTCCACCACGGGCGTCGACAGCACCGGCCCGGTCGCCACGACCACCGGCCCCGTCGAGCCCGCGACCACCACGACCACCACCACGTCCGGCACCACCGACGAGACCACCACCGGCACCACCGGCCCGGCCTGCGTCAACCTCATGGATCTCGGCGACGAATTGATGCCCGCCGACGTGCTCGAGATCCCCGGGTGCGAGAATTACAACGCCTCCGACTGCCATGATTACCTGCGGATCTGCGTGCCGCTCCCGGACGGCCTGCAGAGCTGCGACCAGTGCGCCCCCGACTGCCTCGGCCCGCTGCCCGAGCTGTGCCCCGACTTCGGCTTCACGCTCGCCTGCGGCCCGCTGTCCGTCGACGGCCAGTGCTGTCACGTCGTCGAGTACAGCTGGAACTGCACCGACGGCCGGCCCTTCCTGGTCGAAGGGACAGCTCGCACCGCCGCCCCGACGCGCCGCCGCGACTGGCAGGCCGACGCCCCCGGCCCTTCGCCCGCCTTCCTCGCCGCCCTCGATGCGGCCGCCCGCGCCGAGCTGGCGGCGCTGTGGACCGCCGACGCCCTCGCCGAGCACGCCTCGGTCGCCTCGTTCGCGCGCTTCACCCTGCAGCTGCTCGCCCACGGCGCCCCGCCCGGGCTGGTCCAGGAGGCCTGCGCCGCCCAGCTCGACGAGGTCGCGCACGCCCGCCTGATCTTCGCCCTCGCCGGCGACTACGCCGGCGCCCCGGTCGGTCCCGGGCCGCTCGCCACCGACGACGCCCTCGGCGGCCCCGGCGACCTGGCTGCCGTCGTCGCCGCTGTCGTCCGCGAGGGCTGCGTCGGCGAGACGCTCGCCGCGGCCGAGCTCGACCTGGCCGCGAGGACATGCGAAGACCCGGCCCTCGCCGCCACCTTGCGGCGGATCGCCGCCGACGAGCAGCGCCACGCCGCCCTGGCCTGGCGCACCGTCCAGTGGGCCCTCGCCCGCGGCGGCCCGGCCCTGCGCCGCGTCGTCGTCGAGGCGCTGGCCGTGCGGATCGCCGCGCCCCCGCCCGACCGCCTCGACCCGGCGCTGATGCGCCGCCACGGCCGCCTCCCGGCCGCCGAGCGGGTCGCCCTGGCGGCCCAGTGCATGCGCTCGGTCGTGATCCCGTGCGCCCGCGCCCTGCTCGACGACCTCGCCGTCGGGCGCCCGACCGCCGACCTGCCGGTCTGACGCGAACGCGGCCGGCGTGCGCTCGCGGCCGACGTCTCCCGCGCGCCGCCGGCTGGCTCGCAAACGACAGTCGCCGGCGGAACGCGGCGCCGCAGCAGCCCGGGCGCGCCGCGAGGTCGAGGAGCCGAAGGTGTCGCGCCGCGACCGCGAGGTCGCCGGAGGTGTCGCCCTTCAGGTCTGCGCCGGCGCTCCGCACGTCCCGCGAGTTCTTCCCGCGCGCGTCCGACTCACGGGCCCTCGCGGCAGTCCGAGACGCACCCGCCCTCGTCCCAGGTGATGCCGGCGTCGCCGAGCTCGCACAGCGCCGGCAGCACGACCGTGCTGGTCTCGTCGTCGAGCGGGTTGTCCCAGACCTCGAGGACCGCGCAATTGTCGACCAGCCACGGAGCGTCGGCGAGCGGCGCCAGCGAGGTGATCGCGTTGCCCCACGCGACCACCTCGGTCAGCGCCTCGTGACCGGCGAGCGCGTCGAGGTCGACGAGCGCGTTCTCCGAGGCGAAGAGCCTGGTCAGGGTCGCCGGGGCCACCGGCACGAGCTCGGTGATCGCGTTGTTCTGGACGCCGAGCTCGGTCAGGTTCGTCAGCGCTTCGAGCCCGGCCAGGCTGGTGATCGCGTTGAGCCGCAGCTCGAGGGTGACGAGCGTTCCGATCTGCCCGAGCGGAGCCACGTCGGTCAGCGCGTTGTCGACGAGGCGCAGGTGCTCCAGCGCCGGCAGCCCGGCGAGCGGCGAGACGTCGACCAGCTGGTTGCGCTCCGCCTCCAACGACCGCAGCGTGGCCACGCCTTCGAGCCCCTCGAGGCTGGCCAGCGCGCAGCCGTTGACCACCAGCTCGCGGAGCACGGGCGCACCGCTCAGGCCCGCGAGGTTCGGCAAGCCGCTGCCGCTGTTGACGAGCCGCAGCGTGCGCAGCCCGGGCATCTGGCCGAACGGCTGCAGGTCGGGCAGCTCGCCCTCGCCCGCGAGGCTGAACGTGACGTCGGCCAGCGCGGGATGCCCGGCGAGCGGCGCGAAGTCGACTGGCACGCTCTCGCGCAGCGACAACCTGCGCAGCTCCGGCAGGCCGGCGAGCGGGCTCAAGTCGGCGGCCTGGGACCCCGCCAAGTCGAGGTCCTGGAGCTGCTGCAGACCCGCGAGCGGTCCGAAGTCGGACACCTGCGCGTTGTCGAGGCCGAGCGTCGTCAGGTTGACGAAGCACTGCAGGCCCTGCAGCGACAGGATGGGCGTATCCTTCACGCCGCCGAACAGCTGCTCGACCTGCTGCGCCTGCGCCGGCGAGATCTCGGCCTCGTCGATCAGCCCGAGCAGCTCGCGGACGGCGTCGAACAGGACGGGATCGGGGATCACGAACGGCTGCTCGCACTCGCCGAGGGGCCCGGTCGTCGGCGCCAGCGTGTCGCTCTCCACGGTCGTGCTCGTGTCGGTCGGCTCCGGGCCCGTGGTCGTGGTCGTGGTCGTCTGCTCCGGATCGCCGGTCGTGCTGCCCTGATCGTCCGTCGTGGCGCCGCCGCCCGGTGCCTGACAGGCCGCGACGAGCAGACCGACGGTGGCGAAGCATGCAAGGTAATTCATGGCCCGATCGTCGCACAGATCGAGGCCGTCTCACCACCTCGCTGCGAACGACGACCACCGCCGACGCGGCGAGCGGCCGCACGCGGTCTTCCGCCCTCGGATCGGGCAACTCGACGACAGCCCCCGTCGCGCCCGCCGCGGCTCGCCGGTGTTACCATCGCCGCGTGCGCGCCTCCGTCGCCGCCTCGCCTTCGCCGCGCCTCGCCCGCCGCCCCGGCTCCGCCCTCGCGCGCATCCTCGCCCTGCTGCTCCTGTCCTCAGGGACAGGCGCGTGCAACCGCCCCGCGGCCGACGAGCCCGCGCCCGCCGCCGCGCCGGTCGCCGCCGCCGATCAGCCCTTGCCGGCCCCGGCTCCGCCGGCGCGGGTCCGCGGGCGGAAGGTCCTCGCCGAGGTCACCTCCCCCTATTCGAAGATCCGCGTGCAGCAGAGCGGCACCAGGCGCACGCTCGGGTTCATCCGCAAGCGCGGCGACGAATACGTGCAGACGATCGTCGACCTCGCGGACCCGGACGTGCCCGCGCACCCCTACATCGAAGCCATGGCCGCGCCCTTCATGCTCGTCGACGATCCGCGGCGGCTCCTGGTCGTCGGCCTCGGCGGCGGGACCCTGGTCCGCTACCTCCATGCACGCGTGCCGGCGGCGCACATCGACGCCGTCGAGATCGATCCGGAGGTCGTGCGTCTGGCGGCCGAGTGGTTCGGCGTGGTCCCGGGGCCGCGGCTGCAAATCGTCACCGACGACGCCGTGCGCTTCATCGCCGGCGAGGGTGAATCGTACGACGTCATCTGGCTCGATGCCTTCCTCGATCCCGGCGCCCCGGGCACCGACAACGCGGGCGTGCCCGAGGAATTGCGCGGCCTCGGGTTCCTCCGCCGCGTCGAAGCCCGCCTGAAACCCGGCGGCGTCGCGGCGTTCAACATTCATCATTTGACCGGCTACGACGCCCACGTGAATGCGATCGCCGAGGTGTTCCCGCACGTCCAGGTGGTCCGCCGGTCCGGCACCAACGAATGGATCGTCCTCGCATCGACGGCCGACGCGGCGCCGACCCCCGAGGCCCTGCGCAGCCGCGCGGCCGCCCTCGACGCGCTCGGTACCTGGAAGATCTCGTTCACCGAGCTCGCCGAGGCCACCTCGGCGTGGGAGCGGCGGCCCTCACTCTGAATCCGGCTCGCGGGTCACAGGCCGCGCAATCCACGGCTCGCGGCTCGCGCGTAAGCGCACGGGCGTCACGGCGTCGTCACGCCTCCGTGTCAGCGCACGTCGGCCCGGCGGAGGCGGTGCGGCGAGCTGTGATAAGACGGACCGAGGGAGACTCTAGCGTGATCCGGAAAAGCCCGCTCGCCGCCACGTTCGCCGCCTTGACGCTCACCGCCCTCGTCGGCGCCTGCGGCGACTCTGCCACCGAATCCGCCTCCGACGGCACGACCACGGGGTCGACCGGCACCACCGACGAGCCGCCGACCGGCACCGGCACCACCGCCCCGACCACCACCACCACGGGGGACACGAGCGACACCACGACCGGCCCGGTGCTGCCCGAGCCCGACCCGAACGTCGACTGGCCGACCCTCGAGTGCGACCCGCTCGACCCCAATTATTGCCTGTTCCCGTTCCCCAACAATGTTTATACCACCGCCGACGCGACCACCCCGACCGGCCGCCGCGTCGCCCTCCCGCGCAATTCGCTGCCGATGTCGACCGGCGGCATCTTGCCGGAGACCGACGTGTTCGCCGAGCTCGACGGCTTCTCCGGCGGCCTGCCGGGCATGGTCCACATGCCGGGTGCCACCATTACCGGCCTGCCCGGCCCGTGGAGCATCGAGATCTCGGTCACGCCCGACAGCCCCACGATCATCCTCGACGTCGACACCGGCGAGCTCGTGCCGCACTTCACCGAGCTCGACATGTCGCACGGCGACGACGCCCGGCGCACCCTGCTGATCCGCCCGGTCACCCGCCCGCGCGACGGCGCCCGCCTGATCTACGCCGTGCGCAACGTCGTCGACGCCGGCGGCGAGCCGCTCGCGCCCTCGCCGGCGTTCGCCGCCCTGCGCGACCTGACCCCGTTCCCCGACGACCCCTCGATCGACGCCCGCCGCCCGCTCTACGCCGACATCTTCCAGCGCCTCGAGGCCGTCGGCGTCACCCGCGACGATCTGCAGCTCGCCTGGGACTACACCGTCAGCAGCACCGAGAACACCACCGGGCGGATGCTCCACATCCGCGACCACGCGCTCGCGCAGGTCGGCGCGGCCGGGCCCGCCTACGAGATCGAGACGATCACCGAGGATTGCGCCGAGTTCATCGCCCTGTGCGTCGAGGGCGAGATGACGGTCCCGCTGTACCTCGACAAGCCCGAGTCGGGCGGCCGCATGGTCCTCGACGACGCCGGCCTGCCGACCCAAAACGGCACCGCGACCTACCCGTTCACCGTCCTCATCCCCTACAGCGCGTTCGAGGCGCCCTCGGCCCCGGTCGGCTACGGCCACGGCCTGCTCGGCAGCCGCTCGCAGGTCAAGGCCAGCGAGTTCCGCCAGTTCGCCGAGGACTACAACTACATCCTGTTCTCCGTCGATTGGGTCGGCATGGCCGAGGACGACATCGTCACCATCGTCGGCGCGCTGGGCGGCCACCTCCATCAATTCGCGGCGGTCCCCGACCGCGGCCAGCAGGGCATCCTCAACTTCATCCTCGCCACGCGGATGATGCTCGGCGACTTCGCCACCGACCCGGCCCTGACCTACCAGGGCGAACAGGCGATGTTCGACACCTCGGCCGCGTACTACTTCGGCAACAGCCAGGGGGGCATCTTCGGCGCGTCGCTGATGGCGGTGCAGGTCGACGTCACCCGCGGCATGCTCGGCGTCCCCGGCCAGCCGTACAACCTCCTGCTCAACCGCAGCGTCGACTTCGACAGCTTCTTCTCGATCGTCAAGGGCGCCTACCCCGACCCGATCGACATCCAGGTGGTGCTCGGCCTGGTGCAGATGCTGTGGGACCGCTCCGAACCCAACGGCTACAGCCATCACATCCGCGAGCCGCTGCCGAACACGCCGGCGCACGACGTCCTGCTCAACGTGGCCATCGGCGACCACCAGGTGACGACCCTGGGCGCCCACGTCATGGCCCGCGCGATCGGCGGGGTGGTCAACATGGGCCCGGTCAATCGCTCGATCTGGGGGATCGAGGAGGTGGAGGGCAGCCACTCCGGCTCGGCGATGGTGGAGTTCGACTTCGGGCTGCCGCCGGAGCCGACGGTGAACGTGCCGATGAAGGAAGGCGACGACCCCCACGGCGGGCCGCGCAAGCTGGCGGCGGCGAACGCTTCGATGGACAAGTTCTTCCGCGAGGGCGTGGTCGAGACGTTCTGCGACGGGGCCTGTGATCCGGACTGAGCTGCGCGAAGCTCGGGTGTTTCATGGCATGTCCTTCGGGGCATGTCATGGCTCGTCTATCGGCTACTCGACGCCGATTGCCTACGAGGAGAACTTTACGACGGACAGGCGCCGACACAAGCGGCGTAAGAAAAGTGCTCACTTTTTCGGAGCAATCCCATGGCCGACCTAGCGCGTTCTCACGTCATCGATGGTGCAAGCAAACGCGCCTACCTCGCGCTCCTCGCCGCCGAGCGGGGTCCGGAGGTCGTCGCGACGCCGGAGATCGTCGTGTCCCTCGACGCCGAGGCCGTCGCGGACGTGGAGCGCGAGCTCGGGCTGCGCTTCGATCCGGCGGTCCTGCTCCTGTTCGCCGTCGTCGACGTCTTCGGCATGTACGATCTCGATCTGGCGCGGCTTCCCTCCCTCCGGAATGAGGCGGAGGCGGCTTCCGTGCCAGCATCGCTCGTCCCGCTGGGCCGCGATGGGCACGAATGGATCTGCGTCGAGCGACGCGCCGCGGCGGCGCGGATCGTCGTGTACCTGGATGACGACCAGAGCCGGAGATCGCTGCCCGTGGCCGACTGGCTCGACGAGGTCGTCGAGCAACACCTCCACGGGTCGGATCCGACGGACGCCGAGCGCCGGGCGCTCGAAGCGTGGATGAAGAAGGCGACGCTCGAAGTCCGCATGACTGCTGCGGATCGAACGCCACGAAGTTTCTGCCGCGTGAGGCATCCCAAGTTCGGAGAGGGCGTCGTCCGACGCGAAGAGCGCAGCGGCGCCGATACGAAGCTGGAGATCGACTTCGGCCAAGCCGGCGTACGTGTCCTGCTGAGCCGCTTCGTGGAGCGCCTGCCGTCGTAAGCGCCCGGCGATGGGCGTTGTACAGTTCCACGGCACATCGCGACGTGGTCGACCTCGGCGTCGCCGACGGCCTCGCCTACCTCATCATGGAGCACCTCGAGGGCGAGAGCCTGCACGAGACGCTGAGCCGCCACGGGCCGCTCGAGGATCTTGAGCGCGACGTAGCGCGTCCCGTCGCGATCCTCCGAATGGGCGGTCCCGGGGAAAGTAGCGATCGGGCCTGCGCCACACCTCGATCGGCGTCGCGCTCGCCTGCCAGGCGAAGGGCGCCAGGTACGAGTCGCCGCCGACCAGCATGCGCTCGCCCGGGCCGCCGCCGACCCACGTCGTCGACCCGCGCATGTATTCCTCCACGTGCCCGAGCCAGGTCGCGCCTTCGCCGAACCACGTGCTCAGCACCATCCCCTGCGGAACGCTGACGCCCGTGAGGCCGCTGCTGGCCACCGGCCCCACGGCCATCCCGGGACCGTCGGGGAAGACGTCGAAGAACGGCAGCGCCGTCGGGCTCGAGAAGTTGCCGTCGCCGTCGTTGCGATGGACCAGCACCGCCGTCACGGGCGTACGCGCGAGCGCGTCGAGGTCGCCGTCGCCGTCGTGATCGGCGAGCTCGAGCCAGTACACGCCGGCGCTCGACGGGCTCGAGGAGACCAGCTTCAGGGTGCCGTCGCCCTCGCCGCGGAGTACATGCAATGCGCGCTCGCCCGTCACACCCGGGCTCACGTCGCCGCCGCCATCGACCACGACCACGTCGCGGCGCCCATCCGCGTCGACATCGCCGCTCGCGAGCGCCCACGGACGGGTGCCCGCGGGATACTCGCGCACCGCACTCGCGCGCGGATCGACGACCGCGACCGTGCCCGCGGCCGGCAACGACGCGATCAGCTCCGGCGCGCCGTCGCCGTCGAGGTCGGCCCCGCGGAGCGCCGCCGGCTCGGCGCCGAGGGCGATGTCCCGCCGCCGCTCGAGGCGACCGTCGGCGTCGACCCGAAGATCGCCACCCGCGATGGTTCGGCCAGCGCCACCGCCACCTCGCGCGGGAGGGCCGCGAGACCGACGGGCTCGCCCTCGAGGTACAGCGCCGAGCGCCTGGGGTCGTGCGCACCGCTGCCATACCCGAGCGTGAGCTTCCGGGCCTCGCGCGACAGCACCGCGCTCTCCTCCACCCCATCGCCGTCGACGTCGAGCAGCACCGCGTCATCGACGGGCGTCGCCACGATCCGCCACCGGCCCTCGCCCGCACACAGGCCGATGGCCGAGCCGCACGGGCCTTCGCTCCCGCAGGCGAGAACGGACGCCACGAGCGTCGCGCCGGCGGCGGAACCGAAGTTGCGCGATGTCGACCGGGGGCGACGAGCCATGAAGCCGGGAGAGGGTGAACGACCGTGCCGCTGCGAGCCAGCGAGGGAGCCGTGGAAGACCTCGTCCGCGCCCGTGACGACCACGAGCCGCGCCGAGGTCGTCCATCGTCACGCATCGATGTCGGCGACCTCGAGCCCTGCCCGCGTCGTTCGCCGCGCGGTCGTCCCGGCGGTGATTTGACCGCGCCCGAGGCCCGCGGCATCCTGGGTTGCGCGTGTCCGACCCGTCGCCCGCAGACGACGTGCTCCTCGCCGCCTGGCTCGCGGGCGACCGCAAGGCCGGCTTCGCGCTGTTCGAGCGCCACTACGACGCGGTCGCGCGGTTCTTCCAGAGCAAGGTCGGCGACCAGGGCGGCGACCTGATCCAGCGCACCTTCCTCGCCTGCGTCGAGCAGCTGCCGAACTTCCAGGGCCGCGCCAGCTTCCGCTCGTACCTGTTCGCCATCGCCTACCGCCAGCTCTGCCGCCACTTCCGCGACCGCGCGCGCGAGCAGCAGCGCCTCGACTTCACCAGCGTCTCCGCCGAGGACCTCCAGCCCTCCGCCACCGCCGCGATCGGCCAGCGCGAGGAGGTGCGGCTCCTGCTCGCCGCGCTGCGCCGGATCCCGGTCGAGCTGCAGGTGCTGGTCGAGCTGCACTACTGGGAGGGGCTCACCACCGGCGAGATCGCCGAGGTGCTCGGCATCCCGCCCGGCACCGTGCGCACGCGGCTGATGCGGGCACGCGAGCAGCTCGACGCGGTGATGCAGCGGATCGCCGAGTCGCCGTCGCTGGCGCACAGCACCCAGTCCGGGTTCGAGCGCTGGGCGGCCGAGCTCGGCGCCCCGCTGCGGGCCCGGCGCGGGCCGGAGCGGCGGTGACCGGGGCGCCTGAAAAAAAATTCGACCGACCCGGCGAGCAGGACGGCGACGACGGGAACCACTCCGGTGGAGCCCAGCCGATGCCGATCCCGCCGTTCGACCGCACCTTCCAGTTCACCGACGCCGACCCCACCGGCCCCGACGCCGGCCTGCCGCGGCCCGAAGTGCGGCGCACGCCCGAGCTCGAGGTCGTGCGCGTCCGCCTCGCCGACGAGCTGTTCGGCGTATCGATGGCCCCGCCGCGGATCGGGCGCTTCCGCGTGCTCGGGCTGCTCGGCCGCGGCGGCATGGGCGAGGTCTACGCGGCCCACGACGACGAGCTCGATCGCCAGGTCGCCGTCAAGCTGCTGCACACCTCGCGCGAGGCCGGGCCGCAGGCGCGGGCCCGCATGACCCGCGAGGCGCAGTCGCTGGCCCGGCTGTCGCATCCCAACGTCGTCCAGATCCACGAGGTCGGCGAGCACGCCGGGCAGGTCTACGTCGCCATGGAGTTCGTCGACGGCCACGACCTGGCCCACTGGCTCGCCGCCCTGCCCGCCGGCCCGCGCCGCTGGGAGGCCGTCCTCGCGGTGTTCGTCGCCGCCGGCCGCGGGCTGCAGGCCGCGCACGAGGCCGGCCTGGTCCACCGCGACTTCAAGCCCGCCAACGTGCTGGTCGGCGCCGACGAGCGCGCGCGCGTGCTCGACTTCGGCCTGGCGCGCTTCTTCGGGGACCCGGAGGATGACCGCAAGAACATGTCCGAATCGCCAGGTGACGTCGCCGACCTCACGGCCACCGGCGCGCTGCTCGGCACCCCGGCCTACATGGCGCCGGAGCTGTTCACCGGCGGCGCCGCCAGCCCCGCGAGCGACCAGTACGCCTTCTGCGTCGCCCTCTACCAGGGCCTCTACGGCCAGTGGCCACACGCCGGCGAGACCCTCGCCGACCTCGTGGCCGCCAAGTCCTCCGGCGTGATCGCGACGCCGGTCGATCGCCGCGGCGTGCCCGGCTGGTTGCACGCCGCCGTCGTGCGCGGGCTGCAGGTCGCGCCGGCCTCGCGCTGGCCGTCGATGGCGGCGCTGCTGCGCGAGCTCGGCCGCGACCGGCGGGCGGCGGCCCGGCGCACCGTGCTGCGCATCGCCGGCGCCGCGCTGGTCGGGCTCGCGGGTTTCGCCGGCGTACAGGCGTGGCAGGCCGCGCGGGAGGCCGAGCGGGCCGACCGCGCCGAGCTGCAGGCCGAGCTGCGCGCGGCCGAGAGCGAGCGCGCGCAGTTCGAGCGGGCCGCGATCGCCGCCGCCGAGCAGGCCGCCGAGGTGCTGCGCCTGTCCTCGACGCCAGGTCGCGAGCGCGACGCCCTCGTGCGCGGGGTCCAGCTCGCCGCGCCGCACAAGCCCGACTTCGGCGGCGCCCCGGCGATGGTGTTCGACGGCCTCGCGGCCGCGCTGCCGGCCCTGATCCCGTACGCCACGCTCGACGGGGGGCACGGCGCCGTCGGCGTCGCCTTCTCGCCCGACGGCGCCCGCGTCGCCTCGCTCCACGTCGACGGCTCGCTGCGGCTGTGGGACGCGAGCATCGGCGCCGAGCTGTGGGCCACCCCGCGCGTCGACGGCGACACGAACGCCAGCCAGTTCAGCGCCCTCGCCTTCGACCGCGCCGGCGCTCGCCTGCTCACCGACGGCGCCGGCCCGCGCGAGCCCTCGCGCTGCACCGTGTGGGACGTCGCCACCGGCACGCTCGCGCGCGAGCTCCCGAACTGCGGGTCCCCGCGGTTCGCCGCCGACGACACTCGCATCGTCGGCCGGATCGCCCCCGACGACGACGATCGCGGCCTCGCGGCCTGGGACCTCGCCACCGGCGCGGTCGCGTGGCGCCTGAACGGCAAGGACCTCGGCGACTGGCTGCTCGCCCGCGACGGCCGGACGCTGCTCGTCGCCCGCGACGACAACGCGATCGACCTGCTCGCCGTCGCCGACGGGCGCCGCGTGGCCCGCCTGCCACCTGTCCCCGGGGCCAGGCCGTCGCGCTTCAACCGCCTCGGCCTGGCCGCCGGCGGCGACCGGCTCGCCGTCGCCGAGGCCGAGGGCGAGCTGCGCCTGTGGGACCTCGACGCGCGCCGCCTCCTGCGCTCGCTCGGTCCCGCGCAGGGCACGCCGCGCTTCATCCGCGACGACACTCGCCTCGTCCTCGACGGCGGGAACCAGCGCCTCTACGACCTCGGCAGCGACCAGCTCCTCGCGCTGTGGCCCGAGCCCAGCCTCGGCGTCGTCGAGCTCGCCGACGACACCGTCGTCTCGCACTTCGGCGACGAGCTCTTCCTGCGCAGCGGCGACACCGGGCGACTCGTCACCCGCACCCGCGGCCACCGCGGGTTCATCCGCAGCGCCGCCGCCTCGCCCGACGGCACCCGCTTCGCCACCGCCAGCGACGACGGCACCGTGCGCCTGTGGCAGACCGGCGACCCGCGGGTGCTCCGGCGCCGCCAGCCGCCGCGGGGCGAGCGCGTCCTCGCCTTCGACGACGCGTTCTTCGCCACCGTCGACGCCGCCGGCGTCACCCGGATCCGCACCGACGGCGACGCGCCCGTGGCCACCGTCCCGGCGTTCACGGGCATCTTCGGCGTGCCGCGGGTCGTCCGCACCGCCGCCGGCTTCCTCGTCTGGCCGGTCGCCATCCGCCCGCGCGGCGAGTGGTCGATCCGCCTGCTCGATCCGGAGACAGGCGCCGAGCGGTTCCGCCACGTCGTCGTCGGCACGGACGACGCGTGGCTCGACGTCGTGACCGCCCACGCCCGCGACGCCGACCGCGTCGCCGTCGTCCAGCGCGACGGCTCGCTCGCCGTGTTCGACACCCGCACCGGCGAGCGCGCCTGCACCCTCGTCGGCGACGGTCCGGCGCTGACCGCCGCCGCCTTGCGCGACGACGGCCGCCTCGCCGCCGCCTTCGACCTCGACGGCAACCTCCTCGGCTGGGACCTCGCCACCTGCGGGCGGCTCTTCAGCGTCCCCACGCCCGGACCGAAAGAACATGTCCGAGAGTTCAGGTTCGTGGGGACAGGTTCGCTGCTGGTCCAGCGCGGCGGGCGGACCGCCGTGCACGACGTCGCCAACGGCCAGGTCGAGCTCAGCGTCGAGGTCCCCTGCGCCGCCGACCACTACGGCGACTCGGATCTCTCGCCCGACGAGACCCGCCTCGTCACCTGGTGCTACGGCCCGGGTCGCGGGTGGATCCAGGACGTCCCGAGCGGGGAGCTCGTCGCCACCCTCGAGGGCATCGACGCCTACGGCGACGTCGAGGACCGCTTCTCGCGCACCGGCGATCGCCTGACCGTGTTCGCCGACGACGGCGACGTGCTGGTGTGGAACGCCCGCACCGGCGAGCTGCTGCTCCGGATCCGCGACCTCGACAAGAGCGACTGGCACCTTCCCCGGCTCGCCGACGACGGCCTCAGCGTTCACCTCCACCAGCGCAACGGCGCCGTCCTCACCCTCCCCGCGACCCGCGCCGGCACGTTCGCGGCCGCCTGCAGGGCCCTCGCCGCCACCGACGCGCGCGCCGAGGTCGAGCGCGCCTGCGGCGGCGCGTCGGGGTGATCGCGGTAAATGTCCCGGAGGGCATGTTCACAAAGACAGGCCAAATCATCCACCTCCTACGCGCCGCGGCCGGCGGAGCGCCGCGACGAACTTCAGCAACGCACCGAGCCGTCTGCGCGATGGGGTCATGCGGCGACGTACGGCATACGCGGCCTCCGGTGAATGCGCCGAGTTTTACCGGAGCACGGCGCGCCCGTTCGGATCGGCGCCGCCCCGATCGCCGCCTCGCGCCGGGGCTCGGGCGAGCCTCGCGGCCCCGCAGCGCCGCCGCCCCACGCCGGCTCGCGGGTGCCCTCAATACGGGCTCGCCGTCGGCCGCACGATCATCTCGCTGACGTCGACCTCGGGCGGCTGCTCGATGGCGAACAGGATCGCGCGGGCGATCGCCGCCGCCGGGATGGCGATCTTGCGGAACTCCTTCATCCCCTCGCGCGCCCCCGGGTCGGTGATGGTGTCGGCCAGCTCCGACTCGGTCACGCCCGGCGAGATGACCGTCACCCTGATATCGCCGCCGACCTCCTGCCGCAGCCCGTCCGAGATCGCCCGCACCGCGAACTTCGTGGCGCAGTACACCGCCGCGGTCGGCACCACGTAGTGCCCGCCGATCGACGACAGGTTGACGAAGTGCCCGCGCCTTTGCTGCTGCATCACCGGCAGCGCGGCCGCGATCCCGTGCAGCACCCCGCGGATGTTGACGTCGATCGTGCGGTCCCACTCCTCGACCTTGAGCGCCTCGAGGTTCGACAGCGGCATCACCCCCGCGTTGTTGACGATCACGTCGACGCGGCCGAACGTCGCCCTGGCGAACGCCACGAACGCGGCCACGTCTTCGCGCTGCGTCACGTCGAGCCGGCGGTAGCGGACCGAGCCGCCGTCGCCCGCGATCTCGTCGGCCAGCGCCGCCAGCCGGTCGGTGCGGCGGGCCCCGAGCACCACGTGTGCCCCGTGTTTGGCCAGCAGGCGGGCGGTCGCCTCGCCGATGCCGCTGCTCGCGCCAGTGATCAATACGACCTTGTTCTCGATTTCGGACATGGTGACTCTCCTGTCTGCGCCGGGCCGCCCGCGGGCGGGCGTGCCGGCTGCGCAATCACCATAGGAGCGGGCCTGCGGGCGCGTTAGCCTGTTCCTCGCCGCCTCTTGCCCGATCCTCCGCCGCGCGCCGACCGGCCCGTTCTTGCCGCCCCGGGGGCCCGCGAGTAAGCTCGGCCGATGGCGACCACTGCGCCCGGGACCGCCGAGCTGGCCGCTCAATTGCTGCGGCACACCTCCGGCGACGGCGTGCACGCGACCCCGATCCCACGCCTCTCGCTGATCCGCGCCGCGCGGCCCGGCGAGCCGCTCGTGCTGCTGCACGAGCCCGCGCTGTGCGTGGTGGCGCAGGGCAAAAAGCGCGTCCACCTGGCCGACGAGGTCTACGTCTACGACGCCTCGCGCTTCCTCGTCGTCTCGATCGACCTGCCGGTCACGGGTCAGGTCGTCGAGGCCAGCCCCGCCGCGCCGTACCTGTGCCTGCGCCTCGACCTCGACCCCGGCGAGCTGGCGCAGATGCTGCTGGAGTTCGGCCCCCCGCCGCCCGCTGCGCAGCGGCCCGCCCGCGGCCTCTACCTCAGCGCCATGACGCCGGCGATGCTCGACGCCGTGCTCCGGCTGACGCGCCTGCTCGACGCCCCCGAGGACATCGCCGCCCTCGCGCCGCTGGCCGTGCGCGAGCTGACCTACCGCCTGCTCAAGAGCGACGAGGGCTGGCGGCTGCGCCAGATCGCCGCCGGCGACGGCCAGGCCCGCCGGATCGCCCGCGCCATCGACTGGCTCAAGCAGCACTACGCCGAGCCGCTGCGGATCGAGGAGTTCGCCCGCGAGCTGCACATGAGCCCGTCCTCGCTGCACCACCACTTCAAGGCCGTCACCGCCATGAGCCCGCTGCAGTACCAGAAGCAGCTGCGGCTGCAGGAGGCCCGCCGGCTGATGTTCAGCGAGGCGCTCGACGCCACCAGCGCCGCCTTCCGCGTCGGCTACGAGAGCCCCTCGCAGTTCAGCCGCGAGTACAGCCGGCTGTTCGGCGAGCCGCCGGCGCGCGACCTGCGGCGCCTGCGCGAGACCGGCGGCCTGGTCCGCCCGGCTTGACCCCGGCAAGCGCCTGTCCCCACAGACATGCTCTCGAGGACATCCCGCGCGCGCCTGCGAGCCGTCAAGCTCGTCGACTGTCGCGCCGTCGTCACCGGCGTGAGCGCCGGCGTCGCCCGGACCCTCTCGACCCTCGACCAGGCCCCGCGCGACCTGCAGTGCCTGCCGACCCTGCGCGAGGGCCTGCGCCGCTGCCTGCTCGCGCGCAGCGAGGCGCAGCGGCCCGCCGCGGTAGCCCCGGGCCGGTGATCGACGCCCTCGCCGAGCCGTGACGCGTCCTGGGACGACGGCCCGGGCGCCGTCCTCATGACCTGGCCGAAGAGACCCATTGACATGTCCCTTCGGACAGCCACCGATTCACCGCCGCCGCGGCGCCGGGAGCGTCGACGCCGGCGCCGCGCCCGGCGTCACGGCTGGCACAGCCGCAAGCGCAGCCGCGGCGCCGTCCCCGACTCGCGCGCGTGCAGGCGGAGGCCGGGGTACGGCACGTGCTCCACGAACGCCTGGTCCATGAACGTCGACGAGCTCGGGACCACGACCACCCCGCCGGCGATCTCCGGCACCCACTCGCTCGCCGCGCCCAGCGGCGCGAGGTCGATCGGCAGCAGCCCCGCGTCCTGGTCCGGGAGCCCGTCGACGATCGCGAGCGGCGGCGACGTCCCCGGCGGCTCCGTCCAGGGGCTCTCGCACTCCCCGCCCACGGTCTTGCCGCACCCGAGGCAGGCGAACGACGCCAGGCCGTCGACGCACCCCGTCGCCGCCTCGTCCTGGCTCTCTTGCCAGATCGCGTCGGCGCCGAGCCCGTGGACGGAAAATCGCAGGTCGTCGAACAAGGTCCAGTCGACCTCGGCCGACAGCTCGAGGTGAGCGGCCTGAATCCATTCATTCGGGACCGGCTCGCCGGCGAGCAGCAGCGTCCCGTCCGCGCTCGGGAACTTCAGCGCCATCACGCTCCGCCCCACCACCGGCGCGGAGATGCCCCCGTCGTCGTTGAACACCTGCAGCTCCGCGATCGCGCCGAAGCTGAAGTGCTCGCATCGCAGCGCGGTGAACTCGGGCGGCGCAAAATCCACCAGCGGGCAGCCCTCGACGATCCCGCCGATCGCGTCGGAGAAGAACGTGTCGGCCTCGACCTCGATCGCCACCTCGCAGCACCCGTCCATGTCGACCGGGCAGAAGAACGGATCGCCGGTGGTCGTCGTCGACGTGCTCGTCGGCGCCTCCGTGGTGCCGGGTTCGGTCGTCGAGGTGCTCGTGCTCGTCGGCGAGGCCGTGGTCGCCTCGGACTCCGAACCGACCGTGCTCGACGTCGTCGTCATGGCCGTCGTCGACGTCGTCGTCTCCGTCGCGCCGCCCGAATCGCTCGAGCCGCTGTTGTCCCCCGGGTCGCCGCCGCCGCAGGCGAACGACCCTACCATCACCAGTGAAGCGAAGACGAGGCGGCGTGAAGTCATGGCGACAGCCTATCAGCCGGGGCCGCGCGAGTCGGCGCATTCACCCCGGCAATTGCAGTCGAGGCCGCTCGCCGCGGCGGGCCTCGGGGCCGCCGTCGCCGTCCCGCGCGGATCACCGATTCGGTAACTCGCCGCGCGGGCGCGGGCGCCCATTCGCGCGTCCGCGCCCCCCCAGCGCCGGCGAGACTTCGTGGGGCGTGCCTCATGGCTTGCCGGCGGCCCGCAGCGCCTCCGGAAGCCCCGGCACGTGCTCCGCGCCGGTCTTCACGATCAGGCTGGCGCCCTTGAAGTCGTCGCCGATCGGCTGGTAGGGCCCGCCGAGGCAGCGGGCCAGGAACGCCTCCGTGACCGCGTTGAACGAGATGTCGTTCTCGGGCCGGGCGAACCCGTGGCCCTCGTCCGGGTACAGCACGTAGGTCACCGGCAGGCGCCGGGCCTCCATCGCCGCGACGATCTGGTCCGACTCCTGCTGCTTGACCCGCGGATCGTTGGCCCCCTGGCCGATCAGCAGCGGCCGCCGGATCGCGTCGACCCGGTGCAGCGGCGAGCGCTCGCGCAGCAGCTTGCGCCCCTCCTCGGTGTTGACGTCGCCCCAGCGCGCCCAGAAGCGCAGCGCGACCGCCACCCAGTACGGCGGGAACGACTGCAGCAGCGTCTCGAGGTTCGACGGGCCGACGATGTCGACCCCGCAGGCGAAGGTCTCCGGCGTGAACGTCAGCCCGACCAGCGTCGCGTAGCCGCCGTAGCTCCCGCCCATGATCGCCACCCGCGCGGGATCGGCGATCTTCTTGTCGACCGCCCAGGCGACCGCGTCGAGCAGGTCGTCGTGCATCTTGCCGCCCATCTCGTGGTCGCCGGCGTTGATGAAGCTCTTGGTGAACCCGGCCGAGCCGCGGAAGTTGACGCTCAGCACCGCATAGCCGCGGCTCGCCAGCCACTGATGCTGCGGCTCGAAGCCCCACTGGTCGCGGTGCCACGGCCCGCCATGCACCACCAGCACCATCGGCAGCGGCGCGTTCGGCAGGCCGTCGCCGTCCGGGTCGGCCGCGAGCGGCAGCGTGTAGTACGACACCAGCTCGAGCCCGTCACGCGCGGGGATCACCACCGGTCGCATCTTCGCCAGCTTCTGCGCCGCCAGCTCGGCGTCGGCGGTGAACAGCAGCTTCGCCTGCCGGTCCTTGCGCTCGTACAGGTAATAGCGGGCGGGCCCGTCGTCGACGCGGTACTGCACCACCCAACGCCGGCCGTCGCGCGACTGGCTGACCACCGCGAGCTCGCCGTCGGCGACCGCCCGCAGCGCCGCCAGGTCGGCCTCGACCGTCTTGTCGATCGCCTGCCACTCCTGGCGCAGGTGCGTGAACGCGACCGCCAGCGGGCGATGCGTCTTGCGGTCGTCGATCCAGCCGCTGAAACCGGCCTTCGGGTGCTCGGCGAGCACCTGCTCCTCGCCGGTCTTGATGTCGCGGGCGACCAGCGCCGCCGTCTCGCGCCCGCGGCTGTCCTCGAGGTACAGCGTGGTGCCGGCGGCGTCGATGCCGAGCGGCATGGTGGTCCGCTCGTCCTCGATCCCGATCGCGAACGCCTGCTGCCACTGCTTGCCCTTCGGCGCGAGCATCTCCATGCCGCCGTCGGCGGTCGCCCGCATGGCGAAGCGCAGCTTGAAGTCGTCGTCGAGGACGAACACGCTGAGGCGCTGATCGTTCTTGAGGATCAGCCGGCGCTTCCCGGTCCGCACGTCGACGGCGTAGAGGTCGTTCCACGCCGGGTCGCGGTCGTTCATGAGGACGGCGACCTCGTGCGGCCGGCGGTCGCTGAGGTGCACGGGCACCGCGCGCACGTTCGGATACGGCGTCAGTTCGGTCGTCTTCGCGGTCGCCGGATCGGCGGCATACAGCCGCCAGTTCTCGTCGCCGCCCTGATCCTGCAGGTACAGCACGCGCTCGCCGCTGGCGCTCCACAGCGCGAACCGGATGCCCCGCAGCGTGTCCTGCGTGATCGGCCTGGCCTCGTCGGGCCGATCGGCGGGGCCGACCCACACGTTGAGCACCCCCTGCGCCGGCGCCAGATACAGCAGCTTTTGGCCGTCGGGGCTCAGCGCCGGCGCTTCGCGCTCCGGGTTGCCGAACAGCACCGCGCGCGGGATGAGCGTGGCGTCCGGACGGGCCTGGACCTGCGCCGCCGCGCTCGCCGGCGCCGGGCCCGGTGCCGAACCCGAGCCCGCCTCCGGCACCTGCGGCACGGCCTTTGGGCCGCACGCGAGGGCGCACGCGAGCGCGCCGGCGGCGAATCGGGATCCTCCGATCCGCCGAGGAGCGCGGCCGCGGCGGCGCCCGGAGGGATCGATGGGAACGGTCGGCTCGACGACTCGCCCGACGCCGCGGGTCCCCGCATGGAAAGTGAGGCCCGGCGCCGGCGCGCCGCCGATCGGGCGCCGGCGCGAGCGCCGGCCGAGCAAGGTGAAGATGTCGGGGATCCGCAGCTCAATCATCGCTCGCGCTCGAGTGTCGGGCAGAGACGAGACGCTACACGAGCACGACGAGCTTTTTTTCGGCAGTCCGTGAGCGGTCACCAGCCGGGGCGAGCCGGCGCGTTATCGCGCTGCGGCTCGAGGGCCTGCGGACCTCGCCGAAGCGCAGACACGGGTCGACGTCGCATCGCGTCGCGCGGTGGGACGAGCGCATCGGCCATCGGCAGCGCGGCCCGAAGCCTCGGCGCCCTCGACGTACGACCGGCTCAGGCCGCCTGGCGTCGCGCCTGCGCGGCGACCCACCGCGCCAGCCGCAGCACCGCCTGCTCCTTGGCCTTGGCCTCGACGTCGACGGTGATCCTGCGGCCCAGCCACGCGCGCGGCACGTCGCTCGGGCGCACGTGGTCGTCGTGGATGAGCGGCTGCTTGCTGTCCCAGCCGCCCTTCGGGCTCGAGATGTGGGCCCACGGCTCGCGCGCCCCCCAGGTCGCGGCCGCCAGCTCGATCGCCTCGTCGACCTCGATCCGGCCGGGCAAGCAGCGGTGGTGATGGACGTCGTGGACGAGCGGCAGCCCGGCGCGGGCGCACACGGGCAGGAGGTCGTCGACGGTGAACACGCGATCGTCGTTCTCGAGGGCGATCCGCTCGCGCGCTCGCGGCGACAGGCGATCGAGGCCGCGCTCCAGCCGCGCGAGCGCGGTCGCCTTGTCGGGCTGGCCGCCGCCGCCGTGCAGCGTGATCTGTTCGGCGCCGACGAGCTCGGCCATGCGCCCGTGGTGCTCGAGCTCGGCGAGCGAGCTCTCGACCACCGCCGGCGAGGCCGAACCGGGGACCACGAATTGATCGGGGTGAAAGCTCAGGCGCACGTCCTTCGCCCGCGCCAGCTCGCGCACGGCCGCGAGCCGCCGCTCCACGCCGCTCCACGTCGGCAGCTCCTCGAGGGCGTAGCCGACCTCCGGGTGCGTCGCGAGCGGGAACAATTGCGAGGAGATCCGGAAGGCGCCGATTCGATGCTCGGCGCACCAGGTCACCGCCGCGGCCAGCGCCTCGGCGTTCGCGACCGCGATCTCGCCCAGGTACAGCCGCTGCGCCGGGCGCGGCTTGGCGCCGACGACCCGGGCGGTCGCGTGACGGAACTTGATCGGCTCGTCGAGGAAGGTGCAGCAGAGGCCTAGTCGCACGAGTTCAGCATGCGCCGTACTGCCCCCATTCACAATCGCGCCACCGCGGCCGACGCCCGTGATTCGCCGCTCTCGCGCTGCGGTGCGAGCATTCACGCGGCGGGCACAGCGGCGGCCGAGGCCGGCGGCGACGCCCGATCGGTGTGGCGTCCCGAGCGTCACGCCGGCGACCCGGAGCTGGTGCCGCCGACCCCGAATCGCCGCACCTGCGCCGTCGCGCGAGGGCTGGTGGCGACGCCGGCGGATCAATCCATACGCGGCGAACGAGCAGCCCATACGCGGCGAACGAGCAGCCCATACGCGGCGAACGAGCAGCCCATACGCGGCGAACGAGCAGCCCATACGCGGCGAACGAGCAGCACGCCGGACGATCCAGCCCCTCCGGCCGCGCACGCCGCACCCGCCGTCGGGCGAATGCGACGGTTCCACCTGCCAGGCGCTCACGCCGTCGCGTTGGTCTCGAGGCCGAGCTCGCTCTCCTCGCGCTTCCAGGCGCGGGCCAGCATCGTCCGGCTCTGGCGCTCGAGGTCGGCGACCGGCAGATTGTCCTCGCGGAGCTCCTGCGCCACCAGGCTCGGCAGGATCCGGTCGATGTGCATCACCAGGCGGGCCGCGTCGCGGTAGCCCTGCTCGGCCAGCACGGCCGTCTCGCGGTCGCCGAGGCCGTTCGCGGTGGTGAACAGCATGAGGTAGCTGACCGCGACGAGCGACAGGAACGTGTAGTCGTCGCGGATCGCCTTGCACGCGCTCAGGGGGCGCACGCGGCTGACGAGGCCGGCGACGAAGCCCGTGACCGTGGTGACGGCGTCCTTGATCGGCTGGGTGACTTTGCCGCCGAGCGCCGCGGCGCGCGCGTCGAGCAGCTTGAGGTGGCCCTCGAGCGTGCGCTGGAACTCCTGCACGGCGCCGAGCGCCTGCAGGTGGCTCGTGCCGGTCAGCATGCGCGCCTGGCGGTCGATGGCCCGCAGGCCGTGATTCACCAGCGCGTGCATGTCCGTGATGTAGGTCGTCAGGGTCGCGGTCGTCTTCTCGGTCATGATCTCGTCTCTCGCGTCGTCGGTTCGCGCGCAGGCATGCGACATCGCGTCGCCGCGGCAACCGGGCTGTGCCGGGCGCGTCCACGATTCGCCGCGACCGGCGGGCGCCGAGGGCCGCAGGCCGGCGAATCAGCGCAGCTCGACTCGTCGCGCGCAAGCACCGCCCGAATCGGCGGGCGCCGCGTACGGTCGATCAATCGAGCGAGAAGCTGGTGCCCTCGTAACAACCCGCGAACGAGGTGAGGCTCAGCCCGGTCGCCGCCTCGGCGCCGGCCACCAGCCCCGGCGTGTCGCAGCCGCCGTCGTTCTCCGGCCAGAAGTAGCCGCACGCGGCGAAGAAGTTGAACTGGCCCGACACGTCGGTCACCGTCGCCGCGCCCTGGCCCTGCACGGTGTGCGCGTTGTAGCCGTTGAGGATCACGTGCTCGAGCAGCACCCCGGGCCCGAGGTTCAGCGTGAACGCGACCGGCTCGTACGACGACAGCACCAGGGTCAGCGGCACGTCGGCGCGGGTCACGTCGACCGTGATCGCATTGCCGGCCGCCTGATACACGCCGATCACGTGCAGCTCCTCGGCCTGCGCCATCGGCTCGACGAAGCTCGTCAGCTGGCCGGCCGTACATACCCCCGCGGGCACCGGCGGCCCGACGACCTCGCCGGTGTCGCCGGTGGTGTCGCCGGTCGTCGTCGTGTCGCCGGTCGTCGTCGTCGTCGTGTCGCCGGTCGTCGTCGTCGTCGTCGTCGTCTCCTCGGCGGTCGTGCCGGTCGTCGTCGTCGTCGTGCCGCTGGTCGAGGTGTCCTCGCCGCTCGACGAGCTGGTGTCGACGCCCTGCGTGGTCGAGCCGGTCGTCGTCGTCGTGCCGGTCGTCACCGGGTCGACCGTGGTGCTGCTGGCGTCGGAGTCGCTGCCCGTCGACGTCGTCGTCGTCGCGGTGGCGCCGTCGCTCGTGGTCGGCGTCGGTCCCGTCGTCGTGGTGCTCGAGCTGCTCCCGCCGGAGCCGTCGTCCGTGGTGGCGATGGAGTCGTCGCCGCAGGCGGCGAGCAGCAGACTGAAGAGGAGGACCGCGCGGATCATGCCGCCGATCCTAGGACGTTTCTCGCCCGGATTTCCGCCCGCCGGACCACGCGCCCGTCGGCCGACCGCGCGCCCGGCCGGCCGGGCGCTCCGGCTCGGCTCGGTCGCCATGCGTCCGCCCGAGGGCTGTCCCCCGCTCCCGCCGCCCGATGCCCCGCGGAACGTCGATTCGACGGCCTCGCCCGCGAGCTCGGCTCACCGCCTGCGGACCGGGTCCGGCACCTCGAGATCGCCGCGGAGGTACCCACGAATTCGCCTTCGCCGATCCGGGGTCCGCGCCCACGAGCACCTCCGCGCCCGCCAGGGCCGGATCACGCATCAACGGGTCTTCAGGACATGACCCGTTCGACATGTCTCTTCAGACAGCCATTGCCACCACTGCGGCCGATCCTCGCCCGTCCCGCGGCGGTCGCGCGCTGGCGCGCGAATCAGCAGGGTCGCCGCGACCGGTCGGGGGCGACGCACGTCGGGCGGTCCTGGCATCTCGGCGGCAGTCCCCTCGCCCGACCGGAAGAGGCCGGCAAAGTCACGCCCGACGGCGAAAAAACCGGTGATCCGGTGGGCCCGAGAGGACGCGCAGGGGCCGGCCTGGCGGCCCGGCGGGCCACTTTACCGGCGACGGCGCCGGGGCTAGCCTCGCGTCGTGAAGTTCACCCAGGAGGAGCTCGGCGAGGCGGAGCAGGCCGAGGCGCACGTCACCTCGACGATGCACCCGCCGCCCCGGGCCGACACGCGCGTGGGCGTCCTCCTCGAAGACCGCTACCGGATCATGGAGCGGCTGGGCAAGGGCGGCATGGCGGCGGTGTACCGCGCGGTCGACCGCCAGTCGGGCATGGAGTACGCGGTCAAGTTCCTCGATCGCCGCTTCACGGCCGACCCCGACATGGGCCGACGCTGTCAACGCGAGGCGCGGACGATGGCGGAGATCGAGAGTCGCCACGTGCCGCGGGCGTTCCTGGTCGGCACGACGGCGGAGAACGAGATCTACTTCGTGATGGAGTTCCTGCGCGGCCGCGACCTCGACCAGGTGCTCTCGCGCGAGGGCCCGCTGCCGTGGCGGCGCGCCGCGACGATCGGCCTCCAGCTGTGCGAGGCGCTGGCGGCCGCGCACGCCCGCAACATCATCCACCGCGACGTCAAGCCGTCGAACTGCTTCCTCGTCGAGGGCGGCGACCACGGCGAGGACTTCGTCAAGCTGATCGACTTCGGCATCGCCAAGGACCTCGACGCCAGCGGCGAACAGACCGGCCTCGGCCTGGTGCTCGGCACGCCCGGCTACGTCGCCCCGGAGCTGCTCGCGGGCGAGTCGCGGGCCTCGCCGGCGACCGACGTGTACGGCCTCGGCGTGACGCTCTACAAGCTCATGACCGGGCGCCTGCCGTGGCAGCCCGGCAGCGCCGGCGACATGACCTACGCGCAGATGCACGAGCCGCCGCGGCCGCTGCACGACCACGTGCGCGGCCAGGTGCCGGTGACCGTCGAGGCCGCGGTGATGCAGGCGTTCGAGCGCGACCCGGCGCGGCGGTTCCGCTCGGTCGACGAGGTCACGGCGGCGCTGCGGCTGGCGCTCGCGGAGCCGCGGGCGGTCCCGCCGAGCGGCTCGGCGCTGCGCGAGGCGACGGTGAGGTCGGCGTCGACGGCCGGCCCGAGCTGGCGGCGCGAGGCCGCGATCGCGGCGGCGGTCGCCGCGGCGCTGTTCGGCGGCGCGTGGTCGCTGGCGCCGGCCGACAAGCCGGGTCGCGGCGGCTCGGGCCGGGTCCCGGTCGCCGCCGTGCGCCCGGCGCCGACGCACCAGCTGCTCGTGCGCGAGGCGGCGGTCCGCACCGAGCCGGCCCGCGTGGCCGTGGCGACCCCCGAGACCCGGGCAGCGCCGGCCGAGCCCGCGCCGGCGCCGATCGAGGCCGCGCGCATCGAGGCGCCGGTCGACGTCGCCGCTGCCGCTCCCCCGCCCGTCACCGCGCCCGCCCCCGCGCCCGCCCCTGCGCCCGCCCCGACCTCGACCCCGCCGCCCGCTCCCGGGCCCGCGCGGCCGTTCTCGGCCAGCAAGGTCCAGGCCCAGCTCGATCGCCGGCTGACCGACCTGCGCGTGTGCGCCACGCCCGGGGCCGACCGCCTGCGCTTCACCCTGCTGGTCGCCCCCGACGGCGCCGTCGCCGACGTGCAGGCGACCCCGGCGTCGTTCCGCCAGTGCATCGCCGACCAGCTCGACGGCGTGGTCTTCCCCGCCAGCGACGGCGGCGGCGAGCTGACGTACACGTTCCGGGCCAAGGACGCCGCCAAGCCGGCGCCGTCCGGCAAGACCCCCGCCAAGAAGAAGGCGCAGCCCGAGGACGACATGGCCGACGACCTGCTGCCCGTGGGAGGCAAGTGACCGCGCCGACGATCGCCACGCCCGCCTCGCCCCCGCCGCGGATCCGCGTCGGCGCGTGGTTGACGCTCGCGTCCGGCCTCGTCGGCCTGGCCGTCAGCGCCTGGCTGGTGCGCCTCAAGTTCGGCGCCGACCACCTGTGCGACGCCAGCGGCTGCCCCGGCGGCGAGGACGGCCCGGCCTGCGCCGAGGCGCTGGCGAGCGGCTGGTCGCAGCTGCTCGGGCTGCCGCTCGGCGTGTGGTCGATCGGACATGTCGTGACGACCATGTTCCTCGCGGCCGCGGTGCTGCGCCGGCGCGGGCCGCTGGCCGAGGTCGCCGCGCCCGCGCTGCTGGCGCTCGGCGCCCTCGGGGTCGCCGTGTCGCTGCTGCTCGGGCTGTACGCGTTCACCCAGTTCGCGCACATGTGCCCGTTCTGCGTCGCGCTGTACGGCACCTTGACGGTCGCGTGCGTCGGCGCCCTGCTGGTCCGCGGCGCCGCCCCGATCTGCCCCGGAGGACAGGCGCGCGTCGGCGCCGCCCGGGCCGCGCTGATCTGGGCGCTCGCCACCGGCGGGACCGCGCTCGGCTACCAGCTCGCGGCGCGCGCGGTGACCTGCCCGCCCCCGCCGCCCGATCCGCCGCCCGTCACCCTGGCGGCCACCGTCGACGCCCCGCGGACCGCGGTGATGCTGTTCGTCGATCCGACCTGCCCGCTGTGCCGCCGCGAGCTGCACTTCCTGCAGCAGTCGCTGCCGCGCCTGCGCGCGCACGGGGCCGAGCTGTGGGTCTACCTGTTCCCGCGGGCCAACTGCGACGAGCGCTACTTGCCGTCGCACGAGTTCGTCGACGCCGACGGCAAGCCGCAGACCCACGGCGAGGCGCGCAGCAACAACGCCTGCCTCGGCGCGTTGGCGGCCCTGTGCGCCGAGCGGCTGGCCCCCGGGCGCGGCCTCGACGGCCTGGCCGCCCTGTTCGACCTGCAGGACACCGAGGCGCCGCGGTTCACCACCGACAAGGTCGAGCGGGCGCTCGGCGAGGTCGCCGAGGTGCTCGGCCCCGGCGGCAAGCTGCGCACCTGCATCGACGGCGAGGAGGCGTCGGCGACGCTGGCGGCCCAGCAGCGCTACCTGCTGGCGTGGGTCAAGGCGCGCGGCGGCCGGGTCGGCGTGCCGCAGGCGTTCGTGGTGCCGATCGTCGACGGCGAGCTGCACCTCGACGAGGCCATGCCGGCGACCAGCGCGGGCAAGATCCTCAAGCTCGTCGAGGTCCCCGGCGCGAAGTGATGCTTGCGATGGCGATCGATCGAGTGTCCGCGACCTTGATCGCCCTGACGGCCGGCGTCTGGGCGATGGTGCTGTTCGTGGCCTGGGCCGTGGTCTCCGTGCCGACCGCGGCCGTCGACGACGCGAGCGACGCGCAGCAGTGCGACCCGCGGCGCCCCGACGAGGAGCAGTGCCCCGACGGCCACTGGTGCGTCCACGGCCGGTGTACCCCGCGCGAGGAGCCCCAGGTCGCGCAGCGCGGCGAGCAGTGCCGCGACTGCCCGTGCGACGTCGGCCTGCAGTGCGGCGCCGACCTGCGCTGCCGCCCGCGCGGCGAGCCCGAGGCCCCGGCCCCGACCTGCGGCGATCCTGCCGTCGAGGCGGCCGTCTCGCGGCTGACGCAGGCGTGCCTGCAGCGGCGCACCAGCGTGCAGGACCGCGTCGAGAGCGGCGAGGGCTGCAGCGCCGACGAGTGGCGGGCCCTGCTCGCCAACGACGACGAGATGAACTCGCTGCTGGCCGCCTTCCCCGACCGGCTCGCCGTCTACTTCCCCTCCGGCGAGCCGCGCGCGCGCCAGCCCTGGCCCGATCCGGCCACGCGGGCGCACATGGTCGGCGAGCTCGCGCGCCACGCCAAGGCCCTGCGCGAGGCCAAGATGTTGTTCGTCATCGGCCGCTCGAGCCCCGACGGCAACCCGACCGACGATCACGCGCTGGCCCTGCGCCGGATCAACGCCGTCGAGCGGCTGATCGACCAGGCCCTCGGCCGCGACAAGCCGAGCGAGCGCGGCGAGGGCCCGATGCTGATCGGCTGGGGCGCCCCGAGCGACCGCCCGGTCGCGCTCGAGGCGTTCGTCCGCAACTACGCCGGCACCCAGACCCCGATCGCCACCACCCGCGAAGCCAGCGAGCACCTCGCCGCCGCCTTCGCGGCCGTCCGCGCCGGCGAGCCGATCCCGAACCGCCGCACGCTCGAGCGCGACATCAACCGCGTGGTCCTGGTGATCCCCGTCCCCTGCGCCGGGACCAAGGAGAAGCGGTGAGACGCGTTCCCTGCTGCGCGGCCGCGGTGATCTCAAGCGCCCGCCTCGAGGAGGCAGTGACGCTCGCCACGGCCCGGCGCAGTCCGGTTGCTCTCCATCCTGCGCGCCGACACCAAGAAGACGTGGTGGCGCCCGCCATCCACCGCGTGGTCCCGGGCGCTCCCCGTCGCCCGAAGGAGGCGCGGTGAAGCCCGCCCTCTCCCGCGCGGTCCCCGTCTCCTGCATCGGCATCCAGGAGGCGCGATGAGACCCGCCACCGCCCGCCGCCTGCTGCTCGCCGCCGCCCTGGCCGCGACCACGGCCGTGGCCGCGGCCGCGGCCGGCATCTGGCACTTCATGCAGGTCCGAAGGGACATGTCCCGAGCGCTGGAAGCCTGCGCCTGCTGCGAGGATCCCGCCCCTTGACGGAGCTGAGCGTCTCCCGACCTGGCGCTTCAGACATGCCCCATGAGCCATGCGCTGCATCGCTCGCGCCCACGCTCGCCCGGCCGCGCGAAGGCGGAAGCGGACGCCGACGGTGATGTTCTCGTAAAACCTGGACCTCCCGCCCCCGGCGACCGGCCGCGGGCGGATCCTCCGGCGGATGACCCGGCTCCCTCTCGCAGCGCTGGTGCTCCTGGTCGCCTGCGAGCCGCCCGCGGTCACGACGGAGCGGGCCGAGCTCCCCGCCCTGCGGTGTTCGCTCGACGTGCCGGCCGGCACCCGGGTCGAGCTCGCGGACGATCCCCCGCGACCAGAACAGCTCGACCAGCGCCGCCGAGGTCGTCCGGATCGCATGCCTCAAGTCGTTCTCCTTCACGAGCAGCGGGCCTGTCGCCGACCGGGTCCGGCCCGCGGATCACCGCCGCCGCGCGTCGCCCGGGCGACGAGCTCACGCGCGTGCGCATCGGCCGGCGAAGCCGCGAGGACGATCGCGCCCTGCGCTGCGAACGGCGCCCCCCGAGGCGACTGGCGCGCCCATCGCTGTTTGCAGGCCTCGCGATCGCCGCGGTGACACTTCCGGCCGCGCGCGGTGTTGAGGGCGGACATGCAGCCCCGAACCGCCTTCTATGCGCTCTCTCTGCTCCTAACTGCCTGCGACACCAACGAGGACCCGCCGCAGGACGAGCCGACCATCGCCGAGCTGGCCGCGTGCGACGAGTCCGACCTCGAGATCAGCCCTTTCATGGGCCCCGCGTTCGACGACACCGGCAAGCTGATCGCCCCGCTGCCGCTGCCGCACGTGGTCGCCACCACCGTCGGCTGGCACACGCCGGACCAGACCGACGCCCTGGCGGCCGAGACCCAGCCGCCGATGATGGACCTCTTCACCCACGACGGCCTGCTCGGCGCCGCCTTCGCCACCTCCGAGCGCTGCGGCAGCGCCCGCACCATCTCGCTGTGGCGCGACGACGCCGCGCGCATGAAGTTCGTGTTCGGCACCGTCCACAGCAAGGCGATCAAGAACGGCCTCAAGCACACCCAGGGGTGGGAGACCACCAACTGGAGCGAGACCGAGGCCGATCAGCCGCCGACCTGGGAGGACGTGCGGCGGCGGCTGAACGAGCTCCGCCAGTGAAGTCATGTCCTCGAGAGCATGCCCCATGCAGCATGCCCTCGAGGACATTGCACTTCGGACATTCCCCAAGAGACATCTCCTACGGCAGCGCCAGCGCGAGCATCGCCACGTCGGGGGCGCCGAGCCCGGTCGGATAGTCCCAGCCGGGCCCGGCCTGATAATGCTCGGTGAAGCCGTACAGGATGTCGCGGAAGGTCGAGCGGGTCGGCTGGTGCCCGTACAGGATCGGGTTCAGGAAGCCGACGCGCGGCAGGCCGAGGCTGCGGCGGTAGCCGTTCACCACCGCGATCATCCCGGCGAACGCCGGCGCGGCGAACGACGTGCCGCCGAAGAACTCCCACTTGGCCCAGCGGCGCATCCACATCGGGTACTCCGTCGACGAGCTCAGCGCCAGGTCGGCCATCGCGCGCCGGTCGGCGGTCACGTCGGCGTCCTGCCAGTACGGGCGGGCGAACGTCTTCGCCAGCCCCGAGCCCGACATCTGCCACGCCCACTCCTTCTCGATCACCCCCTCTTGCGAGGCGATGAGCTGCGTCCCGCCGACGCACGTCACGTACGGGCTCGAGCACGGCGTGTCGGGCTTGCCCGAGTCGCCGCTGGCCGACACCAGCGTCATCCCGATCGCCGCGCCCATCAGCGCCGATTCGTCGTACTGGTGGCGCAGCGGCTTGGGCTCGGAGTCCTCGCGATGGGCGAACGAGAACGTCAGCACGTCGACCTCGTCGGCCGCGATCGCGTGGTTCCAGGTGAACAGCAGCGACGTGTTGCGCGCGTCGGGGCCCTCGTAGACCACCGCCTCGGCGCCCGGCGCCAGCGCCGTCGCCCACTGGACGTCGAGCGCCGTCTCGGTCACGCGCTCGAACACCGGCTCCATCACCGGCACGCGCTTCGGCAGCGCGCGCTCGACCCCGAACGACTTCCAGAAGATCTGCAGGTCGATCGCATGATAGGTGCCGGCCGCGACCACCCCGACCGAGGACCCGCGCCCCGTGAACCCGGCGTCGAACAGCGGGTGCATGTTGTACGCCCCGTAGAACGCCCGCGGCCCGTACGCCTCCGGCCCCGGCGGGTCGGGCACCACCTTGCCCACCTCGGGCGTCAGCTCGCCCTTCTCGGCCGGCAGGTCGGCGGTCGCCAGCCCGTTGGTGCGCTCGGCGACGAACTTCGGCAGCGTGAACCTGTCGAGCGTGCAGTAGACCGGGAACGGCGGGTCGTCCCACAGCGGGTTTTTGCGCATGCAAATGTGCAGCTCGGTCTGGAACGTCGCGTTGAAGTCGGCGACCGTGCCCGAGAACTGGACCAGCAGCCGGTTCTTGGCCTCGAAGTCGATCGTGAACCCGCGCGAGCGCAGCCAGTTCTCGATCAGCGCCACCTCGGTCGGGTCGGGCGCGTGCTCGGCCATCCACTGCTCCACCGTCATGTAGCTGCGGAACAGCGGGCTGCCGGGCGCGTACATCAGCGCCACGCGGCTCTCGAGCAGCTCGCGCTGGCGGGTCGGGAACCCGAGCAGGGCCCGGAACCCGGCGTCGGGCGGGGCCGGGCCCTGATCGTCGTAGACCCCCGGCAGCGGGCTCGGCAGCCCGTCGGGCTTCGCGGTCGGCACCATCTCGCTCGGCGGCAGGCAGGTCGGATCGTCGCCGCACGGGCCGACCGGATCGTCGGGCCCTGTCGTCACCCAGCCGCTCGAGCCCGACCAGCCGACCATCGTCTCGAACCCGTCGTCGACCGAGCCGGTGCCGCTGCCGAACGACGCCGTCGCGGTGCCCACGGCCTCCGGCTCGCCGCACCCGGCGACGAGCGCCAGCGCGGCCCACCACGACGCGACACCGACGAGACGGCCCACCGCATGACCCGCGCGAATCATCATACATCGCCCCCTGTGCCGGGAGTCGCGTCCGGTGAAATCCGGGCGTGGCGGCACGGCTTGACCGTGTTCCAGCTTCACCGGCCCGCAAGCAGTCTCATGCGATTTGCCGGGAGCGCCCGCGCCGGGCCACGAATCACCACACCACGCGCGGGCGAGCGGCCGGCGATTGTCGCCGCTCGCGGCCGCCGCTCACGGGCGGCCGGCCATGAACGCCTCGAGCTGGCGCCGCGCCTTGCGTTGCAGCGAGCGCTCGAAGAAGCCGGTCCACCCGAGCACGAGCCCCGGCAGGCCCACCGCCTGCCGCGCCCACGCCCACAGCGGGAACTCGTCGTCGTGGCGCACGATCTTGCCGTCGCGGAATTCGAAGCGCGCCTCGACCACGTTGTGCACCTTCCGCCCGGTGCCGAACGTGTACCACGCCTCCCAGTGCGCCGAGCCGCGCTGGTCGTCGGCCGTCACGTCGCGGAACTCGATCTTCAGGTCCTTGCCGCGCTCGCACAGCATGCGCCACATCTCGCCGGCCTCGCGCCCGCGCAGGCCCGGGAACGCGTGGTCGCTGAACACCACGTCGTCGGCGTAGCAGGCCGCCATCCCGGCCGCGTCACGGGCGGCGAAGCAGGTGTAAAAGCGCTGGATGGTCTCGGCGTTGGGGTGCATGCGCGCCGCGAGTCTACCCCAGCGACGGCCGCCGCAGCGCCCCGGAGGTCCCCTGCGCGCCCGCGCTCGCTTTCGCCCCGCGGCCCCCGGGCGCGCGAGCGCGGGGCTTGATCGCCGCATTCGTCACGGCCTACCTTCCTTCGAAGTGAGCGAGGAAGGCCCCTTCGTCGCGGCCGGCGACGACGACGCGCTGCGGCTGCCCGACAGCGCCGACCTGCTCAAGCACCTGCGCTTCTCGCCGAAGGACGGCCGGATCACCCTCGGCGACGAGCGCATGGTCCTCGTCCACGTCGGCGCCCTCGCGGCGCTGCGGCGCGAGCTGATCGCGGCGCTCGGCGTGGCGCGGGCGCGGGCCGTGCTGACGCGCATGGGCTACGTCTCCGGCCAACGCGACGGCGAGCACGCCCGCCGGGTCCGCGGCACCGCCAGCTACTACGATTTGTTCGCCGCCGGTCCGCAGCTCCACGCGCTCGAGGGCATGGTCGCCGTGCGCCCGCTCGAGGTGCAATTCGACATCGAGCGCGGCCACTTCCGCGGCGAGTTCGCCTGGCGCAGCTCGGCCGAGGTCGAGGCCCACCTCGACAGCGAGGGCCGCGCGGCCGAGCCGGTGTGCTGGAACTTGATCGGCTACGCCAGCGGCTTCACCACCGTCTTCATGGGCCGGCCGATCGTCTTCCGCGAGGTCGCCTGTCGCGCCTGCGGCGCGCGTCACTGCCGGATCGTCGGTCGCCCGCTGGGCGACGGCCCGCCCCCGCCCGAGTTCGAATTCCTGGCCACGCACCCGCCTCCGCGCCCGCCCGGCGACGCCGCCACCCCGCCCCCGCGCGACGACGGCCCCGTCATCGGCTGCGCCACCGGTCTGCGCGCCGCCTGGGCCCTGGTCGAGCGGGTCGCCGGCGCCGAGCTCCCGGTCCTCCTCGAGGGCGAGCCCGGCGTCGGCAAGCGCCACCTCGCCCGCGCCGTCCACGATCGCAGCCGCCGCGCCGCCGGCCCCTTCGTCGTCGTCCGCGCCGGCGCCCTCGACCGCGCCGGCCTCGACGACGCGCTCGCGCGGGCCCGCGGCGGCAGCCTGCTGGTCGCCGACCTCGATCGCCTCTCGCCTGACCTTCAGGACAGATTACTTCACGCCTTCGACCTCGGCGATCACGACCTGCGCTGGCTCGCCAGCACGCGGGTCGACCTGCGGCGCGGCGGCCTCGTGCGCGACGAGCTGGTCCAGCGCCTCGGCGCCTTCCCGATCTGGCTGCCGCCGCTGCGCGAGCGGCGGGAGGACATCCCGCTGCTGCTGGGCCGCTTCCTCGATCAGCAGGCGCGCGCGCTCGGGCGGCGCCTCGGCGGCGTGACCGAGGCGGCCAACAACGCCCTCCTCGACCACGACTACCCCGGCAACGTGCGCGAGCTGTGGGGCCGGGTCGCGCGCGCCGCGGTGCTCGTCGGCGACGACGAGCCGGTCGATCGCGGCCACCTCTTCGGCGGCGACGAGGCTCCACCCGCGCGCCTCGAGCTCGCGCCCGCCGGCGTGCTGCAGCCGATCCGCCCCGCGACCGATCCGGCCGCGCCCGGCGTCGACGACCTGATCGACGCCCTGCTCGATCGGCGCGCCGGCATCGAGGCCCTCGAGCAGGCCCTGATCCGCGGCGCCGTCACCCGCGCCGGGGGCAACCTCGCCGCGGCCGCGCGCCTGCTCGGGCTCACCCGGCCGCAGCTCGCCTATCGCTTCCGCAAGACCGACGGCTGAGCCGCGCGCTCACGCGATCTGGCTGTAGCGCACGATCTGCGGCGGCGCGGCCAGCAGCGGCCCGAGCTTGCCCAGGACCTCCCCGACGTGCGGGCTCGTCATGTGCGCGTCGACCGAGGCCGGCCCGTCCCAGTGCTCGATCGTGATCAGTTGGTTCGGGTTCGACGATTGCTGGTGGACGTCGAAGCGCAGGTTGCCCGGCTGCTTGCGGCTCGTGCGCGCCAGCTCGCCGAGCAGCGCCGCCAGCTCGGCGACGTGGTCGGGGTGGGCCTGGAGGGTCGCGACGACGTGGACGTGATCGTGGGCAGTGGTCATGGCGCGAGGCTGGCTTCGCGGCGGCCCGCTGTCACTTGCGCATATCGTCGATCGCCCGGCCCGTTCGGGCCGCTCGATCTCACCGAATGATGCACCCCGCGCATTCGCGCGCCGGACTCCCCACGTCCGGCGCACGTCGCCGCGTTCAGGAATCGGGCGCCGCGCGGGTCCGCGCGGCGCCCGCTTCAATTCAGCAGCTTGATCTCGGTCACGATGCCGCCCTCGACCGCGACCTCGAATTCGTTGAACGTCCCGTCGCAGGCGCTCGTGGCCTGCACGTAGCGGCCGGTCTTCGGCCCGCTCGTGCAGCGGATGAAGGTGTGGAACGCCACCTCGCGCTCGCCGGCGGCGCGGCGCTGCGTGTCCGCGGGCGGGCCCCAGGCCATGAACGCCGCGAACTCGTGCGACCCGGCCTGGAGCTCGCCGCGCTTCGCCGCCGCGCGCTCGGCCTCCGGGAGCGCCTGCCACCTGTCCCAAAGGCCCTTGCTCTCGAGGAAGGCTTGCCGCTGCGCCTTCGGCACCTTCAGGTAGGCCGCGCGGTCCTCCGCGCTGTCGAGGTTCTGGTAGAAGCGCCGGTCGAGGCCCCGGAGACGCTCGGGCGACGAGGCGCAGGCCAGGGCGCCGCACACGAGCGTGCCCACGAGTGTACGAAAGATCGGGTGTGACATCGGTACCTGCGGTCGGCGACGACCGGCGTCCGCGCGCGGTCCGTCGAGCGTGTCGCCTCGACGGTCACGGCCCGTCGTCGCTTCTGACGCGCGCGTCAACCGGCGGTAAACGGCGAGCGCGTCCGCGTTCACAAATCGCCGTCGTCGCCGCCCGCGTTCGTCGCGCCTCGTGTTCGGCCCGAGGACCGTCGTCGCTCGCGGACAAGCGCAGAAACAGCCCGGGGGCCCGCCGGGTTGATCGGCCCAGGGTCCTGTGATGATCTTCGCCGGCGATGCAGCGAACGAGGTTGGGTCGGAGTACTGGTTTGATGTTGTGGTTCGTCGGCGCGGTCGGCTGCGGCGACAACGGGGGCACGGTCACTGCCAGCGAGGGCAACACCGGTTCCAACACCACCGGCACCACCGACGGCACCGCCGGCACCGAGCCCACCACCACCGTCGTCCCGACCACCGGGCCGACCTCGGGCGGCATGACGGCGGGCGAGACGATGACGGGCACCACCGCCGTCACCACCGACGTCACCACCGGCACCACCGACCCGATCACCGGCACCAGCACCACCGGCGACGACCTGTGCGAGGGCGGCACCCTGTGCGGCCAGCCGGCCACCTGCTGTCCGGCCGGCAACGAGTGCCTCGACGACAACTGCCTGCCGCTGTGTGACAGCGGCGTCCACTGCGGCCCGAGCCTCGAGTGCTGCGCCGTCGGCCAGCTGTGCTCGGGGGCCGAGTGCGTCACTCCGGGCGCCCCGTGCCAGGACTCCTACGACTGCCAGCCCGGCGAGTACTGCGAGCAGACCCTCGGCCAGTGCCTGCCGCAGCCCGATCCGCTGACCTGCGAGATCGTGCCCGAGTTCGACACCCTCAACGCGATCCCCGAGTGGTCGTGGATCGAGGAGGAGGTGTTCTCGAGCCCCGCGGTCGCCGACCTCGACGGCGACGGCACGCCCGAGGTCGTCATCAACACCACCCGCTACAAGGAGTCCGACGATTACACCGTCGGCGTGATCATCGTCCTCGACGGGGCCACCGGCGTCGAGAAGTTCCGCATCGACCACGACCCGAACAACAACAAGTTCGGCTCGCACGGCCGCACCACCATCGCCGTCGGCGACGTCAGCGGCGACGGCCTGCCCGACATCGTCTACGCCGGCCGCACGATCGGCGGCAAGAGCCCGATCCACGCCGTCGACGGCACGGGTGCCTGGCTGTGGACCTCGCACTCGCCCAACCCGAACACCCTCTCGCCGACCACCCGCGTCGACAACGGCGGCGTCACCCTCGCCAACTTCGACGACGACGAGCAGGCCGAGATCGTCATCGGCGCCACGCTGTTCGACCACGACGGCCTCGTCGTGTGGAACCTGAACAACAACGGCGGCATCGTCGGCTCGCCGCCCGACTACCAGGGCGGCCTCTCGGCCGTCGCCGACATGACCGGCGACGGCTACCCCGAGATCATCAGCGGCAAGCAGGCGTGGTCGGTCGCCTGGACCGCGGGCGACCCGCCGACGGTCGCCGTCACCGAGCTGTGGAACAACACCGACGGCGGCGACGGCTGGCCGGCGATCGCCGACCTCGATCAGAACGGCACCCCCGAGGTCATCCTGGCCGCCAGCGGCTTCGTGCGCGTGCTCGACGGCCTCACCGGCAAGCTGTGGTGCGGCATCGATCCGACCGGCGTCATGTGCGAGGGCAACGACGCCATGCGGACCCAGCCGCGGGCCATCCCGGGCGGCGGTCTCGGCGGTCCGCCGACGGTCGCCGACTTCGACGGCGACGGCCGGCCCGAGCTCGCGGTCGCCGGCGCCTCGCGCTACACCGTGTTCGACCTCAACCGCGACGGCGAGGAGATCGTCAAGCCCAACGGCGACCCGATGCCGGCGGCCGGCGCCATCTACCGCCGCTGGTCGGCCACCACCCAGGATCAGTCGTCGAACGCCACCGGCTCGTCGGTGTTCGACTTCCAGGGCGACGGCGCCGCCGAGGTCACCTACAACGACGAGTGCTACGCCCGCGTCTACTCCGGCAAGGACGGCACCGTCCTGTTGCAGGTCGAGAACTCGAGCGCCACCGTCCACGAGTACCCGCTGGTCGTCGACGCCGACGCCGACGGCAACTCGGAGATCCTCATGGTCGCCACCAACGTCGGCGGCTGCAACGCGCAGGGCTACCAGCAGCGCCGCGGCGTCTTCCTCTACGGCGACGCCGGCGACGGCTGGGTGCCGACGCGGCGCGTGTGGACGCAGCACACCTACCACGTCACCGGCACCACCTCGGCCGGCAACGTCCCGGCCAAGGAGGCCGACAACTGGACCACGCCGGGCCTCAACAACTACCGCCAGAACGTCCAGGGCGAGGGCGTGTTCAACGCCCCCGACCTCACCGTCGAGCTCTCGATCGGCCTCGGCTTCTGCGCCGAGCAGCTCGAGCTCATCGCCACCGTCCGCAACGAGGGCGCCCTCGGCGTGCCGGCCGGCGTGATCGTCGACTTCTACCAGGGCCAGGACGCCACCGGCACCCTGCTGCAGAGCACCGTCACCGCCGCCGCCCTCCTCCCCGGCGGCTCGGAGAAGGTCAAGCTGCTGGTCCAGGCCCCGCCGGGCGACATGACCGCCGACTTCTACGTCGAGATCGACGAGGCCAGCAAGGGCGACGGCGCGATCCTCGAGTGCAACGAGGACAACAACAGCGACCTCACCACCTCCGCCGCCTGCCCCGCGCCGGGCTGATCGGTCTCCGGGGGCATGTTCTCCAGGACATGCCCCGAAGGTCCTGCCCCCGGGGACATGCCTAAATGGCCATGTCCTCGACCCTCGAGCGGGCCGCCAGCGCCGGCAGGCGCACCACGCCCACGCACACGTCGTCGCAGGGGCCCACCCCGTCCGCGCCGCGCGAGCACACGCGCCGCGCCGCCGGCGTACGACTCCGCTCGTAGCGCCGGCGCCACGGGTCGGCGGCGACCTTCGGCGTCAGGCCGGCCGCCCGCACCTCCGCGCGGTCGCGCGGGCAGCGGCGTGGCGCCGCTCGAACTCCTCGGCCGCGGCCGGCCGCCGGAGGCCCTCGGTCGCCGCGACCCGGGGCTTCGTCAGGCACCCGCACGCGGGGCGCGGCCGCAGCACCCCGAACACGACCACGAGCGTCGACGCCAGGCCGACGACCCAGCCGCACGTGCGGCGGACGAGGGTTTGTCGGAGGGACAGGAATCGCAGGGGCAGCGAGAGGTCCATGCCCGCCCGAGAGCACGCCCCGTGCCAGCGCGGGAAGCGAGCCGAACCGGCTCTCCCGGCGCGCTCGCGGCCCGGCGGCGCGCCAACGCGGCGGCCCGCGCCCGCGGCCCCGCCAAACTGGCGATCACCTGCGCGGCGGATACGGCGTCCCGTCGCGATGCACGTACCCGTCCGGCGTCGCGCGCAGGTCGACGTCGGGGTACTCGGCCACGTCCTGCTTGTCGTCGGTGCCGACCTCGAGCACCACCGCCACGGCGGTCCCGCGGTTCTGCAGGTGGTGCCCGTCGGCCACCCCATGAGGAAAGCCCGCGCAGTCGCCCGCGCGCAGCACCGTCTCGCCGGCGTCCGTCACCAGCACCACCTCGCCGGCCAGCACGTAGATGAACTCGTCCTCGCGGGTGTGCCAGTGGCGCTGGCTCGACCACGTGCCCGGCTGCAGGTGGAGCAGGTTCACGCCGAACTGCGACAGCCCCGCCGCCGCGCCCAGGCGGACCCGCGTGCGGTCCAGGCACGGCGCGTCGAACGGAGCCGGATAGCCGCTGCCGACCCACGTCGGCGCCTTGTCGATGTCGATCTTCATGCCCGCTTCTAGCACGCCCGCGCCCGCGCGCCTGGCCCTTCGCCGCCGACCGCCCGTACACTGAGCCCGTCATGGCTCCCGGCGAGGCCTTCGCCCACGAACTCGACGCCCTGCTCGCCGCCGCAGGCTGCGAGGACGCGCGCACCGACGACGGCGCCCGCCTCACCGCCGGCACCCTCGACCTCGCCGTCCACCTCCGCGGCGCCCGGCTCACCGTCGACCTGTCCGGCTGGACATACGCCGCCGAGCTCACCGACGACGACGACGGCCGCGACCACGCCGCCCTCGCCCTCGACCTGATCGGCGCCGCCCTGTTCGGCGACCTCCGGATCGTCGGCGAGCGCTGGCCCGGTCGGCCCGGCCGCTTCACCCTCGAGCTCCGCCTCGGCGAGCGCTGGCAGCCCGGCCCCGTCCAGGGCCAGCGCCCGTGGAACCCGTTCGCCCGCGCCAGCGTCACCGTCCACCACGGCGCCCTCCCGCGGCCCGCCGCCTACCGCCCGCGGGCCGTCGCGCCGCTGCCGTGGGCCCCGTGGGCCGGCCGCGCCGGCTTCTTCGGCGCCCTCGCCGATCCCGACCGCGCCGCCGAGCTGCCCGTCGACGGCGAGCTCGACCTCCACAACTTCAGCCCCAGGGACGTGAAGCGCCTCGTGCTCGAGTACCTCGACGTCTGCCTCGCGCGCGGCATCACCGAGGTCCGCATCGTCCACGGCAAGGGCATCGGCGCCCTGCGGCGGACCGTGCATGCCATCCTCGATCGTCACCCTCGCGTCGTCGGCTACCGCCTCGGCGGCCACCGCGGCGGCGGATGGGGCGCCACCGTCGTCGACCTGTCCCCCGGGCCATCTTCGCCCGGCGACCGCGGCGATTGACGTGGACCGCCTCGCGCGCCCGCGTTCGCCGGCGCCGCGCGGCTGCTGCACCACGAACTCCTGCTCGTCCTCTCGCTGCCGTTCGCGATCGACGTCCTGCAGCTGCTCCGCGGCCGGCTCCGCGTCGGCACGACCCGCCGAGCCGCGCCAGTCCGCCGTCGTCGATCGCGTGCGGGCCCGCCACCACGAACGCGCGATCGACCTCGTCCACGTGCAAAGGCGGGCGCTGCTGCTGGCCCTCGCCGCGGAGGCGCCTCCGATCACGACGTCCGTTTGCGCCGCCCCGGTGCATGGACCTTTGCTTGGCTTTCGTCCGGCCGAGGCGATACAGTCTGCGCGTGAGGCCTCGCGTCGCCCGCCTGTCCGTCCTCGTCCTGTGCGGGTGCCTGCGCCCGAACCCCGGCTACGACGGCCCGAACGGCAGCGGCACCGCCGACGCGACGACCACCACCGGCACCACCACCACGACCACCGGCGGCACCACCACCACCGGCGTCCCGACCAGCGGGCCCGGGCCGACCACCGAGGACATCGGCTCGACCCTCGCCCTCACCTCCACCTCCACCTCCGGCTCGAGCACCGCCGCCGAGCAGACCACCGACCCGCCCGGGCCCGTCACCTTGCGCCCGTACGACCCGATCCACTGCGTCGACGGCCCCTTCTGCATGAGCAGCGGCGACCCGGTCTCGGCCAAGATCGAGGCCGTCGAGTGCTTCACCGCCCCGGCGCCGCCGCCCCTGCAGCTGACCCGGGTCGGCTTCCAGATCCGCTTCGCCGTCGGCGAGCCCGCGGCCACGCTCGACGTCCTCCCCTACGACCCCGGCAACCACGCCCCCGTGCTCGCCGTGCTCGACACCCGCGAGCTCGGCCCGATCGCCGACGACATGGCCTACCGCAGCTTCGACCTCGACCCGCCTGTCCTTTTGGACATCCAGGACTTCTGCCTGCGGATCACCGGCGGCGGCCCGAGCTCGACCCTCGTCCTCAACACCGACCACGAGGGGATGGCCCCCGGCGACGGTCTCGTCGCCATCGACGACCCCGGCGACTTCTGCGACACCCCGCTCACCAACTTGCGCGAGTGGTACGACGAGCCGTTCGCCCACTTCTGCCTCGACGTCGACCTCGGCTCGCCCTGACCGTCACCTGCTCCCAAGGCCAGTTGAGCCCGCATGCGGCGGCGCCGCCGCCCTCCTCGCGCGCCCGTCGTCGCCCGGTTCACCCGCGCGCCCGGGCCTCGGCGCCGTCTGCGATGCGCATCTCCAGCCTTTACCGCCTCCGCGTACGCGGGCCCCGCATTGGCCGCGGGGATACCCGCCGGTACAATTCCTGAAATGCGCCACGACCGTCGCCACGATGCTGCCTCCGGGGCCACCGTCGAGCGCGCTCCCTCCCTTGCGACCGTCGGCGAGCTCGAGCGCCTGCTCGATCTGAGCGTCCGCCTGTCCTCCGGCCTCGAGCCGGGCCCGATCCTCGCCGCCATCCTCGCCGAGGCCGCCGCGATCGCCGGCACCGACATGGGCGTGCTGCGCCTCGTCGACGACGGCGCTCGACCCGGCCTCGGCACCAGCCTCGGCCTCGCCCTCGACCCGCTCGCGCCGCTCGGCAGCGTCGCCCTCCTGTGCCTTCAGCGAGGCGCCCCTGTCGTCGTCGTCGACACCGACGACGGCCCGCTCGCGCTCGCGGCCCACGAGGCCGCCCCGGGGCGCGTTCGAGCCCTCCACGCCGCCCCGTTGATCGGTCGCGGCGGCCGGGTCCTCGGCGTCCTCACCCTCTACTTCGCCCGCCCGGGGCAGCTCCCGGACCGCGCCGTCGAGCTCCTCGGCCGCTGCCTCGGGCTCGCGGTCGGGCCGCTCGAGAACGCCTTGCAGCACCGCCGCACCGTGCGGGAGCTCGCCGACAGCCGCGCCGGCGAGGCCGCGCGCGGGGCCGAGGCCGAGCGCCTCTCGCTCGGGCTCAAAGCCGCCGGCGTGTGCGCCTGGGAGTGGAACATCGAGACCGGCGAGATCCTGTGGTCCGACACCATCTTCGAGATGTTGGGCCTGCAGCCCGGCGACCCGACCCCGAACGCCGACGAGTGGTTCTCGCTCATGCACCCCGACGACGTCGCCGAGGTCCGCCGCCACACCGAGGGATCCCTGCGCACCCGCGCCTCGTGCTACGCCGAGTTCCGGATCCGCCGCACCGACGGCACCTACCGGTGGATCGCCGCCAAGGGCGACCGGATGCCGGCCACGAGCCCTCCGGGGCCCGTCCGCTACGTCGGCGCCAACTACGACATCACCGCCCGCCGCGAGGCCGAGGCCGCCCTGCGCGACAGCGAGGAGCGCCAGCGCAAGCTCGCCGACAACCTGCCGTCCGGCTTCATCTACCAGGTCCTCGAGCCGCGCGACGGCGCCCGCCGCTTCGCCTACGTCAGCCGCGGCGTCGAGGCCATCTCGGGGGCCACGCCCGCCGAGATCATGGCCCACCCGAACGGCCTCTACGCCTGGATCGTCCCCGAGGACCTGCCGCTGGTGATGCGCGACGAGGCCGCCGCGTTCCGCTCGCGCGAGCACTTCGACTGTCAGTTCCGGCTCCGCGCCCGCGACGAGGTCCGGTGGTTGCACTGTCGTTCGGCGCCGCGGCCGTTGGCCGACGGCGACACCGCCTGGGACGGCATCGCCCTCGACGTCACCGAGCGCATGCAGGCCGAGGAGGCCCTGCGGGCCAGCGAGGCGCGCTACCGGACCCTCTTCAACTCGATCGACGAGGGCTTCTGCGTCATCGAGGTGCTGTTCGCCGGCGACCGCGCCGTCGACTACCGCTTCCTCGAGGTCAACCCCGCCTTCGAGAAGCACACCGGCGTGCGCGACGCCGCCGGCAAGTCCATGCGCGAGCTGGCCCCGGATCTCGACGCCCACTGGTTCGAGATTTTCGGCCGGGTCGTGCGCACCGGGCGGCCGACGCGGTTCGTCAACGAGGCCCGGGCGCTCGACCAGCGGTGGTTCGACGTCTACGCCTTCAAGCTCGGCGAGGGCGACCGCGTCGCCATCCTGTTCACCGACATCAGCGCGCGCCGGCAGGCCGAGGCCGAGCGCGAGCGCCTGGTCGAGCAGCTGCGCGACGCCGACCGCAAGAAGGACGACTTCCTCGCCCTCCTCGCCCACGAGCTGCGCAACCCGCTGGCCCCGCTCCGCACCGGCCTGCAGGTCATGCGGCTGGCCCGCGGCAACGCCGACGTGATCGAGCGCGCGCAGGCCATGATGGACCGCCAGCTGTCGCACATGGTCCGGCTGATCGACGACCTCATGGACGTCAGCCGGATCAGCCGCAACAAGCTCGAGCTCCGGCGCGAGCGGATCCTGCTCGCCGACGTGATCGGCAGCGCCGTCGAGACCGCGCGGCCGCAGATCGAGGCCGCGGGCCACGACCTGCAGGTCTCGCTGCCGCCCGGGCCGGTCTACCTCGACGCCGACCTCACCCGGCTGGCCCAGGTGTTCAGCAACCTGCTGACCAACAGCGCCAAGTACACCGCGCCCGGCGGGCGGATCCGGCTCGCGGCCGAGCGCCGCGGCGACGAGATCGTCGTCGCCGTGACCGACAACGGCATCGGCATCCCGGCCGACTCGCTGTCCTCGATCTTCGACATGTTCAGCCAGGTCGATCGCAGCCTCGAGCGCAGCGCCGGCGGCCTCGGCGTCGGCCTCGCGCTCGTCAAGGGCCTGGTCGAGATGCACGGCGGCAGCGTCACCGCCGCCAGCGCCGGCGAGGGCCGCGGCAGCACCTTCACCGTGCGGCTCGGGGCGCTCGCCGACCCGTCCCGCCCCCACGCCGCCGACCCGCCCGCGGCCGGGCGCGGCCCGAGCTGCCGCGTCCTCGTCGTCGACGACAACCACGACGGCGCCGGCGCCATGGCGATGATGCTCGAGATGCTCGGCCACGAGGTCCAGACCGCGCACGACGGCGTCGAGGCCGTCGAGGCCGCCGACGCCTTCCGCCCGCAGGTCATTTTCATGGACGTCGGCATGCCGCGCCTCAACGGCCTCGACGCCACCCGCCGGATCCGCGAGCGACCGTGGGGCAAGGACATCGCCGTCATCGCCCTCACCGGCTGGGGCCAGGAGGCCGACCGCGCCCGCTCGAGGGCCGCCGGCTGCGACTGTCACCTCGTCAAGCCGGTCAAGGTCGAGGACCTCGAGCGCCTGCTCGACCAGTACGCCGTCCGCTGCTCCTGACGTGGCCCTTCGAACATGTCCTGATGCGCATGTTCGTTCGATCATGCCCGATCGCGCACGCCCTCGCGGACATGCCATAACCCGGTCAGCTCGTCGGCCCCTGCACGAGCGTCAGCAAGAACGCCAGGGAGTCGACGTCCGCGTCGCGCATCGCGCACAGCTCGCGCAGCGACAGGTCGGCCGCCTCGGTCTCCGTGCACTTCGTCGTCGGGAACGTCAGGTCGCCGGCGCGATCGAAGCTGTGGCCCACGCCCGGGTAGGTGCGCCAGATCAGCTCGTCGGCGGTGCCCGGGTCGGCCCCGTACACGTCCCACGCGTTCGTCACCCGGCGCTGGCAATACCCGCGGTGGTTGTCGGCCTCGCCCATGTGCAGCCGCACCGGGTTGGCCGGCCGCCACCAGCCGTCGATCGGCTGCGAGATCTTGAACCCGTAGCCCATCTGCGACCCGCAGCCGGGGTAGAACGCCGTCGCGGCCGCCCACGGGATCGCCGTCGTGTACGGCGTGTTGCTCGTGCTCGGCGTCGCCGCCATCGCCACCAGCACCGACTGGGCGCCCTGCGACCAGCCGAGCAGCCCGATCCCGCCGGGGTGGACGTCGTACGTGTCGATCAGGTACGCCCGCGCCGCCGCCAGGTCGTCGACCCGCTCGCCGTACGGATCGACCTCGCCCTCGAACGCGTCGCCGCTGCACTGATTCTGGAACTCGACCTCGTCCTCGCCCGGCAGCGTGCGCGTCGTGAAGCTGTCGACCGCCAGCACCACGTAGCCCTGCGCCGCCAGCTCGCGGCCCCACTTCTCGATGTGCCGCTGCGCCACCGCGGTCGACGGGTCGTTCTCCGACCACATCCCCGAGCAGCCGTGCGCCATCACGATCGCCGGCGGGTGCTCCACCGGCGAATCGGGCACATACAGCCGCCCGTCGAGCGACAGCCCCGACTCCAGCGAATCGAACGAGATATTTGTATAGGTGTCGGCCCGAGCCGCTGCCGGTGCGGCGATCCAGAACAGGCCCGTGGTGATGAGTGCGAGGGTAATGCGCGTGTGCATGATGCTCGCCGCGGTGAGCAAGACGCGAGCCCGACCCCGTTGCGCGCCACGAAACCGCAGCGACTTCCGACCCTTGCCTCACCCCGGCGGGCCCGATGAGCCGACGAAACCGCGTGCGCGCGCATCTCCTCGATGCGCGCGCATCGACTCGGCAGCGCCGGCGTGCGCGGGCCCCCTCGGGGCATGCACGAGGACGACGATTTGCAGGCGATCGCCGACGTCCGCGGCCCTTACCCTGTCCGGGCCGGCAACCAGGTGATCCCCTGGATCGACGGCGTCCCGTTCTACCAGCGCCTCGCCGCCGCCGTCCGTGCCGTGTGGGCCGTCGTCTCCTTCATCGAGCCCGGCTTCTGCTTCCCCGACGGCCTCGCCTGGTGGGACCTGCTCGACCGCTGCCGCGCGCGCGGTCTCGACGTGCGGGGGCTGTTCTGGCGCAACCCGCGGTTCTCGAGCACCCGCCACGTCTTCCTCGGCGGCCCGGCCGAGCGTCAGTTCCTCGCCGCGCGCGGAGCGACCTGGGCTGCCCGTTGGGACAGCTCCGCCGAGCCCGATCATTGTCACCACCAGAGGGCCTTCATCGTCGACGCCGGCGAGCCCGACGCGATCGCCTTCGTCGGCGGCATGGTCCTCAGCAATTCCACCCTCGCCCGGCCCGGCCATCACCGCGGTCCGCCCAAGCACGACGCCTTCGTCGAGTTGCGGGGCCCCGTCGTCGCCGACGCCGAGCACAACTTCGTCCAGCGGTGGAACCTCGCCCGCCAGGATCCCGCCGCCCCGCCGTGGCCCGACGACCTGCGGGCCGGCCCGCTGCCCTGGCCCGAGCGCCTCCCGCCCGAATGCGGCGACGTCCGGGTCCAGCTCGCCCGCAGCCTCGCGCCCGGCGACTACCGCGGCCCGACCCCGATCGTCGGCGCCCGCGATTTCGACAGCGCGGCCGGCGAGGCCACCATCCTCGCGCACTACCTCGCCGCCATCGCCGCCGCCCGGCGCACGATCTACATCGAGAACAGCACCCCGGCCAGCACGCCGTCTTGCTCGCCCTCGCCGCCGCCCTGCGCCGGGGCGTCCGCGTCGTCATGGTCGTCCCGGGCGAACCCATGCCCGCCATCGACCGCGCCGCCGCCGAGGTCGCCGCCCTCGCCCGCGACGGCCGCGCGCACGAGCACCGCTACGGCCCGACCTTCACGCAATTGGCCGCCCTCGGCGAGCACCCCGGCTTCACCCTCGCCGCCCTCGCCCGCAGCGACGCGCACGGCCACCGCGAGATCTACACCCACGCCAAGCTGTGCATCGTCGACGGCGCCTGGCCCACTCTCGGCTCCGCCAACCTCGTCGATCTCAGCCTCGACCGGGACCACACCGAGCTCAACGCCGCCTGGTGGGGCCGCGCGCACTGCCTCCCGCTCCTCCTCCAGCTCGTCGCCGAGCACACCGACATCGTCGCCGAAGGCGACCTCGACGCCCTCGACCGCTTCGCCGCCCGCGCCCGCGCCGGCCGCGACAGCCTGCTCCGCGGCGACCCGCTGCCCGCGGCTGCTACGCCCTCGATCCCGCCACCTACGGCCGCCGCCCGCCGCTCACCCGGGGCGCGTGAGCCCATCGCTCTCCGCAATGCCCGATCGGACATTGTCTCGGCGACATGTTCATTTCGACACTGTCGATTCGACATGTCCTTGTCGCCATTCATCGGACCCGGCGCTCGGCCCCGGCCTCGCCTGACCGCGGTCTGCCCCGCGGGTCGGCGCCCCGAGCAACCAGGCCAGGCCGGCGTCGAGCTCGGCGAGTTTGAAGTCGCGGTGGTGGTCCAGGGCCTCGGGCTCGAAACCGGTCGTGGCGGGGACGGGCCGGCCGAGGGCGGCAGCGTCGGATCACGAGCGAACGTTATTACGGTGAGCACCCGCCGTCGGGCGGCTCGTCGAACCCGCAGCCGAGGCCCCCGGAAGCCGTGAGCTCGAGGCTCTCGCCTTCGATCTCGAAGGTGGCGACGACGGGGGGGCTCGGCAGCGCTTCGTCGCCGCAGTCCGAGCCGACGACGCTGCTGTCGAAGGACACGTAAAAGCTCAGCTCCGCGGTCGCCCCTGCAGCGACCGGCAGGTCTTCGGCGACGACCGCGAGAGCGTCGGAGGTCCACCAGTCCGTGAAGCTCACGGAGGTCAGCATCGCAGCGTCGATCGGCCGATCGTCCGGGGCGGTGACGCGGACGCGGAGGTGGACGTGGGTCCGGACGCTGCACCCGTAGATCGACTCGAGATGGGCGCCGACCAATTCCGCCGAGAAGGGCTGCTCGACCGACCCGGTGGTGGGCTCGGTCGTCGCCGGGGCGCCCGAGCTGTCGCCCGTGTCCGAGTCGGTCGCGCCGGTGGTCACGTCGCGGCTGGGTGCGCACCCGGCCAGGGCGACGGCGAGACAGAGGCCGAAGCGAGCCGAGGAGCGTCGATAAGCCGTGAGCATCCGGAGATGCTATACGGAGTCTGGCTCGCGAGCACTGGCGGGTTCGCAGCGGCTCCTCGCCTGGCCTGGCGCCTCGGGTCGAGGCACCGCGTCACAGGGACCTCACCGCAGCGATTCCGCGACCAGCGACGACAGCGCCGTGCGCGTCTTCGGCTCCGGCGTCTCGCTGACCGCGATCCCGAGCTCCGCGAGGAACCCCGAGAACCCCGCCGAAGCCGAGGCAGCGGCCGCCGGATCGGCCTTGATCGACAGCTCGAGCAGCGAGCCCCCGTCCGGCATCCGCCACGCCTCCGCGCACACGCGGTGCGGCAGCCCCGGGTGGCGCACCTGCCAGCGGCGCGCGTGCACCGGCCCGAGCGACAGCAGCTCCGACAGCTCGATCGGCTCCGGCGCCAGCGCGCGCAGGAACGCCTCCTGCGCCTGCGAGAACAGCTTGGCGACCGCCCGCTCCCCGCGGGCGACCGCGTCGATCTCGTCGCGTCCCTGGCGGACCGTGAACGACGCCGAGCGGATCACCGTCGTCCCGACGATGTCGGCCTCGAGCTTGAACCCGGGCACCCCGCGCCAGCGCTCGACCCGGCTCGGGTCGACCGGGCGGATCTTCACCGTCGAGTCGTCCGGCTCGCCCACCGTCGCGCGCGCCCGCAGCACCACCCCGCAGCGGTGCAGGTCGAGCCCGGGCGTGTCGTAGAAGAACAGGCGCCGCCACAGCGCCTCCTGCGGCCGCAGCTGGAGCACCGCCAGCGCGCGCGCGTGGGCGTGCGCCGCCACCGTCTGCTTGACCTCGACCGCCTCGATCCCCGCGGTCGCCCGCGCCATCGTCCCTGGAGCTGCGTCGAATCGCATCCCCACACCGTGGCCCGGCGGCGCCCCCGCGATTGCGACCCCGATCACCACCGCCGCTCGCTCGCCGACCGGGCCGTCGCGATTGGCATGACATGTCCTTTCGAACATATCCTGGGTGGGCCCGCGATCCATCTGCGCGCGCACCGCAGCGCCCGCGCGCGTGACCGCGCCGCCGCGAATGCGGCCTCGCGCGCGACGCGAGGACTCCCGCGAGCATCACCGCGCGGGAGACAACCGCATCGTGACAGCGCCATTCGCCCGCTCCGTCGCGATCGCGCATGCGGGCGCGAGGCCGCGATCGCGGCCATGCCGGCATCACCGCACGCGAGGCCGCCGCATCGTGACAGCGCCACGCGCCCGCCCCGTCGCGACCGCGCCCGCGGTCGCGCGCGGGCCCGGCCTCACCGCTGCATGCCCGGCTTCACCGCACCCGGCTTCACGCTCGGCGTCTGGCTCGGGTTCAGCTTGCTCGCGCGGGCCGTGTTGACCTGCTGGACCAGATCCTTGCCGAAGTTCGTCTTGGCGAACGCGTCGCCGTTCGTGATCTCGATGACGTGCTCCGACCCCGGCTTGCGGACGATCCCGCATTGCGGGCACTTCGAGGGGTCGAGCATGTCCTTCAGCTCCTTGAGCTTGCTCGGCGCCACGCCCTTCCCGCCGCCGCCGCCGCCGCACTTGCCGGCGCCGCCGAGGATCACCTGCCCGTTGCCGCCTTCGAGCGGCAGCGGGGCGAGCAGCTCGTTGAACACCAGGCTCTTGCCGGCCGCGGTGACCTCGAGGAAGCGGTCCTTCGCCGCCACGTGGTGGGCCGCCACCGCCCCGCCGGTCTCGAGCTCGACCACCGCCGCGTCGGGCAGCCCGGCGATCTCGAACTTGCACGCGTACCAGTCCGCCTCGGCGACCAGGTTGCCCTTCCACGTCAGCGACCCCGAAGGCTTCCACGACGGCAGGCTCTGCGCCGTCGCCCCGAGCACCGTGCGGGGGCTCGCGCCGAGGTACACCTGGCGCGCGATGCCGTCGGCCCCGAGCACCGCCGAGCACGCCTGCCCGACCTTCGCCTGCAGGTCCTGGTTCGCGTCCACCAGGCCCAGCGGGATCGTCGCGCCCTTGAGCGGCCCGCCGTGGACCTTCGCGTACTCGCAGGTCTTCTTCGGCAAGCGCACCGACCCGTGGATCTTCCCGCCCGCCGGCGCCCCGGTCATGCGGACGAGCGCCGACGCTGCGAACCCGCCGTCGGGCGTCACCGTGTGCAGCTCGATCGACGCCCCGAGCTTCCCGAGCAGCTGCCCGACCGACTTGCCCGTCCCCTTGATCGGCTTGTTCAGCAGCTTGTCCTTGATGTCGTGGACCTGCTGGACGTACGGCTCGATGTAGTCGTTGACCATGTCCTCGAGCCCGCGCGTCGCCTCGGCGAGCAGCTGCTCGGTGCGGTCGTAGAACACCTGGCTGACCCGCTGCTCGGCGACGTCGGCCGCCTCGTCGCCGAGGATCGCCAGCAGCGGCCCGAGGATCGGCCCGCCGACCAGGAGCCCGACCGGCGACAGGCCGATGATCGTGCCCCACTTCATGCCCAGGCCCACCGCCGTGCCGTTGAGCTCGAGGTCGATGTTCTTGTCGTCGAGGGTGAACTCGAGCTGGACCGGCTTCGGGTCGATCTTCGGCCACAACCCGAACTCGACCGACGCCTTCACGCCGACGACCACGAACACGTCGACCGGCACGTCGACGCTGTCGAACCACGTCTCCGCGTGGACATCGGCGTGGACCGACACCTTCGCCTGGGTGCTCAGCTCGACCTTGACCCGCGCGTCGCCCGACGGCCCGATCTTCGTCACCACCGGCTGGTTCTTCTTCGTGAACTTGAAGGTCGGCTGGATCCGGATGCTCCACGTCACATCGGGGCACGGATCGGTGCACACCACCGTGTCGCCGATCTTGTTCGGCACCAGTTCGTCGAGCTTGTCGTCGATCAGCTCCTCGAGCGGGTCGTAGGGGATCTCGAAGCTCTGGTCGAACAGCGCCGCGCCGTAGTGCTCGAGCGAGTCGAGGCGGGTCGCCAGGGGGTTGTGGAAGTCGACCGGGGCCTGTACGTGGATCCGGACCTGCTTGCCGGCCGCGGCCGCGTCGGCGGGCGCCAGGGCGAAGAGGCCGGAGACCGCGAGCGCAGCGGCGCCGGGCAGGACGAACGATGGACGGGTCGAATTGCGCATACGGTGTTCCTCTCGACATCGGCCGCGAAGCACGAGATCTTGGGCGTCCGCGTCCGCGCACGCGCCCCGTGATCTTCGCCGATTAAAACACCAGTGATCGGCGGCCCTCGGCCAATTGCGCCGCGACTCGTATGTTGACGCACGCGCGCGATCGGGGGCAGCGGGCACCGCGGGCATTCCCGCCCCCTCCGCGGGCGCCCGCGGCCGCGCCCCCTCGCGCGCACGCGCCTCGCGGCGAATGTCATCACATGTCCTGAAGGTCATTCACCGCAGCGTCGCCCCACCCCGCGGCATCGCTCCGCGCCGCGCGACTCGCCGCTCCGCCGGCCTTGCGCAGCACCTTGACGAGCGCCGCGTGCTCCTCCGCCCCGTAACCGGCCGCGATCGCCCGCCGGAACAGGCTCGCCGCGAACCGCGGCACCTCGGCGTCGATCCCCGCCTCCTCCGCGTGCTGCACCAGCCGCGCCACGTCGCCGCCCGCCGTCGCCAGCGTGCTCTCCGGGCGGTCGAACCGGCCGGTGGCGATGACCTCGCCCATGTGCCTCGCGTCCTCCGCCAGCGCGCCCGCCAGGCCCGCCAGCACCTCGCCGAAGCCGGCCACGCCGAGGCCCTCGGCCTCGCAGATGCGGGCGCCGTGACAGATGCCGATCCAGCGCATCGCCAGGTACGCCAGCACCGCGGCGAACAGCGCCGCCGACGAGCCGAGCTCGGCGCCCATCGGCGTCAGGCCGCCGGCGAGGCAGCGCAGGGCCACCTCCGCGCGCGCCAGCGCCGGCGCTTCGCCCGACACCAGGATGACCGCCGACGGCCCGCCGATCTGCCGCGGCCACGCCAGGATCGCCCCGTCCACGTAATCGGCGCCGCGCGCCCGGGCCCACGCGCCGAGCTCGCGCGCCTCCTTCGGCGTGCCGGTGCTCAGCTGGACCAGCACGCGGCCCGCCAGCGCCTCCGCGACCGCGGGGGTTTGCAGCAGCTCGCGCGTCGCCGCATAGTTCGACACGCAGACGATGACGATCGGGCTCGCCGACACCGCCGCGGCCGCGCTCGCGGCGAGCGTGGCCCCCTCCTCCACCAGCGCCTCCGCCTTCGCCGTCGTGCGGTTCCAGACCGTCACCGAGAATCCGCCGCGCAGCAGCGCCCGCGCCAGCGCGGAGCCCATCTCACCCGAACCGATGATCGTCGTATCGCCCATGTCCATCCTTTCGTCGCAGCCGGTGCGACGGGGACAACATGCGCGCCGCGATCGACCGCGACAAGTACTTACAATTACGTAAGTGGTCCTGCGAATCGGACCCCGAGGAAGCACGCATGACAAAGACGACGCGAGGCGAGACCTGCGGGCTCGGCGCGGCCCTCGACATCATCGGCGGCAAGTGGAAGCCGGCGATCCTCTGGCAATTGCACGCGCGGCCGCTCCGCTTCGGCGAGCTGCGGCGGCTCGTGCCCGGCATCAGCGAGAAGATTCTGTTCGAGCAGCTGCGCCAGCTCGAGGACGACGGCGTCGTGCATCGCGAGGCGCACCCCGAGGTCCCGCCGCGCGTCGAGTACTCGCTGACGCCCGCCGGCGCCGCCCTCAACGCGGCCGTCCACGCGCTCGCCGAGTGGGGCACCCGCCACGGCCGGCCGGCGCGGGCCGAGGCGGCCGAGGGCGCGGCGCGGCGCTGACCCGTCCTCGCGGCTCGACCCTCCCGCGTGCGGGTCGCCGCTCCCCCGGCGAACTCTGCCTTGGTGGACTCGCGCCCGCGCTGCCGCCACGCGTGCACGTACACGCGGCGCGAGCACCCGCCGCCTCGCCTCGCAGCGTTTGCACCGGTCCCTCGTGCACCGATCACCTGTCGCCACGGACAGGATCACCGTCCCCCGGCGCGCCGCCGAAAGATCGCCGCGGCGTGCGCCTGCCGTTGTGATAGAACGCGCCGCGACCGTGCCACGCGCGACATTGAGGCAGAGGCTGCGCTATCGATTCGACAACGCCATGGCGCGCGGGGTCGGCTCGCAGATCGCCATGCTGGCGATCGTCACCCTGATCCTGATCCTCGTCACCTCGACCCTGCTCACCCTCACCGGGCTCAGCCCGCAGGGCAGCGACGGACAGCCGGTCTCGTTCGGGCGGCTCGTGTGGCTCGGGCTGATGCACGCCATCGATCCCGGGGCCGTCGGCAGCGACGTCGGCTCGTGGAGCTTCCTCTTCATCATGCTCGCCGTCTCGTTCGGCGGCATCTTCGTGTTCTCGGCCCTGATCGGCGTCCTGACCGGCGGCTTCGGCGAGATCCTCGATCGCCTGCGCAAGGGTCGGAGCGTCGTCATCGAGCGCGACCACACCGTCATCCTCGGCTGGACCGGCAAGATCCACGCCCTCCTCGCCGAGCTCGCCGAGGCGAACGCCAACCGCCCGGGCGCCTCCGTGGTCATCCTCGCCGAGCACGACAAGGTCGCCATGGACGACGAGCTGCGCAGCGTCCTCGGCGACGTGCCGATGCGGGTCGTCACGCGCACCGGCAGCCCGCTGGTGCGGCGCGACCTCGACCTCGTCAACCTCGGCGAGGCGCGCTCGGTCATCGTCATGTCGCCGGACGGGCCCGAGGCCGACACCGTCGTCCTCAAGACCTTGCTCGCGGTCGCCAAGGCCGGCGACAAGGCCGGCAAGCAGCCGCACGTGGTCGCCGAGATCAAGAGCGAGAAGACCCTCTCGGTCGCGCGCATGGTCGTCGGCGACGCCGCCGGCCTGATCCTCACCCCGCCGCTGGTCAGCCGCGTGCTCGTGCAGACCGGGCGGCAGTCGGGGCTCTCGGTCGTCTACACCGAGCTCCTGTCGTTCAGCGGCGACGAGCTCTACATCCAGCCCCAGCCGCAGCTGGTCGGCAAGACCTTCCGCGAGGCCCTGTTCGCCTACGAGGACAGCGCGCTGGTCGGCATCTACACGGCCGCGGGCGAGCGGCTGATGCCGCCGCCGCTTCACCGCCGGTTCGAGCCCGGCGATCAGGTCATCGCCATCAGCCGCGACGACGACACCGTGGTCGCCAACGGCCGGCCGACCCCGGTCGCCGACGACGTGCTCGCGCCGCTGCACCCGCACGCCACCCCGAAGCCGGAGCGGACCCTCGTGCTCGGCGAGAGCCAGCTCCTCCCGCTCGTGCTGCGCGAGCTCGACGCCTACGTCGCCCCCGGCTCGACCGTCCTCGTCGTCGGCGAGGCGCGGCACCTCGAGGCCCGGCTCGGCGGCGACGAGCTCGAGCACATGCAGGTGCAGGTGCGGGTCGGTGACGTCACCGACCGCGCCGTCCTCGACGGCCTCGACGTCGCCGGCTTCGACAACATCCTCGTGCTCGCCGAGACCGAGGGCCGCACGCAGGAGATGACCGACTCGCGGACCATGATCACCCTCCTGCACCTGCGCGACATCCTGCGCCGCCAGGGCAAGTCGGTCCCGATCACCAGCGAGATGCTCGACGGTCAGAACCGCGACCTCGCCGCCGTCACCGAGGCCGACGACTTCATCATCAGCAACACCCTCGTCTCGCTGGTCGTCTCGCAGATCAGCGAAAACCAGCGGATCGCCGCCGTGCTCGACGACCTGCTGTCGCCCGAGGGCCACGAGATCTACCTCAAGCCGGCCCGCGACTACGTCCAGCCCGGCGCCGACATCGACTTCTACGCCGTCGTCGAGGCCGCCGCCCGGCGCGGCGAGATCGCCCTCGGCTACCGCCTCGCCGCCCGCGCCCACGACCCGGAGCACGCCTACGGCGTCGTCCTCAACCCGCGCAAGTCGGAGCGGATCCGCCTCGGCGCCGGCGATCGCGTGGTCGTCCTCGCCGAGCACTGAGCCTGTCTCGAAAGGCATGTCCCATCGAGCATGCCCTTTCGAGCATGCCTCCTTCGACATGTCCCGCAGGCACCGCGGCCCGCAGCCCCCGTCCTGTCGCGCGCCGCGACGCCGCCCGTCCCTGACCGAGACCCGTCCGGCCGGAGCGCCGCCCCGCTCCGCGGACGCCTGCTCGCCGGCCGCTGGCGCGAGCTCCGGCCGGCTTGCCGCCGTCCGCCGTTCCGGCGCGGCCCTGCGCGCCTCGGCGGCCTCGCTTGCTGGCCCCTCGGCCCCGGGCTAGCATCGAGGCTCCTTTCCTTTTCTTTGCCTTGACCTGACTGGAACTCGCTTATGAAGCCTCTGCGACCTTCGTGGACGCTGCCCCTGGGCCTCGCCTCGTCTCTCGCCGGCTGCTCCGCCTCCTACGAGGGGGCCGGCGACGGCTTCCTCAGCGCCACCGAGGGCGGCTGGACCAGCGGGGCCAGCAACGGCGTCGGCACCGACGCCACCACCGCCGGCGAGCCGCCGCCGCCCGAGACCGAGGACGACGGTGATTTCCGCGTCCCCCGGGCCAGCGGCAAGTACGTCTACAGCGCCAGCGAGTCGACCGACTCGGTCGCCGTCATCGACACTTCCAACCTCGTGATCGACGTCGTCGAGGTCGGCCAGGGCCCCACGGTCGTCGAACCGATCCCCGGCCAGGCGAGCGACGCCGGCAGCGTCGTCGTCCTCGATCAGGGCAGCAACGACGTCGCCGTCCTCCGCACCAGCGAGGCCGGCGTCACCACCGTCACCATTCACCCCGTCACCCCCGGCGCCAACAACCTCGCCGTCTCGCCCGGCGGCAACTACGTGTTCGTCTACCACGACGTCGACGGCCCCGAGCAGCAGGGCCCCGGCAGCGACCAGGAGCTCACCGTCCTCGACCTCGCGACCGGCGTCGCCCACCGCATGACCGTCGGCGCCCACCCGCGCGACGTCGTGTTCGCCCCCGACGAGAGCACCGCCTGGATCGTCACCGCCGCCGGCGTCAACGTCGTCTCGTTCGCCGCCCTCGGCGACGTCGGCAAGCCGCCGCTGCTCCCCGTCGTCGCCGATCCGGGCGTCGATCCGGCGCGCGTCGAGGTCCACATCGTCGCCGCCGAAAGCCTCGCCCTCGCGCGCGTCGACGGCGAGTCGTGGCTGGCGATCACCCAGCTCCCCGGCGGCGAGCTCACCGTCCTCGACCTCCCCGGCGTGCCCACCGACCTCGACGTCGCCCCTGCCGGCGACTTCGCCGTCCTCACCCTCCCGGGCGCCGGCGGCAGCACCGTCCTCGAGGTCCCGCTCCCGCTCGGCCCCGGCATGTTCGTGCCGCACGACGTCCCGGGCGAGTACGTCGGCCTCGCCAGCGTCGCCGCCGACGGCGACACCATGCTGCTCTACACCACCGTCAACCCGTTCGCGCGCACCGAGGGTTCTGCCTCCGACCTCCCGCTCGTCGGCGACCACGCCGTGTTCGCCGCGAGCACCGGCGACACCGACACCACGACCACCACCGGCGGCGACGACGACGGCGGCCTGCAGCCCGACCCGCGTCAGCGGATCACCCTCGCGCGGCGCGACGGCGACGCCTGGGACCTCGTCACCCTGTTCGTAGAAGTCCCGCTGGTCAGCGTCGGCCTCGCGCCCGACAGCCGCAGCGCGATCCTCGTCCACGACGCCGATCCGGCCGCCCCCGCGGCCGCCTGGTCGTACAGCCTGTTCGACCTCACCCCGGCCTTCCCGCTGCTCAAGCGGCAGACCACCCTCGCCCCGCCCGGCCCGATCCTCTTCACCCCCGAGGGCGACCGCGCCGCCGTCCTGCTGCGCGACGACCTCGCCGACCTGCGCAAGGTCGACCTCGTCAACCTCGACAACTTCATCGTCCGGCCGCTGCTGCTCGGCTCCCCGCCCGAGGGCGCCGGCTACGTCGACCCGACGCGGAAGGTGTTCGTCTCGCAGGCCCACCCGACCGGCCGGATCACCTTCATCGGCCCCGACGGCGACGTCCAGACCGTCACCGGCTACGTCCTCAACGACTCGGTCAAGGACTGACCTGCGCAGCCTCGCCCGCTCGCGTCGCGGCGGCACGAAAATTTCGTCGCCCGCAATTTCTCCGCCGTCCCCGGTTACTCCACCGGCGGCCCCTCGCGCGAGCCCGTCTCGCGCGCCGCCTCGAACCTCCTGGAGATTCGCCCGATGCCCCGGCACCCCGTCTCGATGTGGCCCGTCTGTCTCAGCCTCCTCGTCGCCTGCGGCAACGACGGCAGTTCCAGCGGCTACTACACCGACAGCTACGGCCCCGGCATCACCGGACCCGGCGGCACCGACGGCGGCGGCACCGGCGGCACCGACGGCGCGCCGACGACCGGCGACCCGCCGCCCGAGACCGAGGACGAGGGCGACTTCCGCGTCCCCAGGGCCAGCGGCAAGTACGTCTACAGCGCCAGCCAGACGACCGACTCCGTCGCCGTCATCGACACCGCCAACCTCGTCATCGACGTCGTCGAGGTCGGCCAGGGCCCCACCGTCGTCCAGCCGGTCCCCGGGCAGGCGGGCGACGCCGGCAGCGTCGTCGTCCTCGATCAGGGCAGCCATGACGTCGCCGTCCTCCGCACCAGCGAGGCCGGCGCCACCACCGTCAGCATTCACCCCGTCACCCCCGGCGCCAACAACCTCGCCGTCTCGCCCGGCGGCAACTTCGTGTTCGTCTACCACGACGTCGACGGCCCCGAGCAGCTCGGCGCCGGCAGCGACCAGGAGCTCTCCGTCCTCGACGTCGCCACCGGCACCGCCTACGAGATGACCGTCGGCGCCCACCCGCGCGAGGTCGTGTTCGCGCCCGACGACAGCACCGCGTACGTCATCACCGCCGCCGGCGTCAACGTCATCCCGTTCGCCACTCTCGGCGCCATCGGCAAGCCGCCGCTCCTCCCCGTCGTCCAGGACCCGGGCATCGATCCGGCCACGCTCGAGGTCCAGATCGTCGCCGGCCTCGGCATCGCCCTCGCGCGCGTCGACGGCGAGCCGTGGCTCGCCGTCACCCAGCTCCCCGGCGGCGAGCTCACCGTCCTCGACCTCCCCGGCGTGCCGACCGACCTCGACGTCTCGAGCTCCGGCGCGTTCGCCGTCCTGACCCTCCCGGGCCCCGGCGGCAGCCGCTTCCTCGAGGTCCCGCTCCCGCTCGGCCCCGGCGAGTTCGAGGAGCACGCCGTCCCCGGCGAGTACGTCGGCCTCGCCAGCGTCGCCGCCGACGGCGACACCATGCTGCTCTACACCACCGTCGACCCGTTCGCGCGCACCGAGGCGCCGGCCCCCGCCCTCCCGCTGAACGACGACCACGCCGTCTACGCCTCCTCGTCGTCCTCGTCCACCTCGACCACCGGCGACGACTCGACCGCCAGCGGCACCGGCGACGACTCCACCACCGGCACCACCACCACCACCACGACCGGCGACGACGGCCCGCCGCTGCCCGACCCCCGCCAGCGGATCACCCTCGCGCGGCGCGACGGCGCCGGCTGGGACCTCGTCACCCTGTTCGTCGAGGTCCCCGTCGTCAGCGTCGGCATCGCCCCCGACAGCCGCAACGCCATCCTCGTCCACGGCGCCGATCCGGGCGCCGACCCGGCCACCGCCTTCTCCTACAGCCTGTTCGACCTCACCCCCGCCTTCCCGCTGCTCAAGCGGCAGAACACCGAGGCCGCCCCGGGGCCCGTGCTGTTCACCCCCGACGGCGGGCGCGCGGCCGTGCTGCTGCGCGACGACCTCGCCGGCGTGCGCAAGGTCGACCTCGTCGACCTCGGCAACTTCATCGTCGAGCCGCTGCTGCTCGGGTCGCCGCCCGAGGGCGCCGGCTACGTCGAGCCGACCGAGAAGATCTTCGTCTCGCAGCAGCACCCCACCGGCCGGATCACCTTCGTCGACCCGCAGGGCGACGTCCAGACCGTCACCGGCTACGTCCTCAACGACTCGGTGAAGGATTGATCATGCACCCACCGCTTCGCCCACGCTCCGTCTTCGCCCTCGCCCTTCTCGCCGGCGCCTGTGCCCCGCCCGACCCCTACGAGGGCACCTTCGAGCTGCTCCCGCCGGTCACCACCCGCGACGGCCTCGTATGGGTCGACCCGGCGCGCGACGAGGTCGTGTTCGTCTTGCCCGAGGGCGAGAGCGTCACCACCCGGCGCGCGGCCGTCGGCGACGAGCACACCGTCGTCGCCTGGAGCGCCGCCAGCCGCGATCAGAAGTCCGTCCTCGCGCTCACGATCCCGGCCAGCGCCAAGGAGGAGGACATCGACGAGCAGCTCTACCGCTTCCCCGCCGACGGCGAGGGCGAGCCGGTCGTCTACGACGTGCAGGCCCCGTTCACCGCGCTCGCGCTGAGCCCCGATCACCGGCGGGCGATCCTCTACTTCGGCGGCGACGGCAGCTCCGAGCAGCTCCACAACGCCAACCAGATCGCCATCGTCGACCTCGCGGGCAAGGGCGTCGAGAACGTCACCCTCAACGGCTTCGGCGGCACCTTGAAGGCCGTCGAGTTCCCTGGCCAGATCGTCGAGGGAGAGGAGACCCCGATCGTCATCGGCGGCGTCGCCCACGACATCGCCGCCTTCCTCGCCGACAGCGAGGTCGTGCTGATGGACCTCGACGATCCGGCCCTCGATCAGGTCGCCGTCCCGCTCGGCAGCGACATCGGCTTCTCCCCGCGCACCACCCTCTTGCGGCCCGGCAACGACCTGTTCGTCGACCCGGCCCTGTTCGTGCTGTCGGCCCAGGGCGGCGAGGTCGGCATGCTCACCCTGGTCGCCGAGGGCGACGGCAGCGGCTTCACCGCCCAGATCAGTTTGATTCCCGTCGGCCAGACCAGCAGCGACTTCATCTTCTACGACAGCCCCAGCGTCCCCTACCTCATCACCGTCGACGCCGCCGCCGGCGCCCTCGTGTTCACCGATATCCGCACCCAGGGCGGCTTCACGGTCCCGCTCGCCAGCGCCGCCGAGTCGCTGTTCCTGCGCGACGTCGACGGCGGCAAGCAGGCCGTCGTGTGGGCCCGCGGCGGCACCCAGCTCAGCACCCTCGACCTCGACGGCATCGAGGACAGCCTCGGGCGCAAGCCGAAGCGCCTCAAGATCGAGACCGGCATCGACGAGCTCGTCGTCCTCGACAACGACCGCGTCCTGGTCGGCAGCGGCAACAAGCTCTACGTCGTCGCCTTCCCCGAAGAACAGGTCACCCCGCTGTCCTCGCAGGTCGCCTACGACCCGCGCGGCAGCGCCCTCGTCGGCGATCGCCTGCTGCTCGGCACCGCCGGTCAGCAGTGGGTCAGCACCGTCGACCTCCAGACCTTGAACCCCGAGTCGATGCTGCTCGACCACGCCATCGGCGCCTTCCATTACTTGCCCGGCCCCGACCGGATCGTCATCACCCACGACGATCCCGCCGGCCACCTCACGATCGTCGATCCGGCCGACCCGTCGCGATCGACCAGCCACGTGCACTGGGGCTTCTTGCTGCAGGGCGTGCTCGATCAGGAGTGAGACATGCCGTCCCTTGTCCTTGCCCTCGTATTCGCCGCTGCTCCTGCCGCCACCGATCGCGGCGCCGCCGAGGCCGAAGCCCCGACCGCCGTCGAGGCGTGGACGCCGGCTCCGGCCGATCCTCCGCCCGCCGCCGTTGCGCCCACGCCCGCGCCGATGCCCATGCCCGTGCCGGTCGCTGCGCCGACGCAACCTCCTCCCCCGGCGGTCACCCAGCCGCCGCCGCCGAGCGCCGGCCCGCCGACCCCGCCGCCGACGCGCAAGCGGACCTGGCCCGATCGTCCGATCCGCTGGCGCGTCGACCTCGGCGGCGACATCGGCACCACCGTCAACTTCGACCCCGCCTGGCGCGCCTTCGACGACAACCGCTCCGCCTTCCACGCCGGCGGCACCATCCGCGGCGACTTCCGCCTCGGCGACGGCCGCGTCTTCCTCGGCGGCGGCGCCAGCTTCCGCCGCTTCGCCAGCTACAACACCCTCTACCAGGCCTTCGGCGCCGACATCACCGTCCGCGAGCCGCTGGCCTTCCTCCGCCTCGCCGTGGTCGTGCGCGAAGGCTTCGACGTGTTCGCCCACGTCGGCGGCGGCCCCAGCTTCACCGCCCTGTCGCTGTCCTCGTGGACCAGCACCTACAACAGCGGCTACCAGCAGGCCGTCACCGGCATGGCCGACGCCCAGGCCGGCGTCTCGCTGTACTTGCCGAAGAAGTGGCTGCCGCGGCGCGGCGCGGCGCGGGCCACCGCCGGCTTCGAGCTGTCCGCCGGCTACACCTTCCGCAGCAAGATCAAGGTCCGCCCCGAGCCCGACGTCTACGACGACCCGCTCCCGACCCACAGCAGCGACCTCGGCGACCTCGCCGTCCGCGGCTTCGTCTGGCGCTTCGGCGTGTTCGTCCGCTTCCAGTGATTCGCACGCCGGGCGCCGCGATGCGCGTGCATCGGCGCTGTTCCGTAGCGACCGTGTGGGGTGCCCCGCACGCACGCCGCACGCCTCGCGCCGCGCCTCAAGACGCCGCGTGCCCCGGCGACCGCACCACCGACCCCGCGGCCGCGGCCTCGTCGTTCTCGAGCGTGCGCACCAGCGAGTTCGTCTGGCGCAGCGCCTCCTCGAGCCGCGCGCGGATGTCGACCGCCCCGTCTTGCACCGCCGTCAGCGCCTCGTGCATCGCCATCCGCAGGGACGCCACCGTCGGGTCGTATTCGCGGGGCAGGCGCTCCTGCGCCTGGTCGAGCAGGTCCGTCGCCTCGACCAGCGTGCGCAACGCCTCCTCGTACGCGCGGCCCTCGGCCAGCGCCTCGGCGCGGCGCGTCTTGTACTTCGCGCGCAGCAGCGCCACCCGGCCCTCGATCGTCCGCACCCGCTGCGACAGCGCCCGCTCGGCCTGTTCGGCGCTGGCGATCGTCGAGTCGCGGGTCTTTCGCGCCTCGAGCTCCACCGTCGCCACCAGCCGGTCGACGTCGGCCTCCGTCCGGTCGAGCTGTTGCTTCAGCTCTGCCTCCGCCCGGTCCTTCTCGATCCGCAGCAGCTCGCGCACGCGGGTCAGGCGGTCGCGGCTGTTCTGGTACGCCGCGTCGAGCGACCCGCGCGTGTGGTCCACCAGCTCCGTCTGCTTCTCGCGCAGCGACTCGACCGCCGCGCGGATCTCCGCGTGCGTCCGCTCGGCGTCTTGCCGGCCGCCCGCGCGCCAGTACGCCAGGAGGGCCACCGCGATGCTGAACGCCGACACGGCCAGCGCGCCGCCGGCCATCCGGCGGGTCGTCTCCGGCGTCACCGGAACCCTCCGGCCGCCCGCGCGCGCTCGATCGGCCCGCCGCCTTGCACGTGCAAGATCTCCTTGATCCCGTCGGCGCGGACCAGCTCGAACGTCGCGATCACGTCCTCCCGATCGCCCTCGAGCACCCAGACCTCCGCCGGCCGGAACACCAGGTGATCCGAGCCCTCGAGCTGCACCTCGAGCGTCTTCCCGTGGGGGTCGTAGGAGATGCCGAGGAGGCGCGCGTTCTCGGCGAACATCTGGTCGCCGATCCGCTGCGACACCGCCTGGATCGTCACGATCCCGGCCGCGTCCGGCCGCAGGTGCTTGCGCGAGAACGCGTCGAAGTACGTCTTCCACTCGTGCACCGGGAGCTGCTTGGTCGTCTTCATCGAGGCCTCCTCTGCTCGCCTGCTCGCGCGAAGGATCGCGCGCAGCCTGGCCTGATAGCACCGGCGCGGAGGCGAGCAAGCGGTCCGGAGGGCGCATCCGCCCCGCCGGCGGGTGATCGCCGGCCCCGCACATCGGCGGCGACGCGATCGCGGTCGTGACGAGTTTGCGACGTTGCGCTCGCGCCGCGGCTCGCCGTGTCGCTATTGGCGACGCCAGGGCGCCTGCGTCCGCCGGGGCGTCGCGCGCCGCGTGGCCGCCGGGGCGAACCGCTCAACGATTGCGGCGAGCACGACCCTCATGCCGCCTCACAACGTCGCGACTGTCCGTCGATTGGTCTTCGCTGGCGCCGCGCTGCTCGGCTGCGCGGGCAACCTCGAGCCTGCGCCCGGGTCGAAACGGGTCGCGGGCATCGCCTCCTCGGCCGTCGACGAGCAGGCCGGCGTCGAGCTCGTCGCCGTCGCCGACGCCTGGCGCGGCCATCCGCCCGAGCTCGACGAGCTCGTCACCCCCGTCCTCGTCACCCTCACCAACCGCGGCGAGCGGCCGCTCGAGCTGCGCTACGAGCACTTCGCCCTCGTCACCCCGGCGGGCGTGCGCTTCGCCGCCTTGCCGCCGGTCATCGTCACCGGCGTCGCCTACGGCCCGGTCGACCTCGTCTATCCGCCGATGGGCTTCGGCCTCGCCCCCTACCTCTCGCCGTGGTACCCCGCGCTGTCCACGTGGGGCGGCAGCTTCCCGTTCCGCGCCGACTACTACGGCAATTGTTACACCTCCTGCCGCCACTTCCCCCTGCCTGACGGCGAGCTGTTGCAGCGAGCCTTGCCCGAGGGCGTCCTCAGCCCCGGCGGGCGGATCACCGGCTTCCTCTACTTCGAGGAGCTCGAGGACGTGCGCCACATCGACCTGATGTTCGAGCTCGTCGATCCCACCACCGGCGAGCGCTTCGGCGGCCTCGACATCCCCTTCGTCTACGACGATTGAGCCGCCCGCCCCCTCGCCCGACGGGAGTGCACGGGCGAGCGTCGGTGGATCGCGACGATCGGCCTCCCTCCCGTGATTCCGCTGCCGCGACGCCGCACCCCCCTCGCGTTCGCGTCCCCTCGCCGCGACGAGCGGCTTCCCTCCCGTGATTGCACTGCCGCGACCCCCGCACCCCTCGCGTTCGCGTCCACGCGCCGCGATCCGCCTCCCTCTCCTGATTCCGCTGCCGCGACAATCGCAGCCAGGTCGCGTTCGCGGCTCTCGCGTGAATGATCCCGCGCGCACCGCCGGGCGGCCGTCCTCTCTCCGACGAGAGAGCGACCCCGGCTCGCACGATCGCTCGCCGACCGACGCGCGTCTCCTCGCTGCCGCGGCCGACCGCTCGCCTAGACCGCGTGCGGCTGCAACCACGGCTTGCTGCGGTAGCGGTCCCAGCTGTCGGGCAGCACCGTCACCACCGGCCCCTCGAGCCCCCCGCGGGCCGCCACGCGCAGCGCCGCCGCCACGTTCGTCCCCGCCGACCCGCCGACCAGCAGCCCTTCCTCTGCGATCAGCCGGCGCGCCGTCGCGAAGCTCTCCGCGTCCGACACGCGCTCCGCCGCGTCGATCACCGCGCGATCGAGGTTGCCCGGCGGCTCGCTCGCGCCGATGCCCTCGACCGCGTACGCCCCGTCGGGCCCGAGCGTCCCCGACTCGACCCATTGCGCGAGGCCCGAGCCGATCGGGTCGGCCAGAACCACCTGCACCTTCGGACATGCCCTCTTGAGCACCCGACCGACCCCCGTGATCGTCCCGCCCGTGCCGGCCCCGGCCACGAACGCCCCGACCACCCCGCCCGTCTGGGCCAGGATCTCCGCCGCCGTCGTGCGCGCGTGGACCTCGACGTTGGCCGGGTTGTTGAACTGGTCGGCCAGGAACCACCCGCGCTCGCGGGCCAGGCGTTCGGCCACCCGGCGGAAGTTGTCAGGGTGCGACGGCGCCGCGTTCGGCGTCACGATCACCTCCGCCCCGAGCGTCGCCAGGGCCGCCCGCTTGTCGGCCGACATCTTCTCCGGCAGCACGCAGACCAGCCGGTAGCCGCGGGCCGCGGCCACCAGCGCCAGCCCCACCCCCGTGTTGCCGGCCGTCGCCTCGACGATCGTCATCCCCGGCCGCAGCAGCCCGCGCGCCTCCGCGTCGTCCGCGATCGCCACCGCGATCCGGTCCTTCACGCTCCCGCCCGGGTTCAGGTGCTCGCACTTCACCAGCACCGGCGCCGCCAGCCCCGCGGTCAGTCGGCGCAGCGGCACCAGCGGCGTCCCGCCGACGTGCCCCAGGATCCCGCCCGCGCACCGATGACCTGGCGTTTCGTGCATGTCCGAAGGGCCAGCCGGGGGCGGCCTCGCCCCACAGCTACCGCGCCGCTCGCCCGCCCGCAAGCGCCGACTGCGGACCTCGCGCGATCGCGCGCAGGGCTCCCCGGGGCCGGCGCTTGCCGCGACCGCGCGCCCGTGGCAGCGTTGTCGAATGAGGGCCCACCTGGCGTCCGCGCTGGCGCTGCTGCTCGTCGGCTGCACCGATCGTCCGCTCGGCGAGACCGACGGCGACAGCGGCGCCGGCGGCGGCGGCGGCACCGAGGGCTTCACCGGCGGCGGCCCCGGCGGCGAAGGCACCGGCGGCCCCGGCGGCGAAGGCACCGGCGGCCTCACCAGCCTCGACCCGACCGAAGATCCGACCGGCGACCCGACCGACGGACCCGGCGGCGACCTCAGCCCCGCCATCGAGCCCTACTCGCTCGAGGTCGCGGACTTCGACGGCGACGGCCACGACGACCTGCTCGTCATGGGCCTCGACGACGCCGAGCTGATCGCCGGCTGGGTCGCGCGCGGCCACGGCGACGGCAGCTTCACCGCCGATCTCGCGCCCACGCTCAAGGGCGCCAGCGCCTATCCGGCGATCGGCCAGCTCGACGGCGACGCCGGGGTCGACGTCATGGTCGCCCAGTTCGCCGACGCCGCCCGGATCTTCCGCTGGCAAGTCGCCGAGTTCGCCGCCTACAAGACGCTCAAGAGCCCGCCCACCCCGCGCAACCACGTCGTCGCCGACATCGATCGCGACGGCCGCAACGACGTCGTCGCCCTCTGCCACGGCGCCCACAAGTTCGGCCTCACCGTCCACCGGGGCAGCGACGCCGCCGCCTGGACCACCACCACCACCGTCCTCGGCGCCGTCGCCGACTTCGCCCCCGCCAATTTGCTCGTCGGCCAGCTCGACGGCGACGGCGTCCCCGACGCGCTCCTGTTCGAGGCCGACGCCCCGCGGGGCTTCCTCCGCGTGCTCGGCCGGCCCGGCGGCGAGTTCGTCGAGCCCGAGGTCCAGGTCGGCCACGTGCGCCCGTGGAGCGCCGCGCTCGGCGACCTCGACGAGGACGGCGCGCTCGACATCCTCGCCGCCGAGCACTTCCCCACCCGCCTGTCCCTTGCGACAGGTGACGGCGCCGGCGGCTTCACCCACGCCGGCGCCATCGCCATCGACCCGCCCTTCACCCCGCACGCCCTCGACATCGACGACCTCGACGGCGACGGCCACCTCGACGTCGTCGCCGTCGACGCCCTCAGCCCGATCCTGCTCTACTGGACCGGCCACGGCGACGGCGCCTTCGAGCCCGCCCAGGCCCTCCAGTTGCCCTCCGGCGCCGTCCGGGTCCACGCCGCCCGCCTCGATCCCGGCCCCGCCCTCGACCTCGCCGTCGCCACCTTCGACGCCGGCGCCGTCACCGTCCTCCTCAACCCCGTCGCTCCCTGAGCCTATTCCTCCGGCCATGTCCGCCGGGACATGCGCAAAAGCGCATGTCCCGAGGGACACACGCTCTGCTCCGGCCGGCGCGGCCCCGCCCCCCTTCACCGCCGCGACTCCGCTCGCCGCACGCATCACCCCCCACGATTCGCTCGCTCTCTGCCGCGCATCCGGTCCCGACCGCGCCTCGCCTCACGACCCGCGCTCGCGCATCCGGTCCCGACCGCGCCCCGCCTCACGACCCGCGCTCGCGCATCCGGTCCCGACCGCGCCTCACAGGCCGCTCTCGCGCGCATCCCAGCTCGACCTCGCCCCCCTCACGTCCCGCTCGCGCGCGCATCCCGGCTCGACCTCGCCCCGGATCCCTCGACCTACGCTCGCGGGCGCCCTCTCGCCGCGACTCCACGCTCGGCTGCCCTCGCCGCGCCCGCCGCTCCGCGCCGATCGCCCCGGCCGCACGTTACCCGACCGTGACCACGCGCCCTCTCATCCTCGGCCTCGCGCTCCTCGGCGCCTGCGATCGCCGCGACGCCGCCGACCTCGAGCACGCGACCGACGCCTCGCCTGCGATCGCCGTCCCGGGCGCCGCCCCTCAACCCGGCCCCGACTCTTCCGCGAGCACGACTTCGCCTGCGCCAGCCAGCCCGACCGGCAGCGCCACCACCTCCGAGCCCGCCGTCCCGACTGCGAGCCCTCCCGCCACCGCTCCGCCCGGCACGGCTGCGAGCCCGCCCGCCACCGCTCCGGCCGGCACGGCCGCGAGCCCTCCCGCCACCGCCCCGAACGGCACGCCCGCCTCCACCTTCCCCGCCGCTCCGCCGACGCTCGCCGCCATCCCGCCCGATCGCCGCTGCGGCGAGGCCGGCGAGCAGCCCACCGAGCTCCCGCCGGACCTCGCCCGCGGCCGCGCCCCGATCGGCAAGGGCACCCTGCGACCCGGCGACACGCGGAAGATCGGCAAGGCCGAGCTCCACTACGATCCAGACGCCTGGATCGGCACGCGCAAGGCCGGCCACCGCGGCCCCGGGCTGCGCATCGAGATCGATCGCGCCGAGGTCGGCCCGCACGATCCCTGGGGCGCGCACGAGGATCTGCACCCCGATCAGGAGCACCACACCTTCGTCGGTCCGTACCGCTTCGACCTCCGCACCGGCGCCGGCGATCCGCCCGCGAGCGTCGCCGTCACCGTCAGCCGCGAGGTCTGCCCGGCCGCGGCCGTCATGCCCGCCACCACCGCCTCGCGCTCCTTCTGGCTCAGCACCGAGGCCATCCGCACCTACACTTACGACCTCCAGGGCGAGCTCCTGCAGTTCAACCTCGACGGCCGCGGCGACGCCCCGCGCCTCGACATCACCGACCTCGGCTATCGCCACTGGCTCGCGCCGCGGCCCGACGGCGCCCATCGCTTCCGCGTCGGCCCGCACTTCATCACCCTCGATCGCGTCACGCCCGGCCCCGGCACCCGCTACGACGGCGCCTGGCAGGCCGACGGCGACGCCCGCCTCCACGTCCGCGTGCGCATCGATCCCGCCGCCGCGCTCCCGCAGCCCGCCCCGGTCGCCGCCACCGATCCCTGCGCCGAGTCGGCCGTCCGCACCACCGTCCCCGCCGCCCTGACGAAGCTGCCCGCGCTCCAGCGGGCGCGCACCCTCGACGTCGGCAAGGAGCTCGCGCTCGGCCCGCTCACCTTCAAGTACGTCACCCTCGAGATCCCTGCCCGCGGCAGCGGCCCGTACCGCGAGGAGGCCGAGCAGGTCCCGCTGCTGCAGGTGTTCGGCGGCGCGCTCGGGGGCTTCACCGTCAGCAACCCGCGCATGACCCCGCGGATCGTCCGACTCGGCCGCGAGCTCGTGCGCGTCGACACCGACGGCCACGGCGATCGCGTCCGCCTGCGCCGCGCCACCGTCACCTGTCCTCACGAACACAAGCTGCCCGCCCCGCAGGCCCCCGTGTACGTCTGGCTCAGCGCCCTCGGCCGCACCCTCGTCACCTTCCCCGGCCGCGGGACCATCCCCCTGTCGCTGCAGCTCTACACCGAGCTCTCCGGCCCCGGCCTGTCGGTCGGCAGCGAGAACGCTTACCTCTCGCGCCAGCTCCGCCCCGACAGCGCCGGCGCCTACACCCTCGACGACTACCTCGTCGAGATCGTCGACATCGTCGCCGGCCCGGACACCAGCCACGACGGCCAGCGCTGGCAGTCGAGCGGCGTGCTCCCGATCGTCCACGTCCAGCTCGAGGTCACGCCCCAGCCCGGCGGCCCATGACCGTCGGACTCGTCCGGGCCCCCCATGTCTTGAAGACAATGCCCCATTCGACATTTCCTTACAAACATGTCCGAAAAAACATGTCCTGACGCACCACTCTGCCGCCCGAAACGCCCGCGCACCGAACCACGCTCGGCGAGCGTGAACCAGCCCGTCGCGGCCCGTATGGGCCACGGACGGCGAGTTCAGCGAGCCTTCCTTGTCCCCCCTCATCCACCCGCGCCGCTCGGCCTCCGGCGCGGGCCGCTCCCCGTCCAGCTCCGGGTCACGCCCCGGCCCGTCGGGCCGTGACCCGGAGAACATGCCCTCGACGACATGTCCTCGAATTCTCGAGGCTGGCCCGCTCGTGACCGTGCGGCCGCTCGCCGCCGGCGCGCTCGAGCCCCGACGCCCGTCCGCCCGGCCGCCCTCGCTCAGCCCGCGCTGGCCTGCGGCGCACCTGTCTCTTCGGCCAGCTCCCCGTCCTCGTCCTCCGCGCCCGGGCTGAGCGCGCGGAACGGCTGGCGGCGGCTCGACCCGGCCAGCGCGTCGCGGTAGTGGGCCAGGTTCTTCACCAGCGAGCGCCAGCGGCGGAGGTCCTCGCGCAGCGCCGTGTCGCGTTCGACCAGGGCCAGCGCGCGGACCCAGCCGAGGACCGCCTGGCGTTCGCCGAACCATGCCCCGACGTTCGCCCCGATCGCCAGGCCGACCACCATGATCACCGCCACCAGCAGCCCGCCGAGGAAGAACATCATGTCGACCGTGAACCCTGGCGGATGCGTCAGCAGCTCGACGCACAGCGCCAGCAGGGCCGAGGCGCCGGCCAGCGATCCGGCCAGGCGCAGGCGGTCGGTCGCGCGGGCGGCTCGCAGCTCCACCGCGGCCAGCCGCTGCGAGCCTGCGTACCCGCGCAGCCACAGCCGTGACCGCCGCGGCCCCGTCGTCGCCGCCACCTCGACCTCGCCGCAGAAATCGCCGCGTCGGACCTGCAGGCGCATCCCCGGCTGCCGCGCGCGGCCGCGCGAGGGCGACGGCTCGGGCACCGACACCACCTCCGAGCGGGACACCGCGTAGCCGGCCCCAGGCGGAAAGAACGACGCCCAGAGCCCTTCCACGTGGCGTGCAGCGGCTTCCTCGGCCGTCGCCGGACACGCCACCGCCCATCCGAAGCCCTGACCGAGACGCGCATCCATCATCCTCAGGCTACCTGCCCGATCCGGCCCCGTCCAGCGGCGGCCACGGCGCGAATTCGCCGGAGCCTGCGAGCGCCCTGCTCCGCGGCGTCGCCCACCGGCGGCCCGCGATCGATCTCCGCGCCCACATCCCCTCGCGCCGCGTCCGCACCAGCGCCCCGCGGCGAACGGCCCACGCCGTCTCGCACCGACCGAGCCTCAGTTGCCGCCGCCGGCGCGCTCGCGCAACAGGTTCGTCGCGCGCGGCCGCAGCTCGGCCTCCGCCTCGGCCACCGCCGCGGCGATCGCCGGCGGGGCGGCTGCCACCGTCGCGCGTCCGCGTCGCGTCGTCGTCGCCCACATCAGCGCCTCCGCCAGATCGGCCAGGTCGAGCCCGGCCAGCCCCTCGTTCGGCGCCGACACCAGGGCGCGGCGCCACACCGCCGCGTGCTCGGCGAACACCTGTCTCGAAGACCATGTCGCCTCCTCGCCCGGCGTCACCACCACCGCCTCTCCCGAGTGGATCAGCAGCCGATACGTCAGCGCCGCGAACACCATGTGCTCGAGCAGGCGCGCGTCCAGGCGCGGCTCGCCGGCGGCCAGCCCCGACTGCAGGCGCAGCAGCATCCCGCCGCCGAACTCGTCGGTGATGTGGAACACCGCCAGCTCCGGCGCCGTCGCCAGCAGCCAGCTCACCGCCAGGCGCAGCAGCGCCGCCCGCGTCTCCGGGGCCACCTGCGCCCAGGGGGACCCGGTCGGCGGCGCCACCAGATCGAGCCCTGCGAGCCGCGGCGCCGGCCCGGCACCGAGCCCCGCCGCGGCCGCCCGCCACGCCTGCCGGTCCGCCTGCAGCGCCGGCGGCGGCGTCGTGGTCAGCACCGCCACGCGCACGAACTCCGGCTGCCCCTCGCCGCTCTCGGCCGGTAACCCGAGCCCGCGCGACAGGTACAGCCCCAGCCGCTCCGGCTCGCTCAACGCGGCTCGCAACACCTCGGGATCGAGACTCTGGGGCGCCCGGCTGTCGTGCATCCCTCGCCGATACCACTGCTGCGCGCGAAAATACACCTTCCCGCGAGAACCGCCGCGGGGGCGCCGACAGCCCCCGGCACCCCCCGCCGGCCGCCCGCGTCCCCCGGCCCGCCCGCGCTCGCCGGAGAGGCTGTCCATCGCTGCATGTACGAAGAGCCAGCCCCTCTGTCCCCCCGGCCCCCGCGGGTGTCAACTGTCCCTTCAGACATGCGAAGCATCGCCCCACGAGCGCCTCCTGTCCCTTCCATGGGGGCGAGCATCGCAGCGGCGCGGGCGTCGGGGAACCGACGCCCGCGCTGCTTCGACAGGCCCACCTGCTCCTTCGGACATACGGAGCATCCCCCGCGAGCGCCCCCTGTCCCTTCGAACAGAGGAAAGCGCCCTGTCCCCTCGGGCAGGAGCTCCTGCCCCCTGCCCCTTCGAACAGGGGACACGCCCCCTGTCCCTTCGAACAGGGGGCCCTGCGTCCTGCCTCACCCCGCCACTTCGGCCAGCGCCCGCGGCGGCAGCGGCCCTTCGCGCATCCGCTGGATCGCCCGCGCCCCCGCGGCCAGCCCGGCGATCGTCGTGTAGCACGGGATCTTGCGCCCGGTCGCCGCCGCCCGCAGGCCGGCCGCGCCTGTCCCCGAGGCCAGGGCCAGCGTCACGCCGTCGAGCTCGGCGTCGACCCGCCCGATCGGGTAGCCGAGCCCCGCCAGCGCCTCGGCCGTCGCCGCCCCGGCCAGCACCTCGAACCCGAGCAGCCGCAGGTGGTCGGCCACCGCCACCAGCCCGGGCGCGTCCTCGTCGGCCACCTCGAGCGCCACGCGCCCCTGCAGCGGCAGCCGCACCCCCGCCCCGAGCTGCGCCTTCGCGTAGGCCTCGGCGAAGCTCTCGCCGCTGCCCATCACCTCGCCGGTCGACTTCATCTCCGGCCCGAGCATCGGGTCTGCGCCGGGGAAGCGGCGGAACGGCAGCACCGCCTCCTTCACGCTCGCCATCGTCGGCAGCCGCTCCTCCGTCACCCCGAGCTCGCGCAGCGTCGCCCCGGCCATCACCCGGGCCGCCAGCTTCGCCAGCGGGCGCCCCGTCGCCTTGGCCACGAACGGCACCGTCCGGGCCGCGCGCGGGTTCACCTCGAGCACGAAGACCTCGCCGCCGGCCACCGCGAACTGCACGTTCATCAGCCCGACCACCCCGAGCGCCCGCGCCAGCGCCACCGTCTGGCGCCGGATCTCCGCCTGGATCGCCGGCGGCAGCGAGTACGGCGGCAGCGCGCACGCCGAGTCGCCCGAGTGGACCCCGGCCTGCTCGATGTGCTCCATCACCCCGCCGATCACCACGTCTGTCCGATCGGCCAGCGCGTCGACGTCGACCTCGATCGCGTCTCGGAGGTAACGGTCGAGCAGCACCGGCTGCTCCTCCGCCGCCGCGAACGCCTCCGCCAGGTACCCTTCCAGCTCCGCCTGGGAGCGCGCGATCGCCATCGCCCGCCCGCCGAGCACGTACGACGGCCGGACCACCAGCGGGAACCCGAGCGCCTCCGCCTTGGCCAGCGCCTCGGGCATCGTCGTCGCCGTCGCGTTGTCGGGCTGCTTCAGCCCGAGCTCGTGCAGCAGCGCCTGGAACCGGGCCCGGTCCTCCGCCACGTCGATCGCGTCCGGCGACGTCCCGAGGATCGGCACCCCCGCCGCCTCGAGCCCGCGGGCCAGCTTCAGCGGCGTCTGCCCGCCGAGCTGCACGATCACCCCGCGCGGCTGCTCGACCGCGATCACCTCGAGCACGTCCTCGAGCGTCAGCGGCTCGAAGTACAGCCGGTCGGCCGTGTCGTAGTCGGTCGACACCGTCTCCGGGTTGCAGTTGACCATGATCGTCTCGACCCCCGCCTCGCGCAGCGCCAGCGCCGCGTGGACGCAGCAGTAGTCGAACTCGATCCCTTGCCCGATCCGGTTCGGCCCCGCGCCGAGGATCATCACCTTCTCGCGCGTCGTCGGCCGGGCCTCGCACTGCTCCTCGTAGCTCGAGTACAGATACGGCGTCTCCGACGCGAACTCGGCCGCGCACGTGTCGACGCGGAGGAACACCGGCCGCACCCCGAGCGCCTGCCGGCGCTCGCGCACCGCCGCCTCCTTCACCTGCAGCAGCTGGCCGATCCGGCGGTCGGAGAAGCCCATCCGCTTGAGCGCCCGCATCCGCCCCGCGTCGAGCTCGACCAGCGAGCGACCCGCGAGCGCCAGCTCGACCTCGACCAGCTCCGCCAGCTGGTCGACGAACCACGCGTCGATCCCGGTCAGGCGCTCGACCTGTCCCTTGGGCCAGCCGCGCCGCAGCGCCTCCGCCACCGCGAACAGCCGCTCCGGCCCCGGCTCGGCCAGCGCCGCCGTCAACCCCGGCTCGTCGAGCTCGGGCCCGCGCCGCTCGAGCCCCGCCGCCCCGATCTCGAGCCCGCGGAGCGCCTTCTGCAGCGCCTCCTGGAACGTGCGTCCGATCGCCATCACCTCGCCGACCGACTTCATCTGCGTGCCGAGCCGGGTCTGCGCGCCCTTGAACTTCTCGAACGCGAAGCGCGGGCACTTCACCACCACGTAGTCGATCGCCGGCTCGAACGACGCCGGCGTCACCCGCGTGATCTCGTTGCCGAGCTCGTCGAGCGTGTAGCCGACGGCCAGGCGCGCGGCGACCTTGGCGATCGGGAACCCGGTCGCCTTGCTGGCCAGCGCCGAGCTGCGAGACACCCGCGGGTTCATCTCGATCACCACCATGCGGCCGGTCCGCGGGTCGATCGCGAACTGCACGTTCGAGCCGCCGGTCTCGACGCCGATCTCGCGGATCACCGCGAACGACGCCTCGCGCATGCGCTGGTACTCCTTGTCGGTCAGCGTCAGCGCCGGCGCCACCGTGATCGAGTCGCCGGTGTGGACCCCCATCGGATCGAGGTTCTCGATCGCGCACACGATCACGCAGTTGTCGGCGCGGTCGCGGACCACCTCCATCTCGAACTCTTTCCAGCCGAGCACCGACTGCTCGACCAGGATCTGGCCGATCGGGCTGGCCTCGATCCCGCGGGCCGCGATCGCCGCCAGCTCGCTCGCGTCGCCGGCGATCCCGCCGCCGGTCCCGCCGAGCGTGAACGACGGGCGCACGATCGCCGGGAAGCCGACCGACTCGGCCGCCTGCAGCGCCTCCGCCACCGAGCGGCAGAACACCGCCTGCGGCATCTCGAGCCCGATCGAACGCATCGCCTTGCTGAACAGCTCGCGGTCCTCGGCCTTCTCGATCGCCTCGACCTTCGCCCCGATCAGCTCGACCCCCAGCCGCTGCAGCACCCCGTTGCGGAACAGGTCGAGCGCGCAGTTCAGCGCCGTCTGCCCGCCCATCGTCGGCAGCAGCGCGTCGGGCCGCTCCCGCTCGAGGATCCTGGCCACCGTCTCCCACTCGACCGGCTCGATGTAGACCGCGTCGGCCGTCTCGGGGTCGGTCATGATCGTCGCGGGGTTCGAGTTGACCAGCACCACCCGGTAGCCCTCGGCGCGCAGCGCCTTGCAGGCCTGCACCCCCGAGTAGTCGAACTCGCACGCCTGGCCGATCACGATCGGCCCCGCGCCGAGGATCAGGATCGACTTCAGATCTGTCCTTTTGGGCATCTCACACCCCCCTCGCGGCCCGGCCCGCGACCACCTCGCGGGCGAACCTGTCGAAAAGACCAGCCAGCTCGCGCGGCCCCGGCGACGCCTCCGGGTGGCCCTGGAACGAGAACACCGGCCGGCCCGCCAGCTCGACCCCCTGCAGCGACCCGTCGAACAGCGACACGTGCGTCGGCCGCAGCGCCGGCGGCAGCGTCGCCGGGTCGGCCGCGAACCCGTGGTTCTGGCTCGTGATCAGCACCCGCCCCGTCGCCAGCTCGCGCACCGGGTGGTTGGCCCCGTGGTGGCCGAACTTCATCTTGAACGTGCGGGCCCCGAGCGCCAGGCACAGCAGCTGGTGCCCGAGGCAGATGCCGAACACCGGCAGCCCCGCCGCCACCAGCTCGCGGATCGCCGCCTGCTGGGCCTGCAGCGGCTCCGGGTCGCCCGGCCCGTTCGACAGGAAGATCCCGTCGGGCCGCAGCGCCAGCGCCTGGGCCGCCGTCGTCGCCGCCGGCACCACCGTCACCCGCAGCCCGCGGTCGACCAGCAGCCGCAGGATGTTGCGCTTAACCCCGAAGTCGAACGCCACCACGTGGCCGGCTAGCCCTTCAGACATGTCCTCGAGAGCCTGCCCAGCGAGACCTGTCCCGTCTGACCTGCCCTTCTGGACATGTCCGCCCAGCCAGCGGACCGAGCCCGCCGCCCAGCCGGCCGGCTCGGGCAGGCTGACCGCCTCGGCCAGCGCCGCCCCCTGCAGCCCCGGGAACGCCCGGGCCGCCGCCACGCAGGCCGCCTCGTCGCGGGCCGCCTCGCCGGCGGCGATGCAGCCGGCCATCGCCCCGCGCTCGCGCAGCAGGTGCGTCAGTCGGCGCGTGTCGATGTCGGCCACCGCCACCACCCCCGCGCGGCGCAGGTACGTGCCGAGGTCCTCGCGCCCGCGCCACGACGCGAACGTGCGCGGCGCGTCGCGGACCACCAGCCCGGCGACCTGCGGCCCGCGACCTTCCTCGTCGTCCGGGTTGACCCCGACCACCCCGACGTGCGCCGCCGTCAGCGTCACGATCTGCTGGTGATAGCTCGGGTCGGTGACGACCTCCTGGTATCCGGTCATCGCCGTGTTGAACACCACCTCGCCGCACGTCCGCCCCTCGGCCGCGAGCGCGCGGCCGCGGAACAGGGTCCCGTCGGCCAGCGCCAAGAGGCCCGGGGTGCTCGGTGGGTCGATCCTCGACAAAGCTGCAGCCATGGGCCTCCGCGTCGGGCACGCTAGCTAGCGCGTTCCCGCCCGGAGGGGAAGCGCCCGCGAACCCCGCCGGGGCGGTCGCTCCGCCGCCACGAAAACTGGCCCGAGGGACAGCTACGCGCCCGACCGCCGAGGGTCACGCCGCCGCCCCCCCGTCGTCCTGCGGGTCGCCGGCGACACCGGCGCGCCACCGGAGGCGCCGCACCGCGGGCCGCCTCACGCCAAGTCCGCCTGAAAAAGCTCCCGTGAAGCACGCCTCGACGCCCGGGCCGCGGGGCACCTCACGCACTCCCCGCACAGCGCGACGCGGAGCGAGGCGGCCCGCAGAGCCCGGTTCTGCGAGTCCCGCGACTTGCCGACGCTGCAGACTCGCTCGCGAGGGCGCTTGAGGCGTGCGAGGGCCACCGGGCTGGACCCCCGAGCGCAGCAGCACGGGCAGTTGCGGCGTGCGTGGGAGCGCTCACGAGCCCGCCCGACGGCGCTCGCCGGGATGACGCGCGCAAGGACCGAGTGTTGCGCCATCACCTGCGCGGGCGTCATCTCGCCGACGAACCGCGAGCCCACCGTGAGCCACGCTTCGCCGGGAAAGTTGGGGCCCTTCGTGACCCGCACGGCGCCTGTCCTGCACTCGAAGTTCTTCTCGATGTCGTCGGAACGATCGACGCCATCCCCGAGCGCCGCGACGGCTTGCGCGAGGTTGGCCCCTGCCGAGATCCGCGCCTCACCGACGCGAAAGTCCTGGGTGGAGCGAGTGACGACGCCGCGATGCCCTGCACGTGCCCTCTCGGGCTCCCGTGGAGCGAGTAAGGGAGCGTCGTGAGCCCCGAGCTCTTCGGGTGACGCTGGAGCCGCACGGCGGCGCGCACCTCGCTCGCCGACATCCCCAGGCGCACGGCGCCGATCCCGTGATCGGGTGCACCGCGATCGCGCCGTCCACCTCGGCCGGGAGCGCAGCCGACACCGGGACGGCGGGGGCCGCCTGCGGACCCGCCTCGCACCCCAGCAGTGCCGGGAGCACCGCGGCCTTCAACCTCTCGACATGGTTCCGCATCGTGCCCGCGTCGGCCGAGGGTACCACGCGCTCTCGCGGACGCTCCGATCAGGCAGATGGGCACTGCGCCCCCCCGGCACCCCCGCGAGCAGGGCTCCCCGCTCTTCCAAGTTCTCGTCGTCGTCCATCCTCGAACCTCCGAGGTGCTTGGTAGCCCCGCGAAGCCGAGCTCGTGACGACGCGGTTCGTCGCACGCTCACGCTGGATCGCCGCCGTCCGCGAGATCGCCGCCCGCCGCGGCGGCGCCCTGCTCGGCGAGCGCGACCTCCGATCGCGCAAGAAGCTGCGCTGGCGCTGCGCGCAGGGCCACGAGTGGCTCCGCGCCAGCGGCGACATCCTCGACGATCGCTGGTGCCCGCGATGCGCCGACACCCGCCTCGGCATCGCCGAGATGCAGCGCATGGCCGCCGCCCACGGCGGCAGCTGTATTTCGAAGAAATACGTCGACCGCCACACCCACCTCCAGTGGGAGTGCGGCGAGGGCCACCGCTGGTGGGCCCGCCCGAGCGCCGTCCGCGATCAGCACACCTGGTGCCCCGATTGCGCCCACGAGGCCAGGCGCGCCAACCTCCAGGCCATGGCCAGGGACCGCCGCTGACAGGACGCGGGCGCCGTGTCGCTCGCCGATCCGGGGACCAGGCCGGAGCGCCACCGCTCGAAAAAAAAATCGACGGCCCCGCGAACCAAGCCTCGGGGTGCTCGCACTACGCATGGGACGGCGACGCTGGTCGCCGAGCGTGGCCGCGCGACTGCGCGGCCCGAAGCACAGCGCTCTCATCTCATGACCATCTCCAAGCTCGTAACCAGGACTCCTTCTCTCCTCTCTCGCCGCGGGCGGCCCGTCTCGCCCCTCCTCCGCAGCTCCGCGGGGCTCGTCGTGCTGCTCGCCCTGGGCCTGGCCGCCGACGCTCACGCCTATCCGGTCGCGTTCCCGGCCCGCGGCGACTCCTTGCCCAACGGCGCCTATTTCCGGGCCACCGGCCACACCGGCTTCGACTACGGCCACAACAGCTGGGCCATCGACTTCCACGCCGCCGCATTCAGCGGCTCGCAATGGTCGCGCTACGAGAGCGGCACCTCCGGGACCGCCAACGAGCACGCCCTCATCTTCGGCGCGCCGCTGTACGCGCCCGAGGACGGCGAGATCATCGCTTGCTGGCGCACCACGCCCAACAAGCCGGCCCCCGGCGTCGACTACGACTTCAACAACGACGGGACCGCCGATCCTTCGCCGATGATCGGCGGCAACCATCTCCAGATCCGCAACGCCGACGGCGACTACATCGTCTATCTCGCGCACCTCGACGTCGACAGCATCCCGTCGTCGCTGTGTCCGCTGCCCGCGAATCGCGACGCCGACCTCGACGGCTGGCCCGACGACCTGTCGAAGCAGTGCTCGCTCGGCGGGACGTGGGACGGCATGATCACCAGCACCATCCTGCCGACCCCGGTGCCGGTGAAGAAGGGCGACTTCCTGGGCCGAGTGGGGCACTCGGGGGCTTCCGACGGGCCGCACCTGCACATGCACGTCAAGCCGTTCTCGTACGACGCATTCTCGCGCCCCTGCGAGGGGCCGAGCGAGGAGATCGAATTCGTCGAGGGCTGGGAGCAGATGTGCGAATCCGTGGACGTGACCATCGCCGGCTGGGATCCGCTGGCGGCCGACAACCCGCTCGAGCCGTGGTTCGAGATCGGCGAAAACGAGTGGATCCCGGGCCGTCCCTATTGCTTCCTGCCCGACGGGATCGGGGCCCAGCAGGACCACAACGATTACGACGTGGCGGCCACCGACCTCCACTTCACGACCCACGCGAACGGCGACCTGCTGGTGTACCAGAGCGGCGGCGCCCTCCGCCTGCGCTCGTACAAGCTCGAGACGGGCGGCACCATCACCGACCAGTACACCGTGAACGAGGGTTCGGTGCTCGACGCCGCGGTGGCCCGCCCGCGGAGCACGCGCGACGTCGTGGTCTCGATCCGCGGCAGCAACGGCGACCTCAAGCACATCCCCTACACCGTCTCGTCGACCACCGGGCAGATCGTGCGCCAGGACGGCAAGGAGCTGAGCGAGCCCGCCGTCTTCCGCGTCGAGACGACCAGGTCGCCGGCGCATGACGGCTACGTGGCGGCGATCGAGGACAGCGCGGGCAACCTCAAGGTCATCGACTACCACGTCGACTCGGGGCTCAACATCACCCGCGACCCCAACGGCACCGGCGCCGGCGGGGCGATCGACGACGTGGCGATCACCACGGTGACTTCCGGCTTCGACGGGGTCGTGACGGCCGAGATCACGACCGGGGGGCTGCTCGTGGTGCGGAGCTTCGAGGTCCCGGCGGCCGGCGGCGTCACCTGGGCCGACACGTTCGTCACGCTCGTCGGGGCGGACTCGGTCCGGGTGGACACCGTGCCGGTCGGCCTGACCGAGTACGTCGTCACCAGCGTGCAACAGCCCACCACCGGGAACCTGCGCCTGGACACCTGGGAGGTCGACGGCAGCGGCCAGATCACGTGGCTCGACACGATCTCGGCGGGGGAGGCCTCCGCCCACGACGCGACCCCCACGATCGCCGGCGGCGACCTCATCTCGGCGATGCGCGACGACGCCGGCAACTTCCGCATGATCGGCTGGCGGATCGACCCGTTCGGCGCCATCACCCGCCACGCGACGCGGAGTCTGAGCGCGGTCACCGACACCGCCATCGTGGCCCCCCTCGGCAGCGGTCAGGATCACCTGGTCGCCGCCCGCACCGACACATCGGGCGAGCTGCACCTGTTCTCGTACGGCGCCGCGTTCATGACGACGTTCTGATTCGCGCTCGGGCCGGGCTCGAGCGGCCGCGCGGTCGACTCGAGCCCGAGCCCCCCCGGTGATAGGCTCATGTCGAGCACGATGAGCGATCCGTCGACGTGGCGGGACCCTGCAGAGGACGCCTCGGCTGCCTTGCCGGCCCGCGAAGCCCCGGAGGGGTCGCAGGTCGACGGCTGGTGCGCCGAGTTGGTCGAGCGCGTCCGGCCCGGCGGCTTCGCGCCTGCCCCCGCGCGCGAGACGGCCACGATCGCCGGGCGCTATCGCCTGCTGCATCGCCTCGGTCGCGGCGGCGTCGGCGAGATCTGGTGCGCCGAGCACGTCGGCCTCCGCAAAGAGGTCGCCGTCAAGCTGCTGCGCGACGAGCTCGCCGCCGATCCGCTGGTTCGTCGCCGCTTCTTGCGCGAGGGCCGGCTCGCGGCCGCGGTGCGCCACCCCGGCGTCGTCGACATCCACGACGTCGGCGAGACCGAGGACGGCCTCGTGTACCTGGTGATGGAGCGGCTCGCCGGGCGCACCCTGTCCGAGGAGGTCGAGTGGTCCGGGCCGCTGCCGTGGAGCCGCGCGCGGGCGGTGCTGATCCAGCTCGCCGAGGCGCTGGTTTGCGCGCACGAGCGCGGGGTCGTCCACCGCGACCTCAAGCCGTCCAACGTGATGGTGGGTACGCGCGACGACGGCAGCGATCGTTGCAAGCTCATCGACTTTGGCATGGCGCGCGGGCTGCTCCGCGTCGACGAGTCGACCGAGCTGACGCGCACCGGCGTGGTCATCGGCAGCCCGGCGTACATGAGCCCCGAGCAGTTCCGCGGCGAGGAGGCCGACGCCCGCTCCGACGTCTACAGCCTCGGGTGCGTGGCGTACTTCGTGCTCACCGGGCAGCGTCCGTTCCCCGGGGCGACCCCGGCCGAGCTGATGTACCAGCACCTGATGCTGCCGCTGCCGCGCGTACGCGGGCTCGGCCTGCCGGCGCGCGCCGAGGCGGAGCTCCGCCGCTGGCTCGACCGCGCCTGTCACAAACGACCGGAGCAGCGCTTCGCCGGCATGGCGGTGATGCTCGCGGCGTTGCGTGAGATCGGGGGCCGCTCGCCGTCGCGCCGGCGCGCCGCCCCGCTGGCCGGAACTATCGTGTTGATGATGGGCTTCGGTGTCGCAGCGTTCGAGGTCTCGCGCCGGGATGTCGATCATTCGGAACCGCCGCCGCCCACGAGCGCGCTCGAACGGGGCGAGGACGGCGAGCGCCTCGCCGTCCTCGCCGCCCCCCGCTGCGGCGACGGCCGCGTCGACGCCGACGAGCAGTGCGACGACGGCAACACCGCCCCCGCCGACGGCTGTGAGGCCGATTGCAGTGACTCGGAGGTGGTCGACCTGCGCGCCGGCAACTCCTACACCTGCGCCCTCACCCGCAGCGGCCACGTGCGCTGCTGGGGCCGACAGGGGGCTCATCTGGCGCAGCCCGATCACGTCGGTCACATCGGCGACGACGAGCGGCCCTGCGACGTCCCGCCCATCGACCTCGGGCCCCGCCGCGCGCGGCAGATCGGCCTCGAGTTCCTCGCCCCGCACGTGTGCGCCGTCCTCGACGACGACACCGCCCGCTGCTGGGGCGGCGACGAGAGCGAGCAGCTCGGCCTCGGCCCCGGCGTGACGCACTGGGGCGACGCGTACGACGAGGTCCCGGCCCGGCTCCCGCCGCTGGCCTTGCCTCCCGTCCGCACCATCACCGCCAACGAGTCGAGCACATGCGCGCTGGCAGGCGCCGACCCCGAGCGACCCGGCGTGTACTGCTGGGGGAGCAACAGCCACGGACAGCTCGGCCGCGGCGACACCGAGCCGCGCGCCGAGCCCCCCGCGGAGCCGATCGACCTCGGTGACGTCGGCGTGCGCGAGCTGTCGCTCGGCATCAGCAACGTGTGCGCGCGGCTCGACGACGGCGCCGTGCGCTGCTGGGGCGGCAACCGCAACCTCCAGCTCGGCACCGGCTGGCCCGTGAACCGCTACGCCGGAGACGGTGTCGGCGACGGCACCCGCGGTCGCACGCCGAACACGCCCGAGCTCGACGTCGAGGGCCTCGCCGGCTTCGAGGTGGCCGCCGTGCGCATGAACGGCGGCTGGGCGTGCGTGCTGAGCGTGGCGGGCGAGGTGCGGTGTTGGGGAGGCAACGACGACGGCGCGCTCGGCGAGCGCTTCGACCGGATCGCCGCGTGCGACGAGGGCAGCCACGGCGTCGGCTGCCTGGTGCCGCGCCCGCTCCGCGCCGTCGAGCTCGGGGACCTCGACGGCGCCCGGGTGGTCGACCTGCGAATGGGCCGCAAGCGCGCCTGCGTCCTCGACGACGCCGGCCGCGTGCGCTGCTGGGGCTGGGGCATCCGCGGCAGCCTGGGCTACGGGCCGGGGCTCAGGGACACCACCGGCCACTGGAGCATCGGCCACCACCTCACGCCCGCGGAGGCCTACGCGGCGATGGGCAACGGCGGCGTGGTCGACGTCGGCGACCTCGACCACGACGGACAGATCGATCCGGTCGTCAAGATCGCGCTGGGTTACTCGCACACCTGCGTGCTCGCGGTCGACGGCACCGTGCGCTGCTGGGGCAGCAACTCCGAGGGTCAGCTCGGCTACGGCACGACCGAGGACATCGGCGACGACGAGACGCCCGGGGATTACTACGCCGCGCACGAATGCGGCGCGGTCCCCGTGTTCGCCGGGCCGGGCTGTTGAGCCGCGCCGTCGACTTGCTCTCGAAGCTCAGCGGGCGCTTCGCGCTGCGCCATCGAGGCGTTGACGGATCTCTCGCATGCACTCGTCGAGCCCCGTGAGCGTCGAGTCGATCAGCTGCACCGACTCGGCCGCGCGCTGCACCGCCACCGTCAATCGCTGGCGCGCGCGGTTGATCCGGCTCGACATGGTGTCGCGGCCCACCTCGTAGATTTCGGCCAGCTGGCGCGACGTCATCCCCTCGTACTCCTTGAGCTCGAGCACGATCTGGTCGTCGAGGGGCAGCGAGCGCAGGGCGCGGACGAGCAGCGCCTCGCGCTGCCGGCCCATGAACAGCGAGGTGATCGAGCGGTCGACCTCCGGCAGCTCGACCGAGTGCTCGAGCGGCTCGAAACGCTCGTCGTGCAGCCGTCGAGTCCTCAGGTGGTGAACGAGCTTCCACCGGGCGATGCCGAACAGGTAGGTCAGCACCGACGACTCGCCGCGAAAGACCACCTTCTTGGCGCACAGCGTCTCGAAGGTCGCCTGCGTCAGGTCGCGGCCGAGCTCGGGCCCGACCTTGGAGTAGAAGAACAGCAAGATCCGCCGGTAATGCCGCGTCACCAGCTGCTTGCCCGCCGCCGCGTCCCCGTCGATCCACGCGTGGAGCAGCGCCTCGTCACTCGTCTCCGTCATCCGACCTCAGCCTCGCACGATCGTGACGCCGCGACCGCCCATTGTTTGGGCGCCTGGCGAGTGCAAACGACGACCATTGCCCGCGGGAAATCGACCATGCGTCCGATCCGGCAACGTAGCAAGAAAATCGCCGAGCCGCCCCCGGCGGTGGGCCTTCGGGAGCCTCCGCCAATTGGGAGGCCGGCGGCCCGGCGGCTTCGAGCGGCCCGATAGCGGGCCTTGCAACACTGTACGTGCGCTATCATGCGAGCACCGGCCGCGCGCCGGTGAGGGAACATGCTCATCGCCCAGCTCAGCGACACCCACGTCAGCACGCCCGAGGGCCCCGAAGACGTCGTCCTTCACACGTCCGAGCACCTGGCCCGCGCCGTCGCGCACCTGAATCGTCTCCAGGCTCGGCCCGACCTCGTCGTCATCACCGGCGACCTCGTCGATCGCGGCGAGGTCGGCGAGTACGAGCGGCTGCGCGAGCTGCTCGCGCCGCTGCGGATGCCCGTGTACCTGCTGCCCGGCAACCACGACCATCGCGACAACCTCCGCCGCGTGTTCGCCGATCATTCGTACCTGCCGCGCGCCGGCTTTCTGCAGTACACCGTCGACGACGGGCCGGTGCGGCTCGTCGCGCTCGACACCCACATTCCGGGCGAGCCCGGAGGTCGGCTGTGTGGCGAGCGGCTCGCCTGGCTCGACGCTCGCCTCGCCGAGCAGCCGCAGCGTCCGACGCTCGTCGCCATGCATCACCCCCCGTTTGCGAGCGGCCTCGCGCTGATGGACGCCTTCGGGCTCGACGGCAGCGACGGACTCGCGGCCGTGCTCCGGCGGCACGCGCAGGTCGAGCGCGTCGTCTGCGGCCACCTTCACCGCCCGATCGTGCGCCGATTCGCGGGCACCGTGGCCTGCACCTGTCCGTCCACCAGGCACCAGCTCGCGCTCGACCTCCCCCCGGCGCACCGGCTCGCTCTCGCGATGGAGCCGCCCGCCTGCATGCTCCACCTCTGGCTCGGCGACGCCGGCGGGCTCGTCACCCACGTCAGCCTCATCCACGACAAGTACCCCCCGCTCGTCGTCCACGACGGTCAGGGATGGGTCCGCAACCCCCAGGTGCCGGCGAACTTTCACCCGGCCTGAGTTGCCGCGCTCAGGTCTGCACCACGCAGAAGCGATTCCCGTCCGGGTCGCACAGCACCACGTAATCGGCGCCCTCTTCGTAATCCCACCCCTCCACGCGCCGAGCCCCGAGCGCGAGCAGGCGCTCGACCTCCGCCGCCCGATCCTCCGCATACAGGTCGAGGTGATGCCGGCGAGCCTGCCCCGACTGGACCCGCTTCAGCGACATCCGCGGCCCCACCCCGTCGATCGGCGCCAGCGCGGCCCAGTCCTCCTCCGCCGGGTAGCGCAGCTCCATGCCCAGAAGAGCCCCCCGCTCCGTCGCTCGCAGAGGATGAAGCGGACGTGGGCTCGACGCCGGTGCTCGAACCGGTCGCCGCCGAGGACGAACTCGTCTCACCCGTCGACGTGGGCGCCGGCTCGCCCCCCGGTCGAGCCGTCGGGCTTGCCAGGTGAACAGGCCCACAGCAACACCCCACCCAGCCACCCCGTCGCCGCTCGAAGCCGCCGTCCCATCGACCTTCTCCCCGTCGATCCAGCATCGCACGCCCGCCTCAAAACCGATACCGCAGCAATCGACTGATCCGCCCCAGCGCCGGGATCCGCGTGAACAGCTTCACCGCCACGCGCGCCGCCCATGACAATCGCGCCACCTGCCGCGGATCGTACCCCCGCGGATCGTACGCGTAATAATCATCGATCAATCGCAACTTCGGAAATTCCCGCTCGAGCGCGCGCGGCTCCTCGATCGTCCAGTGCATCGACGCCCCCGTCGCCTTGACCGCCTGGTGGCGCAGGATCATCCGCGCCCCGCGCTTGCTGAACCCGTCGAACGCCAGCTCCCCGTGCGCGAAATGCTCGAGCAACCGCGAAACCAGGCGCGGCACCGCCTCCACCCCCACGTACATCATCAGCCCCTCCGCCAGGATCAGCGTCGGCCGGTCCGCTGGAATTTCCTCGATCCACCCCGGCCCCGTCACCGACGTCGGGATCATCGCATACCCCTCCCGCGCCGGATACAGCCGCTCCCGCAGCGCGATCACCTCCGGGTAGTCGACATCGAACCAGCGCACTCCCGGCCCCGGATCCACACGAAATACGCGCGTATCGAGCCCGCACCCCATGTGCAGCACCGTCGCCGCCGGATGCCGCGCCAGGAATTCGCGCGTCCACCCGTCGAAGATGTGCGCCCGCATCGACACCCCGATCATCAGGTTGCGGTCGACCTTCAATTTTTTGAAGTCGTAGTCGATGCGCTCCACCGCCCGGGCCGCGTATTCGTCGCGCAGCAGCGAGTCCGGCAGCCGGCTCTCGCCCGCCTTCGCGCACAGCGTGATCAGCAGCGTCTCCTTCTCGGCCGTCAGCGTCACTTTCTCCGGGGTCATCTTTGTAAAATCCTCCCATCGGCGATCACCGCCGCCACCGTGTCCGGCTCGATGAAGCGGATGCTCCCTGGCGGCAATCCGAGGATCCGCTCGACCGCCAGCCCGTGGAACCGCAAGCGGGCCTCGAGCGCCTGGATCGCCGCCTCTGCGTCGTCGGTCCCGACGGCCGCCAGCGCCCGGCCCATCGCCCCCTGAATCGTCGTACCGAGCTGCAGCACGATCTCGGCCGCCGCCAGCGGGTCCGGTACGTCGAACACCCCCTCGTCGCGCCCCTGCTCGAGGATCCGCGCCAGCACCGGCGCGATCACCGGATTGACCGCCGCGTGGATCCGCAGGTACAGCACCGTGTTCTCCGGCCTGAACAGCGAATCGTAGGTGGCGCGCAGCGCCGGCGCCTCCGCCACCTTGATCTCGCGCGCCCGGGCGAAGAACGCGTTCAGCCGCGCCAGCGCGTCCAGCCCCGGCGCCGCCAGCACGTCGTCGAATCGGGCCACCGTCGCCTGCGCCGTCCGGGCCGCCAGCGCCGCGAGCAGCTGCTCCTTCGATTCGAAGTGGTGATAGAAGCCGCCTTTTGACACCCCTGCCCGCGCGAGGATGTCGTTCATCGTCGTGCGCTCGTATCCGCGCTCGAAGAACAGCGCCTGCGCGCAATCGAGCAGCTCCCCCCGCCGTACCTCGGGTTTTTTGATGATCCGCGCCATCTCTCCTCAGACCGACCGCCGGTCTGTATAGTGACCGACCCGCGGTCGGTCGTCCAGTCTTTCCTCTTAAAAAAGAACTGCGCTCGTCGTGGTTCCTCATGCGCTCCCCCCCCAGCCGGCACCGCCGATGCACCGGCGGTGGTCCCTCGATCACGAGCCGAACCATCGCCCGTTCAGCGCCCCGCATGTCTCCTGCGACATGCCCCAAAGGACCTGTCCCGAATCACCAGCACCGCGCCGCCGGGGGCGAGCGCCCCGCCGGCCCGGCGAGGCCCACGCCGCCGCGACGGGCCAGCCCGCCGCGAACGCGAGAGGAAGTTCACAATCGCTCGATCGCCCGCGCCGCACGTCGGCCCCCGCGCCTATTTGGCCGCACGCCCCCCTGTGCTAGAGGAGCGCGCGTGCGCCACTTCCTCTCGACCCTCGACTACAGCCGCGCCGAGATCGAAGCGCTCCTCGCCGCCGCGCGCGCCTTCAAGGCCGGGCCGCACGCGCAGACTCTGGCCGGCAAGTCGATCGCCCTGGTCTTCTTCAACCCGTCGCTGCGCACGCGCACCAGCTTCGAGCTCGGCATGCACCAGCTCGGCGGCAAGGCCATCGTGCTCGAGCCGGGCAAGGGCGCCTGGCCGATCGAGTTCGACGACGGCGTCGTGATGGACGGCGAGCCCGAGGAGCACGTCCGCGAGGTCGCGCGGGTGCTCTCGCGCTACGTCGACGCCATCGCCGTGCGCGCCTTCCCCAAGTTCCAGCGCTGGGAGGTCGACCGCGAGGACCGCGTCATCCAGTCGTTCGCGCGCCACGCCACCGTGCCCGTGATCAACATGGAGACGATCACGCACCCGTGTCAGGAGCTCGCGCTGGCGCTGACGCTGCAGGAGAAGCTCGGCGACCTCGCGGGCAAGAAGATGTGCCTGACGTGGACGTACCACCCCAAGCCGCTCAACACCGCGGTCGCCAACTCGGCCCTGATCATCGCCGCCAAGCTCGGCATGGACGTCACCCTCCTGTGTCCCAGCCCCGAGTACGTGCTCGACCGGCGCTACATGGACGCCGCCGCCGAGTACACCAGGGCCGCCGGCAGCACCCTCACCGTCACCCACGACATCGAGCAGGGCTACCGCGGCGCCGACATCGTCTACGCCAAGAGCTGGGGCGCGCTGCCCTACTTCGGCCGCTGGGACGAGGAGAAGCCGATCCGCGAGGCCAGCCGGCGCTTCATGGTCGACGCCGCCAAGATGGCGATGACCCCGAACGCCCTGTTTAGCCACTGCCTCCCGGTCCGCCGCAACGTCAAGGTCACCGACGAGGTCCTCGACTCGCCGCGCGCGATCCACATCGACGAGGCCGAGAACCGCCTGCACGTCCAGAAAGCCGTGATGGACGCCCTGCTGCGCGGCGCCCTCTGATCCCCCGATTCGCCCGTCCCCGCCTCGCTCCCAGGATCCCCCAGATGTCCCAAAGTACAGCTTCGAACAAGAAGGTCGTGCTCGCCTTCTCCGGCGGCCTCGACACCAGCTTCTGCGTGCCCTACCTGCGCGAGCGCGGCTACGACGTGATCACCCTGTTCGTCGACACCGGCGGGGTCGACGACGCCGAGCGGGCCTACATCGAGCAGCGCGCGCGCGACCTCGGGGCCGTCGAGCACGTCACCGAGAGCGGCGCCCAGCCGATCTGGGACGACGTCGTCGTCCCGCTGGTCATCGGCGGTCAGCTCTACCAGGACGTCTACCCGCTGCTGGTCAGCGACCGCTACATCATCGTCGAGCGCGCCCTGGCGCTGTGCGACGCCCGCGGCACCCGCGTGTTCGCCCACGGCTGCACCGGCATGGGCAACGACCAGGTCCGCTTCGACCAGACCGTGCGCTCGCTCGGCGACTACGACATCGTCGCCCCGATCCGCGACATCCAGCACCAGCACCACGCCGTGCGCGCCTACGAGGCCGAGTACTTGCAGAAGCTCGGCCACCACGTGCGGCCGAAGACCGCCAAGTACAGCATCAACGTCAACCTCCTCGGCGTCACCGCCTCGGGCTCGGAGATCGACGAGTTCCAGGCCCCCGGCCCCGAGACCTGGCAGATGTGCGCGCGCCCGGAGAGCTGGCCGAAGCAGCCCCTGCGCGTCGACATCGAGTTCGAGCGCGGCGTCGCCGTCAAGCTCGACGGCGAGGCCATGCCGGGCCCCGAGATCCTGCGCCGCCTCAACGAGCGCCTCGGCGCCTACGGCGTCGGCCGCAACATCTACACCGGCGACACCACGATCGGCCTCAAGGGCCGGATCGTGTTCGAGTGCCCCGGCATCACCGGCCTGATGACGGCCCACCGCGCGCTCGAGGAGGCGATCCTCACCGCCCACCAAAACGGCTTCAAGCCGCTGGTCGCCAAGAAGTGGGTCGAGCTGGTCTACCGCGGCTTCTTCTTCGAGCCGCTCAAGGACGACCTCGAGGCGTTCCTCCGCTCCTCGCAGACGTTCGTCAGCGGCATCGTCACCCTCGAGACCGCCGGCGGCGTCGTCACCCCGGTCGCCGTCCGCTCCGAGCACATCCTGCGCAACAAGGGCGCCGTCTACGCCCAGTCGGCCGACTGGGACGCCCGCGAGGCCGAGGGCTTCATCAAGCTGCTCGGCATGAGCTCGACCCTGTCCGCGCGCGTCAACCCGCGCCGGCGCCCCGGGCAGCGATGACCGAGGCCACGCTGCGGCGCACCCTCGAGCACCTGGGGCGCCTCGTCGCGTTCGACACCCGCAACCCGCCGCGGGCGATCGCCGGCGACGCCGGCCTGTTCGCCTACCTGCGGGACATGCTCCAAGGGGCAGGTCTCGCCTGCGACACCGTCGACCTCGGCGACGGCTGCGTCTACCTGCTCGCCGTCCGCGGCGCCCCGCAGGTGCTGTTCAACGTCCACGTCGACACCGTCCCCGCCGACCCCGGCTGGACCGCCGACCCGCACGTCCTGCGCGTCGAGGGCGACCGCGCGATCGGCCTCGGCGCCTGCGACATCAAGGGCGCCGCCGCCTGCCTGCTCAGCGCGCTCGAGACCACCACCGGCCCCGCCGCCGTGCTGTTCTCGTCCGACGAGGAGGCCGGCAGCAGCCGCTGCGTCCGCGAGTTCCTGGCCCGCTCCGACCTGTCCCCGCGGACAGCGGACCTGTCCCCCGGACCCGCCGGCGCCGCGCCCGCCGACCTGTCTCCGCGGACATCTGACCTGTCCTCCGGACCAGCCGGCGCCGCCGCGTTCGCCGACCTGTCCACCCGGACCGCCGACCTGTCCCCGCGGTCATCCGCGCCCCGGCACCCGACCTTCCGCAGCGTCGTCGTCGGCGAGCCGACCCGCTGCCGGGCCGTGCTGGAGCACCGCGGGATCGGCACCGCCACCGCCGCCTTCTCCGGCACCGGCGGCCACGCCTCCGCCGCCCGGGCCCTGCGCGACAGCGCCGTCCACGAGGCTGTCCGATGGGCCAGCCTGGCCCTCGCCCGCGCCGAGGCCAGCGAGGCCGCGGGCGCCGTGGGCCCGCTCCGCGGCCTGCGCCTCAACCTCGGCGCCGTCGAGGGCGGCCTCAAGGCCAACATGATCGCCAGCGCCGCCGCCGTGCGCTTCGGCGTGCGGCCGCCGCCCGAGCTGCCGCCCGCGGCCGCGCTGGCCGAGCTGTTCGCCCTCGCGCCCGACCCCGAGCGCGTCCGCTTCACCCCCGGCTTCCTCGCCCCGCCGCTGCCCGCCGGCGGCCCCGCGCGCCTCGCCGAGGCCCGCGCGGCCGCCTCCGCCCTCGCCGCGCGGCTCGGCCTCCCGCCCGGCGACCCGGTCGACTTCTGGACCGAGGCCGCCCTGTTCTCCGCCGCCGGCTGCGACGTCCTGGTCTACGGGCCAGGTTCGATCGAACAGGCCCACACCGCGGGCGAGTACGTCCCGCTGGCCGACCTCGTCGAGGCGGCGTCCCGCTACCGCGCGATCCTGTCCTGAAGATCCAACGACCATGCCCAACCCCCGCGAGCTGATCGTCAAGCTCCTGCGCAACCTCGGCGGCCGCAAGGAGGTCGAGCAGTACCTCAAGCAGTTCTCGAGCGTCGAGCACAAGCGCTTCGCCGTCATCAAGGTCGGCGGCGGCCTGCTCGCCGACGACCTCGAGAGCCTCGCCTCCTCGCTCAACTTCCTCCACCAGGTCGGCCTCCACCCGGTCGTCGTCCACGGCGTCGGGCCGCAGCTGCAGGCCGCGTTCGAGGCTGCCGGCGTCGACCCGACCGACTGGGCCCAGCGCACCTCGCCGCGGGCGCTCGAGCAGGTGCGCCGGGTGTTCCGCGCCGAGAACCTGCGCCTCGTCGACATGCTCGAGGAGATGGGCGCGCGCGGCCGGCCCGTCGTCGGCGGCGTGTTCGCGGCCGAGCTGGACGAGGGCGAGCGCCCCGGCGAGCAGCGGGCCCGGATCGTCCGCGTCGACACCGACGCCATCGACTCGAGCCTCAAGGCCGGCTCGATGCCCGTGCTCGCCAGCATCGGCGAGACCGCCGGCGGCCAGATCCTCGACCTCGGGCCCGATCTCGCCGCGCACGCCCTCGCGCTGCGCCTGCAGCCGTACAAGATCATCCTCCTGCGCGCCCAGGGCGGCCTGCGCGACGAGTACGGCGACCTGATCTCGGCCGTCAACCTCGCCGAGGACTACGAGCCGCTGCTGGCCGAGCCGTGGCTGTCGAAGAGCACCCGCCACAAGCTCGAGCTGATCCACGACCTCCTCGGCAAGCTCCCGCGCGCCTCCTCGGTCTCGATCACCTCACCTGACCTTTTGGCCATGGAGCTCTTCACCCACAAGGGCTCGGGCACCCTCGTGCGCCGCGGCGAGCGGATCATCCTCCACGAGTCGCTGGCGAGCGTCGACCTGCCGCGCCTCGCCGGCCTCTTGACCGCCGCGTTCGGCCGCCCGCCGGTCGCCGACTACTTCACCCGCAAGCCGTTCCGCCGGATCTACCTGGCCGACAGCTACCGCGCCGCCGCGATCCTCACCGACGAGGGCCCGATCCCCTACCTCGACAAATTCGCCGTCACCGGCGAGGCCCAGGGCGAGGGGATCGGCGGCTCCTTGTGGCTGCGCATGACCCGGGAGACCCCCAAGCTGTTCTGGCGGGCCCGCGTCGACAACCCGATCAACCCCTGGTACTTCCAGCGCGCCGACGGCAGCTACACCGGCGGCGCCTGGACCGTGTTCTGGACCGGCATCACCGACTTCCCGACCATCCAGGAGTGCGTCGAGCGGGCCCTCGCCGCCCCCCGACCCTCGAGGCGGCGCACACGATCGGAGGCGCGGCATGACCGCGACCGCCAGCGCCCCCACCGACGCGCGGCATGACCGGGACGGCCTCGCAGGGCCGCGCAGGCGTGGCATGCCTCCGGCCGCATCGCGCTCGATGACCTCGAGGACATGCCCGAACGGTCATGGCGCGACTGCCATGCTCCCAGAGACATGTCGTAGGCGACAGGCAGGCCCCCGGGGGGCCGCGGGCGCGCCCGGCCGCGCACGGTGTCGCCTGTCCGGAAGGACATCCCCGCTCGACCGCCGCGCACGCCTCATGCCCCCGAGGACATGTCCCTCGGAGCACGCACCGCCCCGCGCGGGCGCCCCCGCCCCCGTCCGCCGCCCCGGAGGTCCGCGATGACCCCGACCCTCGGCCTCGTCGGCGCCCGCGGCCACGTCGGCGGCGAGCTCGCGCGCCTGCTCGCCGGCCACGGCGGCCTCCGCCTCGCGCGCGCCGCCTCCCGCCAGGGGGTCGGCGAGCCGCTCTCGGCCCACCTCGCCCACGCCCCCGCGGGCATTGTCCTCGAGGACATGTCCCCGGAGACAGTCGCTTCCTGGCCCGTCGACGCCGTCGTGCTCGCCCTGCCCAACGGCCTGGCCGCCGCCTACGCCGACGCGCTGGCCGCCGGCCCGCGCGCCCCCGTGCTCGTCGATCTCTCGGCCGACTTCCGCTTCGACCCGGCCTGGGCCTACGGCCTGCCCGAGCGCCACCGCGAACGGATCCGCGGCGCCCGCAAGATCGCCAACCCCGGCTGCTACGCCACCGGCATCCAGCTCGGCGTCGCCCCGCTGCTCGAGCTGCTGGCCGGCCCGCCGCAGGCCTTCGGCGTGTCCGGCTACAGCGGCGCCGGCACCACCCCCTCGCCGCGCAACGACCCCGAGCGGCTGCGCGACAACCTCATGCCGTACGCGCTCACCGGCCACCTGCACGAGCGCGAGGCCAGCCACCACCTCGGCCACGCGGTCCGCTTCGTCCCCCACGTCGCCCCGTTCTTCCGCGGCATCACCCTCACGATCACCCTCCCGCTCGCGCGCCCGCTGGAGCGCGACGCGCTGGTCCGCCGCTACCGCGACGTCTACGCCGGAGAGCCGCTCGTGCGCGTCACGGACGACATCCCCGAGGTCCGCGCCGCCGCCGGCCGCCACGACGTCACCATCGGCGGCTTCCAGGTCGACGACCGCCACGCCGTCGTCGTCGTCACCCTCGACAACCTGCTCAAGGGCGCCGCCTCGCAGGCCCTGCAGAACCTGAACCTCGCCCTCGGCCTGCCCGAGCGCCAGGGCGTGCCGCGAGACCCGAGCGCCTGACCCCGGCTCTTCCCATGTCCCGAAGGCCAGGCACCACCGCTCGCCGCCCGCCCCTGAGCGCCGCCCCTCTCCTGTCCCGAAGGCCAGGCACCACCGCGAGCCCGCCCGAGCGCCGCAGCAGCGCCCGTCCGCGCCTGCCCCGAAGGCCACGATCCCCGACTCACCCGCGACGAGCTCCCAGGAGAACCGCATGAGCACCCGACCGCTATGGGACAAGGGCCAGGCCGCGCTCGACGCCGCGGCCCAGGAGTTCTGCGCCGGCGACGACGTCGTCCTCGATCGCCGGCTCATCCTCCACGACATCCGCGCCTCGATCGCCCACGTCCACGGCCTGCAGCGCATCGACGTCCTCGCCGCCGCCGAGGCCGAGGCGCTGGTGAACGGCCTGGGCGAGCTCGCCGAGGCCGTGCGCGCCGGCAGCTTCGTGCTCGACGAGCGCTTCGAGGACGGTCACTCCGCCATCGAGTGGTACCTGAGCGAGCGGCTCGGCGACGTCGGCCGCAAGGTCCACACCGGCCGCAGCCGCAACGACCAGGTCCTCGTCGCCATGCGCCTGTGGCTCAAGGACGCCCTCGCCGACCTGCGAGCGCGCTGCCTCGACTGCGCCGACGCCTGCCTGCGCCGCGCCGAGACCACCCGGGACGTCGCCCTGCCCGGCTACACGCACCTGCAGCGGGCCGTGCCCTCGTCGCTCGCGGCCCTGCTCGCCGGCCACGCCGAGGCCTTCCTCGACGACGCCGAGACCGCCCGCGCCACCGCCGGCACCCTCGACTCGAGCCCGCTCGGCACGGCCGCCGGCTACGGCGTCAACCTCCCGCTCGACCGCGACGGCGTCGCCCGCGAGCTCGGCTTCTCGCGCGTCCAGGTCTCGCCGATCTACGCCCAGAACAGCCGCGGCAAGCTCGAGCTGCTGGCCGTCCAGGCGCTGCACCAGGCCCTGCTCGACGTCCGCCGCCTGGCCTGGGACCTCTCGCTGTACTCGACCGCCGAGTTCGCGTTCGTGCGCCTGCCCGACGCCTACACCACCGGCTCGTCGATCATGCCCAACAAGCGCAACCCCGACGTCGTCGAGCTGCTGCGCGCCGTCCCGTCGGTCACCGAGGGCGCGATGTCCGAGCTGTCGTCGCTGCTGTCGCTGCCGAGCGGCTACCACCGCGACCTCCAGGCCACCAAGGCCCCCGTCCTGCGCGCCTTCACCCGCGGCCTCGCCGGCCTCGCCCTCGTCCCCGCGCTCGTCCACACCCTCGAGCTCGACGTCGCCCGCATGGCCGCCGCGATCGACCCCGAGCTGTACGCCACCGACCGCGCCGTCGAGCTCGCCCGCGCCGGCGTGCCGTTCCGCGACGCCTACCGCCAAGCCGCCGCCGAGATGCATGACCTGAAGGACAGGTCTCCGGCGGAGAGCCTCGCCGCCCGCGTCAGCCTCGGCGGCCCCGGCAACCTCGGCCTCGACCGCCTGCGCGCCCGCCTCGACGCGCTGCGCTGAGCCGCGCCGCCGGCGGCGCTGCCGGATGTCCGCGTGGACATGCCCTTCAAGGCATGTCCGATACGACAGCTCGAAGGACGGGCGCCCACCCTCCCGACCTCCCGGCAGGGGCCGCTCCACCGCTGCAGACGCCCCTGGGTGCCGAGCACCACCGGCAGTCCCGTCGGACATGCCCTTCAAGCCATGTCTGAAGGTTCAGCACAGCGGCCGACCCTCGGCGCGAGCAGCCCGCGCCGCTCGCGACCCCCCTTCACGTGAAGCGGTTGCTCGGCACCGGGCTGCCGGCGCGGTGGATCAGCCGCGAGCCGGCCTCGCGGCGCAGCCCGAGCCGCTGCTCCGCCGGCAGCCCCGCGAGCGCGCGGTCGAGGTCGATCACCCGCTCGAGCGGCGTCGCGCTGTCGTCCGCCACCGCCGTCGCCGCGATGAGCCCGCCCAGCTCGGCCTCGTCGCGGCTGTCGGCCTCGGCCTCGGCGATCTTGCGCGTCGCCGGATCGTAGGTCAGCGCCCCGCCCGTGAACGGGTGCCGCACCACCTGCGCCAGGACTGTCGCCACGTCGGGCGCGTACGCGAACGGCTCGATCCAGTCGGTCACGTGCACGAACAGCGGCCGCCCCGGCGCGTGCATCCGCATGCCGCCGAGGAACGCCGGCTCCTCGACCGCGTCGAGGCTCCACGCCACCACCAGCCCGCGGCGGCGGGCGTCGTCGGTCCATGGCGCGAGCGGGAGGTCCAGCACCCGCGCCGCCGCGTGCGCGAGGATCCGGCTGGCGCGGTCGGGCGCGCTCAAGATCCGCTCCGGGCGGTGCCCCACCGCCGCCAGCAAGCGCTGCAGCCGATCGAGCCCGAGCCGCTGCAGCGCCGGCGAGTCGTTGAGGAACGCGTAGCGCCCGTGCATCGGCTCCGGGTAGCCGTGCGGCGACTCGTGAAGCAGCAGCGACCCGTTGAGCACCGCGTGCCAGGCCGTCAGCGCCCCCTCGTCGAGCCCGACGCCCGCGGCCGCCAGCGCGTCCGCCCGCGCCAGCATCGCGGCCAGCGCCTCGCGCATGAACACCAGGTTCGCCTCGGTCGCCCCGGCGAGCCGCTGCAGCCGCGCCCGCGGCCGCTCGAGGTCGCCGCACATCAGCCAGTAGAAGCCCGACAGGTACGCCAGCAGCGGATCGTCGTCCGCCCGCCCCGACGCCTCGACCACCAGCGCCGCCGGCCCGTAGTACAGCAGGTGCTCGAGCGCGTTCGCCAGCTCGCCCACGATCCCCGGCTGCCCCGGCGCGATCTGGTTGGCCCGCTCGAGCACGCTCGCCGCGATCGCGAACTGCCGCTGTTCGGCCAGCCACCAGCCGGCGTCGTAGAGCGCCCGCGGATCGTCCGGAGCCGTCGCCGCGCGCGCCAGGTCGGCCACCCCGTCCGGCCCGGCCAGCTCGCGCGTGATCGTCAGGGCCAGCGCCATCGCCTCCGCGAAACCCTCGGCGTCGAGCGACCCCCCGTGCGGGTAGCCGAACACCTGCGTGAGCGCCAACCAGCCGCCGGACGCGTCCCCGGCCGCCACCTGCTCGCGGATCGAAGCGAAGCTCGCAGTCATGCAGCCTGGACCATACCACGCCGCCGCTCCGCTCGCGTCGCGCGCTTTCGTGATCGAGGGGTGTTCTTTCGGACATGCCCGATAAGACATGTACAAGCTCGAACGAGGTCGCCGGAGAGACGCCGAAGGGGTCGATGAGCAGGACGACGGTTGGAGGACGCAGCCGCCCGCGGCGACCCGACACGACCCGTCGCCCCGCCGCGTGACGCAGGCCGGCCCACCTCTCCTCGCCCGCGCGCGACCGCCCCGACACCGTGGCGACCCGGAGCGCCTGCCCGCAAGGACAGGTGCTCCTTCGCCCCGCCGTGGGCCTTTGGGCCTCACCGGCTCGCGAAGTCGGCCGCGCCCGTCAGCCCGCCAGCACCCTGGCGAACACCGCCAGCGCCTCGTCGATCTCGGCCGCCGTGACGATCAGCGGCGGCACGAACCGGACCACCCGCGGCCCCGCCGGCACCACGAGGAGTCCGGCGTCGAGCGCCGCGCGGGCGATGTCGGCGGCCGTGCGCGGCTCCGTCGACCCGAGCTCCGCGCCGAGCAACAGGCCCCAGCCGCGCACCTCCGCGATCTTGCCCGGCGACGACTTCGCCAGCGCCTGCAGCCCCGCGCGCAGCTGGTCGCCGCGCAGGCGAGCGTTGTCGACCAGCTTGTCCTTCTCGATCGTCATCAGCACCGTCAGCGCCGCCGCGCAGGCCAGCGGGTTGCCGCCGAACGTGCTCGCGTGGTCGCCGGGCTGGAACACGTCGCAGCTGCGCTTGCACAGCATCGCCCCGATCGGCAGCCCGCCGGCCAGGCCCTTCGCCAGCGTGACGACATCGGCCTCGACCTCGAGGTGCTGGTGGCCCCACCACTTGCCGCTGCGGCCGACGCCCACCTGGACCTCGTCGAACATCAGCAGGATCCCGCGGGCGTCGCACAGCTCGCGGATCTTGCGGAACACCGCCGGGTCGCCGGGCCGGATCCCGCCCTCGCCCTGGAGCGGCTCGAGCAGCACCGCCGCCACCTGCTTGCGCTCGCGGTCGAGCTCGACGATCGCCTCGCCCAGCGCCGTCGCGTCGTTGAACGGCACGTGGACGAAGCCCGGCACCAGCGGGTCGAAGTTCTGCTGGTACTTCGCCTGCCCGGTGGCCGTCACCGTCGCCAGCGTGCGCCCGTGGAAGCTCGCCTGCGCCGCGATCACCACCGGCCGCTCGATCCCGAGGCGCGTGCGCCCGTACTTGCGCGCCAGCTTGATCGCCGCCTCGTTGGCCTCCGCCCCGGAATTGCAGAAGAACGCCCGCTCCCCGGCCCCGAGCGCCGCCAGCAGGGCCGCCAGCATGCCCTGCTCGGGGATGTAGTACAGGTTCGACACGTGGTGCAGCCGCCCGATCTGGCGCGTGACCGCTTCGACCAGGTTCTTGTGGGCATGTCCCAAAGTACAGGTCGCGATCCCGGCCGCGAAGTCGAGGTAGGACCGGCCCGTCGTGTCCCACACCCTGCAGCCCTCGCCCCGCTCGAGCGCGATCGGGAAGCGGGCGTAGGTCGACATCACGTGAGCATCGAACGCCTGCGGGTCGAACGGGGCGGGAGGCGGAGCGGACATGGCGCCGTGGACATTCCACATCGCGCCCCGGCTGTCGAGTAGCCGTCAGCACGAGGCGGCCGGCGGGAGCCCTGACGCGTCGCGCCGGAGCCGACGCGCGAGGACGCAGGCCGCGCTGGCTGGGGCGCGCCGCACCGTCCAGCCCGGCGTCATCGGCCAGCGACAGCGTCCTCACCGCGCCGTCCTCGGCCCCGCGAACGACGGCTCGGCCCGCGAGGCATCCTCGCCCGGCCCACGGGCAAGCGACCCGCGGCGGGTCGACGCAGCCGCCACCGCTGCGAGCACGCTTGCGAACACGGCCCACCCCCCACGTCGAGCTCGCTGCGAGGATCTTCGCCGCCGCGTCCGGTCACCTCGACCTCTCGAGGCCGGCCGCCGTCCTTCGATCCGTGGGCACCTGCCTGCAGGAGCCCGACTGGACCTCCGGCTCGCCGCCCCACCACCCGAGCGCCGCCGGGCGCGATCTCGTTCGCCTGCGCCCTGTGCGAACGCCGCGGCAGGCCCCGCGCGGCGACCTCCTCACGCGCGGCCGGATCCGCTACGATTCGAGGATGGCCCGCCGGAGCGAGCAGAGCCTCAACCAGATCGTCGGGCTCGTCGTCATCATCACCGGCCTCGTCATCCTGGTCACCCTCATGGTGTTCAGCCAGGGCACGAACCTGTGGAAGGAGCGGGTCGAGATCACCGCCGACTTCCGCCAGGTCTTGGGCCTGCGCGAGGGCAGCGCCGTCCAGATCGAGGGCATCGAGATCGGCACCGTCGTCAAGCGGGAGTTCGTGTGGGTCGACTACCCGTGCAACCCGCAGACCGAAGATCGCGGCCGCTTCGGCCAGGGCCGCACCGACGACTGCGACCGCACCATGTTCTGCGCGCCCGAGGGTCGCTGCGCCGAGCTCGAGTCGTACTCCTTCAACAAGGACCTCCACGCCCCCTGCGAGGAGGACTCGCAGTGCGGCCAGGGCGAGGTGTGCGTCACCGCCGAGATGCGCCGGCGCTACCGCGGCGTGCTGTGGACCGGCGGCACCGGCATCTGCGACGGCTTCACCACCGATCACAGCCGGATCCGCGTCACCCTGTCTGTCTTTCAGGACAGCATGCTGCACATCCGCGACGACAGCCGCGCCGTCATCTCGCAGAACGGCGTGCTCGGCGATCAGATCGTCCAGATCTCGGTCGGCCGCGGCGAGCCGATCCACCCCGGCGGGCGGATCCAGACCACGCCGTCGATGACCGAGACGATCGACGCCGTCAAGGAGAAGGTCGACGGCGGCTTCGTCAAGGTCGAGGAGGCCATCGGCGGGATCGCCGAGCTCGCGGCCGCGATGGGCGACGGCGAGACCGTCCGGAACATCCAGAACCGGCTCGCCGCCGCCGACGAGAACCTGCGCAACACGGCGGCCGGCAAGGGCATGATCGGCGCCATGCTCAACGACGAGGACCTGCTGCGCAGCTTCGGCAGCTCGCTCCGCGGCGTGCAGGACGGCGCCGCCGACCTCGACCACTTCCTCGCCAAGGGCCAGAAGGCGCTGACGAAGTTCGACGACAGCATGCAGCCGCTGGTCGACGACGGCCGCAAGAAGATGGCCGCGATCTCGAACGCCCTGCACGACCCGTACAACGTCAACATCTCGACCCGCCTGCTCTACGACTCGCAGGGCAAGATGCTCAAGAGCGTGCAGGACACGCTCGGCAACGTGAACAAGATCGTCGCCGGCATCGAGCGCGGCGAGGGCACCATGGGCCGCCTCGTGCGCGACCCGAAGATCTACGACGACCTGGTCGAGTTCTTCCGCGGCTTCCAGCGCGACGGCAAGATCCAGTTCCTGATCCGCTGGGCTCGCAACTCCGACAAGCCCGCGCGTCCAGCCCGCTGACAGCCCCCCTGCGAAGCGGCGCGAGCCCGCGGACAGGGCAAACTCTGGCCCGCCCGGGCGCGCGTGCTAGCTCGCGCGCCGCGGTGCCCAAGCTGTCTCACGAGGCGCTGGTCCAGCTCGTCCGCCACGCGCCGGCGCTGATCCCCGACCTCCTGTGGCCGGGCGCGCCGCCGGGTCCCGTCCGGATCAGCGCCGCCGAGTTCGTCGACCTCCACTTCGCCGAGCACCGCGCCGACGCGGTCCTTGGCCTCGGCGGCGCGCCCGAGCGGCCCGACGAGGCCCTGGTCGTCGAGGTCCAGGTCGAACGAGACCCGCGCAAGCGCTGGACCTGGCCGCTGTACGTCGCCGGCCTGCGCACGCGCCTCAACTGTCCCGTGACCCTCGTGGTCGTCTCGCTCGACCGCGACGTCGCCCGCTGGTGCGCCGAGCCGATCGACCTCGGCCGCCAGCGCAACGTTTTACTGCCGTGGGTCCTCGGGCCCGAGGCCGTCCCCGCGGTCACCGATTTCGATCGGGCGCGCGAGTTGCCGGAGCTGGCGGTGCTGTCGGTCGCCGCCCACGCCGACGAGCCCGGCGTCGAACGGATCGCCCTGGCCGCCCTCGACGCGAGCCGCGAGCTCGACGACGAACGGGGGATCCACTACCCTGACTTCGTCGTCGGCCTGCTCGGCCGCGCGGCCCGCCTCGCCCTGGAGCAGCTCATGGCCACCCAAAAGCGCTGGGAACCGATCAGCGACATGTTCCGCAAGCCCTGGCTCGAGGGCATCGCCGAGGGCGAGGTCAAGGGCCGCCTCGCCGGCAAGGCCGAGCTCGTCCTCAAGATGCTCCAGCTCAAGGGCTTCGGCCTCACCGACGCCCAGCGCCAGCGCGTCCTCGACTGCCGCGACGAGGCTCTCCTCGAGACCTGGGCCGCCCGCGTCCTGGTCGCCACGCGCCTCGACGAGGTCCTCACCGACCAGTGAGTCGCGGGCTCTGTCCGAAAGGACATCCTCGCCCCTCTTCGCTGGGCTCCGACCCGGAAGTCGCCCCGAGCTCGCGTCCGTCGCCCCCGGGTTGCGCCCGGCACGGCGCTCATCGAGGTCGGCAGACGCCCCGTTCCCCGCGTCCCCCGACCTGTCCCGAAAGCCATCCTCATTCTCCCGCCCCGGCGCGACCTCGCCCGGCCCGCCCTGCGCCACCGCCGGCGATTTGTGCGATCGTCGCCCCATGCGACTCAGCGAGATCCGGGGTCCCGGGGGCGGCGTCGTCCCGGTGGTCGAGCCTGACGGCGACGTCCGCGTCGACGCCTTGCGCGCCTGGCTCGACGCCGAGAAGACCTGGCTCTCCGGACAGCTTCGCACCCACGGCGCCGTCTTGCTGCGCGGCTTCGGCGTGCGCGTCCCGGTCGACCTCGAGCGGGTCGCGCGGGCGATCGACCCCGAGCTGAAGAACGAGTACCTCGGCACCTCGCCCCGCGACGCGCTCAGCGAGTACGTCTTTTCGGCCAGCGAGCTGCCCCCGTACTACCCGATCCCGCAGCACTGCGAGATGTCGTTCTTGCGCGACCCGCCGCGGCGGCTGTTCTTCGCCTGTCTGGTCGCTCCCCAGGGCGGCGGCGGCGAGACCCCGCTGTGCGACTTTCGTCGGGTCGCCGCCGGCCTCGCTCCCGACGTGCGCGACCGCTTCGTCCGCGGCGGGATCCGCATCATCCGCAACTACGACGGCCCGGACGGCGGCGGACGCTTCGACCTGTGGAAGCTCAAGCGCTGGGACGAGATGTTTCTGACCACCGACCGCGGCGTCGTCGAGGCCAAGTGCGCCGAGCAGGGCTTTCAGGTCACCTGGCTCCCGGGACAGCGGCTGCGCCTCGTCAGCGAGCAGGACGCCTTGCGGCCCCACCCCGAGTCCGGCGAGCCGGTGTGGTTCAACCACCTCCAGGTGTTCCACGCCGCCAGCGCCGCCGCCGAGCTGCGCCGCGTCCACGCCCGGCAGGGCGACCTGCGGAGCCTCGCCCTCGCGCGATTCGCCCGGGTCATGATCGGCGCGCGGCGCAAGTTCACCGCCGCCGACGCCCTGCCGATGCACTGCACCTACCGCGACGGCCGCGAGATCGACGACGCCGACCTCGAGCACCTGCGCGACGTCGTCTGGCGGCACATGGTCGTGTTCCCGTGGCGCGCCGGCGACGTGGTCGCGATCGACAACTTCGCCGTCTCGCACGGCCGCCTGCCGTACCGCGGCCCGCGTCAGGTCGTCGTCGCCTGGGCCTGAGCGTCCTCCTCGCGCAGCGCCCGGCGGCGCCACACGAACGCCAGCGAGAGGCCCGCGATCAGGTGCCACACGCCCCACCAGGCCGCGATCATCGCCGTCCCGCCGAGCCCCGGGAAGAAGTCGAACGCCAGCACCAGCGCCAGCCCGGCGTTTTGGATCCCCACCTCGATCGCGATCGCCCGCCGGTCGCGGCCCGGCAGCCCGGCTGTCCTTGCGGCCAGCCAGCCCGCCAGCAGCGCCAGCCCGTTGTGCAGCGCCACCACCCCGCCGAGCAGCAGCCAGTGGTCGGCCAGGATCCCCGCGTTGCGGCTCAGCCCGATCACGATGAACAGCGCCAGGCAGCCGACCGAGAGCAGCTTGAACGGCCCCCGCAGCTGCGCCGCCAGCCGGGGCCGACGCGCCGCCACCAGCATCCCGAGCGCCAGCGGGGCGCCCAGCACCGCCAGCACCGTCGCCACCAGCTCGCCCGGCGCCAGCGCGACCGCCCGGACCAGCGCCGCCGTGTCCGCCGACAGACCTGACCAAAAAGCCAGGTTGAACGGCGTCGTCACCACCGCCAGCACCGTCCCGATCGCCGTCAGCGTCACCGACAGCTCGGTGTTGCCGCGAGCCAGGTGGGTGATGAAGTTCGACATGTTGCCGCCCGGGCACGCCGCCACCAGGATCATCCCGAGCGCCACGCTCGGCGGCGGGTGCAGCAGCACCACCAGCGCGAACGTCAGCGCCGGCAGCACCACCACCTGGCCCAGCAGGCCGACCATCGCCGCGCGCGGGTGACGGAGCACCGCCGCGAAGTCGGCCGGCCGCAGGTCGAGCGCCACGCCGACCATCACCAGCGCCAGCACCACGTTGAGGACCACCAGGCTGCCGGGCTCGAACGCCAGCGTCACCCCGTCGAGCTCGGCGCCGGACATCGAGCCTCACCCTACCATCCTTCGCCGGGGCCCACGAGCGGCCCTGCCGCCGCGCCGCGAGCCGCCCTCATCGCCCGTCGGCGCGCACTTGCGCCGCCCGCCGCGATACGCTCGTCCCATGCCGACTCGCGCTCGCGCGGCCGCTGCCTTGCTGCTCCTCGCGGCCTGCACCGACCCTTCGCCCGCCGAAGACAGCGACGGCACCACGCTCGGCCTCACCTCCTCGACCTCGTCGACGACCGCGCTCGACCCGACCACCACCTCGACCTCCTCCTCCTCGACGAGCACCACCGGCGCCCCCGACCCCACCACCCGCACGTCCTCGACCTCGACCACCGCCGCCCCCACCGGCTGCGACGCCCCGCCGCCGTGCGACACCTGCACCTGCGAGGACGACGTCTTTCACTGTCACTGTCCCGAGCTGTCCCCCGAGGCAGGTTATCTCGACGTCGCCGGCGTCGACTACGAGATCGGCGAGGGCGACGGCGTCATCGCCATGACCAGCTCGCCGGCGCGGCTGTTCTACAGCTTCCACCCCGCCGACCACGATCCCGGCGACGCCCCGCTCCTCCTCTTCTTCAACGGCGGCCCCGGCGTGTCCACCGGCTTGATCCTCGCCGGCAACACCGCCCCCCAGGCCCTCGGCGACGACCTTCAGCCCGCACCCAGCCCCGCCCCCTGGACCGCCCTCGGCCACCTCCTCTACCTCGACGCCCGCAACACCGGCTTCTCGCAGCAGTCGATCGCCGACCCCTCCGAGATGCCGCTGCGCTCCGCCGAGCTCAACAGCCGCAACTTCAACAGCTACCTCGACGCGGCCGACTTCGCCCGGGCCCTCCTGCGCTTCTGGGACGACCACCCCGCGCTCGCCGGCCGCCGCCTCGTCCTCGTCGGCGAGAGCTACGGGGGCATCCGCGCCTCGATCCTCTTGCACATGCTGCTGTTCCCGGCCCGCTACGAGCAGGGGCCCGGCCGCTACCGCGACCCCGCGCTGGCCGCCGCGATCGCCGGCCACCTCGCCGCCCGCTTCCCCGGCGACGGGCCCCCGGGCCCCGACGTCGTCGGCGCCGCCCTCGGCCACCTCGTCCTCGTCCAGCCCAGTTTGGCCGGCTCGGCCCAGCAGGCGCGCGCCGGCGACCTGCTCGAAGCGCCAGGTTCTCCGGTTCATGTCCTCGCGGACAGCCTCGGCCTCGAGTTCGTCGCCTGCGCCGACAAGCCGGGCCCGTGCGACCCCTGGGCCAACGTGATCAACTTCGTCGAGAGCGCCGGCCGCAGCCGCTACGACATCGCCGGCCCCGGCACCTGGCTGGCCGACCTGTTCGCGCGCACGCGCGCCGGCCTGTCGCGCCGCGACACCCTCGCCGCCATCTTGCAGGTCGCGCCCGAGGACATCGACGGCCTCGCCGCCGCCGACCGCCCGACCGCCTTCCGCGTGCGCAACCCCGGCGACTACCCGGCCGACGCCCCCGACCTCGCCGACCACCTCGGCGTCCTGCCGGCGTGGGACCGCTACTACCTGCCGTTCTCGGTCGAAGCGCTCGACGGCTTCCGCGGCCCGGCCGCGATCATGGCCGGCGTCCACTCGAGCGACCCGCACTACGGCGCGCTGTTCCTCCACGACCTCGCCCACGCTCGCGTCTTCATCACCGACGCCGCCCGCGACCTCGCCGTGTGGGGCCCCTCGATCGAGCCCACCCTCGAGCTCTTCACGGCCCTCGTCGACGACGTCGAGCGCATCGACGACCTGCCGCGGGGCAGCGCGCGGCCCGGCGAGCTGCACGTCCAGTTCCGCCCCGACGCCTTCCCCGGCGAGCCCGACCCGGGCCTGCGGACGATCCGGCTGGCCCCGTACGACGCCTCCCACGCCGTCACCTACGACCGCCCGGTCGAGCTGCGCGCCGACGTCGCCGCCTGGCTGGCCGAAGCGCCATGACCCTGGGGACATGCCGGTTCGGGCATGCACGAAGGGCCATGGCTGAAGAGCCATGGCCCGCCGCTCCTCACCCCGCGCTCACAGGCGGCTGATCAGCAGCTCGCGCTCGAAGATCATCGTCTTCGGCAGCGCCTCGGACAGCTCGAGGAACAGCTCCTCGTGGGACAGCGTCTGCTTCTTGACGCGGTCGCGCGAGTAGCCCATCAGCTCGTCCCACTGGGCCTCGGAGAAGTCGAGGCCGCGCCAGTCGATGTCGTGGTAGTGGGGGATCCAGCCGAGCGGCGACTCGACGCCGATCGCCTGGCCGCGCGAGCGCTCGACCACCCAGCGGAGCACGCGCATGTTCTGGCCGAAGCCGGGCCACATGAACTTGCCGTCCTTCTTGCGGAACCAGTTGACGTGGAAGATCCGCGGCGGCTCCTTCACGCGCTTGGCCATCGACAGCCAGTGGCGGAAGTAGTCGCCCATGTTGTAGCCGCAGAACGGCAGCATCGCCATCGGATCGCGGCGCAGCGCCCCGACCTGGCCCTCGGCCGCCGCGGTCTGCTCCGAGCCCATGGTCGCGCCGATGTACACGCCGTGCGACCAGTTGAACGCCTGGTAGACCAGCGGCACGTCGTTCATGCGGCGGCCGCCGAAGATGATCGCGCGGATCGGCACGCCGGCCGGGTTCTCCCACTCGGGGTCGATGACCGGGCAGTTGCGGGCCGGCGCGGTGAAGCGGGCGTTCGGGTGCGCCGCGTTGCGGCCGCAGTCGGGCGTCCAGTCCTTGCCGGTCCAGTCGATCAGGTGCTTGGGCGGCTCCTGCGTCATGCCCTCCCACCACACGTCGCCGTCGTCGGTCAGCGCGACGTTGGTGAAGATCGAGTCGCGCGCGCACGAGATCATCGCGTTGGGGTTGGTCTCCATCGACGTGCCCGGGGCCACGCCGAAGAAGCCGGCCTCGGGGTTGATGGCGCGCAGGTTGCCCTCGGCGTCGGGCTTGAGCCAGGCGATGTCGTCGCCGACGCAGGTGACCTTCCAGCCGGTCATCTCCTTGGGCGGGATGAGCATGGCGAAGTTGGTCTTGCCGCAGGCGCTGGGGAACGCCGCGGTCACGTAGGTCTTCTTGCCGTCGGGGCCCTCGACGCCGAGGATGAGCATGTGCTCGGCGAGCCAGCCCTCGTCGCGGGCCATCGCCGAGGCGATGCGGAGCGCGAAGCACTTCTTGCCGAGCAGCGCATTGCCGCCGTAGCCGCTGCCGAACGACAGGATCGTGCGCTTCTCGGGGAAGTGGGTGATGTACGTGTTCTCGGGGTTGCACGGCCACGCGGGGCCGGTCTCGCCGGGCTCGAGCGGGTGCCCGACCGAGTGGACCGCCTTGACGAAGCGGCCGTCGTCGCCGAGCGCGTCGAGCACCGGCTTGCCCATGCGGGTCATGATCTTCATGTTGGCGACCACGTACGGCGAGTCGCTCAGCTGCACGCCGATCTGGGCGATCGGCGAGCCCAGCGGGCCCATGCAGAACGGGATCACGTACATCGTCCGCCCGCGCATGCAGCCGTCGTAGAGCGCGTTCAGCTTCTTGCGCATCACCAGCGGGTCCTCCCAGTTGTTGGTCGGGCCCGCGCCCTCCGGCGAGGCGCTGCAGATGAACGTCCGGCTCTCGACGCGCGCCACGTCGCGCGGGTCCGAGCGCACCAGGATGCTGTTGGGGCGCTTGCTGGGGTTCAAACGGATCGCCGCGCCGCTCTCGATCAGCAGCCCCAGCATGCGGTCGTACTCGGCGTCCGAGCCGTCGCACCACTCGACGCGGTCCGGCTTGCAGCGCGCCGCCCACTCGTCCACAAAGCGTTGCAGCTCTTGGTGTTTGGTCTTGGTCTCGCTCATCAGTACCTCGTGCGCTCGGCGACTGTTATGCGTCGCCAAGCCTACCCTGGGGCGCCGGGTGGGGGTAAGAAAACTCAACCGTCAGTCATGCGGCGAAGCTGGAGCGCCGGCCACCCGGGCGAACGGCGTCGGACGCCCGCGCCGCGCCGCGCGCACGCCGTTGCACAGGCGAGCCGCGGGGCCGCGTGACCGAACTCTGTCCGGGCGATCGCCGTGTCCGGCCGAGGCCGCTGCGGCCCGCCTCGGCCGGCGACGCACGCGTGTAAACGGCCGCTGCGGCGCGACCTCGGGGCCGCGAGGCCCTCGCACCACGCGTCGCGTCACCTCCGTGCGATCGCCGGGTCCCAAGCCCGATCTCGCGATTCGCCGGCTCGCTCGCAGCGACTGCCGCCGCCTGTCCGCGGCGTCGGGCTGCGGTCGCGGCCCTTCGCCGCGCCCCGGCGCACGGTCGAGCCCGGCGGCGCGGCGAGGCCCGCGCAACGCACCTCGCCGGCCCGGCCCTCCCTGGGCCCCCGCGGCGCATGTCCCGCGAGACATGCCCTGGAGACCATGTCCTCCGGCTCTCGTCGCCTCGGACATGCTCTGTCGGTCATGTCCTCGAGATCACCTCATCCACGCGGTGCGCCCGGCCCGCCGCTCGGCCGGGCGGCACCTGTCCCCGCGGACATCTCCGCCTCGCGGTCACTGCGGGATCAGCGGCGCGCAGGTCGACACGCCGGCGCCGACGATCCGCAGCGGCGCGTCCTCGACCACGACCTCGAGGTCCTGGACCCCGTTGCCGTCGCTGTCGTCGTAGTCGAGGTGGGTCACCTCGCTGGTGCTGTCGGAGTCCTTGTCGGTGAAGAAGTAGAAGTCGCCGCCGAAGAACGCGAACGCGAACCCGCCGCCGGTCTTCACGCCGGGCAGCGGCGTCACCTCGATCGTCGCCCCGGTCGCCTTGTCGACCTCGACCAGCACCGACGGGTCCGGCCCGGCGAACAGGAACGCCCGGCCGTCGCCGGTGCCTGTCACTTCGGCCAGGCCGTAGTCGCTGAGCCCGTGCGGCACCACCGCCAGCGTGTCGGGGTCGACGCTGAAGAACTCGCTGACCATGTCGCCGTTGGCGACGCCGTTGTAGTGGTTGCCGTAGATCCGGTCGCACTTGTCGTCGGCGCTGTTCGACACGAACGCCATCCCGAAATTCTCGATCCCGTCCTGCATCGGCACGAAGCCGGGGTCGCTGCACTGCGTCGTGTCGGTCACGTCGATCTTGCGCAGCTGCATGTCGCTGTACTGCACCCACGCGAAGCCCTCGCGGTCGACCCCCATCGAGAACGTCGACGGCAAGAGCCCGCAGTCGGCCGGGCCCAGCAGCTCGAAGTCGTTCGTCTGCGGGAAGTACTTCCACAGCTGCGCCGTCTTCGACAGCACGAAGATCCCGTCGTCGAGCGGCACCTCGAGGTCCGGGCACGGGCACTTCTCCTCGACCACCCCGGTCGTGCTCGTCTGCTCGGTGGTCGCCGTGGTGGTGCTGGTGCTCGTGCTCGTGCTCGTCGCGTCCGTCGTCGTCGCCGTCGTCGGCTCGCCGGTGGTGCTCGTGCTCGTCGGCGGCGCCGCGGTCGTCGGCGTCTCGCTGTCACTTTCGCTGGCGCCGTCGCTGCCCTCGCTGCTCGGCCCGCCGCTGTCGCTCTCGCTCGCGGTCCCGGTCGAGCTCGTGAGCCCCTGCCCGGTCACGCCGGTGATGCCGGTGCCCGCCGAGGCGTCGGCGGTGGTGTCGCCCGCGCTCCCGTTGCAAGCAGGGAGCAGCGCGGCGGCCAACAAGACGTAAGTCGTTCGCATGGCGGCACCATACCTCCCCGGCGGCCCCGCGCGTCGGCCCTGGCGCGGCGGCCCCCGGCCGCGGCGCCTCTCCGGGCAACCGCGGCACACGTCGCGCGCGACATCGCCGCCATCCCTCACGTGGCCGATCGGACATGGCCCTCACGACAGGTAACACCTCAAGGTCTCCCCGAGCTCCCAGCGGGCTCGACCCTCGCGCTTGCAGACCGGCGTACCCGGGTTATGACTCCCTGGTGGGCCTCGACCACGCGTGGATCCACACGGCACCGGCGCGGAAACCCTCGCGGTAGCGCTTACAGCGCGCTATCGAACAGCCGATGGTCTTTTCATGTCTTTTTCGACCCGTTCGCTCGCTCTCGGCTCCGTCGTCTCTCTCGTGCTCCTCGGCTGCGGCGACGACAAGGCCGGCACCGCCAGCGCGACCGCGACGATGGGGACCACCGCCCTCACGACCGCGCCGCCGCCGACCACGGGCGGGACCGATCAGCCGACCACCACCGACGGCAGCGCGAGCGGTGACGCCACGATGACGGGCACCACCACCACCACCACTACCGGCAGCGTCAGCATCACCGGGGTGACCACCACCGGCAACACCACCGAGCAGGTCAAGTTCGACCTCGGCGTCCAGCCGGACGGAGGGATGAGCGGCGGCTGCGACGGCGGCGGCGGCGGCGGCGGCGGCGGCGGCATGCCGGCGTTCAGCTTCATCTGGATCGCCAACTCGGTCGAGGGCACCGTCAGCAAGATCGATACCTTCACCGGCGTCGAGGTCGGCCGCTACGTCACCGGCCCGGACACCACCGGCCTCGGCGACAGCAACAACGGCCCCAGCCGCACGTCGGTCAACCTCTACGGCGACGCGGCGGTCGCCAACCGCAACGGCGGCGTCACCAAGATCGCCGCGCGCGTCGAGGACTGCCCCGACACCAACGGCAACGGCGTGGCCGACACCTCGACCGGCCCGCTCGACGTGAAGCCGTGGGGCCAGGACGAGTGCGTACTGTGGCACCACCCGACCCCGACCAACCCGCTCGCGTATCAGGAGGGCCCGCGCCCGCTCGCGTGGGTCGGGGAGATCCAGCCCGACCAGTGCCCGGCCAAGAACCCGCCGCTGTGGCTCGGCTATTACAAGCAGGCGCAGAACCTCGGCGCCTTCGAGCGGCTCGACGGCGCCACCGGCCAGACCCTCGACATGGTCGACGTGCCGTGGAGCGGCAACTCGTGGGGCCCGTACGGCGGCGCGGTCAACAAGGACGGCGACTTCTTCGTCACCGGCTGGTCCTCGGGCCCGGCGATCCGGATCGCCCACGACACCCTCGCCGTCACCGTCTTCACCAACAACGGCTTCCCCTCCTATTACGGCATGGCCCTCGACGCCAAGGGCGAGCTATGGGTCGCCGGCTGCGACGCCATCCTCTACCACCTCGACCCGGCGTCGCAGATCTGGACGAACGTCGGCACCGGCCCCGGCTGCCTGCGCGGGATCATGGTCGACAAGCTGGGCCGCGCCTTCATCGCCCACAACGGCTTCCCCGCGGGCATGGTCGTCGTCGACACCACCACCAAGACGATCTTGAACTTCAACGTCGCCCTGCCCGGCGCGGTCACGCCCGTGGGGATCAGCATCGACGTCGAGGGCTACGTGTGGGTCGTCGATCAAGGCGGGTGGGCCTACAAGGTCGACCCCGACACCTATCAGGTGGTCCTCCAGGTCATGGGCCTCAACCAGCCCTACACGTATTCGGACATGACCGGCGCCGGCCTCGATTTGGTCGTCAACCCGCCGGGGTGACCTTTCCCTGCCCGAAGAGACATGTCTCGAACGCCAGTTCACCCCCGCGGGCCGGCGCGCGGCCTCGCGCCGCGCGAAACCGAACAGAGAGGATCCACTCATCCACGGGCAGGTTAATCCACTCGCCGAACCACCGAAGTCCACCGCGCTTTCGCATGATGGGAACCATGCAGAAGACAAGCGTTGGCAAGCGGTGGCTCGCGGCGTCCCTGGCGGTGGGCCTCGCGGCGTGCGGTGACTCGGGGACGGCGACCGGCACGGAGACGGCCGGGATGACCCAGGGGTCGACGCTGGACCCGACGATGGGGACCACGGCGACGACGGTGCCGACCGGCACCGACACCACCAGCCCCACCACCGCCTCGGGCTCCGAGTCCAACGGCGAGACGACGACGACGAGCACGACCTCGCCGACGACCACGACTTCGCCGACCACGACCGGGTCCGACACGACCACGACGACCGAGGGCGTCACGACGACGACCGGCACGACGTCGACGACGACCACCACCCAGGGCACCACCACCACCGAGGGCACCACCACCACCGGCACCACCGGCAACCCGGTGTGCGAGCCCGGCGACGGCATGGGCATGGGACCGGTGGAGAAGAGCTTCATCTGGATCCCCAGCCAGGACCTCAGCGACGTCGCCAAGGTCAACACCCAGACGCTCGTCGAGGTCGCGCGCTACAAGACCGGCCCCGGCGGCGACAGCCCGTCGCGCACCGCCGTCAGCGCCGACGGCCGCTTCGTCGTCGTCAACAACCGCCAGACCGGCACCTCGTCGATGTTCGCCGCCAACGTCGAGGACTGCGTCGACAAGAACGGCAACGGCATGATCGACACCTCGCAGAACAAGAACGACGTCCGCCCGTGGATGGCCGACGAGTGTCTGCGCTGGCACCATCAGTGGCCGTTCGCCGGCGGCTTCTCCAACGGCCCGCGCGGCGTCACCTGGACGCCCGGCACCTGGGACTACAACCTCTGCAAGTACGTCGAGCCCAAGGTGTGGCTCGGCTACAACGCGCCCGGCGGGTTCGCCCACTTCGTCCGCATCGACGGCGAGTCCGGCACGATCGAGGAGACCATCCAGGTCCCGAACTGGAACGGCCAGGGCTACGCCCCCTACGGCGGCGCGCTCGACCCCGAGTTCCGCCCGTGGTTCGGCGGCCTGCGCGGCGAGTTCGTGCGCATCAACACCGACCAGAACCCGATCACCGTGTCGCGCTGGACCCCGCCGTTCAACGTCCAGTCGTACGGCTTCACCGTCGACGGCGACGGCAACCCGTGGTTCGCCGGCTGCTCCGGCCCGGTCAGCACCTTCGACGCCGACACCGAGCAGTACACCTCGGTCGCCGGCACCAACGCCTGCTTCCGCGGCATCACGGCGGACAAAGACCACGTGTGGGTCGCCTCCAACGGCCCGTGCGCGCTGGTCCAGATCGATCGCGCCACCAAGACCCTGGTCGCCAACCACAACACCAACCCCTGCTCGACCGCGATCGGCCTCAGCGTCGACGCCGAGAAGTTCGTGTGGCTGGTCGACCAGGAGGGCTGGGCCTGGAAGATCGACCCCGACAACGTCCCCGGCATGCAGCAGGTCCAGGTGCCCGGCAGCCACTACGTCTACTCCGACATGACGGGCGGCCAGCTGCTCAGCATCCTGCCGATGTGACCTCCCGCGCCTGAGCGCGAAAGGGCATGTCCACATGGACATGCCCTTTCGCGCATTGTCGATCGAGCATGCCCATACGGACATGCCCTCTCGGCCTCACGGGCAGGTCAGGTCGTCGTAGCCGGCCGGGATCGTCGCCACCGCCGCCGCCTTGCCGCTGGCGCCCGCGAGGCCGGCGACGCTCGCGTTGGTCGCCGGGACGGTCCCGCCGGCCCCGCCGTCGACGCGGCGCATGCCGGTGAACGTGTCGGCCGGCGAGAACACCTTGATCCGGCCGCCGCCGCCGCCCCCGCCGCCCCAGGCCCACGTCTCGGACTGATCGCCGAGCGCGTGGCCGCCGTTGCCGCCGCGGGCGTCGAGCGAGCCGGCGCCGAGCACCGCGTCCGCGGCGACCACGATGCCGCCGCCCGAGCCGCCGCCGCCGCCGCCGCGATAACCACAGGCCGAGTTGTCGCCCGGCGGTTCCTCGCCGCGCGCGCTCACCGTCCCGTCGACCTGCACCCAGTCGTTGGCCAGGAGCAGCACCGCTCCGCCGCCGCGGCCGCCGCGGGCGCCCGCGTTGCTGCACCCGCTCGAGTTGCCGGCCGCGCCGCCGCCGGCGCCGATCGCCACGTCCTCGCCCATGTCGGTGCCACCGACCCCGCCCACCGCCCCCGAGCAGTGGGCGATGGTCGCCTGGTCGCAGACGTTGCACGGGTTGTTGAGGCCGTACGAGTTGCCCGGCGCGCCGCCGACCCCGCCGTAGCCCGCGCCCGAGCCGGCCTGCCCCACCGCGTTGCCGGGCCCGCCGCCGCAGCCCTTGCCGGTGCCCTGCCCGCCGAAGCCGCCGGTCGTGAGCTGCGGCGACGGGTCGCCGCCGGCCATGCCCGCGCTGTCGGCGACGACCTTGCCGCTCGCGCCGACCAGGATCGTCTGCGACTTCAGCGTCAGCGTGCCGGTGTTCGGGTCGTTGGCGTACGGCGGCACGGTGACCGTCCCGTCGATCTTCACCCACTGCGCGTACAGTGCGTGCCGCCGAGCTCGATCGTCGCGCCCTCCGGCACGTACAGCACGTCGCCGTTGTCGATCGCTTCCTCGTCGCACAGGTCGCCGACCCCGTCCTGATCGCCGTCGGCCTGGTCCGGGTTCGGATCGTTCACGCAATTGTCGCACGCGTCGCCGGCCCCGTCCTCGTCGCCGTCCTCCTGGCCCGGGTTCGGCGCGTCGACGCAGTTGTCGCTGGCGTCCAGCACCCCGTCGCCGTCGCCGTCGTCCGGGTTGCCGGTGGTGGTCGTCGTGCTCGTGTCCGTGCTGGTCGTCGAGGAGTCCGTCGTCGTCGTGTCCGGCCCGGTCGTCGTCGTCGTGTCCGGCCCGGTCGTCGTCGTCGTCGTGTCCGGCCCGGTCGTCGTCGTCGTGTCCGGGTCGGTCGTCGACGTCGTGGTCGTCGTCGTGTCCGCCTCGGTCGTCGTCGACGTCGCCGTCGTCGACGTCGTCGGCCCCTCGGTCGTCGGCCCCTCGGTCGTCATCGACGTGGTCGACGTCGAGGTCGACGTCGACGTGTCCGGGAGCCCCTCCGTCCCCGCGCTGGAATCACCGCACGCGGCCACGGCCGCGAGAATCCATCCCCACCTGCTCGCATTGTCCATCCAAAGCGTGTCCCCAAACGCCTCCGTCCACGCGACGGAGGCGTTTGGTCACGTCCTCAATGGCACTGCCAGTCGATGTCGCCCGCGAACACGTACATCACCCCCGAGTCGCCGAGGTTGATGTGCGCGAGGCTCTCGTCGAACTGGAACAGGAAGTCCGGATCGACGCCCGGGTCGCCGTCTTGCAGCCAGAGCGGGCCGCCGCCGACGTACCCGGGCGAGCCGTAGACGATCCGGCGCACGCGCTTGGCCGCGCCGGTGAGCTCCCCGCCCGCGAAGATCTGCGCCGGCACGTCGAACACCTCGACGAGCAGCGTCGCCGCGTCCTCCGTCGATCCCGGCGCGCGCCCCAGCTCTTCTTCGCGGGTCCATACCAGCGCGCCGTGGCGGTGGCGCTCGCCCGTGTCGGGGTCGGGCAAGTAGAGCGACAGCGAGCGCACGCCCGGGCGCCGCGCGGCCAGCTCGGGCAGCTGCGCCAGGTCGAGCGTGAGGATGTGCGTCATCGCCTCCTTACGGTCGACCGGCGGCGTCGCCACCCCGCGCGGGGTCCCCCCGATCCGGGCCACCGCGTCCGCGGCCGGCTCGTCCTCGCCGCGGCGCAGGCGGTAGATCCGGACCTTCGGCCCCGGCACGCTCGCCGCCAGCCGCCGCAGCTCCTGCTCCGGCGTCTCGACCGCCTTGCCGAGCCCCTCCTTGATCGCCGCGAACACCGCCGGGGCGAGCGCCCGCTCGAGCTCCTTCATGAACGTGTTCTCGGCCGGCGCGTCGCCGATCGCCCGCAGCAGCGGCGCGACGAGCTCCGGCCCGAACGCTTGCAGCCGCCCGCCCAGCGAGCCGTGGCCGATCGCCTGCGGCTTCGCCATCACTGCCCCCAAGACCATGTCCAAAAGTTCAAGCGGTGCGTCGGGCCGCAACACCTTGACCAGCCGATCGGGCTCGCCGGCGCAGCGCTCGCGGTTGGCGGTGACGATCTTGACCCACCGCTCGAGCGGCAGCTCGTCGAGGAACGCCAGCACCGGGTCGACCTTGCTGCCGCCGTAGCTGAAGCGGATCTGGTCGAGCTGCACGTGCTCGTCGAGGGCGGGGTCCCACGTCTGCCCGGCCGCCGACGCGCGCGCCAGGATGTAGAGGATCCCCTCGCCGAGCCCAGCCTTGACGTCGGGGGCGGTCGCGCGCGCCTGGGCCCGCGCCGCGTACGGCACGATCGCGGGCGAGCAGTACCCGAGCAGCCCGGCGTCGACGTAATTGCCCGCGGCCACCCGCGCGAGCCCCTCCTCGACCCGCGCGGGATCGAAGTGGACGTCGAGGAACGCGATCGCCTTGCCGTACCAGAACTCCTTGGCCAGCGTCTTCCGCAGGATCGCGTGTGTGCGGGCCGGGCCGAGGATCTGCATCACCCCGCGCAGCCGCGTGACGAGCTGCGCCTCGTTCTCGCTCACGCGGTCGAGGTCGATGCGCCCGTCCACCTCGCTCGGGATCGCCTGCCCGGCCGCGTGGGCCCGCTCGACGCCGACGACCGTCAAGATCGTCGCCAGCAGCCGCACGCGCTCCTCGCTGCCGTCGGCCTCCTCGATGGCATCGTCCGGGTCCTCGTCGCTGCCGTCGTCGACGTCGCCGTACGCGTCGAACTCGTCGTCGTCGCCGTACTCGTCGTCGCCGTCCTCGTCGTCCTCGTCGTCGTCGCTCGACCGCGCCGGCTGCTCCGGCTTCACCTGCGGCACCGCGATCTTGAACGGCGCCGTGCCCTCCTCGGCGAGCTTCAGCGCGGCTGCGAACAGGGCCGCCGGCGGATCGGCGCGCGCGTCGAGCACCGTGAACAGCGACTCCGGGTACCACCAGCCGTTGCCGAACAAGTAGATCACGTCCGACAGCGCGGCCAGCCGGAGCCCGGCCAGGCCGTTGCGGCTGATGTCGCCGGAGCGCTCGCGGAACAGCTTCACGCGCGGCAGGATCCACGCCAGCGCCTCCTCGGCCCACGACGACCCGAACCGCGCCGCCAGCTCCTCCACGTGGGCCGTCGACTGCAGCCGCCAGGGCACCAGCTCGCCGTTCTCGATCCACGGGCAGTCCCAGTGGCCGGCCAGGCCGTGCTCGAGGTGATGCGCCACCAGGTGCCGCAGGATCTTCACGCTCGCGTCCGCCGAGATCGTCTCGCCGGCGCGGCGGCGGACGAAGTCGATCGCCAGCTGGAGGTTCTCCGGCAGCTCGTCGCGCACGGCCAGCACCGCCGCCGGGTCGACGACGTACGCGGCCGTGATCAGATCGTTCACGGCGGTGAGGACCCCGGGCGTGAACGTGGCCCAGGTGCGCGCCTGGCCCTTGTCGAGCACGCCCATGTCGGGGGGCAGGCGGCGCAGCACCGCGATGATGTCGGATGCCGACGCGTCGCGGGTGTTCTCGCCGAGGATCCGGAGGATGCCGGCGGACTGCACCGTCTGCAGCGCGAGGCCGTGGCGCACCAGGTGCCACAACAGCGGCGCCGCCTGGTCGGCGCTCTTCCACAACAAGTTGTTGTGCTTGAAGCCGTTGGGGTCGCCGAGCTTGTCGAGCTTCTGGCCGAGCGAGCGCAGCTTCTTCTCGGTCAGCTCGCCGTACGCGGGGATGGTCGACTTGGGGGGAGTCTTCTTCATCGCCGCCAGCGATACCAGAACGGCGGCCGACGCGCAGCCCACGCGGGGGCCGTCATCCGCCCGCGCTCCTCATGGCTCGCGACATCCGTGTCGCGCTTGCAGCTCGCACATCCGATCGCGTCCAGGGCCGCCCCCGGCGCTCATCCGAACACGCGCTCGAACGCCTGCAGCGTGGCCCTCTCGCGGCTCCTGTCGTAGATCGCGAACACCACCCGGGCGAACGAGCGGGCGTAGGTCGTGCGCAGCAGGTCGGCGAACACCTGCGCCACTTCCTTCGGGTCGTTGCGGAACACCCCGCAGCCCCACGCCCCGAGCACCAGCGTGTGCTGCCCGTGGCGCGCCAGCACCCGCAGCACCCGTTCCGCGCGGCGCCGGAGCGCGGTCGAGACGTCGGCGCGACCGTGCGGCTGGCGGCGCAGGTGCTCGCCGGCGTTGGGGGCTGGCGCCGTCACGATGCCGACGTGGAACGGCCGGTCGAGCAGGTCGAGCCGCTCGTCGCGGAAGAACGGCACGCCCGGCGACCAGATGACGTGGTCGGTGTAGAGCACCGACTCGTCGGCGCGGTTGACGTCGTAGTACTCGCGGGCCTCGAGCAGGCAGTGGTAGAGCGCCGAGCAGCGGGCGAGATCCTCCTCCTGCGCCTTGGCCCCGCCGAGGAACCCGCCGCCTGGGTTGCGCGCCGAGGCGAAGTTGAGCGCCGCGACCTCGGCCACGCCCTCCTGCTCGACGAGCTTGCGGGCCGCGCTGCCGGTCGTGTCGGCCCACACCTCGATCTTCGCCCCCTGCCCCGACCCGGCCGGGATCGGCAGGTCGTCGAAGTCGCGGGGCCGGTACAGCACCGTCCCGCGCTGCGCCGCCGCGACCGCCTCCGCGATCGACACCACCTGTCCCGAAGGACCGGTGTAACTCCCGCGCTCGACGATCGCCACCGTCTCCTTGGCCAACCCTGCGAGTGACATGCCGGGGATCGTACGCCAGCCGATGCCGCGTGCCACCCGCACGCGATCGACCCTGCCGGGGCCGGGCACACGCGTACCCTCGGCGCAGGACCGCGTCGGAGTCTTGCGGCTGCGCTCGCAACCGAAACCGCCCGACTTCCCCCGCGCCCTCCACCGCGCCGGCTCGCCTCGGCGCCGAGCTGCGCTGCGCTCACGACCGAACCCTTTCGACCTCCTGCTCCCCGCTCCCGGCCCAGCCGCCCTCGGCTCTCCGCTCCCGCGCCCGGCTGCGGCTGCGCTCACGGCCGGATGGCCCTCGGCGAGCCGTCCTCGCCTCGACACGCTTCGGCATCGGCCCTTGCTCGCGCGGCCGCCGGCGAGGGACACTCTCGCGCATTGATCCGGCGCCTCCTCCGCGAACCGCTCGTCCAATTCCTCGTCGTGGGGCTGGCCCTGTTCGCCCTGCACGCGCGCGTCCGCCCCGATCTCGATCGGGCCATGCGCGTCGATCCCGGCCGCGTCGAATCGACCCGCGCCGGCCTGGCCGAGCGGCTCGGGCGCGCCCCGGACGAGGGCGAGCTCGCGGCGGCCCTGCGCGACGCGCTCGACGACGAGCGCATGGTCCGCGAGGCCGTGCGCCTCGGCCTCGATCGCGACGACCCGATCGTGCGGCGGCGCCTGATCCAGAAGCTGCGCCTCGCTTACGAGTCGACCGCCGACGTCGACGAATTCGACGACGCCGCCTTGCTCGCCCTGCGCGACGCCGAGCCGGCCCGCTACTCCGCGCCGGCCCGGCTCGCCCTGACCCAGGTCCTCGCCGCGCGCGGCCGTCACCCCGACCCCGAGGCCGCCGCGCGCGAGCTGGTGCGCCAGCTCGCCGCCGGGGCCGATCCGGGCGCGCTCGGCGATCCGGGCCCGCACGCCCGCCGCTTCGGCCTGCGCCCCGCCGGCGACTACGCCGGCATGTTCGGGCCCGAGTTCGCGGCTGCGCTTGCGGACATGCCCGAAGGGACATGGACGATCGTCCCGTCGCAGCTCGGCGCCCACGCCGTCCGCATCGACGCCCGCGCCGCCGCCGAGCTGCTGCCCCTGCCCGCCGCGCGCCCGCGGCTGGAGGCCGACCTGGCCGAGCGCCGGCGCGCCGAGGCCGTCCGGGCCGCCCTCGACGACCTGCGCCGCAGCGACCCCGCCGACCTCACGGCCCTGCCGGCCGACCTCGCCGCCGCGCTCGCGGAGCACGACCTGTGAGCGCACCTCGCCCCGCCGCCGGGACACATGTCCCTTCGGCCATCCCCGCGCCGCCCGGAGGTCGCTCGATCTCGGCCGTATCTGCGCCGCTCGAGACACCTGTCCCTTCGGACACCTCTGGTTGGACGGGGACCGCCCCGGCCGTCGCCGCCCTGGCCTGCGCCGCCGCGCTGCTCGCCGCCCCCGCCGCGCACGCCCACGAGTTCCGCCCGGCGGTGCTCGTGCTCGAGGAGGCCGCCGACGGCCGCGTCGACGGGCGCCTCGAGCGCCAGCCCGAGCCCGACGCCCGCGACCTCGTCGTCGAGCTCCCGCCGCACTGTCGCGCGCTCCCGGCCGCCCCGGGCCGCCTGCGCGCCGACTGCGGCCTCGACGGTCTGCGCGGTCCGCTGACCGTGACCGGCCTCGAGCGCGGCGAGCTGATCGTCCGCCTGCGGCGCCCGGGAGCTGGCCTTTCGACCCTGGTCCTGCGGCCAGGTCGGACCACGGCCCCCCTGGACCCGGACCCTGGCCCGCCGCCGGGCTACCTCGCGCTCGGCGTCGAGCACATCCTCGGCGGCGCCGACCACCTGCTCTTCGTCGCCGGCCTCACCCTGCTCGTGCGCCCGGCGCTGCGCCTCGCCGGCGCGCTCACGGCCTTCACCGCGGCGCACAGCCTGACCCTCGCGCTCGCGGCCCTCGGCCTGCTCGCGCTGCCGCAGCCGCCGGTCGAGGCCTGCATCGCCGTCTCCCTGGTGCTGCTCGCCCGCGCCCTCGCCCGCGACGAGCGACCCTCGGCCGGAGCGGCCTGGCGCCTCGCCGCCGCCTGCGGCCTGCTCCACGGCCTCGGCTTCGCCGGCGCGCTCGCCGAGGTCGGCCTGCCGCCCGGCGCCGCCGTGCCGGCGCTGCTCGCCTTCAACGCCGGCGTCGAGCTCGGCCAGCTGCTCGTCGCCGTCGTCGTGCTCGCCCTCGCCGCCCTCGCCCGCGCCGTCCTCGCGGCCCTGCCCGCCCGCGCTCGCGCCCCGCTGCGCGCCCTCCCGGCCCTCGTCCTCGGCGGCGTCGCCGTCGCCTGGACCCTGGAGCGCGTCCTCGCCTTCTGGAGCCCCGCATGACTCGCCAGCCCCTTCAGACATGCTCTTCAAACCATGTCGCATCGGCCATGTCCCTCGCGGCATGCCTGATCGGCCCGCTCGCCTGCCGGGCCGAGCCGGAGCCGTTCGTCGACCGCCGCGAGCCGTGCAGCGACCGCAACCCGCAGCGCAACCTCTACTTCGGCGACCTCCACGTCCACACCTCGTACTCGTTCGACGCCTGGATCAACGACGTCCGCACCGACCCGGCCGGCGCCTACAAATTCGCCCGCGGCGAGGAGGTCGCGGGGCAGCGGCTCGCGCGCCCGCTCGACTTCGCCGCCGTCACCGATCACGCCGAGTACCTGGCCGAGGTCGAGGGCTGCACCACCCCCGGCTCCGCCGTCTACGACAGCGCGCGCTGCAAGGACTTCCGCGCCGGCACCACCGCGGCGCTGGTCAACTTCGGCCTCGGCCTCGACGGCGACGAGGCCTCGCGCTGGGACGACCTGTGCGGCCAGGGCGGGCTCGACTGCGAGGCGCGGGCCGGCGCGGTGTGGACGCGCGTGCAGGAGGCCGCGGAGGCCGCCTACGACCGCACCTCCGCCTGCCGGTTCACCAGCTTCGTCGCCTACGAGTGGTCCGGCTCGCGCATGCTGTCGAACCTCCACCGCAACGTCATCTTCCGCTCGAGCCGCGTGCCCGCGCTGCCGGTCACGCACTTCGAGGCGCCGACCGCCGGCGAGCTGTGGCGGCGCCTGCAGGGCGAGTGCCGCGACGGCGTCGACGGCTGCGAGGTGCTGGCGATCCCGCACAACAGCAACTGGTCGAACGGCAACCTGTTCACGCCGGAGCTCCCGGCCGGCACCGACGAGGCGGAGCTCGCCGAGGTCCGCGCCGACCTCGAGCCGCTGCTCGAGATCTACCAGCACAAGGGCGACTCCGAGTGCTCGCGCGGGGTCGCCGGCCTCGGCCCGCCCGACGAGCTGTGCGACTTCGAGAAGCTGCGCGTGCTGCCCTTCGACGACTGCGGCGGCGGCACCGGCAGCCAGGGCATGGTCGGCCGCGGCTGCGTCTCGCGCCTCGACTTCCTGCGCGGGATCCTCCTCGCCGGCCTCGGCGCCGAGCAGCGCCTCGGCGTCAACCCGTTCCGCCTCGGCGTCATCGCCAGCACCGACACCCACAACGGCACGCCCGGCAACGTCGAGGAGGCGACCTACCCCGGTCACTTCGGCACCCGCGAGAGCGACCCGACCGCGCGCCTCACCGGCAACGTCCCCGCCGGCGCACGCAACGGCCCCGGCGGCCTCGTCGCCGTGTGGGCCGAGGAGAACAGCCGCGAGGCGATCTGGGACGCCCTCCGCCGCCGCGAGGTCTACGGCACCAGCGGCCCGCGTATGGCCGTGCGCGTGTTCGGCGGCTGGGACCTCCCCGACGACCTGTGCGGCGCCGGCGACTTCGTCGCGGCGGCCGAGCGGGGCGGCGTGCCGATGGGCGCGATCCTGCCCGAACGGACAGGTTCTTCGGGGCCGGTCATCGCCGTCAGCGCGCAGATGGACCCCGGCAGCGCCGGCGCACCCGGGTCGCGGCTCGAGCGGATCCAGGTGATCAAGGGCTGGCAGGACGCCGACGGGGTCGGCCAGATCGCCGTCGTCGACGTCGCCGGCGGCCCCGACGGCTCCGTCGTCGACGAGGCGACCTGCGCCGCCGAGCAGCGCGGTTCGGCCCTCCTGTGCGGCGTCTGGCGCGACCCAGACTTCGACCCCGCGCGCCCCGCCTTCTACTACGTGCGCGTGCTCGAGGACCCGGTGTGCCGCTGGAGCTGGCGCGACTGCCTCGGCCTCCCCGAGGACGCGCGCCCGCCCGCGTGCAGCGACCCGACCCTCCCGCGCACGATCCAGGAGCGCGCCTGGACCAGCCCGATCTGGTACTCGCCGGGCGCTTGACGCATCCGGACAGGTTCTTCAGGACATGCTCCGAAAACTCGTAAATCCTCATTGCCTGAATTTCAGGACACGGCGATCGAGACATGTCCTGAAGAACATCCACGGCGCGTGAAGACGCGGTGCGGACGCGGCCGCCCACGAGGCCGACACACGCGGCCGCGCCGCTCCGCCTGTCCCTCGGGACATCTCGATGTCCGAGGCCGACGCACGCGGCCGCGCCGCTCCGTCTGTCCCTCGGGACAGCTCGACGTCCGGCAGGCCGGCGTCGGCGTGTCGAACGCCGTCACCTCGGCGGCTCGTGCCCCGCCGCGGCGGGGCACGGGTCGCCCGGGTGGACGGCAGGATCGAGCCGACCCTGCTTACTTGCCCGCGGTCTCCGGCTTGGCCTTCTCGTTCGCCTTGCCGTTCTTCGCGTTCCCCGAGCCCTTGTCGTCGGGCGCCTTGCCCTCCGCGCCGGCCTTGCCGGGCGGCTCCTTGTCGCCCGGCGCCTTTCCTTCGGCCGCCCCGGCGCCGTTCGGCCCCTTGTCGCCGGGAGCCTTGCCCTCGGCGGCGTCCTGGCCCGGCGGGCCCTTGTCATCCGGCCCCTTGCCGTCGGGCCCCTTGCCGTCGGGCCCCTTGCCTTCGGGCCCCTTGCCCTCCGGCCCCTTGTCGTCCGCGGGCCCGCCGTGCGGCGGTCCGTCGCTCTTCGCCTCCGGCCCCTTGCCCTCCGGCGGACCTTTCCCTTCGGACTTGCCCTTGCCCTTGCCGCGCGCCGCGTGCTCCTCGCGGATCGCCGCCGCCAGGTCACGCCCGCGCAGGCCGGCGTCGAGCTTGGCCTGCACGAACGCGCCGAAGTTGTCGACGGGGCCGTGATCGCGGGTAGCCTTGGCCGCCTCGTCGAGCACCTCGGCCGCGTCGCCGGCCGGCAGCTTCTTGTCCTTGGCCGCCTTCAGCCCCGCCTTGACCTCGCCCTCGCCGACGCCGGCCTTGCGCAGCGCCTGGGCCTTCAGCGGCAGCGTGAGCGCGCCGAGGATCCGCTCGTTGGGGGTGCGCCGGTCGGCGGCGCTCTCGCTCGCCTCGATCGCGGCCGGGGCCGCGTGGGCCACCATCGGCGCGGCGACGAGGCCGATCGCAAATGCATGAAGGATCATGGATCGCACGGGAAACCTCCTCGATTCGTCGCTACTTCTTCTGCAAACCGGCCTCGAACTGCTCCGCCATCGCGGGATCGCTGGCGATCTCGTACATCAGCGCCTCCCACTGATCGGCGGTCATCTGATGCGCGCCGAGGATTTTCTCCGCCTCATCGGGTTTTTCGCGGATCTCCTTGGCGATCGTCACCGCCTGGTCGACCTTGCCGGCAGAGCCTCCGCAAGCGACGACGAGCGCGAGAAGTACGGGAACCATTGCACGTATCATGAGCGAGTCCTCGCGCCTGGGACCGCTCCGCCGGCCCGGGTTCCAACTCGGGCGAGCTCGCGGTCCGGACGCGCTCGTGCAGTCACGAGCCCCTCGGCCTCGCTCGGCGCGCGGCGACGCCGGCCGCCGCGCGCCGCTCCTCACCAATTCACTGCGGCACGACCACCACGCAGCAGCCCGTCTGGCAGAACTCGCCCTCGGGGCACTCGGCGGTGTCGACGCAGGGCGTCACGCCGGGCTCGCAGGTCGGCATCCCGTTGCACTCGGGCGGCAGGTCGTCGGCGTCCTGGCCGAAGCACACCTCGCACATCTCCGGCTCGCACTGGTTCGCGCACTGCGGGAAGAACGTGCAGCTGTTGCACGCGTCGAGGTTGTCGAGGCTGCAGTCGGGGTTCGAGTTGAGGTAGACGAACTGGTCGCCGATCTGGCAGCAGCCGAAGCAGTCGCAGCCGTTCGGGATCAGCGGCACGCAGACGTCGAGGCACTGGGCCGGCACCTTGGGCGTGCACATCTTCAGCGACGGGTCGAAGCCGCAGCCGATGTCGGCCCCCGGGTTCTGCATGTCGCACTTGAGGTTCCACTCGCATTGATCGTTGCCGACGCCGCTGTCCGCGTCCCAGTAGCAGTCGGACTTGCAGTCGAGGTTCTGCCCGGGGAGGCTGGTCTGGTACGACGACTCGTCGTCGTCGCACGGCGTCGTGCACTCCGGGTCGGCCAGGTCGATCGCGCCGTCGCCGTCGTCGTCGACGCCGTTGCCGCACTTGTAGAGCTTGTTCCCGCACATCAGCTCTTCGTGGCAGGTCGCGCTGCAGCCGTCGAGGCCGAGCGTGTTGCCGTCGTCGCAGGTCTCGTTCGGACCGTCGAGGCCGTCGCCGCACACGTCGAGCTCGCAGTCGGCGTGGCACTGCTTGTCGTCGCCGTTGTTCGCGCCGTCGTCGCACGCCTCGCCGGGGCCCTTGTCGCCGTCGCCGCACACGTTGTTCTTGCAGGTGGCGAGGCAGGCCTGGTTCGGCCCGTTGCTCGCCCCCTCGTCGCACTGCTCGACGCCGGCGTGGATTAGCCCGTCGCCGCAGCTGGCCGCCTGGCAAACGGACGTACACGCGCCCGCGTCCGAGTTCGCGTTGCCCTCGTCGCACCCCTCGCCGTCCGACACGATCGCGTCGCCGCAGATCGGCGTCGTACACGCGTTCGTGCACGCGTCGGTGTCGACGGCGTTGCCGTCGTCGCACGCCTCGCCGTCCTGCACGCTGCCGTCGCCGCAGCTCGCCAGAGCGCACTGCGCGGTGCAGGCGTCCCCGTCGTCGAGGTTGCCGTCGTCGCAGCCCTCGCCCGGACCTTGATCGCCGTCGCCGCAGACGTTGCTCTTACACGTGCCCAGACACGCCTTGCCCGGCCCGTTGTCGGCGCCGGCGTCGCACTCCTCGCCCGCCTGGACCACCCCGTCGCCGCAGACCGGCAGCTCGCAGAGGTGGTTGCAGGCGTCGTCGGGCACCAGGTTGCCGTCGTCGCAGGCCTCTCCTTCATCGACCTCGCCGTCGCCGCAGACCGCCGGGTCCGGCCCGGTCGTCGTCGACGTCGTCGTCCCGCCGGTCGAACCATCGGTGGTGGTGGTCGTCGCTACGCCGGTCGTCGGCGAACCCTCGGTCGCTCCGCCGGTCCCGCCCTCGGTCGACTCGGTCGTCGTCGGCGCGGGCGAACCGGTGGAGTCGGCGGTGCTGGCCTCGGGAGACGACGTACTCGTCGTCTGCGGCCCCGCGGCGGTGGTGTCGGAAGAGGTGCTCGCGGGGCCTCCGCAAGCCAACAAGCACCCACTCAGCGCAATACACACGGACACGATTCGACGGACCATCGGCCTTTTGACAATCCGTGCCCGCCGAATTTCCACGACGATCGCCACACCGTTCGCGAGCGCAAAAGAACATGTCTCCGAGGACAGACCGGCCGCGCGCCGCGCGTCACGCCTCGAGCCCGAGCACCGCGAGCCCGAGTTCGTGGGCCGCTCCGGTCGCCGCGAGGCTCGCGGGCGTCGCCAGCGAGCGGAAGGCTCGCTCATGAAAACGCTCTTGCGGCAAGATCCTGGCGAACACCTCGCGGATGTCCGGCGGCGCCGCCGCATCGCCGGCGATCGCCTCGATCCGCGCCAGCCGCATCGCCTCCGCGTGCGCCCCGACGGCGCAGCCCGTCTCGAGATCGACGACCGCGGGCAGCGTCTGCTTCCAGTAGCGCGCCTCGGGCGCCCCGACCACCACCGGCGCCAGGCCGCGCGCGTGGAGCAGCTCGCCCACCCAGTCGGCGTGGTCCCGCTCCTGCCCGGCGATGACCGTCAGCAGACGGTGGGCCCGGCTGCCCGGGGCCGCGTGGGCGTCGCGCAGGGCGAGGATCCGCCGCGCGGCCGTGACCTCGCCGCGGTACTGCGCGAACAGCCAGGCGTGGAGGCGCGAGGGGTCGGTCCGGGTCTCGGCCCACCAGGCAGCCGAGGTGCGAGGGGCTGAATCGACGGTGTGCATGCCGCCAGGGTGGCCCCGCGAACTATCGGCGTCGACTAGAATGCATCGATATGTCATCGGTCGTGCCGATACTCGACGGCGAGCTGCTGCGCGCGTTCGTGGCCTTCGCCGACGCCCTCAACTTCACCCGCGCGGCCCGGGTCGTCGGTTTGTCGCAGCCGGCCCTGTTCGAGCGGATCGCCCGCCTCGGCCAGGAGGTCGGCGCGGCCCTGTACGAGCGCGAGGGCCGGCAGCTGCGGCTCACCGACGCGGGCGTGCGCGTGGCGGCGTTCGCCCGCGAGGAGCTGGCGCGCACGCAGGACTTCCTCGCCGAGCTGCGCGGCGAGGCCCGCCGCGAGCGCGTCGTCCTGGCCGCCGGCGAGGGCGCATACCTCTACCTGCTGGGCCCGGCCTTGCGGGCCTTCGCGCGCGACGAACCCGACGCCACGCTGTGCCCGCTCACCCGCGGCGGCCCCGATGCCGCCGAGGCCGTGCGCGAGGGCGCGGCCCACCTCGCGGTCGGCGTCGTCGACCTCGTGCCCGAAGAGCTGGTCGCCCGCGATCTCCTGCGCACGCCGCTGTGCGTGGCCATGTCGGCCGGCCACCGCCTGGCTCGACGCCGCCGCGTGCGGCTGGCCGATCTGGCCGGCGAACGCCTCGTCCTCGCCCCGCCGGGCCAATCGCACCGCGCCTTCGTCGGCCGCGCGCTGGCCGGCCTGCCCGACGCCGCCGCGCCGCCGATCGAGGCCGACGGCTGGCCGCTGATGCTCCACCTCGCGGGCCTCGGCCTCGGCGTCGCCGTCGTCAACGGCATCTGCGGCCTGCCGCGCGGCGCGGTCGCGCGGCCGGTGCCCGAGCTCGGCCACGTCACGTACCGCCTCATGTGGCGGCGCGGCGCGACCTTGCCGCCCGCGGCGTCGCGGCTGCGCGACCGACTCCTCGCCCTCGACGGCCGCACCGCGTCGCGCGCCGCGAGACCGACGTGAACGTCTCCGCGCGCCCCCAGGCCCGTCGCCGCACCCCACGCTACACTGCGCCCGATGTCCGACTCCGCTGCCAGCGCTCCCCGCGACGTCGACGTGGTCATCGTCGGCGCCGGCTTCTCCGGCCTGTGCATGGCGATCCAGCTGCGCCGCGTCGGCATCACCGACTTCGTCGTGCTCGAGAAGGCCGACCGCGTCGGCGGCACCTGGCGCGACAACACCTACCCCGGGGCGGCCTGCGACATCCCCTCGCACCTCTACTCGTACTCGTTCGAGCAGAACCCGAACTGGACCCGGGCCTTCCCGCTGCAGTCGGAGATCCAGCAGTACCTCGAGCGCTGCGCCGACAAGTACGACGTCCGCCGTCACATCCGCTTCGGCGCCGAGGTCGACCACGCCGAGTTCGACCGCGCCGCCGGGCGCTGGCACGTCCGCACCCGCGCGGGCGAGCGGCTCTCCGCCCGCGCCCTCGTGCTCGGCAACGGCGCCCTCCACCTGCCCGCCTACCCCGAGCTGCGCGGGCTCGACACGTTCGCCGGCAAGACCTTCCACTCGGCCCGCTGGGACCACGGCTACGACCTGTCCCAAAAGACCGTCGCGGTCATCGGCACCGGCGCCAGCGCGATCCAGTTCGTGCCGCAGATCGCCCCGGTCGTGCAGCGCCTGCACCTGTTCCAGCGCACCCCGGCGTGGGTCGTGCCCAAGCCCGACCACCCGATCGGCGAGCTCGCGCGCAGGGTCTACGCCCGCGTGCCCGCCCTGCAGCGGCTGGTGCGGAACGGCCTCTACTGGCAGCACGAGGCGCGCGCGTTCGCCTTCCTGCGGCCCAAGGTCATGCGCCTGGTCGAGCCGCTGGCGCGCAAGCACGTGCAGCGCCAGATCGCCGACCCCGGCCTGCGCGCCCGCCTGTCGCCCGACTACCGCATGGGCTGCAAGCGCGTCCTGATCTCCAACGACTTCTACCCGGCGCTGACGCGGCCGAACGTCGAGCTCGTCACCGACCCGATCGACCGCGTCGAGCCGACCGGCGTGCGCACCCAGGACGGCGCCTTGCGCGAGGTCGACGCCATCATCCTCGGCACCGGCTTCCGCGCCACCGAGTATCTCTCGGCGGTCCGGATCGTCGGGGTCGACGGCCAGGAGCTGAACGAGCGCTGGCGCGGCCAGCCCGAGACGTACCTCGGGATCACCGTCTCGGGCTTCCCGAACCTGTACCTGCTGATGGGCCCGGGCACCGGCCTCGGTCACAACTCGATGATCTTCATGATCGAGGCCCAGGTCCGCTACGCCCTGCAGTGCATCGCCACCCTGCGCGACCGCAACCTGCGCATGCTCGACGTCCGCCCCGAGGTCCAGACCGCCTTCGCCAGCGAGCTCTACGAGCGGCTCGGCCGCACGGTGTGGTCGTCCGGCTGCAAGAGCTGGTACCAGACCGCCGACGGTCGGGCCGCCGCGCTGTGGCCTGGCTTTACGGTCAGCTACTGGCTGCGCACCCGGCAGCTCGACCTGCGCGACTACCAGCCCGTCGCCTGAAGCGGCGTTGCGCGCGCCGGGCGATCGGCTACGGTGGGGCATGCAGCTCCACCGCGGCCGACTCATCGATCACATCCAACTCGTCGTCGCCGACCTCCCCGCGGCCAAGCGCTTCTACGGCGCGGTGCTCGGCGCCCTCGGCCTCCCGCGCTGCGGCGAGGGCGACGACCACGTGTGGTACGACGAACTCTACATCTCCACCGCCGAGAGCAAGGCCGCCATGGGCCAGCTGACCGGCCGGGTCCACCTCGCCTTCCAGGCCCCCGACCGCGGCGCCGTCGACCGCTTCCACACCGCCGGCCTGGCGGCAGGCGGCCGCGACAACGGCGCCCCCGGCGAGCGCTCCTACCACCCGGGCTACTACTCGGCGTTCCTCCTCGACCCCGAGGGCAACAACATCGAGGCGGTCTACCACGGCCCCGCCAAGTTCTCGGCCCGCTCGGTCGTCGTCGACTTCTGAGTTACCCACCGGCTGGCGCCGACCCGCGGGGATGAAACGGCCCTGGAACCCTCGCGGGAGGCCGATGGCGGGCTTGGCGCGGATTCGCACACTGGGTTAGCTTTGCCGCGAATGCCGGCAAAGAGGTCGTTCACGCACTGGCGCAGGGTGAGCCCGTTTCTGAGTTGGACCGGAGGGCCCGTGAGCACCCTTGTTTGCGAGCAGCGGGTCCTGGGACTCGCTGGAGCGCGTTTGAGAGACTTCGAGTTAGGGGCCCTCGCGCCGGCGTTCTTCACGGAGGAACGTCATGGAAGTGATGTACGGGACGTGCGCGGGCATGGATGTCCACAAGGACAGCATCGTCGCCTGCGTGCGGTGCATGAAGGGCAACAAGGTCGACCGGGAGGTTCGAACCTTCGGCACGAGCACTTCGGAGTTGATCGGGCTGGGCGATTGGCTCGAGGACCGCGGCTGCGTCATCGCAGTGATGGAGGCGACGGGCGTGTACTGGAAGCCCGTCTGGGCCGTGCTCACGGGCCGTGTCGAGCTGGTGCTGGCGAACGCGCACGAAGTCCGCAACGTGCCCGGGCGCAAGACCGACATGAACGACGCGATGTGGCTCGCGGACTTGATCGCACACGGGCTCGTGCGCGCGAGCTTCGTGCCACCCGAGCCGATCGCGGATCTGCGGGACTTGACCCGGACGCGGAAGCAGCTCTCGCGCGAGGTCGTCGAGCACACGCAGCGGATCCAGAAGGTGCTGGAGACCTGCAACATCAAGCTCGCGTCGGTCGCCTCCAACATCCTCGGGAAGAGCGGGCGGGCGATGCTCGAGGCGATGGTCGCCGGCGAGAGCGACCCGGAGAAGCTCGCGGGGCTTGCTCGTGGGACGCTGAAGGCCAAGCGCGGCAAGCTCATGGAGGCGCTCCACGGCCGCGTGCGCGACCATCACCGGATGCTCATCTCGACGCATCTCCGGCTCATCGACGCCCTGCAGGCGTCGATCGCCGATGTCGAGAAGCGGATCGAGGCCGAGCTCCGCCCTTTTTCTGAAGCCGTCGAACTGCTCCAGACGATCCCTGGAGTCGGAACGACGGCCGCGCAGGCCATCATCGCGGAGGTCGGCGTCGATATGAACCGCTTCCGCTCGGCCGGTCACCTGCGCTCCTGGGCAGGTCTGTGTCCACGCATGGACGAGAGCGCCGGCAAGCGCCGCTCCAACCGCATGCGCAAGGGCAACGCGTGGCTCAAGACGATGCTTATCCAGTGTGCCTGGTCGAGCATCCGCGGGGAGGGCTATCTCCGGGCGCTCTTCCTCCGCGTCCGAGCGCGGCAAGGCAAGAAGAAGGCGATCGGAGCCGTTGCCGCGGCGATCCTCACCGCAGTCCACGGGATCCTCCGCGACCACGAGCCCTACCGCGACCTCGGTGCCGAGCACTTCAACCGCAACGACCGCCAGCGCACCGCATCACGACTCGCGCGCCGCATCCGCAGCCTCGGCTACGAAGTCGAGATGCGCCCGGCGGCCTGATCGTCCGCGCCCCGCAGGCCTGGGCCCCGCGACGAGAAGACGTCCTGCGAACCAGGCCCGGGCCGCGCGGAGAGGGCCGTTTCTTGAGAGGCGCCAAGGACATGTCTTGACCGACATGTCCTTTCGCACATGGCGTGAGGAGTATGCCCTTTCGGGCATGTCCTGAACGCTCTGCCGAGCGCCGCCCGCTCGGCCCGGCAGAAGCGGCGAAGGACATGCCCGCGTGGACATGTCCTTCGAGTCGTCTGCGCCGCGCGAGCGCGGCGCTTCCGCGATCCCCGCGCCTCAGCGCCGGCGGCGCCGTCCCGCCAGCAGCCCGAGCCCCGCGAGCGCGAGCAGACCCCCGCCCGGCGCCCCGTCGCTGCGGCAGCCGCAGCCGCTGGCGTCGTTTTGCCCGCCGCTCGTCGCCGAGTCCGGCCCGCCCTCGCTGGACCCCGAGCTGTCGGTGTCGGTGTCGCTCGCGCTGGTGGTGGGCGCCCCCTCGGGGAAGCGCGGCCAGCCGTGGGCGAGGTTCCACTCCTCGATCTTCTTGTTGATCGCGGCCGTGTTGTTGACGAGGTGCATCGGCTTGCCCTTGAGGGCGACCTGCTGGACCTCCTCGGCCCACCACATCTCGCCGATGAAGTCGGGCCACGGCCCGCCGTTGGGCACGAAGATCTCGCGCTCGTCGGGCAGCGTGACCACGCTGTTGCCGTCGCACAGGTTGTACTCGGTGGCCGAGCGGAAGTTCGGCACGTCCTGCAGGTCCGGGTTGATGTGGAAGATCGGGTCCGCGATCATCTCGTTCGGCGAGATGACCGTGTACATGCGCGTCAGGTACGGGTAGGCGTCGACCAGCTCCTGCGCGTGCTCGCCGGGGGCGATGATCCGGCTGTCGAGCGCCTGCGCGAACGCGCTGCCGTCGCCCCACGCCATCGCGTCGATCTGGTCGGCGTAGGCCTGCAGGTTCGCGTAGAACTCTTCCGCCGTCAGCCCATCCGGCACCGGCAGGAAGTCATTGAGCAGGCCCTCGACCAGCGGGTGGTTGTAGAAGCAGAAGTCGGCGCCGAAGCAGTTGGCCAGGCCCTGGTTGTTGAGGGTGCTTATCACCTCTTCGGGCGGCAGGCCGACGAACGCCGCCTCGTTCCACGACGTGCTGTAGAAGTTGAACGCGAACGGCTGGACCACGTTCGACGGCCCGGCGTACTCGGTCACGAACGCCAGCCCCTCGGCCTCGAGGTCGTCGACCGCCTTGGTGATGACGTCCTTGTAGTTGGCCGCGAACTGCAGCCAGTCGATCTTCAGCGGGTTGACGAGGACGTGGCGGTAGTTGGTCGGCGCCGCGCGGCTGTTGCCGAGCACGAACACGCGGATGTCCATGTTCTCGATCGACGCGAACCGCGTCAGCCGCAGCGGGAAGCAGTTCTCGTTCGACGGGTAGCGCAGCACGATCGGGTGGACGTCGCCGCCGTCGGACCCGGCCGCCAGCTTGAGCGCGACGATCACGTTGCCCTCGTCGAGGTACTGCTGCAGCACCATCTCCGAGCCGTCGATCCACTGGTACTCGTTGTCGATCAGCCACTGCTTGATCGGCTCGATCGTCTGGTCCTGCAGCACCACGATCTCGAACGCGCCCGCGGTGGTCTTGAACACCACCGGGTCCTCGCCGCCGCTGTCGTTGCCCTCGGTGCCGGTGCCGCCGTCGCCGCTGCTGAGGCCCGGATCGCCGTTGCTCGCGCTCGAGAGCCCGCCGGAGATGCCGTCCTCGCCGCACACCTCGAACGTCTGCTGCAGCTGATACGTCGGCACCGACGAGTTCAGCAGCGCGTCGAACAGCGGCTGCGAGCCGACCTCGAACTCGGGGATCTGGGCGATCGGGATCAGCCACGCGAACTTCTGCGCGTTGGTGTTGGGGTCGATGCTGATCTGGATGTGGACCTCGACCTCGTTCTGATTGAGGACGAAGAGCACGTTCTCGCCGTCCTGGTTGACGGGCATCGAGTTCGGCAGCCCGCCGTCGCAGAACACGCCGCCGCAGGCCTCGGCCGTCTGCGGGATCGCCAGGGTCCACGCCGCGCCGAGGGCGGCGCACGCGCTGGCGACCCGGCTCCAACACTTCCGATTAAGGATTCGCATCACGGACACTCCCGCTCGCTGAGATCACAGGTAAGAGCCCCCAGGCAACGGCAGCGGCCCGGGGACGACAAGTCAGCAGGCATAGGCTGAACCAGTTCGCGCCGGAGCACCACCGCCAGGCGGCGGCCGCTCGCTCACGACATCGCTGGCGAACAACGTTGGGCCTGGCCGCCTCGCGCCCCGCAAACGCCGACGACGCGCACCCCGGAGCCTCCGGGCGTGCGCGTCGTCGTTCTTGGCGCCAGGGCGCCGGGGCGCGTCAGTTCTGGCGCTGCCGCGGCGGCGGCAGGCTGTCGAGGATCCGCTTGAACTCCGGGTGGTCCGGGATCATCTGCAGCGCCGCGCTGCAGACCTGGCGCGCCTCCTCGAACATGTTGGCGTCGCGCATCGCCGAGGCGAGGTTGACGACCGGCTCGATCTCGCGCGGGTTGATCGCCACGACCGCACGCAGGTGCTCGACGGCCTCGCGCGCGCGGCCCTGCTTGCGCAGGATCGCCGCCATGAGGTTGCGGATCTCGGCGTCGTTGGGGCGCAGGCGGACCGCGTCGTTGAGGTGCGACAGCGCCGCGGCGTCGCCCTCGCTGTCGCGCACGGCCAGCGCGAGCATCAGGTGCGGCTGCCAGTACCGCGGGTCGCGGCCGATCATCTCGCGCAGGAACTTGGCCGCGGCCAGGTGCTTCTGCGGGTCGCCGCTGCGCACGTAGTCGATGGCCTGGTCGTAGCGGTCCTCGAAGTTGTCGACCTCGAGGGTGAGGATCGCCCGGCGCGCGAACGCGTCGTCGTCGAGGCTGCGGCGCTGCAGCTTGAGGATCGCGTCGAGGTACGGGCGGGCGCGGGCCGGCTCGTCGCCCTCGAGGTACATGCTGGCGACGTAGCGCAGCACGGTCGCGTTCTCGGCGTGCTTCTCGGCGGCGCGCAGCATCAGCACCGTCGCCTTCTCGAGCTTCTCCTCCTCGTGGAGGTCGAGCAGGATGTCGAGGGTGCTCTTGTGGATCGACGGCTGCTCGACGGCCTGGGCCAGCAGCGCGAGCGCCTCGTCGCGGTCCTCCTGGATCCGCTTCGGATCCTCCTCGGTGGTCTCCCACAGCACGTTCGCGAGGTCGCCGTAGGCGCTGGGGACCTTGCCCTCCTCGACCGCGCGGCGGAGGAACGGCTCGGCCTCGTCGAACTGGTCGTTCTCGATCAGGAGGCTGCCGAGCTGGGCCATCACCACCGGGCCCTCGTTGCCGTTCTCGACCGCGAACTGGGCCACCTTGAGCGCGTTCTCGAGGTCGCCGGCGGTGCGCAGGGTGTCGATGAAGCCGGCCGCGACCGCGGGGTTCTGCGGGCCGAGGTTGATCGCCTGCTGGAACGCCTGCACGGCCGAGCCGAGGTCGCCGACGCGGCGCAGCACCAGCGCGAGGTGATGCCACGCGCCCTGGTCGTTCTTGCGCTTCTGCGCCGCGATCGACAGCGCCTGCACCGACAGCGGGATGGCGGCCTGGTCGGGCTGACCGGCGATGAGGATGTCGGTCATCGCGTGCAGCGCCTGCATCGTCACGTCCATCTCGGGCGCGCGGCCGAGGGCGTCCATCAGCGGCGACAGCAGCTGGTCGGACGTCGTCGGCACGCAGCGGCCCTGGAGCGCGCTGAGGTTGCCGAGGCCGACCAGGAACGAGATGATCGCCTGCACGTTGGCGGTGCCGAACGCGTCCTGCCAGGTCGGCTTGGCCACCGACTTGCCGAGCGCGCCGGCGATCTTCTGCGTCAGCGCGAACACCTCGCCCGGCAGCTGCTCGGCCGTGGTCTCGGCGGTGAACGTGTCGACGGTCTCGAGCGCGGGACCCGGCTTCACCGCGATTAGGCGGGCCGTCAGCGTCACCTTGTCCTCCTGGGCGAACATGTCGGTGGCCAGGCCGAACTTGGCGTTGGCGAACCGGTTGATGCCCTCGAGCGCGCGGTCGTCGGTCCACGGCTCACGGAAGATCATCAGCGCCGGCGCGCGGCGGCCGTTCTGCTCCTGGATCGCGGTGAACACCGGCGCGGCGGCCCGGACCCCGGCCTCGGCCAGCTCCTGGGCCCAGAAGCGCTGGATGCCCATGCCGAGCGGCGCGCCCTTGCCCTCGTTGGTGCACGAGACCGGCAGCGTGACGAGCTCGATCGCCTGGGCCGCCTCCTGGATCTCCTCCTCCGAGGCTGCGCCCTCCTCCTCGTCGCCCTCGTCGAACATCAGCTCGCCGGGCTCGAGGTCGCCTTCGGTGTCGTCGTAATCAGGGTCTTTGGGGTCGCCGGACATGAGGCGCGAAGCCTGCCAAACCCGCACCGGGCGCGCAAGGCTGGTACCCTGGGGGTGGTGGCCACGGCGACACCAGGCGGGGGAGTGAAGTCACAAGCGACCGCCCCGCGCGCGTCCGCGGGCCCGGGCCTCGGCGCTCGCTCGGGCTCGGTCGCCCTGCTGGTCGCGTGGCTGGCCGCTTGCGGCCCGCCCACGGTCGACGCGCGCGCGGTGTGGATCGCGTCGGAGCGCGACAAGGGGGGCGCTCGCACCCTGACGATCTACGACGCCGGCCGCCTCGTCGAGCGCGAGCTCCTGCCCGCCGATCCCGGGCCCGAGACCGACATGCTGCCGCTGGTCGTCGAGCTCGACCCGCGCGGCCAAGGCGCGCTGGTCCGCGCCGGCGACGGCGGCTGGCAACATGAACTCGGGGACAGCCTCGGCCCCCTCCGCGCCGGCTACGTCGACCTCGCCGGCGAGCGCGTCCTGCCGCTCGCCCTGCCCGCCCGCCTCGCGCCCGACGCCACCGGCTTCGCCCCCACCGGCGGCGCGCTGTGGTGGACCGCGGGCTGCCCGGCCGAGCTGCAGCTGGTGCCGCTGTCGCCGCGGGTCGCGACCCCGACCGCCGGCGACCCGGCCGCGGTCGTGCCGCTCGCCTGGCCGCTGCCGGCCGGCTGCGCCGAGGTCTGGGGGGCCGTGGGCGCCGCCGACGCCCCCGTCCTGTTCGTCCTCCAAGGTGTCCCCGAGGACGGGTTCTTGCGGCCAGGTCCCGGCGGACATGTCCTTGCGCTCAGGTACCCGCGGCCGAGCGAGGGCTACGACGCCGCGCCGACCCTGACCGAGCTGGCCGCCGTGCGACTGCCGGACGTCCCGCTGGCGCGCACCCAGCGGGTCCGCTGCGTCGGCGGCCCCGGGCCGAGCTGCGGCCTGGGCGCGGTCGACCCCGACGGCCGCGCGGTGAGCGTGGGCGGGGCCGACGGCAGCTGCCGCGTGTGGCGCTGGGCCGTCGGCGAGCCCGAGGCCGCGTGCGCCGTCGCGACCGACGCCCCCGAGTGGACCGACCCCTCGCACCTGATCGCGGCCATCTCGCCGCGCCACTACGTGTTCCGCGAGGGCCTGGTGGTCCGCCGCTACGATCACACCACCGGCGAGCACGACGGCCGGCCGCTGATCGGCGACACCGGCGAGCTGTTCACCCGCGTCAGCGCCGACGGGCGCGCGCTCCTGTTCGTCACCACCCGCGGCGCCGCCCTGCGCGTCGACGAGGCCCGGCTCGAGCTGCTGAGCGCCGAGCAGGCGCCGTGCGTCGGCGGCCAGCCGCCGGTCGCCTCGCCGAACGCCCGCTTCGCCGCCTGGACCTGCGTCAGCGACACGCAGGACGTCGGCGGCGTGACCGCCGGCGAGATCGTGCGCGTCTCGTCGGCCGGCATGGAGCGGTTCCAGGGCGTGCCGATGTGGGCCCTGGCGATCGACGACGACGGCGACCTCCTGCTCCACAGCCGCGACGACCAGGACTTCAGCCTCGAGCTGCTGCTGCCGCCGGCCGCCCCCCGCAACCTCTACGTGCTGGCGGCCGACGGCGAGCTCGCCCGCGTCGACGCGCTCGAGCCCGACCCCGAGCTGATGCGCGGCACGGGCGCCGCGGTGTTCCGCTGGATCGCCGCCCAGGCACTCTGACCCGGAGAGCATGCCCTCGAGGACATGCCCCAGGCGGCATGTCCTGAGAGACATGCTTTGAAGCACGAGACGCGCGTCACGCCGACGACCGCGGGCGGCCAGCCGCGTCGCCGTCCGTGCGATCGGGCGTCGCGAGCCGGCGCGTCGATGGATGGGCTCGCCGCGGCGCATCGTCGATCAGCAGCGCCATGCGCAGCGCCCGGGGGACTCGGCCGTCAGCGCGACCAAGCGGCGCGGGCCGGGCGCGTCGATCGGCGCGCTCGCCTCGGCGCATCGTCGATCAGCAGCGCCATGCGCAGCGCCCGGGGACTCGGCCGTCAGCGCGACCGAGCCGCGCGGGCCGGCGCGTCGATCGGCGCGCTCGCCTCGGCGCGGCCGCGTCGTCGATCCGCGCCACGCCCAGCGCGCCGGGGACGCGGCCGTCCGTGCGACCAGGCCGTCAGTGCGACCAGGTGCCGCGGGCCGGCGCGTCGAGCGGCGCGCTCGCCTCGGCGCGGCCGACCGCGTGGCCGCGGTGGAACGCGTCGTCGATCAGCAGCGCCATGCGCAGCGCGTCCTCGGTGAAGGACGCGACCACGTCGGCGGGCACCCCTGCGTCGCGGGCCTGGGCGAACTTCCGCAGCAGCCGACGCGCGCGCGGCGGCAGGCCGGCCGGGGCCGGCGCGACGTCGGCGACGACCGCCAGCACCGCGCGCAGGACGTCGGGCGTCACCCCGTCGGCGACGAGGTCCCAGGCGGCGGCCTCGATCCGCTGCAGCAGATCGGCCGCCGCCGCGTCGAGGCCGCAGCGGCGCACGATCAGCGCCATCAGCGAATTGTCGGGGGTCGAGGGTCGGGGCATGAGACTCCTAGAAGAAGCGGGCGTAGTACTCGACCACCAGCTGGACATCGAGCTCGAACGGGGCCGCGTCGCCGCGCGGGCTGCCGACCATCTTCACCTTGCGCTGCGGCAGGTCGCACTCGAGCCACGTCGGGAGCGGGATCCGGGTCGGCGTCGCCACCGCGCGCTGGACGATGTCGAGGTCGTGGCTGCGCGGGCGCAGCGTGATCTCGGCCCCGGTGCGCACGCGGAACGAGGCGATGTCGACGCGGTGGCCGTCGACGCGGATGTGCCCGTGCGTCACCAGCTGGCGGGCCGCCGGGATCGTCGGCGCCAGCCCGGCGCGGAACACCACGTTGTCGAGCCGGCGCTCGAGGTACTCGAGCAGCACCTCGCCGGTGACCCCCTTCGCCGCGATCGCCTCGGCGAACAGGCGCCGCATCTGCCGCTCGCTGACGCCGTAGTTGAAGCAGAGCTTCTGCTTCTCCGCGAGCTGCATGCCGTAGGCCGACGGCCGCTTGCGCCGCGCCTGCCCGTGCTGTCCGGGGGGATAGGGCCGCTTCTCGCGCGACTTGGCGGTCAACCCCGGGAGGTCGACGTCGAGGCGGCGGAGGATGCGGAGACGAGGTCCGGTGTAACGACTCATGGTGCGCTTCCGAGCGAGGATGCAATTGATATCAATTTTCAAAATCATATGTCAAGCCCAACGCCGGCCCTGCGGGAGCAGGTCTGCGAGGAAGACTCACGAAATTAACTTTGATTTCCATTTTCAAAATGTGCTACCGACCTTCCTGGACCGACCGCCCCGCGGTGTCATCGGCCTGGAGCTGCATGTCCGCCTCGACCGTCCTCCGCTCGCTCGTCCTCGCCGTCGCGCTGGTCCTCGCCTGTGCTGTCCCCGAGGACAGCCCCGCTCCCGCCGCCGCGCAGGTCACCGCGCCGCAGCGGATCGTCACCCTCGGCAGCTCGGTCACCGAGGCCGTGTTCGCGCTCGGGGCCGGCGACCGCGTCGTCGGCGTCGACCTCTCGAGCCTCTATCCCGAGAGCGCCGCCGCCCTCCCGCGCGTCGGCTACTACCGCCAGTTCTCGGCCGAGGGCGTGCTCGGCCTGCGCCCCGACCTCGTGCTCGCCAGCAGCGAGGCCGGCCCGGCCGCCGCGCTCGAGCAGATCCGCAGCGCCGGCGTCCGCCTCGAGCGGGTGCCGGCCGGCGAGAACCTCGACGCCGCCCGCGGCAACATCACCGCCGTGGCCGCCGCGATCGGTCGGCCGGACGCGGCGGCCGCCGTGCTCGCCGCGCTCGAGGCCGACCTCGCCGAGGCCGACCGGCTGCGCGCCCGCGTCACCTCGCGCCCACGCGTCCTGTTCGTCTACGCCCGCGGACCGGGCCGCCTGCTCGTCGCCGGCCGCGAGACCACCGGCGCCGAGCTCGTCCGCCTGGCCGCCGCCGACAACGCCGGCGACGCCCTGACCGGCATGCGGCCGTGGAGCGCCGAGGCGGTCGTCGCCGCCGCCCCCGACTTCGTGGTCCTGCCGTCCCGCGGCCTCGAGAGCCTCGGCGGCGTCCCGGGCCTGCTCGCGCTCCCCGGCCTGGCCGAGACCCCCGCGGGCCGCGCCCAGCGGGTCGTCGCCGTCGACGACCTCAAGCTGCTCGGCTTCGGCCCCCGGATCGGCCAGGGCGTCCGCGAGCTCCTGGTGGCCCTCCACCCCGAGCTCGGCGAAGGAGCCGCCCCGTGAGGCCTGCCCGTTCGGACATGCCTTCCGAGGAAGACACTGCGGGCCGATCGCGCATGTCCTCCTGGGCAGATCGGCCTGCCCGTCGGTGCATGTCCTTCGCAGCAGACCGGCCTTCGCACATGCGCACCCCCTCCGAGGACCGGCGCCCCGGCCCCCGGCCTCGCTCGTCCGGGGCCTCGGCCACCACCGAGCGCCGAACCCGAGCCGCCTGCCAGGCGGGCTGCCATGCGCCGCTCCCCGGTGTCCGGCCTCGCCCCGCGTCCGCGCCCCTCCACAGGCCCCGCGGCCTCGCCCGCCGTCCCCGCCCGTCCCTGCCCGTACCGCTGGCGCCCCACCCGTCCCGCACCGGAGCGGCCGTGTGATCCCTGTCCAGGCGAGCATGTCCGCCGGGACAGCTCGGCGCGTCCGTCCGGTCCTGCTGGGCCTCGCCGTCCTCGTCGTCCTCGGCGTCCTGCTCGAGCTGGCCGTCGGCGCCGCCTCGCTCGACCTCCCGCGCGCGGTCGCCTGCCTCGTCGCCCCCGATCCCGGCTGCGACCCCGGCGACCGCTACATCCTCCTCGCCTTGCGGGTGCCGCGCGCCCTCGGCGCCGTCGTCGTCGGCGCCGGCCTCGCGGTGGCCGGCTGTGCCATGCAGGGCCTGTTTCGCAACCCCCTGGCCGACCCGACCCTCGTCGGCGTCAGCAGCGGGGCCGCGCTCGGGGCCGGCCTGGCGATCGTCTTCGCGCGGCTCCTGCCGGTCCTGCCGGGCGGCTTCACCCAGCCCGTCCTCGCCTTCGCCGGCGGGCTCGCGGCCACCTGGCTCGTCCACGCCCTCGCGCGCGCGCGCGGCCAGACCTCGGTCGTCGGCCTGCTGCTCGCCGGCATCGCCGTCACCGCCCTCGCCGGCTCCGCTCTCGGCCTGCTCAGCTATCTCTCCGACGACCGCCAGCTGCGCGACCTCAGCCTGTGGCTGCTCGGCGGCCTCGGCGGCATCACCCGCGGCGTCACCCTCGTCCTCGTCCCCCTGGTCGCCCTCGCCGGCGGCCTGCTGTGGCGCCGCGCCCGCGACCTCGACGCCCTCCTCCTCGGCGAGGCCGAGGCCTTCCACCTCGGCGTCGACGTCGAGCGCCTGCGCCGGCGCGTGATCATCGAGGTCGCCCTCGCCGTCGGCGTCTGCGTCGCCTTCACCGGCATCATCGGCTTCGTCGGCCTGGTCGTCCCGCACCTCCTGCGCGGCCTCGTCGGCCCGCGGCACCGCGTGCTTCTCCCCGCCGCCGCCCTCGGCGGCGCCGGCCTGCTGCTGTTCGCCGACGCCGTCGCCCGCACGATGCTCGCCCCCGCCGAGCTGCCGGTCGGGATCCTGACCTCCCTCCTCGGCGCCCCCGTGTTCCTCGCCCTGCTCGCCCGCGTGCGTGCGACGGAGCTCGTATGAGCGGAACACAAAATCTTTGCATGTCGATAATTTACGCCGACATCTTGAATCTTCTAAATAAACCTCCGCAGCGACGCCCGCTCGCCGCGCGACCTGTCCTGAAGGACACGCTCCGACGCGCGCTCCGCCGGACGCTCCGCGGCAGATCGAGCGAACCTCGCAACCGATGCTCCGCCCCTCTGCCCCCGTCCGTCCCACGGGGGCGGGCGGGCCCGCCTGGTTCGAAGACGCCGCTCGGGTCCGCGGCCTCGCTCCGGGCGTCGCGCCCGAGCCGGCTCACCGGCCGCGCGCGCACCTCCGCGCCACCCGGCCACCACGATCTCACATTAAAAACATATACATCCTGCTGCATTATCTCATTCAGCTCATGTTTCACATGAGCGGCGCTGCCTCGCCACCTGTCCCGAAAGCCATGCGCTCCCCTCGCCACCCCGCCCCTGCTCGGAGGCCCGCATGAGCCTCGAGGCCACGGGGGTCACCGTCGACGTCCGGGGCGCCGTCTTGCTCCGCGACCTCTCGCTCGTCGCCGAGTGCGCGCGGGTGCTCGCCGTCGTCGGCCCGAGCGGGGCCGGCAAGTCGACCCTGCTCCGCGTCTGGGCCGGCGAGCAGGCCCCGAGCGCCGGCGACCTCCGCTTCGACGGCTGCCCGATCGGCCGGCTCCACCCGATCGCGCTCGCGCGCCTGCGGGCCGTCCTGCCGCAGGCCACCGCCCTGCGCTTCCCGCTCACGGCCCTCGAGGTCGCCACGCTGGGGCGCCTCCCGCACCCCGGCCGGGGCGAGACGCGCCGCGACCGCGACATCGCCTGGGCCGCGCTCGAGGTGGCCGAGGTCGCCCACCTCGCCGACCGGCTCGCGCCGACCCTCTCCGGCGGCGAGCAGCAGCGCGTCCACCTCGCCCGCGTGCTCGCCCAGATCTGGGAGCCCACCCCCGAGTTCCCGCGCCGCTACCTCCTGCTCGACGAGCCGACCGCCAACCTCGACCCCGGGCACGCCGTCCGGATCCTCGCGCGCCTGCGGCAGTTCGCGCGCGCCACCGACACCGCCCTGGTCCTCGTCGTCCACGACCTCGGCGCCGCCAGCCAGTGCGCCGACGACCTCGCCCTCTTGCACGCCGGCCGCTGCGTCGCCCACGGCGACCCGGCCGCCGTCCTCACCCCCGAGCGCCTCGAGGAGTGCTTCGGCGCCCGCTTCGACCTCGTGCCCGCCCCCGCCGGCCGCGGCTTCGCCGTCCTCCCGCGCCCGCCCGACGACCTCCCCTCCTGACCTGCCCCAAAGACCAGCTCCCCTGAGCCCGCTCCGACCCCCCTGCCCAAGAGTTCAGCTCCCCGATCGGCTCCTCTCCGCGCCGCTCCCGCCTCCGAGAAACCTGACCCGAAGTTCAGCTCCCTCACCCGGTCGGCCTCCCTTCACTCCGTCCTGCGAGCCCCGCGCACATGTCCTTCACGACCTGTCCCAAAATTCACCTCATCCTCTTCGCCCTGCTGGCCGCCTGCAACGGCAACGAGCCGGACCTCTCCTCCGACTCCGGCAACCCGGCCGCGACCGGCAGCGATGCCGGGGCCGGCAGCGACGCTGACCCCGGCACCACCGGCGCCGGCAGCGACACCGACCCCGGCACCACCGACCCTCCCACCACCGGAGGCACCCCGGACCCGGTCGACCCGAACGCCTGCCCGCTCGTCGAAGTCCCCTGCGTCGACGCCGCGATCCAGGACCTCTCCCTGGTGGACGACAAGGTCAGCGACGCCGAGGTCACGAGCGAGCAGGACGGCGCCGACTGGGTCTCGCGGATCGACGCCTCCGCCGGCGGGACCATGGCCGCCGCCATGAACCCGTGGGTCTACCTCCGCTTCACCGACGACGGCCTCGAGCGGGTCGACCTCGACGACGTCGCCGCGCTCGAGAGCGGCGCCTGGGACATCGCCGCCAAGCGCTTCGGGATCCGCGTCAACAGCGGCAGCTCCGGCCCCTCCTGCGTCACCGTCGCCACCCCCGCCGGCGACTACGCCGACCTCGACGCCGCCCCGCCCGACGCCGAGTTCGCGCCCGAGGACTACTACGATGACGCCTGCGCCCTGCAGGAAGACGGCTCCGGCCTGCCCGGCAGCCCGGCCTACCGCATGGCGAGCTGGTGGGGCTACACCGGCTGCGTCACCACCACCGGCTTCCCGTTCGCCCTCCGCCTCGCCGACGGCCGGACCGTCAAGCTGAGGGTCGAGGCCTACTACGAGACCGGCCAGGCCGACTGCAACGAGAACGGCACCATGGGCACGGGCGCCGCCCTCATGACCTGGCGCTGGAGCTTCCTCCCGTGACCCGCGCCGCGCCGCCCGGCATCGACGTCGCCGACGTCGTCACCGGCACCGCCGACACTGGCGACGACCGCGTCGCCTCCCGCTTCGTCTCCGACACCGACCTCGTCGCCGAGGTTGGCGACGCTCGCGTCGCCCCCATCGACGTCGTCTCCGGCCCCGACCTCGTCGCCGAGGCTGGCGACGCTCGCGTCGCCACCATCGACGTCGTCTTCGGCCCCGGCGACGCTCGCGTCCTCCCCATCGAGCGCCCGGGCGCGCGCCGCCGCGGCACTCTCGTCGCGCTCGCGGCCGTCCTCCTGCTCCCCGGCCTCGCCCGCGCCGAGCGACCGACCGAGGGCGGCCTGTGGCCGTATGACCCGAAGGACATCCTCGCCACCCACGATCACCCCGACGGCTTGCGCGTCCACTACAGCGTCGACGGCCCGAGCGTCGTCCCGCTCGCCGATCTCGACGCCGACGGCGTCCCCGACTACGTCACGCGCGTCGCCGACACTGCCGCCGAGGTCCTCGCGCTCTACCGCGACGTCTTCGGGCTGAGGCCGCCGCGCAGCGAGGCCGAGCACGACCTCGGCTCGCTCGGCGGCAGCGAGGCGCTCGACATCTACCTCGTCGAATTCGCCGGCGCCGCCGACGGTCACTTCGGCCACGACGCTTGCGATCCCGACGCCTGCGCCGGTCATCTGCTGCTCGAGAACGACTTCGCCGGCTACGCCTACGCCGACCTCGCCGAGGCCGTCGACACCGTCGTCAGCCACGAGCTGTTCCACGCCGTCCAGGCCGCCTACGTCGTCGACCCGCCGGTGTGGTTCTCCGAGGGCACCGCGGTGTGGGCCGAGCGGGCCTATCGCCCCGACTCGCGCGACTTCCTGCGCCTGTGCGACGCCTACCTCGCCGACACCGGCCGCTCCCTCTTCAAGCCGCCCGCCGGTCCCGTCCCGGCCTTCGCCTACGGCACTGCGCTGTGGTGGGACTTCCTGATCGAGCGCCACGGCCCCGAATTCGTCGACGCCCTCCTGCAGGTCGGTGGTACCCCCGACCTGCCGGCCGCGATCGCCGAGCTCCTGCTCGGCCGCGGCGACGACCTGCGCGCCGCCTGGCTCGAGTTCAGCGCCTGGAACCTCGCCACCGGCCCGCGCGCCGGCGCCCGCGACAGCCACGCCTACGCCGAACAGCTCGCGGGCGTGATCGCCGAGCAGGACGGCTCGTCGCTCGACGACGACGACCGCTTCTTCTCGCTGACCGCCCGCTACTACCGCCTCGACCACCCGGGCGGGCCGCTGTGGTTCGGCCTCGCCGCGCCCGCGCCAGGCCTCGAGTTCACCTTGCAGGCCGTCGCCGGCGGCGCCCCGGACGGCCCCGTCGAGCCGCCGCAGCTCGCCTGGGACGGCGCCGACCCCGAGCCGCGGATCCTCGCCGACCTGCCCGCGGGCGGCTTCTGGCTGGCCGCCGTCAACCCTGTCCTCTCGGACATGTCGATCCAGGCCCACCTGTGCGCCGCCGCCACCCGCGAGGCGCTCGCCTGCGTCGACCCGCTGCCCGCGCCCGGGTCCACCGGCGACGACACCACCGGCGAGGGCACCACCGGCGACGACACCGACGAGCCTGCCCCGCCCGAGCGCGACGCCTGCGGCGGCTGCCGCACCGGCAGCCCCGTCCTCGCCTGGCTGCTCCCCCTCCTCCGGCGGCGGCGTCGACGTGTCCCTTGAACCATGCCCAACCGGCCATCCGCCGCCCAGCTCCGCCGCTCCGCGTCGCCTCGACGACGGCGCCTGCCTCCCCCTTGAACCCTGTCCCATCGGCCCTCACCGCCCCAGCGCCGCCGCTCCGCGTCGCCTCGACGACGGCGCCTGCCTGACCCTTGAACCCTGTCCCTTCGGCCCTCACCGCCCCAGCGCCGCCGCTCCGCGTCGCCTCGACGACGGCGCCTGCCTGCCCCTCGAATCATGTCCCTTCGGCCATCGCCGCCTCAGCTCCGCCGCTCCGCGTCGCTTCGACGACGGCGCCTGCCTGGCCCTTGAACCCTGTCCCATCGGCCATCACAGCCCAGCTCCGTCGCTCCCCGTCGCCTCGACGACGGCGCCGGCCTGCCCCTCGAATCATGTCCCATCGGCCATCACCGCCCGACGCCCAGCGCCGCTCGCGCCTCGTCGCCTGCCTCGACATGTCCCTTGAGACATCCCTGTCCCGCCCGCCGCGACCTCACCTTTGTCCGCTCCCTCCCCGCGTCCAGCCGTCGCCCGGACGGCCCCATTCCTGGAGGTTTCCGATGCCCGAGATCCCCGCATTCTTGGCCGCGCGCGCCGAGGCATGGTTCGGCCGCGCCTGCACCGTCCTCGAGACCGAGACCCTCGCCCCGCGCCTGCGTCGCGTCCGCTTCGGCGGCGCCCCCCTGAAGCGCTGCGGCTGGCGCCCTGGCCACGAGGTCGAGGTGCGCGTGGGCGCCCGTGAATTTCGCCACTACACCCCGATGCGCTGGGACGACGCGCGCGGCGAGGTCGACATCCTCTTCTACTTGCATGGTCGCGGCCCCGGCAGCGCCTGGGCGGAGGCCTTGCGCGAGGGCGACGCCACCCACCTCATGGGTCCCGGCGGCCGGCTGCGCCTCGACGCCGACGCCGCGCATCACGTCTTCCTCGGCGACGAGACCACCGCCGGCCTGTTCGCCGCGCTCGCCCGCGCCGTCCCGCCCTCCGCCGGCCTCACCGGGGCCGTCGAGGGGGAAGGCCTGCCGCCCGACCTCTTCACCGCCATGGGCCTCCCGCTCGACGTCCTCTCGCGCGGCCCCACCCGCGGCGCCGCCCTGCTCGCCTGGCTCGACCGCGTCGTCACCGTCGACAGCGTCTACTACCTCGCCGGCCACGCCGAGAGCGTCGTCGCCCTGCGCCGCGCGCTGCAGCGTCAGTGGTCGATCCCCGCCCGCCGGATCCGGACGAAGGCCTACTGGAGCGACAACCGCCGCGGCCTCTGACATGTCTGGAACGCCATGCTCCATCGAGCATGTCTCCTTGGACATGTCATGGGCGACATGTCCCGGGAGCTTCCCCTTCGCGTGGAGCCGGACCACGGGAGCGAGGCGGGCTCCCGCCGGAGCAGGGCGCGTCGATGCCCTGTCGAGCGCGAGTCGGCGGTCGACGACGGCGCCGAGGCCCGACGAGCCGCGGTCGAGGCAGGCTGAGCGCAGGTCGAGCGTCCGCTCGCTCTGCGCGTCGACGACCCGGGTCGCCTCGCACCCGTCGACGGCGACCCGCGACCCGGGCTCGGCACCCGGCCTCGACCGACCGCCCATGCCCACCTCCCCGGCGAACCTCGACAGCGCCGCTCCCGCGACCCGGCCGACCCCCTCCGGCCGCCTCCATCTCGGCGAGATCGCCTGCGCGTCTTGCAGCCGCCCGCCGCTCGGCGCACTCTGGACCTGCCGCCCGCGCCGAGCTGTCCCGATGGACCTGTCCAAACATACAGGCTTCGCGCGCCTCGCCTGCCGCCCGCAGCCGCCCGCCTCGACCGAGCCGCCCCCCCGCGGCCCGCGGTCCCTCGCAGCCCTCCCGCCCCTCGCCTGCCGCCCGCGGCCGCCCGCCCGGGCCGAGCCGTCCACCCGCGCGCCGCGGTCCCTCGCAGCCCTCCCGCCCCTCGCCTGCCGCCCGCGGCCGCCCGCCCGGGCCGAGCCGTCCACCCGCTCGCCGCGGCCCCTCGCAGGCCTCGCGCTCCTCGCCGCCGTGCTCGCTTGCCGGCCGCAGCCCGCCGATTCGAGCGAGCCGCGCAGCCCGCCGCCGCTGTTCGTCGCCACCCCCGATCGCCTGTACACGACCGCCCCGCTGACCGACGGCCTCGCCTACGTCCCGGTGGCCGAGAAGTCGATCGCGCGCCGGCCGGGCCAGGTCGCCGTCGCCATCAGCTACCCCGAGATCGACCTCCCCGACGACGACCGCGAGCGCGAGCTGGCCGCGCTGATCCGCGAGGCCGCCATGCTCGACGCGTGGACCGACGAGCGGCTCGAGGGCAAGGTCGGCACCGTCGAGGTCACCTGCGTCACGCCGCTGGCCACCACCCAGGTCGTCAGCCTCGTGTGCGAGCGCATCGACGCCACCGTCGACCCCAAGGCCGTCGACCCTCAGGCTGCCGCGCCGGAGCTCGTCGCGCGCACCTTCGCCGTCGACGGCGCCCACGTCGTCGCGCTGACCTGGGCCGACGTCCTGCTGCCTGCCGTCAGTCCGCGCCTCGTCGTCATGGCCGCCCTCGACGGCCACGACGCCCGCGACGCCTGGCTCTCGGGACAGTGCGCCGCCGGCGAGCCCGGCTTCAGCGTGTTCGCCTCCGGCCTCGACATCTGGCCGGATCGCCGCACCCCCGAGTGCCCGCAGCTCACCCTCGATCGCCAGCGGATCGCCCCGTTCGTCGTGCCCAACGGGCTCTTGGCCCGGATCTTCCGCCTCGCCGGCGGGCCGGCCGAGCCCGCCGAGGCACCCCCGCCGAACCGCCCCCCGAAGCCTCCGCCGAGCCAGCGCCCTGAGCCGCGCGAACCTCCGCGCTCCACGCCGCGCCCCCCTCGAGTCGGCCATTTTCACGAGCCTTCCCGCACCACGCCGACCTTCGCCACCGCTCCCCCCGCACCCCTCGACTCGGCCTTCCCCACGAGCCTCGCACCACGCCGACCTGCGCCTCCGCTCACGCCGCGACCGCTCGACTCGACCCTCCCACACCAGCCTTCCCCGCTCCGCCGGCCTGCGCTCCGCTCACCCTGCGACCGCCCGGCCCGACTCGGCTTCCCCAGCAGCCTTCTCCGCGCCACGCCGACCCGCGCCGGCACTCCCGCCGCGCCGACCTGCGCCTCCGCTCACGCCGCCCGCCGCGAGCCGGCCGTCCCCCCCCGAGCCTCCCTGCACCACGCCGACCTGCGCTCGCAAGGCCCGCCCGCGTCCCCGCTCTGGCCCCCCGCGCCCTCGCTCGCGCCGCGACTTTCCGAGTCCACCACGCCGCGGCCAGGCCCGACCTCCGCGCCTGCACGCCCTGGCGCGAAAGCCTCCCGCGCCGACGCCCGCGCGATCGTGCTTGCGCGTGCGCGCGCGAACGCCCACCCTGTCCGCCCGTGACCTCTCCCGGCGCCCACGAGCACGACGCGACGGTTCGGCCTGCCGGCCCCGGGGCAGCGCGGGCGGAGCTCGGCTCTGAGGACGCGCCCGACTTCCTCGGCGCCCTGCGGCGGCTCGGCTACCAGTCCTTTCGGCCAGGTCAGGCCGAGGCGATCGAGGTCCTCATGCAGCGGCGGCGGCTGCTGCTGGTCGCGCCCACCGGCGGCGGCAAGAGCCTCACCTTTCAGCTCCCGGCCAGCGCCTTGCCGGGCACCACCATCGTCCTCTCGCCGCTGATCGCCCTCATGGCCGACCAGGTGCGCGCCCTCGAGGCGCGGGGCGTCACCGCCACCTTCCTCGCCAGCACCTTGCCCGGGCCCGAGATCAGCGCCCGCCTCGGCAACATGGCGCGCGGCCACTACAAGCTCGTCTACGTCGCCCCCGAGCGGCTCGGCGCGCCCGCCTTCCGCGAGATCTGCCGCCGGATCGCCGTCCCCCTGGTCGCCGTCGACGAGGCCCACTGCATCAGCGAGTGGGGCCACGACTTCCGCCCGGAGTACCTGCAGATCGGCGAGCTCCTGGCCGATCTCCCGCGCGCGCGCGTCCTCGCCTGCACCGCCACCGCCACCCCCGTCGTGCGCGACGAGATCCTCTCGCGCCTCGGCTTGCCGGCCGACACCCCGCAGATCGTCCGCGGCTTCGCCCGCCCCAACCTCGCCCTGCACGTCGCCGAGGAGGAGGACCGCCGCGCGCGCGAGCGGCTGGTCGATCGCACCCTCGAGCAGGCGCTCGGCCGCGGCCCGGGCGCCCGTCCTGCGGGACATGCCGCGGAGGACATGTCCTCCGGGACAGCCATCATCTACGCCCCCACCCGCAAGGTCACCGAGCAGGAGACGGTCCGGCTGGTCGCCCGCGGCTGGCGGGCCGAGGCCTACCACGCCGGCCTGGAGGGCCCGCAGCGCGAGAAGGTCCAGGCCCGGTTCTCGCGCGGCGAGCTCGACGTCGTCGTCGCCACCAACGCCTTCGGCATGGGCATCGACCGCGGCGACGTGCGGGCGGTGATCCACCTCGCCCCGCCGGGCTCGATCGAGGCCTACTACCAGGAGGTCGGCCGGGCCGGCCGCGACGGCCGCGACGCGCTGGGCCTCTTGCTGATCGCCCCCGGCGACCTGCCGCTGCGGCGGCGGCTGATCGAGCGCGGCGGCGGCGACGACAGCTCGCCCGCGCCCGCGGTCGTCGAGCACAAGTGGAACACCTTCCTCGAGCTGATGCGCTGGGCCGAGGGCGGCTCGTGCCGGCACGACGCGATCCTCCGCTACTTCGGCGACGAGGGCGAGGCGCTGGGCGGCTGCGGTCGCTGCGACGTGTGTCGCCAGCTCTCGGCCGAGGCCGACGACGACCCCGAGGCCACCACCCTCATCGTCCGCAAGGCGCTCAGCGCGGTCGCCCGGATCCACCGCCGCTTCGGCCTGCAGGCGGCGGTCAGCCTGCTGCGCGGCGCCGCCGACGAGCGGCTCGAGCGCACCGGCCTGGTGAACACCCCCACCTTCGGCGCCCTGCGCGAGCACGACGGCGCCTGGCTGCTCCGCCTGCTGCGCCGCTGCGTCGTCGCCGGCTGGGTCGACTTCACCGGCGACGACCGCCCGGTCGTCGTCCTGACCGACATCGGCCGCCGCGTCATGCGCGGCGAGCTGCCGGCCCGCCTGCTGCTGCCGCCGCGCGTCCGGCCTGCCACAAAGGACATGCTCCCTGAGACAGGCTTCGCAGGACATGCCCCGAAGGCCAGCGCTCGCGCGCGCGAGCCGGAGGCCGTGCTCGACGCCGCCGCCCTGGCCCTGTTCGAGCGACTCCGCGCCCACCGCATGCAGGTCGCCAGCCGCGAGGGCGTCCCGCCCTACGTCGTCGCCAGCGATCGCAGCCTGCGCGACCTCGCGCTGCTGCGCCCGCGCAGCCGCGACCAGCTGCTCCTCGCCCACGGGATCGGCCCGGCCAAGGCCGACAAGTACGGCGCCGGCCTGCTCGAGGTGATCGCCGCCGCCGGCTGAGCCCCGCGCTCCGCCCTCGACGGCCCACCGCTGCGCCCGCCGGCGCGCCTCGCCCTCCGTCCGCGCCCTCGCCCGCCCTTCGGAGCGCGGCGCCCACGCCCGGGGGCGCCGCCTCGCTCCTCGCGCCGGGCGATTCGCGAGTATCGTGCTCCCCCGTGCCCGAGCGGCGCTACACCGTCTACCTCCTCCGCTGCGCCGACGGCTCGCTGTACGCCGGCATCACCGACGACCTCGCGCGTCGCCTCGCCACCCACAACGCCGGCAAGGGCGCCAAGTACACGCGCGCGCGGTTGCCGGTCGAGGTCGCGTGGAAGCGCGGGCAGCAGCTGCCGCGGCACGCCCGGCAGTTGGAGTACGCGCTCAAGGCCCTCCGGCGGGCCGACAAGGAGCGGCTCGTGGCGGGGGACCTCGCGCTGTGGCGGCGGCTGCGGCGGCTCGCCGTGACTCCTTTGTGAGCCCCCCGGCCCCGTGTTACAAAGCGCCGCCGCGCCCTATGAGCCTCGAAGTCGTCCACAGCCGGGTCATCCTCGTCCGGCACGGCCACTACGAGCGGATCGGCGACGAGGGCGACACCGTCTGGGGCCTCACCCCGCTGGGCCGGCGCCAGGCCGTGCGCACCGGAAGGCGCCTGGCCCAGATCCTCGACGCCGCCCAGGGTCGGTTCGAGGGCCTGTTCTCGAGCCCCTGGCCGCGCGCCCTGCAGACCGCCGAGATCGCCGCGCACGAGCTCCACATCGACCGGATCAAGGTCAAGCCGTACCTCCACGAGGTCCTGCCGATCGTCGACGCCAACCGCGTCGCCGAGTTCGGCGTCCACCCCGGCCTGCCGTTCACCAGCCCCGAGGACCGGGCGCTCACCGTCAAGCAGGTCGAGAAGGTCCGCGACCGCTTCTTCCGCGCCCCGAAGCAGACCCAGTTCGCGGTCATCTTCACCCACGGCAACCTGATCCGCTACCTCGTCGCCCACACCCTGCGCCTGCCCTACGAGGCCTGGAGCCGCTTCGACTGCTCGCACTGCGGGATCACCGAGCTCCGGATCTACCAGGAAGACTTCGAGGCGCTGATCAACTACAACGACACCGGCCACCTGCCCCCGTCGCTGATCACGACCGCCTGACCGTCTCTGTCTGCGAGGGCATGCCCGATCGAGCATGTCCTCACGGTCACGGCCCGGGCCTTGCCGACCCCCGGCGACCGGGGGCGTTGGCGACGCCCCGCGGAGCCCGGGTCAGCGCGGGGCGAGACCGTCGCCCGCGAGCTCGTCACGGCCCCGTCCAGGCCGCGTCGGGATCGGACGGCTGCGATGGCACGCGGCCCCGCCGCGCACGCTCGACCCGCCGCCCGGCTCGCGCCTGTCCCTGGGGACAGCTCATTCGCACCGGCGAGCGTCACCACCGACCGCGCGGCGCGACCAGACAGGTCCGTCGAGGCGCGTCCGCGCTGCAGGGGTCGGCCTAGAAGTGGTAGTCGAGCCGGTACGGCACGCAGGCCAGCATCTCCGGGTTGTCGACCTTGATCCACACCTTCGCCGAGTCGTCGAGCCCCGTGCAGTTCAGCGCCGGCGACACCGTCCCGAGCCCGCAGCAGCCCTTCTGGCCCATCGGCGCGGTGTCGGGCGTGTCGTTCCCGCCGCACGTCACCGTCGTCGTGCCGCTGTCGCACTGCAGGTACACGCACAGCCGGCCGGCGTCGTTCTCGGCCACCAGCGTGCGCGACGGGTCGACCATGTTGAGGAACGCGTCGACCCCGCTGAACGTGTACCAGTCGACGTCGCCGGCGCCCTGGATCGTCCCGCAGGCGAACGACCCACTGGCGTCGGCGTCGGTGATCTCGCCGAGGCTGTGGGCGGTCGCCTGCGTCTCGTGCGGCTCCGCCCCGTAGTCCTCGCACGCGTCGGTGACCTCCCTGCACGCCTGGCAGCTCGCGTCGGAGTGGCAGAAGTTCGCCCCCATCGGCCCGCACGGGCTGTGCATCGGCTTGGCCGAGAACACCGGCTCACCGGCCATGCACGTGTCGATCGTGCAGTCGTTGTCGTCGTTCGGCAGGTCGTCGTCGGCCGGCGTGTACTCGACCTGCCCCTGAAGACAGCCAGCCAGCTTGCAGTCCCCGGGCGCCTGCGGCGGCGGATCGTCGGTCGGGATCTCCTTCGTCCCGCCGCCGCCGTCGCACACCGTCGCCCGGCAGTCGCCCGGCAGATCGTCCACGGGTGTCCCTTCGGCCAGGTTCATCGTCCCGCACACCCCGGCCTCGCAGGTCGGCGCCTGGCACGTCGGCGCCTGGCAATCGGCGGCCGTCTGGCACTCCGCCGGCTCGCCCGTCGTCGGTGACGTCGTCGTCGGTCCCGTCGTCGTCGTCGTCGTCCCGCTCGTCGGGGGATCCGGCTCCGTCGTCGTCGGTCCCGTCGTCATCGTCGCGCTCGCGTCGGTCGACGTCCCCGTCGTCGTCGCCTCGCTGGCCCCGCCCGTGCTCGTCCCCGGCCCGCTGTCGCCGCAACCCCCGACCACCAGCGCCGCCGCGATCGTCCACGTCCCCCGCATGCCGAACACCTCCTGCGCCGACGCTATCCGCGCCGCGTGTGCGCCGCGTGTGCGGGCGATCACCGGCGATCCCCGGCGCGCGCGTTCGCGGGTCGATGCGCTCGGCCGAGCGCGCAGCCGCCTCTTCGGCCACCGGGCCGCGTCCACGCGAATCTGTCTCCATCGCCGCAGCGCAGCTCGCTGCGCACGGGCACGAACGCCTCGTGCTCGCCGGCCCCGCGCTCGCGAGTCGAGCTCGCGTCGGCGTGGTCGGATCTCCGCCTCGCGCACCGCCGACCGGCTCGCCATCGATCTCGACCACCGCATGTCGTCGCGGCCCTGCTGCCGACCGGCTCGCCATCGATCTCGACCACCGGGTCGCGTCGCGGCCCTGCTGCCGCCCAAGTCGCCCGCGATCTCGATCACCGCCACGCGTCGTGGCCGCCTCGCGCACGGGTGCTCGGCCTTCATCCGCGCGACGCACCCTCGTCGTGCGTGTCTCCGCGAACCCACTCCCGCTCGCCGGCTGCGCCCGCGCGGCATCGCTGCTACCTTCGCCGCCATGCGCAGCCTCGTCGGCGTCTTGCACCTCCCGCCGCTCCCCGGCAGCCCGCGGAGCAGCGAGCCCGTCGCCGCGATCGCCCGCGCCGTCGCCCGCGACGCGCAGGCCCTCGCCGCCGCCGGCTTCGACCTCGCCGTCGTCGAGAACTTCGGCGACGTCCCCTTCTTCAAGGGACATGTCCCTCCGGTCACGATCGCCGGCATCACCGCCTGCGCCCTCGCCGTGCGCGACGCCTGCCCCGACCTCGCTCTCGGCATCAACGTCCTGCGCAACGACGGCCTCGCCGCCGTCGCCATCGCCGTCGTCGTCGGCGCCGCCAGCGTGCGGATCAACGTCCTCTCGGGCGCGCGCGTCACCGATCAGGGCCTCGTCGAGGGGCAGGCCGCCGAGGTCCTCCGCTTGCGGCGCGAGCTCGGGCGGCCCGACCTCGCGATCTGGGCCGACGTCGCCGTCAAGCACTCCGCCCCGCTCGCCGCCCGCGACCTCGCCGACGAGACCCGCGACCTCGTCCAGCGCGGCCTCGCCGACGCCGTCCTCGTCACCGGCAGCGGCACCGGCGAGGCCGTCGACCCCGACCACCTGCGCCGCGTCCGGGCGGCCGCCGGCGGCGTCCCGCTCTACGTCGCCAGCGGCGCCACCGAGGCCGCCCTGCCGGTCCTCGCCGGCCTGTGCGACGGCGTCATCGTCGGCAGCGCCCTGCGAGCCGACGGCCGCGCCGGCGGTCCTGTCGACCCCGAGCGCGCGCGTCGCTTCGCCGCCGCCTGGCGGGCCGCCCGCGCCTGAAGCCTTTTCCGCGGCCGGGCGCGAACGCGACGCGCCCACCAGGATTCGAACCTGGGACCCTCGGCTTAGAAGGCCGATGCTCTATCCAACTGAGCTATGGGCGCCGGGCCTGGGGAGGCCGTGGAACAGGCCGCGGACGGCCGTGAAACGAGAAATTGGTCGGGGCGAGAGGATTCGAACCTCCGGCATCCTGCACCCAAAGCAGGCGCGCTACCAGACTGCGCTACGCCCCGAGCGGTCCCGGACCATACACGACCCCCGGGCCGCGATCCAGCGCCACGAACCCCCGCCGCCCTCGGCGCGCCTCCTCCGGCCGACGCCCCACGAAGGCCCGGCGCCCGCACGCTCGCCTCGTTCCGGTCCCCGCGACCGAGCGCCACGCCCCCTCGCCGCCGCGGATCACGAGGCCCGCCGTGCCGACGGCGTGCAGCGCCAGGGCGAACCGGACCGGGCTGCTGGTGAGGAGGCCCGCACGATCGCCTGGGTCCTGGTCGTGCGCGCCGGCCCGCACCGCCGCCCTGCGACGCCTCGGCCTCACCGCCGAGGCCTCACCTTGCGGCCTCGCAAGATCCGCCCGCCTCGTCGCCCGCTCAGCAGGCCAGCACCGCCGGCAGCGCCGCCAGCAACTGCGCCGTCGCCCGGCCGCGGTGGGACAGCGCGTTCTTCTCGGCCGGCGGCAGCTCGGCCGACGAGCGGTCGCTGCCGGTCGGCCAGAAGTACGGGTCGTAGCCGAACCCGCCCGAGCCGCGCGGCGTCGTCCGCACCGTCCCGTCCCAGCGGCCCGTGAACAGGCGCACTGCTTCGTCCGCGCCGGCGATCGGCGCCCCGTCGACCCGCGTCAGCGCCAGCACGCACAGGTAATACGCCGGCGAGCGGTCGAGCCCGCGGGCGTTCAGCTCGGCCACCAGGCGGGCGTTGTTGGCCGCGTCGTCGGCCTGCGGCCCGGCGAAGTACGCCGAATCGACCCCCGGAGCCCCGTCCAGCGCCTCCACGCAGATCCCCGAGTCGTCGGCCAGCACCAGCGTCGTCCCCGGCTCCCCGCGGCTGCGCAGCCACTCCGCGATCGTCAGCGCCTTGAGCCGCGCGTGCGCCTCGAAGCTGCCTTGATCCTCCGCGACCTCCGGCGCCGGCCCGAGCGAGCGCGCCGAGCAGACCGTCAGCGGCAGCCCGGCCGCCCGCACGATCACCGCCAGCTCCGTCACCTTGTGCGGGTTGCTGGTCGCCAGCACCAGCCTTCGGGACATGCCCGATTGTTCCTGCCCGATCATTTACGAACTCACAATCTTGCCTGTTCGGCCACCTTCGCCAGGGCCGCGCGCTGGCCCGCGAACAGCGACGCGATGCCCGACTCGGCCAGGTCGAGCATGCGCGACAGCGTCGGCCTGTCAAAGCCGCCGCGCTCGCCGGTGCCCTGGATCTCGACCAGCCCGCCGCGCTCGAGCATCACCACGTTGCAGTCGACCACCGCCTGGCTGTCCTCCACGTAAGCCAGGTCGAGCATCGGCGCCTCGGCGCCGGCGGCCGGCAGCGGGCACACCCCGACCGAGACCGCCGCCACCAGCGAGCGCACCGGGTCGGCCGTCAGCACCCCTTCGCGCTGCAGCGCCCGCACCGCCAGGGCCAGCGCCACCATCCCGCCGGTGATCGCCGCCGTGCGCGTCCCGCCGTCGGCCTCGATCACGTCGCAGTCGACCGTCAGCGCCACCGGCCCTTGCGGCCCGACCAGCTTCTCGAGATCGATCGCCGCCCGCAGGGAGCGGCCGATGAGCCGCTGGATCTCCTTGGCCCGGCCGTCGGGCTCGCGGCGTCCGCGAGGGCGTACGGCCCCGGGCAGCATCGCGTATTCGGCCGTCACCCAGCCGCCCTGCGTCAGCCAGCCGGGCGGCTTGGCCTCGCGGCTCGCGGTGCAGATCACCCGCGTCCGGCCGGTCGCCACCAGCACCGAGCCGAGGGCCGAGCCGATGAAGCCGGGCTCGAGGGAGAAGGGTCGTAATTGATCGAGGGCGCGGCCGTCGTGGCGCATGGCTCACCCTAGCAAAACCGTGCGGCTCTTCGCTGTGCAGTCGGCGACGCGGCGCAGCGGTCGTGACGAGCGGCCGAGGGCAAGACCGTGGTGCCTGCTCGTGGCAGCGACCGAGGGCAAAAAAACAAGGCCTTGAAAAACAAGGCCTTGAAAAACAAGGCCTTGAAAAACAAGGCCTTAAAAAACAAGGCGAGGTGCCATCGTGGCGCCTCGCCGTGTCTTGCTTGGTGGCTGAGAAGAGGACCGATTACTTGCCGGCCTCGGGGGCGGGCGGCGGGGCCGCGGCACCACCGGGCGCCGGGGCGGCCGGATCGGCCGGCTTGGCGTCCTCGGGCTTCGCCTCGGGCTTGGCCTCGACCGGCTTGGGGGTCTCGACCGTCTTCGTGGTCTCGACCTTGGTCTCGACCTTCTTCTCTTCCTTCTTCTCTTCCTTCTTCGCGTCCCCGCCGCAAGCCGGGAGGGACAGGGACATCGCGGCGAGGGCCGCAAGGACGATCTTGGTGTGCTTCATGACGGTTCTCCTACGTGCCTTGATCGTGGGTCGATCGAGTCGTGAACGGCACTGTAGTCCGAACGCCGCCAATTCGGCAACGATCGAGAGAAAACCTCGGCGCCTGCCGCGCAAGCGAGCGAACACCCGCTATATAGAAGGATCATGGCCATTGCCGTGGATCGCCACGAAGCGGCCGGCAGATGGCGGATGACGGCGAATACACAATTTGTCCGGGGCGTGGGGAAGCTCAATCGAGCCCGCGATCGGGCGGTCGCCGACGCCTTTTATGCTCCCGGCCCATGGAAAACGCGCGCGATCCCTCGGTAGCAGCCATCTTTCAGCCGGACGGCGGTCCGCCGCGGGCCCTGCTCGTCGCCGGGTGCTGCGGCAACGTCGGTTTCGGCAAGCTCGGGCAGCTCGCGCGCATCCTCGCCCGCCACGGCGTCCCCGTGATCGCGCTCGACCTGTCGCCCGCCGTCGACCAGGTCGCGGCCAGGCTCGCCGAGCAGTTCGCCCCGCGGGTCTCGCCGGCCGAGATCGAGGCCATCACCCGGGCCATCATCCCGATCCGGGGCGGCATCGCCGACATCCCGGCCGAGCTCAAGATCGGCCTCGTGTTCGAGGCCGTGCCGGAGAGCCTCGCCGTCAAGAAGCCGCTGTACGCCGCGATCCGGGCCCGCGACCCCGAGGCGCTGATCTTCTCGGCCACCAGTGGTTTCACCACCCGGCACCTGTTCGACGGCCTCGAGGGCGCCGATCGCTGCGGCGTCCTGCACCCCTTCTTCCCCCACCTCACCAACAAGCTGTGGGAGCTGCCCGAGCAGGGCGCCGTCACCGGCGCCGCCACGCTCAAGCAGATCAAGGCGTTCCTCGGCCGCGCCGGCATGACCCTGATCTCGGTCGGCGACGTGCCGAGCTTCGCCGCCGATCGCCTGTTCTGCGGGATGATGCTCGAGGCCGTGCGGATCCACGAGAGCACCGGCCTCACCCCGGCGCAGATCGACGACGCCTGCAAGCAGCTGCTCGGCACCTCGCCGTTCTTCGTCCACAACCTGATCCGCGGCGCAAACGGCCTGTCGGCCCACTGCATGGAGCTCATGCGCGAGGAGGTCGACAGCACCCTCTACGCCATCCCCGACGCGTGGAAGCCCTACATCGCCGACCCCGGCAAGCAGTGGCCCTACGAGCGCGGCCAGAAGTGCCCGCCCGAGGGCCTCGCCGTCGTCCGCGCGCGCATGTTCGGCATGCTGTTCGCCCTCACCGCGCGCATGCTGGCCCACAAGATCGTCGCCGCCGACGCCCTCAACTACCTCGCCGAGAAGGCGCTCGCCTTCCGCGACGGCCCGCCGGCGCTGATCGCCGCCCTGGGCCTCGAGCAGGCCGCCGCCCTGACCCGCGCCTTCCTCGTCGAGCAGCGGATCACCCGCGCCGACGAGGTCGCCCCGCTGGACGTGTTCTCGCGGACAGGTCTCGGCGAACATGTCGGATGGGACAGCATCTACGTCGGCCGCAGCGTCAGCGGCGGCGTCGGCCTGCTCTCGCTCAAGCGCTCGACCCTCGGCCACACCTTGCTGGCCGAGTTCGGGCGGGCCGTCGACGCCCTCCAGGCCGACCCTGCGGTCGAGGCGATCGTCGTCGCCCCGGACGGCCACTACAACCGGGACTTCGGCCACGGCGCCGACATCGGCGCGTTCGTCCCGGTGCTCGGCAAGCGGGACGCCGCGCTCGCCCTGATCCAGGGCTGGAAGGCCGCCCTGGCCAAGCTGCGGGCCGGCAAACCGACCGTCGCCGCGATCGTCGGTCGCGCCCTCGGCGGCGGCATGGAGCTGGCCAGCTCGTGCCACGCGCGGATCGCCGGCGACGGGGCCGTCATCGCCCAGCCCGAGCCGACCGTCGGCGTCATCCCCGGCCTCGGCGGCTGCCACCTGCTCCACCGCAGCAGCGCCCCCGAGCACTACGCCGCCCTCAACGAGCTGCTGCTGACCGGCAAGAGCATCAACGCCGCCCGCGCGCGCGAGCTCGGCCTCGTCAGCGCGGTCGTCCCCGTGCGCGACCTCCCGCGCGCCAGCGGCGAGTACGCCCTCGCCCTGGCCCGAGGGACAGCCCCGCTCCCGCCCTTCCGCACCGGCCCCGCCGAGGTCGCGGTCGACCGCGACGTCGATCCGCGCAACGAGCAGGGCGTCGTCCTCGACGCCGAGCTGCGCGACCTCCTCGCCCGCACCATCCAGGACGCCAACGCCCTCGACGTCGACGCCGCCTCCGCCCTCGAGGAGCAGCGCGCGGCCGACAGCCTGTGCCAGTCGGCCGCCCGGGTCGGCGTCACCGCCATGAGCCGCGGCAAGCCGCCGGTGTTCGAGCACCCGCTCGCCTGAGCCCTCGCGCGGCGCGACACCTCGCGCCGCGCCTCCCGGCATGCACATGCACCCGCCGCGAGCCCCGGCGCTCGCGGCGACGACCTGCAGCTCGCGCGGCGCGTCCACCTGTCATCTGCTCTGTCCGCTCGTGCACCTGCACGTCGGACCCTGCAGCACCTCCCGCGTCCACACGTGCACCTCGACCATCGCCGGTTCGCCGTGACGCGCGCCAGGGGCCTGCGCGCCGGCGAGCGCTCCAGGCCCCCCACGCTCCTGACACGGCCTCGCCCTCGCCTTCGCCTCGATCCGCCGCCGGGCGCCTCGCGTATCCTGGCCCGACGCGTGCGCCGACCGAGCGAGCCCCTGCTGCGCGCCTTTGCGCTCCTCGCCGTGCTGGCGGCTCCTGCGGGCGCGGCGGCGCATGATGTCCCCAAGGACAGGCGGTACGCCACCGTCGTCGTCAGCGATCGCAGCCCGCGGACGGCCTCGCGGCGGACCATCGGACCGGCCGAGCTCGCCACCAGCCCGCGCCGGCGCAGCGCCGACGACCTCTTGCGGCTCGTCCCCGGCGTGCTCCTGATCCAGCACGGCGCCGAGGGCAAGGGCCAGCAGATGTTCATGCGCGGCTTCGACGCGGCCCACGGCGCCGACATCGAGGTCAAGGTCGCCGGCGTCGCCGTCAACGAGCTGTCCAACATCCACGGCCAGGGCTACGTCGACCTCGGCTTCGTCATCCCCGAGGTCGTCCGCCGCGTCACCGCCAACAAGGGCCCCTTCCTGCTCGATCAGGGCAACTTCGCCAACGCCGGCACGATCCGCTTCGACCTCGGCGTCGAGCCCGACGCCCGCGGCAGCCGGGTCGGCTACGAGTTCGGCAGCACCCTGCGCCACCGCGGCGTCTTCGTGCATGCCCCGAAGAACATGGCCAAAGAGACATTCTTCGCCGTCGAGGCCATGACCGACAGGGGCTTCGCCGCCGCGCGGGCGGCCCAGCGGGCCACCTTCCTCGGCCAGATCCGCCTGCTCGACAGCAAGACCGCCGGCGCCCTCGACCTGACCGCCGGCGTCTACGCGGCCAAGTTCGACGCCCCCGGGGCCGTGCGGGCCGACGACGTCGCCGCCGGCCGCGTCGACTTCGCCGGCGTCTACCGCGACGACGGCGGCGGCCGCTCGCACCGCCTCTTCACCGCTTTGCGCCACCAGCTCGATCTCGGCGTCGGCAAGCTCGAGCAGCGGCTGCACGGCCAGCTGCGCGCCCTCGACCTCGTCGAGGACTTCACCGGCTACCTCCTCGATCCCGTCGCCGGCGATCGCCGCAACCAGCGGCACCGCTTCGCCAGCCTCGGCTACCAGCTCGACTACCGGCGCCCGCTCCATCGCACCGTCGAGCTGCTGGCCGGCGGCGCCTGGCAGGGCGACCTCGTGCGCCAGCACGACGTCCGCGTCGATGTCCGCCACCACGTCGTCCGCCGCAGCTGGGACCTCGGCGCCGGCCAGCACCAGGCCCACGCGCGCGCCGGCGTGCGCTGGCGGCCCGTCGATCGCTTCGTCCTCGAGGCCGGCGCGCGCCTCGACCTCGTGGCTTACGCCGTCCGCGACCGCATCGATCCCGGCCGGCGCGCGCGCAAGCTCCTCGCCCTGCCCTCGCCGCGGATCAACGCCAGCGTACGCCTGGCTCCCTTCGCCACCCTCTTTTTCGCCTACGGCCGCGGCCTCCGGGCGCCCGAGGCCCGCGCCGTGCTCGGCGGCACGGCTGTCCCCGAGGACACGTCCCTCGACCGCTACCGCGGCGGTCCGGCGCGGATCGTCGCCTCCGACAGCGTCGAGGTCGGCACGCGGTTTCAGCACCGCGAGCTGGTCAGCGCCGGCCTGGCCCTGTTCGGCACCTGGATCGACCGCGAGCTCGTCTTCGATCACGTGTCCGCCGTCAACATCGAGCTCAACCGCACGCGCCGGCTCGGCGTCGACGTCGACCTCGTCGTGTGGCCGCGGCGGTGGCTTCAGCTGCGGCAGGACCTCAGCCTCGTGCAGGCGCGCTTCGTCGACTCCGGCGCCCCCGTCCCGCTCGCGCCGCCGTTCATGTCGGCGACCGGCCTCACCGTCGTGCACCCCTCGGGCTTTCGCGCCGGCGCCCGCTTCCTCGTCGTCGGCAGCCGGGCCCTCCCGCACGGCGCCCGCACCTCGGCCTACGCCCTCCTCGACCTCAGCCTCGGCTACCGCGTCGGCCCGCTGCAGCTCGACCTGCAGATCGACAACGTCACCAACGCCCAGTGGAAGGAGGGCGAGTACCACTTCGCCTCGTGGTGGGATCGCAGCGAGCCGCGCAGCACGATCCCCGCCCTGCACCTCCTCGCCGGCCCGCCGCTGACCGCCCGGATCGGCGCCACCCTGTGGTTGTGACCTCATGAAGCGACATGTCTCTTCGGCCATGTCCGCCTCCATTCGCCCGGACGGGGTCGAGCCAGCCCGGCTCGACGCGTCCGGCGCCTCGGCGTCAGCTCCCATGGGCCCGCCCGCGCCGAGCCGCGCGACACCAGGTGCCCCGTTTGACCCGTCCCGTAGGCATCAGGGAACGACTCATCCTTCCAGACAGGTCCCTCGAGACCCGTCCATTCCAACCTGTCCGATCGGCCTCATGAAACTGCATGTCCTTTCCGCCATGTTCATCGCCACCTGTCTCTCGGCCGCCTGCGCCCCGAGCCAGGAGGCCGCGCGGGTCGAGCTGCCGGTGGTCGTCGACGGCAGCCGGCTCGTCGACGCGCCCACCGACCTCGGCTGGACGATCCACCTCGACAGCGCGCGGATCGCCGCCGGCGACCTCGAATTCACGATCCAGGGCGAGATGCACGCCCTCGCGCGGCTGTGGGATCTGCTCGTCCCCTCCGCCGTCGCTCACCCGGGTCACTACGCCGGCGGCGACGTCACCGGCGCCTTGCCCGGCAGCTTCGTGCTCGACTGGATCGCCGGCGACGGCGTCGAGCTCGGGCGGGCCGAGCTGCTCGTCGGCGACTACCACGGCTGCAACATCGCCTTGCGGCGGGCCGACGAGCTGCAGGCCGAGGACCCGCTCGCCGGTCACACCGCCCACTTCGCCGGCACCGCCAGCAAGGGCGGCCTCAACGTCGCCTTCACGGCGGTCCTCGACCTCGACGTCGGCGCGGCCGTCATCGGCGCCCCGTTCGACCTTGCGATCGACGAGGGCAGCAACGAACCGCTCGGCGTGCAGCTGCGGCTGCGCGACGACACCAGCGGGGCCGCGCTGTTCGACGGGGTCGACTTCGCCGCCCTCGACCCGGGCGACGGCACCGCGGTGACCATCGGCCCCGGCGACCCCGCGCACAACCTCGTGCGGCGCGCTTTGCAGTCTCACGTGTTCTACACTGTCGCTCCTCTCTGACCCCGAGAACCGCCATGCGCACCGTCCTGTTCCCGCTCCTGCTCGTCTGCGCCTGCACGGCCGTCACCGAGCGCACCTACGAGGCCTCGATCTACGGCGAAGAGTTCATCGAGGAGGGCATCCCCGCCGCGATCTTCTCCGACGACTGGTCCGTCACCTTCGACAAGTTCCTCGTCAGCGTCGGCGACATCACCGTCGCCGACCAGCCGCTCGGCGAGGAGGACGAGCCGTACCGGATCTTCGACCTCGCCCAGGCGAGCGACGGCGCCGGCTTCCCGATCCTGGAGGGCACGATCGCCGCCGAGGATCCGGGGGCCGCCTACGTGATCGGCCCGAGCAGCGGCGCCGTCGCCGGCAACGCCAGCGAGGAGGACGTCGCGCTGATGAAGGACGGCGGTTACTCGATCTACGTCCAGGGCGCCGCCACCCGCGGCGGCGAGACGCTGACCTTCATCTGGGGCTTCTCGACCCGCACGCTCTACACCTACTGCGCTCTGGCCGGCGCGACCGACGTCCAGCTCACGATCCACGCCGACCACCTGTTCTACGACGACCTGTTCGCCGAGAACCCCAGGGTCTCGTTCGACCTGATCGCCGCCAGCGACGACGGCGACGGCGAGCTCACCGCCGACGACCTGCGCGCGGTCGACATCACCACCGAGGAGCGCTACCAGGTCGGCCACCTGACGAACATCACCGACCTGTGGTCGTTCGTCGAGCAGCTCACCGCCACCCTCGGCCACATCAACGGCGAGGGCCACTGTTCCGCCGTCCGCACCGACTGAGGCGCGCGGCCGTCGCACGCGACGACGCCGCGTGCTCGCCAGTCCTCGAGGACATGTTTCCTCAGACATGTCCGTACGGACTCCCGAACACCCCGGTCTTCGCGCGCCTGCGAGCGCCCGGAGCCGGCAGGCGGCCCGTCGACGGCCGGACGTGCACGACCGGCGTCGCCGCGCTAGGCTCGCCGCAAATGTTCGCCCGCTCCGCCCTCGCGTGCGCCACGCTCCTGCTCGTGTCACCCGGCTGCGGCCCCGAGAGCGAGCCGCTCCCGCCGTCCGGCATCTACCGCATGACGGCCGTCACCCTCGAGAACGACTGCCACCCGAAGCTCGACGACGACCACACCGGCGAAGAGGTCGTCCACGTCACGCCCGACTGGATCAAGGTGCCCCACGTCGTCTATTTCGGCATCTCCGATGCCTGCGAGGCGTGCGTGGCCCTCACCGGCTACATGTTCACCCAGGTGCGCTTCGACCCGGAGGCTGACGAGTACGCCCTCGAGTGGCGAGGAAGTGGTTGCATACAGCGCCAGCGGATCGAGGTCGAGCCCGTGGACGGCGAGACGGTGCGCAGCCGGATCACCAACGACTGGCGCGACGACGGCAGCTGCGCCTGGGCCGGCGAGGGCTGCACCGTGGTCCGCGAGTACACCTACGAGCTCGTCGAGCCGTGCGACGACTGCGAGTTTCCGCTGCACCTCGACGAGTGAGGCGGCCGGAGCCCGACGCGTCGCCGGTCTCTCCCGCGCAGCGTCGCGTCCCGGTGGGCGCGCGGGACCTGCCCGCCCGGGCAGGTCCTCGCGAGCATGTCCACGCGGACATGCTTCTTCCGACATGCCCTCAAGCGCCGGTCGTGTCGGGCACCACCAGCGAGCAGCCGGGCAGCGTGGCGACGAAGCCGCCGCCGAACGCGGTCGCCGGCGTGTGGTAGCCCGGCGACGGCGGCGCCTCGAGCATGCGGCGGACGATCGCCAGCGACGCGATCACCGTGAACTTGTAGCCCTCGGGCGCGCGCACGCGGCCCTCGACCGCGCGGCCGTCGGGCGCCTCGACGCGGCCCCAGATCTCGCTCGATCCCGACTCGCGGACCTGCTCGTTCGGCCCGGTGACGCGGCGGTCGACGATCGCCTGCAGCGCGCGGATGACCGGCTTTCTGCGCAGCAGCGGCCCGAGCAGCCCGAGCAGCCGCATGACCCGGATCTGCGCCCTCGGGAAGCTCATCCAGGTGGTGATGTTCTCGATCCCGGTCGACGTGTACGCGGTCGACAGATCGCCCCACGGGATCGCCACCACCAAACGCTCGCGCCCGCCGAGGCGGACGGTGCGGGTGCGGGAGCCGGCCGCGATCGGCACCAGGCGCCCGCCCTCGCGCACCGCGCCGCCCTCGCCGAGGTGCTCGATCATCGTCTTGGTCGTGCCACGGCTGAGCTCGCCGAGCGCCAGGATCGCCAGCTCGAGCCGCGTCGCCTCCGGCAGCGCCTCGGCCAGGGATTTGGCCAGGCAGTCGGACGGCACCACGTCGAAGCCGACGCCGGGCATCAGGACCACGCCCCGCTCGCGCGCGCTGGCGTCGAGGGCCCGACAGGCCTCGAACACGGGGATCTCGCCGGTGATGTCGAGATAATGAATTTTGCTTTCGAGACAGGCCGCGACCATCGGCGCGCTGGTCCGCGAGAACGGGCCGGCGGCGTGGAGCACCAGGGCGGCGCCCGCGATCCCGCGGGTCAGCGCCGCCGGATCGTCGAGCGCGAACACCCGCGCTTCGAGCCCGAGTTCACCGGCGAGGCGCCGGATCGCGGTCGCGTCGCGGCCCGCCAAAATCGGGCGTAAACCCTCGGAGACCGCCTGACGGGCGATGAGATCGCCGGTGTAGCCGTTCGCGCCGTACAGCACCCATTCGCGCATACCACCCGCTATAGCGCGGGTGCGGGCGTCCCCGCCACAGAAAGCGCTTGTACTCGGCGGCCGCTCGGCTCATCGTCTCTAGCGGCTCATGATCCCAGACCCGCGCGCCGAAGCAGGTTTCCACGGCCCCCAGGGCGTGGAACTGGCCACGACCTTCGCCCGGGCCCTCCTCGCCCTCGTCGAGGCCGACACCGACGACGCCGTCCTGCGCGCGGTCGCCTCCGCGGTGAGCAGCTACGGCCCGTCGCTGATCCGCTTCTACACCCTGCGCGACGACCCCGGCGACCTCGGCCCGCACGACCCGCGCTTCATCGACCGCAGCGGCCCGCGCCCGGCGCAGACCGACGCCGGCGTGCCCACCCACGCCGAGCTGTCGAGCGTGTGGCAGGCCGGCATCTGCCCCGCCACCGATCCGCTGCTCGGCCGGCCGTTCGCGCTCGCCGACCACCCGGTGCTGGCCCGCTGGCTGGCGGCGCCGCGGCAGGCGCTGGTGCTGCACGACCTGTCGGCCGACCCGCGCCCCGGCGCCCATCCGGGCGAGCGCAGCGCCCAGGCCCTGGTCGTCCTGCCGCTCACCACCGGCGGACCCGACCCCCGCTGGCCCGGCGTGCTGGTGCTGTCGTGGAAGATCGTCCACATCCCGAGCCCGCGCGAGCGGCTCGTCTACGACATGCTCGGCGCCGCCGTCGCCTCGCTGCTGGTCGCCCGCGACGCCCTGCGCGACCACCAGCGCGCCATCGACGAGGCCAACACCATGTACGTCGCCGCGCTCGCGCTCGCCGAGGCCGCGACCCTCGACGAGACGCTGGCGGCCCTGGCCGAGCCGGCCCAGGCGATCGACGCCTCGAGCGCCGCGCTGTGGCTGCGCGACCCGGCCGACCCGACGCGGCTGGTCCTGCGCGCCGGCGGCGAGCGGGCCACCCGCCCGCTCGCCGACCTGGCTGGTCTTTTCACCAGGGCCAATGAGCCATGGCTGTTCGAACAGGTCCGTTCGGACACCCCGACGGAGATCGAGCCCGGCGCGCCGACCCCCCGGGTGTCCGAGCCGACCGGCCCCGACGGGGCCGCGCTCGGGGCCACGCTGCTGCTGCCGCTGGCCTGGGGCGGCCGCGAGGTCGCCCTGCTCGAGCTGGGCTGGTCGTCGCCGCGCCCGCTGCCGACCGCGCTGCGCCGCCTCTACGCCGCCCTGGCGGGCCCCGCCGCGGTCAGCCTGGCCGGTCGGGCGCTGCTCGCCGAGGCCGCCGCCGCCGCCCCCACCGGCGACTTGGCCGGCCTGGAGGCGCTCCCCGTCGCCGCCGTGGTCGGCACCGGCGAGGCGCTGCAGGGCAACTCGCGCTGGTCGGCGCTCGGCCTGACCGGCGGCGCTCACGTCCCCGTCGCCAGCGCCCTCGCCGACGCCGTCGGCGCCAGCGCCGAGCTGCGCCGCGACCTCGTCGGCGAGCCGGCCCTCGCCGTGTTCGCCGCCCCGCTCGTCGGCGTCACCGGCAAGGCCGTCGCCGTCCTCCTCGACACCTCCGAGGACGCTCGCGCCGAGCGCCAGCGGCTCGAGAGCCGCGACGTCCTGCTCGAGCGCCAGGGCGCCCTGCTCGCCCGCCGCGCCGTGCCCGTGCTGGCGATCGTCGACGAGCTCGCCGTCATCCCGGTCACCGGCGCCCTCGACGACGCGCGCGCCCAGCAGCTGGCCGAGGTCGCCGCCGAGGTCCCCCGCGGCCCGCGGACGCTGATCCTCGACTTCACCGGCGTCACCGGCGTCGACCCCGGCACCGCCACGGTCGTCCACGAGGCCGCCCGCGGCCTGGTCGCCCGCGGCGCCAGCGTCATCTTCTCCGCCGCCCCGGCGACCCTGGTCCACGCGCTCGCCGGCGAGCACATCGACAGCCTCGGCGACGCCCTCGCCAGCGCCCTCGTCAACCCGCGCGCCTGAGCCTTCCAGTCGGCCTGTCCCCAGAGACAGGCCGCGACGCCGTCCGTGATGCAGCCCGGCGACCTCGAAGTGACCCGCACCCGGGCCCTCGCCGAGCTCCCGACCTCGCCCAGCGCGGGCGGCGGGTCGCGGCCGCTGGAGAGCGCGCGGATCGGCCGGTACACGGTCCTGCGGGCGCTCGGCGAGGGCGGCATGGGCGTCGTCTACGCCGCCTACGACGAGCAGCTCGATCGCAAGGTCGCCATCAAGCTGCTCCATGGCGAGAGCAGCGGCGGCACCCAGGGTCGCAGCCGGATCTTCCGCGAGGCCCAGGCGCTGGCCCGGCTGTCGCATCCCAACGTCGTCCAGGTCCACGAGGTCGGCGAGCACGAGGGCCAGGTCTACGTGGCGATGGAGTTGGTCGACGGCGTCACCCTCGCCGCCTGGCTGCGAGCCGAGGCGAGGCCGCTCGCCGCCGTCGTCCACGCCTATCACCAGGCCGGCCTGGGTCTCGAAGCGGCGCACCGTGTCGGCCTCGTCCACCGCGACTTCAAGCCGGACAACGTCCTCGTCGGGGCCGACGGCCGGGTCCGCGTCGCCGACTTCGGCCTCGCCCGGGCCGCTGGCGCCGCGAGCCCCGGACCGTCCGCGCTGCCGCCCGCCGTCGACAGCCCGCTCGACTCGCGGATGACGATCACCGGCGCCGCCATGGGCACGCCCGCGTACATGTCCCCCGAGCAGTTCGCCGGCGGCACGGTCGACGCGCGCAGCGACATCTTCTCGTTCTCGGTCTCGCTGTGGGAGGCGGTCCACGGCGAGCGCCCGTTCGCCGGCGACACCATCGACGCCCTCGCGCGCAGCGTCCGCGACGGCGACCGTCGGCCGCCGCGGGTCCAGCTCCCGGTCCGCCTCGCGCACGCGCTCGAGCGCGGGCTCGCCCGCGAACCCGACGCGCGCTGGCCGACGATGCGCCCGCTCCTCGACGCCCTGGCCGTCGATCCGTCCGCCGACCCCTCGGGCGTGCCCGTCGAGCGCCGGATGTTCGGCACCGTGATGATCACGACCCTCGCCGTGCTCCTCGCCGTGCTGGCGGCGACCCTCCAGTTCGGGGCCGAGGACGCCTTCCGCGGCCGCTTCATCGCCATCGGGCTGGCCATCGTCGCCGTCCTCGTCGGCCTCGCGCTCGCGCTGCGGCGCTCGCTCCTCCGCAACGCCTACTACCGCAAGGTCGTCCTGTTCATGGTCAGCGCCGCGCTGGTCGGCACCTCCCAGCGGGTCATCGGCCTCCTCCACGGCCTGCCGCTGATCGACGTCCTGCTCGACAGCTTCCACCTCCTCGCCGGCATGTCGCTGGTCGCCGCGATCTGCTTCGCCCGCTGGTTCGCCGTCCTCGCCGTCATCGCCGCCGTCGCCGTCGCCCTCGGCGCCGCCTGGCCGGAGGCGTACCCCGCGGCCCTGTTCGTCGTCATGCCGGCCTTCGCGCTGACCTTCGTCGTGTCGCTGCGCCGCGCCGCCCGGACCAGCGCCGCGGAGGCGCGTCCCGCCGACCCGCAATAAGATGTGCTTTCAGACAGGTCTGAAAGCACATGCCCTCGAAGCCAGGTGTCAGCGCACGTAGATCGTGTAGCGCCAGCCCGGCACCTCGATCGCCTCGATGTTGCCGGCCTTGCAGCACATGCCCTGGTCGTTCCAGTTGGCCCAGTTGCTGAAGATCGACGCCTGGCGGTCGTAGCCCCACAGCATGATCTGCTCGTCGTAGCCGAGGCCGACGTGGGGGAAGTCGTCGTCGTCGCCGGTGCGGAGCGTGCGGGTGTTGCCGGTCGGGACGATGTCGAAGTCGCCGACCTCGACCCCCGCGCCGCAGAAGCCGTCGAGGTAGCACACCCCGGACAGGCCGGCCTGTGACTCGAGCCGGCCGTAGCGGGCCACGTCGCTGCCGCTGGTCGGCGCCCAGCCGAACACCGCCTCGGTGAAGTCGGCCAGGACGAGGCCCTCGGTGAGGATCGCCGGGCTGTTCGAGTCGGGCAGCACCGGGCCGGCGGGCGCGTTGACGATCAGGCTGTCGAGCATCGCCTGCGCCGCGGCCTCGCCGATCGGCTTGTCCATCATGTTGTACACGGCCTGCCAGCCGCCGCCGTTGAACGTCATCTCGCAGAACACCTGCGCCGGCGGCAGCGGTCCGTCCTGGCCGTCGGGGTCGATGCCGTAGACCCCGTCCTCGGACTCGAGCCCGAGGTCGCGGATGTCGCGGCAGTGGTGGGGCGTCACGCACAGGCCCTCGTGGCAGTAGTTCGACATGCAGTCGGCGTTCTTGGCGCAGGACTGCTCGTCGAGGCAGCCGAAGCAGTGCAGGCCGCCGCAGTCGACGTCGCTCTCGCCGCCGTTCTGCTCGCCGTCGAGGCAGTTGGCCGGCGCGACGCAGTCGTTCTTGCAGAGGTCGTTGTCGATCTCGTTGCCGTCGTCGCAGGCCTCGACGCCCTCGTGGACGAAGCCGTCGCCGCAGCGCGCGACCTGGCAGTTGTTGAGGCAGTCGTTGCCGTTGTCGCCGTCGCCGTCGTCGCACACCTCGACGCCCTCGCGGACGAAGCCGTCGCCGCACTTGGCGACCTCGCAGGTGTCGAGGCAGCCGTCGCTGTTGTCGTCGTCGCCGTCGTCGCACGGCTCGGTGCCGGTGTACACGTAGCCGTCGCCGCAGCTGGCCAGCTGACAGCTGTTGAGGCAGCCGTCGCTGTTGTCGGTGTTCATGTCGTCGCACTCTTCGCCGACGCTGACCACCCCGTCGCCGCAGCCGGCGGCCTGGCAGGCGCTCGTACACGAGTCGCCGTCGAGCGTGTTGCCGTCGTCGCAGCCCTCCCCGGGGCCCTGGAAGCCGTCGCCGCAGGCCACCTTGGTGCAGTTCGGGGTGCAGGGGCGATCGGCCCCGTTGTCCGCGCCGTCGTCGCACTCCTCGCCGGCGTCCTGCACGCCGTCGCCGCACGAGGGCGGGCCGCCCTCCGTCACGCTGACCGTGCCGGTCGGCGCGTCGGTGGTCGCGCCGGTCGACGTCGACGGGTCGCCGTCGGTGTCCTGGCCGGGCGAGTCGGTGGTCCCGCACCCGCTGAGGGTGAGGGCCACGGCGGTCGCGCAGAGGGAGATGAGAGCGTGCTTGTGGGGCTGCATGAGGGTCCTGCGTGGTACGAGTCCGGTGGCGCGAGCCCCGGCCGGCGTACGTGCCGGGCGAGGCGTTCGCGTCGCGCCGCTCAGGGCCAGGCGCGGCTGGGGGAGACGCGCTGGCGTTGTGCCGAAGTGCAGCGGAAAATGCTCCGCTCCCCGAGGCTCTGATCCAACCCCTCGCGGGCAGACCCTGAGCGGACGAAACGCACAATAAACGGCGTTCTGCGCGTTTTTGTGCCCTCAGGGGCGAGCCGCGCCGAAACCGGGGTCTACAGACCTCGGCCTTGCCGTTCGTTGCGCAGAAACACTAGCGCACAGGCTTTTTCTCGCGCAGATCACGTGCCCGCCGCGGGCAACTGCCGTATCGTCCCCGTCTCGCCTGGGGGTGGCCATACGGCCTGAGAACATACCCCTCGAACCTGATCCGGATAATTCCGGCGGAGGAAAGTGCGAATGGACCGTCAAGACGACACATCCGACAGCTCTGCGCGGCGCGCAGGATTGCCCATCGCGGGGCCCGACGTACACCCGCTGCGTCCCGTCCCTCCTCTTCAAACCAGCTTCCCGAGCTCGACCAAGATCGAGGTCGGCGACCTCAAGGTCCCGTTCCGCAGCATCCAGCAGACCGGCGGCAACCCCGACGTCGTCGTCTACGACACCACCGGTCCTCAGGGACATGACCCGAGAGCCGGGTTGCCGCCGCGGCGCAAGGACTGGATCGCGGCCCGCCTCGCCGACAGCGACGGCAACCACACGCAGATGCACTACGCCCGCCAGGGCCTCGTCACCGAGGAGATGCGGTTCGTCGCCATCCGCGAGCAGGTCGACCCCGAGTTCGTGCGCAGCGAGGTCGCGCGCGGGCGGGCCATCATCCCCGCCAACATCAAGCACCCCGAGCTCGAGCCGATGATCATCGGCCGCAATTTCCTGGTCAAGATCAACGCCAACATCGGCAACAGCGCCGTGTCGAGCAAGATCGAGGACGAGGTCGAGAAGCTGCAGTGGTCGACGCGCTGGGGCGCCGACACGGTGATGGACCTGTCGACCGGCAAGCAGATCAAGGAGACGCGGGAGTGGATCCTGCGCAACGCGCCGGTCCCGATCGGCACGGTGCCGATCTACCAGGCGCTCGAGAAGGTCAAGGGCAAGGTCGAGGACCTGAGCATCGACATCTTCATGGAGACGCTCGAGGAGCAGGCCGAGCAGGGCGTCGACTACTTCACGATCCACGCCGGCGTGCTGCTGCGCTACGTCCCGCTGACCGCGAGGCGCGTCACCGGCATCGTCTCGCGCGGCGGCTCGATCATGGCCAAGTGGTGCCTGCACCACCACAAGGAGAACTTCCTCTACACCGAGTTCGAGCGGATCTGCGAGCTGATGAAGAAGTACGACATCAGCTTCTCGCTCGGCGACGGCCTGCGCCCCGGGTGCATCGCCGACGCCAACGACGCGGCCCAGTTCGGCGAGCTGCGCACGCTCGGCGAGCTGACCGAGATCGCGTGGCGCCACGACGTCCAGGTCATGATCGAGGGCCCGGGCCACGTCCCGATGCACAAGATCAAGGAGAACATGGACGAGCAGCTGCGCCTGTGCCACGAGGCGCCGTTCTACACGCTCGGCCCGCTGACCACCGACATCGCGCCGGGCTACGACCACATCACCTCGGCGATCGGCGCGGCGATGATCGGCTGGTACGGCACCGCGATGCTCTGCTACGTGACGCCGAAGGAGCACCTCGGCCTGCCCGACCGCGACGACGTCAAGGCCGGCGTCATCGCCTACAAGATCGCCGCCCACGCCGCCGACCTGGCCAAGGGCCACCCCGGCGCCCAGGCCCGCGACGACGCGCTCAGCAAGGCCCGCTTCGAGTTCCGCTGGCGCGACCAGTTCAACCTCTCGCTCGACCCCGAGACCGCGCAGAGCTTCCACGACGAGACCTTGCCGGCCGAGCCGGCCAAGGACGCCCACTTCTGCTCGATGTGCGGCCCGCACTTCTGCTCGATGAAGCTGACCCAGGACCTGCGCGACCTCGGCGAGGGCGTGTCCTCGGGGACAGGGGTCGACGAGGCCGCGATCGCCCGCGGCTTGCAGGAGAAGGCCGAGGAGTTCCGCGCCGGCGGCGGCGAGCTGTACGTCCGCGTGCGCGAGGACCTCTTGCCCGGCCAGGCCGCCACCCAGGGCGCCGAGTGAGCGACGACGATCGCATCACGCCCCCCCCGACGGCGACGAGGAGCCCTCGTCGCCTGCCGCCGCCGCGCCGCCCACGGCCGACGACGAGGCCCTGCGCGCCACCGTGCGCGACCTGCCCGAGGTGCGCAGCGGCCTGCGGGCCCGCCGTCCGCGGGTCCAGCCGTCGCGCGGCGTGATCGCGGGCCTCGCCGTCGGCCTGCTCGGCGCCGTCGCCATCGCCCCGATCGAGCACCGCGCGCTCGGGGGCAGCGCCGACCTCGGCGCGATCTGGGCCGCGTGGTCGCTGCTCCTCGCGCTCGGGGCCGCGATCGGCTGCGTCCTCGCGCTCGCCGAGTGGCTGGTCGCCCGCCTGCGCTCGCGCCCGCTGGTGACCGCGGCCCTGCGGGCGACCTGCTGCCTCCCGGTGCTGATCCCGGTCGCCCGCCACCTGTTCGACGGCGCCTTCGCCAGCACCCTCCCCGGCGCGAGCACGGCGTTCGTGTGGGTCCCGCTGCTCGGCTGGCTCGGCCTCCTCCTGGTCTTTTGGCCAGGTAGCAAGTGGCTGCAGTACCCGCGGCCCGACACCGTCGGCCGGGCCCCGCCGAAGGGCGCCGCGCTGCCGCTGTTCATCCGCCGCCGGCGCCTGATCGCCCTCGCGCTCGGCCTCGGCGCCGTCGCCTGCGAGTACGTCAACCGCACCTTCCTCCGCAGCGAGTACCCCGACATCCACACCACACTGGTCGTCGGCGCCGTCGCGGCCGCCGGCCTGTCGCTGTGGCTCGGCTTCACCCGTCCCTGGCGCTACGACCAGGTCGAGCGCCGCGCCCCCGTCGCCCAGGGCCGCGCGCTCGCGCTGGCGGGCCTCGTCAGCGCCGTCATGGCCGTGGTCGCCAACCTCGTCGCCTGCGTCCAGCTCGGCCTGCGCGACCCCGACACCCGCTTCATCGTCGCCACCCAGGGCATGCACACCCGCCTGCTCGCGCGGGTCGTCCGCGCCCTCGTCGACGCCGACGGCGACGGTCACTCGCCCGCGCTCGGCGGCGCCGACTGCGACGACACCGACCCGCAGGTCCACCCCGAGGCGCGCGAGGTCATCGGCAACGACGTCGACGAGGACTGCGACGGCTACGTCGCCCGCGAGGACCTCGCCGCCGCGCTGGCCCAGGCCGACGAGGTCGCCGCGCGCAAGCAGGGCCAGTGGCGCGACGAGCCCGAGGTGCGCGAGTTCTTGCGCCGCACCGCGCCGATGCACGTCGTCCTGCTCAGCATCGACGCCCTGCGCGCGGATGTCCTCGCGGACAGCCCCGAGAACCGCGCCGAGTACCCGCGGATCTTCCAGCTCTTCGCCGACGCGACCGTGTTCACCCGCGCGTTCGCGCCGTCGGCCGGCACCGACCTGTCGCTCTCGGGCATCCTCACCGGGCGCATCGACCCGTTCACCCACATCGACAAGACCCTCGCCGAGGCGCTGCACGACGCCGGCCGCGTCGCCCACGGCGTCATCCCCAGCGAGGTGCTGCGCTACGCCGGCAAGACCCTCCTGACCCGCGGCCTGCACAGCCACGACCGCCTGGTCAACGACGCCGGCCAGCGCGACATCGGCTCGTACAGCACCTCCGCGCGGACCACCGCGCTCGGCCTCGCCTTCCTCGACCAGCGCAAGCAGGCGGCCGACCAGGGCGCCGCGGCCCCGTTCTTCCTGTGGCTGCACTACTTCGACGTCCACGAGCACGACGAGGTCGACGGCGGCGACCGCAGCCTGCGGCGCGTGCTCGCCAACCCGAACCCGCGGCTCGGCCGGCGCGAGAAGTACCGCGCCATGCTGCGCCTCGTCGACGAGCAGATCGGCGCCCTCATCGACGAGCTCGTCGCGCGCCAGCTGTGGGACAAGACGATCGTCGTGCTCGTCAGCGATCACGGCGAGGGCCTCGGCGAGGACCCGCGCCTGCCGGACAACCACGGCCGCGTCCTCTACAACCCGCTGGTCCACGTCCCGCTGGCGATCCGGATCCCCGGCGCCCCCGGCGGCCTCGCCACCGACCCAGTCAGCGTCCTCGACGTCACTCCCACCCTCCTCGACCTCGTCGGCGCCGAGCCGCTCCCCGGCGTCGACGGCCGCAGCCTCCTGCCCCACCTCGTCCCCGGCGCCCCCGACGAGCTGCGCCCGCGCGGCCGCCCGCTGATCCTCAACGAGAGCGACCAGTACGGCGTCATCGCCTGGCCCTACAAGCTGCTCGTGCGCCCCGGCGACAACCTCACCGAGCTCTACGACCTCAGCGGCGACTTCGGCGAGCGCAACAACCTCGCCGAGTCCGCCCCCCGCCGCGTCGGCGAGCTGATGCAGTACTACCACGCCGCCCCCCACGTCGAGCTCGACCGCACCAGCCGCGGCCGCCGCCTGCGCGAGCGCAACGCCGTCGCGCCCGGCGAGCCGTGAGCGTGTCCCTTGCAGCATGTCCCCAAGGACATGCTACCAAGGACATGCGCTGAAGCGCATGTCCCTCGCGGCATGTCCCGAGTGGCCGCCCACCCGCTTCGCCGGCGCCGTGCCGCGGCCGCGGGCCCACGCCTCATGAGCCGCCGCGGATCCGTCCCAGAGGCACGCCGGGGCGGCCGCGTCGGACGAGGCGGGAGCATGCTCGATGGGCATGCTCGACGGCGCGAGTCCGACGCGGCACGCGGGGGACGGGCGACGGCTGCTCGCGTCACCTCGCCGCGGCGCGCAGCGCCGGCGCGCCGGACCGACGGTCCCTCTGGTCCTCCAGGTCGCTCGACGGCACGACGGTCAGCGGCAGGCGGGAGTCCAGCGGGAACCTGTACCAGGTGCTGCACTCCGGCTCGCCGTCGACCAGCGACTCGTTGATCCGGGTCGCGCAGGTGTTGGCCTCCTCCGGCGTCAGGATCGAGCCGCAGTCGCCGAGCGCGGCGTTGACCTCGTCGAGCGCCTCTTGCACCGACATCCCGTGGCACGGGCTGTGCTTGTCAGCGATCAGGAGCGAGGCGAACGGGGGCAGATCCTGGGCGACGAACGCCTCCACCCAACTGAAGCCGACGTTGAGGCTCAGCGCCAGCGCCTGCCCGGCCAGCACCGTGCCGAGCTGCGGGTCGTCTTCGCCGTCGAAGTGCGTCATCTCGTCCTTCGTGAGCGCGCGCGCCTGGCCGCCGGCCGGCAGCGCCTCGCGGACGGCGACCGAGTTGATGAAGGTCGCCGTGTTCGAGCCGCAGCCGATCACGAGGTGGTCGGGGCCCGGGAAGACGTGATCGAAGTACTCGTCGCGCGTGCAGCCCGGATTGTCGCCGCTGCACGTGCTCGACCAGCCGCCCTGGGTCTGCGTGCGATAGCCACACACCGAATCCCCGCCGCCGCCCTTCTCACCGCCCTCGTCCCCGCCCTCGTCCACGGATTCGTCGCCGCCCGACGAGGTGATGAATCGCAATACCGCGGAGTCGCCCTCTTGATGGCAGCCGCCGACGACGACGACCGCGCCGATCCACAGATTACGAAATACGCTCGACATACCCATACTGCTCGTCCTTGCCGCGTCACGTCGCGGCAACCCCAGTTTGCGCCGCTCCTCGGGCGTGTCCCGAGCGCGACGCGGCGGCGTCACAGGTCGAAGCCGGCCCGCTTGCGCCGCTCCACGGCCGCGATCCCCTGCCCGACCCGTGCAGCAGGTGTTATTTTTTCGGCGAAGCGAAGCGGAGGCCGCGCAGATGGAAAGTGATCCGGCGCGTCGCCCTCGACGGCGCGCGCGCCTCGCCGTGAACGCGAAGGTCGGTGGCAGCGCCGGCGCGTCGAGCGACCATTTCTCGCGCCACCCTTTACTGCTTGCGCCTACATTGTCGACATGACCTTTGAGACAGCTCATCACCGCAGGCATCGATCGCGTCGACGCTGCCCCTCGCGCTCCAGGCCGACGCAGGCCCCCCGGGGGCGCGTGACCTCGAGACTGGAAAAGGATGCGATCGATCGCGAAGCCGACGATGTGAACGAGGGCCGCCTCCCGCGCGCTCGCACGCGTCAGTGCCCGCTCGCCTCGACCTGCGCCGGCGCCTCGATGCGCCCGATCGTGTCGACCACCCCGCGCCGGACCGCCAGCAGCGGCTCCGGCAAGAACCCGCCGAGCAGCAGCGTCCCGATCATCCCTGCGATCGCGTACGACTCCCAGCGGCGCAGGTCTTCGAACCCGCGCAGGTCGTCCGCGTGGGGCGACGGCGGCCCGAGGAACGTGCGCTTGAACGCGCGCCACAGCGTGATCCCGTTGACCGCCGTGACGATGAACAGGAGCCCGACCACGAACGGGTGGTCGCGCAGGAGCCCCTGGCCCACCAGGTCCTCCGCCACGAACGAGATCGTGCCCGGGAACCCGACCGCCGCCGCCGCCAGGATCAAGTAGGCGGTCGCCATGCGCGGCGCGTTGTGGGCCAGCCCGCCGAGCTTGCGCAGGTCCGTCGTGTTCGCGCGCACCTCGACCGCCAGCGTCAGCAGCATCAGCCCGCCGCACTCGACCACCGTCGACATCGCCTGCAGCAGCGCCCCCGACACGCTCGCGTCGTCGAGCCCGGCGAAGCCGGCCAGCACCAGCCCCGACTGCGAGACCCAGAACCACGCCACGATCCGGCGCAGGTCGAACTGGCCCACCGCCAGGAACGCCCCGTACAGGGCCGTGAACACCCCCACCGCCATCAGCAGCGGCGCCGCCGGCCCGAGCACGCGCGGGAAGATCGCCAGCGCCAGGCGGGCCAGCATGAACGACCCGACCGGCGTCAGACATGTCACAAGGGCCAGGTGCGGCGTGCTGTGCTGCGCCGTCGCCGGGATCCACAGGTGCAGCGGCACGATCCCCATGCGAAGCAGCGCCACCGCCAGCACCAGCGTCCCGATCCACGGCGACGGCGTGTACGGGCTGTTCGCCAGCGCGACCAGGTCGAGCGGGTTCTTCACCCCTGCGGCCGACGCCTCGAACGCCAGCCCGATCATCGCCACCGTCAGCGCCAGCGTCGTCGCCGCCACCAGCGACTTCATGATCACCTGCAGCGGCCGCGACCCGCGGTGCTTCGCGTCGAACCACAGCGGCAGCAGCGACAGCACCACGAAGAACGACAGCAGCCCGGCGTCGAGCGCGAGGAAGCTGCCCATCAGCGCCCCCTCGACCACCATGATCTTCGCCGCCAGTCCCGCGCGCATCTCGGCGCGCGGCGTCATCAGCAGCGCCACCAGCGTCAAACCGGCCGTCAGCGGCAGCAGTACCGCGTTGAGGCCGTCGACCGCGAAGTGGCTGTGCAGCCAGCCCATGCCCTGCTCGAGGTGATCTTCCTTGTACGCGTGGCGCGTGCCCTCGTGGACGAACAGCGCGCACGCGACCAGGAAGATCGGCAGCGCGAAGCCCAGCGACAGCGCGCGCTGCTTGGTCGCCCCGCGCACGCCCCAGCGCAGCGCCGCCGCCGCCAGCAGCGGCGCCAGCCACAGGAAGATCAGCGAGTACTGCACCCACGCGCTCATCGCCGGCCTCCCTCGGTCTCACGCGGCCTGCGCTCCGACTCGCCGTGCAGCGCCAGCAGCTGCGACTCGAGCCGATCGAGCCGGCGCGACAGCGCCATCACCGGGCGCACGACGTAGCGCTCGAGCGCGATCTCGACGTCGAAGCGCTCGATCGCCAGGCGGTACACGTACCGGCGCGTGCGCAGCCCCAGCGCCTCCCAGCGGACCGCGCCCTCGTCGGCCTCGGTGCGGCCGAGCGCCGCCCGGCGGGCCAGCGCGTCCTGCAGCGCCGACGGCGTGCGCAGGAACTGGTAGTAGCGCAGCATCGCGTGGGCGACGAGGTGGATCGTCGCCAGCGTGTACAGCCCGAACCCGATCTCGACGAACATCAGCCCGACCTGGCTGGCGGTCGCGTACGACAGCGCCGACTTCGCGTCCGGGCTGGCCTGGCTGCTCATCGCCGAGATGATCGCCGTGATCGCCCCGACCGCGATCATCATCGCCTGCGCCGCCAGCGAGTGCTCGAGCAGCGGCGCCGCGCGCAGCAGCAGGTACACCCCCGCGTGTACCGACAGGCTGCCGTAGAACACCGCGGAGGAGGCCGTCGGTCCCTCCATCGCCCGCGGCAGCCAGCCGCCCAGGGGGAACTGGGCCGACTTGCCCATGGCCGCGAACACCAGCGACAGGCCGACGAACGTCGACGGCCACGGGTTCGAGAGCGCCGCCTGTTCGGCCGCCAGCCAGTCGCTCGTGTGCAGCCAGCGGTGCAGCGACACCCCCGCGGTCAGCAGGCCGATGTCGCACAGGCGGTACGTCACCAGCACGCGGGTCGCCGCCTTCACCGGGCCCTGGCGCTCGTGGAAGAACCCGACCAGCAGCACCGACGTCATGCCGACGATCTCCCAGCCGACGAACAGCAGCTCGAGGTTGCCGGCCAGCACCAGCGTCTGCATCCCGGCGCCGAACACCAGCATCAGCAGGAAGAACCGGTTGAAGCCGGGCTCGCGGTGCAGGTACGCGATCGAGAACTGGCTGGTCGCCGCCAGCAGCAGCGACACCAGGGCCGACACCGCCGCCGAGCGGCCGTCGACCAGCAGGTCGATGCGGAAGTCGTAGCCCGCGCCCGAGTACCACGAGCCGAACCCGAGCTCGAGCGGACCTTCGGGCCCGAGCCACCAGCCGAGCAGCCCGACGAGCAGGCCGAGGAAGCCGAGGCCGATCGCCGTCTGGGCCACCGCCGCCACCAGGCGCTCGCTGCCGAGCCGCGCCGCCAGCACCAGGGCGATGATCACGGCCCCGAGCGCCGGCGCGGCCGGGGCCAGCGCGATCACGTGAGCGAGCGAGTTCGAGTCGAGCATGACGCGGAGACCATGTCCGAAAGGTCAGGGCCGGATCAGCGCCGGCGGCAGGAATTGGTCGCGACCGGTGTACCAGTCGCTCGAGCGGCCCACGCGCGGCAGGCCGGCGCTGAGCGGGGTGTAGGGGCGGAAGCCGAAGCGCGCGTCGAACGTCTGGATCTCCCGCGTCGCCGGGTCGACCGAGATCAGCCGCAGCCACTCGTTCGTGACCAGCTCGGCGACGATCGGCTGGCGGCCGGCGATCGCCAGCAGCGTCGCCGGCGACGCCTCGACCACCAGGTGCAGGCGGACCGGCTCGTGGATCTCCGTCATCTGCTTGGGCAGGCCGGTGCGCAGGTCGCTGCTGGCCCCGTTCATCACCCCGAACAGGCCGGTCACGTTGTGCGGCAGCTTGGTCCCGGCGCCGAGGCGCTCCATGTCGACCGTCGAGAAGAAGTACTCGAGGTTGATGCCGGCGCCGACGGGGCCGGCGGCGAGCAAGATCCGCTCGAGGATCGCGCCCGTCGGATCTTGCGCCGGGTCGTACGAGACGAGGAACGCCCGCCGGTCGAGGAACAGCCCCGCGGTCAGCTCGCGCCGGCCGACGAAGCAGGCCGCGTTGGTCGCGTGGCCGAGCTCCGGCCGCGCCTGCGCCAGGTCGAACGTGCGGGCCTCGACGTGCCGCAGCGCCCGCTCCGGCGTCGCCCGCCGCGGCGCCGACGCGAACCGGCGGCAGCGCTCGTGGGCGTTGCGGCGGCACATCTCCTCGAGCTGCGGCGACAGCACCCGCAGCTCCTGCAGCGCCGCGTCGGGCAGGTCCTCGGCGTCGTAGAGGCGGATCAGGTCGTTGGCGGTGTCGTACAGCCCGCCGACGAACACGGTGTCGTCGGGGATGACGATCCCGCGGGCCGCCAGGCGCTCGCGCACGCCTGGCTGATTGGCCATGCGCGCGAACAGGCGCGCGTTGGGCCCGCCCGAGCGGCCGCCGCACGCGCCGCACGAGTAGGCCGGGAAGTACGGGTTGTTGACGCTGGTCGAGTCGTGGCCCAGCACCACCACCAGCTTCCCGAAGCGGTGGGCGATGCCCATGTTCTCGAGCAGCGCCGCGACGCGGGTCGCCATCTCGTCGAGGGTGAAGCCCGACATCACCTGCGCCGTGCGGGTGCCGTCCTGCTCGGCGCGCAGCTCCGTCAGCCGCGTCATCGGCTCGGGCAGCCACCAGCGCGCGATCGCCTTGCGCACCCGCCCGGCCGCGCGCGGCGAGAACACGGTGGCGAGCAGCGGGATCGCGGCGAAGAACCCGGCGATGGCCGTCACGATCGATCCGAGCAGCAGCGAGCGCGACATCCGGCCCCACGCCGTCTCGATCTCGCCGAGCTGGCGGCGCCGGCTCGCGCGCAGCTCGGCGATGCTGAACTGCCGCGTCAGCGCCTGCTCCTCGATCCGGTGCTGCGGCTCGACCACCACCGGGCACAGGGGGAACGTGCTCGGGTCGTCGATCCCCTGGTACGCGATCGCCAGGCCGAAGAACCCGGCCGCGCCGAGGGTCTCGCACTCGGGCGCGATCTCCTCGAGGTGGCGGCGCGACGACTCGAAGCGGTCGTCGATGCAGAACACCACCTGATGCCGCGGCCGCGTCGCCACCGGCGGCGGCGCGGCCAGGTTGGCCGCCAGCGCGTCGAGCAGCTCGACCCGGTAGCGGCGCTCGTAGGCCTCGTGGAGCACGCGCAGGCGGGTCGGCTCGTCGAGCTCGTCGAGGAACGCCAGCACCGCCTCGACGTCGGCGCGGCTGGCCGCGTAGACCGTCGCCGCCGACACGCCCGCGAGCTGGCACAGGCGGAACAGCGGCCACGAGGTGTCGTGGCGGCCGCGCTGCTTCGGCCCCGAGATCTGCGGCAGCTCGGCGCAGGCGGCCCGGATCGCGCGGGCCTGGCCGCGGATGCCGAGGCGCGCCCCGACGTCGCAGTACGCGAACAGGTCGAGCGTCAGCCGCACCGCCAGGTAGTCGATCAGGTGGACCTGCGCGCGCGTGCGGCCGATCGGGCCCGGCGCGCGCTCGAGGCGGTGGAACATCCCCGCCCACCCCGGCAGCTGCAGCAGCGTGTGCTCGACGAACGCCTCGAGCTCGTGGTCCTCGATCCCGAGCTCGGCCAGCAGCTCGATCACCACGTCCTCGGCGCCGAGCTTGCGCGCGTCCCAGTCGCGCAGGCGATCGCCGAGCCCCGCCAGCCACGCCGGGCGCACGCCGAGGCCCGACGACAGCACCTTCGACCACGCGCGGAAGAACCCGCGCTCGCGGTCCGGCATCGTCCAGTACGACTGCCCGCGGTCGAGGAACGCCGCGCACAGCGGGATCAGGTGCGCGTGGACCATCTCGTTCGGATCCTCGCCGCTGGTGCGCAGCAAGAGGTCGCGGTGGAACACCGCCGGCGTGGCCTGCGGGCACGGCTGGCCCTCGAGGTGCTCGCACGCGCGGACGCACGCGGTCCACAGCGCGCGGACCGAGAACAGCTCCGGGTTGCAGGCGAACGCCGCCATCAGGTCGCGCGGGTCGACGCGGCGGCCGAGCAGCGCGCCGAGCTTGAGCAGCGGATCGAGCGCGCGCTCGCCGGGCGTCGGGCTGACGACCTTGGCCGCGACCCCGCGCGCGCCCGCCGGGCCGCCCGCGGCCGCCACCTCCTGCTCGAGCCACGCCCGCGTGCTGCGGACGATCGCGTCGCGCGGGCCCTGGCGGATGTCGGCGTCGAAGCGGTTGGCCGCGTCCTTCTCGACCAGGTTCCAGCGCAGGTGGGCGATCGTCTCGGCGCCCACGCCGTGGCGGATCACCAGCGCCGCGGCGACGTCCCGGTTGGGGAAGCCCGGCGCGATCGGCTCGGCCGGGAACCGCTCGTCGGCCAGCACCGCGTCGAGGTCGTCGTCGCGGATCCGTCCGCGCGCCAGCAGATCGCGGTATGTCTCTTTGGTCAGGTAGCCGCGCACCCGCAGCTTGCTCTGCGCCTCGCGGATGGCCGCGTGGAACGGCAGGTGCTGGAACGCGTGCAGCGTGTTGTGGTGGACGAACACCTCGAGCGGCGCCTGGGCCGGGAGGTAGTGCGAGGCGTGCTCCAGCGCCGCCCGCAGGCGCGCGCGCATGTCGGGCCCGGCTGCCGCCTCGGGCTGCGCGTCGTGGAAGAGCTGGTGGGCCGTGGCGGTCGACATGAGAACCCCGCGCGAGCACCTCGCGGCCCGGCCAGCATGAACGCTGGACCCGGCGCTCGCGGTGAACCGGCGGTTAAGCTGCATTCATAAAGCGCGCGAGGCCGGCAACCGACTCGCGTGGACGAATGCCCGCCCCGCTCCGGGCGCCGCGTGGCGCGCGCCACGCGCGCAACCTCTCCGAGTGCACCTTCGTGGCCTATCGGACATGTCCCGCGCATCATGTCCTCCGGCACATCTTCGCCGTCACAGCTCGGCGGCAGTGAAGGTGTCGCACCGGGCCGGGTCGTGCGAGTCGTGGCCGCGCGCGAACCACCGCGCCCGCTGCTGCGACGTGCCGTGGCTGAACGACTCCGGCTGCACGGTGCCGCGGGCCATCTTCTGCAGGCGGTCGTCGCCGATCGCCGCGGCCGCGCGCATCGCCTCCTCGATGTCGCCGGGGTCGAGCTTGCCGCGCAGCTCGGCGTCGCGCGCCCACACCCCGGCGAGGCAGTCGGCCTGCAGCTCGAGCCGCACCGACAGCCCGCCGGGGCCCTGCAACTGGCGCGGCGACGCGGCGTGGACCTTGTCGGACAGCCCGAGCAGGTTCTGCACGTGGTGCGCGACCTCGTGGGCGATCACGTAGGCCTGGGCGAAGTCGCCGGTCGCGCCGAGGCGGTCGCGCAGCTCGCGGTAGAAGCCGAGGTCGATGTACACGCGCTGGTCGGCCGGGCAGTAGAACGGCCCCGAGGCGGCGTCGCCGTAGCCGCAGCCGGTCGGCGTGCGGTCGGTGAACAGCACCAGCTTGGCCTTGCGGTACGGCGTCGGCCCGGCGCCGGACACCGCGATCGGCGAGCGCGCGAGCCACGAGTTCTGCACGTCGTCGAGCGCGTAGGCGACGTAGCTCGACAGGTCGTCGGCCTTCTCGGGGGCGACCGGAGCGTCGCGCTGCTCGGTCAGGTAGGCGCCCTGCTGCTCACAGCGGCCCACCGTCGCGTAGAGCACGAGCGTGAGGATCACGCCGATCCAGCCGAAGCGCGAGCGCAGCAGCATGCCGACCAGGCCGAGCAGCGCCCCGCCCCCGCCGCCTCCGCCGCCGAAGCTCCGCTGGCCTCGGCGGTCGATGACGTCGTCGCTGCGGTAGCCCTTCTCGAAGCGCATGCCCCGAGCGTGACCTCATTTGCCGGACGGCGCCAGCGAGGCGACCGCGGCCGGGGCGGGGTCGGCCGGCGCCAGCGGGCCCTTCAGCGCCCCGAGGTCGACGTAGCCGCGCTGCTTGAGCACCACGAACGGCCGCTCGTCGAAGTACAGCTGGCCCGCCCCGTCGTGCTCGACGATCTGGACCTTGCCCGCCCCGTAGTCGGCGTTGCGGCCGTAGTAGCCGACCTCGAGGCGGTACGGGTAGGCCGAGGCGGGGCCGTCGATGACGAACGCCTCGAGCCCGTAGCCCGCGTCCATGTCGTCGATCAGGCGGCCGCCGGACTCGAGCGTCTTCTCGCGGTAGAACGCGTGCCAGCCGTGGCCGTCGCGCACGTGCAGGTCGAGGTCGCCCTGCTCGTTGTCCCAGCTCAGCACGAACCGCAGCGACGGCTCCTCGGCCAGCTCGGCCTCCTGCACGCGCAGCGCCTCCATCACGTAGTCGCGCTGGTCGGGCCAGCGGCGGATCCACGCCGCCGCGACCAGCCCGAGGTCGTCCTTGAACACGCGCTCGAGCCCGCGGGTCTTCGGCTCGACCCGGGCCCACGCCATGCCGTCGAGCAGGGCCGCCCACGCCTCGCCGAAGTAGCCGGCCCGCAGCAGCGCGTAGGCGTACAGGCGGTAGCCGGCCGGGTCGTCGTAGCGCTGCTCGATCGCCCGGCTGTAGGCGTCGAGCACCAGCCAGTTGGCGGCCTCGCCGGTCCGCTCGAGCCGCCCCGCCGCCGTGCGCCGGACGTCGGCGCGGCCGGGGTACAGGTCGATCAGCGAGCCGTACGCGCGGGCCGCCAGGTCGTCGCGGCCGTTGGCCTCGAGCGCCTCGCCGAGGGCGAGCAGCGCCATCACGTCGGCCGGGGCCGCCCGCTGCCACCGCTCGGCAACCCCGAGCGCGTTGCGCTTGTCGTCCCACGCGCCGAGCAAATTCATCACCGCCAAAAAGTTGCCCTCGTAGGCGTCGGCCGGCGTGCGGTGGGGCCCGAAGCGCAGCCCGGCGTCCTTGTCGCGCAGGCGGTCGCGCGCGTCCTCGCGGGCCTGCTCGGCCGCGGCGGCCTCGGCCCGGCTGTTCTCGCGGACAGGTCCCTTCGGACCTTGCCGTTCGGACCTGTGCGAACGGACGGGCGGCACCGGCGGCACCGGCGGCGCGGCGGTCATCGCCGGCGGCGCGGCGTCGAAGCTGGTCATGCGCAGCTCGGCCAGCAGCGCGTGCGACGGCGGCGCGGCGCGCTCGTCGGGCAGCGGCACCGGGGCCGCCTCGCGCCACTCGGCGCCGAACTTGCCGACCGCCAGCACGTCGCGCAGGGAGGTGCCGTCGAGGCCGAAGCGGGCGTAGTCGTGGGCCGAGCCGATCACCACCATCGCCGTGGCGTCGTTGACGATCCGGTTCGACAGCGAGAACTCGACCGCGCGCTCGCGGAACTTGTCGCAGGTGTCGTCGGGTCCGCGGGCGCACGAGCGGGCCTGGTCGATCAGCCAGGCGGCGCGGGCCCCCGCCCACGCGTCCTGCAGCAGCGGCGACGGCGAGCGCGTCAAGGCCACGCCGTGGCGGGCCGCGACCTCGTGCCCGACCAGCTCCACCTCGAGCTCGTCCTCGGCGTACTCGGCGTAGACCAGCACGTCGTCGCCGGCCTGCACGCTCTCGAGCTTCTGCGGGTAGACCCAGCCGCTGCCGGGCACGCGCACCTCGACGTCGCGGACCACCGTGCGGGTCAGGCGGTGGGCCGCGACCCGCGGCGTCACCCCGCTGCGGAGCACCAGCCCCGGCCGCGCCGGCGCCAGCTCGTGGCCCATCGCCTTCAGCGTCTCCGGCCGCGCGCCGAGCTGCGTCAGCGTCGTCAGCCCGCGGAGGAGCGCCGGGTCGGCCACCCCGCCCTCGACCATCACGTCGAGCCGGGCCACCCCGAGCTTGCGCAGCCGCTCGGCCTCGGCGACGAGCGCCGCCTCGGTGTGCGCCCCGGCGGTCACGAGCCCGTCGGTCATCACCAGCATGCGCCGGGCCGCCCGCTCGCCGCCGCCGCGGGCCGCGAAGCGCAGCGCCCCGAGCAGGTTCGACGCCCCGAGCGCCCGCCGCGAGCGGACCGCCGCCAGCTCGGCCTCGCCGAACCCGCGGATCGGGCCCTCGTAGGCCACCTCGGCGCCCTGGTCGAACGCCACCACGCGCAGCGGGATGTCCTCCGGGACACGTGCGGCGAGCTCCGCGATCAGCTGGCCCAGGCGGTCGACGTGGGTGTCCCAGCCGAGCGCCTGCGACGCGCTGGTGTCGAACAGGATCGCCAGGCTCTCGATCGGATCCGGGTGGTCGTGGGGGATCGGCGAGATCCGGGCCACCACCATGTTGTCGTGGCGCAGGCCCAGCTCGCGCGGCCCGTGCGGCTGCACGACGATGTCGCCGGTCGGTCGCACGTCGGCGAAGCGGTAGAACTCGCCGTCGCCGCGGACCCCGGCGAACAGCGGGTCGCCGGCCATCACCAGCGGCGAGCGCGAGCGCAGCGCCACCGCCAGCTCGCGCAGCGGCGCGAGGCCGGCCACCGGCACGCGGTACGGCTCGCTGCGCCCCCGCATCTCCTGCGTGTACGCGACGATCAGCCGCGTCTGTTGCCGCGCCGCGATCGGCTCGACGCGGGCGACGAAGCGCTCGCCCTCCGGCGCGCCGACCAGCTGCGGCTCCTGCGGCGCGTGGTCCAGCGCCAGCTGCTGGATCGCCGTGCGCCGCGGCACCACCTCGGCCTCTTGCCACGCGCCGTCGCGGAACGCCGCGAACCGGGTCACGCGGGCGCCCGGCGGGATCGCCAGCGCCAGGCGACCGGCCAGCGTGCGGCCCTCCGGGTTGTCGAACGCCAGCTCGAGCTCCGTGAACGCCAGCGGCTGATCGAGCACCGCGCGCACGCGCAGCACTCGCAGCGGCAGCTCGGTCCCGTCGGCCGCGGTGAGCGAGATCGGCGGCTCGCGGCGGATCGGCTCGTCGGCGCCGGTCTGCGCGACCAGGTTGGCCAGATCGGGCCCGCTCTCCGAGCCAGCGCTCGGGCCGCCGCACGCCAGCGCCAGCACCGCGACGGCCACGGGCGCCGAGCTCCAACCAGCCGACCTGTTGCTACTGCGTGCCATCCCGATGCGCGCGGACCGACACCAACGGTCGCACAGGGGACCTTGCGGCGCAACCTGGCGGCCCCGGAGCCCCACGCCGCCGCGAGGCAGCCGGCCGCCGACGAGGTCCCACCTTGTCCCACGCGAGCGCTCCCGCGCCTGCGCAGCGCACGACGCCCCGGCACGAGCTGACCCGAACGCCAGGTCGCGGCGATTTTGCTAAGGTCCGCCGCGCGTGCCAGCCGATCCCGTCCCTGCCTCGCCCCCGATCGCCGTCGTCCTCGCCGCGGGCAAGGGCACGCGCATGCGCTCCGACCTGCCCAAGGTCCTGCACCCGCTGGCCGGCGAGCCGCTGGCCGTGCATGTCCTGCGCAGCGCCCGGGCGGCCGGCGTCGCCGGGCTCGTGGTCGTCGTCGGTCACGGGGCCGAGCAGGTCGAGGCGGCCCTGCGGCCCGTGTTCGCCGACCTCCGGTTCGTGCTGCAATCCCAGCAGCTCGGCACCGGGCACGCGGTCCAGTGCGCACTACCCGCGATCGGCGAGCACACCGGTCCGGTGCTGATCCTGTCCGGCGACGTCCCGCTGCTGCGACCGGCCACCCTCGCCGGCCTCGTCGACGCCTGCGCAACCAGCGGCGCCGGCCTGGCGCTCGCCACCTTCGAGCCCGCCGACCCGCACGGCTATGGCCGGATCGTCCGCGACGACCACGGGCGGATCCAAGCCATCGTCGAGGAGCGCGACGCCGACGCGGCCACGCGCGCGATCCGGGAGTGCAACGCCGGGGTCTACTGCGCCTCCGCCGAGCTCCTGCGCAGCGAGCTGCCGACCCTCGGCCGGGCCAATGCGCAGGGAGAGATCTACCTCACCGACCTCGTCGCCCGGGTGGCCGGCCGCGGCGTGCTGACGCTGAAGGTCCCCGCCGACGAGGTCGCCGGCGTCAACACCCCCGAGCAGCTGGCCGCCCTGGCCGCCCTGCTGGCCGCCCGCGCCGACTGACCCTGCGGGCATGTCCGGGAGAGCATGCCCGAACGCGCATGTCCCTTCAGACCTGCCTTTTCAAACCTGCCCCTTCGGCCCTGCCTCTTCGGGCATCCTGCGGGGCGCCTCCCGTGATCGACCCGAGCGCCTCCGTGCCCGGCGAGCGACCGGCGCTTCGCCGCCTCGACGGCACCTCCTCGCCCCGACCGCGGGCCGCTCGCGCCGCGCCCGCCCGCGACCTCACCGCCCGGGCTGCCGACCCTCGCGGCCGGTCGCCTCAGCGCTGGATCGCCGCCACCTCGTCGACCTGGCTGCGCAGCTCGTGGATGTCGAACGGCTTCTCGATGAAGCGATCGCAGCCGGCGTCCATCGCCTGGCGGCGCTCGCGTTTCATCACGCTGGCGGTGACCGCGAGGACCGGCGTCGCGGCGATGTCGGGGGTCGCGCGGATCCGCTGGACCACCTCGATCCCGCTGATCCCCGGCAGGTCGAGGTCGAGCAGCACGACGTCCGGTCGCCGGTCGCGCACCAGGGCCAGGCCGGACACCCCGTCCTTGGCGCCGATGACCTCGTAGTCGCCGGACAGCTCGAGGATCTTGCGGGCCAGAGCGAAGTTGCTCGGGTTGTCCTCGATGTAGACGACGAGCTTGCGGCCCTCCACGGACTGCAGTCTAGCGGACAACGGAGCGGCGCGGGCGCGCCTTGCGTTACACTCGCGGCCCATGCACGCCCCTGACGTCCGCGCAGGCGACCGCCGATCCCGGCGGCCTGCTCCGAGTCGGTGGTCGTGCGGCCCCTTGTGGGGTCTCTTCGCGGCAGGGGTCGTGCCGTGGACCGCTGCGGCCGCCGGTCCGCCGGCCCCCGTCGGCGCTGCCGCTCCGGCGAGCCCGACCGCGAGCCCCAGCGCAGGGCCCGCGGCCGCCGGGGCGCAGGAGCGGCGCAGCGTCACGATCGCCGCGCTCGAGGTCCGCGGCACCGAGCAGACCCCGGCGGCGCGGGTGATCGAGATCCTCGCGGGCGAGGGTCTGCGCCAGGGCGAGACCTTGTTGTGGCCCGAGGACGCGCGGGTCCAGCGGGCCCGCCTGCGCCTGTTGCAGACCGACGCCTTCGAGCGCGTCACCCTGCGCCTGCGCCCGCTCCCCGGCGAGCCGGGCAGCGTCACCTTGACCGTCGACGTCGAGGAGCGCAGCTCGCTCGAGGTCACCGACCTGTACCTCGGGACATCTCGCTTCACCCCGTTCCGCGGCGGCATCCAGGCGCTCGAGCGCAACTTCCTCGGCCGCGCCTTGCAGCTCGGCGGCGGCTTCATCTGGGGCAGCTTGCCGCGGCACGTCCCGCGCAGCCGGCGGCAGCAGGCCTTCCGTCTCCACCTCGCCGCTCCGCGCCTGCGCGGCTCCCGGTTCGGCCTCGCCGGCACCGTCTACGTCACCTCCGCGAGCGAGCCGTACCGGATCGCCGGCCGCACCGACGACCCCGACCCCTCGCTGTTCCGCGCCGTCGACTACGGCCGGATCGGCGGCATCCTCGGCACCACCTTCAACGCCGGCAACCGCCTGGTGTTCGGCCTCGACTACCGGTTCGAGCGCGTCAATGCCCAGCTGCCGACCGATCCGACCTACACCTCCCCGATCGGCGAGTCGCAGCCGATCGACCTGGAGCTGCTCCCGGGCGTCCACCGCCTCACCTCGTTTAACTTCGGCCTCAACTACGACGGCCGCGACGAGGCCGCGCGGTTCGGCAAGGGCGCGCGGGTCGCCCTCGACCTCCAGCTCAGCTCGCCGCTGGTCGGCAGCCAGTACGAGTACATCAAGCTCGTCGCCGGCGCCGCCTACAGCTTCCGCCTGCCCTGGGGCCACTGGATCACCCCCAGCGTCGTCGCCGGCCAGATCGCCGGGCGGGCCCCGCGGTTCGAGCGCTTCTTCGCCGGCGATCTCAGCGACTGGACCCCCGGACGCGAGCTGGGTCTCATCTACACCACCCGCAGCCCGGTCGACGTCTTCAATACCGGCATCGACCGCCGCGTCCTCGGCTCGTTGTTCGCCCGCTTCGACCTCGAGTACGTGTGGCCGCTGTTTCAGCGCAACCGCGTGCGCGGGATCAAGGCCGGCTACCTCGTGTGGTCGACCGGCATCTTCACCTTCGCCGGCGACTCGGCCGAGCGGGCCCGTCACCGCGCCGCCGGCGAGTGGGCCGCCCCGATCGGCTTCAACGCCAACTTCGGCCTGCGCCTCGAGACCGTCGTCGGCGCCCTCGAATTCACCGTCGGCAACGTCCTGCGGAGGACCCCGCTGTGAGACGGCGCGCCCTCCTCCTCGCCGGCCTCTCGCTGCCGCTGCTGGGCGCCAGCGGCCTCGAGCTGCTGCGCAACCGCCGGGCCAAGTTCGAGGAGGTCGGCGACGGCGTGCTCATGACCGTCGCCATGCCGGAGCTGCTGCCCACGCGCGACGTCGACGCCATGGCCTCGCTCGAGTCGGCGTTCGCCACCACCCTCGTGTTCGAGATCGTCGTCTACCGCGCCGGCCACAGCGTCCCGGTCGACCAGCGTTCGCGCGTCGTCAAGATCCAGTACAACCCCTGGAAAGAGCGCTACGTGGTCAACACCAGCGATCCGGGGCGGGCCCCGCAGATCCGCTACTACACCGACCGCGACGAGGCCATCGCCCGCGCCACCACCCTCGACCGCGTTCGCGTCGGCCGGGTCAGCGCCCTCCAGCGCGGCCCCGACGCCGTCTACTTCGCCACCGTCGTCGGCCAGCGCAACCCGATCGACCGCGACCTGCTCGCCCCGCAGTCGGGCGACGAGTGGGACCGCGGCCAGGGCCGCGACCTCTCGGTCTTCTCGCGCTGGGTCGGCATCTTCGTCCGCGCCACCCAGAGCGCCGAGCAGACCTTCGCAATAAAAACCGTCCCGGGCTTCTATCTGGTGTCGTCATGAGTCCGCGCGGTCCCAGCGACGACGACGCCCCGCGCCCGGGGCCGGCGGACACCCCGCCCGGCGAGCGCGCGGCCGATCCGTCGCGCCCGATCTCCTCCGGGGCGCGCGACGACCTCGCAGGATCCGCGCGCACCGCCCCCGGAGCGCGCGACGACCTCGTCGACGCCTCGCCCCCTACGCCTCTCGACCCGCTCGCGCCCGGCAAGCGCGAGCCCTCGCGCCCGCTCGCGCGGTCCGTCGCTCGCCCGCCCTCGGCCGTCACGCCGGCGGCGCGGCCCGAGTCGACGGCCCACGCGGGCGCCGACAAGTCGTCGACCGGGGCTCCGCAGCGGCCGTTCGCCTCGGTCGCGCGCTTGCCGGCCCCCGACTCGCGGCCCTCCGATCTCTCGCGGATCCGCATGACCCGGATCGGCCAGCGGATCGTCGCCGCCCCGCGGGTGCCGTGGTGGGGGCGGCTCGAGTCGCGGGTCATCACCGCGCTCGTGTGCCTCGGGATCCTCTGCGTCGGCGCCTCGGCCTACCTCGTCGCCCTCACCGTCCAGTACTTCGAGGGCATCGTCGGCTCGGCCACGCAGAAGAGCGACGACGCCGTCGCCCTCGCGCTGCCGTTCTACGACGGCTACGTCAAGGCGCGCAAGGAGACCTACCGCGCCCGCCTCGAGGCGATGGCCCGCGAGCTCGAGCTGGCGGCCGCGCGCGGCGAGCTCGCGGCCGACGACCCGGCCGGCCTGCGCGAGCTGCTGCACGAGCTGCTCCGCCGCGAGCCCGACCTCGTCGAGCTGCAGGCCCAGGGCTCGCACTCGGCCCTGGCCGAGCGGCGCGCCCTGCTGCCCGAGGACGAGGGCGCGCGGATCTGGGTCGTGTCGGGCCCTGTCCCTTTGAACATGTTCCCGGGGACAGGACTAATCGACCAGGGCAGCCTGGGCGCCATCTTCGCCCTCGACCCCGCGCTTGACCGCGACTACCAGTCGCTCGGCATGATCAAGCGCGGCCTCGACTACGTCACCGTCGACGGCAACGTCGTCGATCGCGGCGAGCTCGAGCGGGCGGTGTACCGCGCGATCGGGGCGGCCAGCGCGCTCGTGCTGATGGTCGCCTTCATCGCCGGTTTTTTGCTCGCGCGGGCGACCACGCGCAAGCTGAGCATGCTCAGCGACGCCATGCTGCGGGTCGCCGGCGGCGATCTGCTCGCGCGCGTGCCCGAGCTCGGCAACGACGAGCTCGGCCAGCTCGGCGCCGCCTTCAACGGCATGCTCGACGAGCTCGCCTCGGCCCAGCGCAAGCTGTCGTACCTGCAGCGGGTCGGCGCCTGGCAGGAGATGGCGCGGCGGATCGCCCACGAGATCAAGAACCCGCTGACGCCGATCCAGCTGGCCGCGCAGCAGCTGCGCGAGAAGGACCCCGGCACCGACGAGAATTTCTCGCGCCTGCTCCGCTCCTCGGTCGAGATCGTCGAGGACGAGATCGAGTCGCTGCGGCGCATGGTCACCAGCTTCTCGCGCTTCGCCAAGGTGCCCGAGGCCCAGCTCGAGCCGACCGTGGTCGCGCGGATCCTCGCCGAGTTCGAGCGCGCCTACGGGCACCTCACCGAGCGCGAGTCGGATGTCCTCGAGGTCATCCCGGCGCCGCCCTCGCTCGTCATCCTCGGCGACCGCCAGCTGCTCAAGCAGTGCCTGGTCAACCTGGTCGAGAACGCGGTGCTGTCGCAGCGGCAGCGCGGCCCGGTGCACGTGCGGGTGGCCGCGCGCCCGGCCGAGGGCGAGCCCGGGTTCGTCGAGCTGCGGGTCGACGACAACGGCCCCGGCATCGAGCCCGAGCGGCGCGAGCGGGTGTTCGAGCCCTACGAGTCGACGCGCAAGGAGGGCACCGGCCTCGGGCTGGCGATCGTCAAGAAGGTCGTCCTCGATCACAACGGCGAGGTGCGGGTCGAGGACAGCGAGCTCGGCGGCGCCGCCGTCGTGATCCGGCTGCCGCTCCACGAGCCCGGCGGTTGAAGGTCGCCGCCTCCGCCGCGCGGGGCAGATCTGCGCAGCGCGCCGGCCTCTCCGGCCGCGCAAACAGCGCGACGTGAACGCTGACGGGGACCGTGCCGCGCCCCGGGCCTGCGCGCCTCGTCCGGGGCCCGATCCGGCGCAGACCCCACGCGGACCGGGCTGCCCGGCTTGGGGCCGCCGGGGTATCGTAGGCCCGCTCGGCTCCAGAGCTCTCGCGCATGACCTCCGCTGACACCGATCTCGGGTTCCCGACCAAGGGCTCGCTCAAGCGCGTGCCGTTCTCCAGCCTGCTGCGCGACATCGCCGGCGCCGGCGTCACCGGCAGCCTGTACCTGATGAGCGGGGACACGAAGAAGGTGGTGTTCTTCGTCGACGGGCGGCCCTGCGTCGTCCGCAGCAACCTCGCCAGCGAGTTCCTCGGCCAGGTCCTGACCGATCAGGGCCTCATCACCCAGGAGCAGTGCGACAACACCCTCGAGGCCATCCGCCGCACCGGCAAGAAGCAGGGCGAGCTGCTCGTCGAGATGGGCATCCTCTCCGAGCAGAACCTGCGCTACGGCCTGGAGGAGCAGCTGCGGCGCAAGCTGTTCGAGATCTTCGGCTGGGAGGAGGGCCGCTTCCAGTTCAAGGAGGGCGCCGAGCCCGGCCTCACCGGCACCCCGCCCGCCGGCACCACCGAGGCGCTGATCCTCGCCGCGATCCAGGAGCGCTACACCGACGAGCGCGCGCGCGAGGCCCTGCGCCCGTACGCCGACAAGTACCCGACCCAGAGCCCCAAGTGGAGCGGCGACGCGGCCGGCCTCGACCTCCTGCCCGAGGAGCTGTACTTCCTGCGCTGCATCGACGGCAGCCGGACCACCGACGAGCTGCTGTCGCGCCGGCCCGACCTCGAGGTCCCGCAGCTGTCGACCCTGCTGCTCGGCCTGATCAGCGCCGGCGTCGTCGACCCGCTCGACGTCAAGTCGCCGCGGAAGCTGGCCCCGCTGCGGCCCAACCTGACCCCGCCGACCTTGCCCGAAGAGCAGCTCGCGCCCGGCTTCGAGGTCCTCTCGACCATCGGCGAGTACGAGGACACGCCGCTGCCGAGCCGCCTGCCCGTCGACCTCGGCGCCTCCTCGAGCCGCAACCCCCGCGTCCCGTTGCTGCCGACCGAGGACGAGGAGATGTTCCGCGGCCTCAACGTCGACGAGAGCATCGTCACCGACCCGCGCAACCTGCGGGCCAAGCTGCAGGCCGCCGCCAGCCGCGAGATCATCCCGCGCCCCGCGCCCGCGGCCGCGCCCACGCTCACCCCGGCGCCCGCCGCCGACATCTCGGGCTCGTTCGACGCCGAGACCGACTTCAGCGACCTGCGCGACGGCCCCGAGGACTCGATCCGGGCCGCCGTCCCCGCCCCCAAGCTCCCGGGCCCCGGCCACAAGCTCGGCCCCCCGCCCGGCCTGTCCTCCCTGCGCAAGGAGACGCCCGCCGTGGCCGCGCCTCCGGCCGAGCCCGCCGACGCCTCGCACACCTCCGCCGTCATCGCCCTGCTCGACGATCCCGAGCTGCCCGACGACCTGCCCGATCCCGACGACCTCCTCGGCGACGAGTCGCTCGCCGGCGTCGCGCTGCCGGACGAGTCGCTCGCCGGCATCGCCCTCCCCGACGAACCGCTGCCCGACGAGTCGCTCGCCGGCGTCGCCCTCCCCGACGAGCCGCTGCCCGACGAGTCGCTCGCCGGCGTCGCCCTCCCCGACGAGCCGCTGCCCGACGAGTCGCTCGCCGGCGTCGCCCTCCCCGACGAGTCGCTCGCCGGCGTCGCCCTCCCCGACGAGCCGCAGGAGTCGCTCGCGGCCGACGGCGACGAGCCGCTCGAGGACATCGAGGAGCTCGAGGAGCTCGACGACGAGATGATCGAGGACGAGGACGAAGCGGGCGGCGAGGACGAGCCGGCCGAGGCGCCCGTGGCCGCCGCGAGTCCGGTCGACGAGCCGCGCGGCGAGGCCGACGACGCCCTCGCCGACCTCGCGGGCCTCGCCGGCGGCGACGCCGAGCCGCCGCCCTCGCTGGCGCCCGTGACCCTCGCGCCCGAGGCGCTCGCCGACCTGCCCGAAGAGCCAGGTGACCTCGGCGACCTCGCCGGGGACAGCGCTTTGCAGCCGGCCGCCGCCGTCGCAGTCGACGCCGGCCTCGATCCCGACGCCGGCCTCGATCCCGACGACCTGCTCGCCGGCGTCGACGACGACCTCTTGCTCGGCGACAGCGACGAGCCCTTGCCCGACCTCGACGACCTCGACGGCCTCGACCTCGGCGACGACCTCGGCGACCTCGCCCTCGGCGACGACCTCGACGGCGCCCCGCTCGATCCCAACGTCTCCGGCGACCTCTCGCTGTCGGTCGACCTCGCCGACCTCGGCGATCCCAACGTCTCCGGCGATCTCTCGGCCGAGGTCGGCGACCTCGGCGAGGACGAGGCCGAGGAGCTCGACCCGCTCGACGAGGAGCCCGAGCTCGGCGACCTCGGCGGCGAGGCCGGCTACGCCGACGAGCCGATGCTCGCCAGCGGCGAGAACACCTTCGTCGGGCCGAACGACGAGGGCGGCGGCGCCGACGGCGGCGCCGAGGCCTACGCCGCCATGCGCTTCGGCGAGGCCGAGGTCGCCATGCGGGAGGGCGACTACGACACCGCCGTCGCCCTGTTCGAGGACGCCTACAACACCGGCTTCGACACCGCCGACCTGCACGCCCACCTCGCCTTCGCGCGCTACCGGGCCAGCGGCGGCGACCCCGAGATCGCCCAGAACTCGCTCGAACTGCTCGACTACGCCGAGAGCATCAACCCCAGCCTGGCGATCCTCCACGCCTACCGCGGCGCCATCTACGTCGGCATGGGCGTCCCCGACAGCGCCCGCGAGTGCTTCGAGCGCGCGCTCTACCTCGACCCGTACTGCGAGCTCGCGCTCGAGTACCGCGACGCCGAGTAACGCGCGCCGCGGCCGCTCGACGGCCGGCAAGCGGCCCGCCGCGCCGGCGCCGACGTGTCCCTCGGGCCACCCGCGAACCCCGTCTCGCAGACATCGACGGGCGCCCCGTGGCATGTCCCGCGGGACACCCACGTTCGAACCGCACATGTCCCTCGGGCCATCCGAGCCCGGTCCGCGACATGTCCCTCGGGACACCCACGTCCGACCTCGACATGTCCTTCGGGACCTCCGAGCTCGATCCGCGACATGTCCCTCGGGACACCCACGTCCGACCTCGACATGTCCTTCGGGACCTCCGAGCTCGGTCCGCGACATGTCCCTCGGGACACCCACCTCGGCACATCCACGCTCGGCTCGCGACATGTCCCTCGGCACATCCACGCTCGGTCGCCAGGTCCGCCTCGCGGCACGTCCCCGCGGCACACCCGCACCGAGTGGCGACCCGTCTCGAGGACATCCGCGCCAAGGCCCCCCCTGTCCCCCCGGGCATCCCCCGCCGCCGAGTCACGACCTGTCTCGAGGGACATCCGCGCCAGGGCCCCCTGTCCCCCCGGACATCCCCCGCCTTCCCACGACACGTCTCCCCACGACCCCGCGCCCGCCGCCCGCTCGTGCCCCCCGATCCCCGCGTCGAGCCTGCTTGCGCCGCCGCGGGCCTCGGCCAGCCTAGCCCGATGCATCGCAGCTCGTCCTGCCGCTCGTTCGTCCCGCTGCTCTCGGCGGTCGTCCTCGCGCTCGCCTGCCACCGCGACCCGCGGGTCGCCGTCGCGCCCGCGCAGGAGCCCGCGCAGGACGTCCCCGCGCCGGCCGAGACCACCCCCGAGCCGCCGCCCCCGCCTGCGGCTCCGCCGACCGCCGACCCGCAGCTGCGGCGGGTCGCCGAGCAGGTCTACACCTTCGCCTATCCGCTCGTGCTCATGGACGTCACCCGCCAGGTGATGACCGTGCAGACCCCCGTCCACACCTTCCAGCACCTGCGCGCCTACCCGAGCGCCAAGTTCCGCGACGTGGTCAGCCCCAACGCCGACACCCTCTACTCCTCGGCCTGGCTCGACCTCGCCCGGGAGCCGATCGTCCTGAGCATCCCCGACATGGGCAAGCGCTACTGGCTCATGCCGATGCTCGACGGCTGGACGAACGTGTTCGCCTCGCCGGGCACGCGCACCACCGGCAACAGGGCCCAGCACTTCGCCGTCGTCGGCCCCGGCTGGCAGGGCCAGCTCCCCGAGGGCCTCGTCGAGCTGCGCGCCCCGACCGACATGGTCTGGATCATCGGCCGCACCGAGGTGAAGAACCCGCTCGACACCCTCGCCGTCCACAAGCTGCAGGACCAGTTCAAGCTCACCCCGCTGTCGGGCTGGGGTCCCATGGCCGTCGCCCCCGAGCCGCCGCCGCCGACCACCGGCGTCGACGTCGGCACCCCGCCGCCGCAGCAGGTCTTCGCCATGCCGCCCGAGCAGTTCTTCGCCCGCCTCGCCGAGCTCCTGCCCGAGAACCCGCCGGCCGACGCCGACGCCCCCATGGTCGAGAAGATGCGCGAGCTCAAGCTGGTGCGCGGCGAACCGTGGAGCGCCGCCGACCTCGCGCCCGCGGAGGCGCTCGCGCTGCGCGAGGGCGTCGAGGACGCCCGCGCCGAGCTGGCCGCGGCCGCGCGCCACCTGCCGGGCGACAGGGTCAACGGCTGGCGGATCGTCGGCGACACCGGCCAGTACGGCGTCGACTACGAGCGGCGGGCCCTCGTCGCCGAGGTCGGCCTCGGCGCCAACCTGCCGCAGGACGCCCTCTATCCGGCCACCAGCGTCGACGGCAACGGCCAGCCGCTGACCGGCGCCCATCGCTACGTCCTCCACTTCGACAGGGGCGAGACCCCGCCGGTCCACGGCTTCTGGTCGGTCACGCTCTACGACGACCAGCACTACTTCGTCGACAACCCCCTGGGCCGCCACGCCCTCGGCAGCCGCAGCAAGCTGCGGCGCAACAAGGACGGCTCGATCGACCTCTATCTCCAGCAGACGTCGCCCGGCCAGGCCCGAGAGGCCAACTGGCTGCCCGCCCCCGCCGGCCCCTTCAACCTCGTCATGCGCCTCTACTGGCCCGAGGAGCCGGCGCTGCGCGGCGACTGGGTCCCCCCGCCGGTCAGCCGCATGCCGTGACCGGCGCCGTCCCGCCGGGCTGACGCGCTGACCTCCGAAACATGTCCCGGCGGACATGCTGCAATAAACATGTCTTTTCGAGCATGCTCTTGGTGCAATGCCCCAGGGGACATGCCCGCTCAGGCGAGCTGCGCCGCCGTCGCCGTCATGATCGGCACCGCGAACTCGACCAGCGCGCGGGCCGGCAGCAGGTGGCTCTCGGCCGCGCCGATCGCCCCGCTGCGCGCCAGCCCGGCGGCGATGAAGCGCTCGACGATGGTCCCGAAGAACCGGTCGGGCCAGTCGCAGACGTTGTTGTTGGTGTCGAACTCCTCGACCTCGATCCACGTCCGGACCCCGTCCTGCAGCACCGGCACGCGCACGTGGGCCAGCCGCTTGCCCTCGATCGGCGCCACCGCCTCGGCGTAGTGGAGCAGCGTCACCTGGTCGAGGTCGGATCCGACCAGCAGCACCTTGCCGCCGATCTCGCACAGCCGCGCCAGCGGCGAGCCCTCGCCGAGCCCGTAGTTCGGCCCGTGATCGCGGGTCAAGAAGTCCGCGCGCGCGCCGACGGCCGCCATGCGCATGCCGGCGTTGGCGCTGCAGCGCACGCGCGGGTGGCCGCGGAAGAACTCCGGCAGCACCCCGAATTCGCGGTTCGCTCGCGTCAGGTAGGGGTCGAACGGCGGACAGTGCTCCTCGATGAAGCGCTCGTCCTCGGGCGAGTACAGCCCGCGGCCGAGGTCGTCGTACGGCGACGGGCAGCCGAGATAGACCAGCATCGTCCCGGCCTCGCCGACCGCCGCCAGGATGCCGTCGATCAGCGCGTCGGGCCCGCCGAGCAGCGGCCCGACCGCGCGCAGCGACGCGTGCACCATCACCGTGTCGCCGGGCACGACGCCGAGCGCCGCACAGTCGCGCGCCACCATCTCTCGAGTCATCCGCGGACAGACGAAGTTCACGGCCGCTCCTGTCGCCGACCATAGGCCGGACCCGCGCCGGCGACAAGCGTGGGCACGGGTGTTACAAGCAGACATGGACCCGCACGTCCTCGATCTCGGGACGCACATCGGCCCGACTCTGGTGCGGCGACAGTTCCTCGACGCCCACCCGCGCGTCGGCGACGCGCTCGAGCGGGACCACGCGCGGATCGTCGTGTTCGAGCCGGACGACCGCATGGCCGCGTTCTTCCCGGCCGTCCAGCGCGCCCTCGACGTCGCCCTGCCGGCTGTCCCTGCGGACATCTTGCCGCTGTTCGTCGCCCTCGTGGTCCTGCCCGACCTGGTCGCCGCGTGCGGCTACGACTTCTCGCGCACCCACGCGCCCGTGCCCCCGCTCGTGTGCCCCCGCGGCGCCTTCCTCGGCTACATCGCCATCGGCGAGGGCGGCGGCCTGTTCTTCGCCGCCGACGGCCGCCGCGGCACCCCCACGCCCGACGCCGTGCTCGCCGTCCTCGCGCGCGCGGCCGGGCGGCCGTGAAGACGACGACGACCCCGGGAGCCGCGCCCCCGAGGTCGTCCTCGCCTCACCGCGCTCGCGGCCTCAGATCGTCGGCGTCACGCCGAGCTCGGTGAGCAGGTGGTCGGCGCCGTCGACCGCGTCCATCACCCACAGCACGTAGCGGATGTCGACGTGGATCGAGCGGGTGATCGGCGGCATGAACACCCAGTCGCTGGCCATCGCCTCGATGTTGCCGTCGAACACCAGGCCGGTGAGCTCGCCCTTGGCGTTGAGCGTGGCCGAGCCGGAGTTGCCGCCGGTGATGTCGAGGTCGGCGAGGAAGTTGAGCGGCACCTCGCCGAGCTCCGGGGCCGCGTAGGGCCCGAACTTCTTGGCCGTGATCGCGTCGAGGGCCGCCTTCGGGGCCGCGAACGGCTCCTCGCCGGTGTTCTTGGCCACCATCTCCGACACCGTGGTGAACGGCCTGTAGATTGGCGCGCCGGCCGACGGCGAGTAGCCGCGGATCGTCCCGAAGGTCACGCGCAGCGTCGAGTTGGCGTCGGGCGCCAGCGAGCCGTTGTGGTAGGCGCGCAGCGCCTCGATGTAGCGCGGGCGCAGCGCGGCCATCGCCCCGGTCGCGGCCTCGCCCTGCTTCTTGTGCTCGTCGACGAGCGGCTTCAGCTTGAGCGCCAGCTTGATGAACGGGTCGGCGCTGGCCTTGACCGTCTTGGCGCTGGCCGCACGCAGCGTCTCGAGCCGGACCACCGCGTCGCCGAGCTTGGTGCCCTTGTAGATCTTGTCGAGCGCCCGATCGATGTCGTTGTCGGTGATCGTGCCCTTCTTGCCGACGATCGCCGTCAGCACCTCCGGCCGCTCGGCCTCGGGCAGCTTGGCCGCGCGCTGCAGGTACAGGCGGAACACCGCGCGGTCGAGCTCGGGGTGGTAATTGGCCTGCAGCGCCTGCATCGACTGCTCGAGGTCCCGCTCGTCGCGGGCCTGCATGCCGAGCTTGCGCTGGTCGTCGGGCTTGGCCCGCTCGTCGGCCAGGCGCACGATCGTGTCGGCCGCCTGCAGCAGCAGCGAGCCGCGCACCAGCTCGTCGTGGGCCGCGTCGCGCTCGCGCGTCTTCGCCTTCTCGCTCGTCAGCGCCGCCATCTGCGCCAGCACGTCGCCGTACTTGGCCTTGCGCGCCTCGTCGGCCTCGATCCACTTCTGCAGCTCGCCCTCGATGCGGGCCTTGTCGGCCGCGACCCCGCCCTTGACCAGGCCGTCGCGCATGCCGCGGAAGTTGAGCAGGTAGTTGTTGAGCCCGCGCAGGCGCGAGGCCCCGGCGATCTGCGCCTTCGGGTCCTTCTTGCCGATCCCCTCCATCACCGCGATCAGCTCCTCGTAGAGCTGGATCTGCCGGCTGTAGTACCAGTCGGCCGCCTGCTGCGCCTCGGCGGCGGTCTTGAGCCGCTGCGTGCGGCCCGGGTAGCCGGCCACCATCACCAGGCTGCCCTCGGTCGCCTTGTCGGTCGCCACCTTCAGGAAGTGCTTCGGCTTGTACGGCACGTTCTCCGGCGAGAAGTCGGCCGGCTGCCCGTCCTTGCCGACGTACGCGCGCAGGAACGAGAAGTCGCCCGTGTGCCGCGGCCAGCGCCAGTTGTCGATGTCGCCGCCGAACACGCCGATGCCCTCGTGCGGGGCGTAGACCAGGCGCACGTCGCGGAGCTCGGTCTGCTCGATCTGGAAGAACTGCGCCCCCTCGTAGAAGCTCGCCACCGTGCAGCGCACCCCGGTGCGGCCGCCCTCGCAGGTGCCCACGAGCTGCTTGCGGCGATCCTCGATCTGGCCGGCGCGCTTGTCGTCCGCCACGCCCTCGAGCCCGCCGAGCACCTTGTCGGTGACGTCGGTGAACGCGGTCGTCACGAACACGCGCGCCGCCGGGCCGCCCGACTTCTCGTCGGCGCGGGTCTTGGCCAGGTAGCCGTTGTCGAGCAGGTTGTTCTCCGGCGTCGAGTTGGCCTGCAGGTAGCGCGTCACGCAGTGGTGGTTGGTGACGATCAGGCCCTCGGGCGACACGAACGAGGCCGAGCAGCCGCCGAGGCTGACGATCGCGCCGAGCGGAAACGCCGTCGGGTCGGTCAGCGCGGCCGGGTCGTAGGCGAGCCCGAGGCTCTTCAGCGTCTCGGCGTGGGCCGTCATCTGCCCGGGCATCCACATCCCGCCGGGGTTCTCGAACTTGACGGCGGGCTGGGTGGGACCTGTCTCTTGGGCCACACTCTCGCCGCCGGCCGGCGTGGCCGAATCGGCGCCCTTGCCGGCGCAACCGGCGAGGAGGAGCACGAGGGTGAGGCTGGAAGGCAGCGCGGCAGGGAGGGTGCGGAGCATTCCGGATGGGTATCAGATCCGCGCGGCGGCTGCGCGAGGCGTTCGCGTGACCTCCCCGGGTGCCGGGCGCTGAAACCCGCGCGACGGCGCGGCGAGCCCCGCGCCGCGCGTGAGGCCCGTGAGCTGCACCCGTGCGCCCCCTCGCGCGGACTTGCCCGCCGCGGGCCCTGAGGTTTAGCCTTCCGCGGCCGTGCCTCGCCCTCGCGTCTCGCTGCTCGTCGGCAACCCCACGGCCCGCAGCGGCAAGGCCGAGGCGGCGATCGCCGCGGCGATGGAGGGCCTCGCCCGGGCCCGGCTCGAGCCCGAGTTCTTCTCGACGCTGCCGCAGGGGGCCACGGTCGCGGCGCTCGCCGATCGGCTCGAGCGCGGCGACGTCGCCCGGGTGATCTACCTCGGCGGCGACGGCACCTTCGCCGAGACGGCCAAGGGCATCATCCTCGCCCGCGAGCGCTGCGGCATCGACACGCCGATGGGCATGTTGCCGATGGGCACCGCCAACGATCAGGGCCGCAGCTTCGGCGTCCACGCCGGCCTCAAGGCCCTGCCCGACAACATCGCCATCATCGCCGCCGGCGTCGAGCAGTGGCTCGACGTCGGCGAGGTCGAGGCCTGCGACGCCGCCGGCGAGGTCGTCGACCGCGACCTCTGGTTCGACAGCTGGGGCCTCGGCCTGTCGGCGCAGATCCTGGCCAAGCGCAACCGCGACCGCAAGATCGTCGCCAAGATCCCGGTGCTGCGCCAGCTCTACCGCGACAAGCTGGTCTACATCCGCGCCGGCCTGTCGAGCCTCGCCAAGAACGCCCTCAAGTCGCTGATCGGCAAGGCCCGCTTCGCCGCCCTGATCACCATCGACGGCGAGACGCGCGAGCTCGGCGGGATCAACGACATCGTCATCAAGGGCACCCTGCTCTACGGCGGCGACTGGATCTTCGACCCCACCTCCAAGCCCGACGACGGCAAGTTCGAGGTCATCATCGTCGAGAACCCCGCCGACTGGGGCGCCACCACGATCCGGGCCCACAAGCGCAACCCGGTGACGAGCGACGACCTCGCGGTCCTCGGCCTCGCGCCGAAGCAGATCCCGCGCGGCTCGCAGATCGAGGTCAAGATCTTCCGCCCCGCCGGCATGGGCCCGGTCCCCTCGCAGATCGACGGCGAGGAGTACGTCTCGACCGACCACTACCGGATCCGCAACCTCTTTCACTACCTGCGCATCATCGTCCCCGAGGACCCGCACTGGGTCTGACCGGAAGCACGGTCACCGAGGGCGAAGCGCCCCCCTGCCCGGCGCGTCGCAATCCCTTCAGCTCGTGCTCGGCGCGGTGGTCGGGCGCCGCGTCGCTCGTGTCTCGCACCGCGCGCGACCCCACGGCCGGTCCGCGTCGCTCGTGACCCACGTTGCGCCCCGCCCCGCCGGATCGTCGGGCTCGCTGGCCGCCCGGACGCTTGCGGGGCGCGGCCGGCCCGTGGCACGCTTTTCCGCCGGTTCGGCATGTCTTCGGGCCCGGCCACGCACCTCTCTCGGCTCCGCGGGCCCCTGCTCGCCGCGCCGCTGTGCGCCGTCCTCGCCTGCAACGGCGGCGTCGAGGGGCTGCAGCGGCAGATCAGCGAGCGCCTGCAGCAGGGCCTGACCGCGACCGACAACAAGCGGCCCGAGGAGCCCGACCGGCTGCCGCCCGAGCTCGTCCTCAACAAGCTGCGGCTCTACGTCGACTGCGTCGGCGCCACCCGCGTCCCGCTGTACGACGCCTACCGCGAGGGCGCGGCCGCGTTCGCCGGCCGCACGCGCACCCCGCCGGCCGAGGTCCCCCCGCAGGCGCTCGGCGAGTGCGACAAGGCCGAGCGCGAGGGCCCGCTGCTGAAGCCGCCGCAGCCGGCGCTCGAGCAGGCGCTCGCGGTCTACAACGACACCTCCAAGGTGTTCGCGGCCACCATCGACGCTGTCCGCGAGGACATGTCGCAACGGTCCTCCTCGATCGAGGAGGACGGCGAGCGCTCGCCGATCTACAACAACTTCAGCGACGCCTACCGCGCCTGGGACGAGTCGCGGCGGGCGCTCGAGGAGCAGATCGCGGCCCGCCAGGGCCGGCTCGACGCCGCCGTGCTGGCCGAGATCGAGGCGCGCGCCGGCGCCGGCCTCGAGTGGCACACGCGCAACGTCATCATCCAGGCCAAGCCGTACGTGCGCTGCATCGGCGACCACGACGAGTTCACCGCCGGCGTGTGCGACGCGTTCCACACCGCTTTCACCGCCGCCTACGCCGAGTTCCGGGCCGCCTACGACTCCGACCCCGCCGCCGCGGCCGCGGTGTTCTGGCTGCCGCAGTTCGCCGCCAGCCTGGCCGAGTACGCCGCCGCCGCCGACGCCCTGGCCCAGGCGATCCGGGCCCGCAAGGCCCGCTCGGGCGACATCAGCGCGGTCGTCCAGGAGTACGGCGACGCCGTCCACGACGGCGAGACCGTCAACTTCGCCCGCCTGCGCCAGCGCCCGGCCTGAACGTTCGCACCTGTCCCTCGCACCCTGTCCTTCGCAACCTGTCCTCCAGAACATCGCCATGAGAGCCGTCGTCCTCCGCCGCCACGGCGACCCCAGCGTCCTAGAGCTCGCCGACCTGCCCGATCCCGAGCCCGGCCCTGGCCAGGCGCTGGTCGAGGTCCGCGCCTGCGCCCTCAACCGCCTCGACATCTGGGTCCGCGGCGGCATGCCCGGCCTCAAGCTGCCGCTGCCGCACGTGCTCGGCAGCGACATCGCCGGCGTCGTCACGGCCGTCGGTCCCGGCGTCGACCCGGCCAAGGTCGGGGCCGAGGTCGTGGTCAGCCCCGGCGTCTCGTGCGGCCAGTGCGAGGCGTGCCTGTCGGGCTGGGACAACCTGTGCCCGAAGTACGGCATCCTCGGCGAGCAGTTCCCGGGCGGCTACTGCGAGCGGATCGCCGTGCCGGCGCAGAACCTGCTGCCCAAGCCCGACAACCTCGACTTCGTCGCCGCCGCCGCGATCCCGCTGACCTTCCTCACCGCCTGGCAGATGCTGGTCGTGCGCGCCCAGGTGAGGCCCGGGCAGACGGTGCTGATCCACGCCGTCGGCAGCGGCGTCGGCGTCGCCGGCCTGCAGATCGCCCGCCTGTTCGGCGCCCGCGTGATCGCCCTCGCCAGCAGCGACGCCAAGCTGGCCCGCGCGCGCGAGCTCGGGGCCGAGCTCACCTTCCGCAGCGACGACTCCGAGTGGGAGCGCCGGGTGCGGGCCGTCCCGTGGGTGCAAAAGCGCGGCCTCGACGTCGTGTTCGAGCACACCGGCGCCGCCACCTGGGAGGCCAGCCTGCGCCTTTGCAAGCGCGGCGGCGTGATCGTCACCTGCGGCGCCACCTCGGGCCACGCCGCCACCACCGACCTGCGGCAGGTGTTCTTCCGCCAGCTCCAGGTCCTCGGCAGCACCATGGGCAGCAAGTCGCTGCTGTTCCCGCTCCTCGCCCACGTCGGCCGCGGCGAGCTGAAGCCGATCCTCGACCGCACCTTCCCGCTCGCCGAGGCCGAGGCCGCCCACCGCTACCTCGACCGCCGCGAGCAGTTCGGCAAGGTCGTCCTCACCTTCGACCGATGACCCGCCTCGCTCCATCACCTGTCCTTTCGGGCAGCCGCCTCGCCGGCCCGCCGCGTGCCGCCCGCGTCCTCGACCGCCGCGTACCGTCCGGCGAGGTCGTCCTCCCCTGCGACCGATGACCCGCCCCGCGCCATCACCTGTCCTTTCGGGCAGCCGCCTCGCCGACCCGCCGCGCCGCGACCGCGGGCAGGCCGCCCGCCGCGACCTCGACCGCCGCGAACCGCTCGGCGAGGTCGGCCTCACCTTCGACCGATGACCCGCCCCGATCCATCACCTGTCCTTTCAGGCAGCCGCTTCGACTACCCGCTGCGCCGCGCCCGCGAGCTGTGCGGCGGGGTCGTCGTCGAGCTCGACGTCGTCTCCAGCCTCGACGCCGCCATCGACGCCCTGTGCGACGAGGTCGGCCGCAGCATCGACGACGCCGAGGCGCTGCGCCTCGTCCCCTACTTCGGCACGCTGTGGCCGGCCGGGCGCGCGCTGGCGGCCCACCTCGGCGAGCGACCGGCCCTCGTCCGCGGCCGCCGGGTCGTCGAGGTCGGCTGCGGCGTCGGCCTGCCCGCCCTCGTCGCCGCCCGCCTCGGCGCCCACGTCCTCGCCAGCGACGCCCACCCGGACGTGCCGGCCCTGCTGCGCCGCAACGCCGCCCTCAACGACGCCGTCATCGCCTACCACCCGGGCGACGTGGCCGACCCCGACGCCCTGGTCGCCGCCCTCGGCACCGCCGACGTCGTGCTCGCCAGCGACGTGGCGTACGAGGCACGCCTCGCCGAACAGGTCGCGCCGGCCCTGGCCCGCCTGTGCCGCCCGGGCGGGCGGATCGTCCTCGCCGACCCGGGACGCCCCCTGTTCCAGACCACCGTCAACGCCCTCGAGGCGCTCGGCTACCGCAGCGAGGTGGAGATCCGTCGCGCACGCCGCGGAGACGACAGCGCCACCACCGGCGCCGCCGGCACCGACGGCGAACAGGAGGTCTTCGTCGTCACCTTCGAGTGACGCGCGGCCGAGCCCGATCGGCCGCGAAACCGCCTGCGCCCCGGCCGCCCGGACCTGTCCCTCCAGACATGTGACGCCGCTCCGGCGGTCCAGCCGCTCGCGCGCTCCGTGTTGCCGGTCATACTTCGCCTGTGGAGGGGAAGCATGAATTTGCTCGACCGAGCCGCGCGGATCGCCGCAGCCGCGCGCATCGCCGAGGACCCTGACCGAGCCAGGGCGCGCGTGCTCGCCGAGCTGATGTGCGGCGACGACGAAGCGGGCGACAACAAGAACCTCGCCCGCCAGCTGAGCGCCCTGCTCGAGCTGTCCCGCGACCGCGAGCGACCGGACGTCGACCTCGCGACCGGCCTGAGGCGGATCACCGAGACCGCCGTCGACATTTTGAAGATCCACCGCGCTGGAGTGTGGTTTTTCACCCCCGACGCCTCGGCTCTGGAGTGCGCCGACCTGTACGACGTGGCGACGGCCGCGCACTCGTCCGGCGCCGTGCTCTACCGCTGCGACTTCCCGATCTATTTTGCCACCCTGGCGACCACCCGGGTGCTGGACGCCTCCGACGCGCAGACCGACCCGCGCACGCGCGAGTTCGGGACCATCTATTTTCGCCGGCACGGCGTGTCGGCGACCCTCGACGCCCCGATCCGCTCGCGCGGCGGCCTGTCGGGCGTGCTCTGCTGCGAGTACATCGGCGACCCGCGCGTGTGGACCGACGACGAGCTGGCGTTCGTCGCCTCGCTCGCCGACGCCGTCACGCTCGTGCTCGAGACCGACCGCCGCCGCACCGCCGAGCGCGACCTGCTGCACAAGATGTCGGTCATCCACGCGCAGCGGCAGGAGATCGCGCGCCTCACCTCGCCGGTGCTCGAGATCTGGGACGGCGTCCTCGCGGTGCCGCTGATCGGCCACCTCGACGGCGATCGTCAGGCGGCCACGATCGGCGGCCTGGCCGAGGCCATCTCGCGCCAGCAGGCCGCGTGGGTGGTGCTCGACCTGCAAGCCCTCGAGACGATCGACGGCGTCAACGCCGAGTCCGTCGCCCAGATCGCCCACGCGGTCCGCCGCCTCGGAGCCGCCTGCGTGCTGTCGGGCGTCTCGTCGGACGCCGTCGCCCAGCTCGTCGCCCTCTGCCCCGAGCTGGCCCGCCTGCCCGCGACCACCAGCCTCAAGTGCGGGCTGCAGCACTGCCTGCAGAACTCCTGTCCCGAAGGCCAGCTCGCCTGAGCGAGCAGATCGGCGCCTTGTGCATACGGCTCGCGTGGCCTGCCGCGGCAGGACCACGCAGCGAGGCTCGCGGTCCTCGCTCCTCACGACGAGCCCACCGGTTCTCGGGTCCTCGTGCGGAACGCGGCGCGATCCTGTGCCTCGCTGCTCACCGGCGAGCTCACGCGGTTCGCCTTCTTGCTCAGGTCGAGGCACGCGGTCTTTTGCCTCGCTCACGTCTCTCGGCCCCTCGCTGGGAGCGAGGCACGCGGTCTCGTGCCTCGCTCCTCATCGACAAGCCCACCGGTTCACAGGTCCTCGCGCGGAGCGAGGCACGCGGTCTCGTGCCCTCGCTCCTCGCCGGCGAGCCCGCGGTCTCGTCGGCTCCACCGCTCGACCTTCGCCGCTGAACATGTCCCGAAGGACAGCCACGTCGGCGAGCCCGGCGCGAGCGCCCGGGGTCGCCGTCGCTAGCGAGCCCGGGCCGTCTTGGCCTTCGCCGCGCCGGCGGGGGTCTTGCGGGGGGTCGACGTCGAGGTCTTGCCGGCGCGACGGCGACGGGTCTCCCAGCCCTTCTTCGCCGCCTCGCTGCGCGACTTCGACGCGGGCGCGGCGGCCTGCTTGCCCGTGCGCGCGGTCGACTTGCTCGTCGCCCGGCTGGTCGCCGCCTTGCCCTTCACCGCGGGGCTCTTCGCCTTCGCCTTCGCCCCGGTCTTGGCCGGAGCCGCCTTGCGTACTTTCGCGCCGGCCCGCGCCGGCCCGCTCTGCTTCGTCCGAGTACTACGCGCCATGCTCTCACTCCTTCTGCGGCGCAAGTCTGGAACACGTTGGCCGGCCTGCAACCACTTCACCGATCACAGGCTGCGCGTAGGCACCTGCCGCGTGGCGCAGGTCCCAAAGGCCACCTCGGCGAAAACCGCTGAATTCACGGGGCAGCGTGCCTCTCTGCGGCATTTCTCGCTGCACCGGCCGCTCGCGATCGCGGCTCGCTCGACGCCACGACCTCGCGGCTGTCCTCGCATGTCGTGCTCCTGCGCTGCTCCCGGCCCGCCGCCCGGAGCCCGCGTCGGTGCGTCGCCGCGCGATCTGGCCCCGCGTCGATGCATCCGCACCGTCGCGTCGATGCATGTCGACCCGTACGACGACCGACCTGCCCCGCGCCGAGGCCACGACCGTGGCGGAGCGCTGCAGGCCCCATGCGATGCCCCACGCCGACCCATGCGAGCGGCCGGGCCCGCGTCCCGCAGCGGGTGACGGCCCGGCACGACATCAGGCCCGAACAACAGGGCACGCCAACGGCCGGTCATGCACGGGCGACGCGACGAGGCGCGCCCCCCCCCGACACATCGAGCCGACCGTGCTCAGGCAGTGCGACGAAGCACGAGGACCCGGGCCCGAGCAGCAGGCACGCCAGCGGCAGGCCACGCTCGGACGAGGCCCACATCCAGCCGCGCGTCCTCGGGTCGCCAGCGACGAAGAACCGCGGGACCCGGCGCCAGCGACAGCGAACCCGGCCCGCCGAGTCGAGCGGGCCCCCGGCGCTCACGCGGCGCGGACGCGGCGGCGGCGGAGCGTCAAGAGCCCCGCGAGCAGCAGGATGGTCGCGCCGGGCGTCGGGTCGGCGACCACGCTGCAGCCCTTCTTGCTCGCCCCCGGCTCGCCACCGACCTCCGGCGGGCCTTCGGCCGAGCCCAGGTACGGCTCGCCGCCCGAGCCGCCGCTGCTGCCGGACGTGCCCGAGCCGTCGTCGCTGCCGGACGACGTATCGCTCGAGCTGCTGCTGCCGCCGCCGCTGCCCTCGCTGGACGACGACCCGCCGTCGGTCTTCCCGTGGCGCTTGTTGTCCTCGTACTCCTTCCACTTCTCGGGGTACGGCGGCAGCTCGGCCGGGCGCGGGCGCGCGTTGGCGACCTTCTTCCACGCCCCCGGCGACGGGAACCACGGCCCGGTCGGCGGCTGGAAGCTGATGACATAGACCGCGCGGCGGTTCTTCTCCTCGTCGAACGAGTCGGGCGTCTGGACCTTGAGGCCCTTCTCGCCCATGCCCGTGTAGTAGATCTCCGACCACACGCCCTTCTCGTGGAAGCGCTCCGCGATCGCGCGCGCACGCCCCTCCGAGAGCTTCTGGTTGTCGCCCGGCTTGCCGACGGTGTCGGTGTAGCCGGCGATGAACAGCTTGGGCACGTAGCCGGCGCCCTCGAGCACGTTGCCGACCGCCTTCTTGGCGTTCTCGACCGCCGCCAGCTTGTGCATCGCCACCGCCGCGGCCTCGTCGATCTTCGGCGCCTGCTCGCCGCGGATGATCGCCTTGCCGCTGTCGAACACGACCTCGGTGTGCGGGATGTCGATCGCCATCGGCGCCAGGATGTGCTCGCCGAACTGGCCCTGCGCGCCCTCGAAGCGGACCTTGACCAGGAACACGTCGTCCGTCGTGTTCCAGCGGAGCTCGATGCGCTCGCCCGCCTTCCAGCCGCCGGTGCCCGCGTCGTTGTGGATCACGTCGCCGTCGGTGTTGTAGACCTTGAACTCGTAGCCGCTGACCTCGAAGCTGGTCGTGTACGCGACCTTGTGGTCGTAGAGGATGTCGGCCGCGGTCGCCATCGCCGTGACCTTGCCGGCCGCCCCGCCGCCGCCACCGCCGCCCCCCGAGGGCTTGCCGGCCCCGCGCGCGACCTCGAAGTTCGCGTTGGCCTCGCCGGCGGACGACACGATCGCCATCTCGTAGGCCGCGGTGTCGCCGTTCTGCGTCCAGACGATCTTGTACTCCTTGCCCGACTTGAGCGCCGGGATCTTCTTGCGGATCGTCTGGCGGTCGCCGGTGATCGTCACCTCCATCGCCTGCAGGTCCTCGTTGGCCCGCAGGATCACGTGGGCCTGACTCTTCTCGTCGGTGACGCGCGAGAACTCGTAGTTGAAGGGACCGTCGAGGAGGAGAGCGATCAGGGCGCCGGCGAGGGTCGAGAACATGGGCATGGCAGCGAGTCCGGGCGGACGTTATCACGCCCGCCCGCCGCTTTCAGCCCGGCAGCGGCGCGCCCACGTGACGGGCTCGCACGACCGTGTGGATCCCGCCGCGGACGAGGAAGTCGCCCTCGACCTCGAGCCACTCGGGGTCCAGGACGGCGACCAGATCGTCGAGGATCTGGTTGGTGACGGCCTCGTGAAACGCCCCGGTGTCCCGGAACGACCACAGGTACAGCTTGAGGCTCTTGAGCTCGACGCAGCGGGCGCGCGGGCGGTAGCGGATCCGGATCGTGGCGAAGTCCGGCTGGCCCGTCATCGGGCACAGGCAGGTGAATTCGGGGCAATCGAAGCGGACCTCGTAGTCGCGCCCCGGGCGCGGATTGGCGAACGTGGCGAGCTCTCGGGAGGGCACCGTGGACACGGCGCGCACGCTGCCATGGTCGGCCGGCCGCGGGCCAGATCTCGGGCCGTGAGCTTGAACCGCACCGCCGCGGCCGGCATCATCCGGGCCCCATGGGTGAGCATCCGCCCGGCGCCCGCCTCGCCCGCCTCGCCGCGCTCGCGCTGGCGGCCTCGTTCGCGTGCGAACCCGCGCCGAAGCCCGATTGCCCGGCCCCCTGCGAGCCCGGGAGCACCTGCGTCGAGGGCCAGTGCGTCGCCGACGCCCCGGTCGCGACCCCCGTCCCCGACGACGGCAAGAAGAAGAAAAAGCGGCGCAAGAAGAAGCGTGTGCGCCGGACCACGGCGGGCTCGACCGCGGCGGGCGGCGCTGCTCCGGCGCCCGCCGCCGATGACGAGATCGGCGAGGTCGAAGAGGCCGAGCCCGCTGCCGACAAGCTGCCCCCGTTCGTCCCCGTCGACGATCGCAAGATCCCCCAGTTCTCCAACGACAAGGCCCAGACCATCGATCTCGAGGCCGGCAGCGAGCGCCCGAGCGAGCGGGTCCTCGACCAGCACTTCGCCAAGATCACGCCGAAGATCACCGACTGCGTGATCACGGCCAGCCGCTACGGCGACGTCGGCAGCGGCCGCCTGGCGATCCAGCTGCGCCTTCAGCCCTCCGGCAAGGTCGAGAGCGTGTCGGTCAAGGCACCCGCGAGCCTGAACGTCTGGGGCATCGTCCCCTGCGCGCGCAAGGCCGTCTACGACCACCGCTTCCCCAGCTACGACGGCCCCAGCGTCGGCGTCGACTTCGCGGTCGACGTCGACTGAGCAGAGACCTGTCTTTTTTGACAGGGTCTTTTGAACAGGTCCTTCCGTACATGCGAAGCGCTCTGGCCGGGTGGCTGCGACCTGTCCCGGGAGCCATGTCCGTGGGAACAGTCGCCAGCCCTGCTCGACGCCGGCGGTCTCGCCCGCCCACGATACGGCCCCAGGTCGGCGATCGCGCGCGAGCTCGGCTGCTTCGGCGTCGTCGAGTCGACGACGCGTCCTCTGTCCTTCGAGCCAGATGGCGACGCCGCCGCCGACGCTCATGCCGGCACGAGCGTCGACCCGCTACAGCCCGTCGGCCTTGGGCTTGGCCGCCTTCACGGCCTTCTTCTTCACCACCTCGGTCTCGCCGCCGAGCCAGCGCTCCACGCCGGCGTCGAGCGAGCGGGCCGCCTCGAAGTAGCGCTCGGCGTCGGCCGTCTTGCCGGCCGCCTCCCGACACAGGCCCAGGCCGGCGAGGGCCCGCGCGCGCTCGGCCGCCGGACCGTTGCTGTTGGCGACCGCCGCGTACTCGGCCTCGGCGAGGTCACAGCGGCCCTTGTTGCGGGCCCGGTCGCCGCTCTCGAGCTGGTCGCGGACGGACTCCTTGTCGGCGTCGACGCGCTGCTCCTCCGGCACGGCGAGGCCGGGCAGCGGCTCCTCGTCGAGCTCCATCGCCTTCTTCTTCGCCGGCGCCCCGCCTCGCGCGGCCTTCATCGCCGGTGACGGCGGCTCCTGCTCGATCGCCCCCGGCACGCTCGCCGCGTCGGCGGCCGCCGACGTCGGCGCGACCTCGGCGGGTGCCTCGGCCTCACGCTCGTCTGGCGGCGGGGACATGTCCTTCAGGCCACCCGGCTCGGGCACCGGCCGCGGCTCGCGGGCCGCCTCGGGGGCCGCGGGCGCCGGCGAGGGCGCAGCTTCTTCGCGGATCGACGGCCCCGCCTCGTCGACCGGCCGCGCCACCCACAAGAGCAACGCCGCGGTGCCGGCCAGCGCCACGCCCGGCAGCAAGAACGAGCGCCGCAGCCGCTCCCACAAGCTCGGACCTTCGGCGGCCGCCGACGCCGGCGGAGGCGCCGCCCGTCGGGCCTCGGCGAGGATGCCGTCGAGCAGCCCGGGCGAGACGTCCTCCTCGGGCATCGCCTCGCGCGTCATCGCCAGGATCGCGGCGTACTCGTCGGCGCGCTGGCGCAGCGGCGCGGGCATCGCCTCCAGATCGCCCCGGCGCGCGGGATCCTCCATCCACTCGAGCGCGTCCTCCAAAAGATCGAGCTCGTCGGGGGTGAAGTCGCTGCCGTGGGCCGGGTCTCGCATGCGTCTGGGGTCCGAGGGCCTGTAGCCTGTCTACTGTGCACCTGGCGGCGCATCGCAGGCAAGCACGGGAAGCAACGGCCCGCACAAGCCCTCGGTCTGCGCCAAATCGTGCAGAATCACACGCGTCCGCCTCCAGGAGCCGGTGGGACCCAGATCCAGCCGTCTTCGAGCCAGCGATCCTCGAGCCCCGCGATCGCGGCGCGCAGGGGATCGGGCGTGACGGTCTCGCTGGCGGTCGCAGGCTGCGCCGGCTGGAGATCGAGCGGACCCTGCCAGCCCTGATGCGCCCACAAGAACGCCGTGAGCCCGGCGATGACCGCGTCGAAGACGTGCGGGCTGCGGACCACAACCTCGGGCCAGACGAAGTCGAACGCGAGCACCGGGTCGAGCGCCGTCAGCATCCGCTTGCGCAGCTCCCACGCCTGCTCGCTGTCGCTGCGCCGGTGCCGACGCTCGACCTCGGCCCCGAACAGCCGGGTCACCGTCGCCGGCGGGTGGACCTCGATCAAGTTCTCGTGCAGCCGCAGCAGCGGCGACAGCACGCGCCGCAGATAGGCGGCCCGCGCCGCCAGCGGCCCCATGCCCTGCCCCAGCGACTCGCGCGGCGACAGCCCCACGTGCGTCAGCAGGACGTCGACCGCCCGCTGCGTGTACGGGGTGACCGCCGGCTTGCCCGGGTCGGAGCGCCGCGCCGCGTGCAAGGCCGGCGCGTGCTTCCGCATCCACGCCACCACCGGCACCGTGCACGCCTGTACTCCGGGACAGGCCAGCGGACAGCGGATGCACGGCGGCAACGTCAGCGGCGCGTCGATCGCGACCACCGTGTCGTCCGCCGTCCAGCGCTGCAGGTACGCGACCAGCACCTCGTCGCGGAACAGCGGATCGCCCCCGCCCTCGCCGCCCTCCTCGCCGCTGCCGCGGTGGCCGTGGCGCAGCCGGGCCTCCGCCAGACGCACGCGCGGCGCGGCGCCCTCCGCCTCGACGCGCTCGAGCCGCGCGACCGCGGTCGTCTTGCCGCGGCCGCCGCCGAGAGCCACGCCGATGAAGCGGTTGAAGCGTCGCGCCGGAGATGTCTCGAGGGACAGCTCGATCGGGCGGATCACGTGGTGGGCTCGTGGTGGACCGAAGGCTGCTTGTCGAGCAGGTACTGCAGATAGGCGATCGCGGCCGGCAGCTCGATCGCGGGCAGGCGATCGATGAGATCGCGCGCGGTCCGGCGCAGCGTCTCCGACGGCCCCGGCGCGCGCTCGCTCGTCGGCTTCTCGAGCGGGATGTTCGGCTCCGGCGGATCCTCCGGCTTGCCCCACGGCGGATACGCGCCGAGCGCGATGTCCTGGTTGGCCAGCCAGCCGTCGATGTAGATGTGCAGCAGGTTCGCCCGGTACGAGAACCACCGGTCGCGCTCGACCGGGTACGACAGCAACACGTCCTTGAAGCGACGGAACGCGCCCTTACCGTCTATCGCCAGCGTCAGTCGCTCGCGCAGCGCGGGATCTTCCACCGAGGCGACGAAGCGCTCCATCCAGCGGTACTGCTCGCGCGACGACGCCGGGTCGAGGTGGATGAAGCGCCCGGTCGAGCGCGCGATCTGCTGCCGCTTCTCCTCGTCCTCGGGCCGGGTGTCGTTGATGGTCACCACCTGCCCGTTCTGCAGATCGAGGTAGGCGTGGTGGTCGGGGGCGTTGTGCTCGAAGGAGGTTTCGAGGGCCGACCAGTCGGGGATCGGCGCTTCCGGGGAAACTCGCATGGCTAAGTCGCTTCCGCTCTAGGGGGGTGATGGTTCGGTGCGCACAGCCGTGACCGGCCCGAAGTCCGCGGTGGTCAAGCGCAGACGTGCTTGCGGCCGCACGGCGAGGCGCGCCAGTCTGGGTCACCAGCGCGCCTCGGCCAGGATAGTCCGGCGCGCCCGGCCCCGGCAACCATGTCGCAGCGCCGCCCGTCGGCGACCCGCGGCCTACGAGGGCTCCGCGACCCCGGTCGGCGGCGGTCCGGCGAGCTCGAGCAGACGGTCGCGGAGGGTCTGCAGCTCGCCCGCCAGCCCCTCGTCCGCTCCGGCTCGCTGCGCCAGCGCTTCCACCGTGGCCGCGCAGGCGTGCAGCGCCCCCAGCCGCGCCTGCGCCGCCGCCAGCGACCGCTCCAGCTCTTCCACCGGCCGCGCCGTGACCCGCCGCAGCTCGCCCTGCAGCTGCTCGAGCTCCCAGCGGGCGCTCTGCAGCGCCGCCGCCGCCGCGTCGATCCGTCGCGGCCCCTCCTCGTCGGGCTCGCTGGCCTTCGCCGGCGCCGGCGCGCGACCCGCCAGCTGGTCCTCGAGCGCGTCGATCCGGCTTTGCGCCGCGTCGAGCTGCTCCACCAGCGACTGGCGGGCGATGCTCGCCAGCTCGATCTGCCGCCGCGCCTGCGCCAGCTGCCCGCGCAGCGACTCGCTCTCCTCGTCCCGGGCCCGCTCCGGCCGGGCCCGCTCGGGTCGCGCCGGCTCCGCTCGCGGCGGCTCCGCGGGCGCCGTCGGCGGCAGCTCGAGCAGCGTCACCCCGCGGGGCACGTCGCGCGCCCCCACCACGGCGATCAGGCACTCGAAGCCCGCGTCCTCGCCGAGGCTGTTGTCGAAGGCCAGCGGCACCGGTCCGCGCTCGTCGGCCTCCTCGTCCTCGACCTCGTCGCTGGTGACCTCGCCGCAGTCGACCACGCTGGCCGCGCGGGTCAGGGCGAGCGCGTAGATCCGCGCCCGCGGGAAGTGCTGCGTCACCAGCTCCTGGAACAGCCCCAGCTCGAGCCCCCCGGCGGCCTCGCCCGGGGCGCTCACCACCACCACGCGGCCGGCCTCGGCGCCCTCGGCCAGGGCGGTCAGCAGGCGGAACGCTCGCGTCTCGAGGCGATTCTCGAGCCGGCCGTGGGCCCGCGCCGCGAACCGCGACAGGCTGGCCGCGTCGACGAAGTGGCGGGCCAGGTCGACGATCGCCACCTGCCACGGCGCCTCTGCCAGCAGCTCTTCGAACGCGTCGAATTCTGCCACCCGCGGGCCGGTACGCCCGCGTCCGGTCCCTGGCCTCGCCTCGTGCGCGAGCAGCCACGCCTGATTCCCGCCGCCCGGGAGCAGCTCGGCGAGCAGCGCCGCGAACGGGGCGGGCAGCGTCTTTGCGCCGCGCAGCGCCGCCTCGAGCGCGGGGTCGGCGAGCACGCGGCTGCGGCCGGCCCACAGCTCGCGGAGAAAGCCGTAGCGGGCGGCCCAGCGGTCGGCGTGGAGCATGGCGCGCACACGGATAGCGCGCGCCCCGGCCGGGAGGCAAGGGCGCTCGTGGCCGGCGTGCCGGCCGGCGCCCGGGCCTCTCCTCGCGTCCGGGTCCGGCGCGTCGACCTCGCCCGCCCCGGACGACGGCTGCGTGGGCTTCGCCGGCCGAGGGTCACCGCGTCTTGCCGGGGCGCCGGTGCGTGGGCGATGCTGCCCCGGCCTCGCGCCAGGCCGGAACGACCGTGCGTGGGCTCGCCGCCAGCCGTGCCTTGCCGCCTCGCGCCGGCCGAGACGGACGGTCCGTGAGCTCGCCGCCGGCCGTGCGTGGCCGCCTCGCCTCGACCCACGCACCCGCCCGTGAGCTCGCCGCCGGCGTGCCTTCCACCTCGCCTCGGCCCACGCACCCGCCCGTGAGCTCGCCGCCGGCCGTGCCTTCTCGGCCCACGCGTCCGCCCGTGAGCTCGCCGCCGGCGTGCCTTTCCCCCTCGCCTCGACCCACGCACCCGCCCGTGAGCTCGCCGCCGGCGTGCCTTTCCCCCTCGCCTCGACCCACGCACCCGCCCGTGAGCTCGCCGCCGGCCGTGCCTTTCCGCCTCGCCTCGGCCGCCCCGACGCTTGAGGTGTGCTCCCCGCCGGCCGGGCTTTGCCGCCTCGCGCCGCGCGGGACGAGGCGCGCGTCGCCGCCGGGCGCTGGTCGCGGCGGCGTGGGCCTTGAGCGCCCCCGGCCCTGGTGCTAGCGTCGCGCGCTCGCCATGGACCCTGCCCTGCGCGCCAAGCTCGAGAGCATCGCCGAGCGTCACGAAGAGCTGGGCGTCATGCTCTGCGCCCCCGAAATCGCGCAGGACAAGACCCGCCTGCTGGCCCTCTCGCGCGAGCACGCCGAGATCGCCCCGATCGCCGCCGCCGTCGCCCGCTACCGCGACCTCGAGGCCCGCACCCGCGACGCCGAGGAGCTGCTCGCCGACCCTGACCTTCGGGACATGGCCGAAAGCGACCTGCGCGATCTCAAGCAGCAGCGGGCCGAGCTCGAGGGCGAGCTGCAGAAGCTGCTCCTGCCCAAGGATCCCAACGACAGCCGCGACGTCGTGCTCGAGATCCGGGCCGGCACCGGCGGCGAGGAGGCCGCGCTGTTCGCCGCCGACCTGTGGCGCATGTACACCCGCTTCGCCGAGCGGCAGCGCTGGACCGTCGAGCCGCTCAACATCAGCGAGGCCGGCGCGGGCGGCTTCCGCGAGATCTCGGCCATGATCCACGGCCGCGACGTCTACGCCCTCCTCAAGTTCGAGAGCGGCGTGCATCGGGTCCAGCGCGTCCCGGCCACCGAGGCGCAGGGCCGGATCCACACCTCCACCGCCACCGTCGCCATCATGCCCGAGGCCGAGGAGGTCGACGTCCAGATCAACCCCAAGGACCTCGAGATCCAGTTCATGCGCGCCTCCGGGGCCGGCGGTCAGAGCGTCAACACCACCGACTCGGCCGTGCGGATCACCCACATCCCGACCGGGCTCGCGGTCCACTGCATGCAGGAGAAGTCGCAGACGAAGAACCGCGAGCTGGCGATGAAGCTCCTGCGCGCGCGCCTGCTCGACCGCGAGATCCAGCGCGTCCAGGCCGAGCGGGCCGCCCACCGCCGCAGCCAGGTCGGCACCGGCGACCGCAGCGAAAAGATCCGCACCTACAACTTCCCCCAGGACCGCGTCAGCGACCACCGGATCGGCCTCACGCGGCACGCGATCGGCGACTTCATGGACGGCGACATCGACGACGTGATCGCCGCGCTGCGCGCCAGCGACGAGGCCGATCGGCTGGCCGAGGCCCAGGGTCAGCCATGAAGCGCTCGGTCCAGGTCGAGATCGCCGGGCAGACCCTCACGATCCGCAGCGACGAGGGCCCCGACTACGTCCAGCAATTGGCCGAGTTCGTCGACGGTCACCTGCAGCTGCTCAGCGGCAACAAGCGGGTCAACAGCGCCGCCAACGCCCAGCGGATCGCCCTCCTCGTCGCCATGCAGATCGCCGACGAGCTGTTCCGCGAGAAGGACCTGCACCAGCGGTTCCGCCGCAAGGTCCACGAGCGCCTGCTCGGCCTGCGGCTCGCCCTCGATCAGCACGAGCAACGGCTGGCGGCCGCCGAGGCCGCCGCCGACAACCTCGACGAACCACCGACCGCGTGAGTCCGCCATGAACGCCACCCCGCCGCAGCCGCCCCGCTCCGCCGCCCTCCAGCGCATGCTCGAGCGCGGCTACTTCGAACAGGCCAGCGACTTCGCCGCCATCGACGCCGCGCTGGACGGCGGCATGGTCACCTTCTACGTCGGCTACGACCCGACCGGCTCCTCGCTGCACGTCGGCCACCTGGTCCAGATCATGGGCATGCGCGCCCTCCAGCGCGCGGGGCACCGGCCGATCGTCATCGTCGGCGGCGGCACCGGCATGATCGGCGACCCCTCGGGCAAGATGGAGACGCGCAAGCTGCTGACGCGCGAGGACGTGGCCGCCAACGCCGCCGGGCTCAAGGCCCAGCTCGGCCGCTTCCTCCACTTCGACAGCGGCCGGCCCAACGACGCGATCATGCTCGACAACGCCGACTGGCTGCTCGAGCTCAAGTACATCGAGTTCCTGCGCGACGTCGGCCGCCACTTCACGGTCAACCGCATGATCGCGGTCAAGACCTACCGCGACCGCCTCGACGCCGAGATCCCGCTCAGCTTCCTCGAGTTCAACTACCAGCTGCTGCAGGCCTACGACTTCCTGCACCTGTTCCGCCACCACGGCTGCACCCTGCAGTTCGGCGGCTCGGACCAGTGGGGCAACATGGTCGCCGGCATCGAGCTGATCCGGCGCATGACCCCCGAGGGCCAGCCCAACGCCGCCTACTGCCTGACCCTGCCGCTGCTGCTGACCGCCGACAACCGCAAGATGGGCAAGACGGAGCGCGGCGCCGTCTGGCTCGACCCGGAGCGGCTGACCCCGTTCGAGTACTACCAGTTCTGGATCGGCTGCGACGACCGCGACGTCGCCCGCCTGCTCCGGACCTTCACCGACGTCCCGCTCGCCGAGATCGAGGCGCTCACCGCCGAAGGCGGCGCGGCCCTCAACGCCGCCAAGGCCCGCCTCGCCTACGAGGCCACCGCCCTGCTGCACGGCCTCGACCACGCGAAGCAGGCCAAGCAGGCCAGCGAGCAGGCGTTCGGCAGCAGCGACGACTGGAGCGCCGTGCCGCTCGTGACCGTCCCCGGCCCCGAGATCCGCCTCGTCGACCTCGTCACCCACCCCGACATCGAGGCCTTCAAGTCCAAGCGCGAGGCTCGCGAGCGGATCGGCGCCGGCGCCGTCAGGCTCAACGGCGAGCCGGTCAACGACCCGGCCCACCTCGTCACCGCCGACCAGCTCGGCGACCAGGGCCTGCGCCTGCAAGCGGGCAAGAAGTGCCGCTTCCGCGTGGTGTTCGGCTGAGCTGACCCGAGGGGCATGCCCGCAGGGGCATGCCCGATCCATCATGCCCGCGAGGACATGTCCTTTCGGACATGCCCCTTCGCCCGGCTCCGCCGCGCGGCGCTGTTCACGCCCGCTTTGAGCGCCCCGTCCGTGTCCTGTCCGATCGGACACACGACATGTCCTTCAGGACAGCTGCCGCTCACCAGTCTTCGCGGAAGCGCAGCACCGTGTCGCGCACGCGCTGGTACACGCTGGCGGTCGCGCGCACGTCGCCGCGGTTGTACGTGGCGATCGCGCCCAGCTCGCCGCGGGCGTAGGCCGGGGCGACGTCGGCCCCGCTCATCCCGTCCTTCGGGCTCTCGACCCCGAGCGCCCAGCAGACCGCGTCGAGCGAGGCCGGGCCGACCGAGCGGCCGGTCGCGACCATGCGGTAGAGGTCGAGGTGCGGCCGCACGCTGTAGGGGCTGCCGAGCAGGTCGACGCGCGCCGGCACCTGGTGGACCAGGCTGCGCCCGAGCAAGAACGGCACGTCGAAGTTGCGCCCGTTGTAGCTGACCACCACCTCGGCCTGCGCCGCCAGCAGCCAGAACGCCTGCAGCAGCTCGCGCTCGCTGACGAGCTGCAGCCACGGCGGCACCTCGCCGACCAGCCGCCGCGGATCGCCGCCGGGGGGCACGCCGAGCGCCCACACCTCGCTGTCGAGGTCCTCGCCGTCCATGAACGCCAGCGACACGATCTGCCCGAACAGCGGCGACAGGCTCATCACCAGCTCCGGCTCGCAGCCCTCGCGCGTCGCGTGGCGGCGGATCGCCTCGACCACGCTGGCCGGCATCGTCGCCGGGTCGTGGGCCGGCGCCGTCTCGAGGTCGAACACCAGCGTACGGCACAGCTTGCCGGCGACCCGCTCGAAGCCCTCGCCGAACACCCGCGCCGGCGCGTAGCCGTCGTCGTCGTCCTGGGCCCCGCGGAGCTTGCGGACGTTGAGCTGCAGCGCGCCCTGGTACTGCTCGACGCGGAACAGCAGCTTGACCGCCTGCCCGCGCCGCGCCGCCTTGACCGCCTCCATCGCCTCGGGCGCGTCGTCCCAGATCTTGGCGGCGATGGTCCGCCCGGCGTCGCTCACCACGAGGTCGAAGTACGGCCGACCCTGGCGCGTGCGGCCCTCCTGCACCTGCATGAGGCTCGCATAGGCCACGCACAGCCGGTTCGGGTCGGGCACCAACGTCGTCAGGTCGGCGAGGAGTTCGGGCCCCTGAGGCCGCGGGACGAGCTCGGACACGGGACTTTGCATGGACGAGTGCCGGGAGGATACTTGCGCGGAAGCGACCCGCCCAGCCGTCCGCCCGCGACACCACGCGCGCCCGGTCCGGGTCCACATCGCCCGGAGGAAACCCCTTGCGCGTCTCGCGAGCCACCACCGTCCTGCTCAGCCTCGCCACCGTGTGCGCCGCCGCCTGCCGCGGCGAGCAAAAATCCGGCCAGTCCCCGCCGCCGGAGGTCACAGACAAGCGGGACGTCGCCCCCGCCTCGGCGCCGCCCGCTCCGGCCGGCCCGCTCGCCAACCTCGGCCCGCTGGGCAGCATGCTCGCCGACAAGCTCGACGCCCCGGGCCCCTACGACCCGCCGCGCCAGTCGCCGGGCTTTGACGCCGGCAAACCGCACTGGCTCACCCTCGATCTCACCGGCGAGATCGGCGAGCTCGCGCCGATGTCCCTGTTCGGCGGCGGCGCCGTGATCGAGCTCCACGCCCTGCTCACGCGCCTCGATCGCCTCGCCGCCGACGCCAACGTCCAGGGCCTCCTCGTCCGCTTCACCGACGTCGGCCTCGACATGGCCACCGCCGAGGAGGTCCGCGGCGCCCTCCTCGCCTTCAAGGCCGACGGCAAGCGCCGGCTCGCCTGCCACGCCGACGCCCCGACCAACGCCGTCTACTATCTCATGAGCGCCTGCGACGCCGTCGGCGTCCAGCCGGTCGGCGAGGTCATGATCCCCGGCCCCATGGCCATGCCGCTGCACCTGCGCGGCCTCCTCGACAAGCTCGGCGTCGTCCCCGACTTCGTCCACGTCGGCGCCTTCAAGGGCGCGGCCGAGCCGCTGACGCGCAGCGAGCCGTCGAAGGAGATGCGCGAGACCCTGACGGCGGTGATCGACCAGGCCTACCTCACCATGCAGGCAGGCATCGCCGCCGGCCGCAACCTGTCCCCTGAGACAGTCGCGGAGCGCATCGACCAGGCGCTGTTCACCAGCGACGGGGCGCTCGCCGCCGGCCTCGTCGACAGCGTCGCCACCTACGAAGACTTCCGCACCCAGCACACCAGCGGCGCCCCGTGGAAGCAGGTCAAGCTCAAGGACAGCCCGAGCGGCGGCGGCTTCGACATGGAGAAGCTGCAGACCTTCCTCGGCCTCGTCCCGCCCAAGCGGCCCAAGGAGCCGCACATCGCCCTCGTCTACGCGCTCGGCAACATCATCGACGGCCGCGGCCAGGGCACGATCGGCGCCCGCCACCAGATCGCCGGCCGCACCCTCGCCGCCGCGATCGACAACCTCGCCGACGACGCCAACGTCGCCGCGATCCTCCTCCGCGTCGACTCGGGCGGCGGCAGCGCGATGGCCTCGGAGCAGATCTGGCGCGCGCTCCAGCGGGCCAAGGAGAAGAAGCCGATCGTCGTCTCGATGGGCGGCGTGGCCGCGTCCGGCGGCTACTACATCTCGTGCGGCGCGACCAAGATCTTCGCCCTCGCCAACACCCTCACCGGCTCGATCGGCGTGGTCGGCGGCAAGATCGCCCTCGAGGGCATGCTCGAGAAGGTCGGCGTCCGCACCTTCCCGATCACGAAGGGAAAGCGCGCCGCGATGTGGTCGGCGATGACCCCGTGGACCGAGAGCGAACGGGCCAGCGTGCTGGCGACGATGGAGGAGATCTACAAGGTCTTCGTCGGCCGCGTCGCCAGCGGCCGCGGCAAGTCGCCCGAGGACGTCCATGCGATCGCCCAGGGCCGCGTGTGGACCGGCGCCGCCGCCAAGGAGCGCGGCCTCGTCGACGAGCTCGGCGGCCTGACCGAGGCGCTCGCCGAGGCCCGCAAGCGGACCGGCATCGGCCCCGAGGTCGCGCTCGAGGTCTACCCGCCCGAGCCGACGATCAAGGACCTCGTCGAGGGCTTCGACATGGGCCCCAGCCTGGTCCGCGCCGCCGCCGACCACGAGCTCGTCCCCGGCCTCGCCGCCGCTCTCGGCGCTGGCGGCGTCGCGGCCGTCTCCGGCGTCCTCGCCCAGCTCGACGCCCTGCGCGACGACCCGATCCAGACCGTCCTCCTCTGGCCGGTCCTGCTGCGCTGACCGCCGCGGCCGGGCGGCTGTCCGGACGGACATGCTCGGCCGGGCATGTCCGCTGTAACATGTTCGTTCGGACATGCCTTCATGGACATGTCCTGTCCTACCCGTCGCCGACGTCGATCACGTCGCCCTCGTCGGTGACCTCGAACAGGCGGTCGCGGCGGCCGCCGTTGGCGCGCACCTTGGCGCCGCCGGCCTCGTGCGTGAAGTCGAGCACGATCGTGTGGTTGAACGGCGTGTCGACGGCGGCCAGGCCCGCGAACGGCATGAACTCGCCCGGCGCGAGCAGGAGCCCGGCGAGGTCGGCCTCCCAGCGGCCCATGAGCGTCTGCCAGCGGCGCCAGCCCTCGACCTTGAGCGCGTCGTCGACGCGGGACAGCAGGCGATCCGCCTGGATCTCGACCTCGCGCTCGGTCGGCGTGTCGACCCGGATCTCCGTGATCAGCCGCTGGCTGCCGTCGGCGGCCCACGTCAGCTGCGAGAAGCCGTCGAGCAGCGTCGCGTCGCCGCGCAGCGGCTCGTAGTAGATCGAGGCCAGCAGGCCCTGGCCGTCCGGCCGCGTGTACACCACCCGCATCGTCCCGCTGAGGCCGATCCCGGCGTAGGGGCACGGCGTGTCCTTGCTGCCGAACCACACCCGCAGCGCCACCGCGCCGGGGCGGCTGACGACCGCGCACGGCGTCAGCGCGGCCACGTCGGCCGCGACCTCGTCGGTGATGTCGGCGAGGCCGTCGTCGGGGTCGATGCTGCCGACCAGCGCGACGACGGCGTTCTCGATCGCCATCGCGCGGCCCTGGTCGACCATTTCGACCACGGTCTGGCGCATCTCGACCGTGCTCGCCGGCTCGGGCGTACACGCGAGCAGCGCGGCCGAGGCGGACAGAGCGAGAGCGGCGAGGCGGCGCACCGGCGGATCTTGCACGGGGTGACGCGGGCCGGCAACCTCGGGCCGCGCCGGCCGTCCGGCGATTGCCTCGTGGGGCCGGCCCTGTAACAGTATCCCCACGCATGGCCCCCCGCGTCCTTCCCGTGCTCGCCGCGCTCGCGCTCCTGTCCGCTTCGGCGAGCGCGGCCGCGGGCGTCCAGGCCCCGCCTTCGCCGCACGTCAGCAGCAGCGGCAGCGCCGAGCTGGCGCCGATGCCCGCCACCCCGCCGATCCAGGGCACTCCGCCCGATCTCACCCAGCCCGCCAGCGTCCCGGCCTGGCAGCCGCCGCCGCCCGACCTCGCCTCCCCGTCCGTGCCCGCGGCCACGGGGCCTGCTCCTGCGACCATGTCCCCGAAGCCAGGTGAAAAGAAGGCCGAGCCGAAGCGCGGACGCCTGTGGACCGAGGGCCAGCCGCTGATCGCCCGCGACTCCAAGGTCGGCGCCTACATCGCCCCCACTTTCAAGCTGACCGGCTTCGGACGCTCGCCCGGACTGATGCTCGGCGCCGACTTCGCCGTCATCGTCAACGAGCGCTTCATGTTCGGCGCGGCCGGCACGGCGCTCGCCACCCCGCTCCCGGCCCAGCGGACCGACGATCGCACCTTCAACATGCGGACCCAGTACGCCGGCGTCACGCTCGCGGTCGCGTTGCTGCAGGTCCGATTCTTTTCGCTCCAAATCGGCGCGCTCATCGGCGGCGGCCGCGTCTGCCTCAACGACGAGCGGCTCGACCGCTGCGTCAACCGGGCCGCGATGTTCGTCGCCGAACCCGAGCTGGGGCTGTCGTTCGCGCTGACTCGCGTGCTGCGGCTGGTGCTCTCGGGCGGCTATCGCTTCGCCGTCGCGCAGCCGTGGAGCGGCCCGAGCGACCGGATCCTCAGCGGCTTGACCGGCACGCTCGGCCTTCGCCTCGGCAAGTTCTGACAGCGGCGACCTTCGTCGATCGCTCCATTCGTTCGAACAACTGCCCGCGGACAGGCGACCGTGGCAGATGGCGATGAAGACGGGCTTGCTGGGCCCGAAGCGGCGAGTATCGTAGAGGCGTGGAGTGGGTCGCTTCGTCTGAGCTCGAGGCCACGCCTGCGGTCGCGCCGGAGCGCGCGGCCGTCGGCTCGGCGCGCGAGCAGGCCTTCGCCGATCTCACGCGCCTGGCTGCCGCGCTGCTCGGCGCCCCGATCGTCCTCCTCGCGCTCGCCGACGAGGGCTCCGCGTGGCTCGAGGCCAGCGTCGGCCTCGACGCCGTCGACGCCTCGCGCTACCTGTCCTTTTGTACCTCCGTGATCCAGCGCGGCGAGCCGCTCGAGCTCGGCGAGCTCGCCGTCGACCCGCGGTTCGCCGCGCACCCACTGGTCGTCGCCGGGCCGCAGCTGCGCGCCCTCGCGGCCGTCCCGCTGCCGGGAGACGGCCGGGCGCTCGGCGCCCTGTGCGTCCTCGACGTCGTCCCGCGCCGCTTCGGCGAGGAGCAGCGGCGCGGCTTGCTGGCGCTGGCGCGTCAGGCCGCCGCGCGGCTCGAGCTCGATCGCCGCGAGCGCGAGCTCGCCGAGCAGCGGGCCGACCTCGCCCGCGCGCGCGCCGAGGCCGTCACCTCGGCCCGCGCCAAGGACGTGTTCCTCGCCAACATGGGCCACGAGCTGCGCACCCCGCTGAACGCGATCCTCGGCTGCGCCGAGCTGCTGCGCGAGGAGGCCACCGCCGCCGGTCTCGGCCAGCTCTTGCCCGACATCCAGACCGTCGACCGCTCGGGCCGCCACCTCGTCGCCGTCCTCGAGGACATCCTCGACCTCGCGCGCCTCGAGGCCGGCGTCCCGCAGCTGCGCCGCGAGCCGGTCGCGGTCGCGCCGCTGGCCGAGGAGATGGAGGCCGCCGTGCGCCCGCAGCTGCGGGGCAAGCCGCTGCGCTGGCGGCTGGCGCTCGAACCTGGCCTCGGGGACATCGTCACCGACCCCACCAAGCTGCGCCAGATCTTGCTCAACTTGCTGAGCAACGCGCTCAAGTTCACCGCCGCCGGCGAGGTCGAGCTGGCGGTGCGGGTGGTCCGCGAGGGCGACCGCGAATTCATCGCCTTCCGGGTCGCCGACACCGGCATCGGCATCGCCGCCGACAAGCTGTCGCTGCTGTTCCGCGAGTTCTCGCAGGTCCACGACGCCCGCCACAACTACGGCGGCACCGGCCTCGGCCTCGCCATCAGCCGCCGCTTCGCCCGCCTGCTCGGCGGCGACATCCTCGTCGACAGCGAGCTCGGCCGCGGCTCCCGCTTCACCCTGCTGCTCCCCCGCGGCGAGCCACCGCCTGGCCCGCGTGACATGTCCTGAATGACATGCTCTTTGCGGCATGCCGTGAAAGACATGTCCTCCGGCGCCCCCGCCCGAACCCGCCCGTCCTGGCCGCCGGCCGCCCTAGAATCGACCCTGCAGCACGAGCCCGCCCATGGTCGGCAGCACGCGCACGCGCGCGCGCTGGCTCGACTCCCACTCGGCGGTGGCCCGCTTGCCCTGGGCGAACGCCACCGCGCCGCCGATGATGAGGCCGAGGCCGACGACGCCCACGGCCATCATCCCGAACGCGACCCCGTTGGCGCGCGCGCCGTCGGCCTTGAGGTCCTGGCGCTCGCCGCGGAGGGCGTCGCAGGTCATCGTGTCGGCCCCGGGCGCGTCCTCGGGCTGCGCGAGGCCGCAGCCGCCCGCCTCGAGCTGGTCGTAGATCCCGCCCGCACCGTTGAGCTGGTCGTGCAGCCTGGCGCCCTTGCTGGCGAACGCGGCGCTGACCGCCACGCCGACCACCGTCAGCGCTCCCCCGCCGCTCATCAGCCCGATGCCGAGCAGCCGCCGCGACTTCCCGGGGTCGACCGGGTCGGGCGCCGGCGGCGGCGGCTCAGGCTCGGGCGCCACCTCGGGCGGACGGATCCGCTCGATCTCGGCGTCGATCTCGGCCAGCACCGGCTTCACCTCCTCCGGGTCGGCGCCGAGCGCCGGGTCCTTCTCGATCGCGTCGACGTACTCGACCAGCGCCTTCTTGGCCGCGTGCAGCAGGTCGGGCTGCTGCTCGGCGTCGTAGAGCCGCTTGTACGCCAGCCCGATGTTGTAGAGGATCAGCGGGTTCTTCGAGCACTTGTGGGCCGCCTCGAACTTCTCGATCGCGGCCTTGGTGAACTTCTGATCGTAGTCCTTGAGGCCCTCTTCGTAGAGGGCGCTCGGGTTGCGGCAGTTGGACGCTGGCTTGTCCTTGGATCCGGCAACGGGACTCACGGCGAAGTTGGCCGCGAACACGAGGTGGAGCGTGAGCCGCAACATCGGGCGCGAGGCAGACCCATACCACGGATCCGTGAGGGACGGCGGGTTTCGACCGGTCGAGCCCGCTCGCGCGCGAAAACCCCTGCGCGCCGCGGCGTCGGGCCCGGTCTCGCGGCCGCCCGCGGCCCGGGTGCTCTGGTCGCCCTCGGGGGTTCGCGTTACTGTTCCACGCGTGTTGCGAGATCTGCTGCGCAAGGCGCAATCGATGGCGGAGAAGCACCTCCCCGAGGGTGTCCGCGAGACCAGCCGCAAGCTCATCGAGCAGGTGCAGGAGCGCGCCGCGGCGCTCGGGGGCCGCAGCGAGCCCCGCCCCGCGCCGCCCGCCGACGGGCCCGCGCCGCAGGATGAACCATTGGACAGGTCCGATCCGATCGTCGTCGTCGTGTTCGGCTACCCGGGCGACGCGGCCACCGATCGCGTGGCCGCCCTGTTCACCGCCGAGGGCATCGCCTTCCGGCGCATGAACCTCCACGACCAGCCGCAGGCGGCCCGCCAGATCGCCGGCGTCACCGGCGTGATGTCCCCGCCCTACGTCTACGTCCGCGGCCGCTTCTGGGGCGGCGAGGGCGAGATCGACGGCCTGCGCGCGCTCGGGGAGCTGCACGCGGTGGTCGCGGGCGACCTCGCCGGGCTCAGCGACGAGGCGCGCAGGATCGGCAAGCTGCGCGAGGAATTCGACGACGCCCTGACCGCCGACAACATCGCCTTCAGGCTCCGTCGCGGACACATCCTCACCCTCGACGACCTCGACTGCTGGTTCGAGCCAGGTCCCGAAGGACAGGGCCGATTGTTCTACGACGGCGCGCCGCGGGCCGCCGACGAGCTCGAGCAGGTCGCGGCCGAGATCGCGGCGCGCAACGCCGACGGGGAGCTGCGCGCGGTCTGGCGCTTCGAGCCCGCCGTGTCGATCTGAGCCCCTCGCGGGCGTCGTCGACGGGGAGCCGCTTCCGTCGCACGCCCTGGCGCCCCTCGCCCCATATGCAGCGCAAAAAAAGAAGGGGCCGCGCGGAGCGGCCCCTTCTTCGTCGCAGCGACCGCCTCGGCTCAGCCGCCGGTGGTCGTCGTCGTCTCGCCGCCGGTCGACATCATCGTGTCGGTGCCGGTCATGCCGACGTCCTCGGACTGGTCACCGCACTGCGAGAGCAGGCGGGGCGCCACGTCGACGGCCCACACGCCGCTGCAGTACTGGCCGAAGTTCGGCCACACCTTGTTGTTGACGTCCTTGTACAGGGTGTTGTCCGGGTCGAAGGCGAACGGGCACAGGTCGCACGAGTCGCCGATCCCGTCGAAGTCCTGGTCGCGCTGCGGCAGCGTGCACATGAACTTGTAAAGCTCGTTGGCGTCGCGGTTGATGCCCGGGCTGTCGAGCGTGAGCGGCTGACCGGCCTCGGCGCAGCCTTCCGGCAGGTTGACGACGCCCCGGGTGCTGAGGACCTTCGGCGGGAGCTGACGGCACTTGTCGGGGCCCTCGCCGCCGCAGTCGGCCTTGAGCGGGACGAACAGCGGGGGCTTGGGCGGCTCGGAGCCGTCCATCGCCATCGACCACGCCTCGCGCGCGGCCTGGTACTCCATCATCAGGCGCTCGACCTCGTCGCGCTCCAGCGGCATGCCGTCGGGCATGAGGCGCGGGGCGTCGAGCGTGTCGGCCTTAAACACCGTGGTGCAGCACATGCCCGAGGGCGCGACCTTGTCGTAGAACGCGATCGGGCGCGCGTCGGGGGTCTCGTAGCACTCGTTGTTGGTCTCGCAGTTGAAGCCGACGAAGTCGCCGTCGGCGTCGTTCTCCTCCGACATGCCCATCTGGACCTGCTGCGGGTTCTGGTCGTACGGGCAGGTGTCGCAGATGTCGCCGACGTCGTCGCCGTCGAAGTCCGAGTGGTTGCTGCAGAACCCGGCGTTGCAGGTCACGTCCTCGCCGCCGCAGTCGGCGTCGACGGTGCAGGCCTTGACGCGCTGACGCGGGCACTTGTCGTCGCCGTTGGGGACGCCGTCCTGGTCGAAGTCGTCCTCGATCCCGAAGCCGACCGGGCCCGCAGCGCCCTGCCCGCCCATCGCGGTCAGGCCGGCCTCGGCGCATGCGTCACCGATGAAAGCGAGACCATCGTTGTCGACCTGGCACTGGCTGTCGTTCTGGAACGGGACCGGGTCGCCGATCTTCGCCGGGGTCAAGCTGGGCCCGTCGCCGAAGTCGCCGCAGTTGGGCACGGTGATGCAGTTGTCGCAGACGTCGCCGATGCCGTCGCGGTCGAAGTCCGACTGATCCGGGATGTTGCGGATCTTCATCTTCTCCGACACCATCCCCGCGTTTTTGTTGTACGTGTCGACCGGGCGGGTGCAGAAGTCGCACTCGTTGCCGATGCCGTCCTTGTCGGTGTCGGCCTGCGTGTTCATGGTCGGCACCGTCGGGCACAGGTCGACGTCGTCGCCGGCCTCGTCGCCGTCGACGTTGTCCTGGTTCGGGTTGAAGACCTCGGGCGCGTTGTCGCAGGAGAACGGGAAGCCGTCGAGGTCTTCGTCCTCCTTGCACTTCGGCGAGTCGATCTCGAAGTCGTACCAGAAGTCGGGCTTGCTGGCCTTGCCGCTCTTGGTCACGTTCCCCTCGGCGTCGACCTTCGGCATGCTGAGCACGAGCGGCATGCCGCACGCGTCCCAGAACGCGGCCGCGTAGTCGGCGGGGCGGTTCTTCATCGCCTCGTACACGTCCTCGCCCTCGGCGAGCATCAGGCCCGGGACCTTGAAGCGGTAGCGGACCGGGTTGTCGCCGGTGTTCGGCTGCAGGATGGCGCCGAACTCCTTGGCGTCGATCTCGACGCGGACCGACCCGATCTCCTGGTCGCGGACGTTGACCGACAGGCACGGGACGCTGCCGTTACCGGCCTCGAGGTCCTCGGCGGTCTTGGCACAACCGGGGCCGCCGGCGATGACCTTGCCCTCGACCGGCTCCTCGTCGGTGCCGCCGAGTTCGACGATCTGGAGCTTCTCCAGGTTCGACGGGCTCATGTCGTACTTGTTCGAGAAGCGCAGCTCGAAGTCGTCGCACGCGCCGATGCGCAGGTTGTTGGTCGGGAAGCCGCTGCCCGGGATCACGTGGAAGTCGGGCGTGTGGATGACGTAGGTCGCCTTGCCGCGCAGCGTGTTGCCGACCTTGTCGCGGATGTACTGGAGAATGTTCCCGTCGTCGTCCTTCGAGGTCTCGTCGTTGAAGACGATCTTGTAGGTCGAGCTCGAGCACATCGCGCGGTCGAAGTTCTCGTAGTTCTCGAAGAACCCGTTGTCGTTGCCGCGCCAGCCGTCCTTGATGTTGAGCGCGCCCGCCCCCTTCGAGCGGCCCGCCGAGCAGGTCTCGGCGAAGCTCCGCGGCACCGCGCCGAGGTCGGCCGGCAGGAACAGCACGCCCTTGATCGCCGGGTCGTAGATCACGCCGCCGTTCTTCGACACGAACTTGAGCGCGTACTGGCCCTCCTTGTCCTTGCGGATCTTGCCTTCCTCGTCGCGGCACAGCGAGTCGACCAGGTCGGCGCAACCGGCCGCCGGCTTGTCCTCGCACACGCAGTTGCGGGCGATGCTCGGCAGCGTCTCCTTGCGGTCGTAGCGCGGCGTCGGCTCCACGCCGGACTGGAAGTACGGGTCGCACACTTCGGGGAGCTCGCCACCGCTGAGCTCGGCGCGGCAGCCCTCGAGCGCCGAGATGGTGTTGCTGAGGTCGGCGTCGGCGAAGGCGAAGCGGCGGCCCTTGGCGTTGGCGGCCGACTCCGACTGCGTCGCGCTGCAGCTCTCGTCGAGGCAGATCGGGTACGGCTTCTGGGTCTCGAAGCAGGCGGCGACGCCGGTGCCGTTCCAGCGCTTGTCGACGCAGTAGCCGTCGGCGCCGGTGGTGGTCGACTCGGCCCGGCACTCGACGAACCACTCGGCGCGGCAGACCTTGTCCTGGCACTCGGGGTCGTTGCCGCTGCACGCGACGCCGCCCTTGGTGCCGACGCAGTTCATGCCCGGCAGGTTCGGATAGGGCTTGGCCGCGCAGTCCTCGTCGGTCTCGCACGGGACGTTGGCCTGCTCGACGCCAGCGGGGCGCAGGTCGGGATGCGTCTCGCGCAGCTTGTCGTGCAGCGGCACGCGGAACGTGCCCTTCTCTTCACCCCACATGTACGAGTACTTGCGCACCTCTTCGCTGCGGTTCACGTACGGGATGAAGTCGCGACACTGGGCGAACTTGTCGCCCATCAGGTCGCACTTGATCGCGCTGCCGGCGTTGGGGCTGGCGAACAGATCGCGGCTCGCCTCCTGCTCCTCGCTGACCTTCTTGGTCAAGCCGTACTTGGCGACGTTGACCGCCAGCTCGTAGTCACACGCGTCGCAGCAGGTGTCGACGCCGTCCTGCGGGGTCGTGCACGACTGCGAGGCGCGGCGGGCGTCGGTCTCGCCGGTGTAGGTCTTGACCTCTTCGCCCGTCCGCATCTTCAGCGGGATGGTCTTCTTCGTCTCCGGGTCGACGAACAGGCCGTCGCAGGTGTTGTCGGCGACGCTGTTGTGGTCGAACTGCTTGCCCTGCTCGTTCAGGTTGTCGATGCACGACAAGTTGACGAGGCGCGTGATCTGGTCGGGCTGGGTCTGCGAACCCGGGCGATAGTCGCCGTTATAGCGGGTGATCGGACCCTCGAGGTGGACGATGCGCGTCTTCCAGTCGTAGACCTCGAACAGCTGCGGGTTGACCGGCGACTTGCGGACGAGCTCGACCGACTGCGGATCCAGCAGGTTGTTGAAGATGAACTGCAGGCCGTCGGTGACGATCAGCGGCGAGACCTTGCACCACTCCTGAGCGCCGCGCGGGGCCTCCATCGCCTCCTCGGTCTCCAGACAGGGGATGACCTTCTCGACGAAGTAGTTGCCCTTCGTGATCTCGGCGGGACACTCGGGACCCTCGCACTCGGGGCCGAGCAGCTTCACGACCTTGCCGGCATAGTTCACGCCCGCGACGGTCTCGAGGATCAGGTTCTCGGGGTCACACACGCCGCAGTCCGGGTCGGACACGCAGCCGCCCAGCGCGGTCGAGGCGCCGAACAGGGCGAGCGCGGCGAGGGCCCACGCGCCGGAGCCGGCGTCGCCGCGGTGAATCGGGCGCGACAAGCGGGGATTGCTTCGGAGGAGGTTGTTACGCATGGCGTCGGTCCTGCTCATCGAGTCGGTTAGGTTTTCTGCCGCAGGGTGTCCGGAGTCGGCTTGTCCTTGTTCTTCATGATGCCCAGCACGTCGGCGCCCGAGTGCTTGGCGATGTCGAGCACCTCGACCGCGAGCCCGTAGACGGCGTCGTCGTCGAAGTTGACGAAGACGACCTTCTTGTCGCGGAACTTGAGCTGGTTCTCCAGCGTGTCCTTGAGGCTCGACTTGTCGACCGGCGTGCGGTTGAGCGTGATCGCCCCGTCCTTCGTCAACCCGAGGACGAGGTTCTCGGTCTCGGCCTGCGGCTTCTGCCGCGTCTTGCTCTCGGGCGGCACCTTGACCGAGAGCTCGGGCACGTTCTTCGGCAGCATCACCATGAAGATGATGAGCAGCACGAGGCAGACGTCGACGAGGGGGGTGACGTTGATATCGCTCTGGGCTCCCTTTTTGGAGCCGCCTGCTGACATGCCCATGACGTGATCCTTCGCGGCCGCCGGGGGCTCGCGCTGGTTGTTAGCCTACCGCCGTTTGCCGCGGAGGTATAGGAAAAACGCAAGCGGCGCGCCTCGGGGAGGGGCGCGCCGCGGGGTTTGGACGGGGTTTGGTTCGGACTGAGTTCGGACGCGGGAGGCCCGGCGATGTGAAGGTCGGTGAGGCGGCCGACAGCGCAGGGTCGGTGGAGCAAGCGCCCGGAAGACCCGCGGGCGGCCCGGCCGCTGGCCCGGCCGCGACATCACGGCTGCTCAGGTCGGGGGTCCGGACTGATTGGCGACCTCGACCACCAGCGCCACGTCCTGCATCTGGGCGTTGGAGGCCGTGATCCACTCCATGACCGTCTTGACCCGGCCCCACTGGGTGTCCTTGTCGCCTTTGACGAACAGGATCGGGCCCTTGTAGTCGTTGGCCAGCGCCTTGCCCGAGGCGATCTTGAGGTCCTCCTCGAGGCGGGCGAGGAACGGCTCCTTCTCCGTGTACATGTCCGTCTCGACCCAGGCCCCGTCGTCGTTGACCGAGACGAACACCTGGTCGCCCTCCTTGTGCATCGTCGCGGTGGTCAACGTCGGCAGCTTGACCGCGACGCCGCGGCCGAGCATCGGCGTCACCACCATGAAGATGATGAGCAGCACCAGGCAGACGTCGACCAGCGGGGTGACGTTGATGTCACTGTTGGCCTGCGCCGGCTGGATGCCGTGGTCGCTCTTGTACGCGACGTGCCGGCGGTGCTTGCCGCCCTTGCCGCCACGGCGCGGGCTCGTCGAGGCCGACATCAGGGGTAGCGCCCTTCCTTGAGGACGAAGTCGATGAGCTCCGACGCCACGTCGTTCATGTCGATCTGGAAGCCCTCGACCCGCGCGTTGAAGGAGTTGAACATGACGACCGCCGGGATGGCGACGAGGAGGCCCACGGCGGTGGCGACGAGGGCCTCGGAGATCCCGCCGGCGACCGACGACAGACCGCCGCCGCCGTCCGACGAGATGCCCTGGAACGAGTTGATGATGCCGACCACGGTGCCGAGGAGGCCGACGAACGGCGCGGTGGTGCCGACCGTCGCCAGCGAGGTCAGGCCGCGCTTGAGGTTGGCCGTCTCACGCTCCTTGGCGCGCTCCAGCTGGCGGTTGACCGCGTCGACGAGGTCGAAGTCGCCGACGTCCTCGGGACCCTCCTCGTTGAGGGCCTCCATGCCCTTGATGTACTCGTTCAGACCGGCGCCCACGACCTTGGCCAGCGGGCTGTCACCGTGGGTCTGCGCCGCCGCGACCGCCTCTTGCAGCTTGCGCTCCTGCAAGAAGTTGCGCAGCAGCATGATGTACTGGATCGAGTGCCGCCGCGACCGCGAGTAGGCCCGCAGGCGCTCGAGCACGATCGCCAGAGACAGCAGGAACATGAGCAGGAGCAACACCAAGATGACCTTGGCGAAGATGCCCATCTGCTCCCACATGCCTGCGAGGGAGAAGTCCGTTCCGCCGGTGTTGGCGAGTAGCGTGGTGATGTCCATGAGCTCCATGTCGGATGCCTGTCTTCTCGTTGGGGTCGGCTGTGGGCCTGAAGGCCGTGCGGTGGATCAGGCCCAAGGGGCCGTGCAGTGGGGGTCTTTTCGAGGCCGGCGGGGTTGAGGCCGCGAGGCCGGAAGTCGTGGGGTTCGAAGCCGAGGGTTGGACGCGGGCCGCCGTGGCAGCGGCCGAAGGGCCCAGGCCCGGATGGGGCCGTGAAGCGATCAGGCCCCGGAGGGGCCGGGTGGCTAGTTGAACTTGATGTTGAAGTCGACCTCGGAGCAAACCTTGGTGGCCTTGCCGCCGACCATGAAGGGCTTGAAGCGCCACTTCTTGACCGTGTCGCGGCAGATTTCGTCGACCTTGGGGTCGTTGTGGGGGAACTTCTTCTTGAGCTTCACGTCGGCGGTCTTGCCGTCGACGTCGACGCAGAAGAAGATCGTGACGGTGCCGGGCCGCTTGTCGAACATGCCGGCCTTGGTCGCCGCCAGCTTGTTGGCCTCGGGGTCGGGCTTGTAGATCGCGTTGCCCATGACGACCGCGATCGGCTTCGGCGCCGTCGCCTGGCCCACGTCGCGCTTGGTCGCCACGCCGCCGAGCTGGCCGCCGAGCTGACCGCCGAGGACGCCGCCCAGCACGCCGCCGGGCACACCGCCCGGCACGCCGCCGGGCACGCCGCCGGGCACCGCATTGGTCTTGGCGCCGCCCGCCGACTTCTTCACGTCGGGCACCTTGTCGGGCGTGTCCTTCGGCTGGACGATCTCCTCCGGGACGTCCTCCTCGGGGATCTCTTCCTTCTCTTCCTCCTCCTGCGTCTCGGCTGCCGCGGGCGGCGGCGGCGGAGGCGGAGGCGGCGCGGCCTCCTCGGCGCTCATCTGCACCATCAAGAACTGGACCGTCGGCGGGTCCACCTTGGTGATGTTCATCTTGTTCGCGGCCCAGACGAAGATGATGCCGGAGAAGGTGAGCGTGCCCGACACGACCGAAGCGATCGCGATCCGGCGCTGACGCTTGGGGTCGGACTTTTGGTACGTGAGATAGTGTTCAAACATGGTGCGGTCTCACTGGCCCCGGACGCCCGCGCCACAGGCGGGCGCTGCGGCTACTTGCTCCCCTGCCCCTTGCCCTTCTTGCCCTTGCCCTTGACCGGCTCCGGTTCGGCGCCGCTCTCGAGCTGCCGGATCTCCTCCTCGATCGCCTTCTTGCGCTCGGCGTCGGCCGCCTCTTCTTCGGGGGAGATCGGGCGCGGCGCCAGCATGCAGCACGGGCCCTCCGGCGGCTTGTCGGTCGGGCACTCGGGCTCGACCTTGATGTCGCAGATCGCCTTCTGCTGCCGCCACGCCGACATGCCGTCCTCGCGCGCGAGGATCATGTTGAGGTTCTCGTAGGCGGTGTTCTGCGCCGGGTCGTCGCCGTACCGCCGCGCCAGCTGCCGCTGGGTGTACGCGATCGACCGGTAGATGTACGCCTCGATGAACTTGTGGTCGATCATCGTCGCCTTGTCGAGGAGGGCGATCGCCTCGTTGGCCAGCGCCAGGCGCTCCTCCTCCGACAAGTTGGTGTTGTACTGCACGCCGCTGTCGGGCTCGGGGTAGAGCCGCTCGAGCTTGCGGATCGCCAGCGAGAGGTACGCGCGCACGCTGGTCGGGAAGTCGACCGTGCGCTTGACGAACCACTCGTCGGCGTCCTTGGTGCGCCCGCAGGTGTCGTACTGCTTGGCGATGCGCGTGTACCAGCCCTCTTCCTTCGGCTCCTGGTTGTGCTTCTCGAGGAAGTACGACAGCAGGTCGTCGCAGCGCTCGTCGGCGTCGAGCAGCGCGAGCCGGTGGTTGAGGTACGCCTCGCGGTCGGCCTCGGTCACGTCGTTGCCGGAGCGATCGAGCCACGTCTTGAAGTCGGACAGCGCGAGGTCGGTGAAGACCTTGCGATCGGCGAGCTGGTTCGGATCCTTGATCTTGAGGACGATGCTCTCGGCCGCGCACGCGCGGTTCCAGAACAGCGTGACCAGGTCGGGCTCCAGCTTCTCGGCCTCGTTGTACTTCTCGATCGCCTCGCGATACTGACCGTTGGCGTAGAGGGTGTTTCCTTCGCGGATGAAGTCGCGCGCGGCGATCTTGGTGCAGCCGGGCGCCAGGAACAGGGCACACGCGGCAACTGCGGCGAGAATCGGACGCATGGAGAGCGCCAGTGTACAGAGATGTGAGGGGAGTTCAAGACGCCCCGCGGATCCGAGCGCGGCCGTGCCGGCGATCTTTTGTGCTGGCGGCGGGGCCGCAAGCCCACGGCCCACGTGCGAGGCGGTTTGCGCGGTGGGGCGTCCGAACTCGGTCCGATCCGCCGATCTTCGTTCGCCCTAGTCATCCGTCCAGCGCGCGCCCCACCCCTCGCGCCGCATCCCCGCCCGAGGCCCGCGACGACGTTCTCGCCGCCGGCACGTCGCCGCCGGCGCCCTCCCCTGTCCGCACGCACCGGCGGTGCGGGCCGTGGATCGCCCGAGCCCCTTCTGCATCGGGTCTTCTCACCCGCCGGCGAGGGCGAGCGAGACGTCGGCGAGGCGCGTGCGGCAGGCTGCGAGGGCGATCAGGCGGTCGAGGCCGAGAGCGATCCCGGCGCACGGCGGCAGCCCGGGCAGCTCCGCCAGGAAGTCCTCGTCGATCGGCAGCGCCGGCGACCGGTGGACCCGCCGCAGCTCGTTGACCGTGGCGAACCGGCGCCGCTGCTCGTCGGCGTCGCGCAGCTCGACGTAGCCGTTGGCGATCTCCAGCCCGCCGACGTGGCACTCGGCCCGCCGCGCCAGCCACGGCCGGGCCGGGTCGGTCACCGCCAGCGCGGCGAGCGGCGCCGGGAAGTCGATCAGGTGCGTTCCTTCATGTCCCTTCAGCCATGGCTCGAGGAACATGTCCGACCAGGCAGTGAAGAAGGCGGTCCAGGCCAGCAGCGTCCGCGCCGGCGAGTCGGGCTCGCCGGTCGCCGCGAGCGCGCGGGCGGCCTCGGCGGCCAGCGCCGGCGGCAGCGCGGCGATCAGCCGCTCAGGGCCCTCGTCGCCGCGCAGTCGCGCGCCGCAGGTCGCCGTCACCGCCTCGAGGAAGCGGGCGCGCTGCCAGGTCTTCGGGACATGTCCGTTCGAACCTGTCGCTGCAAACACGCGGGAGACCAGCGCCTCGACGTCGGCGAGCAGCGGATCGAGGTCGGCGCCGAGGCGGTACCACTCGACGAGGTGGAACTCCTCGCTGTGACGCTCGCCGACCTCGGCGCGGCGGAACACGTGGGCGATCTGGAAGATCGGCCCGCTGCCGCGCACGAGCAGCCGCTTCATCGCCAGCTCGGGGCTGGTCGCCAACAGGCCCGGCGGCGCGGCGATCGGGTCGATGAACGGCTCGACCGCGACCGCCGGGACGCGCACCGGGGTGCTCACTTCCCGCAGGCCCTGGTCGCGAAAATAGCCGCGCACGGCGGCCAGCGCGGCGTCCCAGATCTGCACGCGGGCCGGCCAGGCCAGCCCGCCGAGCTCCGCCGCCATGAGCTAGGTGTTGATGCGCTCGACGTAGGCGCCGGTGCGGGTGTCGATCTTGACCTTGTCACCCTCGCGGATGAACAGCGGGACCTGGATCTTGTGGCCGGTCTCGACGACCGCGTTCTTGGTCGCGTTGGTGGCGGTGTCGCCCTTCACGCCCGGCTCGCACTCGGTGATGGTCATGACGATGTGGCTGGGCAGCGTCACGCCGACCGGGCGGTCGTTGTAGAAGAGGACGTCGACCGAGATTTGGTCGAGCAGGAAGGCGGCGTCGTCGCCGACGATCTCGTCGGCGAGCGCGACCTGCTCGTAGCTCTCGTTGTCCATGAAGGTGAACCCGTTCTGATCCTTGAACAGGTACTGCATCTTGCGCGACTCGACGTTGGCCGGGTCGAACTTCTCGCCCGAGCGCCAGGTCCGGTCGAGGACCGCGCCGGTGATCATGTTCTTGAGCTTACACTTGTAGAGCCCCTGCCCCTTGCCCGGCTTGACGAACAAGAATTCGACCACGACGTAGGGTTGGCCGTCGAGCTGGACTTTTGCGTTCTTGCGGAGTTCGGAGACATCCATGGGCGTGCGGGTGGGTAGTACCTCGGCGGCCTCGCTGTCAACGGCGAACACCGCCGGGCCCGCTCGAGAGAAGTCTCGTGCGCAGCCGTCGCGCGCTCTGCGCATTCGTGCGGCGTTCGCGCAAGGCGGATCCCGGTCGAGCCCCGCGGATCTCCCCGAGCGGGTCGAGCGTTTTCGCTCATTTGCCCATGGGACCAGCGCAGACCCATTCTGCGCGCGGACGCCCGCAGATTCCCCGAATTTTAAACGGTGAAAGGGCGTGCGACCGGGGTCCCTGCACCACTGTTTTCCCGCGAGAATTCGGTAACGGACGCGGCGAAGTTGTGGCAAAGTCCGGGGCCAGATTTTTCATCGAGGCCCACCGGAAAATGCAGCTTACGACCAAAGCTCGATACGGCCTGCGTGCCCTTTGCCATGTCGCTCACCGGGGATACGCCTCGGCCCACGTCATCGCGGAGCAACAGGCGATTCCCTCGCGGTATTTGGAGGAAATCATCGGCGAGCTGCGCAAGGCCGGCTTCGTGGTGGGCAAGCGCGGCCCGCGCGGTGGCTACAAGTTGGCCCGTCCCGCCGCCGACATCTCGATCGCCGAGGTGCTGCAGGCGCTGTCGACCCCGACCAGCAGCGGCCCCGTCACCGGCGACCCGCAGGACGAGATCACGCGGATCGTCGAGCGCTCGGTCGACGCTCGCTTCGAGGCCGCGGTCGGCCAGCTCAGCCTCGAGCAGCTGCTCGGCGAGGCACGCGACAGCTTCCGCCGCCGCTCGACGGACTTCATCATTTGATCGCATCCTGACCCGCATGCCGCCGGTCTGTGTCGACGACATCCTGAGCCTGATCGGCAACACGCCGCTGGTCCGGATCCGCAAGCTCCACGCCTCCGAGGCCCACGCCACCGTGTGGGGCAAGTGCGAGATGCTGAACCCGGGCGGCTCGGTCAAGGATCGCATCGCTCTGGCGATGATCGAGGCCGCCGAGGCCCGCGGGCAGCTCCGTCCCGGCGAGAGCGTCCTCGTCGAGCCGACCAGCGGCAACACCGGCATCGGCCTCGCGCTGGTCGCCGCGGTCAAGGGCTATCGGCTGATCCTCACCATGCCCGAGAGCATGAGCCTCGAGCGCCGCAACCTGCTCAAGGCTTACGGCGCCGAGATCGTGCTGACCCCCGAGGTCGAGTGGATGGAGGGGGCCGTCGCGCGTGCGCGCGAGCTGTGCCAAAGGCCAGGTCACGTCATGCTCCACCAGTTCGAGAACCCGGCCAACCCGGAGATGCACCGCCGGACCACCGCGCTCGAGCTGATGGCCCAGCTCGGCGATCGCCGCGTCGACGGCTTCGTCGCCGCCGTCGGCACCGGCGGCACGCTCACCGGCGTCGGCGAGGTCCTGCGCGCGCGCTGGCCCGACGTGGTCATCGTCGCGGTCGAGCCCGATCGCAGCCCGGTGCTCAGCGGCGGCACGCCGGGGCCGCACAAGATCCAGGGCATCGGCGCCGGCTTCGTCCCGCCGGTGCTCAACACCCGCGTGTTCGACCGCGTGGCCCGGATCGGCGACGACGAGGCGTTCCGCATGAAGCAGCGGCTCGCCCGCGAGGAGGGCCTGCTCGTCGGCATCTCGGCCGGCGCCGCCATGGTCGCCGCCCTCGCGCTCGCGGCCGAGCTCGGGCCGGGCAAGGACGTCGTCACGGTCCTGTGCGACACCGGCGAGCGCTATTTCTCGCTCGACGAGCAATTCGCCGCGCCCGCGGGCGCCTGAGGCCCGATGGCCGGCGGTCGCTTCCTCGTGCTCGGCGCCGGCGGCCTCGGCTGCCCTGCCCTGCTCGGCCTCGTCGGTGCTGGCGCGCGTCACGTCGGCGTCGTCGACTGCGACGTCGTCGACGCGACCAACCTGCATCGCCAGGTCCTCTACGACCTCGGCGACGTCGGTGCGCCCAAGGTCGAGGCCGCGGCCCGGCGCTTGCGTGCGACGGACCCGCGGCTGCAGGTCGAGCCGATCCCCCTCCGCCTCGACGAGCGCACGCTCTCATCGCTGCTCGCGGCCCAGTCGCCGGGCACCGTCGTCCTCGAGTGCAGCGACCAGCCCGACCTCAAGTTCCTCGTCCACGACCTGTGCGGCGAGCACCGCCTCGACCTCGTCATCGGCGGCGTCCAGCGCTGGGGCGGCCAGGCGATGGCCGTGCGTCACGGCGCCGGCGCCTGCTTCCGCTGCGTCTTCGAGGCCGCGCCGCCGGCCGAGCTCGCGCCCTCGTGCGCGGCCGTCGGCGTGCTCGGCGCCGCCGCCGGCGCGCTCGGCTTCATGATGGCGCACCTCGCGGTCGCCCTCGACGCCGGCCAGGACATCGCCGGCACGCTCGTCGCGCTCGACCTCCGCGAGCTTCGCCCGCAGCAGATCCGCCCGGCCCGGCGAGCCGGCTGCTCCGGATGCGACCCTCACGCGCCTCCGCCCGCCCGCGGCCCGCTGGGGCCAGCCTGCGCCTCGGCGGCGGGAGCGGCTTGCAGTCGCTGAAACCTCTGTTCATTATACTGAACACACCGTCATGCCCAACGTCCGGATCCCCACTCCCCTGCGCAAGTACACCCAAGGCCGCGAAGAGGTCACGATCGCCGGCCAGACCGTCGGCAGCGTGCTCGACGGCCTGGAGCAGAGCTACCCGGGCATCAAGGAGCGGATCTGCGACGAGGCCGGCAAGGTGCGGCGGTTCGTCAACGTGTTCGTCGGTGAGGACGACATCCGCTTCCTCGACAACCTCGCCACCGCGGTGAAGGACAGCGACGAGATCAGCATCGTCCCCGCGATCGCCGGCGGTTGAGCGGCACGCCACATGCTGCCCACCGGCCGCGAACAACTCCTGACCGACCTGCGTCCGGCGCGAGCTGTCCGAACGGACAGCATCGTCGACCTCGTCGGCAACACCCCGCTGGTGCGGCTGCACCACATCGAGCGCGACGCGCCCGGCGTCGAGATCTGGGCCAAGTGCGAGTTCTGCAACCCGGCCGGCTCGGTCAAGGATCGGGCCGCGCTGCGGATCGTCCGCGACGCGCTGGAGCGCGGGCTCTTGCGCCCGGGCGTGCGCCTCATCGACAGCACCAGCGGCAACACCGGCATCGCCTACGCCATGGTCGGCGCCGCGCTCGGCGTGCCCGTCACCCTGGTGATGCCGGAGAACGTCAGCGCCCCGCGCAAGCAGGTCACCACCGCCTACGGCGTCGAGATCGTCTACAGCAGCCCGATGGAGGGCAGCGACGGCGCGATCCGGCTGGCGCACGAGCTCGTCGAGCGCGAGCCCGATCGCTGGCACTACGCCGACCAGTACAAGAACCCGAACAACCCGCTGGCGCACTACCACACGACCGCGCCCGAGATCTGGCAGCAGACCGGCGGCCGCGTCACTCACTTCGTCACCGGCATCGGCACCAGCGGCACGGTCGTCGGCACCTCGCGGCGGCTGCACGAGCTCGACCCCGCGATCCGCTGCATCGCCATCCAGCCCGACGACGCCATGCACGGCCTCGAGGGCATGAAGCACCTGCCCTCGAGCATCGTGCCGGCGATCTACGACCCGAGCGTGCTCGACGACACGATCTGGATGCCGACCGACGAGGGCTGGGACATGGCCGAGCGGCTGGCCAAGGAGGAGGGCCTGTTCGTCGGCCACTCCTCCGGCGGCAACGTCGCCGGCGCTTTGCGGGTCGCCAAGCAGCTGTCCGCCGAGGGCCGCCGCGGCGTGGTCGTCACCATCCTGTGCGACCGCGGCGACCGCTACTTCGTCCCGCTGCGCTGGGAGAAGCGCTACCTGTGGTGAAGGACATGTCCGAGACGCCAGGTTCCGAATTCGTCATCCCCGCCGCGCTGCTGGCCCGGATCTACGCCCAGTCGCGGGCCGAGTTCCCGAGCGAGTGCTGCGGCTACCTCAGGGGTCGCGGCGCCGACATGCGGCTCTATCCGTGCAAGAACTTCATGGACAAGCTGCACGCGATGGACCCCGAGACCTACCCGCGCACCTCGGCCAACGGCTACAACTTCGGCGGCCGCGAGCTGATGGAGTTCACGCGCGCGTTCGACGGCGACGATCCGCCCACGATCATCTACCACTCGCACCCGCGGGTCGGCGCCTACTTCTCGGCCGAGGACGAGGCCGCGGCGCTGGCTGCCGGCTACCCCGTCGACTACCTGGTCGTCGACGCGCAGGAGCACGAGATCGCCGGCGCCGTGCTGTTCCGCCGCGTGCGCGACGTCGGCCCCGGGGCCTACGTCGAGGTCGCGCGCTTCCCCGGCGAAGCGCGCTAGAGCCGGTCGCCGAAGTCCGTCCGGGCGGCCCGGAGAGCCGCCCGCGCGCTCGAAATGCCCCGGTCGAGGCACTAGACTGTGCGGGTGCTGGTCGCCCTCCTCGTCGCCGCGCTCGTCGGACCCGGCCCCGCCGGCGGTCCGACCGGCGAGCACGAGGGCGACAAGAAGGCCGCCTACCTCGCGGCCAAGCGAGCCGCCCCGCCGGCCCGGCGCGCGTGTTGCCCGAAGGACATGTCCGATGGCACATGTCTCATCGACCCGGCCTGCCGCGACTCCCCGCGCGCCGGCGCCGAGGCCGAGCCCGTGCTGTTCGCCCGGCACCTGCACACGCTCGAGGTCATGCCGCTGCGGGGCCCGCACCCCGAGGGCGCGCTGGCGCGGTTCTTCCGCTGCCGCTTCACCGACGAGCTGGCCAGCCACCCGGCCGAGCTGATCGCCGGCGTCATCGCGGCCGCCGACCACTTCGGCGCCCGCGAGGTCCACATCGTCAGCGGCTTCCGCCACCCCAAGTTCAACCTGATGCTCACCAAGAAGGGCCGCGAGGTCGCGCGCGACAGCCAGCACGCGCGCAGCCAGGCGATCGACTTCTCGCTGCCGGGGGTCAAGGCCGACAAGCTGTACAAGTACGCGCTCAAGCGGTGGAAGGGCGGCGTCGGCTACTACCCGGTCAGCCAGTTCGTCCACCTCGACACCGGCAAGCGCCGGACCTGGAAGGGCCACTGATGGCGCGCGCGGCCCCCGTCGGCTTCGCCCTCGCCCTGGTCCTCGGGTCATGTTTCGAGGGACAGGCGCTGTGGGGCGAGCGCTGCGAGGCGGACGCCGACTGCGGCCCCGGCCTGCCGTGCCAGGACGACGGCGTGTGCGCCCGCGAGCGCCGCTGCAGCGGCATGACGATCGACCTCGCCGACCTGCGGCCGCAGGTCGCCTGGCTGCTCGACCACTCGAAGTCGATGCGCCGCTGCCTCGACGACCCCGAGGAGCGCGAGCGCTGCGCCCAGGCCGACGACCCGCCCGGGCCGTCGCGGTGGGACGGCGTCCACCAGCTCGTCCACGCCGTCGTGCCCGAGTTCGCCGACCGCGTCGACTTCGGCGCCGTCGTCTTTCCGACCCCGACCCTCATCTCCGAGCAGGGCATCTGCAACCTCAACGACAACTCGCGGGTCCCGTTCGACGCCGAGGACGCCGCCGCGGCGATCCTCGCGGCCGTCCCCGAGGACACCTCGTCGCCGCCGATCGGCGAGAACCCGCTGCGCGAGGCCTGGTCCAACCTGTTCGAGCCGAGCGAGGGCGGCCCCGTGCGCGCCCGCGCGATCGTCCTCGTCAGCGACAACCCGCCCAACTGCACCGCCACGCCGCAGATCAGCTCGGACTTCGCCGAGAAGCTCGACGTCGAGGTCTACCCGCTGGTCGAGCAGAGCTTCGCCGGCGGGATCCCCACCATCGTCGTCGGCATCAGCGTCATGGACGTGATGGCCCCGCCCGCCGCCGGCGACAGCATGATCGACGACGTCAACCCGCACGAGTACTTCAACCAGCTCGCGCTGGCCGGCGGCGCGGCGCAGGCGGGCCCCGAGCACTACCTCCACCTGCGCGACAGCGCCGCCCTGCCGCAGGTCATCGCCGGCCTGCGCGAGCGCCTGGCTCCCCTGGCCGACGAGGTCGATGCGTGCCGGATCCGCATCGACGCCGCGCCCGACTACCCCGACCTCGTCGCCCTCGACGTCGACGGCCGCATGCACCGCGCCGACCCCGACTGCACCGACGAGCAGGCGTGGCGCTGGCGCGACGACGACCACCTCGCGCTCGAGCTGTGCCCTGACGCCTGCGCTCGCCTACACGCGGGCGCGATCGCCCGGTTGCGCTTCGGCTGCCCGTAGCGATCGACACGCGACCCGCAATTGATTGCGACGCGGCGGGTACTGCCCTGTCATGCCGCGCTCACTCCTTTCCATGGCTTGGTTTGCGCTCCTCCTCTCCGCGTGTCCCGGCGGCGGTAAGGCCGACAGCGACAGCGACGCCACCTCGGAGGTGGTGACCAGCATCCTCCCGCCGACGACGCTGGACGACAGCACCAGCACCGGCGAGCCCGGGACCGCCACCCTGGACGAGCCCGATCCGACCACCACGAGCAGCAGCACCACCGACGACGGGCCGATCAAGTGCGACGACTTCATCCCGGCGACGCCCGAGCCGATCATCCCGCGGATCGTCCTCGTGCTCGACAAGTCGGGCTCGATGCTGCTCGAGTGGGACCACGACGGCGATCCTGCCACCGAACCCGTGACGCGCTGGTCGAGCCTGCGCGCGGTCGTCGAGTCGATGGTCGGCGGCCTCGACAGCGTCGTCCAGTTCGGCGCCGTGCTGTTCCCGTCGCTCGCCGCGACCTCGAAGCCGAACATCGACGCCTGCGTCGTCGACGCCGAGCCGCTGGTGCCCGTCGGACCGCAGAGCGGCGCGGCGATCCTGGACGCCATCCCGCCGGGCGACACCACCACGATCGCGGGCGGCACCCCGTCGACCGAGGGCATCCTCGCCGCCGTCAGCGAGCTCGACGGCCTCGGGGGCGACGAGCCGAAGTTCATCATCTTCATCACCGACGGCGCCGCCAACTGCGACCCCGACAACGAGGCGCTGTTCGACGACTACGACGGCCGCCTGGCCACCACCGTCGCCGACGCGCGCGCCGCCGGTTATCCGACCCACGTCGTCGGCATCGACATCTCGAACGCGCTCACGCCGGTGCTGCAGGACGGCAACCCGGACGGCATCAACCCCTACGAGAAGCTCAACGAGCTGGCGGAGATCGCCGGCACCGCGCGGCCGGGCGACGAGAAGTTCTACAACGCCACCAACGAGCAGGAGCTGCAGGCCGCGCTGATGGCGATCACCGGCGACGTCGTGTCGTGCGAGATCGGCCTCGGCAAGCCCGTCCCGGACTTCTTCTACATCCAGTTGGTCGAGATCGGCGAGGAGGGCCCCGACGAGCAGGAGTACCCGGGCATGGACACGCAGGTCGGCGATTGCGACAGCGAGAGCGGCTGGAAGTACACGACCCCCGCGCGTGACGCGATCCTGCTGTGCGGCGCGGCCTGCGAGCACTACAAGGCCACCGGGCGCATCGAGATCGAGTACGGCTGCTTCATCCCCTGAAGAGTTCGGCGCCGCGCGGGTCCGGGGCGAGCGAGGGCGCGCATGCTCCGGACCCGCCGCGGTCGCCGTTTTGGCTTGGCTTAGCCTCCTTTTTTCGCCCTCCCAATTGAAAGCGCGGGCGCGGGTACTGCCCCGGCATGCAGCGCCCTCTGTTCGTAACCGTAGCTTCCGTCGCGCTCCTGAGCGCGTGCCCTGGCGAAGACAACGACACCGCGGGAGCCAACTCGACCCCCGGCACGACCGGCGTCGAGCTGCCTCCGCTGACCAGCACCACCGGCACCACCGAGCCGGACGACCCGACCACCGGGGCACCCACCAGCACCGGGCCCGACGTCACCGGGACCACCACCGAGGACGGTCCGCTGGTGTGTGACGAGTTCGTGCCGATGGCGATCGAGCCCGTCATCCCGCGGGTCATGCTCGTGCTCGACAAGTCGGGCTCGATGATCTCGGAGGAGTCCGGCTTCTGGGACCACGACGCTGACCCCAACACCCCCGACATCACCCGCTGGATGAGCCTCCACTCGGTCGTCGAGTCGATCTTCGCCGGCCTCGACAACGTCATCAACTTCGGCGCGGTGCTGTTCCCGTCGCTCACCGCCACCAGCGCCTACGGCCCGGCCGCCTGCCCGGTCGATCCCGACCCGCTGGTGCCGATCGGCCCGCAGAGCGGCGCCGCGATCCTCGCCGCCTTGCCGCCGGCCGACACCATGACGATCGCCGGCGGCACCCCGGCCGCGGCCGGCATCCAGGTCGCCCTGGAAGAGCTCGCCAGCCTCCAGGACGACGAGCCGAAGTTCATCATCCTCGTCACCGACGGCGCCGCCAACTGCAAGGCGGGCACGGTGACGCCCGAGCTGTTCAACGCGTACGACGACAACCTGCCGCTGGTGGTCGCCGAGGCCGCGGCGATGGGCTTCCCGACCTACGTCATCGGCATCGACATCGAGGACGTGTTCTCGCCGACGGTGGTCGACGGCAACCCCGACAACACCAACACCTACGAGAAGCTCAACGAGCTGGCCGAGCTCGGCGGCACCGCGCGGCCCGGCGACGAGAAATTCTACAACGCCCTCAACCAGACCGAGCTGCAAGACGCGCTCAACGCGATCACGCAGCAGGTCGTCTCGTGCGAGATCAAGCTCGGCGAGCCGGTCCCGGAGATGTTCTACATCCAGCGCGTCGAGGTCGGCGGCGACGACGACCCTGCGCAGCAGGTCTACGAGGGCCAGGACACGCAGGTCGCCAACTGCGACGACGAGGCCGGCTGGAAGTACACCACGCCCGACCGCGACGCGATCATCCTCTGCGGGGACGCGTGCGAGCTCTACAAGGAGACCGGCGTGGTGCAGATCGAGTACGGCTGCTTCATCGGCTGAAAGGCCGCGCGGGGGCGAACGCCCTCGCGCTCGCTTTGTCCTCGCTCTCCGGCCGCGGGTGCCGCCAAGATGGCAGCGCCCGCCATGAGTCGCCCTCGCCCGTCCGGGGACCCGCACCGGGCGTCGGCCAGGTGTGCGCACCCCGGTTCACCAACACCGACGCGGGCGTCTGTCCGTTGCCGTAGGCAGCTCGCGTCAATCCGTCGCCGCCGGCAGGTGCAGCCAGAACTTCGAGCCTTGCGGCTCGGCCGGCTCGACCCCGACCTGGCCGTCCATCGCCTCGGCCAGGTGCTTGACGATCGCCAGGCCGAGGCCGGTGCCGCCGACCTCGCGCGAGCGGCCCTTGTCGACCCGGTAGAACCGCTCGAACACCCGCGCGCGGTGGCGGGCCTCGATGCCGGGGCCGTTGTCCTCGACCTCGATGCGGACCATGTCGTCGCGCTTCTTGGCGCGCACCACGATCTTCCCGCCGACCGGGGTGTACTTGACCGCGTTGTCGATCAGGTTGAGCAGCACCTGCTCGAGCGCCTGCTCGTCTGCCCAAACGGTCATGTCCTCGGGGACATCCGACGTGATCTCGATGTGCTTCTCCTGGGCCAGGCGTTCGACCTCGTCGATCGTGTGGGCGACGATCGGCTCGAGCTCGATCTCGTCGGGGCTGATCTCGTAGGTCCCGGCCTCGATGCGGGAGATCTCGAGCAGGTCGGCGACCAGCGCCGCCAGGCGGTCGGCGCTGCGCAGCTGGGCGTCGAGGAACCGGCGCGCGACCTCCGGCTTCTCGATCGCCCCGTCGAGCAGCGTCTCCGCGTTGGCGCGGATGATGCTGACCGGCGTGCGCAGCTCATGCGACACGTTGGCGACGAAGTCGCGGCGGACCCGCTCGAGCCGGCGGATCTCGGTCACGTCGTGCATCACCACCACCGCGCCCTGCTGGTTGCGCAGCGGGCTCGCGTACGCCAGCACCTGCCGCGGCGGCGTCGTGCGGGTCTCGAACTCGCGGCGCTCCGGCTGGCCGGCCAGCGCGCGCTGCACCAATTCATGGAGCGCGGGGATCGGGATCCGCTCGGCCAGCGTCGAGCCGCCGTGCTCGATCGACAGGCTGAGCAACCCGAGCGCCGCGCGGTTGATCAGGGTCAGCTGCTGCGCCTGGTCGACCGCGACCACGCCCTCGTCCATGCTCTCGAGCACCGCCTCGAAGCGGCTGCGCTCGGCCGCCAGCATCCCCACCGTCGTCTCGAGCTCGGCCGCCATGCGGTTGAGCGAGCCGATCATCCCCGGCTCGTCGACCGGCTCGGCGGGCACGCGCGGCTCCTCGCCGTCGACCGCCCGGCGCGCGTCCTCGACCAGCGTGCGCAGCGTGCGGGCCAGGAAGTGCGACGCCAGGCCGCTCAGCACCACCGCGCCGGCGAGGCTGAGCAGGCCGGCGATCCCGAGCGCGATCCGCAGGCGACGCACCGCCGCGTCCATCTCCTCGAGCGGGCGGGCGACGCGGACCGTGCCCGTCACCGCGCCGGCCGTGAACGGCACCGCGATGTACATCATGTCGGTGCCGAGCGTCGCGCTGTAGCGGACCGCCCGGCCCTCGCCCTCGGCGACCGCGGCGACGACCTCGGGGCGGTCGCTGTGCGAGTCGACGGTCGCCAGCTCGCCCTCCGCGATCTCGGAGTCGCCGAGCACCTTGCCCGACGCGTCGATGATCGTCACCCGCGCGCCGCTTGCCGCGCCGAGTTGGTCGGCGACCGCGTCGGCGGGCGCGTCGTCGTAGGCCAGCGCGACCCGGGCGACCCGCGCCTGGGCCAGCAGTTCGGCCTCGGCGCGGCCGTGGGCCCACTCGCGGATCTGGCCCTCGAGGTAGCCGCCGGCCACCAGCACGACCGACAACACCAGCAGGACCGAGACGAGGAACAGCTTGCCGCGGACGTCGAGCCTCACGGTTCGTCGTCCTCGGCCGCGCGCAGGTCGGTCGTGAAGCGGTAGCCGACCCCGCGCAGCGTCTGCACGTAGTCGGCGATGTCGCCGAGCTTCTTGCGCAGGCGGCGGACGTGCGTGTCGACCGTGCGCGTCGTCAGCCCCGGCTGCACGCCCCACACGTCGGCGAGCAGCGCGTCGCGGGTCTGGACCCGGCCGCGGCGGGCGATCAGCGTCGTCAGCAGGCGGAACTCGAGCGCCGTCAGCGTGACCTCGCCCTCGTCGACCCACACGCGGTGGCCGTCCATGTCGACGCGGAGCCGGCCGTACGGCGTCGGCGCCAGAGTCGTCTCGGCCGGGGCCTTGCGCCGCAGCACCGCCCGGATCCGCAGCATCAGCTCGCGCAGGCTGAACGGCTTGACCACGTAGTCGTCGGCGCCGACCTCGAAGCCGACCACGCGATCGACCTCCTCGGCCTTGGCCGTCATCATGATCACCGGCATCGCCCGCGTGCGCTCGCCGGCGCGGAGCTGCTGGCAGACCTGCGTGCCGGACATGTCGGGCAGCATCAGGTCGAGCAGCACGAGGTCGGGCGCCGGCTCGGTGACCGCGATCTCGAGCGCTTGCCGACCGGTGTAGGCCGACCGGGTGCGGAAGCCCTCGCGCTCGAGCGCGTACTCGAGGGTCGCCACCAGATCGCGTTCGTCTTCGACGATGAGAATCAGCCCGCTCATGTTCGCCCCGAACCCCGGCGCGGGCGCATCATACACCCTTGGCCTGCGGCGCGGCGGCGGGCGCCAGGACCGCGGCCAGCAGGTTCAGGGCGTCGACCGTGGTGAAGATCCCGGCCACGCGGCCCTCGTGCATCACCACCGCCGAGCCGTACTTGTGCGCGGCCATCGTCCGTACCACTTCGCCCACCGTCACGTCGGGGCCGACGCGGTACGGGTCCTGCGTCATCGCCTCCTCGACCTTGACCGCGTCGGGGTCGACGTCCCGCAGGCTCTCGATGAGGTCGATGTCTCGCTCGCTGAGGATCCCGAACAGGTACCCGCCCTCGAGCACGGGCAGGTGACGGATGTGGTGCTCGTGCATCCGCCGGGCCGCGTCGGACAGCGTCTGAGCGCGTCCGATGGTGATCGGGGCCGGCGTCATCACGTCGCGGACCGGGGTGGAATGGTCGACCATGGCCGGGAGGCTACGCTCTCCCGCGCGCACGGAAAAGGTGAACAACCTCGCGCCGACGATCTAAAATTCGCCGCGCATGTACACCCGCATCCTCGCCGCCCTCGACGGGTCCCCGCGGACCGACCTCGTCCTCCGCCAGGCCGCGGAGCTCGCCGCCAGCCATGGCGCCGCCCTCGATCTCTGCCGGGCCGTCAACGTCCCGCTCGGCATGCCCGTCGAGGCCTGGTCGCTCAGCGGCGAGGAGCTCGGCTCGCGCCTGGTGGAGCTCGCGCACCACGACCTGCGGAGCTTGCGAGGCTCCCTCACGGTCGCGTTCCCCGGCGAGATCCACGTCCGCCTCGGCCGACCCGCCCAGGTGATCTGCGACATCGCCGACGCCATCGGCGCCGACCTCATCGTCCTCGGCAGCCACGGCTTCGACACCCTCGATCGCCTGCTCGGCACCACCGCCGCGCGCGTCGTCAACCACGCGCCCTGCAGCGTCCTCGTCGTCCGCCCGCCGCGCGACGCCGCCGCCTGATCCGGCCAGCTGTCCGGGCGCGCACGCCCTGCGGACCGTCCCCGACGCGATCGCTGCGACAGCCGGCGACTGCGCTCGATCGACGGCTCAGGTCCCGCGCGCCGGACGCTTGCGGGCCGAGAACCACTCCCGGTAGCGCTCCATCTTCGTCTGCTGCTCGGCCGGCGCCCGCCGCGAGCAGGTCTTCGCCTCCTCGCTGCCGGCCGGCGCGCCCCAGCGGTGCTCCGGGCAGTCGTTGGGGTTGTAGGCGACCTCGAGCGCGCGCGCGCGCGCCACCAGCTCGCCGAGCCCGAGCGGCCACTTCGATCCGTCGCTGCGCACGTACTCGAAGCGGAACTTCGGATCGGCGAGCAGCTTGTCGCGCGCCTCTTCGAGCCGGCGGACGACGCCCTCGAGGTCCTTCTCCGCCGCGAACACCGCCGGCTGGCGCCGCACCTTGTCGGCGAAGCCGCGGACCACGTCGATGGCGATGAGCAGCCGCAGGTCGCGCGCCGGCGTCGAGTACGACTCCCACGAGCCCGTCGTCTCGAACACCGCGAAGCCGTCCGGCATCGCGATCGTCGCCCCCGGGCTCTGCTTGAAGAACGCGTCGCCGTTGCCGACCGACGTCACGCGCACGCGCGCCTGCTCGTACAGCGCCGCCACCGCCTCCTCGAGCGCGAGGAACGGGTCGCGCGTGCCCGGGGAGATGATCGCCTCCATGCGGTCGTAGAACGCCGGCGCCGTCAGCGAACCCTGCTCTTGGGACAGATCGCCGTAGTCGGCGTGCGCCGCGATCTCGGCGTCGCCGAGCGGCGTGGCCGCGCCGTCGCGGATCGTGATCGGGCGGAAATTCTTGAACCCCGAGCCGCCGAGCAGCGGGTCCGGGTTCCACAAGAAGTTGCCCTCCCAGAACCGCTTGCGGGTGATGCTGCCGTCGGGCTGGCCGTCGACCGCGTACAGCACCCCCGGGCGCCCGCCCTCGCCGGCGAACAGCTCGACCAGCACCAGGATGTGCCCGTATGGATCGGCGTAGACCGTGCCCGGCCGCAGCGAGCGGCGATCGAGGCGCACGGGATACAGGTCGCTGCGCTCGTCGCCCAGCGCCACGCGCCCGTTGCCGGTGTGCACACCCCACGCCAGCGTGCGGCGCATGAAGTGCTGCACCGCCCCGAGCTGCCCCGGCTGCGGCCCCGAGCCGGCCGGGGCCGCCAGGTTCGACGTCGCCTCGCCGCAGCGCGGCGGCTTGCCCGGCCCGCCGCGCGAGCAGCCGCGGAACGCGAACGGCAGCGCCCGCTTCCAGCTGTAGTACGCGCGCAGGAAGTACGGCGTGTCGGCGCAGTCGGGCCGCATGTGCAGCCCGCCCTGCTGCGGCGCCGCGTCCTCGCCCCACCCGTACGCGTCGTGGAGGAGGTTGCGCGCCGGGTCGCGCGTCACCTGGTCGAGCGCCGTGTACGCCAGATCGACCCCCGGCTCGGCGTGGAACAGCGCCCGCACCCACGCCGAGTACAGCGCCTCTTCGCCGCTGTCCCACGCGCGCTGGCTCGACCACACCGCCGTGCCCGCCGGCGGCGGCGCGTCACGCCCCGCCCGCTCGCGCACCTTCACCTTGAGGCAGGCCTTGCCGACCCCGCCGCGGCCCGCGACGATCACCAGCTCGCCCGCCTTGTCCGGCGTCACCGTCGCCAGCGCCGCCGCCGGGGCGCCTGTCCAAAAGCGCATGTCCGAAGGAGCAGGCCCGCCCTCGACCCGCAGCGCCAGCGCCTCCTCGCCCGCCAGCGTCGCCGCCAGCACCCGCATCGGTTGCCCGACCGCCGGCCGCTGCGGCGACACCAGGATCCCGTAGGCCCGATCGTCGGCCGCCGGGCACTCGCCCGCGTCCGCCGCGGTCGGCAACGGCCGCGGCGCGGCCGGGACGGCTGCCGCGACCGGCGGCGCCGACGGCTCGGCGCTCGTCGGCTCGCTCGCGGTCACCGGCGGCGCCGGGCTTGCCGTCGCCGGCCGACCCGCGGAGGTGTCGGCCGTCGGCGTCGCCCCACACGCCGTCAGCGAGGCGATCGCGATCCACTCGAGGCGCATGCGAGACATCGGCGACCCATAGCGAGATCTCGCAACCACCGCCAGTCTCTCGCACCACCGCGTTCGCGCCGCCACCGCGACAGCTCGCGGACCCCCGCCGACCGCCTCGACTCGACCTCTCCTTTTACTTCACCTTTTTTCGCTCAAGAGACTTCAACTTCTCGAAAAATTCCACTCACCAGGAGCCTCGCTCTCGACCCGCACGCGCGCGCGAGTTCGCGACGGAGCGCGCGCCGGGCGTGGTATGGATCGCCGCCATGCTGGTGCTGATCGCCGACAAGTTTCCTGCGAGTGGTCGTGAAGTCTTGGGTCGCCTCGGCGAGGTCGTGTACCGGCCGGAGCTCTCCGCCGAGCAGCTGCCGGCCGCGCTGGCCGAGACGAAGGCCGACATTTTGGTCGTCCGCTCGACGGTCGTCAGCGAGACCGCCCTTGCCGCCTCGCCGCCGCTGTCGCTGGTCGTGCGTGCCGGAGCCGGCACCAACACGATCGACACCGCGGCCGCCAGCCGGCGCGGGATCTTCGTCGCCAACTGTCCCGGCAAGAACGCGATCGCCGTGGCCGAGCTGACCATGGGCCTGATCCTCGCGCTCGACCGGCGGATCGTCGACGCCACCCTCGAGCTGCGCCACGGCACCTGGAACAAGAGCAAGTACGGCAAGGCGCGCGGCCTCAAGGGTCAGACCCTCGGCCTCGTCGGCTTCGGCATGATCGCCCGCGAGGTCGCCGTGCGCGCCCGCGCCTTCGGCCTCAAGCTCCTCACCTGCGCCCATCACCCGATCGCGCCCGAGCTGCTCGAGGCGCACGGTGTGGTCCAGGTCGCCGACCTCGGCGCCCTCCTCGACGCCAGCGACATCGTCAGCGTCCACGTCCCCTACTCCAAGGCCAACCACCACCTGATCGGCGCCGACCAGATCGCGCGCATGCGGCCGGGCGCCACCCTGATCCACACCTCGCGCGGCGGCGTCGTCGACGACAAGGCCCTCGCCGAGGCCGTGCGGTCCGGTCGGCTGCGCGCCGGCCTCGACGTCTTCGAGGGCGAGCCGGCCGGCGGCCAGGCCGACTTCAAGAACATCGCCGGCGACGTCGGCGACATCTACGCCACCCCGCACATCGGCGCCTCCACCGAGCAGGCCGAGTCGGCGATCAGCGACGAGGTGGTGCGGATCATCGAGAGCTTCGTCGCCCGCGGCATCGTCCACCACGCCGTCAACCTCAACGAGCGCGTCGCTCGCTACAGCCTGGTCGTCCGCCACCTCGACCGCGTCGGCGTGCTCGCCGGCATCCTCATGGCCCTGCGGGAGGAGCGGGTCAACGTCCAGGGCATGAGCAACACCATCTTCGCCGGCGGCGAGGCGGCCTGCGCCACCATCACCTTCGAGCAGGCGCCGAGCGACGAGTGCCTGCAGCGGCTCCGCGATCACGAGGCCATCCTCGCCGTCGAGCTGCGCGCCGCCCGGACATGAGCGCCTCGGCCCCCGCGCAGGCGCTGGCGCTCCTCGCCCACGGCAGCCCCGATCCCGACTGGCTGAGGCCGGTCGAGCAGATCGCCGCGCGCCTGCGCGTCCTCGCTCCGGCGCTGACGGTCGCGATCGCCACGCTCGAGCACGGCCCCGCGCTCGGCGACGTGATCGCGCGGCTCGGCGAGAGCGGCGTGCGCCGCGTCGTCGTCGTGCCGGTGTTCCTGTCCGGCGGCGGGCGCCACTTGAAGCGCGACGTCCCGGAGCTGGTCGCCCGGATCCAGCGCGACCACGCGAGCCTCGAGATCGCGCTCTCCGGCGACGCGCTCGCCACCGACCCCGACGTGCTCGACGCCCTCGCCGCGGCAGCGCTGCGGCGAGTGGCGCTATCCTCCCCGGCATGAGCGCGTACGACGTCGTGTTCTCCAACCCCTCGCTCGACCCCAACCACCCGGTCGAGGGCCCCGTGTTCGTCAATGCCTCGCCGCGGAGCTTCGTGGTCGTCCTCGCGGTCGAGCTGACCCGCGACCCGCAGCAGCCCGACGCCCGCGCGATCCTCCACGGCATCGACAGCACCGAGAAGGGCCAGCAGCACGTGATCGGCTTCGCCGCCCCGGCCACCGTCCACCGCACCACCGTCGCCGTCCGCCTCGCCGCGATGGAGGACGGCAAGCCCCGCCCGCTCGGCGTCGAGGTCGCCACCCCCGGCGCCGTCTGCACCGTGCGCGTGCTGTCGGCCTCGCCGCTCTGAAAGACATGTCCATCGGGACATGTTTTTTAAAACATGTCCCGACGGATCTCCCGACACGGACGGCGAAGACCAGCCTCACGCCGGCAGCGGTCGGCGCAGCGTCCCGGTGTCCGGGTCGAGGTTGAACAGCGTCGCCAGCGCCTCGTACAGCTGCGGGTCCTGCTTGCGCAGGCGCAGCGGCTGCTCGAAGAACACCTCGACCGCCACCGCGAACAGCTCGGCCGAGTTGGTGCCGGCGTACGCGCGCAGCGGCCCGCCATTTTTTCGGCGTACCGCCTTCAGCCGGCTGCGGACCAGCTCCTCCCAGCCGGGCACCGCCGTCCACGCGAAGCGGTCGGGCGCCCCGTCGGCCGCGCCGTCGGCCATGTCGAGCACGTGGGCCAGCTCGTGCAGCACCACGTTCTCGCCGTCGGGCTTGCGGAAGCCGAACCGGATCTGCTTGCGCGAGAACAGCACCGGCCCCTGCAGGTGGACCTGGCCCGCGATCCCGTGGTGGTCGCCGGGCTCGCCGTCCTCGTTCCACTGCGTCGGGTGGACGACGATGTCGCGCACGTGCGGCCACTCCCAGTCGGGTCGCCCGTGGATCAGCATCGCCGCCCCGGCGCCGATCATCACCTTGACCTCCTCCGGCACCACCGCGCCCTGCGGCCCGTAGATCCGGTGCTCGGCCAGGAACACCGCCACGTCGCCCTCGAACCGCTTCTGCGCCGGCGGCGTCAGCCGCCCGTAGAACGGCACCCGCTTGCTCAACAGCAAGCGCCAGCTCTCGGGCACGGGCGCCAGCGCCAGCCGCTCGCGCCGCGTGATCGGTCGCAGCGCCGCCGCGCGATAGCCGAGCCCGACCAGCGGCCCCAACACCACCATCCACCACGGCGCCACCGCCAGCACGAGCACCGCCGTCACCACCGCGATCGCCGCTGCGATCGCCGACTGCAACCGCACTGCCGCCCGCGCCAGCACGACGACCGATCTACCGCGACCCGCCGCGCTCGCCTACCCCGCCGTCCTGCGGCGCCCGGCCGTCCGCGTCTGCGCCGAACTCGCTGACCTCCGCCGGCCGGCCTCGCTCGTCACCGGCGCGCGCGCCTACCCGCGCACGCCTGCCTCGGCTACCCTGCCGGTGCGCGTGCCGATCGACGCCCTCGCCCTCCCGCTGCTGGTCGTCACCGCGATCGGCCTGTTCGGCTACGCCCTCTACTTGCGCCGGCTCGGCCTGCCTGACGCGCGCACCGGCTGGGCGATCGTCGCCTTCATCGTCCTCGCCGCTGCGCTCGCTTGGCGGCTCGCGCCGAGCAGCCCCGGCTTCGTCGCCTTCGGCCTCTACCTCCTCCTCGTCATCGCCCCCGTCTCGCTGCAGACGCGGCTGCACCGGGCGATCGGCGCCGGCGACGAGGAGCGAGCGCGGCGGCTCGCCTGGTTGCTCGCGCGGATCCACCCCACCCGGGCCGTGCGCGACGAGCTGGCTGCCCTGCCGATCATCCTCGCCTTGCGGGCCGGCGACGAAGTCCCGGACGCCGAGCTCGATCGCGTCTCGCACGGCCTGCCGCAGGTGCGGCGCGCCTTCGACATCGTCCTCCTGCACAACCGCCGCGACGTCGACGCCGTGCGGGCCGCCTTCGCCGATCCCGAGGAGCGGGCCGGCCTGTTCGCCCAGGGTCTGGGCTCGATCTACGTCCAGGCCGTCGCCTGCACCGACCCGGACGGCGACGCCCTCGCCGAGGCCCTCGCGCGGGCGATCGCCGGCGACCCCACCTTCCAGCAGCCCGAGCGAGCCGCGCGCCTCATCATTCAGGCCCACGCGCTCGCCGGCGACGTCGCGCGCACCAGCGCCCTCGCCGAGGGCCTCGGCATGTACCTCGCGCGCGGCGATCGCGAGCTGTGCATCGCCCTCGCCGAGTGGTGCGCCGGGAGGCCCGACGCCGCCCGCCGCACCCTCGCGCGCGCGCTCGAGCACCACGGCGAGCACCGGATCGCCCGCTCCACCCTCGTCTCGCTCGACGCCATGATCGTGCGCCGACCGCCGCGGCCCGCGACCACCCGCACGCCCGCGCTCGACCATCGCCTGGCCGCCCTGCGCCGCGGCGCCCCGGCCCTGCGCGCCGTCTCGACCTTCCTCGGCCGCCACGCCGTGCGCCCGCGCCTGACCTGGGCGTGGATGGCCGTCCTCGTCGGCTTCTACGCCGTCTTCGCCGCCGCCGGCGATCCTTACGACCCCGACCACGCCTACGCCTGGGGCGCCCTCTTTACCGGCGACTTCGGCCCGTCCGAGGCCTGGCGGCTGGGCACCCTCACCCTCCTGCACGTCGGCGGCCTGCACCTCACCCTCAACGTCCTGATGCTGTGGCGCTTCGGCACCTTCGTCGAGGCGCTCTACGGTCGGGCCCGCCTGGCCGCGATCTACGTCCTCAGCGCCGCGCTGAGCGGCCTCGCCGTGGTCTTCCTGCGCGACCCGGCCAGCCCCTTGCTGCTGATCGGCGCCTCCGGGGCGATCATGGCGCTGGGCGGGGCCGTGATCGCCGCCCTGCTGCTGCGGCGCGACCTCCGGAGCACCCGGATCGGCCGCGCCGAGCTGGTCGCGCTCGCCATCCTGTTCGGCCTCCAGGTCGTGTTCGACAGCGTCACCCCCGAGGTCAGCGGCACCGCCCACGCCGCCGGGATCGCCGCCGGCGCGGTCCTCGGGGCGCTGTTCCTGCCGCGGCGTTCGCGTGGCTTCGCGGACATGCTCGAACAGACAGGGTGATTCAAACATGTCCTCCGCGACATGCCCTTGAAGCCACCCGTGCGCGCCAGCGCGCGCCGCCCGTATGGCCGGGCGCGTGACTTCGACCGCGTGAGCTTGGCCGTGCCCCGACGAGCCCTGGCACACGCACGAGCCCGGCGCGCCGGCGAGGCCCGGCATCGGGTAAGCTGCCGCCGTTTATGGTCACCGAAGCGGTCACCGGCGGCGGGGCCGGCCCTGGCGAGCCGGACGCGAACGCCCTCCGCTTCGGCCGCTACGTCGTCCTCAGCCGCATCGGCGAGGGCGCGATGGGCGTCGTCTACAGCGCCTACGACGAGATCCTCGACCGCCGCGTCGCCGTCAAGCTGGTCCGCCGCAAGCTCAGCGGCGACGTCCCCGGCCGCGCCCGCCTGCTGCGCGAGGCCCAGGCGCTGGCCCAGCTGTCGCACCCCAACGTCATCCAGGTGCACGACGTCGGCGAGTGGCAGAGCCAGATCTTCATCGCCCTCGAGTTCGTCCACGGCCGCACCCTCACCGAGTGGCTCGAGGAGAGGCCGCGCTCGTGGTCCGAGATCGTCGAGGTGTTCGTCCAGGCCGGGCGCGGCCTGGCCGCGGCCCACGGCGCCGGCATCATCCACCGCGACGTCAAGCCCGACAACTTCATGATCGACAGCGACGGCCGCGTCCGCGTCATGGACTTCGGCCTCGCCCTCCCGGTCGGCCTCGGCGGCGAAGGCGACGCCGCCCCCGCGCTGTCGCAGTCGGGCCGCGCGGTGCTGCGCATGACCGCCGCCGGCTCGCTGATCGGCACCCCGGCCTACATGGCGCCCGAACAGTTCCTGCGCGAGCCGAGCGACGGCCGCACCGATCAGTTCGGCTTCTGCACCGCGCTGTTCGAGGCGCTGTTCGGCTACCGCCCGTTCCCCGGCAGCACGATCGAGGAGGTCAGCCGCAACGTCCTGCTCGGCGAGCGCGCCCCGATCCCCGCGCGCACGCCCGTGCCGGTGCGGATCCAGCGAGCCGTGCTGCGCGGGCTCGAGAGCGATCCGAACCAGCGCTTTCCGACCATGCACGACCTCCTGGCCGAGCTGGCCCCGGCGCCCGAGCGCGGCCGCAAGCGCGTGCGCTGGGCCCTCGCCCTCGTCGGCATCGCCGCCGCCTCGTTCGCCTTCGTCCAGGCCGGCACCGGCGGCACCTGCCGCGACGCCGCCGAGCACCTCGTCGGCGTGTGGGACGAGGCCCGCAGCGCCACCGTCGAGCGCGCCATGCTGGCGACCGGCCTCGACTTCGCAGCCGACACCGCCGCGCGCACGCGTCAGGCCCTCGACGCCCACGCCGCCGCGTGGACCGACGTGCACGTGCGCACCTGCGAGGCCCACCGCGCCGGCGAGCGCTCGAGCGCCGCGCTCGACCTGCAGATGCACTGCCTGCAGCGGCGCAAGGCCGAGCTCGACGCGCTGGTCGACGTCCTCGCCGAGGGCGACCGCAGCACCGTCATGAACGCCGCCCAGGCGGTCGCCGGGCTGCGCTCGGCCGCCTCGTGCGGCGACCCGGCGGCCCTGATGGACGAGCAGCGCCGCCTCGGCCTGCCTTCCGATCCGGCCGTGGCCGCCCGCGTGCAGCTCTTGCAGCGCGACCTGGCCCAGGTCGAGGCCCTGTTCCTCGCCGGCCAGATCGATCGCGCCGTCGCCCTCGTCGAGCGCACCATTCAAGCCGCCGAGGCCGCCGGCTACGCCCCCACCCTCGCCGAGGCGCTGTTCTGGCACGGACGGATCCACAGCGAGACCGGCGAGCTCGACCAGGCCGCCACCTCGCTGTGGGACGCCTACCTCACCAGCATCCGCGCCGGCCACGACGCCATCGAGCTGCGCGCCCTCGTCACCGACGTCCACGTGCAGGGCTACGGCCTCCACGACTACGCCGCCGCCGAGCGAGCCGCCGCGATCGCCGGCGCCCTGATCGCCCGCCACCCGCCCGAGGTCGGCGTCGAGGCCGAGCTGCTCAACAACCTCGCCAACTCGCGCGCGGCCGAGGGCCGCCTCGGCGAGGCCGAGGCCCTGTACCGCCGCGGCATCGAGCTGCGCCGGCGCACCGAGCCCGACAACCTGCTGCCGCTCGGGATCACCCAGATCGGCCTCGGCGAGGCCATGCGCGTCAGCGGCCGCGTCGAGGAGGCGAGCGCGGTCCTGCACGAGGCCAGCGTCACCCTCGACCGCTACCTCGGCGCGCGGCACCCCTTCACGTGCGTCGCCCGGGCCAACCTCGGGCTCGCGCACCTCGAGCTCGGCCACCTCGACGAGGCCGGCAGGCTGATCGAGCCGGCGCTGCCGCAGATCATCGCCGCCTTCGGCAACGACCGCCTCGACTTCGCCGAGTACTTCGCCGCCACCGGCGCGCTGCACCTCGGCCGCGGCGCGGTCACCCGCGCCCTCGCCGACCTCGAGCGCGCCCGCGACCTCGCCGAGCGCTCGCAGCAGCCGATCATCCGCGCCGTCACCCACTTCGCCCTCGCCCGCGCGCTGTGGGACCACGAGCCGAGCCAGCGCGAGCGCGCCCTCACCCTCGCCCGCCAGGCCGAGCGCGACGCGATCGTCACGCGCAACGCCCGACGCCAGCGCGAGATCGCCGCCTGGCTGGCCACCCACGCCGCCGGGGCGTGAGTCGCAGGCGCTGAAGGACATGTCGCCGAAGACATGGCTTTCTAGAAATGTTCATCAGGACATGCTCCTGAGAACATCCGCTCTCGGCGATGCGCGCCGGCGACGCCGTCGCCTCGCCGTGGCCGCGGCGTCGGCGTCCGCCCTGGCGCCGCCCGGCGAGGTCGCATGTCCTTTCGGACGCCCGGCGACGCTCACCGCTTCGCGTGCCGCTGCAGCCACGCATCCGCCTCCGCCAGCGCCTCCGCGTCGCCGGCCGCCGCGAAGCCGCCGCGGGCCAGCCGGGCCAGCTGCTGCGCGCGCGCCCGGTCGCCTCCGGTCTCGCCCAGCACCTGCGCCAGCGCCAGGCGGGTCGGCGCCAGCTCCTCGTCCGACTGCGCCAGGCGCTCGCCGATCGCCAGCGCGCGCTCGAGGTTCGGCAGCGCCGCGGCGGGGCGCCCGGCGGTCAGCTCGATGTCGGCCAGCGACAGCAGCACCTCGGCGACCGCCGCGTGGCCCGGCCCGCGCGCGCGCTCCTCGATCGCCAGCGCCCGCAGGTACAGCGGCCGCGCCGCCTCCGGCCGGCCCGTGTCCTCCTCGAGCAGCGCCAGGTTGCTCAGCGGCTGGGCCAGGTCGGCGTGTTCGGGCCCGTACGCCGCCTCGAGCACCGCGATCGCCCGCGTGTAGAAGCGCCGCGCCTCCGCGTGTTCGCCGAGCAGGTGGTGCGTCGCCCCGAGGTTGCCGAGCGTCGCCGCCAGGTCGGGGTGCTCCGGCCCGAGCACGCGCTCGTACAGCTCGAGGTTGCGGCGGTGCAGCACCAGCGCCTCCGCCGAGCGACCGTCGCGCTGCGCCAGATCGGCGAGGTTGTTGATCGCCGCCGTCAGCGCCAGCGACTCGTCCCCGTGGGCCGCCGTCAGCAGCTCGAGCGCGCGGCGGGCCAGCCGCTCCGCCTCCGCGACCTCGCCGCGGCGCACCGCCAGCGTCCCCAGGTTGAGCAGGCTCGCGCCGACGTACGGGTGCGACGGACCGAGCGCCGCCTCGCTCAGCGCCAGCGCCTGCCGGTGCAGCGCCTCCGCCCCGTCGAGGTCGCCGCGCAGGCTGCGGATCATCGCCAGCGAGCTCAACGGCACCGCCAGCTCGGGGTGGTCCAGCCCGAGCGTCGCCTGCTGCAGCGCCAGCATGCGCTCGTACTCCGCCTGCGCCGCTTCGAACATCCCCGCGTCGTGGAGCGCCGCCCCGCGGATCCCCGCCAGTCGGGCCGCGCGCGGACCTTCCGCCTCCCCGAGCCGCACCAGCAACATCTCCGCCGTGCGCTCCCACGCGTACGCCTCCGCCGGCCGCGCCAACAGGTGCGCCAGCGACGTCAGCTCGAGCGCCGCGTCGGCCGTGATCGCGTCGAGCCCCGCCGCGCCGGCGATCCGAAAGGCCCGCTCGAGCTCGCGGCGCGCCGGCTCGAGCTGCGTCACGCGCCCCGCCAGCACCCCCGCCTCGATCCGCGCCCCCGCCTCGATCGCCGGCCACGCGGCCGTCCGCGCCGCCTCTGCCACCGCACGCGCCAGCGCCAACCCCTCCGCGTAGCGACCCGCTGCCTGCAGGCCCTGCGCTCGCGCCAGCTTCGACCGCGCCGCCTGCCTCGCCGCCGGATCGCCGCGCTCGTTGACCGGACCGCTCGCGCGCGCCTCGGCGCACGCCGCCGGCGCCGCCAGCGACGTCGCCAGCGACACCGCCCGCTGCACCACCTCCGCGTCCGCCGCCGCGAACAGCTCGAGCGCCAGCTCGAGCCCCGCGCGTCGCTCCGCCAGGCACTCGATCGCCGCCGCGTGATTCGCCGGCGTCAGCGTCTCCTCCACCTCCGCCGCCACGCACAGCTGCTCGCGCGTCTCGTGCCACGCGTCGCGCCAGCGAGCGAGCCGCGGCTCGACCCGCGCCCACGTGTCGGCCCCGTACGGCGCCGCCGCGGCCAGCCCCGCCGCAGCAGCCTCGGCCCGTTGCGACCACATCGCGTCGATCGACCCCGCCGCCGCCGCGCAGCCGCTGCGCGCCCGCTGCTCCGTCAGCGCCGTGAACCCGAACCCGGTCATCCCCGCGATCGCCACCGTCGCCACCGCCGCGAGCCCCCACCGGCTGCGCGACGGATCGCGCCCCAGCGCCGTCAGCAACGCCGCCATCGACGGCCAGCGCTGGTCCGGTTCGCGCGCCACCCCGCGTTCGACCACCCGCCGCACCCACCGCGGCACCGCCGAGTTGCGCGGCGCCGTCGGCGGCGGCCCCTGCGTCAGCGCGTACGTCAGCGTCACCAGCGTGTCGCCCGCGAACGGCCGCACCCCGTACAGCGCCTCCCACAGCATCACGCAGAAGCTGAACTGGTCCGTGCGGGCGTCGGTCGGCAGCCCCAGCAGCTGCTCCGGGGCCATGTACGCCGGCGTCCCCAGCAGATCGCCGGCGCGCGTCAGCTCCAGCGACGGCGCCTGCCTCGGCGCCGGCGTCCCCAGCAGATCGCCGGCGCGCGTCCGCTCCAGCGACGTCGCCTGCCTCGGCGCCGGCGCCGGCTCGGTCTCGGCCTCGGGTTGCGCCTCGGCGATCGATCGCGCCAGCCCGAAGTCCATCACCAGCACGCGGCCGTCGTCGGCCACCATCACGTTGTCGGGCTTCAGATCGCGGTGCACCAGCCCGGCCGCGTGGGCCGCCGCCACCCCGCGGCCGACCTCCATCGCCACCGCCACCACCGCTCGCCACGGTCGCGGCGCCGCCGTCAGCCAGCGGCGCAGCGTCACCCCGCGCACGAACTCCATCGCCACCCACACGTCGTCGCCGAGCGTCCCGACGTCGTGGACCGTCACCACGTTCGGGTGGGTCAGCCGGGCCATCGCCTGCGCCTCGCGGACCAGCCGCGCCCGCGCCGTCGCGCTGCCGCGCTCGCCGGCCGTCCGCAACAGCTTCAGCGCCACCTTGCGATCGAGCTCCGGATCGTAGGCCGCGAACACCACCCCCATGCCGCCCGCGCCGAGGCGGTCGAGCACCACGTAGCGACCCACCAGATCGCCGCGGCGCAGCGCCGAGCCGGTGCGACCTCCGGGCGGCCCGCCCGCGGCCAGCGTCGCCTCGTCCCCGCGCGCCGCCAGCGTGTCCGCGACCCCCGAAGGCGCGTCCGAGCCGGCCAGCGTCGCCTCGTCCCCGGTCGGAGCGGGCGTGTCTTCGTCGCCCGCGGGCGAGGGCGAGCCGGGCAGCGTGGCCTCCGAGCTCGCATGCCCGTCGCGGTTCCGCGGATCGACGCTCTCGGGGATCACGCCGCCGCGAGCCTACCACAGCCGCTCGCCGCCCGTTTAGCGCGCCTGCGCGCACGACCGGCTCGCCGAGGGGCCCGCACTCGCGAGCCTCCGCCGGGGCCCATCTCCAACTTCAGGACATGCTCTCATAAACATGTTCTCATGGGCATGTCCACAAAGACATGTCCTTCGCGACGCACGCGACCGTGGCCCTGCACGACCGCACCGCGCCCGACCCGCCGTGGGTCTGCGGGCGAGCGCCCTCGAAGCGCAGTGACTCTTCACCTGCACCGATGGACATGCCCATCGAGACATGCCCTTTAAAACATGCTCGTTTCCCCGGCTCGACGCGACCCCGCTCGGCCCCCTCGCTCTCACGCTCGCTCCCTGCTCGACGCGGCCCCGCCCGGCGCCCTCGCGCTCGCGGTCGACCCCGGCTCGACGCGACCTCGCCCGGCGCCCTCGCGCTCGTGCGTTCGACGCGGCCCTGCGCTCTCGCGCCGCGGCCCTTTCGTTCAGCGCGGCAGCAGCCCCGCGTCGCGGCTCGCCAGCGCGAACGCTCGCCGGACCTGCGCCTCGCCGGCCTCGCGCGCCGCGGCGCGCGTGCGCAGCCCCGCCAGGCTGTCGTCGTCGAGGCGGTCGAGCACGGCCCTCGCCAGCCGCGCCGCCAGCCCGTTCTGCGCCCGGCGCAGCAGCTCGCGGCACGCGTCGGGCCGGTCGCGCAGGGCCAGCACGGCGCGCCACAGCCCGCGCTGGCGGGCGGTGCCCTGGGCGCCGTCGGCCTCCTCGCACATCGCCTCCGCCGCCGACGCCACCGTGCCCGCGTCGCTCCAGCTCCACGGCGCGCGCACCGGCCACTCGCGCGTCCCCTGCTCCGGCGGCGGCGGCTCGAGCTTGCGCGCCTCCGCGATCCTGCGCTCGAGCAGCGCCTGGAATTCGCCGAGGTCGCGTTGGCTCAGGATCGCCTGCAGCGACTCGATCACCGGCGCCAGCCCGAACGGCGCCGGCTGCTCGCCCGCGAGGAACAGCGCCCGCTGCAGCGCCAGCTCGACGAACCCGTGGTCGACCAGGCGATCGAGCTCGTTCGGCAGCGGCAGCAGGGCCTCGGGCGTCTGCGCCACCCCGCGCGACTTCAGCCGCTCCGCCACCCCGCTGCCCTGCAGGTAGCGGCGGGCCCGCTGGCGCTCGACCGCCAGCAGCGCGTCGTCGCCGGCGTGGGCCGTGCGCTCGACCGCCAGCATCACCCGCATCAGCTCGTCCTCGGTCGCCGCGAACAACTGCTCGAGCCCGGCCACGCGCCGCTGCCAGTACGTCTGGCAGAACCCGCGCCCGAAGTGCAGGAAGCGGCCGGCCAGCAGGCGCCCGAACGGCGGCAGCGGCTGCTCCGGCGGCAGCCCCAGCTGCGCCAGCGCCTCGCGATAGACCCGGGCCAGCAGCGCCGCCGCGCGGGTCCGCTGCTCGTGCGTCAGCCCGCTCGCCGTCTGGGCCCCGATCGCCCGCAGCACCCCGCCGAGCACCGCCTCGTCGATCGGGCTCACCACCGCGGTCACCGGATCGGGCGCCTCCGCCGGGTTCAGCGAGCCCGTCGCCGGGCGGTCGATCGCCGCCAGCCGGGCCAGGCCGGCCAGATCGGGCGCCGCCGCCAGCTTGGGCGCCAGCGCGGCCGCCTCGGCCGGGCTGCCCGCCTGCAGCAGCGCCGCCCGCAGCGCCGCCGGGCTGGCCTGCACCTCCGGACATGTCCAAACGAGCAGCACCGCGTCCTCGCCCGAGCCCGCGGCGGCGGCCGCCGCCAGCCCGGCGCAGTCGCCCTCCGCGCGCGCCGGCGTCGGCTCCCCGCCCGCGCTCGGCGCCCCCGCGCCCAGGTCGGCCTTCACCCCCGGCAGCACCTCGACCGCCGGCGGCCCGCAGCCGAGCGCCAGCGCGACTGCCCCCGAGCACATGCCCCATCGCACCTGCCCCAAAAGCCAGCCAGCGCCGCGCCCCGACCGCCGCGCTGCGCCGCGCTCCCCAGCTCCCGCCCGCTCGCCGGACTCCGCCGGCCCGCTCCACGTCTCCCCGCCGCTCGACCGCCGCGCCCCGCCGCCGTCCGCGGCTCCCGCCCGCTCGCCGGACTCCGCCGGCCCGCTCCGCGTCTCCACGCCGCTCGGCCGCCGCGCCCCGCCGCGCTCTGCTCCCGCCGCCCCGCCCGCGAGCGACCGCAGCCGCGCGAGGGCTGTCCCGAAGACCATGCGCGAACGGACCTGTCCCATCGGGCTCACTGGTCCACGAGGCGGCGGATGACCTCGCGGATCCGCGTCAGCCCGCCGGAGTTGCGGCGCAGGAACTCCACGCCGACGCCCTCGGGGCCCCGGGTGTTGCGCACGATCGACGTCAGCTCGAGCGGTCGAGCCCCGCCCGGGGTCGTGATCTCGATGATGATCTCCTCGCCGAGCGTGAGCCCCGCGTCGGTCAGGAGCAGCGCCCCCGCCTCGGAGATCTCCGAGATCGTCGCCGGCAGGAGGTCGCTGGCGTCGCTGCGGCGCCAGCGGATCTCGACCAGGACCGGCTGGCGCAGGTGCCGGCGGCGCGGCGCCATCGTCGCCTTCCCGAGGGCCACCTCGCGGAGAAACTGCAGCTTGCGCCACTCGCTCCCCGAGCAGCGCAGCACCCCCCCCGCGCGGACCCGGAGGCGCGGCCGCGCCATGTGCCACTTCTTGCCGATCGCGCGGATCAGCATCTTCCCGTTCATTCCGGTGAAGAACACCTCCGCGAGCACCTCTTCGCCGGGCTCGAAGCGCTCGGTCGTGAAGACCTGAAGCGCCTGCTCGTCCCCGGCCGCGCGCAGCGCCGCCGCGAAGGCCTCTCCGGACGCGTAATGGCAGCGGATCCGTCGCACCGTGGCAACCTGGGCGGGCGACACCATAGCAGTCCCGCGCGCGGCCTCGCAACCCTGCGCCGGCGCGAGGTACTCTGCGCCGGCCGCCTTCCCTGCCGCCCGCGCCTCCCGTGCCTTCGCCTCCCCGCCCTTGCTTGCCATGAGCGTCGCCGACAGTCGCCCACGCCCGCTCGTCCTGCTCCCCACCTACAACGAGCGGGACAACGTCGAACCGATCACCGCGGCGATCCTCGCCGCGCTGCCCGACGCGCGCGTGCTCATCATCGACGACGGCAGCCCTGACGGCACCGGTGAGCTCGCCGACGGCCTCGCCGCGGCCGACGCCCGCGTCCACGTCCTCCACCGCACCGCCAAGGAGGGCCTCGGCCGCGCGTACCTCGCGGGCATCGACTGGGCCCTGCAGCATCCGCACGACTTCACCCACATCATCACCATGGACGCCGACTTCTCGCACGACCCCGCGTATCTGCCGGGTCTGCTCGCCGCCGTCGGCGAGGGCGGCGCCGACTTCGCGATCGGCTCGCGCTACGTGGCGGGCGGCGGCACCCGCGGATGGAGCTTCGGGCGGCGCCTGCTGTCGCGCGGCGGCGGCCTCTACGCCCGCACCGTCCTCGGCCTCGGCCTGCGCGACCCGACCGCCGGGTTCGTCTGCTACGGCCGCGCCGCCCTCGCCGCCCTCGATCGCGGCGCCGTGGCCGCCAGCGGCTACGGCTTCCAGATCGAGATGAAGTACCGCCTCGTGCGCGCCGGTCGGCGCGCCCGCGAGCTGCCGATCGTGTTCCCCGACCGCGAGCGCGGCGCGTCGAAGATGACCCCCGCGATCGCCCTCGAGGCCGTCGGCCTGTGCCTCCGCCTCCGATTCCTCCGCCGGTCCTGAAGGACATGCCCGTTTCACCCTGTCCCATTCACCCTGTCTCAACCGACATGTTCTGAAATTATGCCCGCATCCCGCGTCTACCTGTCCACCATCGGCCGCCCCCTCGACCCCGCCGAGGCGGCCGTGCCCGTGCTCGACCGCGGGTTCTTGTTCGGCGACGCCGTGTTCGAGACCCTGCGGACCGCCGGCGGCCGCCCGGTCGCGTGGGGCGCCCACACCGCCCGTCTGCGCCGCAGCGCCGCCGGCATCGGCCTCGACCTGCCCTGGTCCGACGACGAGCTGCGCGCGTTCGTCGACCTCACCCACGGCGAGACCGGCAACGCCGACAGCGTCGTGCGGATCGTCGTCACCCGCGGCGTCGCCCCGCTGATGCTCGACCCGCGGAAGGCGCTCACGCCGACCCTCGCGGTGCTGGCCGTCCCGCTCGACCTGCCCGACGAGGCCGGCTACGCCCGCGGCCTGCGGGCCCGGATCGTCGACGTCACCCGCGCCCCCGCCAGCGCGCTCGACCCGACGTTCAAGACCGCCAACTACCTGCCCAACATCCAGGCCCTGCGCCAGGCGCTGGCCGCCGGCGACGACGAGGCCGTCCTCATCAACCCCGCCGGCCTCGTCGCCGAGGGCGCCACCAGCAACGTGTTCGCGGTCCTGAACGGCGTCCTGTTCACCCCGCCGGTCTCCGACGGCATCCTGCCCGGCATCACCCGCGCCGCCGTGCTCGACCTCGCCGGCGCGCTGGCGATCCCCGCCCACGAGTCGTCGCTCCACCCGTTCGACCTGCGCGCCGCCGACGAGGTGTTCTTGACCTCCTCCGTGCGCGGCCCGATCGCCGTCACCACCCTCGACGGCTTCCCGGTCGCCGCCGGCAACGAGGGTCCGCTGACGAACAAGCTCCGCAACGCCTACCAGGCCGCCCTCCCCGGCCTGTGAGCCGCCCCGAGCGCCTGTCCCCGGGGACATCCTCACGCCGGCCGACGCCGCTCGGCCCGGCGCGCCGGCTCGCTCGGGCGAGCCCCTGTCCCTGAGGACATCCCACGCGCCGGCCACCGCTGCTCGGCCTGGCGCCCGGAGACCCGGGTGCCGAGCTCCTGTCCCTGGGGACATCTCACGCGCCGGCCGGCGCCGCCCTGCCTGGACCGTCGGTTCCTCGTCGAGGACACCCCCCCGGGACGCGGCGCCGCTCGCCCCGGGTCGCCGTGTCCCGAGGAGCATGTCCCTTCGGACATGCTCCTTCGACCCCTACTCTTCAGGCCTGTTCGTTTCGACCTGTCCCGTGCAGCGGTCGCGGGCGATCACCTTCGGCTTCGCCGCCGGCGTCGCCGTGATCCGGGTCGTCGCGCCGCGGCGGGTCCGCAGCCAGCGGGAGTCGGTCGCCCCGGTGCGGCCGTCCTCGGCGGTCACGCGGAGCGGCCCCCCGCGGCGGCGGGGCGACGACGCGCACTCGCCGGGCACCAGCGCCGTGCCGCCGGCGCGGACCACCAGGGCCCGGTCGGGCTCGCCGCGCACGCAGATCCGCGGGGGATCGGCCGGGCGGCAGGCCCGCGCCTCGGTCCGCTCCCAGCCGGACCGGGCGGCGCACCCGAGCGTGAGGAGCGCCGCCGCCCACAGCAGCGCGCTGTGGCACACTGAGCGGCGATGGCCCGCCGTCCTCGCCGATCGTTCGCCCGCGGTCCCCAGCCGCTCGCCGACGCCGTGTGGAAGTTGGTCAAGACCATCGTGCCCGATCACATGATCCGGCTCGTCCACGTGCGCGCCGCGTGGGAGCGGATGGGCATGCCGTGGCTGCGCGGGCGCGCCTATCCGCTCGCGGTCGTGCGGGACGAGGTCATCGTCGTGGTCGAGGACAGTCAGTACCACCACGAACTGATGTACTCGCGGGACGACCTGCTCCACAAGCTCCAGCAGCTCGCCCCCGAGGCGCGCCTGACCGGCCTGCGCTTCCGCCTCGGCGCCGTCCCCCCGCCGGGCCCGCGCAACCCCGCGCAGCCCGCCAAGGCGCCCGGCCCGCCGCCCATGACCGCCGAGCCCAGCGAGGCCACCAGCCGCGCCCTCTCCAGCGTCGCCGATCCCGAGCTGCGCCAGGCCATCGCCGGCGCCCGCGTCATGCTCGGCCGCAGCTGACCGCCGCGGCGGCACCTGCCCCGACCCGTCCCGCAGCACAGCCGGCCGACCTGCTCCGAAGTTCAGCCTGTCCCGAAGTTCATCTCCGTATCCGACCTGTCCCGATGGTCATCTCCCCGCGCACCCCCGCCCTCGCCTGCCTCCTCGGCCTCGCCGCCTGCGGGGCCGGCGAAGCTCCGCCCGCGCCCGCGCCCGCGCCCGCCGTCCAGCCGACCGCCGCGCCGACCGGGTCCGGGCTCGCCGGCCTGTTCGGGCGCAAGCAGCCGGAGTGGCGCTTCGACTTCAAGGATCCCAGGCCGGGACCGCGGGCGCCGGTCACCGCCGCGATGCACGCCGAGGTCGGCCTGCATCGCGTCGCCGACGCCGAGGCCCTGGCCGCGCGCCTCGGCCTCACCTGCGGCGACACCTCGATCCGCGCCAGCATGGAAGGCCGCCGCAAGGCCGAGCGCAAGCGGATCGAGGAGGCTCGCGCGCGCGGCGAGGACGCCGTCACCGCCGCCTCGTGGCTCGATCGCAAGAGCAAGCGCGAGGCCAACCCGCAGGTCCGCTTCAGCTGCCCCAAGACCCGCAGCGAGCAGCTCACCGATCGCCCGCGGCCGCCCTCCGAGGGCCGGCTGCTGTTCGTGTTCGACAGCGCCGAGCACCCGCTGCGCCACGTCTCGTACCAGCGCACCGCCAAGGACCCCGCGCCGGCGCTCGCCGACTACCAGGACGCCGTCGCCCACTACACCCGCGTCTACGGCCCGCCCACCCGCGTCCCCGCGCGCGAGCTGCCCGCGCCCGCGCCCGACGGCACGATCGACATCCCCGTCGCCACCAACTTCGAGACCGAGTGGGCCTTCTCCGACTTGCTGGTGAAGGTCAGCCTGCTGCGCTACGCCAGCCTTATCACCGTCGGTGAGCGCGTCGAGGTGCCGCCCGGGATCCGTCCCGACGCCCCGCGTCTCGGCAAGCCCGCGCCCGCAGACGCTGACCCACCGGCGGCCCCCTCGCCTTCATCCGTGAGCCCGACCTCTCCGCCGCCGCTCGCCGCCGGCCAGTCCGCCGCCCCGAGCCGCCCCGCCGCGACCCCGCCGCCCGCGGCCCCGACCGCCGCGACTGCCGGCTAGCGCCGCGCCGCACCGCCCGCCCCGCCCTGTCTCCTTTAATAAAGATAATAAAGAGTCGACGGCCCGCGCGGGACATTGCGCCGCGCAAGCCGGGCCGCCATCATGCGGCCCTCGTTCGCTCGTGGAGATCTGGATCGCCCTCAACGACTGGCTGACGGCCATCAACGCGGTGTTGTGGCACGACAGCGTGCTCTACGCGGTGATGGCCACCGGCCTCCTCTTCACCGTGTGGAGCGGCTTCTGCCAGTACCACTCGCTCACCCACGGGGTGACGATCATCCGCGGCGCCTACGACAAGGCCGACTCGCCCGGCGCCATCAGTCACTTCCAGGCGCTGTCGGCCGCGCTGTCGGCCACCGTCGGCCTCGGCAACATCGGCGGCGTCTCCGTCGCCATCGCCCTCGGGGGCCCGGGCGCGGTGTTCTGGATGTGGATGGTCGGCCTCGCCGGCATGGCGCTCAAGACCACCGAGGTCACGCTGTCGATGCTCTACCGGCGCACCGACAAGCCCGACGAGCCGAGCGGCGGGCCGATGTGGGTCGCCGACGACGGCCTCGCCCAGCGCAGCCCCAGGCTCCGCGGCGTCGGTCGCGTCCTCGGCGTGCTGTTCTGCATCACCCTGCTCATCAGCACGATCACCGGCGGCAACATGTTCCAGGCGTGGAACGTCGGCGTCGTCACCGAGATGAGCTTCGGCGTGCCGCAGCAGGTCGTCGGCGTCGTCCTCGCGGTGCTGGTCGGCCTCGTCATCCTCGGCGGGATCAAGCGGATCGGGGCCGTCGCCGGCACGCTGGTCCCGGCGATGTGCTTCCTCTACCTCGCCGCCGCGCTGTACGTGCTCGCGGTCCACGTCGCCGACATCCCCGCGATGCTGCGGCTCATCGTCGCCTCCGCCTTCTCGCCGGCCGAGGCCACCGGCGCGTTCGTCGGCGGCACCTCGGGCGCGGCCTTCGTGTGGGGCATGAAGCGGGCCCTGTTCTCGAGCGAGGCCGGCCAGGGCACCTCGCCGATCGCCCACTGCGCCGCCAAGACCGACGAGCCGGTGCGCGAGGGCGTGGTCGCCGGGCTCGAGCCGTTCATCGACACTCTGGTCGTCTGCACCCTCACCTCGCTGGTCTTGCTGGCCAGCGGCGCCTGGTGCCGCGACGGCGAGACCACCCTGCGCGAGCCGCCGATCGCGGTGCAGATCGAACCTGGCTGTTGGGACCTGTCCGATACGCCATTGCCCGGGAAACATCCGAAGGCGCTGGCGATCACCGGCAGCGACTGGCAGCCCGAGGACCAGGTGTTCATGCTCGCGCGCTACGGCGCGATCGATCCGGCGACCGGCGGCGACCTGCAGCGGGTCAGCGGCGTCGTGACCGTCGGCGCGGGAGATCGCCTCTATGTAAATTGGACCCCGGTGGGCTCGCCGGACGCGCCGCTCGCCAGCGCGCCTGCGCTCGCAGGCCTCGACGTCTACAAGGACTACGTCGGCGCCGCGCTGACCAGCCACGCCTTCGATCGCGTGGCCCCCGGCCTCGGGAAGTGGCTGGTCGCGGTCGCCTCGTGGCTGTTCGCGGTGTCGACGATGATCTCGTACGCCTACTACGGCGAGCAGGGCATGGTCTACATGGCCGGACGGCGCTCGATCGTCCCGTACAAGATCGTCTATTGCCTGAGCATCCTGCTCGCCTGCGCAGGCTGGATCAGCACCGAGGCGGAGCTCGACAACATCACCTCGGTCGGCACCGGCGTGATGCTGTGGGTCAACATCCCGATCACGCTGCTCTTCGCGGGCGTGACGATGCGGGCCTACCGCGACTACTTCGCGCGTGTACGCGCGGCACGGCGGCGTTGAGCGTCACACGTGTCCGCGTCGCGCCGCGGCCGTGACTCCACGCGCATCGGCCCCCCGAGGTCGGCCAAAGCCCGCGAATTCGCGGCGCAGCGAGGTCCTGCGCGCGGGCGCGTCCACGCGCATGCGCGCTGGCGCCTGCGCAGCGGCCGGCGCGCCCCGCGAATCGTGGCGCATGGCCGAAAGAACAGCCCAGCAGCGGCTCCGGCCGCCCTCGCCGAACTCGGGTCCGAGCCGCAGCCCGACGGAAAAGCCTGGGCTGAGAAGGGCCCGCGGGCCTTTGTCGCAGCGTCGCCTCGCGATATAAAGGGCGAGCGAGACTGGAGCGCCGCGAATGACCGAGTCCCTGACGCGTTTTGAACTCCCCCAGAGCGCAATTCCGACACGTTGGTACAACATCCAGGCCGATCTTCCGCGCCCGCTCCCCGTGGTCCTGCACCCCGGCACCAAGAGCCCGGTCACTCCCGACGACCTGCTGCCGCTGTTCCCGCCCGAGATCATCAACCAGGAAGTCTCGCGTGAGCGCTTCATCGACATCCCGGAGGAGGTCCGGGAGATCTACAAGCTGTGGCGTCCTACCCCCCTGATGCGGGCCAGGCGCCTCGAGAAGGCGATCGGGACCACGGCGAAGATCTACTACAAGTACGAAGGCGTCTCGCCGAGCGGCAGCCACAAGCTCAACACCGCGATCCCGCAGGCCTACTACAACAAGCAAGCCGGCGTCGTCGGCCTGACCACCGAGACAGGCGCGGGTCAGTGGGGCACGGCGCTGTCGCAGGCCTGCAACTTCTTCAACCTCGAGTGCCACGTCTTCATGGTGAAGGTCAGCTTCCACCAGAAGCCGTACCGGCGGGCGATCATCCAGAGCTTCGGGGCCAACGTCACCGCCAGCCCGAGCGACAAGACCGAGGCCGGGCGGGCGATCCTCGCCCAGGACCCGGACAGCACCGGCAGCCTCGGCATCGCCATCAGCGAGGCCGTCGAGATGGCGGCCAAGAGCGGCGGCAAGTACAAGTACGCGCTCGGCTCGGTGCTCAACCACGTGCTGATGCACCAGTCGATCATCGGCCAGGAGGCGATGTTGCAGCTCGACCGCGCCGGCGACAGCCCCGACATCATCGTCGGCTGCGTCGGCGGCGGCAGCAACTTCGCCGGCATCGCCGTGCCCTACCTGCGCGACAAGATCGTCCACGGCCGCAACGTGCGGGTCGTCGCGGTCGAGCCCGCGGCCTGCCCGACCCTCACCCGCGGCGTCTACGCCTACGACTACGGCGACACCGCCGGCATGGCGCCGATGGTCAAGATGCACACCCTCGGCGCCAAGTTCATCCCGCCGCCGGTGCACGCGGGCGGCCTGCGCTACCACGGCGTCGGCAGCGTCGTCAGCGAGTTGCTCGACCAGAAGCTGATCGAGGCCTACTCGGTGCCGCAGCTCGAGGTCTTCAAGTCGGCGGTGACCTTCCTGCGGGCCGAGGGCATCGTCCCGGCGCCCGAGGCCGGCCACGCGGTCGCCCAGGTGATCCGCGAGGCCATCCGGGCCAAGGAAGAGGGCACCTCCCCGGTGATCCTGTTCAACCTCTGCGGCCACGGCCACTTCGACATGACGGCCTACGACGCCTACTTCCGCGGCGAGCTGACCGACTACGCCTACCCGCAAGCGGCGATCGAGGCGGCGCTGGCCGAGCTGCCCGAAGTCAACATCTGAGCGCGGTATCGTCCGCCCCGAGGTCGACGCGTCGCGGCGAGAGCCGCGCCGCATCGTCGTCGCGACGTCGGTGTGGGCCTGGGCGTGGGCATCCTCGGCGTGGAGATGCTGCGGTGACTCTTGTATTTGCGCCTCGGTTCTCCGACCATGGTGAACACTGTGCAGGCCGACGACGCAGCCAGCACCGCCACCCCGGGTCAAGCGGCCGGGCCTTCCGGGAGCGGACCCGATCCTTCGCCCCGTCCCGAACCGTCGAGCCCGCTGCTGTTGTGCTCGGCGGCCTTCGCCGGCTCGGCGACCGCGGCTGCGTGTCGGCCGGCCGGCGAGCTGCGGCCCGTCGCGCCGCGCGAGCTCGGCACCGCCGTCGCCACGCGCCGGGCCGGTCGTCCGTGCGTCGTGCTGCTCGACGAGCACCTCCTCTGCGACGACGGTCGTGTCGAGCTGCAGCCCGTCGGCCCGACGCGGATCATCAGCCTCCTGCCCGGCTCCGCGGCCGAGACCCTGCAGCAGCGGTTCGGCGACGCGCTCTCCTCGATCCTGTCCCCGGAGCCAGGTGCTCCCGCGCTGCTGGTCGCGATCCGCACCGCCCTGCGCGACGCCGCGGCCGACGATCGTTTGCTCAGCCTCGAGGCCGAGCGTCGCCGCCTCGCCGGCGAGATCACCAAGCTCAACCGGATCGGCATCGCCCTGTCGACCGAGCGTGATCAGGAGCGGCTGCTCAACTTCATCCTCACCACCGCCCGCGACTTCACCTGCTCCGACGCCGGCTCGCTCTACATCGTCGAGAAGGACGCCTCCGGCACCAAGCGGCTGCGCTTCAACAACTCGCAGAACGACTCGCTGCCGCACCTCGAGCTGGTCAAGTTCACCATCCCGGTGTCGAAGAGCACGCTCGCCGGCTACGTCGCCGTCACCGGCGAGCCCGTCAACATCCCCGACGCCTACCTGCTCGATCCGAAGGCCGAGTACAGCTTCAACCCCGCCTTCGATCAGCGCACCGGCTACCGCACGCGCAGCATGCTCGTGCTGCCGATGAAGAACCAGGACGACCAGGTCATCGGCGTCCTCCAGCTGATCAACCGCAAGATCTCGCGCACCGCCACGCTGACGGCCGCCGACATCGACAACGTCGTCCTCCCGTACGACGACGCCGCGCTCGAGCTGACGCTCTCGCTGGCGAGCCAGACCGCGATCTCGCTGACGAACAACCAGCTCTACGAGGGCCTCAAAGAGAGCCTCGTCGAGCTCAAGCAGACCCAGGCGCAGCTGGTCCAGGGCGAGAAGCTGGCCAGTCTCGGCCAGCTCACCGCCGGCGTCGCCCACGAGATCAACAACCCGCTGGCGTTCAGCCGCAACAACACGCACCTCGCCCACGAGCGCGTCACCAAGGTCGCGCGGCGGCTCGCGGTGCAGCGCTGGCTCGAGGCCGGGACGGGCGGCGACCCGCAGGCGCGCGTGGCCGCGGGCCGGGCGATCCTCGACAAGCTCAAGGAAGACAAGGAGCTCGGGCCCGACGCCAAGGACGTGATCGCCGACCTCGGCAGCATGCCGGCGCCGAAGCAGCTCGAGCTGCTGAAGATGTTCTTCAGCTACGTCAGCCAGAGCCGCGAGCAGAAGGAAGGCTCGATCGAGGAGGTCCTCGCGCGCACGCAGAAGGTGCTCGAGGAGTGCTTCATCGGCCTCGATCGCATGGCGGAGATCGTGCTGGGTCTCCGCAACTTCGCCCGCCTCGACGAGGCGCAGTTCCAGAACGCCGACATCGACGAGGGGATCCGGCAGACCCTGATGATCCTCTCGAACAACGCGCGGGACAAGGGCGTCAAGTTGACGTCCGATCTCACGCTGACGCGCCCCTACGCCTGCTTCCCCGCCAAGCTCAACCAAGTGGTACTCAACCTCGTGAACAACGCGATCGACGCCACCCCGCGCGGCGGCGAAGTTCACGTGCACACGCGGGTCAACGGCGCCTGGGTCGAGATATCGGTGAGGGACAACGGCGAGGGCATCTCGGACGCCAACATCTCGAAGATTTTCGACCCGTTCTTCACCACCAAGCCGGTCGGTAAGGGGACAGGTCTGGGCCTGTCGATCAGCTATCGGATCGTGATGGAGCACCAGGGGACGATCGCAGTGACGCGCAACGAAACGGCGGGGGTAACCTTCCTCATTCGGATCCCGACCGAGCCCAAGGACCCGGGCACGAGGACCGAAGGGGCCGCCAAGGCCGCGGAGAGCCCATGAGCAGAGCCAGACAGATCATCCCGTACAAGGCGAAGGTCGTCGAGCCGATCGCGCTGCTCCCTTATGAGGAGCGGGTCCGGCGGATCGAGGCGTGCGGCAACAACTTGTTCCGCCTCGCATCACAAGACGTGTACATCGATCTCTTGACCGACTCGGGCACCGGAGCCCTGTCGGCCGCGCAGCTCGGCCGAATGATGATCGGCGACGAGGCCTACGCGGGGTCGCGCTCCTTCTTCGAGATGGAGCGGCAGATCCGCGAGACGATGGGGTACCGCTACACCATCCCGGTGCACCAGGGCCGCGCCGCCGAGCGCGTGCTCGACTTCGTGCTGATCAAGAAGCACATGATCGTGCCGGGCAACTCGCACTTCGACACGACCAAGGCGCACATCGAGTTCGCCGGCGGCCGCGCGATCGATTGCACGATCGACGCCGGCCGCAGCTCGACGGGCTACCACCCGTTCAAGGGCGACGTCGACCTGGCGAAGCTCGAGAGCGTCATCCGCGAGTACGGCCCGCGCCACGTCGCCTACATCCTGATGACGGTGACGTGCAACTCGGGCGGCGGCCAGCCGGTGTCGATGGAGAACATCCGCGAGGTGCGGCGGATCGCCGACCAGTACGGCCTCCTCGTCATCCTCGACGCCGCGCGCTTCGCCGAGAACGCGTGGTTCATCAAGCACCGCGAGCCCGGCTACGCGACCAAGACGATCCACGAGATCGTCGCCGAGATGTGCAGCTACACCGACGCTGCGATCATGAGCGCGAAGAAGGACGCGCTGGTGCCGATGGGCGGGTTCATCGCCGTGCGCGACGACCTGCTGTACGAGCGCCTCAAGGCCCCGACGATCCTGTTCGAGGGCTACTACACCTACGGCGGCATGTCGGGCGCCGACATGGAGGCGCTGGCGCAGGGTCTGCGCGACGTCACCGAGGAGCCGTACCTCACCTACCGCATCGGCCAGGTCAAGCGCTTCGGCGAGCTGCTGCTGGCCTCCGGCATCCCGCTGGTCGAGCCGCTCGGCGGCCACGCGGTGTTCATCGACGCCCGGCGGTTCTTCGCCAACGTCCCCGAGGACGAGTTCCCGGCGCAGCTCCTGTGCGTCGAGCTCTACAAGGAGGGCGGTGTGCGCGCGGTAGAGGTCGGCAGCGTCCTCATCGGCCGCGACCCCGACACGGGCGAGAACATCCGTCCCAACCTCGACCTGTGCCGGATCACCATCCCGCGCCGCGTCTACACCATGGAGCACCTCGAGTACGTCGCCGACGTGGTGCGCACCGTGTACGAAGAGAAGGGCCAGCGCATGCGCCACGGCCTTCGCTTCGAGGTCGAAGCCCCCGGAATTCGCCACTTTGCGTCCACTTTCCGCTACGTGCGCGGCGCGGACGGTGGTACAGGAGATTTACCGTGACCACTCACGCGCGAAAAGGCCCTAGCTGGCCTCACGGGCCGCTTCCCAGGCCCTCCGGGCTCCACGGCCCCAGCGGCCCTGGCTCGCTCCACCGGCGCTCCAGCGAGCGGCTCCACGGAGCCCTTGCGAACCGGATGCGCCCCTGCCACCATGCGCGAACGGAGCAGACTCTCTCTCGCATCGAGGGTTCCCCGCGCTACGACCGGTTGCCCAGCGAGAAGCGAGGTATTGCATGAGTTGGAAGGAATTCCAGAAAACCGGCACGATCGGCCAAGAGGACAAGCAGGTCCTCTCGTTGCTCATCGTCGACGACGAGCGGGGCATCCTCAACACGCTGGAGGAGAGCTTCCGCGACATGTTCAAGGTCTACACCGCCAACTCGGGCACCGAGGCGCTGCAGATCTTCCGCGCCAACGAGATTCAGTTGGTGCTCAGCGACCAGCGCATGCCGGAGATGACGGGTGTCGAGCTGTTCGGCAAGCTCAAGGAAATCAACCCGACGCCGGTACGCATCCTGATCACCGGCTACTCCGACATCAACGTCGTAATCCGCGGTCTCAACGAGGGTTTGATGTGGCAGTACGTCACGAAGCCCTGGGACACCGAGGATCTCAAGGCGCTGCTGCGTCGAGCTGCGAAGCACTACCTCAAAGAGACGCAGCAAGACGCGCCGCCGCCGATCCGCGGTCTGAGCTTCTGAGGGCGCCGAACTGGGCTTTACAGCCCGGTGCGGCGCGCCGCAAAGCGTCCGTCAGGTGCGTTTGGACGAATGTCCGGATCGTGCAAAAAATGATAGATTGTCGCCCCGCGCCACGGCTACCATGACCTGGCCCCGACTGCACGGATCACGAAGGAACTCGAAATGAATCTCAAAGTCGTAAACCAACTGCTCGCTGAGGTCGAAGACGGTCTGATGGGCGGCCTGGCCGCTTCCGACGTCTTCAGCAAGTCATCCGGCATGTCGGTCGCCGGCATCCGCAGCAGCCCCAAGGCGTGCGCGCTCTTCAACATCCTTTGTGAGCGCATCATGGAGACGATCAAGAAGTCGGGTCTGCCCGTCCCCGACTATTTGAACGAGACCATGCTCCGCCTCGGCGACGAGGGCGTCGTCATGATCGTGGTGGTCGACCTCACCGACAAGTACCGCTGGGGTATGGCGGTCGACTGCAGCAAGGCGCAGCTCGGTATCCTCGTCAGCGTCGTGCTCCCCGACATCAAGCCGCGCCTGCGCGAAGCGTTGCGTTGAACGTCGCGGTCGCAAAAGCTGCCAGATCCGCGGAGCGCAGATGCGCCGCGACCGCCCCGGCGGCCGCGGCGCTTCGCGTTTGGTCCGTCGCCTCTGCAGGTTCGAGTCGCAGGCCCACTCACACATGTCCGTTCGGACAGCCGTGCGTCGTCCCGGTGCGCGAACCCGTCGGCTTGACACTAGCGGCAGGCGCCTAGAACCTTGAACGCGATGGACGATCGCAAACCGCGACTGCTCACTGGTGATCGGCCCACGGGGCCGCTCCACCTCGGTCACCTCGTCGGCACCCTGCAGAGCCGGGTCAAACTGCAGGACAGCCACGAGTGCTTCATCATCGTCGCCGACTTGCACTCGCTCACGACCCGCTCGCGGCGCGATGAGATTGCTCGCCTGCCGAACCACGTACGCGACGTGGTGCTCGACATGCTGAGCGTGGGGGTCGACCCCTCGCGCTCCACGATCTACCTCCAGTCGGGCGTCCCGGCGGTCTACGACATCGCCATCTTGCTGCAGATGCTCACCCCGGTGGCGCGGCTGTCGGGCCTGCAGTCGATCCAGGACATGGCGGTCAACGCCGGCCTCGGCGACGCCGACGTGCCGCTCGGCCTCCTCGGCTACCCGGTGCTCCAGGCCGCCGACATTCTCATGGCCAACGCCGAGCTCGTGCCGGTCGGGGCCGACAACGAGACCCATGTCACCCTCGCGCGCGACATCGCCGAGCACTTCAACGACGCCTACGGCCGCGTGTTCGCTGTCCCCCAGCCCACCGTCTCGGCCACCCCGTCGTTGCCCGGCGTCAACACCGTCGCCGGCGGCGCCGAGCGCAAGATGTCGAAGTCGGCCGGCAACGCGATCTGGCTCAAGGACACGCCCGAGGAGGTCGCCCGCAAGATCCGGACCCTGCCCGGCCCGGCCCCCGGCGAGTCGGACGGCGCGCCGCTGTTCCGCTTCGCCGAGGCGTTCCTGCGCGACGCCGACGAGCTCGCCAACCTCAAGGCCGAGTACGACCGCGGCGCGATCGGCTTCGCCGCCGTCCAGGACCGCGTCATCGAGGCGCTCGAGAAGATCCTCGTGCCGATCCGCGAGCGTCGGGCCGAGTTCGCGGCCGACAAGCACCGCACCGAGGAGATCATCGTCGACGGCACCATCACCGCCCGCAAGGTCGCCTACGAGACCCTCGGCAAGGTCCGCGACGCCATGGGCCTCGAGAACCTGTGGTCCGGCCTCGTGCACGCCACCCAGTCGCGCGCCGAGGAGCGCAAGAAGCCCTTCTACCACCAGAAGAGCTGAGCCCCGGCGCCCGCCGCCGCAGCGACCGCGCCGGGGCGGTCGCGTCGCGAGCGGCGACGCTTTGCCTGTCCCGAGAGACAGATCTCCGCACCCGCTCGGCCGGCCCGGCTCGTCCCCCCGACCTCGCCTCCCGCGTCGGCGCAGCATGTCCCGAAGGTCAGGCCAGCCTCGCCCGCGACCCCGCGACTTGCCGCGCTCCCGCGGCGGCTCGACATGACCCGAAGGACAGACCGCCCTCGCCCGCGGCTCCGGCCGGCGAGGCGTCAGCCCAGCCGGCCCGGCCCGGCCGGCCCGACCCACCGGTACATGACCTTCGCGCCATGTCCTTCGGGCAAGCGAGCCGCCAGCGCGAGGCGGTGGCGCGGCGTCGGGTCGTCGAGGAAGAACTCCCAGCCCGCGCGCGGATCGCCGAGCGACGCGTCGATCGCCAGGTCGATCGCCTGCCGCCCGCGCGACAGGTCGTACGCGAACGCGTCGAGCGGGATCGCCAGGCCCATCCCGCGGGCCTTGATGTACGCCTCCTTGAGCGTCCACAGGTCGAAGAAGCGGGCCCGCCGCTCGGCCTCCGGCAGCGCCATCAGGGCGGCGACCTCGGTCGGCGCGAAGAAGTGGTCGGCCACCTCCTCCGGCCGCGCGCGCCGATCGGCGTCCTCGACGTCGACCCCGATCTCGCCGGCGCGGGTCACCGCCAGCGCCGCCAGCCCGTCGGTGTGCGACAGGTTGAACTCGAGCTCGGCCGTCTGGACCAGCGCCGGGCGGCCGTACTGGTTGGCGACGAAGCGCAGCTCGGTCGCCGGGATCCCGGTGTAGCTCGCCAGGATCTGACGGACCAACACCCGCGCCACCGCGAACTGCCGGCGGTTGCGCTCGAACACGAAGCGGTCCTGGCGCGCCTGCTCCTCCGGGTTCAAAAGCCCGCGCGCCGCTGCCAGCCAGTCGCTGTCGACCTGCGTCTCGGCCGCGCACAGCCACACGTGGACCTCGCCGGGCGCCAGGCTCTGCCGCTCCGTCACCCCTGCACCGTGACGCGCGCGCCGGGCCCGCGTCAAGCCGGCGGCGCAGTTGCGGCCTCCGGCGAACCGCGCCACGATGCGCCCGCGCATGCGCCCCGAACCGAAGCTCGGCGTCCTCCTCGTCAACCTCGGCACGCCCGACGCCCCGCGCGCCCCCGAGGTGCGCCGCTACCTGCGCGAGTTCCTGTCCGACCCGCGCGTCCTCGACATCGGCGCCGTCGGCCGCTGGCTGCTCCTCAACCTCGTCATCCTCCCGTTCCGTCCGGCGCGCTCGGCGGCCGCCTACCGCACCGTCTGGGGCCCCGGCGGCTCCCCCCTGCTCTACCACTCGCGCCGCCTCACCGAGGCCCTGCGGGCCGCCATGCCCGACGTCGATGTCGAGCTCGCCATGCGCTACGGCGAGCCCTCCCTGCAGAAGGGCCTCGACGCCCTGCGCGTCCGCGGCTGCGACCGCATCGTCGCCGTCCCGCTCTACCCGCAGTACGCCGCCAGCTCGACCGGCTCGACCGTCGAGGCCCTCTACCGCGCCGCCGGCGAGCCGTGGAACACCCCGTTCCTCACCATCGTTCCGCCGTTCTACGACCACCCGGCCTTCATCGACGCCCTCGCGCGCGTCGGCGCACCTGTCCTCGAAGACTTCCGCCCCGACCACGTGTTGTTCAGCTTCCACGGCCTGCCCGAGCGCCAGGTCAAGAAGAGCGACCCCAGCGGCGCGCACTGCCTGGCGCGCCCCGACTGCTGCGACGCGATCGGCGTCAACAACCGCAACTGCTACCGCGCCCACTGCGTCGCCACCGCCGGCGCCCTGCGCGACCGCCTCGGCCTCTCCCGCGACGCCACCTCGATCGCCTTCCAGTCCCGCCTCGGCCGTACCCCGTGGATCAGGCCCTTCACCGACGTCGAGCTGGTCGAGCTGGCCCGCCGCGGCGTCCGCCGCCTCGCGGTGTTCTGCCCGGCGTTCGTCGCCGACTGCCTCGAGACCCTCGAGGAGATCGGGATCCGCGCCGCCGAGTCGTTCAAGGCCGCGGGCGGCGAGGACCTGCGCCTGGTCCCCTGCCTCAACGACCACCCGGTGTGGGTCGCCGCGCTCGCCACCATCATCCGCGAGTCCGCCCCCCAGCGCCGCGCCCTGCCTGTCCTCGCGGACAGCCCCGCCCCGCCGCTGTCCGCCTGACCCCGGCTGTCCTCCGGGACATGTCACCGCCCCGCGCCGGACGGCGAGCGCCTGCGCCTGTCCTGCTTCGACGCCCGCGCCGGTCGCCGCGCTCGCCATCGCCCCTGGCGAGCGCGCCGCGCCGCGCTTCAACATGCCCGGAAAGACAGCTGACCAGGCCGAGCCCACGCCCGGCCTGGCCCTGTCCTTCCGGACCTGTCATCGACCCCGCACCGCCGAACGAGCCGTCGACGCCGGCGGCGCCCGCGCCCTGCGTCACAGCCCCAGCAGGTCGGCGTACGCCACTGGCACGATGCTCGCGTCGGCCAGCCCCAGCGCCGCCTGCAGCGCGGCCACCCGCGCGTGGGCCTCGGCGTCGGTCTCGCCCGGCAGCATCACCGCCTCGAACTCGACGAACGACCCCAGCCCCTCGACCTCGTCGAGGTGGATCCGCACGTTGTGCCACATCCACAGCTCGCGCCGCTTCACCACCGCCCCGCGGATCCCGAGCGCCGCGCCGAGGGCCGCCACCAGCGCCTGCGGCTCGATCACCGGCACCACGTGGTAGCGGCTCTCGCGCGCGCCGCCCGTGTCGGAGCGCTCGTACGGGATCAGCTCCGCACCCGACCTGTCCTCTGCGTCCTGTCCCTCGCGCCATGTCCGTTCGCGCAGCTTCAGGCGCCCGGCGCGGGCGTGGAAGAACGTGTCGCGCTGGTGCTCGACGCGGACGAAGCGGGCCCCGTGGCGCTCGGCGGCCGCGCGGGCCGCGGCGAGGTCGGGGCAGCGGGCCTTGAGCTCGATGTTGCGGGCCGCGGTCACGCCGTCACCGCCTCTCCCTGCCGGCTGCCGGCCATCTTCAGCACGCGCACGAAGTGGCGCGGCTCGACCGCCTGCACGCTGAGCCGCTGGCCCTTCTGGACCACCAGCATGTCTTTGAGCCCCTTCTCGGCCTTGAGCGCGTGCAGCGGGACCATCGCCGGCCACTTCTCGACGAACTCGACGTCGACCAGGATCCACCGCGGCGCCTCGGGCGTCGACTTGGGGTCGTAGTACTCGCTCTTCGCGTCGAACTGGGTCGGATCGGGGTACGGCGCGCTGCACACTCGCGCCAGCCCGACCGCGCCGGCGGGGTCGACGCTCGAGTGGTAGAAGATCACGAGGTCGCCGATCTTCATGTCGTCGCGCATCGAGTTGCGGGCGGTGTAGTTGCGCACGCCCTCCCAGGCGGTCTTGCCGAGGCGCTGCAGGTCGTCGATCGAGAACACGTCCGGCTCGCTCTTCATCAGCCAGTAGCGGATCTTCGCGGACTTCTTGGTCATGCCGTCACTCGCATGGACTTCGCAGAGCGCGCGCGAGTTTGCAAGCGGCGCCGACGCGGCGATCGGCGAGGTCCGCCGGAGCGCCCGACGGCCGCGAGCGACGAGCTCGGCGCGGCTCCCCGCGTCCCCCCTTGGCAGCCCCGCGGGCCTGTGCCAGCGTCCGTGGGCCGTGCCTCCCCCCCCGGCCCTCGTCCGCCTGCTCGGCGCCCCGCTGCTCGACTCGCCGTGGGTGCAGCGCCTCGGTCGGGTCAGCTTCCTCGGCACCCTCGACTGGCACCCGCGCAGCCACGACCCCGCCACGCGCCTCGACCACTCGCTCGGCGTCGCCGCGCTCGGCCACCGCTTCGGCGCCGCCCTCGACCTCGCGCACGGCGACCTGCGCCACTTCGTCGCCGCCTGCCTGCTCCACGACATCGGCCACTTTCCGCTGTCGCACGCCGCCGAGCCGGGCTTCGAGCGCGCCCTCGGCGTCGCGCATCACGGCGTCAGCGAGTGGATCGTCCTCGGCAACGGCGCGATCCCCGAGGCGCTGTCGCTGCGCCCCGTCCTGCAGAGCGTCGACCTCGACCCCGAGCGCGTGTGGGCGATCATCGCCGGCGCGGACGACGGCCTCGCGCTCGACCTCTCCGCCCTGCTGCTCGCGCCGATCAACCTCGACACCCTCGACGGCATCGTCCGCACCGCCCGCACCTTCGGCCGCGCCGGCGTGCGCCTGCCGCGGGCCGTGTTCGTCCGCCGCGGCCGCGAGCTGCTGATCGACCCCGACGCCCTGCCGGTCATCGACCGCTTCTGGGCCCTGAAGGACCGGATCTACAGCGAGGTCATCAACCTGCCGTCGAACATCGTGTGCGAGGCCGAGCTGTCGCGCGCCGTCGCCGACTCGTTCGACCAGCGGGTGTTCGCCCGCTTCGCCGAGTTCGACGACGCCGCCCTGCGCGGCCTCGCCGACGCCCACGCGCGCCGCAGCGGCCTGTCCGAAGGGCAAGACGACCGCTTCCAGAGCACCCGCGTCCCCCCCGCCGGCGGCGACGACGTGGTCCCGCGCGTCCACAAGCGCTACTTCGTCGACCCAACCGTCGCCCCCGGCCCGCACGGCCTGTCCCGCCCGCAGTGGTCGCGCCGCTACCGCCACAGCCGCCAGCTCGCGTTCGTCAGCCCGCGCCACGCCGCCGCCCAGCTGTCGCTGCCGATCGCCCTCGACGACCATGTCCATGAGGACATGTCCCGCTGGACAGCCATACCGGGCGCCGAGGGGCCGGAGATCTGACATGCCCTGCGCCCCCCGCATGACCGTCATGACATGTTCTATCGGACAGGCACCCCGGCGGCCGAGGAGGACCTGACATGCGCGGCCCGGTCGACTATTCGCCGCTGTTGACCGAGCTCGGACTGTCCGCCGCCGACGCGGCTCACGTGCTCGCGGCGGCGGCCGGCTCGCACGCCCGCCTCGCCGAGCTGCGGCGCGCGCTCGTCGGCGCCGTCCCGGCCGGCTGCGCCGCCTTCGCGCTCGGCTCGCTCGGCCGTCACGAGTCGAGCGCCCTCAGCGACCTCGACCTGGCCGTCGTCTACCGCCGCGGCGCGCTCGACCCGGCCGACGCCCACCGCGCGCGCGACACCGTCGCCGCGGCCCTGCGCGCGCGCGGCCTCGACGTCGCCGACAAGACCTTCCACAGCGCCGTGGCCCTCGACGATCTGCTCGGCGACATCGGCGGCCGCGACGACTCCAACGACCACCTGACCTACCGCGCCCTCCTGCTCACCGAGGGCGCCTGGCTGGCCAACGCCGCCGACGCCGCCGCCATCGTCGAGCAGGTGTTCGGCGCCTACACGGCCGGCGCGATCACCCGCGGCCGCTACCTCACCTCCCTGAGCAACGACCTCCACCGCTACTACCGCACGATCTGCGTCGACTACCGGTTCAAGGTCGAGAACGCCGGCAAGCACTGGGCCGTCCGCTACTTCAAGCTCCGGCACTCGCGCAAGCTGTGGCACCTCGCCAACCTCGCCGTGTTCTGCCGCGCCGCCCTGCTCCCCGACGAGGCCCGCGACGGCTGGCTCGCCGAGCAGCTGCCCCGCCCGCCGCTCTTGCGCGTCGCCGACGCCCTGCGCCCGCTCGGCGGCCTCCACCTGTGCGCCGGCCTCGTCAACGCCTACGACGCCTTCCTGGCCGCCCTCGCCGAGCCCGACACGCGCCGCGCCCTCGACCTCCTCGCCTACGACCTCCGCGAGGCCTCGCCGGTGTTCCGCCGCCTGCGCGCCGGCGCCGAGCGCTTCGACGAGGCCGCCACCGCCGTCGTCGGCCACCTGTGGCAGCGGTCCCCCGATCACCTCGTCCGCTACGGCCTGCTCTGAAGCGCAGGTCTCCAAGTCCATGTCCTGAGGGACATGTCTTCACGCCCATGTCCGATTCGACACCCCCGCCCGACCTGCCGCTCGTCGCCTTCGACCTGATCGGCGTGCTCGCCGAGCCGTCCTGGCGGGAGATCGACGGCGCCCCCGACCGCGAGCGCTGGCACCGGCTGCGGGCCGGCGCCATCGAGGAGGCCGACTTCTGGGATCCCGCCGCCGCGGCCGCCTACCGCGCCTGCCTGCGCCTGCGGACAGACCGGCTCGCGCTCGTCTCGCGCCTGCGCGCGCGGGGCCACCGGATCGCCCTCGCCACCAACTTCGCCCGCGCCTGGCTGGCCGTCGTCCGCGAGCAGCTCGGCGGGTCCGGCCTCGTCGATCACTGGCTCTGCAGCGGCGAGCTCGGGGTCGCCAAGCCCGACCCGCGGTTCTGGTCGCACCTCCGCGGCCTCGCTCCGGCGGTCGTCGTCGTCGACGATCAGCTCGACAACGTCGTGGCCGCGCGTGCGGCGGGTCTCATCGGCGTGTGGGCCCTCCCGGGCGCCGATCTGGAGGCCCGTCTCTTCGCCGCCCTCGCCGGGGCCCGCGGGCCGCTGCCCTGACCGTTGACGGCACCCTCGCCCCCGTCGATCCTCCCCGCATGCACCGATCGCCCGGCTGGCTGCGCACCCTCCTCGGCCTCTCCATCGGCGCCTTGCTGAGCGCCACCTGCGGCCCCCCGGGCCCGCCCGGCGGCGACTGCCGCTTCGACCCCAACTGCCCCGGCGGGATCGGTGCCTTCTGCGACGACGACGACGAGTGCAGCTCGGGCCACTGCTGCGACAAGAAAGAGTGCGACGGCGGCATGTGTACCTTCGAGTGCGACTCCGACCCCGAGTGCCCCGCCGGCCTCCTGTGCGAGCACAACCGCTGCTTCTACGCCTGCAGCACCGCCGCCGACTGCGCCGCCGGCCAGAAGTGCAAGCACCGCGTGTGCGAGTGGGACTAGCGGCGCGGGACATGTCCTGAAGGACATCCAGAGGTGTCCGGAAGGACATGTCCTTGGGCACCTCCGCAGGGCGACGGCAGATCCTTCGCCTCGCCGCCGCGAGGCGCTGAGACCCAACCCGGTCCCAGCGCGAGCGCCGTCGTTTGAGCTGTCCTCGGGAACATGTCCCCTCGGTCAGCTCTCCGGAGCCGTCGCGCTCCCGCGCTCACGGCTCGCCGTGATCGCAGCGCGCGTGCTTCGGCGGCGCCGCCGTGCTCGCCTGCCCCTCCGCGGCCAGCCAGTACAGCGGCTGCGGCACGTACCCGAGCCCGCCGAGCTCGCGCATGGTCGCCGCCTCGAACACGCGGCCGCCGACGATCACGTGCGTCACCGAGTCGGTGTTGCGGATCTCCGCCAGCGGGTCCTTGGCCAGCACCGCCAGGTCGGCCAGCTTGCCGGGCTCGATCGAGCCGATGTCGGCGTCGAGGCCGAGGTAGCGGGCCCCGTTCAGCGTGCCCGCGCGCAGCGCCTCGTGCGGGGTCATCCCGCCCTGGGCCAGCATCCACACCTCCCAGTGCGCCGCCAGGCCCTCGCGCTGGCCGTGCGCGCCGATGTTCACGCCGACGCCGGCGTCGAGCAGCTTCTTGGCCGTCTGGGCCGCGCGCACGTGGTTCCAGTCGCCCTCCGACGCGGTCACCCGGCGGTAGGCAGCGCCGGCGAACGCGTGCTGCGGCACGAACCGGGTCAGCGCCGCGTTCTTCCACACGTCGGTGGTCGCGTACCAGTAGTTCTCGCCGCCGAGCCCGCCGTAGGCGACCCCGAGCGTCGGCGTGTAGCCGACCTTCGTCCCGCCCCACAGCTGCAGCGCGTCGGCGTAGAGCGTCGCCACCGGCACCGCGTGTTCGACCCCCGTATGGCCGTCGGCCACCATCGTCATGTTGTGGTGGTAGAGCGCGCCGCCCTCGGGCACCACCATCATCTCGAGCTCGCGCGCCGCCGCCAGCACCTGCTGCCGCTGCTCGCGGCGCGGCTGGTTGTAGCTCTTGACCGAGAACGCCCCGACCGCCTTCATCCGCCGCAGGTGCGAGCGGGCGTCGTCGAGCGAGTCGATCTGCGCCTTGAACGGCGCCAGCGCCCCGTAGAGGATCGTCCCGGTCGAGAAGATCCGCGGCGCGGCGATGAGCCCCGCCTTCTGCAGCTCGCTGGCGGCGAAGATCGTCGCCGTGTCGTTGCTCGGGTCGTGCAGCGTCGTCACCCCGAACGACAGCGCCGACAGGTGGTGCCAGTTCTGCTCCGGCACGATGCCCTGCTCGCCGGCCGAACCGTGCGCGTGCACGTCGACGAGCCCCGGGATCACCGTCGCCCCCTTGAGGTCGATCGTGCGCGCGCCGGCCGGGATCGCCACCTGTCCTTCGCGACCGACGGCCTGGATCCGGTCGTCCTGGATCACGATCGTCGCCGGCGCGATCACCTCGTCGCCCTTCATCGTGATCGCCTTCGCCCCGACCAGCGCCACCACCCCCCTGGGGCGCGCCGTCGCCTGCGTGAACCCGATGTCCACCCCCGGCGCGTCGGGCAGCGGCCCCTCGGGCAGCTTGCCGTCGGCGCGCACGAACGCGAACACCTCGTCGAGCGCCCGCGTGTAGAGCCGCGGCCCCAGCGACCAGTGCAGCCGCTTGCTGTCGCCCGACCAGTGCAGCTCGTTGCCCGCGTCCTTCGACACCTTGTACGACGGCACCGCCTCCATCTTCGGCGCCAGGTCGACCGCGCGCCCGGTCGCCGGGAACGGCGCCACGTGGGCCTGGAACCCCTCCTGCCAGGCGATCCACTGCCCGTCGGGCGACACCTCGAACGCCGTCGCCAGCTCGCTGCTCGCGTGGTGATACGGCTCGGTGCCGTCGAGCGCCACGCTCCACAGCTGGACCTTGTCGTCCTTGTCGAGCGCGTAGAACACCCGATCGCTGGCCGCCCCGAAGTGCGGCTGCTCGCCCTCGCGGACGATCCGCTTCGGCGTCCCCCCGCGCAGCGGCACCGCGTACAGCCCCAGCTCGGCCGACCACGCCGGCGAGCGCGTCCACCCGCCCGCGACCTTGCGGTAGACCACCGTCTGCCCGTCGGGCGACACCGTCGGCTCGACGTAATGCCCGGGCTCGGTCGTCAGCACCCGGCTCTTGCCGCCCTTGGCCGGCATCACGCGGACGCTGCCGAAGCCCTGGTCGTCCCACGTCGTGTAGACGATCGACTTGCCGTCGCGCGTGAACGTCGGGTAGAGCTCGACGTGTTCGTCCTGCGCGGTCAGCCGCTTGGGCTGTCCGTTCGGCAATGTCTTCACGTACAGCTTGCCGAGCGCCTGATAGACCACCGACTTGCCGTCGGGGCTGACCGTCGGCCAGCGCAGCATCTTCACCGCGAATTCCGGCGGCGCCACCTTGACCGGGTAGCGGATCGCCGGCTGGATCTTGCGCGTCGTCTTCACGTGAAACGCGATGTCGCTGACCTTGCCGCTGGCGACGTCGACGCGGTGCAGCTTGCCGGCGCTCCAGTACACGATCGCGCGGTCGTCGGGCGTGAACGCGATCGCCGGGTACACCCCGTGGATCGCCCACGTCTCCTGGTTGTCGCGCTCGAGCCCGCGGACGACCAGCCGCTCCTGCCCGCTCTTCACGTCGCGCACGTACAGCGCCGTCGAGCCGGGGTGCTGCGGCGTCGCCCCCACGCGACGGACGAACGCCAGCGACTTGCCGTCGTGCGACGGCGTCGGCCGGGCCGCGCCGCCTGTCCCTCCGACCAGGTCCTCGATGCGCCCGGTGGCCCGCTCGAGCCGGCGGATGGTGTAGATGCCGGCGTACGGGTCCTTGTTGTACTCGAAGTAAGGCCCCGGCGTGGTGTCCTGGCTGAAGTACACGTACTTGCCGTCGGGCGAGAACGCCGGCTCGTTCACGTCCTTCTGGTCGTTCGGCTTCTCGGTCATCGCCAGGCCCTTGCCGCCCGACACGTGGTACAGCCAGATCTCGCCGGTCCCGAGGCTGCGGTGCTTGGTGAAGTGCTTGCGCACCGCGATGAAGTTGCCGTCGGGCGACCAGACCGGCGAGTTGACCAGCCGGAAGTCCTCCTTCGTCACCTGCCGCGCCTCGCCGCCGGCCCGCGGGATCACCCACACGTTGTCGCCGCCGCCGCGATCGCTGGTGAACGCGATCCACTTGCCGTCGGGGCTGTAGCGCGGCTGCATGTCCCACGCCATGCCCGACGTCAGCGCCCGCGCCTCGCCGCCCGCGATCGGCAGCGCGTACAGGTCCCCGAGCAGGTCGAACACGATCTCGGTCCCGTCGGGGCTGACGTCGAGGCTCATCCACGTGCCCTCGGTGACGTCGATCGCGACCTCGGTCTCCTCGCCCGGCGGATCGTTCACGTCCCACTTCGGCGCCTCCTCCTTGCCGTCGGTCCCGACCTTGCCCGCCGTCGGCGGGGCCGCCGGCGGCGCGCCCGGGTGATGCGCCGGCGGCGGCGTGGGAGCCGCCGCGCGCGGGGTGCAGCCGGCGGCGGCGACGGAGGCCACGAGGGCGGGAGAGAGAGTAGTTGCGAGGAGCCGAACGACGCGCGAGCGGGGCATGCGAGAGGGCGCGGATGATACCTCGCGCGCCCACGCGCGTCACGCCCGCCGCAGCCGATGGCCCCGTGACCGCACGCGGTCTTCCTCGCGGGTGGAGCCTTCGCTCGCCTCACTCGCCGCCGCGGCGGTCGCCCGTCTCACCTGTCCCTTGTGACATCTCGCTCGTCACCCCTGCACCCGCAGCCGGAGCGCCGCCCGCCCCTCGCGCGGTCGCGGCGTCCCGCGCCTCACCTGTCCCTCGCGCCATCTCGTCCGCGCCGCCCCCTCGCGCGCCCCCGGCGTCCCGCGCCTCACCTGTCCCTCGCGCCATCTCGTCCGCGCCGCCCCCGGCGTCCTGCGCCTCACCTGTCCCTCGCGCCATCTCGTCCGCGCCGCCCCCTCGCGCGCCCCCGGCGTCCTGCGCCTCACCTGTCCCTCGCGCCAGCTCGTCCGCGCCCTCGCGCTCGGCCGCCCCTCGCCGCCTGTCGTTCGCGCCAGCCGCAGCGTCGGTGCCGTCACCGACCTCGGCTCCCGCGGCCCAGGCGTCGCCGGTCGCGCGGCCCCGCCGCTTGCGCCGGCTTCGCGCCCCGCCTTCCCCGCCCCGCCGCTCGCCACCTGTCTCTCGGGACAGCCGCCACATCTTCGGCGGCGGCACCTTCCGCGGCGGCGGTCCGCCGTCGGCCCGGCCCGCCAGCTCTTCGTCGAGCGTCCACACCCCGACTCGCCACGCCCGCGCCACCCCGGCTGCCAGCCGGCGCATAAACTCCGCCCGCTCGATCGGCGTCGCCCCGAAGCGGCGGAGGTGGGCCGTCTCGACCTGGCAGTCGATCAGCGAGAACTCCCAGCGCCGCAGCTGCTCGACCAGGGCCACGAACGCGATCTTCGACGCGTCGTCGGCGCGGGCGAACATGCTCTCGCCGCAGAACACCGACCCCAGCGCCAGCCCGTACAGCCCGCCGACCAGGCGGTCCCCGTCCCAGGCCTCGACGCTGTGCGCCAGCCCGCGGCGGTGCAGATCGGTGAACGCCGCGCGGATCCCCGGCGTGATCCACGTGCGGTCCTGGCCCGGGCGCGGCGTCTCGGCGCACGCCGCGATGACTGCCTCGAAGGACAGGTCGAGCGAGATCCGGTACGGCCGGCGGCGGATCGCCTTCGCCAGCGAGCGCGGCACCGCGATCTCGCCCGGCACCAGCACTGCCCGCGGCGCCGGCGACCACCACAACAGCGGCTCCTCCTCGCTGTTCCACGGGAAGATCCCGTGCGCGTAGGCCAGCAGCAGCCGCTCGGGTCGCAGGTCGCCGCCGAGCGCGAGCAGCCCGTCGGGCTCGGCCTGACTCGGATCGGGGAACACCAGCTCGTCCGTCAGCGCGAACACCGGCATGGTCATGGCCTACCACGGCGGCCGGTCCGCAGCGTATCCTGTCGCCGCATGAAGGTCGTCTTCTGCCACGGCCTCGAGGGCAGCCCGCAGGGCCGCAAGGCGCAGGCGCTGCGGGCCGCCGGGCTCGACCTCGTGGCGCCCGACTTCACCGGCATGAACCTCGCCGCGCGCGTCGCCGCCCTCATGCCCGAGCTCGCCGCGCACGACGGCTGCGTCCTGGTCGGCTCGAGCTACGGCGGCCTCACCGCCCTCTGCGGCGCGATCCTCCGCCATCGCGCCGGCGGTCGCGTCCGCGGCCTCGTCCTCGCCGCTCCGGCGCTGATCGTGCACGAGCCCCCGGCCGACGCCCTCGAGCTCGCGCCGCCGTGCCCGACGGTCGTCATCCACGGCCGCCACGACGAGCTCATCCCCGTCGCCGCGATCGAGGCCTGGGCCGCCGCCCACCCTGCCGTCCGCCTGGAGCTCGTCGACGACGCCCACGTCCTCGCCCGCTCGCTCGACCGGCTCGTCGCCGCGACCGCGGAGTTCGCCCGCGAGTGACATGTTCGAGGGGACATGCCGCGTAGAGCATGTCCCCTCGAACATACCTTATGGGACATGTCTGGAACGCCAGCGAGCCTCCCGCTCCGGCGCAGCGTCCGCCCGCTCGGCGGCCTCGCCCTCCCTGCCGCCGAGGATGCCTGGCCGGCCCGGCCCACCGAGCGGCCGACGCCGCGTCCCTTCCCGATTCATGGCTTGGACGCCGCTCGTCCGCCCCAGTCGACCTGCCGCTGGTGCCGGCCTCGGTCGAGGGCGCAGCGCGCGGTCCCGGGCGACCGACCGCTCCACGCATCAGCGCCAGCGCCGCTGCGCGGGGCCGTTCGCGTCGGCGGCGACCCCTCGCGCATGAAGCGACGCCCGCTCCGTCGCCGCGTCTCTCGCCTGCGCGGCCGGCACCCCCGGCGCGGACTCGTCGCGCTTCGGCTGCGGCCACCACCCGAGCGCCAGCAGCATCGTGAAGAACGCCACCACGTACGCGAGGACCACCGGCCAGCCCTCCTTCAAGTAACGCCAGGTGTGGCGCGCCTCGGGAAAGTCCTTCGAGATGGCGACGCCGGCCGACGAGCCGAACCAGATCATCGAACCGCCGAACCCGACGCTGAAGGCCACGATCCCCCAGTCATAGCCGCTCTGCTCGAGCGCCAGCTTCGTCAGCGGGATGTTGTCGAACACCGCGGACACGAAGCCGAGCCCGAACGCCGTCGACCACGACGCCGGAGGCAGCGCGCGCACCGGCATCAGCGACGCGCACCACACCAGCGACAGCAGGAACAGCGCGCCCTTGGCCGCGCCGGGCAGCTCGCCCCAGGTCGGCCGGCGCAGCAGCGAGCCGACCAGGATCGCCGCCCACACCCCGTACCACGGCCCGCCGGCGAAGAAGCCCGCCCACGGGCCCGTGAACAGGAAGTTGGCGACGATCGCCCCCGCCAGGATCAGCACCACGATCATCACCTGCACGCGGTCGATCGGCTTCGTCTCGCCGGTCGGGGGATCGATCGCCTGCACGCGCGTCTGCTGCACCGCGCCGAACAGGCCGCAGATCGCAAGCGCCACCGCGCTGGCGACCATCGCCCGCAGCACGGCGAGCGGCGACACTCCGTCGAGCCACATCATCGTCGTCGTCGTGTCGCCGAGCACGCTCCAGGCCCCGCCCGCGTTGCTCGCGGCGACCAGCGCCGCGACGTAGCCGACCGTCACCTTCTCGCGGAACGCCGAGCGCGCCATCACCCCGCCGATCATCGCCGCAGCGATGTTGTCGAGGAACGACGAGATGACCCACACCACCGCGAGCAGGGTGAACGCGCCGAGGAGCGGGCGCCGCGGCAGCAAACGCGAGAGGTTGTCGGGCACGCCCGAGTGCTCGAAGAATTTCGCGAGCAGCGAGAAGCCGAGGAGCAGCCCGCCGAGGTTCAGCAGCGTGTGCTCGCCCTCGTGGAGCAGGTGGCCCCACAGGCCCGGATGCGCCTGCTCGGTCGGCCAGGCGAACCCGGGGGCGAACACCGCCGTGTAGATCGTGATGACGAGCGCCCCGCCGAGCGCGACCTGCAACGTGTGCCCGTGGAACAGCGCCACCCCGAGGAGGACCAGCACGAACAGCACGAACGCGAACGGCACCGCGCCGAGCACCATGATCCCGTCGGGCACCTGGCTGCCGAACGCGCCGAGCGCCAGCGCCACGACCACCGCGGCCGCGAACACATAGCTTTTGGCGCGCCCCGCTGCCTCGGGGACGTCGGGGTCGCGCGCGTCCTCGCGGGTCTCGATGTGCGAATGTCGGCCCTCGTCCATTTTCGGCTCCTGGATCTCGCGTCGCGCCGCGAGCCGGCTCGACCCCGGAGTTAGGAGCCACAACTCCCTCGCTCGCAACACGTCCCCAGCGGAGCGTCGTCGCCGCGCCGCTCGTCGCGCGCGCGTGGCTGTCCGCAACGCTGCCGCTCGTACGGGCGCGCCAGCCGCCCCTGCGAGCCGAGCGGGCCCATCCGCAGCCGCTTCGCAGCGACACCGGGCCGACTTCGCCGCCCTCATCGAGGCGCGCGTCGTGCAACCTCGGAGGTCGCTCGCCTCGCCTTCATCACCCGAGTCTGGCGGCGACTCCGAGGTGACGCGCGCATCGCTGACGCCCGCCCCTGGCACCGAACTCGACGCCGCGCGCGCGCCTCACTCGCCGAGGACGATGCCGCGCTGCAGCAGCGCGATGGCGCGTTCGATCGCCTCGTGGCCGCCGGCCAGCGTCAGCGTGTCGCCGACTTGCAGCCGCTCGTGGGCCTCGGGCAGCACCACGCCCGCAGACGCGCGGTTGATCGACAGCACCGACGCGCCCGTGCGCGCGCGCAGGTTGAGCTCGGCCAGCGTCTGCCCGATCGCAGGGCTCGTCGCGGCCAGCGTCACCGGCGTCATGTCGGGGAAGCCCGGCAGCATCGGCGCCACCTCGACCAGCGACTGGTGCGCCGCCGGGCCGCTCGTGCCTCCCTGGCCCTGGCGGGCCAGCACCTCGACGATCAGCTCGGTGCCCGCGCGCACGTGGCCGTCGAGGTTGCCGACGCTGCGCCACACGTTGTAGCCGAGCGCCGCCACCACCAGCGCGAACACGGCGAAGCCCGAGCTGAGCGGCAGGAACGGCTGCAGCACCGCCACCAGCGGCAGGCCGATCACCAGCGACAGCGCCAGCTCGAGCGCCACCGTGAACGCGCGCCGCGGCGCCGAGCCGAGGTCGAGCTTGCCGTCGTCGCGGGTCGGCAGCACCACCGCCGCCAGCGCGCGGGCCAGCGCCGCCGCGCGCCGGAGCACGCCGACGAACAGCACGCCCGCGAGCGCCAGCGTCGCGCCGACGTAGCCGATCTCGATCACCGTCGGCGACAGGTGCGTCGCCTGGAACATCGCCTGGACCGCCTGCCAGTGGACCAGGCTCGACCCGGCGAGCAGCGCCACCAGCAGCGTCGCGTCGACGGTCAACATCAGCAGCGGCCCGCGGACGCGGCGGCCGACCGCCGCGCTGCGGGGCGCCGAGCGCAGCTGCTCGATCCACGCGTCGTAGAAGGTCACGAACGTCTGCAGGCGGTCGGGCAGCCAGCGATCGACCGCCTCGGCGCCGCGCTCGGAGCGGCGGACCATCACCGGCGTGGTGATCGAGGTCAGGATCGCCACCGCCACCATGATCGGCAGGATGTACTCCGGGATCGCGCCGGTCTGCAGGCCGAGGCCGGCGATGATGAACGAGAACTCGCCGATCTGGGCCAGGCTCATCCCGGCGCGGACCGAGCGGCGCAGCCCGTTGCCGGCCAGGAACGAGCCGAGCGACACGCCGACGACCTTGCCGGACACCACCACCGCCGTCAGCACGACCACCGGCAGCCAGTGCTGGACCACCAGCACCGGGTCGATGGTCATCCCGATCGAGATGAAGAACACCGCGGCGAACAGGTCGCGCAGCGGCTGGATCACGTGCTCGACCTTGGGCCCCTCGCCCGACTCCGACACCAGCATGCCGGCGAGGAACGCCCCGAGCGCGACCGAGTAGCCCGAGGCCGAGGCGAACGCCGCCATGCCGAAGCACACCGCGATCCCGGCGATCAGCGTCGTCTCGGCGCGGCCGATCCGGACCACCCCGCGGATGAAGCGCGGCACCACCAGGAGCCCCGCGGCCAGCATCGCCAGCAGGAACGCCAGCAGCTTGCCGACCGTCAGCGCGAAGTCGACCGGCGACAGACCTGTCCCCGAGGCCAGGCCGGTGAGGATCGCCAGCAGCAGGATGGCGATCATGTCCTCGAACACCAGCACCGCGAACACGACCTCGACGAAGCCGCCGCGCAGGCGCTGCTCCTCGAACGCCTTGGCCACCAGCATCGTCGACGAGATGCCGAGGCAGGCGCCGACGAACAGGCTCGCGGTCGAGTCCCAGCCGAAGATCCGCCCGACCATGTAGCCGAGCGAGATCATCAGCCCGACCTCGATCACGGCCGTGAGCGCCGCCGGCAGCCCGATCTTCACGATCTTGCGCAGGCTGAACTCGATGCCGATGGTGAACATCAGCAGGATGACGCCGAACTCGGACAGCGAGTGGGCCAGGTTCACGCTGCTCTCGCCGCCGATGATGATGCCCGGCACGTGCGGGCCGAGGATCATGCCGGCGACCAGGTAGCCGAGCACCGGCGGCTGGCGCAGCCGCTGCGACAGCAAGCTGGTCACCGCCGCGGTCCCGAGGATCGCGCCGACCTCTTGCACGTAGTGAGCCGCGCTCGCGCTCGCGCTCATGCGAGCGGACACGATAACGCAAAACCGCGGGCTCGCGCGGGCCCGGCCGCGGCTCGCCCGCGCCCGCTCACTCGCCGAGCGTCATCAGGCCCATCCCGGTGAGCCAGTGTCCGCCGTCGATCACCAGCGTCGCGCCGGTCGTGTAGGCGCTCGCGGACGAGGCCAGGAACACCGCGGCCTCGGCGATCTCGCGCGGCTGGCCGAAGCGCCGCAGCGGGATCGCGCGCTCGGCCCTGGTGCGCAGCTCCGGGGGAAGCAGGCGAGTGATCCCCTCGGTGTTGTCGATCGGCCCCGGCGCGATCGCGTTGACGCGGATCCCTGCCGGCCCCCACTCGACCGCCAGCGTGCGCGTGAGCGCGTCGATCCCCGCCTTCGCGCTGGCCGCGTGGACCTGCAGCGGCGTGCCGCCGTAGTGGAGCGTCGCCGAGATGTTGAGGATCGACCCGCCCGCGCGCGACAGCAGCGGCAGCGCCGCCTTGCAGGCGTTGAACGTGCCCTTGAGGTCGATGTCCACCACCGTGCCGAAGCCGTTGGGCGACAGGCTCGCGGCCGGGCACAGGAAGTTGCCCGCCGCCGAGTTGACCAGCACGTCGAGGCGGCCCCAGCGGGCCTCGATCGCCTGCATCGCCGCCTCGACCTGCTCGGGCTTCCGCACGTCGGCCGCCACCGCCAGCGCCTCGCCGCCGGTCGCCGCGATCGCCTCCGCCGTCGCGTCGAGCTTGGCCTGCGTCCGCCCGCACACCGCCACCCGGGCCCCGTGCTCGGCCAGCGTCGCTGCGATCGCGGCCCCGATCCCCGAGCCCCCGCCGGTGACGAGGGCGACCAGTCCCTGCAGCGCGTCCGCGCGAAAGATGCTCATGCCGCGACGATGCCCGGTTTCCGCCCGACGCGGCACCGCCGCCGCCGTGAGCCTGACCACAAGCCGCTCACGCATGTCCGATGCCGCATGCCCTCAGAGACATGCATGTTCGAACATGCCCGTTCGAACATGCCCGTCTGGACATGCCCTCAAGGCCACCCACACGGCCTCAGGCCACCGCCATCTCGACTGCGCGCTTGATGTTGACGCTGACGAGCTTGGACACCCCCCGGGTCTCCATCGTCACCCCGTAGAGGCGGTCGGCGATCTCCATCGTCCGCTTGTTGTGGGTGATGATGATGAACTGGGTGTTCTGCGCCATCTCCTGGACCATCGCGCCGAAGCGGCCGACGTTGGCCTCGTCGAGCGGCGCGTCGACCTCGTCGAGGAGGCAGAACGGGCTCGGCTTGATCAGGAAGATGGCGAAGATCAGGCTGACCGCGGTGAGCGCCTTCTCGCCGCCGGACAGCAGCTCGAGGCTGCGGACCTGCTTGCCGGGCGGCTGGGCCTGGATCTCGACGCCGGTGCCGAGCAGGTCGCTGGCGTCGGTCAGCTTGAGCTGGGCCTGGCCGCCGTTGAACAGGCGCGGGAACACCTGCTGGAACTTCTCGTTGATCTCGCGGAACGTCTCGAGGAAGCGCTCGCGCGTGGTCTTGTTGATCTTGTCGATCGCCTCCTGGAGCTGGGAGATCGCCGACTCGAGGTCGCGCTTCTGCGTCGACAGGTACTCGCAGCGGCTCGAGACCTCCTCGAACTCCTCGATCGCCGTCAGGTTGACCTCGCCCATGCGCGCCAGCACGCGCTTGAGCTCCTGCTGGCGCGCCGCCGAGTCGGGCCCGGCCAGCGGCCGGTCGTGGAAGTCGCACAGCGACAGCTCGAGCTCGGCGTCGAAGCGCTCGCGGATGTCGGCGCACAGGTGCTGCGCCTCCATGCGCTGCTCCTTGAGCACGCTCTCGACCTCGGCCAGGCGCTCGCGCTGCTCGTCGAGCCCGTTGCGCAGCTTGCGGACCGACAGGTCGAGCTCGTCCGTCGCCAGGCGGACCGCGTCGTGGGCCTCGCGCGCGGCCTGCAGCGTCGCGGTCGCGGCGCGGTGGGCCTCGAGCTGCTGCTCGCGCTCGGCCTCGGCGGCCTGCAGCGCCTCCTCGAGCGCCGCGATCTTGGCCTCGCCCTCGACTTGCGCCTGTCCGAGCCGCTGCAGGCGCTCGTCCTCGGCGGCGACCTGGCGCGACAGGCGGGCCTCGGCGGCGGTCAGCGCCCCGAGCTGCTGCTGGAAGCGCGCCAGCGCCACCTTCGCCTCGGTCAGCATCTCCGACACCTGCGCCTGCTGCTCGCGCAGCATCTCGATGCGCGCCTCGGCGTCGACGATCGTCTGCTGCAGCCCCGGCAGCTCCTCCCGCACCTGCGCCAGCTCCTCGGTCAGGCGCGCCCGCTCCTCCTCGCGGCCGCCGAGCGACGCCTGCAGCTTGCCCCGCTCGCGCGTCAGCTGCTCGATGCGCTGGCCGAGCTGCTGGATCTCCCGCTGCAGGCGGCTGACCTCCTGCACGCGCGACAGCCGGACCTTCTCCGACTCGAGCAGCTCCGCCTCGCTCATCTCGCGCTCGGCCTCGAGCTGGCTCTGGCGCTCGACCAGCACCTGGACCTGCTCGTACGCCGCCGCGACCTCGGCCTCGCGCGCGGTCACCTGCTCGTGCAGCTCGCGGATCTCCCGCTTCTGCTGCAGCAGCGCCGAGTCGAGCCCCTGGGCCGAGCCGCCGATCACCACCCCCGAGGGCTCGACGCGGTCGCCGGCCAGCGTCACCAGCGGCGCGGTCGCCCCGGCCTGCCACAGCTCGAGCGCCTGCGGCAGGTCTTCGACCACCACCGTGTCGCCGAGCAGCGCCCGCGCCAGCGGCCGCAGCTCGCCGGGCACCTCGATCGCGTCCACCAGGCGACCGACCACGCCTGGCCGTTGGAGCATGTCGTCGAGGCCAGGGCCGTAAGCGCCGGTCTCCTCGGACATGCCCTCGGAGCCATGCTCCGAGCGGCGCGGCCGGCACTCGCGCGGCAGGAACGAGGTGCGGCCCTCCTGCTTGGCCTTGAGCAGCGCGACCGCGGCCGCGCTGGCGCGCACGCCGTCGACGACCACGCCCTGCAGGCGGTCGCCGAGCACCGCCGACAGCGCCGCCTCGAACTTGGCGGGCGCGGCCAGGTGGTCGGCGAGGATGCCGAGGATCGCCCCGCCGGCCTCGGCGCCGATCGCCTCGCGGTTCTGGATGACCGTCTGCACGCCGCTGGCGCAGCCGCGGTAGCGCTTCTGGATCTCCTCGAGCGACTGCACCCGCGACTGCACGCGCTGCAGCTGGGCGCGGGCGGCGTCGTGGGCCTGCTCGGCGGCCTTGATCTGGCCCTTGAGCGCCTGCTTCTCGCGGTCGCCGGCGGCGCGGCGGTCCTGCAGCGCCGCGACCCGCTCGGCCGCGGCCTCGCGGGCGGCCTCGGCCACCTCGAGGTCGGCGCGGTCGCGCTCGAGCTGGATCCCGAGCAGCTCTGTCTCTTGGGTCAGGGCCGCGATCCGCTGCTCGAGGTCGGACAGGCCCTCGGCGCGGGCCTGCAGCTGGGCCGACGCGGTCGCCTCGCGCTGCTGCAGGCGGTTCAGCTGCGCGCGCCCGCGCTCGAACTCGGACACCTCGCCGCGCAGGCGCGCCGCCAGGCCGTCGTGCTCTTCTTGCAGGCGGGCCGCCACCTCGGCGTGGCCCTCGTCGGCGCCGGCGCGCAGCTCGGCGAGCTGGGTCGTGACCTGCTCGAGCTCGCCGCGCAGCGCCGTCAGCGAGCGCTCGGCCGCGGCCGCCTCGGCGCGCGCCTGCGTGACCGCCTGCCGCGCGCCCTCCTGCTCGCGCCGGCGGAACTGGCCCTCGCTCTCGGCCAGCTTGATGCGGTTGTCGAGGTCGAACACCGCTGTCTGGGCCGCGCGCAGCTCCTGCTCGCGCTGCAGCAGCTCGGTCCGCTGGGCCTCGCCGCGCGCGTCGGCGGCCGCCAGCGTCGCGCGCATGTCGTCGACCTGGACGCCGAGCTCGCTGCGCCGGGCCTCGAGCACGCGGCGCGTCGCCTCGAGCTCGAGGAAGCGGTGGCTGGCGATCCACAGGTCGAGGTCGCGCAGCTCGGCCCGGTAGCGCTTGTAGCGCTCGGCCTTCTGCGCCTGCCGCCGCAGGTTGCCGACCCGCGCCTCGAGCTCCGACAGCACGTCGGACACGCGCAGCAGGTTCTGCTGCGTCTGCTCGATCTTCTTCTCGGCGGCCTGCTTCTGCGCCTTGAAGCGGGTGATGCCGGCGGCCTCGTCGATGATGTAGCGCCGCTCCTCGGCCTTGGAGCTGACGATGCGGCCGACCTGGCCCTGCTCGATGATCGAGTAGCCGCGCGTGCCCGCGCCGGTGCCGGCCATCAGCTCCTGGATGTCGCGCAGGCGGCACGGCACCTTGTTGATGAGGTACTCGCTGGTGCCGTCGCGGAACAGCCGGCGCGTGACCGCGATCTCGGCGAAGTTGAGGTAGGCCGCCGGGACCTGCCCGTTGTTCTGGAAGGTCAGCGTCACCTCGGCCGCGTTGCCGGGGCCGCGCGTCGAGCAGCCGGCGAAGATCACGTCGGCCATCCCCTGACCGCGCAGGTGCTTGGCCCGCTGCTCGCCGAGGCACCAGCGCATCGCGTCGACGACGTTCGACTTGCCGCAGCCGTTGGGCCCCAGGATCGCCGTCACATGGTCATCGACGTGGATGACCTCGCGGTCGGCGAAGGACTTGAACCCGTTGACCTCGATCTTCTTGATTCGCATCGATCGGCGCGCGCAAAAAAACGCTGGCGTCCGCGAGATAGCACCACCCGCCGCCCCGGAAAAGCCCGCCGTGACGATCTCCCGCGGAGCCGATCCCGGGTCCGCTGACGCGGCCCGCCCCCGGCCCTCCGGCGCCCGCGGCCCGCGCCCCCGAGATCTCGCAGATCTCGCGGAGCTACGCCCGAACCCTTCAGGATCGGCCGCGGCTGTGCTACCGCTGCAGTGGCCGTCGCCGATGACCTCGACCGAGATCTACCTGCTCCTCGCCATCCTCGGCGCACTCGTCGTCACCGGCGGCGTCGTCGTCTACGCGCGTCGCCGCGCCCTCCCGCCGGGGAAGACGCCGCCCGAGCTGCCGGCGACCGAAGCGCCGCCGTCGGACCGCGCCCTCGCGCCCGGTGCCCCCGGACGCCGCGCCGAGGCCCCGGTCCGCCCGCTCACGCCGGAAGAGCTCGCCCGCGCCGCCGAACAGGAGCGCTACGTCGCCGGCCTCGCGCGCACCCGCGGCGGCTTCGTCGCCAAGCTCGCGCGCCTGTTCCGCGGCCGCCCGCGCGTCAGCGCCGAGCTGCGCGACGAGGTCGAGAGCGTCCTCTTCACCGCCGACATCGGCGCCAAGGCGGCGCAGAAGCTGCTCGACCAGGTCACCGACCTCCTCGACAAGAGCGACGTCGCCGACGCCGACAAGGTGTGGGCCGTCATCCGCACCGCGGCGCGGCAGATCCTCACCGTCCCGGCCGCTCCGCTCGACTACAGCCCGAACCCGCCGCCGTACGTGCTGCTGATGATCGGCGTCAACGGCGTCGGCAAGACCACCACGCTCGGCAAGCTGGCCGCCTTCCACAAGGCCGCCGGGCGCCGCGTCCTGTTGGTCGCGGGCGACACCTTCCGCGCCGCCGCCGGCGAGCAGCTCGAGATCTGGGCCCGCCGCGTCGGCTGCGAGATCCACCTCGGCAAGGAAGGCGCCGACCCGTCGAGCGTGATCCACGACGGCATCTTCCGCGGCGCCCGCGAGGGCTTCGACGTCGTCCTCTGCGACACCGCAGGCCGGCTCCACACCAAGAAGGAGCTGATGGACGAGTTGCAGAAGATCCGCCGCTCGTGCGCCAAGGCGCTGGCGCGGGCCCGCGGCGTCGGCGAGGCCGAGGTCCGCGGCCCGCACGACACCTTCCTCGTGCTCGACGCCACCATCGGCCAGAACGCGCTCGCCCAGGCGGTCCTGTTCAAGGAGACGATGGACTTCACCGGCCTCGTCCTGACCAAGCTCGACGGTACGGCCAAGGGCGGCGTGGTGCTCGGCGTGTGCGACGAGCTGCGGGTGCCGGTCCGCTTCATCGGCATCGGCGAGAAGATCGACGACCTGCGCCCGTTCGACGCCGACGCCTTCGTCGAGGCCATGTTCGGCGATCCCGACGACGCGAAGGCGTGACTGGCACTTTCTACGATGCCGCGCCGTGTTTGAAATTGAGCGCCGTAGAGGTCGCCAGGTCGTGACGGGTCGCCGACCCCCTGCCGCGGAGATCGTCTTCCGCAATCTCGCGGGACGGCCGGCAGCGGCGTGTCGGGGCCTCACCTGCGAATTCGGCGGCCTTGGGGCCTACGCACCGCCCTGCGTGCCTTTGCTCCAAACAGCGCCCGGCATCAAACAACGCTTGTCCTGTTGTGACCTAGTGGTTGGCTGTGATACCGTCCGACACCCCTAAACCGGTGTCTATCGCTTCGGTTGTCGGGTGCCCTCTGGGCCTGATGATTTCCTACCCCAGCTCTGCGATTCTGATTCCCACGGCCCTCGGGCCTGCTTGTTTCCCGGCCCTTCGGGCCGACTCACTTCCCGGCCCTCCGGGCCTGAGTCCCCAGTTCCCGGCCCTCCCGGCCACTTGAATTCCTGCCTCCCCCGGCCCTGCAGGGCCTCTCCACAGGCCCTCGGGCCTGACCTCCGAGATACCCACGTGCCAGTCGACCTTGAGGTGAGCATGCGACGTTCTTTGACCGGCTCGGCTGTTCTCCTGGCAGCCTGGGCCTTCACTGCTCCTGGAACCGCCGCCGCGGCCGTCGCGGCACCCGCACCCGCACCCGCTGCGACTCCCGCTCCCGCACCTGCGGCTCCGGCCGACGACGACACGATCGTCCTCGACGAGGCCGAGGGCGACACGCCGGCCAAGCCCGCGGGCGAGGCGAAGGCCGGCGGTGAAGCCGGAGCCTCGACCGACCTGTTCGGCGACGAGAACAAGGGCAAGGCACCCCCCACCGGCGAGGCCGGCAAGGTCAGCGCGACCTCCGAAGCCGACCAGTTGAAGCAGGACAAGGCGTTCATCACCGTGGTGCAGCGCCAGCGCTTCCTGAAGAAGAAGCGCTTCGAGCTGCAGCCGCAGGTCGGCATCACGGTCAACGACCCGTTCGTCCGCCACTACACCGTCGGCGCCGAGCTCAACTACTGGATCACCAACCGCATGGCGGTCGGTATCACGGGCACGGCCTTCTTCGGCAACAAGACCTCGCGGTACACCAACATCCGCTTCCAGGAGAGCGTGCTGCTGACCGCGAACAAGACGCTGTGGCAGGCCAGCGTCAACTTCCTGTACAACCCCTTCTACGGCAAGATCGCGGTGTTCAACCGCGCGCTGATGCACTGGGAGTCGTACATCCAGGTCGGCGGCGGCGCGATCCAGACCCAGGTGATTCCGCGGTACGAGGCCATCCACGAGCCGTTCCGCCACCTCACCGGCCAGGGCAACTTCGCCATCGGCGCCCGCTTCTACGGCCCGCGCGTCGACTGGCTCTCGGTGAACTTCGGCGTCCGCACCTGGATCTACCAGGACAAGCTCGAGCCGCCGGAGCGCGGTCCGGGCCCGAACCAGCTCGAGATGTACGACGACCCGGGCGTTGCCAAGGACAACGCGGTCAAGAAGCTCGCCTTCAACGTGGTCTTCTTCCTGGGGCTCAGCTTCTACTTCCCCACCACCTTCCAGTACACCACCCGCCGCTAAGAGCACCTCGACATGCACAGGATTCGATCGCTCACTGTTCTGGCGGCATCCCTGGTCGCCATCACGCTGCTTCCCGACACCGCGCAGGCCAAGCGGAAGAGCCCGCTCGAGGGCAAGCCGGTGGTCGTCCGCAAGCTCGAGCTGCGCAAGCTTCGCTTCGGCATCACGCCGTTCGTCGGCATGAGCCTGTCGCAGACCTTCGTCCACAAGGGCTACGTCGGCGGCAAGCTCCACTTCGACTTCACCGACTGGATCGGCATCCAGGCGAAGTTCGCGTACGGCGTGATCAACCGCGACGCGAAGCTGCTCAAGGCGCTCAACGACGAGGCCGGGGGCCTTCCCCGCGGCATCGACCCGAACTCGGCGGAGAACCCCGAGGCCGCGCCGAAGCGGACGCTGGCCGACTTCAACAGCCCCGCGCCGCTGCTCCACGACTTCCAGTCGGGCCTCACCCGCAACAACTGGCTGGCCAGCTTCGACGTCGTGTTCAAGCCCTTCAGCGGCAAGCTGGGCCTGTTCTCGGGCATCTTCACCGAGTACGACATGTACCTGTTCGCGGGCGTCGGCCTGGCGAACTTCGGGCGTCACTACCCGAACCAGAAGTCGACCAGCGAGCTGCTCGGCCTCGACACCAGCAACCCGAACGACCCCACGACCTACTGCCGTCAGGGCACCGAGACCAACCGCGAGTGTTACCTGCACCCGGTCAAGGCGGACACCGGCATCAAGGTCGGTCCGAGCTTCGGCGGCGGCGTCAACATCTTCCTCGCCGACTTCGCCTCGCTCAACCTCGATGTCCACGACATCATGACCTACAACAACGCGGCCGGTCTCAACGCGACCACGACGGACGTTCCGCCGAAGGTCGACCGGCAGGACGCCAACTGGAACCACAACGTGATGTTCTCGCTGGGCGTCACGTTCTACTTCCCGCCGAAGGCCAAGCGCTCGCAGCTCAAGGTCGGCGGCAAGCCGGTCAAGGCCCAGTAAGCCGCCCGCTCCGGTCGAGTCCTCGCAGGGCCCGTCAGCACGCTGACGGGCCTTCGTGCTTTCGGGCCCCGCCGCTTTCGCCTGCCCTTCCGGCCAGCCCGCACGCCGAACTGCGCGGCTCCTGGCGAGCGCCGGCGCAAGCCCATCTCTTGAGCCGACTTACCGCTTCGTCGCTCGCGCAGTCGTCACCGTCCGCCTCGCGCTCCGACCTGTCCCTTCGACCAGGCCGGTCGTCGCCAGTCCGCCCGCCGAGCCGCGACGCTCGGCGCGCCTCGCTCAGCACTCGTCGGTCTGCTCCATCGTCACCACCGACTTGTCGTCCTCGTCGATGTCGGCGACGTAGAAGCGGTGCTCGCTGACCTGTCCCTCGGGACCTGGCTCTTCGAACCACACCTCGAGGCAGTTGTCGGTGAGGTCGAGCTTGACCGCGTCGAACTCGAACTCGCCGTACGGGTCGGCGTAGACGAAGTACCCGCGGGCCCCGGAGCGGTCGTACAGGAACATCCGCGTGTCGGCCATGGGCGTCTCGACCTCGAGGTTGCCCTTCACGTCGACGTACTGCACCGGGGCCGCCTTGAGGCTCGGCGGAGGCACCGGGACCGAGATTCCGAACTGCCCGGTGAACGGCCGGTCGGTGCGCGTGGGCAGGTGCGTGTTGCAGGCGCTCAGGGCGACGAAGGCGACAACGAGGATGGCGCGGAAGATCATGGATCGAAGCTCCGAGCGGCTGCGACGCACGGCGGGCCCCGTGGGTCTGCGACCACGGTTGCATTTTTGCAAAACTTACACCAACGGGCCAAGTGCGAGATCGCTGGATAAAGCCCGGCTGCCTCGCAACGTCGATGGCGGCGACACAGCGATTTGCCAACCCGGTTGGCAGGCCCGGCGGCTCAGTCCTCGTCCTCGCCGCCGCTCTCGAGTCGGCGCAATTTCTTCTGCAGCCCGAAGCGCGACAGCCCGAGCAGCGTCGCCGCGCGGGTCTGGTTGCCGCCCGCCAGCTGCAGCGCACGGTCGATGAGCTCGCGCTCGAGTCGCTCGACGCGCGGCCGCAGGCGGAGGTCGTCCGGATCGGGCGCCCCGCTCGCCGGCGCCTCGCGGATCGCCGGCGACAGATCGTCGGGCTCGACGCGAGCCTCGCACAGCGCGACCCACCGCTGCACCTCGTTCTCGAGCTCGCGGATGTTGCCCGGCCACGCGTAGCGAGCGAGCAGCCGGACCGCCGCGGCGCTGACGGTGAGCCGGCGCCCGCGGTCGTACTTGCCCAAAAAGTGCTCGATGAGCAGCGGCAGATCCTCGGTCCGCGCGCGCAGCGGCGGCAGCTCAACCTTCACCACCCGCACCCGGTACAGCAGGTCCTTGCGGAACTGCCCGGCCGCGACCATCGCGTCGAGGTCGCGGTTGCTGGCCGCGATCACGCGCACGTCGATCTTGCGCACCGTGGTGTCGCCGACCCGCCGGACCTCGCCCTCCTGCAGCACGCGCAGCAGCTTGGTCTGCATCGCCGGGCTCATCTCGCCGATCTCGTCGAGGAACAGCGTGCCGCCGTCGGCCGCCTCGAACAGCCCCGGCGTGGCCCGCTGCGCCCCGGTGAACGCGCCCTTGGCGTGGCCGAACAGCACGCTCTCGAGCAGCGTCTCCGGGATCGCCCCGCAGTTCTCGGCGACGAACGGCCGCGCCCGCCGCGGCCCGCCGTCGTGGATCGCCCGCGCCACCAGCTCCTTGCCGGTCCCGCTCTCGCCGTAGATGACGACCGGCACGTCGCTGTCGGCCAGGCGGTCGACCAGCCGGAACACCGCCTGGATCGAACCTGTCCCTCCGACCATGCCGCGATAGCCACGTCGCTCCGGCGTGCGGGCCGCCTCGCGCAGGCCGCGGACCTCGAGCTCGCGCTCCTCGAGCAGCGCCGCCAGCTCGCGCCCGCGCTCGGCCAGCGCCGCCACCGCCCCGCGGTGCGCGATCGCCAGCGCCGCCAGCTCGGCGAACTCCTCGAGCCGCGCCAGGTCGGCCTCGCCCCAGGCCCCGCGGCGCAGCCGGTGATCGACGTAGAGCGCCCCGAGCAGCGCCCCGCGGTGCACCAGCGGCACCGCCAGCACGCTGCGCAGGTTGAGGTGGCTGATCGAGCGCGACTGGCCGAAGCGGTCGTCGGTGATCGCGTCGACGCTGAGGATCGCCGTGCCCTCGGCGAGCACGCGGTCGAGCACCGAGCGCGAGAAGGTCCCGCCGGCCCCGCCCGAGAGCTCGCGCGCCACCAGGGTCGGCGCCGCGGCCTCGCCGCTGCGGGCCGGCGTCGGCAACACCGCGATCGCCCCGCGCTCCGCGTCGCACAGCTCCATCGCCGCGTCGACCACCTGCGCCAGCAGGCGCTCGAGGTCGTCCTCGCGGACCAGCCGCCGGTACATCCGCAGCAGCTGGCCCGCGTCCCCGCCGCGCCGCGCCTCCGTCGGCGCGGCCTCCTCGGCGACCGGCTCGCCTGCACTTTCGGGCAGGTCGCTCACGAGCGCCGCGACGGCCGCCCGATCGCCCGACTCCGCGAGCAGGGCCGCGCGGGCGCTGGGCTTGTCGAGGTCGGGGATCTTGCTCATCAGAACCTCCCAGGTGTGCGCGGCGCGACGGGCGAGCGCCGGCCGGCGCGGGTCGCTCGGGCTCAGGATAGCGTGAAGGACATGGTCGTAGTGCCAGGCGAGCTCGAGGCGCCCGCGCGCCGCGAGCTCGCCGGGTCGCGGCAATTCGGCCAGGACACGGCACGCGCGGGCGACTTCGCCGTGCATCCCGCCGGCCGCGGCCGCCAGCACGCGCTCGAGCGCCGCCGCGACCTGCAGCTCCTCGTCGCCGTCGGCGAGGCCGTGCTCGGCCGCCGCCAGCAGCTCGGCCGCGCGCGCTGGTTGCCCGCTGCGCCGCGCCGCCGCGGCCGCCCGCAGCATCGCCTCGCCGGCGTCGCGCGTCGCCCCGGCGCGCTGCAGGGCCTCGGCCGCGGTCGCGAACGCGTGCGCCACCGCGGCGTCGCTGCCCTGGCCGCGCAGCCGCTCGCCCCACACGAGCTCCGCCTGCACCCGCTCGAGCCGCGCCTGCGCCAGCGACCCCGATGTCCCGCTCAGCGTCTGCGCCAGCAGCACGTGCAGGCGCACCGCCTCGGCCTGCGCGCCGGCCCGCACCAGCAGCTGCACGAGGTTCTCGGCCAGCTCCGGCAGCGCCTGCACGCGTCCGAGCGCCAGGTAGCCGCGGAGCGCCTGCCGCCCGTGCTCGAGCCCGCGACCGAGCTCGCCGCTGAGGATCGCCAGCGCCGCCAGGTTGGCCGCCAGCAGCGTGCGCCCGATCGCCTCGCCCGCGCGCTCGAACCCCGCGGCGGCCCGCTCGTAGGCCGCCTCCGCCTGCCCGAGCTGCCCGCGCAGGTGCGCCAGGTTGCCGCGGACCTGATCGATCCGGGCCTGCAGCCCCGCGTGCCCGGGCGCCGCCGCGAGCCGCGCCTCCGCGCGCGCCAGCCAGCCCTCCGCGCGGCCCTCGGCGCCGCCGTAGATCGCCGCCAGCGCCGCCCACAGCCAGGCCTCGGCCGCCCCCGGTCCGCTCGCCGCCAGCGCCGCGCGAAGCCTGTCCTCTGGGTCATACCCTGAAAGACATGTCCTTTGAGTCGAGTCACCGTCCTCGCTCGCGGCGCCCGCGGACGAGCTTCGCCCGACCCGATCTCCCGCTCCACGATGCGCGGTCGCTCCCGTGGCCCGGGCCGCCGCCGTCCGGCTCCGACCGGCGGCGCGGTCGGTCGACGCACCTGTCTCTTCGAACAGCTGCGCTATCTGTCCCTCAGGACCTGTCCCTCGCGCCAGCTCCGGCTCCACCAGCCGCAGCGCCTCCGCCACCGCCTCGCTCGCGCGGCCGAGGTCGGTCAGGGCGCGCCAGCGCAGCCCGAGCCCGGTCGCGCGCAGATCGTCCGGCAGCGTCGGCTCGGCGAGCAGCGCCTCGAGCCGCGCCAGCGCTTCCCCGGCGCGCCCCGTCTGCTCGAGCGCCCGCGCGGCCACCAGCGCGCAGCGCGGCCCCCCGCCGGCGGCCAGCGCCAGTGCCCGTCCGGCCTGCCCGGCGCGCAGCAGCGCCGCCGCTAGCTTGGCCCGGGACGCGTCGGGCAGCGCCGGGTCGAGGCGCTCGAGCAGGCGCGGCAACGCCGGGTCGCGCTCCCACGCCCCGCCGGTCTCCGGGCACGCGGCCAGCCAGCGCGACACCGCGGCCGGCGACTCGGCGTCGACCGCCAGCGCCAGCGTCACGCTTCGGGCTGTCCCTCCGGACATGCCCTCTTCGCCATGTCCTTCGCGCCCTGCAGCCTCCTCGGCCTCGGCGAGCCGCTCGCGCGCCAGCTCGCGCAGCCGCGGCCCGAACGTCCGCCGCGCCGCCGCCAGCGCCCAGCCGAGCGGCACCCCGCCCGGCGCGAACAGGTGCGCCGCCTGCAGCCCCGCCCCTGTGGCCACCGCCGCCTCGCGGCCCTCCGCCGTCCAGGCCGCCTCGAGCACCAGCCGGGCCCGACCCGCGTCGAGCGCCCCGCGAGCCGTCGCCGCGGCCCCGGCGATCCCCTCCGGCGTCGGCCTCACCAGCATCGCCCGCGCGCTGGCCTCGATCGCCTCGACCGTCGCCCCCGGCCAGCCGCCCGTGGCCGCGCGCAGGCCCTCGGCCCAGCCCTCGCGCTCCTCCGGCGGATCGAGCACCGGCTGCAGCGCCTGCAGCAGCTCTGCCTCGGTCCACGGCCGCAGCTCGAGCACCGCGATCGGCGGCTCGCCGCGGCCCGCGGCCTCCGCCCCCGCGCGGGCCAGCGCCGCCCCGAGCGCCGGCGACACCGGCACGATTAGCGTCGTCGTGGCCATCGCCGCCGCCGCCGCCAGCACCGCCGCCCTGCGCCTTGCAACATGTTCTTCGTCACCGGTCTCTTCGGCCAGATCACCCGGCCACGGCGGCGCCTCGGGCAGCCCGAACACCGCCTCCTCGGCCCCCGCGATCCAGGCCTCGATCCACCCCGCGGCCGGGACCTGCAGCGCCGCGCCCAGGCGCTCCGCCGGGCACAGCCGCGCCGGCGGCCCCTCGGCCTGGGCCTGCAGCGTGCCGACCAGCTCCTCGACCACGCGCCCGCGCCCCGCGCCCGGCGGCCCCGCCACCGCGACCAGCCGGGCCCGCGGCCCCGGCAGCAGCATCGCCAGCGCCGGCGCCAGCGGCGTGCCCGCGTACGGCCAGCGCGCCGGCAGCCACCAGGTCGGGCCCGCCTCCGAGGACATGCCCTCGGGGCCATGTCCCTGGCGACAGGTCGCGAGCAGCGCCTGCAGCCGCGCCTGCACCAGCCGCAGGTCGGCCAGGCGGCGCGCCCCGTCGAGCGCCAGCAGCCGGCGCAGCAAGGCCAGCAATTCCTCCGGCACCGCCGCGCCCGCCGCCAGCTCCGCCAGCCTGGCGTCGACCGCCCGCTCGCCGCGGCGCAGCGCGTCGACCAGCCCCTCCGGTCGGGCCCAGGGCGGGGCCCCGAACAGGCGGAAGCACAGCAGGCAGCCGAGCGCGAACACGTCCGCCGCCGGCCCGCCGCCGCCCGCCAGCGCCTCGGGCGCGAGGAAGCCGGGCGTCCCGCAGCCGAGGCAGCCAACATGGCCGAAGTCGGTGAGCACCACCCCACCCTCGCCGGCCAGCACGTTGCCGGGGCTGACGTCGCCGTGATGGGTGCCGGCCTCGTGGATCGCCCGCAGCGCGTGCGCCACCGCGATCGCCTCGGCCAGCGCCTCGGCCGGCGCGACCGGGCCGGCCTGCAGCGGCGCCCCGTCGATCCACCCGGTCACCAGCCACGCGCCGCCGCCTGTCTCATGGAGCAGCTCGAGCGCGGCCGGCAGGTGCGGCGAGCTGACGCGCCGCAGCACGCGGAAGGCCTGCCGGACCTGTCCGACGCGCTCCGGCGGCACCCGCTTGAGGGCGACGCGCCGGCCGCCCGCGTCGGCGTCGAGCGCCGTCCACGTCCCGCCCTCGGCGCCCTCGCCGAGCCGCGCGACCGCGACGAACCGAGGCGGGAGGCCGAAGGCGAGGTCGCGCTCCGCACCGCCCACGGCGCCCTCCATCACGGCCCGGTGAAGCGGTCCGACGCGTCGCTCTCGGCCGCGACGAAGCTGCCCGAGTCGGCCGCCACCCGCGACGCCTCGACCGACGTCGTCACCGACTGCATCGCGGGCACCACGTCGCCCGACGTGCTCGGCCCGTGGTGGTAGCGCGAGCGGCGGAACGCGAACAGGAACAGGGTCTGCAGCATGCTCGCCACCGGCGCCGCCAGCAGCGCCCCGGTTAGCCCGTACACGTGCTCACCGGCCAGCAGCGCGAAGATCACGACGACCGGGTGCATGTGCGCCGCGTCGCCGATGATCTTCGGGTTGAACACGTTGGCCTCGAGCAGGTGGATGCCGGCGATCCACGCCAGCATCAGCAGCGGCGGCCCGAACGCGACCCCGTTCTCGTTCGACACCAGCGCGACCAGCAGGATCGGGATCGACGAGATGATGGTGCCGAAGATCGGCACCAGGCTGAACGCCGCCGCCACCACCGCCAGCAGGAAGCTGTACTTGATGTCGAAGATGACGAGGCCGATGTAGGTCAGCACGCCGTTGACCAGGCAGATCAGCAGCTGGCCGCGGATGACCCCGGCGAGGCCGACGTCGAGCAGCCCCATGATCTCGTCGTAGGTGCGGCGGTACTGGATCGGCACCATCGCCCGCACGAACCCCATCACCCGCTGCGGGTTGACGAGGATGAAGGCCGCGAGCATCAGCGTGATCGTGAAGTTGGTCAGGAACGCCGTGACGCCGCTGACGAGGCTGCGGAGGAACCCGGCGATCTGGCCGGTGTACTCGCTGCCCTTCGTCATCACCAGCTTGCGCAGCGTGTCGGTCAGCTTCTTCTCTTCGGTCGAGCTCGGGGCCGCGATCGTGTAGCGGCCGTCGCCGGCCTCGGAGACGTGGAGGCGCGCGCCCTCGAGGCTGATCGACCAGGAGCCGTCCTTGTTCGGCTTCGCCAGCAGCTCCGACGGCTTCGGCGGCTCCTGGGCCGCGGTCGCCAGCGCCGCCTCGTCGAGCTGGTGGAGCGTGCCGAGCGAGCCGTCGACCCACCGCGACGCCTGCGGCAGCACGTTCTGGTCGAGGTACTCGATCGCCGCCGGCGCCGTGTCGCGCAGGCGCGAGAAGTCCGCCACCAGCGCCGGCAGGAACAGCGTCAGGAACGCCGTCATCAGCCCGAACAGCGACAGGTAGACGAGGATGACCGAAAGGACACGTCCGATCCGGACCTGCATCCGGTTGATCACCGGCGCCATCAGGTACGCCAGGGCGAACGCGAACACGAACGGGACCATCACCTCGCGGAAGATGATGGCCAGCAGCACCGGGAACAGCAGGAAGCCCCACAGCCGGAGGAACTGGCCGATCGACGCGAGCAGCTCGCGCCGGCGCGACGGGACTGGTTCGGTCATGCGCGGCTCCTGCTGGGGTCGTGGCCGCGGCGCGGCCCCAGGTCTTCGACCGCGACGGCGCTGTCCCAGGCCCCGCAGCTGCAGCGGAAGCCGAACCTGGCCATCGGCGCGGCGCACTGCCGGCACACGAGCGTGGGGGGCGTGGTGTCTTTCATCGCGGCGTCGCGGACCGAGGCGTCGAGGGTCGCGTCACGCGGCCCCTGAGCGAGGCGCAAGCGTATCAGTCCGAGCGCCGCCGCGGGGGAGCGAGACGCGACCCGGGCGAGCGCCAGGGCCGCCTGGTCCGGGTCGCGCCGGGCCACCCGCTCGGCCAGCGCCACCACCAGGCTGCTGGCGGTCGCCGTGCGCAAGCTCGCCTGCATGCGCTCGAGCAGCTCCTCCTGGGCGCCCTCCTCGATCGCCCACGACCACGCCTCGCCCGTCAGCGCCTGCGCGCCCGCGGGCGCCAGCTCCCAGGCGCGCTGCCAGGCCTCGAGCGCCTCCTCGCGGGCCCCTGCGGCCGCCGCGACGCGAGCCCGCGCGGTCCACACGTGGCCGCTGTCGGGCGCCAGCTCGAGCGCGCGCTCGACCAGCTTGCGCGCCTTGAAGGGATCGCCCTCGTGGAGGGCCGCGAGCGCCTGGCCGGCGACCGCGTGCCCGCGACCGATCCGCGATTGCCTGCGTCGGCGGGCCGGGGCCAGCTTTTCGTGGCGCTCCCACGCCGCCGCCGCGCGCTCCCAGGCCCCCGCTTGCTCGAGCGCCTGGGCCAGCGACTCGAGCGTCGCCACCGAGCGGGGCGCCAGGCTGATCGCCCGCGTCAGCGCCCCGACGGCCGCCTGCTCGTTGCCCTGAGCCAGCAGATCGCGCCCGAGCCCGACCAGGCCGGCGACCCGCAGCTCGGGCGCCAGCTCGGCCGACGCCAGGACCGTGCGGTGCAGCGCCTTGGCCCGCTCGACCCGGCCGCGGCGGCGATCGAGCGCGGCCAGGGCGAGGAACACGGTGGCGTCGTTGGGCTCGGCCTCGGCGATCCGCTCGAGCTCTTCGGCCACGTTCTCGACGTCGCCCTCGGCGAGCTCGTGGATCACGTGGCCGCGGCGGGCCAGGCGCTCGATCGCCTCGCGTCGCGGCGCCAGCCGCCACCACGCCAGGGCAGCCCCGACTCCGCCGCCTGCGAGCGCGGCGGCGACGATCGCCAGCAGCTCGCTCACCCGACGTCTCCTTCGCGCCTCGCCGGCGAGCCCGACCACGACCGCGTCGCCGCCATGCTCTGGGCCGACGCGCCCAGCATCACCGGCCGGCGCGTGTCGCTGAGATGGGCCTCGCGGGCCAGCAGTTCGTCCTCGTCCTCCTGTCGCAGGGGCAAGGTGCGGAGCTCAAGCACCTCGCGCTCGAGCTCGCGGGTACGCCGCTGCGCGATCGCCGCAGCACGGATGCGAAACGGCGCCCGGATGGCCGCCACGGCCAGGAGCGCCGCGGTGGCGACCCAGCCGGCCATCAGCGCCGCCGAGTGGACCTCGAAGCGGCGGCGGACGAGCGACGGTGAAAGATCGGCGGCCGGCAGGTAGAGCACCACCTCGACCCATCCGGTGTTCGCTCCCAGCGTGACGATCGTCCATACGAGGCCCAGCGCGAGCAGGATGAGGCTGACCAGGAGGTAGACTTTGCCCAGCAGGGACACTTTGATGCGGCGGATGATAACAGGCGGTGTATAGTCCCGGCCATGGGAAACCCCGCTGCGTCCTTTTTCGCCTTCGGCACAGGGATCCTCCGCCGCGGATGCCTCGCCGGGCTCGCGATCGGCGCCTTCGTCGGCGCCTGCGCCAATACCGACCAGAACCTCGAGCGGCAGAGGCTCCTCGACGAGCTCAACTCGGCCGGCAGCAAGCCCGCGCAGTGCAAGCCGAAGATCCTCGAGTCCTGCTACGACGGCCCGCAGGGCACCTCGGGCCGCGGCCTCTGCAAGGACGGCACGCGCACCTGCAGCGACGACGCGACGTGAGGCGCGTGCACCGGGCAGGTGACCCCGGTCAAGGAGCTCTGCAACCGCAAGGACGACGACTGCGACGGCATCGTCGACAACGACTTCGAGCGCGAGGGTGCGACCTGCACGATCGGCAAGGGCGAGTGCAAGACCTCGGGCGTGTGGAAGTGCAACGCCGACGGCAAGGGCGCCACCTGTGACGCCCCCGCCCCGGCGATCAAGGCCGAGGTGTGCGACGGCATCGACAACGACTGCGACGACAAGATCGACGAGGACGTCCCGGGCACCGGCGTCGCCTGCCAGACCGGCAAGGTCGGCGTGTGCGCCCCGGGCGTGATGCAGTGCCTCGGCGGCCGCGTCCAGTGCGTCGCCAACGTCCAGCCGAGCCAGGAGATCTGCAACAACCTCGACGACGACTGCAACAACGTCGTCGACGACCGCTGCCTCACCGCCGACGAGGCCGCCAAGCTCAAGAACAAGTAGACCGCCCCGCGGCCCCTGGCGGCGCGGCGCCCTCCGGGCCCGCGCCGTTCTTGTATGTACTTTCGAGCATGTCCCCGCGGGCAGGCGCTTCAGGACATGCCCCCGAGGGCCTGTCCCGCGGGACGGCGGCCTGCAGCGACCTGTCCGCAAGAACAGCCGAGGGCCCGCACGCGACGCACGCAGGCCCTCGCCGAGGGCCGGGCGCCTCGCCCGGCCCGAGCCGTCACTTCGCGTACTTGACCGTGCAGCCCCACGCCCGCGTGTCGGCCTGCTCGACCGGCTTGCCGGCCAGCACGGCCGCCAGCGCGTCCTCGAACAGCGCCACGCGGGTGCCGCCCTCGGGCTCGTTCATCGGCGCGTTGTCGAGGCCGCCGCGGTAGACGAGCGCGCCCTGGGCGTCGACGATGAACATGTGCGGCGTGTTGGTGGCCCCGTACGCGTGGCCGACCGCGCCTGTCTCGTCGAGCAGGATCGGGTGGGTCATCGACCAGTTCTTGGCCGCCGCCTGATTGGCCTCCGCGCCGTGGCCCTGCTTGCCCGGCGCGCCGGAGTTGATCGCCAGCCAGGTCACCGTCGGCGACGCCGCCGTCGTCTTCGCCGCCAGATCCTTGAGCGGGCCGGCGTCGTGCGCCGCCTTCACGAACGGGCACTCCGGGTTGAACCACTCGAGCACCACCGTCTTGCCGCGCAGGTCGGACAGCTTGACCGTCTTGCCGTCGGCCGTGGGCAGCGTGAAGTCGGGCGCGGGCTTGCCGATCGCCGCCACCGCGGCCGGCTCGGCGAGAGGATTCGCCGGCGGCGCCGGTGTCGGTGTGGCCGCCTTCGCCTCGCCGTCGGCGGGGGGCGTCTTGTTCGGCGTTCCGGAGGGCGCGGGCGGCTTGGCGCCGTCACAGGCGGTCAGAGCGAGGGCGAGGGCGAGCAAGGTTCGCGGGGTCACGGCAGGCTCCTGGGTGGCGCTTTTGCGTATCCTGGGCCGGTGTACCACCGATCGCTGGACCTGTCACACCCGCCGGTATGGACCGTCGACGACGTGCTCACGGCCAGCGAGTGCGCCGCGCTGATCGATCGCATCGAGTCGCTCGGCCCGGTGCGCGCCCCGGTCACCATGTTGCGGGCCCCGGTGCTGCGACCCGAGCTCCGCAACAACAAGCGCGTCACGATCGACGACCCCGACCTCGCCGCCCTGCTCTTCGAGCGCGCCCGGCCCGCGGTGCCGCCGCGGATCGGCGCCATGACCGTCCTCGGCGTCAGCGAACGCCTCCGCTGCTACCGCTACGACCCCGGCGAGCGCTACGCCCCGCACTTCGACGGCGCCTGCGTCCGCGCCGACGACGAGCGCAGCCTGCTCACCTTCATGATCTACCTCAACGAAGACTTCACCGGCGGCGAGACCCACTTCTTGCATCTCGAGCAGACCGTCATCCCGCGCACCGGCCTCGGCGTGTTGTTTCAACACCGGCTCCTGCACGAGGCCCGCGCCGTCGCGACCGGGCGCAAGTACGCGGTGCGCAGCGACATCCTCTACAAGGGACCTCGCGCACCCCGCGAGCGACCGTCCGCGTAGTCTTTCGCGGCGTCCGTCTCGACGTCACGATACCGACCGTTCGCTGCACGCGCCGGTGCGGCGGCGCACGCAGCCTCGGCGTGCTAGCTTCCCCGCCATGAGCAGCGCCGACGAGGATCTCCCGATCGTCAGCCGGATCGTCATCGAGGTCCGCTCCGACGGCACGCGCACGGTCGCGCGCGGCGCCGCCGAGGATCCCTCCGGCAAGGTCGGCCTCGAGGTCCGCGCCGACAGCCCCGTCGAGCTGGTCACCGCCCTGGTCAAGCTGCTCATGCAGGCACCTGCCCTTGCGACCACGTCCTTTCGGACAGGTCGCAAGCGCCAGGTCCAACCGGACAGCCTGCCCGCCGCCCCGCCGCCGCGCGCCCTGGGCCCCGCCGGCCGCGCCCGCGACCTCGCCGCTCGCGTCCGCCGCCGCCTCGGCCTCGGCGAGTGAGCAGCGCATTCGCGGCCCATCGCCACGCCGGCGACCGGACGCACGCGACTCGGTGCTTCGCTCGCGCTGCTGACGAACCCGGGCGTATGGGGCATCGTCCGGCGCGCAGCCCGGCGCCACTTCCCCGCCTCCGGCTCACGTCTGGGTGTCGAGCGAGCGCCAGAAGTACCACGCGGCGGCGCTGCGGTACGGCGAGAACGGCTCCCCCAGCGCGTCGAGCTCGCGCTGGGTCGGCGACTCGGGCAGGCCGAACGTCTGCGCGTAACCCTTGCGGACCGCGAAGTCGCCGACCGGCCACACGTCGGGGCGGCCGAGGCGGAAGATCAGCATCATCTCGACCGTCCAGCGGCCGATCCCGCGGACTTGCGTCAGGCGGTCGATGATCGTCTCGTCGTCCATCCGCGACAGCGCGCGCATCGTCGGGACCACGCCGTCGAGTGTCTTTTGGGCCAGGTCCTTGAGGGCAGCCTGCTTGCCCGCCGACAGCCCCGCGGCGCGCAGCCGCTCCGCCGGCAACGCCAGCAGCGCCGCCGGCTCGGGGAACTTGCCGCCGTCGCCGAGCTGGCAGGCGCGCCCGTAGATCGTCGACGCCGCCGCGCCCGCCAGCTGCTGGAACACGATCGATCGCGCCAGCGCCCCGTACGGGGTCGCCCCCGCGTCGCGCCGCAGCGTGATCGGCCCCAGCCGATCGATCAACTTCTTCATCGCCTTGTGACTGCGGCGCAGGTGCGCCGCCGCAGCGTCGGTGTCGTAAGGGAGCGGTCGCGTCTGCGCCATCGTCGCCTCGCCGGCCCGCAGCGCCCGGGCCTCATCCTCTTGTACGCGCAATCGCCCGCGCGATCCATGGCCCACGACGGGGCCTTGGCCCCGGCGCGCTTGCGACTCGGAGCCCGTCCCGCAAGCGCGGGCGCCTCGACGGCAGACCCCTCGGTCGGACGCGGTCCGCCCCGAGCTCGGCACGTCACGCGTCCGGCTGTCCACGCCGGCGCGCTCGGGCATCGCGGTACCTCGTCGATCGCGGCGCGTGACGCCAAGGCAACCTCACCGAGACGAAGTCGATCCACGCATCGCGCGCTACCCGAAGCGGCCGCGTTGCCGGTCGGCCCGAGTTCGACGCGGCGCTCGCGTCTCTCGGACCGGAGCGCCTCGTGCCCCCTGTCCCAAAGGGCAGCTCATCGCCTCAGCGGGTCGGTGAGCGGGAGCTCGTCCGCGACCTCGCCGAGCACCTCCTCGCGCAGCTGGCCCACCAGCATGTGCGAGCCGCACACCACCAGCTCCCCGCCGGCGGCCAGGTGCTCCTGCCACGCGGCGTGAAACGCCGGCCCGACGCCCGCGGAGAACACCCGCGTATCGCCGGCCTGCAGCGACGCCAGGTCGTAGCCGCCCGGCCCCGGCGACACCAGCCAGATCGGCGCCCTCAACCGCCGCAGCTGCGCCAGCATCCCCGGCGCGTCCTTGTCGGCCAGGCAGCCGAACACGAGCGCCCGCCGCGGATGCGGCTGTCCTTCGAGCCAGGTCACGAGCGCCGCGAGCCCGTGCGGGTTGTGCCCGGCGTCGAACACCACCGTCCCCCCACCGCTCGCCACCCGCTCGCACCGGCCCGGCCAGCGCACCCCGTCGAGGTCGGTCGTCGTCGTCTCGGGCTCGATGACCCGCGCGCCGGCCAGCGCCAGCGCCCCGTTGACCCGCTGATGCTCGCCCGGCAGGCCCTCGGGCGCGCGCGCCAGCGGCTCGACGAAGCCGAGCCGCACCCCGTGCTCGGCCGCCGCCGCGCGCAGCACCGCCGCCGCGGCCGGCTGCTGCGGCGCCGACCACACCGGCGCCCCATCGCGCATCACCGCCGCCTTCTCCGCCGCGATCGCCTCGATGGTGTCGCCGAGGTACGCCTGATGATCGAGGTCGATCGGCGTCATCAGCGTCACCGTCGCCGGCACCACCCCGGTCGCGTCGAGGCGCCCGCCCAGACCTGTCTCCAAGACCATGACCTCGACGCCAGCCTCGGCGAACGCCAGCAGCGCCGCCGCCGTCAGCACCTCGAAGAACGTCAGCGGCCGCGGCAGCGCCGGGCCCTCGAGCCGCAGCACGCGCTCGATCAGCAGCTCCATCGCCGTGTCGGCCAGCGGCACCCCGTCGATCCGGATCCGCTCGCCGACCCGGTGGAGGTGCGGGCTCGTGTACAGGCCGACCCGCCGGCCGCGGCGCCGCAGCGCGTGGGCCACCATCGCCGACGTCGAGCCCTTGCCGTTGGTGCCGACCACGTGGACCACCGGCAACCCGGCGCCCGGCTCGCCGAGCGCCACGTGGGCCGCCCGCACCGCCTCGAGCCCGCGGATCACCCCCAGCGAGCGCCTGGCGAACAGCGCCAGCTGCCAGGCCGGAGGTGTCTTCATGGACATGTCCGATCAGCCAGTCGGCGCCGCCGGCAGCGCGGCGGCCGCCTTGGCCGGCGCGCCGGCCAGCAAGCGCAGCATCAGGCCCAGCTGCGCGCGCAGCTCCAGGCGGCCGACGATGCGGTCGAGCATGCCGTGCTCGAGCAGGAACTCGGCCCGCTGGAACCCGGGGGGCAGCTCCTGGCCGATCGTCTGCTGGACCACGCGCGGCCCGGCGAACCCGACCAGGGCCCGCGGCTCGGCGATGATGACGTCGCCGAGCATGGCGAAGCTGGCCGCCACCCCGCCGGTGGTCGGGTGCAGGCAGACCGAGATGTACGGGATCCCGGCGCTGCGCAGGCGGCCGCGGGCGGCCGACGTCTTGGCCATCTGCATCAGCGACAGGATGCCCTCCTGCATGCGGGCGCCGCCGGACGCGCTGAAGATGACCGCCGGGATCTTGCGCTCGAGCGCCCGCTCGAACACGCGGGTGACCTTCTCGCCGACCACCGAGCCCATCGAGCCGCCCATGTACTCGAACACGAAGAAGCCCGCGCTGACGTCGAGGCCGTCGATGGTGCCGAAGCCGGCGGTGAACGCGTCGGTGGGGCCGACGCTGCGGTCGGCCTTGGCGACGCGGTCGCTGTAGGCCGCCTGGTCGCGGAAGCCGAGGGGATCTCCCGAGCGCAGCTCGAGGTCGAGCGGCTGCCACGAGTCCGGGTCGAGCATCGCCGCGATCCGCTCCTTCGTCGGCATCACGTGGTGGTGCCCGCACACCGGGCAGACGCGGAGGTTCTGCACGAACTCCGCGGTGTACGTGATCTCACCGCACGCGTCGCACTTGGTCCACAAGCCGCGCGGGACGGAGACCTTGTTGCTCTCGCTCGTCTGCTCGAGCGCCTGCTTTTTGCGTCGCCACCACGCCATGCGAAATCCGGCTCCCTTGCCGGGGCGAATCATCGCCGCGACCTGGCGCCTTTTCAAGGCCGTTGCCGCGAGGCCCGCGCCTTGGTACGCGTCATGCCCGTGCAGGAGCGCAAAGACCTTCTCACTTACAAGGGCGCGGGCGTCGACATCAGCGCGGGCAACGAGGCCGTGCGGCGGATCAAGCGCCTGGTCGCCGGCACGCGCCGGCCCGAGCAGATCGGCGACATCGGCGGCTTCGCCGGGCTCATGGGCTTGCCCGCGGGCGTCGGCGATCCCGTGCTGGTCGCCTGCACCGACGGCGTGGGCACGAAGTTGCTCGTGGCGATCGCGCTCGACCGCCACGACACCGTCGGCGTCGACCTCGTGGCGATGAACGTCAACGACCTGCTCGTCACCGGCGCGAGCACGCTCTTCGTGCTCGACTACATCGCCTGCGACCGGGTCGTGCCGGAGCGCATCGAGGCCCTGGTGAGCGGCATCGTCGACGGCTGCAAGCAGGCCCGCTGCGCCCTGCTCGGCGGCGAGACGGCCGAGCTCCCCGGCCTCTACGCCCGCGACCACTACGACCTCGCCGCCTTCGCCGTCGGCGTGGTCGAGCGCAGCAAGATGCTCGGGCCCACCCGCGTGAAGAGCGGCGACGTCGTCCTCGGCCTGCGCTCGAGCGGGCTCCACAGCAACGGCTACAGCCTCGCGCGCAAGGCCCTGCTCGACCCCGCCCACGCCGGCCTTGCGTTCGCCGACCGCCTGCCCGGCGATCCCGCCGGCCGCAGCGTCGGCGAGGCCCTGCTCGCGCCGACGCGGATCTACGAGCCCGCGTTCGCGGCCCTGCGAGGGCTCGAGCACGCCCCGCTGCACGGCGCCGCGCACATCACCGGCGGCGGCCTGCTCGAGAACCCGGCGCGCGCGCTGGCCGACGACCTCGCGCTCGAGCTCGACCTCTCGCCGCTCGAGCTCCCGCCGGTGATCGCCGCGATCGCCGCCCAGGGCGTCGGCGTGCGCGAGCTGCTGCGCACCTTTAACTGCGGCGTCGGCATGCTGCTGTACGTCGACCCCGCGCACGTCGACGTCGTCCGCGCCGCGCTCGCCGCGGTCGGCGAAGAGCCGTACGCGCTCGGCCGCGTGGTCGCCCGCGCCGCCGCCGACGCCCCCCAGGTCCGCCTGGCGGGCGCGAGCTGGATGGGCGGCGCCGTCGAGGTCGAGTAACCGGCTGTCCCTCGGGACGGTCGATGCTGTCCTTCGAGACATGCCCCCGGCGAGCGTGCGACGCCCCCTGTCTCTGGGGACATGTAAGACTCGCCTGCGCTGTCTCCCGGCCTCTGCGCGGGCCCCAACGCGACGTCGCGCTGTCTCGCCGGCTCTGTCTCCCGGCCTCCGCGCGGGCCTCAGAGTCGGCGCGACGTCAAGTTGTCTCCCGGGACAATTGCGACTCACCGGCGCGGCTCGCCGGGCCTCGCGCGACGCTCGGAGCGCGCGGCCGCGTCAGCCGGCCTTGCTGCCGCCGAGGCAGGGCGGGCTCTTGGCCGCCTGCCCGCCGCGAGCCTGCCACTGCTCGGGCGTCAGCGCCTCGATCGCCAGCGCGTGCAGCCCCGAGCGCAGCTCCTCCGCCGCGGCCGCGTTGACCTCGCGGTGACGGGCCACCAGCGACTTGCCGGCGAACCCGGCGCTGACGACGACCACGCGGAAGTGGCTCTCGGCGCCCTTCGGCACCGCGTGCATGTGGCTCTCGTCGCGCACCTCGAGGTGTTCGGGCGCGAACGCGGCCGTCAGCGCCTCCGTGAGCGCCCGCGCTCGCCTGCCCGAAGGGACAGCCTCGTTCACGCGCTCGCCTCCGGCCGCGGCGCCCCGGCGGGCAGCTGGGCGGCGACCACCACCGCGAGGTCCATGACCTCGACGGTCTCGTCCTTGCCGAGCGCCTTGAGGCCGTCGGACAGCATCGTGTGGCAGAACGGGCAGCCGACCGCGACCGCGTTGGCGCCGTTCTCGGCGACCTCCTTGGCGCGGTTGATGTTGACGCGCTTGGCCGGCTCCTCCTCCATCCACATGCGGCCGCCGCCGGCGCCGCAGCAGAACCCGTGCTCGCGGTTGCGCTGCAGCTCCTGGACCTTGCCCTTGCCGCGGGTCGCGTGCTCGAGGATCTCGCGCGGCGCGTCGTAGACCCCGTTCCAGCGGCCGAGGTAGCACGAGTCGTGGTACGTGAACGTGCGCTCGCTGGTGTGGTCGAGCTTGAGCTTGCCGGCCTGCAGCAGGTGCGTGATGAGCTGGCTGTGGTGGATGACCTCGTAGGTGCCGCCGAACTGCGGGTACTCGTTCTTGATCGTGTGGAAGCAGTGCGGGCACGAGGCGATCACCTTGGTGACCTTGGCCTCGTTCAGCGTGTCGACGTTCTCCTGCGCCAGCGTCTGGAACGCCATCTCGGCGCCGAGGCGGCGCAGCGTGTCGCCGGTGCACTTCTCCCGCTTGCCGAGCACCGCGAACTTCACGTTCGCGGCTTGCAGCACCTTGACCAGCGCGCGCGTGGTCTTCTTGGCGTTGTCGTCGTAGGCCCCGGCGCAGCCGACGAACAGCAGGTACTCGGCGTCGGGCGCGTCGTCGATGAGCGGCACCTCGAGCCCCTCGGCCCACTTCATGCGGTCGTCCTGCGGCAGGCTCCACGGGTTGCCGGCGCCCTCGATGTTGCCGAGCACGCGCGTGACCTCGCCGGGCGTGCGGCCCGACTCGTCGTTGAGCACGATGTGCTGGCGCATCTGCAGGATCTTCAGCGGATGCTCGATGAACACCGGGCACACCTCCTGGCACGCCCCGCAGGTCGTGCAGGCCCACAGCGTCGCGTCCTTGACGCGCCCGCCGACCAGCGGCGGCAGGGCCCCGAGGTCGGCCTTGATCTTGTCGATGATCGACTTGTTCGGCCCCTCCGGCGCGTCATCCTTCAGCGAGCCGCCGGCCTTCTGCAGCTTGACCAGCAGCTTGCCGCGCTCCTTCATCTCGTCCTTGAGGTCGTGGATGAGGTGCATCGGCGACAGCGGCTTCTCGGTCGCGAACGCCGGGCAGTACATCGTGCAGCGGGCGCACTCGGTGCAGGAGTAGTTGTCGAGCAGGCTCTTCCAGGTGAAGTCCTCGATCTTGCCGACGCCCCAGTTGTCGAACAGCGGCTCCGCATTGGGGTCGGTCGGCTCGCCGTCGAACAGCTTGGCCTTCGGCATCGCCCCGCGCTGGCCCTGGCGCCGCAGCAGGATGTTCGGCGCCGAGGTCAGCACGTGGATGTGCTTCGAGAACGGCAGGTAGTTGAGGAAGGCCAGGACGATGCCCATGTGGACCCACCAGCACACCTCCGAGGCGATGTGGGCGAAGCGCGGGTCCATGCCCGCGAACAGGCCGCTGAGCGCCGCCGACACCGGGGCCCCGCCCGCGTAGTGCCCGGACCCCGCGATCTCGAACGCATGGTGGCCGAAGTGACTGATGCACAGCAGGCTGATCGCCGACAGGATCAGCATCGCGTCGAGGCTCAGCGGCACGAACGGCGGGCGGATGAAGCGGCGCGTGATCGCGTAGGCGATCGCGGCGACGACGATCACGTTGGCGACGTCGACCACCGCCATGACGGCCCGGTACGCCGCGTCGGGCATCACCAGCGAGAGGTTCATGCCGGGCCCGAACAGGCCGGACAGGCCCATGTCGACGGTGGCGATCGTGAGGATGAGGAAGCCCCAGTAGATCGGCAGGTGGTGCCAGCTCCGCTTCTCCTCGACGACCTTGCCCTGGCCGAAGAAGAACGCCATCAGGCTGGCGATCCGCTGGCCCCAGGTCTCCTTGAGATCCGACGGACGGCCGAGCGCGACGGTGCGGATCAGCGCCGACACGTTGTAGGTAAAGAGGCCGAGCGAGAACGCAACGGCGGCGGCGAAGGCGATCTGCTTGAGCATGGCAGGGCGGGCTTTGGGCAAGCACGCTATACCACAGGGCCGAGGCCAGCGTTCGCATCTGCGCGCGAGACCGCGCTGGGCCGGAATCTCCCGCATTTTCCGTGATGGTCCCGTCCGATCAGCGCCCCGACCGCGAGCCGTCTCCCGGCCCCCGCTCCCGCGCGCCGGACCTGCTCCTCATCAGCGACCTTCACCTCGGATCCCACCTCAAGCCGCGGATGCGCGGCGAGTACGTCCACCTCGCCGTCGACATCGACCGCGGCCTGCCCCGCTTCCTCGACCACTACGCCCGCGGCCCCGGGCGCTGGCAGCTCGTCATCAACGGCGACTTCATCGACTTCTGGAACATCGAGGTCGGCCAGGAGAAGCGCCTCGTCGGCGAGGCCCTCGCGGTCCACCGCCTCCACGCCGTGCTCGACGCCTACCCGGGCGTCGAGGACGCGCTGGTCCGCTTCCTCGCGGCCGGCCACCACATCGTGTTCGTGGTCGGCAACCACGACGCCGAGTTCCTCTACCCCGGCGTCCGCCGCGCCCTCACCGAGCGCCTCTACGCCGGCCTGGGCGAGGCCTCGCTCACGATCACGCGCACCGGCAGTCCGCGCCTCGATCAGGTCGCACGGGTGCGGTTCGTGCCGTGGTTCCTGTGCGAGGCCGGCGGCGTTTGGATCGAGCACGGACACGTGTTCGACGCCGCCTGTCACACGGGACAGATGCTGGCCCCGACGCGCGGCGGCCGCCTGGTCCAGTCCCTCGCCGAGGTGGCGACGCGCAGCTTCACCAACGCCATGCCGGAGATCGACTACGACGCGGCCGACAAGTTCATCACCCCGTGGGACTACGTCCGCTGGGCCTGGGCCCGCGGCCTGCGCTTCATCCTCTACGCGATCACCCTGTACTTCCGCATGGCCTTCCGCCTGCTGGTGCTGTGGGCCCGCACCGGCCGGGTCGACCGCGCGGGCCAGGCGATGCACGCCGCGCGCCTCGAGCGGATCGCCGCCACCGCCGGCCTGCAGATGAGCACCCTGACCGCGCTGCAGTCGATGGCCCCGCCCCCCGCCTCGGCCACCGTCGCCGGTGTCCTCCGGATCACCGCCCTCGACGCGATCCTCAGCGTCCTCGCCTGCCTCGGGATCGGCGTCGGCCTCGCCGCCGCCCTCGGGGCCCCCACCCTCGCCGGCCTCGCCGCCGGCGCCCTGCTCGGCTGGCTGTCGATCCGCCGCCTCCGCAAGCGCCGCCGCCCCCGCGCCGTCGCCGACCACATGGCCCGCGTCGCCTGCGACGTCGGCCGCGCCACCGGCGTGCCCCTCGTCCTCATGGGCCACAGCCACTACGGCGTGATCGCCCGCAACGACGAGGTCGTCTACGCCAACAGCGGCTGCTTCCTCGACGGCTCGCACCTGGTGGTCCGCCGCGACCGCACCACCGGTCGCCTCGCCGAGGTCGAGCTCCGCGCCTGGCGCAACGACGCGGTCGCCGTCCTCGACGCCGCCACGCTGCCCCCGGCCCCGGCCGCGCGCCTCAGCGGCGAGGTCGTCGCCGAGCGTTCGCTCTCGGACATGTCCGTCCCTACAGGTACTTGAGAGCATGTCCTGCACGACATGCCCCGGAGCTCTGGGCCGCACCCGCCGCTTCGAGACGCCGACACGCAGGCCGCGCGCGAGACGCCGTTGCTGGCCCTGAGGACAGCCGCGCGGAGCCAGCCCGAGGAGCCCGAGGCGCCGCTCCGGGCATTCCATGAAGCGTTCTGCGCGCCGCGGCGCGTCGCGCGGTCGGCCCTGCTCAGTACGCGACCGCCGCGCCGCCGTCGCGGGCGACGTCGGCGACCGCGCGGTAGCCCTGCGTCTTCGGATCGACCTCGATCGAGTTGGCGTGGCCGATCGACGGCCACTCGGCCATCGTGTGGCCCTTGGCCTTGAGCCCCTCGACGGTGGCGGGGTCGAGCGTCGGCTCGGTGACGATCCGGTCCGGCATCCACTGGTGATGGACCCGCGGCGCCTTGACCGCCTGGTCGATGGTCGCCCCGTAATCGATGAGCGCGCGCACGATCTGGGTCACCGTCGTCGAGATCGTCGAGCCGCCGGGCGTGCCGACCACCGCGCGCAGCTTGCCGTCCTTGACCAGGATCGTCGGGCTCATGCTCGACAGCATGCGCTTGCCCGGCTCGACCTTGTTCTGCTCGCCCTGCACCAGCCCGAACGTGTTGGGCGAGCCCGGCTTGACCGAGAAGTCGTCCATCTCGTTGTTGAGCAGCACCCCCGTGCCCGGCACGACCACCTTGGCGCCGAAGCCGGTGTTGAGGGTGTAGGTGTTGGCGACCGCGTTGCCGAGCACGTCGACCACCGAGTAGTGGGTCGTCTGCGTCGAGGTCTTGGTGCCGATCCCCGCCGCGATCCTCGACGACGGGGTCGCCTTGTTCAAATCGATGTCCGCCAGCCGCGCCTGCAGGTAGGTCGGGTCGGTCAGCTGCTGCAGCGGGATCTTCACGAACGCCGGGTCGCCGAGCAGGAAGTTGCGGTCGGCGTAGGTGCGCCGCGCCGACTCGACGTACAGGTGCAGCTCGTCGACGCTGAGCCACGGCTTCTCGTAGATCTTCAAGATCTCGCGCGCCGCCAGCAGCTGCCGCAGCACCACCCCGCCGCCCGACGGCGGCGGCATCGTGATCACCTCGTGGTCGCGGTACTTGAAGGTGATCGGCTCGCGGGCGATCGCACGGTACGACTTGAGATCCTCCGCGGTCCAGATCCCACCCAGCGCCTTGACCTCGCGGGCCAGCGTGTCGGCCAGCGGCCCCTCGTAGAACGCCCGCGGTCCCTGGTCCGCGATCGTCTCGAGCGTCCGCGCCAGGTCGGGCTGCTTCCACACGTCGCCGGTCACGAACGGCTCGCCCGTCGGCCGGCGGTAGATCGCCGCCGCCTCCTTGAAGCCGAGCTTCAGCATTCGCTCGCTGCCGGTGGTGAGATCCTCGGCGTGGAAGCTGTCGAGTTCGTGCCCCTCGCGCGCCAGCGCCACCGCCGGCAGCACGAGATCTCGCCACGGCAGCGTGCCGAATTGTTCGTGGGCCAGCGCCAGCCCCGCGACCGTCCCCGGGATCCCCGCCGCCTTGGGACCCTCGACGCTCTCGCGCGTCGGGTTGCCCTTGGCGTCGAGGAACATGGTCGGCGTGGCTGCCGCCGGCGCCACCTCGCGGTAGTCGATCGCCGCGGTGCGCCCGTCGGCCATGCGGATGACCATGAACCCGCCGCCGCCGAGGTTGCCGGCGCTCGGGTGGGTCACCGCCAGGGCCAGGCCGACCGCGACCGCCGCGTCGACCGCGTTGCCGCCCTTCTTCAGGATCGCCACGCCGACCTCGCTGGCGTGGCGCTCGGCCGAGGTCACCGCGCCGTGGATGCCGACCGCCGTGGCGGGATCGCTCGGGTCCTTGGCGGGGAGCGATCTCCCGCTCGCCGGGCCCTGGGCGGGCGATTCTTGCGCATCTACCGCAGTCGACGGGCCGGGGGCCGGGGTCGCCGCAGGGGCGGCGGGCCTGCACGCCAGCGCCCCCACGACGAGCCAGAACGTCAGAGCCAGGGGTGCGGACGATTTTGGAGGCGCGAGCATGGCCGGAACCTTACATGGCCTCCCCCGGACTGTCGCGCCATTCGCACGCTCGGGTCGGCACGAATTCGTGCTTGACACCCGCCGGGCCTTGTCGCATCCTCCCCCCCACCTCGGACGCGCTCAGGGGGCGGCCCAAACCGCTCGGTTCGAGCCACCCAACACCCCCCTCGGCGCCTTGCCCTTCTTCGGGGATCGTCTAATGGTAGGACTGCGGATTCTGGTTCCGCCTATCGGGGTTCGAATCCCTGTCCCCGAACTACCACGTCCGAGAGTTTCTGGCCCTGTAGTCTAGCGGTTAGGACGTTGGCCTCTCACGCCGAAAGCTCGGGTTCAAGTCCCGACAGGGTCACTCACTCGAAAGCCCTCAGCACCCGCTGAGGGCTTTCCTCTTTTGGTCTCACGCACTTCCGCGGCCCAAAAAACGACGCCGCAGCGACTGCTCGCTGCGGCGTGATGGGCCACACGTTGAGGTCGGAGGACCAGCGGGCCGGCGGGTGACCCACCCGGGCACCGGCGAAGGTGCTCGGGGGCGCGCGGGTCGACGCGTCGGCCGTACTCCTTGGAACCCGCTTCGCGGCGATTTTCCGGGCGGCACGAACGGCGACGCGGGCGCGAAAAATTCGTCGGCCCGGACCACCTTGCTATCCTGCGGGCGTGGATCCCGTCGCCTACCGCATCACGTTTCCGCAGCCGGGGGCGCACCTCATCCACGTCCGCCTGGAACTGTTTGCGACCGGGGAGATCTGCCAGCTCTGGATGCCGGCCTGGAGCCCGGGCTCGTACGTGATCCGCGAGTACGCGCGCAACATCCGCACGATCGCCGCCCACGTCGCCGACAGCCCGCGAGAGATCCGCAAGCTCGCCAAGGACCGGTTCGAGCTCGCCACCCGCCCGGGTGAGCGGCTGGTCGTCGACTACACCGTTTACGCCCACGACCTCAGCGTCCGCACCGCCCACCACGACGCCAGCCACGCCTACCTTCATCCGCCGCAGCTGTTCCTGGTCCCCGAAGGCCACGCCGGCCCGTTCCGCGTCGCCGTCGAGCTGCTGCCCGGCTGGTCGGGGGTAAGCCTGGCCGCCGACCCCGCCCGCCAGGAGCGTCGCAGCCCGGGTCACTTCGAGGTCGATCTCCCCGACCTCGACGCCCTCTTCGACACCCCGATCGAGGCCGGCCAGCTCTCGGTCACCAACCTCCCGACGCCGTGCGAGCACGTGCGCCTGGCCGTCTGGGGCGAGCCCTTCCCCGACTTCGTCCTCCCGCGCCTCGCCCGCGTCGTCGACCAGGTCGAGCGCTTTTGGCCCGCGCGCCCCTACGACCACTACACCTTCCTCGTGCACGCCGCCGTCGGCGCTCGCGGCGGCCTCGAACACCTCGCCGGCAGCGTCCTCGGCGTCGAACCGGAGTCGTGGGCGCCGGCTGCGCGGCGCGTCCAGGCCGGCAACCTCGACCGCGACGACGACAGCGAGGGCGGCGTCTACGATCTGCTCGAGCTCGCCAGCCACGAGCTGTTCCACGCGTGGAACGTCAAGCGCTTGCGGCCCCGCGCCCTCGGTCCGTTCGACTACGGCCGCGAGAACTACACCCGCGAGCTGTGGATCGCCGAGGGCTTCACCAGCTACTACGACGGCCTTTTGGTCCTGCGCAGCGGCGAGATCAGCGTCAAGGCCCACCTGCAGCGGCTGGCCGAATCGATCGGCCGCCTGCGCGACACCCCCGGCCGCCTCGTCCAGTCGCTCGAGGAGTCCAGCTTCGACGCGTGGGTCAAGCTGTACCGTCCGCAGGACGACAGCCCCAACGCCTCGGTCAGCTACTACCTCAAGGGCAGCCTCGTCGCGCTGCTCCTCGACCTCTGGCTCCGCGAGCTGCGCCCGCGCGGCAGCGGCCTCGACGGCGTCCTCGCCGAGCTCTGGCGGCGCGGCCCGGGCAGCCGGGACACGCGCGGACCGGCCACTGAAAATACGTATTCCTGTCCAGGATTTACGGTCGAAGATCTCGAACAGGTATTAGGGGACCACAGCGGTCTCGGCGAGGTCCCGGGCGCCGTCCGCGCGCTCTGGTCGAAGCCCATCGACCTGGACTTCGCCCCGCTCGCGCAGCTCGGTCTTCGCCTGTCCGAAAAGCCAGTTCAGCCCGGCCTGATCGACCTCGGATTCACCGTCCAGGATCGAGCCGGCAGCGCCTGGGTCGAATTCGTGCGCACCGACTCCCCCGCCGAGCGCGCCGGCCTCGCCTCCGGCGACGAGCTGCTGGCCGCGCGCCGCATCGACGGCAACTGGCTGCGCCTGCGTTCAGCCCGCGCCGCCCGCGTGTGGGACCACCTGCAGCCCGGCGCGCCGGCCGAGCTCCTGATCAGTCGGCGCGAACGCGTGTTGACGCTCCCGATCGCCTTCGCCGCTGCGCGCGGCGCCCCGCAGATCGAGCGCATCGACGACGCCGACCCGGCCGCCCGCGCTCGCTTCGAAGCCTGGTCCGGCCGGCGCTGGAGCGATCCGTGATCGAACCCGCGCTCGAGCAGCTCACGGCCGAAGACGTCGGCCAGCCGTCGGGGACAGCGTTGCCCTTCCGGTTCATCCCGGCCGAGCACCTCACCCCGCTCGTCATCAGCCTGCCGCACGTCGGCCTCGCCTGGCCCGCCGACGCCTCGCGGGCGCGGCCCGCCGTGGAGTTCGCCCGCAACGCCGATTACGAGGTCCACCTGCTCTACAGCCGCGCCACGGCGCTCGGCGCTGCCGTCGTGCGCGCCGAGTACAGCCGGCTCCTCGTCGATCTCAACCGCGCGCCCGACGACGTGAGCCCCGAGATCGTCCCGGACCATCCCGCGCCGCGCCCCGATCGCCGCGGCTGGTGCGGCCCGCAGGCCAAGAACCGCGGCGTCGTGTGGGGCAACGCCGTCGGCAACATCCCCATCCTCGACCGCCCGCTGTCGTACGCCGAGTTCGCGCAGCGACTCAGCCGCTACTACCTGCCCTACCACCGCGCGCTCGCGGTGTTGCTCGCGCGCCGGCGGGCCCGCTTCGGCCACGCCATCCTGCTCGACGCCCACAGCATGCCGAGCAGCGTCCCCGGCGACCTGATCCTCGGCACTTACGAGGGCGGCGCGTGCAGTCCGGGGCTGCAGCAGCGGGCGCTCGCGGCGCTCCGCGCGTCTGCGGACGGTCGGCCCGCGCTCTCCGTGCGCCTGAACGACCCCTACCGCGGCGGCGAACTCGTGCGCTCGTTCGGCAGACCGGAGGCCGGACAGCACGCGTTGCAGCTCGAGGTGAATCGCGCGCTCTACATGGACGAGGCGAGATCCGCGGTGTGGCCGGAGCTCGCCGCGTTCGCGTCGACCTCCGGAGCCGCGCCCATCCGGTCCAGCCGCCCGCGTTTGGCAGCGTTGATCGACCGTGTGGAATCCCTCGTCCGCGCATTGGCGAGCGCGCAGACCGGCCTTGGCCTCACCAGCGAAAGCGCCGCGCGATGAACATCTTCGCCGATGCACTTCTGCAAACCCTTGTATCGCTCCTGCCCGAGAGGCTAACATCGACCAACCGCTCTCGGCTCCGTTGAAGGAGAGGCACCGTGGCTGCACCCAAGAAGACCACATCCGGCAACGCCGATGCGTTTGACGACCTGCTCGGTCAGCTCGTCGACGAGCTTGCAATGACTCCGACCATGGTGCCGGAGCCCGAGCCTCCGCCACCGCCTCCCCCGCCGGAGCCGCCCCCGCAGCCCGAGACCTTCGCTGCGCCTGTGCAGGAGGCCCCGCCGCCGCAGAAGCCGATCCTCGCGATGGCGCTCGGTGGCGGCGTCGCCGTCGCCGGCATCGCGGTCGCTCTGGCGATGATCTTCAAGCCCGATCCGCCGCCGCCGCCCGCACCTGCGCCCGCGCCCGCGAAGGTCGAGACCAAGGAGCCCACGCCTCCGGTCCAGCCCCCGCCGGTGGCCGCGCCCAATCAGCCGGGCCAGCTCGGCGCCCCCGGCCAGCCGAACGTCCCGGGCCAGCCGCTCCCCGGCCAGCCGAACGTCCCGGGCCAGCCCGGCGTCACCACGCCCGGCCAGCCCGATCCCAACGCGCCCCCGCAGCCCGGCGTCACGCCCGGCCAGCCCGACCCCAACGCCGCCGCCACGCCCGACGCGAAGAAGACGGTCAAGAAGACCAAAAAGCCCAGCGGAGGCGGCGGTGGTGGAGGCGGCGGCGCCAAGAAGGCCGAGCCCAAGAAGAAGAGCGAAGTCGCCGATCCGTTCGGCTGAGCCACCCCAGAGAAACGACCCGCCCATGTCGATCCTGCGCGCCTCGCTGTCTGCCCTCCTCTGCACCACTCTCGCGCTGCCCACCTCCGTCGCCTGGGCCGGTCCGCCGCCCCGCCCCCGCCGGGCGGCAACGGCGTCCAACCCGAGGCGCCGCCCGACCCGAGCACTCTGTCCCAGGAGGAGCGCCTCACCTGGGCCAAGAAGCTGTTCGGCGAGGCCAAGGCGGCCCACGACCGCGAGGACTACTACAACTCGGTCATCCGGTTCGAGCAGGCCTACGCGTTCGCGCCCGACAAGCACATCTTCGCCTTCAACATCGGCCAGGACGCGTGGGAGCTGAAGGACTGCGCCCGCGTCAAGCAGTACCTCGAGCTGTTCCTCGTCAAGGAGCAGAACAACGCCGACCTGCGCAAGAAGGCGCAGGACCTGCTGCAGAAGTCCGAGAACAACCCCGAGTGTGTCACCGGCGGTCCCGCGGCGGCGACCACGCCGACGACGACCAACAACAACACCTCCTCGCGTCCGGCGACCGACGAGGAGGACCCGCTGCTGCAGAAGCGCAAGAGCGGCGGCAGCAGCAGCGCTGAAGAGGACGACGCGCCGAAGAAGCGCGGCGTGTCCGGTCTCTTCATCGGAGGCGTCGTCCTCGCCGTGCTCGGCGTCGGCGCCGTCGGCGGCGGCATCGGCACCCTCGTGGGCGCCAAGAACCGGGCCAGCGGCATCGAAGAGGCCGCCGCTCCGGGCAGCGTCATCACGACCTTCCCGCAGGGTCAGTACACCAGCGACGTCGACGACGACTTCAACTCGCTGAAGACCCTCAACCTCGTCACGCCGATCCTCATCGCGGCGGGCGGCGCGCTGCTGGTCGGCGGCATCGCCATGATCGCCGTCGATCGCACCAACAAGAAGAAGGGCAAGGGCTTCTACGCCGGCAAGAAGCGGCTCGAGGTCACCGGCCTCGGCGCGGCGCCCCTGCCGGGTGGCGGCGCGGCCGGCTCCTTCGCGCTGCGCTTCTAGTCGGCGCGGCTAGACTTCACGCATGGCCGTGAGCGACGAGCGGGCCCTGCTGCGGGCCCGTCTGGACCGAGAGATCGGGACTCTGGGCGTGGGGCGACCTTCCGAGGTCGCCTTCGCCTATCCGAGTCCCTATCGCGCCGGCATGTCGAGCCTCGGCTACCAGACGCTCTACCGTCTGCTGCACGAGCTGCAGATCGGCGCGCACCGGGCCTTCTTGCCCGACGCGTGGGAGCCGATGGCGCTGCCCTGGCCGCAGCCGAAGCGGCCGATCCTCACCTACGAGGGCGAGCGCCCGCTGTCGTCGTACCGCGTCGTCGCCATCTCGGTCGCCTACGAGCTCGAGCTCGCCGGCCTCGTCCGCCTGCTCGAAGGGTCAGGTATTCCGGTGCTGGCCGCCGAGCGCCGCGAACACGACCCGATCCTCGTCTTCGGCGGTCCCCTCACCTTCTCCAACCCCAGCAGCCTGCTGCCCTTCGCCGATCTGCTGATCGCCGGCGAGGCCGAGGACGTGCTGCCCGACGCGATCGAGCGATTGCTCTCGCATCGTCGCCGCGAGCCGGCCATCGCCGCCGCTGCCGAGCTCCCGCACACCATCGTCGGCGAGCTCAGCCCCGGCCTGTGGCACGACTTGCCGGAGCCCGCGCGCGCTAGCAAGGAGCGCGTCCCGGCCTACTCGGCGATCCTCACCCCCGACACCGAGCTCGCCGACATGTTCCTCGTCGAGCCCGAGCGCGGCTGCTCGCGCCAGTGTGCCTTCTGCGTCATGCGGATCCAGCCGGGCGGCGGCATGCGCCTGGTCGAGATCGATCGCGTCCTCGACCTCGTGCCCGAGCAGGCGCGCAAGGTCGGCCTCGTCGGCGCCGCCGTCACCGACCACCCCGACCTCGAGCCGCTGGTCGCCAGCCTCGTCGAGTCCGGCCGCTCCGTCAGCATCTCCAGCCTGCGCGCCGATCGCCTCACTCCAACCTTCTTGCGCGACATGCAGCGCAGCGGTCACCGCACGATCACCGTCGCCTCCGACGGCATCAGCGAGCGCATGCGCCTCCTCCTCGATCGCAAGATCAAGGAAGAGCACCTCCTGCGCGCCGCCAAGCTCGTCCACGAGCACGGGTTCCACCGCCTCAAGGTCTACGAGATGATCGGCGCGCCCGGCGAGACCGACGCCGACGTCGACGAGCTCATCCGCTTCGCCCGCGAGCTGGCCGGCATCGGTCGCCTCGCGTTGACCTTCTCCACCTTCGTCGCCAAGCGGAACACCCCGCTCGACGGCCAGGCCTTCTTCGGCGTCAAGGCGGCCGAGGAGCGGCTGCGACGGATCCGCAGCGGACTCGGCGGCAAGGTCGAGATCCGGCCGCAGTCGCCGCGCTGGGCGCACATCGAGTACTTCCTGGCCCAGCGCGGTCCTGACGCCGGGCACGCCGCGATCCAGGCCGTGCGAGCCGGCGCGCGCTACGCCGACTGGATCCGTGCCTTCGAGACCACGCCGCCCGTCGACCGTCCGCTCAAGTTCGGCGACGAAGCCGCGTGGGCGCGGCGGCGCGGCAAGGCGGCGGAGCGGCGCAACAAGTTCCCGCTGCCTGTCCTTGGCGCCAGCTCCGGCTCCTGAGCCGGTGCGCCGGAATATCCGCCACCCCTCCGCGCGTGGACGACTTTGCGGACCGCGCGCGCGGCCGTGGTAGCGTCTCGCCGTGCAGCTCCTCGTCGCCTGGACCGTCCTCCGCACCTTCGCCGCGCTCGGCCGTCTCGAGCCCGTGGACGAGGCGCGCGAGGGCATCAAGGTCGACGCGGCGCCCGCCGCGATCGTCGAGACCCACTGGCCCGAGACCGGCATTCGCACGCGGCCGTGGTCGCCGAGCAAGCGGATCGCCACCATGGCCAAAGGGACACGTTTGCTCGTGCGCGGCCAGGTCGCCAGCCGCGACAACAACGGCTGCAAGGGCAAGCCGTGGTACGCCGTCTACCCGTTCGGCTACGTCTGCTCTGAGCACGTCAGGCCCGGGCGCGAGCAGCCGGCCGTCGGCCACGCCCTCGGCGAGCGCATGCGCGGCGATCGTCGCCTGCCCTTCGACTACGCCAAGGTCCGCGAAGAGGGCGCCCTCATGTACCGCGGCGTCGACGGCGTGCGCTCCGGCGTCGCCGCGCGCAGCCTCAGCGAGGGCATGAACCTCGCCGTCGCGCGCACGCTCGAGGTCGACGGCGCCGCCTACGTCGAGACCGTCGACGGCCAGCTCGTCAGCAAGTCCGCCGTCGGCTGGCTCGGCCAGGGCTCGGCGTGGCGCGGCGTCTTCATCGACAGCGCCGCCGCCATCGGCCCCGCCTTCGCCTGGTCCTCGCGCGACAAGGTGCCCGTGCTCGCCGAGCCCGACGTCAAGGCCGCCCAGGTCGGCGCCCTCGGCCTGCGCGAGCGCGTCGACCTGCTCGAAGAGACAGGCGAGGCCGACCCCGATCGCTGGTGGAAGATCGGCGAGGGCCGCTACGTCCAGGCCAAGAACCTCAACGAGGTCGTCTTCACCCCGATCCCCGAGGGCGCCCTGCGCGACAACCGGCTCGCCAGCGGCGACGATCAGTGGATCGACGTCGACCTCGGCGAGCAGGTCCTCGTCGCCTACCGCGGCGAGCGGCCCGTGTACGCCACCCTCGTCAGCTCGGGCAAGGGCTCGCCGACACCGAGGGGCAACTACCCGATCTGGGCCAAGGTCGCGAGCATGACCATGGCCAACCAGGACTACGAGGACAACCCGTACATGGTCGAACATGTCCCTTGGGTCATGCTCTTCCAGGGCCACAACGCGCTCCACGGCGCCTACTGGCACGACCAGTTCGGCAAGCGGCGCAGCCACGGCTGCGTCAACCTCGCCCCGCTCGACGCCCGCTGGTTGTTCGAGTGGGTCGCGCCCGCGCTGCCGGCCGGGTGGACCGGCTATCTGCCCGCCGATCTCGAGCGCAGCGTCGTCGTCCACGTCCGCGACTCCAGCCTCCCGCCCGATCAGGCCTTCGTTCAGGAGCGGCCGATCGGCCCGCCGGACCCCGAGGAGGAGAAGCGCAAGCAGGAGGAGGCCGACGAGCGCCGGGCCGAAGCTGCTGCCGCGGCGGCGGAGGCCGTCCCGGCCGCGGCCGCGGCCGGATAGCGCGTCGGATCGGCGCCGGTTGACCGTGCGACGCGCGCCCGCGTATGTTCCGGGCCATGGCCTCCGCCCCTCGCTGGCTCCTCGCCCTCCTCCTCTGTGCTGCTCCGTCGCTGTCCGGCTGCAACACCGGGCCCGGCCTCACCAAGGTCGAGGCGCCGGCCGAGGGCATCACGCTCCGCTACGACCTCACGCCCGGCCAGGTCTATCAGGGCAGCGTGCGGCGCAGCGCCACCATCCGCGCCGCCAGCAGCGCCACCAGCACCTCGCAGAGCTTCAGCTTCGACCTCACCCTGACCGTCCGCGGCCCTGACGAGACTCGCGGCGGCACCGCCGTCACCGCCCGCTTCAGCGGCGTCTCGGTCAAGTGGAGCCTCCCGCCGAGCTTCCCGGTCAGCGTCGCCGAGTTCAACCGCACCGCCAGCCAGCAGCTGCAGGGCCTCGAGGTCGACTTCAACGTCGACGACAGCGGCAAGATCCTCCACATGCCCGAGCTCCCGGACGACCTCTCGGCCGAGCTCCGCGTCGTCCTGCAGCAGGCCCTGGACGCGCTCGAGACCGCCTTCCTCACCGTCCCCGCGCGCCCGCTCAAGGCCGGCGACACCTGGAAGGACGACAAGAAGCGCGGCCGCAGGGGCAAGCTGGGCCGCTACAGCGAGGGCACCGTCACCAGCAAGCTCGACGGCTTCTACAAGACCGGCGAGCCGCCGATCACCGTCGCGCGCCTCGTCACCGACACCGACGAGACCGAGATCACCACCACCTCGGCCGGCAGCCACGAGGTCAAGAAGCAGTCGACGATCACCGCCCTGTTCGCCACCGAGCAGCAGTACCTCTACAGCTACGTCAACGAGGAGCAGATCTTCGACGCCGGCAACACCAACACCTTCGCCAAGACCGAGGTGAACTGGGCCAAACCGGCCAGCCAGACCGGCGGCGCCGCGGCGGCCAAGGTGCAGGACATCAGCGACCCCTGCCACCCCGACTACGTCGGCTCCGAGGAGTGCAACGCCGAGGCCGCCCCGCCCGCGCCCGCCGGCGGCGAGCCCCCGGCCAGCAGCCAGCCGCCGACCACCTCCGCCCCGCCGCCCTCCGGCAACTGAGGGCACCTGTCGGAAGGGACATGCTCGAGAGGGCATGTCCTTTCGTCGTTGTCCCCAGCGACATGCCCCTCAAAGCATGTCCCAAAGCACCTACCCGCGCCGCGGCACCCGCTTCGAGATCCCGCAGCAGATCTCGTACGGGATCACGTCGGCCCAGCGCGCCAGCTCGTAGACGTCGATGCGGTCGCGGCCCTGCGCCCCGAGCAGCGTCACGCGCTCGCCCTCGCGGGCGTCGGGCAGGTCGGTCACGTCGATCATCGACACGTCCATCGTGATGTTGCCGACCACCCGGCAGCGGTGCCCGCGGACCAGCACCTGCGCCTGCCCGCTCATCCGCCGCGGGTAGCCGTCGGCGTAGCCGACCGGCACGATGCCGAGCCGGGACGGCCGGGTCAGCTCCATCCGGTGCCCGTACGACACCCGCGCGCCGGCTGGCAGCTCGCGGATGCCGAGGATCCGCGAGTGGACGCTCATCGCCATCCTGAGGCCCGGCAGCTCGACCTCGCGGCTCGACGCGGCCCCGTAGATCGCCACCCCCGGGCGCACCATGTCGAAGTGCGCGTGCGGCAGACGGACCAGCCCGGCGCTGTTGCACACGTGACGGATCGGCGGGTGGAAGCCGCGGCTGGCCAGCACCGCCAAGCTGTCGCGGAACGACTCGAGCTGGCGCGGGCTCGTCACGTCGTCGGGCTCGTCGGCGCAGGCGAAGTGGGTCATCACCCCTTCGAGGCGGACGTGCTGCCCGTCTTCGCCCTCGAGCCAGTCGAGGAACTCGGGCAGCTGCCCCGGCAGCGCGCCGAGGCGCGACATCCCGGTGTCGATCTTCAAATGGATCGGCAGCGGCGGCGCCCCGCTGCGGCGGACCGCGGCGGTGAGCAGCTGCAGGTGCTCGCGGGCCCACACCACCGGCGTCAGCGAGCGGTGGACGATCACGTCCTCGGAGCCCGGATGGACCCCGCCGAGCACCAGCACCGGCGCGAGGATCTCGGCCTGGCGCAGCTCGACGCCCTCTTCGACCAGGCTGACCGCGCAGCCCCACGCGCCGGCGTCGACGAACGTGCGGGCCGCCTCGATCGCCCCGTGGCCGTAGCCGTCGGCCTTGACCACGGCGAGCACGCGGCAGCGCGGACCGACGGCGGCCTGCACGGTGCGCAGGTTGTGGACCATCGCGCCGGCGTCGACATACGCATAAGTCGGCCGGACTTCGACGATCGGAGCTTGCCTGCGGTCGGCGACCCGACGTTCAGGCCCGGAATAACGCACGGGCCCGAAGTTAGCACGAGGATTCGGGGAGCGTGGCATCGGACGCGTCCCCCAACGCGTCCGGCCCCGCCGACATTCCGCGGCTTCAGGTCGTCTCGTTGACGAGGCTGTCGTTGAGGATCATGCGCCGGCCGCTGCCGCTGACCAGGCCGTTGCGGGCCATCGCGCTGAGCGTGCGGGACACGGTCTCACGACAGGAGCCGACCATGCGCGCGAGCTCCGACTGCGTCGGCACCGGCGCGAGGATCCACCCGGCGCTGGCCGGGTTGCGGCGGCCCTGGCGGCGGGCCAGGCGGGCCAGCGTGCGGCGCAGCCGCTGCTCCACGTCGCACAGCGCCAGGCCGCTGGCCACGGCCTCGACCTCGCGGAGCTTCTCGTACTGCAGCCGCATCAAGCGGACCACGGTCTCGGGCTCGCGGCGGAGGTGCTCGCTGAGCGCCTCGCTGGGGATCCGGAGCATCTCGCTCTGGACCGCGGCGACGGCGGTCGTCGACATCACCATCCCGGGCATCGCGCAGTTCTCGCCGAACACTTCGCCGGGCCCGAGGCTCGACAGGATGAGGTCACGGTTGCCGTCGACGGCGCGGACCAGGTTGATGCGCCCGCGGAGCACGATATAGAGGCCGTCAGCGGGCTGCCCGTCGTGGCAGAGGATGCTGGCGGGCGTCTTTCGGACCCGCACCGCCGTGCGCCCCAGCACCTCCAGTTCGGCGGGGCGGGCAGCGGTGAAGGGCTCGACGCAGGACAAGATATCCTGGGCTTCCATGCGCTCCAGGGGGATGCTAGGGCGGCGGGATTCCGACTCAACGTGCATGCTTGTGGGGGTGAGCACAAAGCGGGCCAAACGCCGGCACGGCGCGTCAAACGCCTAACTCGTTGATTTTCCAATCGTCTTCCAAAAATACGGCGATCATCGCGCCCCTGGAGACCTGTTGCACGATCGCCACAGGTGAGTGAATTGGGCAACGCTGTGATCCATGTCGTGCCGGCGCACATGGCGCCAGCTCGTCCCACCACCGGTTCGGTGTACCTTTCCGCCCGTGCCGACCCTCGTGCTCAACGGTGAGCCCCACCCGTTCGCGCCCGGGACCACGGTCGGGGCGCTGGTCGCCTCGCTGGGCCTGGACCCGCGGCAGGTAGCGGTGGAACGCAACCGAGAGATCGTGCCGCGGGCCACCTACGACCGGACCGAGCTGGTCGACGGTGATCGGCTCGAGGTGGTCACCTTCGTCGGCGGAGGCTGAATTGAGCGACACACACGACACCTGGACCCTCGCCGGTCGCCCCCTTACCTCGCGGCTCATCATCGGCACCGGCAAGTACAAGGACGCCGACGAGACGCGCGCCTGCCTCGCCGCCAGCGGCGCCGAGATCGTGACCGTCGCCCTGCGGCGCGTCGACCTCAAGGTCAAGGACAACCTGCTGTCGTGGATCGACCGCGGCCGCTACACGCTGCTGCCGAACACGGCCGGCTGCTACACCGCCGACGAAGCCGTCCGCACCCTCCGCCTCGCGCGCGAGCTCGGCATCGCCGACCTCGTCAAGCTCGAGGTCATCGGCGACCCGCGCACGCTCCTGCCAGACAACGAGGAGACGCTCAAGGCCGCCAAGATCCTCCTCGACGAGGGCTTCGTCGTCCTTCCTTACTGCACCGACGACCCGATCGTCTGCCGCAAGCTCGAGGCGATGGGCTGCGCCGCCGTCATGCCGCTCGCGGCGCCGATCGGCAGCGGCCTCGGGATCCGCAACCCGCACAACATCCGCCTCATCGTCGAGCAAGCCAAGGTCCCGGTGATCGTCGACGCCGGCGTCGGCACCGCCAGCGACGCCGCGATCGCGATGGAGCTCGGCTGCACCGCCGTGCTCATGAACACCGCCGTCGCCCACGCCCAGGTCCCCGTGCTCATGGCCGAGGCCATGCGTGACGGCATCATCGCCGGGCGCAAGGCCTACCGCGCCGGCCGCATGCCCGCGCGCGTGATCGGCAGCGCCTCGAGCCCGACCACCGGCATGATCGAATGAGTCCTCCCGGGCGCGCTCTGCCGGTTCGCCCTCTCGCAAAATCGCTGGCGCGGCCTTCGCTCGCCGCGCCGGCGTTCGGAGAGCCGAACGCCGCGAGCAGGTCCTCGAGCCCCGCTGCGGCTTCGTCGTGGCCGCCGACCGACCTCGCGGGCTGGTGGCTTCGCCCGCAACGCTCCATCTCCGCACCACGTCCTCAGCGCGAGCGATTCGATCAGCCAGACGGGCGCCTGGAGCTCGCGGGCGCTCCGCTCCGCTTCCATCCACAAACTCGTGACCCCCCCGTTCCACCTGCTCGCCATCACCCCGCCGACCGGCCCCGTCGACCCCGAGCTGGTCGCCGGCTGGCGCGCCGGGGCGGGCGACCTCGCGCTCGCCGTCCTGCTGCGCGAGCCCGGCGCCGCGCCCGAGGCCCTGCTCGACCCCCAGGGACGCCTGGCCCCGCTGATCCGCCGCTGCCGCGACCGCGCCATCCCGCTCCTCCTCGCCGTCGATCCCGAGCACGCCGGGCGCGCTGCCGCGCTCCCCGGCGTCGACGGCCTCCACCTGCGCGGCGACCCCTCGCTCGCCCGCCTGGCCGACCTCCGTCCGCGCCTCCCCGGTTTGCTCGGGCGGGCCGTCCACGGCGAGCCGCAGGCCGGCCACCACCTCGTCGACTACACCCTCGTCGCCCCGATCTTCGCGCCGACCACCGCCCAGCCCGGCGCCCCGCTCGGCAGCAAGCGACCGATCGGCCTCGCCGGGCTGCGCGCCTGGACCGCGGATCCGGCCGCCTGCGTCGTCGCGCTCGGCGGCGTCGGCCCGGCGACCGCCGCCGACTGCCTGGCCGCGGGCGCGCGAGCCCTCGCCGGGATCGGCGTCTTCTTTGGTCCGCCCGCGCGGGTCGAGCAAGATGTCGCCGCGCTGAGCGAGCAGCTCCGCGCCTTGCATGTTCTTTCGCCGCGAGCCAGAGCCTGACGACTACCCCGCGCCGCCGGACCGCACCTGGCCGACGCGGCTCGCCTGGTGCGTCCTCGTCGGCGGCGCCGCGCTGCTGGTCCTGCGCTGCAGCTTCGCCACCGTCGTCGAGATCCACGGCGACGGCATGGCGCCCAACCTCCGCAGCGGCGACCACGTCCTGTTCGTGCGCGGCACGTGGGGCCTCGACCGCGGCGACCTCGTCGTCTACGACCCCACGCCGCCGCCGCCGCCGCCCGAGCCGGCGCCGCTTCAAGAACCTCCCGGCGACAAAGCTGCACCCGAGGCTCGCCCCCGCGTCCCGGGCAGCCGCGATCGCCTGCGCAACACCGCCGTCGTCGACCCCAAGGAGCTCGGCCTCGACGACGAGTGGGAGAAGGTCCAGCGGCGCAGCGGCGTCGCCGGGCAACCCCCGCCGCGCAGCTTGAGGGTCGCGCGGATCCTCGCCGTCCCCGGCGACGCCGTCACCTTCGGCGACGCCCGCGGCGCGCTCGGCCTCGCCATCAACGGCGAGCCGCTCGCGCACAAGCCCGGCGACGGCCCCGGCGAGCCCGGCGCGCGCCCGACCTCCTTCGAGATCATCGGCGATCGCCGCTACCAGGTCCTCGCCAGCACCGCCGGCCCCGACGCCTGGCCCGGCATGGACATCCCGGCCGACGGCGGCCCTTACGAGGTGCCGGCCGACGGCTACCTCCTCGTCGCCGACAACCGCGACGAGGGCGCCTGCTGTGACTCGCGGGCGATCGGCTGGGTCGAGACCGACCAGATCCGCGGCGAGATCGTCCTCCGCCTCGGCGGCGCCCCCGAGGCCGCGCCGGCCGACAAGCGCTGAAGGACATGCCCGACGGGGCCTGCGCATGAGCACATGCCTTATCAGGCATGTCTCTTTCGACATGTCTTTCCCGTCATAAAGGGCGGCGGCACGACCGCTGCAGTCCCTCGCCGAGCACCGCGCGCTCGTCACGGTCGACCGCGCGGGCAGAGCGCGACCCGACGCGCCAGCGTGCGCCCGAGGGCGTGCGCCGAGATCGCCGGCCCCCGCTCCAGCGTCATCGCAGCGGCCGGTCGCCGCGGCGCTGCAGCATCACCAGTACATCACGCGAATCATCAGCGTCGCCCTCCGTGGGGGGACGCCACGTGGCGCAGTCCCTCCTTCTCTCACCTTCCCCCCTCGCCCCGCGCGAAGCCTGCCGCGAGCGCGTTCGAGTTCGATCCCGTCCTCGCCTCGGGCACCCCACCTCGCTCGGCTCGATCGCCGCATCCGGCACGCTGCGGCGGCGCAACCTCGAGTCCCCGCGCGCGGAGGAGTCCGCTCCATTGCGACAGACGCCGCACCTCGCGGCTCGACGCCGAGCTCGCCCCGCGGGCGCTCCGACCGCCCCGACGACGAATCCGGCCCTCCGGCGCGGTGGCGCGTCAACGAGCGCAGGCGCTATCATTCGCGTCCGGCATGACCGCCTCGACCAAGCCCGACCTCGATCGTCCGCTGCGGATCGGAACCCGCGCCTCCGAGCTGGCGCTGTGGCAAGCGCATCACATCCGTGACCGGCTGCGCGCCGAGTGGGGCGACGGGCTGGTCGTCGAGCTCGTCCACATCACCACCGAGGGCGACCGGATCCAGGACCGTCCGCTCAACCAGATCGGCGGCAAGGGCCTGTTCGTCAACGCCATCGAGGAGCAGCTCGCCGCCGGCGCCGTCGACCTCGCCGTCCACAGCATGAAGGACCTGCCGGGGCGCCTGCACCCCGGCCTCGCCATCGTCTGCACCCCGCCCCGCGAGGACGCCCGCGACGCCCTCGTCCTCGGCCCTGCCCTCCGCGCCAGGCTCTGTCCCGAAGGACATGCTCCGAGCGACCTGTCTATTCAGTCATTGCCGGCCGGCGCCACCCTCGGCACCACCAGCCTGCGCCGCGGCGCGCTCGCCCTGCGCCTGAACCCCGGCTTGCAGATCCGCCCGCTGCGCGGCAACGTGCCCACGCGTCTGCGCAAGCTCGACGCCGGCGACTACGACGCCATCCTGCTCGCCACCGCCGGCCTCGTCCGCCTCGGGCTGGCCGACCGGATCGACGCGCGCCTCGACCCCGAGCAGTTCTGCCCTGCCGCCTGTCAGGGCATCCTCGCGCTCGAGAGCCGCGCCGACGACGACCGCGTGCGTGCCCTCGTCGCCCCGCTGGCCGACGCCCACGCCGCCACCGTGGCTGCGGCCGAGCGCGCCTTCCTCGCCCGCCTCGACGGCGGCTGCCAGGTGCCGATGGGCTGCCACGCCGAGCTGCGCGACGATCTCCTGCACGTCCGCGGCGTCATCACCGACCCGGGCGGTCGCCCCTGCTTCACCGCCGCCCGCGTCGGCCCGCCCGCCGAGGCCGCCGAGCTCGGCACCGCCGTGGCCGAGCTCCTGCTCCGCCTCGGCGCCGACGCCGTGCTCGCCGCGCTCGCGCACAAGACCTGAGGGGCATGCTCTCGCAGGCATGTCGTAACAGACATGTCTGTTCAAACATGCCCTCCCCGACATGTCCCCTCGACGCGCCTCTGGCGATGCGAGAGCCCGACCCATGACGAGCTCGCCAGCGCCGGTCCCCGCGCTCTCACTGGCTGAAAGAGCCATCTCCTCTGCTCCTTCGGAGGCGCCGGCCCCTCGCGCTCGCCTTCGCTAGCGCTGTTGGAGCCCCCTCCGCGTCAGCGCAGCTCGCTCGCGCTGCGAGAGCCGGGCGCGTCAGCGCAGCTCGCTCGCGCTGCGAGAGCGCCCCTTGCCCCCTCGGCAACACGTCCGCGCCCGGTCACTCGCGCACGAGCTCGGGCTTCACCAGCGCCGCCGCCTCGGCGACGGCCGCCGCCGACGGCACCTCGAGCCCGAACAGCTGCTGCACCGCGCCGGCCAGGTCCGCCTCGGCGCCCTCGCCGACGGCCGCCTGGCGCAGCGCCGTCATCGGCTTGTGCAGCAGCTTCTGCACGATCCCGTTGGCCAGCGCCTCCACGGCCTTCTGCTGCTCCGGCGCCAGGCCCTGCAGCTTGCCGCGGATCCGGCCGAGCTCCGCCTCGGCGATCGCGCGCGCGTGCTGCTGCAGCGCCTGCACGATCGGCCCGATGCTGCGGGCCCGCTGCCAGGCCACGAACTCGGCGACCTCCTCCTCCACCAGCGACCCGGCGCGCTCCGCCTCGGCCGCGCGGGCGCGCATGTTGTCGTGGACGATCCCCTGCAGGTCGTCGATGTTGTAGAGGAACACCTGCTCGAGGCGGGCCACCTCCGGCTCGACGTCGCGAGGCACCGCGATGTCGACGAAGAAGATCGGCTTGCCGCGGCGGACCTTCATCACCGGCCGCAGCAGCGCGCGGTCGATCACCGGCCGCTGCGCCCCGGTGCTGGTCACGACGATGTCGGCGCGCCGCAGCTCGGCGTCGAGGCTGTCCCACGGCGCGAAGCGGGCCGACAGCTCGTCGGCCAGCGCCCGCCCGCGGGCCTCGCTGCGGTTGACCACCGCGATCTCGGCCACGCCCGCGGCCTTGAGGTGGACGCCGGCCTGCGACGCCATCTCGCCGGCGCCGACGAGCAGCGCGCCGCTGCCGGTGAGCTCGCCGAAGATCGATCGCGCCAGGTCGACCGCGACCGACGGCACGCTGGCCGCGCCGCGGGCCACGTCGGTCTCGCTGCGGACCCGCTTGGCCGCGCGGAAGGCCGTGCCGAGGCAGCGGTCGAGCACCCCACCGACCGTGCCCTCGCGCTGCGCCAGCTCGAACGCGTCCTTCACCTGCCCGAGGATCTGCGGCTCGCCGACGACCATGCTCTCGAGGCTGGCCGCGACGCGGCAGATGTGGCTCGCCGCGGCCCGTTCGCCGCGCACGAACGTGTGCGCCACCAGCTCGGGCAGCGGCACCGCGCGCGTGTCGGCGAGCGCCTGCAGCACGCGCTCGCCGGCGCGGGCCCAGTGGGGCGCGACCGCGTAGACCTCGACGCGGTTGCAGGTCGACACGATCATCACCTCGCCGAGGCCCGCGCGCTCGCGCAGGGTCGACAGCGCGGCGGCGACGTCACCTGCCCCGAAGGCCAGGCGCTCGCGGAGCTCGACCGGCGCCGTCTTGTGGTTGAGGCCGACCGCGACGAGCTCCGTCATGCCCGCACCCCGTACCATACGAGCACGAGCAGCGTGCAGGCGAAGGCCGCGAGGGTGAGCAGCGCCGACTTGCGGCCGCGGACCCCGAGCGCCGCGCGCATCACCAGGATCGCCGCGCTGCACAGCCACGCGGCGGCCGCCATCACCACCTCGATCCAGCGCCCGCCGATCGCCGCCACCCCGCCCGACTTCACCGTCCACAGCACCCCGGTGACGATGGTCAGGGTCAGCACCGGCACGACCAGCATCACCGCATGGTAGTGCAGGCGCTCCAGTCCGGTCAGCGACAGCCCGCCCGGCTGCGGCTTCCAGCGTTTCAGCCGCAGCCGCCGGTCCATCGTCAGGTAGAGCGCGGCGATGCCCGCGGCGATCGTGAACCCGCCGAGGCCCGCCGTCGCCAGGCCGATGTGCGCCTTCGCCAGCGCGCTCGTCGGCGCCGGGAGTGGGTCGTGGACGCTCGCGGCGCCGAACATCACCCCGATCGACAGGCCGAGCAGACCGACCGGCGCCACGATCGCGCCGAGCGTCGCCGCCCGGCGGATCCGTCCGACCACCAGGCCGCCGACCACCGCGATGAGCGCGCCGAAGCTGGTAGCGAGGAACACCGAGCTGAACGGGTGCTCGCCGCCGACGCACTGCGCCCCGATGCAGGCCACGTGCAGCGCCGCCGCGAGCGCCAGCAAGATGCTGGCGCGCGTCTCGCGGGACTGGGCGTCCGCGCGCGCCTCGCTCGCGGGCGGGTCGAGCGCGTACGCGAAGATCGCGGCTCCGTAGGCGAGCGAGGCGAGGATGAAAAGGATCAGCATGCGACGCTAGTTGTCGGACGACGTGCCGAGGGCCTCGATCTGTTGCATGAGGCGGCCCCACGTCGGTCCATCGAGGCGGACCTCGGCGCCGCGCGCGTCGACCACCGTGGCGATGAAGCCGGGCTTCACGGTGTACGCGTAGTCGCCCATCACGACCGAGCTCTCGTAATGGTCGGCGCCCATCTGCGCCAGCTCTTGCGACGTCTTCACCCGGCCGACGACGTCATGAGGATCGGCCTCGCCGCCGTCGATGCGCTCGAACCACACCGCGGGGTTGATGAAGAGATCGACCGACGGTGGACCCGACACGCGGAGGAGGTCTTGCTCGAGGGACACGGTCCCGGTCGAGAGCCAGGTGTCGACGAGGGTCTGAGCGACGAAGATCCGCGGCATGCCCGGCCAGGGTAGCCGCGCGCGCGCGGCCTCACAACCCTTGCGCTGCCGCGAGCCCGGCACCATGCTCTGGCCCGGCGCCGACGCCGGGAGCGCCGCGCGCCACCGCCGCGAGCGGCCCCACTTCCACTGCTGCAAGCCCGTCCAAGCCTGACTGCTTCACGGCCCTCTGGCCTGCACCTCACCCGCCCCAACCACCATGGCATCCGACAAGATCACCAACACCTCGGACCAAACCTTCAAGAACGACGTCCTCGACTCGCAGACCCCGGTCCTGGTCGATTTCTGGGCCACTTGGTGCGGTCCGTGCCGCGCGATCGCGCCCCACCTCGACGCCCTCGCGGGCGAGCTCGACGGCCAGATCAAGATCGTCAAGCTCGACGTCGACCGCAACCAGAACACCGCCGTCGAGTACGGCGTCACCAACATCCCCACCCTGCTGCTGTTCAAGGGCGGTGAGCTGAAGAACCGCATGGTCGGCGGCGGCTCGCGCGGCAAGATCGCCGAGTTCATCAAGACGGTCCTCTGAGCCGTCCCGCTCGCAACAGTCCAGAAGGACAGGTCCCTCGGGACCTGTCCTTCTGTTTTACGCGAGCCGGTCGCTCACGGCTTGACGAACTTGAGCGTCATGCGGTCGCTCTCGCCGATCGCCGCGTACTTGTCGCGGTCCTTGTCGCCGAGCTCGAAGCTCGGCGGCAGGGTCCACACGCCCTTCTCGTAGTCCTTGGTGTCCTTCGGGTTGGCGTTGATCTCCGAGCGGGCCTGCAGCTTGAAGCCGAACGACTCGATGCGAGCGACCACCCAGTCCTCGGGCAGGTAGCCGGTCGCGGCGATCTTCTTCGGGTCGTCGACCGGCTGCGGCTTGGCGCGGTGGGCCTCGACGCCGAGGACGCCGCCGGGCTTGAGCGCCTTGAAGGCCGCGCCGTAGATCGCCGCGTCGATGCCGTCCTCGACCCACCCGTGGGTGTTGCGGAACGTGACGACCAGGTCGACCGAGTTCTCGGGCGCGAGCACCAGCGCCGACGGGTCGGTCACCGTCACGACCTCGACCTTGTCGTAGACCTCGGGCGCGCCGGCCAGCTTCTCCTTGAACTTGTTGCCGCTGCGGGTCTGGTAGGCGTCCGGCGGGCCGCTGGTGTCGAAGTTGGTGACGATGAGCTTGCCGCTGTCGCGCAGCGTCGGCGCCAGGATCTCGGTGAACCAGCCGCCGCCGCCGGGCCACAGCTCGACCACGGTCATGTCCTTCTTGAGGCCGAAGAACAGCAGCGTCTCGAGCGGGTGGCGGTACTGATCGCGGGCCCGGTTCTCGGCCGAGCGCTGCGGGCCGGCGATGGCCGCCTTGAGCGCCTCCACCGTCGCGGGGTCGGCGTCGCGGACCGCCGCGGCTGCGGGATCCTCGCCGCCAGGAGCCGGCGTCTCGGCCGGGGCTGCCGGCTTGGAGGCGCAACCAGGGAGGACTGTCGTCGTGACCAGCGCGGTCAGCGAGAGGGAGCGAAGGGCCGTGCGCAAGAACATGCGCCGCGAACATACTCCACCGCACCGGGCCGGCCATCCGGCGGAGCACCGGTGAGCTGAGCCACGTCATCCTGCCCGGCCGGTCCCCGTCTTTACCTTTCGAAGCCTGCGCACGGGTGTTAAACCGAACATCGCATGAAGCTTCGCGGCAGGATCCTCTGGCTCACCGACGACCCGCAGGGCATCGCGCAGCAGCTGACGGGCACGGATCTCGACGCCCGCGCAGACGCCGCCCCGGCGCTCCACTACGGCGTCAACACCGACCTGATGATCAGCGGCGCCGCCTGCACGCTCGGCTACACCGGCGACATCCTCGGGCCCTACTTCCTCGAGAACTTCAAGGAGCAGGTCCAAAAGGACAGCATCAAGGACGGCGGCTTCCAGGTCGTCGTCGGCGGCGACGCCTACGGCTCCGGCTCGAGCCGCGAGGTCGCGGTGGTCGCCCACCAGGGCGCCGGTATCGAGCTCGTGGTGGCCCGCAGCTTCCAGCGGATCTTCCAGGAGAACATGGTCTACAGCGGCCTGCCGTTCACCACCGACTTCGGGGTGATCGATCGCCTGCAGGCCGGCGAGGACGTCGACCTCGGCGAGCTCGCGGCCGAGCTGCCGCCGTTCTTCCGCGCCGTCGTGCAGAACGGCGGCCTCCTGCGCTACGGCACCCGCCTGCTCGCCGGCGAGATCGAGCCCGAGTACCGCACCGACGCCCCGGCCCGCCCGCTCAATTGCGTCGAGAAGATCATCGCCGCGCGCACCTGGGCCGGCGGCGAGCGCTTCGGCGTCGCCGCCGTGGGGCCCGGCGACCAGGTGCTGTGCGAGGTCGGCTTCCGCGGCGTGCACGAGTACACCGGCGGCATGGTGATGGCGCTCTACGAGCAGGAGTGGGGCAACACGCCGGTCAAGAACCCCGAGCTCGCCGCCGCCTTCGAGGACCACTTCGTCCTCATCGACCAGCCGACGGTCCCGCTGCGCGTCAAGAAGCAGCGGCTCGACTCGGCGAGGCAGCTGCGCGACGAGATGGTCAGCGCCAGCCTCAAGAACGGCATCCGGATCCACGGGCCCGGCCAGAAGTACGACGCCGGCGTGTGCCACCGGATCGTCGTCGAGCAGTACGGCAACCCCGGCACGATCATCATCCTCACCGACTCGCACACCCCGACCGCCGGCGTGCTCAACGCCTTCGCGTTCGGCGTCGGCTCGACGGCGATGGCGTTCGCGCTGCGCACCGGCCTGGTCCCCGTCACCGTGCCGAAGACCGTGCGGATCTGGGTCACCGGCGACGCGCGCGGCGTCGTCTCGCCGAAGGACCTCATCCTCCACATCATCGGCGACCCGTACTTCCGCGAGGAGCAGTGGCGCACCTCGGCCACCGACACCTGCGTGATCCAGATCGGCGGCCCCGGCCTCGATCAGTGGAACGTCGACGAGCTCAGCGTCCTCACCAACATGACCGTCGAGGGCGGCCTCATGACCGGCATCGTCGAGCCGTGCGCGCCGGTGCGGGAGTTCCTGCGCACCCGCCGGCCCGGCGTCGACACCGACGCCCTGTTCGTCGAGCCCGACGAGGGCGCCGAGTACGTGCGCACCATCAACATCGACCTCGCCAAGGTCCCGCTGACGGTCGCCACCCCCGGCGACTCGCGCAACCGCGCCGCCCTGGCCGACGTCGGCGACGTCCCGATCCACAACGTCGTCATCGCCTCCTGCACCGGCGGCTCGCTCGCCGACGCGCGCGACGTCCTCCGCGGCCGCAAGCTCGCGCCCAAGGTCCGCGTCACCGTCACGCCCTCGAGCGCCGAGGTCAGCGCCTCGGCCGAGCGCGAGGGCCTGCTCGGCCTGTTCCGCGAGCTCGGGGCCGTGGTCACCGCGCCGGGCTGCGGCTCGTGCATCGGCAACGGCCCGGGGATCCCGCTCGAGGGCGAGACCACCGCGAGCACGACCAACCGCAACTTCGACCGCCGCATGGGCGCGCCCGGTCCGGTCTACCTCGTGTCGCCCGCGGTCGCGGCGGCCTCGGCCGTCACCGGTCACCTCACCGACCCCCGCAGCCTCACGGGCACACAGGCGTGACCGTGCGCGACGGCGCCGCCCCTCGGCTCCGCGCACGCGACGGGTGACGCGGGCGCGTCACGAACCCGAGTCCGTCCCGTCGCGTCGTTGACATGGAGCGCCGGCCGCTCGCCTCGCTGCCGGCGTTCGCTCCACCCGGCGGACGCGCCGTCACGGCCGTTCCTCCGGTCTCGTCCGGCATGGCTCGCCTCACTCGCGCGCAGGCGTGATCGAACGCGCCGCTCGCCGGCTTGTCGGTCGGGCGCGGCTCGGCGTACCGTCTGCGCCTCTATGCGCGTGATCGAGAGCTTCCTGAACGGCGCCTGGCAGTCCGCGGACGGCCCGAAGACCATGCTCGTCAACCCCGCGACCGAAGAGGTCCTGGCCGAAGCAGCCTCGGCGCGCGGCCTCGGCGACGCCGTCCGCCACGCCCGCGAGGTCGGCGGACCTGCGCTTCGGGCCATGTCCTTCCGGCAACGCGGCGCCCTCCTGCAGGCGATCGCCAAGCTCCTGCACGCCCACCGCGAGGAGCTGCTCGACCTCGCCGTCGTCAGCGGCGGCAACACCCGCGGCGACGCCAAGTTCGACGTCGACGGCGGCCTCGGGGTCCTCGCCGCCTACGCCGAGCTGGCCGAGAGCCTGCCGGAGTCGCCGTGGCTGGTCGAGGGCGAGCCCGCGGTGGTCGTGCGGACCAGCAAGGTCCGCGTGCAGCACCTGCTGCAGCCGCGCCACGGCGTCGCCGTGCACATCAACGCCTTCAACTTCCCGGCCTGGGGCATGCTCGGCAAGGCCGCGGTCGCCTGGCTCGCCGGCATGCCGGTGGTGTCGAAGCCGGCCACCAGCACCAGCCTGCTCGCCCACCGGATCGCCGAGCTCGTCCTCGCCGCGAACATCCTCCCGCCGGGCGCCTTCCAGATCCTGATCGGCTCGGTCGGCGACCTGCTCGACCACCTCGGCCCGCAGGACGTCGTCGCCTTCACCGGCTCGGCCGACACCGGCGCCAAGATCCGCGGCCACCGCAACGTCCTCGCCCACGGCGTGCGCGTCAACGTCGAGGCCGACAGCCTCAACTCGGTCGTCCTCGGCCCCGACGTGCAGGAGGGCAGCGAGCTGTGGGACCTGGTCGTCCGCGACGCCGTCACCGAGCTGACCCAAAAGACAGGTCAGAAGTGCACCGCCACGCGGCGGATCCTCGTCCCCGAGGCCGCCCTGCCCGCGCTGCGCGACGCCCTCGAGGCGCGCCTCGGCGAGCGGGCTGCGCAGACCGGCAACCCGCTGAGCAAGAGCGTCAAGATGGGCCCGCTGTCGACCGCGCAGCAGCTCGCCGACGCCCGCGCCGGCGTCGCCGCCCTGCGCGAGCGCGCCCGCATCGTCCGCGGCGACCCGCAGCGCGGCGAGTTCGTCGACGTGCCCGCGGGCAAGGGCTTCTTCCTCGAGCCGATCCTGCTCGAGGCCGACGCCGCCGCCGTGCTCGATCGCAGCGCCGTCTTCCACCGCGTCGAGGTGTTCGCCCCGGTCGCCACCCTCCTGCCCTACGACGGCAGCGTCGCCCAGGCCGCGGCCATCGTCGGCTTCGGCGGCGGCAGCCTGGTGAGCACCGTCTACAGCGACGACCGCGAGTACGTCGCCCGCGCCGTCGCCGAGCTCGGGCCGCAGCTCGGGCGCCTCGTGCTGTCCGACGAGAAGGGCGCCGGCGGCTCGTTCAGCCCCGGCGGCGTGTTCCCGCAGGCGCAGCACGGCGGCCCCGGCCGCGCCGGCGGCGGCGCCGAGCTCGGCGGTCGCCTCGGCCTCGAGCTCTACATGCAGCGCACGGCCGTCCAGGGCGGCGCGAGCCAGCTCGCGCGCCTGTTCGGCGGCTGACGTCCGCCGGCCGGCGCGCTATCCTCGGCCGGCATGCCGATCCTGGTCGCGCTGGTCGTGCTCGTCGCGGTGCTCGGGGGCGTCGCCTACGCCGGCTTCGCCCGCTTCCTCGAGCACCGCGAGCGCATGGCCGCGCTCGAGGCCCAGCGCCCGCGTGTGATCCTCGCCCTCCCCCCGGGCGACAACCGCGACACCGACCAGCTCACCGAGGAGATCCTCGCCGCCTGCCGCCAGAAGGGCGTCGACGTCGACCTCGACCTGCGCTGACCCGACCTCGTCGCGTCGCCTTCGTGCTCGGGACATGTGCGCCCGGACATGCTCTTCCAGGCATGTCCCATCGGACCTGTCCGGAAGTACACGCATCGCACGAGCTCCTGCCCTGACCCCCGCGGAGGTACGTCGGCGCCGCTGGCCTACCGAGCGCCGGAGCGGACGCGGCCTGGTGAGCGCCCTGTCGCCCGGACACCACGAGCCCCCGTGAGATCGACCGGCACGGTGGGTTCGATCTTCCTCCGATGGCGCTCCCTGGCAGCGCTCTTGCTGCGCGGGAGCGCCTCCTCGCTCGCGGCTTGCCCGGGCGCGCCGGCGAATCGCTTCGCTCGACCGGAGCACGAGTGGCAAGCCATACTGGCCGATCCCGCCGAGGTCTGGCCGCGCATGCCGGACGGCGCGTGCTCGAAGGCCCGGGCGTGCATCGACGGCCGATGTCTGCCCTGCACGCGGGACGCGGAGCGCCGCGCCGTCGAGCGCTGCGTGTTCGGCCACTGCGTGCTCAGCGACCGCATCCAGTAACGCTCCCGACGCGACTGCGACGATCCGGAAGCGCTCTGTCTGTTGTCCGGATACACGCCTCTCGATCCGCGGAGCCACCGGGACATGCACGCATATTGCCGATCGCCCCGCGGAGGGGTCAGAAAGTCCGCGGAGTGAGCAGCGCGCTGCGGCCCTCGCGAACCGCCCGTCGCGTCGCAGGGGGCCACCGAGGCCCGGCGCTCACGAGGTCCAGCCACCCTGCTCCAGTCGCCGAGGGTACCCTCGGCGACACCGCGCACGGCGACGCCCGAGCCCGAACGCCCAGCTCGTCACCGAACCGAACCCATCGCCCGGCCGTCGGCTTCGCTCGCGCAGCGGCTTCACAGTCCCGCGAAGATCTGCATCGGCACCCCGACGCGGGCCGCCCACTCGGCCTCGTTGTGCATCGCGCCCGGCGCGTGGACGTAGAACAGGTCGACCTCGGGCGTGTAGCCGATCGACTGCAGGATCGCGTCGAACTGCGCGTTCTCGCAGTAGTTGTCGAACGAGTCGGGCGCGTCGTCCTCGATCCCGTCGGCGTCCGCGTCGACGCACGAGCCCTCGCCGCCGCTGTCGATGTAGATCGTGAACTCGCGCTTCCCCGCCGCCTCGTACGTCTCGAGGATCGTCTCGTTGTGCAGCTCGAGCGAGCCCCAGCCGACCGTGCCCGACAGGCTGATCGCCATGTCGTAGCGGTGCGGGTACAGGTCGGCGATCGCCAGGCTGATGAGCCCGCCGAGCGACGAGCCCATCGTCCCCACCTTCTGGGGCACGCCGTACGCCGCCTCCATGCGCGGGCGGATCACCGAGTCGACCAGCTCCGCGTACACCGCTCCGTCGCCGCCGACCGGCTGGCCGTCGAGCTCGTCGGGCACCTGCGTGTACTCGTCCATGCGCGCCGGCGTGTTCGTGATCCCGACGACGAGCGTGTTCGGCGGCGCGCTCGTCGTCAGCTGCCAGCCGCCGAAGAAGGCCGTCGGGTCGAACAAGTTCTGCCCGTCGTGGACGTACAGCGCGTGGGTGAACGCGCCGTCCTGCGGCACCAGCACCTCGAGGTCGCGCGGCAAGAGCCCGAGGTCCGGATCCTCGATCGCGTACCAGCGCTCGAGGTGAGCCGCGCTCGCGCGCACCAGCGAGTACACGCCGAAGTCGTCGTAGCCGTGGCGGCGCCCGTACGGGTCGGCGATCCACTGCATCGAGCCCGGCTCGTGGAACTTGTAGAGGCTGCCGTCGGGCGCGGCGATCGGCTCCTCGATCCACCACAGCGGACCGGCCTGGCTCATCGGCGCCGGCGCCCAGTCGTTGTGGTCGCCGGCCAGCCCCCACGCGCCCTGTCCGCAGAGACAGGCGAACAGGAACCCGCCCGAGGCCGTCGCGACCGGGAAGCCGCCGCGATCGGCGATCGTGCGCATCGCCTCCTCCGCGTCGACCTCGCCGGCGATCGCCTGGCGCAGCAGCGCCTCGTCCTCCGACTGCTCGGGCCCGCCGCTGGTCGCGTCGGTCTCGGACGTCTCCGACGTCTCCGCGCCCGACGTCGCGGTCGCCGCGCCCGTCGAGGTCGCCTCGCCCGTCTCGCTCGTCGTCGGCGTCGGCTCGGTGCCGGGAAAGCTCTCGCCGAACGACGTCGCCGGGTTCACCGTCGTCGCCTCGCTGTCGGTCTCGGCGCCCGCGTCGGGCCGACAGGCGAGGACGAACGCGACGAGCGGAGAGCAGCGAGGGGAAGCGCGCATGCCCGCGAAACATACGCCAACGGCGTCCGGCGTGCGACGGCCTCCCCGGGGGCGCTTCGGAACGATGATTCCCCGTCGCGTGCACGCGCGACGACGCCCTGCGCTGCCGACCGGGTCGCCCCCCCCCCCCGCAGGCGTCCTGCCCTGCCGCAAAGAGGACCGCCTATCCTGTCCTCGAGGACAGATCACAGAGATCTGGAGACATGCTTCCAAGGACATGTCTCATCATTCTCTTTCGCCGAGCACCCTCGGCGCACGAGCACCCCGTCAGCTCGCCGGCGCGTCCTTGCGGGCCGCCTCGGCCTCGGCGGCCAGCGCCTCGCGCAGCTCGAGCGCGGCCGCGTCGTACGCCTTCACCTCCGGCCCGCGGTACACCAGGGCCGTCAGCGGCGGCAGGTCCAGCGTCGCCGCGCAGGGCAGCGCCCCGCCGGCCGAGTGGTCGGCGATCAGCCGCTCCGGCCCGTCATGGCCTGCCCCGCCGAATTGCGCCTCGTCCGAAGACAGCATGCGGATCCACTCTCCCGGCGCCTCGAACGGCACCGTGTAGTTCGTCCACGTCATCGGCGTGAAATTGAGGATCACCAGGATCACCGCGCCGTGGCGCGGGCGGCGGAGGAACGCCAGCGTGCTGCGCTTGTAGTCGTCGACCACCGCCCAGCGGAACCCGATCGGGTCGTGGTCGAGCTCGTACAGGGCCGGCTCGGCGCGCAGCAGGTGGCCGAGGCGGCCGACCCACTTCATCAGCCCCGCGTGTTCGGCCTCGGCCAGGAGGCCCCAGTCGAGCTGCCCGTCGTGGTTCCACTCGCGCACCTGGGCGAACTCGTCGCCCATGAACAGCAGCTTCTTGCCCGGCAGCCCGAACATGTAGGCGTAGAGCAGGCGCAGGTTGGCCAGCCGGGCCGACGCTCCGCCTGTCCCCGGGGACATCTTGCGGACCAGCGAGCCCTTGCCGTGGACGACCTCGTCGTGCGACAGCGGCAGCATGAACCGCTCCGAGTAGGCGTACATCATGCGGAACGTGACGTCGCGGTGGTGATGCGAGCGCGTCACCGGGTCGCGCCCGAAGTAGCGCAGCGTGTCGTGCATCCAGCCCATGTCCCACTTGAAGTCGAACCCGAGCCCGCCGTCCTCGACCTTGTGCGACACCCCCGGCCAGGCCGTCGACTCCTCGGCGATCACGATCGCCCCCGGCACCTCGCGGTGGATCGCCTGGTTGAGCGCGCGCAGGAACTCGATCGCCTCGAGGTTCTCGCGCCCGCCGAGGTGGTTCGGCAGCCACTGGCCCTCCTTGCGCGAGTAGTCGAGGTACAGCATCGACGCCACCGCGTCGACCCGCAGCCCGTCGACGTGGAACGCCTGCAGCCACATCAGCGCCGAGCTGAGCAGGAAGCTGCGGACCTCGTGGCGCGCGAGGTTGAAGATCATCGTGTTCCAGTCGGGGTGGACCCCGCGGCGCGGATCGGCGTGCTCGTACAGGTGCGTGCCGTCGAAGTGGACCAGCCCGTGCCCGTCGTTCGGGAAGTGGGCCGGGACCCAGTCGAGGATCACGCCGATGTTCGCCTGGTGCAGCGCGTCGATCAGCGCCATCAGCTCCTGCGGCTCGCCGTAGCGGCGCGTCGGCGCGAAGTAGCCGGTCGCCTGGTAGCCCCACGAGCCGTAGAACGGGTGCTCCGTCAGCGGCATCAGCTCGACGTGGGTGAACCCGAGCGCGCGCACGTGGGCGATCAGCTTCGGCGCGATTGCCCGATAGGACAGGTGCTCGCCGCCCGGCCCGCGCAGCCACGAGCCGAGGTGGACCTCGTAGATCGCCATCGGCGCCGCCGGCCCCTGCCGCTCGGCCCGGCGCGCCAGCCAGCTCGCGTCGCCCCAGTCGTACGCGTGGTCCCAGACCACCGAGGCCGTCGCCGGCGGCGCCTCGCTCATCAGCGCGTACGGGTCGGCCTTGTCGTACGCCTCGCCGCTCGCGCCGACGACGCGGAACTTGTAGAGCATGCCGCGCCGGGCCGTCGGCACCAAGCCGGTCCACACCCCGCCGCGCGTCGCGTGCAGCGGGTCGCGCGCGGGGTCCCACGCGTTCCACTCGCCGATCACGCTGACCGCCCGGGCGTTCGGGGCCCACACCGAGAAGTGGGCCCCCTCGCCGCCCGCGACCAGCTGCGCCCCCATGCGCTCCCACAGCCGCAGGTGCGTGCCCTCGCCGAACAAGTGGTAGTCGAAGTCGCCCAGCGGGCTCGCCGGCTCGACCGGCAGGGCGGTCTCTTGGGACATGTCCTGAAGCGCCTGACCTTCCGTACCGGATCGATCGAGCATGTCCTCGAGTTCTGCCGCGGGCCCCGGGATCGTCGCGCTCGCCAGCGCCTCGCGCTCGAGGATGGCCGCCTCCACGGACACCGCGTCGGCGACGGCCTCGGCCGCCTCGACCTCCTGCACGCTCGACTCCCCCAGCCCGCCGGCCTGGGTCGGCGGGCTCGCCGACGCGGCCTCACGCGCCTCGGTCCCCTCGCGCGCGGGCGCGACCGGCTCCACGGGAGCGCCCGCCTCGACCGTCGAGCCCGTGTCGTCCTTGCGCTCGTTCGGCGTCGGCGACTCGCTCGCGTCGGTCGCCGGCGGCCTCGCCTCCGCGGGCGCGCCGGCGTCGACCGTCGCGCCGCCGTCGTCCGCGCTCGTGCCCGGCGTCGGCGACTCGCTCGCGTCGGTCTCCGGCGGCCTCGCCTGCGCGGCCGGCGGCGCGCCGGTCTCGTCCGCTTCACGCGGGGCTGCTGCGGCCTGTTTCGCGCTGCCGCGCTCGGGCGCGCGGGTCTCGTCGCGGCGGCTCGGGGTGGGTTTGCGCGGCGCGGAGCGTTCGGGTTTGCGAGGGCGAGGCATCCTGGCCGGCGGCTTTTACCGAGGAACGCGCGCCGTGCAAACCGCCCGCGGCCGCGGGACCGGAAGGCCGCGCGTGACCTTGCCGGGGCGCGGATCCGTGGGTCTCCGCGCCCCCGTGCGTGCGTCGACTCGCATCCTCGTTCAGCCCGACGACGCCGTCCCACGCGCGCGGCGCAGCTTGCACCTCGGACCGCCGCGACGTCCGACGCGCGTGCCGACGGCCCGTGCGGTCGAGGTCGGCACCGGCCGGATCGCCGTTCACGTCGCGCTCGTCACCGTCCCGTCACGCCCGCGACCCGTCCGCGCCGCCCTCAGCTCGCGCTGCGCGGCTCGTCCGCGTGGGGGACCAGCACCAGCACGGCCATCGCCGCCGACGGCAGCTCGTGGCTGTCCGCCGAGGCCGGCAGGATCTCCTCCTCCGCCGTCGGCCACGCCGTGTCGACCACCCGCTGCCAGCGGCCCATCTCGCGGCACGGCAGCGCGAACCGGGTCGGCACCTCGTCCGCGTTGAGCAGCACCAGCAGCGTCGCGCCCGTCACCGGCTCGCCGCGGGCGTCGTGGATCCCCGTCGCATCGCCGCCGAGCAGCAGCGCCAGCGCGCGGGTCGACGGCGACACCCAGTCGCCGTGGCCCATCGGCCGGCCGTCGGGGCGCAGCCACGAGATGTCGCGCAGGCGGCTGTGCGGCCCGCTCGTGCCGGAGAAGAACCGCGACCGGCGGAGCACCGCGAAGCGCGAGCGCAGGGCCAGCGCCCGGCGGGCGAACGCCAGCAGCGCCTGTCCTTCGGGACCTGTCTCCCAGCACAGCCACGACGTCGGGTTGTCCTGGCAGTAGGCGTTGTTGTTGCCGCGCTGGGTGCGGCCGAACTCGTCGCCGGCGCACAGCATCGGCACGCCCTGCGACACCGCCAGCGTGGTCAGGAAGTTGCGGATCGTGCGGGTGCGGATCGCCACCAGCCGCGGCTCTTCGCTCGGCCCCTCGACGCCCCAGTTGCTGCTGTGCTCGTGGTTGTTGCCGTCGCGGTTGTCTTCGCCGTTGGCGTGGTTGTGCTTCACGCTGTAGGCCGTCAGGTCGGCCAGCGTGAAGCCGTCGTGGCAGGCCACGTAGTTGACGCTCGCCGTCGGCCCGCGGTCGGTCGCCGAGAACAGGTCCGACGAGCCGGTCAGGCGATAGCCCAGCTCGCCGGCCAGGCCGAGGTCGCCGCGCCAGTAGCGGCGCACCGCGTCGCGGTAGCGGCCGTTCCACTCGGCCCACGGGTGCGGCGACCCGCCGAGCTGATAGCCGTGCGGGCCCACGTCCCACGGCTCCGCGATCAGCTTCAAGCGCGACAGCAGTGGGTCCTGCCCGATGGCCGCGAGGAACGGGCTGTGGCGGTCGACCTCGGCCCCGCGGCGCGACAGCGCCGGCGCCAGGTCGAAGCGGAACCCGTCGACGTGCATGTGCTCGGCCCAGTAGCGCAGGCTGTCGAGCACCAGCTTCAGCGTCTGCGCGTGGCGCAGGTTGAGCGTGTTGCCGCACCCGGTGTAGTCGGCGTAGTAACGCGGCGCCGCGGCGTCGAGCAGGTAGTACGCGCGGTTGTCGATCCCGCGCAGCGACAGCGTCGGCCCGAGGTGCCCGCCCTCGCAGGTGTGGTTGAACACCACGTCGAGGATCACCTCGATGCCGGCCGCGTGCAGCGCCTTGACCATCGCCTTGAACTCGGCGATCTGCCCGCCGGGCCGCGGGTCGGCGGCGTAGCGGGCCGCCGGCGCGAAGAACCCAAGCGTGCTGTAGCCCCAGTAGTTCACGAGGCCGCGGCGGCGCACCTCCGGCTCGTCGTAGATCTCGTGGACCGGCAGCAGCTCGACCGCCGTCACGCCGAGCGACTTCAGGTGTTCGATGACCGGCGGCGACGCCAGCCCCGCGTACGTCCCGCGCAGGTTGGGCGGCACCTGCGGGTGAAGCCGCGACACCCCCTTCACGTGAAGCTCGTAGATCAGCGTCTCGGTCCACGGCGTCGCCGGCCGGCGGTCGTCGCCCCACTCGAACGCGTCGTCGGCCACCACCCCCTTGGGCGCGTCGGCGGCGTTGTCTTCGCGGTCGAACGCCAGGTCGCCCGCGGCGTCCCCGAGGCGGTACGCGAACAGCTCGGCCGCGTTGCCGCTCCACGCCACCGCGCGCGCGTACGGGTCGAGCATCAGCTTGTGCGGGTTGTGGCGCAGCCCCGCGTGCGGCTCGTAGGGGCCGTCGACGCGGTAGCCGTACAGCTGCCCCGGGCGCAGCCCCGGCACGTAGCCGTGGAAGATCCGACCTGTCCGTTCGGGCAGCTCGATCGTCTCGCGCGGAGGTCGGTGCGGCGCGTCGAACAGGCACAGGAACACGCGCGTCGCGGTCTCGGAGAACAGGGCGAAGTTCACGCCGTCGTCGTCGGCGTACGCCCCGAGCGGGTCCGGTCGGCCGGGCCAGATCACGGAAGACACCCCGTGAACGCTACAACACCCGCCCCAGCGCGCGGGCAACGGACGCGCTCGCTCGGGCCGGCGAGATCGGCGCCCTCGGCGTTCAGCGCGGCCGATCCGCGCGCGGGTTCCGCTGTTGGGACTTCGCAGCGCACGCGCGGCCTGCTACTTGGAAGGTGACGCTCGGCCTCGCCCGGGCGCGCCGCAGCCATGCACCAAACCACCTCCTCGTCCGCCGGGCGCGTCGCCGGCGTCACCGTCCCGCTGTTCTCGCTGCGCTCGGAGCAGTCGTGGGGGATCGGCGAGATCGGCGATCTGCCCGCCTTCGCGGCCTTCCTCGCCAAGGCCGGGATCTCCCTGATCCAGGTCCTTCCGCTCAACGAGATCTCCATCGGCAACACCTCGCCGTACGCCGCGCTGTCGGCGTTCGGCATCGATCCGATGTTCATCTCGCTGGCGCCGGTGGCCGACCTGCAGCACCTGAGCACCCGCGACGTCCTCGGCTCCGCCGGCGTCCATGCGCTCGCCGCCGCCAAGAAGCGCGCCACCATCGACTACGACACCGTCCGCGAGCTCAAGGGCAAGGCGCTGGTCGCCGGCATGAAGCGCTTCGTCGACCACGAGCTCGCGGCCGGCACCGCCAAGTCGCCGCGGGCTCGCGCCTTCCTCGAGTTCTGCGACGCCCAGCGCCACTGGCTGCCCGACTACGCCCTGTACCGCGCGATCAAGGACGCCCACGAGGGCGCCGCCTGGTGGCAGTGGGAAGGCCCGCTGCGCGAGCGCGACCGCGGGGCCCTGCGCGCCGCCCAGGCCCGCCACGCCGAGGCCATCCTCTACTACGAGTACGTGCAGTGGCTCGCCCACGCCCAGTGGGCCGCCGCGCGCGGCGAGCTCGCGCGGCTGGGCGTCGAGCTCATGGGTGACCTCCCGTTCATGGTCGATCGCGACAGCGCCGACGTATGGGTCCACCGCGGCGAGTTCCGCATGGACATGTCGGTCGGCGTCCCGGCCGATCAGTTCGACGAGGACGGCCAGGACTGGGGGCTCCCGCCCTACCACTGGCGGGTCATGGCCGCCGGCGACCCCGACTTCGCCTGGCTGCGGCGGCGGGCCGCCTACAGCGCCACCCTCTACGACCGCTTCCGCATCGATCACCTGGTCGGCTTCTACCGCACGTACATGCGGCCCTACGAGCGGCGGCGCGACGACAAGGGCAAGCTCGTGCCCGGAACCTTCGACCCGCCGACCGAGCCGGAGCAGCTCGCCCACGGCGAGAGGGTCATCGGCGCCATCATGGCCAGCGCCGGCGAGCGCGGGGCCAAGCTCATCGCCGAGGATCTCGGCTCGATCCCCGCCTACGTCGGGCCCTCGCTGCAGAAGCTCGGCGCCCCCGGCTACAAGGTCCTGATCTGGGAGAAGGAGGGCGACGCCTTCCGCGACCCCGCGGGCTACCCTGCCCTCTCCGTCGCCACCTTCGGCACCCACGACACCGCCCCCGTCGCCGTGTGGTGGGACGAGCTGTCCGAGGCCGAGCGGGCCGAGGTCGTGAAGCTCCCTGTCCTGAAGGACATGCCCGACATCGGCAAGGAGTTCACCCCGGCCGTCCACGCCGCCCTGCTCCACCTCATCCTCGGGGCCGGCAGCGACCTCGTCCTGCTCCTCTTGCAGGACCTGCTCGGCGTGCGCGACCGGATCAACAAGCCGGCCACCCTGGGCGACCACAACTGGACCTGGCGGCTCCCGAGCCCGCTGGAGAAGCTGCGGAACGACCCCCAGGTCACCGCGGCGCTGTCCCGGGTGCGTGCCGCCGTGACGGCCAGCGGTCGGCGCATGCCCGCCGCGCCTTGATCGAACCGCGCTCGCCTTCCTCGCGGGCCGCACCGTCGACATACGCGCTGTGGTAGCCTCGCCGCGCATGTCGCTCCGCCCCCGTCTCCGCGCCCTCTGTGTCCCGCTCGCCGCCGCTGCGCTGCACCTCTTCGGCTGTCAGCCGGAAGGCAGCAAGACCGACGCCAAACCGGCCGCCAAGACCGAGGCCGCGCCGACCAAGACCGACGCACCGCCGCCCGCGCCCGTCGCCGCCGCGCCCGCCGCCGAGCCGGCGACCCCGGCCGTCGCGCCCGACGCTGCCGCCACCGCCGGCAATGGTTCGGTCGTCACCCTGATCGAGGCCGGCGCCGAGCCGCGCGAGCCGCTGCGGCTCAAGCTCACCGCCGGGCAGGAGCAGGCCATGGTCATGACCATGCGCATGGGCATGGCCATGCAGGTCGGCCCCAACGCCATGCCGAAGACCGACATCCCGCCGCTGCAGATGACCATGAACCTCAAGGTCGCCGAGATCACCGGCGAGGGCGACATCCGCAGCGAATTCAGCCTCGCCAAGATCGAGGTCCTGCCCGACCCCAAGGTCCCGGCGGCCATGGTCGACCAGCTCAAGACCGTGCTCGGCACCATGAACAAGATGTCGGGCACCTCGCTCATGACCCCGCGCGGGATCGTCAAATCGGCCGACTTCGACCTGCCGGCCGACGTGAACCCGCAGCTCAAGCAGACCGTCGAGAGCATGCGGCAGCAGATCAACCAGATGTCGGTGCCCTTCCCCGAGGAGGCGCTCGGCGTCGGCGCCAAGTGGACCGTCACCCAGCAGCTCGAGCAGCAGGGCATGAAGCTCGAGCAGGTCGCCACCTGGGAGCTCAAGGGCCGCGAGGGCAGCGTCGTCAAGCTCGCCAGCACCATCGTCCAGACGGCCGCCCCGCAGACGATCACCGCCCCCGGCATGCCCCCCGGCGCCACGGTCAGCCTCGACCGCCTCGACTCCAGCGGCACCGGCACCACCGAGGTCGACCTCACCCACGTCGCCCCGATCAAGGGCGACATGAGCCTCAAGTCCTCGCTCGCCATGACCACCGACGCCAACGGCATGAAGATGCCGATGACCATGGACATGGACATGAACCTGCAGATCAGCGGCAAGTAACCCCAGCTCGCGCTCCCCGACGAACGGCGCCCCCCGCGGGCGCCGTTTTTCGTTGGGTCCCGCCGTCGCACCGCCAGCGCGATTTCACCCGAGCGCAAAAGACGCGAGTCCGGTCCCGGCGCTGGCGTCCGCCCGCTGACCGGGTAAACCCAACAATCGACACCATCAAACTTAAATTCCTTGCGTTGGTTTCGGAGGTTGCATAAGATTTGTTGCAAGGATTAACTGTTTTGCAGCTTTATCACATGCCTACCTCGCTTTGCGGACGCCTGCACCTGCGCAGGCGCGCGGGGGCGAGCAGGCGGCTGCCGGCGGGAGATCCAAAGAACATGTCGCAACGTGCATGTCCATAAGGACATGTCGCTGCTCAACCGGCTCTACCGACGCGAGGAAGGTGCGAAATGAAGCGAGTATGGACGACCCTCACCGCCGCCCTGGTTTTGATGGCGTGCGAGAACGGCAAGGACCCGAAGGACCCGACCGCGGGCGTCAACACCACCTCGTCGGGCGGCGAGGACAGCGAGAGCGAGAGCGAGAGCGAGAGCTCGACCGCCGGCGCCATGACCGAGCCGCCGCCGGCGACCAGCGAGACCCACGCCACCAGCGAGGCGGAGACCGAGACCTCCGGCGACACCGGCGACACCACGTGCACCTTCATCGCCTGCGAGACCACCGGCGACGGGCCGATCGCCCCGCAGTGCGACAACTGGTCCCAGGACTGCCCTGACGACCAGAAATGTGCCGCCTACGCCGACGACGGCGGCAGCTCGTGGAACAACCTCAAGTGCGTCCCGGTGGAGGAGAACAGCGGCGCGCCGGGCGACCCGTGCACCGTCGAGGGCAACGGCGTCAGCGGGGTCGACTCGTGCAGCTTCGGCTCGATGTGCTGGAACGTCGACGGCGACACCGGCCAGGGCACCTGCGTCGCCCTCTGCACCGGCTCGCCCGAGGCCCCCGACTGCGCCGACCCTGCGACCACCTGCGTGATCGCCAACGAGGGCGTGCTCAACCTGTGCCTGCCCTCGTGCGACCCGCTGCTGCAGGACTGCGCCGGCACCGACCTGTGCCTGCCGAACCCCGACGACGAGGGCTTCGTGTGCATCCTCGACGCCTCCGGCGAGACCGGCGTCGCCTTCGACCCGTGCGAGTACGCCAACGCCTGCGACAAGGGCCTCGTCTGCCAGGACCCCGGCTTCGCCACCGAGTGCGACCCCGCGGCGCTCGGCTGCTGCCTGCCGTACTGCGACACCACCGCGCCCGACTGCCCCGGCGCCGGCCAGGAGTGCATCGCCTGGTACGACCCCGGCACCGCCCCGCCCGGGCTCGAGAACCTCGGCCTGTGCGGCATCCCGATGGGTTGATCGCTTCGCTTGACCTTACCGCGGGGACATGTCCGAGCGGACATGTCCCCGCGGTCCGTTCACACCGCCGCCGCCGCGCCGAGCGCCCGCGCGACGAGGACGCCCATCCACACCAGGCAGACGACCTGCACCGCGAACGCCGTGAAGCGGAGGTTTATCGCCGCGCCGGAGCCCGACGCGACGTGGATCACCGTCTGGGCCACGCGGGCCGCCAGGTAGGTGATCGCCAGCGTGTCCATGCGCGGCGAGCCGGCGTGGACGACCGCGCCGGTCAGCACCACCGCCGCGAACAGCGGCAGGTTCTCGACGCAGTTGAGGTGGGCGCGCATGGTCCGGCGGTAGCGGTCGGAGCCGTGGGGCACGTCGGCCGGGAAGCCGCCTTCGGGCGCGGTCCCCATGGCGATGGCCAGCACGCGGGGTGTCACGATCCCGAGGACGGCGACGAGGAGGGTCCACGCCCCGAACCCGAGCAAGCAGAGCAGCGGTGTATGCATCGTCGCGATGATATCGACTCCCGGCCGTGACCTGGAGCGACGCGCGCGAGCACCGCCTGGAGCGTCGAATCGACGAAGTGAGCAGCGTTCGGCCCGCGGCGCTCCCCCGGGGGGCGGCGCCCGCGGGCATGACCTGGACCACGCCCGCCGCCACCCGGGCCCGGATTGCGCGAACGCGCGGGGCCTGTTACCTCTCGCCGGGACCCGTGCGGAACTCGCGTCTATCGATCGCCCTCGGCCTGCTCGCGAGCCTGTCGCTCGGCTCGTGTCTTTACGACTCCAACCCGCCCGACCTCACCGGTCAGGACGTCCGCCTCACGATCCTCCACACCTCGGACGTGCACTCGCGGATCTTGCCGTACGACCACGATCCTCTTTACACCGAGCAACAGCTCGGGCTCGCGCAGGGCCGCGGACCGTACGGCGGCGTGGCGAAGATGGCCTACATCGTCAAGCGCGAGCGGGAGAAGGCCGGTCGCTCGCTCTGGCTCGACTCCGGCGACCTGTTCCAGGGCGCCCCGATCTTCAACATCTTCGGCGGCGAGGCCGAGGTGCGGGCGATGTCGATGGCCGGCCTCGACGCCATGGCGCTCGGCAACCACGAGTTCGACCACGGCCCGGAGAACGTGCTCGAGCAGTTCTCGAGCTTCGGCGACTTCGACCTTTTGGCCGCCAACTACGAGTTCGAGGACGACGCCAAGCCGTTCGCCACCAAGTTCGACATCATCGTCAAGCCGTTCGTCGTCTACAACGTCGACGGCCTCAAGCTCGGCATCATCGGCATGGGCAACCTGAGCTCGATGAACAGCCTCGAGGACGGCACCAACAACATCGGGGTCCTGCCGAAGGAGACCCTGCAGACCGTCCAGTTCTACACCAACTTCCTGCGCGACTCGGTCGACCTGGTGGTCCTGCTCGACCACCTCGGCCTGACCGAGGACGAGGTGCTGGCGCGCAACATCTGCGGCCTCGACCTGATCCTCGGCGGCCACCACCACATCGCCCTCAGCCCGCCCAAGCTGATCGACTACAACCCCGACGCCAAGTACATCTCGGCCCGTCCCGACATGGACGCCGAGGTCGTCACCGTCGACAGCGAGGGCGTGGACGAGGACCCGGAGGTCGGCGGCGAGCCCGACGGCACCGACCCGCCGCGCGGGATCGGCGAGTGCAAGCCGGAGCACCGCCGCCAGACCCTGCTGGCCCACCCGAACGCCTTCGCCAAGTTCGTCTCGCGGCTCGACATCGTCGTCCGCGACAAGCGGATCGTCTCGCACAAGTTCAAGCTGTTCCCGATCGACGCCACCGTCCCCGAGGACCCCGAGACCCGCGAGGTCCTGCAGGAGTACCTCAACGAGATGCAGCAGACGCTGCTGCTCGACCGCGTGATCACCACCGCGACCGAGCCGCTGCGGCGCTTCGGCAACACCGGCGGCGACAGCATGCTCGGCAACCTGGTCGCCGAGGCGATGCAGTACCGCCGCTACATCGAGACCGAGTTCTGCGTCACCAACTCGCTCGGCATCCGCACCGACATCCTCGCGGGGCCCATCACGTACGAGCAGATGTACAACGTGATGCCGTTCGAGAACACGATCACGACGATGATCCTGAGCGGCCTCGAGGTCCAGGAGCTGCTCGACTTCGCCACCCGCTCGAGCGCCGAGCGCGGCTGCAACTCGCAGATCCAGGTCTCGGGCATCAGCTTCACGATGAACTGTCGCACCGGCAAGGCCGAGGACATCCACGTCAACGGCGAGCCGCTCGAGCCCGCCCGCGCCTACGACATGTGCACCAACGACTACATGGCGTGGGGCGGCAGCGGCTTCCGCATGCTCAAGCGCAACACCACCAAGGTCAACACGGGCATCCCGATCCGCGAGGCGATGATCCAGTACATGCGCGACATCCCGCAGCTGCCCGCCTGCTACGACGCGAACACCCCGCTCGACCTGTGCAAGGCCGGGTACGCCGTGCCCGACGGCCGGATCGTCACCAAGTACTAGGAACGAGGCTGCGTCATGAACTCGAAGCACCCCGTCCTCGCCCTCGCCCTGCTCGTCGCCGGCGGCTCCGCCTGCGTGCAGGAGATCGACAAGAGCTCCGGCAAGGTCGCGCCGCTGACCTTCAAGGTCGACATCGTCGGCGAGGTCGGCAGCGAGAAGAACCCGCTGCCGTACAGCAGCACCGGCCGGCAGTTCGTCCTCGACATCCGCGCCGTCGACGACGCCGGCGAGCCGGCGACCTGGTTTTCGGGACAGGTCCAGCTCGACGTCGCCCCGCGCGGCCGGCTCGCGCCGAACCAGCCCGGCACCGTCACGATCCAGGACGGTCAGGCGCTCGGCGTCCCGGTCGAGATCGTGCGGGCCCACGGCGCCACCAACATCTGGGTCGAGGACCGCGGCAGCGACGAAGCCCCGGGCAGCTACGCCACCGGCCTGTCGCCGACGATCCACGTCGCCCACCCGACCCTGCGGGAGATCAACGAGACCGACATCCCCGCCAGTTCGCCGCTCGACGGCGACTTCGTCAAGGTCAACGCCGAGGGCCGCACCCTGGTGGTCACCGGCATCGCCGTCGACGGCTTCTACCTGACCGACCTGTCCGATATGACAGCCGGCTTCAACGCGATCTTCGCCCATACCCACTCGCGGCCGAAGGGCATCGAGCAGGGCTCGGTGATCGAGGAGATCATCGGCACCGTGGTCGAGTTCTACGGCTTTACCGAGCTCGGCTTCCCGACCTATCGGGTCGGCGGCAAGGTGTCCAACCTGGTGCCGTTCCAGATCACCGGCGATCTCGTCGAGGACGACCAGGCGATGGAGACGCTGGAGAGTCGTCTGGTCGAGGTGCGAGACGTCACGGTTTGCCCGCTCGGTGACGGCTACGCGACGTTCGGCCAGTGGGTGGTGCTCGTCGACCCTGCCGGCAACTGCAACACCGGTCAGGGCGGCGTCAACGTCGTCAGCGCCCTCAGCGCGACCGGCTTCGACCCGGCCGACCACGTCGGCGGCAAGCTGCACATCGTCGGCGACCTGCGTTACCACGCCGCCGCGCGACCGTCCTGGCTGCTCTACACCCGCAGCGACGACGACATCCAGGTCGTCTCCGACTAGCGCCGCGACTCGCTCCTCGCGGGCGTCGTGCCGCCGTGGCGCCGCCGCCGATGATGGGACGCGCGCTGCGCCGACATCGGCCCGTCGCGCGTGGTTGACGGCCGCGTCACAGCGTTCGCTGGGGGATCGCCTCACAGAGACGGCCCCGGGACCGAACCTCGCTTGCTGCGATCACGGGCGCCCGGCTTGACATCGCGCATGGCCGCAAAGTAAGTGTCCGGGCGCACGGAACGCCTCTCTGGCGGCACGCGCCGCGAATCACTGCACGGCCTTGCGAGGCCTCGAGATGCGAAGGAGCTGGATCATGCGTCGACTCGTCCCCTGCACCGCGCTGTGTCTGTTCGCCTGCAACGCGTTCAACAACACCACCGCCGGCGACGACGCCACCGCCACCGAGGGCACCGCCGGCACGACCGACACGCCGCCGACCACCACCAACCAGCCCACCGACGGCGGCGGCTTGCAGGACACGACCATCTACGACCTCCAGCAGGACAAGGTCACCCCGAACACGCTGGTGCGCGTCAAGGACGTCGTCGTCGTCTCGCCGACGAAGTTCAGCGGCAGCGGGGCCGGCACCGTGTTCATCCAGGAGCTCGACGGCGGCGAGTACTCCGGCATCCAGCTCTACATCTACCCGGACACGGCCACCGAGCTGATGGCCCAGGGCAAGGTGCCGAAGCCGGGCGACAAGCTCACCGTGATCGGTGAGTACGTCGAGTACAAGGCGATGGACGACACCGGCACCGAGACGTTCAGCGAGATCAACATCTCGCTCCCGGACGACATCATGATCACCGGCACGGCCGACGCCCCGACCCCGCCGGTCGTCTCGCCGCCCGACATCGCCAACGGCGGCGCGCTCACCGAGGTGTGGGAGAGCGTCGTCGTCACCGTCGAGAACGTCGACGTCACCAACGCCGACCTCGGCTTCGGCGAGTTCGAGGTCACCGGCGGCCTGCGCATCGACGACCTGTTCTTCCTGCCCGAGGGCGGGCCCAAGCCGCCGATGGGCACCACGCTGACCCTCACCGGCCCGCTGCTCTACAACTTCGGCAACTTCAAGCTGGCGCCGCGCAGCTGCGACGACTACGTCGGCTTCGAGTGCGAGGGCGGCAGCACCACCGACACCGACACCGAGACCACCGGGCCGATGGGCGCGGTCACGATCTTCGACATCCAGCAGGGCATGGTCCCCGAGGGCAACGTCGTCACCGTCGAGAACGTGGTCGTCACCAGCCCGCTGACGTTCAAGAAGGACGGCTTCTTCGTCCAGGACCCGGCCGGCGGCGAGTACTCGGGCATCTACGTCTACATCAACCAGAACCCCGACATGCTCGCGGTCCAGCCCGGCGACGTCGTCACCATCAACGGGCTCTACACCGAGTTCTACGACATGTCCCAGATCACCGCCGGCCAGGCCGGCGACGTGATCGTCACCGGCACCGACGCCGTGCCCTCGCCGATCGTCGTCGCTCCGGCCGACATCGCCACCGGCGGCGCGATGGCCGAGAACTACGAGTCGGTCCTCGTCTCGGTCGAGAACGTCACCGTCGCCGCCGAGGCCGACATGTTCGGCGAGTGGACCATCGACGACGGCCTCCGCCTCGACGACCTGTTCTTCGCCACCGCCGACTGGCCCAAGCCGATGGTGGGCGACACCTTCACGTCGATCACCGGCCCGCTGGTGTTCAGCTTCGAGAACTTCAAGCTGGCCCCCCGCACCGCCGAAGACCTGGCCCCGTAGCCCTTGCCCGCCACCTCGCCGAAGCCCGCAGCCCTGGCCCCGAAGCCGAGAGCGACCACGTACCCCATGCAGTGGCCCCTTCCCGCCGCCGTCCTCGCCGTCGCCTGGCTCGCGCCCGGCCTCGCCCTCGCGCTCCAGCCCAGCTCCGGCACCGAAGGGCCGCCGCCGGGCTCGAGCCAACCGCCGCCCACCGCGACGCAGGCGCCCACGCTCGAGCCGCCGGCCCCCTCGGCCGCCCCGCCGCCCGCGACCACGGAGGCCGGCAGTCCCGAAGGACCTGTCCCTCCGACCAGCACCCAGGCCGTCGACGTCGAGGCGCTGCAGAAGGAGCTCCGGGCCCTGCGCACGCGGGTCGACCGGGCCGAGAAGCGCCTCGAGATCCAGGAGCAGCGCCGCGGCGTCGACGCGCTGCGGGCCATGCCGTCGTCCGGCTACAACCAGTGGACCGCCGGCAACGCGATGGCGACGCGCATCACGTTCGCCATCTCCGACGACAACCTGCTCGCCGGCGCCAAGGACCGCTCGCCGGCGGCCGGCTTCAAGCTGGCGGCCGACCGCCTGTTCTACGACGCCATCGAGCAGGAGAAGCGCGGCTTCGAGACCGAGACGCAGCTGGTCGTCTACAAGCGCATGCCGACGTTCTTCAAGCGGATGGACGCGGAGGCGGCGTTCGTCACCGAGATCGAGCAGTGGCACGACGGCAAGACGTTCCAGAACTACACGACGCTCAGCGACGACGGCTCGTACGGCAAGCTCAACTTCTACACCAAGCGCAACGACTACACCGGCGACAACATCTCGCTGACGATGTTCCCGGTCGACTCGCAGCGCTTCCTGCTCGGGTACACGTACGCGGTCACGTGGGGCGGCGAGCGCATGTTCCCCAACAACACCGGCCAGACGCCGGGCCTCCGCCTGCGCTACGACTGGAACGTCGGCACCGGCAAGGACAGCTACGTGTTCCTCGGCGCCAAGTCGGCGCGCCTGCTCAACGAGAAGCTCAACGAGCCCCAGACCTACTACGCGGCGCTCGGCGGCTTCGGCATCGGCTTCACCCCCTGGCTCGCCTGGGAGGTCAACGGCGGCTACTACCAGTCCGGCGCGTTCCCGATGTTCTCGCCGAACTCGCGGATCGGCGGCAAGACGGTCCAGACCTTCGGCGGCTCGACCCGCCTCACCGCGCACTGGGGCGTCCCGATCGGCACCTCGATCGACTTCCAGCTGTTCCGCTATAGCCCCGACGCCAGCTTCCTGCTGACGCAGAACCAGATCTACGACAACCGGATCGCCGGCTCGGCCGCGATCGAGTTCACCACGGTCGGCCAGACGCTGCAGAAGTTCGAGGAGCCCGACACCACGCGGATCCAGCCGGCCAAGGCGGCCGCGTTCCTCGGCAAGCTGCGGATCAAGAAGCTGCGCCTGTTCGCCAACGCCATCTACCGCGACCTGGCCTTCGTGGTCCTGTCGATCCCGGGCGTGTTCCCCTACCAGACCTTCCCGAAGGAGGCGCAGGTCTCCCCGGAGCTGTGGGGCTCGATCGGCTTCGACTACTACTTCGAGCGCTCCAAGCTGACGCCCGGCGCGGTGCTGGCCTACAAGTCGCCGGCGTCGATCAAGGTCGGCGACACGACGAACGTGTACCGCGAGTACTGGGACCAGGAGGTCCTCCCCGCCGGCGAGAACCCGTTCGACATCCTGTCGGGCAAGCTGACGCTGAAGTGGGACATCGCGCCGTTCTTCGTGGTCGTGTCCGAGCTCCGCTACACGCTCGACAACAACCGTACGAAGTTCGTCAAGGCGAGCAACGAGTCGGGCCGGATCCGCGTGTTCGAGGACCCGAACGTGACGAACCGCCTCGGCTTCTTCCTGCTGGCGCAGGCCCGCTGGTAAGCGGCGCTCGGCGACTTCCGGGCCGCGCGGCGCTCGCCGTGCGGCCCTCGTCGTTGGGTCGTCAGGGCGCGCTCGGGTCGAGCACGCGACCGAACCACAAGAGCGTGTCGGTGCCGCGGTCGCGGATCGCGAACAGGAACGGCCGGTCGGCCGTGAAGCTCACCTCGGCGCCGCCGCTCGCCTCGGTGTCCTGGAGCACGATCGCGGTGGCGGCGGCCGCCTCGACGCCCTTCTCGTCCACGCCGAGGAAGGTGTTGTGATAGACGTCGTGGATCGCCATGTCGACGTTCGACATGCCCAAGAAGTCGCCGCCGCCGAGCTCGAACGAGTTCGTCATCCCGAGCGCCTGCAGGGGCTTCCTGAGCGCGAATGCGTTGGCGAACGTGAAGCGGGGGACGCCGAGCTCGAGGTTCTGCGGGCTCAGGCCGGCGAGCACCTCGCCCAGCCCGGCGCCGTCGAGGCCCTCGACGTAGGCGTCGAACGTGCCCGCTTCGGGCAGGATGAAGACCATCGACAGCTCGCTGCCCCGCAGCGGCAGTTCGGCCGCCTCGACGCCCGCCCCCTTGAAGTAGGAGGTCGTGTCGAACACGCCGCGCATCATCGCCACCTCGACCTCGCCGGCGTCGTTGCGCGTGAACTTCGCCCCCTCCTCCACGGACTCGAAGGGCTGCTCCCAGGGCGCCTTGAGGTAGAGGGCGTTGACGAGGACGGCGGTGACCGTGGAGAAGATCGAACCCGGCGGCAAGAGCTCATCGATCCGGCCGGCGGTCTCGCCTGCGACCCATGCGTTGATCGCCACGCGCGACCCCTCGGGATCGCCGCGGAAGTCGAGCGCATGCACGGCGCTCCCGTAGTGAACGGCGAGCACGTCGAGGAAGGGCGCATGCCACTGCATGTCCAGGCGCCCGAACATCTGATTGACGAGCCTCAGCTGCACCGAATCGTCGCCCTCGACCTCGCCGGACTTCGGCAGCTCGCGCGCCGCGAGCTCGAGGTCGATGTGGTTCATCGCCGCGTGCAGGCGCGGCTTGGCGAGCGTGAAGTGGAGCGCGTCGGCGACCTCGGCCTCGCTGACGGTGCGCGCGCCCTCGTAGAGCATGCCGAACGCGACCCGCAAGCTCGTCGGCGAGATCGCACGGTTGCCCTCGGAGGCCGGCAGGGCCTTGAACAGCTCGAGGGCGAAGTCCCGCTCCTCGGCCGCCAGCGTGGCGAGCTCCTGCGCGGTGACATCCGGCGCCAGCTCTCGCGGCTCGTCCGAGCCCACCGCCTCGCCCGGCGGTGGATTCCCTTCGCCAGCAGTCCCCGTCGTGGTGCTCGTCGGGTCGTCGGTGGTGCCCTCGGTCTCACTCGCGCCCTCGGTCTCGGCCGGGTTCGTCGTGGTGCAGGCGGCCATTCCCAGGAGCAGGACCAGAGTGGGCAGGGCGGAGAAACGGTTGCGTGGCATGGACGGCATGTTCGAGAAGTCGGAGGAGCAAGACGCATGCCAACCCGAGGGGTGAGACGCGTCGAGACGCGCCCGGCTCCCCGTGACGCCGAGGCCATGTGACCGTGACACGGGGGTCGTGGCAGCGTCCTTCGCAGCACCGCGAATGCCGCCGCATGCGCGGCTCCGACGAATTCGGCTGCGCTCGTGCAACGGCGCATCGACGAGCGGCCTCTGCTCGATCGTCGCGCTCCGCGACGGCCTCGTCGTCGCCGACGTCGCGCGCTCCGTGGCACTCACTTCGGGAGTCGCGGCAGCGTGCGGGCCCGCTTGACCTGCTGCGCGTGCGCGGCGACAGCACGAGCCGCGCGGGTCACGGCGAGGCTGCCTGTCCCGAGGGACAGCCTCGCCTTCACCTCCGGCCCGTGTCCGCCAGCGCGGCGCAGCCGCCCTCACGGCAGCTCGTGGAGCAGCGCCGTCAGGGCCTCGGGCGCCGAGGCGAACGGCGAGTGGCTGGTCTTCAGGGTCTTGCGATCGAAGCGGTTGTCGGGCGTCCAGGCGTCGGCCTCGCGGATCATGAGGTCCTGCAGCGCGATCGGCAGGGCGCGATCCTCCGTGAGTCGGATGTACGTCCGCGGCACCCGGCCCCAGCGCTCCTTCGTCGCGCCGACCTCGGTGGTCCAGTAGCCGAGCGGCAGGTCGGGCGTCAGCGCCAGCGCGAAGGCGAGGAACTCTTCCGCCGGCACGTCGTGGTAGAAGGCCGCGTGGAGGGTGTCGCGGTACCTGGCGTCGCCGCGCGGATCGATGCGGACGACGCCGGTTTTGGCCGGATCGCCGAGCATCAAGCCGTCGAAGTGTAGCTGCTTCGCCTCGGGCAGTTGGCCGTAGGCGCTCGGCGGGCCGCGGCGCACCGGGCAGTAGGCGCTGAGGTAGACGAGCCGGCCGACCAGCTCCGGGGCGCGCTCCCCCACCCGCGTGATGACGGTGCCGCCCATGCTGTGACCGACGACGATCGGCCGCGACTCGCCCTGCAGCTCGCGCAGGGCGGCGAGCACGACGTCGGCGCCGTCGTCGAGGCGGATGTCCTTCTGCGGCGAAACCTCGGCGGCGAACGCCGCGCGATCACCGGTGAGGTAGGCGCGCGGGAACCGGGCCGACAGGCCGTGCCCCGGCAGATCGATCGCCACCACGCGATGACCCCGGGCGCTGAGCAGCCGGACGACGCGCGCCCAGTGCAGCGAGCTGTGCCACGCGCCGTGGATCAGCAGGTACGTGCGCCGCGTGCGGGACGGGGCCGCGCCGGCCCGCGCCTGGTCGTTCATGGTTAGCGCCGCCGCGCCGGCGGCGAGCCCGAGGTTGGTTCGCAAAAAGTGTCTCCGTCTCATGGTCCAGTCGCCTCCTGGTTGCGACTCGCGGTCCTCGCCGCCTCGGCGCTCTGCTGCGCCGCGGCCTTGAGGGTCGCGAGCAGGCGATCACGACGCTCCTCCAGCTCCGCGATCAGCGTCTCGATCTCCTCGAGCTTGTCGCGGTGCGCCTGCATGGCGACGGGACAGATCACGGCGGCGCCGCCGGTGAACATGCAGGCCGGAAAGGTCGCGATCTCTTCGAGCGAGAAGCCGAGCCGGATCATGCGCACGACGTGCTTCACCTCGGCCACCGCCTCGTCGCCGAAGTCGCGATAGCCATTGAGGAGACGGCCGGCGCTGAGCAGCCCGGCCTTCTCGTAATGGCGGATCGCGCGGGGGCTGACCCCCGTCCGCGCTGCGAGCTCTCCGATCTTCATCGACTCCTCCCGGACGGCACCCTAAACCTTGACGTCGGTGTCAAGGTCAAGCGGGAAGCGTGGCGCCCGGCGATCCGGCTCGCCCGGCCCGACCGCGACCGCAGAGGTCGCCGCGGCGCGCGCGTCCACGAGGCCCTCGCCGCGACGGCGCGGCGGCGAGAGCAGCCGCGCCGCCGAAGTCGCGCGTCAGTGCTCGTCGAGCCCGCTGACGCCGCCGATCCGGCGCGGGTCGGCGGCGCCGTATTGCTGACCGCCGCCCGGGTAGGTGACGATCGCCTGCACCGCGCCGATCGAGCTGGTCGAGTCGAAGTCGTAGCCCATCTTCTCCAGGCTCGAGCGCACCTGCGAGCTGAAGCCGGACTCGATCTCGGTGTCCGTCCCGCTGCCGCCGCCGTCGAGCGACAGCCGCGGCCGCAGCACCGCCGTCCGCAGGCTCATGTCGTGATCGATGAGGTTGAGCGTCACCTGCAGGATCGCGTTGATGATCCCCGTGCCGCCGGGCGAGCCGTAGGCGGCGACGAGCTCGTCGCCGAGGAACACCAGGGTCGGGGCGATCGTCGTGCGCGGGCTCTTGCCGCCCTCGACGTCGTTGGCCGCCGGGTCGGCCGCGGTGCCCTGGGGGTCGTCGTTGAAGTTGGGCAGCTGATTGTTGAGCATGAACCCGCGGCCGCGCACCATCAGGCCGCTGCCCCACAGGTCGCTGATCGTGCTGGTGACGCTGACGACGTTGCCGGCCTCGTCGATGACGGTGAAGTGGGTGGTGTCGACGCCCTCGCGCTCCTTCGCCGACCCGTTGCCGGGCTTCTTCTGGGCGATCGGCCCGCTCGGCGGGCTGCCGGCGGAGAAGCTCGAGCGCCGCTTCCCCGGCGTGATCAGGTTGGCGCGGGTCTGGATGTAGCTCGGCGCGAGCAGGCCGGCGACCGGGACCGGATAGAAGTCGGGATCGCCGAGCCAGCGCCCGCGATCGGCGAACGCGGCGCGCATCACCTCCTGCATGACGTTGAGGGTCCCGACCTCGCCGAACTCGTAGTTGCCGCTGCCGATCGAGAAGCCCCACTGCGCCTGGAGCCGCTCGAGCAGGTCGAGCATCTGCACGAGGAAGACGCCGGACGACGGCGGCGGGGCGGTCACGATCGTGTGGCCGTGATAGCTGCCGATGACCGGCGCGTGGTTGAAGTCGGGGTTGGCGTGGTCCGGATCGAACACGCCGAGCCGGTAGTTGGCCAGGTCGGCGCAGGTCATGCGCCCGCGACCGCCGGAGTTGCTGCTGCGGGTCGCGGTCTGGGTCTCGACGATCGCCGCCGCGATCCCCGACGGGTCGGCGCAGCTGTAGAACGCGGTGGCGCCGCGCGCCGCGATCGCCTGCAGCGTCGTCGCCAGCCTGGGCTGCCTGAGCAAGGCGCCGGTGGGCAAGCTGTTGCCGCCCGGGCGGAACACCGCGCGGGCCTCGGCGTAGTAGCCCTTGTTGAGCGCGTTGGCGGTGGTCTCGAGGCGCAGCTGCGACGACCCGGTGTCCCCGGCCAGGCGCGAGCTGATGTTGAAGCCGTCGCCGGCCGCCGCGATCGCGGGGGCCAGCACGGCCGCGCGCGACATCGTGCCGTACTGCTCGAGCGCGTAGAGCATGCCCTTCACGGTGCCCGGCACGCCCACCGCGTAGCCGCTCGAGCCCTTGACGTCGGACGAGTGCGAGGTGTCGAACATCCCGATCGTGGCGTTCGCGGGCGCGACGTCGCGGAAGTCGACCACGATGGTCTCCTCCGGCAGCGCGTCCGCGAGGTGGATCAGCATGAAGCCGCCGCCGCCGATGCCCGAGGACTGCGGCTCCACGACGCTGAGCATGAACTGCACGGCGACCGCGGCGTCGACGGCGTTCCCGCCCTGCGCGAGGATGTCGCGGCCGGCGGCGGCGGCCAGCGGCTCGGTGGTCGTGACGACTCCGCCGTAGAAGGCCGGTCCGGGCCCGATCTGATTCGGCGACGTGGGTAGCCGGGCGTCGGGCAAGGCGCGGAACTCGACCTCCTCGGCGTCGGCGGCCGCGGCCTCGTCCGCGTCGATACACGCCGTCTGGCCGACGAGCGCGGCGGCGAGCAACACCCACGCGCCCCATGACACTGTCCATCGATCTGGTAACGACATCAGAACCTCCTGCGGAAGCGGAGCACCCGGACACACGACCGATCGCGGTCCGACACCGGCGCTCCGCGTCGACCGAGAAAGCTAGCGCGTGATGATCGGGGCGTTCGCGGGGCGTGTGACGAACGGCTCGACGTCGCGGGCGGCTCTCGCTGCCGCGGCCAGGCCGTGTCATTCACGACACACGGCCCGCGTGATCCACGGCCGCTCGCAAGCCGTGTCGCGGCCATGAGATCGTGATCTCCGCGGCACGGTCCTACTCTTCTCGCGAATGTCCGCGATGTGGTCGCGACTGCCGCGTCCGAGCGAACGCCGTCGTGCGCGGAGCGGGCTGCCGGGGCGAGCAACCGGCGCCGACCGGCGGGGTACGACAGGACATGCTCGATCGAACATGTCCATGCCGGCATGCCTCATCGGGCATGTCTCATCGGTCATCCGCGGACGGGTCCCACCACTTCGACAGCTTCGCCCCCGGGCGCGCGGGGTGGGCCGCGTAGTGCGACACGTCGTTATAGAGCATCAGGCGGGCGCGCACGACGTCCTTGAACTCGAGGATGTTGAGGCACGCGGGCGCCTGGTCGAGGCGGTCGCGGTAGCCGCGGGCGTCGATGCCGAGGAGGCTCGACAGGACCAGGCGGATGGTCGCCTTGTGCGAGACGACGGCGACGGTCTGGTCGGGGTGCTGCAGCACGATCCGGCGGATGACGGGCAGCGCGCGGGCCATCACCGCGAGGCCCGGCTCGCCGCCCTCGGGGGCGAAGGTGTACGGGTCCTCTTCCCACGCGGCGTACTCCTCGGGGAAGCGCGCCTCGACCTCCGCGCGCGTGCGGCCCTCCCAGCGGCCGTGGTCGATCTCTCGCAGGCCGGCGTCGGCGATCGGCTCGCGCCGGCAGGCGGTAGCCACCAGCGTGGCCGTCTCGAACGCGCGGCGCAGCGGGCTCGCGTACACGGCCGCCAGCGCCTGATCGGCGAGGCGCTCGCCCAGGCATCGGGCCTGGCGCCGCCCCTCGTCGGACAGCTCGACGTCGGTCGAACCGGCGAAGCGGTCCTCGGCGGACAGCACGGTGGCGCCGTGGCGGATGAGCAAGATCCGGGTGGACATGGGCTCCGAGGGTCGCCGGTTCCGCGCGAAGTGCAAGTCGTCGGCCGCCTCCGACGTCGTGTGCGGGCGCGGAGCGGGACGGTAGCCCGGTCGCTCGGATCGCTGCCGACGCGCCGTCGAAGTCACCCGGCGATCGGCGGTGACCGCTCGGAGCGTCGCTCACAGATCGATGCCGCCGTCGAACTCCTGCAGCTCGGGCTCCTTCGCGGCCTTCGGCTCCGGCGCCCGGGTCGGCGCGCGCGGGCGGCGAGCGGCGGGCGGGGGCGTGGTCGCGGGCTTCTCGCCGCGCTCGATCCGCGGCGCCGGGTCCAGCTCGCCCTTGAGCATCGGCCCCGGGTCCAGCTCGTCCTCGACGGTCGACGGCGGAGTCGGAGGCTCGATCGCGTGGGGCGCGTCGACCCCGCCCTCGGCCGGGCGCATCAGGATCTCGTCCTCGCTCGCCAGCTTCTCCGAGCCCTTCACCGGCCCGCGCGGCGTGCAGGCGCTGAGGACCGCGGCCACGCCGGCCGCTGCCGCCGCCTCGGGCAGCCAGCGCCGGCGCAGGCGCGTCACCGGGACCAGCGCGGGCGGGCGCGGGCGCGCCGGCGAGTCGGCGTACTGCAGCTCTCCATCGGCGTCGCGCCGCAACGAGACGCACACCGAGCGGCCGCGGTTGGCGGCCAGGAACGCCTCGGCCTCGGCGCGGGGCCAGTTGGCGAGGACGTGGACGTCCTTCTGACAGTGGTGACAAAAGAATTGCCGCCCGCTGCGGTCGGCGTCGAGGTCGATGGGGCAAGGCCGGGAGATCTTCAGGGTACGCGTGTCCATCGTCGCTCCCCGAAACGCCGCCCCGGCGCTCGCGACTTACACCGGATCGCGAGCCCGCCCCCGCAAGTGCGGGCGGAGGCCGCCCCGCTCCCGCGCGCCCGCGGCGGACCTCTCATGTGTCTCATCGGACATGTTCATTCGGGCACATCAGTACCCGACGGGCTCGCGCCGCCGGCAGCGCGAGCCCTCCCCTCGCTTCGCCTCGCCGGGGACGAAGCCGGCGAAGAACCTGTCGAGCTCGGCCCGCTCGACGGCCGAGTGCTTCGAGCGCTGCGGCTTCGGGAACCAGACGCGCGAGCCCTGACCCACACCTTCGACGTGCATGCGCTCGCGGCTCGTCGGCGCGATCTCGTGCCATTGGCAGGCGCGTCCGCATCCACGACACTCCCGCCATGCCGGCCCTGCCCCCTGGACCACGCTCGACCTTGCTGACCAGCTTCGCGGTGATGCGCGAGCCCATCGGGGCGATGACGCGGGCTCGCGACAAATACGGCGACCCCTTCACGCTCCCGCTGGCCCACGGGAAATTGGTCCTCACCGCCGATCCGCGGCTCGCCCGCGAGATCTTCGGCATCCAGGACGTCGAGCTGTTCGACACCTTCGGGGCCACGACGCTGATCCCGCTGTTCGGCCAGCACTCGCTGCTGCTGATGGCCGGCGAGCCGCACCGGCGCGAGCGCAAGCTGCTGCTGCCGCCGTTCCACGGCGAGCGCATGCGGGCCTTCGGCGACACGATGGTCTCGGCGACGCGGCGGGCGCTCGCCGGCGTCGCCCCGGGGCAGGAGTTCAACGCGCTCGACCTGGGCCTGCAGATCTCGCTCGAGGTCATCGTCCGCGCGGTCTACGGCGTCGAGGAGCGCGCGCTGGTCGAGCGCCACACGCAGGCGATCGTCGCCATGCTCGACGCGGCGCTGCCGATCTTCATGGCCGCCGAGGCCTTCCAGCGGGCCCCGTTCGGGCTCGGCCCGTGGGCGCGGTTCCTGCGGCGCTCGGACGACGTCGATCGCCTCCTCTACGAGCAGATCGACCGGATCCGCGACCGCGCGAGCGAGCGCGACGACATCCTGTCGATGATGCTGAGCGCGCGCTACGAGGACGGCTCGAGGCTGACCGATCGCGACGTCCGCGACGAGCTGCGCACCCTGCTGATCGCCGGCCACGAGACCACCGCGACGACCTTCGCCGCCGCGCTCGAGGAGCTGCACCGGCCCGAGAACGCCCACGTCCGCGCCCGCCTGCTGGACGAGCTCGCGGCGGCCCCGGCCGCGCCGGAGGAGCTGGCCAAGCTGCCGTTCCTCGGCGCGGTGATCGACGAGACGCTGCGCCTGCACCCGGTCGTCGAGATGGTGCTGCGGCGGCTGCGACGGCCGTGGCGCCTCGGCGACTACGAGCTGCCCGCCGGCACCTCGATCGGCGTCGCCCTGCCGCTGGTCCACCAGCGCGCCGACCTCTACCCCGACCCGACGCGCTTCGACCCGCAGCGGATGCTCGACCGCAAGCCGAGCGCGTCCGAATTCGTGCCGTTCGGCGGCGGCATCCGCCGCTGCCTGGGCGCCGCGCTGTCGCTCTACGAGCTGCGGATCGCGCTGGCGGTGCTGCTGCGGGAGGCCACGCTGGCGCTGCGCGAGCCCCGGCCGGTGCCGATCGTGCGGCGCCGGATCACCCTCGGACCGCAGACCGGCGTGCGCATGCAACGGGTCGCCTGAAGCTCGCCGCGAGTTTGCTATCGTCCCGCCGTCATGTCCGCGGACCTGCCTCGCACCCTCGCCGTCTCCGTCTTGCTCGCCGCCTCGGGCTGTCGCTCCGGCGAGACGACCCCGCCCTCCTCGCCGTCGCAGGACCAGGCCCCGCCGGTGCTGGTCGGTCCGCTCGAGCGCGCCGAGGTCGAGCGCCAGGTGCCGGGCTGGATCAGCGACGCGGAGATCGACGGCGAGGCCGCCGCGAAGCTGGCGAGCGTGCCGCCCGGCGCCGAGGTGACGGTCATCTTCGGCACCTGGTGCGGCGATTCGCGGCGCGAGGTCCCCCGGCTGTGGAAGGCCCTCGACGTCGCCGGCCCCGACCTGCCGTTCACGCTGAAGTACGTCGGCGTCGACCGCCAGAAGACCGCGCCCGGGTTCGACAAGGAGGGGCTCGATCTGCGCTACGTCCCGACGGTGATCGTCGTGCGCGACGGTCGCGAGGTCGGCCGGATCGTCGAGAGCGCGCCGAACGGCATCGAGCGCGAGCTGCTCGCGCTGCTCGACGGCAGCAAGACCGGGCTCGTCACCGGGCGCACCGACCTCGGTCCCTCGTCCTGACGCGACGCTCGGCCGCGAGCGCACCGACGCATGCGACGGCCCGCGCGCGCAGGCGTATCCTCGGCGGCGATGCCTGGGACCGCGAGCGCCGAGCGCGACTTCATGGCCGAGATCGTCGCCGCCCCGCGGGACGACGCGCCGCGGCTGGCCTTCGCCGACTGGCTGACGCAGCGCGGCGACCCGCGCGGTGAATTCATCCGGCTGCAGTGTGCCTCGGCGTCCGCGACCCCGAGCGCCGCGCAGGACCCCTGGCAGCGGGCGGACGCGCTGCTGCGGCGGCACGAGGCCGCGTGGGTCGGCGAGCTCCGCGAGCTCCTCGGCGCCGCCGGTCAAGCCAACTACCGGCCCTACACCTTCCATCGCGGCTTCGTCGAGGAGCTCCACGTCCCCGCCGACGTGTTCGCCGCGGCCGCCGATCGGCTGCTGGCCCTCGCGCCGCTGCTGCGCTCCGTCTGCTTCATGCGCCCCCCGCGAGGCGGCGCGTTCGACGGCGCTCTCGCCCGCGCGGTGGCGAGTCGCCCCGAGCTCGCGGTCCTGCGGCGGCTCCGGCTGTGTCACCTCGAGCTCGGCGACGAGGCATGTACCGGCTTGTTGCGGTCGCCGCATTTGCATGCACCGCTCGAGCTCGACCTCGCCAACAACGCGCTCGGTCCGGCGTCGGTCGCCGCGTTGCTCGCGGCGCCCTTCACCGCCGGGCACGAGGCGATCGATCTGTGGAAGAACGACATCGGCGACGAGGGAGCCGCGCTGATCGCCGCCTCGGCGCCACCGCGGCTGCGCCGGCTTCGCTTGACGTACAACCGGATCGGTCCCCGCGGCGCCATCGCGCTGGCGAGCTCGCCCCGCCTCGGCGCCCTCGAGGCGCTCGACCTGGCGTACGATCCGATCGGCGACGACGGCGTCTGCGCCCTCGTCGGCAGCGAAACGCTCACCGCCCTCCGCGGCCTCCAGCTCTACGCGGTGGGCCTGAGTTTCGCGGGCGTATCGCGGCTCGCGGCCGAGCCGCTGCTCGCGCGGATCGAGGACCTCAACCTCGGCGGCAACGAGCTCGGCGATCGGGGGCTGGCGCTCCTCGCGGCCTCGCCCCACACGCGCGGGCTCGTGCACCTCGACCTCGAGTGCTCGTCGGTCGGCGACGCCGGCATCGAGGCCCTCGCGCAGGCCCGCGACCTCGGCCGCCTCGAATCGCTCGAGCTCCGCTACAACCGGATCGGCGACGCCGGCGCCCGCGCGCTCGCGACCTCGGCCCGCCTGCCCCGCCTGCAAGAGCTCGACCTCGCCTACAACGACATCCTCCACGAGGCCGAGCTCCTCGCCCGCTTCCCCTGCGCGAACATCGTCGGCCAGAGCATGCGCGAGGAGCTGCGCTAGGTCTGCCGAGCTGCCCGCGGGGCAAGCGCGGGCCCTGTTCCGCCTGGACGCCGAGCAGCGCGCCGCGGGTCTCCCTGCATCCAAGGAAATGACCGTGAGGACAGCTCGGTGCGAGCGATCGCTCTCGCGACCGGGCCGAATCACCATGTCTCCGAAGACATGTCCGAACGGACATGCCGCTGCGAAGCCTCGCCCGCGGCCGAGGTGCTCCGTTACCCGGTCGTATCGTCGGTGGTCGCCGTCGAGCCCGCGCCGGTCGTCGGCGCCGTCGTGCCTGTCGCGTCCGTCGTCGTTGCGTCCGTCGTCGACGCGTCCGTCGTCGTCGCGTCCGTCGTCGACGCGTCCGTCGTCGACGCGTCCGTCGTCGTCGCGTCCGTCGTCGTCGCGTCCGTGTCGGTCACCTCCGTGCCCTCCGAATCGGTATCGGGGCTGCCGTATTCGGGCTGCGGAGTGCCGCAGGCGGCGACCGCGAAGGCGGCGGCCAGCGCGGTCAACGGGCCCGAGCGCTCCGATCGGGACCGCGATACCCCGCAGTGGGGGCAGACCGGATCGGCGACGCGCACCAGCTCGTCGCACCGGGCGCAGGGGAACAAGTGAGTCTCGGGGACCAGAGCCATGCGCGATCCTTCGCCCCCTCCGCGGGCCGTGTCAATGAGCGCCATTGCCGGCATGGCTTGGAGGGCATGTCCGATCGGACATATCCCGCTCGAGGCGACCGGCCCATCCGTACCGCGATCGACCGCTCTGGGACAGGGAAGGCTCGCGGACTCCGCGTCCGTAGCCCGGCTGCGACGAGTCGGGCCAATCTCGCCGATCGTGGTCGGTGACCGCAGCGGCGCTCCCGATGCGCGAGAGGCCTGATCCGCGCCCGGTGGCCCAGCGAGCGCGAGACAGACGCGCGGCTCTCCGACAGGCCGCGCGCGCTCCTCGGGCGACCTCGGCGACGCCTCGCGAACACGCCCTCGGTCGCTCCTGCCCGCGGGTCGCGACCTCGGCGACGCCTCCCGAACACGCCCTCGCCCTCGCTCGCCTGCGCATGGGCGGCACCACGCATTCGCCTCTTATGCGGATGAAGCGAGCGTCCTTGGCGTTCGCCGCTCGCTCGACCGGCCTGCCCCGGAGCGGAGGCCCGCGCGACGATGGAGGCCGGCGGACAGCGCCCGGCCTGGCCCGACGGGCCGGCGGGCGGCGTAGAATGGGCGCGTGCTCCTGGCGCTCGCAGGCCTGCTCATCGCGTTCGCGTCGCCTCCGGAGGCGCCGCGGGTCGAGCTGACCTGGCGGGCCGCAGCCGGGTGCCCGGACGCCGGCGCCATCCATCGGCGGCTGCGCGAGCTCGTGCCTGCGCCCGCTCCCGGACCGGTCGTGCGCGTCGAGGCCGACGCGAAGCGCTCCGGCGCCGGCTGGCGCATGCGGCTGGTGTTGCGCGGGCCGCAGCTCGACGACCGCCGCGCGATCGAGGCCCGCGACTGCCACAGCCTCGCGGACGTCACGGCGCTGTTGATCGCCCTCGCCGTCGCCCCGGCGGACGTCGTCGCGCGGATCGCTTCCGGCACCGACGCCGCGCCGCGGGGCCCGCCGGCTCGCCGGCCCCCGCCCCTTCGGCCGGCCTCCCGGGACCCTCGACCGCGCCCGACGCCTCGGCCCGCCCGACCTCCGCGGCCGACGTACCCGGCCTGCCCGTTCCTTCGGTCGACGCGCCCGGATCCCCCGCCGCGTCCGGAGATGCCTCGACGCGCGCCGGCCCGCCTCCCCCCGGCGCGCCTGGCTTCCCCGCCATGCCCGCCGACACCCCGACGCGCGCTGGCGCCCCTCCCACCGGCGCGCCTGGCTTCCCCGCCGCGCCCGCCGACGCCCCGACGCGCGCCGGCGCCCCTCCCACCGGCGCCCCTGGCTTCCCCGCCACGCCCGCCGACACCCCGACGCGCGCCGGCGCCCCTCCCACCGGCGCCCCTGGCTTCCCTACCACGCCCGCCGACACCCCGACGCGCGCCGGCGCCCCTCCCACCGGCGCCCCTGCCACGCCCGCCGACACCCCGACGCGCGCCGGCGCCCCTCCCAAGGGCGCCCCTGGCTTGCCCGCCTCTCTTGCGGACGATCCCGCCCTCGACGCCCCCGCCTCCACCTCGGCAGCGCGCCCCGCCGCTCCGGTGCCGCCCCTTCGGGCGGCAGTCCGACTGGCCGGGGGCGCCGAAATTGGCGGCATCCCTGCCTACAGCCCGGTCGCCGGCCTCGTCCTCGGCCTCTTCCGCGGCGCCTGGCGGGTCGAGCTGGCAGGCACCTACGCCGCGCGGGCGGTCACCTACCCCGAGCCGGCGGCGATCGGCGCGCGCATGCTCGTCGCGGCCGGGGCCGTGCGCGGGTGCGGCGTCCCGCGCTGGCGGCGGCTGGAGTTTCCGGTCTGCGGCGGCCTCGAGCTCGGCTACGTGCGCGCCGTCGCCTGCGGCGTCGCCGATCCGCGGCCCGCCGGCGACCTGTGGATCGCCGCCCAGCTCAGCCCCGGCCTCGCCTGGGCGCCCACGCGCGTCCTCGCCGTCAGCCTCGGCCTCGACATCCTCCTCGCCCTGCGGCGCCCCGGCTTCCACGTCGCCGGCCTCGGCGAACTCGCCCGCGCTCAGCCCGTCGGTCTGCGGCCCATGCTCGGGATCGAAGCCCGATTTCCGTGATGGGGCGACCGGCATGCGGGCACCCAGGAGCACCGTGAGCGGCCCTTCCTTCCCCGAGCTCTACCAGGACCACTTCGAGTACGCCTGGGCCTGCCTGCGCCGCCTCGGCGTCCCGCCGGAGGTTCAGGAGGACGCGCTGCAGGACCTGTGGAGATTGCGCAGACCCTCGGCGTCAATGTCAACACCGTGTATTCGCGGATCCGCCTGGTCCGCGAGCAGTTCGATCGCACCTTCGCCGCCGCCGCTCCGGCCGCGCTGCGGGTCGCCAGGGCTCCCGACCGCCCGCCGCCGGGCGTCCAGGCGCGCGTCTGGGCCGGCCTCTTGCTCGCCCTCGGCAGCGGCGCCGCGGCGGCGGCTCCGGGCGCCGCGCTGGCCCATGGCACCGCCGCCGCCGGGCATCACGCCCTCGCCTAGGCCTTCGGCCTCGCCGTCTCCGGCGCCCTCGTGGTCCTCGCGGCCGCGCCGCGGACCGGACCCGCCTCGCCCGCCGTCGCTGCGGAGCACCCGACCGCCGCGGCCCGACCACGGCTCGCAGGCGGGCCCGCATCCCTGGCGACCACCGTCGAGCCTGCGCCGCCTGTCGACACCCGCGAGTCTGCTCCTGGCGTCACCGTCGAGCCTGCGCCCTCGGTCGTCACCCGCGAGCACGCGCCACCGGTCGTCACCGGCGAGCCTGTCGGCGCCGAGCGTGCTTCGCCCCTCGCCACCGCCGAACCCGCGGCTCTCCTCACCACCGCCGAGCCTGTCTCGCCCGTCGCCACCGTTGAGCCCGCGGCGCCCGTCGCCCGGCCGCGCGACGGAGGGACCGTCGGCGAGCCCGCGTCGAGCCCCGCCGCCGACCCGCTCGCCCGCGAGGCCGAGCTGATCGCCGGGGTGCGGGCCGCGATCGACGCCGGCCGCACCGACGACGCCCTCGCCGGCTTGCGCCGTCACCAGCGCGACTTTCCGGCCGGCGTCCTGCTGCGCGAGCGGCTCGGCCTGCGGGCGCTCGCCCTGTGCCGCTCCGAGCGCGCGTCCGAGGGCCGGAGCGAGGCCGAGGCCTTCTTGCGCGCGCATGCGGACAGCGCGCTCGCGGCCCGCGTGCGGCTCGACTGCCACCTCCCCGCGCCGGCGGAACCTCGCCCGCAAAAAAATTCGTCGGCCCCGTGATGGGCCCCCGAGCACCCGGGCACTCAGGGGCAAACGAGCTTTCACCATGCACTTCCGATCCCTTCTCTTGCCTTGCCTCGCCCTCTCCACCCTCGTTTACGCCTGCACCCCAGACTCGAAGAACATCGGCGACACCCTCGAGACCGACAGCGACTCGACCGCCACCTCGGGGGACGAGACCGGCGACCCGCCCGTCACCGCCAGCACCCCGAGCACCTCGGACGGCACCAGCGGCGCCAGCTCCACCGGCGACGACGACAGCGCCAGCGATCCCTCCGTCAGCGGCACCAGCGGCGCCAGCTCCACCGGCGACGACGACAGCGCCAGCGACCCCTCCGTCAGCGGCACCAGCGGCCCCGACGAGACCACCGGCGCCAGCGAGGGGTTCGAGCGCTTCACCCTGCGCTCGGTCTCCGGCCTGTGCCCGCCCGAGTCGGACTGCGACGGCTTCGTCGAGCTGCTGTCGACGGGGCTCTTGCGGGTCGAGAAGGTCGGCGACCTCGGCAACCCGGTGACCGAGGTCGAGATCGACACGGAGGACTTCGCCCTCGCGCTCGAGGTGTTCACCGACCCCGCGCTGATCGAGGTGCTCGACAGCCCCGATCCGTTGTGCGACCCGCCGACCGACATGTTCGAGGAGATGGAGCTCGAGCTCGACGGCACGCTCCACGAGGCGACCACCACGGTATGCCCGCAGGCGCCGCTGCAGGCCGCGCGCGAGGCGGCGGAAGAGCTTCGCCTGAAGTACGTGCCCTGAGCGCGCCGCGGGTCTCGCCGACGCGCGCATGCAGTCGTCGCCACCGAATGCCTCGCGGGCAGGAGCGACGAGACCATGCCCCACGGCGACGCGAATCGTCGCAGGGCAGAACCCGACGCCCGCGAGACACGGTGCATCCGCGACGTCGCCGCGGGTGCACCGCTGCGACCGCGGCTCGCCTCACACGAATGGTGAGCCGTCCGCGCAATCACGTCTTTTATAACACTGCAGCCGGGCCTCGCCCCGACGACGGCGAGTCGACCGCGCCGGGAAGCCGTCCGAATCACGGCCGCCGCCCTCGTCGTGCGAATGGCGGGTCGTCGGCCACGTCCTCGGGCCGGGGTGAGCACGCCGCTCTCTCATGAGAGCGGGGCGTCGACAACGTCGACGTGCTCGCGGCCAAGCTGCACGGCTGAGTCGCGACGGCCGCGGGTCGCCGGCGATCGCCCTCGCTCGCGCGACATGCCGCGCCGCATGAGCGGGTACAGCCGCTCCCGGTCGCGGACCTTGCGCCCGCACGCGGCGCCTCGCGCGACGAGCGACGGCTGCGGGCGCCTACGCGAGCGGAACCACTTCGATCGCCGCCACCCCGAGCCGCAGCAGCCGCGTCCCGGGCCTGCGCTCGATCAGCGCCGCCGCGTCGGCCACGCCGGCGCGGGCCAGCTGCGCGCGTGCGCCGTGGATCAACACGCCGAGCCGATCTTCCTTCATCCCCAGCATCGCCAGCAGCTCGCCCTGGCGCAGCCAGCCCTGCTCGCCCGCCGGCACTCCGGCGGCAACATCGGCCACGCGCCGGCGCGCCAGCAGCAGCAGCAGCGGGTAGTGTGGCGCGCGCGCCTGCAGGTCGAGGCGGCGCTCGCCGCTGCAGGCGACCAGCTCGACCTCCTCCTCGTCGTCGCTCACCGCGAACCGCAGGCGCAGCTGCGCCACCGTCCGTAGCGACGCACCGTCCTCCCGCGGCCCCGCCGCCCTCGCGGGCAGGCACACCCGCCACAGCCCGTCGGCGTCGATCACCGTGCGGTCCTCGACCTCCCGCGTCGCGCCGTCCTGTTCGAGCCACCAGCGGCCGTCACCGGTCTGGTAGATCGCCGCGCGCGGCTCCGACTCGTGCGGCAGCGCCAGGTAGCCCCCCTCCGCGGCCCGCCGCGTCCCGTCGACCAGGGCCACCGCCAGCGCCCGCGGCGCGCCGGCGTCGATGAGCTGCCACGTCCCCGACTCGTGCCCGAACTGCAGCGTCGCGCCGGCCGCCAGCGTCGCCCGTCCCCCGGGCGTCAGCCGCACCTCGCCGACGTACGAGCCGTTGCGGCTGCCGAGGTCGCGCAGCTCCCAGTGCGTCGCCGACCACTGAAGCACCGCGTGCTCGCCGGACACGTCGCGCGCGGCGAGCACCAGGTCACAGCCGCGCGACCGCCCGATCAGGCAGCGCTCCGGCAGCTCGACGTCCCCCTCGGGCCCGCGCAGAACACCCATCAGCCGCCCCCTCGCCCCTTTCGCACGCGCCCGCGAGACTAACACGCCCGCGCCCCGCCGTCGCCGACGAAGGGCTCGGCACCCGGGCGCGGGGCTCCATCGCGCGCGCAGGACGCACCGGTTGCGTGCTCGATGCGTACCCGCGAGCGCGTGCGGCGGCGCTCGCGTCCTGACCTGCAGGACATATCTTCTTGGACATGTCCATAAAAACACATCAAGCTCGCTCGCGCTGCGTCCGCACGCGATGTCCGGGAGGACATATCTTTTCCGACATGCCCTCCAAGACACACGCATGCCCGCCGTCCATCGTCTGCTAGACACGGCTCACGACCGCTTCGCCCATCCTCCCGGCATACCGCGGCCCCGCGGCGAGCGAGCCGCAGTGCCAGCATTCCCCCCGGCGCCGCCCCTCCTGCATCGGCCAGCCCGCGGCGCCCTCGCGGGCGCGACGCCGCCGCGGCCCACCTCGACGCCCGCCCGCCTGCACGTCCACCGCGTCGCGCCGGCCGCGCCGTCGTCTCCCACGGGTCGCAGCGACGGCGCGTGCGTGAATTGCCGCGAGCGCTTCACTCCGGCTGCTGCTCGAAGCAATACAGCCGCCGCTTGCTCGCGCAGCTCGACGCGTTCGCGGCCCCCGTATCGACCCACTTCGCGTCCGTCGCCGTCGTCCTGCCGACGCGGCCCGTCGTCGTCGGCATCGTCCAGCCGGCGCAGTTCTCCGCCGCCGGGGACAGGTTCGCGTTCATGCCCGTCCACACCGCGAACTGGCCGAGCGTGTGCCCCCATTCGTCCACCACGATCGGCGCGTCGATCGTCCCGTCGAACAGGCCCCCGAGGCTCGCCCCGATCTCCACCCCGTCGACGCGCGCGTAGCCGTACCACGAATCGTCGATGTGCAGCCACACCGGCGACGTGGGGGTGGCGATCCACGCGCGCCAGATCCCGCCGAGGCCGGCCGCCTCGGCGCGCTCCTGGCACTTCGCCGCCGCGCCCTCGACCCCGCCGAGATCGCCGGTGTAGGTCGCGCTCGTCACGAACACCCGCAGCGGCACCGTGCAGTCGGCGTTGCAGAGGTCCCCGTCGAGGGTGTTGCCGTCGTCGCACGCCTCCTCCCCGACCCACAGCAGACCGTCGCCGCACGCCGCGACATGGCACGACTTGGTGCATTCATACCAGTCGGCGTTGCTCGGGCCCCCGTCGCACTCCTCGCCGGCTTGCTCGATGCCGTCGCCGCACATGGGGAAGCGGCAGCTGTCGGTACACCCGTCGTCGTTGTCGTCGTTGGCGTCGTCGCACTCCTCCAGCGGATCGATCTCCCCGTTGCCGCACAGCGGCAGCGTGCAGTCGCTGTCGCAGGCCCCCTCGGGCCCGTTGTTCACGCCCTCGTCGCACGCCTCGACCCCGGCCCACAGGTAGCCGTCGCCGCACCAGGCCATCTGGCACGCCGGGGTGCAGGGGCCGAGCTCCTCGTTGTTGGGCCCGGGGTCGCAGGCCTCGCCGAGCGCCCAGTGCGCCAGCCCGTCGCCGCAGGTCGGGCCCGTACACCAGTCGGTGCATTCGTCGAACCAATCGCCGTCCTTGCCGTCGTCGCACTGCTCCCCGGCGTCGATCACCCCGTTGCCGCAGGTCTCCATCGTGCAATCGGCGACGCAGCCGTCGCCGTCGAGCGTATTGCCGTCGTCGCACGCCTCGCCGCCGCCGACGTACCCGTCGCCGCACACGTCGAGCGTGCAAGCGCCGCTGCAGTCCGAACCCGTACCGTTCGCCGGCCCGAGGTCGCACGCCTCCGCGCCGCTGCCCGCGGTGTGCAGCAGCCCGTCGCCGCAGGTCGCCGGCTCGCAGGACAGCGTGCAGTCGCCGTCGTCGGCGTTGTCGTCGCCGTCGTCGCAGCCCTCGCCGTTGTCGGGCTGGACGAACCCGTCGCCGCACGCCGCCGCCAGGCACGCCGAGGTACACAGGTCGGAGTCGTCGGAGTCGCCGTCGTCGCACGCCTCCGGGGCCTGGACCACCCCGTCGCCGCAGCTCGCCGCCACGCACTCGTTGTTGCACGCGTCGTCGTCGACCTCGTTGGCGTCGTCGCAGCCCTCCATCGGCCCGACCAGGCCGTCGCCGCAGACGTTGAACGTGCAGTCGAGCTTGCACGCGGCGGTGTCGCCGTTGCCCGCGCCGTCGTCGCACTCCTCCTCGGGCCCGACATCGCCGTCGCCGCAGACATTGAGCATACAGTCGGCGAGACAGCGAGCGCCCGGGCCGTTGTCGATGTCGTCATCGCATTCCTCGCCGGGCTGCAGCGCCCCGTCGCCGCACACGCCGGGCGCCGCCGGCACCTCGACGTGGACCGTGATCTCGACGGCGGCGTCGCAGGCCGGGCCCAGCATCACCGTGGCCAGCGCGAGCGAGGAAATGGTGAGAGGAGGAGGAACGATCTTCAATTGCATGTGCTCGTGGCTCCGATCGCCGCAGGCGATCGAACATGGCCGCCTCACCGCGGACGCACGCGGCGCGACGACCGGACCGGACAATCGACAGCGTCGACGATCCAACCGCCGCTCCGCGGAATGATTCCTCCGCCCGCGTCGCCGGTCGCGAGCCCCGTTTCACCGACCGATCGACCCCGTGCTCGTCCGCCAAGCCGGCGTCACCGCGGGCACTTCTCGCCGCGGGCCCATGACATGCAAGCAGCGCGGCGCCGCGGTCGACGACGAAATCGCGCCGACGAATTCTTCCTCGCCGCTGGCTCGCCGACGTCGCCGGCGCCCGCCGATCTCGATCCACCGTCAGAAGCGAACGCCCACGATCGCTCGCACGCGGAACAGCAGCCACGGCCGCGGCACCGACGCGTCGAACGCCGGCTCGACGCCGAGGAGCAGCCGCCGGTGCTTGCCGAGCGCGCCCTGGAGACCGGCGCCGACCTCGGTGACGAACATCTGCGCGAGGTTCGCCTCCGGCGTGCCGACCACCAGGTCGAGGCCCACGCGCAGGAGGCCGTAGCCGAACACGCGCTCGTTGCTGGCGCCGACCCGCAGCTCGGGCCCGAAGCGCACGAAGTTGAACGTCGCGCCGGCCCAGCTGTCCTTGTAGGGGTTGACCCACAAGAGGTGCTCGAAGAACCCGCCGAAGGCGAGCGCCAGGCGCTTGCGCAGCGTCCAGTAGCGCCCCGCGCCGAGCCCCCAGCCCCACGTCTGGAAGCCCGGCGACCGCACGTCGAGGCCGAACAGCGCCGGCGAGACGTGCAGGTACACGCCGGTCGCGCGCAGGCCCTGCGGCTTGACGAGGAACGGGTCGACGAACGTGCCGACCGGCGAGACCCCGTCGCCGGCCAGCGCCGGCGCGCTCTCCAGCGCCGCGCGCAACAACGCCGCAGCGGGCAGCAGGGCGAGCGAGCGGCGTCGTGGCGTCACGCGCCCTTCTTGGCACGGGTCGGCCCCCGACGCCGCGCCGCCCCCCTGCAGCGCCCCGGCTCCTGGCCCACGAGCGCGCCCGTCCGCCGCCTACGCGCCCGTTCGCGCCAGTCCCGCGCCGACCGGCAGCGCGTCGCGGACGTCCGCCCGCAACCGTGACGATTCCTTTTTGAAAGAAAGAGACATGCCCGAACCGGCATGTCTCTCGGAGCATCTGCATCGACGCGGCCGTCCGCCCCGGTCCCGCCGGCGGGCAGACGTCCCGGGCGATCGTCCTCGACATGCTCTTCAAACCATGCCCGAAGAGCCATGTCCCTCAAGACATCGACGCGCCAGCCCGCGGCGGCCGGCCGCCCATCCCGGACGGCCGCCGCGATCACCACATGTCTTTAAAGACATGCCCGAACCGGCATGCCCTCTGCAAAAAGTTCGCGGCTACAGCGAGACCTTCGAGATCCGGTCGCGGTGCAGGTGGCCGAGGTAGAGCGCCCCGTCGCGCTCGTGCACGCTCGTCACCTGGTGGACCGAATCGCCCGACGGGTCGTGCAGGCTCTGCAGCACCTTGCCCTCCTCGTCGATCTCGATCACGAGCCCGTACGGCGCCGGCTTCGGCCACAGCGCGCGCGGCAGGTTGGCGACCATCCGCTTGAGCAGCGGCCGCGGGGCCAGGAAGTCGCCGGCCGCGTTGCGCACGGTGAACATGGCGATCCAAAACGTCCCGCGGCCGCTCTGGGCCACCCCGTCGGGGAAGCCGGGCAGGCCCTCGACGAGCACGTCCGTGGCGCCCGCCTTGGGCCCCTTCAGCCAGTGGCGGGAGATCCGGTAGCGGTACGTCTCGTTGACGGCGACGTACGACTCGTCGCGGCTCAGGGCCACGCCGTTGGCGAAGTACAGGTCCCTGGCCAGCACCGTCGACGTCTTGGTCTGCGGATCGTACTTGATCAGGCGCCCGTGCGGTCGGCCTTCGAGCAGGTCGAGCATGTGGTCGCCGAACCCGAACTTGTCGCTCGCGTCCGTAAAGTAGATCGTCCCGTCGGCCGCGACCGCGACGTCGTCGGTGAAGCCGAGCCGCACCCCGTCGACCGTGTCGACCAGCGTCGACACCTCGCCCGCGGGGCTCACCGACAGCAGGCCCTTCTTGGCGTCGGCGACGATCAGCGCCCCCGACGGCGCGAAGTCGAGGCCCAGCGGCCGGCCGCCGGTGTTGGCGAACACCTCGAGCGCCTCGCCGTCGACGCGCAGCACCTCGCCGGCGTTCGTCCCCCCGTACACCCGGCCCTGCGCGTCGGTCTCCACGTCCTCGGGCCCGTCGATCTTGCCCGCGGCCAGCAGCGTCGCCCCCACCATCCGCTCGTTCGGCGCCAGCGGCCCCGTCATCTCCGGCACCGGCGGCGGCTCCCACGCCACCGGGTCGATCGGCGCCGGCGTCACCACCAGGTACGCCGCGAACAGCCCGAGCCCCAGGACCAACAGCAACACCAGGCGCAGCAGCAGCTTCATGGAGATCGCCATCGTAGGCCATCTTCGCCGGCCCCGCGACGCGCGTCGACGCACGTCGCGGGCCGGTGCGACACCCCGCGCCGCCACTCCTGCCCCGCCCGTCTCATCGCGTAGGCTGAGGCCGGGCTCCCGCGGCCCCCTCGGGGGGCTGCGGCGTCCGGTGACGCATGGCCGCCTCTCCCCTGCTGCTCGCCCTCCTCGGCGGCCTCCTCATCGGCGCCGCCGCGCTCCCGTGGCCCGTCGCTGCCGGAAGGATCGCCGGCGCCCGCGGCATCTGCAGCGCGCTTCGCCGCCGCGCGGGCGCTCGCGCGAGGCGGCTCGAATTCGTCCTCACCGGAGCTGTCCTTCGAATCCTGTCCCCCGAGACATGGCCCAAGAGACTCCCGCAATCCGCCCCCGCGGTCGCCCCCGCCGGCCTGCTCCTCGGCCGCGGCGTCGTCGCCTGGTACGTCGCCGGCAGGTCCCTGTCCCCTCGCATCGAGGCACCCTCGCCATGAAGATCGAGCACTTCTACGACGCGCGCACCAACACCCTGTCGTACCTCGTCTACGACGAGCGCACGCGCGACGCCCTCGTCATCGACCCCGTCCTCGACTACGAGCCCGTCGGCTCGAAGGTGTGGGAGGAGTCGGTCGGCGCGATCGCGGCCCGGATCGGCGCCCTCGATCTGCGCCTCGGCCTCCTGCTCGAGACGCACGCCCACGCCGACCACCTGTCGGGCTCGCAGGTGCTCAAGCGGCGGTTCCCCGGCGTCCCCCTGGCCATCGGCGCGGCCATCACCGAGGTCCAGGCCGTCTTCCGCGACATCTACGACCTCGGCCCCGAGTTCCGGGTCGACGGCAGCCAGTTCGACCGCCTGCTGCACGACGGCGAGCGCTTCGCCGTCGGCGCCCTGCACGTCGAGGCCATCGCCACCCCCGGCCACACCCCTGCCTGCATGAGCTACCGGATCGGCGACGCCGTGTTCGTCGGCGACGCCATGTTCATGCCCGACTACGGCGCCGGCCGCTGCGACTTCCCGGCCGGCAGCGCGCGCGCCCTGTGGCGCTCGATTACCCGGCGCCTCTACACCCTCCCCGACGACACGCGGATGTTCGTCTGCCACGACTACCAGCCCGGCGGCCGCCCGCTCGCCTGGCAGACCACCATCGGCGAGCAGAAGGCCGACAACGTCCAGCTGCCCGCCGGCCGCGAGGAGGACGACTTCGTCGCCTTCCGCACCGCCCGCGACGCCACCCTCGACGCCCCCAAGCTGCTCTACCCGAGCGTCCAGGTCAACATCGACGGCGGCCGCCTGCCCCGCCCCGCCCCCAACGGCCGCAGCTACCTCAAGATCCCGCTGGACATCCGCGAGTCCTGATGGTTGAACGGACATGTCGTTTCGAGCATGTCTCGTAAAACATGCTCGTTCGAACATGCCCCGAAGATCCGCTCCGGCGGACGCCGCGCTCGGGCCGTGATCCCCTGACCGGAGCGCGGCGACGCCGACACCCGCCGAGCCGCGCTGCCCGCTCGCGCGCGCTCGGGAAGCGTCAGCAACATGATCGATCCGACCTGTCCTCACCGGCACGTCGATTCAGCCGCCCGTCGGCGCGTCCGGCCCGGCGAACTGCTCGCCCCACTGCAGCCGCGGCTCGGTCGCGGCCTCGGCCGTCGCCTCGCGCAGCTCGGCCAGGCGGGCCAGCGCCCCCGGGCGCGAGGGGCCGAGGAAGCGCAGGAGCGCGCGCGTGATCAGCCCCGTGCGGTGTAGCCCCGCCGAGCAGTGAATATAGATCCTCGCCCCGCCGGCGAGCAGCGCCTGCAGCTCCGCGAACAGGGCCCGGATCTCCGGGCTGCGCCCTGCCGGCGGCGGCTCGGCGGTGGCCAGCGGCAGGCGCAGCGGCGTCCCGATCGCCGCGCTCGCGCCCTCGTGCTCGGCCAGGAGGCTCAGCACGTGCGTGCACCCCGACTCTGCCAGCGCCGCTCGCAGGTCGCGTCCGGGCTTGTGGCCGATGGCGAGGTGCCCGCCCGCGAGCGCGCGCCAGGTCAGGCGATAGCTACCCATGTGTCGTGCCAGCGTAGCAAGCCTCGCCGCGCCCTGCTCTGCCTCTGCCGGCGCGCTCCTGCGCGCCATCGCCCCGCGGCCTGGCCTACCATGCCGGCATGAAGCGCCGCGCCTCCTCGCTCGCCCTGCTCGTCGTGCTCGCCGCCGGCTGTTCGGTCGGCTCCTTGCTGGACCAGATGGACGCCGAAAACCAGAAGGCGATCGACACCGTGTGCGACTGCACCAACGTGTTCCCCGACCGGGCCGCCTGCGAGGCGCAGTTCAACTCCTTCTTCAGCGCGCTCGACCGCGACTGCCTCGAAGACGCGCTGAAGGTCGACAAGAAGGCCTCCAAGAAGAGCCTCGAGTGCCTCGTCGACCGCCAGAAGGACTACAACGACTGCCTCGAGGACATGCTCGACTGCAACGACCCGAACTCGTTGCAGGGATGCCAGCCGCTGCTCTCCTTCGACGATTGCCCCCAGCTGCCCGAGAATGTGCAGACCCGGGTCAACGCCTGCGGCGGCGGCGGCGACGACTGAGCGACCGCGACCGCCGTCAGCCACGGTCGTCGGACAGGCGCACCCGCGCGCCCCAGCGCGCCTGCAGGGCCGTCTGCAGCGCCGGCGCCAGCGAGTTGCCGACCAGCCACAGCTCGCGCAGGTTCGGCCAGTCCGCCGTCAGCAGCGCGCCCCAGCCGGCCGCGCTCGGCTTCCCGTCGCAGAACGACAGCTCGATCGACTCGAGCCGCGACAGCTTCCCCGTCGCCAGCGCGGCGAGCCCGCGTCGCCGAACAGGCCGCAGCGGAGCGCGAGCTCGGTCAGCCCCGCGAGCCCCGGCGCGTTCGCCAGCGCCGCCAGCCCGCGGTCGCCGATCGCGTTGAGCCCCAAAATCGAGGTGTAACAGCCGCCGCGTGTGCGGCGAGACCGCCAGCGCCGCGGCCTCGTCCTCGCCGAGCAGCTCGTCCGCCCCGTCGTAAGCGTAGCGGCCGCGGACCCCGAGCATCGTCACCCACTCGAGCAGCGGGCACGCCGTGAGCCGCTGCCAGTCGCCCGGCGCGAGCTGGGCCGACCACACGGAGATGTCGATGAAGCGGATCCCCGGCGAGCCCGCCAGCAGCTCGGCGTGGGCCAGGAACTTGCTCACCGTCGTGTCGACGCCGAGCAGCCCGCGCCACCAGGTGAAGCCGTCGATCGCCGGCCGCAGCGGCGCCAGCTACTCCTGCTCGTGCGCCGCTCGCAGCGTCGCCTCGCGCGCGACCAGCTCGGCCTGGGCGTCGCCCCCGCGCGCGCCGACCGCCAGCGCGCACTGGACCCGGATGAACTCGCCCAGCGGATCGCCCTGGCCCTCGAGCCATGTCGCATAGGCCAGCAGCTCGTCCTCGTCGCCGGGCGCGTCCCGGATCGCGCAAAGGTGCTCCCGCGCCTGCATCGCCGACCCGGTCATCGGGCCCTGCGAGCGCGCGCACGACTCCGACATGTTGGTTCGGAGGTGGTGGAGTCGCGGCGCATGGCGGATCGCAGGACATGTCCCGGAGGACAGCTCGTCGCCTCACCGGCGGGCCGGCCTCACACGCCCGCGAACAGGCGCGCGCCGAAGCTGTCGGACAGCCGGGCGTCGTTGAAGATCTTCCGCGCCGCCGCGCCGACATCGTACTCGACGCGCTTGAACTCGAACTTGCCGCGGCCGGAGTCGTAAATCGTGTAGCTGGCGCGCGGGTCGTGGTCGCGGGGCTGGCCGACCGAGCCGACCGAGACGATGTAGCGGAACTCGGGGTGGATCTCGAATTCCTTCGTCACCACCTCGTACACGCGCTCGCGGCCGATCGCGAACGCCTTGCACAGGTGCGAGTGGCCGATGAACGTGATCTGGCCGAGGCTGTCCCAGATCGGGATGCAGGTCGCCGCCTGCTCGACGCTGAAGATGTACTCGAACTCCTCGAGGTCGACCGGCGAGCCGTGGCAGAAGTGGGTCGCCCCGTCGCGCTCGAAGTAGTTGAGCTTGCGCAGCCAGTTCATGTTCTCGGACGTCAGCTGGCGGGAGTGCCAGTCGAGCGCCTCGCGGGCCGCGTCGTAGTAGTAGCTGTAGTCCATGCGGCCGGCGACGGCCGCGTCGTGGTTGCCGAGGATCGTGTATCGGGTGACGCGCTTGACGATGTCGCAGCAGTCGTTGGGCTGGGCGCCGTAGCCGACGGTGTCGCCGAGGCACACGAGCGCGTCGATCTTCTCGCGTTCGAACGCGCGGAGGACCGCCTCGAGGGCGTCCAGGTTGGCGTGCACATCACTGAAGATCCCGTAGCGCATCAGTCCCCGACTTCCACTTCGACTTCGTCGATCTCGTCGTCCTCGGCGGCGTCGAGCTCGGGCGCGATCGCGTCCGACGCCAGGCGAGAGAAACGGCGTGCCGCTTCGGCTTCGTCGCCATCGACCTCGTCCCGCACGGCGCCCAGTGTAGCAAGCGCGCGCCTGGCCGCGGAGGATACCGAGAGGTCGCCGACCTCCAGCAAATTCTCGACCGCCACCCGGGCCGAGCCGCCCGGCCCCGCGCCCTCGGCCCTGATGAGCTCCGCGAGCGCGCGGGCGACCCGCGCCCCCACCAGCTCCTTGCGGCCGGTCGGGGCGCTCCGGAGCAAGTTGCACAGCGGCCCGACCACCCGCGGCCCGAGGTTGCCGAGCGCGCGGGCCGCGTCGACCCACGCGGCGGTTGGTTCGTCGCCGAGCATCGTCACCAGCGGGCCCTCCGCTTTGCGTTCGCCGAGGTGGCCGAGCAGGATGGCCGCGGCCTGGCGCACATGTCGCTGGGGGGCGCGGAGGCAAGCGAGCAGCTCCGGTCCGACCCGCGCTCCGAGCTCTGCCAGCGCCGGCAGCAGACTGGCGACGTCCGCTTCGGATAGTTCGGGCAGGTTGCCGACCACGGCCCGGATGTCGCCGTCGCCGGGCGCGCCGCGGAGGCGGCCCGTCAGCTCGCGCAGACGCGCCTGGGACCGCGCCTCCTGCACCGGCGAGGTCACCTCCGCGGCCGCCTTGACCTGCGGCTGGCTGGCGCGGCGGCCGGTCGTGACCTTGCCGAGCCCGAGCGCCTTCGACAGCTCCGGCGGCGGGGTCAGGTTCTTGTGCTGGCAGAGGTCGAGGATCCCGCGCCAGGCGGCCTCGGCCTGTTCGGCGCTGAGGTCCTCGCCGCGGGCGATCGACGCGGTGCGCGCCGCGATGAGCTTCTGCACGAAGGGACCCACCTCGCGCGCCTGGTCGGAGCCGAGCCAGCGGCGCCAGAAGCGGGCCGGGGCCGGCAGCCCGAATTCGATCGCCGCCGCCAGCACCGCCGAGCGGATCTTCTCGTACGTGTCGACGCTGAGCCCGTCGACCTCGAGCAGGCGCGCCAGGTTCTCCTTGCGCGATCCCTGGTCGAGGCGCTCGAGCGCCACCCAGGCCGCCCCCGCGGAGTCGCGGCAGGTCTCCGCCAGCGACTCGCCGATCGGCGTGCGCGCCGGCTCGAGCCGCTGGGCCGCGTTGCGCCCCGACAGCAGCTCGCGGGCCGTGCGGTAGGCGTCGGGCGGGAACTCGCCGGTGCCGAGCTGGGCCTGCGCGCTCTCGAGGCACGCCGCCGCGTTGCGCTGCAGCTCCGGCGCCGCCAGCTCGCGCTGGTACCCGGGCAGCGCCAGGCGGATCTTGAACTCGCGGGTCAGCTGCTTGAAGAGGTCGAGCGTGATCGGCTCGCCGACGTCGACCACCGCGTCGATCACCAGCGCCTCGCCCCCGGCGTCGGCGACCACGCGCACCCCGACCAGCGGGTAGCCGAGCCCCCGCAGGTGGATCGGCCGGACCTTGAGCGGCGCCGTCGCCCACACGCGGGCGGTCGCCTCGTTGACGTTGGCCGTCACCTGCACCACCGCGCCCTCGCGGCCGAGGCTGGCCAGCGCCGCGCGCTGGACCTCGCTGCCGAGGCGCACCGGCGGCGCCGGCGCGCGGCCCGGTCGATGGCTGCGCGGCGGCTCCTCCTGCGGCCGCGGCCAGCCGGGCCCGCTGTCGCCCGGCCCGTCGAAGATCTGGCGCTTGGGCCAGGTCCCGGTCACCGCCGCGTCGCTGACCTGGCGGCTGTCCGCGCCCTCGAGCTGGCGCCGGGCCGCCGCGTCGGCCGCCTCGACCTGGCGCCGCGACCACGTCCCGCTGCTGTCGGCCGCGCTCGCCTCGGCCGTCGGGCCCGGCAGCACCGCCGCGGGCCGCGGGGTCTCCGGCGCGGTCGGCGTCAACGCCCGGGCCACCGCCGCCCGCAGGGCCGAGCGCTCGGGATCGGCGTCGTTCGCCTCGACCGCCGGCGCCCGCCGGCTCGCGTCGTCGCGACGGCCTGTCCCGAGGGACATGGCCCCTGAATCCTGTCGATTCGGACCTGTCCCTTCGAGCACCGCCCCCGGCCGCCGCGGCCCGTCCGCCCCTTCGAGCGCCGCCCCGGCCGCCGCAGCCCGTCCGTCCCCTCGAGCACCGCCCCGGGCCGCCGCGACGACGCTCCATCCGGGCCGCCCTCGAGCGCCGCCCCCGGCCGCCGCGGTCCGTCCGTCCCTTCGAGCGCCGCCCCCGGCCGCCGCGGTCCGTCCGTCCCTTCGAGCGCCGCCCCCGGCCGCCGCGGTCCGTCCGTCCCTTCGAGCGCCGCCCCGGCCGCCGCGGTCCGTCCGTCCCTTCGAGCGCCGCCCCCGGCCGCCGCGGTCCGTCCGCCCCTTCGAGCGCCGCCCCCGGCCGCCGCGCCGACGCGGCGTCGGTGCCTTCGAGCACCGCCGACGGCCGCCGCCCGGACTCGTCTGATCCTCCGGCGCCCTCGTTCACGGCCCCGGGCCGCCGCGCCCCGTCGCCCGGCGCGTCCGCCCGCCGACCTGCCCCTGCGGACATGCCCGAAGCGTCCTGTCCGTTCGCACCTGTCCCTTCGAGCACTGCGCCCGGCCGCCGCGCGTCACCGGCCCCGTCCGCCCGCCGACCTGCTCCGGCGGACATGCCCGAAGCGTCCTGTCCGTTCGCACCTGCCCCTTCGAGCACCGCGCCCGGCCGCCGCCCGGCCGGCTCGTCGCGCCGGCCCGCCGCCTGGGCGCTGGCCTCGAACGAGCGCCGCGCCGCCGACACCAGGCTGCCCGGCTCCTCGAGCCCGACGTCCTCGGCCGAGCGCCCGCGCCGGCGGCCCGGGAACGTGTCCTGCAGCGCCGACTCGCCGGCTCCCGCGCCGCGCCCCGAGCGGGCCGGGCTCTTCGCCTCGGCCTCGTTCGGCCCCGAACCCTCGCGCCCCCGGCCCACGGCCGCCTCGACCGGACCCGACCCCTCGCGCCCCCGCTTCGCCGCGCCGTCGCTCGGCGCCGAGCCCTCGCGCCCGCGCGCCAGGGCCGCCGCCCCCGGCCCCGAGCCCTCGCGGCGCCGCGTCTGGGCCGCCTCGCTCGGCCCCGACCCCTCGCGCCGGCGACCGTCGGCCCCGCCCGCGCTCCTGGCCGCCGGAACATGCCCCTTCGACCCTGCCTCTTCGGCCCTGGCCGGGGGGACATGCCCCTTCGAACCTGCCTCTTCGGCCCTGGCCGTCGCGCCAGGCCCCGGCTCGTCGTGGCCGCGGCCCGGCTCGCTGGCTCGCACGCCGGAGTCCTGGGCCCGCGACCCGAGCGCCGGGCCCGGCCACGGCGACAGCTCGACCGCCGCCTCGCCGTCCTCCTCGGCCCACGGGGGCGGCACCGGCACGAACGCCACCGCCGGCTGCAGCAGCCACGGCGCCGCCAGCTCCGGCCGGGCCTGCAGGGTGGCGAGGTGGGCCTGCAGGGCCGCGATCAGATCTCCGCGCCGGTCGGCGCTCAGCACCAGCGTCGCGGCGCCGCGGTCCGGATCGACCTCGAGCCACGCCCCGCCGCCGGTCACCGGGCGCCGGCAGCGCGAACACGCGCCCACGAGGGGTCCGCCGCCCCGCAGCGTCGCCACCAGCTCGGGCCGCGCCTGACGATCGAGCCAGCGCCACCTTCGGGCCGCCACCAGCGAGCCGCACGGGCACGCATAGAGGGCCTCCTCGGACCAGCTCCAGTCGCCTTGATTCGACACGCGCGCGACCATAGCGTCGGCGCGCGGACGGTGTAAAGCTGCCGCGCCGATGACCGACACGCCCCCGACCCCACCGGTTGCGACCCCCCGGACCTCCGGCCCCGACGCCGCCGCGCTCGACGCCGCCGTGGGCGATCTCGACCGACAGCTCCGCGAGCAGGTGAAGCGCGCCCTCGGCGTCGAGCTCGACGGCTCGGTCACCTCGCTGGCCTTCCTCGACCACTACCTCGGCCTCGCCCGCAGCGAGACGCGCGCGCCGATCCTCGACCTCCTGGCCGCCTCGGCCGGGGCCTACTTCGGCGAGCTCGTGCGGCGCGAGTTCGGCGGCACCTGGGTGGGCCGCGCCGGCGAGCCGCGAGGGTATCGCCTCCTGCTGGGCGCCGCGTACCTCCACTTCACGCCGGTCGCGCTCGCGCTGTCCGCGATCCTCGGCCGCGAGCCGGACGACGAGGACGTCGACTGCGGCCTGCACCTCGACATCCGGAGCGGCTCCGAGCCCGACGGGGCCAGCGACGCCGCTTTCATCGAGGAGCGGCTGATGGCCGTCCCGCCGGTCCCCGAGGATCAATTCTACACGCTGACCACGCGCTACGAGACGATCGCCCTCATCGTCGATCTCCTGGCGCAGCGGCGAGCGCAGGGCGGGTCTGAGCCTCACACCTACACCCTCGACGATTATTCCCACGCCCTGTCCTAGGTATTCCGGCCGCGCGCCCCGGTGTAGACTGCGCCCGAGCGATGCCCGAAACCGCCGAGATGCCCCTGCTCGAGATGCTGCAGGTGCTGTCGCGGACTCCGACCAGCGAGCCGCAACTCCGGGCCGTGGTCGCCGTCACGTGTGCGCGTTGGTGTGTGGTGCGCGGCGAGGACGGCGAGGCCCAGCGACTGCTCGCCCACGCCTTGGAGCTGGTGCCGGACCTGCGGCCGGCGATGCGCCTCCTCTACCGGATCTTTCTCCGGCGCGGCGACATCCGCAACTCCGTTCGCTACCTCGATCTCGAGATCCGGGCCACTCGCCACCCGCGCGAGGCGGCCGCGCTCTACCGCGAGCGAGGTCAGCTCGTCGAGACCCACTTCAAGGATCGCGCCGCCGCATTGCAGTGTTATCAGGCGGCCCTGCGCGCGACCCCGAAGGACCTCGCGGTGCTGCGCTCGGTCGAGGCCGTCACCCTCGTGCAGGGCAATCTCATGGCGCTGGTCGCCAACCTCGAGGCGCAGCTCGAGGTCCTGCACGACCCGCGGGCCGTCGCCGCCGTCGCGCGCGACCTCGCGGTGCTCGAGACCCGCCAGGGCGGCGACCTCAACCTCGCCGCCGCCCTCCTGATCGCCGCCAGCGAGGAGCAGCCGGGCAACCTCCTCCTCATTCAAGACCTGTTCCGCGTCGCCGAGGCCGCCGGCAACGCCGAGCTGATGCTGCGCGCGCTCGAGGCCGAGGCCGACGCGCGCCCGCCCGAGCAGCGCGCCGGCCCGCTGGCCCGCGCCAGCCTGGTCCTGCGCGAGGTCCGCGAGCGCGCCGCCGCCGTCTCGCTGCTGCACGCGGCCGCCAAGCTGCAGCCCGACAACTTCAGCCTGTGGCGCAACCTCGAGGAGCTGGCGATGGCGACCGCGCGCTACGACGTCGCCGTCGAGGCCTGCGCCGGCCAGCTCAAGGCCATCGGCGGCTCGGACCCCGGCACCGAGGCCGAGCTGTTCTACCGCCTCGGCAAGCTGGCGATGATCCGCCTCGACCGCGTCAGCGAGGGCCTCGGCGCCATGCGCCGCGCGCTCAAGCTGTTCCCCGGCCACACCCCGGCGCTCGAGGACGCCGGCCGCTACCTCATCGCCAACGAGTCGTGGCACCAGCTGCTCGAGCTGCTGAAGCTCCAGGTCGCGACCGCCGAGGCCGCCGGCCTCAGCCCCGAGGAGCGGGCCCAGGCCCAGCTGCGCGCCGGCCAGGTGCTCGAGGAGAACCTCAAGGAGCTCGAGGGCGCCCGTCAGCTCTACGAAGAGGCCGTCGCCTCCTCGCCCACCTATCGCCCCGCGCTCGATCGCCTCGAGCGGGTGCTCCTCCAGCTCGGCCGCTTCGACGGCCTGCGCGAGCTCTACAGCGGCGAGCTGCAGCGCGGCGTCGGCGGCCCGCGGCGGGTCTTCCTGCTGTCGATCCTCGCCCGCCTGCACGAGCGCCAGGGCGATCCGTCGGCCGCGATCAAGTGCCTCGTCGCCCTGCTCAAGGAGTTCCCGGAGCACCTGCCGTCGCTGCAGCAGCTGGCCCGTCTGCTCGCCAAGGCCGGCCGCGCGCGCGAGCTGCTGCAGGTCACCGAGCAGGAGATCAAGCTGACCATCAGCCCGCTGCGGCGCGCCAAGCTGCTGTTCCGCAGCGCCGAGCTGGCGCTGCAGATGGGCGACACGGGCCACGCCGAGGCCAGCCTGCAGGAGTCGCTCGAGGAGGTCCCCGACCACCCGCCGACGCTCGCGCTGCTCGAGCGGATCCTCCGCGACCGCGGCGACGACGTCGGCATCATCGACCTGCTGCGCCGCCGCCTGCAGCGCGCCGTCGATCCGGCGCAGCGGCTGTCGCTGCACCTCGAGATCATCCACCGCCTGCTCGCGCTCGGCGAGCTGCCGCAGGCGCTCGACGAGGTCGACCTGGTCCTTCAGACCTGGCCCGACCACCTCTCGACGCTGCACACCGGCGAGCGCCTGGCCGCCGCGCTCGGGCGCACCGAGGCGCTGCTCGGCTACCTCGCGCGGCACTTCGATCTGTCGCGCGGCCAGCGGGCCCGCGCCCTGCTGATCTACCGCGCCGCGCTGGTGCGGGCCTCCGATCCCGCCGGGATCTGGGCCGACCCCGGCCAGGCCGAGCAGGCCACCGGCGAGCTGCGCCGCGCCCTCGCCCAGTGGCCGAGCCTCGGCGGCGGCTGGACGACGCTGCTCGAGCACTGCGCCGCCAACGGCGACGGCGCCGAGCTCCGCGTGGCCGCCCGCGGCGCCCTGGCCCACGAGCGCGGCCTCGGCAACCGCCAGGCCGCCGCGCTGCTCCTGGCCGAGATGTCCGACTCGCCCGCGCTCGGCGTGCAGTACCTCGAGGCCGCCGCCGAGGCCCGCCCGCGCGACCTCAACACCCAGCTCCGGCTCGCCCGCGCCGCCCGCTTCAGCCGCCGCCCCGACCTCGTGCGCGCCGGCATGACCGCGGCCCTGGCGATCACCGCCGCCGAGGAGTCGGGCGATCCCACGTTCACCCACAGCCTGCGCTACCGGGCCGCCCGGGCCGCCGAGTCGGCCGGCGACCTCGACGCCGCCGACGCCGGCTACGCCGAGATCCTGGCCAAGGACGCGCGCTACGAGCCGGCCCGCCGGGGCCAGGCCCGGATCGCCGCGCGCCGCAACCTCGCGCCGACCCGCCGCGCCGCCGCCGACCTCAACACCGCCGCCGCCGCCGAGAAGGACTACGTCGAGCGGGCCGCCCTGCTGTGCGGCAGCGCCGACCTCTACGTCCGCGTCGGCGACCTCGACGAGGCCCTGTCGCGCCTCAACGCCGCCCTCGTCACCTGGCCCAAGTACCTCCCGGCCCTGCACGCCAAGGCCTGCTTGATGGAGCAGCGCGGCGCCCCGGCCGACCTCGTGGTCGCCGCCGACCTGCTGGCCCAGATCGCCATGCTCGTCGGCGATCCCGCCCACCAGCTCGCGCTGTGCGTGCGCGCCGGCCTGCTCGCGGTGCGGGCCCGCGACCCGGCCCGGGCCTGGCGCGCCCTGGCCCGCGCCCTCGACATCGAGCCCGCCTCCGATCCGGCCTTCTCCGCGCTGTGGCGGACCCGCGAGCAGCACGGCCGCGAGGGCGCCCTCCCGCTGCTCGGCCCGCTGACCCGCCGGTTCGACGCCCTGCAGGCCGCCAGGTCGCTCACCCCCGAGGCCGCCCGCGCGATCGCCCGCATCGTCGAGGTCAGCGACGGCAACGCCAGCGCCGCCGGTTTGCTCGAGCGGGCCGTCGGCTCGTTCCCCGAGCACGTCGCCCTCCGCGTCGACCTCGCCCGCCTCTACGCCCGCGCCGGCCGCGGCGGCGAGGCCGTGGCCCAGCTGCAGCAGGCCCTCCAGCGCGAGACCTCGCCCGAGCTGCGGGCCGTGCTCGAGTTCCTGCTGGCCGACGCGCACGAGCGCAACGGGGCCCCCGACGCCGCCTTCGAGCACTACCTCGCCGCCAGCCGCGGCGGCTTCCAGGCGTTCGTCGCCCTGCGGGCCGCCGATCGGATCGCCTCCGCGATCGGCACCGTCGACCAGCGCGTCGAGGTGCTGCAGCGCCTGCTCGAGCTCGGCGACGCCGACGAGCGCGTGCGCAGCCTGCGGGCCCTCGCCGACATCGATCGCCGGGTCCGCGGCCGCCCCGAGGAGGCCGCCGGCCTGCTCCGCGAGCTGCTGCGCCTGCGCCCCGCCAACACCGACGTCATCCTCGAGCTGCACGCCCTGCTCATCGAGCTCGGCCGCGCCGACGAGGCCCGCGTCGCTTTGCAGGCCGGCATCGCCGCCCAGCGGGCCCTCCTGCGCGACCGCGGCCTCGTGCGCCCGCACAAGGCCGGCCGCCCCGAGACCGAGGTCGTCGTCGACGCCGACCCGATCGCCGGCCTCCTGCGCCTGTTCGACGCCGCCGAGGAGTCGGGCGGCGTCTACGTGTGCGCCGCCGTGCTCGAGACCGTCGACCCCGACCTCGTCCCCGCCGGCCGGCGCTGCGAGGTCCTGCAGCCCGCCCCGTGGCCGCTGCCGACCGCCCCCGACAAGCCGCAGCCGTTCTTCACCGTCGACGACCCCGCCTGCGCCGCCGCGGTGCACCTCCTGCAAGCCGGCGTCAAGTACATGTCCGGCATACCCGGGGCTCCGCCGCCGCCGGTCAACCTGGCGCAGCGCCACAGCTTGCCGGCCGCCAGCTCGGTCGCCGTCGTCACCCGCGCGCTGGCCCGCACCCTCGGCGTCGGCGAGCCGCTGCTGTTCCTCAACCCGAGCGACGACAACGGCGTCGTCGCCCACGTCGGCACCGCACCGGTGCTGCTGATCGGCCGCAAGATCAACAGCGCCCCGTTCTCGCCGACCTCGCGCGAGGCGATCGGGCGGGCGCTGTTCCGCCTGTCGACCGGCGGCGACCACCTCCACCACGCGATGGACGACGTCGGCGTCATGGCCGTCCTGCACGGCCTGGCCAGCTGCGCCGGCGTCGAGCTCGACGACATCCACCCGCGCGACGAGAGCGTGTCGGACGCGATCATCGAGGGCCTCGCCGGCGCCGGCGTGGCGGTCGACTTCGGCGACGACGCCGAGGTCCTGGCGCGCAACCTCCAACAATTCTCCATGCCTGTCCTTCGGGACACCTTGCGTCAGGGCGAGGACCGGGCCGGCGCGATCGCCTGCGGCGACCCGCGGGTGCCGCTGCGCCGCCTGTCTGCCCGGCCCGCCGGCTCCGAGGCCGCCGCGCCGCCCAGCCTCGCCGTCCCCCGCGCCGCCGCGCTGGTCGCCTACCTCGTGTCCGAGGAGCACCTCGCGCTGCGCCGCGCCCTCGGTTACAACGTCGAGCTCGAGCTCGAGCTGAGCGACGTCGAGGAGCTCCCCGCATGACCGGCCCGCGCAAGCCCCTCCCTCTCGACGAGTGCGGTCGCCCGCTCGACCTCGGCGCCGCCCCGGCCGAGCGCGTCACCGGCAGCGGCCCGCCGCCGTCGCTGCTCGACCTGCCCGACGCCTTCTGGCCGCTCGACCTCCCGCTCGCCCCCGGCGCGCTGGCCCTGCCCGCGGTCGACTGGTGGCTGCTCGCCGACGTCCTGGCCGCCGAGGCCGCGCGCGAGCAGAGCCCCGACCTGCGCGCCGCCCTGACCGGAGAGACAGGTCGAGTCCAGCGCGAGCGCCTCGGCCTGGTCGAGGGCGACGAGGCGCTGGCCGCCGGCAGCGCCGCGGTGCGCCAGGTCGCCGCGGCCGTACAGGCGGTCCGGGCCGACCTCGCCGCCGAGCTCGCCGAGCTGTTCCGCGAGGCCAGCGAGGAGACTCAGCCGCCGGCCGTGCGGGCCGCCGCGTGGATCGAGCACGGCCAGCGGATCGAGGACGCCACCGGCGACGTCGGCCGCGCCTACGCCAGCTATCAAGCCGCGCTGGTCGCCGTGCCCGACCACCCGATCGCCCTCGCCCTCGCGGTCGACGCCGCGATCCTGCTCAAGCGCCACAGCGACGCCCAGCGGCTGCTCTCGACCAACGTGCGCAAGATCGACATGGCGAGCCTGCGCGCCGCCCGGCGCCTCGACCTCGCCCACGTCACCGACGACCCGCGCCAGCGCCGGAGCTACCTCGAGCTCGCGCACACCGACGACCCGACCAACGCCACCGCCCTGCGCCGCTTGATCCGCACGATCCGCCACGACGGCGGCGGCACCCCCTCGGCGCTGTCGGAGCTGTACCGCCGCCTCGCCGGCCTCGCCGAAGATCCGATCACCGCCGCCACCGCGCTGCAGCTCGCCGTCGTCGTCCTCGGCAGCGAGCCCGTGCCCGCGCCGCTGCTCGCCGACGTGCGCGCGTGGCTGGACCGCAGCGCCGACGAGTCGGCCGCGCAGGGCCTGCTCGACGCCCTCGCCTACGCCCTCGCCGGCCAGGCGCTGGCGCGGCACGGCGGCGAGCCAGACCCCAACTACATCGAGATCCTGGCCCGCCTCGCCCCGCTGCTCGACGACACCCGCGAGCAGGCGATCGTGCGCGAGCAGATCGCCCGCATGCGCTGGAGCGCCACCCCGCTGGCCGCCCGTCAGAGCGCCATGAGCGACGACGGGACTCTGCGCCGCCTGCAGGACAGCGGCGACGACGACATCCAACCCGACCCGCTGACCGACGACGAGGCCGCCGCCTACCGCCGCCTCGAGGTCGACCTCCGGTTCGTGCGCACGCACCTGCCCGAGCAGCGGTGGGTCTGGCAGGCGCTGGCCGACATCCTGCGGGCCACCGGCGACATCCCGGCCCTCGTCTCGCACCTCACCGAGTGGGCCCAGCACCAGCCGCACGGCGCCGAGCGGGCCGCGATCCTCGTCCGCCTCGGCTTCGTCCACGAGGAGCTCGAGCGCAACCTCCCGCGCGCCGCCGAGGTCTACGAGCTCGCCGTCGCCGAGGACCCGCGCAGCGCCCACTGCCTGCGCGCGCTCGGCAGCGTCTACGAGAAGATGCGGCGCTGGGCCCAGGCCGCGGCCACCTTGCAGCGGCAGGCGCGGGAGTCGACCGAGGGCAGCGAGCGGCTGGCCGCGCTGCGCCGGATCGCCGCCATCGCCGAGAACGAGCTCCACGACGTCGACCTCGCGATCGCCACCTTGCAGGAGATCGCCCAGCTCGATCAGGACGACGTGCTCGCGCTCTACCAGCTCGCCGGCCTGTGCCGCACGCACGGCCGCACCCCGGTGCTGATCGCCACCCTGCAGCTGCTCGTCGATCGCCTCGAGGAGAACACCGCCCGCACCGCGATCCTCGTCGAGCTCGGCGAGGCCCAGGAGTTCCACCTCAAGCACCGCGCCGCGGCCCGCGAGGCCTACGAGCGGGCGCTGGCGATGACGCCCGGCTACACCCCGGCGCTGCGGGCTCTGGCCCGGATCTACCGCGACAGCGGCGACCTCGACGACCTCCTGCGCCTGCACGAGCCCGAGCTCGACCCGACCAGCGACCCCGCCGTGCTCGCGCTCAAGGCCGGCCGGATCTGCTTCGAGGAGGTCGGCGACATGGACCGGGCGATCGACTACCTCACCCGCGCCTACCGCCTGAACCCCGACCTCGTGCCGGCGCGCGAGGCCCTGCTGCAGCTGCTCTCGGCCAACGGCCGGATCCGCGAGGCCTACGACCTGCTGCGCGCCCAGGATCTGCCGCACAGCCCGGCGCTGCTGGCCGACTACCACTACCGCCTCGGCCTGCTCGCCGAGACGCTCGCGCGCAAGGACGCCCGGCCCGACCCCGACACCGCCCTCGTCGACGAGGATCGGGCCCTGCAGCACTACCGGGCCGCGCTCGCCGTCCAGCCGCTGCACGGCCTCGCCAGCGAGCGGGCGCGCCGGCTGCTGGTCGCCAACCGCGACATCGGCAACCTCATCCGCCTGCTCGAGGATCAGAGCCAGCACCTGAGCGGTCCGGCCAAGGCCGGCGTGCTGGTCCACCTCGCCCGCCTGCACCTCGCCGAGCGCAACCTCGACGAGGCGCGGCGGACCTACGAGGAGGCGATCGAGCACACCCCCGACGACGCGATCCTCCTGCGCGAGTACAAGAACCTGCTGCGCAAGGTCGGCGACACCGAGTCGTTGCCGAATCAACGGCTCCGGCTCGCGCGCGTCAGCGAGGACACCCACTACAAGGCGACCCTGCTGGTCGAGTCGGCCGAGGTGCTCCTGCGCTCCGCCGCCCCCGAAGATCGCGAGTTCGCCGCCAACGCGATCCTCGGCGCCCTGCGCGAGGACCCCGGCAACCCCTACGCCGTGCGCCTGCTCGAGGGCCTGCTGTCCGACCCGAACAACCCGCTGGCCATGACCGACGCCGTCGGCGCCCGCGCGGTGCGGGCCCAGAGCGACGGCGAGCGGGCCATCTTCTACCTCGAGAGCGCCGAGCTGCTCGAGCAGGCCGGCGCCGTCAACGAGGCCCAGCGGGCCTACCGCGCCGCGCTGCGGGCCATGCCCTCGCTGGCGCCGGCCGAGCTCGGCCTGCAGCGCGTCTCCTCCGGCGCCGCGCGCGAGTCGGCCGCGCCGAAGACCAAGGCCGTCAGCGTCCACACCCTCATGGCCGAAGCTCGTGACGCGGCCGTGCGGGCCGGCAACACCGGCAAGCCGGCCGACGCCGAGGTCGCGCTCGGGCTCCTCGGCCAGATCTTGGGCCGCGACCCGCACTACCGCGACGCCATCGGCCTCGCCCGCGCGCTCGCCAGCCAGCTGCCCGAGCCCAAGCCCGCCCTCGACCTCCTGCGCACCGTGTTCGGCCGGATCAGCGACGCCGGCCTGCGCTACGAGCTCGGCGTCTACCTCGGCGAGCAGAGCACCCGCGACGAGGACGCGCTCGCCTACTTCACCGTCGCCGCCCAGGCGAGGCCCGACGGCAAGCAGGCCCTCCGCGGCCTCGTGCGCTGCTACCAGCAGCTCGGCAAGGAGGCCGAGTCGGCCCGCGTCATGGAGCAGCTGCTCGCGCTCTACGACCCCGCCGATCCGTCGGCCGTCGACCTGCGCCTGATCCTCGCCGGCTACCTCGCGCGGTCGCCCGAGACTCTGGCCCGCGCGCTCGACCACGGCCGGATCGTCCTCGCCTCGCGCGGCGACGACCCGCGGGCGATCACCCTCATGGCCGGCCTGCTCGAACGGACAGGTCAGCCCGCCGAGGCCGCCGAGCTGCTCGATCGCCTGTGCGCCCGCGAGCGCGACCCCGATCGCCTGCACGAGCTCTACTTCCGCCGCGCCAGCCTGCTGGCCGAAGTGCCAGGTCGCGAGGCGCAGGCGCTGGCCGCCGTCGAGCGGGCCGCCGAGCTCGGGCCCGGCAACCGCACCACGATCCTCCTGCTCACCCGCCTGCTCGAGCGGCTCGGCCAGACCGAGCGCGTCTCGACCTTCCTCGAGCCGATCCGCCTGGCCATGCTCGGCGGCATCGGCCGCGGCGCGCTCAACCCGAGCGACATCCGCCTGCTCGCCGAGGTCGCCAACCGGCCCAACCCGGCGCTGGCGCAGATGGCCCGCCTCCTCGTCCACGCGCTCGAGCCCGCCGAGTCGACCAGCCTGCCCGACGGCTTCATGCGCCCCGCCTCGGCCCAGGGCCTGCAGGCCGCGTTCGCCACGCCGGCCCTGCGCCAGCTCTTGTTCGCCCCCGGCGAGCTGCCCGACATCAACGACCTGCTGACGTGCGTCGAGACGGCGATGGACCGGATGTTCCCCGAGTTCACCGGCCTCAACGGCGACGAGACGGTGCCCGTCCCGCCCAACGTCGACACCGGCGCGATCCGCAACAACCTGCAGCAGTGGTGTCGCCTGCTCGGCATCGAGGACATGGCGATGCGCGCCACCTCGATCAACAACACCGTCGCCGTCCTCGACGAGGGCGAGGAGCCGACGCTGCGGCTCGGCGTCAACCTGTGGCTGCGCGGCGACCCGATCAGCTGGCGCGGCCTCGGGGCGCTGGCCCTGGCCCGCCGCGCCCTCGGCGGCGGCCGCGTGCGCTCGCTGGTCCCGGTCGAGCTCGACCTGATGATCGCCGCCAGCTTCGAGGTCACGAAGGTCTTCAACGCCATCACCGCCGACCCCGACGCCCGCCGCCTCCGCGACGTCGCCAACAACCTCGGCAAGAACCTGCCCCGCCGCCAGCGCCGCCCGCTGCTGCGCGTCTGCCAGGCCCTCTCGAGCCACCACTTCGAGCCGGCCGCGACCGCCCGCGCGACCCTCACCACCGACCTGCGCATGGCCCTGCTGCTGTCCGGCGACGTCGCCGGCGTCCTGTCCGCGGCCTGCCTCCTCGACGGCTTCGCCAACGGCAACATCAAGCAGCGCATCGTCCTCAGCCGCAACGCCCAGGACCTGTGCGTGTGGATGCTGAGCGACGCCTACCTCGCGCTGCGCAAGGCGGTCGCCTGACGGTCGCCTGACGCCCGGGGACATGCCGGTCCGGGCATGTTTGTCGAGACATGTCCGTGCGAACATGCTCCCGGGGACCGGTAGGTTGAACGGGCGCATCGAGCGCGGCGAGGGCCGCGGAGCCAGCGTGCCCAGGGCCCGGAGGGCCCGTTCACCCGTCATCCGAACCTCCAGGCCGCGGACGGGTGCCGTTCGCTGCCATGACAGTGCCGGCGACCGCCCACGCCGCGCCGCCCGTGGCACCGAGCAGGACGAGTGCCAGGCCGCGCCGATGGCATCGAGGCGCGCACGCGCGGTGTCGGCGGGGGTGTAATGCTCCTGGGGGTCCAGCGTCTTGCTGCAGCCCCCGTGCATCTGGACCACATCTTCGAGGAACCCGACGTGCGACCGCTCCACCCATCATCCTGCACTTGCCGCGAGCACCCGCTGCCGGCGCCGATGCGCGTCCGCGACGCCCGAGACGCTTACCTGGCCGAGAACGGATTTACGACCGGGTCCTACGACGCGCCGACGACGGCAGGTTCGTTGTTCGGCCTGAGGTTCTCCGTGCCCAATCCGCCGGCGCATCGACGGGCGATCCGCCTGCACGACCTGCACCACGTCGCGACCGGCTTCGGTACGGATCACGCCGGCGAGGCCGAGCTCTCGGCGTGGCAGGCACGGCGCGGCCTGCTGTCGGCGGGCGCGTACGTGACGGCGATCGTCCTCACCAACGTGGCCATGGGGGCCGTCGTCGCGCCGCGGCGCACGTGGGCCGTGCTGCGGGCGCCGAGCACGGGTCCGTCGCTTTTCAGCGTCGAGGTCGACTACGACGCGCTGCTCGAGCGGACCGTCGGTGAGCTGCGCGCGCTGCTCGACGTCCCCACGGACGGCCTGGCAACGCATCGGCGCGAGCTCCACCCACACGCGCCGCGCTCGGCGTGACTCTGCTCCGCGCCCTGCGCGTCGGACGCCCGCTCGGGCGCGTCAGCGGCTCCCACGTTCGACCGTCATGCTCTGCAAGCTGGTGCTTGCGTGCAACCTCGGCCACCGCCTCGACCGTCGCACTTCGCCCTGCCCGCCTCGCTCCATCCGCCGCTTCACGGCAGGGCGGGCCGGGCGCTCAGCGGCGCGCCAGCAGCTCGGCGTGGTGGCGCAGGTGGTCGCCGATCATCGTCGCCACGAAGAAGTACCCGTGGTCGTACCCCGCGTGGCGATGCATCGCCACCGCCTGCCCGGCCCGCGCGCAAGCGGCCGCGAACACCTCCGGGCGCAGCTGCTCGCCGAGGAATTTGTCGGCCTCGCCCTGATCGATGCGAATGAGGTCCGCGCGGCGGCGGCCGTCCTCGACCAGCGCCGTCGCGTCGTACGGGCGCCAGCGCCGCTCGTCGGGCCCGAGGTAGGCCGAGAACGCCTTGATCCCCCACGGCACCTGCGACGGCGTGGCGATGGGCGCCAGCGCCGACACCGAGGCGAACGTCGCCTGTTCGCGCAGCCCGAGGACCAGCGCCCCGTGGCCGCCCATCGAGTGGCCCATGATCCCGAGCGCCCCGGCCCGCAGCGGGAAGTGGCCCGCGATCAGGGCCGGCAGCTCCTCGGCCACGTACGAGTACATGCGGAAGTGCCGCGCCCACGGCGACTCGGTCGCGTCGACGTAGAAGCCTGCCCCCTGGCCGAGGTCGTAAGCTGGGTCGTCGGCCACGCCGGGCCCGCGGGGGCTCGTGTCGGGCGCGATCACGATGAGGCCGAGCTCGGCCGCGTAGCGCTGGGCGCCGGCCTTGACCGTGAAGTTCTCCTCCGTGCAGGACAGCCCCGACAGATAGATGACCGCCGGCAGCGCGCGGGAGCGGCCCTGTTCGGGCACGAACACCGACAGTCGCATCTCCGTCCCGGTCGTCGTCGACGCGTGGCTGTAGGTCCCCTGTACGCCGCCGAAGCAGCGGCTCTCGCCGATCGTCCGCAGTTCCATCGCCTGCGAAGCTAGCACCGGGCGCCGCCGCGTGAAAGCCTGCCGGCGGCCTCGGCCGCGGCGCGCCGGGGGGGCCGCCTGGAGGCGCCTGCCCGCCCGCCCGCGAACACCGACGCCCGGGTCCGCGAGCACGGGCGACCTACGCCTCGGCGCACGAGCTCCGGCCGCGACGCCAGGATCATCTGTCCGCAAAGACAGGCCCGCGGCCGCGCTCGTCGGCCCACGCATCGGCCCGCGAGGTTCCTCCGCGACCACAGGCTGACCTATCCGGAAGGACAGATCCTCGCACCTGCTCGCGCGAAGGCGGCTCGCCGACGGGCTCGCCTATCCACAAAGACAGCTCTCGAGCGCCCGTCCCGAGCCGGCCTGCGCTGCGGAGCGAGCCGGGCCGCCGGCCCCGCGCGTACGCACCTGTCCTCGCAGACAGCTCTACCCGCCCGCGGGGCGAGCCCGGCCGCCGCCGGGTTCGAGCGCACCTGTCCTCGCAGACAGCTCTACCCGCCCGCGAGGGCGAGCCCGGCCGCCGGCCCAGGTTCGAGCGCACCTGTCCTCGCAGACAGCCTACCTGTCCTTCAGGACAGGCGTCAGAACCGGCCGCTGAGGCCGAGCCCGCCGCCGCCGGGCGTGAGGGCCGGGAACACCGACAGCACCGACGCGCGCTCGCGGTTGATCCGGCGGTGCTTGGCCAGCTTGACCGAGCCGAGGATGATCAGGCCGAGGCCGGCGGCCGCCAGGAACACGCCGGCGGCCAGCGCGATGTCGGCGCGGACCTTGGACGACAGCTCGATCTGCGTCGCCGCCGTGCCGGTCGTGCCGGTGTCGGTCCCCATATCGCCGGTGTCGGTCCCGGTGTCGCCGGTGTCGCCGGTGTCGCCCTCGTCGCGGAAGCCGATCAGGGCCGATTCGGCGGCCCCCTCGGCGGCGAGCTCGCTCGAGCTCTTCTTGAACTCGTGGGTGCGGGACCAGTAGATGAGCGCCGCGCCGCCGCCGCCCGCCACCACGCCGACCGCGAACGCGGCTCCGATCCAGGCCGGCGCCGCGGGTTGGGTGATCTCGCGGTTGTAGGGGCGGCCGCCCGGGGCCGTATCGATCTCGGGCGGGATCTTCTTGATCTTCGGCTGCGCCTCGTCGATCCGCTTCATCACCTCTTCGAGGCGCTTGCGGGCGTCCATCGTCTCCGGGTAGCGGTCGCAGGCGCTGCCGTAGCGCTTCTTGCAGGCCTTCAGGTAGTCGGCGATGATGAGCTGCCCGCGCTTGAGCATGTCGACCTCGCCGGTCTCGACGTAGAGCTGCTCGTAGGCGGTGACCGCGTTGAGCAGCATGGCCGAGCGGATGGCGTGGTTGGTCTCGTTCTCGGACAGGGCGTCGAGCGCCTTGACCCACAGGCGGGCGGCCTCGCGGTAGTTGCCCTCGTCGAAGCGGGCCGACGCCTCGGCGTCGAACTGCAGCGCGAGCGTGTCGCTGCCGACGTTGGGCTTGCGCGACATCGTGATCCCCGAGCTGTTCTTCGGGCCAGATCCGGAAGTCGCCCGGGCGCCGGGGGCGACCTGCCCCTCCTCGAGCGGGGCGTCGGGGATCGCCTCGTCGCCGGCGTCCGGCATGTCGGGGTCGATCGGCCGGCTCGTGCTGGCGGTGCCGGCCGGCGCCGCCTGTTTCTTCGCCGGCTTGGCGGCCACGGGCGGCGCGATCAGCGAGGCTGCGAGCACGACGCACAGGCCGTGGAGCGGACGACGCGAGAGCTGCATGGACGTCCGTGAGGATGACGCGACCCCCCCGGCTCGCGCAAGGCCTCGTGTTCAGCGTCAAAAAGCCCTTCCAGGCCCGCCCCGGCGCCATTTGGGCACGACCGGAGGTCAAGTTGACACGCCACCCTGTCAACCTGGCGCTGCGCACCTGCGCACCCCCCCGGTTTGCGCCGAAAACTCGCCTCGCGCGCGCACATGTGCGAGGGGCTGGGCGTGACCCCGAGCGAGACCGCGGCCCCGGACCCGGGAGGCGACCTCGTCGCCGAGCCCGCGGAGGGTTCGCCGTCGCCCGTCGCGGACGAGGGCGAGGAGCGGCGGGCCATGGACCCCTGGCTGTTCTTCGCCGCCATGTCGCTGGCCTGCCTCGGCCTCGTCATGGTCTACAGCGCCAGCGTCTACACCGCGCGCGTGCGCTACCACGACTGGGAGTACTTCCTCGGCCGCCAGAGCGTGCTGTTCGCGCTCGGCACCGGCGTCATGGTGCTCACGTCGCGGCTCGACTACCGGATCTTCCGCCGCTTCGCCCCGCACCTGATGGGCATCGGCCTCATGGGCCTGCTGCTCGTGCTCGCCGTCGGCGACGAGGTCAACGGCGCCCGCCGGTGGATCCGCGCGCCCGGCATCAACATCCAGCCGAGCGAGCTCGCCAAGGTGTTCCTGGCGATGTTCCTCTCGGCCATGCTGGCCCGCCAGGGCGAGCGCGTGCGCCGCTTCAAGGCCGGCTTCCTCCCGCCGCTGCTGGTCGCCTCGCTGACCATGGTCCTGGTCCTGCTCGAGAAGGACCTCGGCACCACCATCCTCCTCGGCGCCGTGACGCTGACCGCGTTGTTCGTCGCCGGCACGCGGATCACCTACGTCGTCGCCGCGATGATGCTGGCCGCGCCGCTCGCCTGGTCGCAGATCGTCGGCGTCGGCTTCCGCAAGGGCCGCCTGCTCGACTTCCTCTCGGGCGAGCAGTCGTACCAGATCCAGCAGTCGCTGATCGCCGTCGGCTCGGGCGGCACGTGGGGCCTCGGCCTCGGCGCGGGCCGGCAGAAGCTCGGGTTTTTGCCCGAGAACCACACCGACTTCATCCTCGCCAGCATCGCCGAGGAGCTCGGCCTCGTCGGCGTGTGGACCGTGATCGGCCTGTTCTGCCTGCTGGTCTGGCGCGGGCTCGTGGCCGCGCGCGGCGCCCCGGACCGCTTCGGCACCTACCTCGCCGTCGCCCTCTCGGCCCTGTTCGGCTTCCAGGCCTTGATCAACATCTCGGTGGTCCTCGACGTGATCCCGGCCAAGGGCATCACCCTGCCGTTCCTGTCGTACGGCGGCTCCTCGCTGCTCGTCAGCATGGGCGCCACCGGGGTCCTGCTCTCGATCTCCCGCCGCCCGCGTCCGTGGCGGATCAGCGACCAGCGCAACCGCGCCCCCGCCCCCGAGCGGCCCGCGCGGACCGACCGCCGCCAGCGCTCCGCCGAGCCGCCGCGCAAGTCGTGGTGGCCGTGGAAGCGCACCCCGGCCGCGCCCGCCGGCCCGCGCCGCAACGCCCGGATCGCGCGCGGCTGAGCGCCGGCCTCGCGCGCGGCGAGACGCGAGGCGCAGGCGAGCCGCGCGACGGTCTCGCCCGCCTGGGCACCGTCGCCGCGCCGCTGAAGCCGCGCGGCGCCTGGGACATGGAAGGCCCGCTGAACTCGCCGTCGGTCGCCCATACGGGCCGCGACGGACTGGTTCAACCTCGGCGCGAGCGGAGCCCCGCGCGAGGGCACAGGCGAGCCCGCGACGGATCCGCCCGCCAAAGCCCGACGCCGCGCCTGGCGGCGTGCGGTCGTCCGCACGCCCGGGCCGCCGCGCTCCGCATCGCTGCCGAGCCCCGGGCGCCCGGCCGCGAGGTCGTGCCCACGCCCGGCATTTCGCGCCCCGGCGCCGGGCGGGTGGCGAGCGCCGGAGAAATCGCCAATACTCCCGCGCAAGTGCCCCTGCGCGCCCTGCCCGAAGCGCTCACCTACCGCGTCGACCTCGCGCCCGCCGAGGTCCTGGCGCGGCTCCGTGGCGACGCCGACATCCAGATCGTCGAGGGCTTTCCGGCCCGCAGCCGAACCCGGCGCCGGTTCCTCGCCGAGCTCGGTGCGCGCAAGTTCCGCGTCTGTCAGAACCAAACCGCCGGCGTGGTCGACACCGGGCCCGCCGTCATGCGCCGCATGACCCTCGAGGCCGAGCTCGTCCCCATGCCCCAGGGGACAGCCGTGCAGGTCCGCTTCACCCGCGGCCCGTTCGCCCGCCAGGCCAGCTTTTGGATCATGTGGGCCACGAGTTTTGCCTGGCTCGGCCTCACCGGCATCACCGGCGCCAAGCTGGGCCTCGTCGCCGTGTTCATGGCGCTCACCGTCCCCGCCTTCATCTACGACCTCGCCCGCGCCCGCGGCACCGACGAGGAGCGCATCGAGCTGCTCAACCTGATGGAGCACCTCCTCGGCCCCTCGCTGGTCGGCGACAACCCGCTGGAGAACACCCCCTACCGCCGCCCCCGCCGCCTCCCCCAGGCCACGAGCTGAAGCCGGCAGCCCCATCGACTGCGCCCCGGCATGGAGCCCCCTCGCCCGGCGACGACGACTCGTGAACCCGCTGGAGTGCCCGCGCCCGTCCGCGACGACCCGTGGCACCGCAGGCCTCCGCTGAAGTCGACTGTGCCACCGCATGGGGCATCCCTCGCCGATCCGCGACCACCCGCGGAAGCGCCCCCGCTGAAGTCGACTGTGCCACCGGATGCAGCACCCCTCGCCCGTCCGCGACCACCCGCGGAAGCCCCCCGCTGAAGTCGACTGTGCCACCGGATGCAGCACCCCCTCGCCGGTCCGCGACTGCCCGCAGAAGCCTCCCCGCCGCCCGCAGGCCGCCCAGTGAAGTCGGCGGCCCTTCGAGGGGCTCCAGCCATGGAGCACCGCCCTTCGCGTGGCCGCGGTCGATCGCCGGGTCGACCTCTCATCGCCGCGCAGGCCCCCGTCGCAGATCGGGAATTTACCGTCCGCAGCGCGCCGGCGCGCCGTCGGCGGGGCGGTCGCCTTTATTCCCGGGGACCCCGACCCGTCGTCTCACGTCGCGCGTGATGCATGCACGCAGCGGCGTCGGCCGACGCGCCGGGCCGCGCCTCGACACTCGAGGCGCGCGCGGCTAGGTTTGCCGGGCCATGCTCCGCGTCGTCGTCGCGTCGTTCGTCCTCGCCGTCTCCGGCTGCATCTTCTTCCCGCCTGCGGGCGAGACCGACAGCGACAGCGGCACCGGCGGTCAGACCGGCGGCGACCTCTTCATCGCCGTGGGTGACGCCGGCGCCATCGTGCGTTCGACCAATGGCGCCGAATGGGTCATCTCGACCTCCGGCATCACCACCGCCCTCAACGACGTCGCTTACGGCGGCGAGATGTACGTCGCCGTCGGCCAGGCCGGCAAGATCCTCCACTCCGAGGACGGCGTCGAGTGGAGCGCCTCCTCGAGCCCGTCCACGCGCGACCTCTACGCCGTGCGCTGGCACGGCACCCGCTTCATCGCCGTCGGCGGGGACTACAGCGCCGGCGCCGAGACCCTCGAATCGGAGGACGGCATCACCTGGACCCGGCCCGACCTCCCGGCGCCCAAGCACATGCTGATCGACCTCGCGGGCGACGGCGTCACTCTGGTGGCGATCGGCAACTACCAGGCCGACGCCATGAACTTCGGCGCCTTCAACTGGCAGGACGGCGTCGGCTGGGTCCAGCGCGTCGACGGCAGCCCGACCGGCGACCGCTACAGCGCGCTCGGCCACGGCGCCCCCAACTTCGCCATGCTCGGCCCGATCAAGAGCGCCTACTCGGGCGACGGCCTGACCTGGAATTACGCCCCGCTGTTCAACCTCGCCGCCGACCCGCGCGGCCTCACCTACGGCCCCGGCGGCTGGATCGCCGTCGGCGGCGGCGGCCAGATCCTCGCCAGCGCCGACGCCATCACCTGGCTCGTGCGGGCCTCCCCGTTCATGACCACCCTGAACGACGTCGCCAGCGACGGCCAGCGCCACGTCGCCGTCGGCGTCGGCGGCAACATCGCCTACAGCCCCGACGGCCTGACCTGGACCGCCGTCACCCCGCCGCTGACCGCCGAGCTGCGAGGCATCGCCCACACCCGGCAATAACGGCAGTCGTCCGCGCCGGAGCAGGCTGGCTCTCGGGACAGGAGAGCCGGACCCGTCCGCGCGTCACTGGCACGGCCCCTCGCGCGGCTCGCGGAGGTGGAACTCGACGATCTTCGCCGGCGCGGTCGCAGACAGCCTCAGCCGCAGCGTCGGCGCCCCGGTCTCGCACTTCAGGGCGAAGGTCGCCTCGAGCGGGCCCTGCACGCGCGGCGGACCGACCTCGCAGCGTCCCCACCGCCGCGCCGCCTCGGCGAAGTCGACGCGCGTGCCTGCGGTCGCGAACGGCTCGGCGTACAGGCGGCCGAACTCGCGCTCGTCCCAGCGCCGGAGCAGCCGCAGCGTGCGCTCGGCGGCGTCGACCAGCGCCGGCGCGGCCGCGAGACCGGTCGCCTCCGCGGTGAAGCTCGAGACCGGCGCGCCGGCCCACGGCGCGACGCGGAGCTCGAGGCGGAGCACCCCGCGCGCGCACGTGCTCTCGAAGCTGCCGGCGCGCGGGTCCTCGATCGCCAGCGGACGCGGCTCGCCGCAGGCGCCGACGAGCGCGTGCCACCCGGCGAACTTCGCCGCGAGCGCCGCGGGCGGGTTGCTGTCGCGGAAGTCGGGCGAGAACAGGCGCGCGTGGGCGGCGTCGTCCCAGCGACCGACCAGGCCGGCGAGCTCGGCGGCCGCGGCCGTCAGCGCGGGCGCGGGCGCGTGCCGGCGCGGCTCGAGCGCGCCCGTGTCGGCCAGCAGCTCGAGCACCCGGGCCCCGTCCTTCGGCAGCACCGTGCTCGGGATCGACGATTGATTGGTCAGCAGGATCACCGCGACCCCGCGGCTCGGCAGCAGGTGCAGCGAGGCGCGGTAGTTCAGGGTCTTGCCGACGAGGACGACCACCTGGTCGAAGCGACAGGTCGCCTGCACCCCGAAGCCGAGCCCGCTGCCGGAGATGTTCAGGCGGGCCGGCGCGGCCGGGACCGACGCCGCCGAATAGCTCGACAACGCCGCCAGCGCGTGCGCCTCGCGGACCGTCGCGCGGCGCAGCGGCCCGGCCTCGGCCTCGTCGCGGGCCGGCCACGCCGCCAGGTTGAAGGCCGCGTAGCGGGTCAGGTCCTCCACGCTCGAGTACAGCCCGCCGGCCGCGTCCGCCGCCCCCGGTCGCCAGTGCGGCCGCGGACGCGACGCCTGCTCGGGCGTGCGCTCGTGGCCGATGGCCAGCCTGTCCCCGGGGACATCCTCGGGCGTCCACACCGTCGAGGTCATCCCGAGCGGCGCGAGCAGCTCCTCGCGCACGTAGCGGCGATGATCGACGCCGGCGACCGCCTCGACGAGCGGCCCCAGGAGCTGGAACCCGAGGTTGGAGTACACCCGGCGCTCGCCCGGCGGGCGGTCGAGCCCGACCCCCGCGAGCGTCGCCAGGAACTCGGCGCGGCTCGGCGGCGTCTCGGGGTACTCGGCGAAGTTGCCCATGCGCGGCAGCCCGGCCGTGTGCGTGAGGATCTGGCGGACCGTGAAGCGCGGGCTGTCGGCGGTCGGATAGGCGATGTCGTCGAGCGCGGGCAGATAGGTCGCGGCCGGGCGATCGAGGTCGAGCCGGCCCTCGTCGCGCAGCTTGAGGATCGCGAGCGCCGTGAAGCTCTTGGTGATCGAGCCGATCCCGAACACGCTGTCGCGCTCGACCGGCAACCCGCGCGCCGGGTCGCGCTGGCCGTACCCGCGGAACCACGCCAGCTCCCCGTCGATGACCACCCCTGCCGCCAGCCCGACCAGCCGGTCGCGCGCCACGGTCTGCTGCAGATACGCGTCGATCGCCGGGAACGCCGCCTCGAGCTTCGCGCGCCGCGCCGGATCGAGGAACACCGGCGGCGGATCGGTCGGCTGCGTCCGCCGCGGCTCGCGTGGTCGCGGCGACACGGCGACGGGCGGCCCAGCCGTCACCGGCGGGGTCGCAGGACGTGGCGGCGGCGCGTTGGCGCAGCCGAACAGCAAGGCGAGGACGACCACGACCGAACGCATCGCCGGATCTTACTGTCCTTTCCCGGCGCAAGGGAAGCGCGGAACGAAGGAGACGCACGATCTGGCTTCACCCCTGCACCTCATCTTCGCGCCTCGCCGCGTCACCGCCTCCAGGTCCGTCCGCGTCCCCGCGCCCCTCCAACGTCACGTCCTCGCGCTCGCTCCGATGTACCGCCGACGACGAACGCCGCTACGGGCAGTTCTGCGACGTCACCTTCTCGCCCGTCAGCGGCACCCCGTCGTCGCCGACGTCGGCGAACCGCAGCGCATCGACGGGCACTGCGACAGCCCGCAGTCCGCCTGACGGGCCACGTGCGCGTGCGGCCCCGCGGCGACGCCGGTCGCCCCGGACAGCCCGATCGCGGCCCTGCGCGGCACCCCCTGCCCGGCCTCGACCATCACCGCGTTCAGGTGGCGGTAGTGCGTCGCCGTCCCGTCCTCGTGGCGAGGCGTGACGAAGTTCGCCTTGTTGGCGCACTCCGGCCCGCCGCCGGTCCAGCACGGCTCGCCGCTCCTGGTGTTGGCGAACAGGTGCGTCACCGTGCCAGCGTCGGTGGCCACGAGCGGCGTGTCGACCGGCACCGCGAAGTCGAACGCGAACGCTGCCGCGTCCGTGTGCTCGCCCTCGCCGTTGCCCAGGCTCACCGCCACGCGAGGACATGTCCCTTCGGACATCTGACTCCCGACCCTTCGCCATGCGCGCATCGTTCCGACGGATCGACATCGTGACCGCCGACCGATGACGCGAGCCGCGCTCCTCCGCGGCGTCGGCCCGCAATCCCCGGCTCAGCCCCCGCGCACGGCGGCCCGGCTGCGCGCCGCCCAGTCGAGCAGATCCTCGCGACAAGCCTGCGCCCGCTCCGGCAGCTCGCGCGAAAGATCGCGGCGCTCGCCCGGGTCGCGCGACAGATCGAACAGCCGCACGCGCCCCGACTCGGCCTCGACGATGCACTTCCAGCTCCCCGTGCGCAGCCCCAGCAGCACGCCGTTGTAGTCGCTGAAGAAGCGAGCCGTCCCGGGGACGGGCGTCAGCAGCGAGCGCCCCGTCCACGACGGCGGCGCCGGCACCTCGAGCAGCGCCGCGATCGTCGGCGCCACGTCGACCGCCCCCGCCACCTGCGGCGCGCGCACCGGCGTCGCGAACGCCCGCGGCGGTACGATGATGAGCGGCACGTGGACGTTCTCCTCGTACACGAACAGCGAGTGGGCGAAGTTGCCGGCGTGCTCGTGGAACGCCTCCCCGTGATCGCCCTCGATCACCCACAGCACCTCGTCGAGCCGGCCGCGCGCCGCCAGCCCGTCGATGAGCGCTCCCAGCGCCTCGTCGCCGGAATAGAGATCGTTGCGGTAATGCTCGAGCTCCGACGAGGCCGCGAACGGCCGGCTCCCGCGGCCCGGGCTGCGGTACGGGTGATGACCCGCGATCGGCATGTACAGCGCGAAGAACGGCCGCTCCGGCGCCTCGTCGATCCATTGCAACAACCGCCTCGCCGTCGACGCGTCGTCGGTGCCGAAGCTGACCGCGAACTCGCCGCCGATCGTCTGCGCGTCGTGCAGCGCCTCGAAGCCGCGCCCCTCGACCAGCGCGCGCATCCCCAGGTACACGAAGCGCCCCGAGTGGAACAGCCCCGTGCGGTAGCCACGGCCGCGCAGCAGCTCCGGCAGCGCCTCGCACTCGGCCCGGCCGGCCGCGTAATCGGCCGCGCCGGTGTTTGGCGCCGGCGGTCGCCCGCACAGCAGCGCGTACAGGCTCTTGATGCTCTCCGGGTAGCTCGTGTACGCCGATTCGAACACCACCCCGCCGCGGGCCAATGTCGACAGTCGCGGCGTCGCCTCGACCTCCGCCCCGTACGCCGACAAGTGGCGGGCCCCCGTCGACTCGAGCAGCACCCAGATCACGTCGCGCCCGCGGCCGGCCCCGTTCAGGTGCGTCAGGTCGATCGCCGGCCCCTCCGCGGCCACCGCCGCCGCCTGTCCCTGCGGACCTGGCCGATCGGTCATTCGTGCCAGGCGCGTGGCCACCAGCGCCGCGATCGCGTTGCGGTGCAGGCCCAGCGTCTCGCAGCGGCGCACCCCGATCGGCCCGAGCGCCAGCAGCAGCGCCGGCAGGGCCGCCCACGCGAGCCGCGGCGGCCGCCGCACCAGGCGCGGCAGCGCGGCCACCCAGAGCAGCACCAGCCCCACCGGCGCCGCGTTGCCCGGCGTCACGTGGGCCGCGATCGAGTCCCACAGCGCCCCGCCGGTCGCCTCGACGAACGCCCACGTCAGCGGCGTCCCGAACTGGCGGGCGATCGGCACGTTCGCCGCCGTGTACAGCCCGGCGAGCGCGTAGCCGGCCCAGGCCGTCCTGCGCGCGCCCACGCGGACCAGCCCCCCGCCAGCGCGAGCGCGGCGAGGGCCGCCCACACCTCCTGATACAGCATCGCCGACAGCGCCCACGGCGTCGCCAGGCCCGCGGCCGCTCCATCCAGCGCGCGCAGCCCCACCAGCACCAGCTTCGCCCCGGCCCCCGCGAGCAGCAGGCACAGCGCGATCCGGACGGGCTCCACGGCGCTCGACCCTAACACGGCGGCCGCGCGCGCGACCACGCCCTCCGGCCGTCCTCTGACGGGGCCCTCGCGCTCCTCCTGCCGCGCGGGCATCCTCGATGTTCGGGGGTGAGGGCGATGCGAGGCGAGGCCGCGGCGTACGGCATCATCATCACGGCGCTCGCCGGCGCCTGTCTGTTCCACGACGATCCGACCGGCCCGGCCACCGACACCGCCACGAGCGGCTCGACCGGCTCGACCACCGACGCCGTCCCGACCGCCGGCGAGGATCAGTGCCCGAACAGTTGCCCCGCCCCGGGCCCGTGCAAGCAGGTCACCTGCGAGGGCGGCGTCTGCGGCGTCGCCGACCTGCCCGAAGGGACAGTTTGGCCGAGCACCCCCGGCGACTGCCGCCACGACGTGTGCGACGGCCAGGGCGGCCTCGAGAGCGAGCTCGCCGACGACCCGCCGAGCCAGGTCGCCGGCGACTGCCGGCGGTTCGTGTGCGAGGCCGGCGACGCCGTCGTCATGCTCGACGCCTCCGACGTCCCCGACGACGCCAACGATTGCACCGACGACACCTGCGAGGACGGCACCCCGACCCATACCGTCAAGGCCATGCACACCGCCTGCGGCCCCGGCGGCGACCAGTATTGCCACACCGACGGCGCCTGCCGCCCGTGCAAGCAGGTCACCGACGCCTGCGAGGATTACGGCCAGGAGCCGCACGACAACCAGGAGACCGCGCAGAACCTCGGCAAGATCAGCGACGCCGACGGCGACGGCTCGTTCGTGTGCGCCACCATCAAGGGGGCCAACGACGTCGACTGGTACACCTTCGCCGGCGACGACGCCTTCCTCAACTACGTCGACCCGGTGCGCAGCCTCGTGCAGCAGGACGGCAGCGGCGGCCGGGTCTGCGTCTACCTGCAGTGCGACGGCGGCGGCACCAGCATCGACTGCAACGGCGCCGCGCCGGACACCGCCCCGCTGGGCCAGAAGGGCTGCTGCAGCGCCACCACCGTCGCGCCCAAGCTCGACTGCGACGGCCTCGACGACAGCGCGAAGGTGTGGATCCGCGTCGACCCCCCCGACAACCTCGCCTGCGTGCCGTACCAGCTCGACTATCATTTTTGAAATGGGGTCACCGGTCGCGCGAGGGCCTCGCGACCCTCCTCGAGGCTCGCCATTTGCAGCCAGCCGCTTGCCGCAGGCGCCGCTCCGCCTTGCAGCCAGCCGCCTGCCGCACGCGCCGCCCGCGAGCTACGCTGGCTCGCATGCCTACCCTTAGCCTCACTCGGCTCGCGCTCGCGGGCGCCGCCCCTGCTCGCCTGCGGCCCGACCTCCGACGAGACCACCGCCGCCACCGGCGGCACCGCCTCGACGACCGCCGTCACGAGCGAGCCAGACCCGTCGACCGGCGCGACGACCGACCTCACCACCACCGACCTCACCACCACCGCGCCCCCCCCCCCGGCACGACCCTCGTCTCGACGGGGACCACCGATCACGAAGCGACGAGCACGACCGGCAGCCCCGGCCCCGGGTGCGGCGAGGGCTGGTGTACGGCCAAAGACCTCCTCAACGTCCTCATCCAGGACAATTACGATTCGCCGCACGAGCTCGTGATCCCGGCCGTCGACGTGGCCGCCTGCGAGGCCCGCACCTACGAGTTCACCGGCCTCGCCGTTCACACGCACACGGTCACGCTGACCCCGGAGCACATCGCCACGATCGACCAGGGCGGCTCGGTCGAGATCGAGTCGAGCGAGGCCCAGGGTCACATCCACACGGTCTGGAGCGACTGCGGGTAGCCGAAGCCGCCCTGTCCCGAGCGCCAGCCCCCGCCCCCGCCCGCGCGCCTGTCCGGGAGCCAGCTCCCCGCGCCCGCGGTCGTTCTCGCCTGTCCCGAAAGCCAGCTCCCCGCGCCCGCGGTCGTTCTCGCCTGTCCCGAGAGCCAGCTCCCCGCGCCCGCGGTCGTTCTCGCCTGTCCCGAGAGCCAGCTCCCCCGCGGTCGTTCGCGCCTGTCCGAGAGCCAGCTCCCCCGCGCCCGCGAGCCTCGCCCACCGCCTGCCCCGAGGGACAGCCTCGTCCGCGCCGCGCGCACGCCTGCTTTCATGTGTCCCAAGAGACATCTCGGGACGACGAGGTCCTCGCGACGCGATCACGCAGATCGGCTCGCCGCAGCGGCGCGCGGGCGCCGGGTACGCGCGCGCAAAAGCGGCCATCGTGGCCGTAAGCCCCCACGATATCGAGCCGCGTGCGGCTGAGCCCGGTCGATCCGGCACCTCGGAGCCGAGCCCTGGGCGCGCGGCCCCCCGCGACGACGTCGGCAGGCGACAGCGCCTCGCGGGCGCGCTCGTGCGCGGCGATCTGCGGCACCATGCCTCCAGGAGCGAGTTCATGCAGCGAGTCCCCCGCACCTTCGTCGTCTGCGTCGCGCTGGTCGGCTGCGACGCCGCGGCGACGAAATCGGAGCCCGCCCCGATCGCCACGATCGCCGCCCCGGCCGCCATCCCCACCGCCCCGCCGACGCCCACCCACGCCTCGATCGACAAGGCCGCCCCCGCGGCCGAGGCCAGGCCCGCCGAGGCCAGGGCCCCCGAGCCGAGCAAGCCCGCGCCGCCGGCCGGCAAGGGCACCAGCGAGCTCAAGCAGGCGCTCGGCCGCAGCATCAACGACTTCACCATCGACCTCCAGCGCAAGCTCGCCAAGCAGCCCGGCAACCTGCTCGTCTCGGGCATGAGCGTCTCGGTCGCGCTGGCGATGCTGCACGCCGGCAGCAGCGGCGCCACCGAGCGCGAGCTGGCCGAGGTCCTGCACCTCGACGGCCTGACCGGCGACGTCCACGCCGCCCTCGCCCACCTCGCGGCCCGCTGGAACCACCCGAGCGACCACGTCACCCTCGTGACCGCCGGCCGCGTGTACGGCGATCGCAAGTACGAGTTCAAGCCCGAGTACCTCGACCTCACGCGCAAGGTCTTCGGCGCCGAGCTCGGGGCGCTCGACTTCGCCGGCGACCTCGGCGGCGCGCGCGACCTCATCAACGGCTGGGTGCGCGAGCAGACCCGCGCCGAGATCGGCGAGATCGTGGCCGCCGAGACCCTCGACGCCGCCACGCGCCTGCTCGTCACCGACGCCGCCACCTTCAAGGCCGACTGGCTCGAGCCGTTCGACCCCGCCGCCACCCAGCCGGTGATGTTCTACGGCCACGAGCACCGCCAGCCGGTGCCGATGATGCGCAGCGTCCAGCGCGTGTCCACCACCCTCGGCCTGGCCGGCAAGCTGCGCCTGGTCGAGCTGCCGTACCGGGGCGGCGAGTACAGCATGGTGATCCTGCTGCCCGCGACCCGCGGCGGGCTCGAGGACGTCGAGAAGGGCTTCGACTTCGAGCGGCTGCAGAGCTGGCTCGACGCCGCCAAGCCGGCCCCGGTCGACCTCCAGATCCCGCGCTTCAGCCTCGACAGCAACCTCGACCTCGCGCCGTTCGTCTCCAGGCTCGGCGCCGCCCGGGTGTTCGACGCCCGCCGCGCCGAGCTCGGCGAGATGGCCAGCGAGAAGAAGCTCGCCCTGTCGGCCGTGCGCCACCGGGCCCGCCTCAGCGTCGAAGAGCGCGGCGCCGACGCCCCGGCCGCCCCCGCCATCGAGATCTCGGTCGGCAACGCGGCCACCGACCCGCTCCCGTTCATCGTCGACCGCCCGTTCATCTTCTACGTCCGCGACGTCCGCAGCGGCGTGCTCCTGTTCTACGGGCGCGTCGTCGATCCGGCGTGAGCATGAGGGCATGTCCTCTCGGACATGCTCGCCAGCCCATGTCGTTTCAAGCATGTTTATCAAGACATGTCCATGGGGCCACGGGCGGCCGGCGTCGCTTCCGTCGACAGCGGCGACCTCGCCCGCGGGCGCGAGTGCGCGGCGGATCGCTCGGGGTCGCGCCGGCTCGCTCCGTGCCGCCGACGCGAGCGCCCGTGGTGTTCGCTCGCCTGCGCGCGCCTCGACCTCGCGCGTTGCGAGCGGCCGGCGGCGCGGGCTATAGGGGGGCGCATGCGCAGCTTCCGATACGTCCTCGTCCCCGCGCTCGTGGCCGCCTGCCAGGGCTCGTCGGGGGACAGCACCGCCAGCGAGGCGACCGCCGCGACCGAGACCGCCACCGCCGCGACCACCGACGACGCGACGGCCACGGACACGCCGACGACCGCCGGTCCGAGCACCGACAGCGAGGGTGAGACGCTCACGACCGTCGGCCCGACCACGGTCGAACCGACCACCGCCGGCCCGGGCACGGACACCACCGACGCCACCACCGAGACCACCGACGTCACCACGAGCACCACCGACGCCGCCACCGACGCCACCACCGAGACCACCGCCGTCGGTCCCGGCACCGACACCGACACGACGACCACCGGTCGACCGGGCGAGTGCGTCGCCGGCGAGGTGCAGGACTGCTACGGCGGCCCGCCGGGCACCCAGGGCGTCGGCCTGTGCCAGGCCGGCCAGCAGACCTGCGGCGACGACGAGATCTGGGGCCCGTGCGAGGGCGAGGTGTTGCCGGCGGCCGAGGACTGCCGGTCGCCCGGCGACGAGGACTGCGACGGCGTCGACCCGTGCAGCGGCAAGGGCGCGTACGCGTGGAGCCGCTACGCCGGCGGCAGCTCGTACGACGAGGGCGTGCGCGTCGCGTTCGACGGCGCCGGCAACCTCGTCCTCGCCGCCCGCGGGATCAGCGACCTCGACCTCGGCGGCGGCCTGCTCGACAACCAGGGCGGCTACGACGTCTACCTCGCCAAGTACTCGCCCACCGGCGTCCACCTGTGGAGCAAGCGCTTCGGCGCCGGGCAGGACCAGGCCAACGACGTCCTGCGCCTCGCCGTCAGCCCCGACGGCGACATCGCCATCGCCGGCGACTTCAAGTCCACCATCGACTTCGGCGGCGGCGTCCTGACCTGTGAGGGCTCCGATGACGCGTTTTTGGCTCGCTTCGATCCCGACGCCGGGCACCTGTGGAGCAAGTCGTTCCACTCGGTACAGTACGTCTACCCGCACGAGGTCGCCTTCGACGCCGACGACAACGTCCTGCTCGCCGGCCTGTTCGTCACCAACCTCGACCTCGGCGGCGGCGTCCTGACCGGCGCCGGCCTGGCCGACGCCTTCCTCGGCAAGTTCGACCCCGACGGCGAGCACCTGTGGAGCCTGCGCTTCGGCGACCCGAACGGCCAGTACATCCTCGGCATGAAGCCCGACGCGGCCGGCAACGTGTACGTCACCGGCGGCTTCCAGGGCACGATCAACCCGGGCAACGGCCAGCTCACGAGCGCCGGCGCCGAGGACGTGTTCCTCGTCCGCTACGACCCCGACGGCAACGCCACCTGGGCCGAGCGCTTCGGCGCCGCCGGGCAGCAGATCGCCCGCGCCATGGCGATCGACGGCGCCGGCCGGGTGACGATCGTCGGCGAGATGGACGGCGCGGTCGACTTCGGCGGCGGCCCCGTGGTCGCGCCCGAGACGGTCGGCTTCGCCGCCCAGTTCGAGAGCGACGGCACCCACCGGTGGAGCAAGCTGCTCGGCGACGGCGACACCCAGCCGGCCGCGGTCGCCACCGACGGCTTCGCCAACGTCCTCGTCGCCGGCAACTTCTACGAGACCGCCGACTTCGGCGGCGGCCCGCTGACCTCCGAGGGCGGCGCCGACGTCTTCCTGCTCAAGCTCGCCCCGTCCGGCGCGCACGTGTGGAGCAAGCGGTTCGGCGACTTCCAGAACCAGTACGGCATGGGCGTCGCCGGGGCCGCGAACGGCCGCGTCGGCGTGTCCGGCAGCTTCGAGGGCGGCATCAACCTCGGCGGCGGCCCGAAGACCAGCCAGGGCGTCAAAGACCTGTTCGTCGGCTCGTTCGGGCCGTGAGGCGCGAGATCTTCGCATCGCATGGCGTAAAGGGCACGCCCGCTCGGGCATGCCCTTTTGCACATGCCCGTTCAAACATGTCCTTTCGCGCGACCGCCTCCGCATGGGAGACAGCACGGCGACGGCCCGGCCAGGCGCGGGCGGTCGAGGTGGCGCTCGCGCTCACTCCGGCGCGGCGATCCACGGCTCCACGTTGCGCTGATCGGGCCCGGTCCCGCGGCCGTCGTTCTCCCAGCCGGACGTGGAGTCGGCGACCGCGAGCGTGCGGCCGAGCTCGGCCAGCGGGTCGTCGTCGGTGATCATGTCGAGCGCGCGGGCCTGGATCGTCAGCGCCCCGTTGTCCTGGTCCCACACCTCGATCACGCGCATCTGCGACGGGAAGTCGTTGAGCGACGGCGTCACCATCTCCCAGTACGCGTGGCCGCCGACCGGCTGCAGCGGCTCGACCATCAGCCGGTGCGTGTGCGCGGCCAGGTGCAGGATCACGTTGTCGTAGCCGCCGAGGAACTCCTGCCATTGCGCCGTCGTCAGCGCGTCGTCGTACTGGGTGCCGATCCCGAACTCCTGCCCGTCTCCGAGGCTGCCCGAGCGGTGGTGCGACGTCACGATCACCCACTTGTCCGCCGCCAGCGCCTCGTCGAGCTGCGGGCCGATGACCGTCTCGAGATCGACCGGCCGGATCAGCCCCTGGCTCGAGCCGGTCAGCGACGACGTGTTCATCACCAGGAACCGCAGCGGCGTGCCCGCGACGTCGAAGGTGTAAAACGCCCGTCCGAGCGCGACCGCGGCCGCATCGAGCCCGTGGCCGTCGCCGTCGCCGGCCACGATCGCCACCTGCTCCGGCTCGGTGAGGAACGCCCGCGCCGGGTCGGCCGGCACCATCCCCTTGACGATGGGCGCCGTGCTCGCATTGCGTTCTTCCTCCGTCGCACAGCAAGAGCGGCACGAGCAGCTCGCACGCTCCGCAGGGCGGGACCGTCGCGCCGTGCTTGAACTTATGCCGTCTCACTGCGGCCCGTCGGTGGGCCGCGTGCCGAACAGCTGGAAGCTCGGGATCGGCGGGCGCTTCGGCGGGCTGCGGATCTGCGTCGGCGGCTCCGGATCCGCGTCGTCGCCGCTGAACGTGATCACTTGCGCCGTCGGGTCCTGCTTCGCGGGCCTCGCCGGAGGCTCGGCCTCGACCTCGCCCTCCTCCGGCCCCGCCTGCCGCGATCCCGCTGGCTCCGGCGCCTGGGCCACTTCGGGGGCCCCCGTCGTGTAGCGACAAGCGGGCAGAACAAGGGCGAGGAGGAGCGCGGCGCGGACGGCGGGCATGCCCGGGTGCGAACGCGCCGACGCGGCCGAAGGTTCGACCCGGCCGGGCCGGCCGCGCGGGCCGCCCTCCGCTCCCCTGCGCCCGGCCCGCCGGCCCGTCCATCCTCGTACGACAAGTACGAAAGGACATGCCCATGAAGCCATGTCCTTTGCTGCATGTACGCAATTCATGCGACAAGTACGAAAAGACATGCCCACGAGGCCATGTCCTTCGCTCCATGGACAAAGAATCAACCCGCCTGGCGATGCTGGTGGAACCGCGCCACGCGCTCGAGGATCGCCTCGAACCCCAGGTGCTGCGACGGCGCCGCCGGCACGTAGTGCAGCATCCCCGTGGTCGGGTCGTGCTCGAGCGCGAGCAGGTTGACCTCGCCGTGCTCGTTGAGCAAAAACGCCGCCCCCGCGGCGAGGTCGTGGTAGAGCTCCATCCCCTCGGCCCGCATCGGCCGGGTCGGCGCCGCGTGCTCGACGTTGGCCAGCGGGAACGCCCGGCGCGGCGGCTCCGCGGGCATCTCCGGGTAGCTGGCCCCCGGCGCCCCGCGCAGCGGCTGCCGGGCGACCTGGTGCCCGGTGAAGAAGCCGCGCAGGTACTCGTTGGTGAACGTCGCGCCGTCCGGGTCGATGCGGTCGCGCACCGCCAGGAATTGCTCGAGGCGGTTCGCTCCTGCCCCTCGCTTCGCCGTCAGCAGCGAATGCACGTATTCGTCGATGCCCGGCACGCTGTCGAGGTACTTGCCCCAATTCGGCAGCCCGCCCCACTTCTTCCACCCGAGCCCGTGCTCCGGCGCATAGAACTCGCGATTGAACGCCAGGTACGTGTCCGTCAGCTCGCCGTGCGAGTAGCTGAGGTACTCGAAATAGCAGGTGTGCTGCGACGAGCCCGCCGGCGCGTAGGCGGGCGACAGCGTCGCCTGGCTGTTGCGGACGAACCGGGCGTGGGCGTTGAGGTTCACCGGGTACGGCGTGTCGCCCTCGCTGCCGCTGCGCCACGCCTCCATGCGGTCGACCAATTGATAGAACGCGGCGACCACGTCCGCGAAGCCCTGCGCGCCGTCCATCGGCATCGTGAACTCGAGGTCGAGGAAGCCGCGGAAGTAGTGCTTCTGATAGAGGAACGCGTCGGGAGGGGTGAGCACGACCGGGTCGCTGAAGTGGTTCTTCCACTTCATCGTGTGCAGCGCGAAGTTCGACATCGCCGGCACCACCCGCGGCAGGCGGTCGACGAGGGGGCCGATCGCCCCGCCCGCCAGCGCCAGCACCCCGAACGCGTCGTTCCACAGCTCGACGAAGGTCGCGTCGCCGCTGACCGGATCGCTCGTCCGATCGAACATCATCACCCACAGGGTGTCGTGCTCCGGCCCCTCCGGCACCGGGACCAGCCCCTTCATCTTGTAGGCGTTGTACGGGAACCAGAAGATCTCGACGTAATCGTGGCCCTCGATCAAACGCTGCAGCTTGCCCGGGTCGGCGCGGTCGAACACGTCGGTGACCGGCACGAACGCGTTCGACACCCGCAGGTTGAACGGCTCGGCCGGCAGCTGGAACACGATCCGCGCCAGCACGCCGAGCGCGCCCTGATTCACGCGCACCACGTTCATCAGCTCGGCCGGGCTCAGCCCGAGGTCCTCGAAGCCGGGCGGGCTGGCGTCGGCGGTGAACGTCAGCACCGAGCCGTCGGGTGCCACCAATTCGAGGCCGTAGACCAGCTCGGCGACCGTCGGCTCGGACCAGCCGGTGCCGTGGCAGCCGTTGGCGACGAAGCCGCTGAGGGTGATGTCGGGCGCGGGCCCCTGGGTCGGCAGCGGCGCGCCGAGCTGCTGCGCCAGCCTGGCGAAGTCGCCCTGGCACATCCCGGCGGGGACGCTGATTCGCCGGTAGGTGCGGCCGTCGGCGCCGGTCACGGTCGCGTGCGTGACCTCCATGCAATTGCCCTGCCCCGCGGGCGCGGCGCCGATGACGTCGCACACGCAGGCGTGCTTGCCCTCGGGCGTGAGCCGGCTGGTGTTCACCGAGCAATCGGCGGTGGCGATGGCCGGGTTCCACGAGTGGCCGCTGCCGCGCGCGCGCACCTGCTTGCGCGCGGCGTGGGCCAGGCGGACGACCTCGCGCAGCTCGGCGAGGCAGCGCGGCGACGCGGCGGTCGCGGGCGTGAACGTGAGGGTCTCCGACCAGTTGGTCTGGGTCGAGGGCGACGAGGCGGCCTCGGGCGCGGCATCGAGGGTGTCGGCGGTGCGATCGTCGGTCATGGCATGGTCTCTCTTTTCGCTCGACTCACAGCAGCTCTCACGCTTGTTGAGCGAACGACGCCACCGCGGTGTTGAACCAGCCGGCAGCGTCGGCGCGCGTAGGTTCGGATCCTCGGCAGCTCCGGAGGGACGCTGGCCGATTCAGTCGCGCGCGAACTCCAGCAATTCGCCGAGCGAATCCACGATCCGTCGAGCCGTCTCGTGGTCGCCGTCGAGGCCGTAGATGTCGGTGACCATGGCCATGTCGACCTCGATGCCGACGTAGCCCTCGATCGGCGGCAGGTCGCCCGCGAACGCCTGCACCGGAAAGTACTTGTCCCAGTACGGATCCGTCTGCAGATCCTGCGGCGTCAATCTCTTCCGCAGGAAATCGCGGGTCGCCAGGGCACGGACGATCCGCGGGTCTGCGCTGCCGAGGGCAGCGATCGGGCGGACGGCGAACTCGCAGCGCGAATGGCCCTCGGTCTGCTCGAGATCGCCGTTCTCGTGGACCCGCAGCCAGATGTGCCCGCAGCGGGCGTCGTGGGACGAGCGCAGGCGCAGCGCCAGGGGGCTGCCCTGGCGCGAGGTCGCGGCGAGTCGGTGAAAGGGCGGCGGAAACACCGGAGGATGCGCGCGACGGGACCACGTCGTCGTCGTCACGCGCGGGCCCGACGGGACTTCGAGGGCGCCCTGGTCGCGTTCGGCCCCACGCCCGACGCGCGCTGGATCGTGGTGAGTCTTGAGATTGTCGAGAACGAAGAGATGGCGACGCGCCTCGAGCGCCTGCGCGGCCGCCTCGGCGGTGCGCGACATCCCGCGCTCGCGCGCCTGCCGCAGCACGACCAAGAGGTCGGCGGCCGGAGCGGGTGACGCGGCGATCATGTCGACGAGCGCCGCCCAGAAGCGCATCCAGAGGGGCTCGGGGTCGTCGCCCTCTCCAGCGCGCTCGGCGATCCCGCCGAGCGCTCGCACCCACTCGGGCGTGGTGCTGGTGGCCCAGCCGGCGACCGTCGCGGCCTCGTCGAGCGCCGCGGCGCGCGGATCGTGCAGCGAGACGTGGCGAAACGCGCCGCTTCCGCCGAACAGCGGCCCGCGCTCGCGCAGCGCCGGCTCGAGCACCGCGAGCGCCTCCTGGACACGTCCGGCGCGGAGGAGGGCCGCGCCCCGCTGTCGCGTTGCGACCATGCTGCGCGCTCGATCGCCGAGCTGCTGCGCGAGCGCTTCGGCCTCGTCCGCGGTCGCCAGCGCCTCGTCAATTTCACCGTCCTCGAGGGCCCGGCGCACCAGCAGGACGAGCGCGTCGATGTGCAGGCGGCTCCCGGGCTGGGCGCGCCAGAGGTCGCCGGCGAGCGCGCGCGCCCCGAGGAGCGCGTCGTCGCTGGTATCGCGCAACGCCGACTCGTAGCGCGCGCGCAGCACCGAATCGTCGCCTGCCGGAGGAACCGTCGCTGACACGCGCGACCGTGCGGGCCCCAGCGGCGCCCTCGGACGCTCGCCGGCGAGTTCCCACAAAGCGGCGAGACGCCGCCCCGCGTATGCGTCCTCCCAGGCGATCCTGGCGGCGCGCGCGATCCACCCGCCGTCCGCGGAGCGCTCGACGAGCTCGGGGGTCAGCGCCGCGAAGAAGAGGGTGACCGCGTCCATGTGCGGGATCCCGCTGTCGTCGTCCAGGTACGGATCGTCGTGCTCGCTGTTGACCAGCAGCTGATCGATCTTGCGGACGAGTGCGCGGTGCTCGGTCTCGAGGAGGTCCTGCGGCGCCGCGAGCTCTTGCAGCCGGCGGAGGCGATTCGCCTGGTTCAAGACGCGGCGGTACTGGTCGTGGAGCTTGCGCGGAGAGAGCCAGCCCTCGTCGTCGCGTCGCAGGGCCTCCTCCTGGTCCTTCGCCCGAAGCCCGGGGGCGATGACCGGGAGCGACCACCACACGAGCTGTCGCGGTCGCCAGCCCTGAATCGTCCGTCCGTCCGCCTCGGCGCGCTCGACTCGCGCGACCAGGCCGTCCGGATCGGCGATCGAGAGGTCGATGAGCTCGTCGTCGGACGAGCCCAGGAGCGCGGTGAGGAGCGGGCGAGCCGGCCGCGGGACCACCGGCGAAGGCAGCGCGACATGGCCGGCGCGGCCCAGGTCCTCGCCGAAGATCGAGGCGCAGAGCAGGCCGGCAGGGCGCGGCGCGCCGGTCCGATAATCGATCGTCTCCGGCACCATCACCTGGCCCGAAGACCAGGACGGCGAGCGCTCCGCGGCCGCGGCCTCGGGGCCCAGCACGAGCGCGCCGTCGTCGACGACGATGCCGAGCCCGAGCAAGCGAGCGACGGCCCGCAGACGCAGGAACAGGAGCGCTGACGGGGGATCGACGGAGGCGATCGCGTTCACGGCCATGGCCTCCGTTGTGCGCGAACGGGCGAGGCCCGTCAACACGGGCGCTCGCCGAGTCGACGCCGCGCGGCCTCCGGACGTCCAGGCGCTGCTGCGGGTCGGCGATCCGATCGGCCTGTCCGTGGAGCCAGGCGGCCCGCCTCCCCTCCCCGCCGACCGCGTTCGTCCGAAGGGCAAGGGAAGGGTCGAGGGACAGCTCCGCGCACGACAGGCCCGGCCGTCCGGCGCAGGGCGGAGCGTGAGACCCCGAGCGCGCTTCCGTGTTCATGTCGCCCGGCCCGGCGTCCAGCGGCACACGGATGGCACAGTCGAGGTCGTACGTGTCGCAGGGGTCGGCTCCCCCTCAGAAGCCCGGCCGCCACACGGCGCGCGGTTCGTTGCTGATCGCCCGCGCGGCCAGCATGCCCGAGGTGGTCGCGGCCTCGACGCAGCCGCAGTTCAGATCGGTGCGGGTCCAGTCGCCGCACAACAGCAGGCCCTTGACCCCCGACTCGGCCTGCCCGAGGCGCAGCGCGGTCGAGCCCGGCTGGCTCAGCACGTAGAGGTTCGAGGGCTCGACGTCGGCGATCAAATGCTGCCACTCGAGCCGCGCCGGGCCGGTGATCGATTCGCCCTCGACCACGAGGTCGTCGAGGAAGCCGGCGAAGGTGCGCGGCGCGGCGCCGCCGTCGTAGAACTTCGCGTAATTCTCGCCGAGCCACTGCGTGACCTTGGCGACCCACTGGGCCTGGATCCGCTGCGGATAATCGGGCCCGCAGTCGGACGGCAGCGGCGGCTTGCCGGCCACCGAGGCGCCGGTGAAGTACGACAGCAGGTGCGGCCCCGGCGGCTGCCACTCCTCGTGGGCGACGAGCGGGGTGAAATCGCCGTAGCTCGGCTCGGGCTGGGCGAAGCAGGTCAGAAGGCCGCGCTGCGCCCCGGCGATCAGCGCCCCGGCGTTCGGCTTCAGCCACAGCTGGAACGACATCGTCTGCGTCAGCGCGATGCCGTCGATCATCCGCTTCCACACCGGGTCGGCGTCGGGCCGCGACGGCTGCGTCAGCGGCGACTCGATCAGCGGCAGCGCCCCGAGCGGGACGCCGAGCACGCACAGGTCGAAGTCCTGCCCGTGCTCGAGCCGGACCGGCTGGGCCTTCGTGTTCTCGCCGGCGCGCCAGCTGTCGAAGAAGTCGATGTGGTGATCGCGGTACCAGTCGCCGTCGACGAGCTGCGACCAGTCCGGGTCGAGCGGCCAGTCGTGCAGCTCGGGCGGGTTGTTGGCGAGGTCGGGGACGACGAGCGGTTGATAGTTGCCCGGGCCGCCCTTGACCTCGGCCTGTCGTTGCAATTGCACGCCCACGAGCCGGCGGTGCTCGCCGGCGCCGGCGAGCTCGAGGCCGGTGACGGTGTGGAAGAAGTTGACCTGGGCGCCGAGCCGCTTCAGCGCCAGGTAGTACGGCGTCATCATCGTCTGCGCGCAGCTGTACTCGAAGCGGTAGGCCGGCGCGCCGCGGTAGCCGAGGCTCTCGAGCAGGAACCACCGCGTCGCCACGCCGGCGGCCAGGTTGGCCGGGCGCACGTCGGTGTCGAGCAGCTTGCACGCGTCCTTGCTCGGGTCGGCGTTCTGATGGGAGAACAGGGTCTCGTAGACCTGGTCGATGACCTCCCACGACTCGCCGGCGGGCTCGTGCAGGCCGTTGGCCTTGAGCCACGCGCGGAAGTCCCAGCCGTCGAGCTCGGACAGGCTCGAGACCGGGTTCTTGAGCAGGCCGAAGAAGATCGTCAGCATCGTGTCGGCGCCGGTCCACAAGAACCACAAGTACGTCGACAGCGAGGTGTCGGCCTGCACCCGCGCGGCGAGGCTGTCGCGCACCTTCTCGACCTCGCCGGCGAAGCACCCGTCGATGCCGCCGAACCCGGTCTTGTAGACATCCTCCGCGGCGTCGACGACGAGCCCGACGATCGCGCTGCGCAGCCGCTGCAGCACCGAGGCATGCGCGTCCATCCCGTCGGCCAGGCCGGGGTGCGCGTCGGCCATCGCCTTGAAGTGATCGAGCACGCGCCGCGCCAGCGCCTCGACGGCCATCAGCAGCGCGTGCCCGCCGGTCGCCGACGCCGTCGACGATGGCATCGGCGCCGCGGCCGACAGGCTCGGGAGCGGGCAGTACGACCATTCACCGTTGTGACGGACCATCAGCCCGTTGTACTTCTCCGGGTAGAACGCGTGCTGGTACAGCGCCTCGCCGATCTCCGGCGTGGCAAAACCGTCGTGATAGGCGTCCTGCACCGCGGTGAAGGCGTTGTGATAGAAGCCGAGGAACGCGTGCAGGCCGTGCTCCTCGACCCGCCAGGCCTTGGCCGGGTTGCGCCACGACTGGCACTTGCCGCCGAGGCGATAGCCGGTGGTGTAGAGCGAGACCTCGTAGCGATCGGTCTGGCGCGCCAGGTACAGCGCGGTCGCGCAGGCCGACGGCCCGCCGCCGAGCACCGCGACCTTGAGCTTGCGCGTGGCCGGCGGGCGCGGATAGTCGGCGTGGGCGCACGAGCCCGGCAGCGAGATGGCCTGCGGGCAGCGGATCCGGAACGCGCCGAGCTCGGCGTCGACCAGGCTCGGCACGCGGTAGGTGCCCGGCGGGATGCCCGGCGGCGTCAGCCCGCCGTGGATGGTGATCGTCGCCGCGAGCGGCTGGATCGTCGCGCCCGGCTGATCGGCCTCGAGGATGTTGTTGGCGGCCAGGAACGGCCCGGGGATCGGCGAGTTGAACGCGTTGGGATCGACGATGTGCAGCGCCTGCGAGATCGTCGGCTGCTCGAACAACTGGCGGACGATGAGGAAGTTCCTGACGTCGGCCGACGACTGCGGCCCCACCCCGGGGAGCTCGGTGAACTCGCCCGTGACCGCCGGCGCGCCTGCCCCCTTGGGGGTGACGGTGAATTGCACCGTCGGGGAGCCGTCGCCGACGACGTTGATCGTCCCCATCTGCTTCTCCCACCCGTACATGTGCACGCCGAGCTCCATCGGCACCGCCTCGTTGAGGTACAGCCGCGGCATGTAGACGAACGGCCCGGGATAGGCGGCCTTCGGATCTTTGATCTGCACCCACGGCACGCCGATCAGCAATTCCTCGTAGTCCATGGTGCCGAACCACGCGCGGAAGATCTCGTGCGAGAAGAACAGATAGACCGGGTGATACTCGGCCGGCACGACCGGCTGCGGCGCCAGCTCGAGCCCCGCGGGCAACAATCGCCGCACCGTCGCGGCCGGCAATACGAGCACCGCGACGCGCGCGTCGAGGTCGCCCTTGGCCTCGTATCCGGCGGCCTTCGGCCCCGCGCTGCCGGCCGGGTGATTGAACAGCGACGCCAGCTCGCCGGTGAGGGCGGCCGCACGCGCGTGGGCGCCGGCGCCGCCCGGGTTACGAGAAAGCGCAATTGCGATTTCACGCGCTCGCGAGAGGTCCTTCATCGCACTCCTCCAGATTGTCGGTGGTGGTCTACGTCTGCCGGTCGAAGCCCGGCGCGATCATGTCGGTGAACCGATCGGGGCGCAGGATGTCCTGCGCGGCGAACCAGGCGTCGGCCTGCTGCTGCTGCCCGCGCCCCTCGTCGCCGCCGAGCAGCGCGGCCAGCCGCCGGCGACTCGCCGCGAGGTCGCTGCCCATGGCCAGGCGCTCGAAGATGGCGACGGCGCGGCGCAGCTCGGAGACCGCGACGTCCTGCACGCCCTCGAGCGCGGCCGCGCTGGCGAGCGTGAGGCGGCCGTAGGCGTCCGACATCGGCAGCGGCACGCGGAAGCACTGCTTGGCGGCCGCGCGGGCGATCTTGAGCAAGGGCGCCGGGTCGCGCGACCTCGCGGCCAGGGCGAGGGCGTTGGCGGCGCGCGAGCGGTAGAACTCGGCCTTCACGAACGGCACGCGGAAGAACGGGAATTTCTCGACGATCGCCGAGTCGGCCTGGTTCTGTTGCCACGCCGCCTCGGCCTCGCCGCGGTAGCGCAGCAGCTCGGTCTGCTTCGACGCGCAATTGAAGAAGTGCGCCTCGAACCGCTTGGGCGCGTGGCGCCGGTACAGCTCGAGCTGCTCGTGGGCGGCGTCGACCTGGTCCTGCGCGAGGTAGACGTGATTGCCGAGCACCCCGCGGGCGAAGCCCTCGACGTACGGATTGGGCCGCTCCGCACATTCGCGCAGCAGGCGGAACGCGACGTCGCCGAGCTCGCCGATCCGGCCGAGGTACAGCAGGACCATCATGCGATGGGCGTCCATCTGCGCGACCTCGTCCATCACGCCGGTGCACTGCTCGCGCAGGATGGCGATGCCGCGCTCGTAGGAGGCCATGGCCGGCTCGAACCGGCACAGCATGTGGTGCGCGCCGGCGCGGTACTGGGCCAGCATGCCGCGGACGTACGGGCTCGCCTGGATCTCGGCCGAGGCCTCGAGGCTGTCGAAGATCGCGGTCGCGGCGGCGTCGGCGGCGCCGCCCTCCATCAACGCGCGCACGTAGGCCTCGTAGCCGATCGCCCGCGCGGCCCGCAGCGGGTCGCCGCTCGACAGCGCGAGCCGCAGGTGACGGGCGTGGAACAGCGCCGAGCTGATGCCGTCGCTGTAGAGGAGGCCGCGCGTCGCCGTCCAGCAGACGTCGAGGCGCTGGGCGTCGAGCTCCGACAGGCGCGGCCCGCCGGGCGGCGGCAGCACCAGCTTGCGGGTGGCGAGCAGCGCCCGCTGGCCGAGCAGCGCGACGATCGTCGAGGCGGTGCCGCGCGGCAGCGACAGGCCGACGCGCGGCAGCAGCTCCTCGAGCACCGCGCGGCCCTCGTCGTGGTGCCCCGTCGACAGGAAGTGCGCGGTCGCCAGGCGCAGCCACTCGGTCCGCTGGGCCTCGCTGGCGGAGGTGTCGTCGGCGTGCGCGGCGTCGGTGTAGACGCGCGCCGCGGCGTGCAGGCGGCCGGCGTTGGCCAGCGCCGCCGCCAGGTGCGCGCGCGTGTGCGTGGCCGTGGCGGCGTCGATGCCCCCGATCGACAGCGCGGCCCGGAACAGCTCGGCGGCCTGATCGAAGGCCAGCGCGCGCGCGGCTTCGAGGGCGGCCGCGAGGGTGAACTGCGTGGCCCGTTCGGTGTCGCCGGCCGCGCGGAAGTGGTGCGCCAGCGTGGCCGCGTCGGTCGAGCCGGTGCGCAGCAGCGCCTCGCCGATCGCCCGGTGGATCGCCGCCAGCTCGGACCCGTGCGACTCGGCGGCCTCCTGCGCCGCGGCCTCCCGCACGCGATCGTGGTAGGTCTCGAGCACGTCGTCCTGCGACGCGTCGGCGATCCGGATCAGGTGCTCGGCGCGCAGGCGGGCCAGCGTGCCGCGATCGACCGGACCGGCCGCGGCGGCGACGATGTCGACCGCGAGGTCGCGCGGCAGCCGACCGCCGGCGACCGCGAGCACCTCGACGAGCCGCTTGGCCGACAGCGGCAGGCGCTGCAGGTGCGCGCGCAGCAGGTTGTCGAGGCTGAGGCCGGCGTCGTCGAGGCCGCCGTGGGCGAGCGCGTGGCGGGCCAGCTCGCCGATGAAGAACGGGCTGCCGCCGGCCTCGCGGGCGATCCGCGTGACCACCGGATCGTCGACCGGTCCGCCGAGCAGGCGCGCCGCCAGGGCCACCGACTGCTCGTCCGACAGCGGCCCGACCAGCACGCGGCGCAGGCCGATGTGCTCGGCCGCCTCGAGGCTCTTCCACAGGTGCGCCAGCGGGGCCCGCGTCGCCTCGGTGCCCTCGCGGTGGCTGCCGAGCAGCGTGACCGGCGGCGGGTGCTTGCGCAGCAGCACCGACTCGAGCAGGAGCACGCTGTCGAGGTCGGCCCACTGCAGGTCGTCGAGCGCCAGCACCACCGGCCGGCGGGCGGCGATCCGCGTCAGCACCTCGGCCAGCGAATCGGCGGCGCGGCGGCGGATCTCGATCGGGTCGAGGCCGTCGAGCCGCGCGTCGTCGACCGCGCGGATCGCCGGCACCGTGCGCAGGATCGGGAACAGCCGGGCCAGCGCCGCGAGGTCGTCGGGGCGACTGATCGCGGTCGCGTCGGCGTCGGTGTTGCAGAGGTAGAGGCTCAGCGCGTCGATCGCCGAGTCGAGGGCCTTGAACGGGATCGACTCGCGCTCGGAGCAGCTGCCCGAGAACGCGACCACGCTGTCCTCGCGGCGGACGACGTCGAGCACGTGCTCGACCAGCGTGGTCTTGCCGAAGCCCGACGGCCCGCTGACGAACACCGCGCCGGTGCGGCCGGTCTGGACCAGCTGGTCGCGCAGCAGCCGGGCCTCGTGTTCGCGGCCCAGCAGGCCCTGGACCGTGAGCTCGATCGCCACCAGGTCGCCGCGACCGAGGCGCACCAGCACGTCGCCGGCGCTCGGCCGCGCGGCGGGCTCGCGCGCCAGCAGGTCGACGCACAATTGATCGAGGTGGGGCGGCACGCCCGGGCGCCGGCGCGACGGCGGCTCCGGCGGCTCCATCAGCTTGCGCTCGAACACCTCGACCAGCGGGCGCCCGGCGTGGCGCGACTCGCCGCCGAGGCACTCCCACAGCACCTCGCCGACGGCGTACCAGTCGGCGGGCGGGCCGGCGTCGTCGGAGCGGATGACCTGCTCCGGGGCCATGTAGAGCGGCGTGCCGAGCAGCGGCGCGTTCTCGCCGAGGCTGTCGAACGAGGCGACCCGGCTCTCGCGCACCAGCCCGAGGTCGAGCACCACCACGCGGCCGGTCGCGGTGATCATCACGTTCGACGGCTTGATGTCGCGGTGGACCAGGCCGTGGCGGTGGACGCACGACAGGCCGCACGCGAGGCCGACCAGGCCGTCCTGCAATCGTCGCAGGCCGGCCTCGTCGAGCGCGGCGTCGTCTGCGGTCTCGTCGCGCACCGCCGCGACGAAGTGGGCGCCGCGCAGCAGCTCCATCGTGAAGAAGGCCAGGCCCGGGCCGCCGCTCTCGTCGACGTGGACGAGGTCGTAGAGTGCGACGATATTCGGGTGGACCACCGCCGACAGCGCGCGGAACTCCCGCTTGAAGCGATACAGCCGCTCCGGGCTGGTGCCGCGAATGATCTTGAGCGCGACGGTGGTGCCGTCGGGCGCGCGCGCCTCGAACACCTGGCCCATGCCGCCCATCCCGAGCGGGCGCACGAGCACGTGGCGGCCGATGTTCATCGGCATCGACCGCGCCTCGAACACGCTCGAGTCCTGCGACGACGTCGAGTCGAGGTGCGGGGGCAGCCGGGCCCGCCCGGTCGAGCCGCCGCCGGTCATGCCCGCGCTGGGGCCGTCGACGGTGTCGGAGTCGACCGTGGCCGCGAAGCCGAAGTCGCCGCGCTCCGGCGCGCCTCCGGCGACCTCGCCCGCCTTGGCCCCGGGCGATCCGCCGCCGTGGACTGCCATGCGACCTATCCGTACCCCAAGGCCCCCGGGCCCGTCAACGGCCGCCCAGGGGCAAATCCCCGCTGGCGCTGGCGAACGCAGGCGTCCGCCGCCATGCCGCGCGGCTGAAGCATTTCGGGCCGCGACGACGGGCGCGATCCGCCGACCGGCGAACTCGACGACGCGCCCGCACGCCTGCCCGCGCGACTGTCCGCGCGAACCCCTGCGCGAGCGGGGCGCGCTCGATCGTGCGCGCCGCGGGCCGCGGGCCGCGGGCGCCTTCCCGACGAATCACCACAGTGCGGACGGCGGCTGCAGTCATCATTGCGCTGCTGCAATTCGCCCGAGGGCCGCCCGTACGATTTATGCGATGGTTCGCTTGACGGCGGGACACGCCCATGATACATCGTCCGCATGTTCCCTCGTCGCAGCGACCGGACCCGGAGTCCTCGATCCGTCAGCGGATTCGGGCGCTCCAGTTCGCCGTCACGCTAGCGTGAGCGCCCGCCCGGCGCTCACGCGTCAGCGGCTCGAAAGGCGGCACAGAGCTCCTCCGCGGGCGTTTCTCGCGGTCTTCGACCGTCGCTCGTGCGTCCGCGCGTGAGCGAGCGGCGAGGCCGCGCGAAGGCTCGTCCGACCCCGGCACACGTGCGATTGGCGAATCGCTCGTGAGCCGGCGTCCGCGGGGACTCGTGCGAATATGGAAGGATGGCCGAGAGGCAAGGCTCCGGGGTGCTAACCCGTGGACGGGCCTGAAAACCCGCGCGCGTTCGATCCGCGCTCCTTCCGTCGATTCCACGCCCACGAGCCGCGAACCACATTGTCCATTCGGAGCGGTCGTCCAGCGGTCGAGGACACCAGCTTGGAAAGCTGGCGGGCGCACGCCTGCGAGGGTTCGAATCCCTCCCGCTCCGCACATTTGGGAGAGAGGCCATTTGGTCTGGCAACCGGTCCCGAAAACCGTCGCGGGTAACACCGTAGCAGGTTCGATTCCTGTCTCTTCCGTCGATTGTGCCGCTCGGCCTCGCCGCCGGGCGTCCCGCTTCGCGCCACCGGACGCGTCGCCACGGCCGCGCGACCGAGCCGCCCGGCGGCGGCCTCGCAATGTCGGTCCTCGATGCTCGTGAACGTGGTCGCGGCCTCGCCGAGTGACGTCGGCCGCGCGGCGAACCGGTGTGATCACTGGCTCGCCTCGAACAGCTCCTGCACGAACGCCGGCGGCGCCGGCTCCGCCTTCCAGTCGACCTGCTTGCGCCCGCGCGTCCAGTCCCAGCGGTACAGCCACGACACCCCCGAGTTGCCGGTGAAGCGGTCGGCCTCGCGGTAGGCCGGGTCGGTCAACGCCTCGTCCAGCGTGATGAAGCGATAGCCGCGGCGCTTGTAGATGGCGACCACCTCGTCGAAGTGCGCGGCGTTGATCTCGTTGGCGTGGAGCAGCAGCACGTGGCGGATCGGCCGGCCGAACAGGGCCTCGGTCGCGCGCTCGTGAAACACCAGGGCCGCCTCCATCGAGGCCACGAACGCCTCGCCCACCCGGCGCATCGTCTCCTCGTCGCCGCGCGACTTCGCGTCGGTGTAGACGAAGTTGTAGAGCCAGTCGGAGTTGTCGACCGTCACCGGCGCGACCGTGTAACCGCGCGCGGCGAGGAAGCGGTCCACCTCCGCGCGGACCTCGAGCGACGTGCCCGTGTGCAGGTACGGGTGGCGGAACCACCGCAGCCCCAGCCCGAGCTTCGCGTTGAGCGCCCGGATGTCCGGCTCGCCGCGGACGATGTCGGCCTCGTACTCGGCCACCGGCGTCGCGTGCAGCGACGGGTGCGAGAACGTGTGGTTGCCGAGCTCGATGCCCGCCTCGGTCCAGAGCTGCAGGATCTGCAGGCGCTCCGGCTTCGCCGGCCCGTCCGCCAGCTTGGCCGCGTTGACGAACCCCAACACCGGCACCGCGCCGTCGCGGATGTGCCCGAGCAGCGCGCGCGTCATCGCCTCGGTGCGCGCGGGCTCGAGGTCGCGGCCGCCGACGATCAGGTCGTCGAACGTCACCGCCACCGCGGGCGTGTCCGCCGGCGCGTCCGTGGGTGTCGTCACCGGCGCCGGCTTCGGCGTGCATGCGATCACGAGGGTGAGCAGGACGGCGACACGGGATCCGGCAAACACGTCCGCACCATACCAGCCCGTGGCGCCGCCGGTGAGACGCCGTGCACGTCGGGCACGTGCCGTCCGCGCCATCGGCGATAAGAACAGCTCATGCAGCTTCGCCTCGCCTCGCGGGTCCTGTCGCTCTCCTCGCTCCTGTGCGCCTGCGTGGGCGACGACGACGGCGGCGGAGCCAGCGCGACCGTCACCGTCGGGATCACCACCGTCATGCCCGGCAGCGGCAACAGCACCGTGCAGGACTTGCTGCCGACCGAAGGCGACGGGGGGAGCGACGGCAGCGGCAGCACCGACGACGGCGTCGGCGGGACCACCGAGGCCGTCAAGCTCGACCTCGGCAGCTCGGCCGACTTCGGCAGCACATTCGATGCCGGCTGCGAGTACATCGACGTCCTGTTCGTCGTCGACATCTCGGCCTCGATGAACGAGGAGAAGGCCAACCTCGACGCCAACTTCCCCGGCTTCGTCAGCGTCCTCGACGCCTACATCGCCGACCCCAACACCGAGGCCGTCGGCTATCGCCTCGGCGTCACCAACTCCTCGATCGTCGCCAACAAGGACGGCAAGTCGAGCATGGGCCTCGACGGCGCCCTGTTCGACGGCAACAACCTGTTCGACGACGACTGCGAGCTCGGCGGCAAGCTGTGGATCGACGGGCCCGACCCGGCGGTCGCCTCGACCTTCAGCTGCCTCGCGCCCGACCCGAAGTCGAGCTGCAACCTCTGCACCGACCTCGGGCGCGAGCGGCCGCTCGACGCGATCGAGATGTTCTTGGCGAAGATGGCCCCCGGCGGCGTCAACGAGGGCTTTTATCGCGGCGACGCCTCGCTGCTCGTGATCGTCCTGTTGACCGACGAGGACGACGACGTGGGCAACACCACCACGACCCCGGCCGCCACCAAGGCCGCGCTCGACGAGTTCACCGGCGGCGAGCAGCGCTACGTCGTCGTCACCATCGCCGGCCCGCAGGCCGCCCCCTGCGACTCCGCCTTCGGCAGCGCCGACGCGGCCCCCACCCTGCACGCCTTCACCTCCATGGTGCCGAACGGCCTGATGGGCGACATCTGCCAGGGCGACCTGGCCCAGGCGCTCGACCAGGCGCTCACCCTGATCCAGCTGTCGTGCGACACCCTCCCGCCCCCGGTCGGCTGACGGCCAGCATGGCCTGGAGGACATGCCTGCTTGAACATGTCCTTCGGTTTCATCCCGAGAGCCGCTCGCGCGCTCCTGCCCCGCGGACCTACCCCGGCCGAAAGCGCGTCGTCGGGCGACGACCGCCGGCGGTCGCGTCCCTTCGCATCCTCCAGGGATCCACCCGACCCTGGCCCAGCCGTTTCCCGATCTCCCTGCCTGCTTCCCACGAGGTCCTCCGCTCCAGGCTCGTGGGTGCTTCGCCGGGAGATCGCCGGCCCGCCCCGTCGACGACCGCGAGCTTTCCGGCGCGCGAGCCGCAGGGCCTGCGAGCGGAGGTGCTCTTCGGGACACGATCCGCATATCCGGCCCCAAGAGACAGGTCTACCCGCCGGCCTGCGGGCCACCTCCCGCGGCCGCGCGCGCTCGCGGCCGCGCCCCGGGGTTGCCCTCGCTCGCACCTGCGCGCACGGGTGGTTCTTTCGCCTTCAGGATAGAGAGGATCCACTCACGACCGAGCGCGAGAAACCACGGGTTCGGCGCTGCCGGATCGCCGGGTCTTTCGCACAATCGCCGCATGACTTCGAAGTACAAGCGGTGGTTCGCCCTCCCCGTGGCGGTGGGGCTCGCGGGGTGCGGTGATTCCGGCAACGTCACGGCCAGCGACTCCGGGACGATGACGCAGGGCACGGTGGACCCGACCGTGAGCCCGACCGGCACCACGGCGACCACCGCGGGCACCGCGAGCGACAGCGACGGCAGCGACGGGTCGATGTCGAACGGCATGACGATGTCGACCACGGTCGCGCCGACGACGACGATCGGGCCGACGACCTCGACCACCACCGACGCGACGACCTCGACGACGGACACGACGACGACCACCACCGCGACCACCGACACGACCACCGTGCCGGGCACGGACAGCACCGGCATGACCACCGGCGGCGTGTGCCGGCCGGGCGACACCGACGGCATGGGCATGGCGGAGAAGAGCTACATCTTCATCCCCAGCCAGGACCTCGACGACGTCGCCAAGGTCAACACCCAGACCTTGATCGAGGAGGCGCGCTACAAGATCGGCCCCGGAGGCGAGAGCGCCTCGCGCACGGCCGTCAGCGCCGACGGCCGGTACGTCGTCGTCAACAACCGCCAGACCGGGCGCAGCACCATGCTCGCGGCCAACGTCGAGGACTGCGTCGACGTCAACGGCAACGGCATGATCGACACCTCGCAGAACTCCGGCGACGTGCGCCCGTGGGGCCAGGACGAGTGCATCCTGTGGCACATCCAGTGGCCGTACGGCGGCGCCTGGGACGACGGCCCGCGCGGCGTGACCTGGACGCCCGGCACCTGGGATCCGGTCCAGTGCAAGTACGTCGACCCCAAGGTGTGGATCGGCTACATGGCCCAGGACCAGAGCAGCGTGCACCTCGTGCGCGTCGCCGTCGACGGCACGGTCGAGGAGACGATCGTCGTGCCCGGCTGGAACGGCAGCGGCTTCGCGCCCTACGGCGCCGCGCTCGACCCCGACTTCAAGCCGTGGTTCTCCTCGCTCCGCGGCGAGTTCGTGCGCGTCAACACCGACCAGAACCCGATCACCGTCGACCGCTTCACCCCGCCGGGCAACGTGCAGTCGTACGGCTTCACCGTCGACCCCGACGGCGACCCGTGGTTCGGCGGCAACTGCGGCCCGATCACCCGCTTCGACCCCGACACGCAGACCTACACCGCGATCGCAGGGACCGAGGGCGGCTGCTGGCGCGGCGTCACGGCCGACGAGAACTTCACCTGGGTCGCCAACAACTCGCCCTGCGCGCTGGCCCAGGTCGACCGCGCGACCAACACCCTCGTCGCCCAGCACAACACCAACCCGTGCAGCACCGCGATCGGCCTCAGCGTCGACATCGAGAAGTTCGTGTGGCTGGTCGACCAGGGCGGCTGGGCGTGGAAGATCGACCCCGACAACGTCCCGGCGATGCAGCAGGTCATCGTGCCCGGCAGCCACTACGTGTATTCGGACATGACGGGCGGCCAGCTGAAGAGCATCCTCCCGCAGTGACGCGGCGAGGGCCGCCCGCAGCGACGCCGCGTCACTCCTCGTCGGCTTGCTCGCGCGGTCGGTCGCAGCGGTCGCGCGGCGCCGACGAGATCGAAAATTGCTGGAGTCGTCCGTCGCCGTCGAGCTTCCCGGCGACGAGCCGCAGCTCGCGGCTGCCGCAGCGGAGCTTGAACGTGGCGCTCGCCGGGCGCACGGCCTCCACCTCGCCGAGCGAGCAGCTCGCGCGCTCGGGGTTGGCGCGGGCCAGGAACTGGCGGAAGCCCTCGCGCGCGTATTGCCTGGAGAACAGGGCGGCGAACCGCTCCGGGTCCCAATTCGTCAGCAGCTCGACGCTCTGGCGGGCGGCCGCGGCGATCCGCGGATCGGCCGGCACCCCCCGCGCCGCCACGTCGATGCCGGCGAGCCCCGGCGACCGCGAGGTGGTCACCCTGATTTCGAGCGCCAGCTGGCCGCGCTCGCAGGTCGCGGCGTAGCCCGCGTGATCGGGCGCCGTCGTGCGCGTGCGGGACCAGTCGCCGCACGTGCCGACGGTCGCCCGCGCCCACGCCAGCTCCTGCTCGAGCTGCTTCAGCCCGCCGCTCCGCTCGAAGTGCAGCGACGCGAGCGGCCGGGCTCGCTCGGCGTCCCACGCCGTCACCAGCCCCGTGACCCGCTCGACGGCGGCGGCGAGCGCGGGCGACGGGACCGCCTCGCGCCGCGCCAGCGCGCCGGTATCGTCGAGCACCGCCAGCAGATCGGCCGCCAGCCGGTCGATCGGCGCGGCGGTGCGATTGGCGAGCAGGACCACGCCGACGCCGCGCTGCGGCAGCAGCCGGAGCGCCGAGCGATAGCCGTCCGTGCCGCCGGTGTGCGCGAGCACGTGCTCGAACCGGCAGTCCTGCGTCACGCTCCAGCTCAACCCCTGGGCGCCCAGCTCGACCCGCGGCTCCGTCGTCGGCGTGTGGACCTGGAAGCCCATCACGTGGCCCGCCCGGGCCATCTCGCGCAGGCTCGAGCGGCGCACCGGGCCGGTCTCGAGCCCGTCGCGCGCGGGCCAGGCGTCGAGGTGGAACGCGGCGAAGCGCGCCAGGTCGGCGGTGTCGAGGTAGAGCCCGCCGGCCCCGGCGCTGGCGCCGTGGTTCCAGTGCTCCTGGCGGACGAAGCCGACCGGCTTGCGGGTGTAGCCGGTGGCCAGGCGCGGGCCGGCGCCGGCGGGCGACCAGGCCGCGTGCTCGAGCCCCAGCGGCTGCAGCAGCGTCCGGTCGATCACCCGCGGGTACGCGTCGCCGGCCACGCCCTCGATCACCAGGCCGAGGAGCGAGAACCCGAGGTTGGAGTACGAGTGGGACGCGGCGGGATCGCTGCGCAGGCCGAACTGCTCGAGCGAGTCGACGATCTCGGCGCGGTCCGGCGGATCGTGCGGGTCGGTGTAGATGAAGTCGCCGAGGCGCGGCAAGCCGGAGGTGTGGAGCAGCAGGTCGCGGATCGTGATCCTGCGGGCGTCCGCGGTGGGATAGACCAGGCGCTCGAGCTCGGGCAGGTGGCGGCTCGCCGGATCGTCGAGGGACAGCCGGCCCTGATCGCGGAGCGCCAGGATGGCGGTCGCCGTGAACACCTTCGTGATCGAGGCGACCCGGAACACGGTGTGCTCGGTGACCGGGGCGCCGCTGTCGAGGTCGGCCACGCCCGCGCCGACGAACAGCGCGAGTTCGCCGTCGATGACGACGCCCGCGGCCAGCCCCGGCAGCTCCTCGTCGGCCGCGAACGCCTCGACCCGGCGCCGCAGCTCGGGGAAGGCGGCCGCGAGCCGCTCGCGTCGTCGCGGGTCGGCGAACACGGGCGGCGCGTCGTGGCGCACCCGCATCGCCGCCTCCGGCGCGGGCGAAGGCGCCTGCGCGGCCGCGCTCGCGGGGCTCGGCGGGGCCGTCGGCGCCGGCTTGCAGGCCGCGGCGAGCAGGGCCGTCAGCGCGAGCGCCCGGCGTGCAGCGCCTCGCGGTTCATTCATGGGAGCCATGACGTCAAGCGAGACCATTGGTAGATCCTTTCTTATCAAGCGCGGTCTCCCGCGCGGAGATTGACAGGACCCCCGTTCAAACCGTGCGTGCCGATCTCCCGCACACGGCTTACGGGTGGTCTCTCGGGCCGTCGCATTACGCGGCCTCCGGGTACTTCACGGTGCCACGCAGGCGGTGGAGACCGTGGTTGTGGAAGAAGGTGCGAGTCCAGACTTCGGCTTCACCCGCGTGAAGATGCCGGCCCTTACGCTTCACCATGAAGCTGTGGAGCCGCTGCCACACGGAGGTGTCGATTTGGTTGAACTTCGCATATGCATTCCCTGTGCGGAAGTAGTTGCCCCAGCCGCGCAGCACCGGGTCGATGTCGCGGATGATCACCCGCACATCCTTGACTCCGTTGCGGTTACGACCGGTCAGTTCCTTCACGCGCTGCCGCACCCGCGTCATGCTGCGCGCCGAGGGCCAGCGCTGGAGGAAGTACACCCTGCGGTGTTCTCTCTCCCAGATCGGCCCAGACATGCGCTTGCGCAGGTGACAGCCGAGGAAGTCGAAGCCTTGCCGTCCCCAGCGCAGCTCGACTCGCCTCGTCTTCTCGGGATGCAGCTCCAGCCGTCGCAGGATCTCGCGGACCCTGCTCTCGGCTCCCTCGCACGCCTTCCTGGTCCTGCACAGGATCACGAAGTCGTCGCAGTCGCGCACGAGCTCGCCCAGGTGGGCGTGCCGTCGTCGCCACAGCTTGTCGAGGACAGCGAGGTCGATGTTCGACAGCAGCGGCGAGATCACGCCGCCCTGGGGTGTCCCCGAGAGCATCGCCGTCACTTCGCCGTCTTCCATCACGCCGGCTTCGAGCCACTGCCGCACCAGCTCGAGGACCCTTCGATCCGAGATCCGCATCTCGACGAGCTTTATCAGTCGCTCGTGATCGATGCTGCCGAAGTAGTCGCGGATGTCGGCGTCGAGCACGTGGTTTCCACCGCGTGCTCCCAGGACGCGCAGGCGCTCGAGCGCCTGCGTCGCGCTGCGCTTCGGCCGAAAGCCGTACGAGCACGGAAGGAAGTCCGCCTCGAAGATCGGCTCCAGCACCAGCTTCGCCGCCATCTGCACCACTCGGTCCCGGACTGTCGGGATCCCCAGCGGCCGCTCCTTCCCGTCCGCCTTCGGGATGTACCGCCGCATGACCGCGCTCGGTCGGTATGTCCCCGCCTTGAGGTCGTCGGCGATCGCTTCGAGGAAGCGATCGACGCCGAGCTCTTCCACCTCGGCCAGCGTCTGGGTATCGACGCCCGCTGACCCCCTGTTCCTCTTCACCCGCTTCCACGCTTCTTCCAGGACGTCACGCCTGAAGATGCGGTCGTACAGCGCATGGAAGCGTCTACCCGGTTGCCGCTTGGCTGCGGCCCACAGTCGGCGTCGAAGTTCTCGCACTTTGTCACGCGGCCTGCGCCGCATGGGGTTGTTGGGACCTGTCCTGCAGGCCATGCCCTCGCGCTTACCTTCTTCTCCGACACGACCACCCCAGGGGCCCTTCCCTCCGACGGCGTTGTTCTGCGCCGCCATCGCCGGTACTACGACCCCCTCGGACTCCCGCTGCACAGCGCTCGACTTCGCCTTCGGCTGATACGAGCCGCCTTGCCCCGACATGGGCCGTGCAGACGGGCCTCTCCTGTTCCGCATCGCTCCTTGAACGCGTGCTGCGCCCCGTACCCCGGGAGGATCCACCGCGCTTTCTGATCCGGATGACTGCGCGGTGGACGTGGCCTTCACCGTGACATGAGCGGCTCGGCTCCTCCATTGTTTCTCTGTCGAGGCTGCAGGCTTCACTTGATGTTGCGGCCCGCGTTCTTGCTCCCTCCGTAGAGGCTCTTGACGCCCCGCTCGGGCCGCGAGGATCTCTCCTCGCACCTGGGGCCTGCTACCGGGCGCTCCGGCGCCTACCCGGGCGGGACTCTCACCCGCTGGAACGGTGCAGCATGACGCGGCCGAGCCGCCCCCTTCGGGGTCGCGCTCGTCCGCGTCGTCAGGACGCACCATGCCGGCAGGGTATCAGAGCCGCGGCCGGACGGCGCCCGAACCCGGCGCCCGGCTCGTCGTCCCGAAGCTCGTGCCGGGCAGCGGGCCCCGAGGCCGACAGGCTCACGGCCGGCGACGCCGCGGGCCGCCGCGCAGCGCGAGCGGCAGCCCTTCGTCCAAGGGCTGCCCCGGGCCTCCCGGCTCGCCGGAGTCCCGTCGCCTCGCTCCCGCATGGACATGTCTTCAAGAACATGCTTTGAAGGACATGCTCTTCGAGACCGGACGCACCGCGACGGCGACTGCGCTCATGGACATGTCTCATCGGACATATCATCTAGAACATGATCAATAGGACATGTTTCCCGCTCAGGCCGAACGCGTGCGCGTCGCGCCCCCGCGCGGCGCCACTGCCCCCCTGGACGTGCCGCGCACCTCCAGCGGGCGCTCGCTCCGGGGCCGGCCGTCCGGCGCCGCGGATCGCGGCAGGCCGTCGAGCAACTCGCGCGACGACCGTCGTCTGCTCCTGCACCCCCGGCGGGACCTGCCCGTGCCCCGGCGGCGCGGTGGAGCGAGGCGTGCGACGACTCCGGCGGGACCGGCGGTCGGCGAAGGGCGTTCCGCAGGGCCGGCTCCTCGGGCTCGCCCGCGCCGGCCCCGCTCGCGCGGGCGCGGAAGCGAGCCCGACGTCCGCCTGCCGATCGCCGGCGCGGCGAGGCACACTGAGGCCCGCATGGCCGCCGGCGACTACGAGCTCGCGGAGCAGCTGCACGACGGACGCACGTCGCAGGTGTTCCGCGGCTTCCGCCGCCGCGACGGCGCGCCGGTGATCCTCAAGGCCCTGCGGCGCGAGTACAGCGACGCCGCCGGGACCGCGCGGCTGCAGCGGGAGGCCGAGCTGCTGCGGCGCTGCGCCGGGCCGGCGGTGCCCGAGGTCTTCGGGGTCGAGCGCTGGGACGGCTGCCCCGTGCTGGTGCTGCGCGACATCGGCGGGCTCTCGCTGCACCGGTTCCGCCAGGGCCGCCGGCTCTCGCTGGTGGCCCGCCTCGACCTCGCGCTCGAGATCTGCGGCGCGCTCGCGCGGGTCCACGCCGCCGGCGTCGTCCACCGCGACCTCAAGCCGGCCAACATCGTCGTCCACGGCGACGGCGAGCGCGTGCAGCTGATCGACTTCGCCGGCGCGGCGGCCGGCGAGGGCACGCTGCAGTACATGTCGCCGGAGCAGACCGGCCGGACCGGCCGCGACGTCGACCCGCGCAGCGACTACTACGCGCTCGGCGTCACCCTCTACGAGCTGTTCACCGGCCGCCTGCCGTTCGCCAGCGACGACCCGCTCGAGCTGGTCCACGCCCACCTCGCGCGCGTGCCCGCGGCCCCGGTCGCGCTCGCACCTGACCTCGGGGACACGTTGTCGCGCGTCGTCCTGCACCTGCTCGAGAAGAGCCCCGAGGCCCGCTACCAGAGCCTCGACGGCCTGCGCCACGACCTCGCCCGCTGCCGCGACGCGTTCGCCCGCGGCGAGCTGCCGCGCTTCGACCCGGCCGCGCGCGACCGTCCGCCGGGCCTGCAGCTCCCGGCGACCCTGTTCGGCCGCGAGCGCGAGCTCGCCGAATTGCTGTCCGTTTGGACAGCCGTTCGCGCCGGCGCCCGCGCGCTCGCCCTCGTCGCCGGCCCCTCGGGCGCCGGCAAGTCGGCGCTCGTGCGGGCGCTCGCCGGGGCGGTGCGCGAGGCCGGCGGCGTGTTCGTCAGCGGCCGCTTCGAGCAGGGCGAGAAAGCCACCCCGTACGCCGGCCTGCTCGCGGCCCTCGACCAGCTGCTGCGCCGCGCCCTGGCCGAGCCCGACGAGCGCCTCGCGGCCGTGCGCGCCGCCCTCGACGCCGCCCTCGGCGACGGCGCGGCCGGCCTCGCCGACGTCCTGCCCGCCCTGGCCCTGGTGATCGGCGCCCGCCCGCGCCCGACCGCCGCCGTGCCCGCCGAGGCCGCCGGCCGCTTCCACGCCGCCGTCACCCGCCTCGTGCGCGTGTTCGCCGGCCCGCACGCCCCGCTCGTGATCGCCGTCGACGACCTGCAGTGGGCCGACCCGGCCAGCCTGCGCCTCTACGACGAGCTCGCGCGCGAGCCCAGCCTCGACCACCTGCTGCTGGTCGGCAGCTACCGCGACGACGAGCTCGCCCCCGGCCACCCGCTGCGCGGCCTCGCCGCCGACGTCCGCGTCGTCCTCGGCCCGCTCGCCGGGGCCGACGTCCAGCGGCTGATCGGCGAGACGCTCGCCTGGCCCGAAGGACAGGCTGCCGAGCTGGCCGCGGTCGTCGCCGCCAACACCGACAACAACCCGCTGTTCGTGCGCGCCTACCTGCGCTGGCTGTTCGACCAGGGCCTGCTCGTGTGGTCGCCCGAGCGCGACGGCTGGGCCTGGGACGCCGCCGCCACCGCCCGCGCCGCCCCCGGGGCCGACATCGTCGCGCTCATGACCCGCCGCCTCGCCGCCCTCGACGCCGACGTGCGCGCCGCCCTGCAGGCCGCCGCCTGCGTCGGCGCCCGCTTCGACCGCGACCGCCTGGCCGGCCTGCTCGGCTGCGACCCCGCGCGCGTCGACGCCGCGCTCGCCCAGGCCATCGACCGCGGCCTCGTCCTCGCCGTCGACGTCGGCGTCTACGAGTTCGTCCACGACCGCGTGCAGCAGGCCGCCTACGCCGGCCTGCCCGCCGGCGAGCGCCAGCGCCTCCACCTCGAGCTCGGCCGCGGCCTGCTCCGCGGCGCCGATCCGGCTGTCCTCGAGGACATGCTCTTCGAGATCGTCGGCCACCTCAACCTCGCGGCCGCCAGGATCGTCGCGCCCGCCGAGCGCCTGCGCCTGGCCGAGCTCGACCTCGCGGCCGGCCGCAAGGCCATGCGCGCCGCCGCCTTCGCCACCGCCGTCCAGCTGCTGCGCCAGGGCCTGGCCCTGCTGCCCGACCGCGCCTGGTCGGAGCACTACGACCTCGCCTTCGCCCTGGCCCGCGACTGCATGGAGTGCGAGCACTTCGCCGGCGACCCCGACGCCGCCGCCGCCCGCTTCGCCCCGCTCCTCGCCCGCGCCCGCGACGACGTCGACCGCGCCGCCGTCCACGACCTCAAGGTCGCGCTCGAGACCGACCGCGCCAGCATCCACGCCGCGCTCGCGGCCGGGCGCGCCGGCCTGGCCCTGCTCGGCGTCCACGTCCCCGCCAGCGCCTCGCGCCTGTCGATCCTGCGCGAGCTCGCGGCCGTCCGCTGGCTGCGCGGCCGCACCTCGCTGCACGACCTGGCCGCGCTGCCGGCCGTCCGCGACCCCGGGATCGCCTGCGCCTTGCGCATCCTCTGCACGATCTGCGTCTCCGCCTACCACCACCAGCCCGACCTCTCCCTGCTCTACGGCCTGCGCGCCCTGGCCCTCGCCCTGCGCCACGGCGTCATCGGCGAGTCGGCGATCGCCGTCGCCCTCTACGCCTTCGTGCACGTGCACATGTTCGGCGACGTCGCCGGCGCGCGGGCCCTGCAGGACGTCGCCTACGCGCTCGCCGACCGCTTCGCCGACCCGCGCCTCGGCCCCCAGCTCGCCAACTACTGCGGCGTCTACGTCGCCGCCTGGCTCGAGCCGACCGCCGCCACCGTCGCCCGGCTCGAGCGCGAGCTCGACCGCGCCACCCGGCTCGGCGCCACCTCGATGGCGCTCTACATCTCGGTCGGCATCATCCACGCCCGCTGGCTCGGCCTCGGCGACGTCGACCAGCTCCTCGTCAGCGCCCGCGCCCACGCCTCGATCGGCGTCGGCATGCCCGGCTTCGATCAGCGCCACTGGCACCTCCTGTTCGTGCGCCTGTGCCTGGCCCTGCGCGGCGAGACCGACGGCCCCACCTCGCTCGCCGGCCCCGACTTCGACGAGGACGGCCTCGTCGACGAGCTCGGCCCGCACAGCCGCGCGCTCGCCTCGGTCTACCACCTCGCCAAGCTCGCGCTCCTCTACCACCACGGCGCCATCGATCAGGCGCTCGCGCTGTCGAAGCGGCTGCGCTGGGCCCGCGCCGAGGGCACCCTCCTGCTGATCGACCAGATCACCCTCCCGCTGCTCGTGCTCACCGCCCGCGGCCAGCCGCTCGCGCCCCAGGCCCGGCGGCGCGCCCGGGGCTGGCTCGGCCACCTGCGCCGCTGGGCCGCGCTGTGCCCCGACAACATCGAGGGCCGGCTCTTCCTCGTCGAGGCCGAGCTGGCCCGCTGCCGCGGCGACCACGACCAGGCGGCCCTGCTCTACCCGCGCGCCGTCGAGGCCGCCCGTCGCGCCGGTCACCTGCGGATCGAGGCCCTCGCGCTCGAGCGGGCCGGTCGGCACGCCGCCGACCGCGAGTCACATGTCCTCTCGCACATGTACCTCGGGGCAGCCGTCGCCGCCTACGACCGCTGGGGCGCGCCGGCCCTTTCGGCCCGGCTGCGCGCCGAGTTCCCCGGGCTCGCCGCGCCCGCGCCCGTCGCCGTCCCCGTCGCCGCGCCGGGCCCCATCCCCGCGCCGACGAGCTCCGGCGCCGAGGCGATCGACGTCGCCGCCCTCTTGCGCAGCACCCGGGCGATCACCGGCGAGCTCGTGCTCGACAAGTTGCTGCGCGCGCTGGTCCGCACCGTGCTCGAGGTCGCCGGCGCCCGCCGCTGCTTCGTCCTCCTGGCCGGCGACGGCGGCCTGCAGATCGCCGCGGCCGCCGACGTCGCGCGCGAGCGGCTCGACGTCTTGCAATCTCGGGCCATGTCCGAAGAGCCAGGTATCCCGCAGTCATTGGTCCACTTCGTCGCCCGCACCCGCCGCGACGTCGTCCTCGGCGACGCCGCCGTCGACCACGACTTCGCCGGCGACCCCGCGCTGGTCGGCGTGCGCTCGGTCCTGTGCGCGCCGATCCTCGGCCACGGCGAGCTGCTCGGCGTCCTCTACCTCGACAACGACCTGGCCCCGCACACCTTCGGCAGCGGCCGGCTCGCGCTGCTGCGCCACCTCGCCGCCCAGATCGCCACCTCGATCGACAACGCCCGCCTCTACGAGGACCTCGCCCGCGCCCGCGACGCCGCCGTGCGCGCCGACCGGCTCAAGACCCGCTTCCTGCTCAACATGAGCCACGAGCTGCGGACCCCGCTCAACGCCGTGCTCGGCTACGCCGAGCTGATCCGCGAGTCGGCCGCCGAGGGCGACCTGGCGGCGATCGACGGCGACACGGAGAAGATCCGCCGCGCCGCCGCGCGCCTGGTCCGCACCCTCACCAACATCCTCGAGCTCTCGCGGGTCGAGGCCGACGTCGTCCGCCCCGCGCGCGTCGCCGTCGACGTCGCCGCGCTGGTGGGCGAGGCGGTGGCCGCTTGCGAGGCCGAGGCGCGGGCGCGCGGCGACGCGCTCGCGGTCGAGCTCGACCCGGCCCCCTTCGTGTGCCTGACCGATCCCGGCATGCTCGCCCACTGCATCTCCACTCTGGTCGACAACGCGGTCCGCTTCACCGACCGCGGCCGCGTCGACATCCGCCTCGCGGCCGTCGCCCGCGGCGACGACCCGTGGCTCGAGCTGCGGGTCGCCGACACCGGCGTCGGCATCGCCGCGGCCGACCTCTCGCGCCTGTTCGTCGCCTTTCAGCCGCTCGACGACGCGCCCACGCGGGCCCAGGAGGGCAGCGGCGTCAGCCTCGCGCTGGCCGACCGGTTCGCCCGACTCCTGGGCGGCGACATCGACGTCGTCAGCGCCCCCGGCCGCGGCTCGACCTTCGTCCTGCGACTCCCCGCGCCGCGCGAGTGATGCCCGCCCACGCCCTGCCCCCGGCTCGACCTTCGTCCTGCGACTCCCGGCGCCGCGCGAGTGATGCCCGCGCCCACGCCCTGCCACCCCGGCCCCGGCATCCCGGCGCTCGACAACCCGAGGCGCCTCCGGCATCCTCGGCCGGCATGGTCTCGCGCGGTCGTCTGCGGCCTCCGGACGGCGCCGGCGGCCGGCCCCGCGAACACGCGCGGCCGCGCGCCTGGGCGCTCGTCGGCCTCCTCGCCGCGACCGGCCTCGGCTGTCGACCCGAGCAGCCGGTGCCCGACCAGCCTGTCCCTGCGAACATCCCCGCGTCGAACCTCACCGTCTACAAGTTCGCCCGCGTCATCACCGCCCCGCACCAGGTCGTCGAGGGCGGCGCCGTGGTCGTCGACGGCAAGCGCTTCCACAGCGTGCTCGCGGCCGGCGAGCCGCTGCCGGCCGGGGCCCGAATCGTCGATCGCGGCCGCTACACCGCGATCCCCGGCCTCATCGACGCCCACACCCACATCACCTTCTGCTGGGACCCGGCGTGGGGTTACCGGGCGCCGACCGACCCGTTCCAGATCGCCCAGTCGAAGGCCCAGCTCGAGCCGCTGGTCGAGGCCAACGGGCGGACCCTGCTGTCGCTCGGCGTCACCACGATCCGCGACCTCGGCTCCGACAACCAGCTCGACCTCGAGACCGCCGCGCGGATCGAGGCCGGCGAGCTGGTCGGCCCCCGGATCTTCGGCGCCGGCGACGGCGTGTGGTCGTCGCGGCTCGCGCCCAAGGAGTCGACCCGGCCCGGCCAGGCCGACGGCCCCGAGCAGGTCGCCGCCACCGTGCGGCGCGAGATCGAGGCCGGCGTCAAGGTCGTCAAGCTGTGGGCCACGACCGGCAGCGACGACGACCTCAGCGGCGAGCGCACCTACTCGTACGAAGAGATCAAGGCCGCCGTCGACATCGCCCACGCCCACGGGATCCCCGTCGCCGTCCACGACACGCTCGGCACCGTCACCGACGACATCGTCCGCGCCGGCGCCGACAGCGTCGAGCACCCGCGCAAGCTGTCCCCCGACACGCTCGCCGCCATGCGCGAGCGCGGCGTCGTCTACGTGCCGACCATCCATCACAACCGCTACTACCGCGACAACATCGACCGCTTCGGCTTCTCGCCCGACAAGCGCGCCGCCTTCGACGCCTTCATCGCCGACAACATCGCCACCGCCAAGGCCGCCCGCGCGGCCGGGGTCACCATCGTCATGGGCTCCGACGCCGTCTACACCGGCTTCGGCGAGAGCACCCGCGAGCTCGACGTGTTCGTCCACGACGTCGGCATGACGCCGATGGAGGCCCTCGCGACCGCCACCACCGACGCCGCCAAGCTGCTGCGCGCCGACGACCGGATCGGCGCGATCCGCCCCCACTACCTCGCCGACTTCGTGGTGATCGACGGCGACCTGTCGCAGATCGAGCACATCCACAACGTGGTCGAGGTGGTCAAGGAAGGCGCCGTGGTGTTCCAGGCCGCGGCGGCCGGCAACTAGCCCCGCGAGCGCGCCGCGGGCCTGGAGCGCCGCCCCATCACTGGAGCAGCGGCGGCGGCTTGACCGTCTTGGTGTCCGTCAGCGTCTTGAGGTACGCCACGAGCGCCGCCTCCTCCGCGAGCGTCAGGTCGAGGTCGCCGAACTGGACGCCGATCGCGAGCGTCCCGGTCTCCTCCGGCTCGGGCCAGCAGTTCGCCGCCAGCGCCTCCGCCTCGGTCCAGTCCGGCTTGCTCGGGTCGCACCGCGTGACCCCGAACTTCGCCGCGGTCGCGCCGGCGCTGCTCACGTCCGCGGTGTTGTAGAAGTGGACCAGGCTCTCGAGGCTCTTGAACCATCCGTTGTGGGTGTACGCCTTGACGAAGCCCTTGTACGGGCGCTTGTCCACGTTGCGCAGGGTCGGGGTCTTGTGGAGCCCGAGCTGGTCCGGGTCGCCGGTGCGAGCGCCGAAGCCCGGGCTGCCGGGCGGACCGGGGATCGAGGGATTACGCGGCACGCCGATGTTGTGATAGGCGGCGTCGGTGTAGAGCTCGCCCGGATCCAGCCCCTCCTTGTTGGGATCTTCGGCGCCGAGCACCGGCGTATTGCTGTGACACGCCGCGCAGCCCGCCTTGCCGTAGAACAGCTCGTGCCCGAGGTTCTCCTGGGCCGTCAGACCCTCGAGCGGAAACGCCACGTTCTCCCCCTCCAGCCCGATCTCGGCGGCCAGGGCCTTGTCCCGCTTCGAGCTGAACGAGTTGACCTCGTCCGACGATTGCCAGGCCGAGAGCGCCACCGCGATTCGCTTGAAGCTGAGCATGAAGCCGCCGTCGGTGCAGTCGATCTTCTCGCCCCAGGCCAGCCGGTACAGCAGCGAATAGGGCGCCTTGGCCACGTGGGCACAGACCTGCTTCGGGCTGATGTTCTGCTCGACCGGGTTCGGGAACGGCTGCAGCGCCTGATCGGCCACCGGCCCGAGGAACTGGGCGAACAGGCCCTCCAGGACCGCGCTGCCCTCGAAGACCTCGACGCCGGCGTGCGTCGTCGCCCCCGCGATCACCGGATCCACGTTGCCCTCGGCGCGGCCGTCCCAGAAGGCCCCGCCGCAGGGCAAGCCGGACGGGTCACACTGCTCCTGCAGCGGCAGGTTGCGGACATACGCATTGGTCGGGGCCTTGATACTCCCCACCGCGCCCGGCACCGCCCCCGGGGCCGCCACCTGCAATTGGTTGACCTTGTCGTCGGGGAACGTGAAACCGGCCGCCGGATCATGACAGCTGACGCAGCCCTGCTTGCCCTTCGGGACCGAGATCTTGTCGAAGAAGACGAACTTGCCGAGCTGCTTCAGGCTCAGCTCCTGCTGCTTGAAGGACCGGGCCGCCGGGACCTCGCCGTCGAACAACGACTCCAGAGCAATTATTCCTTCCGCGTCGGCGTCGGCGTCGGCGACCCATCCCGGCTCGTCGCTCGGCTCGACGCTGTCGCACTGTAAAAACCCTGCGATCGGGCTCGTCAGCAACGAACCGATCATGATGGTGTGCATGGAAATGTTCATGCGTAGATCTTCCTCCGTACAACTCTGACCGGGTCTACCTACCGACGATGCAGGGACTCCATACCGCGAGCAAGCAGCGACGGTGCTGGCTATCACCCGCAGGGCCCCGCGTGGAGCGCCCCGAAACGCCGCGGATGCAGGGCTCGCGCCTCCGTTCACGCGACCCCCGGAACACGGCGTCACACACCTGTGCGATCGCCCGTCACTTCTCGGGCCCGATCGCAGTGGCACCAGATCCGCCTCGGCGTCGAGCGATGATTGGACGATCGCCCGCTCCTCGGCGTGTCACAAAGGTCCGTGGCCTCCTCGGCGCGCCCCTCGTCGCCCGCGGCGAGACAGCAGCGGCTCGAGCCGGTGGTAGACCGCGAACGACGACGGCGCTGACACGTCCGCGCCGTCCGAATCGGCGCACCCGCCCTCCGCGGCGCCGGCCCGTCCGCCTGTCGTCCGCGACCGCGACGAGGCGGATGGGACACCGGCTCGAAGGCCGCAGGTCGAGAGAAAACACCGCGACGTGTCCGCCCACGCTTGCATCATTATGGCAACTGCCGCAAATCCGCCCCATTTCGCTGTTCTGAGCGGCGTCCAACCCGCACCCGGGGAAGTCCCGATTTAACGAGGGTCGACAAAGGTTGTCGGGCTCCCACCCCCGAGCCCTGTGTGAGCCAATCCTCCAAATCGCGGATCACGCGACGAAACAATGTTCGATCGCCGCATCGGCGAGTTCCCCGCCGATCGGTGGACCACGACCGGGGCCAGGTGCGGCGAGTCCACCCATTTCGCGGACCGTCGGTCGAATCAGCGTTTCACCGGCAGGGAGGCGCGTATTGGGGTCCGTGGACCGACTGTGATCGGGGACAAGGCCGCGTCGTGCTCGCCCCGCGGTTCCCCTCAGACTTGCCCTCGCCGACGCTCGCGCCGTAGCGCCCGCGTCCACGAGCTGAAGAAGAGCCGAACTCCCCATGCTATTCAATCACACCAGTATCCTCCTCACCGCTATCACCCTGGGCTTCGCCATCCCCTGGACGGAGCCGACGTGCGATTGTAATCCGCACCCCGATCCCGAGCCCGAGTGCAAGTACAACGAGGATTGTTCCGGCGACGAGATTTGCGTCAATTATGAATGCGTCTCCCCGCCGGAGTGCCAGGTCGACGCCGACTGCGACCCCGGCGAGATCTGCAAGGACTACGTCTGCGTCACTCCTCCGGAGTGCCAGGTCGACGCCGACTGCGACCCCGGCGAGATCTGCAAGGACTACGTCTGCGTCACTCCTCCGGAGTGCCAGGTCGACGCCGACTGCGACCCCGGCGAGATCTGCAAGGACTACGTCTGCGTCACTCCTCCGGAGTGCCAGGTCGACGCCGACTGCGACCCCGGCGAGATCTGCAAGGACTACGTCTGCGTCACTCCTCCGGAGTGCCAGGTCGACGCCGACTGCGACCCCGGCGAGATCTGCAAGGACTACGTCTGCGTCACTCCTCCGGAGTGCCAGGTCGACGCCGACTGCGACCCCGGCGAGATCTGCAAGGACTACGTCTGCGTCACTCCTCCGGAGTGCCAGGTCGACGCCGACTGCGACCCCGGCGAGATCTGCAAGGACTACGTCTGCGTCACTCCTCCGGAGTGCCAGGTCGACGCCGACTGCGACCCCGGCGAGATCTGCAAGGACTACGTCTGCGTCACTCCTCCGGAGTGCCAGGTCGACGCCGACTGCGACCCCGGCGAGATCTGCAAGGACTACGTCTGCGTCGATCCCCGGCCTACGTGCAAGTACGACTCCGACTGCCCCGACCATCACGTCTGCAAGTACGGCAAGTGCAAGGAAATCTGCAAGCGCTTCGTGGATTCCCAGTGCGAGTGACGGTCGCCCCACCGATATCGCAGCGCGAGCACCCGTCCCGACGTACCCGAGGGGAGCGACACGACCTGCGCGTATCGAGCCCAGGGGGCATCAGGAGCGGTCGAGCCGGCGGAGAGCGCCGCGACCACCGAGCTGGAGCTCCCGGCGGTCATGGACACGCACCCTGACCGGGCGTGCTGACGAGCGAGCCTCGCCCGCGGAGCATCTCCGCGGGCGATGCTCCGCGCCGGCGCGCCCGGCGTCGATGATGACCGCCGCCAGCTTTGCCCCGCGGCGGCACAGGGCCCCGGCAGCACCGGGCCCCGGCATCGCTCGGAACCTTTGCGTCTCGAGCGGACCGAGGCCGCGCAGCGAGCCCCGGTCGCGCATGCTTCTCTGGACATGTCTCTTCATGCATGTCCCCTGGGCCATGGCAGCTCGGCGCCGTCACGCCCCGCCCGCCGGCGAAGCGACGAGCGCCTACTCGGCCGCTGCGTCTTCACCGAGGGTGAAGTCCGGCGGCGGGGTCCACACGAACTCTCGCCCGTCCGGATACTTGACGCGATACGGCGCCGTGCCGTCCTTGCCGAGGGCTTCGATGACATCGCCCTCCTCGCCTGAAGGGGTCGTAACACGAGTGCCTACCGGTACTTTCATGGCGTCGTCCTTCCAGAGTCGGCGACGGTCCAGCGCGCGAACCGTGCTCCTCATGTGTTTTGCGGTCCCCGCCATCGGCAAGCCCGCACGCCCGGGGGGATCGGCGCCGGCCCCGGAGCGCTCTCTGCCGCTGTACCGGCGCGCTGCTGAGGCCGCCGCGACGGACCGGCGCGGAGCGCGAGGCAGGCCCTCGCCCGCACCTCGCGCACCGCGGGTCGTCCGGGCGGGGGGACGCCTACGCGTCCTCCCTCGCTCGCGGCATCAACCGCCGCAGCGCCTCGTCGTCGAGCTCCTCGAGCGCGAGCACGGCGAGGTACGGATCGTCGCCCGGCAGTCGCAGCCAGCGCGCGAACGCCGGCTCGGTCTTCATACCCTCGCGCTTCCACTGCGTGATCGTCGCGACCGCCGCCTCGCCCGCCAGCGCCAGCACCCGCGCCTCGATCTGCAGGTGCCGCCAGCCGTGCTGCTGCGCCACCGGCTGCGGCTGCCCGAACAGCTCGACCGCGAACTCGTCGGCGGCGAACCGCACGATCGTCGACGGCACCCCGCGCACCGGGGCCTGCTCCGTCGTGAACCCGGGCCGCGTCGCGTACGGCGAGCACGCCGCGACGAACGCCGCCGGGTCATGCACCTCGCACAGCACGTCGAGGTCGCTCGCCTCGGTGTGGATCGGCAGCGGCAACGTCCCTGCCAGCGCCGGCCGGAACGCGGCGAGCCGCTCGAAGATCGCCAGCGACTGCAGCACCGCGTACGCCCGCCGCTGCCGCGGCGCGCCCGTCCGCAGCGCCTCGAGATCGGTCGTCGCGCCCCGCATCGACGCCAAAGCCTAGCCGAACCGCCGCGACTTCGCGCCGCGAGCGCGGGCACCACCTCACCCCGCCGCGCGCCGGCCCAGCGCCTGCGTCACGAACGCCACGAACGTCCGCTCGAGCCGGCTCGGCACCCGGTCGAGCAGGCGGACCAGCGAGATCCGGTTCGTCAGCGCCCGCTTGCGCGTCGTCACCGCCACCAGCTCGCCGGCCGCCAGCGCCCGCGCCACCGTGTGCGCCGGCACCACCCCGAAGCCCATCCCGTGGCTCGTCGCCGCGATCACGGCCTGCACGCTCTCGACCGCCAGCGCCGGCTCGAGCCGCGGCGGCACCCGGCCGAAGTGGTGGCGGAACCACCCGCGCACCGCCGGCGCGCTCGCGTGGTAGTCGACGAAGCGCTGCCGCGACAGCCGCGCGAACGCCCGGCTGCCCGCGAGCGTCGCCGCCTCGTGGCCCGCCGCCGCCACCAGCACCAGCGCCTCCTCCATCACCTCGGCGACCTCGAAGCCCGCCAGCCGGCGCGCCGCCGCACCTGGCCCTTCGAACAGGTCGGCGAACCCGAGGTCGAGCCGGCCCTCCTCGAGCAGCGGCACGATCTCCGACGGGTGTCCCAGGCGCAGCGAGAAGCGCACGCCCGGGTGCACGCGGGCGAACGCCGCCAGCACCTCGGGCAGGCGGTGCGCCCCGAACTCGACCGGCGCGCCGATCTGCAGCGTCCCGGCCAGCTCGTGGCGCGCGCGGTGGATCTGCCCGACCCGCTCCTGCAGCCCGGCGACGAACGGCGCGACCACGGCGAACAGGGCCTCGCCTGCCGCCGTCGGCACCACCTCGCGGTGGCGGCGGACGAACAGCTGCGCCTTCAGCTCGTCCTCGAGCTTGGCCAGGCTCTGGCTCACCGCCGACTGCGTCACGTGCAGCGCCGCCGCGGCCGCGCTGACGCTGCGCGCCTCGTGGACGTGGAAGAACACCCGCAGGCGGTTGAAGTCCGGCAGCATTAGTCTCACTTATACCACGGCATAGAAACACGAACGTGACTGATGCGTCGCCCTCCCGCATCTTCGCCGGCGGGAGGCCCCGCGAGGCGGGGAACGTGTCCATGACCACCACGACGAGAGACATCAGCGACGAGACTCTGGCCCCGCGCGGGCGCGACAAGATCGAGTGGGCCGAGCGGGCCATGCCGGTGCTCGCGGCCATCCGCGAGCGATTCTCCCGCGACCGCCCGCTCGCCGGCGTGCGCGTGGCCGCCTGCCTGCACGTCACCGCCGAGACCGCCGCGCTCGTGCGCACCCTGCGAGCCGGCGGCGCCGACGTGCGCCTGTGCGCCAGCAACCCGCTCAGCACCCAGGACGACGTCGCCGCCTCGCTGGCCGTCCACGACGGCGTCGCCGTGTTCGCGCGCGCCGGCGAGGACCGGCCGACCTACTTCGCCCACCTGGCCGCCGCCCTGTCACACCGGCCGCAGCTCGTCATGGACGACGGCGCCGACCTGGCCACCCTCGTCCACACCCGCCACCCCGCGCTCGGCGACGCGATCGTCGGCGGCACCGAGGAGACCACCAGCGGCGTCACCCGCCTGCGCGCCATGGCCCGCGACGGCGCCCTGCGCTACCCCGTGATCGCCGTCAACGACGCCGTCGCCAAGCACATGTTCGACAACCGCTACGGCACCGGCCAGAGCACCATCGACGGCATCCTGCGGGCCACCAACCGCCTGCTCGCCGGCGCCTGCTTCGTCGTCTGCGGCTACGGCTGGTGCGGCCGCGGCCTGGCCGCCCGCGCCGCCGGCATGGGCGCGCGCGTCGTCGTCACCGAGGTCGACCCGCTGCGCGCGCTCGAGGCCACCATGGACGGCTACCAGGTGCTGCCGATCGCCCGCGCCGCCGCGATCGGCGACGTCTTCTGCACCGTCGCCGGCAACCGCGGCGTGATCGGCGGCCCCGAGTTCGCGCTGATGAAGGACGGCGCCGTGGTCGCCAACGCCGGCCACTTCGACGTCGAGCTCGACCTCGCCGCCCTCGCCGCCCTCGCCCCGCAGCGGCGGCGGATCCGGCCCGCCCTCGACGAGTTCGTGCGCCCCGACGGCCGCCGGATCTACCTCCTCGCCGAGGGCCGCCTCGTCAACCTCGCCGCCGCCGAGGGCCACCCCGCCGCCGTCATGGACCTCAGCTTCGCCGACCAGGCGCTCGCCGTCGAATTCGTGCTCGCCTCCGGACGCGAGCTCGCGGCCGACGTCCACGCCCTGCCGCGCGCCCTCGACGAGGAGGTCGCCCGCCTCAAGCTGCGCGCGCTCGGGGTCGAGATCGACGTCCTGAGCCGCGAGCAACGCGACTACCTCGCCGGCTGGCGCGCCGGCACCTGATCACGATGTGTGGAGCGCGAGCGCTGCGGCCGACGCCTCGAACCGGGGTCGACGGATCGAAGTCTGCCGCGCTCCGCCCATTCGCCGCGCCGCGGTACGAACCGAGGGCCTGCCCCTATTCGCCCGACTCTCGCGGCCCCGCGGCCGTGCGCACCGAGTATTCGGTCCCGGCGCGGATCGGCATCGTCATCGATTGGAAGCCGTTCCGCGGCTCTCGCAAGTACGCGACGTATTCGCGGTAGTTGCCGCGGAAGTGGCCGACGTTGTCGGTCAGCACCACCGCGCCCCGGCGCATGTGCGGCGCGACGAGCTTGAGGATGTCCAGCGCGAGCATCGGGAACCCGTCGTTGAGGAAGAAGTCGACCTCACCGTCGATCGACCGCAACGTCTCGCGCGCGTCGCCCTCGCGGATCTCGACGTAATCGCCGAGCCCCGCCTCGTCGACGTGCTCCCGGGCCCGCCGCGCCTTCGCCGGCACGAACTCGGTGCCGATGACCTTGCCCCCGCCGTTGTCGCGCACCGCGGCCGCCAACCAGATCGTCGAGATCCCGAACGACGTCCCGAACTCGACGACCTGGCGGGCCCGCAGCGCCCGCGCGGTCAGATAGCAGAAAGCCGCCTGCTCGCGCCCGAGGGCGATGTACTTGTCGGCGTAGAACTCGCGGGCCTCGTCCTTGAAGTCGATCCGCTGGCCCAGGAGCAGCCGCGGAAGCAGCGGCAAGTACTTCAACAGCAGCCGCGGCATCTGGCGATCCGCCTCGGCGTGCAGCCGCCGGAGGACGCGCGCGGCCCGGCCGTCGAGCAAGTCGAAGGATGCTTGGCTCATGCAATGGCCTCTCTCGTTCGCATGATAAAATGATAACGATTTTCAATATCACCGTCAAGCCGCGAATTCCGCCCCCAATCTCGACTCTGAAGCTTCACCCCGACCCGCTCGCGACGAGCGGCCGCGCGTGCGGTCCGCCGCGCCTCGAGCCGCGCGGCCCGGATGCCTGTCGACCACGCGACCCCCGAACCGCGCCTGCCCGTCCGGGGATCGCGGCACGTTCGCCGCCGCCGGCGTTCTTCGTGAACTTCCAGTCGGTCGCCGCGGCGTCGACCTCGCAGGCGAGCCCGTCCTCGCACGGATCGCAGTGCTCGCCGGCGCAGTCGACATCCGTCTCGTCGCCGTTCTTCGCCCCGTCGTCGCACAGCGGAATGGCGCACAGGCCTCGGTCGCACACCCCGCTCTGACAGCCCATCGCGACCTCGCAGCCGAGCGCGTCGCCGCAGGGGCCGCACATGGGCCCGCCGCAGTCGACCGCGGTCTCCTCGCCGTTCTCGACGCCGTCGTCGCACGGGCGCTGCGCAGGCCCCCGTCGACGCAGCTCTGCGACGCGCAATCGACCGCGTCCACACACGCTTGCGACTCGCCGCAGGCCGGGCAGTCGGCGCCGCCGCAGTCGACGTCGCTCTCCGTGCCGTTCTGGACCGCGTCGTCGCAGCTCGCCGGCGGCAATCCGCAGACCTCGCCCACGCAGCTCGTCCCCTCGCAGTCGCCGTCCGCGACGCAGGCCGAGTTGTCGGCGCAGCCCGGACAGGCCGGGCCGCTGCAATCGACGTTTGTCTCGCTCCCGCTCTGCTCGCCGTCCTCACACGATTCGACGACCCCGGTGGTCGTGTCGCTCGTGGTGCTCGCGTCCGTCGTCGACGAGCTCGTGGTCCTTCGCGCCGAGACGTCCTCGTGACGCGACCGTGACCTGCTCCGCGGTTTGTGTCGCTCGGCGCAATGTCCATTGCGGATCGGAGCCGGCTCGCAGCATCGACCCCGCCGTCGGGGGTTCGCCCGCGCGGCCCGGCTCGCCCGCCCGTCGCTCAGATCCACGGCGGGTTGACGCGGCAGGCGCCGCAGATCCGGTGATCCCCGCGGCGATCGTGCAGATGCAGCGCGCGCAGCGCCGCGTAGCCCGGCCCGTGGTAGATCTGCCGCAGGGTCTGCACATTCGTGTCGCCGAGGATCAGCTGGCGCAGCGCCGCGTCCTCGCAGCACGGCGACACGCGGCCGTCGGCGTACACGTACATCTTGCGCCACGGCGCCGGGCACGGCGTCTGCGGCTGCGAATCGTCCATCACCCGCAGGCGTCCGCGCACCGGCACCGCGCGGTCGGTCTTCCTGAGCTCGCCGAGCCAGTCGGTGCGGTCGGCGATGCTCACGCGATCGACCCGGGGCCGCCAGAAGCGCACGAACTCGGGCAGCTCGTGGACGTTCTCGGCCAGGGTCACGCACGACACCGTCACCCTCGGCACCTCGCCCTCGTGGGCCCGGCGCAGCTCGAGGAACCGCTCGATGTTGGCGTACACCCGGTCGCGCGACAGCGGCGGCATCACGGCCTCGTAGACCGGCTTCGAGAAGCCGTTGACGCTGAAGTTGACCTCCGTCCAGCCGCCGAGCTCGAGCATCGCCGCCGCCAGCTCGGGCGTCAGTATGCTCGCGTTCGAGAAGAAGCTGTACGTCATCCCCGCCATGCACACGTACTGCAGCCGCTCGAGCCAGCGCTTGTCGACCATCGGCTCGCCGTAGATGCTGAGGCACACCGAGTCGACGCCCCACGCCGACGCCTCGTCGACCAGCCGGCGGAACAGGTCCATCGACATCACCCCCACCATCTTGCGCTCGCTGTGGACGCACATCGAGCAGCGGGCGTTGCACGTCAACACCGTCTCGAGCCACAGCTGCGGCGGCGCCCCGGCCTGCACCGCCGCCTCGGCCCCGGCCGCGCGGCTGCGGACGAACCGGCGGAACGCCGCCGTCTGCTGCAGACGCGGCGAGCGGTAGACCCGCTTGGCCAGCGCCACCGCGGCCGGCGAGCGCGCCACCAGCCGCCGCGCCCGCGACAACAGCGTCCCCGGCACCGTCGCGCCGCTCATGACCTCGCCTCCTCGCAGAGGCCGCGAATGCGTTTACATGTCCCTTGAGACATACTGAAAGCTCCTCCGCGACGCGCGTCGCCGGCCCGCAGCAGGCCCGCGCTCGCGTCTCTGATCGTTGCAGTGGCCGGCCCTCGCGACGTCCGTCTCCACCGCGGCGCGCCCTGCCGGCCAGCGATCGCAACCGTCTCGCCTGGCCAGCGGGCCCGCCCTCCGTCTCCGCCGCGACGCACCCGCGGCTGCCGCATCCGAATTCGCGTCGGTGGCCGGTCGACGCGCCATCCGTCATTGCCACCGCAGCGGTACGGCCCGACCCCGCGGCTCGCGCCGCCGCGGAGCTCAGGCCTCCGCCCCGCTCACAGCGCCGGGCAATCGAGCGACGGGTTCGGCGACACCTCGCAGGTCGCCTCGAACGTCGCGCCGCTCGGCACCGGCGTGCTGCGCACCACCACGAACTCGAGGTTGAAGCCCTCGGCGACGCACACGGGCGACATGTCGTCGATCGCGCTCGGCGTCTGCCCGCCCTGGTCGACCAACTCGGCGAAGCACATCGTCGAGCCGGCGGGGATGATCCAGTTGCCGCCGACCTCCTCGCACTTCGGCAGCGGCACGCGGGTCTGGGCGCCCGGATCGACCTCGAACACCTCGCAGTTCGGATCGACCACGGGGGACTCCGGCGCGACGTCGGCGACGCACAGCGGCATGCAGGCCGGGCGGAGCTGGTCGGCGATCCGCGACGCGATCGCGGCCATCGTCGCGCTGTAGTCGTCGTCGCAGATCGAGAAGATGTCGCGGTCCTCGCCGACCGCGAACGCCTCGGCGACCTCGCGCTCGCGCACCGGCGGGACCGCGCCGAGCGACTCGGCGTCGATGCAGCCGTGGCCGATGCCGAAGTCGTTCTGGACCTGCGGGTCGAACGAGTCCTCGTACACGATCTCGGCCTGGTGCGACTCGTAGCCCCGCGGCACGCCGGCGATCATCATCACCCGCACCTCGGCGAACGGGTCGAACTTCCGCTTCTCGTCCTCGATCGCCTGCAGGAACGCGGTGTAGTGCGACACCGGCCGCAGCACCGCCTTCTCGTCGCTCACGCCCGGGTTGCCCTCGAGGTCGTGGTTCTCGGCCGAGCAGCCGGCGTACGTCGGCCCGGCGCCCTCGCAGCGCACGCCCGCGTTCCAGCACAGCGCGCTGGTCGGCGCCGGCGCGTCCGGGTCCTCCCAGAACACCTTGTTGGTCGTGAAGATCTCCTCGAAGTCGGGCTGCGGCGAGCAGTCGGTCTCGTCGCTGAACAGCACCACCGACAGGCTGGCCTGCGGGCGCAGGAACCCGAAGTTGCTCGCCGAGGCCTCGTCGGCCGTGCGCGCGATCGCCCTGAACATCGACTCGAGGTGCGACTCGAAGCCGCAGCCGGTCACGCCCTGCGGCATGAAGCACTGCAGCGCCTGCGCCGGCGAGACGCCCTCGGGCAGGTTGCTCGCGCCGCCGCCGTTGCCCTCGACCTCGACCCACTTGCGCGGCGCCAGCTCGCCGTTCGACGCGTGCGTCGCCGTCGGCTTGATCGGCAGGTCGGCGTCGCTCAGCGAACACGTCGCCGTGCACGCGGCCGACACGTCGTCGAGGATCCCCGGCACCTCGAACTCGCCCGCGGCCACGCGCTCGAGGCAGCTCGTCAGCACCAGCTCGCCGCGCTCCGGCGTGGTGTCCATCGGGCAGCGCGGGTTGCCGTTGTCGGTGGTGGTGATGCCGATCCGGTAGCTGAGGCCGCCGAGCGCCTCGACGAACGCGGGCATCGCCGCCGCCAGCTTCGCCTGCCGGGTCGCCATCGACAGCGAGTTGTCGACCACGAACAGGATGTCCGCCTCGAGGCTCGAGCCGATCGGCACCGTCGGATTCGGCTCCGGCCCCTCGGTGTCCGACATCGGCCCGTCGGTCGGATCGGTGGTCGTCGGCGGGTCCGTCGTCGGCCCCTCGGTCACCGGCCCTTCGGTCATCGACCCGTCGGTCGCCGGCCCGTCGGTCGTCGTGTCGCTGTCGGTCTCGTCGCCCGGGTCTCGCTCGGTACACCCGGAGGCCGCGACGAGCGCTGTCAGGAGGCCGAGGTTACGCGCCCAAAAAACCCAAGGATAAGCCTGCATCCCTCCGTTATAGCGCAGGCCGCGGCCGGCCACCGGCTCGCCCCCGACGCGCGACCGCACGACGCGGACGCCCGGCACCCACACGACACGCGAGGACCGCTGCGACAGCCGCGTCGCAGTCCGGGCGGTCTCGCCCGGCCCAGCAATAATATGTCCGGAAGGACATGTCCATCTCGCCATGCGCCCGCCGCGGACGGACCCATGTCGCCGGCACGGCGTTCAGCGCGAGCGGGCGAGGCGGAACCCGAGGTCGTCGACGCGGAAGGTCGGGTGACTGCGGCGGCGGCACGCCGCCCGCAGGCCGCGCGGCCGATCGTTCCACCCGCCGCCGCGGAACACGCGATACGGCCCGTAGACCTTCGCGTCGTAGACGTCCCAGCACCACTCCCACGCGTTGCCGATCGTGTCATAGAAGCCCCACGCGTTGGGCTCGCGGGTCGCCACGTCGTGCGGCGCGCCGCCGGAGTTGCCGTGGTGCCACGCGATCGCGTCGAGGTCGCCGTAGCGCTCGCCGGTCGTCCCGGCCCGGCACGCGTACTCCCACTCCGCCTCGGACGGCAGGCGGTAGCCGTCGGCCTCCCAGTCGCACGTCACGTCGCGCGCCTCGGGATCGTCTCCGAACGCGTAGCACGGCCGCAGCCCCGCCTGCAGCGACAGCTCGTTGCAGAACCGGATCGCGTCGTTCCACGACACCTCCGTCACCGGCGTCCGCGGCCCCGCCGACGACGGCGGCGCCGTCCCTCGCACCGCGGCATAAAGCTCGCGCGTCACCGGCACCGCCGCCAGGCGAAACGGCGCCAGCGCCACCGTCCAGTTCGTCTTGGTGCCCTCGTCGCGGAGGATCACCTCCGCCGCCGGCAGCGCGATCATGCGCGCGTCCAGTTCGTGGAGCAGTGTCTTGTCGAGGGTCATCGCGGCCGCGCCTGGTCGAGGACGGGTTTCCTACCGACCGCGCCGGCGGGTGTCAACGCGACCTCGCGCCGCAAGCCAGCATGGCCGCGGTCTCGCCACCGAGCGCGCGCCTCCCTGGCGCGACGCGCCTCGGCGTGTGCTTCACCCGCTCACGTCACGTGGATCACCACCTTGCCGGTCGTCTTTCGCGCCGCCATCGCCGCGTGGGCCTCGCCGACGGCAGCGAGCGCGAACGTCTGCCCGACCACCGCGTCGACGCGTCCGCGGACCACGAGCGCGATCACTTCGGCGAGGGCCGCCTGTCGCTCGGCGAGCGGCAGCGTGAACGTCGCGAAGCCGACGATCGCTTGATTGCGGATCATCAGCCCCGCCGTCTGCTCGCGGCTCCACTGCGTCGTGCCCAGCGTGTCGGCGCCGAACAGCACCAGTCGACCGCGGGGCGCGAGCGCCTCGAGGCTGCGGGCCGCGGCCTCCCCGTCGCCGGCCACGAACACGACGTCCGCCCCCTGCCCTGCGGTCGCCTCGCGCACGCGCGCGGGCCACTCGGGGTCGGCGGGATCGATCGTCGCCGCCCCGAGGCGCCGCACCAGCTCGCGCTTGCTCGCGCTGCTCGCCGCCCCGATCACGCGCCCCGCACCCATCTCGCGGGCGAGCTGCACGAGCAGCGTGCCGACGCCGCCCGCGGCCGACGGCACGAACACCGACTCGCCGCCGCGGAGCTGCGCGGCCCGTCGCAGCCCGAGCAGGGCCGTGGGCGCCTGGGCCGGCAGGGCCACCGCCTGCGCGAACGACATGGCCTCGGGGATCGCCAGCACCGTCGTCGCCGGCGCGACCGCGAACTCGGCGAGACCGCCCTGGTTCGGCAGCAGCGCGACCGCGCGGTCGCCGGGCGCGAACCCTCGCACCGCCGGCCCCACCGCGTCGACGACCCCCGCCGCCTCGAACCCGGGGATGAACGGCAGCGGCGGCGCGCCCGAGAGGCGTCCCGCTCGCAGCCCGAGGTCGGTGTAGCTCAGGCCCGCCGTGTGGACCCGCAGCCGGATCTCGCCCTCGCCCGGCGTCGGCGTGGCCACCTCCTCGCAGCGGAGCACCTCGGGCCCGCCGAAACCGTGAATTCGTACCGCTTTCACCGCAACACTCCTCTCGCGCCCCGGCCCCGGCGAACCCGCTCGCCGCCGGCCGCGTCGCCGCGATCGGTCTATAGTCCGGGGCGACGGGACGAACATGCGCCAAAAGTCCGGTTCTCTGGTCCAATCGTCCGATCGCCGGCCGGGTCTCGACGTCCTCGCCGACGTCCTGCGCGGCGTTCGCCTGCAGAGCCGCGTGCATGCGCGCTACGAGCTGACCGCGCCGTGGGGCATGCGCGTCGACGGCTCGCCGCACCCGCTGTTTTATGCCGTCATGCGCGGCAGCTGCCTGCTGGCCGCCGACGACCACGAGCTCGCGCTGGCGCCCGGCGACTTCGTGTTCATCCCCGCCGGCACGCGGTTCAGCCTGCGCGACCGGCGGGGCACCCGGGCCCTGCCGATCGCCGAGGTCTACGCCACGCGGGTGCCGTTCCGCTGCGGCGGCGTGCTCCACTACGGCGGCGGCGGGGTCGAGGTCACCCTCGTGGTCGGCTCGTTCACCTTCGCCGGCGAGGCCCTGAGCCCGCTGGTCGAGGCGCTGCCGACCCTGCTGCACGTGCGGAGCGATGCGCCCGACTCGCCGCGCTGGCTCGAGGCGACGCTGCGCTTCCTCGCCGCCGAGATCGAGGCCGAGCAGCCGGGCCACGAGACGGTCGTCAGCCGCCTCGCCGACGTCCTGTTCGTCCAGGCGCTGCGGGCCCACATGACCTCACGGACAGGCGAGAGCGGCTGGCTGGGCGCGCTCGTCCACCCGCGGATCGGCGCCGTGCTGCAGCGCATGCACGAGAGGCCGCAGGCCCCGTGGACGCTGGCGAAGCTGGCGCGCCTGGCCGGCATGTCGCGCTCGGTGTTCGCCGCGCGCTTCAAGGCGCTGGTCGGCGAGGCGCCGCTGGCCTACCTCACCCGCTGGCGCATGCATCGAGCCATGGCCTTGCTGCGCGACCGTGACGCCTCGCTCGCGGACATCGCCCGCGCCGTCGGCTACGAGACCGACAGCGCCTTCGGCAAGGCGTTCAAGCGCCGCGTCGGCGTGACGCCCGGCGAGTTCCGGCGCAGCGGCCCGCCCCCGGCCCATTGACCGCGCCGCGCCTCACCCCACCGGCTCGGTGACCGGCCCCGTCGCGTCGCCGCAGTGCCACTGGAAGTTGTCGACCAGCACGAAGCTGTCCCAGTTGACGTCGTCGAGGTCGAAGATCGCCAGCACCAGCTCGATCGTCTCGCCCGGCACCACGTCGGCCGTGGTCGTCAGCCACTTCGTGCCGGCGCTGTAGCGCATGCACGTCCCGGCGAACTCGGGCAGGTCGCCGCCGTCGTCGTACAGCTCGAGGAACGCCGCGTTGAGCGACAGCGCCTTGCCCTGATCGTCGAACGAGATGTTGCCGGTCCAGTTCGTCGACTCGAGCCAGCCGATGAACATGTCGTTATACGGCTGGTCCTGCCAGATCGGGTACTCCTTGGTGAAGAACGCCAGATCGAAGCTGAACGACTCCGCCCCGGGCGGGACCACCGCGGTGAAGCGCAGCTCCTGGTAGTCGTACTTGAAGCCGCTCTGGTCGAACTGGTCCTCGATCGTCTTCGAGCAGTCGCCGGTGCCGACCAGCGACGGGTCGACCAGGCAATCGCCCGCGACCGGCTGCTTCGTGATCGGCGGCGGGAACTGGGTCGTGTCCATGCCGTCGCCGGGCGTAAACCACGAGTTGCAGTGAGAGGCGACGTCGCCCTCGTCGGCCGGCACGTCGTGCATCTCCGCCAGGTCGCCGGTGCTCAGCACGAGGAAGCTGCTCCCCTCGCGCGGCGTGAACGTGTCGGCCTGGCCCCACTGCGAGAGGACCCGCAGCCCGGCCGGGTTGCCGTCGAAGCCGCCGGTGACCGTCCACTCGCCCGGGCAGTTGAGGCCGATCGCCTGCAGCGGATCGCCGTCGACCGCGTCGCAGGCCGCGTGCTGCTCCGCCGCGCACTCGCTCGGCCCGCCGAAGTCGGGCATGCCGACGTCGAGCGCCGGCCCGCCCGTCACCGCGCCCGTCGACGTCGGCGCCGCGGTGCTGTCCTCGCTGCTCGTCGTGCTCGCCTCGCCCGTCGTCGCCGCGCCGGAGGTCGGCGCCGCGGTCGTCGACGTCGTCGCGAGCGACGTCGCCCCCGTGACGCCCGTCGCGCTCGTCCCCGAGCCGCCCCCGTCGTCGCCGCACCCCGGCGCCAGCACCGAGACCGACGCCACCAGGAGACCAGGCCAGGACAAAGATCGCACCATGCCGCACCGTATCACGCCGCGTCAGTCCCTCGCGCCTCCGAGCTCTCCCCGCGGAGATGCCTGAAGTCACTGCCTCTCGCCCGCGACCTGCAGCGACCCGCGGATGCCCGCAGCCACGGTCCTCGCCGGGGATCTCCGCGGCCCGTGGCACCCGCCGCGGAGCGGGCGAGATTCACGGCCCTCGCCCGTGCCCCGCCGCGGTCTGCCTTCCGCTCGCCCGCGGGACGCAGGTCCGCTCTACCTGCGTGACGGCGTGTGGGACGGCGCGCGGATCCTCCCCGAAGGCTGGGTCGAGTACAGCCGCACGCCCACCCGCACCGGCCCCGGCGACTACGCCGCCCACTTCTGGGCCAACGCCCCCGACCCCGCCGACCGAACAAGCGCCGCCTGCCCCACGTGCCCCCCGACGCCTACCAGGCGTCCGGCTTCCAGGGCCAGGCCGTCCTCGTCGTGCCCTCGCGCGACGCCGCGATCGTCCGCCTCCGCATGACCCACGACCGCGCCGCCTGGGACCTCGACGCCTTCGCCGCCGCCGTGCTCGCCGCCCTGCCGCCCGCGTGAGCGCCGCGCCTGCGCTCTTCGACATGCTCTCGCGGTCATGTTCGTCCGATCATGTTCATGACGACATGCTCTCACCGACATGCCCATCCGGACATCCTCGTCGATGCCGCCGGCCTCCGCCCCTCAGGGCAAGTTGCGCTCCTGCTCGAGCGCCCAGCGCCCGTCGCGGCACCACAGCGCCTCGCTGTACCCGCCCGGCTCGCCCCACGACAGCACGCAATAGCCGTCGTCCGCGCGGCACGGATCGCCCGCCTTCGGCGTCGGCTCGCAGCCGCCGTCGGCGCCGCGCCGCACCTCCGGCGTCACGACAGCCTCGGCCTGCTCCGCGCCCGCGGCCTCCGCTCCTGCGCCCGCGGCCTCCGCTCCTGCGCCCGCGGCCTCCGCTCCTGCGCCCGCGGCCTCCGCTCCTGCGCCCGCGTCCTGGGCCGGCGCCGCTGCGCTCGCCGTCTCTGTCGGGTTCACCACCGCCGGCGACACGCTCGCCGGCTCGCCGCGCACGCAGCCGCCCAGCAGCGCCGCGATCACGATCGCCGGTCTCGCTGTCACAGGTCCTCCAGCGCCTCGCTCGTGCACGCCGGCGGCGCCGTCACCGGGTTGCAGCGAGCCGGGTTGCCGTCGGGGAAGTCGAGGAAGTAGCGCATCCCGTCGACCGGCGCCGGGAAGTCGTCCTTGAGCATGTGGATCCCGGCAGCCTTCGCCGCCTCCGCCTTCGCCTCGCACGCGGCGTCGTCCTCGCCCGCCCCGCACACGTTGGTGGCGATCAGCAGGTTGGCCGCGTGGGCCTGCGCGATCGCCTCGTCGTCGTCGATCCCGAGCTTGGCGAGCGCCGCCCACGGCGCCGAGAACTGGCCCGGCGTCGCCCGGGCGAACATCGCCCGCCCGGCCAGCGACGTGTACCCCGCCGTGTAGTCGTCCGCGTGCCCCTCCTCGACGTTGAGCAGCACCAGCAGGATCTGCCCGCGCAGCTGCGCCAGCGTCGGCCAGCCCTCGGCCTCGAGCGCCGCGCGCACGCTCGGATGCCCGGCCTGCAGGTCGTCGGGCGTGAACAGCTGCTCGGGCGGCAGCACCTCGCGGATCGCGTCGTCGAGCGCGTCGAGGTCGGACGCCCCGATCGGCAGCCCGCCGGTCGAGTCCTTGATCTCGACCCACACCACGATCGGCAGGTGATCCGGGTGCGCCAGCGACCAGTCGCGGATGAGGCCCAGGCAGTCGGGCACGTTCGTGCAGGTCGCGGACGCATCGATCACGGTGATGTGATAGACCTCGAACTCGCTGACGCCCTTGTGGACGTCGAGCTCGAACGCCCGCACGCCCTGCTCGCCGAGCTGCACGTCGAGCGGCGCGTGGCTGTACTCGTGGCTCGGGTCGAACGGCAGCAGCGGCTCGACGTGATAGCTGTTGTGCGTCCCCTTGACCTGCACGTGCTGCAGCGTGAGCACCTCGTCGAGCGAACCGCCGCCGGTCGTGTCGGTCTCGCCGGCGGTGGTGTCGCCGGTGGTCGACGTCGACGTCGAAGTCGTCGTGGTCGTCGACGTCACCGCCTCGGTGGTCGAGCTCGACACCTCCGACGTCGAACTCGTCGAGCCGGTCGTCGTCGTCTCCCCGCCCGATCCCGAGCCGGCCGTCGGCGACTCCGTCGTCGTCGGCGCCCCCGCCGTCGTCCCCGTGTCGTCCGCCGAATCGCTGCCCGAGCTCGTGCTCGCGGAGACCTCCGTCGCGCTCGTCGACCCGCCCGGCCCCGGCGCTCCGCACCCCGCCATCGCCAGCGCCCCGCACAGCAACCCGCGGATGAGCCCGTTCGCGCGCATGCGAACATCCTCGCACGCACCCCGCGTCGCTGTCACGATCGGTCGCCCGACGATCCGCGATCCGATGCACTCGCGCCGGATCGACCCGAACCTCCTCGTGCCGTCGCCTCCGGCAGCTCGCTCCGGTCCACGAGCGCCCTCGTGCCGCCCCGCCGGCAGTTGAACCCGCCCCGCGAGCGCCTTCGTGCCGCCCCCGCGGACCTCGGTCCGCCCGCCCGGCCCGCACCACCGCGCCGGTGCGGCCGCGTGCCTCGCACCCGCTCGTCCCACACGGTCCCCGTCGCGCGTGCCATCCTCCTGACACCGGCCCGCATGACCCCGCAGCCCTTCCCCGTGGTCCGAGAGTTCGTCCGCGACCGCGACCCGGCCTTCTTCGGCCGCTATCGCCTGTGGTTCCAGCAGGTCGCGCCCTGGTTCGACGACTATCGCGCCCTGATCCCCGTGCGGCCCGGGGCCACCGCGGAGCTCGACGCCGCCATCGCGGCCCTGCCGGACCAGCACTGGCCGCTGCACCGGATCGACCGTGATCGTCACGCCCGGGGCTGGTCGCTCGATCGCGGCGAGCCCGGCCAGGACCTGCTCTCGCTCGAGCAGCTGTCCGACGTCTGCTACATCGACGCCCGCAACCTGCACTGGGCCCTCGACCGGCTCGCCGTCTTCCTCGCCGACGCGCGCCTGTTCGTGCGGTCGACCGGCGACGCCGACGACCGCTGGCTCGACGAGTACACCCTCGCCGAGGGCTGCGCCGAGGTCCGCCGCTGGCACCTCCCCGAGCCCGGCTGGCCGGGCGTGTTCGCCGTCTACGAGGCCCTGGTGCGCGAGCGGCCGGCCGACCGCGAGCTCCGCCGCTTCGTCGCATACGCCCACCGCGAGCGGGCCGCCCCCCTCGACCCGGCCGACCGCCTCGCCCGCGAGCACCTCGCCCGCGCCGCCGAGCTCGAAGAGGCATGACCCCCGCGACATGCCCTCCAGGACATGCCGAGGACGACATGCCCGATGGAGCATGTCCTGACATTCACGCCCGCCCGCGCGAGCGCCAGATCACCGCGTCGACGACGTAATGGTGGAAGTTGACCGTCTGGTGACAGACCAGCACCCACGGCAGCACCTCCCACGCCATCCGCCCGGTCGCCTGCCCGAGCGCGAAGTAGAACGCGGACGACAGCGCCAGGCACACCAGAGCGTAGCGCAGCGCCTGGTCCGGCTGGCACAGGCGCGACAGGAACGGCCGGCGCGGGTCGACGCCGCCGCGGAACCGGCGGACGTTCATCGCCCACACGAACAGCAGGTACTGCGCGTTGTGCCAGATGTTGATGAACAGCCAGCCGAGCGTGATCTCCGGGACCACGAGGTAGCTGACCGCCGTGATCACCACGTGCGACAGCACGAACAGCGCGTGCCCCGGGCCGCGCGGCCGCCCCGAGCCGAGCGCTCGCAGGTGCCGCGCCGTCCACAGCGCCAGCGCCCCGAGGGCCACCGCCCCGGCCGCCACCACCAGCGCCTTCGGCACCGACGGCAGCCAGATCGGCCCGCCGTAGAACCGGCCCGGCTGCTGGTGCGCGCGGTGCAGCAGCCCCCACAGCGGCCAGGCGAACACCACCAGATCGCTGAGGCGGTCGCCGGCCGGATCGATCCCCGCGCTGCGGTGATAGGCGCGGGCGATCCCGTAGCTCTGGCGGGTGTAGTGCCACGACTGCCACAAGAAGTAGATCGTATGGAGCGCCAGCACCCCGCCGAGCGCCGCCGCCCCGGCCGTGGCCGCGAACACCAGCGGCGGCAGCCCGAACAGCAGGAACGCGTGGGCCCGCGCGCCCTCGCGGTCGAACGCGATCCGCGTGAACGTCGACGCCGCGTGCGGATAGGCCAGGAGCCAGAAGTCGACCGCGAGGACCGCGGCGAACAGCGCCGGCGAGGCCATCGCCGCCCCGCCGAGCACCAGCGCCAGCGCCAGCACGCCGACGATCAGCGACAGATCGAAGCGCGGCCCGCGGAGCCAGTCGACGGACCCCGCGCCCACGGACTCGACGCCCGCCACCGTCACGCTCCCTCGCGGCCCCCCTCAGGTCGGCGGCGGCAGATGCGGCCGCGGCTCCGGCTGCGGGTCGGGGGTCTTCGGCTGCGGCTCCGGCCGCGGCTCCGGCTTCGCCGTGGGATCGGGCTGCAGCTTCACGTCGGGGGGTGGCGGCGCGTACGGCTGGTTCTCCGGCGTCTGCGGGGGCGGCGGCTGCTTCGGCGCCGCCTCCTTCTCACCGGTCTTGGCGGCAGGCGCCCCGCCGGTGCAGCCGCTCAGGGCCACCGGCGCGAGCGACAGCCACGCGGCCGTCCACGACGCGGCGAACCGCGCGCGGCCGGACGGGGGAGCAGAGGAGCGCGATTCGGGCGGCATCGACATGGGCCCACGCTACCACGCCGGCGCGCCGCCACACCCGGGCCGCCGCGCGCCCGCGCCCGACGCACCGCCGCGCCCTGCTGTCCTTTCGGACCTGCCCGACCAATCATGCCCTCTGCGACATGTCCCTACGAGCATGTACTTCATCCCATGCTCGATCGGGCATGTTCTCGCGGACGCCCGTCGCCGCTCAGGTCACCGGCGGCGCCAGCTCGGGCGGTCGCTGCACCGGCTCCGGCTCCGGCTGCGGCTGCGGCTGCGGCTTCGCGTCCGGCGCCGGGTCGGCCTCGGGTCCAGCGCGGGCTTCGGCTCGGCCGCCTGGATCGGCTTGCTGCTGCCGCTCTGGGCGCAGCTCTCGAGGCCGAGGAGCGCCGCGCCGCCGAGGAGGACCGTCACGGCGGCCGCGGCGACGCCCCGCGAGGCCAGCCGCTGCATCGAGTCGGAGTCGGGCATTGGTAGATCCTATGACTTTCTGGGCGTTGCACCGCCCTGAGGTTGCCCAGGACCCCCTGTCAAACCGTGCGTGCGGTTTTCCCGCACACGGCTTACCGACGGTCTTGGAGGAGTGGCGTGCGCCGGATAGCGCACGGATGTGCGGAGTTGGTGGAGGCCCATCTCGTAGAGGCGCTCGTGGGTCCACTTGCTCGGCCGACAGCGCGGGCGTTGTCCGCCACGTCGCCATACCCAGCGCGCGATTCGGGCGCGCACGTAGTGGTCGACCTGGTTGAACTTCGCGTCCGCGTTGCCTGTCCTGAAGTATTCGGCCCAGCCACGAAGCACAGGGTTCAAGGCCGCGATGATCTGCTTCACGTCCTTGGCCTGGTTGCCTCGCACCGAGGTCAGCGTGTGGACCTTCTCGCGGATCCGCTTCATCGCGCGCGGCGAAGGCCACCGCTGCATGAAGTGGAACTTCGGCGCACGTTGGATGCTGCGCCGCTTGCGAAAGGTGCAGCCGAGGAAGTCGAAGCTCCCGCGGCCGTACCGCATGTCCACCAGGCGCGTCTTGTCCGGGTGCAGCTCGAGTCGCAGTCGCGCGAGGAGCTCCCGCGCCTTCTGCATCGCCGCCTTCGCCGCCGACTGTCTGCGACACATGATCACCAGATCGTCGGCGTAACGCACGAGCAGGCCCAGGTGCGAGCCCTCGGCCTCCCACGCACGGTCGAAGGCGTGCAGGTAGATGTTGGCCAGCAGCGGCGAGATTACGCCGCCCTGGGGCGTTCCCGCGAGCGTCTCGCGGATCCTCCAGTTCTCCATCACACCCGCTTCGAGCCATTTGCGGATCCGCTTCAACACCCGCCGATCCGATACACGCTCCTTCACCAGCTCGATCAGGATCTCTTGGTCGATGTTGTCGAAGAAGCTCCGGATGTCCGCGTCGACGACGAAGACGTGGCTCTGGTTGCCGGCCTCGCGGACGACCTCCATGGCCTGCTGCGCGCACCTCTTCGGACGGAACCCGTGGCTGCACGCCAGGAAGTCCGCCTCGAAGATCGGCTCCAGCACGATCTTCGTCGCTGCCTGCACCACTCGGTCCCGTACAGTCGGAATCCCGAGCGGCCGCTGCCCCCCGTCGCCCTTCGGGATGTACTGCCGCCGCACCGGCTGCGGGCGGTAGCGTCCCTCACGCAGATCGACCGCGAGCTCGCCGAGCCACTTCGTGACCCCCGTCTGCTCGATCGCCTCGATGGTCACCCCATCGACGCCGGCCGCCCCGCGGTTCCTCCGCACACACTTCCACGCCTCCAGCAGGACGTCATCCCTGTGGATCCGGTCGTACAACGCGTGGAAGCGCCGTGTCTTGCTCGACTTGGCACACTCCCCAAGCTTGCGCTGAAGTTCTCGTACTTTGAACGCGGGGTCGTTGGGCCTCGCGGCCATGCCCTCGCACTTACCCTCAGCGTCAAGCGCGACCGAAGCAGGGGCCCTTCCCTCCACGGCGTTGTCCGCCGCTTCGCAGGTACTACGGCCCCCTCGGACTCCCTCCTGGCGCGACAGGACTTCACGCTCCGCGCTTATACCTGCCGCTTCACCCGACGCAGGCCGCCAGGGAGGGTCTCTCCTGTTCCGCACGGTTCCTTCGCTACGTGCCGCCGCCACTACCCCGGGGAGGTCCAGCGCACTTTCCGGAACTGACACGCTGTCCGTCGCCTTCGCCCTGTCATGACGGGCTCGGCCCTCCCGATCACCTTTCGGCTGAGAATCTGACGAGGCTTGCTCGGCGTTCACTGCGCGTTGCGGCCCGCAGCTTCGCTCCCTGTCTCCAAGGACAGGCTTTCGACACCCCGCTCGGGCCGCAAGGATCTCTCCCTGGACCTGGGGTCTGCTTCCGGGTGCTCCGGCGCTTACCCGGGCGGGACTCTCACCCGCTGAAACCGTGCGACATGATGACGAGTCCTCGCCCCCTGCGGGGGTCCGATCCTCGTCGTCGTCAGGACGCACCATGTTCGTCACGCTAACACGCCCGCGGCCCCCGGGGCGCGCGCCGGGCGGCCCCCGGCGCCGCGCGATCCCGGGCGCCCGTCCCCGATCTGCGGGGGGCCTCCTGCCGCGGCCCGGCCGGGCGTATAGTGTCCCGCCTCGATGCTCCTGTCCGAGCTCACCCCGCGCGTCACGGCCCAGGTCCGCATGCTCGCGGCCGGACTCGCGCTCGACCCGGCGACGCTGGCCGTGCGCCACGTGCCGGAGCGAGGCGACAGCGCGCGGGCCTCGTTCACGATCGCCGACGCCCGCGCCCGCTACGACCTGGAGCTCGCCGCCGACGCGGCCGGTCACGCCGCGCTGCGTCGCTGGCACGACCTCGGCGCGCCGCTGGTCGCCCGCTACCACGCGCCGCGGATCTGCGGCTGGCTCGAGATCGTCGACACCCCGTTCGCCGGCCTGGTGCTCGAGCACATCGACGGCGTCGTCGTGCGCGACCTGTCCGAAGCGCCAGATCTGGCCCGCGCCCTCACCACCCTCGTCGGCCGCCTGCACGCCGACCGCGACCTCGCCGCGCGCCTGCCCGGGCCGCCGCACACCTGCTGCGACGCCTACCTCGCCGATCGGTTCACCCGCTGCACCGCCGCCTTGCGGGCCGCTCGCGCCGCCCTCCCGCCGTTCGTCGAACCCGCCACGCTCGCCTGGCTCGCCGGCGAGGTCGATCGCGTCACCGCCCTCGTGCGCAGCTCGCCCGCCTTCGCCGTGCCGGCCGACCTCCCCGTCCACGGCGCCCTGCAGCGACCCGGCAACCTGCGCGTCACCCCGGCGGGCGCCTGGTACGTGCTCGGCTGGGACGCGCTCCGCCTCGGCGACCCCGCGCTCGACCTCGCCGCCCTGCCGCCCGTCACCCCCACCATCGATCCGAGCGCCGACACCATGCAGGCCACGCGGTCGATCCGCGAGCCGTGGCTGTCGCAGCGGATCGCCTTGCTGCGCCGCGCCAGCGCCCTCGCCGGCGCCATCGAGCCGCTGGCCGACTGGATCGCCGCCGCCGGCTGGGCCGAGCACCGCGAGCGCGCCCAGGCTCGGGGCCAGCGCGCGCACGAGTCGGCGCTGGCGACGTACCGCCAGGACCACGCGTGAGCCGACCGCGCCCCGCCCCGCCGGCCGCCAGCGACCTGCCCGCGATCGACAGCCTGCGCTGCTTCGTCGCCGCCGCCGAGCACCTGAACTTCAGGACAGCCGCGCGCGCCCTCGCCCTCACCCCCGCCGCCGTCGGCCAGCGGATCCGCCTGCTCGAGCAGCAGCTCGGCGCCGCCCTGTTCGTCCGCACCACCCGCTCCGTGCGGCTCACCGACGCCGGCCTGTCCTTGCTCCCGCGCGCGCGCGCCTGCCTCGGCGAGGCCGCCGCGTGCGTCCGGGTCGTCCGCGGCGAGGACGACCCGCCGCCGGTCGAGCTCACGCTCGGCACCCGCTTCGAGCTCGGCATGTCGTGGCTCGTCCCCACCTTGCCGCGCCTGCGGGCCGCCCTGCCGCGGGTCACCATGCACCTGTTCTTCGGGTCAGGTCAGGAGATCGTCGACCGCCTGCGCAGCGGCCTCGTCGACTGCGCCGTCACCTCCGCGCGCATCGACGACAACCGGCTGCTCGCCGAGCGCCTGCACGAGGAGCGCTACGCCTTCGTCGCCGCGCCCGAGCTGCTCGACCGCCTCCCGCTGGCGCGCCCCGAGGACGTCGCCCGCCACGTCCTGCTCGACATCGACGCCCGCACCCCTCTCTTCAACTACTTCAGCGGCGCCCCCACGGCCCCGGCCCTGCCGCGGTTCGGCGGCCATCGCTGGCTCGGCCTCGGCGCCGCCGTCAAGGTCCAGGCGCTCGCCGGCGAGGGCGTCGCCGTCCTGCCCCTCTACATGATCGAGGCCGAGCTGCGCGCCGGTCGCCTGCGCCGGGTCTTCCCCACCGTCGCCCTGCTCATCGACTACTTCCGCCTCCTCTACCGCGACCACGACCCCCGCCAGGCCGTCTACCGCGCCCTCGCGGCCGAGCTCGCCCGCACCCCGATCGCCTGACGGCGCCGCGGCCTCACGGCCGTGGAATGTCGCAAAAAACATGCTCGAAAGAGCATGTCCTGAGATACAGCAATCCCCGCGCGCGAGCACCCCTCGCCGGAGCAGCGCCCCGATCGCTCGAGCGCGCCGCGGCCGAGCTATCGTAAAATGTTCCGAAGGACATGCCCGAAAGACCATATCCCGCCCCCGGCAGCTCGCGCAGCAGCCTCGGCCCAGCTCCGGCCGGTCCGACGCGCCGACGGACCGACCGGCGATCGAGCGCGAGCTACCGCGCGCCCGCCATCGCGCCGGCCCAGGTGCCGGTCGCCTGCGCCGCCCGCCAGGCCGACAGCGCCGGCAGCCCCGACGCCTGCAGCCCCGGCACGATCACCTCGTGGACCGTGGCGAAGAACAGCCGGCGCGCCGCGTGCCCGTCGCACACCCCGACCGCCTCCGCCGCCGTCGACGGGCTCGCGCGCGCCGGCAGGTGCGACAGCTCGTGCGTCGCCAGCTCGTCGAGCGCGATCACCAGGTAGTCGCCCAGCCGCTCGCGCAGCGCCGGGGACAGCGACGGCGCCAGCTCCTCGAGCAGCCGCCAGCCGAACCGCGCGTGTCCGACCTCGTCGGCGAGGATCTCCGCCAACAATCGCTGCAGCGCCGGCGGCCCCGCCGACCGGCGCTCGGCGTCGATCAGCGCCACCGCCACCGTCTCGCTCAGGCACGACACGCTGATCACGTTGCGCAGCACCGCCTCGAGCGGGTCCGCGTCCTCGTGCTCGGGCACCGGCGGCAGCGACGGCAATTCGATCACCGGCTCGCCGCCGAGCACCTCGACCACCGCCGCGCAGCGATCGGCGTGGCGCCACTCCTCCGCCACCATCGCCGCCACCCGCGCGCGCCGATCGCCGCGGATCCCGGCGCGCTCGAGCTGTCGGGCCAGCGCCGAGAACACGCGCGCCGACACGTGCTCGTTGAGCATGCGCCCGCGCCACGTCAGGATCGCCGACCTCCGGTCGACCTCGTCGAGCTCCGCCAGCGCGCGCGCGTCGAGGCGCAGGTCGGCGCGATCGGCCGCCCCGCGCAGATCGAGGCTGCTCATACCCACCTCCCGCGGGCCGCCCGGGCCTGCTGCAGCCGCTCGCGCAGCGCCGCCGGCGGCGCCGGCGGGCCCCACGGCGTGCATTGCGGCGACGGCTGCCACATCTGCCGCTCGCAGCAGGCCCAGTCGACCTCGCCGGTGCGCATGTCGACGCAATCGTCGAGCCCGCCGGTGCTGCTGTCCGTGCCCGTCCCGGTGTCCGTCGCCTCACCCGTCCCGGTCTCGCCCGAGGTCGTCGTCGTCGAGCTCGCGAACGTCGTCGCGTCGGTCAGCAGCGTGTCCTCGCCGCCGGTCGACGTGCTCGCCTCGCCGCTGCCGGTCGTCCCCGTCGTCAGCGCCCCGCCCGTCCCCGTCGCCCCGCCGGTCTCGTCCGCGCCGCCGCTCGTCGTCAGCGCCGGCGTCGTCGCCTCTGCGGCCGTCGACCCGGTCGACCCCTCGCCAGGCGCCTCCGTCTCCCCCTCGCTCGGCCCCGGCCCGCACGCCGCGACCAGCGTCAACATCAGCCCGAACCGCAGCCGCGGCCGCCCCACGAGCCCCGCCGCGGCCGCCAGCGCGCGCTCGTGATGAGATGTCTTAAGAGTCATATCCAATCATCCTCCCACCAGACGATGAACCATTCGCCGCGCGGGCGGAAGCGATCTTGCGTTGGCTGCGCTGTCAACGGCCGCTTTACAATCGCCGCGCGGCCCGCGAGCGCGGCCGGTGCCCCGCCACCTCCCGCCGCGACGGCGAAGTGGACGTGGTCCCGGTGCGTGGCGAGCGTCATGTCATCGTATTCGTGCCTGGCGCCGAGCTCGTCGTTCCCTCCCTTGCGATCGGCCTCCCCGGCGACGCTCGCGTCGAAGATGCTCTCATCGATCGCCCGGGCCGGCTCCCGCCGTCGCTGCTGCAGTCCTCGAGCAGGCGCCGACGATTCGCAAGCCGGCACAGGGTCGGGCAACCCGCATTCGCCGGACCGCGACCATCGGCTCCGAAGCCTCGCGCGCGCCCTGTCCACGATCGTGCTCCGCAGCCCCAACCGTGGCAGTGAAGCACGGTCGAGCCAGCACGAACGACGTCGTCGCCGAGACAGTCCACCGCACACCGCCACGGCGCGACGCCGCCCGCGTCGGATCCCAATTCAGGCGCGCGCGGCCACGGGTGGTGCACCGGCGCGGGAGTCTGCGGGAGCTCTCGCGCTTCTGGCCTCGCCCCCGCGGGTCCGACGCGAAGACGTGCCGGACCACAACGGTCCCGCTTCGGACCCCGCCCGAGAGTGACAGCGGGCGCGACGAATACGACGCCGAACTGCCGACACCCGCGGCAGCGATCGCACTATCCATAGAATAAGCAGCTGCTCGCCGGCCCGGCCTCGCCGCGCCCTGGCGCAGGCGTCGACCCCCGCGCTCGCCCTCGCACGTCCGCGCGACTCCGACCGTTCGGCAGCGCGGCGCTGCGGTCCGAACTCACATGGCTCGAAGTTCAGGTCGACCGATTTCGGCGCCGGCCCTCGGCGAATATCGCCCCGGCGAACGAATCGCTATCGGCCGGAGACCCGCTCGCGGCCGAAGCTGTCATGCCGGTCCTCTCGCTCGCGCCGCGCCTGATCGTCGCGGCGAGGGTCGGCCCTTGTCCAACCAATCGATCGGAGTAGAAAAAGCATGGAGAACACGAAGTCCCGCGAGGCTCGTCGCACGTACACGTGTGTACTTGCGACGGCGCTGCACCTCCTGGCCGCCGGCTGCGACGGCAGCGTGGAGGTCTCGATCCACATCACCGACCCCACGCCCGAGCAACCGTGCGGCGACGGCCAGCTCGACCCCGGCGAGGAATGCGACGACGGCGCGGCCAACGGCAACGCCGCCGCCTGCAAGCTCGATTGCACCCTGAACGTCTGCGGCGACGGCCACGTCGGCCCCGGCGAGGCGTGCGACGACGGCGACGACGTCGACAGCTGCGCGTCGGGCCCCGTCTGCGGCGACGGCCACGTCGACCCCGGGGAGGTCTGCGACGACGGCAACGACGTCGACGACGACGCGTGCAGCAACGAATGCGCGCTCCCGGCCTGCGGCGACGGCGTCGTCCAGCTCGGCGAGGCCTGCGACGACGGCAACGACGTCGACGGCGACGCCTGCACCAACGCCTGCGTCCTCGCCTCCTGCGGCGACGGCATCGCCCAGCCGCCCGAGACCTGCGACGACGCCAACGCCGTCGACGACGACGCCTGCAGCAACCTGTGCGTGGCCGCCACCTGCGGCGACAGCGTCCTTCAGGCCGCCGTCGGCGAGCAGTGCGACCACGGCCCCGCCAACGGTCCCGGCGGGGCCTGCCGCGCCAACTGCCTGCTCAACGTCTGCGGCGACGGCGATCTCGGCCCCGGCGAGCAGTGCGACCACGGCCCGAACAACGCCGACCACGCCGTGTGCACCCTCGATTGCACGATAGGCGTCTGCGGCGACGGTCACGTCGGGCCCGGCGAGGCCTGCGACGACGGCGACGGCGTCGACGACGACGAATGCACCAACGCATGCACCGTCCCGACCTGCGGCGACGGCATCGTCCAGGCCACCGAGGCCTGCGACGACGGCAACGCGATCGACACCGACGCCTGCACCACCGCCTGCACCGCCGCCGCCTGCGGCGACCACTTCGTCCAGGCCGGCGAGGCCTGCGACGCCGGCGCGGGCAACAGCGACGGCGGCGACTGTACGCTGGCCTGCAAGCACGCCATCTGCGGCGATGGCCTCGTCCACGACCAGGGCAGCGGCAGCGAGGAGTGCGACAACGGCCCGGACAACGGCCCCCAGAAGGGCTGCCTCGCCGGCTGCCACCTCAACGTCTGCGGCGACGGCGATCGCGGCCCCGGCGAGGGCTGCGACGACGGCAACCTCGTCGGCAACGACGGCTGCAGCCCGCTGTGCGCGCTCGAGGAGTGCGGCAACGGCGTCGTCGACCCCGGCGAGCAATGCGACGACGGCACGAATCACGACCAGGACGACGGCTGCACCGACCTGTGCCGCCTCCCCGCGTGCGGCGACGGCTTCATCCAGCCGAGCCTCGGCGAGCAGTGCGACGTCAGCAACCTCAACAGCAACAGCGGCGCCTGCACCCTGAGCTGCAAGCACGCCGTGTGCGGCGACGGCCTCCTGTGGCTGTCCGTCGAGCAGTGCGACGGCGGCGAGGACAACGGCGAGGACCAGCCCTGCAAGCCCGACTGCACCGGCGCCATCTGCGGCGACGGCTACACCGGCCCCGGCGAGGCCTGCGACGACGCCAACCTCGTCGACGACGACGGCTGCACCAACGCCTGCAAGCTGCCGAGCTGCGGCGACGGCTTCGTCCAACCCGGCGAGCAGTGCGACGAGGGCGCCGGCAACGCCAACAACGGCACCTGCACCCTCGCGTGCAAGCTGCCGGCCTGCGGCGACGGCTTCGTCCAGGCGGGCGAGGGCTGCGACGACAAGAACCTCACGCAGACCGACGGCTGCCTCAACCACTGCCAGCTCCCCACGTGCGGCGACGGTTACGTCTGGGCCGGGCAGGAGGGGTGCGACGACGGCAACAACGTCGAGGGCGACGGTTGCTTCGCGTGCATGCCCGGCAAGCGGGTGTTCGTCACCAGCACGACGTACAACGGCAACCTCGGCGGCATCAGCGGCGCCGCGACGAAGTGCCAGGACCGGGCCAACGCGGTCGGCCTCGGCGGCACCTGGGACGTGTGGCTCAGCACCGACGCCAGCGCCCCGTCGACGCGCTTCGTGTCCCCCATCTCCGGCTATCGGCGAATCGACGGGGCGCTCATCGCCAACACCTTCGCCGATCTGACCGACGGCGCGATCGCCACCCCCATCAACCTCACCGAAACCGGCACCACGGTCTCGGCGGACGTATGGACCAGCACCAGCGAGGCCGGCCTGGTCTCCCTCCCCAACTGCAGCAACTGGACCTCGAGCAGCTCCGTGGTCAGCGCGATCTTCGGACGCAGCAATTTGGCCACGAGCGCCTGGACCTTCAACCCCACCGCCACGTGCAACGGTGCGCGTCGCCTCTATTGCTTCGAGATCTAGCCGTTGATTCCGGTCGCGCCCCCGAGCTCGTTGGCGGGCTCGGGGGCGCGTCCCTGTCTCTGTCCGAGTGACCGCCTCGCCGGCGCGCGTCACGGCGCATCGGCGAGCGCGGGCGACGCTCCACCTTCATCGCAACGCGCCGGCTCTGCCTTCACCTTCCCCGGCCGGACCGACGCTCACGGTTCGCTCATGCTGCCGCACAAACGATCGGAGGGCCGAACGAGCCGCCCTCGACGCGGCAGCGGCGGCGGAACGCGCCCGGGGCCTCGCCCGTGTGGCGCTTGAACGCGCGGCTGAACGCGAACTCCGAGTCGTACCCCACCTCGGCCGCGATGGCTGCCAGCGAGTCGTCGCTCTCGACCAGCCGCCTGGCCGCGCGCTGCATGCGGACCGCCGTCAGATGGCGCAGCGGCGGGACGCCCTGCTCGGCGAGGAAGCGCCGGGCGAACGCCGCGCGGGACAGCCCCGCCGCGCTCGCGAGCGCCGCGACCGTCCAGCGCTCGGTCGGCTTCGCCTGCATGAGCTGGAGCGCCCGGGCGATGCGCCGATCGACCGTGCCTGCCCCTGCGTGCGCGCGGCGGTGGCAGTGCAGCGTGTAGGCGAGCAGCGGCGGCAACAAGGAGCGCGCCAGCGCCTCCTGCCCCGCACCCGGATCCGCGAGCGCGGCGCGCAGCAGGTTCACGATCGCCGAGAGGCCCGCCGAGCGTCGCACCTCCGCGGCCGGCAGGTGAACCACGGACCCCGGCAGCTCCGCGGGCACCCCGGCGTACCGCGCCGACAGCAGCTCGGCCTGCGGCGCACGGGCCCCGGGCGGCGGCGGGAGGCACCGCAAGCGCGGCTCGCGGGGCGCTGCGCCGGGCGGTCCGGCGCCGACGAGCACGACGTCGCCGGGCGCGAGCTCGAGGACCCGCTGCTCGCCGTGCACGAGCCGAAAAAAGCCCTCCACGACCACGTGCAGGCTCGGCAGCTCGCCCGCGTCCACCTGCCAGGGCGGCGCCCCATGACGCCGGGACACCGTCACGCCGCGAGGGACCTGCTCGTCGATCTCGTCCGCCATGGCTCGATGGTGACTCGCGCCGGGCCCGCCTGTCCAGCACGCGCCCTCAAATCGAGACGCCCGGGCATGACGACGCGCCTCATGGACATGGCGAGCAGGCCGCGGCCGCCGGATGCTCGGATCGTGCTGGACCCCGATCCCGACCCGAGCGAGCCCCACGAGGACCGGCCGCGCGTCCCCGCGTTGACCGACGAATTGCGCCGAAGCCTGCTGAAGAGCCGCACGGTGCTGATCTTCGGCGAGATCACCAGCGAGCTCGCGCAGGCGACCACGGCGCAGCTGCTCGCGCTCGCCGGCGAGAGCGAGCAGCCGATCCGGGTCGTCATCCACTCGCCCGGCGGCCACGTCGAGTCGGGCGACACGATCCACGACGTAATTCGCTTCATCCGACCCGAGGTCAAGATGATCGGCACCGGCTGGGTCGCCAGCGCGGGCGCGCTGATCTTCGTCGCCGCCCGGCGAGAGAACCGATTCGCGCTGCCGAACACGCGTTTTCTCCTCCACCAGCCGAGCGGCGGCCTGCGCGGGCCCGCGGCGGACATCGAGATCGAGGCCGTGCAGATCGCCGCCATGCGCGAGCGCCTCAACCGGATCTTCGCCGCCGCGACCGGCCAGGACCTCGCCACGCTCGCGCGGGAGACCGAGCGCAACCTGTGGATGAACGCCCGCCAGGCCCAGGCGTACGGCCTCGTGCATCGCGTGATCGAGCGCGGGGAGGAGGTCTGAGCCGCCGGTCCGCGGAGGATCGCCCTGGCGCTCGCGCCGGACGCCCGTTCACGGCCGGATCGCGCGCAACGCCGGCAGCTCGTGCGGGGCAGCCGCCGCCAGCATCGCGTCGATCAGCGTCCGCGGCTCGCCGAACCCCGCCGCCCCGCTCTTGCGAATGGCGGGTGACCGACTGATCGACCACAGCAGCGACGCCAGCAGCCGGATCGGCATTCGGCTGAACAGAACCATCAGCGCCGGCGTGATGACGTTGCCGAGCCGGCGCACCAGGCCGAAGCCCTCCGCGGTCGCCCGCGCGAACGTCATCGCCTCCGCCCACGACACCCCTGCCTGCCGCGAATGGCTCCTCCCCCGCGAGCACCATCACCGGCGTCACGACGGCCGCGTGCGTGCGCAGCCAGCTCTCCATGTCGCTGTGGACCACGCTGGGGATCCCCGCCGCCGAGAAAACCTCCGCCCAGCGCGGGTCGGTCACCGTCGTACGCAGCGGTCCGGCGAAGATCTCGGTCGCCAACACCCCGTCGTCGACGCTCGCCAGGATCGCCGGAAACCCGAACGTGAACCGCTCCGCGCCCACCGCCGCGCGCAGCCGCTCGAGCGGCTCGAACGTGTTGAACATGAACACTCCACCGCCCCTTCAGAGCCCCTCGCCCCGCCCCGGGGCCCCCGAGCTCCCCGAATTCGGGCTTTTGGAGGGGGGCAGAGCATCCCAGGACTTCCCGGAAAACACCTGAGTTTGGCAAGCCCTGGCAAAGACGGACCTTGCGATCCACCCGGCTCGCGGGGTCCGTGCTCGAGCCTCAGGAACTCGGAGCGACGCACGCGACCATGCCGGGCACATGGAACTACCGCGCCTCTTCCGCTTCCCGACTTCGGACCCGCCGGAGCCAGCGGGCGCACGCTTCATCACTACCACGCGATGGGCCTGCTGCGTCCATCCGGCCGGAGCGCTGCCGTTCTTCATCGGCAAGCGCGCGTGCGGCATGCCGATGCTGTGGAGCAAACCCGCTCCGAACGTCCCTTCCCTGCCCGTTTGTACTGCCTCGGCTGGCCCGCAACGGGTCTGAGTTTTGGTAGGGGAGAGGCGTGGCCAGGAGGCCCGCATGAAGAAGCAAGAACGCCGACACTTCACCCCCGAGCAGAAATCCAAGATCCTGCGAGAGCACCACCTTGACAAGGTGCCCGTGTCGGACCTGTGCGAGAAGTACAAGCTGCAGCCCAGCGTGCTCTACGGCTGGCAGCGGGCGCTGTTCGAGCGCGCGCCGCAGGTGTTCGTCGAATCTCGCACGACGCCGGCGGAGACGGTCAAGCGCGAGCTCGGCGAGAAGGTCGAGCACCTCGAGGCGAAGCTGGTCAAGAAGGACGCGGTGATCGCCGAGCTGTCGGAGGCGCTGGTCGACCTAAAAAAAGAGCTTGGGGGCTCTGAACGGCCGCTGGGTGCCCCATGAGACGCGGGACGAGGTGATCGACTTCGTCACCGACTGGTCGGAGAAGACCGAGCTGGCGCCGGCCCGCTTCGCGGCGTGGCTGGGGATCCAGCGGTCGCAGCTGACGCGCTGGCGCGAGCGGTACGGCAAGGCCAACGAGCACAACGGGAAGATCCCGCGCGACCACTGGATCCTCGACGCCGAGCGCCAGGCGATCCTCGACTTCTTCGACAAGCACCCGCTCGAGGGCTACCGACGCCTCACCTACACGATGCTCGACCAGGACATCGTCGCCGTCAGCTCGGCGACCGTCTACCGAGTCCTGAGCGCCGCTGGCCGCCTCGATCGCTGGCAGCGCGGTCCTTCGAAGGAGGGCACTGGCTTCCAGCAGCCTGACGGCCCGCACCGCCACTGGCACGTCGACATCGCCTACATCAACCTCGCCGGCACGTTCTACTACCTGTGCAGCGTGCTCGACGGCTACAGCCGTTACATCGTCCACTGGGATCTCCGCGAGTCGATGACCGAGCGCGACGTCGAGTGCATCCTGCAGCGCGCCCGGGAGCTGTTCCCTGGGACGCGGCCCCGCATCGTCACCGACAACGGCCCCCAGTTCATCGCCCGCGATTTCAAGGAGTTCATCCGCGTCGCCGGCATGACCCACGTCCGGATCTCACCCGGCTACCCGCAGTCCAACGGCAAGCTCGAACGCTGGCACAAAACCTTCAAGTCCACGGCCTTACGGCCCGCAGCGCCATCGACGATCGACGAGGCTCGTCGCGTCACCGCCGACTTCGTCGAGCACTACAACGCCCGCCGCCTCCACAGTGCCATCGGCTACATTGCGCCGGTCGACAAGCTCGCCGGCCGCGAAGCTGCGATCTTCGTCGAACGCGACCGCAAACTCGAGGCCGCTCGAGAGCTCCGCCGTCAACGCCGAGAACTTGCTCGCCGACACCAAACCCACCACGCTCCCAATCAGACCTGCCCACCCGCAAGTCCGTAAGCCGCACCTCCCTCGGTTGCATTCACGCTGAGCCAATACAATCCCCATCAGACCTGCCCACCCGCAAGTCCGTAAGCCGCACCTCCCTCGGTTGCATTCACGCTGAGCCAATACACGAGCACCTGATCGACGTCGACCGCCCCGACGGTCGACGTCGTCTTTCGCTTCATCGTCGCGCACGCCGGTAGGCGCCCGGTGATGTGCCCATCGCACGCTTGAACGCGGCTCCGAATGCGCTCTCCGACTCGTAACCGACGAGCCGCGCGATCTCGGCGAGCGAGTCGTTCGAGTGCTGCAAGCGATCGCCCGCGACGAGCATGCGCCACTGCGTCAGGTACTCGATCGGCGACGTGCCCATGGTCGCACGGAAGCGCTCGGCGAACGTCGTCCGCGACATCGCGGCGATCTCGGCGAGCGCCTCGACGGTCCAGCTCTCGGCGAGGCGGTCGTGCATCGTCGCTATCGCGCGCGCGATGGCAGGATCGGCGAGGGCGTGGAGCCAGCCCGCGGCGCCGCTCGCACGGCACAGGCGAAGCGCCAGTACAAGCATCGTGTACGCGCACTGCTGCGCGATGAGCACGCTGCCGGGCTGCGGATCGCGGAGCTCCGCGAGCATGCGCTCGACGGCGCTGCCGAACGTCTCGCCGGCGTCCGGCAGGTGCACGACCGATGGGAGCACGCCGCGCAGGAGGTCCGCGTTGCCGTCGAGGACGAAGTGGCCGCCGAGGAGGAAGAAGTCGTCGCCGGGGGCGCAGGCGCGGATGCCGCTGTACGAGCCGCCGGCGTACATCGTGGTGAGGTCCACCGGCGTCGCGTCGAGATCGCTGCACAGCCGGAACTCGCGGCCGTGCGGCAGCATCACGCAGTCGCCGGTGGCGAGCCGCACCGGGGCATCGAGGACGAGCCAGCACGCGCCCTGGGTGATGACGTAGCACTTGATGCCGGCGTGCGCGGGGAACCGGACCGCCCAGCGCCCGCCGGCCGTCAGGCCGCCGGCGACGTAGCTTCGCGGCCGGACGAGGGCGAGGACATCGGAGAGCGGATCCATGAGCTTCCGTACGATCGCGACGAAACCGCGAACGCGCGCGCATGGAGGATACGGACGCGCGTCCGTAGGCTCAACGCATGAAGATCTTCGTGACCGGTGCGACGGGAATGATCGGAACAGGTGTCGTGGCGGAGCTGCGTGGTGCGGGGCATCGCGTGCTCGGTCTCGCGCGCAGCGAGGCGGCGGCCGCGGCGCTCGCGCGCATGGGGGCCGAGGTTCATGCGGGCGACCTGACGAAGCCCGACACGCTCGTCGAGGGCGCGCGCGCCTGCGACGGCGCGATCCACCTCGGCTTCGTGATGGACTTCCAGGATCTGCCGGGCGCGTTCGCGACCGATCGGCGCGCGATCGAGGCGCTCGGCAGCGCGTTCGCGGGATCGCGAAGGCCGCTCGTGTTCACGACCGGCACGCTCGTGCTTCCGGCGGGGCGCATCGGCACCGAGGACGACGACGGCGACCTCGCGGCGAGCGCGGGCTTCCGCGTGCCGGCGGAGAACCTTGCGCTCGCGTGGGCCGACCGCGGTGTCCACGTGTCGGTGGTGCGTCCGGCGCCGACGGTGCATGGCCCGCGCGATCACCACGGCTTCATGCCGATGCTGATCGCGGCCGCTCGCAAGGCGGGCTCGTCGGGATACGTCGGCGATGGCAGCAACCGGTGGCCGGCCGTCCACCACGACGACTGCGCGCGCGTGTACCGGCTCGCGCTCGAGCGCGCGGCCGAGCGCGCCCGCTACCACGCCGTCGGCGAGGAGGGCGTGGCGATGCGGCAGGTCGCGGAGGCGATCGGGCGGCGGCTCGGTGTGCCGGCGGTCTCGCTGTCGCCGGCCGAGGCGGAGGCGCGGTTTGGGCCGTTTCTGGGGCCGCTCGTCGCGAGCGACAACCCGGTGTCGACGGCGCTGACGCGGCAGCGCCTGGACTGGGCGCCGGCGCATCCCGGGCTGATCGCGGACCTCGAGGCCGCGCACTGCTACGCGCGCAACTAGCTAGGACCGATTCCTTTCGTGGTGCTGGAGGCACACCGACCGGGCCGCGCCTCGCGGCGGGCCGCGCCCAGATGGCTCCAGCTCCCGCGCCGCGCCGGCGCATCCCGGTCCGGGAACCGCCGGTACAGGGTGCCGACGCCGATCCTGGCACGGCGAGCGACCTCCTCCATCGGCACCTCGGGACCCCGCTCGGCGAACAGCGCGCCGGCAGCGTCGATGATCTGCTCGCGGTTGAGTCGAGCGGGCTGTCGTGCGCGGCTTATGCCGCGAGGGCCGGCATCAACCAGCGGACGCTGACGTGGTGGAAGTCGAAGCTAGCGAGCGCCGGCGCGTCGGAGCATGCACCGGTGGACTTCGTCGAGGTGACGGAGCAGCTCGCGGCACCAGCTGTCGCCGAGGTCGGGGTGATCGAGCTCGTCGTCGGCGGCGTGCATGTCCGAGTGCGGGGCCGCGTGGAAGCCGAGGCGCTTGCGCGCGTGCTCGACGTGCTGGAGGCGCGGCGATGATCCCGACGACGGTGCGGATCTTCGTCTGCACGCAGCCGCTCGCAGGAGCGTCTCGTGGGTCGCGCCGAGCATCGACGCGGCGCTGTGATGGATAATCGCCCTGTCCTTCGGGACATGTCTGCTGCGGGCTGCCTCGACCCTCGCGGACGCGCCTTCGCAAGGGCCGCCGACCTCGCCGAGGCGGCTGGAGAGGTTCCGGGAGCGAGGGGGCTCGAGGATCTCTCCCGCGACCTCACACCATGTTCCCTCGAGGTCCTTGAGCGGCCGCCGCGCGAATGTCCGGGTCGTGGACCTCGCGCGGCAGCCCGATCACGAAGCGGGCCCCGCCACCCTCGGCGTTCTCGGCTGAGATGCGCCCCCCGTGGGCGACCACGATCTCGCGGGCGATGAAGAGACTCACGTCGAGCCCGCCGTAGTGGGCAATCGGCGCGGCGCGTTCCAGCGGCTCGAAGGGCCTCCCGAGATCGCCTGACGGCATACCAGCGCCGTGATCACGCACAACGAGGCGTGCCATGCCCTTCTCTGCGCTTACCTCGCTTTCGATCTCGCCGCCCGCGCCGGCATTGGCCCCCGACGGAAGGTCACGCGCTGACGATCAGTCGGCCCAGCGCGTGACCTCCACAGGCTGCGGCGATGCAGCCCAGGACGGTGACGACGACGTAGATCGCCGCGCGGCCGTACGATCCCCCTGGAGCAGCTTCATGGTCCCGAAGCGTCGTAAAGCCGCCCATGGCCCCCCGCGGTTAGCGCGAGGCGAAGGTTGGGGCCCATCGCGTTCGGCTGGGTGGCGACCACCATCAAGAACGCGAGCCCGCAGCTCCCAAGCAGGTTGACGGCGAGGGGGCCGTACGGGAAGTCCGTCCCGAGCCGTTCCGATCGCCGGGACGACCTCGAGGAACTTCTGATCGAACGCTTCGCGGCCAGCCGCAGTGCGCGTGTTCACGTGGGGCCTCGCCGCGTCCGCGGTTACACCCTGCGGGACCGAGAAGGTCGGCGATCGTGATCAAGCGCAGCGTTGAGCTGAGCTCGCCGGGCGCCAAGCTGCTGCGCTGCTCGGCGGAAGGAGCGGCCCGCCGATCCGGTGCTCGCCGAGATCAGGCCACATTCGTGGCGTCGGCGACCGCGACCAGCCCTCGGTGGTTGGCGAGCAGCTTCATGGCGGTTGGCGAAGCCGCGAGCACATCGATGTCGCTCTCCGGGGAAAAGCAGTATTGACCCTCTCCGGTCCGCGCGTCGACGATGAGCGGCGGGCCGTCGCCGCAGAGCAGCTGGTCGCCGGCGAACCACTGCCAGAACGCGTACGCGGCCGGGAGGGAGCAGCGATGGCTCGTCCCGTCGGGCGCGCGACCGACACCTACCGCGCCGCCCGCTTTGGAATACGACCGGGGGGCCGCCCGGTTCATCGCCCGCATGTCGCGCTCGCGCCTCCGCGCCTCGATCTCACTCCTCAGCCCCGCGCTCCTGTGCGTCGCGGCCTGTACCAGCTACTCCATCCGCCCCCGGGCTGTCCCGCCGCCCGGGTTCGCCGAGCTCCCCGCGGACACGGCCCAGATCTGCGTCTACCGCCCGCACAAAGTCGCGCTCTTGGTCCCCGCCGTCGTCCAGGATAACGGCACCGTCGTCGGCATGACTCGCGGGCCCTCGTACTTCTGTTACCTCGCCGAGCCCGGCCACCACTCGATCGTCACCCGCTACGGCGACGACGTCGACGCCCGCCTCGGCACCGACGACTCCACCCAGGCGACCATCGTCGTTGTGTCGGGCGAGCGCTACTACCTGCACCACGACGTCTCGGCCATCTTCAGTCTCACGACGCGCTGGGAGGGCGACCCAGCGCACGCCGAGGGGCAGATGACCGACTGCACCCACGTCGAGCTCGACCGCGTCCCACCCGGCACGACTGCCCTCGCCCCGGGCGCCGTCGCTCCCGCTCGCCCCGTCCCCGTCCTCAGCATCACAAGCTCCTGACCCCTCGGCAGCACGGCCCGGCGTTCTAGCCTAGCCCCGAGTGGTGACGGCCTCGCTTCGGGCGGCTTGCGGCGCAGCGACGCCGGCGGGGCTCGATGTGCTCGAGGCGTGCTTGTGACGGCCTACACGCTGCTGCACCGCCGGCTCCGCCCCTGGAACCGTGCCCCGACGGTGAAGCGGGCAGCCGAACAACCTGTCCGGAGTCCGCCTCGACATTGACGGCCCCAGCTACCGCCAGCACCTCGCCCAGACTCCACCGTCATGTCGCTGTCCTTTTCGGTCTCCTATCGGCACGCCTCCGGCAGCGGGCGCTTCGTCTCCTCGAAGATCCGGCGAAAACCATCGAGGGTCCGCTGGCAATTGTCCGGCAGGCGATCGGGCCCGAACTGGAATTCGAGGTCACACGACTTCCCCTCGTCCAGGATCGGTGTCGCGGCTCGGCAGCAACGTTCCGCTCTGTCGCACACGTCCGCCGAGGGCCGCCGGCGGGCGACCAGCGCGTCGAGCTCGACGACCGCTCCGGAGTCGTCGGCGAGCCGCGTGAGCTGCAAGTTCGTCGCGGCGAGCCCGGCGTTGCAACGCAGCGACGCCGTCTCGCCCGCCCCGTGCTCCTCCAACGAACAGGTCGCTTCCCCCTGGTCGCTCGAGAGCGTCCAGGTCGTGCGCGGGGGAGCGTGGCTCATCGCCGATGTCGTGCGAATCTGGACCTCGTCGCGGTCGCTGACGAAAACGACCTCGTCGCCCCCGACGCGAAGGGCCCGGACCGACCGCTCCGGCCCCTCCGCTCGTATGACGCTCCACCACCTCGCACCGTTCGGCTGCGCAGACGCAGAAGAACTCTCTGCCGCGCTGCGAGACGTCCCGTCTAGCTGCCCGGTCTCCGCCCGCGAGCAACCGGCGGACGTCGAATCGGGCGGTCGAGGAATGGGGCCCGCTCTTCAAGGACGAGCAGCTCGCCAGCGCCGCCGTCGACCGCCTCCTGCACCACTCGCACGTGCTCGTCATGGACGGTGAGACCTACCGCAACCCGCGGACCCACCGCGCGCAAGAGCCGACCGCGCCCTGACGACGACCGATCCGATTGGCCGCCCGAGTCCTTATGCGGTTAGCCCGCCCGACTCCAGGTGATCCGCTTGGCCGTCCCGGCCTCGGTCGCTTCCTCGGCGGCGGCGGGCTCGGACGGCGCTGGCCGTTCGCGGTGCGATGCTTTGCGCTGCAGCTGCGGCACCGCGCCGGGTTACGCGGCGTGGCCGTCTCGGTCGCAGGCGCCGGCGCGCGCTGGGCCGAGGCTCGGCCGCGGGGGCTCGGCTCGGTCGCTGGCGTTGATCGCGCCCCGAGCCATCCCGTTGCGGGCCTCGCCGCGGCGGAGCCTCCGCCGCGGCGGGCGGAGGATGCCGCTGACGTCCAGCGGCTGGGAGACAACTCGATCGAGGTCCCGCGACGGCGGCACTTGCTCCGCAGGTCGGGCCGTGGTCATCTGCCCCGGATGCTGCTGCCCGTCACCTGGATCGACTTCGTTCTCGTTGGGTTCATCGCCTTGTACGCGGTGGTTCCATGGGGCGCTGCACTCCAAGGGCTGACCGGGTCTATCACGACGAGCCGCCGTACTTCCGCGGCTTCGCGCCCTGGGGTCACACCTTGCGCCGAGGGTTCCGCGCCTTCGCCCCGATCGCCGTCTATCTCATGCCCGCCATCCTCCTCGCGGGCGCGACCGCGGCCCTTCACTGTTATGCGCGCTCGGCCCTGATCTGGGTGACAGGCCCGCTCGCGCTCGCATGCTTCCTGATCGCGATCTATGCGCTGCCCGGCGGGATGACCTACAACGCAGCATTCAACGATATCTCCTATTTGTACCGACCGGACAAGGCGTTGCGGCGAGCGCTGGACGGCCGTTCCTCATACCTTCGCGCCTGGCCATCGCCATCGCCGCCATGGCACTCACTCCGCTTGGCCTCCTCGCGGTCGGCGTTGGCTTCTTCTACAGCAGCGTGTGAGGCTGGAGTGTCGTCGGCTACGCTTTCTCGCGCGCCCTCGTCCTCAACGAAAGCTCCCCCGTTCGCCCGCCGTTTCCGTAACGGCTGGCACGACACGTGAAGTGGGAACGGGCGAGCTGCAGCGGCGGCGTCGACGCGGCATGCTGAGCAGCACGGACCCGGCCGCGATAGCCCCGAGCACGAAGGACCCCGCCGACGCCGCCGCGACCGCGCTCATCCACCAGCGGGGGCGAGGGCCGCGTCGCGCGGGCCGACAGATCCGCGCGCACGATCTCGAGCGACCGGACCAGGCCATCCATCGTCCGGTGACGCTCCGCCCCGATCATCGACGCTCCGCGCCGCAATTCCGCCACCAGCGGCGCGAGCTCGGGCGCGAACTCCTCCGGGCGGATCTCTCGGTGTTGGTAGGTCTCCCGCGAATACAGGACGCGACCGGACGCAGACCGAGAAGACGTCCGTCTGCGCCGAGACCTTGCCCTCGTTGAGCCAGAGCGGACACGTGTAGGCGGCGGCGCCGATGAACTCGCTTTCTCGCGTCCGCCAGCGCTTGCGCACGTCGGTGGGATCGCGCAGATGCGGCTGGCTGTAATAGTCCTCGGTCAGCAGCGGTCGGAGCTGTCCTCGATCTGCTCGCGCACGAGCGGCGCCATTGTATTGGCTCAGCGTGAATGCAACCGAGGGAGGTGCGGCTTACGGACTTGCGGGTGGGCAGGTCTGGTTGGGATGATGGTGGGTTTGGTGTCGGCGAGCAAGTTCTCGGCGTTGACGGCGGAGCTCTCGAGCGGCCTCGAGTTTGCGGTCGCGTTCGACGAAGATCGCAGCTTCGCGGCCGGCGAGCTTGTCGACCGGCGCAATGTAGCCGATGGCACTGTGGAGGCGGCGGGCGTTGTAGTGCTCGACGAAGTCGGCGGTGACGCGACGGGCCTCGTCGATCGTCGATGGCGCTGCGGGCCGTAAGGCCGTGGACTTGAAGGTTTTGTGCCAGCGTTCGAGCTTGCCGTTGGACTGCGGGTAGCCGGGTGAGATCCGGACGTGGGTCATGCCGGCGACGCGGATGAACTCCTTGAAATCGCGGGCGATGAACTGGGGGCCGTTGTCGGTGACGATGCGGGGCCGCGCCCCGGGGAACAGCTCCCGGGCGCGCTGCAGGATGCACTCGACGTCTCGTTCGGTCATCGACTCGCGGAGATCCCAGTGGACGATGTAACGGCTGTAGCCGTCGAGCACGCTGCACAGGTAGTAGAACGTGCCGGCGAGGTTGATGTAGGCGATGTCGACGTGCCAGTGGCGGTGCGGGCCGTCAGGCTGCTGGAAGCCAGTGCCCTTCTTCGAAGGACCGCGCTGCCAGCGATCGAGGCGGCCAGCGGCGCTCAGGACTCGGTAGACGGTCGCCGGGCTGACGGCGACGATGTCCTGGTCGAGCATCATGTAGGTCAGCCGTCGGTAGCCCTCGAGTGGGTGCTTGTCGAAGAAGTCGAGGATCGCCTGGCGCTCGGCGTCGAGGATCCAGTGGTCGCGCGGGATCTTCCCGTTGTGCTCGTTGGCCTTGCCGTACCGCTCGCGCCAGCGCGTCAGCTGCGACCGCTGGATCCCCAGCCACCCCGCGAAGCGGGCCGGCGCCAGCTCGGTCTTCTCCGACCAGTCGGTGACGAAGTCGATCACCTCGTCCCGCGTCTCATGGGGCACCCAGCGGCCGTTCAGAGCTCCCCAAGCTCTTTTTTTAGGTCAACCAGCGCCTCCGACAGCTCGGCGATCACCGCGTCCTTCTTGACCAGCTTCGCCTCGAGGTGCTCCACCTTCTCGCCGAGCTCGCGCTTGACCGTCTCCGCCGGCGTCGTGCGAGATTCGACGAACACCTGCGGCGCGCGCTCAAATAGCGCCCGCTGCCAGCCGTAGAACACGCTGGGCTGCAGCTTGTACTTCTCGCACAGGTCCGACACGGGCACCTTGTCGAGGTGGTGCTCTCGCAGGATCTTGGATTTCTGCTCGGGGGTGAAGTGTCGGCGTTCTTGCTTCTTCATGCGGGCCTCCTGGCCACGCCTCTCCTCTACCAAAACTCAGGCCCGTTGCGGGCCAGCCGAGGCAGTACACCATCTCGGGCGGAAGATGTTCGAGGTCTTAGCTGCAAGGTCTGGTGCCCGAGCCGGAGCTACCGCTTAAGCCGTCACTGATGCTCCAGCTGGCACTCGTGATGGGTGGCGTGGTCGTGCAGCCGTCGCAGCGGTCGTGTCACCGCACACGACCCCGACGTCGCCAACGGCGGTGAGCATAGCACTTGGCCGTGGGCGCCATGGACGGCCAGCGTGCGCGACCTCGAGTACCCGATCCCGGGCGAAGGCGAGGCGCCCGTGTACGGAACCCTGCACGTCGGCAAGGCGAAGGCCATCCTCACGGACCGCGTCGACTCTTCGAGCTCGGGCGCCTCGTGAGTTGCTTCAAAGGACCCGCGCGTGAAGCCCGTGCGTGCCGCGCTGCCGGGTCCGCTCGCGGCGCGGCCCATGACTTCGCCTCCGGGAACCGTGCGCTTCGTCATGCACCGGGCTCGCTGACGTTCCCGGGAACGTGCGAAGCTTGGGGCCCGCGGACGCGCGGATCCCGTCAACCTTCGTCTGGACCTCGAACCTCTCGACGCGGATGGTCGGCCACCGATTGCACAAGCTCCCGGGCGCGATGATGGCGAAGACCACGCTGTGCGTGCTCGCGGCTCTGCTCGTCTGCTGCATTCTCCCGAAGGCCTCGCTGGCCGGGGACAGCGTTCATCAGAGCTGGCTCGTCACCACCGACCTGTGGGGCAACCCGAGCTATCAGGCGCTGGAGCTCGATCGCACGGGGACGCGGCTCAGCGGTGTCCTGGACGGAGACAAGCTCGAGGGCGAGTTGACCGGCAAGGTGGTCCGCTTCGTGGTCACCGACCGCCGCCAGTCGACCTACGTCTACCAGGGCACGCTGAGCGGTGGGACGATCCGCGGAACCGCCGACTATCCCGATTCCAACAACCCGAAGGTCCGCGTCAAGCATGCATTCGCAGCGCAGCTGCTCCCCGAGCGACCGCCGGGCCCGCCGCGCCGTCACGAGTTCAAGCCCACCGACTACTCCAACGAGTTCACGCCCCATCGCAAGCCGGTGCTCACGATCTGGCCCGGCGACAGCGTGCACACCACCACCATCGATTCCGGCGGCGTGGACGAGCACGGGGTCACGCGGGCCCTGTTCGGCAACCCGCAGATCGGGCCGTTCTATGTCGGCGGCGCCAACCCGGGTGACACGCTGGTCGTACGCATCGTCCGGCTGCGCCTGAACCGGGACCATGCCGACAGCCTGGACAGCATCGTCGGGCGCGCGCTCGTCCCTGGCCTCGCGGCGACGGCGGCGGAGCTGGGCAAGCCGGTTCGCTGGCGGATCGACCGCGCGAACGGCACGGCCAGCCCGGAGACGCCGAGCGAGCGGCTGAAGAACTTCAAGGTGCCGGTGCGGCCCATGCTCGGCGGGCTGGCGGTGGCGCCCGGCTTCGGCTCGCCACCGATCTCGACCGGCGACACCGGCCGCTTCGGCGGCAACATGGACTTCAACGAGGTCGTCGAGGGCAACACCGTCTATCTGCCGGTCCTACAACCCGGCGCGCTCCTCTATCTCGGCGATGCCCACGCGCTACAGGGCGACGGCGAGACCTCGCAGTACGCGCTCGAGACGTCGATGGAGGTCGAGTTCACGGTCGATGTCGTGCGCGGCAAGTCGATCTCCGCGCCGCGGGTGGAGTCGCCGACCCAGATCATGGCGCTCGGCCAGGCCGGTTCGCTGGACGACGCCCTGCGCTCTGCCACCTTCGGACTGACGCAGTGGCTCATGCAGGACTACGGGCTGAGCCTGTCGGAGGTCGCCCAGGTGCTGGGCAGCTCCGTGCAGTACGTGGTGGCCAACCTCGCCGGGCGCAGCGTCGGTGTGGCCGCGAAGCTCGACAAGTCCCGGCTGGCGGGGCTGGTCCCGGTCGCTAGCGAGCGCTAGCTGCCCGACGCCCTGCGCTTTTACGCCCAGGAGCGCCGGCAGGAGCTCCGTCCGAGCCTCGCCATCGGCCGCGGGCCCTTCGCCGCCGACGAGGGTGACCTGTTCGCCCGATTCGGCGCCGGCCCCGACGCCGCAGCCGAAGTTCCCGAAGGACATGTCCCATCAGGCATGTCCAGCCAACCATCCGGCGGCTCCTCGCCCTGGTCGCCCTCGTCTGGGACCTCCGGCGACCTGGTCTCGTGCAGATAAAGTCGTAGGGCCCTGGTCGTTCGTCGACCGGCCCAGCCCGGCCGCTTGATGCCGCAGGTTGACGCCCCGCCACGCGCGCGACGAGGCGCGTGGCAAAGAGATGGCAAACTCAGGCAACAACCCGGAATTCGGCACCAGGTGCTGAATTAGGGCCTGTTTGGTGTTGAACATGAACATCACCGACTTCGCCGCGCTGGCGCGCAGCGCCGGCAGCACCGCGTCGACCTGCGACGCCAGCACCGTCACCAGCACCAGTTCGTACGCCACGCTCGGGTCGAGCGCCGCGCTCACCTGCACCGCCGCGCGCTCGCCCTTCGCCGTCACGATCGCCCCGTCCCGCTGCAGCTGCGCCAGGCGCTTCGTCCGCGCCACCACCGTCACCTCGTGCCCGGCCCGAGCCAGCTGCGACGCGAAGGTGCTACCGATCCCGCCGGGTCCGATCACCGCGATCTTCATGCCGCTGCGGCGTGGCATGCCGGGCCCAGCCGGACAACCCGAGCCCGGTCTGGCGGGGCTTTACCCCGCGGCGCCGGCCTCACAGCATGTCCGTCACGTCTTGATCCTCTGCGACTGGATCAAGGCTCTGCAGGATACGGCTGAGCCAGCTTGCGCGAAAGCGCTCATGTGCTCTTGCAGAGCATGCCCACGCCGATCTCTGTCGACCTTCGGATCCGCATTGTTGAGGCCCGCGTACAGGACGGGCAGACCTACGAGCAACTCGCCGAGCGCTTCCACGTGGGACGGGCGACCGTCGATCGAGTGCTGCGCCTCCAGCGAGAGACCGGTTCGGTCGAGCCCAAGCCGCACGGGGGCGGAGTGGGAGCGGCGGATCACGGCCCGGGAGCAAGATTTGATCGTGGAGCTGGTGCGGGCGCGGCCTGACGCGACGCTCGCCGAGTTGTGCTTCGCGCTGCAAGTACGGGCCGGGGTCCAGGTCAGTCGTTCCACCATGTGCCGCGAGCTTCAGGAGCTCGGCTTCACGAGGAAAAAAAATCGCTGGTTCCCCGAGAGCAGTGCACGGCCGCAGTCGTGGCGATGCGCGACGCCTTCGTCGCGCAGATGCAGTCCTGCGACCCCGAGCGCCTGATCTTCCTGGACGAGTCCGGCTCGCACATCTCGATGACCCGCGCTCGAGCGTGGGCACCGCGAGGAAAGCGTGCCCATGGCGTCGTGCCACGGAATCGCGGCCGTGTGACGACGATGCTCGGCGCGCTGTCGATCGACGGCATCGAGGCGATGATGACCGTCGAGGGCGGCACGACGGCCAAGGTCTTCCTCGAGTTCATCGACAAGCATCTGGCGCCGAAGCTCCGTCCGGGCGACATCGTGGTGATGGACAACCTCGGTGCCCATCACGCGACAGGCGTCCGTGAGCGCATCGAGGCGCGCGGCGCGACGGTCGTCTACCAGCCGCCGTACTCGCCCGACCTCAATCCCATCGAGCTCGCCTGGTCGAAGATCAAGACCGCCCTTCGCGGCCTCGGGGCCCGAACCGGCCCACTCCTCAAGGCCGCGATTTCCGCCGTTGCGGCTCTCGTCACCCCAACCGATGCGGCCGGTTGGTTCAAACACTGCGGCGTCAGCACGCCTCAAGGCGTATGAAACCTGCTGTCAGGTCGGCGGGACGAAGAAGCTGCTGATCGACTCGCCGATCTTCCAACCACTCCCCGTCCTCACGTATTTGTCGGCGTAGCCGCCCAGGATCTCGATCACCCCCGATCCGGGCGGGCTCCGCGGCACCGACTTGATGAGGAAGTACCACGAGCCGGTGGCAGCGTGATCGCCGACCTCGAGGATCGGGCTGACGATGTAGTGCGTGCTCCACTTCGTCGCCTGCGGGAGGATGTTCTCGCAGGCGTTCACCAGCGCCGCCCGGCCCTCGTAGCGCCCGAACGGTCCGAGGTCGAGGACCCCGTCGTCGGTGAAGAGGTCGGCGAGCCCCCCCGCGCTGGCGGCCCCCGGGCGATTGAACACTGCGTCGGCCCTGCGGGCGTACTCCGCCTTCAGCTCCTCGATCGCCGCCCGGCTCGCGAGCCGCTTCAGCCGCTGCTTCTGGTCGTCATCGTCGAAATCAGGCATCGACCACTCCCTTTTCGTCTCGATCGAACCGCGGCACGATACCACGTGGGCGGCGGATCTACGCGGTGCGCTCCTCGCCCATTGCCATCACCGCCGCCTCGCCAGACGAGCTCATGACTCGCTGCCCGGCCACGCCCTCCATGGCCGGGCCGGGCGCCTCTCTCGGGCCCGCAGCGCTCACTACAGGATTCTCGCTCCTTGAGGCTGCCACCCGGCCGAGGAGTGGCGCCGCGTTCGTCGCAGCCGCGGTCGCCTCGCACGCACAACGAACGGAGCTCGCGGAGCCTACGACCCGCAGCGGTCGTCATACCCGAAGTAGTCGTCCTCGCCGTCGAACCTTGGTCGACCTTCGAGCAACGGCACCAAGGCGAGCGCGGCGCGAAGCTGATGCAGCGCCCCGGTGATGGGGCTGCGGGACCGCTCGGGTGCGTCAGCGAAACAGGCCGATGTTGTCGGCCGGGTCGTGGGGCGCGTACAGCACGGTCACCGCGTCTCCAGCGTGCCAGTCCTCGCGCAGGCGCGCGGGATACTCCATGTGCCCGGTGTAGCGCTTCCCGGCGACCGTGAAAATATATGCGATGGAGACGGTCCATCCACCAGGCCCGAGCACGTGGGTCACCTCGCCCTCGCAGGCCACGCCGTGTTCGAACAGCGGATCGAGCCGGCGAGCCTGCTTTGCCCGCGTCAGAGCGATAAGCAGGGGCGCCAGGCCGAGCGACAGCACGGAGACGTACACGATGCAAGCCCAAAAAAGCCCGCGGACGAGCGGGGACCGGGTCCGAAGCGACTTGGCGATCGGCTCCATCTGGTAGTGATAGACATCGGGCATGCCGCCACGCGAGGGACGGGGCGGGGGACCCATTGCCACGAGCCTCGCTCGCTGCAGGAGTCTGTCCATCCGCTCGCCCTCGGCCGTCGTGCTCATGGCGAGTTCATCGTACCGCTCGATGCCCCCCGGGACCAGCCGCGCGGGGCGGCGGTCGGCAACGCTCGCGCCGGCCGGCGCTCGCGCACTCGGGGCAAGGACCGTCGACATGATCACCTGGTTCAAGCACTGCGATGTCGTAGGAGCTCAACGCGCGTGAGGCCTGCTGTCAGTCCGACCACATGTGAGCGTGGTGGAATTCATCGCTCCCCGAGGAGCAGATCCACGGGATGTCGGGGTTGCAGATCGTGCCGACGTCGACGCTGCTGACCTTCGTTCGCCACTGGAAGTTGGCCGTGTTGTCGAGGTCGTAGATCCACCCGCGCTGCTCGAGGCGGATGGGGATCGACGTCGCCACCACCGTCCACGCGCCGAGCGGGCTCGTCTGGCGCTTCTGGACGTGGAGCATCACGTAGTCGTCGACGAAGTTGGCCCCGTGAATGGCGGTCGGACAGAGGGTCGCGCGGTAACTCGCCTGCGAGGCGTCGGACTGCCACCACACTTCCCCCGTGGTCGAGTTCGTTTGATGCGCATAGTGGTCGAACCCGGGGTGCGCCGAGGTCTCGATGAAGCTCACCCAGCTCGCGGCCGTGAAGCTGTAACACGTCGACGCGACGCCGCCGTAGCCAGCATCCTTCGCCGGCCGCGGCGCCGCGCTGAGATCGAAGGCGCGAGCTCGATGCGCGCCGGGGTGGTCGATCAAGGCCGCAGGCGCGGCGCGGCCCTCCGGCGCGAGCGTCTCGTAGATCTCGGCCGCCGTGAAGCCGTCGTCGACGAGCCCCGCGACCACGCTGTCCTCGCCCGACCCGACCTCCACCATCGCCACGCTGGTCGACGCGTCCACGAAGTAGATCCGCGTATCGCCCTCGATCCGCAGCGTCGCGAGCACGTTCGCCTCCACCTCGTCGATCTCACCGGCGAGCTCGTCCTCGATCTGCGCCGCCGGTCGGGCGCCCTCCTCGATGGCATCGCAAGCAGTCATGAGGAGCCACACCCAACCCACACGGTACAAACAACGCATGACAAGGGTCTATCGGCTGCCCGCTCGCCTGTCAAGGCGGCCACGCGGCCGCGAAGCTCTCCTGTCCGGCGACGCCGCGCGACGGGAGTGCGAACGCGACCGTGCGGGGGCGGGCCCTCGGGGCGACACGGATGCGCCTCGCGCCGCGGATCCGTCATCATCGCCGGTACCAACATTGTCGATACCCTCGTCGCATTGCACGTCGGCTGCGCGACCCTTGTCCGCGCCCGCCCTGCGGGCGATGCTCGCCGCGTGCACCCCCCCGCGAAAAAGCTGTTCCCGATGCTCTCCGCCCTCGACTTCGAGCGTTCGCTCGCCTTTTACGCCGACCAGCTCGGCGGCCGCGAATCGTATCGATTTCCGCCCGAAGGTCCGCCCGCCTTCGTCGCCTTGCAGTTCGGCGAATCCGAGCTCGGCATCGGCCGGCTCGACGGCTCGCCTGCGCTGCACGGCCAGGCGCTGCGGCCTGCGAGCGGCCATCGCGTCGAGCTTTGCGTCTACGTCGACGACGTCGACGCCACCGTCGACCGGCTCGCCGGCGCCGGCGCGCCCGTCGTGCTCCCGCCGCGCGACATGCCGTGGGGCGAGCGCGTCGCCTACGTCGCCGATCCGGACGGCAACCTCGTGATGCTCACCCGAGAGAATGTCTCTTAGGACATATCATCCTATCCCGACCTCGCGTCTTCGCGCGTCCACGCCCGCGTCGTACTTGTTGCAGGGTGATTCGACGATCGCGGGCAGCGACGGCCTCCAGCCCGCCGCTCGTGCGCGACGCGAGCGTGCGTCGTGGCCCACGCACGCATCGTGCGCACGCGCCGCCGCTATCGCCATAGATGTCCCCAAAGACATGTCATCACCGCCGCGCGTGGATCTGCCCCCGGTTGCTCGCCGCCCGGCCGCCCGCTATGGTCCGCCGGTGCCTCGCAACCCATCTGAACCGGGCCGCGCGCCCTCGCCCGAGCTGCTCCGCCTGGCCGCGGAGGGCGCCCGCAACATCCAGCGCGCCGACGAGCGGCAGCTGGCCGAGGGCGACAAGCACATGCGCGTCGCTCTCGGCGCGCACTACGGCAGCGCGCGCCGGCGCGGGTTTTACGTCCCCCTGGTCGTCGGCGGCGGCCTCGTCGCGTCGATGGCCGCCGGGTTCCTGTCCGTCGACTACCTGACCGCCGGCATGGCCGTCCTGCTGCTCGGCGTGCTGGGCGTCGCCTTCCTCGAGCCGGTCGCCGGCGACGGCCGGATCGCCCGCGAGCGCGCCTGGCTGGCCGCGCGCCCGTTCCCGGTCCGCGGCTACTTCGAGGCGCTGCAGCAGCGGCCCGTGTCCGGCGCCGTGCTGCTCGCCCAGGTTTGGTTCGCCGGCGACGCCCCGCCGCTCGACCTCGTGCAGGGCGTGCTCGGCCGCATCGACGCCGGCGCCAGCGTGCAGCCGACGGGCGGCCGCGGCCTCGTGCTGCAGAGCAGCCTCATCTCCGGCGCCACCGGCACCCGCGTCAACAAGGTCCCGGTCTACCGCAACCATCGGATCGTCCCGTACGTCCACCGCCTGGTCGACGAGGTGCTCGCGCCGCTGCACGCGACCTATCCCATCGACCAGGTCGATCTGACCCGCCCGGTCTGAACCGTCAGCGGCGGATCCGCGCGACCACGAAGTCCCACCCGCCGTGGTCGGTGGTCGGCCCCGCGCCGAGATCGACCTCGCCCGCCATCGGCGACGAGCCGAGCACCACCGCGTCCTCGCCGGACCGCGCCGAGCGGGTGTACTCCGGCAATTGATCGGTGGTCCACGCCCAGGTCTGCTCCTCCCCGCTGAACGCCCGCAGCGCGACCTGCGAGTCGGCGACCCCGGCCACCAGCAGCGAGTCGGTCGCGTCGAAGGACAGGTCGTCGATGCTGTCGTCGAGCATCGCGCCGAGGTGCTGCGACGACAGCACCGCGCCGGCCGGATCGAGCCGCGCCAGCACGGCGTCGTAGAGCGTCCCGTCGATCTCGGGGATCTGGTCCGGGAACACGTTGGTGTAGCTGTCGGCCCCGATCTCGAGCTGGTCGAAGAACATCCCGCCGAGCGCCAGCTCCCCCGAGGCATCGACCGCGATCGCCATGGCGTACTGCAGCCCGTCGCCGCCGAGCTGCTGGCTCCACAGGTGCCCGCCGTCGGCGCCGAACTTGGCGACCAGCATGTCGTCCCAGAAGTCGGTCGTCAGCGGTCCGCCCCCGAGCTCCACGGTCCCGGTGAACGAGCCGGCCAGCACGAGCTCGCCCGCGGGCGTGAACGCCAGCGACATCACCCGCGCCGAGCCGTCGCCCGTGCTGATGAACGGCTGCACCCACTGGAACCCGCCCGCCGCGTCGTACTTGGCCACGAACGCCGCGGTCGACGGCGGCGGCTCGACCGGACCGCCGCCGAAGTCGACCGCACCTTCGAACAGCCCGCTGACCGCGAGCGTCCCGCCCGCGTCGCACGTCGCGGTGACGAGCGACGCGCCGCCCAGCGAGCGGCTCCAGCGGTGGTTGCCGTCGAGGTCGAACCCCGCGACGAAGGCGCCGTCGAGCGAGCCGCCGCCGAGGTCGAGCGTGCCCGGCTCGGCGAACCCCATGATCGCCAGCCCGTCGCCGCACGCGACGAGGTGCGTGATCGTCTGATCGAGCGGCCCGCCGAACTGGCGCACCCACAGCGGCTCGCCCGTGCTCGACAGCTTGATCAGCAGGATGTCGGACAGCTCGCCGGGCGTCACCTCGAACTCGCCGATCCGCAGCGGCGCCGACACGTCGAGCACGCGCAGGTCGATGCCGAGATAGATGTTGCCGTCGGCGTCGGTGCCGACCCCGTTGAGGAACTCGTTCTGCGGCCCGCCGCAGCGGAGGTACCAGTCGACCGCGCCGTCGGCCGGGCCCGCGACGTGCTCGCAGGGGACGGCCTCGGGCGGCTCGTCCGTGGTCTCCCCCGCGGTCGTCGTCCCCTCGGTCGTGGTCGTGGTCGTGGTGGTCGTCGGCGCGGTCGTCGTCGGCGCGTCCGTGGTCGGCCCGGTCGTCGTCGAGGTCGCCTCGCCCTCGCTGCCGCTCTCGGTGTCGGCCGGGTCCTTCGGCCCGCAGGCGGCCAGCAGCGAGACAAGGATGAACAATGGCGTGCGATCGAAGTAGGTCATGGCAATGCCGCGAGGGTAACCCAGGCCGCGCGGCCGGTGACGGCCGCGATCGCGCGCCGCACTCGATGACACGACTCTTCGCGCATGTCCTGGATGCCATGTCATGACCGGCGTTCGGCACCTGTCCCCCCTGCTCACCCGTCGCACGCCGTCGTCCCGATCGAGGCCGTGAACTCCGCGGCGGCCTCGTCCGGATCCCGGTCGCCGCACAGCACGAGGCGAGCGATGGGCAGCTCGTGTCTCTCGCCCACCTCCATCCACCGACCGTAGCCCGCGTGCTTCGTCGCGCCGCGCTCGTGCTTCGTCCCCACATGTCTCTTGGGGCATGTCTGTCCGGACCTGCGCCGGTCGACCGAGGCGCATTTCCGCGCTCGATTGTCTTGCTCCAGCGGAAAATTATCTCTTCATAACGGACGTTTACGAAACAAATCTCGACACTGTTATATGACAGTGTCATGCTGTCCCCGTGAGCGTCCCCTGGACGATCCGCGAGCTCAGCCGTCAGGCCGAGCAGCGGCTGGCGAGCGACGAGGCCCCCGCCAACGGCCAGGTGCGGGCCGTCCCGGACGAGCGCAGCATCCGCTACTACACCACCCTCGGTCTGCTCGACCGTCCGCACCTCCAGGGTCGCACCGCCCTCTACGGTCCCCGGCACCTCGCCCAGCTCGTCGCCATCAAGCGCCTGCAGGCCGAGGGCCGGTCGCTCGCCGAGATCCAGCGCGTCCTGCCGACCCTCGACGACGCCGCCCTCGCGCGCACCTCGGGCGTCGAGCTCGGGCCTCGGCCCCGCGCCGCCGGTCGCCGAGACTTCTGGCGCGCCGCGACCCCCCCGAACCGGCCGTCGACCCCGCGCCCTCCATCCCCGCCCCTCCCCTCACGCCCACGCTCGAGCTTTCGCTCGCCCCCGGCGTCCGCCTCGCCTTCACCGCCGCGCGCCCTGCCACCGACGCCGACGCGGCCGCCCTGCTCGCCGCCGCCGCCCCGCTGCTCGCCGAGCTCGTCCGGCGCCACCTCGTCGACCTCTCTGACGCTGCCCTCGACCCGCGCTCCGCTCACCCCGACCCGCAGGAGGACTGCCCATGATACCCACTGCGCTCACCATCGATCCCACGCTCGCGCACCCGTCCGGCAGCGAGCACGCCTTCGGTCGCCTCGAGACCTCCCGCGGCTGCCTGCCCCTCGCCTCGTTGTCCGTCGTCGCGCACGTCCACGGCCTCGAGGTGGCCACCGAGCTCCACCAGACCTTCATCAACCACACCGGCGCGCCGATCGAGGCCGTCTACATCTTTCCGCTGCCCGACCGCGCCGCCGTCCACGCCTTTCGCATGCAGGTCCGCGACCGGATCGTCGACGGCGTGATCGACGAGCGCGGCCGGGCCCGCGACGTCTACGAGCACGCGATCGCGGCCGGCCAGCGCGCCGCGATCGCCGAGGAAGATCGACCCGGCGTCTTCACCCTGCGCGTCGGCAACCTCCTCCCCGGCGAGCACGTCGTGATCACCCTGCGCACCGTCGGTCTGCTGCCGATCGAGGACGGCGAGGTCACCTGGGCCTTCCCGCTGGTGGTCGCCCCGCGCTTCATCCCGGGCATCCCGCTCGACGACGAGCAGGCCGGCACCGGCACCGCGAGCGACACCGATCGCGTCCCCGACGCCTCGCGGATCAGCCCGCCCGTCCTCCTGCCCGGCTTCGCCAGCCCCGTGCGTCTCTCGCTCGCCGTCACCATCGACGGCGCCGGCCTCCCCGTCGCCGGCCTGCGCTCGAGCCTGCACGAGGTCCACGCCGCGCCCGACGGCCGCGGCTGGCGCGTCGAGCTGCGCCCGGGCGAGCGCCTCGACCGCGACTTCATCCTCCGCTGGACCCTCGGCGGCGCCGCCCTCCACAGCGCCGCCGTGTGGGCCCCCGACGCCGACGGCGAGGGCGCCACCGCCATGATCACCGTCGTACCGCCGGTCGGCGCCGCCGCCCAGGCGCGCCCGCGCGACGTCGTCCTCGTGCTCGACCGCTCCGGCTCGATGGGCGGGTGGAAGATGGTCGCCGCGCGGCGGGCCGCGGCTCGCATCGTCGACACGCTCGGCGAGCGCGACCGCTTCGCCGTGCTCGCCTTCGACGACCGCGTCGAATCACCGCCGAGCCTCGGCTCGCAGCTCGTCCCCGCCGGCGATCGCAACCGCTTCCGCGCCGTCGAGTACCTCGCGCAGGTCCAGGAGCGCGGCGGCACCGAGCTCGCCTTGCCGCTCGAGCTCGCCACCCGCATGCTCGCCGGCCGCGACGACCGCGACCGCGTCCTCGTGCTCGTCACCGACGGCCAGGTCGGCAACGAGGACGAGCTCCTGCGCCGCCACGCCGCTCACCTGCAGCACGTCCGCGTCTTCACCCTCGGCATCGACCAGGCCGTCAACGCCGCCTTCCTGCGCCGCCTCGCGGCCGTCGGCGGCGGCGCCTGCGAGTTGGTCGAGAGCGAGGAGCGCCTCGACGAGGTGATGGCCAAGATCCACCGCCGGATCGCCACCCCTGTCCTCGTCGACGTCAGCGTCCACGGCGACGGCCTCGATCTCGCCACCCAGGCCCCGCGCCGCCTGCCCGCCGTGTTCGCCGGCGCCCCGCTCGTCCTTCACGTCCGCTGGCGCGGCCGCCCGCGCCCCGGCGCCGCCATCGAGCTGCGCGGCCGCCTGCCCGCCGGCACCGAGTACACCCAGCGGATCCACCTCGACTCCGCGCGTCCCGGCGCCGCCCTGGCGCAGTCGTGGGCCCGCGCGCACATCCGCGACCTCGAGGATCGATACGCCGCTCACCCCGGCGACCGCACCCGCATCGAGCGAGCGATCCTCGCCGTGTCCTTGCGTCACCAGGTGCTGTCGCGCTTCACCGCCTTCGTCGCCGTCGACCGCGAGATCGCCAACCCGGGCGGCTCCCCCCGGACCATCACCCAGCCCGTCGAGCAGCCGGCCGGGTGGGGCGAAGAGCAGTTCGGCAGCCTGGGAGGGTCCACCGGCGCTTCGCCGGTCTTCGGCGCGACCACCTTCGGCTTCGTCGGCGCCGCGGATCCGGCCGCGCCGCCGCCCGCCCCGATCCTGTCCCCCACCGCCCGCTCTGGGCCGAAGGTCGTCGGCGCGATCAGCCTCGGCCGAGCCGGCGCAGCCCCGCCGCGTTCGCAGGTCCTGCGTGGCCGAGCCGCCCCGGCCCCCGCCGCGCCCGGCCGCGTCTCCAAGCAGGAGTCCGTCGACGGCGCGGGCATCGACGCCGGCCCCTACCTCGCGCGCCTGCTCGACGTCGCCGACGACCTCCTGCGGGCCAGGAGCGGCACCCCGGCGGCTCAGCTCGCCGTGGCGCGCCTGCTCGAGCTGCTCGAGGATCTGCGCACCGTCGGCCTCGACGCCCTCGCCGCGCGCCTCGCCCCGATCGCCGAGCGCCTGCGCGCCGCCCTCAGCACCGCCGACCTGCTGCAGACCCTGCACGACGCCGTCACCGCCCTGCGCGAGCTCGCCGGCAAGAAGAACGGCCCGCCGCCCTCGCCGCCCAGGCAGCGCAAGGGCTTCTGGCGCTGACGCCCCCGGCCCGCGCCGCGGACGCGTCGCCACCTTCGGACATGTCCCTCGGGACATCCCACCGGGCCCGACGCCTCCGCCGGCACATGTCTCTCGGGACATCCCGTCCCTCCGCGCCGCCCTCCGCGTCTCGCCCCCGGCCCTCATCTCCGCGGCTTCGCCTGCCCCTCGACCGGCCCCCCCAGATCGATCGTCTCCGCCAACAGCTCGAGCATCGCCCGCACCGCCGGCGCTGCGCCGCGCGCTCGCGGGTACACCGCGAACAGGTTCGTCGGCGGCACCGCGAACTCCGCCAGCACCTCGACCAGCTCCCCCGCCCGCACGTGCGGCGCCGCCTGCATCGCGGGCAAGCGGGCGATCCCCGCCCCTGCCACCGCCATCGCCCGCAGCACCTCGTAGCTGTTCACCGCCGCGTGCGGCGTCACGGCCACCGTCCGCAGCTTCCGCGGCCCGCGGAACGGCCAGCGCGCTCCCGTGCGAGCGCCCCACATCACCAGGCAGCGGTGGTCCGCCAGCGCCCCCGGCTCCTTCGGCGTCCCCGCGCGGCGCAGGTACTTCGGGCTCGCGTACACCCCCACGCGCACCGGCCCGCCCAGGCGGCGCGCCACCAGGCCCGAGTCGGCCAGCGGCCCGACGCGGATCGCCAGGTCGTAGCCCTCCTCGATCAGGTCGACCTGGCGGTCGGTGAGGTCGACCTCGAGCGCCACCTCCGGGTAGCGGCTCGCAAACGTCGCCAGCACCGGCCCGAGCGCCCGTTGCCCGAGCTCGTACGCCGCCGTCAGGCGCACCCGGCCGGTCGGGCGCTCGTGCAGCGCCCCGATCAGCCCCTCCGCCGCCTGCAGCGCCGCGATCGCCGGCGCCACCTCGGTGTGGTAGCGCGCCCCGACGTCCGTCAGCTTCACGCTCCGGGTCGTGCGCACCAGCAGGCGGGTGTCGAGCTGCTGCTCGAGCGCCGCCACCCGCTGGCTCAGCGTCGACTTCGGCACCCCGAGCGCCCGCGACGCCTCGCGGAAGCCCCCGCGGGCCACCACCTCCACGAAGGCCACCACGCAGCTCGGGTCGGCGCGCCGGATTGTCCGCATGGACGGACAGTACGTCCATCTCGGCCCCATTGGCCAGAGCCGCTGCGGCGCTCACAGTGAGCTCGTACTCACCCAGGAGCAGCGCCCCGTGGACCTCTTCGCCCGCTATCGCCTCGGCCCCCTCGATCTCGCCAACCGCATCGTCATGGCGCCCATGACCCGCAGCCGCGCGATCGGGGCCCTCGCCAACGAATTGATGCGCACCTACTACGCCCAGCGCGCCTCGGCCGGCCTCATCATCACCGAGGGCATCGCCCCCGTCGCCGACGGCCTCGGCTACGCGCGGATCCCCGGCCTCTTCACCCCGGCGCAGGTCGACGCCTGGCGGCCCGTGACCGACGCCGTCCACGCCCGCGGCGGCAAGATCCTCGCCCAGCTCATGCACGTCGGCCGGATCGCCCATCCGCTCAACCTCCCCCCCGGCGCGCGGATCCTCGCCCCGAGCGCGGTCGCGGCCGCCGGCGTCCTGTGGACCGACGAGCAGGGCCCCCAGCCCTTCCCCGCGCCCGCGGCCATGACCCTCGGCGACCTCGACGAAGCCCGCCGCGGCTTCGCCCGCGCCGCCCGCGACGCCCTCGCCGCCGGCTTCGACGGCGTCGAGCTCCACGGCGCCAACGGCTACCTGCTCGAGCAATTCCTCCACCCGCACACCAACCGTCGCGGCGACGACTACGGCGGCGGCGCGGCGGCTCGCGCCCGCTTCGTCGTCGAGGTCGCGCGCGAAGCCGCCGACGCCGTCGGGGCCGATCGCGTCGGCGTGCGCCTCTCGCCCTACAACGCCTTCAACGACATGCCCGCCCACGACGGCGTCCACGAGCAGTACGACCTGCTCGCCGACCGCCTGCGCGGCCTCCTCTACCTCCACCTCGTCCAGAACCCGCACCCCGAGTTCGCGCGCACCGCCGCCGCCATCCGCCAGCGCTTCGCCGGCCCGCTCGTCCTCAACGGCGGCTTCGATCGCGAAGGCGCCGAGGCGGCGCTGACCGGCGGCCGCGCCGATTTGATCGCCTTCGGTCGGCCCTTCATCGCCAACCCCGACCTCGTCGATCGCCTGCGCACCGGCGCCGCGCTCGCGGTCCCCGATCCGCAGACCTTTTACACCCCCGAAGCCCGCGGCTACATCGATTACCCCGCCCTCGCCTGACCGTCGCCCCGCTCCCGCGAATCGCCCGCTCGCAGCAAGGACCCATTTGTCATGGCCACCCTCCTCGTCCGCCACCGAATCACCGATTTCGACGCCTGGCTCGCGCTCCACGACCAGATGGCCGCCACCCGGCGCGCCCACGGGTGCACCGGCGCGCGCCCCTATCGTCAGGCCGACGATCCCGACGCCGTCGCCATCGCCCTCGACTTTCCCACGCCCGCGCAGGCCCACGCCTTCCTCGCCGACCCCGCCCTGCCCGAGGCGATGAGCCGACCCGGGATCGCCGGCCCCGCCGAGCTCGTGCTGCTCGACCCGGTCGTCCCGCCCTCGGCCGCCAAAAAAGCCGTCCTCCTGGTCGGCCTCGAGCCCCGCGTCATCGACTTCAGCGACTACCCCGGCCTCGACGAGGCCAAGCTCGTCGCCGGCCTGGCCGCCTCGCTCGCGGCCACCACCGCGGCCGGCTTCGACGCCGAGTGGTGCCTCGTCACCACCGACTGGCAGGAGGTCGAGGCCGCCGTGCGCGCTCGCCTCGCCGCCCGCGACTGGGCCGCCGTCATGATCGGCGCCGGCATCCGCACCGCCCCTTCCCAGCTCCTGCTGTTCGAGCGGCTCGTCAACCTGATCCACGCCGTCGCCCCGGACGCCCGCCTCTGCTTCAGCACCTCGCCGGACTCCGCCGCCGAGGCCGTCCTGCGCTGGGTCCAGCCCTGAAGGACATGTCTCTTCAAACATGCCTTGAAAGACATTTCCATCGAGACATGCCCTTCAGAGCATGCCCCTCCGGTCATGTCTTCCTGCGTCGACGCCCGCGAGCGCGCGCCACTGCGGGCGCGCCGGGGCCTCGAGCCCGGCGCACGACTGGCCCTCCACGGCCGCCGCCGCCTCCTCCAGGTCCCAGCAATGACCCGTCTCGTCGATCGGGAAGCTCACCGCCGGGAACACCCGCACGCGCACCACCAGCGTCTCGCCGTCCAGCGTCTCGCTCGCGTCGCGCAGCACCGCCTCGCAGTGGTCGCCGACCTGCTCCGGCTGCTGCCACGACTTGCCGCGCCAGCCCTCCTTGTCGTCGCCGACCAGCCGGTCCCACCCGAGCGGGAACGCGCGGAAGACGTTGCCGTCGCACACCTCGCGCGCGCACGACCCGACGTCCTCGCACGGCGCCACGTGGAGCCCCTCGTGCGGCACCGTGCAGGCCTCCACGAGCGCCAGGCGCTCGCTCCGCTCCGCCAGCACCGACGGCCCCTCGGCCGCGCAGCTCGCCGCGTTCGCCGTCCACGACTCGATCGTGTACAGCCCGAGCAGCGAGCTGTCGTACGGGCTGATGTTCGGCCCGGCGCGACAACCGGCGAGCGCGAGCGCGACGATCGCCAGCCTGGGGGCGTGTTCGGAGAGCATGGCCTCACCGGAGAGGTACCCGCAGCGCGCCCGGCAATTGCGGCCCCGCGTAATTTTTCTCAGCCGCGCCCCTCGTCCCTCACAGCGGCCCGAGCGGCCGCAGCCCCAGGTGCATCGCCGCCACCTGATCCGGGCGGAACGGCGACCGTCGCAGCGACTCGTCGCGCTGGCGCGAGCGGAACAGGTCGACGATGAAGTTCATGCGGTCCGCCAGCGCCGCCCAGTCGGCCGCCGCGCTGCCCTGCGTCGTGTCGGGCGTGCGGTCGACCTCCTCGAGCACCGCGCGCAGCTCCGGGTCCTCGATCTGCGTCAACGCGGCCGGGAACATCCGCCCGTCGCGCGTCGCCGGCACGTCGCGGCCGAGCGCCAGCGCCCCTTCCGGCAGGTCGATCGTCATCATCCAGCGCGTCAGCAGCGCGCGCGCCACCTCGCCGAGCCGCTCGCCGAGGGCCCGCCGCAGCGGCGCCGCGTCGCTCGTCACCAGCACCGCCAGCGGGGCCGACAGCGCCGCCGCGATCGTCGGCTGCAGCCGGATCTGCTCGTGATAGCCGACCAGCGTGTTCGCCAGCAGGATCTGCTCCGCCCGCGCCTTCGCCTCGCGGGTCTCCGCCGCCGTCAAGTACGCCGCGAACGCCCGCCGCAGCAGCGTCTGCCCGCCGGCGAACGTCGCCCCTTCGGTGAGCCCGGCGAACGCCGCCTCCGCGGCCGCCCGGCGCTGCGCCGGCGCCACCTCGAGGACATCGACCAGCGCGCGGAACAGCGGCGCCAGCTCGGCGAACACCATCAGGTTGCCGGCCGCGATCCGCTCGCGCACCTCGCCGTCGATGCGCGCCACCACGCGGCCGACCCCCGCCGTGCGAGCCATCCACGGCCGCAGCGCCGCGAGCACCATCTCGCCGCGGATGAACCGCCCCGCGCTCTTCGACGCCCACGTCCCGTACGCGCACCAGCTGACGTCCTCCTCGCCGAGCCGACTCGCCAGCGCGACCTCGAGGCGGTGAAACACGTACGTGATCCACAGGTTGCGCTGGATCGGGTCGGACATCGCGCAGGTCGCCGCGATCCGGCCCGCGTCGGGCAGCGGATCGTGGGCGGGCGCGCGCAGCGAGGGCGAACAGACGGGCGACGACATGGCGAGCCTCTCTCGCGGACAATGCTCCCGGGCCTCCGATCAATTGTCGCCGCGATCGCATCCATTCCAGTGATCCGCCGCGCTCGAGCGGACCCCACGCAGCGTTCGCCGTGCCCGCGGTCGTCCTCGAACCACGCGCCGCACGAAGGACATTCGCCGTGCTCCATCGCCGCCATCCGACCCGCGCAGCTCCGGTGACCCTCGCCACGCCTCGCTCACCCCGCGCGCATCGACATCGACCTGCCCCGAGGATCCATCGCCCGCGCCCCGCCGACCTCCGCGGCCACGCTTCGCGCATCGTCTGTCGCGCGCCTCACTCCGCGCGGAAGCGACGGACCCACACGTTGGCGCCCTCGCCGGGCACCTGCTCGTCGCCGGCCAGCACCACGAAGCCCGGGCCGAACGCCGCCGCCGCCCCGTGGTCCTCGAGGCCGAGCCCGGCGTTCGCGTTCACGTGCGTCCAGCGCAGCTCGCCGGGCCCCGACAGCAGCGCCCCGAAGATCTCGAGGTCGCCGCTCTCGCTCGTCACCGCGCCGGCCGCGAACACCGCCTCGCCTGCGCCGACGGCCACCCCGCGGCCGGCGTCGAAGCCCGCCACGTGGTCGATCGTCTGCGACCACCGCGGCTCGTCGGCGCCCGAGATCCGGCGCACCGCCACGTCGAACCCTGCGCCGGGCGTCGGCTCGATCCGCCCCGTCGCCAGCACCTCGCCCTCGCTGCCGATCGGCGCCACGTCCGACCACGCCCCCGCGCGCGCCGCCTCGATCTGCGTCGTCACCAGCGTGCCGTCGTGCTCGACCCGGACCAGCAGCGGGTGGAGCACCCCCCCGAGCTCCGCCGCCCCGGCCGCGATCATCTGCGCCCCCGCCTCCGCGATCCCGCCCGCGTACGCGTGCGACGCCGACGCCGCGGTCGTCGTCTTCCACAGCGCCACGCCGCTGTCCGGATCGTGGCGACGGATCGCCAGGCGCACCTGCGGCCCCGCCTCCGACCCCGTCGAATACAGCGCCCCGTCGGCCACTGCCAGCCCGTCGATGCCGCTCGCCCCGGCCACCGCCACCGGCTCGCTGAACTTCCACAGGTCCGCGCCCTCGCCCGTGAACGCCCGGATCACCGGCGAGCGCAGCCCGGGCGCCAGCTCCTCGTGACCGGCCGCGAACACGCGCCCCGCCGCGTCGACCACCACGTCGGCGAACGCGTCGTCGAGCCCCGCCGAGTCGATCGTCTTGCGCCACAGCTCGTGGCCGTCGGGCGCCAGCGCCACGATCCACGCGTCGCGCGACTGCACCACCTCCGCCCCGACCACGAACACCCGGCCCTCGCCGTCGATCGCCACCCCGCAGGCGACATCGTCCTTGCCGGCCCCGCCGTTGTGGGTGTACGTCCATTCGACCGCCGCGATCGGCGTACAGCTCGCGTCGCAGCCGTCGTCGGGCTCGAGGTTGCCGTCGTCGCAGCCCTCGCCCGGATCGATCACCCCGTCGCCGCATACCGCGGCGGCGTCCGTCGAACCGGTCACGAACGGCGGGGTCACCCCGTCCTGGTCCGCCGCGCTCTCGCCGGAGCTCGTCGCCGTCGTCCCCGTCTCGGCCGCGAACGTGTACCCCGGCGGCGACGTCACGTTGCACGCGACCAGCGCCGGGAGACATGTCCCGAGAGTCATCCGAGCGAGGGCGCGCGCCACGATCCGAATGGTCGCACGGCGCCGCCCGTCGCCGGCAGCGCCGCCCCGTGAGCGGTCTCGAGGTGGAACGCGGACGGCCCGTGACGGAACGCCGCATGTCCGGCTATCGTCCCGCCATGCCCCTCGTTCGGCCGCTCCTCTCCCTCGTCCTTGCGGCCGAACTCGGCTGCGGCCACGCCGCGGTGGACGAGGCGCTGGCGCCGCTGTGCGGCACCTGGCTGCACGAGGACGGCGACTCCATCACCGAGCACTGGTGGCCGATGCCGGGCGGCCTTCAGGGTCGCAGCGCCACCGCCGATCCCCGCGGCAAGATCGTCGAGCTCGAGGACATGACCCTCATTTCGCTCCGCGACGGCCTGACCCGTTACCGCGCCGCGCCCTCGAGCCAGTCGCCCACCGAATTCACCGAGGTCCGCGATCCAGCGGTCGTCGCCGCCCCTGGCGAGCGCGTGTGGATCTGGGAAAACCCCACCCACGACTTCCCGCGCCGGATCGTCTACCGCCTCGCCGGCGATCGCCTCACCGCCACCATCTCGAACCCCGACGGCGACGGAGCGCAGCGGCTCGGCAAGACCTGGGAGTACCGCCGGACCGGCGCCTGCAAGCCCTGATCCGCCCCTGCGCGGCCCTCCGACGACCCGCGATTCACGAGCCCTGCGACCTCCGGCCTCAGGCGTGCAATGTGCGCGTTTGCACCGGGCTCGGACCTCGATCAGGCTCCCGCCATGACGCGGTTCGCTCTCACCCTCGCCTCGCTCCCGCTCTTGCTGGGGGCGCCCGGCTGCACGCCGGACGAAGAACCCTCGCCTGACGCCACCGCCACGCTCACCGCGCTGATGAACAGCGGCGTCAACGGCACCGTGAACTTCACCCAGCTCGCCGACGGCAGGATCAAGGTCGAGGGCGACATCACCGGCCTCACGGCCGGCAAGCACGGCATCCACGTGCATCAGTGGGGCGACTGCACCTCGCCTGACGGCGAGTCGGCCGGCGGTCACTTCAACCCCGACATGGTCGACCACGGCGCGCCCGGGTCCTCCACTCATCACCCGGGCGACTTCGGCAACCTCGAGGCCGGCGCCGACGGCATCGCCAAGCTGGACCTCACCATGGACCCGGCACGCTTCTCGATCGCCGGCGGCGAGTACAGCGTGCTCGGCCGCGCGATCATCGTCCACGAGAAGCCCGACGACTTTGGCCAGCCGACCGGCAACGCCGGCGCGCGCCTGGCCTGCGGCGTCATCCAGTCGACCTCCGGCGACACCACGCCGATCTTGAACCCCGACGCTCCGGGCGCGTGAGCCCGCGCGCGGCCGTCGGTGGATCACCGGCGCCGGCCCGCGCTCTCGCGCCTATCTCTTCGGACATGTCCTGAAGACCCGCTCCGCAGCCGAGCGGGTGTTCCCGGCGACGTGGCCCCCTCGCGTCGGCGTCTACGGCGGCCCCACGCCGCAGACGCCGGCGTTTTTTTGTGAGCCGGAGGTGGCCCGACCCGGCTCGTCACGGGAGGCGCGTCCCGCCGCGCCGCGCACGAACGCCGTGCAGCGCCGTCCCGTCGCGCCTGCGCCCGTCATAGCTGTCCCTTGAACCATGTCCTTGGGGTCATGTCACGCCCTGCGGCTGCCCAGGTGACGCGCCAGGACGTCCTCGGCCGGCTCCTGGCAGAGCCCTCGCCATCGGCGGACCGCGCTGAGGGCCCCGTCTCTGGCGATATCCTCGGCGCCCCCCCCCGCCATGGCCGTCCGCATTCAGTTCACCACCCTCCTGATCCGCATCGATCGCCTCACCGCCGTCGCCCCAGACGGCGTCGCCGCCATCACAGCCCGCTGGTCGCCCTCGTGGCGCGACGAGCACTTGCTCGCGGTCGCCTTCATGGACATGGGCGCGCGCGACCTCGCCGCCGAGCTCGAGGGCATGGGCCTCGTCCTGCGCGACACCTCGACCGGCGAACGCGTGTGGCGGGACATCGCCGTCGTCGACTACTACGACGGCCCGACCTTGCCGTGCGCCTGGCTCGAATGCGACCTCGCCCGGCACGTCGCCTGGCTCAAGGGCACCGTCCCCGGCCCGATCGCCGGCCCCGAGCGCGAGCACGAGGAGGCGCCGGTGCGCGTCTCGCCCGACAAGTTCCAGCAGCTCCTGCAGAGCCAGCACCCGCCCCTGTTCGCCCCGCCCCAGCCCGCCGCGCCTGCCCGGCCCACGCGCCCGGGCCGGACCCATCCCGGCGAGCACGAGGCCGTGCTCCTCCCGCTGACCCAGCAGATCGCCGCCGAGCTGCTGCAGATCATCCCGCTCAGCGCCAGGATCGACACCGTCGTGTTCCTGGCCCACTTCCCGAGCCCCGGCGAGGTCGTCAAGGCCGGCCTGGTCCTCCACGACGTCGACGGCGAGCTGCGGTCCATGCCGCTCCCGCCGCTCACCGCCGAGGCGCGCCGCCTGCTCGAGCAGCTCTCGCGCTACGAGAGCGGCAACCGGCTCACCTCGATCGAGATCAAGATCGCCGGCGACGGCCGCGTCACCACCGACTTCGGCATCGCCCCGCCGAAGTCGCGCGAGGAGCTCGAGGACCTCCTGCGCCGCCGCTTCGGCAGCGTGCCCGAGGGCAAGCCCCCGCGCCCCGCGGCCCCGCAGGGCTTCATGGGCAAGCTCAAGGCCCTGTTCGGCGCCGGCCCCCGGGTCACCCTCCATCCCCAGCCGAGCCTCCGCCACGTCCCGCCGACGGAGCGCCTGTCGCTGTTCCTCGACCCGCTCGACGGCATCCACGAGGGCTGGGACGACGAGCCCGCCGCGACCGGTGCCGCCAACGCGTCGACCGCCGCGCGCCCGGCCGGCGGGGCTCCGGCCTTCGACCTCGCCGCCTTCCACCGCGCCGAGGCCCAGCGCGTCGCCGGCACCGCGGCCCCCCAGCCGTCCGGCTTCACCCCGTCCGGCCCGCAGCTCGTCGTCCCTGCGCAGGACGGCCTGTTCGCCGCCGAGGCCCGCGGCTTCCGCCGGCGCGCCTTCGCCGAGTTCCACCGCGAGCGGCCCGATCTGCGCTTCGACGCCGGCCACGAGCGCCTCGTCCGCGACCTCGGCCCGCTCGGCCAGCTCCGCTTCACCGCCTGGAACGGCCACCTCAACCGCGCCGACCTCCACGTCGAGGGTCTGCCCAGCCTCGACGAGCTGCTCGCGCGCCTCCAGCCGGTCCTCGCGGCGCTCGGCGGCCTCGGCCCGGTCTCGAGCGCCCTCGGCACGCGCAGCCCCGCCGGCGTCACCCGGCCCGAGCCCGTCACCTACGACGAGCTGCGCCGCTACCTCGTCCCCGACTCGCCGTTCGGCACCAAGGTGTTCCCGTGCTGGCTGCTCGGCGCCCCGGCCCACACCAAGGTCGGCCTCGACCTCGGCTGCGGCCTCCCGGACGACCGCCCCGCCTTCAGCTACCTCGTCAGCATCGCCCACATCTGACCCATCGAGCATATCCGAACGAACATGCTCCTTCGGGCATGCCTCTCCGGACGCGCCCGGGCGGCCATCGACCTCGGCTGCGGCCTCCCGAACCGCCACCGCTCGCCTGGCTCGCCGGGCATGTCTTGAACAACATGCTCACACAATCATGTTCCATTAGACATGCTCGATCGGGCCTGTCCTCCCGGACATCGTCCGGCCAGCGGCCTGCGAGCCCGCGCGCGGCTCGGTCGTCGCTCGGTCGGTCCGCCTTGGGCGCGCCCGCCCCCACCTCACCGCGGGCGCGTCGCATCACCGGCTCGCCGCGATCGCCTCTCGCCGGCCGGCTTGACCCCGACCGCCGCGCTCGCTAGCGTGCCTGGAACGATGATCCGGGGTCTTGCCTTCACCTTCACGAGCCTCGCTCTCCTGATCGCCTGCACGGGCGACACCCCGGCCGCCACCGACGGCGCCTCGACGACGACCGGCACGGCGACCGGCACCGACACCCCGACCGGCACCGACGTCCCGACCACCACCACCGGCGGCCCCGAGCTGCCGCCGCTGCACGGCATCGCCGACCTCCACCTGCACATGTTCGCCGAGGAGGCGTTCGGCGGCGGGTGGTTCCACGGCGGTCACGCCGGCCCCGGCGAGGACGCGCTGGCCCCGTGCGACGGCGGCGAGCCCGGCGATCACGGCCGGCTCAAGGCCGACCTCGCCCCGCTGCTCGGCCAGTGCGAGGGCATGACCCTCGAGGACCTGGCCAAGCTCGTCCCGCTCGTCTCCGTCATCGCCGCGCCGGGCGGCGGCGAGGTCGTCAGCGAGTTCGTCAGCCAGATCCCCGGCTCCACCGGCGACACCGGCGAGCACAAGGCCCGCGCCAACGGCTGGCCCGGGTTCGAGGGCTGGCCGCGCTGGGACGCCATCGCGCACCAGCAGGTCTGGGAGGAGCATTTGCACGCCGCCTACATGGCCGGCCTGCGGCTCGAGGTCATCTCCGCCGTCTCGAACGACTGGCTGTGCCGCGCGATCGCCGAGGAGAACCTCGAGCGCCCGCAATGCGACGAGATGGAGGACGTGAAGATCCAGCTCGAGCTGGCCCACGAGTTCGTCAAGACCCACGACTGGGCCGAGATCGCCCTGACCGCCGCCGACGCCCGGCGGATCGTCGGCGAGGACCGGCTCGCGCTCGTGCTCAGCGTCGAGGCCTCGCACCTGATGAACCAGGGCGACTGGAAGCCGCAGCTCGACGAGCTCTACGACCTCGGCGTGCGCACCCTCCAGCCCGTCCACCAGCTCGACAACCGCTTCGGCGGCGCCGCCCCGCACAACAACATCTTTCACATCGCCCAGTACGCCGAGAACTGTCACATCGACATGGACTGCGGGATCACCCAGGGCAACGTCACCCTCGGCTTCGACGTCGACGCCGATTGCCGCAACACCCGCGGCCTCACCGCCGAGGGCGAGGAGCTCGTCAGCGTCATGATGGACCGCGGCATGCTCGTCGACGCCGCACACCTCTCGGAGCAGGGCGTCCGCGACCTCCACGAGCTCGCGGTCGCCCGCGACTACTACCCCTATTACATCTCGCACGGCCACTTCCGCGAGATGCTGCCGGCCGAGAAGGCGCGCGAGGAGAAGACCACCCCCGCGTGGATCATCGAGCACCTGCGCCAGGTCGGCGGGGTCTTCGGGCTCCGCACCGGCCACGAGGAGGTCAACACCTACGAGCCGTCCGAGGTCGCCAACACCTGCCACGGCTCGAGCCGCTCGTTCGCGCAGTCTTATGATTTCGCCCGGCTCGGCCTCAAGGTCGCCGTCGCCCTCGGCTCCGACCTCAACGGCTTCATCCAGCAGGTCCGCCCGCGCTTCGGCGTCGACGCCTGCTCCGCCTCGTTCCCGACCGAGGCCCGCTGCCAGGCCCGCGACGAGCTCGCCGGCGGCCCCGCCCCGCTCGGCACCGGCTTCGACGAGGCCGGCCTCGGCCACATCGGCCTGCTCCCCGACCTCCTCGCCGACCTCGACCGGCTCGGCACCGACACCACCCCGCTGCGCGACTCCGCCGACGCCTTCGTGCGCATGTGGGAGCGCGCCGAGGCCGAGCGCAGCGGCCCCGCCGATCCGGTCGACGACCTCGACGCCGGCGGCGTCGTCGTCCTGCCGCCGCACAACCAGCGCGAGGCCGAGTTCCCCAGCGAATGCGGCGACTCCTACTGCGAGGCCTCGCTGCAGACCGGCGAGCCGTGCCGCTTCGACGGCGAGTGCGTCAGCGGCACCTGTGCCGACGCCGGCGAGTGCGGCACGCCCAAGGGCACCTGCGCCTGAGCCCTCGCGCGTGCACGGATGCGCCCGCGAGCCGCGCATCTGCGTGCGCGACCGACGTTGTCGCACCGGCGGTCCGCCCCCCACGAGCCGATCGCCCACGCGCTCGCGAACCCGCTCGCGCCGATCCGTCCGCGAGCGCGCGCTGCCATGAAATTCGCGGCCTCGCGAATTCCCGTGATCGATCGAGCGAGCCGCGGCTCTACCCGCGCGTCCACGACGCTGCCCGGAGAGTCGCATGTCCCTGCCTCATCGTCTCTGTCGCACCTCTCTGCTCTACACCTGCTGTCTCGCCGCCTGCGGCGACGAGTCGAGCGCCATCGCCAGCGCGAACGACGGCAGCAGCGACGACTCGACGACGACCGCGACGAACACCTCGACCGACCCCGATCCGGGCCCGGTGACGACCAGCCCCGAGATCCCGACGACCGGCGGGCCCGTCGGCACCGAGACCGGCACCGGCACCACGACCACGGGCGCCCCCGCCACCAGCACCACTGGCGCCACCGGCACCACCGGCGAGCCGTGCGACCGGGGCGAGGTCGTCTGTGACGGCGACGTCGCCCAGGTGTGCGACGGCATGGGCGGCTTCAGCGACGAGACCCGCTGTCCGGGCGCCTGCATCGCCGGCACCGGCTGCGCCGTCTGCGAACCCGGAGCCGCCACCTGCGACGGCGAAATCTTGAAGCTCTGCAACGACGACGGGACCGCCGAACACGAGGTCGAGTGCGACGGCGTGCAGGGTTTGGCGTGCGACGCGGACAGCCGCAGATGCGTCGGCGCCTGTGCCCCCGACGTCCTCGGGGCCAGCTCGCTCGGCTGCGACTTTTACCCCACCGTCACCGCCAACAGCGTCAAGGACAAGTTCGCCTTCGCGGTCGTCGTCGCCAACGCGGGCGACTCGCCGGCTCACCTCGAGATCGACAAGGGCCCCGCGCTCGTGCTGATGGACACCGTCGCGCCGCACAGCCTCGGCGTGTTCGAGCTGCCGTGGGACATCGAACTCAAGGCCGGCTCGGACGTGCCCGCCTCGCTCATGGACGTCGACGGCGCCTACCGCCTGCGCTCCGACGCGCCCGTGACCGTGACCCAGTTCAGCCCGATCGAATTCGGCGTCGAGCCCCTCGACATGGCGGCCTCGAACGACGCCTCGCTGCTGTTTCCGGCCCACGCGTGGTCCACCGACTACGTCGTCGCCGCCTACAACAGCGTGTTCTACGAGGCGGGCGACGAAAAGCCCGGCTTCTACGCCGTCACCGCGAGCGAGGACGGCACCACCGTGACCCTCTTTCCCTCGGCCACCGGCGACGCCGTCCTGCCCGGCGCGGGCGTCCAGGCCGACGGCACCGGTCAGGTCGTGCTCGATCGCGGCGACGTGCTCGAAGTCTTCTCGCAGCGCACCGGCCAGAACCCGAGCACCGCCGACGTCACCGGCACCCGGATCACCGCCGACAAGCCGATCCAGGTGATCGGCGGCCACGTCTGCACCCAGGTGCCCCACAGCCTCAAGGCCTGCGATCACCTCGAGGAGTCGATGCTCCCGGTCGACGCGCTGGCCGAGCAGTACGTCGTCACCGCGCCGAGGAGCACCCTGGCCGGTCTCCCGCGGCACCAGATGGTCCGCATCATCGCCACCGAGGCGAACACCCAGCTCGGCTACGACCCGCCGCAGCCCGGCGCGCCGACCACGATCGCCGAGGCCGGCGACTACGCCGAGATCGCCGCCACCGACCAGGACTTCATGATCACCGCCAGCGCCAAGGTCGTCGTCGCCCAGTACATGCGCAGCCAGAAGGCCGGCGGTGGCCTCGGCGACCCGTCGCTGCTCCTCGCCGTCCCCCCCGAACGATTCCGCGACAGCTACCTGTTCCACACCCCGAGCGGCTTCGAAGGCACCTTCGTCGGCATCGTCGCCCCGCTGGGCGCCGAGGTCACGCTCGACGGCCTCGTCGTCGCCGACTTCGAGCCGATCGGCGCCACGCAGTACGGCGTCGCCCGCGTCGAGCTCACCGCGAACCCCGCCGGCCAGCACGAAGTCGCCGCGGACGTGCCGGTCGGCGTCTCGGTGTACGGCACCGGCTTCTGTACGAGCTACTGGTACCCCGCCGGCGTCGAGCTCGGGTCGTAGCCGACCTGGCGGTGCCATGAATCCGCCGCGCGTCGCCATGACGCCACGGCGGATCACCATGTCGTGACATGTCCCTTCAGACAGCTCCTCATCGCCGTTTGAAGCGGCGCTCGACCTCGCGCGACATCGCGCCGCGCGAAGCAATTTTCGTAGCGCTCGCGTGACGCCCCCTTGACGAAACGGAACGATTGATTCACATATCTCTCGTGCCATCTCAAACCGCCGTCACCCTCCCCGAGCTGCTCGAAGTCGCGCGGCGCTTGCTCGACGAGGCCGGGCCTGAAGCGCTCACCATGGACCGTTTGGCCGAGGCTGCGGGCATTTCACGCAGTTCGGCCTACCGGCTGGTCGGCAGCCGGGAGGCGCTCGTGCAGCAGCTCGCGGCGGCGGGGGTCGACGCCCCCATGCGCGGAGACGCGCGCGAGAAGGTGCTCGCTGCCGCGCGCGACGTCTTCTCGCGCCAGGGCCTCGAGGGCGCCACCATCGAGGCCATCGCCGAGGCCGCGGGCGTCGGCACGGCCACTGTCTACCGCCAATTCGGCGACAAGAAGGGCCTCCTCCGCGCCTTCGCCGAGAGTATGAACATTCGCCAGGTCGTCTGGGGCACCGCGCGCGAGCCCTCGGGCGACCTCGCCGTCGACCTCGAGCGGCTCGCCGTCGCCGCCCTCACGCAGATGCGCGACGACGCCGCCCTCATGCGAATCATCTTCGTCGAGCGCCTGCGCGGCAGCAGCGTCCTCGGCGAGCTCGCCGACGCCCCCGATCGATCGATCCACGGCCTCGCCGCCCTGCTGCGCCGCTACGTCGAGCGCGGCGAGCTCGTCGACGACGACCCCTACCGGCTCGCGCGCGCCTTCCAGGGCCTGCTGTTCGGCTTCGGCCTCCTCGGCAGCCTGTGGGGATTGCCCGGCGACGGCGACGGCGACCCCGAGCGCGACGCCAGGACCGTCGTCGCCTTCTTCCTCCGCGGTGTGAAACGAGGTGCTCCGTGACCATGATCGTGCCATTTTCCGCCACTCTCCCCGACGACCTCGCGCGCGTCGGCGGCAAGGGGCAAAACCTCGGCGCCCTCACCCGCGCCGGCTTCCCCGTCCCCCCCGGCTTTTGCGTCACCACGGCCGCCTATCGCCGCTTCGTCGCCGGCTGTCCGACCTTTTCCGCCTGGCTCGATCGGCTCGACGCCCTCGACCCCGACGACGTCGCCGGCGCGCGCGAGCTCGGGGCCGCCGTGCGCGACGCCCTGCTCGCCGTCCCGCTGCCCGAGGAGGTGGTCGGCGAGATCACCACAGCCCACGAGAGCCTCGGCCGCGAGCACGCCTACGCCGTCCGCTCCTCCGCCACCGCCGAGGACCTCCCCGGCGCCTCGTTCGCCGGCCAGCAGGACACCTACCTCAACATTCGCGGCGGCGACGAATTGCTGGCCGCCGTCCGCCGCTGCTTCGCCAGCCTGTTCACCGACCGCGCGATCCTCTACCGCGCGCGCAACGGCTTCGGCCACCGCCAGGTCGCCCTCGCCGTCGTCGTCCAGCGAATGGTCGTCCCCGACGCCAGCGGGATCCTCTTCACCGCCGACCCCGTCACCGGCCACCGCGGCACCCTCACCATCGACGCCGGCTACGGCCTCGGCGAGGCGCTCGTCGGCGGCCTCGTCACCGCCGACCTGTACCGCGTCGATCGCCGCACCGGCGCGCTCAAGGAGCTGCGCGTCGGCGACAAGCAGGTGGCAATCCGCCCCGTGCCCGGCGGCGGCACCGTCACCGAAGATGTCCCCGAGGACAGGCGGCGCGCCCGCGTCCTCGATGACGCCGCCGTCGCCGCCCTGGCCGACCTCGGCGCCCGCGTCGAGGCCCACTACGGCGGCGTCCCGCAGGACCTCGAGTGGTGCCTCGAAGGCCATCGATGGTGGCTCGTCCAGGCGCGCCCGATCACCTCGCTCTATCCATTGCCCGCGCCCGGCCCCGACGACGGCGCGGTCCACCTCTACCTCAGCTTCGGCCACGCCCAGAACATGACCGACCCGATCACGCCGATGGGCCGCGACCTGTGGCGCGCGGTGTTCCCGATCGGCAAGACCCGCATGGACGAGCTCCCGTGCGGCGCGACGACGATGGTCGACGCCGGCAGCCGGCTCTTCCTCGACATCACGCCCGTGCTGCGCCTCGGGCCGACGCGCCGGCTGATGTTCCGGATCTTCCGCGCCGTCTACCCCGACGTCGGCGCCCGCCTGGCGACGCTGGTCGACCGCCCCGAGATCCAGGCCGCCGCCAGGCCGCGCCCCGCCGCCCTGGGCCTGTTCGCCCGGATGATGTGGCGCGTCCCGCTCGACATCGCCTGGGTGCTGCTCGGCGCGCGCCTCGAGGACCAGCCCGCCTGGGCCGATCGCATGGTCGCCGCGCGCGTCGCCGGATTCCGCCGCGCCGTCGAAGCCGAGCCGCCCGGCGTCGCCCGCCTGCGCGCCGCCCGGCAGGCGCTCACCGGCCTCTTCCAGGTCTTGCCGGAGATCGCCCCGCGCCTCGTGTCCGGCCTGCTGAGCCTCGGCCGCCTGCGCCGCCGCTTCGCCGACAGCCCGTACGCCGCCGACGTCGAGGCCCTCCAGCGCGGCCTCGTCGGCAACGTCACCACCGAGATGGACCTCCGCGTCGGCGACCTCGCCGACCTCGCGCGCCCCTTCCCCGAGCTGCGCGCCGCCCTCGAGCACGTGCGCCCCGGCGAGCTCCACCGGCTCCGCGAGCTCCCCGGCGGCCCCGTCTTCCTCGACGCCCTCGCCGCCTTCCTCGATCGCTTCGGCATGCGCGGCCAGGCCGAGATCGACATCGGCCGCCCGCGCTGGGCCGACGACCCCGGCCTCCTGCTCGCCAGCATCCGCGGCATCGCGGCCCACGGCGACGCTCCCGGCCAGCACCGCAGGCACTTCGCCACCTTGCAGGCCGAGGCCGAGGCCGCCGCGCAGCGCCTGGTCGCCGCCGCCCCCGCGCCGGTGCGCTGGCTCGTCCGCCGCCAGGTCCAGTGCGTGCGTCACTGCCTCGGCCTCCGCGAGCACCCCAAGTACCTGTTCGTCCAGTGCTTCGAGATCGTGCGCAGCACCGTCCTCGCCGCCGCCGACGCGCTCGTGCGCGCCGGTCGAATCGCCGCCGCCGGCGACGTGTGGTTCCTGACCTACGACGAATTGCTCGAGCTCGCCGCCGACGCCAACGCCTTCGATCCGCGCCCGCGGATCGTCGCTCGCCGCGCCGACCATGAACATTCGCGCCACTTGAACCCCCCGCTCGTCGTCACCAGCGAGGGCGAGGTCCCCGCGCGACCTGTCCCGAAGGACCTGCCCGAAGGGGCCATCGCCGGCCTCGGCGCCAGCGCCGGCGTGGTCGAGGGCATCGCCCGCGTCGTCCTCGATCCCGCGGCCGAGGTCCTGCGGGCCGGCGAGATCCTCGTCGCCCCCTACACCGATCCCGGCTGGACCCCGCTGTTCGTCCACGCCGCCGGCCTCGTGTGCGACGTCGGCGGCATGATGACCCACGGCTCCGTCATCGCCCGCGAGTACGGGATCCCCGCCGTCGTCGGCGTCGGCGACGGCACCCGGCGGCTCAAGTCGGGCCAGCGCCTGCGCGTCGACGGCGGCCGCGGCATCGTCGAGGTCTTGGCGGAGGCCGCCCCGTGAAGCTCGCCCTGCTCCTGCTCGGCGCCGTCCTGCTCGTCCTCGGCGCCCTCGCGGCCGTCCAGGGCGTCTTCGTCGACGGCCTCCAGCGCTCCGGCCGCACCTTCCTGTCGATGATGCCGATCCTCGCCGTCGCCTTCTTGCTCGCCGGCATGGCCGAGGCCCTCCTCCCGACCGGCTTCGTCGAGCGCTGGCTGAGCGACGGCGCCGGCGTCCGCGGCCACCTCCTCGCCTGGCTGGCCGGCGCCCTCACCCCCGGCGGCGGCCTCCTCGGCATGCCCCTCGCGGCCGGTCTGCTCAAGGCCGGCGCCGGCGTCGGCGTCCTCGTCACCTACCTCACCAGCATGGCCCTCCTCCCGCTCCTGCGCCTGCCGATGGAGCTCGGCATCTACGGCGCCCGCCTCGCCCTCCTGCGGATCGCCGCCTCCTGCCTGCTCCCCTTCGCCGCCGGCGCCACCGCGCAACTCATCGTCCGGCTGACGCGGGCGTGAAATGTCCGAAAGGACATGTTTCATCCGACATCCACGATGAGGCATTTTTGCCTCTCCTCGCTGCTTCTGCGGCCTGTTGTCGTCACGAGATGGGGTGTACCGCGCCCGGCTGGCAGTCGCGTTCCTGCCAACGGGACTCGCAAAGTTGCGAGGGCTCGATACCCACGGGGCGCGCGTCTTGGGTGAGAATCGGTCGCATGGCGACGGGAACGAAGGAGTGCGCGCGGTGCCTGGTCTTCGGTTTGGTGGCTGCGTGCGGCGGGGGTGGAGGCGCCGGTAGCGCGACCGACGAGGGCACCTCGACGGCGAGCACATCGACCGGCAGCGGCGGCGAGACGACGGGCGACGTCCCGACCGAACCCTCGAGCACCGCGGGGGCCCAGCTCCTCTACCGCCAGGACTTCGAGGCCGAGGGCTGGGAGAGCGAGTTCACGGGACGCGAGACGTGGGAGGGTCACGTCGCGGTGGTCACGCATGAGCCGCACGGCGGCTCGCGGTCGTTGCGTGGCAACCAGCTCGCCCACGTGATCGACCCGATCACCGGGCTGCCGGGCATCGGCAACGCGCTGCTGGATTGGCGCGGCGCGGGCCACGACATCGCCGAGCGCACCCCGCACCAGATGTACTTCTCGTACTGGTTCCGCCACGACGACTTCACGTACGGCTCGGGCAACGAGGGCAAGCTCTTCTATTTCGTCGACGCCAACGGCTGTCAGCTCGACGCGTACTTCGGGGGCCAGCTCCACAGCCAGGGCCTTGCGATCGCGTACAACAACGGGTGCCAGTCGAACCACTGGGCCCACTGCACCGGCCCCGACGACGTGTGCGAGGCGTGTCGCGCCGACGGGACGTGCGACAACTGGGGCTACTCGATGCTGTGGCTGCAGAACCCCGCGGTGAGCCCGGGCCCCGGACGCTGGCGACGGTTCGAGTACTTCATCGACTACGACGAGCGCTATTTCACGGTCTGGGTCGACGGTCACCTCGTCGCCGACGACGAGCGCTTCGTGGACGGCCGGATCCCGTACGGGCCCGAGCGCGAGTTCCACTGGACCGGCTTCCAGCTCTTCTACGCGTCGACGGGCGACGAGCGGGACTACGCCGACTGCGTCGACGGCGACGGGGCGTGCGCCGGCTGGCAGATCGACGACCTGGAGGTCTGGGACGGCCTGCCGCCGCGGTGACCGCAGAGCCGCCGCCCCGACCATGAACATTCGCGCCGGTTGAACCTCGATCGTCGTCCCCAGCGAGGGCGAGGTCCCCGCGCGACCTGTCCCGAAGGACCTGTCTGAAAGGCCGATCACCAGCCTCGGCGCCAGCGCCGGCGTGGTCGAGCGCTTCGCCCGCGTCGTCCGCTCCCGCGGCCGGCGCCCTCGCGGCCTGACGCGCACATCCACTGTCTCATGGGACGGATGTCCCATGGGACGAATGTCCCATGAGACATGCCCCATCGAAGATTCACCGAAGGGCAGCGCCGGCCGCGGCCCGATGGACGACCGCGACCGTCCGCTGCGCCCTGATTCGACGAATCAGCGCACTCGCACCCGCGTAGCCCCGCCGCGCACGGACGGCGCGATCGTTTTGCGAGGGAGCAGCACTGATGGATTGTGAAGACCATACGACACATTCCATCCCATCGTTCATCCCTCCTCTCTCGCTCGCGGTCCCACGCGCTCGTCGCTTGTGCCGCGCTGGCGTCGCTGTCCCCCGCGCTCGCCTCGGCGGCCGGCCTCGCGGTCAGCGGCCTCGACGCGGTTCCGACCGAGGAAGGCGGATCGGCCTCGTTCTCGGTCCGGCTGACCAGCGCGCCCACAGGCTACGTCACGGTCGGCGTGACATCGTCGAACGAGTCCGAGGTCAAGGTCATCAGCGCGACCTCGGCGGTGTTCACCGCCAGCAACTGGAACGACCCGCAGCGGTTCCAGTTGCAGGGCGTCGACGACGAGGTCGAGGACGGCGACATCCCGGTCCAGATCACCGTGGAGGTCGCGGGCAGCGCGGACCCGGCCTACCTCGCCGTGGGCGACGTGACGCTCAACGTCATCAACTACGACGATGACGAGACGTTGACCTTCTCGAGCCCATTCGTCGAGTGCGTCGGGCCGTCGACCGAGGACATCCACGACGGCAGCGTCGTCGGGCTGATCTACGACCAGGCGGCGGCGATGAGCGACCCGCCGTACCCGGTGTACGACCCGCTCAACCCGTGGCTCGACGACCGCGTCCACTCCGAGACCAGCGACCAGATGTACATCGAGCTGCGCACCCTGCACGTCATCTTGCAGGACACGTTCGCCGACTACATGACGATCTCCGAGTCGCTCGCGCTGCGTCAACACTACGCCCGCGCGGTGCACCGGATCCACACCACCTCCCGCGGCATGGTCCGGCTGAACTTCGATCAGTTCGTGCTCTCGACCCCGTTCGGCCTGAGCTCGTTCGCGGACGCCAGCCCCGATCCGAAGATGCAGGCCGAGTTCACCGACTTCGATCGCCTGACGGCCGAACTGGCGGGCGCAGGCTACGACATCGACGAGTACGACATGATCAGCGTCAGCGTCGCCTGGCACGACACCGACGATATCGTGAGGGCCGGGGTGGCCAACGCCGTGTGGCCGGGACCGGACATCGGCCTGCAACCGTTCACCAACCCGACCACCTGGAACAACGACCTCACCTTGACGACGCGGCAGTACGTCAACGATCCGCTGTCCGGCAAGTGGCGGGACATCTTCATCCACGAGATCTTCCACAACATGGAGTGGATGCTCGAGTACGGCGCGTTCGTCGAGCTCCGCAACCCCGATGACCCGTGGTGGATGGACACCTACCCCGACGAGCAGACGGTGCTGAACATGTTCTGGGCCCGGCCCAAGACGTCCGCCTTCTGGATCCCCGAGCCGTGGGGGAAGATTTACACGCAGGAGCCGACGCACATCGCCGAGATGACGTGCCCCGAGATCGACACCTACGTGGAGCGCAAGGTGTATTGCCCCGCCGGCGTGGACTGCGGGATCGGGTGCTGGTGTAACCCCTGAATCGCCGGACGCGCCCGCGGCATGTCTTTCAAGACAGAGCGCGGGCGCGCTCACGCCTCGCGCACGGACCCGATCGCCAGCAGCGCGAGCGCGACCGTCGGGACGACGTGCGTCAGCGCCATGCGGGCCGCGGCGCGCACCCACACGAGCTCGCCCGCCGCCCGCACGTCGAGCGCCTGCACGGCAGTCGCGACGGCGACGCCCCCGGAGCATACGCCCTCGACGCGCTCCGGGTCCCTGATCCCCGCCGGCTCGGGCCGATTGGACGCTCTCCTGCGGGTATTCGACGCCCTCTTCACCCGTGTTTGGCCGCCCCGCGGCGGGGGCATGATTCACCAGTCCCGAGCGCCGCCCCTCACCTGTCCCATCGACCGTCTCATCGGGTCCGGGGCCATCCGCGATCGCGGCCACGCGCGCAGCCTCGCGCGCCGACGTCGTCGCCGCCTTGCAGTACCATCCCGCGATGTCTCGCCTTTCTGCGCTCCTCCTGTGCGCGCCCTTGCTCGCGGCCTGCGGCGACAGCGGCCGGCCCCAGGACACCGCCAACGCCCCCCTGACCACCAGCGGTCCCGGCCCGACCTCGACCCTCGGCCCCACCGACGGCGCCGTCACCGACGGCACCACCACCGGCGAGCCGACCACCTCCACCGCCTCGACCTCGGGCGCGCCCAAGCTCGACCTCGGCGCCCAGCCCGACCAGGGCGACGGCGCCACCACCGGCGAGTGCGCCGCGCAGATGTTGGAGCCGCAGGTCCAGTCGATCGGCGTCGACGTCGTCGTCGTCGTCGACACCTCCAACTCCATGCAGGCGGCGATCGCCGCCGTCGAGGCCAGCATCAACAACGACTTTGCCGCCATCCTCGGCGCCAGCGACATCGACTACCGCGTCATCGTCCTGGGCGACTACCCCCCGGGCGGGCAGCTCGACATCTGCATCAGCGCCCCGCTCTCGGGCACCGACTGCAACCCGCCGCCGCCGGTCCCCGCGGTCACCGAGCGTTACAAGCACTACGACGCCGCCACCGGTTCGGGCGCCTTCCTCGACAACATCCTCGCCTGGTACACCGCCCCCGATCCGCACGGCCTCGCGCCGAACGGCTACCGCGACCTTTTGCGCGACGGCACGCGCAAGGTCATCCTCGCCATGACCGACGGCACCAGCGCCTCGGCCAGCGAGGCCGACGGCGACGCCTTCGACACCGCCCTGCTCACCCTCGACCCGCCGCACTTCGGCACCCCCGGCGCGCGCGACTACGTCTTCCACACCATCATCACCATGGCCGCCAACAACCCGCCGGACGCTCCGTGGTTGCCCGGCGATCCCCTGCAGGGCGAGGGCGGGTCGATCCAGCGCGTCAGCGTGATCACCGGTGGCTGGCGGTTCCCGCTGGCGCAGACCGACGCCTTCGACGTCCTCTTCCAGGAGATCGCCAAGGACGTCGTCGAGACCACCCCGATCGCCTGCTCCTTCCCGATCCCCGAGCCGCCGATGGGCACCATCGATCCGAACACCATCGAGATCGACTACCAGGCCGGCGGCGTCCCGCCGGTCAAGGCCTTCCATCAGGTCGTCGACCTCGCCGCTTGCGAGCCCGACGCCTTCTACATCCAGGACGCCACCGTCATCCTCTGCCCCGACGCCTGCGCCCAGGTGCAGGCCGATCCGGCTGCCAAGCTCGACGTCCGCTACGGCTGCGACGTCGGCTTCGACCCGGCCGGCTAAAGCCGCGATGCGTCGCGCGACCTCGTGACCGGCGCGCGAGCCGAACCCGATGAAGCACGCAGCCGGCCCGGACGGCCGCGCGCTTCGCCGACAGGTCGAAGCTCACCGCGCCTCCGAGGGATGGGCGTGCAGCCACGCCGACAGCGCGGCGATTCGCTCCCGGGGCGGAGGATCGTGCGCGGACAGCAGCGCGCGGGCTCGCAGCGCGTGCGCGCGCGCGTGCGCCGGCGCGTCGGCTCGGAGGGCCGCGAACAGCTGCTCGTGCAGGCCGGCCGCGCGCGGCTCGCTCGCCTGGTCGCCCGGGCCCCAGGCCGCGAGGGCGGCTTGCAGCACCGCCGCCGCCTCGGCCGCTCGCCCTTGCCGGCGCAGGGCGGGCCCCACCGCCAGCGCCAGGTCGACGTCGAGGCTGCGCGCGTCCGAGGGCTCGAGCCGCGCCACGAACGGACGGGCGGCCGCGGCGAAGCGCAGGGCCAGCTCGTCGGCGCCGGCGAGGTAGGCGATCTCGGCGGCGTTGGCGTACGCGACCGAGAGCACCGGCGCATCGTCGAGCGCATGCCCCTCGGGCGCGAGCAGCAGCTCGACGTAGGGCGCGAGCGCGGCCCGGAACTCACCTGCCTGGTAGTTCATGCGGCCGACCTGGTCGAGGACCCGCCCGAGATAGATCCGTCGCTCGTCCACGAGGCCCGGGGCCCGCAAGGCGGCGCGGGCGACTTCGGCGTGCTCGCGGGCCCTGGCGAAGTCGCCGCGAGCCTCGGCGATCCGCGCCGCGTCGTAATGCGCCGCCGGCACCAGCGAGGATCCGGGCCTGGCGTCGAGGATCGCGAGGGCGCGCAGGATCGGCGCCTCGGCCAGCTCGTAGTGCTGCTCCTCGATGTGGGACTCGCCGAGGTTGAGCAGCGGCTGCACCACGCGCACGTGATCGAGGCCGAGCTCCGACTCGATGATCCGCAGCGCCGCCACGAAGCGGACGCGGGCCGCCGCGAACTGCCGCTCGGCCGTGAGCGCGCGTCCGAGCCCGATCAGCGCGCGCGTGCTCAGGAACGGATCGGCGCTCGCGTGGCCGACGAGGGCGCGCTCGAACTCGACGCGCGCGGTCGCGTAGTCGCGGGCGTCGAGGGCCAGGTCGCCGAGGTAGCCGTGGGCGTCGGCCTCGCGGAGGTCGCCGCCGGCGTCGAGGCGGGCGAGGTGGCTGCGGAGGTTGTTGAACCGGACCCGCCCCTCCCGCATCCCGCCGCCCAGTCGCCAGGTGACGCGGAGCTGATGCAGGGCGACGTCCGCCGCGAGCTCGTCGAGGCCGTGCTTCGCCGCGAGGTCGGCGGCCTCGGCCAGCGTGTCCTCGGTCGCCGCCGCCTGCGGGCCGCTCTCCTGCGCGCGGGCGAGGTGATACAGCGCGGCGGCGAGGGTCGGGCCGTCCGCGAGCCGGCGCGCGTCGACGACTGCGCGGGCGGCGAGCGCCTCGCTGTCGCGGTGGTGGCCGAGGATCAGGGCCGCCTGCGCCGCGGCGAGCTTCTCGCCGATCCGGGCCGTCTGCTCGCGGTGGGACGCGCCCGCTTCGCCTGACTCTCGGAGCAGGTTCTCCGGGGCCGAGCAGGCGGCCAGCCCGGACAGGTGGGACAGATCGGCCCCGGCCGCCAGCGACTCGCCGACGCGGACGAGGACCGCGCGGTAGGACGTCAGGCACTCGAGGCCGCGCCGGTAAGCCGCCGCCGACAGCGATCCGCCGCGATGGCGCAGGCACAGGTCGAAGCGGGCGGTCCGCCAGCCGTCGACCAGGCGCGCCAGGCGGGCGTGGACGGCCGGGGCGAGCGAGCGGGTGCGGGCCTCGACCGACGATTGCGCGAACGGGTCGACCGCGGTCTCCTGCTCGCACTGTTCGACCGGCGTCGGCGGCAGCGGCCTCGCCCACACGCCGAGCGCGAGGCCGAGGCCGCCGAGCACGAGCCCGAAGTGCCGGCGGACGGGACCGCGGCGATCGCGGTCGAGCTCCTCCAGCAGCGCCCGCATCGACGGCCACCGCCCGGCGGGATCCGGCGCGAGCCCGCGGAGCACCGCCGCGTGCAGCCACGCCGGCACCCGCGCCCCCGCCGGGGGGCGGCGGATCCAGCCGCGTTCGCTGGCCTCGAGCACGTCCCAGATCGTCGCCCCCACGTGCGGGCGGACCCCGTAGAGCGCCTCGAACAGCGCCACGCAGTAGCTGAACTGATCGGTGCGCGCGTCGCAGCGGCGGCCGCCCAGCTGCTCGGGCGCCATGTACGCGGGCGTCCCCAGGACCGCGCCCGTCATCGTCAGCGGCGTCGCCAGCGCGTACGGTCGCGTCGCCGTCGCCGGCGACCGCTGCGACGCGTTCGCCCCGTCGTCGCCCTCGGCGGCGAGCGAGCTCACCAGACCGAAGTCGAGCACGCGGACCCGCCCGTCGTCGCCGAGCATCACGTTGCTCGGCTTGAAGTCGCGGTGGACGAGGCCGACGTCGTGGGCTGCGGCCAGCCCGCGGCCCGCGGGCACGTAGACCTCGAGCACCTCTCGCCACGGGCGCGGCGGCGGCCGCTCACGGAGCCACGTCTGCAGCGTCTTCCCGCGGACGTACTCCATCGCCACGAACGAATGACCGTCGTGCCGGCCGACCTCGTAGACCTGGACCACGTTGGGGTGAGACAGGCGGGCGAGCGCCTGCGCCTCCCGCATCAACCGCGGCCCGTCGACTTCGGCGAATTTTTCGAGCGAGTCGCGCAGCAGCTTGATCGCCACCCGCCGGTCGAGCTCGTCGTCGTACCCCGAATAGACGACGCCCATGCCGCCGACCCCGATCCGGCCGAGCACATGAAAATGACCGATCCGCGCGGGAGCCCGCTCGGGCGGCGGCGCATTGGCTTTTACCCGGGCCTGCCGGTCGTGGGCGTCGAGCCCGCGCGAACGGTGATCGAGGGTGGTCTCGGTGTCCGCCGATGCTCCGCTGTCGGATTCCCGCTGCGATGATTTGGAAGCGGACGACATGTAATCTCGTGACGACCATCGACGCCGATGCTTATCGGGGAGCCGGCCTCACCTGAAACCACGGGGGAAGCTTACGAACTGGATCTGCGCAAGACGGCTCGACGTGTCCATGCCATGGTCCATGCGAACGAAGCGGCGATGCCAACGCCGGCGTCCGCGGCGCGGGATTTATCGATGATGGGAGCGGCGGCAGGCCCCGGGCGCGCGGCGCGATGGCTTCGGCGCGCCCTCCGACCGTGACGGCCTCATCGAGCCGTTCCGGAGACTCCGGCTGACGACCGCGCCCTCCCGGATCAGTGGGGCCTCGCGGTGGGCCCCGGCCCACAGGACGGGCTGCCGTTCGCACACGGCGGCTTTACCTCGTTCGGTTGCGGAGCCTCCTCGTCTTCATCCTCTTCCTCGGCGTCGTCCGCCGGGTCGACGTCCAGCTCCGCGTCCTCGTCCTCCTCGAGGGCGACGCCGGAATCGAACTCGTCGAGCTCCCCCTCGACCTCGCATGCAGCGAGGGCGAAGACCGCGAAAAGGCATTTCGTCCTCATCCCATTTCTCCCGCGAAGTTTCCGGTCGCCCGCCGCGCTGGGCTTTACCCTTGAGCCCGCGCGCGCGTCCGAAGTATGTCGCAGGACCTGCAATGCGGCAGGGCGACCGGCGAAAATAAGCATCAAGAAAACATCGGGCGCCCGCGGCGGCGGGCATCGCATGACCTCGCCGGAGTGCCGCGATTCGCCCTCGCTTCCCCGGCGGTCCGACCGCCCCGCCGACGGCGGCGAGCGAGCGTTCGGCGTGACCGGCGAGCCCGCCGTCGACTACGGCTGCGAGTTCGACCCGGCCGGCCGAGCCTCCGCCGGCCCCTCCGCCGGCCCCGCCGCCGGGCTCTCCGTCGCGTTCCCCGTCGCCATGCGGCGCCACACCGCCGGCAGCCCGATCTCGAGGAACACCGGGAAGCGGTAGCCCTCGTAGCGGCGCTCGAGCTCCGCGCGCACCCGCTGCATCGCCGCAGGGTCGGGCGGCAGCGTCGGCTTCTCGGCCGCCACCAGCGACAGCACCGCCTGCAGGTACTCGCGCTGGTTCGCGATCAGCTCCGGCCCGCCCGAGCGGCCGCGGCCCGGGTGGACGTGCTTCGGCTGCATCGCCTCGATCTCCGCCAGTCGCTGCAGCCACGCCTCCGTCTCGCCGTTCTCGAGCCACGCGTGGGCCTTGTTGGCCACCAGGTCGCCGACGAACACGTGGTCTCCCCACTCGATCACCACGTGGGCCGGGCTGCAGCCGGGCCCGAGCACGTGCGCCTTCAGCTCGAGCCCGGCCAGCTTCAGCGTCGTCGTCGCCGCCCCGAAGCTGCGCGGCTGCGGCACCGCCGTCGGCCAGTCGGGCGCGTAGCGCTCGGCGAACGCCTCCGTGCGCCTGGCGAACACCTCGGGGATCCGTGCCAGCACTTGCTCGGCCGTCCACACCTCGATCCCGCGGGCCTGGAACGTCGCCGTGCCGTTGAACTTGTCGGGGTTCGCGTGCAGCACGATCGCCGCCACCACCTTCTTGCGGGTCACGCGCTCGGCCGCCGCGATCACCTCGGCCGCGACCGAGGGCAAGAATTGCACGTCGATCACCACCACCCCCTCGGGTCCCTCGATCCAGAAGCTCGACGTATCGAACGACCAGCCCGACGAGATGTATTGCCCGATCCGTCGCTCTGCCAGCGGCACCTCCACCCGGCCCGTCATCGGCGTCGACGAGTGGCTGACGCACGCGGGCGCCGAGAGGACGAGCGACGAGAGGGCGACGAGCTGAAGCGCGCGGGCGAACATCGGCTGCGAAGGCTAGTGCTGCCGCCTCGCCCTGTCCACCGCCGGTCCGGATGTCTCGAAGGACATCTGCACGCGCCGATCCACCCCCCGGGGCGCCTCGGGCCCCGACGCGGCGGCGCCACCCTGCCCGCCTCCGCGGGACGGCCTGTCTCGAAGGACATCCGCACGCGCCGATCCCCGACCCGTGCCTGCGAGCGCTCGCGCCGCCGCGCTCAGCACCGAGCACCCGGGCCGGCCTCCGACCCGGCGGTCTGCCTCCCGGCGAGCACCGAGCTCGTCGTCGTCGACCCCCACTGTCGCCCATGCCGGCGCCCCGACCCGGCTCGCGGGTCTGCCCCGTGCGGCCGCGCCCTCGCGTCGCCGCTCACACCGACCGGGGCGCGCCCGGCCCGGTGTTCCCCGGGCGCCGCGCGGGGCGTGGCGTGGTAAGAGATCGTCGGCCGGCCCGGCCCGCGGGAGTCCCATGCGACATGTCTTCAAGTACAGCTTCACCTTCTCCGCCCTCGTCCTCGCCTCCTCCGCCTGCGGCGACTCCGGATACGTCCAGGGCAGCACCGCCACCAACCCGACCAGCATCACCGGCCTGACCACCGGCACCTCCGAGACCGGCACCTCCGAGACCGGCACCACCGAACCCGGCACCACCGACCCGGGCACTGCCGCCACCACCGTCGAGCCCACCACTGCCGGGCCCACCACCGGTCCCGTCGATCCCTCGACCACGACCACCACCACGACCGACCCCGGCACCACGACCACCACCACCGAGACCACCACCACCGGCACCACGACCACCACCGGGGAGCCGCCGCCGGAGTGTGTCTCCGTGCTCAAGGCCACCGTGCGCGACTTCAAGGAGAGCCACCCCGACTTCGAGAGCTACGGCGGCACCGTCGACGGCCTCGTCCAGGTCGACCTCGGGCCCGACAAGAAGCCGGTCTACGCCCACGCCGGCGGCACCTCGGTCACCACCGGCCCGGCGGAGTTCGCCCAGTGGTACAACGACGTCGCCGACGTCAATCAATCGTTCGAGATCGAGATCCTGTTGACCGAGACGATGCCTGGTCAATACACCTACCAGAACAACAGCTTCTTCCCGATCGACGACCAGGGCTGGGGCAACCAGGGCAACGACCACAATTTCCACTTCACCACCGAGATCCACACCGAGTTCACCTATTCGGGCGGTGAGGTGTTCACATTCACCGGCGACGACGATCTGTGGCTGTTCATCAACGGCAAGCTCGCCATCGACCTCGGCGGCGTCCACGGCGCCCTCAGCGACTCGATCGACCTCGACGCCAACGCCGGCTACTTCGGCATCCAGCTGGGCGGCACCTACCCGATGGACATCTTCCACGCCGAGCGCCACACCACCCAGTCGAACTTCCGCATCGACACCAGCATCCAGTGCTTCATCGTCCCGGGCTGATAGGGGCCCCACGGCGGCAATAGGGTGCCCTGCATTGATCGCTCCGCCCAGCGCAACCCGATAAACCCGCCGTCATGCCCTGTTCGCCGCGGTGCCCATCCCGGCACCAACGTGCGCGAGGGCGGCACCGTGCTCCAGGAGATGAAGAGAACTGGCAGTTCCTCAACACCTTCCGCACCAATTCCCAGGTCGAGAACGGCGGCCTGTGCGATCCGAGGCCGGGCTGACAGCGCGGCAAGCCCAACCGGGATTGCCAACCGCAGTTGTGTTCCGTCAGAGCGGCAACCCCGCTTCCCGTATGGCCACTGCGGTCTGCGGCCCGAGGTGATCGTCAGCGGCCTCCGCGTCGCCGCCGAGTCGGTCGGCGTCCTCAGCCGCTCACGAGGCCGACTTGCGGCCTGACGGCCGAACGGTTCGGCGGCTTGAGCGCTCCTCCTGCTCCGTAGAGCGCAGCGTGGCGAGCATGACGCACACGCTGTCCCCGTCGCTGTTCCCGGACAGGGCGCGCGAGACCATGCGGCACTCATGCTCGAAAGGCCATGTCCCGCGGCCTGGTCCGCGGCCACGACGTGGCGAGGCGGAGGAGCTGCCGTAGCTGAGCTCGCCTCGGCCCGACTAGTGCTCCGACCGCGACGTAGAGATCTGGTCGAGTTTGAACACCGCTCGGGCTTGCTCCTTGGTGAACCGCCAAGTGATCTTCCGCCGTCGCCGGTGGGCGTCCTTGTTCCACAAGGACGTGCGACGGCGCAGTTCGGAGAGAGAGCCGATCCGGAGACGTCCAAGGCATTCACGTGACCACAAGCTCGCCTCGTTCTCAGCAGGGTTGAGCCAACTCCCGTGCTTGGGAGTATAGTGCACGGTAAAGCGGCTCCATAGCTCGCGCCCCGCATCATCGCCGAAGGCCATGCACAACGAGTTCTGGCGGTGGGTATTGAGGTTGTCCATGACGAGGTGAATCGTCCGCGCCGAACGATATCGTTGGGCTATCTTGCGGAGAGCCCGAGCGAACTGCTTCGCCGTGCGGTTGGGCGTCGCGTAGGTCAGGTGGCGTCCTGCCTTGGGCTCGACGATGCAGAAGACATTTGCGGTTCCGCGCCGCACGTATTCATAGTCCTGGCGAGCCATGCGGCCAGGTGAGGCTGGCCGGCCAGGTCGAGCGGGGTCTCGAAGTACGACCGGTCGTTCATCCAGGGCGACGACCGGCTCCGACGCGTCGGCTGGTTGCGCCAGGGTGTCGAGGACGTCGTCCATCCGTGCGACGTACTCCTCGTCGATCTGGGGAACGCACCACATTTTTTTCCCGCCACGGCTTGAGCGCGTGGTTCTTCAACAACACCCGGATCGTCTCCCGGCCGACTTGCTCGACGAGCTTGCGTTTCATGCACTCCTCGACGATGAGCATGATTGTCCACCGAGCGCGTCCTTCGGGAGGTGGCCCGCAGACCATGGCGACGATCGCCGCTTCTTGCCGAGCGTCGAGCTTCCGCGGCGGGATCGGCCGCTTCGCGTCCTTGAGCGCGACTTCGACGCCCGCGGCGAGATACCGCTCTCCAACCCGCCGAACGGATGGGACCGCCGATCCAACCGCTGCCGCCGTCGCCGCCAGCGACTTCCCCTCGTCCAACATCTGCAGCATGCGTATTCGCTTCCAGGTCCGCTCCGTTTGCCGCTCCCGAGCCTTTCGCCGCAGGAGCTCTCGATCCTCGTCCTTGAGCTTGAGTCCGGGGAACCGGGGTCGTGGCTTCTTCCGCCTCATGGCACCCGTAGATCAGAATCTCGGACAGAGCGCAAATTCGCGCATGGTTTTTGATCGCTACGCTACGGTCGGAGCACTAGAACTCTACTTCCTCCGTGGTGAAGAAATCGGTGGTGGGGGCGGCCAGGTTGTTGAGCACCACGAAGGCGTCATTGGCGGACGGCAGCAGGCTCTCCTGGATGTTCGCGCTCCCGTCCCCGAATTCGTCGGTGACCAGCGTACCGTCGGAGTCGAGAAAGACGCACTCGCCCGGAATTGCGGTTCCGTTGAAGGTCTGAATCAGCCTGATGTTGTATGTCGTGTTGGGCGTCCCGCCCTTGAGCACCACGTTCGCGATCAGCGTCCCCGAGCCGGTGGGGTGAATGTTCGCGAAGCCGTGATCGCTCGGGTTCGGTAGTATCGGTGCCACAGGATCGCCGTTGCAGTCGCGATTCTGCGGGGTCAGCCGCACCTTCTGCGCGCCCTTGGCGGGGGCTGCACTTGCGATCGGGGTGCCGAGTTCCGCCGTGATCCCGACGGCGCCCACCATGAGGATGGCTGCCATGGCCTGGACAGATGCGCGCGCCAATAATGCCTTCATCGAAGTTTCTCCTGTGCTTTGTCTTCCGCCCATCCGGCGAACGCTCTCGTCCTCCGGCGCGGCCGACGTCCGTGTCGAGCGTGGAACACCCTCGCACGCGCGCCAGTGGTGCGGCGCACGAATGAAAATCCAAAGCGATGAGTGGGCCGGAGAAGACGGCTCGTGCTCCACCTCACCGCGCCCAACGCAGCGACCCAGCGCGACCACCTGCAAGCCCGCGCGCCGCCGAGCGCCACACCACCCAGTCGAACTTCCGCATCGACACCAGCATCCAGTGCTTCATCGTCCCGGGCTGACGTGAGGCTCTACCTCGACGACGATCGACGCGTCGAGAAGGTAGTTCTCGCCGCCCGGTTCTGCCCGGTTTGCGCTTCGACGTTTGGCGCACCGATGTCATCGTCTGGGCATAGCCGGGCCACCGGCCTCGACCTTGAAGCGGCTGCACCGGCTTCATCGTGAAGCTGAATCGAACTCTCGAGATGACCCTGCTCGGCAAGACCATGAGCGGCGATCCATGCTGTCGATCGCTTCGGCCCCCCCGGGCGATTCCAGCCGCTGCTGGGTGGGTCTCGCGTTCGCCGTCGCTGCGACGAGGCCGCGCGTCCGCGGCGTTCAGTCGCCGACGCGCAGGTGGTACATGGCGCAGGTGTCGAAGTAGGGCTCGCCCTTCTCGCAGAAGGTCCCGCCGAGGCCGAGCGACGGAGACGAGCCTCGCGCTCCCCGGGGAGCGATCCGCGAGTGTGATGACAGCACTGTCGCGCTCGTCGACGAGCGCCTGCCCGCGCTCGAGCTCACCGAGGAGCTCGCGCGCTGCAAGAGCATGACGTCGTGCGCGCTCCTCGACGGCCGGGGAGCCCGAAGTTGCTCGGCGCGCCCGGAGTGGCGGCGTCAGGCTCGCGGCGAGACGCTGCTCGTCGTGTGGCCGCACGATAATGGCGTCCGCAGCGGCGTCGCGGGGCCAGTCGCTTCGAACTCGTCGCCGAGGGCGTGGCGGGGCTCCTGCGCCGCGTGCGATCATTCGGACGGAGGACGGGCGCACGAGCTCAGGAACTCGAGGCAACGGCCGTCCTCGCAGTGCTGCGACTGGCATTCGCGGGTGACCCCTTCGTAACTGCAGGCGCTGCCGGCGGGTTTTGGCTCGACGCAGGTCCAGCTGGCGAGGATGTCGCAGACGCCCTCGCCGCAGCCGGCCAGCGCATCGTGGACGCGCTCGTTGATGGCCGCGGAGAATTCGTAGGGGTCGTCCGGCTTGCACGATTCGCCGAGCTGCGGGCCCGCTTCGCAGCGCCACTCGGCGAATGAGTCGTCGACGGGCCGGCAGGCCAGGCCGAGGCCGCAGACCGCGTCGTTGCACGATTGACCCGCTGAAGCCACCGGGCGCGGGAACACCTCCTGAACGCCTGCCGGCTGCAAGGGGGTGTAATAGTCCGGCTCGGGGCGACAGGTTCCGAGCGGATAGGGGTCGCAGTCCTCGTCGGTGGCCGGGACGCAGGCGCCGCCGCAACACGATTGGCCGGGCCCGCAGCCTCCGTCGTCCACGCACGCGACATCGCCGAGGTAACGCAGGCAGTACAGGCCGGGGCCGCAGGCGAGCCAGGCGGCGCTGCAGCTGTCGTCTTCCGCGCCCCAGGGGCGACAGGTCCGGTCGGAGAAGTCGCAGTAGGCGCCGTACACACACTCCGAGGCGGTGGAACACGCGCTGCCGAGCGGGTGGGGCGAGCCGCAGACGTTCAAGTCCGTGTCGCACGTCGCGTCACCCTCGCAGACGAAGAGGTCGAGCTGATGGCACGGCTGGCCGAATGGGATCTGGGGCTCGCATCGCTCCTGTCTCGCCTCGCTGTCCCAGCCGCACCGGTACCCGTCGACGCAGCTGTTCTCGAACTCGCTCGCCTCGCAGGGCTCGCCGGCGCCGCTTCGCGTCAGGCACACGTCGTTGCGCACGGAGCAGAAGCGACCCTCGCCGCAGCCGCCGACCGTGCATTCGAGCTCGGCGCATGCGCCGGGGCAGGTGAATCCGGAGACGTCGCATTTCAGACCGGGGCTGCACTCGACGTTTTCGACGCAGCTGGCGCCCTCTGGCCGGGTACCCGCGAACAGGTCACGGCAGCCCGGGATGATCTCCAGCGCCGAGATGCTACCCGAGGAGTCGTCGGTCACGAACAACTCGTCGCAGCGGCTCGCGGACAGGCCGTCGATGCAGCGCTTCGCGGCGTCGGCGAGTAGCGTCACCCCGTGCTGGAGGTACGTCGCCTCCTGCGCCGCGCAGCCGGAAGCGGCGACGCAAGCGTCGATCTCGGTGGCGGCGTTGTAGACGAAGACCCGGCAGGCCACCTGGCGCTCGCAGCCGGCGCGGACCACATCGCACAGGGAGACGGACCGCGCCGCGGCGGACTCGGGCCGCGGCTCGCAGGCCGCGAGCGCGAGCCCGGTCATGAGGAGGACGAGGCCGCGGAGCGACGGTCGTCCGGCCGTACGGTGAATGCTCGTCATGATGGCGCGAAAATCATGGCACCGCCTGTCCCGACGCCCGGTGACTTCGACGACGAGGGCGTCGGCGGACGCGTCGCCGCGTCGCACGCGCGGCCATGCGGAGATGACGCCTCCGGTCCGAGGCGGCGGATCCTGCGCCGAAAGCAGCGCCCGAGCGCGGACGAGCCTCACCTGCTCGAAGAGCCAGATCGTGGACGTCATCACCGCACGACGTCGACTTCGTCACCTCGGAATGATCCCATGGCGCCCGCCCGCACTCGTCGATCTACTCGCGACGACAGCGCTCGAGTATCGTCGCCCTCCCACCATGGAAGACCCGATGCTCGCCGACCTGCGCGCCGAAAACCAGCGACTCCGCGAGGCGATCGTCCGCCTCGAGCGCGACGCCGCCGAGGCGGAGCGAGCGGTCGAGGACCGGCTCAAGCTAGCGACGGCGCTCGAAAACATCTACCGCGCTGTGCCGGACCTATTCTTCCAGATCCGCGTCGACGGCACGGTCACGAACTACCTCGCCAGTCCGACCAGCCCGCTCTACGTCCCGCCCGATGCGTTCCTCGGCAAGCGCATGCAGGACGTGGTGCCGCCCGACGTCGGCGCACTCACCGTAGAGGCGCTCGCGGAGGCGATGGGCCCGGCCGGCAGAGCCCGGATCGAATACTCGCTCGACATCGGCAGCTCGGTCGAATGGTACGAGGCGCGGCTGATCCGGATCAGCGCCGACGAGATGGTCATCGTCGTCCGCAACATCAGCGAGCAGCGCCGCGACCGCGAGACGGTGCTGCGGCTCAACCGCGAGCTCGAGGCACGGGTGCAGGAGCGGACCGTCGCGCTCGAGGTCGCCGCGGCCGAGAGCGCCGCGCTGCAGCAGCAAGTCATCGAGGCCCAGCGCGCGACGCTGCAGGCGCTGTCGACCCCGCTGGTGCCGATCGCTCGCCACGTCGTCGCCGTCCCGCTGATCGGCGACGTGGACGCCGACCGCGCCGGCCGCTTGCTCGAGGCCATCCTGGCCGGCGTCCAGGCTCGGCGGGCCGCGTTCGTGCTGCTCGACGTCACCGGCGTGCCGCAGGTCGACACCGTTGCGGCGCGGGCGCTCGCCGACGTCGCCCGCGCGGTCAAGCTGCTCGGCGCGGAGCTGGTGCTCACGGGCATCGGCCCCGATGTTGCGCGCACGCTCGTCGATCTCGGGGCCGAGCTCGGCGGCGCGCGCATCTTGCCGAGCCTCGACCAGGGCATCGCTTACGCGATGCGGTCGGCGCCGCCGACCCGCCGCGACTGAGCGCGCGAAAGCCCGATGCACCGCGTCGCCGGCGGCCCCGGCTCGCATTACGGCCTGTCGGTCGCGGTCGACACCGGCGGCCGGATCGCCTTCGGCGGCCTGTTCGGCGAGGAGGTCGACGTCGGTGACGACCACTTCGTCAATCCCAACCCCGAGTCCTGCTCCTTCGATGCCGTCCTCGCCGGCTTCGACGCCGCGGGCGAGAACCTGGGGTCGAAGCAGAACGGGTCCGCGTCCACCGACGCCCACCTCACCGAGCTGCACTTCGATCCGGCCGACGCGCTGTTCGTGACCGTGTACCTCGACGACGCCCTCTCCGTGAGGCTGTACGCCGGCGGGGAGCAGACCTGGGAATGGAAGACCGACCAGCTCGCGCTCGGCCGCGGCGCCCTCGCCGGGGTGGACGCCGTGCTCGTCGGCGCCTGGCCGGGCAAGGACGTGATGATCGACTTCGGCGGCGGTCCTCTCGTCGGTCGCGGCGACGGCGACTTCTTCCTGGCGAAGATCCGCCGCTGAACCGCCCGCGGCCGACCTCGGCGGCGTCTTCGGCGCCGCCCCGGCGTCCAGTCGCGTCGCGCGACTTCACGGCGGCCGCTGCGGGCCGTGATCGCTCACCCCACCGTGTCGCCCGCGTGAGCTGCAGCGCCGGATCGCGCGAGTGAGGAAATCGACGGTTCCGAGCCCGCGCGACGCGACCTCGAGCCGCTCACCCCATTTCTCGCCGCTGGGCTCGCTGGCGACGCTGCTTGCATGTACAGCAACCTCGGCCATCTTCAGGCGTGACCGGCGATCCGCTCGCGTTCCTCCACCCGGCCGCCCGCGCGTGGTTCGAGGCCTGCTTCGACGCGCCGACGTCCGCGCAGGTCGCGGGCTGGCCGGCGATCGAGGCGGGCGAATCGACGCTGCTGCTGGCGCCCACCGGCTCGGGCAAGACGCTGGCGGCGTTCCTCGGCGCCATCAACCGCGTCATGTTCGCGCCGGTGCCGCCGCCGGCCGAGCGCTGCCGCGTCGTCTACGTCTCGCCGATCAAGGCGCTCGGCGTCGACATCGAGCAGAACCTGCGCTCGCCGCTGGCCGGCATCGCCGCGACCGCCGATCGGCTCGGGATGTCGGTCCACACCCCGACGGTGGCGATTCGCAGCGGCGACACCCCGCAAAAGGCGCGCGCGCACATGCAGCGCCACCCGCCCGACATCCTCATCACCACCCCCGAATCGCTGTACATGCTGCTGACCAGCGAATCGCGGGCCATGCTGCGATCGGTCGACACCGTCATCGTCGACGAGATCCACAGCCTCGTCGGCAGCAAGCGCGGCACCCACCTCGCGCTCTCGCTCGAGCGGCTCGAGTGGCTCCGCGCCGGCGCGCGGCCGCTGCAGCGGATCGGCCTGTCCGCGACCCAGCGCCCGCTGACCGAGGTCGCGCGCTTCCTCGGCGGCTCGGTCGTCGACGGCGACGCGGTCACGCCGCGGCCGGTCACGATCGTCGACGCCGGGCAGGTCAAGCAGCTCGACCTGCGGATCGAGCTGCCCGTCGAGGAGCCCGGCGCGAGCATCGAGGACGTCCCGCCGGCCGCGAACGAGGGCCCGACCGCGATCTCGGGCCTCCCGCGCTCCAACCTCACCGCCCTGCATCCGCGCCTCGTCGAGCTGATCCGCGCCCACCGCTCGACCATGCTGTTCGTCAACAGCCGCCGCCTCGCCGAGCGCCTGGCCGCCGCGCTCAACGAGGTCGCCGGCGAGCCGCTGGCGCTCGCGCACCACGGCTCGATGGCCAAGGACGTGCGCGCCGGCGTCGAGGAGCAGCTCAAGCGCGGCACCTTGCCGGCGATCGTCGCCACATCTTCGCTCGAGCTCGGCATCGACATGGGCGCGGTCGACCTCGTGATCCAGCTGGCCTCGCCGCCGTCGATCGCCGCCGGCATGCAACGCGTCGGCCGGGCCAACCACCACGTCGGCGGGCGCTCGCGCGGCGTCATCATCCCCAAGTTCCGCGGCGACCTCTTGCCGTGCGCCGCCGCGGCGCGGGCCATGCTCGCCGGCGAGGTCGAGTCGTCGCGATACCCGCGCAACCCGCTCGACATCCTCGCCCAGCAGGTCGTCGCCGCGGTGGCGATGGACGACTGGGCCGCCGAGGCGCTGTACGACAAGATCCGCGCCGCCGCCCCCTACGCCGAGTTGCCGCGCGACGCCTTCGAGGGCGTGCTCGACATGCTCAGCGGCCGTTACCCGAGCGAGGACTTCGCCGACCTGCGCCCGCGCGTCAACTACGACCGCGTCACCGGCCAGCTGTCGGCGCGTCACGGCGCCCGGCGGGTCGCGATCGGCAACGCCGGCAGCATCCCCGACCGCGGCCTGTTCGGCGTCTTCCTCGCCGGCAGCGGCGAGGGCGGCCGCCGCGTCGGCGAGCTCGACGAGGAGATGGTGTTCGAGTCGCGGATCGGCGACGTGTTCGTGCTCGGCGCCTCGTCGTGGCGGATCGAAGAGATCACCCACGATCGCGTGCTCGTCTCGCCGGCCCCGGGCGAGCCCGGCAAGCTGCCGTTCTGGCGCGGCGACGGCCCTGGGCGCCCGCTCGAGTTCGGCCAGGCGATCGGCGCGCTCGTCCGCGAGCTCGGCGCGTTGTCCGACGCCGACGCCGAGGCCCGGCTCGTCGACCAGCACCGCCTCGATCCGGCCGCCGCCCGCAGCCTCCTGCAATACGTGCGCGAGGAGCAGGAGGCCGCGAAGGCCCTGCCCACCGATCGCACGATCGTCGTCGAGCGCTTCCGCGACGAGATCGGCGACTGGCGGGTCTGCATCCTCTCGCCGTTCGGCGCCGCCGTGCACGCCCCGTGGGCCATGGCGGTGCGCAGCGCCCTGCTCGAGCGCTACGCCGCCGAGCTCGACGTCGTCTGGTCCGACGACGGCATCGTCTTCCGCCTGCCCGAGGCCGAGCGCGCGCCCGACCCGACGCAGTTCTTCCCCCGCGCCGACGAGCTCGAGGACCGCGTGGTCGCGCGATTGGCCGAGACCTCGCTGTTCGCCACCCGCTTCCGCGAGAACGCCGGCCGCGCGCTGCTGCTGGTCAAGCGTCGGCCGGGCCAGCGCAGCCCGCTGTGGGCGATGCGGCGCAAGTCGGCCGACCTGCTGGCCGCCGCCTCGCGCTTCCGCGACTTCCCGGTCGTGCTCGAGACCTACCGCGAATGTCTGCAGGACGTGTTCGACCTGCCGGGCTGCGTCGACCTGCTGCGGCGCGTCGAGCAGCGCGCGATCAAGGTCGTCGACGTCGAGACCCGCACCCCGAGCCCGTTCGCCGCGGCCCTGCTGTTCTCGTACGTCGGCAACTTCATGTACGAGGGCGACGCCCCGCTGGCCGAGCGGCGCGCCCAGGCGCTGACGATCGACCACGCGCGCCTCAAGGCCCTGCTCGGCGAGGCCGCCCTGCGCGACCTGCTCGACGCCGACGCGATCGCCGAGCTCGAGGCGACCCTGCAGCGACGCGCCCGCAAGCTCGGCCATTCCGACGAGGTCCACGACCTCCTGCTCGCGCTCGGCGATCAGGACCGCGACGACATCGTCGCCCGCGCCGGCGTCCCCGAGGACGACGTCGACCGCTGGCTGGCCGAGCTCACGCACACCCGCCGGATCGTCAAGGTCAAGCTCGGCGGCCGCTGGCGCTACATCGCCGCCGAGGACGCCGGCCGCTACCGCGACGCGCTCGGCGTCGTCTCGCCGCCGGGCCTCCCGGCCGTGTTCCTCGAGTCGGTCGAAGATCCGCTGGCCGACCTCGTCGCCCGCCACGCACGCACCCACGGCCCGTTCCGCGCCGAATGGCTGGCCCAGCGCTTCGCCGTCGGCACCGCCCTCGTCGTCGGCGCGTTGCGGCGCCTCGCCGCCCGCGGCAAGGTCGTCGAGGGCGAGTTCATCCCCCGCGGCACGGGCCTCGAGTGGTGCGACGACGAGGTCCTGCGCCGGCTCAAGCGCATGTCGCTGGCGCGCCTGCGCGAGGAGGTCGAGCCGGTCGAGCAGGCGGTGCTGGGCCGCTTCTCGCTCGCGTGGCAGGGCATCGGCGGCGAGCGCGAGGGCCCCGAGGCGGTGCTGCAGGCGATCGAGCAATTGCAAGGAGTCGCGATCCCCGCCTCGGTGCTCGAGAGCGAGGTGTTGCCGGCGCGGGTCGCCAATTATCGTTCGACCGATCTCGACGTATTGTGCGGCGCCGGCGACGTCGTCTGGCGCGGCGTCCGCCCGCTCGGCCAGGCCGACGGCTACGTCGCGCTCTACCTCGCCGACGACGCCCCCTTGCTCGCCCCCGACCCCGCGCCCGCCGAGGGCGAGCTGGCCGGGCGCGTCCGCGAGGCCCTGCAGGCCCGCGGCGCCTCGTTCTTCGCCGAGCTCGTCGCCGTGGTGCGCGCCCCCGCCGACGAATTGCTCGAGGCGCTGTGGGACCTCGTGTGGGCCGGCGAGGTCACCAACGACACCCTCACCTGTCTGCGCAGCCGCCTCGCCGGCGGCGACCGGGGCCCGCGGCCGCTGCTGCGCTTCGGCGTCGACGGCCGCGGCCGGCGCAGCGGCCCGCCGGGCAGCGAGGGTCGCTGGTCGCTCGTCCAGCGCCCCGCCCTCGACGAGACCGAGCGCCGGGCCGCCCGCGCCCGCCAGCTGCTCGCGCGTCACGGCGTGCTCACCCGCGAGGCCGTCGCCGCCGAGGATCACGAGGGCGGCTTCGCGGCCGTCTATCCTGTCCTCAAGGCCATGGAGGAGGCCGGCCGCGTGCGCCGCGGCTACTTCGTCGCCGGCCTCGGCGCGACCCAGTTCGCCCTGCCCGGCGCCGAGGATCGCCTGCGCGACGTCCGGGACATCGACGAGGACGCCCCCTTCACCGTCCTGCTCGCCGCCACCGATCCCGCCAACCCGTACGGCGCCGCGCTGCCGTGGCCGGATGTCCCCGAGGCCAGGTTCGAGCGGGCCGCCGGGGCCCGCGTGGTCCTGCGCGACGGTCGACTGATCGGCTTCCTCGGCCGCGGCGCCCGCACCCTCGTCACCCACCTCCCCGACGCCGAGCCCGAGCGCGGGCGCGCGACCGCGGCGCTGGCCGAAGCCCTCTCGTTGTTGCCCGAGGTCACCGGTCAGCGCTACGTCCTGCTCGAGCAGATCGACAACCACCCGGCCCCCGACTGGCCGCAGGTGGCCACATTCACCGCCGCCGGCTTCCGCCCCACGCACGACGGCCTGATCCTGCGCCGCGACGAGCCGCGCCTCGGCGCGAGGAGGCGCTGATTCATGCCCGAGGGCGACACCCTCCACAAGGTCGCCGCGCGCCTGCAGGGGATGGTCGGCCAGCCGGTCACCCGCTTCGAGTCGGTGATCCCCGGGCTCGCGCTCGTCGGCCGCACGATCACCGCCGTCGAGGCCCGCGGCAAGAATCTCCTGATCTGGTTCGACGGCACCCACGCGCTCTACACCCATTTGCGCATGGAAGGCAGCTGGCACCTCTATCGACCGAACGGCCCGTGGCGCAAACCCGCCACCGCCGCCCGCGCCGTGATCGCCACCGAATCGTGGCTCGCCGTCTGCTTCTACGCCCCCGTCGTGGAGTGGCTGTCGGCCTGGGAGGTCGAGCACCACCCGGTGCTCGCCGCGCTCGGCCCCGACCTGCTCGGCCCCGACACCTCCGACCAGCCGCTCGCGCTCGCCCTGCAGCGCCTGCGCGCCGACCCGCGGCGGCCGATCGGCGAGGCCATCCTCGATCAGCGCCTCGTCGCCGGCCTCGGCAACGTCTACAAGAGCGAGCTGCTGTTCATGGAGCGGCTCGACCCGTTCGAGCCGGTCGGCGAGTACGACGATTCGACCCTCCTCCGCCTCCTGGAGGCCGGCCGCAAGTGGCTGCGCCGCAACCTCGGCGACGGTCCGCGCAAGACCCGGTGGGACGTCGGCCGCGCCAACAACTGGGTCTACAACCGCTCGGGCGAGCCGTGCCCGCGCTGCAACACCCCGCTCGCCATGCGCCGCCAGGGCGCCCTCGGCCGCACCACCTATTACTGCCCGCGCTGCCAGCAGGTCGGCGCGGCCGCCGAGCCCCCGCGCGGCCGCGTCCTCGTGCGCGGCCCGGCCCGCTGAAGCCTTTCGTCGCGCCGACGCGTCGAGGCCGGCAGCACCTGCGGCAGCACCCGCGCGCGCAGCTCCGCGAGGAACTCCTGCGGCCGGGTGAACGCCGCGAAGTGCCCCGCCTCACCGATGCTCGCGAACTCCTTGTGCGGCGCCTCCACCTCGGCGAAGAACGCCTGCGCCGGCCCTGACTGCGTGAAGATGTCGTCCTCGCCCTGGAACAGGAAGAACGGCAGCTCGAAGCGCGTCCCCTCGCGCCGCGCGTCGTAGCGCATGAACTCGGCGAACAGCTGCGCCGCCGAGAATTCCATCCCGCGCTGCAGGTGGTACACGTCGCGCAGCGAGAAGCCCGGCGAAGTCAGGATCGACGGCATCAGCAGCGTCCGTCCGACCTCGCGCATGCGCCGGTCCGTCTGCATGATCCACCGCTGCTTGCGCTGCCACGCCCGCAGGTCCCAGCGCGCCGGATCGGCCCCGATCGCCGCCAGCTCCGCCAGCCCGCGCCGGTCGCCGGCCTCGCGCAGGCGCGCCAGCGTCTGCGCGTACGACCGCGTCTCGTTCTCCGCGCCGACCCCGAAGTCGGTCGCCACATAGGCCGCGAACAGGTCGGGCCGGCGCCGGGCCAGCGGCGCCCCGATCATGTTGCCCATCGAGCCCGCCAGCAGCACCAGCGGGGCCGGCCGCAGGCGCGCGCGCACGTGCTCGGCCACCCGGGTCGCGTCGGCGATCAGCCGCTCGAAGCTCAGCGGAGCGCAGCCCGCCGCGCCGTTGCGTCCGAACGTCTTGCCGGCCCCCGGCTGGTCCCACTGCACGATCGTGAACTCGCGCTCCCACGCCCGCATCACCGGCGTGAACATCGAGAACGGCGCCCCGGGCCCGCCGTGCAGCACCAGCAGCGCCGGGTTCGAGCGGTCCTCCCCGCGGATCCCGATCCACTGATCGATCGCCCCGATCCGCACGAACCCCGCCTCGACGATCGCGTCCGACCGCGCCGTCTCGAGCCCCCTCGCCACCCGCCGCTGCGCCTGCCGCCGCCAGCCCAGCCCGGCCGCCAGCGACGCCGCCGTCACGCCGGCCGCTGCGGCCAAGATGCTCCCGATCATGTCGCCTCCGCATCACTGTGTATCTCGTACACAATTTTGTGTATGCTATACACAGTTCGCCCGTGTCCGTCAACAAGCCCGCTCGCAAGGCCTCCTCCCGTCCGCGCCGCCCGCCCGACCCGTTCGGCGGACAGGCGCGCAGCGTCGACCTCCTGTGGGGCGAGCGAGCGCGCCCGACCCGGGGTCCGCGGCCGGGCCTCAGCGCCGAGAGCATCGCCCGCGCCGCGATCGCCGTCGCCGACGCCGAGGGTCTCGACGCCGCGTCGATGCAGCGGGTCGCCGCCGAGCTCGGCTTCACGACCATGGCGCTGTACCGTCACGTCCCGGGCAAGGACGAGCTCGTCGACCTCATGGTCGACACCTGCCTCGGCCCGCCGCCGGCCCTCGCGGCCGTGCAGGGCTGGCGCGACCGCCTGACCGCCTGGGCCCGCGCCTTGTGGGCCGTGTTTCACCGCCACCCCTGGTCGCTCGCCGCCACGGGCCGCCTGCGCGTCATGGGCCCGCTCGAGCTCGCCTGGGCCGACGCCGCCCTCGCCGCCCTCGCCGACACCGGCCTGCCCGCCCACGAACGCCACCGGGCCTTCCTCGTCGTCCTCGGCCACGTCCGCAGCGCCGCCCAGTTCAGCGTCGGCAGCAGCCGCGCCCGCGGCCTGTCCGGCCCCCAGTGGGCCGCCGCCACCGCCGCCCTCGTCGAACGCGACCCGGCCCGCTTCCCCGCCCTGCACGCCGTCCTGGCCGCCGGCGGAACCGGCACGGGCAGCGGCGACGGCCTCGAGTTCGGCCTCGGCGTCGTCCTCGACGGCATCGCCGCCCTCGTCGCCCGAGGCACCCGCGCCCAGCGCTGAGTTTCGTACATGCCCGATCGGTCATGCCGGCTAGGACATGCCCCTCCCGACATGCCCGAAGCGCCATCTACCGCGGCGCGTCCGGTTGCGCCTCCGCGTGAGCCCTTTTAAAACAATCGAGCTCGGCGCAGTTGGTTTCCACCCGCAGCAGCGTCGGCAATCCCGTAAGGTCGACGCCGAACCGGCGGGCGAACGAAAGCTGGGGCACCAGCGCCAGATCGGCGAACGACAGCGCGTCGCCGACGCTGAACCGCCCGGCCACGGGCAGCGTCATCGCCTCGAGGGCCGCCAGCCCCTTGCCGACGAAACGGTGGATCCACGCCGTCGCGTCGACCCCGAGCGACTGCAGGTGGCGCTGCACCCCGGTGTTCTGCAGCGGCTGGATCCCCGCGTTGATCACCTCCGTCAATTGCCGCACCCGCGCGCGCGCCAGCGGATCGCGCGGCAGCAGCGGCGGCGTCGGCCAGCGCTCCTCGAGGAATTCCAAAATTGCGATCGACTGCGTCAGGTACAGCCCCTCCTCGATCTCGAGCACCGGCACCTGCGCCATCGGGTTGCGGCGGCGGTGCTCGGGCGAGTGCTGCGCGCCCTCCCCCGTCAGCAGATCGACCGCGACGTATTCGTAGGCCAGGCCCTTGTACGCCAGGGCGATCCGCACGCGCCAGGTCGCCGTACTGCGCCAAAATCCGTGGAGCTTCATGTGCCGCACGATAGACCCGGGCCGCGCCCGCCACCAGTCGTCCGGCCGTGCGCCCGCGCCCTCGCTCGCGGGGATCAACACCGCGCCGCCCCCTCGCTCGCGCCACTTCGCGATCCCGGTCAATTGCCTCGCGCCGCTGCATCGCTCCCGGAAACCAGCACGGCCCGTCACCTGCCTGGCGCCCGCTCTCTCGCTCGCGGCCATCTCCTCGCCGTCCCCCTGCCTCGCGTCCGCGCCCTCGCGGGAATCAATCCTCACGCCCGCGGTCCTCCGCGCGATGCCTGTACGTCGCGCCCTCGCCTGCTGCGCATCGCTGTCCTTCGCGTGTTCGCCGTGGGCCGGCGCCGAGCGGCCGTGGCAGCCCGTGCGCGGCGAGATCGCGGGATGGATCGCCGACCACGCCGTCTCGCTGGGCGGCGACGACGGCCGCCTCCCCATGGCCCCCGTGTGCGACGCCGTGCCCGCAGGCGCGATCGTCGGCCTCGGCGAGAGCAGCCACGGCGTCCACGAGGTGCGGCGCGGTCGCGCGGTGGTTCGACTGGGAGCAGCACGTGCGCCAGCTCGGTGTCGCCTGGCGGCCCGCGTTCGCCCGCTGGCCGCTGTCCAGCGTCGCCTGGGCGCGTCTCAGCCCCGCGCAGGCGTTCGACCTCGTGGTCCACTTTTCCACCGTCACTCCCATCATCCCGCTGTGAACGCTCTCGCGGGGAAGAACCGCTCACGCTCGCGTTCGGCCGCACGCGACAAGCCGCTGCGCCCGGGCGACGCGCAACTCGGCGCTCGCCGCGATGCACCATCCCCGCACGCTCACGCTTGCGATCCACGGCATCGTCCGCCCGCCCCGCGCACGTCCGCGCCGGGGGCCCGAGGCCCCGCGCGGCTCGCCGCATGATCGGCTACGGTGCCGTGCGGAGACGAACCGTGCCAGCGTATCGACTACCATCAATGCGTTTCCTCGCCGCCGCCGTGTGCCTGTGCGCCGCCTGCCCCGGCGATTCCGGCGACACCACCGACTCGGCCGCGGGCACCGACACCACCACCGATTCGGGCCCGACCACCGGCGTCGCCACCGACGATCCCGCGCCGACCTCCTCGACCACGAGCCAGCCGCCGGACACCACCGACGGTCCGACCTCGAACCCCACCGACGGGCCCGTCACCACCACGGACACCACGACCACCGTCACCACCGACGAGCCCTCGACCGGCGACACCACCACCGGCGGGCAGGCCACCAGCGTCGTCGTCCACCTGGTCCCGCAGCCGGGCGTCGACGGCCAGCAGCGCGTCAACTTCGCCGTTCCGCTGGCCCCCGGCGTGCTCGCCGACGACACCCGGATCCAGGTCCACCACGCCGGCACCGAGCTGGCGACCGCCCTGCGCGGCCTGGCCCGTCATCCCGACGGCAGCTGGCGCAGCGTGCAGATCCAGGTCGACCTCGCCATCGCCGGCGAGACCGACCTCGACGTCACCCTGAACGCCGCCCCGGCGGCCGGCTCGATCGACCTCGTCCCGGTCGCCGAAACCCTCGCGGGAGACGACGCCGGCCCGCGCGTGTGGGCACTGCTGCCGCCCGAGTGGCTGGCGGCCAGCCGATTCGCCGGCCCGCTCGGCACCGCCGCCGCCGCCGAGGGCACCCCCGGCCAGGCCTGGTCGGACAATTGCGACTACGACGAATGGGACGTCGAGGCCTTCCTCGGCGCGATGGGCTCCGCCGACGTCTGGCTGTACGATCGCGGCACGATCCACTACCGCGGCCACGCCCGCCGCGGCGACCTCTCCACCCTGCGCTCCGCCTATCTCGAGACCACCATCTATCGCAACGGCCTCGGCGGCCAGGGCCCGAACACCGGCATCGGCGTGCCCGGCAAGACCGGCGACGCCAAGTATTATTATACGCAGAACATGGCCCTGCATTACCTCTTCACCGGCGACGACCGCTTCCGCGAGAGCGCCGAGGACGTCGCCGAGGCCTACGCCGACCTGTGGAACCCCGTCTACGACGGCGGCGACGGCTTCTGGACCGAGCGCCACGCCGGCTTCGGCCTCTTGGCCTACGTCTGGGCGATGAACGTCTCCGACGATCAGGCCCAGCAATTCCGCGACCTCGCCGACGAGGCCGTCACCGCCTACCTCGACGTGCAGGACAGCTACCCGCCCGGCTACGACGATCCCGACGCCCGCTGCTTCGCCCACACCGACGTCGCCGCCGACGAGGACTTCGGCTTCTGGGGCTGTTCGCCGTGGCTCAGCGCGATCCTGGCCGACGGCCTCGACCAGTACGCCACCGAGTCGCCCGGCGCCCAGGCCGACGCCGCTCGCGCCTCGATCGTCAAGCTCGGCCGCGTCATCGCCCGCGACGGCCTCGACCCCGACGGCAAGCCCTTCTACTGGATGGGCGTCGGCGACGGCAACGGCGCAGTCGACGACTACGACGAGCACTGGGGCGAGAGCGCCTACGTCGTCGCCATGGCCTATTACCACGACGGCTCCACCGACGCCGAGCTGCGCCAGACCGCCGAGGACCTCGCCGCCGGCTTCGGCGACCTCGGCGAGGTCCCGCACATGCGCAGCTTCAACTGGCAGTGCCGCTCCGCCGTCGCCACCCCGTGGTTTCTGGCCCAATGATGGGACATGTCCGAACGAGCCTATCCGTCCGGACATGGTCCGAGAGCGTCCCCGCCGCCCTCGCGCCGCGGGCGCGCGTCGCCGCCCGACCGCGGTCGCCCCCGCCGGATCCGTCGCAGCACACCCGCCGCGTGCTCGGCTGGTTCGTCCTTCGAGACATGTCCTTCATGACATGTCTCGAACGATGAATCATCGCGCCTTTCGGCGATCGCGCGCAGCTCGTCCGGCAGGCGCCCCGCAGCCCACGCGCCGTCGCCGCGCCCACCGCCTCAGCCGAGGTACACTCCGCCGTTCTCGACCGCCCGCGCCACGCGAATCGCCTCGAGGATGTTGAGCAGGCGGAAGCGCAGCTCGTCGAGCCCGATCTCGGGCCAGCGGACGGTGTTACCGAGCAGCACCTGCACCTCGCGCTCGAGCACGTCGAGGTCCTCCTTTTCCGCGTGGATGTCGTGCGTCGCCAGCGTCGGCAGCAGCGTCAGCCCCAGCGCGCGCGCCGTGTCCGAGCCGTACACCTTCACGCGCCAGCGCTCGGGCCCCGCGAGGTCGTTGCGCGGCGGCTCCGCGGCCAGCGTCCGCAGCTCGCCGTCGGCCGTGCGCACATAGGCGTGAGTGATGAGCGTCATCGGGCCTCCGCCCGCAGTGTCGCGCATTCGCCCGCCGCGTGCACCCCCGCCCTCGGCTCCGCTCGCGGCCCGTGCGAGCGCGCGAGGTTCACATCCCCGGTCACAGACTCGTCGAGCGGCCCGCGACATCCTCGTAGCCGGGCGCCGACACGCCCAGCTCCGGGACCGCTCCCTGCGCGTCGCGGCCGATCCATGGCGACCCGACAGCATCGAACAGCGCCAGGGCGCCGGTCGTCGCCGGCGCGAAGCCGCCGTGATGAGCCACGACCGCGACGCTCTCCCGCGCCGCCGCGTTGTACGACGCCTCCGGCAGGAGGCGCTGCTGCGCCGCGTCGACGGCCGCCTGCGCGCCGATCAGCGTGCGAAACGGAGAGCGCTGCCCCGGGTTCAGCGTCTCGGCGCGTCGTACCTGGCAACCCACGAGGCGGGCGCGCCCCCTGGCGACCGATTCGACGCGACCCATGGCTGCGGCGCCGTACGAGCGGCGCCGATCGACGGCGGCGCGCACGTGATCGCCCGCGAACGCGAACTCGGCCGAGGCGCGAACCGGCGGGGACGCCCGCGCAAAAGCTGCGAGCGACGTGTTTCGCCCGGCCAACGTCGGTCCGGCGTAAATCACGTGTCGCGTCCGCATCGGACCCGACAACGAGGGCAACATCTACACCGCCGACTGCGAGAACGGCCAGGGCACCGATCCGGCCGACATCTTCAAGTTCGCGCCCGACGGCCAGCCGCTCACCTCAACCAACGACCCCGGCCTGTTCGGCCCGTTCGGCCTCGCCATCTCCGGCACCGTCCTCGCCGGCGACCCGCCCGTCGCGTGGTTCTACCCGCTCGTCGCCAGCGACCTCGACGGCGACGACCTCACCTACGCGATCGTGTCCGGCCCGCCCGACATGCTCCTCGACCCCGTCAGCGACCTGCTGTCGTGGTCGGTCACCAGCGAGGACATCGGCGAGCACCCGTCGTCCTCAGCGTCGACGACGGCCACGGCGGCGTCACCGAGCAGATGTTCGTCCTGCTCGTCACCTCCGCCTGGGCTCGCGGCGCCGCGAAGCGTGTGTCCTTCGGAGCATGTCTTTCGAGGCATGACCTCCGAGCCATCCGGCGTTCCGTCGGTTCGTCGAGGTCGGGCCAGCGACCGCCTCGCCCCGTGCGCTCGCCACGACATGTCTTTCGAGACATTTCCCGAGAGCCGGCCGACGCTCCGGTCTCCCCGTCGAGCTCGCGCCTCCTCCCGCGACGGACAGCCTGTTTCATCCGGTTCGAACCCCCGACCGCGTCGATTGGGGTTGCGAGACCACACCTGTCACCGGCCGCGCGTTTTCGCCCATCGACTCGAATAGGCTTCCAGACCCTTCACTATCCGCGTGCATGAGACGCGGCATCATGTATCCTATCCATGGATGTCAGATGTCACCGAGCGCTCGATTTCGCCCTCGCTCGTGCGTGCCGCCGTCGACGCCGCGGAGCAACGCGGTGAAGCCATCGCCGACGTCCCGCTGACGGCGATCGCCGCCGCTGCCGGCATCTCGCGCAGCACCTTGCTGCGGCGACTCGGCGGCTCGCGGCGCGCGCTCGACGAGGCCGTGCGCGCCGCGGGGCTCGACCTCGGGGGTCGTGAGCCCGTGCGCGAGCGAGCCGTCGTCGCCGGGGCGCAGAAGATCAGCGAGGCCGGCATCGCCGCGCTCACCCTCGAGTCCGTCGCCGACGCCGCCGGTTGCTCGGTGCACAGCCTCTACGTCACCTTCGGCGGGCGGGATGGTCTGCTCGCCGCGATCTTCGAGCGCTACAGCCCGCTCCACGCCTTCGAGGAGCTCACCGCCGACGCGTCGACCGACCTGCGGGCCACCGTGCGCGCGATCTATCGCGCCCTGGTCGCCAACCTCGACCGCGAGCCGCGCGTGACGCCTGCGCTGCTGGCCGACGTGTTCAGCCGCCCCGACGGCCCCGCCAGCCGGATCTTCCAGCGCTTCTTCCCGCGCCTGCTGGCCAGCGTGGGAGCCTGGCTTTCCGGCCATGTCCATGCAGGCAGGATCCGTCCCCTGCCGCTGACGATCCTCCTGCAGCAGTTGATCGGCCCGCTGGCGATCCACCTGCTCATTCGTCCCGCGTGGGGCAGCGTCCTCGCCGGGCAGCTCCCCGACGTGGCCACCGCCTGCGAGCTCTTCGCCGACAACTTCCTCCGCGCCGTCGCCGTCCCCAACCCTGAAAGAGAGGCCTGATCATGCGTCGATCCGTCGCCGCCCTCGGCAGCACCCTGTTCTTCTTCGTCGGTCCCGGCACTGTCGCCGGCCTCGTGCCCTGGCTGCTCACCCGCTGGCACATGCGCGACCTGCCGCTGTGGGCGCCCATGCGTCTGCTCGGCGCGGCCATGATCGCAGCCGCGCTCGTCGTCATCATGCAGGCGTTCGTGCGCTTCGTCGTCGAGGGCTTCGGCACGCCGGTGCCGGTCGCCGCGCCCGACCGGCTGGTCGTCGGCGGGATCTACCGTCACGTCCGCAACCCGATGTACGTCGCCCTGCTCACCGCGATCCTCGGCCAGGCGCTGCTGCTCGCCCAGCCCGTGCTGCTGCTGTGGGCCCTCGTCGTCTGGCTGTTCTTCTCGACCTTCGTCCGCCTCTACGAGGAACCTGTCCTTGCGCGCAGGTTCGGCGAGTCCTACGCGACCTACCGCCGCAACGTCCCGGCCTGGTGGCCCCGCCTGTCCCCCTGGCGCGGCCGATAGCCGCCGCGGCGCCGGCACGCCTCGACTGACCCGAGCGCTGCGAAGAGGCGATGGCATGTCTTCCAAGACATGCCCTTCGGGCCAGCCGCCGCCCGGGCCCCGCGCCCGCCTCGCCCCTTGCCTGCGGCGGCCCTCGTGGTCTCCTCGGGCCCGCGTGTCCACCTCCACCGATCGCACCGCGTTCGCCCACAAGTACGGCCCCTGGGCGGTCGTCGCCGGCGCCTCCGAGGGCCTCGGCGCCGCCTTCGCCCGCGGCCTCGCCGACCGCGGCCTCAACCTCCTCTTGCTCGCGCGCCGGCCCGACGCGCTCGAGGCCGTCGCGACGCCCTTGCGCGCCCGCGTCGACGTCCGCACCGCGGCGCTGGACCTCGCCGCCCCCGACCTCGCCGACCAGCTCGCGCGCGTCAGCGACGGCCTCGACGTCGGCCTCTGCGTCTACAACGCCGCGCTGTCGCGGATCGGCTCGTTCCTCGACGTCCCGCTGGCCGACAAGCTCAAGATCGTCGACGTCAATTGTCGCGGCCCGCTGATCGCCGCCCACGTGTTCGGCGAGCGCCTCGTCGAGCGCGGCCGCGGCGGACTGCTGCTGATGTCCTCGCTCACCGCCTTCTGGGGCTCGCCGCTGGTCGCCACCTACGGCGCCACCAAGGCCTTCAACCTCTCGCTCGGCGAGGCGCTGTGGTACGAGCTCGGCCCGCGCGGCGTCGACGTCCTGGTCTGCTGCGCCGGGGCCACGCGCACCCCCGGCTTCGAGCGCTCGAGCGGCCCAGACGGCCCGCGGGCCATGGAGCCCGACGCCGTCGTCGCCGAGGCCCTGCAGGCGTTGGGCGGCCCGCCGAGCGCCGTCCCCGGCGGCCTCAACAAGTTCGCCGCCTTCGTGCTCGGGCGCCTGTTCCCGCGCAAGCGGGCCGTCGCCCTCATGGGCTCGCAGACCGCCCGCCTGCACGCGCGAGACTGACGCCAGCGCGTCGGCGTCGTCTCCGGCGTCGAGCCCATCACGCCCCGCGCGCGCTCCAAGCCGGCGAACTCGCGCCGACGACGATCGGTCGCTCGATTCGTCGTCTCGCCATGGGTCAGCCCGCGATCCGTCGAGGCCGAAGAGCTCGCCTTCACGCCCGGGTTACGGCTTCACGGCTCCGCCCCGATCCACAGCGGTGTCCGCTGCGCGCGCGCGAATCGCCGCGCCGCCCGGATCCGCCGCTGCGCCTCCGCCGGCGAGAACCGCCCGACCATTGCCCGCCCGTCCGCCTCGGCCGCGTGCATGCAGGCCACCGCGTTCTCGCGCGACAGCCCGAAGTTCCGCTCCAGCACCTCGACCACCAGCTCCTGCGGCGTGTAGTCGTCGTCGCGCAGCACCACCGCCACCGACGCCGCCGCCAGGTCGACCTCCGCCTCGACCTCGCCGTGGCAGAGGATCGTCAGCACCGCCGCCGCCTCGACCTCGCCGAGCGCCAGCACCCGCGTCGCCGCCGTCTCCCGGCGCGTCAGCCCGGCCCACAGATCCACGCACGTGATCGCCCGCCCGCGCTGGCGCGCCGCCGCGTCCGCGTAAGCCAGGATCTGCGCCGTCGCCAGCGCGTCCGCCCGAGCAGGCTCCGCGCGGTCGAGCTCCGCCAGCGCCGCCGCCTCGACCGTCCCCGCGCGTTCGGGCCCCAGCGCCGCCGCGATCCGCTCGTCCTGCAGAAGCCCGTACAGCACGTGCGGCGTGCACAAGAATCGGTGATCACGGGTCCGACAGGCGTGCCCCGCCACCGCGATCGCCACCTCGGCGTCCTCGGCGTAGCGCGGCTCCTGCTCGCGGATCTGCCGCGCCACCCCGCGCTGATAGCGGTGCACCAGCCACGCCGACATCCCGGCGAGGGCGACGTAGGCCACCGTCAGCGGATCCATTCAATAGATCCCGGGCACGATGCGCCAGCGCACCCGTCGCTCGTACTCCTGCCACAATGCCCCGTACTTGGCGCGGCAGCGGCGGTCGTCGTCGATCTGCCGCGGCACCAGGAGCACCAGGTAATACAGCGGGTACAGCCACGGCCCCCATTCGCTCGGATAGCCGAGCGACAGCGCCAGCGCCGTCGCCATCGCGATCTCGCCGAGATAATTGATGTGCCGCGACAGCCCCCAGAACCCACTCACGAGGATCTGCTTCTCGCCGTCGGTCAGCACCTCCGGCTTGATGCGCCCGAACGCCAGCTTGTCCGGCCGCGTCTTGAACCAGAACTTCTGCATGTTGGCCCCGCGGGCCAGCATCCAGCCGGTGAAGAACAGCAGCGCGCACAGGCCGAGCAGCGGCGCCGGCGTGTGCGGGTTCGGCAGCGCGGCGGTGGTCCACAGCCCGACCGCGTAGAAGAACGGGTAGAACGTCAGGCAGCCCCACCCGAGCTTGAAGCCGACGCGCTCGGCCACGAAGTCGTAGGTGTAGAGGTGGACCTCCTCGAAGTTGAGGTACTCCCACAGGAAGAACGAGAACAGCGCCACGTGCAGCAGCACCCCCGGCGACGGGTCATGGGGGTACAGCAGCAGGTGGTGGGCCGCGAACGACAGCAGGTTGAGCTGCAGCATCACCGCCCCGATCAAATAGAGGAACATCTTGGCGTCGATGTGCCCCTCCAGCCATTGCGGGTTGGCCAGCCGCCCGAGGTACAGATCGGCCAGGAGCCCGCGCCGGGGCGCCGCCGGCAGCACGATCGCCAGCGTGAACAAGAGCCCCAGCGCGCACGCCGTCGCCAGCGTCTCCGCGCGGTGGACGTACAGCCAGTCCCACGGCACAAGGCCGGTCGCCCCCGCGACGAAGTACAGCCCCACCGTCAGCGCCATCACCCGCACCCCGTTGAGGCGGTAGCGGAGCGGCGCCCCCGTGGCCTCGTCGCGCACGTAGCCGGTCACGCGGCGACCGGGCACGATCAGGTGGAGCACGAACACCAGCCCGTACAGGGCGATCAGCGCGAACGCGGGCGACACGCCCCGGAGGCTACGGGACCGGGGCGGCGCCTGTAAAGCCTCCGCCCGCGTGCGTCGCGCCCCGACCCGTGCCAAGCTCCGGCATGCCCCTGCTCCGCGCCCCCGTCCCCGTCCTCGTCGGCCTGCTCCTCAGCGCATGTTCCAAAGGCCAGGTAGAGCCCACCGACCCCGGCGGCGGCGGCAAGGTCTGCACCGAGATCGGCTGCATCGGCGGCCTGCGGATCGAGCTGCAGCCGAACGCCGGCTGGCCGGCGGGCGACTACACGTTCGCCTTCGCGCTCGACGGCGTCCCCGTCACCTGCAAGGGCGCCCTGCCCCTGCGCGCCTGCGACGCCGGGCCCTCGCTCACCTGCGACGTCCCCGACCGCGTGCAGATCGGCGAATCCGGGTGCGCCCTGCCACCCGAACAACATGGCTTCGCGGACATCCAGATCCCGAGCAGCCCGGCGGCCGTCGAGCTCAAGATCCAGCGCGGCGAGGAGACCATCTACGCCGGCAACATCGCCCCCACCTACGTCGAGACGCGGCCCAACGGCCCCGGGTGCGAGCCGGTCTGCCGCGGCGCCACCGCCCAGGTGGCGATCCCATGACCTGGCCCGAAAGCCAGCTTGTCGCCGCCGCGGGCCTGCGCTAGCGTCAGGCCGTGGACCCGCGCCCCCTGGTCGAGGAGCACGCGCTGTCGCACCGCGCGGCCGGCCCCGAGGTGGCGGGCGAGCATTACGACAACCGCCTGATCCGCGGCGACAACCTCGCCGTCCTGCGCGCGCTCGAGCCCGAGTTCGCCGGCGGGATCCGCTGCGTCTACATCGACCCGCCGTACAACACCGGCCGCGCCTTCGCCCACTACGACGACGGCATCGAGCACGCGCGCTGGCTGGCCGACATGCGCGCGCGGCTCGAGGTTTTGCGCCGCCTGCTCGCCGCCGACGGCACCCTGTTCGTCCACATCGACGACAACGAGCTCGGCTACCTGATCGTCCTGCTCGACGACATCTTCGGCCGGGCCAACCGGGCCTCGGTCGTCACCTTCAAGCAGGGCGCGCCGACCGGCCACAAGGCGATCAACCCCGGCTGCGTCACGACCTCCAACTTCGTCCTCGTGTATTGCAAGGACCGCGCGCGCTGGAGCCCGCAGCGGCTGTACACCGGCCGCGAGCGCGACCCGCGGTACGCCCAGTTCATCGTCAACCGCGACGCCCCGCACGCCGAGTGGCGGCTCGTCACCCTGATGCGCGCCTTCGCCGACGCCTGCGGCCTGGGCGAGCGCGCGGCCCAGCGGCTGGCCAGGGCCGAGCCGGCGCGCCTCGACGAGTTCGTGCTCGCCCACGCCGACGCCGTCGTCCGCCTCGCGCGGCCCGACTACAACGCCGTCAGCGCCGCCGCGCGGGCCATGATCGACCGCTCGAAGGCCGAGCCCGACGTCGTCCTCCGCCTGGAACGCGACGTCCACGACGACTTCTACTTCGTCCGCGGCGAGCGGATCCTCTTCTACGCCGCCAAGCTCAAGCTCATCGACGGCCGGCGGGTCGCCGGCGAGCCGCTCACCACGATCTGGGACGACCTGCTGTCGAACAACCTGCACAACGAGGGCGGCGTCGCCTTCCCCAAGGGCAAGAAGCCCGAGGCGCTGCTGCGCCGGGTGATCGAGCTGTCGACCTGCCCGGGCGACTGGGTCCTCGACGTCTACGCCGGCTCGGGCACCACCGGCGCCGTCGCCCACAAGCTGCGGCGGCGGTGGATCCTCGTCGAGCGCGGCGAGCACTGCGACACCCTGGTCGCCCCGCGCCTGCGCGCGGTCGTCGACGGCCGCGACCCCAGCGGTGTCACCGCGGCGGCCGGCTGGAGCGGCGGCGGCGGGTTCCGCTACTTCCGCGCCGAGGCTGGCGAATCAGACATGTCCTCCGAGTCCTGTCCTTAGCGACAGGACCTGAAGGACATGTCCCTCCAGTCCATCAGCAGGGCGCGGACATCTCCACGCCGGCCCACTGCTGGGCGCACGGGGTGTCGTTCGGGTTGTAGGCGTCGGGGTTCCACGCGCCGCACTCGAGCTCGGACATGCAGGCGCCGAAGTCGTCGAGCGCCGCCTTGCGCGACGGGCAGTCGCCCCAGTAGCCGTAGGTCGCGTCGAGGCACTCCTGCTGGTCGTCGTAGTAGGTCCCGCCGCACTCCTTGTAGCGGCGGCAGAACGCCTGCATCCCGTCCTCGCCGGGCAGCACCCCCGGCCCGTCGGTCGGCGCCGGCTCGGTCGTGCTCGTGGTCTCGGCCGCCGTCGTCTCGATCGCCGTCGTGCCGGTCGTCGGCTCGCCCGTCGTCGGAACGGTCGTCTCGTCGACGCCGGTGTCGGTCGCCTCGCTGGCGGCGGTGCCGTCGGAGTCGTCGGTCGCGTTGCTCGCGTTGCTCGCGTTCGAACCGTCGCTCGGGTTCGTCGTCGTCACCGTCGGGTGGGTCGCCGAGTCGAGCGGGTCCTTCTCGTCGGCGCAGGCCAGGCTCAGGCACGCGGCCAGGGCGATGCATGGGGGGATGAAATCACGGGGGGTCACGCGGCGCGGAACATAGGAAAACGAGGCCGGCATGGCCAGCCGCGCGATCGACGCGACAGCCACCGTCGCCCGGCGTATCCTGGGCCATGCTCCTTACGCTTACGCATCGGTCCCGGCTGTCGCTGTGCCTCGGCGTCGCCCTCACGAGTGGTTGCAGCGCGAGCGGCAGCGACGGTCGCGAGTGTTTGAACCTCCCGCGTCCGCCCTCGCGGGATGTCATCGAACATGTGCGGGTGTTCCCCTCGGTCGCGATCGAGGGTGGCGTCGATCTCCTGCTCGCGCCGACGGGCGATCGCTGGTACCTCGCCACCCAGAGCGGGCAGGTTTACACCTTCCCCAACGTCGCCGATCCGCCCGCGCCGACCCTGTTCGCCGACCTCGCGCCGCAGCTCGTCGGCGGCGGCGAGGCGGGCCTCCTCGGCATGGCCTTTCACCCCGACTACGCCGACAACGGCGAGGTCTTCCTGTCGTACACCGGCCCCGGCGGCCCGGTGTTCGAGTCGCGCCTGTCTCGTTTTCACACGCGCGACGGCCTCACCCTCGACCTCGCCAGCGAGGAGCCGATCCTCGTACTGGAGCAGCCCTACTCCAACCACAACGGCGGCGACATCGGCTTCGGCCGCGACGGCTTCCTCTACTTCGGCCTCGGCGACGGCGGAGCCAGCGGCGATCCGCAGCACCGCGCCCAGGACCCCGACAGTTTGCTCGGCAAGATCCTCCGCCTCGACGTCGACGCCGGCGACCCGTACGCCATCCCAGCCGACAACCCCTATGCGGCCGGCGGCGGCCGCCCCGAGATCTTCGCGCTCGGCCTGCGCAACCCGTGGCGCTTCAACTTCGATCGCGCCACCGGCGAGCTGTGGGCCGGCGACGTCGGCCAGAACGTGTGGGAGGAGGTCGACAAGATCGTCCTCGGCGGCAACTACGGCTGGAACATCAAGGAGGGCCTCGACTGCTTCGGCCAGGACGCCTGCGCCGGCGCCGGCCTCGTCGACCCCGTGGCGCAGTACCGCAACACCGGCGGCGCGTCGGTGATCGCCGGCTTCGTCTACCGCGGCGCCGCCCTGCCCGACGTCGCCGGTTTGTTCCTCTACACCGACTTCTACGGCCAGACCTTGTGGGGCGTCGCCGAGGGCGCGGCCCCGGTCGTGCTCAGCGAGGCCGGCGTGCGCGGCACCGTCGGCTTCGCCGAGGACCAGGACGGCGAGCTGTACGCCCTCGCCTACGCCGGCGGGATCTACCGCCTGCGCGCCGCGACGCCGGCGACGGGCCCTGTCCTTCCCGACATGCTCTCGGAGACAGGCTGCCTCGACGTCGCCGACCCGCGGCGCCCGCCCCCCGGCGCCGTCGCTTACGAGCTCAACGTCCCGTTCTGGTCCGACGGCGCCGACAAGACCCGCTGGATGTTCCTGCCGCCGGGCCGCCCCGCCGAGGTCGCAGAGGACGGCGACCTTTTGCTGCCGGCCGGCAGCGTCGTCGTCAAGACCTTCGAGCTGGGCGGCGCGCCGGTCGAGACGCGCCTGCTGGTCCACCACGGCGACGGCGCGTGGGCCGGCTACAGCTACGCCTGGGACGAGGGCGGCGGCGACGCTCGCCTGCTCGACGCCGGCGAGACGCGGGTCGTCGGCGCGCAGACGTGGATCTTCCCCGACGGCGCCGATTGCATGTACTGCCATTCTCGCGCCGCCGGCCGCACCCTCGGCCTCGAGCTGGCCCAGCTCGCGCGCGAGGTCCCCGGCGACGACGGCGAGCCGATCGATCAGGTGTTCCTGCTCGCCTCGAACGGCGTGCTCCGCGATCCGCCGGAGGTCGCGCCGCTGCCCGCGACCGCCGGCGACGCCCCGCTGGCCGAGCGCGCCCGCGCCTATCTGCACGCCAATTGTTCGCAGTGCCACCGCCCCGACGCCCCCAGCGGCCGCGCCCGCATCGACCTGCGCCGGAGCGTCCCCGCGGCGATGATGAACCTGTGCGAGGCAGCTCCGCGCTCCGGCGACCTCGACCTCGAGGGCGCCGCCCTGCTCACCCCCGGCGACCCCGCGCGATCGATCCTCTCCGCCCGCATGCACACCCTCGGCAGCACGCGCATGCCCGCCGTCGGCTCGGCCGTCGTCGACGCCGAGGGAGCCGCCCTGATCGACGCCTGGATCGCGGCGCTCACCGCCTGCCCCGATTGAACGGCGAGGTCGCAAGCAGCACCTCGGCTGCCGCAGCCGCGAGCCGTGAGGTCGCGACCGCCCCCCTCGTGCTAGCGTCGGCGGAGAGAAAACCGCCATGCCCAAAGGATCTTGCCTGTGCGGCGCCGTGACCTTCGAGGTCGCCGGCCCGCTGCCCCCGCCGAACGCGTGCCATTGCTCGCAGTGCCGCAAGCAGTCGGGCCATTACTGGGCCTCGACCGACGTCCCGCGCGCCGCCCTGACGGTCGCCGGCGAGGACCGCCTCACCTGGTTCCGCTCGTCGGAGAAAGTGCGCCGCGGCTTCTGCTCGACCTGCGGCTCGTGGCTGTTCTGGGACCCGATCTTCGCCCCGAAGATCGCCGTCGCCATGGGCGCCTTCGACGCGCCGACGGGCGCCCGCCTGGCAATGCACATTCACGTCGCCGACAAGGGCGATTACTACGACATCGGCGACGACCTGCCGCAGCACCAGCATTGACGGATCGGCGACGGCCGCAGCATCACCGTGGACGCCGCATGCATCCCGGCGTCCCGCCTGAACCCGAGCTCCGACGTGCGATGTCGATGCCGGAGCGCGAGCGCGGACGGCTCCTCGCGCGCGGTCCCGGCTCGTGTCGCCATGCCGTTGGGCCGTCCGCGCTGACGAGCGACCGACGCGCCGGCAGCTCCGCTCGCGCTCCGCGGCGAACCGCTGTGCCGCGTGCCCCGCCCGGCCGCCGCGACCTTCGCCCGCGCGTGTCCATCCCCGCGCGCTCCCGCGTGGGCCAGCCTCGCGACGTGCAGGCGGGGCCCGTGATACGTTGGCTCGCGCATGCGCCGTCCGCTCCTGCTCCTCGCCCTCGCCTGCCTGTCCGCCTGCAAGACCACGACGACGGGTCGGGCGAAGGCCCCCGCGGCGACCGAGTCGGGCGCCTTCGGCACTCCGATCGCCGGGGCCGACGACTCGCCCCTCGACCCGACCACCACGTCGTCGGGCGCCTTCGCCAACCCTGGGGGCCCGCGCGCCGGCCGGGACGGCCGCACCGAGGACCCGGAGCGGATCGCCGACCTCAAGGCCCAGGGCAGCGCCGCGGCCCCGCCCGGGCCGCCCGGCTCGTCCAAGGACCGCCCGCTGCCGACCTGCGGCACCACCGGCTCCTACGTCGCCGTCGCCGACGCCGAGTGTGAGGACGGCACCCGCCCGTTCGACGGCGACATCCCGAGCGGCATGCGGGCCCGCCGCGGCAACGTCGGCGCCAACAAGGACGGCCACGTCATCGACCTGTACGAAGTGCCATGTCCCGAGGGCCCGCGGAAGATCTTCGTCGACATGTACGCCTGCGACCGCGCCCAGCCGTCGCGCTCCGAGTTCGAGCGCGACACCTACGTGCGCGACGCCTTCCTCGTCGGCGACCACGCCCGCTTCAGCGAGCGCTGCTTCGCCGAGCAGGCCCGCGGCCCCGACCGCGTGTCGCTGATGCTGCAGACCTGCCTGCCGGCCATGCCGACCGCCCTGCGCGAGCAGGGCAAGGTCGCCGAGGCCCACGCCTGGCTCTCCCGCTACTGCGGCGGCACCCCGCCCCCGACCGCCGACGAGCCCAAGCGGTGGGTCTACTTCCGCAACGTCCTCGAGGCCCTCGACGCCCTGCGCGTGCAACAGAACCGCGCCGAGAGCGACCGCGCCTGGGAGCGCAAGAACGTCGCCGCCGAGTACGCCAAGGTCTGCGACGTCGACCTCAAGGCCTTCGAGCGCTGGCTCAAGGACAACCCCGAGTGACCGCTTTGCGGGGCATGTCCTCGAGGTCATGTCCGTTCAGGCATGACCGTGAGAACATGTCCTCGCTCACCACGACCACGGCGGGTCGTCGCCGACGATCACGACGTCGGCCGGGCGGCGGGCGAACAGCCCCACGCTGACGACCCCGGCGATCTGGTTCAGCGCCGCCTCGAGCGCCTCGGGCTCGTCGAGCGCGAGCCCGTGGACGTCGACGATCCAGCCGCCGTTGTCGGTGACCACGCCCTCGCGCCACACGGGCGTGCCGCCGGTCATCGCCGCGATCGTGCGGGCGACCAGCGCGCGCGCCATCGGGATGACCTCGACCGGCAGCGGGACCCCGCCGAGCCGCGGCACCCGCTTGCTCGGGTCGATGATGCAGACGAACCGCTCGGACGCCGCCGCCACGATCTTCTCGCGGGTCAGCGCCGCCCCGCCCCCCTTGATCAGGCGCCGCTGCGGGTCGCAGGCGTCGGCGCCGTCGACGTAGAGCGGCAGCGGCCCGCTCGTGTTGAGGTCGAGCACCGCGATCCCGCGGGCCCGCAGGCGCGCGGCCGTCTGCTCCGAGCTCGCCACCGCCCCGGCGACCCGCGCCTGCGGCAGCGCGTCGATGAAGTGGGCCACGGTCGAGCCGGTGCCCACGCCGACGACTGTCCCTGCGGACACGTGAGCCAGCGCCGCCAGCGCCGCCCGCTGCTTCGCGTCCGTCACCATCGGCTCACATCGGCAGCACCGGCGCGCAGGTCGACACGCCGGCGCCGACCACCAGCAGCGGCGCGTTCTCGGTCAGCACCGTGAGGTCCTGCACCCCGTTCATGTCGCTGTCGTCGTAGTCGAGGTGGGTGACCTCGGAGTTGAACAGGTCGTTGTCGCTGTCGGTGAAGAAGTAGAAGTCGCCGGCGAAGAAGGCGAACGCGAACGCGCCGTTGTTGATCTCGAGCCCGTTCAGCGGCAGCACGTCGAGCGCCGCGCCGGTGTCCTTGTCGGCCTCGACCAGCTTCGAAGGGAACTGCCCGCCGAAGATGAACGCCCGCCCGTCGCCGGTGCCGGTCAGCTCGGCACCGTCGAAGTTGGTCTTGCCGAGCTTGGACAGCGCGAGGTCGTTCGGATCGATGGTGATGAAGTCGCCGGCGTTGGGGCCCTCGGAGTAGCCGCCGAAGCCGCTGTACGTGTTGCCGTAGATCCGGTCGCACTTGTCGCTGTCGCTGTTCGACACGAACGCCATGCCGAAGTTCGTCACCCCGTTCTGGCCGGGGACGAAGCCCGGGTCGCTGCAGTCGGCGACGTTGGTGACGTCGACCTTGCGCAGCTCCCCGGTGCCGTTGAACTGCACCCACGCGTAGCCGAGCCGGTCGACCGCCATCGAGAACGTATTGGTCATGCCGCAGCCGATCGCGCCCAGCATCGTGAAGCTGTTGGTCTCGGGGAAGTACTTCCACAGCTCGGCGTCGTCGGAGAGGACGAAGATCCCGTCGTCGAGCGGCACCTCGATGTCCGGGCAGGCGCACGGCTCGGGCTCGCCGGTGGTCGAGTCGGTCGTCGTCTCGCCCGTCTCGCTCGTCGTGGTCGTCGACGTGGACGTGGTCGTCGTATCGGTCGTGGTCGTGGTCGTGTCGATCGGGTCCGTCGTGCCCGTGCTCGTGCTCGTGCTCGTCTCCGGCTCCGTCGTGCTCGTGCTCGTGCTCGTGCTCGTCGTCGGCGTCGTCGTCGTCGGCGTCCCCGACTCCGACTCGCCCGCCGTGCCGGTGTCCTCCGAGGTCGCACTCGTCGGGCCGGCGCTGGTCGAGGTCGGAGACGGGTCCGTCATATTTGTGTCACTGGCCGACATCGAGACCCCGACGGTCTGGGACGCGCCGTCGTCGCCGCAAGCGAGCAGGCAGGAGAGGGCGATAGCGGACAAAGGCGAAGTTCGCATGAACGGCAGAATAACCCGCCGGCGCGGCCACCTGAACCGATCGGCGGCGGCCCCGGCGGAGGACTCTCATCGCCGGGCGGGCCCGGCCTCGGGTCCACGGGCGGCGGCCCCGGCGTGCGTGGACGCGCGCGCCCGCGGGGGGCGCCTCCTCTGGACCTGCGCTCCCCGCTGGTAGCCTGAACGGGCCTTGTCCACGGCAGTCGAAGTCGAAGAGTTCGTCCCTCCGCCGGCCACCAGCTCGCCCGAAGTCGGCGGGCTCATGTGGAGTCACGTGATCGGCGCTGGGCTGATGCACCTGGTGTGCGTCGCGGCGCCTTTCACCTTCTCGTGGAGCGGCTTCGGCGTCGCCCTCGCGCTCTGGTGGCTCGCCGGCGGCGTCGGCATCTGCCTCGGGTATCACCGCCTGCTGTGTCACCGCAGCTTCACGGTCCCGCGGTTTTTGACGTACGTCATCGTCCTGTTCGGCACCCTGAGCTGGCAGGGCAGCCCGGTGCTGTGGGTCGGCAAGCATCGCCTGCACCACCGCTGGTCCGACCAGGAGCACGACCCGCACTCGCCGCGGCACGGCCTCTTGTGGGCGCACATGCTGTGGGTCTTCATGCGCGCCGACGAGGACGCCGAGCGCGCGTTCGCCCGCGACCTCCTGCGCGACCCGGTGATGCGGTGGTTCGACCGCTGGCACTACGTCCCGCAGTTCGTGCTGGCGGTCCTGCTCTACGTCGTCGGCGAGGCGTGGCTCGGGCAGGGCTGGAGCTGGGTCGTGTGGGGCATCCCGGTGCGCCTGGTCTTCACGTATCACGCGACCTGGCTCGTCAACTCCGCCGCCCACCGCTGGGGTTACCGCAACTACGAGACCCGCGACGACTCGCGCAACAACTGGTGGGTCGCCCTCTTGACCTTCGGCGAGGGCTGGCACAACAACCACCACGCCCACCAGCGCGCCGCGGCCCACGGCCGGCGGTGGTTCGAGCTCGACATCACCTACCTCATGATCCGCGGCCTCGCGCTCGTCGGCCTCGCGCGCGACATCGTCGCCCCGCGCGAGCCGCTGAAGTCCTGAGCCGGCGCGTGCGCGCCTGCAGACGGCGCCGGCCGCCGGGCCTTGCGTGGGCTCGCGTCGCACCGGGGATCTCCGTGTAGCCGCGGCCGGCGAACTTCGCTGTAATCGCGGCATGCGTTGGAACTATGTGGCGCTCCTCTCGGCCGCCGGCCTGCTCGCCTGCGGCGACCCCGATCGTCCGGCTGAAAGCGACAGCTCCGTCATCACCGCCTCGACCGCGCCGAGCACCGGCAACACCGGCAGCGGCAGCGATACCACCGACACCTCGACGCCGACGAGCAGCGAGCCGAGCGGGAGCGGCACGGTCGGCGACCCGACCGACGGCCCGGTCACCGACGGCACCACGAACGGCACCACCGTCGACCCGGCGACCACGGCGACCACCGGCGACGACCCGGGCATGGTCGTGTCGATCGAGATCGACCCGCTCGACGCGATCATCACCGTCGTCGACGGCGTGGTCCCACCGGCGACCCAGTACACCGCCGTCGGCGTCACCGACAAGGGCATCAAGATCCCCGTCACCGGCACCTGGTCGTTCGACAAGCTCGACCTCGCCGGCATCGGCGACCTCTCGGGCATGTTCACCGCCACGGGCTTCGCCGGCGGCGTCGGCACCGTGACCTTCGAGGGCGCCGGCGAGCTGCCCGCGGCCACCACCACCGCCACCGTCAAGCTGCTGTTCAACGCCGAGCCGAACCCGGTCCCGCCGGAGACCAAGGACCTGTTCGGGATGGCCGTCGACCCCGACCCGGCGATGGTCCTGCTCTACCCGTACGACAAGACCGTGTTCCCGCGCGGCCTCATCGGTCCCACCATTCAGTGGGACGGCGGCGGCGCCGGCGACCTCTATTACATCCACGCCTACAGCGAGTTCTTCGAGTACAAGGGCTGGCACAACGTCCCGCCGCCGTCGCGCTTCGACTTCCCGAAGCTGCCGACCGACATCTGGCTCAAGCTGACCGCCTCGACCGAGGGCGACGTCAAGGTCGACATCGCCCGCTTCGACGGCCAGAAGGCCTACCTCGCCAAGACCCAGACCTGGACGATCGCCCCGGCCAACCTGACCGGCACCGTCTATTACTGGGAGGTCAACAACGGCAACGTCGTGCGCCTCAACATCGGCGCCACCGCGCCCGAGCCGTTCATCCAGAAGCCGCAGGGCGTCGGCTGCGTCGCCTGCCACAGCGTCTCGAAGGACGGCTCGCGGATCGCCGCCAGCTTCCACGGCGGCTACAGCCCGTGGAGCACCATCGACGCCGCGTCCGGCCAGGTGCTCTACTTCCCCGACCTCGCCTCCGGCTTCCAGGCGATCTCGCCCAACGGCTCGCACGTGGTGTGGGGCCAGTCCGACGAGACCGGCGCGCTCAAGCTGACCGCCTACGACAGCGCGACGGTGCTCGCGCAGCTCACGGTGCCCGGCGGCAAGCCGCAGCACCCGGTGTGGTCGAGCGACGGCACCAAGCTGGCGTTCGCCCGCAAGACCGACGGCAACTGGCTCGACTTCAACAACAGCGAGCTGTGGCTGGTCGACGTCGACCTGATGACCAACTCGTTCGCCAACGCCCACCAGATCGTCGACAAGATCCCCGGGCTCACCACCACCACGTTCCCGACCTTCTCGCCCGACTCGCAGTGGATCGCGTTCAACCGCCTCAACCAGGCCCGCACCCGCGCCGCCGTCACCGAGGTCTGGCTGACCAACCTCGACGGCTCCTCGGTGGTCCGCCTCGACAAGGCCAACGGCTTCGGCATCATCGAGCCCGGCCAGGACCAGACCACCTACGAGCCGACGTTCCTGCCGGTGTCGGTCGGCGGCTACTCGTGGCTCATCATCGGCTCCGAGCGCAAGTACGGCAACACGCTCACCGACACCAACCCGATGACCCGCCGCAAGCAGCTGTGGGTGACGGCGATCGACGGCAACATCACCCCCGGCACCGACCCGAGCCACCCGGCGTTCTGGCTCCCGGGCCAGGAGCTGAACAACTCCAACATGCGCGGCGAGTGGGCGCTGTCGCCGTGCAAGCAGCTCGGCGAGGGCTGTAACGCCGGCTTCGACTGCTGCGACGGCTTCTGCTACGGCGACCCTGCCGTCTGCTCCGACAAGCCCGACACCTGCTCGCACATCGGCGACTCCTGCGAGGTCGACGCCGCCTGCTGCGAGGGCGAGGGCACGTGCATCGCCGGCTACTGCTCGATCCAGCCGGGCTGAGCGGCCGTCCCCCGGGACAGCGTGGAACGTGTCCCCGCGGCGCCGTCACGGCTCCGCCGGGGATCCGTCGCTTCCTGCTGCAGGCTGGGCGCCCGGACGCGAGCACCGCGGTGGCGGGGCCGGCGGCCCTCGCCGGGGAGTGACGTGTCCAGTGGCGCGAACGCCTCGGCGCCTTCTCCACGGGGCATGCTCTTGGGGGCATGCCCTTTCGCGCATGCACCCAAGGGCATGTCCGAAACAGCATGCCCTTTCGTTCACCCCCTACCTCGGGTGCGCGGCCAGCCAGCCGCGCACGCTCGCCTGCTCGGGCTGGTAGGCGGGGCCGAGGTTCTGCAGGGCGCCCAGGGCCTGCTCGGCCAGGCTCCGGTCCTCGGGCGCGACGGCGCCGGACTCCGCGGCGCGGGCGCGGGCGAGGCCGAAGCGCGCCAGGGCGAGCTCGGCGATCTCGGCCTCGCTCACGGCGCTGTAGATGGCGATGGCGCGCTCGTAGTGGCCACGGGCCTCGCCGGGGTTGTTGCGATCGAGGGCGAGGTCGCCGAGGCGGAGGCGGATCAGCGCCGCCTCGGCGCTCTCGACCTCGGGGTCGCGCTCGCGCAGCCGCTGGGCCTCTTGCAGCAGCTTCGCCGCCTCGTCGAGGCGCCCCGCGACCCGGTGCGCCTTGGCGATCCGGCGCAGCGAGTCGGCCAGCAGCGGGGCGTCGGCCGGCAAGCGGGCCCTGCGGACCTCCAGACCCCGCTGGTACTGCACGAGCGCGCCGTCGATATCGCCGGCGCGCAGCAGCATGTCGCCGTGCTGGTCGTTGACGTCGGCCCCGCGCAGCTCGTCGGCGCCGAAGCTCTGCTCGGCGAGCCGGTGCGCGTGTTGGAAGTGGCGTTCGGCGGCGACGAAGTCGCCGCGACAGCTGGCGGCCTTGCCGAGGCCGAGCAAGGGCATGAAAGCGGTCGGGTCGAGCGAGGTCTCGCTCGCGCGCAGCACCTGCAGGGCGCGGCGATAGCTGGCCTCCGCGTCGTTGCAGCGGCGTTGATCCACCTCGAGGTCGCCGATGCCGGTCAGCACCCAGTGCAGGTCGGCCGCGTCGGGCCCGAGCAGCTCGCTCTGCAGGGTCAGCGCGCGCTGGAAGTAACCAGCCGCCTCGGCGAAGCGGTGCAGCCCGGTGAGGCCGACGCCGAGGTTGATCGCCAGCAGGGCGACGTGCGGGTGCTTGGGGCCGAGGCTCGACTCGGCGGCGGTGAAGGCGGCGCGAAGCTGTCGGACCCCCTCGAGGGCGTTGTCGCCGGTGATCAGCGCCAGGCCGAGGTTGCCGAGCGCGTAGACGACCTGCGGGTGTTCTTCGCCCAGGACGGCCTGGCGCGCCTCGATCGAGGCGACGAAGTACTCGCGCGCCGCTTGTGACTCGCCGAGCACCGCGTGGGCGATGCCGAGGTTGTTGAGGTGGTCGCCACGCAGCTCGCGGCCCTCGCGGGTCGACCCGACCCGGGCGACGAGGCCGTCGATCAACGGGGCGTCGTTCAGGACCTCGCGGCTCTGCTGCAAGCGGGCGGCGCGGACGAAGTCGCGGCGGGTGGCCAGCGCCGCGGCGACGCCGTCGTGGCCGCTGGCGAGCGCGACCTGCAGGGCCTGGGTGAGCTCCTGGAGGGCCTCGGTGTGACGGCCGGCCTCGCTGAGCAGGCTGCCGCGCCGCAGCCCGATCTCGGCGACGAGCGGCGGATAGGCCAGATCGCCGAGCTCGAGGCCCTCGACGAGCGCGAGGCCCTGGTTGAACTGGCCGGCGAGCTCGTGCGCCTGGGCCTCGGCCAGCACGCCGCGCAGGCCGGCGACCCGGGCGGCGCTGGCGGGATCGTCGGGCGGAGGCACCGCCTCGGTGAGGGCCCGCGTGTCGTCGCAGGCGGCCAGCGACGGCAGGTTGGCGGCCGCGGCACCGGCGTTGCCGACGACCTCGACGTCGGCGCGCTGCAGGATCGCCACGAACGCGGCCAGGCTCTTGTGCCGCTGATCGAGGCACGCCGTCCGCAGGTCGAACAGGTGCGTCGAGGCCCGGCCCTGCTGATGGGCGCGGCAGGCGTCCTCGCGCATGTCGACGAGCTCGCCGGCGTACGCGTCGAGGCGGGCCTTCACGCGCGTCCAGGTGTCCTCGGCGAACGGAACGCCGGTGCCCAGCAGACCCTGGTGCGCAGCGGCGGCTGCGGGCGCGTCCCACAGCCCGACGAGCTCGTCGCGGGCGCCCTCGCAGGGGTCGCCGGTCGGGTAATACGCGGCGGCGGCGAAGCCGGCGGCCGCCAGCACGCCGGCGAGGCCGGCCGTCGCCAGCCACGGCGCGCGGCGACGCTCGAGCGTGCGCTCGAGCGCCGCCAGCAGCGCGGGCATCGACGGGAACCGGCGCTTCGGATCGACCGAGAGGCCGCGCGTGATGATCTGCAGCAGGGCGGCGGGGACGTGGCTGCCCGACGGCGGCTGGCGGATGGCCCCGCGGGTCACCGCGTCGGTGAGCGCCAGCAAGCTGCTGGTGTCGAACGGCGAGGCGTCGTAGAGCGCCTCGTAGAGGCTGACGCAGAAGCTGAACTGATCGCTCTTCTCGGTCGCCGGCTGGCCCAGGAGCAGCTCGGGGGCCATGTACGCGGGGGTTCCGACGACCGTGCCGGTGTGCGTGATCTGGTGATCGAGCGAGCTCGTCAACGTGCTGCGCAGCGTCGGCGGGTCCTCCTCGACCTCGCGGTCGACGGCGCGGGCGAGGCCGAAGTCGAGGACCTTGACCACGCCGTCGCTGCCGACGATCACGTTGGCGGGCTTGAAGTCGCGGTGGACCAGGCCGGCGGCGTGCGCCACCGCGAGGCCGCGGCCGGCCTGCAGCAACGTCTCCACGCGGGCGCGCCACGGCCGGGCCGCCTTGAGCCAGGTTGCGAGGCTCTGCCCGCGCACGAACTCCATGGCGATGAACACCTCGCCGTCGTGGTAGCCCACCTCGTGGACCGCGACGATGTTGGGATGCGACACCCGGGCCATCGCCTGGGCCTCGCGCAGCATGCGTTCGCGGGCCTGCGGCTCGCGCTGGCTCGAGTCGCTGCGCAGGACCTTGACCGCGACCTTGCGATCGAGCTGGTCGTCGTACGCGGCGTAGACGATGCCCATCGCGCCCTCGCCGAGCCGCTCGAGGATGGTGAAGCGGCCGATGTGGGCCAGGAGCGAGGGGATCGGGGGTACGGCCGTCGGCGTGGGTCGCTCGCGGGCCGGCGCGTCGGCTCGCTGGGTGACGAGCTGCTCGCGCGCCGGCGCGTCGACTCGCTGCGTGACGAGCTGCTCGCGCGCCGGCGCGTCGACCCGCTGCGTGACGAGTAAGTCGCGTCCCTCAAGACCGGTCGGCACGACCCGGGTGGCAGGGGCCGCGATGTCGGTTCGATCGAGTGCGTTCTTCGGCGTCGCCATGGAGGGCAGGCGCCGGCGGGCGCGCCTCGATGTATAGGAGACATGGCACGGTTCGCCAGGTGCGTCTTCTCGATCGTCGCTACGATCGGGAACGAATTTGTCGGCATTTCACGAGGTAATCTTCGAGCGCGATCCTGCACTGATCAAAAAACAACAAAACAAACGTTATTTTCCGAAGCTAAACCGAAAATAGTCTTGAAAATAAAGTACCATTTCTCGTAAATCTGAATAAAAAATGTCAGCTAAAGCAGGTTGAAAAAAAGTAGCTACGGGCCATCGAATTTCGCTGGCCGAGCTTGGGGGACGCCACATGCACAGGTCACGAGCCCGAGCTGGAGACCTCCGCCATGAACGTCCGCAACCTTGTTCCCTTCGTGATCTTGAGCGCCGCTTTCGCCGTCGGGTGTGACGAGATGGACGAGTTCGACGCCGTCGATGAGGACCTCGGCGCGGTCATGCTGCGCCCCGGCAGCGGGACCGCGGGCGGCGTGTGGCTGAACACCAGCTCGATCGGCGCGACCCCGTTCTCCGAGCTCGACCTCTCCGGCCAGGTGCACAAGGGGGCGCAATTCACGGGCGCCCAGCTGCTGCGGCCGGGCAACGTCTGGGTGAACGTCACCAGCGGCGCGGTCAAGGACGGGATCCTCGAGGCGAAGGTCGGCACCACGATCTACAGAGGCGCCGACCTGGTCGGCTCGCGCTGGCAGCTCACCCTCTTCAACCCCGACACCGACGGTGACGGCGACCACGACGCCAACGACGAGCCCGAGGTGGACGTCGAGCTCCGGATCGCCTCGTTCCAGCAGATCTCGGCGCGCGAGGCCCACTACACCTTCGAGACCGTCGACGACGAGGGCAACGTCGTCCCGGTGTGCGACGCCGACACCGCCGGCCGCCACACGATGGTGCCGATCAAGGACGTGACGGTGAACGAGGTCACCGGCAAGATGGCCAAGCGCAGCAACACGCTCTACCTCGCGTGTACCTCGGGGGCGATCGGCAAGGCCGTGCAGTGGGGCTACAAGCCGTGGGAGCGGCAGCTCGACGAGTTCGAGGTGGCCACCCGCATGATCCGCGCCGACTACTGCTACACCGGCCAGTCGTTCACGCAGAACGGCACCCACCTGCAGGTCCAGGACCGGTACCACATCAACACCTTCCTCCGCTCCGAAGACCCGAACGAGGCGGTGTGGACCACGACCGGCGTACGCTGCCTCAACACGCCCCGCAACGCCACGTACACGGCGCCGCAGGTGCAGTGTGGCGGCCAGACCCTGCCGACCTGCCCGGCCGACACCAGCATGAGCACCTACCCGGACGCCCTGTTCTGGACCAAGCTCGACGCGGCGATCTGAACCCTCGCGCGAGGCCGCCGCGGCCGTACGCGGCGAGCAGGCACGAGAAGCACAGGGATCGTCCCCTCCCCACTCGCGGCGCCGCTGCGCCTGCCGGACCTCGGGTCTCTCGCGGGCCGAGTCTGCCAGCGAGACGGGAGATGTCGCAGAAACCACGCGCTCGCGCGATCGCCCGACGGCATCGAGCAGGCGCGTCATGAACGTGGGAGCAACGGCCTCGCCTGCGCGCCCGCTGCGATATGGCTCCGGCGCCGCGCGACCCCCCTTGCGTCGTCGAGCCGGCTCGTCGTCGTCGGCGCTCCGCTCGCCGCGCCGGCGAGGTCGCCGATGGCGCCGGGCCGCGGCGCTGCCGGCGGCGTGCGTCGTGGCATGACCGCGATTACTGTCCCGGTCCCGGGCATGTGGCACCCTCAGCCGCCGCAGCGTCGCTCGCCCTGGACGCCTCGAGGACCATGAACGCAATCACGTCGCCCCGTGCAGGCCAGCCGGCCGCCTCTTCGCCGCCGGACGCCGCAGAGCGACGGCACCGGATCTTCGCCATCATGGCGGCGTCGTCCGGCAACCTGGTCGAATGGTTCGACTTCTACGTGTACGCCTTCTCGGCGCTGTACTTCGCGCCGGCGTTCTTTCCTCAGTCGGATCCGACCGCGCAGCTGCTCAACACCGCGGGCGTGTTCGCGGCCGGCTTCTTGATGCGGCCGATCGGCGGGTGGTTGTTCGGCCGGATCGCCGATCGGCTCGGGCGCAAGACCTCGATGCTGCTGTCGGTCATGATGATGTGCGCCGGCTCGCTGGTGATCGCCTGCCTGCCGACGTACGCGCAGATCGGCGCCTGGGCCCCGTTCTTGCTGCTGGTGTGCCGGCTGTTCCAGGGCCTCTCGGTCGGCGGCGAGTACGGGACCACCGCCACGTACATGAGCGAGGTCGCGCTCAAGGGTCGGCGCGGCTTCTTCTCCTCGTTCCAGTACGTGACGCTGATCGGCGGGCAGCTGCTCGCGGTGCTCACGCTCGTGGTGCTCGAGCACCTGCTGAGCGAGGCCGAGCTCAAGGCCTGGGGCTGGCGGATCCCGTTCGTGCTCGGCGCCGTGGCGGCCGTGGTCGCCCTGCTGCTCCGCCGCACGCTGCACGAGACCCAGAGCGACGAGGCCCGGGCCGACGCCGACGCCGGCAGCGTGATCGGCCTGCTCCGCCACCACCGCGCCGCGTTCGTGACGGTGCTCGGCTACACCGCCGGCGGCTCGCTGTTCTTCTACACCTTCACCACGTACATGCAGAAGTACCTGGTCAACACGGTCCACCTGCCGATCCGGACCGCCAGCTACGTGATGACCGGCGCGCTGTTCCTCTACATGTGTCTGCAGCCGGTCTTCGGCGCGCTGTCGGACCGGATCGGCCGGCGCACCTGCATGCTGCTGTTCGGCAGCCTCGGCGCCGTGGCGACCGTGCCGATCCTGACGGCCTTGCAGCACACGACCAACCCGGTCGCGGCCTTCGTCCTGATCATGGCCGCGCTGACGATCGTGAGCCTCTACACCTCGATCAGCGGCATCGTCAAGGCGGAGATGTTCCCGCCGGAGGTACGCGCGCTCGGGGTCGGTCTGGCCTACGCGGTGGCGAACGCGATCTTCGGCGGCTCGGCCGAATACGTGGCGCTGGCGCTCAAGTCGCTCGGCCACGAGGAGGCGTACTTCTGGTACGTGACCGCGATGATGGTGATCGTGGTCCTCGTCAGCCTGCGGCTGCCGCGGCAGGCGAACTACCTCCACCACGATCCGTGACGCGCGCGCAGCCGGCCGCGGAGCGCGGATGTCCCTCGGGACATCCGCCCGCGCCGGCGGAGCGCGCCTGTCCCTCGGGGCATCCGCTCACGCCGCTGCAGGGGCCCGAGTCCCCGAGTTCAGGTTGATTCTCTCGCGGTCGCGTCTTTCTTGGCAGCGGCCGGGCGACCGCCTGCGCCGGCCCGGCGAACTGCGGCCGCACCAGACCCACCGACCGGCGCGCGTCTTCTACACTCGTCGAGCGAGGCCAGGCCCTCGTTGAACCAGGCGGGGCAGGCGGGGAAGTTGGCGATCATGAACGGGTGGACGAGCTCGTGGACGAGGGCGCCGGCGCCGACCTCGATCCCGGCGGTGACGGCACCCTGCAGAAGGTCCTCGGTCACCGCGACATGCCCCGCTTCGAGCGCGAGTGGCGGCGCTTCGTCCTCGATTTGCAGTGGAGCTGAGCCGCGCCGCTACAGCCCCGCGGCCGCGGCCACCGCCGCCGTCGTCGCCTTGAGCACGTCGGTGGCGAACGCGTGGTCGAGCTTGTCCGCGGTGTCGAGCCCGACCGTGCAGTGATAGGCCGGGTTGCGGAACACCCCGGTGTCGAACACGTGCAGCGCCGGCAGCCCGAGCTCCCAGAAGCTGCGGTGGTCCGACAGGCTCAGCACCCCGAACGCGTCCTCGTCGAGCTTCTCCGCGTCGGTCAGCGTCATCACGCCCGTCAGCCGACCGAGGCTCTCCGCCTGCGCCTCGAGCTCGAGCGCGAACGGCTCGGCCGACGGGTCGGCGACCACCGCGATGAAGTCGGCGCGCCCCTTGTTGGCCGCGAGCTCGTCGGCCAGCCCGGGGAACCGTTCCGCCAGCGGCACCGGGAAGATCTGCGACTGCTCCGCCGCGCTCGCGTAGCCGATCATGTCGAAGTTGAACGCCACCGCCAGCTTCGCCCCCGTGAACGCCTGCGCGAACGCCCGCGAGCCGCGCAGCCCCAGCTCCTCCTCGTCCCAGCAGGCCACGATCAGCGTCCGCGGCAGCGTCGCCTGCCCGAGCGCGCGCGCCACCTCGAGCGCCCCCGCCACCCCGCTCGCGTTGTCGTCGGCGCCGGGGCAGCCGCTGATGTGGTCGTAGTGGGCCGCCAGCAGCACCACCTCGGACGGCGCCGCCGTGCCCTCGCGCGTCCCGATCACGTTGACCCCCGAGCCGTAGTCCTGGCGCTCCACCACGAAGCCCGCCCCCTCGAGCTCCGCCGCGCAGCGGTCCTGCACCTTCTGCCAGTGGATCGATCCGGGCGGGCGCGACGCGGCCATGAACGCGACGTCCTCGGCCCACCGCGCCGGATCGATGCAGTCCATCAGCGCCTCCGGGCTGTCGTGCCCGCAGCGCGAGCCGGCGCCGACGTCGGGTACGGAGCCCGTCGTCGTGGGCACCACGCTCGTCCCGCCCGTCCCGCTCGAGCTGCTCGAGCTGCTCGAGCTGCTCGCCTCGCCGGGCGCGCTCGTCTCCGCCGAACCACTCGCCGCAGTCCCGTCGCTCTCGCCGAGCCCCGGCGGCGAGGGGCACGCGCCGAGCCCGAGCCACACCACCCCGACCACCCCGCGGACCGCTCGCATCGCCGTCACTATAGCACCCGCCCCCGCGCGCCAGTGGATCGGTCGCCGTCGCTGGTCTATGACGGGCCTCATGGCGCACCCCCTCACCGAACTCACAGGCTCATGGACCGGCCCCGCGCGCACCTGGCTCGACCCCTCGGGCGAGCCGGACGTCGGCACCTGGCGCGTCGAGATCGAGTCGCTGCTCGACGGCCGCTACGCGCGCCTCCGCTACGACGGCGTGTGCACCGGCAAGCCGCACCGCGGCGAGATGACCCTCGGCCTCGACGACCACGAGCACACCATGTACTGGATCGACAGCTTCCACACCGGCGCCTCCGCCATGTGGTCGACCGGGCCCGCGGGCCCCGCCGTCGGGGTCCTCGGCAGCTACCGCGCCGGCCCCGACCGCTGGGGCTGGCGCACCGCCTTCCGCCGCGACGGTGACCTGCTCGTGATCGAGGCCACCAACATCTCGCCGAGCGGCAGCGAGGACCGCGCCGTCGAGGTGCGCCTCGGCCGCGTCGCCGAGACTGCCTGATCGAGCATGTCCGGGCGGGCATGCCCCATCGGACATGCTCCCTTGCACATGCCGTCCCGGCCATGTCTCCGGGGACAGAAGCCACGCAGCCCGGAGCTCCGTCGGCGCCCCCGACCGCCGCGCGTCGCTCGCGTGGGCCAGCCCGGCCGCGCCGTCATCTCACGGGCACGCCACCACCTGCACGTCGTAGCTGAACGGCTGCGGCACCCCGTTCACCTGCACCGTGTAGGTCTTGCCGGCCTCCGAGGCCCAGCCCTGCGGCGTCACGGCGATCGCGCTGGCCGAGCCGAACCCGCCGACCAGCGGCGTCGACTTCACCGGCCGGTCGACCCCGCCCTCGCGGATCGTCACCTGCGCCGCGTCGAGGTCGATCGCGTCGCTCTGGATCGTCCAGCCCGTCTTGTCGACGTCGGACCACGGCACCTCGGGCACGCGGATCGCGTCGATGGGCACCACCCCGGGCGGCGGCCAGGCCGTCCACGCCGCGTCCCCGCCGCCCTGCCCGCCGATCACCCACATGCACGAGTTGGCGGCCGTCGACCCGAGCCCGACCGGCCCGAGCCCGTTGGCGAGGATCCAGCGCCGGTGGCCGAACGTCGTCGCGTTGCCGGGGTCGACCATGTAGAGGTCGACCGCGACCACGCCCGGCGTCGACGAGATGTTGCTGTTCATCGCCGCCTGCGCCCCGTCGGCGGAGTAGCACGCCCAGTTCATGTCCGGATCGTGCGACAGCTTCCCGTTGGCGTGCATCATCAGCGCGCACTGCTGGGCCTTGGCGTCGAGCCCCGCGTCGTGCCCGACCGCCGGCTGCCCGGCCAACCAGCGGTACAGGTTGATCAGCTTGAGCGCGTTGTCGCGGCCGGGCGCCCCGGTGTCGCCCGCCTGGCAGCCGGCGACGGCGCCGCTCCATGTCCCTTCGGACATGTCCTTTCGGTCCGCCGTCCAGCGCGCGCACACCTCCGCGGCCGGATCGATCGGCTCCCCGGTGGTGCCGCCGGTGGTCGACGCCTCGCCGGACGTCCCGGTGTCGGTCGGACCTGGCCCCGAGGACACCTCGTCCGGCCCCGTCGACGTCGCGCCCGCGCCGCTCGTGCTCGTCGGCTCCGCCGCCGTCGACACCTCCGCCGTCGGCCCCTCCGCCGTCGACCCCTCCGCCGTGGCCGACGCGCCCGGCTCGCTCGTCGCCGGTCCGGAGCTCGCCGCGCTGGTGCCGGCCGTCGTCGCTTCGCTCGTCTCGGGTGCGCCGATGCTCTCGGTCACCTCCGAGACGCCCGAATAGCAGCCGACGACGAGCACGGACACCCATGCGAGGACGACTCGAGGAGACAGCATCTCGCCCCGAATACGACCCGCTCGCGCCGCCGTCAACCGGGCGGCCGCGCCGCCGCCAGCGAGCGCCGCCGCGACGCGTGAGCGTCGACGGCGGTGCCGCGAGCGGGAGCTCGACGACGCGATGGATGTCGCAGGAGCCGAACCGATGGCAGCCGGCGAACGCGTCGAGCCGGTCGCCGTCGACTTGCTCCGTCGTCGCGCGCGCTTGCAGCCCGTCAGCTCGCCGGCGTGACCTTGCGGCTCTCGGCCACGATCCGCACCAGGTCGGCCTCGTCCTCGCACAGCGCGACGATCAGGTCACCCGGCACCACGGTCTCGTCCGGCCGCGGGTTGACGATCAGCCGCCGCCGCAGCTCCGCGTGCGACGTCCCGCCGACGGGGGCCTTCCCGCCCGGATCGGCCGGGCGATACAGCCCCAGCGGCACCGCGCCGCCGCGACCCTGGACCTCGAGCAGCGCGCGCCGGACCTTGCGCCACGGCTGTCCGATCAGCCAGGTGGGAGCCGGCGCCGTGTAGACCTCGGCGTTGTCGTCGGCGAACGCGACCACGCGGTTGAACAGCTCGGCGAACGCCCGGTCGCGGCAAGCCATCACCAGCCAGCGGTGCGCGAGCGCCTGGCAGTCGACCGGCACCAGCCAGCCCGCGAACGGCGAGAACACCTCCTCGCGCTCCGCGTCCGACGTCTCGACCAGCGTCACCGGCAGCGCCGGCGCGGTGCGGGCGATCTCCACCGACGTCGCCGCCACCCCGAGCGGCCGCGCCCGTTGCCCGCCCCCGATCGGGTCGCGCGCGCACGCCTGGTGGACCGCGCGGGCGATCCGCAGCGGATCGTAGCTCGCCCCGTTCGTCTCGCCGTCGCCGAGCACGATCACCCGCGACGCCCGCGGCAGCCGCAGCCCGGCCAGGTCCTCCGGCACCTCCGGGTTCGCGCTGTGGATCGTCAGCGCCTTGACCCGCGCCAGCTGCAGCCGCACCCGCCGCGGCAGCGCGTCGGACACCACCACGTGCAGCGCCCGGTGGCGCGTCGGCCCCGGGCTGCGCAGCAGCCGGATCAGCGGCAGCATGTCTTCGCGGAAGTTCAGCACCACCAGGTGCTTGCTCAGCCGCCGCCACAGCCGCGTCTGCTCCTGCGCGAAGATGTTGGTCAGCGTCGCCGTGAACCACGCCAGCAGGCCGAGCCCGAGGATCGTCGCCGCCGCCCCGACCAGCCGCGCCGTCGGCGTCTTCAGCGTGTCGGTCGTGAAGTTGCCGGTCGCGAACGTGTTCATCTCCCAGAACGAGTCGTTGAGCGTCCTGAGCCTGGCGTTCGAGTCATGTTCCAAAGACCAGACGATGAACGTCGACAGCGCCACCACGCAGGCGAACGCGGCGAACGGCACCAGCGGGTTCGAGAGCTGGCTCTCGAGCCCCGCGCCGGGGACCCGCCGCCGCCGCAGCGCCCGGCGCGCCAGGTACAGCGCGCCCCCCAGCGCCGCCGCGGACGCCCCGGCCTCGAGCCACGCCCGCCGGCGCTCGCTGGTCTCGTGGAGCTCGGCCACCGGGTGGAGCGGGATCGGCTCGCGCTCGGCGAACCCGCGCCACTCGACGCGGACCCCGAGGCGCTTGTACTGCTCGTCGCGCGCGAGCTTCTTGAGCCCGTGGATCATCGCCTCGACCGCCAGCCGGCGGTCGGCGAGGAAGCCCTCGTCTTCGAGCCGCTCGCGCGGCGTCGCCACCAGCACCACCGAGCTCACGCACACCGTCGGCAGGCTGTACTCGAGGCCCGGGTAGGTCCCGGTCTCGATCGGGCAGATCCGGTAGTACGGGTAGCCGTCGATCAGGCGGTTCAGCACCGCCTCGGGCAGCGGGTTCAGGGTCGCCAGGCCCGACGCCAGCACGTCGCGGATGTCCGTGTGCCCGCGCTCGGTGGTCCGCAGCATCGCCAGCAGCTCGCGCCGGCTCATCGCCGCCAGCGCCTCGTCGGCGGTGCCCGTGAACAGCGGCAGCTGCTCCGCCGTGTGGCCGGCCGCGCCGAGGATCACCTTCGCCGTCTCGTAGCTGCCCGAGCCGTCCTTGCCCATGAACAGCGGCTCGCGGCCGATCTCGGCGAAGTCGTCGAGGCGCACCGGCCGGCGCACCAGCACGTGGACCGCCGCGTCGGACACCGCCGCGATCACCCGCAGCTCGGCCTTGTCGGCCTCCTCGGGCGACAGCTTGCACATCCACCCGCCCTTGGGGATCGCGCTGTCGCCCGCGTCCGCGTCGGCGAGCCCGGCCTTGAACGCCTCGGCCGCCACGTCGTACTGCACCAGCGCCGCGTCGAGCTCGCCCGACAGCAGCTTGTGGACGTTCTCGCACGAGCCCTTGGTCGACTCCGGCGCGATGACGACGCGCCCCTCGCCGCGCACCGCCTCGGCCAGCGCCTGGGCGGTGTTGTCGAACCCGCCCTTCTTCGCCCCCGAGCCGAAGCGGACCACGATCGCGTCCCCGGCCCGGGCCGCGCCTGTCTGCAGGAACATGCCCAGGAGCACAGGCGCGATCGGCCATGTCCGCAAGAACATGCCCCGAGAGCCAGGCCGCTCGGCGCGCCTCACTCGGCCTCCCCCGTCAGCACCAGCAGCGCGCTCGCGTCGCGCAGCGGTCGGGCGAGCGGCGGGCTCAGCAGCATCGCCTCCTGCCCGCCGTCGCCCGGCGCGAACAGCCCGATCAGCGTCACCGGGCGGCCGCGGCGGTCGACCTCCACGCTCAGGCAGGCCTCGCGGAACGTCGCCGCGCGCAGCTCCGGCGGCACCGGCCAGGTCTCGACGCGCAGCCGCCCGCCGAGCAGCGCCAGCATGAAGCGGAACGCCCCGAGGTCGACGCACGCGTGGGCCAGCAGGGCCGCGCGCAGGAAGCCCGGGTAGAAGATCGTCGCCACCCCGAGGCCCTCGAACTCGTGGGTCGCCTCCGGGTCCTCGACCGCCACCACCACGTGCGGCGGCTTGCCCTTGCAGGCCCGCTGGATCGCCGTGCACACCAGGCGCGAGAACGCGTCGGTCTCGCCGTGGCCGCGCAGCGGCAGCACGATGATCGCGTCGGCCGCCGGCAGCCCGGCGGTGTCGGCGAAGAAGCGCGCCAGCGCCTCGACCCCGCCGCTCGCGGATCCCTGCCAGTACTTTTGGACATGTCCTGCGGGCAACTCGGCCAGCGCCGGCGCCACCTCGTCGGCCGGCGCCGGCCCGATCAGCGTCAGCTCCGGCGCCGGCTCGGCCGCCGCGATCGCGCGCACCAGCCCGAGCGCCTCCGGCGTCCAGTGGATCACCACCCAGCGCGGCCTCGTCGGCCCCGGCAGCCCCGTTGCGAGCTCCTCCGCCGCCGCCGTGTCGCCGCGCTCCGTCACCCCGCCGCAGCGTCCGCCCCGGCGCGCCCGCCTGTCAAGCCGGCCGACCCCCTTTCATCACCGACACGATCGCCCGCGCCGGCGCCGATGAACGCGGCCTCATGCCGGCCTCGCCTCCACCGTCGTGCCGGGCTGTGGGTGCGCGCTCGCTGCGAGAGCGCACCACGCCGCTCGCTCCTCCTTTGCCTCGTCCTCGCCGCGCGCGACCCTTCGGCCGCAGCCGCGCTCGCGAGGCGACCTCACGCGACGCGCCCTCCCGTCTCAGCGCCTCCGCGGCCCTCGCATCGATCCCCGCCGAGGCTGCGAGCCGAGCGAGCCTCCGGGTCCTCGCCGCGCGTGAACGCGGCCGCCTGCGGGTGCGCCCGCGCGGCGGCCCGGACTCGGCGCGCGCGTGTTAGCGTCGGCGCCTGCGCTCCACCGAGATCCTCGCGCTGGCGCTCATCGCGCTGGTCTCTTTCGGCCTCAGCTACATCGGCGCCACGGTCGGGCTCGTGCTCGGGCAGCTGCGCGTGGCCCTGCTCGTCTACGTCCTCGGCAGCCCGGTGGCAGGGGCCGCCACCAGCCTCGCAATCTCGACCGCCGGCACCCTCACCGGCACCTGGCGGCACGCTCGCGACGGCCGCGTCAGCCTCTGGCTGCTGGCCACCGTCGGCGCGCCCTCGGCCGCCGCCGCCTTCGTCGCCGCGCGCTGGGCCGGCCACGTCGACGCGCGCGCGCTCAAGGCCGCGATCGCCGTCGTCCTGCTGCTCACCGGCGCCGGCATGTTGCGGCGCCGGCCCGAGCCTACCGGTCCTTCCGCACATGTCCCTTCGCGCACCTTCGCCGTCCTCGCCGAGGTCGTCGTCGGCGCCGTCCTCGGCGCGATCTCGGGCCTCGTCGGCCTCCTCCTCGGCAGCCTGCGCCTGCCGGCGATGATCCGCTACGCCGGCGTCCCGCCGCCGGTGGCCGTCGGCACCAACATGGCGATCGGCGCCGTCACCGGGCTGTCGGCCGGCGTCGCCACCTTCCTCGAAGGACAGGTCGACCTGACCGCCTTCGCCGTCGTCACCCCGCTCACCCTGCTCGGCGCCAACCTCGGCGCCCGCCGCACCGGCAGCCTCGACCCCGCCAGCCTGCGCCGCTGGATCGCCGCCGTCCTCCTCCTGTCCGCCGCCCTCATGCTCGGCGAACTCGGCCTCGAGCTGTACGGCCAGGGCTGATCGTCGGCTTTCGCCGCCCCGGCACCCGCGTTACCTTTCGCCCGTGTCCGAGCGCGACCGCTTCCTCGCCTTCGCCGCCCGGGCCGTGCCGGCCGCGTTCGGCGCCCGGCCGGCGCCGGGCGAGCTCGCCGCCCACTGGCGGGCCGCCACGCAGGCGATCGGCGCCCGCCTCGTCCTCGCCTGCGCGCGCGAGCGGCTCGTCGAATTCGACCTTCAGGACATGTCCCTTCGCACATGTTCCTTGAACCTCCCGCTGCGGCGCCGCCGGGCCTTCGAGCTGCACGCCGCCGACCTCGACGCCGCCGACCTGCCCGACCTGCCCGACCTCCTGCCGCGCCTCTTGCCCGCGCTGGCCCCCGCCACGCGTGCCCGGCTCGCGCGCGAGCTCGACGACAGCCGGTGGAACCTCGCGCTCGCCCGGCTCGCCGCCGACCTGCGCCATCGGACATGCGCCGAGGGACAGCCGTGGCCCGCCCCGCTCGACCCCGAGAACCTGGTCGTCGACGGCCACCCGTGGCACCCGATGAGCAAGACCCGGCTCGGCCTGCGCGCCTGGGAGAACCTGCGCCACGGCCCCGACCTGCTGGCCCAGGCGGGCGTCCACGCCGTCGACATCGCCGCCGACGAGGCCCAGCTCGCCGAGCCAGAGCGCTACGCCGAGCTCGCGCGCGCCCTGTTCCCGGCCCCGCCGCCTGGGCTGGTCCGCCTGCCCGTCCACGCCCTCCAGCTGCGCCGCCTGCCGCGCCTGCTCGGCCCGCTGTGGGGCCGCGAGGTCCGCCCGGCCGGCCTGCCGCCGCTGCCCGCGCGCGCCCTGCTCAGCCTGCGCACCGTCGCCCTCGCCGCGCCCGCGCTGCACCTCAAGCTCGCCGTCGACATCCACACCACCAGCGCGCGCCGCCAGGTCTCGCCCGCCTCGGTCCACAACGGCCCGCAGATCGCCGCCCTCCTGGCCGCGATCCAGGCCGCCGACCCGCTGACCCGCCGCGGCCTGCAGATCCAGCCCGACCTCGCCGCCGCCGGCCTCCACCCGCGCCACGGCGCGTGCGCCGGCCAGCTCGGCGTCGTCCTCCGCCCCGACCCGGCCGCCCTCGCCCGCGACCTGTCTTCGGAGACATTCCCGAACGCACATGCCCCGGAGGACCTGTCCCATGCGGCATTCCCCTTGAAACATGTCCCTTCGCGCACCCCGCAGCTCGTCGTCTGCGCCGCCCTCGGCGCGCGCCGGCCCGGCGGCGACCTGATCCTGCGCGAGCTCGCCGCCGACTACCCCGGCGACCTGCGCGCGCGCCTGGCGGCCTTCTTCGCCGACTACCTCGACCTGCTCGTCCCTGCGGCCCTGCGCCTGCTCACCGCCCACGGCGTCGCCCTCGAGGCGCACCTGCAGAACACCCTCTTGGTCCACGCCGGGCGCCCGCGCGGCTTCGTCGTCCGCGACCTCGGCGGCGTGCGGCTCCACCGCGGGCGGCTCGCCGCCGCCGGTCACGGCCCCGCGCTCGCGTCCGACTCGTTCACCCTGACCTCCGACCTCGCCGAGGCCCAGGGCAAGCTGCTGCACACCCTCGTCCACGCCCACCTCGCCGCCGTGATCGGCTGGGTCGACGACGCCGGCGGCCCCGACCCGGCCGCGCTGTGGCCCGCGGTGCGGCGGATCTGCCAGGTCCAGTGGGACCGCTGGGCCGCCGATCCGGGGCTCGCGCGCGCGTGCGCCGACGATCGCGCGTGCTTCTTCGCGGCCACCTGCCGCAGCAAGGCGCTGCTGCGCATGCGCATCGACGAACGCGTCAGCGATTACGCCTATACCGAGGTCGCCAACGCGCTCGCCGAGGGGTACTCTTTCCCCCCCGCATGACGACCCGCCCGCTCGTCTTCGCCACCCCGGAGTACGGCTATCTGCAGGCCGCCCTGTGCGGCTCGGCCGCGCTGGAGGCCGGCGACATCGACACCTTCGCCTTCCCCGACGGCGAGCGCTACCTCCGCCTCGTCACCCCGGTCGACGGCCGCGACGTCGTGCTGATCGGCGGCACCGTCGACGACGCCGCCGCGCTCACCCTGTTCGACCTCGCCTGCGGCGCCGTCCACTACGGCGCGCGCCGCCTCACCCTCGTCGTCCCGTACTACGGCTACGCGACCATGGAGCGGTCGACCAAGCCCGGCGAGGTCGTCACCGCCAAGACCCGCGCCGCGCTGTTCTCGGCCATCCCGCCGGCCTCCTACGGCAACCGCGTGATCCTCCTCGACCTCCACGCCGAGGGCATCCCGCACTACTTCGAGGCCGGCCTGGTCGCCACCCACGTCTACGCCAAGCCGGTGATCCGCGACATGATCCTCGACATCGCCGGCGGCCGGCCGTTCGTGCTCGCGTGCACCGACGCCGGCCGCGCCAAGTGGGTCGAGTCGCTCGCCAACGACCTCGGGGTCACCGCCGCCTTCGTGTTCAAGCGCCGCCACGACGGCGAGCGCACCGAGATCACCGCCATCGACGCCCAGGTCGCCGGCAAGCCGGTCATCCTCTACGACGACATGATCCGCACCGGCGGCTCGCTGATCGGCGCCGCCCGGGCCTACCAGCGCGCCGGCGCCGTCAGCCTGGCCGCCGTCGCCACCCACGGCGTGTTCCCCGGCGACGCCCTGCACAAGCTGCAGGCCACCGGCCTGTTCTCGGCCATCGCCTGCACCGACAGCCACCCGCGCGCCCGCGCCCTCGCCGGCGCGAGCGCCGGCGACCCGACCCCGCTGCGGGTCGCCTCGATCGCCCCGCTCATCGCGCCCCACCTCGCAGGACATGTCCTGTAGAACCTGTCCCCGGAGACATTGAATGCACCTCGTCCGCGTCGCCGCCGCCGCCCTCAACCAGACGCCGCTCGACTGGGACGGCAACCAGGCCAGGATCCTCGAGGCGATCCGCCTGGCCCGCCGGCAGGGCGTCGCCGTCCTGTGCCTGCCCGAGCTGTGCATCCCCGGCTACGGCTGCGAGGACGCGTTCTTCAGCCGCGGCACGATCCTCGAGTCGTGGCGGGTGCTGCAGGAGCTCCTGCCCGAGACGAAGGGCATCGTCGTCGCGCTCGGCCTGCCGATCATGCACCGCGCCGCCAACTACAACGCGGTCTGCCTGGTCGCCGACGGCCACATCGTCGGCCTGGTCGGCAAGCGCTTCCTCGCCGGCGACGGCATCCACTACGAGCCGCGGTGGTTCAAGGGCTGGCCGGCCGGCAAGTTCGTGCAGTGGGAGCACGACGGCCACAGCTACCCGCTGGGCGACCAGATCTTCGAGGTCGGCGGCCTGCGGATCGGCTTCGAGATCTGCGAGGACGCGTGGGTCCCGAACCGACCCGGGGTCGAGCTCGCCAGCCAGGGCGTCGACGTGATCTGCAACCCCAGCGCCAGCCACTTCGCGTTCGGCAAGCACGAGGTGCGCAAGCAGATCGTCCTCAACGCCTCGCGCAGCTTCCGGGCCACGTACGTCTACTCCAACTTCATCGGCAACGAGGCCGGCCGCGTCATCTACGACGGCGAGTGCATGATCGCCTCGTCCGGCCACCTGGTCGCCGAGGGCCCGCGGCTCGGCTACGGCGACGTCTACCTCACCAGCGCGGTGGTCGACGTCGACCTCGCGCGCATGGTCCACGCGCGCACCACCTACGCCCCCACCGTCGACGACAACGTCCGCCGGATCACCCGCTTCGACATGAAGCTGCCGACCGCCGACCTGCCGCCGCACACCGTCGCCCCCGACGACGCGCTGCGCAACGACAAGCGCGAGGAGTTCTCGCGGGCCGTCGCCCTCGGCCTGTTCGACTACCTGCGCAAGAGCCGATCGCGCGGCTTCGTCGTCTCGCTCAGCGGCGGCGCCGACTCGGCCGCCGTCGCCTACCTCGTCCACCTCATGGTCACGCTGGCCACCCAGGAGCTCGGCGTCGAGGCGACCTGCGCCCGCCTCGGCCTGCCCGAGGGCGCCTGCACCACCCCGCGGGCGATCGTGCGGGCGCTCCTGACCTGCGTCTACCAGGCGACCGCCAACAGCTCCGACACCACCCGCAACGCCGCCCGCGCGGTCGCCGAGGCCGTCGGCGCCGAGTTCCTCGAGTTCGACGTCGAGCCGCTCGTGCGCGCCTACGTGCGCACGGTCGAGGGCGCGATCGGCCGCGAGCTCGGCTGGAAGAGCGACGACATCGCCCTGCAGAACATCCAGGCCCGCGCCCGCGCCCCCGGCGTGTGGCTGCTCGCCAACCTGCGCGGCGCCCTCCTGCTGGCCACCAGCAACCGCAGCGAGGCCGCCGTCGGCTACGCCACCATGGACGGCGACACCTGCGGCGGCCTGTCGCCGATCGCCGGCATCGACAAGGCCTTCCTGCGCCAGTGGCTGCGGTGGGTCGAGCACGAGGGCCCCGCCGGCGTCGGCCCGACCCCGGCCCTGCGCGCCGTCAACGTCCAGGCCCCGACCGCCGAGCTGCGGCCCGCCGGCGCCAAGCAGACCGACGAGGACGACCTGATGCCGTACCCGATCCTCGACGTCATCGAACGCGCCGCCATCCGCGACAAGCTCGCGCCGAAGGAGGTCTACCGGGTCCTCGCCAGCCGCTTCCCCGAGCACGGCCGCGCCCAGCTGCTCCTGTGGATCAAGCGGTTCTTCCGCCTGTGGAGCCAGAACCAGTGGAAGCGCGAGCGCTACGCCCCGAGCTTCCACCTCGACGACGAGAACCTCGACCCGAAGACGTGGTGCCGCTTCCCGATCCTCTCGGGCGGCTTCGCCCGCGAGCTCGCCGAGCTCGAGAACGTGGTACCGCGGGAGGGCTGATCCTGGCCTTCGGGGCATGTCCGCAAGGACAGGCCTCTCGTTGAACCGCCGCGACCACCGGCGCCCCGGGGCGACGCAGCTCGCGGACGACCTCGGCCTCGTACCGGCGCGCGGCGGCAGCGGCGGCACAGCTCGCCGCGACCGACATGTCCCCCGGGACATCTCATTCCCTCCGCGTCCGGAGCACGCCGCCGCCCCGCCGCGGCCGACATGTCCCCCGGGACATCTCCTCGCGGCCACGCCCGAGCTCGCCGCCCGCCCCGGCGGCACGGCCCCCGACGCACCTTCCGCGAGCACGCCCGAGCCCGCCCACGCGGTCCGATACGCGCGCCCGCCGCGAGTCCGTCCGAGCCTGTCCGGAAGGTTCGCCCTGTCTCGAAAGCCAGCCGCAGACAGCCGCCCGACCGCCGCCCGACCGCTGTCCCTCGCCGCCTGAGGCCGGCGCCGCGCAGCGCCTGCGCGGGCGTGCGGCCGATCGCGCGCTAGCCTGCCTTCATGCGTCGATCCAGCCTCCTGCTGTGCCTGGTCGTCGCGTGCGCCGCCGCCATGGACGAACCGTCACAAGCCCGCAGCCGGATGGTCGAGCAGCAGCTCGTCGCGCGCGACATCACCGACGAAGCCGTCCTCGCCGCCATGCGCCGGGTCCCGCGCGAGCGGTTCGTCCCGCCGGAGGATCAGCGCTACGCCTTCGGCGATCACCCGCTGCCGATCGGCCACGGCGCCACCATCAGCCAGCCGTACATCGTCGCGCTCATGACCCAGCTCGCGCGCGTCAAGAAGGGCGACCGGGTCCTCGACGTCGGCACCGGCTCCGGCTACCAGGCCGCCGTCCTCGCCGAGATGGGCGCCGAGGTCTACAGCATCGAGGTCGTCACCGCCCTCGCCGAGCAGGCCGCGACGCTGCTCGACGAGCTCGGCTACGACGACGTCCACGTGCGCGCCGGCGACGGCTACCGCGGCTGGCCGGAGGCCGCGCCGTTCAACGCCATCATCGTCGCCGCCGCCGCGCCGACCCTCCCGCGCCCGCTCACCGAGCAGCTCGCCGTCGGCGGTCGCCTGGTGATCCCCGTCGGCCGGTTCGTGCAGGACCTGCAGGTCCTGGAAAAACGCCCGCGCGGCGACCTCAAGGTCGAGACCGTCCTGCCGGTGCGCTTCGTGCCGATGGTCGGCGAGGTCGAGTCGCAGCCGCGCTACTGACGGGCGACACGCCTCGCCTTCACCCGCGCGCGGCCGACCCGCCCGAGCTCGCGCACGCGCACAAACGCGCGACCCTGATTTCGAAGCCAGGACAGAAATTTCGAGCCTGGTGACGGAAAGGAAGACGGGTAGGCACGAGCCGCCGTGGAGGTAGCCTTGCCCTTCGCTCCCCGCACCGCGCTCATCACCTTCTGCACGCTCGTCCTGCCCGCCTGCGTCCCCTCGATCGTCGTCGGCGACAATCCCCAGGACAGCGACCCCGCTCCCGGCACCAGCGAGACTCCCCCGAGCACCGGCACTGCGACCACCTCGACCCCGACCACCAGCGCCGGGCCCACCACCACCACCAGCGCGACCGATCCGTCGAGCACGAGCGACCCCGACACCAGCACCGCGAGCACGGCCATCACCGCCACGACGGCCGACACCGCGGACACGACCGTCACGAGCACGACCACCGACGCCGCGAGCACCGCCGCCACCGCCACGAACACCGACAGCACGCCGAGCACGAGCGACGTGAGCACCACCACCGACTCGAGCGAGGGCACCACCATGGGTCCGAGGCCGCTCCCGGGGCTCGAAGGGTTCGCCGGCTGCCCCCTCGACGCTCCGCCCGGCACCATGGTCCAGGGGCCCTCCGTGTTTGGGCAGTTCACCGCCCAGCGCGCATACTTCGCCTGGTTGGCGGCCACCACGCCCTACAGTCCGCGCCTGGTCTTGCTCTCGCCGGAGGCGGACGCGGCGACCGAGCTCGCCGATTCCGACCCCACGGGCAACTCCGGCCTGGTCATGGCCCACTGGGTCGACTCCGAGTCGATCCTGGAGGAGGGCTGGATCGGCACCTGGGAGACGACGGCCACGATCCACGACAAGGGAATGACCGGCTTCCCCCCGGAGCCGGACGCCGTCAAGATCACCGAGCTCGCGGGCAACTGGGACGCGTTCGACCCCGCCGATCCGCCGCGGATCGTCGGTACGGTCGAGGGCGCCATCTCGGGCCCCTTCGACGCGGTGTTCTGCGACAAGCTCATCGCCATCATCATCCCCGAGTGACTTGCAGGGACGCGCCGGCGCGTGCGCGGCGGGGCGATAGCCTCGCCGTCAGGCCGCCGTCGCCTTGTCCCAGTTGCCGAACGGCATCGGCTTGCCCGTCTCGAGGAACGTCTTGAGGTTCGACAGGATGCCCGGCCACCCGCGCGTCACGCCCGGCAGCACCTTGCTGTTCGGCACGAACTGGTCGTGCGTCAGCGTCAGCCGGACCATCGGCCCGAGCGGCTTGAGCTCGAACGTCACCCGCGACGCCGGCTCGGTCGCCTCGCCGTGGTCGACCCCGAACGTATACGACAGCACCGTCGGCGGCTCGCAGCGCAGCACCTCGCCGGTGATGTCGGTCTTGCGGCCCTCGTCGTAGCGGTACACGATCGGCGCCCCCGGCTCCCACGTCGATTCGACCCGGCGCCCGCCCCAGTACTTCTCGGTGAAATCGCCCTGCGTCAGCGCCTCCCACAGCTTCTCCGCCGTGGTGGCGATGAACGTGACATACACGAAGCTGGGCTTATCCGTCGTCGTCGTCGTCATGATCGCGGTTCTCCTCGAGGCTCGTCTTGAGGGCGGACAGGGCCGCCAGGTGGTGCTGTTGGTACTTGCCGATCCACCGCTCGTAGATCTCGTGGATCGGCACCGGGTTGAGGTAATGCAGCTTCTCCCGCCCGCTGCGGACCACGACCACCAGGTTGGCAGCCTCGAGCACCGCCAGGTGCTTGGCCACCGCCTGGCGCGTCATGTCGAGGTGCTCGCACAGCGCGTGCAACGTCTGCCCGTTCTCGCAGTAGAGCCGGTCGAGCAATTGCCGCCGCGTCGCGTCGGCCAGCGCCTTGAACACCTCGTCCATGGTGCGGATGGGACGGTGCCATCATGCAACCTTTTGGTTGCATGTCAAGAGCGATCGTTTCGTCCCCCCGAAACCCACCCCGCCCCGTCGAGCAGAGCGGGTCCTCCGTTCGGGTCGAGGGACGATGGGGACCGGGAGACGAGCGCTCCGACCCTCACGGCAATCGCCGCGCTCGCCCTTGCGAGTGCGGCGATGCATCGGCCTGCCTGGCATCGCGTCGAGGCGCGCCCGCGACCGCTCGGGGTCGGCTCGCGGCGGGCCCGGCGGCTCAGACGCCGTCGAAGAACTCGACCTCGCCGGTCTCGAGCGAGTACTGGGCGCCGACCACCCGCAGGCCCTCGTCGCGGATCATCCGCTCGAGCAGGCGGCTGCCGTGGCGCAGGTGATCGCAGGAGTTGCGGACGTTGGCCCGCACCGAGAGCGCGAGCAGGCGCTCCTCGGCGGCGCCGGGGCCGGCGGCCTCGACGACGGTCCGGACCGGATCGCAGCAGCGCTCGAGGATGTCGTGGATGTTGTCGGAGCCGGGGCTGCGGCCGTGACACACGTAGTCGAGCGTGGCCTTGATCGCGCCGCAGTGGGAGTGGCCCATGACGACGACGAGACGGGTGCCGAATGCGCTGGCGGCGAACTCGACGCTGCCGACGAGCGAGGGCGCGACGATGTTGCCGGCGACGCGAATCACGAACAGGTCGCCGAGCCCCTGGTCGAACACGAGCTCGGCGGGGACGCGGGAGTCGGAGCAGGAGAGGATGATGGCGAAGGGCCGTTGACCGGCCACGAGGGCGCTGCGCGCCGACCCGCCGAGGGCGACGTCGAGGCTGCGAACGTTGCGGACAAAGCGTTTGTTGCCCTCGCGGAGCTGGGCGAGGGCGTCGTCGGCAGAGGGGATGGTCGGGTCCGGAGCGTCGGTCATGGATCCTTTTGAAACAAGCGTTGAGCATAAGACGTCCAGCCCACGGACCGGCGATCCGCCGGGCGCAATCCGTCCGTGCGACCGCGCGTATTCCTTCGCGCGCAGCCATGAGGATTCCGCCAGCGCGGGCCCGCACGACACCTCCAATCGGCATTTTTGGCGAGACGTGCTCGCGTGGCGCGGGTCGGTCTCGCCGAAGGTGATCCCCCGGGCCATGGTTTTCTGGCTTTATGGTTCATTGATTGGACTCGTCCACGAGACCTTCGGGTGGGATCAGCCCGGCGCGGTGCCGGCGCAATACACAGGGGGTGCTCCTCGTGCTGTTCCTCGTGCTGCGCACGAACGCGGGCTACGAGCGCTGGTGGGAGGCGCGAAAGCTCTGGGGCGGGATCGTGAACCAGTCGCGCTCGCGCGGCTCGGCTACGGGCCGGACGACCCGGGCTGGCGGGCGTCGTTCGTCCGCTGGTCGGCGGCGTTCTGCCACGCGGCCCGGTACAGCCCCGCGCGGCGAGCGGCGGCTGCCGGCGCTCGCGCGGCTGCTCGGCGAGGAGGAGAGCGGACACGTGCGGACGGCGCGGCACATGCCGACCGCGGTCGCCCTGCGCCTGGCGGCGCACCTCCGCGAGGCGGTCGACCGCGGCGCGCTCGACCGGGTCGCGTTCCTGGCGGTCGACCGCGAGCGGGCGCAGCTCATCGACCCCGTGGGCGGCTGCGAGCGGATCTTGAAGACGCCGCTGCCGCCGATCCACGCGATCAAGCTGCGACGCCTCATCGTGCTCTACCTGGTCTGGCTGCCGCCGGCGGCCGAGCCGTGGTGGCGGCCGGGGCTGGTGACGGCGCGGGTGGCGTTCTCGGCGCCACCTGCCGCTCGACGACATCTGCGCGACGCTCGAGGGCAATTTGCTGGCGCTGCCGGCCGACAGAAACGAGCCGCGCGCGGGAGCATCCCGGCGCGATGGCTCGGGAGCAGCCGGGTGAGGGCTTCGCCTCGCGCTTCGACCCTCACTGCGGCGCTTCGGCGCGCCGGTGTCCGCCGAGCTTGAGCTTCATCCCCGCCTGTCCCGGGTCCTGCGCCGGCGGCGGCTCGCTCGCGGGCGTCGTCGTCTCCTCGCTCGCGCTCGCCGACGCCTCCGCGTCCTCGCTGCTCGGCGGCGCCGCCTCTTCGCTCGCCCGCGGCGCCGCGATCCCGAGCCCGCGGTCGACCTCGGCCAGGCGTTCTTCGCGGGCCGCCTTCTCTTCCATCAGGATCAGGTTGATCCAGCGCTCGTCGGCGAACGACACCGTCCCGTCGGTCGCGACCGTGTACTCGACGCGCGGCGAGATCGGGCGGACGAACGAGTTGGGCGCGCGCGGCATCTGGATGTCGCGGAGCACCACCGACAGGCACTCCTGCACCTTCTGCGGCAGCGAGTTGGGCTCGATGCGGCTGACCAGCGTGTTGCCGTCGCGGTCGACCAGGTTGAGGCCTTCGACCGGGTACGTGCCGGCGCCGACGCGGCGCTCGAGGCAGCCCTTGCCGCGGATCGCGGCGATCGCCTGTTGCCGCCGCAGCTCGGCCTTGGCCTCGGGCGACTTGTCCTCGGAGCCGTCGCCGAGGCTCACCCAGTAGATCACGTCGAGGTACTGCACCACCCCGCTGCGGTTCTTGATCCACTTGCGGCTCTGGATCGCCTCCATGATGCACGGCTCGATCTCGGGGTCCTTGAAGCCCGTGTCGAGCACCTCCGTGCGCAGCACCTCGCCGTCGGGCGACAGGCGGGTGCGGATCTTGACCTGGCCCTCGGGCACGTCGACGTACGCCTCTTCGCCGTCGCGCTTGCCCCGCTTCATCGTCTCGATCGCCCGGTTGACGAAGCACGCCGCGGCGGGCGGCCGGAGGGCCTGGGCGATCTCGTTGAGCCGCTGCAGGTCGAACAGGTTCTCGGCGCGCTTCGACGGCAGGATGATCACGCCCTCGCTGCTGCTGCGGACCGCCTTTTGGATGTAGCGCGTACCCTGTCCGAACGTGTTATGGCCGGTCGGCGGCGCGTTCTTGCGGGCCGCGCAAGCCGGGGCCAAGAGCGCGAGGCACGACGCCAGCGCGGCCACCGGCGCGAAATGCGCCGCACGCCCACGCGGTTTGCTTCCGGGTTCCCTCTCGGAGCGCATCGCCCCGGGGTGTAGCACGCCGCGGCCCTTCCCGCGGCGGCCGAAGTTGGCTATGGGAACGGGGCAGCACCATGGCCGAAACGTCTTCGCTCCAGCACACACCGCTTCACGACGCTCACGTCGCCCGTGGGGCCAAGATGGTCGACTTCGGGGGCTGGCACATGCCTCTGCAGTACGAGGGCATCTTGGCCGAGCACCGCGCCGTGCGCACCGCGGTCGGGATCTTCGACGTCTCTCACATGGGCGAGGTCGACTTCACCGGCCCGGGCGCTCTGGCCGCCATCCAGCGCCTGATCACCAACGACGCCGCCAAGCTGACCGACGGCAAGGCCATGTACACCGCCGTCTGTTACCCCGACGGCGGCATCGTCGACGACTGCATCGTCTACCGCCACGGCCCCGAGTGGTTCCGGATCGTCGTCAACGCCGCCAACATCGCCAAGGACTTCGCCCACTTCCAGGAGCACGCGGGCAGCCTGTGCGCGATCGACAATCACTCCGACGACGTCGCGCTGATCGCCGTCCAGGGCCCGCAGGCCCGCGGCCTGGTCGCGCGCCTCGCCGGCGGTGACGCGCTCTTGCAGGTGCCCTCCTTCGGCTTCGCCGCGGCCACCGTCGCCGGCGCCCCGATCGTCGCCGCGCGCACCGGCTACACCGGCGAGGACGGCTTCGAGCTGTTCGTCGAACCGGCTCGCGCCGTCGCGGTGTGGGACGCCCTGCTGGCCGGCGGCGCCGCCCCGATCGGCCTCGGCGCGCGCGACACCCTGCGGCTCGAGGCCAAGCTGTGCCTCTACGGCAACGACATCGACGCCACCACCAACCCGCTCGAGGCCGGGCTCGGGTGGGTCGTCAAGCTCGACAAGCGGGCCCGCGGCGACGACTTCGTCGGCGGCGAGGCGCTGGCGCAGATCAAGGCCCGCGGCAACACCCGCTCGCTCGTCGGCTTCCGCGTCACCGAGGGCAAGAACATCGCCCGCCCCGGCGCCGACATCGTCGACGCCGGCGGCGCCGTGATCGGCAAGGTCACCAGCGGCGGCCCGGCGCCCACGGTCGGCGGCGCGGTCGGCATCGCCTACGTCCCGGTCGCCTTGTCGGCCCCCGGCACCGCCCTCACGATCTCGCAGCGCGGCAAGACCTTCGCCGCCGAGGTCGTCAAGGGCCCGTTCTATCGCCGCCCCGAGCCGTCCGCCTGAGCCTGCCTGCTGTCCTTCGGTACCTGTCCTGAAGCACCTGTCCCCGACACCTGCCCGAAAGTTCACCATGAGCAAGATCCCGAGCAACCTCCGCTACACCAAAGCGCACGAGTGGGCCCGCCTCGAGGACGACGGCACCGTCGTCGTCGGCATCACCGACCACGCGGTCAACACCCTCGGTGACATCACCCTCGTCACCCTGCCGACCGTCGGCACCCGGCTGACCGCCGACCAGGAGTTCGGGACGATCGACTCGGTCAAGGCCGTGAGCGAGCTGTACGCCCCGATCGACGGCGAGGTGATCGCGGTCAACACCGAGCTCGACGCCTCGCCCGAGGACGTCAACACCGACTGCTACGGCGACGGCTGGATGCTCCGGATCCGCCCGACCGACTCGGCCGCGATCGAGCGGTTGCTGACCGCCGCGCAGTACGAGGCGCACCTCAAGGAAGAGTAGCCGCCGTGGCCGCCTGGCTCGCGCTCGTCGCGGCGCTCGGCCTCGCGCCGCCCGCGACCTCGACGCCCGGCCCGCAGGGCCCGGCCCCCGCGAGCCCGTCGGCCGCGACCGGCTCCGCCGCGACGACCAGCCGTCCCGAAGGCCCGAGGCCGGCCCCCGCGAGCCCGGCCGTCCCCGCCGCGCGCCCGCCCGAGGAGGTCGAGGCCGAGGGCAACGAGCGCGCCGAGCCGCCGGGCGGGGTGCCGAAGATCCCGTCGCCGCGCTCCCTCCGGACCTATGGGACAGGTACCATCAAACCTGTCTCCGAGGACACCCTCGGCTCGCTCGGCCTGACGCGCCAGCGCGACGGCACCATGATGTACGTCGACGCCGGCAAGCGGTTCACCGCGGTGTTCAACGCCGACGGCACCGTGCGCTTCGGCGACCGCTGGAACCGCGACCAGCACGGCAACAAGCTGAAGGGCTCGCGGGCCGCGATGCGCCAGATCAACATGACCGGCCTCGGCATTTCAGGCCCGTCGGAGTGGCTGGTCAAGCTGCAGGACCTGCTCGGCGGCCCCGAGACGGACGCCGCCGCCAAGCGCGAGTTCCTCGACCGCACGCGCGAGCTCCGGACGCAGATGGCGATCGAGTGGACCCTGCGGGTCCTGACCTACCGCCTCGGCACCCTCGAGCGCGAGCTGTTCGAGCTGTGGAGCGGAGCCGGCGACGCGGCGAAGAAGCGCGAGCTGATCTTCCAGCGCTGGGACGAGTGCGACGAGGCTTACCGCGTCGAGTTCGCCGGCGAGGTCCCCGAAGAGGCCATGTCGGAGATCGATCGCACCCGCGCCGACGTCGCCGAGCAGGCGCGCCGGATCATCGAGACCTTCGTGCGCCGCCAGTTGCCGCGGTCCGGCCCGAACGCCTTCAGCAAGCGCGAGCTCGCCGACATGAACGGTCGCCGCACCAGCCGGCAAGAGTTCCGCCCCTACGACATCCAAGCGACCCAGAGGACCGCCCCGTGACCCCGATCCGCCCCGAACTTCAGCCGCAGCTGGCCCGCTACCGCGACGACTACCCGATCCTCGCCCACTCGACCTACATGAACAGCAACAGCATGGGCGCCATGCCGCGGCAGGCCGCCGAGATGCTGCAGAAGTACGCCGACGACTGGGCCAGCGAGGGCGTCGAGGTGTGGCCGCACTGGCTCGACGTCATGCGCGACACCGCCGACAGCGCCGCGCGGTTCCTCAAGGCGCCGCCGGGGCAGACGATCCTCAACCAGAACGTCGCCTACTTCCAGGCCGCGATCGCGTCGTGCATCGACTACGGCGGCGGCAAGAACCGCGTCGTCGTCGAGTCGCTGCAGTTCCCCAACGTCCTCTACGTGTGGGAGCGCTTCGGCGACCTCGGGGCCGAGCTCGTGCAGGTGCCCTCCGACGACGGCATGACGATCCCGCTCGAGCGCATGCTCGAGGCGATCGACGAGCGGACCGCGATCGTCCCGCTGTCGCACGGCATCTACGTCTCGGGCGCGCTGCAGGACATCACCGCGATCACGCGCCGGGCCCACGAGGTCGGCGCGCTCGTCATGGTCGACGTCTATCAGACCGCCGGCGCCGTCCCGATCGACGTCGCCGAGTGGGGCGCCGACATCGTCGTCGGCGGCAGCCACAAGTGGCTGTGCGGCGGCCCGGGCACCGCGTACATGTGGATGAAGCCCGAGCTGCGCGAGCGCCTGCGGCCGCGGCTGACCGGCTGGATGGGCCACCAGGACCCGTTCGCCTTCGAGCCGCCGCCGATCCGCTACGCCAGCGACCACCGCCACTTCCTCGCCGGCACCCCCTCGATCCCCGCCTATTACGTCGCCCTCGCCGCGTACAAGAACCTGCACGAGATCGGCGTCGAGACGATCCGGGCCCACAACCTCGCCCTGTGCCAGCGCATCATCGACCGGGCGCAGGAGGCCGGCCTCGTCGTCCACTCGCCGCTCGACCACGAGCGCCGCACCGGCTTCGTCGCCGTCGACTTCGAGGGCAGCGAAAACGCCAGCAAGCAGCTGATCGAGGAGCGCTACAAGCTCGACTGGCGGCCCAACTGCGGCCTCCGGCTCGGCCCGCACTTCTACAACACCGAGGCCGAGGTCGAGCGCCTGATGGACCGCGTGATCGCGCTCGCCGGCCGCAGCTAGGCGCCATGCACCCCGACTACGCCCGGATCTACGCCACCATCCAGCGGATCCCCCGCGGCCGCGTCGCCACCTACGGCCAGATCGCGGAGCTCGCCGGCCTGCCCGGCCGCGCCCGCCAGATCGGATACGCCCTCCACGCCTTGCCGGACGGCAGCCCGGTGCCGTGGCAGCGGGTCCTCAACGCTCGCGGCGAGATCAGCCTCCCCGGCGCCTCCGGAGCCCGCCAGCGCGCCCTCCTGCTCGCCGAGGGCGTCGAGTTCGGCGACGGCGGCCGCATCGACCTGGCCGAGTATCAGTGGCGCCCGCGCGCCCCCCGGCGCCGCTGACCTGTCCCTCGCGCCAGGTCACCGGCCGGCGCACTTCGGACATGTCCCCAAAGACAGGTCTATCGACACCGCTCGCCCGCGGCGTCCCTGCCGCAAATTCTCGGCGCCAACGGACATACCCTCCATTGCGGTTCGCCGCGAACGCCCGGTCGCAAAGGTCGCCACGATCGATGTCCGCGCACAGCCGGCCACGTCCCGCATCATGGCCCCGACGCGTCGAGACCACGACCCGGCTCGAGACTGCCTGCCTGAACATGTCCTTCAAGACATGTCCTCACAGGCATTTCCACCGCCGGGCCAGCGCGCGCCGCTGCCCCCGGCGCACGACGCGCGGTCCGCTTCCGCCCCGCGCCGGCGGTCGCCGCGTGCGCTAGGATGCTTCGGTCCGCCGATGCCGTCCGCGCTCCTCGCCGCAGTGCTCGCGTTCCAGGTGCCCCAGCCCCCGTCCGCGGGCGCGATCGAGTGGCAGGCTCCGGCCGGCTGCCCCGATCGCCGGGCGCTGGCCGACGCGATCGTCGGGCGCCTGGGCCGCGAGCCCACCGCCGACGAGCTCTCGCTGGTCGGCCGGGTCCAGCGAGAGGGCCCCTCGCAGTACCACCTGAACCTGCGGCTCACCGTCGACGGCCACGCCGAGACCCGGAGCCTCAGCGCCCGCCGCTGCGCCGCCCTGGTCGACGCCGCTGCCCTCCTGACCGCCCTCGCGCTCGACCGAGCGGCCGCCGAGCGCAGCGCCGCGGCCGGCCCGGTCGCGCCCGAGGCCGAGCCCACGCCGGTCGAGCCCCAGCCGCCCGCGCCCGAGCCCGCCAGCGAGCCGGGCCTCGCGCCTGCCACGCCCGCCGCACCCGCCGCCGACGCCGTCTTCGACCCCGACGCGCCGCTCCCGGCGCCGCTCCCGGAGCCTCCGCCCGAGCCCGCCGCCGTCACCCTCCCCGGGCCTCTGGCTCCAGCACCGCCCCCGCGCAAGCGGGGTCCCGGCGCGCTGCTCCGCCTGTCCGCCGGCCTCGAGGTCGGCGCCGTCCCGGCTCCGACCGCCGGGCTCGAGCTCGCCGCCGGCGTGCTCTGGCGCCGCGCTCGCCTCGAGTTCCACGCCGTCCACCTCGTCCCGCAGACCGAGGCCCGCCCGCCCAACGAGGTCCGCGTCTACCTGCTCGGCGGCGGCGCCCGCGGCTGCGCGCGCCTGTTTCGCGGCCGCTTCGAGTTCCCGCTGTGCGGCGGCGCCGAGCTCGGCGGCTTGCGCGGCGAGGGCCGCGGTCCGGGCGCGCGCGCGGCCACCGGCCTGTGGGCGGCCGTGTTCGCCTCGGCCGGCGCCACCTGGCGGTTCCACCGCCTGCTCGGCCTCAGCCTGGCCGCCCAGGGCCTCGTCCGCCTGGCCTCGCCGAGCTTCGACCTCCAGGACGAGCCCGAGCCGGTCAACCTGTTCGCCAGCGCGCCGGCGAGCCTGCGCCTGCTCCTCGGCCTCGAATTGCGCCTCGGAGACCCGCGGTGACGGAATCCCTGTCGGCCGGGGACAGCCCCCACGGCCCCATGCTGCTCGCCACCGACCGGGAAGCGCGCTTTCGCGCCATCTACGACCGCGAGTTCCACTTCGTGTGGTCGGCCGCCAAGTACTTCGGGATCCCCGCGGCCGCCCGCGACGACGTGGTCCAGGACGTCTTCCTCACCGCCTACCGCCGCTTCGACCAGGTCCACTACCAGGTGTCCGAGCGCGCCTGGCTGTACGGCGTCACCCGCCGCGTCGCCTCGCACTGGCACCGCGGCGTCGCCCGCCGGACCCGCCGGATCGCCGCTCTCGGCGAGCTCACCGGTCACGTCGGCGAGGCCCCGCACGAGCGCCACGACGCCGCCCGCCTGCTCGAGCGCCTGCTCGCCGGCCTGCCACGCGGCACCCGCGAGGTGTGGGAGCTGACCGAGCTGCTCGGCTTGAGCGGCCCCGAGATCGCCGCCGAGCTCGAGCTCCCGCTCAACACCGTCTACTCGCGGCTCCGCCTCGCCCGCGCCCGCCTGCTCGAGCTGGCGGCCAGCCCCGAGCTGCTGGCCGCCGAGGTCGCCGCCGACCGCCGCCGCGCCGCGCCGCCGGCCGACGCCGCCTCGCGGACCTGGGCGCTGATGGTCCCGCTGTTCGGCCACGGCAAGCTGGCCGCCGTCGTCGCCGCCTGGACCACCGCCCGCGCCGGCGTCATGACCACCCTGATCGTCGCCGGCGCCACCGCCGTCGTCGCCGTCGCCCCGCGCCAGGCCCCCGGCCGCGCCGCCCCCGTCGCCGCCCCCGCCGAGGACATGTCCGGGCGGGCAGCCACGCCGCGCCCCGCCGCGCCCGCCGACCTGGCCCGAACGCCGGCAACCCTCGCCGACCTGTCCTCGGGTACAGCCGAGACCGCCCCTCCCGATCCGGTCACCCGCCCGGCCTACGATCAACTCCTGTCCCGGGAGACATCCCCCCGCGCGCCCGACCGCGACGACCTCGCCCTCGAGGTCGGCCTCCTCGATCGCGCCCGCGCCCGCCTCGACGCCCGCGACCCCGCCGGCGCCGCCCAGCTCCTCGACGCCCACGCGCGCCAGTTCCCGCGCGGCGCCCTCGTCGACGCCCGCGAGGCCGCCGCGGTCGAGCTGCTGTGCCTGCAAGGCCGCCCCGCCGACGCCGCCGCCGCCGCCCGCCGCCTCGCCGCCCACCTGCCCGACTCCGTCCTCGCCCGCCGCTTCGAGCGCTTCGTCTGTCCCGACGACCCGCCGGCGGAGCAGTAAGACGCCTCGTGGAACATGTCCCCGGCGACATGCCTGTTTCGGCATGCCCGAAGAGACATGTTCATCATGACATGTCCATTCCTCCAGACGGTTCACGGCCGGCGGGGGCACCCGCAACGAGCAGCGAGTGGGACCCCCGGCGGCGCGTAAATCGGCGAGGTCGCCGTGACGGAAACCCGCGCCGACGGGGACAAGCCGGTCCGGAGGTATCTGCATTGTCCCACGCCGCTCACCATGCCCCTCTCGCCTTCCTCGTCCACCTCGCCTGCATCCCCTCGATCGTCGTCGGAGACGCTCCCCAGGACGGCAGCACGACCCCCGCTCCGGACCTTACTACCAGCGGCGCGACCGGCGGTGACGCGCCCACGACCACCACCGGCGAGCCGGTCCCGGGTGTGTGCGGGGACGGCGTCATCAACCTCGACGAGGTCTGCGACGACGGCAACGACGAGCCCAACGACGGCTGCGACGAAGCGTGTACTCGCACGGGCCGTGTCGTCTGGACCTTCGAGCCGGCCGGCAGCTTCGCCATCGCAGACATCGCCTTCGCCCCCAACGGCCTGCTCCTCATCGTCGGCTTCGACGACGAGCCCCGCCTGCTCGCGCTGTCCCCCGACGGCGAGGAACTGTGGCGCAAGCCTGTCCCCGGGGCCGGCGAGCTCGCCGTCGACCCGGCCGGACGGATCTTCATCGGCAGTGGCGAGTTCATCCACGCCTTCAGCCCCGACCTCAAAGTGCTGTGGAGCGTCGACCCGGAGGAAGAGATTGAAATTGGCCTGGTTGTGGGCCTCGACGTCCGCGGCGACGGCGTCTACGCCGGCTCGCTCGAGAGCGCCGATCAACGCCTCGTCGTCCGCCGCCACGACATCGCTACCGGCGCGGTCGTGTGGGAGACCCGCACGCCCCAGGGTTCCACGATCCTCGCCGAAGACATGGCCGTGGTCGGCGACCGGGCCTTCGTCGTCGGCCGGCTCAAGCACGCCGACCTCGTCGAACGGTCCATGCTCGCCATATTCGACCGCGAGAGCGGCGCGTTGCTCTCACTGGAGCTCGACGACCCCGTGCTCCGCTCATGGGTCTCGGCGGCCGCGATCGGTGACGGCGACCTGGTGATCGCCGGCGCGGGCCTCGACGCCGACGTCGCGCTCCGCCGCTTCGATCCCGCGCTCGAAGAGCGCTGGACCATCCTCACGGTCGACGACCTCGCCACCACCCCCGCGCACATGGCCGTCGGGCCGAACGAGCACATCGCCGTGGTCGGCCGGTTCTGGCCCGAAGAACGCCCGGCCCACGTGCATCTCTACGACGGCGCCGGCGCGCCCCTGTGGCTGTCGAAGTTCGAGCACGCGCAAGACGAGCGGGGCAACGCGGTCGCCGCCGCGTTCGGCGCGGACTTCCTCGCCGTCGCCGGCAACGTCCACAGCGGCCCCGACCACGCTCCCCTCATGCGGGCCTGGATCCGTCGGTTCGCCATCGACGAATGACCCTGGGACATGACCGCCAAGACATGTCCTGAAAAACATGTCTCGTCAGGACGAGCTCGCCACCGACGCCCGCGGCCGCGCCGCGTGGTTCAACGGCCCCGGCCGGCCGCGGCGCCGCGCTCGCCGCCGTTCGCGCTCTTTGCGCTCGCCCCCGTCCGATCGCCCGCTCCGCGGCAGACTCCCCGCCTCGCGTCCGGGGGAGCGAGCAGCCGCTTGCCGCGTGGTGAGGTCCCCCGCCATGCCTCGAGCATGACGGCACCGACGAACCCGGAGCGTGACCGCGAGGTCGACGCGTTCCTGCACCTCCTCGGACGCGCGCTGGTGGAAGGCGACGCCCTCACGGTCGCTACGCTGTACGAGACGCCGGCGTTCTTGCTGGCGGACGCCGGGGCGCAGGCCGTCGCCCGGCGCGAGGAGATCGAGCGCTTCTTCGCCGGCGCGCGGGCGCAGTACCTCGAGCGCGGGGTGACGATGACGCGGCCGGAGGTCGAGTCGCGCGAGTGAGTCGGCGACCGGGTCGTCCTCGTCCGCGTGTACTGGCCCTACGTCGACCGCGAGGGCCGCGAGGTCGGCCACGAGCGCTCGACCTACGCCCTCCGCCGCGACGACTCCGGCGCCCTGCGGATCCGCGCCGTCCTCGCCCACCACGACTGACCCGCGAGCAGCCGGCCGCGATCGCCCGCCCCTGCGGGACCTGTCCTTCCAGACATACCCCGCGAGACATGTCCTATCCGACATGCCCCGCCGGACACCCGCTCACACCGCGTCGCTGACGCTGGCGAAGTGGAACTCCTTCGCCACCAGCGGCGGCACCACCGCGACCATCCCGTCGCCGGCCGTGCGCTCGGGCTTGCCGATCGCCACCAGGTGCTTCAGCAGCGCCGCCGGGCTCTCGTTGTAGCGCATGTTCTTCACCGGCCGCGCGATCTTCCCCTGCTCGATGAGGAACGTGCCGTCGCGGGTCAGCCCGGTCGCCAGGATCTGCCGCGGGTCGAGCATGCGGTTGTAGAAGAAGCGGGTCACCAGCACCCCGCGCTCGACCCCGCGGACCAGCTCGAGCAGGTCCTTGCCCTCGGCCGGGTCCGCGGGCCCGAGGAAGATCGAGCGCGGGGCCGGCAGCGCCGGCTTGCCCTGCTTGCGGGCCCAGAACCGGCTGTAGGCCAGCGCCTTCAGCATCCCGCGGTCGATCCACGTCGTCGTCGGCAGCGGCAGCCCGTCGCCCGCGAACGGGATCGACGGCCAGCGCGGATCGGTCGGGTCGGAGCGCAGCGTCACGCGGGGGTCGAACAGCGCCTCGCCGATCGCGTTGCCGCCGGGGCGGCTGAAGAAGCTGCGGCCCTCGTCGGCCGCGCGGGCCTGCAGCGCCGACACCAGGAACCCGAGCAAATCGGCCACCGCCTGCGCCTCGAGCACCACCGTGTACGCCCCCGGCGCCAGCGTCTCGGCCCCCTGGCTCGACATCGCCGCCTTGTCGGCCGCCCGCCGCGCCAGCGCCGACGCGTCGAGGTCGGCCAGCCGGTGCGACGACCCGCCGGCCCAGCCGCTGCCCTTGCCGTCGGGCGTGCGCATCGTCGTCGTCAGCGACGCCTCGGTCCCCGCGTGGAGCGCGAACAGACCTGTCCGATTGGCCAGGACCGTCACCCCGTCCTCGTGCTCGACGATCCCCGACGCCACCAGCTTGGCCTCGCGCGCCACCTTCAGCACCCGCGCCACCACCTCGGTGCGCCCCTCCGGCCCGACCTCGGCCGTCTTCGCGTCGCGGGCCGCGACCTTCGCGTACTGCTGCGGCCCCAGCGGCGGCTCGTGCTCCGGGTCCTTCGGCGCCAGCTTGGCCAGCGCCTCCGCCTCGCGCACCAGCGCCTGCAGCGACGCCGCGTCGCCGCCGGTGCCGGACACCGTCGCCACCTGCCCGTCCTTTGCCGCCGTCACCGACACCTCGAAGCGGCTCGCCTCGCCGGACGTCGTCGGCGCCCCCGCGGCGAACCGCAGGTACGCCGTGCGGCGGGCCGTCACCCGCAGGCTCACGTCCTCGAAGCTCGCGGCCGACAGCGCCGCCTTGACCAGCGCTCGCGCCTCGGCCGGGCTCAGCGGAGACGGCGCGCTCACTTGTCACCCCCGGTGTTGAGGATGTTGACGACGAAGCGCGCCGGCGGGCACCCGTGGCTGACCGCGTTGCTCTGCGACGGCTCGCCCTTGCCGTCGCTCATGCTGCCGCCGAGGCGGTACGTGTCTGTCCCTCCGAGCATGTCACACGAGCTCCAGAATTCGACCGTGTTGGCCTGATACGCGACGTCCCGCAGCGGCCGCGTCAACCGTCCGTGCTTGATCTCCCAGAAGAACTGGCCCGAGAACTGGAAGTTGTAGCGCTGCTGGTCGATCGACCAGCTCCCGCGGCCGGTGATCAGCACCCCGTCGTCGGTCGCCGAGATCAGGTCCTCCGTCGTGTAGCCCTCGGTGCCCGGCTGCAGGCTCACGTTCGGCATGCGCTGGAACGGCACGCTCGCGTAGCTGTCGGCGTAGCTGCAGCCGCGGCTCGCCTGCTCGCCGGCCGCGCCCGCCAGGTCGCGCGTCGTCTGCCAGCCGACGAACGTCCCCTTCTTCACCAGGTCCCAGCGCTGCGACGCCACCGCCTCGTCGTCCCACGCCGTCGTCGCCAGCCCGCCGGGCTGCGTGCGGTCGGCCGCGAGGTTGACGATGTCGCTGCCGATCTTGAACTTGCCCGCCTTGTCCGGGGTCAGAAAGCTCGTGCCGGCGTAGTTCGCCTCGTAGCCGAGCGCCCGGTCGAGCTCCGTCGAGTGGCCGATGCTCTCGTGGATCGTCAGCCACAGGTTCGACGGCGCCAGGATCGCGTGCTTTTTGCCCGGCTCGACCGGGGCCGCGTGCAGCTTCTGCAGCGCCTCCTCCGCGATCTTCGGCGCGCTGCCGACCAGGTCGGCCGCCGTCACGTGCTCCCAGCCGGCCAGCATCGGCGCCACCTCGTGGTCGCGGCCCGCGAAGCGACCGCGCCGGCGATCGATCGCCGTCGCGGTCAGCCCCGGGATCACGCGGAAGTAGATCTGGTGCACCCGCGAGCCCTCGCTCGTCATCACCAGCTTCTCCTCGCGCACGCACGCCACGCTCGCGTCGACGTGCGCCACCCCGGGCACCGCCAGCGCCGCCCGGGCCGCCGCCAGCAGCAGCTCCGCCTTCTCGGCCGGCGCGATCGAGAACGGGTCGACCTGGAACGGCGACACCCAGCCGCCCTGCAGCACCGGCGCCGGCGCCAGCGTCACCGGTTGCGGCATCAGCAGCGCGCTCTGGCGGGCCATCGCCACCGCCGCCCTGGCGATCCCCTCGACCGCCTTCGCGCTGCGCTCCGCCGTCGCCGCGAAGCCCCAGCCGCCGTCCGCGATCACCCGCAGACCGACCCCGTAGTCCTCGCTGCGACCGATCCCGCTCACGTGGTCGTCGCGCACGCTGACTCGCTCGCGGCGCATCAGCACCAGGCGCGCGTCGGCGTAGCTCGCCCCGGCCTTCGTCGCCGCCGCGAGCGCCGTGCGCAGCAGCGACTCGTCGGCCAGCAGGCGACTCGCGGCCAGCAGGGCCATGCCCGCGTCTGCGCTCGCGGGCGCCGACTTGGGCGCCGGGATCCGGCTCGGCGGCGGCCCGGCCCACGCCGCGCGCGAGCCGTGGAGCAGCGCCTCGGCCCCACAGATTCCCGTGAGCGCGAGGAAGGAGCGGCGAGAGCTCGACATCGGCGCGATGATACCCATCCCGCCCGCGGCGCCGCGGCCGAAATGCAGCGCTCGCCGGCCCGCCGCCGAACCGGCGCTGCGCGGAGGATCCCTCGCCCGGCGGCGGCCCCGGGTCGTCCGGCCCGCCGCGTCCCCGATCCCCGCCTCGGCGTTCGCCCCGCGCGCCACCCACGTCGGCGGGCAGTCCCTGCGGAGATCCCCGCGTCGCGCCGCGCCCCCGAGGCCCGTCACGTCTGTCGTTCGCGATGCATCGACCGTGCGTCCTCGCTGCATTCGCGACCGCCCTGTGCCCCCCATCTCGCCGCAGCCGCCCCGCTCCGCGCTTCGCCTGCACCTCCTCGCATTCGCCCGCGCTCGACCTCCGCGCATTCGCCTTCGCGGTTCGCCTCGCCGCCCCGCAGCGCCGCGACGCGGGCCTCGACGTCGCGCAGGGACCCCCGCATGCGAGGCCCCTCGGCGCTCCCCGACGATGGATCCGAACCTCCCCGGGAAGTTCGGTGCGATCGGGTACTTGCCCTCATGAGGGTGATCGTGCGTTCATCGCCCCATGGTCTCGCCTCGTCTCCTGGTCGCATCCCTGGCCGCCTGTCTCCTCGTCGCCTGCGGTGACAGCGGGCGCGCCGACTCGGCCAGCGCCACGGCCACGGTCACGATGCCGACCAGCATCGGCAGCATCACCCTGCCCGATCCGACCATGACCGACCCCACCCAGGGTTCGATGAGCGCCAGCGAGGGCACCGACGGCAGCGCCGGTCAGACCGAGAGCGCCAGCAGCGACCCGCCGACCACCAGCAACGGTTCGATGTCGGGCATGACCATGACCACGCACGGCGGCCCCAAGTTCGACCTCGGCGTCACGCCTGACGGCGGCATGGGCTGCGCCGGCGACATGGACATCGACGAGAGCTTCATCTGGATCCCGGCCACCAGCGACGGCCTCGTCTCCAAGATCAACACCCGGACCCTCGTCGAGGAGGCGCGCTACCTCACCGGTCCGAGCGGCGGCTCCGAGAGCGTCTCGCGCACCGCCGTCTCGGGCGACGGCCGGTTCGTCGTCGTCAACGCCCGCGGCACCGGGCGCTCCACCGCCGTCGCCGCCAACATCGCCGACTGCATCGACTTCAACGGCGACGGCCAGATCACCACCTCCACCGGCGTCGCCGACATCAAGCCGTGGGGCACCGACGAGTGCGTCGTCTGGACGATCGTCCACGCCAACTGGTCGGGCCAGTACATCGAGGGACCGCGCGGGATCACCTGGACCATCGGCGACTACGACAAGGCCACCTGCACCTACAAGAACCAGAAGGTCTGGCTCGGCTTCGGCGCCTTGCAGGCCGGCTCCGCCAACCTGGTCCGGCTCGACGGCGCCACCGGCGTGATGGAGCAGTCGATCGAGGCCGTCGCGTGGAACGGCAGCGGCTACGCCCCGTACGGCGGCGCCCTCGACCCCATGGGCAACGCCTGGTTCACCGGCCTGCGCGGCGAGCTCGCGCGCGTCAACGCCAACGAGAACCCGATCACGATCACGCGGATCCCCCAGCCGTCCAACATCCAGACCTACGGCATGACCGTCGACCGCAACGGCAACCCGTGGATGGCCGGCTGCACCGGCCCGGTCTCGACCTACGACGTCGCCACCAACCAGTGGTTCTCGGTCGCCGGCACCAACGCCTGTCACCGCGGCATGGCCATCGACCACAACGACCACGCCTGGGTCGCCTCGAACAGCCCCTGCGGTCTCGTCGAGATCGACGTCCCGACCCGCACCCTCGTCGCCCAGCACAGCCTCGCCCAGTGCTCGACCCCGATCGGCGTCAGCGTCGACGTCGACGGCTTCGTGTGGCTCGTCGACCAGGCCGGCTGGGCGTGGAAGATCGACCCGCTCAACGTCCCGGCCATGCAGAACATCCCCGTCGCCGGCGACCACTACGTCTATTCGGACATGACCGGCGGCCAGCTCAAGAGCGTCACCCCCCCGCCGGGCTGATCGCGCGGACGGGCGAGGCCTGCCTCCGCCGCGGCGGCGCTGTCGTCCTGCGCTTCGCCGAACTGCGAGCATCGTCCCGACGACGATTCGCCGCCGATCATCATACCCCGCATTCCTTCTCGAATGCGGCGTGATCGCTCCCGCCATGGTCTTCCGTGTGGCGCGCCGATCAGCCCCACACCACCATCGAGCGCTCCGCCCCGAGGCTGCACGTGATGCGGTCCGAGCCCGGCCCGGACTTCCACGGCCCCAGGCGATCGCCGTGCCACCAGCAGCGCACCTTCAGGCGCCACTTCACGCCGGGGGTGCCGCCGCAATTCGTCGCCCCCCAATCGTCGCTCCACCGGTTGCTGCACGTCAGCCCGTCCCGCGATTGCATCGACGTCCCGCCGCGGGGGCCCGACGGCTCCGCCGCGGAGGCCTCGGTCGCCGTCGACTCGTCGTCAGCAACGGTCTGCTCGTCCTCGCAGCCCGGCGCGAGCACGAATGGCAGCAGTCCGGCGAGCACCCACCTGCGACGATTCTCCATGGCGTGGCCTCCTCCGCGGCCGCATCGCGCTCGCGCCACGCCTCCGCGACGTCGCCGGCGCATCGGGCGAAGGCTATCGAGGCTCCGCGATCGTGCCAGTCCGCGCGCGCCGCCTCGCGGCCGGCGGACCGCCCGCCGGCGCCTGGCCCCCGACATCGCCCCACTTCCTCGCCTGCTCGGCCCGCCTCGTCGCGCGCGCGCCCGTCCCCACCTGCCTGAGCGGGCCGCGCCGTCCCCCGCTGCGGCCGGGTTCGCGCCTCCTCGGGACGCCGTTCCCCCGGGCGACGCGCCCGCGCACGCGTCAAAGGACATGTTCATCAGCACATGAACTTTCAGACATGGCCGAAAAACCATGTGAAAATTCGCGCCCCGGCTCGGCGGCCGCCTCGCCGGCGCGGGCGGCCACCCCGCTCGGCGAGCGGCGGTGCGGCCGCGAGGGCCCGGGCGCGGGGGCGCTCCCTCCTGGCCGCCCGCTTCGAACAACCCCCGCGCCTCACGTATTCTTGGCGTGCGTGCTCCCGGGCGCCGAGTTCACCGAGTTGATGGACGACGCTCTCCTCGTCGTCTCGCCGGCCGGCGCCGTCGAGGCCGCCAACGCCGCGGCCGAGCGCCTGCTCGGGGCCTCGCGGGAGGCGCTGGTCGGCCGCGACCTCGCCGCGCTGCTGCCCGACTCGACGCTCGACCAGGCCTGTCGCGGCACCGACGAGGCTCGTTTCTCCCTCGACGACGGCCGCGGCGCCCGGCTCGCCGCGCACGTCGTCCCGCGCCCGGAGGGCGCCTGGGTCGTGCTCCGCCCCGAGCCCGCGCCGCTCGTCGCTCCCGACCTCCAGTCGGACGAGCACCTCCGCACGCTCCTCAGCCACGCCCCCGTCGTGCTGTTCGCCTGCGACGCCCGCGGCATTCTCACCTTGAACGAGGCCCACGGCCTCCGTCCGCTGCGCCCGAACCCCGGCAACGACGTCGGCCGCTCGATCTTCGAGGCCTACGCCGACATCCCGTGGGTCGTCGACGCCGCCCGCCGGGCGCTCGCCGGCGAATCGTTGTCGATGGTCGGCGACCTGCGCGGCGTCGTCTACGAGGCTCACTACAGCCCGCTCCGCGTCGGCGGCAGCGGCGAGCTGTGCGGCTTCATCGGCGTCGCCCTCGACGTCACCGAGCGCGAGCGGACGATCGAGCGCTACGCCAGCCAGCAGGCGGTCTTCAAGTACGTGCTCGCCAACCTCCCGCAGGGGATTTTTTGGAAGGACCGCGAGTGCCGCTACCTCGGCTGCAACCAGCACTTCCTCCAGCGCCTCCGCCTCACCAGCCCCGACGAGCTGATCGGCAAGACCGACTACGACATCTGCGCCTCGCGCGAGGAGGCCGACTTCTTCCGCACCATGGACCGCAAGGTCTTGGGCGACGGCGTCCCGATCCTCAACATCGAGGAGCCGATGCGCATGTTCGACGGCACCGACACCTACCTGCTGACCAGCAAGGTCCCGATCCGCGACGACCAGGGCGAGGTCAGCGGGCTGCTCGGGATCTACGTCGACATCACCGAGCGCAAGCGCATGGAGCTCGAGCTGCAGCGGGCCAAGGAGGCCGCCGACGCCGCCCTGCGGGCCAAGAGCGAGTTCCTCACCACCATCAGCCACGAGCTGCGGACCCCGCTGGCGCTGCTCCTCGGTCCGCTCGAGTCGCTGCTCGACGGCGACGCGCCGCTCGGCGAGCCGGTCCGCGGCGCCTTGACCCGCATGTGGCGCAACGCCTCGCGCCTCGGCCGGCTCGTCGACGACATCCTCGACTATCAGAAGCTCGAGGCCGGCAAGCTGCGGCCCACCTGGGAGCCGGTCGCCGTCCGCGACCTCGTCGAGGGCATCGTCCTCGACGCCGAGCCGGCCGCCCAGGCCGCCGGCATCGACCTGCGGCACGAGCTCGCCGACGACCTCGGCGCCGTCCCGCTCGACCGGCGCATGTTCGAGAAGATCCTGCTCAACCTCCTCGGCAACGCCCTCAAGTTCACCCCCGCCGGCGGCGCCGTCACCGTCGCGCTCGCCCGCCGCGACCGCGCGCGCCTGCGCCTCACCGTCCGCGACACCGGCCCCGGCATCGCCCCCGAAGAGCACGAGCGCGTGTTCCAGCGCTTCGAGCAGCTCGACAGCTCGATCACCCGCAAGCACGAGGGCACCGGCCTCGGCCTGGCGATCGTGCGCGAGTTCGCCGAGGAGCTCGGCGGCGTCGTCGAGCTCCACAGCGCGCTCGGCGAGGGCGCCAGCTTCGTCGTCGACCTGCCGATCGACGCCGATCGCCTCGTCGACCTCGAAGCCGTCCCCCAGCCGAACGCCGCCCGCCCCGGCCGCTTCGACGTCCTCGCCGACGACGCGCGCCCCGAGCCCCGGCCCGACCTGCCGCGCCTCCTCGTCGCCGACGACAACCCCGACATGCGGGCCTACATCGCCGCGGTCCTCGGGAACGACTACGCCGTCGAGCTCACCGCCAACGGCGCCCTCGCCCTCCAGGCCGCCCGCGCGCGCCGGCCCGACGTCATCCTCGCCGACGTCATGATGCCGGAGATGGACGGCTACGAGCTCGTCACCCGCCTCAAGCGCGACGACGACCTGCGCGACGTCCCCGTCGTCCTCCTCAGCGCCAAGGCCAGCCGCGAGGAGACCGCCCGCGGCCTCGACGTCGGCGCCGACGACTACTTGCCCAAGCCGTTCGCCGCCGTCGAGCTGCGCTCGCGCGTCCGCGCCGCGCTCCGCCTGCACCGCACCCACCTCGAGGTCGTGCGTCAGAAGCAGGCGCTCGAGCAGGCCCTGCAGGCCCTCCAGGACGCCCAGGATCAGTTGGTCCAGTCGAGCAAGATGGCGGCCGTCGGCGCGCTGGTGGCCGGCCTCTCGCACGAGCTCAACAACCCCGTCGCCGTGATCCGCATGAGCGCGCAGATGCTGCTGCGCCGCAGCCCGCGCGACCCGTTCATACGCCGCGCCCTCGAGCGGATCGAGCGGCACTCGCAGCGCTGCGCCGCGCTGGTCGACGCCCTGCTCGCGTACACCCGCCGGCGCCCGCCCGGCGCCGAGCGCTGCGAGCTGGACCAGGTGCTCCGCTGGCTGCTCGAGCTGGTGCGGCCCGAGGCCGACGAGCGCGGCATCCGCCTCGTCGCGGGGTTCGCCGGCGACTCGCTGCCGGCGCTGGTGGTCCACCGCCCGTCGCTCGAGTCCGCCCTGCTCAACGTGTTCGGCAACGCCGCCGACGCCACCGGCCCGGGCGGCGTCATCGAGATCCAGGCCCGCAGCGCCCCCGACAGCGACGGCCGCGCGGGCGCCGAGATCGTCATCCGCGACACCGGCGTCGGCATCGCCGCCGCCGACCTCCCGCGCGTGTTCGAGCCGTTTTACACCACCAAGCCGCCCGGCAAGGGCACCGGCCTCGGGCTGTCGATGGCGCAGAAGTTCGTCCGCGCCCACGGCGGCACGATCCGCATCGACAGCGAGCTCGGTCGCGGCACCGCCGTGCGCATGTGGCTGCCCCTGCTCCCGCCCGACGCCGCCGCGGCCGAGGGCCGTGCGCCCGCGAGCCTCGCCCCGCAGGCCCCCTGATCGCCGGGGCCGGCCGCTCGGCGTGCTCCATCCCGGAAGAAACATGCCCCAGGGGTCATGCCCCACGCATCATGTCCATAAAAACATGCCCTTTCGGACATGTACCGTAGCGTCGCCTCACAGCACGCAGCCGAGCTGCACCAGCTCGGGCGGCGCCGACAGCGTCACGAGCGCGTCGACGGCCAGCGGACCGTCGGGCGTCTCGACCTCGACGTGGACCTGCGCCGGCAGCCCGTCGACCTCGGACAGCTTGGCCAGCTCGTCGGGCGGGAACACCGGCACGACCCCGGCCACCCCGCCGTCGAGCGTCTCGCAGCCGATGTAGTACGACTCGCCGTCGCGCTGGTAGAAGTGTCCGGTCGGCCCGATGTTGTAGCCCTCGACGTCGACCACCACCGACACCTCCGGGTGGTAGCCGCCCGGGTCGAAGCCGCCGAGCGACGGGTACAGCCCGAACATCCACAGGCCCTGCCCGCCGCACTCGAGCGGCAACACCGCGCCGTCGACCAACGGCGCCCCGCCCTTCACCGCCAGCTCGAAGAACGGCGCCGGCGCGTCGCGGTCGAAGCCCTGGCAGTACACCGCCGGCGCGGACGTCGTCGACGACACGTCGGTCGACGGCGCCCCGGTCGACGTCGACGACCCCGTCGTCGGCGCCGGCTCGCTGGCGGACTCGTCGCCCGTGGTCGCACTCGAACCCGCGCCCGTCGTCGCCGTCGCGCCGGTGCCTGCCGTCTCGGTGGCCTCGCTCGCGCCCGGCGACGCCGGGCCGCCCGAGCATCCGACCACCACGATCACCACGACGACCCGCGACCGGCGCATGCACCCACCCTATCCGCCGCGCGCCCCGTTTGACCAGACGCGCGGCCGCGAGCTCCAGCCGTGACGCACCGCCCCTCGTGGCGCCGGCGAACCCGGCAGGCCCACCCACGCGCCGCTGGGCGAAGAACTCGGGTTCGCCCGTCGCCCTCGCGCTATCCTGATCCCCCAGCGTGCGACGCACCTCCGCCACTGCCTCGCTGGCCGCCTTCCTGGCCTGCAGCGGCCCGCAAGTCCCCGAGCGGCCGCAGCCGCCCCCGGTCTCGGAGTGCGCGGCGATCCTCGCCACCATTCCCTACGCCGCGACCGCCATCCCCCTCCAGCTCGACCCCGACGGCCTCGCCGAGCTCGACGAATGGATCGCCCGCCTGCGCGCCGATCCCCGGCTGCGCGTCGAGCTCGGCGTCCACATGGCCGCGGCCGCGCGCGCCGGCGCCGACCCGGCGCAGGTCCACGCGCGGATGCGCCGGCTCGGCGTCGACCTGCTCGCGCGCGTGCGCGCCGAGGTCCGCCCCGCCGCTCGCGTCGCGCTCGTCGTGCACGGCGTCCCGGGCGGTCCTGCCGACGATCTGTGGGCCGGCAGCTGGGTCCAGCTCCGGCGCGTCTGTCCGCCCTTCGCCCCCGATCTCGACGCCGACGGCGTCGCCGATGCCCTCGATCGTTGCCGCGACGACCCCGAGGATCACGACCGCTTCGCCGACGACGACGGTTGCCCCGATCGCGACAACGACGGCGACGGCCTCCTCGACGCCGCGCGCTGGACCGGCAGCGAGTGGATCAACTGCGACGGCAAGCTCGAGCGCGGGATCCACCGCCGCGACTGCCGCGACGAGCCCGAGACCGTCAACGGCGAGCAGGACGACGACGGCTGCCCCGAGGCGCTCGTCGCCGACTGCGGGCGCTTCGTCGTCCGCATCGGCTACGACCCCGTCACCCGCGAGCTCGACCCCGACGGCTTCCTCGAGCTCGACGCGCGGCGCAAGCAGCTCGGCCAGCGCCTCTCCACCCGCGGCGTGTTCGTGCTCGAGGGCCACACCGCCGCCGGCATGCCCCCGGCCGAGGCGCGTCAGCTCGGCCTCGACATGGCCGACAAGGCGCGCGCCGTGTTGATCGATCGCGGCTTCGTCCACCACGCGCTCGAGGTGCGCAGCCGCGGCGCCGACCAGCCGATCGCCGACAACGACAGCGACGAGGGTCGGCGCGCCAACCATCGCGTCGAGATCGTCGCCGGCCTCGCCTGCCTCGAACCGTCGAGCCCGCTGTGTCCGTGAGCCCCGGGTCGCCCCGCGATCGCCCGGGGGAGCCGCCGGGTGCCGCCATGGAGGCTCGTGCGCCGTCCTCTGCACGCCCGGCCCGCGACGCGAGGACCCACGAATCGCGGTGCGCTCGCGGCCGCGTGGCGAGGCTTTGCGCCCCCGCGCGCGTGCGCGGCGCCAGGCGGCGATTTGCCTGCGAGCGGCTGGCGCCGCGCGGCTCGCCCGGACAAAATGGCCGCCACTCGGAGGAAGAATCCATGCTCACGACCCGCTCGAGCCTCGCCCTCGCCGTGCTCCTCGCCGCAGCCTGCGGCGGCGAGACCACCAAGCCAGCCCCTGCCCCCGAGGCCGCCAAGCCGGCCGCGCCCGCCCCCGCCGACAAGCCGGTCGAGGCGGCCCCGGCCAAGCCCGCCGAGCAGCCCGTCCTCGCCGACAGCGGCCTCGGGGTCGGCGGCAAGTTCAAGCCGTTCGAGATCGTCAACTGCGACAGCGGCGAGAAGTACTGCCAGGTCTGCAAGTTCGGCGGCAGCCCGAAGATCATGGCCGTCGGCACCATCGACGACGAGGCCTTCAAGAACGACATCAAGAACCTCGACGCGCTGGTCCAGAAGTACGGCGAGGACAAGCTCAAGGCGTTCGCCGTCATCACCGACATCAAGGACGGCAAGGCCACCACCCCCACCGGCGACCGCGCGGCCCTCGAGGCCAAGGTCAAGGCCCTGCGCACCGAGCTCGGCGTCACCATCCCGCTGGTCGTCCCGGCCGACGAGGGCGGCAAGAACGACGCCTTCGACGGCTGGTACAACATCACCAAGAGCCGCACCGTCATGTTCGCCGACGGCCGCAACGCCGTGAAGTACTCCGGCGTCGCCCCGGCCGACCTGTCCGGCCTCAACACCGCCATTCAAGAGGTCCTCGGCGTCCCCGGCGACGCCGCCGCCCCCAAGGCCGGCTGAGCGCTGGCGCTGCCCCTCCAGACATGTCGCCAGGGCCAGCCGTAGCGCTGCCCCTCCAGACATGTCGCCAGGACCATGTCCCCGGCGACATGTCGTGTTTCACCTCATGCCGCTCCGGCTCGGCCGGGCCGAGCGCCCCGTCCCTGCGCCAGGGCCAGCGTCGCCGGCCTGGCTGCGCCGGCGAGACGACCGGCGCTCGCGCGCGGCTCCGCGCCGACGCCGCCCGCCGCTTTCCGGCTCCCGGCCCGAGCTGCGGCCCGCCGAAAGACATTGCCCCGAGGCCATGTCCTCCAGACCATGGCCTTCAAACCATGTTCCTCGCCGCATGTCCTCTCCGACATGCCCCGGAAGCCAGCGCTCAAGGCACCAGGTACGGCAGCCCCGGCGGCGGCGCGTAGCCGGGCAGCTCGCCGAGCGCGAGCACGGCGCGGAGCGCCTGCGTCGCGGCGAACATCGCGGCTGGCACCAGCGCGACCACGAACCCGCGGATCGGCGGGACCTGGTGCGTCCCGGTGAGCGCGTTGCCGGCGACCACGAACGTCAGCAGGGTCAGCGCCCCCAGCCCGCCGAGGTAGACCGGCAGCGTCAGCTGTCCGAGGAACAGCGGCAGGTCGAGCGCCGCGACCCCCAGCAGCGCGGGCGCCAGGGCGTAGCCGACGGCCCGCATCGTCGCCGCGATCGAGCGCGGCGCCCCGCCGGTCAGCGCCAGGGCCACGTGGGTGGCGATCCCCAGGCCGGCGTACAGCAGCGGCACCCCGACCGGGGCCATCAGCAGCAGCCACAGCGACAGCGCCTCGACCAGGCGCGCGTCGAACAGCGGGATCCCCTCCTGGACCGCGGCTGTCGGGCCTGTAACGCCCAGCGTCACCAGCAGCGCCGCCCACAGCGGCAGCCGCACGGTCAGCAGCAGCCGCAGCGCCGCGCCGTGGTCGACCGGTTCATGGACGTGTTGAAAGCTCCGCCGCGGCCGCAGCAGCAGCGCCGCCAGCGAGCGACGCACCCGCCAGCCCCAGCCGGGCAGCGCCGCGGCCGACCCGCCTTCGGCCTCGCGCGGCCACTCCACCGGCAGCGCGCTCCACAGCGCGCCCGAGTCGGCGAGCAGCTCGCGACCCTTCGCTTCCTGGCGGACGCGCGCCGCGCTCGCTGTTCCGGGCTCAGCCATCGGCCGCGGAGTGTAGCCGACTCGGGCCGGCCTCGAACGGGGCGCGGGCACTTCCCGCGGGCCCGGGCTCACGCGTAAGCTGACGGACATGCATCGCCCCCTCCTCGCCGCCGTGCTCGTGGTCGCTGCCGTCGGGTGTCGCAAGCGCGAGGTCGTCGCCGACATGGACTACGACGACCCCAAGGCGGCGATCGCCACCATGGAGAGCGAGGAGCGCGAGTCGTGGGAGATGCCCGACCGGATCGTCCGCGCCCTCCCGATCCCCGACAAGGGCGCCGTGATCGCCGACATCGGCGCCGGCTCCGGCTACTTCTCGCGCCGGCTGGCCCAGCAGGTCCCGACCGGCACCGTCTACGCCGTCGACATCGACGACGAGTTCCGGGCCCACATCGAGTCGCAGCGCGAGAGCTGGGGCACCCCCAACATCCAGCCGCACCTCGCCTTCTACGACGACCCGGCGCTGCCCGAGAAGGCCGTCGACCTCGTGTTCGTCGCCAACACCTACGCCTATCTGCGCGACCGCGTGCGCTACTTCAAGAAAGTCCACGACGCGCTCAAGCCCGGCGGTTACCTCGCGATCGTCGACTTCCGGCCCGACGCCCAGCCGCCGGAGAAGTTCGCACCTGACCCGAAGTACAGGCTCTCGCGCGACGCCATCGTCGGCGAGCTGCAGCAGGCCGGCTTCGCCCTCGAGCGCGAGGAGGACTTCCTCCCGCACCAGTACTTCCTCATCTTCGCCATGAACCGCTGACCATGCCCGCGCCGCGCCCGCCCCGCTTTCCCGGCCTCGTCGACACCCACTGCCACCTCGACTACGCGCCGATGATCGACGACCTCGCCGCCACCCTGCAGCGGGCCGCCGACGCCGGCGTCGAGCAGATGATCCACGTCGGCTGCTCGCGCGCGAGCGCCCCGCGGGCCGTCGCGCTGGTCGCCCCGCACGCCCACCTGTTCGCCGCCGTCGGCATCCACCCGCACGACGCCAGCGAGGCCGACGAGGCCGCCCTGGCCGAGATCGCCGCCCTCGCCCGCGGCGCCAAGGTCGTCGCCGTCGGCGAGACCGGCCTCGACTACCACTACAACCGCAGCCCGCCCGACGCGCAAAAACGCGCTTTGGCCGCCCACCGCGAGATCGCCCGCGACCTCGACAAGCCGCTGGTCCTGCACATCCGCGACGCCCACGCCGACGCCCTCGCCATCCTCGACGACGCCCCGCCGCTGCCGCGCCGCGGCGTCGTCCACTGCTTCACCGGCACCCCCGCCGAGGCCGAGCAGTGGCTCGCGCGCGGCTACCTCCTGTCCTTCTCGGGCATCGCCACCTTCCCCCAGGCCGAGGGCCTGCGCGACGCGGCCCGGCTGTGCCCCGCCGACCGCCTCCTGCTCGAGACCGACGCCCCCTACCTCGCCCCGGTACCCGTGCGCGGCCGCAAGAACGAGCCGGCCAACGTCGCCTTCACCTGCGCGCACCTCGCCGGCGTCCGCCGCGAGGATCCGGCCGCCCTGGCCGTGCAGGCCGGCGCCAACGCCCGAACCTTCTTCCGCCTGCCGGCCCCCGCGAGCGCGTGAGGCAAATCCACCGCCGTCCGCGCCCCGGCGCGCCCGCAGGTTGACGCCCGGCGCGATCGCGGGCACCTTCCCCGTCCCTGCGGCGCCTCGCTCTTCGCTGATTCCAACGTGAAGGAAGCCGCGCCGCAACACCTCACGGCCCTTCGGGCCTGAGCTCCGGAGCCCCATGAATTTCCAGATCGGTCTCATCGCCAAAAAGCTTGGAATGACGCAGGTGTTCAAGGACGAGGGTGACCGCGTCCCCGTCACCGTCCTGCACGTCGCCGGCAACACCGTCACCGCCCACCGCACCGCCGAGCGCGACACGTACACGGCCCTGCAGGTCGGCTTCGCCGAGAAGAAGGCCTCGCGCGCCAGCAAGCCCGAGAAGGGCGCCGCCGAGGCCGCCAAGGTCGGCACCTTCTACGTCCACAAGGAGTTCCGCGTCCCCGCCGCGGCGCTCGCCGCCCACCCGGTCGGCAGCCAGCTCGGCGCCGACCTGTTCAAGGAGGGCGCCCGCGTCGACGTCACCGGCACCTCCAAGGGCAAGGGCTACCAGGGCGTCATCAAGCGCCACAACATGGAGGGCGAGAAGAACAGCCACGGCCAGCACGAGTTCTTCCGCCACGGCGGCTCGATCGGCTGCCGCAAGACCCCCGGCCGCGTCCACCGCGGCAAGCGCATGACCGGCCACATGGGCCACGAGCGCGTCACCCTGCAGAACCTCGAGATCGTCAAGATCGACGCCGAGCGCGGCCTGATCCTCGTGCGCGGCCCGGTCCCCGGCGCCAACAACGGCTTCGTGACCATCCGCGCCGCCATCAAGCCCGCCATCAAGGCCGGCAACAACAAGCCCTGAAGGCCCTGTTCCGAAGGCCCTGTCCTTCGGGACATGCCCTTTGAGCCACACCGCTCGAGCCGGCCACGCGCCGGCTCGGCTGCTTAAGCCGCCGCACGTCATGACCCGCCACCGCCTCAGCGACAAGGCCCACCGCCACGACGCCGCCTACCAGCGCGCCAAGCAGGAGAACTACGCCGCGCGCGCGGTCTACAAGCTCGAGGAGATCGACAAGCGGTTCCACATCCTGCGCCAGGGCGCGCGGGTGCTCGACCTCGGCTGCTGGCCGGGCTCGTGGATCCAGTACGCCGGCGACCGCGTGACCGAGACCGGCTACGTCCTCGGCCTCGACCTCAAGCCGGTCGTGCTCAGCTTCCCCGCCCACGTCGAGCACCGCGTCGCCGACGTGTTCGAGTGGACCCCCGGACCCGACCTTCCGCCCTTCGACGTCGTCCTCAGCGACATGGCCCCGCACACCACCGGCGACCGCCACACCGACGTCGTCCGCAGCGAGGGCCTGGCCGAGCGCGCCCTCGACATCGCCTGCATGGTCCTCCGGCCGGGCGGCCACTGCGTCGCCAAGGTGTTCCAGGGCGGCGGCTTCGGCGAGCTGCTCAAGCGCTTCCGCGCCAGCTTCCAGGAAGCCCGCCCCTACCACGCCAAGAACTCGCGCTCCACCAGCACCGAGCAGTACCTCGTCGGCCGCGGCCTCAAGGCCAGCGCCACGGTGCGCCGGCCCTGAGCGCACGAGCGCCGGCGGTCGCCCTCGCGACCTGCAGTCGCGCCCCGAACGCGCCACGCACGACCTGCCTCGACGCCCCGCGGGCCGATCGGCGGTCGCCGCCGCGGCGGCGTGCACGACGCCCGCAGGGCGCCGCTCGCCGCATGTCCTGCGAGACATGTCCGGACGATCGCGCCGCCCCACGAACTCCGCTGCGTGCATCGCTGTCGCTCGTCGACCTCGAACGAGCGCGAGGTGGGTCCGACCGACGACTGCCTCCGTCAGTTCGCCCCGCCCACCGCGAACGTCGAGATGCCCCGTTCGAACCTCTCGCCTGCGGGCATGCACGTCCCGATTCGTCCCCTCGTCCGTAGCCTCCCGCTCGTCGCGCTCGCGCTGGTGGCCTGCGGAAACGGCGATCCCGCCGACACCGACGCCACCACCACGACCGCCGCCGAGACCACCGCAGGCGCGACCGTAGGCGCCGTCACCGACGCGCCGACGACCCGTCCGCCCGGCACCACCGCCGCCGTGGATCCGACCACCACCACGACCACCGGCACCACGACCACGACCACCGGTGACGACCCCGACACCGCCACCGGCACGACCGGCCGCGAGGCCGGATTCGACGAGAACCTGCCCTACGGCGGCCGCTTCCACGGCGTCGCCGCCAGCGGCCGCGGCCCCGGAAATACCCGCTTCGCCACCATGGCCGCGCACCGCCTGCGCGCCGAGAAGTCGGGCTACGTCACGGCCGTGCGCTGAACAATCGCTTCGATCACCAGCGCGGCAACGTCGGCTACTCGATCGACGACGGCGGCGACGTGCGCGTCGAGCTGCGCGCCGACGACGGCACCGACGACCACTTCCCCGCCGACAGCGTGCTGGCGCAGACGGCCGTGCTCGAGCACAGGATCGAACAGCCCGAGTTCCCGCTGGTCGAGTTCGCCGAGCCCGCGTGGCTCGACGTCGACCAGCTCTACCACATCGTCTACGTCCAGCTCGGCGAGCCCGGCAACGAGGTCTCGATCAACGACCTGCACAACCTCACCTACGGCAGCCCCAAGAGCCCGTTCTTCGACGACGACTTCGCCACCCTGATCTGCCGCGAGAACACCGGCTGGTCGCGACGCGCCCGCTACATCCCGCTGTTCGAGCTCCACTACGACGACGGCGTCGTCAAGGGCCAGGGCAACCTCGCGGGCGCCCCGTGGTCGACTCGATCCAGGGCACCGTGAAGTCGATCTCCGGCGACCTCGGCGCGCGCGAGCGGATCGTCGTCGACGGCCCCACGCGCGTCGCCCGGGCCCTGTGGGTGCGGCCCTGGCGGGTCGAGGGCGACGACCCGTTGCACGTGTGCCTGCGGACCGGCTGCGGCGACGACCTCGTGTGCTTCGCCCTCGATCCCGGTCAGTCTCGGCGCCGTACAACGACCAGAACTTCGACTGCAACGACTGCGGCGACTGCGACAGCTGCGACATCTGCGGCGGCTGCGACGCCTGCGAGGCCGCACCAACGTCGTCGAGTGGATCCGCCTCGAGTTCGCCGAGAGCCGGACCCTCGAGTCCGGCGCGACCTACTCGGTCGAGTTCGCGAGCGAAGCCTCCAGCACCTACCGCGTCACCGCCATGTACGGAACCGGCCACGCCAAGGACGAGAGCGAACGCTTCGGCGAGGACAAGCAGGTCCTCTCGTGGCGTGCCGAGTACACCGTCGACGGTGGTCAGGAGTGGATTGGCTGGACCAACTGGGACGCCGACGACCGCTCCGACCACCACCTCGGCGTCCTCTTCGAGCTCGAGGAGTTCCAACCGGCGCCGCGACCCGCGGTGCGGAGACCAGGACGGGCGGGAAGCAAGTGCCGCCCCGGCATGACATTCCCGCGCCGAAGGAGCGATATCGCGCGCCTTGCTCCTTCTGCGACGTCCTGCCGCCCGCGCGGTTTCGCCCCGGAGCGCTCCCGCTCGCATGCGCTCGCCCCTCGGTCGGGTCCACGAAATGGGGCGCCGACTTCGCCCCGCGAAGCGATCTCCCTGTCCCGAAGGCCAGCCCGGCGCGCTGCCGCGCCCCGCTCTCGCCGCCGTTTTGCGCGCGTCTCCGCCCCGGCAGCAAATCGGCCCTCGGGCCGCTAGAGCGGCCTATCTGGCCGTCCGCGCAGTTTTGCGCCGCGCGATTTGGTTTATCTCCCTCTGATCAAGAGTTCAGGGCAGCCTCGGTGATCGCTGGACACTGATTGGGTGTTCAGTACAGATCCGATCCCATGCAACGCCGTCGCCGACTGCGGATCACCCCCACGCCGGTCCGTGAATTGCCGTCTCCGGACGACCCCGGGCTGCCGGACGTCGCGCCGCGGCCGGAGCCGGAGCCGGAGCGCCGGCCGCCCGAGCCGCCGGAGCCGCCCGAGCCGAACGGCCCGGATCTGCCCGCCCCGGTCCCCAAGCGCGATCCCCGCGATTGCCTTGCTTCCGCCCCGGCCGAGCCGCACCTGTGGGCCGTCATGCAGGCCCAGATCGACGCCGATCGCCGGCGCAGGGCCGCATTCGTGGCCGCGCGGCGACCGAACCGACCCGTATTCGCCCCCGATTCACTCCTGTGACCGTGCTGTCGCCCGCGAATAAGCCCGTGCCGCTCACATCGGCGCGACTTGCCAGCGCCGCGCCGCCGGGTTTACTTCCCGCCGCCGCCCAAAACGGCGTCTATGGCCGCCACGCAGCAGATTCGTAACCTCGCGATCATCGCCCACGTCGACCACGGCAAGACCACGCTGGTCGACGCTCTACTCACTTCAGCAGGCGCGCTCGACCGCGGAGAAGGTCAGCTCGAGCGCGCGATGGACAGCGGCGATCTCGAGAAAGAGCGCGGCATCACCATCACCAGCAAGCCGACCAGCGTCACCTACGGCGACGTGCGGATCAACCTGGTCGACACGCCCGGACACGCCGACTTCGGCGGCGAGGTCGAGCGCGTGCTCAACATGGTCGACGCCGTGCTCGTCGTCGTCGACGCCTTCGAGGGGCCGATGCCGCAGACGCGGTTCGTCACCGAGAAGGCCGTCGCGCTCGGGCTCAAGATCCTGCTCGTCGTCAACAAGATCGATCGTCCCGGCGCCGAGCCGCACAAGACCGTCGACGCCACCTTCGATTTGCTCGCCGGCATCGGCGCCAGCGAGGAGCAGCTCGACTTCCCGGTCATTTTCTGCAGCGCCCGCGAGCGCTACGCGATGAGCGACCCCGACGACGAGAAGGGTCCGATGTCGCGGATCCTCGACTTCATCGTCCAGTACGCCCCGCCGCCGGTGGTGCACGAGGGCGGCGCCGCCTTGTGGGTCTCCACCCTCGACTATGATCCGTTCCTCGGCTTCGTCGCCATCGGCCGGATCCGCAGCGGTCGGATCGCCATCGGCGATCGTCTTGCCCAGCTCCGTCACCCGCCGCGGCCCGCCCACGGCGAGACTGCCGGGCCGCCGACCGTCGCCGAGGTGTTCCGCGTCCGTCGCCTGCTCGGCTTCCAGGGTTTGCGTCGCTACGAGCGCGAGTACGCCGAGGCCGGCGACCTGGTCGCCGTCGCCGGCATGGAGACCTTGCAGGTCGGCGACACGCTGACCACCGAGGATCCGGCCACGCGTCACGTGTTCCCGCGGCTCGACGTCGACCCGCCGACCATGACCATGCGCTTCCGCGTCAACGACGGCCCGTTCGCCGGGCGCGAGGGCAAGTGGGTCACCTCGCGCAAGCTCGCCGAGCGGCTCGAGCGCGAGGTGCGGTCGAACGTCGCCCTGCGCGTCAGCCCCGGCGAGAGCGCCGAAGAGTTCGAGGTCGCCGGTCGCGGCGAGCTCCACCTCGGCGTCCTCATCGAGACCATGCGGCGCGAGGGCTACGAGCTGTGCGTCTCGCGGCCCAAGGTCATCCTCCGCCGCAACGAGAACGACGAGCTGGAGGAGCCGTACGAGAACCTGATCATCCAGTGCGATCAGGAGTACTCGGGCGCCGTCATCGAGAAGCTGAGCCAGCGCGGCGGCGAGCTGCGGGCCATGGACAGCGCCGGCCCCGGCCGCACCCGTCTCGAGCTGCGCACCCCCACGCGCAGCCTGATCGGCTACCGCAGCGAGATGCTCACCGACACCCGCGGCACCGGCATCATGGCCGCCACCTTCGCCGGCTACGGCCCGTACCTCGGCCCGCGGAAGACCCGCCCGCGCGGCGTCCTCATCGTCATGGAGCCCGGCGAGACCTTCGCCTACTCCCTCGGTCGCCTGCAGGACCGCGGCGTGCTCTTCATCGGCGAGCACGTCCAGGTCTACGCCGGCCAGATCCTCGGCGAGCACAGCCGCGAGAACGACCTCGTCGTCAATCCGTGCATCGCCAAGAAGTTCACCAACATCCGCAGCGCCGGCGCCGACGAGAAGATCTTCCTGACGCCCCCGCTCGAGCGCAGCCTCGAGCAGGCGCTCGCTTACATCGAGGACGACGAGCTGCTCGAGGTCACCCCGAAGAGCCTGCGCCTGCGCAAGCGCGACCTCGACCACAACCGCCGCAAGCGCGAAGCCAAGGCGGCAGCCGGCTGAGCGAACCTCGCTCCGCGAAGATTCGCGACCCTGGCGCGACCCTCCCCGAGGGTCGCGCTTTTTCTTGGCCTGCGAGCGACGATCCCCGCATGGGAACCGACGCTGCGCTTCGCGGACCGCCCCGTCCTCGTCGCGCGCCGTCGTGCTCCGCGCGAGCGACAAACACGGACCTTGCCGACCGCCGCGACCTCGTCCCGCGAGCAGTCCATCATTCACGCGAGCAGACGCAACCCCTCACGACAGATCCACGCGCCCCATGCCGCGCGGGAAGGCGTGCGCCTCTGTGCGCGCCGTTGTATCGTCCTCACGAGATGTTCGCCTCGCCGTCCCTCGTTCCGCGCCTTCGCTCTCTCGCCGCGGTTCGAGGCCTGGCGCTCCTCCTCGTCCTGCTCGCAGCGTGTCGGCGAGGCGGCGAGACCACCGCCCCGACCGGCCCCGAGGCGCCCCCCGCCGGACCAGCGAGCGAGCTGCGGCGCACCTACGACCTCCCCGCCGGCGACGTCTCCTGGTCCCCGGAGGACTACCAAAAGGTCCGCGACGTCTTCGTCCGCCTCGAGCGCGAGCGTCCCGGGCTGCTCCCGCGGCTCGACGGACCCGACGGCGCGTGGCTGCGGCGACTCGTCGCCCTCGACGGCGTCGATGCGGCCGCGCAGCGCACCCACGGTCACGACGAGCTCACCGCGCTTCACCTCGCCGTCGCCGACATCCTCCAGCTCTACGCCGGCCGGGCGCTCGCCGGCGGCGACCACGGGCGCGAGTACCTCGCCGTCGCCGCGGCCTTCTTTAAACTGTCCGCCGTGCGCATCGATCGGCTCGCGGCCGACGACACCCGCCGCTCCACCTTCGTGGAGGCGCGGTTCTACCTCGCGCGCAGCGTCCACGACGTCCTCGCCAGCTCGCTCTCGCTGCCGGACACCATCGATCCCGCCGTCGCAGTCGCCACCTTCGTCCCGATCGCCGACGTGGTCGCCCCGTGGTTTTTGCCCGAGGAGCGCGACCGGATCCTCGACCTCGCCGATCGCCTCGCCGCCGTCGACGTCGCCGCCGCCGATCTCGCCGCCCTGCGCACCGCCTTCGCCCCCGATCGCGAGCCGCACGCCCGCGTCGACGCGCTCGCCGAAGCGCTCCGCGAGCACGCCGAGCAGCAGGAGGCCGTGCTCGCCGCGGTCGCGGCCGGCGCCCTCCAGCCGGTCGAGGTCGGACGCGAGGGCGCGCAGGTCCGCTGGGCTTTTCCGGACGCCGGCTTCTCCGCCGTGTTTCCCCGGCGGCCCAACGCGCAGCGGCAGAACTTCACCACCGCCGACGGCGTCGCGATGACCACCCGCATGCTCGCGCTCAAGCAGCCCGGCGACGCCTCGCGGCTCGTCACCTGCAGCGCGCGAGCGAAGCCGATCCCCGGCCGTACCCCTGCCGACGAAGTGCGTGGGATCGCCGACACGATGCATCTTCAGGCCGTGCGCGCGATCGAGGTCGAGGGCGCCGCCGGCCTCGAGGGCACGCTCACCACCGGCACGGCCCACGGCCTCGTCCGCGTCGTCGCCGTCGGCGACGCGACTTGCGTCGTCGTCGGCGAAGCCCCCTCCGCTCGCGCCCGCGAGCTCGCCGACGAACTGCGCCGCTTCGTCGACTCGTTCCGCCCCGGCCCCGCCCGCGGCCGCTGAAATCACCGATCCGCCTCGCGCCCTCGCCACGGCTCCACGGAGCTGGCCAGCTCGAGGACAACCTCGGCGCGCTCGACCTCGAGATCCCGCCCGAGCTCCTGCGCCGCCTCGACGAGCCAGCACCCCACCGGCCACGACCCCCTATACGATGTTCGGCGATCGTTATCAGGCCGCCGTCCACGGCGCCGCCGTCAGCGATCGCCCGCCGGCCTTCACCCCGCCGATCCGCGTCAGCCTCGGCTGAAGTCACGCGTGTCGGTCGAGGTGGGCGCGCCACTGTTGCGAGCAATTGTCGGCAGCCTTCTTTGTCATCACTGCCACCGCCGCCCGGTCCGCGCCGAGCCTCGCCATGCGTGCTCCCGGCGGCTGCGCGGAGCCGTCCGATGCCGCGCGGACGTGCTACCTCTCGTCGCCATGGGATTCTTCGACAAGGCCAAGCAGTTCCTCGGCGGCAAGAACATGGCGAGCGTCGCCATCACCGTCATCGAGCGTCAACCGGCGGAGACCGCCACCTTTCCGGTCACCGACTCGGTGCTCAAGGGCACGATGGTGATCACGGCGCAGCAGGAGTGTACCTTGCTGGCGACCAAGTACGAGGTGTGGCTGTACATCAAGAAGGACGAGGTCGACTCGCCCAACCTCGTCCGCGCCGAGAAGGATCCCGAGCCGAACGTCAGCTACTCGGACAGCTGCCTCAAGATGCCTTGCGACCTCAAGCCGGGGCAGGTCATCACCCAGCCGTGGATGGTGAGCGAGGTCGACCTCGCCGGCATCCTCGCGCGCAACGGCTTCCCCGACCCGAACGCCGCCACGCGTGACCCGCGAGTGCGGCTCGTCGTCAAATGCATCGCCGACGTCAAGGGTTCGCCGTTCGACCCGAGCGCAGAGGTCACCGTCCGCCTCGCGCCGACCTGAACCGCGCGTGCCGGACATGGACCGCGCGCGCCCCTGCGCGCCGCGCCCATGGCACATTCGGCGGCACGATGAACATCGACCTCGCCAGATTCTTGTCCGTCGCCGCCCTCATGAGCCAGGGCCTCGCCACAGCCGGCTGCACGATCAACCTCGACGGCCTCAGCGATACCAACATCGGCCCCGAGACGACCACGACGTCGAGCACGGGCGGTACCACCGACGACACGACCACCACCGGCACGGGCGGCGATACGGCCGACACCACCGAGACCGACCCCGGCACCAGCGTGCCGACGACCACGGACGCGCCGACCAGCACCAGCGGCACCACCGACGCCACCGCCGGCACCACCGGCGAGGGCTTCGTCTGCAGCGACGGCACCGCGATCGAGGACCCGGCGTGGGTCTGCGACGAGAACCCCGACTGCCCGGACGGCTCCGACGAGGTCACCGGCTGCGGCCTCGAGGCCTTCACCTGCAGCGGCGACAAGAAGGAGATCCCGAGCACCTGGGCCTGCGACGAGGTCCCCGACTGCATCGACGAGTCCGACGAGGTCACCGGCTGCGGCCTCGAGGCCTTCACCTGCACCAACGGCACCGAGATCCCGGCGACCTGGAAGTGCGACATGGCCGAGGACTGCCTCGACGGCTCCGACGAGGCCGACTGCTGAATGACTGAATGGACATGCCCCACGGAGCATGCTTTATCGAGCATGCCTGAAGGGGCATGTGCCCGCCTCTGTTCGCGCCCTGCTCGCCCCTGGCTTGAATCGCCACCGCCGCGCCGCCGCAGCGCCCGCCTCTGCCCGCTTCTCGCCGGCGCCCACTCACCCGGGGCGCGAATCGCCGCCGACGAGCCGGCGCACCTCGGCGACGTCGCAGAACGGCAGCGTCTGCCCGCGCGCCGTCTGTCCTTCCTCGTGCCCCTTGCCGGCGATCACCACCACGTCACCGGACGCCGCGGCGGCGATCGCCGCCGCGATCGCCCGCCCGCGGTCGAGCTCGATCGACCACGTCGCGCGCCCGCCTCGCAGCCCCTCCACCACCGCGGCCGCGATCGCCTCTGGCGCCTCGTCCCGCGGGTTGTCGCTCGTCACCAGCGCCATGTCGGCCAGGGCCCCGACGGCCGCGCCCATCGGCGCGCGCTTCTCCGGCGTCGAGTTGCCGCCGGCGCCGAACACCACGAGCACCCGCCCCTGCGCCCCCGCGAGCCGCCGCGCCGTCGCACACGTGTGTGCCAGCGCGTCGGGCGAGTGCGCGTAGTCGACGGCGATCGTCGGCCGGCCCGCGCCGTGGGCCAGCACCTCGAAGCGCCCCGGCACGATCGGGCACCCGGCGATCCCGCGCGCCACCGCCTCGCCCGGGAGCCCCGCCGCCAGCCCCGCGAGCGCGGCCGCCAGCGCGTTCTCGGCGAACACCTCGCCGACCATCTTAGAAAGAAGCGCCCCGCCGAGCGCGGCCGCGGCCGGCGACGGACGCAGCGTCACGCGCGTCCCCGTCGCCGTCACCTCGATCGCCTCGGCCTCGAGATCCGCCGCGCGCAGCCGCGGCCCGCGACCCGGCGCCGCGAACCACCGCCGCTCGACGTCGGCGGGGATCGCCTGGTCGACGAACAGCGCGTGCTTGTCGGCCGCGTTGAGCACCGCCACGCGCCCGGGGCCCAGGTGCATGAAGAGCTGGGCCTTGGCCGCCAGGTAGTGCTCCCAGCTCCCGTGCGTGCCGAAGTGATCGACCGACAGGTTGGTGAACACCCCGAGGTCGAACCGCCAGCTGCGCGCGTAGCCCTGCGCCAGCGCGTGGCTGGTCGTCTCGATCACCGCGTGCCGCGCCCCCCGCTCGTGCGCCCGCGCCAGCGTGGCGACGAAGTCGCCGAACCGCTTGCCGCGCGGCCACGCCTCGTCGTCGAACGCGACCCCGAGCGTCGACACCCGCAGCACCGGCAGCCCGGCCGCCCGCACCGCCGCCGCGATCATCCACGTGGTCGAGGTCTTGCCGTTGGTGCCGGTGACCCCGAACGAGAACATCGACTCCGCCCACGGAGCCGCCGCCGCGACCGGCCGCGAGAAGCTCGTCACCGGCCGAGCATAGCCCGAGCCGCCGGCGACCGTCTCGCGCGCGAGACCCCGGTCGCGCCCGCGCGCGCACCGGAGGCTGGCTCTCACGAACACATGCCCGGGGACGCTTCCCCCTCCCTGTTTGGAGCGGCCGACGTTTGCGCAGTGGGCCGGCTCTCGCCCTCGCTCGCCCGCGGACCGCGGTCCTCGCTCACGCGCGCCTCGCGGTGCTCACCTCGCACCGCTCACCCGAGCGAGCTCGCGGCGGGCTCTCTCACGGCTCTGAGAACATGCCCTTTCAAACATGCCCTTCAAAGCATGCCCGTCCAGACATGCCCTTTAAGACATGCCCTCCGAACCTGCTCGACCAGCCCGCTCGCCGCGGCAGGCCACCAGCAGCGCCGCGATCGCCGCGCGATCCTTCTCCCCGCGCCGCGCCCCCGGCAGCTCCGTCCCGCTGGCGACGTCGAGCCCGGCCGGGCGCACCTGCCCGATCGCCGCCGCCGCGTTGGCCGGCGTGATCCCGCCGGCCAGCCACACCTCGAGCCCCGCGAGCTGCCGCACCGCCGCCGCCGCCCAGCTCCAGTCGGTCGTCTGGCCTGCGCCGCCGTAGCCGGGCACCGCCGCGTCGAGCAGCGCGCGGGCCGGTCGGGGCGCCGGCGGCAGCAGCTCGGCCAGCGCCGGCGTCCCGCGGACCACCCACAGGTACGGCAGCCCGTAGCCGGTCACTTCCTGCGCCCCGACGATCTGCACGAGGTCGAGCGCCAGCGTCTCGGCCGCGCGGCGGACCTCCTCGGCGGAGGGCTCGACGAACACGCCCACGCGCTCGAGCGAGCGCGGCGGGTCGACCGCGCGCAGCAGCGCCTCGGCCTCGGCCAGCGACAGCCCGCGGCGCGAGCCGGCCCACAGGTTGATCCCGACCGCGTCGACCCCCAGCTCGACGCAGGCCGCCAGGTCCTCCGGGCGGGTCACCCCGCACACCTTGAGCTTCACGGACATGTCCGCACCGACCTGTCTCTCGCGTCCTGTCCGCCGGGACATGCCCCCGAAGCCAGCCGCCGCACGACCGCGGCGCTGCCGGTCGCGCGCTCGCCGTGCCCCGGCGCACCCGGTCGGGGAGCCGGCCGCCTCACAGCGCCATCACCAGCTCGCGCAGCGCCTCGCCGGGGTGCTCGGCCGTCATGAAGTAGCTGCCGATCAGCAGCGCGTCGGCGCCCGAGTCGCGCAGGCGGAGCGCGTCGTCGATGCTGCGGACCCCGCTCTCGGCCACGTACGTAAAGCTCTTGGGCACGTACTTGCGCAGCTTGGCGGCGCGGTCGGGGTCGAGCTCGAACGTCTGCAGGTCGCGCGAGTTGACCCCGATCAGCTTGGCGCCGGCCGCCATCGCGCGATCGATCTCCGCCTCGTCGCGGGTCTCGCACAGCACCTGCATCTCGAGCGAGTGGGAGAACTCGATCAGGTTGCGCAGCTGCGGCGCCGGCAGGGCGGCCACGATCAGCAGCACGCAGTCGGCCCCGACCCGCTTGGCCTCGACGATCTGGGTCTTCTCGAGGATGAAGTCCTTGGCCAGCAGCGGCAGCGCCACGCTCTGGCGCACCGTCCGGAGGTCGTCGAGCGAGCCCTGGAAGTGCTTGTCGCACAGCACGCTCATGCAGGTCGCGCCGCCGGCCGCGTAGAGCATGGCGATCTGGCGCGCGTCGGCGCCCTCGCGCAGCGCGCCGGCGCTCGGCGAGGCGCGCTTGAACTCGGCGATGATCCCCGGGCGCGGGCCCTCGCGCAGCGCGCCGATGAAGTCGCGCGGGCGCGGCAGGCGGGCGCCGAGCTCGAGCAGCTCGCGGTCGGTCAGCGCTCCCGAGCGGGTCGCCCGGGGGGCGGCGAGCTCGGCCCGCTTGGCGGCCAGGATCTTGTCGAGGTACGTGCTGCCTTTGTCGCTCATGTCCTGCCCTCAGGGTAGCGCAGCGCGGCTGGCGGCGACGAGCCGGTCGAGCACGGCCGCCGCCCGGCCGTCGTCGAGCGCCGCGCCGATCGCCCGCGCCTTGGCCGGCAGCGTCTCGATCCCGTCGTCCCCGGCCGCCAGCAGGGCCAGCGCCCCGCTGTACTGCACACTTGTGTGGTAGGCGCCCGGCTCCCCGGCCAAGAGGGCCCGCAGCGCGCTCGCGTTGCCGGCCGCGTCGTCGCCGGCGATCGCCGCGATCGGCACCTCCGGGAGCTCCGCGTCGGCGGGGCGCAGCGTGTACGTGCGCAGCGCGCCGCGGTGCCATTCGGCCACCGTGCTCGGGCCCTCGGGGCTGAGGTCGTCGATCCCGGGCCGGTCCGCGCCGGCGAAGAAGCCGTGGACCACGAACACGCGCTCGCTGCCGAGAGCGCCCAGCGCCGCCGCCATCGCCTCGACCTTCGCGGGGTCGAACACGCCGATGACCTGCCGGCGCACCCCCGCGGGGTTGCACATCGGCCCGACCAGGTTGAAGAGCGTGCGCAGCCCGAGCGCCTTGCGCGGGCCGGCCGCGTGGCGCATCGCCGGGTGGAGGTTCGGCGCGAACATGAAGCCGACGCCGACCTCGTCGACGCACTTGCCGACGCGCTCGGGCGGCGCCGTGATGTCGACGCCCAGCGCGGCCAGCACGTCGGCCGAGCCGCACGGGCTCGAGATCCCGCGGTTGCCGTGCTTGGCGACCCGCGCCCCGCAGGCGGCCGCCGCGATCGCCACCGCCGTCGACACGTTGCGCCGGGCCACCCCGCTGCCGCCGGTCCCGCAGGTGTCGATCGCCCCCGGCTCGCGCAGCGGCACCGGCACCACCGCCTCTCGCATCGCCCGCACCGCCCCGGCGATCACCGGCGCCGTCTCGCCGCGGATCGCCAGGCCGACCAAGAGCCCGCCGATCTGCGCCGGGTCGGCCGCGCCGGCCACGATCTCGCGGAAAAGCGCCAGCGCCTCGCCCTCCTCGATCGCCTCGCCGCGGACCAGGCGGGCCAGCCCGCGCCGCAGCGCCCCGTCGCCGGCCCCTTCGGTCATGTCTTCACCGCCATGTCCGATGAGCCATGCATTTCGAGGAAGGTGCGCAGCATCGCGTGGCCGTGCTCGCTGAGCACCGACTCCGGGTGGAACTGGACCCCGTGCAGCGGCCGCGTCGCGTGGCGCACGCCCATCAGCTCGCCGGCGTCGGTGCGCGCGTTCGGGATCAGGCAGGCCGGCAGCGTGCTCTCGACCGCGACCAGGCTGTGGTAGCGCGTGGCCATGAACGGCGACGGCAGCCCGGCGAACACGCCGGTGGCGTCGTGCACCATCGGCGACAGCTTGCCGTGCATGATCCGCCCGGCACGCTCGACCCGCGCGCCCAGCACCTCGCACAGCGTCTGGTGGCCGAGGCACACCCCGAGCACCGGGATCGCCGGCGCGTCGGCCTCCGCCAGCCGGCGGCACAGATCCTGGCACACCCCGCTCTCGGCCGGCGTGCCTGGCCCCGGGGACAGGACGATGTGGCTCGGCGCGTCGGCCAGCACCTGCTCGAGCTTGACCGCGTCGTTGCGGTGGACGTCGACCACCGCGCCGAGCTGCAGCAGGTACTGCACGAGGTTGAAGGTGAACGAGTCGTAGTTGTCGATCACCAGCACGCGGCAGCCGGGGCGGGCCGCGCCGGCGGGCCGCAGGCGCTGGCCGCCCGGCAGCGGCGGGGCCGCGTCGACGGTCGCGTGGTTGTCGTTCGCGCTCACGCTGCACCTCCTTCGGCCGCCGCCGCGATCGCGCGCAGCACCGCGCTCGCCTTGGCGTGGCACTCGTTGTCCTCGCCCTCGGGCGACGAGTCGAACACGACCCCCGCGCCGGCCTGGACCCGGAATTCCTCGCCGACCGCGACCAGCGAGCGGATGCAGATGGCGAAGTCGGCCCCGCCGTCGTAGCCGAGGTAGCCGACGGCGCCGCCGTACCAGCCGCGCGGCGCCGGCTCGAGCGCGTCGATGATCTGCAGCGCGCGGATCTTCGGCGCCCCGCTCAGCGTGCCGGCCGGGAACGTCGCGCGCAGGGCGTCGAGCGCCGTCAGCTCCGGCCGCAGCTCGCCCTGCACCTCGCTGACGATGTGCATCACCCGGCTGTAGCGCTCGATCGAGAACGACTCCGACACCCGCACGCTGCCGGCCACGCTGACGCGGCCGAGGTCGTTGCGGCCGAGGTCGACCAGCATGAGGTGCTCGGCGCGCTCCTTCGGATCGGCCAGCAGCTCGCTGGCCAGCGCCTCGTCCTCGACCGCGTCGCGCCCGCGCGGGCGGGTGCCCGCGATCGGCCGCACGGTCACGCGCAGGCCCGACTGCGGGGCGACCTCGCTGCTCGCGGCCCCCGTCACCGCCGGCGCCAGCGCGTCGCGGTCGCAGCGGACCAGCACCTCCGGCGAGGCCCCCGTCAGCGCCGCCGCCGGCAGGTCGAACAGGTACATGTAGGGCGCCGGGTTGCCGACCCGCAGCATGCGGTAGACGTCGAGCAGATCGACCCCGTCGCGCCGGCTGACGAACCGCTGCGACAGCACGACCTGGAAGATGTCGCCGGCCATGATGTGCTCGCGCGCGGCCGCCACCGAGGCGCGGTACTTCTCGCGCGACCACGGCGGCGCGACCTCGGTCGCCGGCGGCGCGACCTCCGGCACCCGCCGCGGGCCCAGCACCGCCGGCCCGTGCAGCGCCCGCGCCACCGCCTCGACGCGGGCCCGCGCGGCCGCCTCCGCCGCCTCCGGCCCGCCCTCGCTCTCGGCGCACGCGGTCGCCAGCACGCGGACAGTGTTGGAGAAGTTGTCGAACACCACCAGCGTGTCGCTCGCCACCAGCTCGACCGCCGGCAGATCGCTCGACATGACCGAAAGGCCAGGTACGGCCGGGATCGGGTCGAACACGCGGGCCGCGTCGTGGCCCCACACCCCGACCAGGCCGCCCCAGAAGCGCGGCAAGTCGGGCCGCGGCGGGCTCTCGTAGGCCCGCTGCAGCGCGGCGATGCCGGACAGCCCGCGGCTCTTCGCCTCGACCCCGGGCGGCAGCGAGAAGCCCGGCCCCGGGGTGATCGTCACGTCGAGGTCGTAGCCGTTCCACACCCCGCGCACGTGGGCCCGCGCGCCGACGCCGACCACGCTGTAGCGAGCCCACCGCTCGCCGGCCCCGCCCGCGCTCTCGAGCAGGAAGCTGACGCCGGGCAGGTCGGGCGGCCCGGAGCCGCCGCCGCGCGCGTAGGCCCGCAAGCGGGCGTAGACCTCGACGGGGGTGATGCCGTCGCAAAGCAGCTCGCGCCACACCGGCACCAGCCGCGGCGACGCCGGCTCAATCAAGGGCGGGCCCGCGATCATGCCGCCAAGGATACACCGCGTCGGCCGACGCGATCGACGGCGTAGATCGAGCTCCGAGGTAGGACACGCGTCCGCGCCCCGGCACGGCGCGGCCGCGCCCCGGCGCCTGTCCGATCGCGCAGCCGCCGGGTCCGCCCGCGCCGACGCTAGCGGCGCCGGATGCTCGCCCCGGAGTCGGTGTCGACGATCCGGATGTTGCCGAGCGTGTATCCCGCGGCCGCCGTGGCCACGGTGTCGAAGCGGACGCTGCCCGACACCACCGCCGTCCCGGTGGCGTCGACGAAGCTGTAATTGACGATCAAGGTGTTGTCGGTCGCGCTGCCGACGGCCTGGTTCACGGTGTAGCCGGCCTCGGCCTTCACGCGGATGTCGACCTTGGCCACGTTGTCGAGCACCTGGACCCGCGAGTTGCTGACCGCCTGCCGCCACACCCGCTCGTAGGTGTCGTCGGCTGGGTCGAGCAGGGCCACGCTGCCGGAGGTGGCCGTCGGGTCGGTGGTCTGGCGGGCCGTCTTGGTCACCGTCGCCGCCACGTCGGGGCACGGGTTGCCGACCAGCTTGACGGTGAGGGCGCCGACGTTCGCGCCGCCGACGTTGAGGAAGGACATCTTGAACTCGGTCTTCTCCTCGGGATCGCTCGAGCTGTCGTCCTCCCAGGTGATCGTCGTCCCGGTCAGCTCGGTCGTGAACGACGCGTTCAGGTCGATGTCGAGGTTGGCCACCGGCCCCGCCGCGACCCCCGTCTTCAGGACCACATCTCGCCTCATCTTCGGTGTCGGCATGCTGTCTATCGCCCGGGCGTAAGGTGGCCCGGATCCCCCGGCGGATGAGCGTATCCCGACCGGGAAATGGATCACGCGCGTACCTACAAACACGCCCCGTCGGGCGCGCGTCGGCGCGCCGGCGCAGGATCGCTCGCACCGCCGCGCGCAATTGCGCCGACATGAGGTGTTCTATCGAGCATGTTCGAACAAACATGTCCTGATGAACATCTTCCGATCTCGCCGCGCGGACGCCCCCGGGCGGCCGGCCGTCAGCGATCGACGTGGGCCAGCAGCCAGGCGTCGACCTTCGAGACGTCCTCGTCGGCGTGCTCGCCGGCGTAGTCGGCCCGCGCCTCCGACGCCAACGTCAGCGCACGCGGACGGTCGCGCGGCGCGACCGCGCGGGCGAGCGCGAACCGCAGCTCGCCGAGGTCGACCGGCTGCACGTCCTTGCGGGTGCGGATCGCCAGCGCCCGCTCGAGCAGCGGCCGGGCCTCGTCGAGGCGCCCGAGCTCGACGAGGGCCACGCCGAGGCCGTGCAGCGGGTACGCCACCTCGGGGTCGTCGGGGCCGAACAGGGCCTGGCCGCGGGCCAGCGCCTCCTCGTAGATCGGCACCGCGCGCGCGTAGTCGTGCTGCAGGTGGTGGCTGTTGGCGAGGTTGTAGAGCGCGTCGACCAGCCGCGCCTCGAACCCCGCGGTCCGCCGCAGCACCGCCGCCGCCGCCTCGAAGTAGCCGCTCGCGCGCGCGAGGTCGCCGGCGGACAGCAGCACGTTGCCGAGGTTCATCCGCGTCGACGCGATCTCGGGGTGGTCGGGCCCGAGCGTGCGCACGCGGATGTCGAGCGCCCGCTCGAGCGACGCCATCGCCGCGTCCGTCCGGCCCGCGCTCATCTCGAGCACGCCGATGTTGTTGAGGATCGCCGCCACGTCGGGGTGGTCGGGGCCGAGCCGGTCCTCGGCGAGCGCCAGCGCGTCGCCGTAGTACTTGCGGGCCGCCTCGTCGCGCCCGCTGCGGTCCTCGAGCGACCCGAGCGCGTTGAAGGCCTGGATCAGCAGCAGCCGCGACGACGCCGGCGTCGCCCGCAGCACCTCGACCGCGGCCAGCAGCGTCTGCCGCCCCACCTCGTAGTCGCCGCGCTCGCCCTGGACGATGCCGAGCGAGATGTTCCTTCGCGCCTGTTCGATCGGACCTGCCCCGACGCGCAGGTCGGCCGCCGCCGCGAGCTGCAGCATCCGCTCGCCCTCGGCGTGGCGCTGCTGCAGCGCGCCGAGCACGAGCCCGAGCTCGGCCATCGCCTGCCCGCGCGCCGGGTCGACCGCGCCGGCCTCCGCCGCCGCGATCGCGCGCGTGTGCAGCGCGACCGCCTCCTCGGAGCGGCCCTGGTCGGCCGCGATCTGGCCGAGGGTGATCAGCGCCCGCGCCTCGATGGCGGCCGCCCCGATCGCCCGCCCCTCCTGCAGCGCGCGCTCGGCCAGCCCCTGCGCCGCCGCGTACTTGGCCGCGTGTCGCTTGGCCACCGCATGGGCCAAGATGCCCTCCAGCCGCGCCACCTCCTCGCGCGAGGCCAGCGAGCGCCCGTTCGCGTGCATCAGCCGCTCGGCGTCGGCGCACTCCTTCAGGTCCGACAGCCCCTCGACCGCGGCCGCGGCCCGCTGCACCACCTCGCGGTCGGCCTCGGAGAACAACGCCGCGGTCGCCTGCAGCTGATCGAGGTGGCGGTCGAGGCAGGCCATGCGGCGGTCGAGCAGCAGCGGCGCCTGCTCGTGGTGGACCCGCGACGCCTCGCAGACCTCGCGGCGCATCGCCACCCACGTCGCCGCGTACTCGTCGAGGGCGGCGGTCGCCGTCTCGGCCGCGCGCGCCGCGTAGGGCTGCCCGGTCTCGAGGAACGCCTGCCGCGTCTTCTCTCGGGTCGCCTCGTCCCACAACCCGACGAGGTGGCGGTCGGCGCTCTCGCACCCGGGCGGCTTGACCTGCGCCCACACGATCCCGCCGGTCACCGTCGCCGCCACGCCCGCGACCGCCAGCGCCCCGAAGATCGTGCGCCTTCGCCGGTCCGCCGGCGCCAGCGCGGCCAGCATCGCGTCCATCGACTCGAACCGCTGGCTCGGCTCGACCGACAGCGCGCGGAGGATCGCCCGCCGCACGTGCAGCGGCACCGACGTGCGCACCGGCGTGGCGTCGATCTTGCCGCCGAGCACGCTGGTCGTCAGCTGCAGGTAGTTCTTGGCCGGGAACGGGTGGGCCTTGAACAGCGCCTCGAACAGCGCGACCGCGAACGCGAACTGGTCGGCGCGCGCGTCGACCCGCGCCCCCATGTGCTGCTCCGGCGCCATGTAGGCCGGCGTCCCGACCAGCGCGCCGGTCCGCGTCAGCCGCATCGACGACAGCCCCGCGATCGCCGAGTCGAGCCCCGTCGGCGGCGCCTGCGAGGCCAGCGCGGCCGCCTGCAGCCGGGCCGCCGCCGGGTCGGTGTCGGCCAGCGGCGCCGGGTCGTTGCCCTTGTCGGTGGTGGCGAACGGCGACAGGCTGGCCGACGCCGACGCGATCGGCGGCGTCGAGATGTTTTCGGACATGTCCCGAGGGACAGCCTTGAACTCGGGCCCGTCGGCGCCGCGGGCGATGCCGAAGTCGACCACGCGCACGCGGCCGTCGCGGCCGACCAGCACGTTGTCGGGCTTGAAGTCGCGGTGGACGATCCCGGCCTTGTGCGCGGCCGCCAGCCCGCGGCCGGCGGCGACGAAGGTGTCGAGGATCTCTTGGGGCGTCCGCTTGCCGTCCTTGAGCCAGCGCGACAGGTTCTGCCCGTCGACCAGCTCCATCGTCAGGTACACCAGCTCGCCGATCCGGTTGGCGTCGTAGATCGCGACCACGTTGGGGTGCTGCAGCCGGGCCAGCGCCTGGGCCTCGCGCAGCAGCCGGCCGACGATCTCGTCGGCGCGGTGGCCCGGGCGGGCGTGCATGATCTTGAGCGCCACGCGCCGGTCGAGCCGCGGGTCGTAGGCGGTGTAGACCACGCCCATCGCCCCCGCGCCGATGCGGTCGAGCACCGTGTAGCGCTCGATCGCCGCCCCGCGCTCGAACTTGAGCGCCTGGACCTCGTCGATCGACGGCGACTCGACCAGGGTCTCGACGCCGGTCATGCGCGACTGATCGAGGTCGGACAGGCCCCCGGCGGTGCTGCGCGCGCTCGGCGAGCCGTCCGCGAAAGGCCCCTCGCCCACCGTCGCCGCCTCGCCCACGCCTGCATGGTATCAAGGCCCGGCGGCGTTGTGGGCCTGGAGGCGCGCGGCGCCCCTGTTTGCAGGGGAGCGGCCGCAGCGCCGCCGCGGGCGGGACGCGAAACGACATTCGCCGTCCGGGCCCGCGGCGACGTGTGCCGCCTCGTCGGACCCGAGCCGACGCGCCGCGCCGGGCTTGACTCCGCGGCCCTTCGGGCCTGAAAACCTCGGGCGATGCACGCCCGCGATCCCGAGCTCTCCGCCGCCGACCCCGAGATCTTCGCGCTGATCGAGCAGGAGGACGCGCGCCAGCGCGACAGCCTGCGCCTGATCGCCAGCGAGAATTACGTGTCCAAGGCGGTGCTCGCGGCCACCGGCAGCAGCCTCACCAACAAGTACGCCGAGGGTTATCCGGGCAAGCGGTACTACGAGGGCATGGACTTCGTCGACCCGATCGAGTCGCTCGCCGTCGCCCGCGCGCGCGAGCTGTTCGGGGCCGACCACGCCAACGTCCAGCCCTACAGCGGCTCGCCGGCCAACCTGGCCGCGCTGCTGGCCCTGTGCCAGACCGGCGACACCATCATGGGGCTGGCCCTCCCCGCGGGCGGTCACCTCACCCACGGCTGGAAGGTCAGCGCCACCGGCATCTACTACAAGGCCGTCCAGTACGGCGTCCGCCGCGACGACCACCGCATCGACATGGACGAGGTCCGCAGCCTCGCGCTCGCCAACCGGCCCAAGCTGATCTGGGTCGGTCACTCGGCCTACCCGCGCCAGCTCGACTTCGCCGGCTTCGCCGCGATCGCGCGCGAGGTCGGGGCCTACCTCGCGGCCGACATCGCGCACATCGCCGGCCTCGTCGCCGGCGGCGCGCACCCGAGCCCGGTGCCGCACGCCGACGTGATCACCACCACCACGCACAAGACGCTCCGCGGCCCGCGCGGCGGCCTGATCCTCAGCAAGGCCGAGCACGCCGCCGCGATCGACAAGGCCGTGTTCCCCGGCCTGCAGGGCGGCCCGCACTGCCACACCACCGCCGCCAAGGCCGTCGCCTTCCGCGAGGCGCTGCAGCCGAGCTTCCGCGACTACGCCCATCAGATCGTCGCCAACGCCCGCGGCCTCGCGGAGGCCCTGCTCGCGCGCGGCCACGCGCTCGTGTCCGGCGGCACCGACAACCACCTGCTGCTCCTCGATCTCACGCCCACCGGCCAGGGCGGCCGCCACGTCGCCCGGGTGCTCAACCGCTGCGGCATCGAGCTCAACGCCAACGCCATCCCGTTCGACCCGCGCAAGCCGTTCGACCCCTCGGGCCTGCGGATCGGCCTGGCCGCGATCACCTCGCGCGGCGTCCAGACCCACCACATGCCGGCGGTCGCCGACCTGATCGCCGACGCCATCGCCCTCGCCATCGAGAACGCCGACGACGCCCGCTGCGAGGCCCACCGCGGCCGCGTGCGCGAGTTCCTGCGCGCCTTCCCGGCCCCCGGCCTCTGATCCGCAGCAGAGCCGCCGCGCCCGCCCTCGCCGTCATGCAAGCCTACCCGATCACCGCCATGGCCTTGTGCAACGGCATGGGCGACAGCACCGCCGCCGTGCTCGCCGCCTTGCGTGCCGGTCGCTCCGGCCTCGGCCCGTGCCCGGCCGAGTTCGAGCTCGACGCGGTCGTCGGCGCCATCCCGACCCCGCTGCCGCCGCTGCCGGGCTTCCTCGGCCCCGTCCGCGACACCCGGCAGGCGCGGATCGCCGCCGTCGCGCTCGCCGAGCTGCAGGCCCCGCTGGACCGCGCGCGCGCCCGCTGGGGTGCGGACCGCGTCGCCGTCGTCCTCGGCACCAGCACCGGCGGCATCGAGGCCAGCGAGACCGCCTACGCCCACGCTCAGGCCCACGGCGGCGCCCTCCCGGCCGGCTACGACGTCGAGCTCTCGCACGCCCTCGACGCCGTCCTCCACCTCGCGCGCGTCCTCGGCGGCGGCCTCGGCGGCCCGGCCTACGTCGTCTCGACCGCCTGCTCCTCCTCCGCCAAGGTGTTCGCCTCGGCCCAGCGGCTGCTCGCCGCCGGCCTGTGCGACGCGGTCCTCGTCGGCGGCGTCGACAGCCTGTGCCGCCTCACCGTGCGCGGCTTCGCCGGCCTCGAGGTCCTGTCCTCGCGGCCATGTCGCCCCTTCTCGAGCGAGCGGGCCGGCATCAACATCGGCGAGGGCGCCGCGCTGCTCCTGGTCGAACGGACAGGTGACGGCCCGGCCCGCCTGCTCGGCGTCGGCGAGAGCTCCGACGCCTACCACATGACGAGCCCGCACCCCGAAGGCCTCGGCGCGCGCCTGGCGATGGAGCGCGCGCTGCGGGCCGCCGGCCTCTTCGCCGCCGACGTCGACCACGTCAACGCCCACGGCACCGGCACCAAGCAGAACGACAGCATGGAGAGCGCCGCGATCCGGGCCGTGTTCGCCGGCGCCCCCGCGCCCGCCGTGGTCGCCACCAAGGGCTACACCGGCCACATGCTCGGGGCCGCCGGCGCCACCGAGGTCGCCTTCGTCGTCGACGCCATCGCCGGCGGCTACCTGCCCGCCAGCGTCGGCGCCGACCCGCTCGACGAGACCCTCGCCGTCGACGTCGTCACCGCCCGCCGCGACGTCCCCACCCGCGCCGCGCTGAGCAACTCGTTCGCGTTCGGCGGCAGCAACTGCAGCGTCCTCGTCGGAGGCCCGGCATGAGCGCCTGCACTTCCAGACAGGGCCCGAGCGCCATGTCCCAAAATTCATCCTCCCGGACCCCCGCGGCCTGCGCCGGTCACCGCCCGCCCGCGCACGGCTCCGCCCCCGGAGGTCCGGCATGAGCGCGCTCGCCTTCACCGTCCGCGGCCTCGGCTTCTGGGCCCCCGGCTACCCCGACCTCGCCGCCTGGCGGGCCCGGCCCGACACCTGGCCCGAAGGACAGGCGCCGCCGACCGAGCCGGCCGCGCCGAAGGCCGAGCTGCTGCCGCCGATGATGCGCCGGCGCACCAGCCTGCTGACCCGCATGGCCGCCGAGGTCGCGTCGCAGGCCCTGCGCGACGGCGGCCTCGACCCGGCCGCGGCCACCCTCGTCTACGGCTCCGTCTACGGCGAGATCCGCACCACCCTCGACCTGCTCGCCGCCCTGCTCGTCGCCGGCGAGCCGCTGTCGCCGACCAAGTTCCACAACAGCGTCCACAACACCGCGGCCGGCTACGTCTCGATCGCCACCGGCAACCGGGCCGGCAACGCCGCCCTCTCGGCCGGCCGCTCGACCGTCGCCATGGGCCTCGTCGAGTGCGCCGCCCTGGTCGCCGCCGGCGAGGGCGACGTCGTGCTCGTGATCGCCGAGGAGCCGCTGCCCGAGCCGCTGGCCGCCGGCCGCCGCTGGGACCCGTTCGCCGCCGCCTTCGCCCTCTCGGCGCCTGTCTCGTGCGACATGCCCATTCGGACATGCCGCCTCGAACATGGCCCTGGCGACATGCTCACCGAGCCACGTCCGGTCCCGGCCGCGCTGGCCGCCAGCCCCTGCGCCGCCGCGCTCGCGCTGATCGACGCGCTGGCCGCCGGCGCCCCGGCGCGCGTCGCCCTCGAGCCGCACCTCGCGGTCGGCTGGCAGTGCACGCTCGGAGCCGGGGCATGACCGCCTTCCCGCCGGTGGCCGAGTTGGTCCCGCAGCGCCCGCCGATGCTGCTGCTCGACGAGGTCGTGGCGGCCGACGACGACGGCATCACCTGCGCCGCCGTCGTCCGGCCCGACAACCTGTTCCTCGCCGGCGGCCGGGTCCACGCCTCGGTCCTGCTCGAGTACATGGCCCAGGCGATCGCCGCGTTCGCCGGCCTGCGCGCGCGCGTCGACCATCAGCCGCCCGCGCTCGGCCTGATCGCCGCCTGCCGCAACCTCGAGCTGCACGCCGAGCACCTCGCCGTCGGCGACCCGCTGCAGATCGTCGCCACCCGCGTGTTCGCCGGCGCCATGGCCGAGTACCGGGCCGCCGTCACCCGCCACGGCCAGCCGCTGGCCGAGGCCGTCCTCTCCGTCGTCCCCACCGCCCCCGTCCGCACCCCCGCAGGGAGCCCCGCATGAAGCCACGCGCGCTCGTCACCGGCGCCAGTCGAGGGATCGGCGCCGCGATCGCCGAGGCCCTCGCGGCCGCCGGTCACCCGATCGTCCTCAACTACCGCAGCGACGACGCCGCCGCCGAGGCCGTCGCCGCCCGGATCCGCGCCGCCGGCGGCGAGGTCGTCCTCAGCCGCTTCGACGTCGGCGACGACGCGGCCGCCGACGCGGCGATGACCGCGATCCTCGCCGACCCGCGGCCGCTCGGCGTCGTCGTCAACAACGCCGGCATCGCCCGCGACGCCCCGTTCCCCGCGCTCGAGCGGGCCGACTGGGAGGCTGTCCTTCGGACCACCCTCGGCGGCTTCTACAACGTCACCCGCCCGGTGATCATGCCGATGGTGCGGCGCAAGTGGGGCCGGATCATCACCATGAGTTCCGTCTCGGCGCAGCTCGGCAACCGCGGCCAGGTCGCCTACGCCGCGGCCAAGGCCGGCGTCATCGGCGCCACCCGGTCGCTGGCGCTCGAGCTCGCCCGCAAGGGCGTCACCGTCAACGCCGTGGCCCCCGGCCTCGTCGACACCGACATGATCAAGGACGTCCCGCTCGACCACGTGATGCCGCGGATCCCCGCGCAGCGGCTCGGCACCGCCCCCGAGGTCGCCGCCCTGGTCGCCTTCCTCGCCAGCGACGCCGCCGCGTACATCACCGGTCAGGTGATCGGGGTCAACGGCGGCATGGTATGACCCGACCATGCACGACGTCCTGATCGTCGGGGCCGGCCCGGCCGGCTCGACCGCCGCCAACTTGCTCGCGCAGGCGGGCGTCCGGGCCGTCGCGCTCGACAAGGACGTGTTCCCGCGCTTCCACATCGGCGAGTCGCTGCTGCCGATCGACCTGCCGATCTTCGCCCGCCTCGGCGTCGCCATGGACCGCGAGAGCTGGCAGTTCAAGCAGGGCGCCGAGTTCATCGACGAGCGCACCGGCGAGTTCGCCTTCTTCAGCTTCGCCGACGGCCTCGAGGGCACGCCGCCGCACGCCTGGCAGGTCGACCGCGCCGCCTTCGACACCATGCTCTGCGACGTCGCCAGGAGCCGCGGCGCCGACATCCGCTTCGGCGAGCGCGTGCAGGACGTCGCCTTCGCCGACGATCACGTCCGCGTCGTCACCGACCGCGGCGAGCACCGGGCCCGCTACCTCCTCGACTGCACCGGCCAGGACGCCATGCTCGGCCGCGGCGGCCGCACGATCGCCCCGCTGCACGAGCTCGGGCGCGCCGCCGTCTTCTGCCACTTCGACGACCTCTCGCCCGAGGTCCGCGCCGAGCTCGGCGAGCAGGGCAACATCAAGGTCCTGATCGTCGAGGACGGCTGGCACTGGCTGATCCCGATGCACGGCGGACGGCTCAGCGTCGGCCTGGTCAAGTGGCGCGGCAAGCTCGACGACGACGCCTTCGAGGCCGCGCTGGCCGCCTCGCCGCTGTGTCGCCGGCTCACCGCCGGGGCCACCCGCAGCGCCTCGCGGACGATCCGCAACTGGAGCTACAAGAACACGCGCCCCTCCGGTCCGCGCTGGGCCTGCGTCGGCGACGCCTGCGCATTCCTCGATCCCGTGTTCTCCTCGGGCGTCTCGCTGGCGATGCTGGGCGCCGAGCGGACCGTCGACGTCCTCGTCCCCGCGCTCGCCGAGGGCCGCGAGGCCGCGGCCGATCTCATGGCCCCGGTCCACGCGACCATGCAGATCGCCTACGACAGCTTCGAACAGCTGATCCGCCGCTTTTACCACACGCGCCTGGTGTCGCACCTGTTCTTCGCCCGCACGCCCGACCCCCAGCTGCGTCGCGGCCTCATCAGCATGCTCGCCGGCGACGTCTGGCGCGACGACAACCCGTTCCAGGACATGCTGCGGAGCTCTCGCGTGCAGCCGCAACGGGTCACCGCCCCGAGCGAGTGACTGCAAGCTTTGTAAGCCAGATCGCAATTTAGTCAGAGCCTCCCGCCCCGGCTCCACCGAACTGCAGAGTCCGGTGCGGGGTGGTTGCCTGTGCAATGATTGCAATTTGCCCGCGCCCATTGTTCCCTCACTCGCGTCGGGAACGAGTCGCATGCACGAACGCATCCCTCCTCGGATCCGGGTCGGAGTCGACTGGCGCGCGGCGAGCGTCGGGACGGCGCTGCTGCTCGCCGGCTGTCTCGACCGCAACGGCGGGCAGATCGATCCGACCGCGGTCGAGCCCTCGACCGGCGCCGGCACCGACAGCAGCGGCTCGACCACCTTCCCCGGCATCATGACCACCACCGTCGACCCGCACCCGGGCGACAGTGACAGCGACGGCGGCTCCACCGGCGAGCCCGCGCCCCTGCCGTGCGGCAACGGCAAGATCGATCCGCCCGAGCAGTGCGACCAGGGCGAGGCCAACGGCGACGACCGCGAGTGCACCTCCGCCTGCCGCTGGAACATCTGCGGCGACGGCCTGGTCGAGGCCGGCGACGAGCTGTGCGACGACGGCAAGGCCAAGAACGGCACCTACGGCCACTGCGACAAGTACTGCGACAAGTTCGCCGAGCACTGCGGCGACGGCAAGGTGCAGACCGGCGACGGCGAGGTCTGTGACGACCCCGATCCGAAGTACGGCTGCCTCCCCGACTGCACGCAGGCCGCCTCGTGCCTTGCGATCAAGGCCGGCTGGGGCGACGCGGCCGAGACCGGCCTCTACTTCCTCCAGCGCGAGGGTAGAGGGCTGACCGTCTGGTGCGACATGGACGCCGACGGCGGCGGCTACACCTTCTTGAAATATGCCTCGGGCACCGTGGTCCCCGATCCGCCCGACAAGTTCATCCCCGAGGCTCTCACCGCTGCGCAGGCCGAGGCCAAGTGCGCCCACTGGGGCCTGCGCCTGTTCTCGCCGCGCAGCCAGGAGCACCTGCGGGCCGCGATCACCGCCGCCAGCGCGGCCGAGTTCGGCCCCGTCAGCGACAGCGGCGACTTCCCGCCGAACATCGCGGTCGACAGCGACGCCGCCGGCTACCTGTCGATCATGGGCATCTATCCCGTCACGCCGGGCCTCAGCTGCCAGGACAGGCCGCTCAACCACGAGGACTGCCCGCAGTGGGCCGCGAAGCCCCACCCGCTGACGCCCGACGTCGTCATGCCCTACTGGGTCAGCGACAAGATCTTCGCCGGCCAGCCCGGCACCAGCAACTGCGCCGGCTGCTCGCTCCTCTACGACTGGAACCTCGATGTCCAGCCGCCGGTCCTCACCGGCTACTTCGCCGTGCCGATGAACGGCAAGGGCGCCAGCAGCCCGCACTTCCTGTGCGAGATCGGCGACAAGCTCGGCCCGCCCGAGGGCTGACCCTGCGGACATGTCCGATCGACCAGCCTTCGCGCTGACCGGTCGATCGGCCTGAGCGCCGCGCGCGAGCCGTCGTCCGTCCCGCAGCGGAACCGCTATCCATGTCGCCGCGGGTGCGCCGGCGCGAGCGCACGAGGAGCGGAGAAGCTCGCGTCGAAGGACCGCTCCACGCCGTGGGCCTCGTGCGCCGCGTTGCGCCCCCGTTCACGCGAGGCGATGCGGCTCCCACCTCGCCATGCGCTCGCCCCTCGCGCTCGCGACCTGCCCGCGCCTGAGCCCCGCGCGAGCCGCTCGCCGGCTCAGCCGACCGCGAGCCTCTCGAGCAGCTCCACGACCTCGGCGAGCGGCAGCCCGACCACGTTGGTGTAGCTGCCCTCGATCTTGCGGACCAGCCCGGCCGCGGCGCCCTGGATCCCGTAGGCCCCGGCCTTGTCGCGCCACTCCTCCGTGTCGAGGTAGCGATCGATCTGCGCCGGCGTCAGCGGGCGGAACCACACCGTCGTCGTCACCGCGAACTCGTGCCAGCGGACCTCGGGCCCGCGGAGGTCGGCGATCGCCACCGCCGTCGTCGTGAAGTGTTCGCGGCCCGCCAGCCGCGTCAGCATCGCCGCCGCCTCGGCGCGGTCGGCCGCCTTGGCCAGCGGTTCGACCTGTCCTTCGAGCCAGACCGTCGTGTCGGCCGCCAGCACCACCGAACCTGGCCGCAAGGCCAGGTCGGCCTTGGCCCGCGCCACCCGCTCGACGTAAGCGGGCGGCGGCTCGCCGGGCAGCCAGGTCTCGTCGGCGTCGACCGGCGCGCGCGTGAACGCGATCCCGGCCGAGCGGAGCAGCTCGGACCGGCGCGGCGACGCCGAGGCGAGCACGAGGACGGGCCGGGACTGCGAGGCGGGCTCGGTCATGGCCGGCCTTTTGCCGGAAAGCGGCCGCCCGCGCAACCTCGCCGCGCCGCTCGCTCGCGGGTGCGACGAGGCTCCGCTCGCCCCGGGATGGTTGCGCCCGGCGGGCCCGGCGGCCGCGCGTGCTACCATCTCGGCATGCGGCGCCCCTTCTGCCTCTCGAGCGTCTATCTCCTCGCGGTCCTCGCGCTGTCGGCCCCGTTCATCGCCGTCGACGCGCCCGACGCCGCCCGACCTGTCCCCGAGGACACCTGCGACGCCGGCGCCGTCGACCCCGAGCTGCTCGGCGTCTGGCACCGCTGGGACGCCCTCGCCGAGGGCGACCGCATGCGCTTCTACTTCTTCCACGAGGGCGGCTTCGGCCTCTACCGCTACGGCAAGGTCGGCCTCACCAACACCCACAGCTTCGACTACCGCGCCGAGGGTGGTCACCTCGAGCTCACCTTCCGCAAGACCGGCGAGCGGCGGCGCGTCCCCTACCGCATCGAGGAGCAGGGCGGTCGCACCTGGCTCGTCCTCGACGACGACCCGCGCGAGGTCGGCGGCGCCCGCTACTTCAAGGCCCCCGCGGCCGCCACCGGCGTCCCCTGCTTCGACCCGCCCGCGCAGCCCGGCCTCGCCGCGCCCGAGCTCACCGCCGCCGAGCGGATCGGCGGGCGCCTGTGGGGCGAGGAGGTCCGTTACGCCACCGGCGGCATGGGCTTCTCGATCTATCAATTGCAGCCGCAGGCGATCGACGGCCGCGGCGTCGGCTGGCACCACCGCGGCGACTACGACGAGTGGACCACCGAGACGCTGACCTACCGCCAGCGCGGCGATCGCCTGGCCCTGTCGTTCCCGCTGCGGCACGACGGCGTCGAGACCGCGATCGAGGTCCGCGGCAGCGGCGACGATCGCACCCTCCACCTCGCCGAAGATCCGCGCGACTTCTGGCGCGCCCACACCTACCGCGACATGGGCCCGACCTTCGCCGGCGCCGTCGCCCCGCTCGCCTGCTTGCCGCAGTAGCCCGGGCTCGTCGCCTCCGCCATGCCCCCGGCGCCGCCCTCACCGGTCCTTCGCACCTGTCTCTTCCACCAGGTCGCCGCCAACCTGCCGCGGCGCGCCGGTCACCTCCGCACCCGGGACGAGACCGCGTCGCCCCGCCCGCACTGCCTCCCCGGCGACCCCCTCGCCGCGTTCGCGCCGGTCGCCTCCGTGCCCCGGCGAGACCTCCTCGCCCCTCGGACGACTCCCCGCCGTCCGCAACCTGCCTCTTCGCACAGGTCCTTCAGAGCATGTCCTTGACGCCAGACGACATCGCCGCCAACCTCGCCGCCGTCCGCGCCCGGGTCGCCGCCGCCGTGGCCCGGCGCGGCCCCGGTCCCGTGCCGACCCTGATCGGCGTCGGCAAGAAGCAGCCGGCCGAGGCCGTGATCGCGGCCTGCCGGGCCGGCCTCGGCGACCTCGGCGAGAACTACGCCCAGGAGCTCGTGGCCAAGGCCGAGCTCGTGGCCGCGGCCGTCACCCCGCCGCGCTGGCACTTCATCGGCCCGCTGCAGACCAACAAGGTCCGCAAGGTCGTCAGCGTCGGCGCGCTGGTCCACACCGTCGATCGGCCGGCGCTCGTCGACGAGCTCGCCCGCGAGGTCGAGCGCCTGCGCGCGGGCCGGGGCGCCACCACCCCGCTCGAGGTGCTCGTCGAGGTCAACGTCGGCGACGAGGTGCAGAAGGCCGGCGTCTCCGCGGCCGACCTGCCGGCGCTGCTCGACCGGATCGCCACGCGCCCCGAGCTGCGCTGCGTCGGCCTCATGGCGATCCCGCCCGAGGGCGATCCGGAGCAGACCCGCCCGTACTTCGCCCGCCTGCGCGAGCTGCTGCGCCGTGAAGCCGCGATCGCGCGCCCCGGCGTCGACCTCGTCCACCTCTCCATGGGCATGAGCGCCGACTTCGAGGTCGCGATCGAAGAGGGCGCGACCATGGTCCGCGTCGGCACCGCCATCTTCGGCGCCCGGCCCCCGCGCGCCTGACCTCCGCGTCCCCGACCGGCACCTCGGCCAGCCGCCGCACGACGTTCGCGCCCACGCCCCCGCCGCACCCGGCGCGCCGCGATCGTTCAGCCCGACGAGCAGTGATTCGTGACGGCCTCGCTCGAGCCTCACCGCTCCGCCCGCGACCGTTCAGCCCGCCGCGCAGTCGGATTCGACCGCCTCGCTCGAGCCTCGCCCCCGCTCCGCCCTCCGCGACCGTTCAGCCCACCGCAACCATTTTACCGCCCGCCGTCGACCCTCGCCGCACCCGCTCCGCCATCGACGACCGTTCAGCCTGCCGGGCCGCGATCATCCAGCCCGCCGCCGCCGCGTCGCGTGATTCTTGCGACCGCGTCGGGAAGCTCGCGCCTCGCCGGCGATCGTGACCGAGGGCAAGCGGCGCGCCCGCGGGCAGGCGTGTCGCCGCGCGGCGCGGCGTGCTATCGCAGGCCCGTGCCCAAGGCACCCCTGCTCGCACCGCCCGGGCCCCCGACGATCTCGTTCCGCTGGGACGGCGCCCCCGTCGCCGCCTGCCCCGGCGACACCGTCGCCTCCGCGCTGATCGCCGCCGGCGAGCTCGCCACCAGCCGCAGCGCCAAGTACCGGCGGCTGCGCGGCCCCGCCTGCCTGCACGGCGGCTGCGGCACCTGCCTCGTGCGCATCGACGGCCGGCCCAACCAGCGGGCCTGCCTCACGCCTGTCCGCGAGGACATGTGCGTCGAGCCGCAGAACACCTACGGCGGCCTCGACCCGACCGCCCTCGTCGACCAGGTGTTCCGCCGCGGCATCGACCACCACCACCTCGTCGTCTACCCGCGGATCGCCAACCAGATGATGCAGGGCGTCGCCCGCGAGCTGGCCGGCTTCGGCGAGCTCCCCGACGCCCCGCCCGCGGACGTCGCCGGTCTCGTCGACCATGTCCCCGAGGTCCTGGTCATCGGGGCAGGTCGCTCCGGCCGCGCCCTCGCGGCCGCCCTCGCCGCCGCCGGCCACCCGCCGCTGGTCGTCGAGCGCCGCCCCGCCGCCGCCCTCGGCGGCGCCGACCTCCCGACCCGGCTCCTCGCCGGCGTCGGCGTGTTCGCCTGCTACCCGCAGGAGCGGCTGTGGGCGGCCGCCTCCGAGCAGCCGCCCGTGCTCCACCGCCTGCGCCCGCGCCACGTCGTCCTGGCCGTCGGCGCCCACGAGCCGACCATCCCGCTGGCCAACAACGACCTCCCCGGGGTCGTGTCCGCACGTGGCCTCGTGGACATGCTCGAACAGACAGGTCGAACGCTGAGCGCCCGCGTCGTCGTGATCGGCGAGGGCGCCCGGGCCGAGCTGCTGGCGAGCAGCCTCGCCGCCGAGCGGGTCCCGCCGGCGCGCGTGCGCAAGCTGATCGGCGCGCGCCGGGTCAAGGGCGTCCAGCTCGACGACGGCCGGACCCTCCGCTGCGACCTCGTCGCCCTCGCCCCCGACCCCGCCCCCGCGTTCGAGCTGGCCGCCCAGGCCGGCGCGCCGATCCACTTCACAGGCGCGGGCTTCGCCCCCGTCGTCGACGCCGACGGCCGGATCGCCGCCGGCCCGGCCGCCCACCCGCTCGAGGCCGAAGGCGCCCAGACGGCCCCGCCCCCGCCGTGGACCCTGTGGGCCGTCGGCGAGCTCGCCGGGGCCACCACCCCCGCCGAGATCCGCGGCACCGTCGACCGCTGCGCCGCCGCCCTCCTGCGCGCGCTCGCCGAGCCACCTGCCCCGAAGGACAGCCATGCCCGCGCCTGAGCCCCGCGCCCCGCGCCCTCCTGCGGTCCGCGACCTGTCCCCCGAGACAGCCACGACCGCCGCGCCGCTCGCCCCGGCGCTCCCGTCCCGGACGTCCGGGCCCGCCGGCGGCCGCGAGCACGCGACGCCCGAGCTCGCACACCTGTTCTTTCGGCCAGCCGACGACGACCTGTTTTTGCGGACATCTCATCGGCGCCGGTCTCCCGTATCGCCGCCGACCTCCCCTCTCCTGCCTCCGCGAGGCCTGCCATGACCGCGCGCACCTTCGTCTGTCGCTGCGAGGACGTCACGCTGACGGAGATCGAGCGGGCGATCGCCGCCGGTCTGTCCGACGTCGAGGAGATCAAGCGCTACACCGGCCTCGGCACCGGGCCGTGCCAGGGCAAGGAGTGCCTGTCGGCGCTCGGGCGGCTGCTCGTCGCCCGCAACCTGATCGCGCCGGCCGCCCTGCGTCCGTTCACCGCCCGCCCGCCGGTCGAGCCGGTGACCTTCGGCGCCCTCGCGGCCGGCGCGACCGACCTCCCGGAGGATCCGTCGCCATGACCGTCGCCATGGGCCGCGCCGACACCCCGCTGCCGGCCGACGTCGACGTCGCCGTGATCGGCGGCGGCATCATGGGCCTGGGGCTCGCCTACCACCTCGCTCAGCTGTCGCGCGGCAAGTCGCCGCTGTCGGTCGCCGTCATCGAGCGCAGCTACCTCGTCAGCGGCGCCTCGGGCCGCAACGGCGGCGGCGTGCGCATGCAGTGGGGCGACGCCGGCAACGTCCGCCTGATGATGGAGAGCATCGAGCTGTGCAAGGACCTCGCGCAGCAGCTCGGCATCAACTTGTGGTTCCGCCAGGGCGGCTACCTGTTCCTCGCCCGCAGCGAGGCCGGCGAGCGCCGGCTCGAGCGCAACGTCCAGCTCCACGGCGAGGTCGGGGCGCCGACCCGCCTGCTCACCGCCGCCGAGGCGCAGGCGATCGTCCCGCAGCTCGACGTCGCCGAGGTCCGGCTCGCCACCTTCAACCCCGAAGACGGCGTCGTCTTTCCGTGGGCCTTCGTGTGGGGCTACGCCGCCAAGGCCGTCGAGCGCGGCGTCGTCCTGCGCACGCACACCAGCGTCGTCCGTGTCGAGCCGCTGGCCCAGGGCTACGCGCTGCACCTCCACACCGGCGAGGTCGTGCGGGCGCGCCGGGTCGTCAACGCGACCGGCGCGTGGTCCGGCGCGCTCAACCGCCAGCTCGGCATCGACCTGCCCAACCGCCCGCACCGCCACGAGATCCTCTCGAGCGAGCCGCTCAAGCCGTTCCTCGATCCTCTGGTCGTCGACCTCTCGACCGGCCTCTACTTCTCTCAGAGCACCCGCGGCGAGCTCGTCACCGGCATCAGCCTGCCCGACGCGCCTGACGGCAGCGACGAGAGCCTCACCCTCCACTCGAGCCTCCGCTTCCTCACCCACCTCAGCGCCACGCTCACCCGCCTGATGCCGATCACCGCGGCGATGAAGGTCCTGCGCCAGTGGGTCGGCCCCTACGACGTCTCGCCCGACGGCGACGCGATCGTCGGTCCCAGCCCCGGCCACCCCGACTTCATCCAGGTGTGCGGCTTCACCGGGCACGGCTTCATGATGGCGCCCGCGGTGGGCCGGCTGCTCGCGCGCTGGCTGGCCCTCGGCGAGGCCCACCCGATGCTGGCGCGCTGGTCCCCGGATCGCTTCGCCGCCGGGGGTGTGGCCCGCCGCGAGGACATGATCATCGGCTAAGTCGCCGGGATCGGCCCCGCAAATAAACCCGTGCGCCTCGCCATGAACCGGCGGCCACGCGCGAATTCGGCGGCGCCGCCTCACGCGCCATGCGCCATGTGGGCCCGGGTCGCCCCCGCCAGGGTCGCCGTCGCAACCCGCCTCCGGGCGCTCCGCCGCGGCTTACGGCCGATTGGCGGCGAAAAACCCCGGCGATTCCCGACTCCCCGGCAGCCGCCCAGCGCCTCGGGAACCGGGTCGCGACCGCCTGGTGCGCGTGCCCCTTCGCGGCCGGACTGAGATATCATCTCCGTCCGACCTCCGAGGTGCCATGGGCCCGTGCTTGCCAGCCGAATTTGTTCTGCCCTATCATCGGCGAAACATGCAGCCAGCGAAGGATAGCGCCCCATGGAAGTGACTTTCTGGGGCACCCGGGGCAGCATTCCAGTTTCCGGCCCGAAGTACGCGGAGTTCGGCGGCAACACGCCCTGCCTTCAGATCGCGCTCGAGAGCACGACGGACACCGTCATTCTCGACTCGGGCTCGGGCATCCGCGAGCTCGGCATCCGGCTCGTGCAGACTCGAGCCGCGCACTCGCGGGTCATCCACCTGTTTTTGACCCATGCCCACTGGGATCACATCCAGGGCTTCCCGTTCTTTCCGCCGGCCTTCATGCCGGACTTCCGCCTCCACATCTACTGCACGAAGGACGCTCGGACGATCCTCGACCGGCAGATGTCGACGCCGTTCTTCCCCGTCGGCCTCGACGTGATGGGCTCGACCAAGCTCTTCCATCACCTGCTCCCGCAAGAGGTCACGACCATCGCCGAGGCCACGCTGCGGCACATCCCGCTGCCGCACCCGCAGGAGAGCACCGCCTTCCGCGTCGACGAGCGCGGCAAGTCGGTCGTGTTCGCCACCGACACCGAGCACGCCCCGGACCACATCAACGAGACCCTGCGTGACCTGGCCGAAGGGGCAGACGTCCTGATCTACGACGCCCAGTACACCTCCGAGGAGTACAGCGCCGGCAAGCAGGGCTGGGGCCACAGCACCTTCGCCGAGGCCGTCAAGCTGGCCCGCGCCGCCCACGTCGGCAAGCTCGTCCTCTACAGCCACGACCCGACCCACGACGACGAGATGCTGCGCAAGATCGAGGCGGCCGCGCAGGAGCACTTCCCCAGCACCGTCGCCGCCCGCGACGGCATGAAGCTGACGCTCTGACCGTCCCTCCTGGCCGTCAGGACATGTCCTCGCGGCCAGTCGGGCCTCCGCGCCTCGCCGCGTCGCGTCGCCCAGCCGGCCCGGTCCTCGCCGGGGTCGCGGGCGACATCGGCGTTCCGGCCGCCCGCGGGCTCCCGCTGCGACGCGGCGCTGTGCCGGGTCCACTCGCGGCCGTGACTCGCGGGCCCGTCGCATGCGCCCTCGCTGCGCGCGATAAGCTCGCCGCATGTCGCAACACGAGATCGAGGACACCGTCGCCGATTCGGTCCGGCTCCTCCACGAGCACCACCGCGGCGACGATCACCGCGACCTGTTCGCCGCGCTCTACGCCTTCCAGGCCGAATTCGACTGCGGCTTCACCCACGGGCGGGTGCTCGAGATCCTGCTCGAGCGGCGCTTCACCTATCGCCTGCCGATCGACGTCCACCCGCTGTTCGCCGCGAACCGGCGCGCCTTCAAGGGCGCGCCGCCCGAGGAGTGGCGCTTCGTGGACACCGAGGTCCTCTGCCGCGAGCCGCCCGACGATCGGCCCCTCGTCGGCCACGAGAACGGTTACCTCCTCGAAGGCGCGCTGTACTGCGACGTCGGCACGCCGCTGTGGCACGAGCTCGTCGCGGCCGGGACGCTGAAGGGCGCCGACGCCGAGCCCCCGCGACCGCCGCGGATCGGCGCGGTCGCGCTGCACGTGGCGCGCGCGGCCGAGAAGGTCGGCGACCGCGAGCTGATCGCGATGTGGCTCAGCTTCGGCCCCCGGACGCTGTTCCCGCGCACCCGTCGGGTGCGCAAGGGCGAGGTCCTGGCCACGAACCCGTTCACCGGCGAGCCGATCGTCGCCGAGGAAGACCGCGACCTCCCCGTCGAGCCCACCGCCGCCGAGCTCGCCGCCGACCCCGACGCCGTCGCCCTGCGCGACCTGGCCCGCCGCCTCGACGCCAAGAGCGAGCTGGTCCACTACGACTGGCGCCCGCCGCGCGAGCTGTGGTCGGAAGCCGAGGCCTGGCTGTGGGACTGACGCCGCTGGGCCTGCCCGCAGACATGTCTCCAAGGACATGCTGCCGAGGACATGCCCCGAAGGGCACACGCTCACGCCACCAGGCGCCCGACCGCGTGCGTCCCCTCGGCCCGCTCGACCTCGACCGCCCCCGATCGGCCGAGCAGCGCGTCGTCGCCGGCCGCCAGCACCGTCAGCCCGTTGCCGGCGCGACCGACCAGCAGCCCCGTCCGCCGGTGGCGCGTCCGATGGATCACCACCGGCAGCGTGCGCCCAATTTGCGCCGCCGCGAACGCCCGCTGCTTCGCGGCCGACAGAGCCCGCAACGCCGCGCCGCGCCGCTGCTTGACCTCCGCGTCGACCTGCCCCGAAAGACTGGCGGCGTCGGTGCCCGCGCGCGGCGAGTAGGCGAACACGTGCAGGTACGCCAGCGGCAGCGCGGCCAGCAGCGCGTGCGTGGCCGCGAACGCCTCGTCCGACTCGCCGGGGAAGCCGACGATCACGTCGGTGCCGACGCCGATCCCCGGCACCGCCTCGGCCAGGCGAGGCACCAGCGCCCGCAGGTCGGCGGTCGTGTGCGCCCGACGCATGCGCCGCAGCGTGTCGTCGTCGCCGCTCTGCACCGGCAAGTGGAGGTACGGGCACAGCCGCGGGTCGCTCGCCAGCAGCGTCACCAGGCGCTCGTCGACCTCGTGCGGATCGACCGAGCCGAGGCGCAGGCGCGCCGGCCCGAGCAGCGGCAGCAGCTCCGCCACCAGCGCCGACAGCGAGCTGCGCGGCCGCAGGTCGCGGCCGTAGATCCCGAGGTGCACCCCGGTGAGCACGACCTCCGGCACCCCGGCGACGACCAGCTCCTGCAGCTGCGCTCGCACCTCCGGCGGCGGCACGCTCGCGCTGCGCCCGCGGACCTGCGGCACCACGCAGAAGCTGCAGCGGTAGTCGCAGCCGTCCTGGATCTTCAAGTACGCCCGGCTGCGCCGCGGATCGGCGGCGGGGCGCAGCCGGGCCACGCGGACGCGCCGCAGCAGGTCGACCGGGGCGACGTGGATCTCCGGGACATGCCCTTCCGAACATGTCTCTCCGAGCATGTCGAACAGCCGCTCCTTCTCGCGGTTGCCGACCACCAGCGCCACCCCGGGCAGCGCCGCCGCCTCCGCCGGGGCCGCGGTCGCCCAGCAGCCGGTGACCACCACCCTGGCCCCGGCGCGCGCCGCCCGGCGCACGTGCTGGCGCGCGTCGGCGTCGGCCTCGTGGGTGATCGTGCAGGTGTTGACGACCACGACCTCGGGCGCGGCCTCGGCGTCGACCACCGTGTGGCCGGCCGCGCGGGCCATCTGCTCGAGGGCGTCGGACTCGAACTGGTTGAGGCGACAGCCGAGCGTGCTGAACGCGACGCGCATCAGAGCGGCACGACGATCGTGAACTCTTGCGGCGACTTGCGGGTGTTGACGAACCGGACCTTGGTCTTGAAGGCCCGCGCCAGGCACTTCGCCTCGGCGCTCGAGTCGTCGGACGTCGCCTCGGTCACGCGCCCCTTGGGGCCGTCGACCTTGAGCCGCAGCTTGTAGGTCTTGCCCTTCGGGGTGCTGATCGTCCGACAGGTCTCGAACTCGGCGCGGTAGCTCTTCAGCGCCTGCGACCGCTCCATCGGCCCCAGCACCTCGGGCCAGTTGGCCGCCTCCTCGCCCTTCGGCGCGGCCGGCTCGGTCTTCTTGACCGTGGTCGTCTTCTTGGGCTCGACCGCCTTCTTGGCGTGGTCCTTCTTCGCCTCGTCGTCGACCGCAAGCGGCTCGTCGTCGGGCTTCTTCGGCTCCGGCGTCGGCTCGGTCTTCGCCTCGGGCGGCGGCTCGGTCTTCGCCTCGGGCGGCGTCTCGACCGGCTTCGGCGCCTCGGGCGCACCGGCCGTGACCGCCGCGGCCTCGCTCGGCTTGTCGACCGGCTGCGGCTTCGGATCGTCGCTGCGGCTCAGCGCGCACACCAGGCCGACCACCAGCACCAGCACCGCCGCGCCCAGGCCGATCACCAGGCGCGTCAACATCTGCGCGTCCATCGTCCCGCCGCGCCACGGCAGCGACAGCGACGTCGGCCGCAGCCCCGACGCGCTGCTGTTGAGTCCTTGCGTCAGCAAGGAATCGTCCGGCGTCACCGGGTTGGGCACGGCCACGCCCGCCGGCATGCTGACGCCGACGGCCAGGCGCGCCGCCTGGGCCGCCGCCTCGAGGTTGGTCGTGGTCCGCCCGGCGTCCCCGGCGGTCCCGCGCGGCGTCGCGACGATGGCCTCGATCAGCTCGCCCATCGTCTGGTAACGCTGCGTCTTGTCCTTCTCCATCGCCTTCAGGATGACCGCCTCGACCTCGACCGGGATGTCGGCCTCGGGCGCCAGCTGCCGCGGGGGCACCGGCTTGGCGTTCACCTGCTGCGACAGCACCCCGTACATCGTCTTGTCGGTGAACGGGAGGTTGCCGGTGAGCAGCTGATAGAGGATGCAGCCGACCGCGTAGATGTCCATGCGCTGGTCGGCCGGGTCGCCGTGGATCTGCTCCGGCGCCATGTACTCGGGCGTGCCGATCAGCGCCCCGACCTGCGTCAGCGGGTTCGTGCCGCCGTCGCGGTTCTCCTCGAGGAACTTGGCGATCCCGAAGTCGAGCACCTTGACGAAGTCGCGGATCCCGTTGCGCTGGATCAGGAAGCAGTTCTCCGGCTTCATGTCCCGGTGGACGATCCCGTGGTTGTGAGCCGCCTGCAGCGCGCGACAGATCTGCAGCATCACCCGGCGGGCCCGGCCCCACGGCATCGGCCCCTTCTTGAGGACCTTGCCGAGGTCCTCGCCCTGCAGGTGCTCCATGGCGAAGAACACCTGGCCGTTGGGCATCGCCCCGAAGTCGGTGATGTCGATGACGTTCTCGTGGCCGATCGTCGACGCCGCCCGCGCCTCGCGGAGGAACCGCTTCACCTGATCGGGGCGGTTGGTGTAGGCCGGGTTCAGGACCTTGACGGCCACCTTCTTGCCGAGCGCCACGTGCTCGGCGAGGTAGACCTTGCCCATCCCGCCCTTGCCGATGAGGTCGAGGATCCGGTAGCGGTCGGCCAGCACCTGGCCGAACAGCGCGTCGCGCTTGGCCGCCGTCGCCTTGGCCTTGAGGCTCTTGGCCGCCGTGCGCTCGACGGTGTCCTCCTCTTCGCCCTGGGGCTCGCCGTCCACGCTGGTCGGCTGCCCGTCGAGCTCCACCTCGCCGGACGCCCGTCCGAGGTCGATCGAGAAGTGGGCCGCCGAGACCTGGCCCTCGAGCGCTGCCTCATACTCCTCCGCGAGGTCGTCGTCGGCGGCGGTCTCGCTCGCGACCACGGGCGTCGGCGGGAGCGAGTCCGGAGGATCCACGATGACCGCGGTCAACCGCGGCCCCGATCGATCCTCGCCAGCCTGGCCGGAGTCGCGGCTCCCTTCGTTCGTCGCCATCGCGCTCATTGGACGCTAGCACGGCCGCCGCGGGCGGAAAAGCTGGCGCTGACCCCGGAGCCGGGCCTCCTCGGCCGTCAGCGCCCGCCATTGCCCCGGCGCGAGGCCGTCGAGGGTCCAGGGTCCGATCGCCCAGCGGACCAGACGCAGCGTCGGCAGCCCGACCGCGGCCGTCATCCGCCGCACCTGGCGGTTTCGGCCCTCGCGCAGGACGAGCTCCAACCAGCAGGTCGGGATCGCCAGGCGCGTGCGAATCGGCGGCGTTCGCTCCCACAGCGGCGGCGGGTCGATGAGCCTCACCTCGGCGGGTGCGGTCGGGCCGTCTCGGAGGACCACACCGGCCCGAAGGCGCTCCAGCGCCGCTTCCTCGGCCGTCCCCTCGACCTGCACCCAATACGTCTTCGGCAGCTTGTGACGCGGATCGCTGAGCTGGTGCTGCAGAGCCCCATCGTCGGTCAGCACCACCAGGCCCTCGCTGTCGAAGTCGAGGCGACCGGCGGCGTACACGCCGGGGACGTCGATGAAATTCGCCAGGGTCGGCCGGCCCTCGCGGTCGGTGAATTGCGTCAGCACCCCGTAGGGCTTGTTGAACAGGAGCACCTGCGCCACGCCGGGCAAGTTTGGCCGCCCTCGTCGCGCGCGGGGGCGCGTCGCCGACGATTGCATCCTCACGAACCGCGTGGAAGCGCCGGCAGCGACTGCTGGGGGCGCGATCCCCCGATCTTCGGCGCGAGCCCGTGCCTGTGGCCTGGACGCCCTCGGTTCGAGGAAGTAACACAGTGCGACGGCGCCTGCGCGCCGCGGCCCAAAGCGAGGAATCGTGAGCACCACCAGCTTCTCCGTCGACCTCCGCGATCTCCACTTCGTCCTCTTCGACCAGCTCGCCGCGCACGAGCAGCTCGCCGCGATCCCGCGCTTCGCCGAGCTCGACCGCGAGGTCTACGAGGCCACACTCGCGGAGGGCGAGCGCCTGGCGCGGGAGGTTTTGGCGCCGATCAACGCGCCCGGCGATCTCGAGGGCTGCAGCTTCGACGGCCAGGGCAACGTGACCACCCCGAAGGGTTATCGCGAGGCCTGGGAGGTCCTGCGCGAGGGCGGCTGGCTCGCGCCCTCGGCGCCGAGCGAGCTCGGCGGCAGCGGCCTGCCCTTCGCGGTCCACGTCTGCCTGAGCGAGATGCTGTGCGGCGCCTGCATGGCGTTCATGATGTACGCCGGGCTGACCGTCGGCGCTGCGCGCGTGATCCTGGGCCACGGCCCGGAGGCCACGCGGGAGATGATCGCCCGCAAGATGTTCACCGGCGAGTGGGGCGGGACCATGTGCCTCACCGAGGCCGGCGCCGGCAGCTCGGTCGGCGACAACCGTTGCCGCGCCACCCCCACGGATGAGCCCGGCGTCTATTTGCTCGAGGGCGAGAAGATCTTCATCAGCGGCGGCGACCAGGATCTCACCACCAACATCGTCCACCTGGTGCTCGCCCGCACCCCGAACGCCGGCAAGGGCACCAAGGGGCTGTCGCTGTTCATGGTCCCGAAGTACGAGTTCGACGCCGGCGGCGCGCTCGGGGCCCGCAACGGCGCCAAGGTCCTGCGGATCGAGGAGAAGATGGGCATCCACGGCTCCTCGACCTGCGTGCTCGGCCTCGGCGGCGACCAGCCGTGCCGCGGCGTGCTGATCGGCCAGGAGAACCAGGGCATCGAGCTGATGTTCCTGATGATGAACGAGGCGCGGATCGGCGTCGCCGTGCAGGGCCACGCGATCGCGGCGGCGGCCTACAACTACGCCCGCGGCTACGCCCGCGAGCGGATCCAGGGCCAGTCGATCCGCGAGGCCCGCAGCCAGGACGCCCCGAGCGTGCCGATCGTCCAGCACCCCGACGTCCGCCGCATGCTGATGACGCAGAAGGTCTACGCCGAGGCGATGCGGTCGCTGCTGCTGCGCATGGCGCTGGTCGTCGACCGCGAGCACGCCACCGACGACCCGGCCGAGCGCGAGCGCCTGCGCGGCCGCGTCGATCTGCTCACGCCGATCCTCAAGGCCACCTGCACCGATGTCGGCTTCGAGGTCGCCGTCGGCGCGGTCCAGGTCTACGGCGGCTACGGCTACATCGGCGAGTACCCCGTCGAGCAGCTCGTCCGCGACGTCAAGATCTGCTCGATCTACGAGGGCACCAACGGCATCCAGGCGATGGACCTGGTCGGCCGCAAGCTGCGGATCGGCGGGGGCGCGCTGTTCATCGACTGGATGCAGGAGGCCCAGGGCCGGCTCGCGGCCGCCACCGAGGCCGGGCTCGCCGGCCCCGCCGAGGCGATCGGCAAGGCCGTGCAGCTGCTCGCCGCCAGCGCGATGCACCTCGCGGGCCTCGGCAAGGCGCGCAAGGTCGAGGCGGCGATGATGCAGGCCGTCCCCTTCACCCGCATGTTCGGCCTGGTCCTGCTCGGCATCGAGTGCGTCGAGCAGGCGCTGGTCGCCGCCCGCCTCCGCCAGACCCGCGGCGACGAGCCGCTCCTGGTCGGCAAGCAGCGCAACCTCGAGTTCTTCGTCGCCGCGATCCTCCCGCAGGCGATCGCCCTCGGCAAGAGCATCCAGTCGAACGACGAGAGCGCCCTCGACCCGGCGCTGTTCGCCTGATCTCCGCGGCATGTCCGGACGGACATGACCTTGCAGACAGGTCCGCTCGAACATGTCCGAGCGGCCCTGTCGCTTTCGGCGCCCCCGCGGCCGCCGCGTGTCGCCGCAGAAGGTCGCGCTGCGGGCGTTCACCGGCGCCGCGCCGGCCGCGAGCGCACGACGGGACCCCCGACCGGCGACACGCCCAGGCGGCCTCGGGCGCGAGGTCCGGCGCCGAAAGCAGCATGACCGTCAGGACATGTCCTGACGGTCACGCCTCACGCGCGTCCCCTCGGCTCAGGGCACGGGCGCCCAGGTGCCGGTCGTGTCCGGGCAGGCCGGCGTGTACACGGCCGACTTCACCCACCCGCCCTCGGCGTCGAGCGTGTAGGCGGCGATCGGGCTGCACACCTCGCCGCTCGCGTCGAAGTCGAGCGGGCCGGTGATGCCGACGAGGTCGACCGTCTTGCTCGACTGGAACGCGGTGAGCGCCGCGGGCACGAACATCTTGGGGCCGGCGCCGAAGTCGACCGGCGTGCCGGCCTTGTCGGACAGCTTCTTGAACGCGTCGGCGACGCGCAGGCCGACCACGATGTCGCCGGACTTCACGGCCGCCATGCCGAACAGCGACGCCATGGTCGCGTCGTAGGCGAGCGCGCCCTCGGGCGCGAGGTTCGACTCGCCGAGGCGCGTGCGCAGCTTGGCCAGCTGCGGCGTCTCGAGGTCGGGCGCGATGGCGACGACGATGCCCGCGAGCTCGGGGTCCTCGAGCGCCGCGACCGCCGGCATCGCCCGCTTGCTGACGTAGATCTTCTGCGGCAGCGGGGCGCCGGTGGTCTTGTAGTACTCGATGATCTCGGCGACCTCGGACCGCCCGAGCAGGATCAGCATCGGCGGCTCGGCGAAGGTCTTGAGCGCCGTGTCGAGCTTGGCCTTGGCGCCCTTGGTCGCGTCGTCGAGCCCGCGGTACGAGGCGATGAACTGGCTGCCGGGCACCTGCGGGATCTGGCTCGGGGTCGTCTCCTCGGTCGCCACCGCCTTGTACAGGCTGAGCCCGTACGCGTCCTCCGACAGCAGCAGGATCGCGTCGGCCGTCGGGTCGCCGGCGAAGTCGGCCCCGATCCGCTCGCCCAGCGCCGGGCCCTGGTACTTCGCGCCGGCCATCGCCTGGAACACCAGGCCGCTGCCGGTCGAGGTGTCGAGCTCGCGCATGTCGGCCGTGATCATCGGCCCCATCGTGAACGCGTTGACGCCCTGGGCGAACGTCACCTGGTCGACCACCGCGGTGAACTCGACGTCGTCGGCCGGGCCGATGAGCACCGGGATCGTCAGCGTGTCGCCGAGGTGGCGCGCGGCCGACGTCGCCGACGCGACCTCGCTCTTGGTGTCGCACACGACCAGCGCGATCTTGTCGCCGTTCGGCAGCTCGCCGCTGGCGTTGAACTCCTCGACCGCCGCCAGCACGCCCTTCTCCATCTCGAGCCCGAGGTCGGCGTCGGCGCCGGTCTTCGGCAGCATCACGCCGATGAACGCGACGTCGTCGCTGATCTCGCCGCCGGGGTAGATCGGCGCGCCGCACTCGTCGGACTCGGTCGAGGCGCACTCGCGCGGCGCACTCGAGGTCGCGCAGATGTACGCCTCGCCGAGACCCGCGCACTGCGAGTTGGCGTCGCAGCCGTTCTCGCGGATCTTGCAGACGTTGGCCGCGCAGTACATCGGCTTGTTGTCGTCGAAGAACGCCGCGCAGTCGGCGTCCTCGTAGCACTCGGTGAAGTCGAGGGTCGCCGAGCACGCGCCCGCGATCACCCCGAGAGCGCCGCACACAGAGAACCGGACAAGCAGATGCGAGAAGACAGACGACATGGTCGCAAAGCTCCAGCGTTCGCGGCTCAGAAGCGATAGACGTAACCGAGGCCGAGCTGGCTCGGCGAGACCTTGGGCTGCATCGCCTGCACGGCCTTCGACTTGCGGGCCTTCGGCACCAGCAGGAGCACCATGCCGACCACCGCGAGCACGCCGCCGGCGATGAACAGCCCGTCGGCGGTGGCCGCCAGCGACTTGCCCTTCTGCCCGGCCTCGCGCTGGTCGTCGAGCGTCTCCGCGGCCTCGAACTTGTTCTCCTGGCCCTTCGCCAGCCCGCCGGCGACTCCGCCGCCGATCAGCAGCGCCGCGCCGACGCCGAACATCGTGTAGCCGATCGGCCGCAGCAGCTTGGCCTTGTTCTGCGCGGACTTGTCGTCGCCGGGCGGCGACTGCGGCCCCGGCTGCGGCCCGACCGGTTGGTCGGCCTCCGGCTGCTTGGCCGGCTCGGGCTGCTTCGGCTTCGACTTGGCCTCTTCCTTCTCGCGGATCTCGACGATCTTCTCGAGCGTGGCGAGCCGCTGCAGCGCCGTGTCGCGCAGGCCGATGTCGACCGACTCGTCGGCGATGAACTTCTGGTAGTAGGCGATCGCCGCGTCGACGTTGTTGGCCTGCTCCTGGATCCGGCCGATGTTGAACAGGATCGCCGGGTCGGGCTGCAGCGCGTAAGCCCGCTCGAACAGCGCCACCGCGGCGGCGTAGTCCTTCTCGCGGTACTTGGCCCGCGCCTGCTCGGCCAGGCTCTCGAAGGTCTCGCCGCTCGCGTCGGTCGGCGGCGGCTGGGCCAGCGCCGCGCGGACGGCGATCGGGACGTACACCGCGGCGGCCGCCGAGCGGGCGGGCATGCTCGAGGCGAGAAACGCAGCGGCCACGAGAGTGACGATCGGCTTCTTCATGGGGGGCCTTGAGGGCGGGGTCGACACGCGCGACCCTGACGAACCCGAGAGCTAGAGACTAACGCTTTTTGCTCGGACCGACCGGCAACAAATCGTCCTCCGGCGCGGGGTTCGGCTTCGGCTTGGTCTGCCCGTCGGGCGGCTTCTTGGTCCCGCCGCCGGTCGGCCGCTTGGTGCCCCCGCCCGTCGGCGCCTTGGGCTGCTCGACCGGCGGCTGCGGGTTCGCCGGCGCCCCCGTCCGGGTCAGCAGGTAGTCGTAGGGCTGGTCCTTGGCGGCGCTGACGCTCAGCGCGGTCTGCATCGGCCCGTAGCCCGGCGCGGTCAGCGAGATGGTGTATTTGCCGGCGTGCAGCGGCACGTCGATCGGGGTCGAGCCGAGCGGTCCGCCGTCGAGCGTGACCTCCGCAGTCACCGGGGCCGAGCGGATCGTGATGATCGCAAACCCCATGTCCGGGTTGAGGTTGGGGTAAAGCCCCTTGATGCGCTGCTTCGCCTCCTCGTTGCCAGCGTCGAGCGCCAGCACGTCGCGGTAGCCCTTGACCGCGCTGATGCGGTCGCCGTCGCGCTCGTGCTTGCGGGCGCTGGCCAGCGCCTTCATCACCTCGAGCCGGGACCGCAGCTCGTCGGCGCGGTCGGACAGCTCCGGGTCGCGGGCGAACTCCTCCTCCGCGATCTCGAGCTTGCGCTCCGCCTGCGGCAGCTTGCCCTCGTCGATGAGCTGCGCGATCTTGTCGAGGTTGCCCTCGAGCTGCTCGCGCCCGCCCTCCTCGCGGGCCACCGTCTCCGGCCGCTCCGTCTCGGCCTCGGCCGGACCGCCGCCGCCGAACACGTAGACCAGCAGCGCGATCACCGTGAGCGCCGCGACCCCGCCGTAGACCAGGTTCAGCGTGCGCTGGCGAGCCGCGGCCTCCTGGGCCTGCGGACCGACCACCAGCAGCGTGCGCCCGTCCTGGCTCTGCACCAGGCTCCCACCCTCCAGCGGGATGCCCTGCGCCTTGAGTTGGTCGAGCGTCGCCTGCGGGAACTGAGCCGTGATGGGCATCACCGACGGCGGCATCGTCTGCGGTCCGCCCGGCGCGCTCGGCATGCCCTGCGCAAGCGGCGCGGCGGCAACGGCCGGTGCCGATCGCGGCCGGCCGAACGTGCCGACCACGATATTCTCCGGCGACGGGATCGGCTTGCTGTGTTCGGTGCTGCTCTGCGGCTCCTCGGGCTCGAGCGGCTCCGTCCGCGGCTGCGCCCGCGGCAGGCGGAACATCGAGAACGGCACCTGATCGATGAGCCCCTCGACGACCTCGTTGGCGTCGCGTGGGCGCCGCTCCCGGCTCTTTTCGAGGCACCGGCTGATCAGATCCAGCACGCCTTCGGGGACGCCGTTGTCGGGCGGCAGGAGCTCCTGGATCGGCTGCGCCTTCTCGTGGACGTGCTTGTACAGGACCGACGCGTCGTTGTCGGCCTGGAACGGCATCACCCCGGTCAGCATGAAGTAGAACAGGATGCCGACCGCGTAGACATCGACGCGCTGGTCGATCTTCTCGCCCAGGATCTGCTCCGGAGACAGGCAAGTGGGCGTGCCGAGGACGTTCTGCTTGGTGATGTCGGACGAGCCGGAGACCAGCTTGGCGAGCCCGAAATCGAGGATCTTGACGTAGTTGGCTCGCCCCTGCCGCTCGCACAGCATGATGTTGGCGGGCTTGATGTCGCGGTGGATGATGCCGCGCGAATGGGCCTCGCCGAGGCCTTTGAGCACCTGCGCCGCGATCGGCACGAAGTCGGCCAGCGTGAGGTGGCCGCGGCGGCGGACGAAGCGGTCGAGCGTCTCGCCCTGGACGTACTCCATCACGATGAACGCGCGGCCGTCGACCTTGCCGAAGTCGTGGATGGTCACGATGTTCGGGTGCTGCAGGCTGGAGAGCCCGCGGGCCTCGCGTTCGAAGCGGGCCAGGGCCTCGGAGTCGCCGACCCAGTCGGGCGCCAACACCTTGAGCACCACCGGGCGATTCAAGTCGATCTGCGTCGCCTGGTACACGACGCCCATCCCCCCGCGGCCGAGCCGGCGCTCGATCAAGTAGCGCCGAGCGAAAGTCGTCCCCAGCAGGGGGTCTGCTTGTGCTTGGTCTTCCGGTTTGCTCATGGCTTCTCGGGGGACCCTGTGACGTTAACACACCTTCCCCCGGTGTTGCGCGTCTTCGGCAAAACCCGGCGGCAGTCGCCGCAATGGCGCGCGCGTAGAGGCGCAGGACGACGCGGTCGACGGCTTGTGGCATGCTCCGGCCGTGCCCACGACCCTGAGCTTCGCCCCGACCATTCCCGCTCTGCTCCACGGCAGCCGCGCCGTCCTCGTCGTCGCGGCGGCAAACGTCCTCACCGGCGAGTTGCCGGCGTTCTTGCCGGCACCGGCGCAGGCGCTGCTCGCCGAACTCGCGCGTGACACCAAGCCCGGCGAGCTCGGAGCCGTCTCGGGCACGCTCACCGGCCTCCCGGAGCCGCGTCGCCTGCTCCTCGGCGTGCTCCCAGACCACGGTTCTCGCTACAATTCGCCGAGCCGCGCCGAGAGTGTGCGGCGCGTGGTGGCGGCGGCGGACCTCGGCGGCAGCAAGGCCGGAATCATCGTCATCCTGCCGGATCCGGCGCACCTGCTCGCCACCATCAACGCCGTCGGCCGCGCTCTCCCGCTCTATTCGAGCAAGAGCGGCGCGACCAGCGGCGCCGAGGTCCAGATCCTCGCGCTGGACCCCGCCGGCCAACCGATCCCCGTTCCGCCGGAAGTCGAGTCGACGATGCACGCGACGCGGATCGCCGCACTTCACGTCGACACGCCGCCGACCGAGCTCAATCCCGAGGAGTTCGCAGCTCGCGCGCGCGAGCTGTTGACCGCGATTCCACGCGTCGAGCTGCGCGAGATCGTCGGCGACGCCCTGCTCCAGGAGGGCCTCGCCGGCATCCACGCCGTCGGCCGCTGCGCGGTCAAGCCGCCGCGCATGCTGATCGCCCAGTACACGCCGGCCGCCGGCGGCGGCCGCTCGATCGCCCTGGTCGGCAAGGGCATCACCTACGACACCGGCGGCCTCAGTCTCAAGATCAGCGGGGCGATGAACACGATGAAGGGCGACCTCGGCGGCGCGGCCGCCGTGCTCGGGGCGTTCTGCGTGCTGGCCGCCAATCATTGCAAGCACAAGCTCTCGCTGGTCCTCTGCATCGCCGAGAACGCGGTCGGCCCCGGCGCCTACAAGCCCGACGACATCCTCCGCCTGCACTCCGGCAAGACGGTCGAGATCAACAACACCGACGCCGAGGGCCGCCTCCTGCTCGCCGACGGCGTCAGCTACGCCGCGCGGGCGCTCGGCGCCGAGATCGTGTTCGACGCCGCCACCCTGACCGGCGCCCAGATGATCTCGACCGGCCTGCTGCACGCCGCCGTCGTCAGCAACGACGAGTCGCTCGAGCAGACCATCATCGCCGCCGGCAAGCACTGCGGCGACCTCGTCCACCCGCTGCCGTTCGCGCCCGAATTCTACAAGCAAGAATTCGAGAGTAATATCGCAGATATGGTCAATTCTGTAAAGAATCGCATGAACGCCCAGTCGGCCTGCGCGGCGCAGTTCGTCTACTGGCACATGGACGACACCAAGGCGCTGTGGTGCCACATCGACCTGGCGGGCCCGAGCTTCCCGAAGAACCGCGGCACCGGCTTCGGCGTGGCCCTGCTGTCCGAAACCGTGCGCCGGATCGCCTGAGGAGGTCGCGCATGTACGGCTACGGCAACTGGACCCTGCCCGGCAGCTGGCACGCGGCGCTGGCCGACGAGATGGCCAAGCCATACTTCAAGGACCTCGTCGACTTCGTCGGCTATGAGCGTGAAAACAATACGGTTTATCCCGCCGAGGGAGACGTCTTTCGCGCCTTCGAACTCACCCCCTTCGAGCAGGTCAAGGTCGTGCTGCTCGGCCAGGACCCGTACCACGACGAGGGTCAGGCCCACGGCCTCTGCTTCTCGGTGCTGCCCGGGGTGAAGCCCCCCGCCTCGCTGGCCAACATCTTCAAGGAGCTGGCGGCCGACCTCGGGTGCGGCGTCCCCTCCCACGGCAACCTGCAGTCGTGGGCCGAGCAGGGCGTCCTGCTGCTCAACACGGTCCTCACCGTCCGCGCTCACACCCCCGGCTCGCACAAGAACAAGGGCTGGGAGAAGTTCACCGACGCCGTCATCCGCGCCCTGAGCAACCGCGGCGAGCCGCTGGTGTTCGCGCTGTGGGGTGACTTCGCCAGGAAGAAGGCCGGCCTGATCGACGAGCGCCGCCACCGCGTCCTGGTCGCCCCCCACCCCTCCCCGATCCTCGGCAAGGGGCCGAAGTTCCTCGGCAGCCGGCCGTTCTCGGCCATCAACGCCGCCCTCGAGGACCTCGGCTACCCGGCGATCGACTGGCAAATCTTCTGACAGTCGCCGCCGCCACAGCCCCGGCCGTTGCCGGTGATGGCAAAGCGCCACCACCTCGACGCGCCGCCGCTTGCGGTACACGAAGAAATACGGCAGCCCGAGGAGAAAACAGCGCCGGGTCCCGAACAGATACGGCGGCCAGGCGCTGGGGAACCGCACCATCGCCCCGAGGGTGGTCCGTTGGAACTCGGCCTCCAGTCGCCGAACGCGAACGGGCCCGAGGCGCGCGGCGAAGGCGCTGGCCTCCCGCATCTCCCGTTTCGCCTCCGGATGGAACCCGAGACTTTTGCCCTGCTCTTTTTCGCGCGTCACGCTACGAAATCGGCATGACGCGCCCTCCTTTTGCACAACGGCCTCCGCGGATCCTCACGGACGCGGATGGGGTGACCCTCCAGAAAGAGCTCAAGCACCGGCTGGTGGAGCTGGACCGCGGCGAGGTGGAGCTCGTGCCGGTGGAAGAAGTCTGGCGGGACGTGTTCGGCCATGAGGCGCCGCCTGAGCTGAGAGCTCGCCAGCGCTGAGCACCCCGGCGATCCGCCGAAATTTTGTCCCCGCCCGAGCCGGCGTTTATCCTACATCACCCACACCGGAGTTTTTGTCGGATGACGCACGAACGACGCCAAGATCGCAGCGAAAACCCCTGGACCGCCGGGGATCTCTACCTTCGGGCGGTTGCCCAGCGGACCGGCCTGGAGCACCTCACGCTCGCCACGCGCGAGGGTCTGTACCTCTCGGGCACGGGCGACAAGGAGCTCGCCAATCGCGTCGCCGCGGTCGCTCCTCTGTACGTCGAGGAGCCTGCCGCTCTGCGTGCCGGTCTCATCGAGGAGTTGACGGACGGCCAGCCGATGCAGGTCTGGCGCGTCACCGTCCGCAACCGTCCCTTCTACCTCATCGGCTTCGGCGCGCTCACCGACATGTCCGAGGAGGTCCAGCACGCCTTCGACCGGATCTTCGCTCGCCCCGCCCCGCGCACCTCGAACTGAGATCGTCGTCGCGTCACGACGCGCGCTCCGAGAGCCGCGACGATCCTCGTCGCGGCTCTTTGCGTGGGTCGCGCTCCGCGACCCGGCGCCTCGGCTCGCCCGAGCTCGTCGCCCTCAAGCCGGGATCACGCACACCCCGACGTCGTCGGTGCCGGGCGGAGGATCGGCGAAGAAGGGCACGCAGTCTTCGGACGGGGCGCAGTCGGCGTCGCCGCCGGACACCGAGCAGAAGGGCGTGCAGCAGCCCATCGCGCCCATGCAGCCTTCCACCGTCTCGGCCGCCTGGCAGCTGAAGCCGGCCAGGCACGCGTTGGTGTACTCGCACGGCGAGTTGTCGTCGCCGGGGTTGTCGCCGGGATCGGGGGTGAAGCAGATGAAGCCGCCGAACGACGCGTCGCCGTAGCAGCCCTGCATGTCTTCGCAGTCCTGCAGCAGTGGGTCGCACGACTTGAGGCACACCGGCAGCACGCCCTCGTTCGCCGACTCGAGGCAGAGTTCGCCGTCGCCGCAGACGTTGCTTTCGCCGCAGTACGCCGTGCAGGTCCCGCCCTGCCCCGTCGCGAAGTCGAAGTTCAGGCAGATCGTGCCCTTCGAGCAGTTGTCGAGCCCGGAGAACACCGACTCGCCCATGTTGATGTTGCACGGGTCACCGACCGCGCCGCCGTTCATCGGCTCCTCGACGCACTTGTTGGCGTCCCAGTAGTTCATCGCCATCGAGTCGTAGGCCACGCACTTCTGCCCTTCGGGACAGTCCTGGATCTTCGGGTTGCACATGCTCGCGCCGCCCTCGGTGTCGGACGTCGTCGGCGTGTCGGTGCTGGTCTCGCTGTCGGTCCCGGTGGCGGTCCCGGTGCTGGTGGTGGGCTCCGTGGTCGGAGCGGTCGCGGTCTCTTTCCCCATCCCATCGTCGCCGCAGCCCGCCGTCAGCAGCGCGCCGACGAGCGCAGCCATTCCCAGCACCTTCGCGCTTCCCAGCTTCATCATGGCGATTTTATCGCGAACGGCCCGCGCGCCCGTCAACGCCTGCATCCGCGCCGAGCCGCTCCATTCGCCGACCCGCGCGGCTCCAGCGCTGCCGTGGCCTCAGCGCGGGAACGCACGCATCGGTTTGAGCCACCGTCTCATTCTGATACACTCGGCGAGGATGGAGCCAGCAGCGCGCAAGAGACCCGCGAAGTCCGCCCTCGGGGAGACGCCGCCGCGGCGCACGCGGGTCGATCGTGACAGCGTGCTGGTCGCGCTCGGCGAGCTCGTGCGCCGCGAGGTCGACCTCGACGCCTTGCTGGCGCAGGTCATCGACACCGTCACCCGGGCCATGGACGCCGACCGCGGCACCTTCTACCTCGTCGACCGCGCCCGCGGCGAGCTGTTCAGCAAGGCCGCGCATTTGCCGGAGCTGCGCGAGATCCGGCTCAGGGTCGGTCAGGGCATCGCCGGACACGTCGCGCGCACCGGCGAGGCGATCAACCTCTCGCACACCGAGGGCGACCCGCGTTTTTACGGCGCCATCGATCGCGCCACCAACTACGCCACGCGCTCGATGCTGTGCGTCCCGGTCCTCGATCGCGCCGGCGAGATCCTCGGCGTCCTCCAGCTCCTCAACAAGAAGGGCGCCGCCTTCGACGACGACGACGAGGCCCTGCTGCGCGCGCTCGCCAGCCAGGTCGCCATGCTGGTCGAGAGCACCAGTCTTTACGGCCAGCTGCGCGCCCCCACCGGCGGACCGCTGCGCTACCGCTTCAACGGCGTGGTCGGCGGCGGCGCGCGGATGAGGCGCGTCTACGATCTCGTGACGCGCGCGGCGGGCACCGACGCGACCGTCCTCATCACCGGCGAGACCGGCACCGGCAAGGGGCTGATCGCGCGGGCGATCCACTACAACAGCCCGCGCGCCGGGCGGCCGTTCGTCGCAGTCGACTGCGCCTCGCTGCCGGCCACCTTGATCGAAAACGAGCTCTTCGGCCACGAGCGGGGCGCGTACACCGGGGCCGACCAGCGCAGCGTCGGCAAGTTCGAGGCCGCCGACGGCGGCACCGTCTTCCTCGACGAGCTCGGCGAGGTCCCGCTCACGCTCCAGAGCAAGCTGCTGCGGGTGCTGCAGGACCGCGAGTTCGAGCGGGTCGGCGGGCGCAAGACCCTCAAGGTCGACGTCCGGATCCTCGCCGCCACCAACCGCAACCTCGAAGACATGGTCGCTCGCCAGCGCTTCCGCGAGGACCTCTACTACCGCCTGCGCGTGCTCTCGCTGGCCATGCCGCCGCTGCGCGAGCGCGGCCCCGAGGACCTCGAGCAGCTCGCCTACCACTTCCTCGCGGGCTTCGCCCAGCGCCACAACAAGCCCGTCGTGCGCTTCTCCCCCGCCGCGCTCGCGCGGCTGCACGCGCACAGCTGGCCCGGCAACATCCGCGAGCTCGAGAACTGCATCGAGGGCGCGGTCGTCCTCAGCGCCGGCGACGCCATCGAGGTCGCCGATCTGCCGCTGCCCGCCGACCCGCGCGAGCTCCCGGCCGCGGGCCGCAAGGCCGGCCGCGGCGGCGCCGACCTCGCCCGCCTGTCGTGGAACGAGATGGAGAAGCTCTACATCGAGGCCGTCCTCGCCGCCCACGACGGCAACCGCAGCGGCGCCGCGCGGGCCATGGGCATCGGTCGGGCCACCCTCCTGCGCAAGATCAAGGCCCTCAAGATCCGCGCCTGATCCGCCCGCGCCGCCCGTTCGCTGCAGGTGCATCGCAACGATCCATCTGCATCGTTTTGATACACCGCCGATCCTGTCGCGATCGCGCCGTCCGTCCTTCACCCGGGCCGCGCCGCGTCACAGCCCCGTCACGGCGCCTGGCACGCCGGCTGCTAAGGGGTCTCGCGCAGGAGCCCGAACGATGACAGCCAAGCCCGCCCCCACCACGCCCGCCCCCACCGACAACCTCTGGCGCCAGGGCAAGCCCGTGGAGGACCCCGAGAAGATGAAGCGCTGGGGCTTCATCACCGCCAAGCCCAGCGAGTACCTGATCCACGTCCGCCGCGGGCGGATCCGCCGAAGCAGCACCGGTCAGGGCGCGAGCTGCTTCAAGTGGCCGTGGGACAGCGTCGCCGTCATCCCGACCACCATCAACCGCCTGCAGTTCACCGCCGACCAGGTCACCCTGGAGAAGGTCGGCGTGCAGATCACCGGCCTCGCCGTCTACCGGATCGCCGAGCCCGAGCTGACCTTCCGCATGCTCAACTTCTCGTACAGCGAGCGGGCGCAGGAGAAGCTCGGCGAGATCCTCACCGAGATGTTCGTCGGCGCCACCCGCCGCCTCGTCGCCAACCTGCGCGTCGAGGACGCCATGACCCGCCGCAAGGAGTCGATCGCGCGCGAGCTCATGGCCGAGCTGGTGCCGATCGTCGAGGGCCGCGGCCGCACCGACGACACCACCGCCACCGGCTGGGGCGTCGTCATCGACACGGTCGAGATCCAGAACGTGCAGATCCTGTCGGACACCGTGTTCCAGGACATGCAGGCCAAGTTCCGCGCCGAGCTGGCGCTGCGGGCCCGCATGGCCGAGATGGAGAGCGCCCGCGAGATCGCCACGCTCGAGGCGACCTCGGCCCGCCAGATCGAGGAGGCCAAGATCGCCAGCGAGACCGCCACGCGCGAGCTCAAGGCCCAGGCCGAGAGCCGCACCATGCAGATCGAGCTGGCCGAGACCGCCAAGCGTGAGGAGCTGGCCGCGCGCGCCGCCGAGGAGCAGCGCGTGCGCGACCAGATGCGGGCGATCGCCGAGCTCAAGGCCGCCACCGAGCTCGCCGAGGAGAGGGCCGCGCGCGAGCAGGCGCGGGCGATCGCCGAGCTCAAGGCCGCCACCGAGCTCGCCGAGGAGAAGGGCGCGCGCGAGCAGGCCCGCCTGCTCGGCGAGCTGCGCGCCAAGACCCAGCTCGAGCAGGAGAAGGCCGCCCAGGCCGAGGCCGTGCGCCTCGCCCAGCTCGCGCGCGAGCGCAAGTACGCCGAGGCCGAGCGCCAGCTGCTCGAGGTCAAGCACGCCACCCAGCAGCGGGAGGTCGAGCTCGGCGCCCAGCTGGCCATGCAGCGCAACAAGGCCAACACCGAGCTCAAGGACCTCGAGAGCGCCGCGGCTGCGCGGCTCAAGGAGCGCGAGCTGCAGCTCGAGCGGCTGGCCGGCGAGGTGCGGGCGGCCGTCGCCCGGGCCGCGCGCGAGGTCGACAACCTCGTCTCGGACGACCGGATCCGCATGGCCCTGGTCGAGACCGGCCTGCCCGCGATCGCCGGCGCGTTCGCGCAGAAGTTCGGCGAGGTCAAGATCACCGCGTTCGGCGACGGGGCCGATCCCTCGGCGATGATCGCCCGCGGCATGGGCGAGGCCCTCGCCCTCGCCCGCAAGGTCGGCGCCGAGCTGCTCACCCCGCCCGCGCCGCCTGTCCCCACGGACAGCCCGGCCGAGCGCTGAGCGACCCCCTCGCCCGCGCGCGGGCCGCTCGCGGCCGCCGCGCCGACCTGCCTCTCCGGACATCTCGCGCGCGCCCCGGCCGCGACCATGGCCACCTGTCTCTCCGGACATCTCGAGCGCGCCCTCCGGCCGCACCTCGACCACCTGTCTCTCCGGACAGAATCACCTCGCGCAGATCCACCCGCGCTCGTGCGGGTGGATCTCTGCAGGACGTCCCCGCGATATCCAGCGCGGCCGGGCCCGCCGCGCCGCCTGTCCTTTCGGGCATCCGCTCTCCGCACGGCCCGGGCGGCGCCTGCGCGAGCTTTCGCGGCTCGCCCGGTCCCTTCGTCGTCCGGCCTGCGACCTCCACCTCCCCTCGGCCCGGCGGACGAACCTCGATTGCCGGCCGCGGCCGCGGGTCCACGGTTGCCGGGTCCTGGATCTCCGATGACCACGCCAGCCACGACCTCGGCCGCCGCGCGGAGGGCCTGTCTCTTGCGACATGTCGCTCTCCCCTTCGCGCTCGCCGCCTGCGACCTCGGGTCCGGCGACGGCGACGACCCCGGCGCGACCACCGGCGCCGTCGCCTGCCCGCTCAACGACGCCTGGGAGCCCAACGACGATCCCGACGATCCCACCGACGTCGACTGGTACAGCGTCAGCGAGTGGTCCGCCTACCACGAGGTCGCCGACGCCTACCTCTGCCCCGGTGAGGACGACTGGTACCGCGTCGACGTCGCCGGCCTCGGTTACAGCGTCCACTACCTCCACGTGCGCGCGCTGGTGAAGGACGCCGGCCTGTGCGGGGCGGCGTGCGGCGAGCCGGTGCTCGCCCCCGGCCCCGAGCACACCATGACCGTCGAGGTCTACCGCGCCGACACGCACGAGCCCTTGACCGCGCAGACCGCCGACGGCGGCGTGCTCGCGTTCAGCGGTTACGGCGACGACTACGCCGGCGTCCTGCTGCTCCGCGTCCACAGCGACAGCGCGACCGCGGAGTATCCGTATCGGCTGCACGTCGAGCTCCGCAACTACGAAGGCGAGGACGAGTGTGAGTGCTGAAGCCTCGCCGCGGCGCGCCGGGTTCGTCCTGCTCGCCGGCCTCTCGCTCGCCTGCGGCGTCCCCACGCCGACCGGGACCACCGGCAGCGACGACGAGCCCGCGCGCGACCGCGTCGACGTCCACGTCCACCTCGTCGGCGGCCTCGTCGACGAGCTGCTCGCCGCGCTCGACCGCAACGCCATCGCCGCCGCCGTCGTCATCGCCTCGCCGCACCTCGACCCCGCGCTCGGCCTCGCCCCCGGCGCCGACCTTCGCATGCACGGCTGGCGCGAGGCCAACGACGCCCTGCTCGCCGCCACCGCGGCCCACCGCGATCGCCTGTTCCCGTTCGTCGCCGTCGAGCCAGCCGAGGTCGACATCGCCGCGCTCGAGCGGTGGTTTCGGCGCGGGGCTCGCGGCGTCAAGCTGTACTTCGGCCACCACAAGCTGCACGCCCGTCCGCTCGACGATCCGGCCCACGCCTCGCTGTTCGAGTGGCTCGAGCACCGCTCGGTGCCCGTGCTCGTCCACGTCAACACCGTGCGCTACCGCGACGAGCTCGCCCGGCTGCTGCGCGCTCACCCGCGGCTCGAGCTGGTCTGCGCCCACCTGTGCGGCAGCCGCACCGACCTCGATCGCCTCGCCGGGCTCCTGCGCGAGTTTCCGCGGCTGCGCGTCGACACCAGCCACGGCGGCGGCCTGCCCGGCGTCGACGGCTTCACCGCCGTCGAGGAGGATCGCGACCGCCTGCGCGCCCTCATCGAGGTCCAGCCCGAGCGGTTCCTGTTCGGCTCCGACCTCCTCACCACCCGCGGCGCTCCCGACGACCTCGACGCCGTGCGCGAGTGGGACCTGCAGCTCGCCGCCAACCTCGGCCTGCTCGAGCGCCCGCGGTTCGAGTTCTGGCGCCACGCCGCGCGGATCGGCGCGCTCACCCCCGGCGTCTACCACGGCCTCGCCCTCCCCGAGCCGGTGGTCTCCCGCGTGCTCGGCGGCAACGCCCGCGCCTGGCTCGGCGCCTACCGCCGGCGGTGAACTTCAGGCCATGTCCCATCAAGCATGTTTCGGCGGACATGCCCTCGGGAACATGTCCCATCGCTGCTACCCCTCGGACTCTTCGGCCAGGTCCGGCTCGTCCGCGGCGCCGAGCTCGAGATCGACGAGGATCGGGTTGTGGTCGGACACCAGCTTGCCCTCGGCGACCGGGCGCTCGATCACCTGCGGCTCGCGCGGGCGCACGCCCTTGCCGGCGAACCAGTCGACGCGCAGCGGCACCCGCCCGCCCCACGGCGCCAGCCGGCGCTCGAGGTACGTCCACATCACCCGGCGCATCGCCTTGGGCATGTAGTCGAGCGCCTTGCGGAAGATCTCGGGGTCGTAGATGTCGTAGTAGATGGTCCCGCGGGTGAAGTCGTTGAACCCGTCGATCTCGAACCCGCCGTCGCGCAGCGCCGCGAACACGGCCCGCTCGAAGTGCTCCTCCGGCTTCATGTACTGGGCCGCCATGCCCTCGATGCCGAACCGCGTCAACTTGTAGAAGAAGTTGTAGGCCAGGCCGCGGCCGCTGCTGAGGTCGTACGTGTTCGTGTTGAGGTCGCCGCCGAGGAGCATGCGCTCGCCGCCGAACTCGCGCAGGCGGGCGACGATCTCGCGGATGTGGCGCGCGCGGTCGCGGGGGCCGGCGAACGGGTCGAGGTGGACCAGCGCGACCGTCAGCGGCCCGTCGGGCAGCAGCAGCTCGCACAGCAGCGCGCGCTTGTTGCCGATCCGCTTCTCGGTCGCGTGGAACTTGTCGCGCCGCTCCTGCAGCTCGACCGCCTCGAAGCGGAGCACCGGGAAGCGGGTCAGCAGGGCGCAGCCGTGCATCGCCTTGGTGTTCGGCACGCCGTGGCCGCGCTCGCCGCGGTCGCCCTCGGCCAGCACGAGGTGATAGTTGGCGAACACGTAGCCCATGCCGAGCGCGTGGGCGAGCTCCTTCGGCACGTTGCGGTTGCCCGAGCGGCCCATGCCGATGTCGACCTCGGTCAGCAGCAGCAGGTCGGCCGTCGACAGCTCCGGGTCGGAGGTCAGGAGCGCGTGCAGGCCCTCGAAGCGCTTGCCGCGCTCGACGTTCCACGCGACCGCGCGGACGATCCCCGGGCGTCGCGGCGCCAGCGAGTGGCCGAGCGTCGGCTCCAGGTCCCACTCGAAGCCGCGGAGGACCCGCTCGAGTTGCGGGCGGATCGTGCGGAACACCGGATCCCGCTCCAGGCGCCGGCGGGTGCGGATCCGGGCGATGTGGGCCAGCGCGTCGGTGAAGTCGTGATCGAGCTGCGAGCGGAGCGGGAGCGGACCTGGCTCCGAGACCAGGTTAGGATAAGCGAAGAGATTCGTCGGCACGCGCCTCCCCGGGTCGGACCTGGCGATCGGTACCAGATCGCAGGGGCGCTGTCCCGGGTCTGCGCCCGCGCGCCCGGGCATTTTCGATCCGCCGCCCGTGTGCGCAGTACGCGGGCCGGATCGCCGTGGATCGCCGGCGACCCGGGTTATTCTTCGTCGCATGCTGCAGCTCGGCCTCGTCGCCCTCCTCGCCACGCCGCTCCCGTGGACCGCGCCCGCGCCCGCGCCCACGCCGATCTACGGCGGAGATTTGGTCGAGCCGGGCTCGTGGCCGAGCGCCGTGGCGATCCTCATCGGCGACACCATGTGCACCGGCACGCTCGTCAGCCCGACCGTCGTGCTGACCGCCGCGCACTGCCTCGACCACAACCCCTCGCCCGCGCTCATGCACGTCGTCGTCGGCGACGACGTGTGGTCGGGGTTCGAGCAGATCGTCTCCGTCGCCGAGCACGGCTCGCACCCGGACTTTTGTGGCACCGACACCGAGGTCTGCAAGGTCGACATCTGGGACTACGGCTACGTCGTGCTCGAGGAGCCGCTCGTCGGCGTCGCGCCGACGCGGCCGATCAGCGACCAGGCGACCTGGGACGACGCGATGTACATCGGCGCCCCGATCACCGTCGTCGGCTTCGGCGACGACGAGAAGAGCCTCAACGGTTTCAAGCGCCAGGTCGACGTCGAGATCGTGCGCTTCAGCCCGAGCGGCCTCGAGTTCCAGGCCGGCGGCGACGGCCACGACTCGTGCCAGGGCGACTCCGGCGGCCCCGCGTTCGTCACCCTCTCCTCCGGCGAGGTCGTGCTCGCGGGCGTCACCTCGCGCGGCTACACGTGCGGCAAGGGCGGCTTCTACGCGATCCCCTACGCCGCCCTGTGCTGGCTGAACCAAGAGACAGGTGTCGACCTGCGCACCGACGCGTGCGAGACGTGCGACTGCCTGGTGACCGAGCCGAAGCGCGACGACGGTTGCGACTGCGCCGCCGGCGGCGACGCCGGCGGCCCGCTCGGCCTCGTGGTGCTCGCCGGGCTGGCCGGGCTCAGAAGACCTGGGCGCCGACGATCACGTACGTCTCGGCGCTGAGGATCTCGAGCAGGCGGCCGCTGATCGCCTCGGGGTCGTAGTCGGAGAAGTCGACGCCGCGGAAGTACGCGTCGTAGGTCTTGGCGACCGTCAGCGCCCTGCCGCCCGGCTCCTTGCCGGTGATCGAGAACGGCCGGCCATCGTCGGCCGTGCTGAGGTCGAGCTCGACGATGCTGGTCTGATTGGTCTCGAACTTCCAGTTGGCGGTCTCGTGGGCGCCGGACGGGTCGACCGCCGTGCCGGCGAGGTAGATCGTCAGCCCCTCGATCGACGCGTGGCCCTCGACCTTGTACGGCGTGTCGAACGCCTGCTCGGCCAGCGACGACTGGTAGCGGCCGTACTCGACGCGCAGCTTGCAATATGTCCCTTCGGGCAGCTCGACCGACGCGAAGTCGACGAGGTCCTGATCCTGCGCCAGCTGGTACTCGGGGAACGGGCCGTACGGCAGCTCGAAGTCGAAGCTCTCGCCGGCGCACGACTCGACCTGCGCGGCGGTCATCACGACCACGCCCTCTTGCAGGGCGACCTGCCAGCCCTTGTCGTTGACGAACACGCGGGCGGCGTCGGCCTCGCCGTAGTTCGGCAGGACCCCGTTCTCGTCGCGCGTACCGTGGTGCGAGATGGCCAGCGAGACCTTCGTCTTCGGCTCGAGCAGCGCCTCACAGCCCGCCAGGCTCGACATCACAGTGACAGCTGCCAACACTCGCGTCGCGCTCCGCGTCATCGTCATAACTTGGGGCATCTTATCCATAGTCGGCTGTGACGCGGAACTACCGTCCTCGCCGGCGCTCGTGCGCTAGCGTGGTGGCGGGGCGGACCTGCACCGGCGACGCGAGCGCGGCCTTCGGCGCGGCTACCGGTTCACGGTCCGGCGGCCCCGAGCCCGCGCCGCGCCCGCCTGGCGCCCGGGACAGGCGAGGCTCCAGGTGTGCGCGTCGCTCCTCCCTCCGGCGGCACCAGACACGACGGCCCGTGACCGATCAGCGCTGCGCGTCCGGCTCGGCGCAGCGCCTCGCGAGCGAGGTGGTGCTGCGCCGGATCCCAATAAAGTAGTAGCGACTTCTGCAGCTTCTTCTCGCGCAGCTCTTTCGCCGTGTAGACCGGCTGGCGCGTGAACGGATCGCGACCCGTGTAGTACATGCAGGTCGCCATGCTCATCGGCGTGGGGATGAAGTCCTGCACCTGCCGCGGCCGCACGCCTCGCGCCTTCAGCCACAGCGCGAGATCGACCATGTCGTCCAGCGTGCTGCCCGGGTGCCCTGAAATGAAGTACGGCACCAGGTGCTGCTCTTTGCCGGCGGCCTCGCTCGCGCACATGAACTGCTCGGCGAAGCGCTCGTAGCTGGCGACCCCGGGCTTCTTCATTTTGGCGAGCACCTCGTCCTTCACGTGCTCGGGCGCCACGGACAATTGTCCGCCGGTATGGTGCGTCGCCAGCTCGCGGATGAACGCCGGAGATCGTTCTGCCAGGTCGTAGCGGACGCCCGAGGCGATGAACACGCGCCGCACGCCCTCGGCCTTGCGCACCTTCTTCAGCAGGTCGACGAGCGGCCCGTGGTCGGTGTCGAGGTTCTCGCACACGCCCGGGTGGACGCACGACAGCTTGCGGCACGCGCTCTCGATCTGCTCGCTCTTGCAGCGCATGCGGTACATGTTGGCCGTCGGCCCGCCGACGTCCGAGATCACCCCGCGGAAGTCGTCCATGCGGCGCAGCTCCCGGATCTCGCGCAGCACGCTCTCGGCCGAGCGCGACTGGATGATGCGGCCCTCGTGCTCCGTGATCGAGCAGAACGTGCAGCCGCCGAAGCAGCCGCGCATCGTCACGATCGAGTGCTTGACCGTCTCGAACGCCGGGATCTTCTTGCCCGCGTAGATCCAGTGCGGCCGGCGCACGAACGGCAGGTCGTACAGCGCGTCCATGTCGCGCATGTCGAGCGGGTGCGCCGGCGGGTTGCAGTAGAGCGCCCGGTCGCCGTGCGGCTGGATCAGCGGCCGCCCGTTGCCCGGATTGGTCTCGTGCTGGAACGCCCGCGACATCTCGAGGAACGCGTCCTTGTCGGCGCTCACCTCCTCGAAGCTCGGCAGGTGCAGCGGCAGCCCGTCGCGCACGTAGCGGCTCTTCGGCAGGTGCTCCCACTGGCCCTTCGGCAGCATCACCGCGGTGCCGCGGACGTCGCGGATCGTGCTGATGTCTTCGCCGGCCTTGAGCCGCTGCGCGACCTCCCACACCGGCCGCTCGCCCATGCCGAAGATCAGCAGGTCGGCCTTGCTGTCGACCAGCACGCTGCGGCGGACCTGGTCGCTCCAGTAGTCGTAGTGGGCGATCCGCCGCAGGCTCGCCTCGATGCCGCCGAGCACCACCGGCAGCCCCGGGAACGCCTGCCGGGCCAGGTTCGAGTAGACGATGCTGGCGCGGTTCGGCCGCTGCTCGAGCGCGCCGTCGGGCGAGTATTGGTCCTCGCCGCGGACCTTCTTCTGCGCCGTCAGCTTGTTGAGCATCGAGTCGAGGTTGCCCGCGGTGATGCCGACGAACAGCCGCGGCCGACCCAAGCGCGAGATGTCCTTCGGGTCATCCCAGCGCGGCTGCGCGATCATCCCGACCCGCAGCCCGCGGCCCTCGAGGAACCGGCCGATCAGCGCCCCGCCGAACGCCGGGTGGTCGACGTAGGCGTCGCCGTTGATGATGAGCACGTCGAGCTCGTCCCACCCGCGGGCCTCCATCTCCTCGCGGGTCATCGGCAGGAACGCCCGCAGGTCCCGCGGCGGCGCCGTCTTGCTGGCCCTGAGCTGGACGAGCGACATGCGGCGAACACTAGTCGATCCGCCGCCCCTGCGCCCGTGCCCGCGCGTGCGCCACCTCTTGCCCGCGGGCTTGCCGGGCCCCCCCGACTCCCTCCTATTAATGTCGGACATGACCGAGGCGCCCGCCCTCGCCGCTCGCGGCCTGACCTGTCTGCTCGCCGATCGGGTCCTCTACGACGCCCTCGACCTCGACCTCCGGCGCGGACGGATCTGCGTCGTCGCCGGCCCCAACGGCGCCGGCAAGTCGACCCTCCTGCGCACCCTCGCCGGGCTCGACCGTCCGCAGGCCGGCCACGTCGAGCTGCTCGGCGACCGCCTCGCCGACCTCTCGCCGGCCGCGCGCGCCCGCCGGCTCGCCTATCTGCCGCAGCACTGCCCCGTCGAGCCCGACCTGCACGTGCGTGAGGTCGTCCTCCTCGGCCGGCTGCCCAACCTGCCGCGCTTCGGCCCGCCGCGCGCCGCCGACGCCGAGGCCGCCGCCGCCGCCCTCGCCCGCCTCGGCCTCGGCCCGTTCGCCGAGCGGCCGATCGGTCGGCTCAGCGGCGGCGAGCGCCAGCGCGTCATGCTCGCGCGCATGCTCGCGGCCGAGGCCGCCGTCGTCATCCTCGACGAGCCGGCCGCCGGCCTCGACATCGGCCACGCGCTCGGCCTCTACCGCCACCTGCGGGCCCTCGCGCGCGAGGGCGTCGCCGTCCTCGTCGCCGAGCACGACCTCGACCTCGCCCGCCGCCACGCCGACGACGCCGTCCTGCTCGCCGCCGGCCGCGCCCGCGTCGGCGCCTGCCGCGACGTCTTCAGCCCCGAGCACCTCGGCGCGGCCTTCGGCGTGGTCGCCCACGAGCGAGACGGCCGCCTCTTCTTCGAGGCGCTGCCCGCCCCCTGACCCCCGAGCCGCGGTTCACGACGGCCTGCAGACCCCGGGGCATGTCCTCTCCGGCATGTCCTCGAGCACATGTTTTTTTGAACATGTCTTCTCGAGCATGTCCGTGGACGGCGCGTCGGACCACCTCGCGTAGCGCCCGGCCTCATGCGCGGCTGCGTCGTCGCCGTCGCGGCCCGCCCGCCTCGTCACCGGTCCGCCCTTGAAGGGGTGCAGCGCGACCTTCGTCGCTCAGCGCGGCAACAGCCCCGCGGCTCGCCCGCGGCGCCGCAGCTCGGCCAGCGCCGCCGCCCCCTCCGTCCCCATGTCGCGCGAGAACTCGTTGACGTACAGCGCGATGTGCTGCCGGCACACCTCGTCGCTCAGCTCCTGCGCGTGCGCCTTCACGAACGGCCAGGCCGCGGCCGGGTCGGCCTCCGCCGCCGCGATCGACCGCGCGATCCCCTCTTCCACCGCCCGCACTTGCCCCGCCGGCAGCGAGCGATGGGCCGCGATCACCCCGAGCGGCAGCGGCAGGCCCGTGGCCGCCTCCCACACCTCGCCGAGGTCGGCCACCTGCTGCAGCCCGTGGTCGCGGAACACGAACCGCGCCTCGTGGATCACCAGCCCCGCGTCGACCTCGCCGGCGGCGACCGCCGGCATGATGCGATCGAAGCGCATCGGCACCACCGTCACCGACGCCGGCGCGAAGCAGCGGAGCAGCAGGTGCGCCGTCGTGTACGCCCCCGGGATGGCGATCTTCCGCCCCGCCAGCCCCGCCAGCTCCGTCGCCGCGCGCGCGACCACCAGCGGCCCGCAGCCGCGGCCCAGCGCCGCACCTGTCCGCAAGACCAGGTAATCGCGCTCGACCCAGTAAAGCCCGTGCGCGCTCAGCTTCGTCACCGGCAGCGGCGCCTCGCCGGCCAGCGCGCGCTCGTTGAGCGCCTCGATGTCGGCCAGCCACGGCAGCGGCCGCAGGCCCGGCACGAACTCCGGCACCCGCACCAGCGCGTCGAACATCCACGTGTCGTTCGGACACGGCGAGAACCCGATCGGCAGCGGCTCGCTCATTCGCTCCCCCAGTTCGCGGCCTGCAGTCGCAGCAGCGCCGCCTGCACCCCGGCCACCGCCCGCGGCAGGTCCCACCCGCCCGCGGCCCGGCGCCCGGTTCGATTGCTCACGCACCGAAGCTGCACCCACGGCACCCCGGCCGCGCGACAGGCCCACGCCACCGCCGCGCCCTCCATCGTCTCGACCGTCGCCCCCGTGCCGCAGGCCAGCTCACGCGAGCGCGCGTCCGTCCCGCTGCAGGTGCTGACCGTCGCCCCGCGCACCACCGGCACCGCCAGCACCTGCGCCGCCGCGGCCGTGCGGGCCGGGTCGGCCGGGAGCGGCCCGACCGATCCGAGCCCGAGCTGCGACAGCGGCAGGAACCCGTCGTCGACCGCGACCCCCTCGTCGCCGAGCCAGTCCTCGCCGACCAGGCAGACGTCGCCGACGTCGAGCCTGGCCCCCGGGCCATGTCCTTCGGGATAGGCGCCGCAGACCCCGAACAGCAGCACCCACGCCGGCCGCCGCTCGGCCAGCGCCCGCGTCATGCTCACCGCGGAGGCGACCTTGCCGACGCCGAGGCGCAGCGCCGAGGGCAGCCCGCGGCCCTCGACCTCGGCGGCGCAGACGAGCAGCGGCGCGGTCATGCCCGCAACGATAGCGCACCTCGACGCGCGTCCCACCGGTGACGCCCCGACCGGTCTCACGCGGGGGCAATTTCTTAAACGCGCGATCAATCGCCCAGGACAACTACTTACTCGCGCGAGTAAACATCTCGCCCGCTCGCTACCCATTCCACGAAAGCGCCGCGGACCGGCGCCAGACCGCCTTGCGCCCGCTCCTGCGAAGCCCCCTGCACGCGTAAAACAGCGTGCGCAGCGGCCTTCGCAGGCATCTCGGCCCCATTGCGAATGCTTGTAACGCCGGCCTCGGGTGCGCTAACTAGGCCGCGAGCCTGGTCGATGACACAAACCAACACGGCAGCATTCGTCCGCGTCGAAGGCATCCTGCTCGCCCGCGGCGTGCTCAGCGCGGCGGCCTATCTGGCCGGCAACGCCAAGAAGTTCGGCGAGCGGGCGGTGCGCCTCGGCCTCGTCGGTCTGGCCGCCCCGGTCCACCGCCTGCTCGGGCAGACCGACCGCGCGCTGGCCCACCGCCTCGCCCACCTCGCCATCCGCGGCATGAGCCAGGACCGCGTCGAGGTCCTGTGCGAGGAGTACGCCGAGGATGTCCTGAAGGACACGATCTTGGATCAGGGCCTGGAGCTGCTCAAGCGGCTGCAGGCCGAGGGGCGGCGGGTCGTGCTGCTGTCGGACAGCATCGAGCCGATCATGAAGCCGCTCGCGCGTCACCTCAAGCACTACGACGAGCTCGTCTACAACAAGATCGAGTTCGAGGACGGCGAGGCCACCGGCAAGCTGCTCGACCCGGTCATCGGCTCGAACGTCGGCGGCCGCTGGCTCGACGACTACGCCGCCGCGCACGACCTCGATCTCGCGCGCTGCGCCGCCTACGGCGCCCATGGCCCCGACATGCTGCTGCTCTCGCGCGTCGGCAAGCCGTGCGCCGTCAACCCCGACTTCGTCCTGCGCCGCAGCGCCAAGGACGCCGACTGGCCGATCATCGATTATCGCGACTGACCTTGGGGACAGGAACCGGAGGACACCCGTGAACACGCCGATCTCGATCAAGCACAGCTACGCCGGCCGCCACGTCCTGCTCACCGGGGTCACCGGCTTCCTCGGCAAGGTCTGGCTGGCGATGGTGCTGCAGCACGTGCCGGACATCGGCAGGATCTACGTGCTCACCCGCAAGAAGGCGCTGCGCCCCGCGGCCGACCGGTTCGAGCGCCAGGTCGCGACCTCGCCGTGCTTCCGCCCGCTGCACGAGAAGTACGGCGCCGACATGAGCCGCTTCATCAGCGAGCGGGTCGAGGTCGTCTCCGGCGACGTCTCGCTGCCCGACATGGGCGTCGAGGACCCGGAGGTGCTGGCCCGCCTTCGCCGCGACATCGACCTCGTCGTCAACTGCGCCGGCCTCGTCGACTTCGACCCCGACCTGCGCGACGCCATGACGACCAACGTCGACGGCGCCCGCAACGCCGCCAACTTCGTCGCCGCCTGCGACAAGGCGGTGCTGCTGCACATCTCGACCTGCTACGTCACCGGCAAGCGGAACGGCCTCATCCCCGAGGACATCCGCCCCGACCTCTCGCCCGACGGCCAGCCGTTCGACGTCGAGGTCGAGTGCGCCGACGTCCAGGCCAGCATCGACGCCATCCTCGCCGAGCACGAGTCGCCCGAGATGGACAGGCGCGCCCACGACGACGCGATCAAGCAGATCCGCGAGAAGGGGGGCGACGAGAACAACGCGATGCTGGTGCGCAACACCGCCCGCCGGGTCAAGCGCAACCTGCTCAAGGACGCGATGGTCGCCGAGGGCCAGCGCCGCGCCGGCCGCTGGGGCTTCACCAACATCTACACGTACACCAAGAACATGGCCGAGGCGTGGATCGCCCGCCGCCTCGATCCCGGCCGGTGGAGCATGTTCCGCCCCGCGATCGTCGAGAGCGCCATGAGCTACCCGTTCCCCGGGTGGAACCAGGGCTTCAACACCTGCGGCCCGCTGAGCTACGCGCTCGGCAGCTGGTTCCGCCACCTGCCGTGCAAGAAGGGCAACCCCTTCGACATCATCCCGGTCGACTACGTCTGCCGCGGCATGGCCGTCGCCGGCGCCGCGCTGATGCGGGGCGAGCACGCGCCGGTCTACCAGTGCGGCAGCTCGGACCTCAACCTCCTCACCATCGACCGCGCCGTCGAGCTGGTCGCGCTGGCCCACCGCAAGCACCTGCGCACCCGCGGCGACACCACCCTCGACCGCGTCGTCAAGTCGCGCTGGGACGCGATCGCCGTCACGCCCGACCACCCGCTGCGGATCGAGAACGTGCGCAAGCTGACCGAGTCGGTCGACGAGTGGCTGCGCGACCCGCCGAAGGGCTGGCCCGAGTTCATCCGCCGCCGGCTCACCGACCTCGTCGAGCACACCGAGGACGCGCTCGAGGCGATCGACAAGATCGAGCGCATGTGCGAGCTGTACATGCCGTTCATCCACGACAACCACTTCGCGTTCGTCGCCCGCAACCTCCTGCGGCACCCGGTCGTCGAGCCCGAGTGGGACTGCGACCCGCGCAGCATCGACTGGCGCCACTACTGGATCGACGTCCACATCCCCGGCCTGCGCAAGTGGTGCTTCCCGCTGTTCGAGAACAAGACCCCCGAGAGCTACGCCCCGCGCCACCCCTTCCGCCTGCGCGCGCCCGAGGCCGCGCCCGCGCCCCACGCCGAGGTCGTCTGACACCATGGCCATCTTCCTCACCGGTGCCACCGGATACATCGGCTCGTACGTCGCCGCCGGCCTGCTCGACGAGCACCCGAGCGAGCGGCTCGCCCTCCTCGTGCGCGCCAAGGACCCGGCCGAGGCCGAGCAGCGGCTGTGGAAGTCCATGCAGCTGCACATGGACTTCCCGCGCTTCATCGACCTCGTCCGCACCCGCTGCGACCTCTACCTCGGCGACCTGACCTTCCCGGGCCTCGGCCTCGAGGCCGGCGCGCGCGAGAAGCTGGTCCGCACCATGGACTCGGTCATCCACTGCGCCGCCTCGCTCAACCGCAAGTCGTCGAAGGCGTGCTTCAACGTCAACCTGCGCGGCACCCTCAGCGTCCTCAAGCTCGCGCGCGACGCCCAGGACCAGCACGGCCTGCGTCGGTTCACCGACATCAGCACGGTCGCGGTCGCCGGCGAGCGCAAGAGCGAGGTCGTCACCGAGGACAACACGATCGACTGGGACAAGTCCGACTACGACCCGTACGCGCGGACCAAGAAGTTCTGCGAGCACATGCTGCACGAGCTTTTGCCCGACGTGCAGCAGCTGGTGCTGCGCCCGTCGATCGTGCTCGGCGACAGCCGCTTCCCCGAGACCACCCAGTTCGACATGGTGCGGGCCTTCGTCATGCTCGCCAAGCTGCCGGTGCTGCCGTTCCACCCCGACTGGCGGCTCGACATCGTCCCGGTCGACTACGTCTCCAAGGCGATCGTCACCCTGCACCAGCGCGACAAGCTGGCCCACGACGCCTACAGCCTGAGCTCGGGCACCGCCTCGCTGACCTACCGCCAGGTCGTCGACGCCATGCGCCGCGCCGGCCACCCGGTCAAGCACCGCTTCGTCCCCGGCCTCAACGGCGCCTTCAACCGCGTCGTCGAGACCGCCTCCAACACCCCGCGCGGCTGGGGCCTGTCGCTGCCGGCCTCGCTGCTCAAGGTGTTCCTGCCCTACCTCACCTTCGACACCGTGTTCGACAACCGCCGGGTCGTCGACGCCCTCGGCGAGTCGCCGGCGCCGTTCGACCGCTACGCCTACGGCCTCTACCGCTTCGCGGTCGACCACAACTTCAGCTACCCGTACAAGCCCTGGCCCGGCGGCGCCCAGGTGCGGCAGGTAGCCTAGCCCTTCGAACATGTCCAAGAGCGCACCCGTCAAGAAGACCACCAGCAAGATCTGGGACAAGGTCAAGGACGTCGTCGACCCCGACCGCGCCCTCCAGGCCACCGTCGCCGCCGCCATCGAGGGCGTCGCCGTCCGCCACGTCCTCGGCATGGCGCCCGAGCTGTGGAAGCCGGGCAAGCCGCTCAAGCTGCTGCTCGCCGGCTACGTCGGCACGCGCAACACCGGCGCCGACGTCCGCGTCGAGGAGATGATCCGCCAGCTTCGCCACGTCGTCGGCGACGACGACCTCGAGCTGACGATCATGACCGTCGATCCCAAGCTGACGCGCGGCTACTTCCGCGCCGTCCACCAGATCGAGCTGCCGGCGGTGTTCCCCAAGTTCATCGCCACCGAGTGCCCGAAGCACCACGGCGTCATCGCCTGCGAGGGCTCGATGTTCAAGTCGAAGTTCTCGAGCGCGCTGACCTGCTTCATGGCCGGCGCGCTCGGGCTCGCCAACGCCGAGAACAAGGTCAGCGTCGGCTACGGCGCCGAGGCCGGCAGCATGACCCCGGCGCTCCGCGACTTCGTGCGCGACGCCTGCAAGAAGTCGCTGGTCATCTGCCGCAACGAGCCCTCGCGCAAGGTCCTCGGCGAGCTCGGGATCCGCACCACCTCCGGGGCCGACACCGCCTGGACCTTCGATCCCGCGCCGCTGTCGCGCGGCGCCCAGCTCCTGCGCGACGCCGGCTGGGACGGCCGCCAGAAGGTCCTCGTCGTCTGCCCGATCAACCCGTTCTGGTGGCCGGTCAAGCCCGACCTGCTCAAGTACGCCGCCTACAAGCTCGGCGGGCAGTACAAGCACGAGCACTACAGCGCCTTCTACTTCCACCACCACAGCGAAGCGGCCGACAAGAAGTACAACGCGTACATCCAGGCCCTCGCCGACGGCGTCAACGCGTTCGCCCAGGAGCGCGAGTTCTTCACCATCCTCGTCGGCATGGAGCAGCTCGACCGCCACGCCTGCGAGGACCTGCAGCCGCGGCTCGACCGCGGCGCCGCGCTGTTCGTCAGCGACGAGCACGACATGTACGACCTCGTCAGCGTGCTGCGCAACTGCAGTATGATGATCAGCTCCCGCTTCCACGCGATCGTCACCTCGATGCCGGGCCTCGTGCCCTCCGCCGGCGTCACCATGGACGAGCGGATCCGCAACCTCATGAACGATCGCGGCCACCCGGACATGTTCTTCGAGGTCGACGAGGACGACCTCGGCGACAAGCTGCTGCACACCCTGCGCCGGCTGTGGCGCGACGCCGAGGGCATCAGCGCCGACATCGCCAGGGCGGTCCCGGCCCAGCTGAGGCTCATGGGCCAGATGGGCATCGACTTCATGGACGAGGTCGTGCGCGTCTACCCCGAGTTCCCGCGGCGCGACCTCCCGCGCACCTGGGAAGCCCACCTCCCGCCGCTGCCGGCCAACGTGCAGCGCCTGCTGGAGCGCCACGCATGAGCGACAACTTCCTCGAAGTCATCCACGCCGCCGTCCAGAAGACCCGCGAGGATCAGCTCCTCATCGAGCTCCACGGCAAAGAGCGCCGGCCCACCTCGGCCGCCCAGCTCCTGCACCTCGTGGCCCACGCGCGCGGCTTCCTCCGCAGCCGCGGCGTCAAGCCCGGCGACCGCGTCGCCCTGCTCGCGCCCAACTCGGCCCGGTGGGTCGCCGCCGACCTCGCCATCCTGTTCGAGGGCGCGATCGTCGTCCCGCTCTACAGCCGCCAGGATCCGAAGGAGCTGGCCGTCATGGTGCGGGACTGCACCCCGGTGCTCGTCATCGCCGACGGCTTCGAGCTCGCCGCCGGCCTGCGCAATGCCTGGCCCGAGCACTGCCCGATCGAAGACCTGGCCGACGTCCTCCGCGCCGAGCCCGTGCACGAGGCGCCCCGCCCGGTCGCGCCGGCCGATCCGGTCACCATCATCTACACCTCCGGCACCAGCGGCGAGCCCAAGGGCGTCGTCCTCACCCGCGCCAACGTCGACTACATGCTGCCGCAGACCCGCGGCAGCGTCGACCGCATCACCGGCGGCAAGCGGGCCGACAAGGTGTTCCACTTCCTGCCGTTCTGCTTCGCCGGCTCGCGCATCATGCTGTGGACGCAGCTGTACCGCGGCAACCCGCTGCTGCTGTCGACCGACCTGCAGAACCTCGTCGCCGAGATGGGCGCCGCCGACCCGCACTACTACCTCAACGTACCGGCGGTGCTCGAGCGGATCAAGAACGGCGTCGGCAAGAAGATCGCCGAGCGCGGCGGCGTCGCCCTCGCCCTCTACGGCCGCGGCCAGGCCGCCTTCCGCGCCGTGCGCGAGGGCAAGGCTGGCCTTTTGGACAGGTTGACGCTGGCCGCCGCCAAGAAGCTGGTCTTCAGCAAGATCAAGCAGCAGATCGGCCCCAGCCTCGAATTTTTGATCTGCGGCTCGGCGGCGCTGGCCGAGGAGACGCAGTGGTGGTTCGAGCTCGTCGGCGTGCAGGTCTACCAGGTCTACGGTCTGACCGAGACCACCGCGATCGTCACCATGGACGTCCCCGGCGGCGTGCGCCCCGGCTACGTCGGCCACGCGATCCAGGGCTGCGAGATCAAGATCTCCGACGAGGGTGAGCTGCTCGTGCGCGGCCCGGGCATCTTCGCCGGCTACTGGGGCCGCGAGCAGGCCACCGCCGAGGCGATCCGCGACGGCTGGTTCCACACCGGCGACCAGGGCGACCTCGACCCCACCGGCAACGTCCGCATCATCGGCCGGGTCAAGAACATCCTCGTCCCCGAGTCGGGCCACAACATCGCCCCCGAGCCGATCGAGGAGAAGTTTTTGGCCGCCTGCCCGAAGGCCGAGCAGTGCATGCTGGTCGGCCACGCGCGGCCGTTCCTCGGCATCATCGTCCCCGGCGACGTGCCCAGGGACGCGATCGACGCCGCGCTCGCGGTCGTCAACGCCAGCGTCCCGCACTACAAGAAGATCCGGGCCGTCATCCGCGTGGCCGAGCCGTTCACGATCGAGAACGGCCTCTTGACCGCCAACCAGAAGCTGCGCCGCCGCGCCGTCGAGCAGCGCCACCGCGCCGAGATCGACAAGGCCTACGCGTCATGATCGACTGGACCTACAGCGAGGGCGTGTACGAGCTGACGCTCGCCACGCCGCCCTGCAACGAGATCGGCACCACCATGCTCGCCGATCTGCGCCGCTTCCTCGACCAGATCGATCGCGACGCGCACACCCTGATCCTGCGCAGCGGCCTGCGCCAGGGCTTCTGCGCCGGCGCCGACCTGCGCGAGCTCTACCGCGGCCTGTGCGACGCGCCGAAGGAGCAGCACGGGCCGCAGATCCGCCAGTTCATCGACGCCATCCACGGCGTCATGGACGACCTCGACACGCTGCCGCTGACCACCGTCGGCGTCGTCCACGGCGTCTGCTTCGGCGGCGGCTTCGAGCTCGCGCTCACCTGCGACGTCCTGATCGCCGAGAAGACCGCGCGCTTCTGCTTCCCCGAGCTGCGCCTCGGCATCATCCCCGGCTTCGGCGGCATCCCGCGGCTGCGCCGCGACGTCGGCAACGGCCTCATCCGCGACCTCCTCCTCAGCGGGAGGAGCATCAACGCCAAGAAGGCGCAGGCGGCCGGCCTCGTCAGCCAGGTCGTCGCCGGCGGCGAGGGCATCACCGCCGCGCGCGCGCTCGCGGCCCAGACCGCCAAGTTCGACCCCACCGCGCGCAAGGCCGCCAAGGCCTTCATCAAGAAGCTCCCCGCCGACGAGCTGCTCGCCGAGCGCGAGCTGTTCGTCCGCCTCGCCGAGGGCCCGGCGCTGATGGCCGCCCTCAAGCGCTTCGTCGAGTCCACCGACCTGAGACCGTACCTGCCATGAGCACCACCCTCGACACCCTCATCCGTCTCGCCGCCAAGCGCTTCGGCGCCGACCCGGCCCAGCTCCGCGCCGAGGACGACCTGTTCGAGCGCCTCGGCATCGACAGCTTCCAGGCCGTCGAGCTCATCTCGGACGTCGAGGACGAGTTCGACGTCGAGCTGCCCGACTACGAGCTCCAGGGGATCAAGACGTTCGCCGCCCTGGCGCAGAAGATCGACGCGAGGCGCTAGATGCTCGACCTGGGAAAGCTGTCCTGCCTCGGCGAGGCGCTGCGTGACGCCACCATCACGTACAAGAGCCGGACCGCGCTGATCGAGGCCGATCGCCACCGCGAGAACTCGCGCCACACCTTCGCCGAGCTGCGGGCCGCGGCCGAGCGGTTCGCCGCCGGCCTGCAGGTCCACGGCTTCGGCCCCGGCGATCGCTGCGCGATCGTCATGCAGAACCAGTCGAAGTGGCTGATCGGCGCCACCGGGGCGCTGTGGGCCGGCGCCGTCCTCGTCCCGATCGACTACAAGCTGACCGCGCCCGAGCAGCACGCGCTCATCGCCCACTGCCGCCCGCGCGTCGTCCTCGCCGAGTGGCCGGCGTGGGACAAGCTGCAGCGCGAGGACCCCTCGGTCTTCGAGCGCACCCTCGTCATCGTCACCGAGGCCCCCGAGGGCGCCGGCATCGGCCGCGCCCTGCGCTGGGAGGACCTGCCCCAAGGAGCAGGTTTCACCTACTACCCGCGCGCCCGCGAGGACGTCGCCTGCATCGTCTACTCCTCGGGCACCGGCGGCCTGCCCAAGGGCTGCCAGCTGAGCCACGGCAACTACCTCGCGCAGGCCGAGACGCTCGGCAACCTCTACCCGCTGAGCGAGGGCGATCGTTACTTCTCGATCCTCCCGACCAACCACGCCATCGACTTCATGTGCGGCTTCTTGCTCGCGCTGTTCATGGGCGGCGCGGTGGTCCACCAGCGCACCCTGCGGCCGGCCTACCTCGCCAGCACCATGAAGCGCTACGGCATCACCCACATGGCGCTGGTGCCGACGATCCTCAAGACCCTCGAGAAGAAGATCAAGGACAAGATCGCCGAGCTGCCGAAGTGGCAGCGGCTCGTACTCGACGGCCTCATGGACCTCAACGAGTACGCCACCCGCCAGGCGCCCAACCACGCGCTCAGCAAGACCCTGCTCGCCCCGATCCACGAGTACTTCGGCGGCAAGCTGCGGCTCATGTTCTGCGGCGGCGCCTTCGTCGACCGCAGCAGCGCCGAGTACTTCAACCGCCTCGGCCTGCCGGTCGTGATCGGCTACGGCCTCACCGAGGCCGGCACCGTCCTCACCGTCAACGACCTCAAGCCGTTCCGCGGCGACAGCGTCGGCAAGCCGGTCGCCGGCACCGAGATCGAGCTGCGCGACGTCAACGACGCCGGGGTCGGCGAGGTGTGGGTGCGCGGGCCCACGGTCATGCTCGGCTACCTCGACGCGCCCGAGCTGACCCGCGAGACGATCGTCGACGGCTGGCTGCGCACCGGCGACCTCGGCAGCATCGACGCCGCCGGGCACCTCAAGCTGTTCGGTCGCACCAAGAACATGATCGTCACCGAGGGCGGCAAGAACGTCTACCCCGAGGACATCGAGGCCGCCTTCGGCGACATCGACGACTGCGAGGAGTTCTGCGTGTTCGCGGCCAACTACATCTGGCCGACCGGCAAGATGACCGACGAGCAGCTCATCGTCGTCGTGCGGCCCAAGGCCGGCCTCGACGAGGCCCGCCGCGCCGACCTCATCGACGCCTTCCGCAAGCGCAACCTCCGGCTCGCCGACTACAAGCGGATCTCCGCCTACGTGCTGTGGGACCGCGAGTTCCCGCGCACCGCCTCGCAGAAGATCAAGCGCGACCCGCTCGCCCGCGAGCTCAAACCGCTCGGCCGCGACCTCGCCCTGCGCGAGCTGTGAGCCCGCGGCCCCACCGTCCGTCACGTCCTTTCGCCGCGCGGCCTCCGGCCACGCCCGCCTCCACGGCCCTCCGGGGCCTGATAGCATGCCCGCATGCACGATCCGGCCACCCTCCTCGCAGTCGTCAATCCAGCCGCCGGCGGCGGCGTGTGCGGCAAGCGGGCGCCCGCGGTCGTCGACCGGCTGCGGCAGTCGGGGGTCAAGGTCGACGTCGTCGAGACGCGGGCCGCGGGCCAGGCCACCGAGCTCGCGCGCGAGGCCGTCGCTGCCGGCCGGCGCCACTTCGTCGCCGTCGGCGGCGACGGCACCAGCTACGAGCTGATCAACGGCATCTTCTCCGGGGCGCTGCCGGAGGGCGAGCGGCCCTCGCTCGGCATGCTGCCTCTCGGGACAGGCAACTCCTTCCTCCGCGACTTCACCGATCAGGGCGCCGAGTACGCGATCGAGGCGATCATCGCCGGCAAGACCCGGCCGTGCGACGTCGTTCGTTGCACGCACACCCGCGGCGCGCTGCACTTCATCAACATCTTCAGCATCGGCTTTGTCGCCGACGTCGGCGCCACCCGCAACCGCAACTTCTCCGGCCTGGGCGAGTTCGGCTACACGCTGAGCACCGTGCTGCGGGTCGCCGCGCTGCGGCCGTACACCTTCCCGATGCAGGTCGACGGTCACCCCGAGGACCGCGAGCCGCTGACCTTCCTCTCGTTCAACAACAGCCGCTTCACCGGCGGCAAGATGATGATGGCGCCCGACGCCAACACGCGCGACGGCCTGCTCGACATCATCCGGGTCGGCCGCCTGGGCCGGATCGGCCTTCTGCGCACCTTCCCCAAGATCTTCAGCGGCACGCACGTGCAGCACCCGGCCGTGCGCTGCTACCAGGCCCCCGGCCTCGACCTCCGCCTCGCCGAGGACATCGACGTCATGGTCGACGGCGAGATGATCAAGATCAACCCGCGCCGGCTGGAGGTCGTCCCCGGCGCGCTCGACGTCCGGACGTGAGAAAATGGTGTTCAAGATCCTCAAGAAGGCAGCACAGGTCGTCTATTCGGCCGCGGTGTGGACGGTCTCGTTCGCGTGGATGGGCGCCGTCGCCGTCACGTGGGCGGCCGTGTCCACGGTGATCCCGTCGCGCAAGACCCACAACTACATCGGCGGGCCCGGCATGGGCGCGGTCCTCAAGATCACGCTGTCGCGGGTCGAGATCATCTACGACCCCGACTTCGATCCCGAGCGGCGCGGCGTGTTCATGCAGAATCACGTCAACCTGCTCGACGCGCACGCCGCCTGCGCCGCCATCCCGCACGCGTTCTGCGGGCTGATGAACGCCTGGCAGTTCAAGATCCCGATGTACGGCTGGATCATGAAGCTCGCCGACGGCATCCCCGTGCCCAACGGTTCGAACCGTTACCGCGCCATCGCCGAGGCCGCGCGCGACCGGGCCAAGAAGGGCATCTCGATCCTCGCCTTCCCGGAGGCCCACCGCACGCTCGACGGCAAGGTCGCCGAGTTCAAGCGCGGCGTGTTCTGGATGGCCCGGATCGCCGGCCTCCCGGTCATTCCGTTGGCCACGCACGGCATGTACGATCTGATGCGCAAGGGCTCGTACCTGCTGACGCCGACCAAAATCACGATCTACGTCGGCGCCCCGATCGAGACGAAGGGCCTGTCCGACGCCGAGCTGGCGAAGGTCATGGAGCGCACGCACAAGATCATCGCCGACTTCGCCGAGCGCGGCATCGTGCCCGGCCGCGCCGCGCCGATCCCCTCCGACGCCACGCCGATCGCCTCCGGCGCCTGATCCTCGGCCACATGTCCGAGTCGGCGATCGGGGTCGGTGGATCCTCCGTCTGCATGTCGCGGCGGCGGAGATGTGGGACCTGGATCATCGCGGCGGTGTGACGGTCATCGGCGGCGTCACACTGCCGCGATTTCCTTTCGAGTTTCGGGCCGCGCGCGCGGCGTCGCCGGGTGGCATTCCTCGTTTCACGCCCGGGTGTGTGTGACGAACGCACGAACGGCACAGCGCTCGGGGAGGCCGCAGTCGGGGACTGCTGGGGCTGCCCGTCCGCACAAACGCGCTCGCCTTGCGCGCCCGCGAGACCTCGATCATCCCGATAGGCCAGGAGAAGATGGGACCATGACTCGAGGGATTTGGCTGGCACTGGTCTGTTCGGTTGTGGCCTGTGATGTCGTCGAGAACGACATTGGAACAGCGATTACGCTGCGCAGCGACGTCGGCAACGGCCTCGAGTTGAACTCTGCCCGGATGAACGGGCAGCAGTTCAACGGCATGCGCATGAACGGGATCAACCTCAACGGCATGCGCATGAACGGCTGGACCGTCAACGGCATCAACCTCAACGCCATCAACCTCAACGGCAGCAGCTTCTCCGCCACCATGGTCGTCGACGGCACCCCCGTGCAGGTCAGCGGGGACGACCTCATCGGATCGCTGCTCACCCTCGAGGGCAGCAGCGAGACCTACGTCCTGCGCTTCGACGACATCTACCTGAACCCCGCCGATCCCGACGGTGACGTGTGGTTCTACGACATCTCCGTGCAGGACGCCTCGGAGGGCACCTGGTCCAGCCTCTGCTACGACCACGACGGCCAGCCGACCCAGGCGATCGCGATCGGCAACTACTGGGACACCGTCACCGGCGATCGCATCGACGACGCCAGCGTCGTCACCTTCGCCTGCCGCGACGCCGTGCTCGCCAAGTGCGTCGAGTGGGGCTATCGCCCGTGGGCCACCGTCGCCGGTGTGTCGCTCACCGACCACCACCAGGCGTGTACGCGGCTCGCCCGCGCCGACTACTGCGGCGACGGGACCCCGCACACCTTCACCGGCACGCCGATCGACGTGTTCGACGCCCTCAGCCCGGCGATCCAGAGCCCGGCCACGCTGGCCCTGCAGAACTGGGGCATCGAGGCCGAGTGGGGCCCGGACGGCGCCGTCTGTGTCGGCGACCAGATGCGCCTCAAGATGCTCGACGACGCCGGCATCTCCTACGAGTACCCGCCCTGCCTCGACGCCATCGACGACATCAGCGGTTGCGGCAGCTTCGGCGGTGACCGCGGCGGCCTCCTGGCCGATCGCTACTGCGACCAGTGGCAGTCCGATCCCGGCGCCTGCGACGGCTCCCAGCCGGGTTGATCCGCCCGCCCCGGGACACCTGACTCTTCGACCAGATGCCCAGCCGACCCGCCGCTCGTGGTATGGAGGCGGGATGAGCCGGATCCGGATCGGCGACCACACCTGGACCTTCGACGCCGCCTCGCTCGAGCTCTACCACTGCATGAGCTCCGAGGCCGACTGGAACCTCGCGCTCGTCCGCGCCGGCGCGACCCTGTGGCTGGCCGGCACCGTCGTCCCCGGGCCGCGCTCGCCCGAGGCGCTGCTCGGCGCCGAGGTCTCGGTCGACCTGCGCTCGCTCGACGAGGTCGCCGGCGCCCTGCTCGGCCGCCACGTCACCCTCTACCCCGGCGGCCAGGACGTCTGCGCGCTCCGCTTCCGCCTGGCCGCCTCGCCCGGCGGCGTGCGCCTGGCCGCCTCCGCGGGCTGCGACTGGGACCGCTACCTCAAGACCTTCGACCACGACCGGCCGGTCGACCTCGAGCTCGACATCGACGCCGCCGTGGTCGCGCTGCACCCTGGCAACCTGCCCTGAAGGGCATGCTCCCTCGCGCAGGTCTTCTTTACATGTCCTCCGGGACATGCTCCCTGGAGACCGCGCCGAGGTGAGCCGGGCCCGGATCGGACAGCGTCACGAGCCGGCGATCGCCGCGCAGCCCCCGGGTTGACGCCCCCCCACGCCCCGTCGGGGATGCCGCGCGGGGCGAGACCACCGCGACCCCGACCACCGGCGAGCCGCCCACGGCCACCACCGCCGACGCCACCCGCACGACCACCGGCGAGCCGCTGGGCCCGTGCGACGGCCCCCGGCCCGGCCTCGACCACACCGGGGTGCCGCCGGGCGTGCGCCTCGTGCCGAGCGGCTCGATCACCGTCGACGAGGACGGCGCCGTCGTCGAGGGCCTCGACGTCGACGGCACGATCACCGTGCCGGCCGACGATGTCACGTTTCGCAACGTCCGGCTCCGCACCGACGACTCCTACCCGATCCGCTACTTCGACGAGGACAACGTCGGCCTCGTCGTCGAAGACAGCCGCACGGCTCACTTGTTGAGGCGGAACATCCCCGACTGACTCGCCGGGCGCAGCTTGGCCAGCAGCGGCTCGACCTCGCGGCTCAGCGCCTGCTCGTCGGCCTTGCCGATCGACGCGCCGCACGACAGCAGGGCGAACGCCACGTAGTCGTACATCATCTCGCGGACCAGCACCTCGGGCTCGCCGCCGAGGGCGCGACAGATGTTCGTCGCGTTGCGGTCGATCATCTGCCCGTTGAAGCCGCCGTGCTCGAACGGACCTGCCCCGCGGAACAGGTCGTCGTAGGACCCGCGGGCGAACCCGGCCATCGCATTGCGGAACACGGTGCCGCGGCCGGCCATGTCGGCGCGCTGGTGGATCGCCCGCAGCGCCGTGTTGGCCAGCTCGACCGCCTCGGCCGCGCCGCCGCGCAGCCGCGGCGGCAGGATGATCACGTGCTGCGACTGCGTCAGCTGGAACAGCATCTCGGTGACCTGGAACTCGCCGAGCCCGGTCGAGCGGCCGAGCTGCTCGACGCTCTGCGTCCCGTCGATCGCGTTCCACAGCGGCATCACCTCGTTGCCCGGGGCCAGCGCGCCCGGCCGCTTCTTCGGGATGTACTGCGACGACGGGATCCACGGGCGGAAGTAGCGGATGCCGTCGAGGCGCACGATCAGGTGCATCAGCAACGACGTCGCGCTGTGGACCTGGCGGAACGGCAGGCGCGAGTCCTCGTAGCCGTCGAGGAACGCGTAGAGGCCGTCGTCGGCCATCAGCACCGAGAACACGACCTCCTCGACCTGGCGGCCGAGCAGGCTCAGCACCTGCTCCTCGGTGAGGGCGCCCATCGCCACCGCGGCCACGCCGAACCGCTCGCCGGTCTTGCGCGCCCGGATGAGCACGTCGCCGAGGACCTCCTCGTGGACCACGCCGAAGCGGTAGGCGATGCTGCCGAGCAGCTCGTCGCCGGCGTCCGACTGCACGCCGACGATCGACCCGTGCTCGAAGAACAGGCTGCGCGAGTGCTCCGAGTCCTGCACCACCAGCTCGCCGCGCCAGCCGACCTGCGCCAGCAGGGCGATCACGTCGGCCATCGCCCCCGGGCCCGTGATCTCGCCGGCGATCCGGACCACCGCGCCGTCCTCCCGGTCGCGCCGGCCGTCGGCGCCGACGTAGCGCATGAACACGAGGTGCCGCGGGGACGGCATGATCCGGAACGCGCCTTCGCGGGTGCGCATCCGCTGCGTGGCGACCTCGCCCAGCGGATGCGCCGCCCCCGTCCCGTCGATCCAGACCAGCTCGTCCTGCGCGTGCTTCATGGGGTTCGGCACCGCACTGTAACACCTGTCCGTCCCGTTCTCACCCTGGCGCACGCGGCCCCCGGTCCGGTCGGCCGGTGACGCGGCGGGGACCCCCGACCGTGCATGAACTTTGGCGCCTGCTCTTTGGGTCAGCCGACCCCAGCCCTGCACTAGCGCCGCGCCCTGGAATTTCGACCCACGCGGGCGCCCGGGGCGAGATCGCGCTCAGGCCTCGGGCAGCACCACGAACGCGAACTCGCCGGGCGTCGCGGTCCCGAGCGTGTCGACCACCAGGAAGTAGGTGCCGGGCTGCAGCGGCCCCTCGAGCTCGCGGTCGGCTCGCTTCACGCACGTGCCGGCGTCGGTCAGCGTCAGCAGGTGGAGGTCGACGTCGACGTCGCCCTGGTCGAACACCAGCGCGCGGATCGAGGTCGCCTCGGTGATCGTCAGCGCGTACACGTACTCGGGCCCGTCCTCGCCCTCCGTCATGCAGGCGCCGGCGTAGGTATCGAGCTCGTCGCTGGGGCTGTCGGCGGTGCTGCGCATGTCGGCGAACGGGAGGCCCGGGATCGCGATCGGCTCGGCGAGCGTGCCGGCGCCGAGCAGCGTCGGCGCGGTCGCGTCGGGCGGCGCGGCGCCGTCGACCACCACCGGCTTGACGCGCGCGAGCGACTCGAGGGTGACGAGGTTGCGGCGGTTGTAGCCGCTGGTGCTGCCGGAGAAGCCGAGCGCGCACGGGGCCGGGGTGACCATGTCCCCGGCGAGCGCGACGCTGAGGTCGATGCCGTCGGCCGCGAGCCCGAAGCCCGGCAGGCCGGACAGCTCGAGGTTGAGGTCGATCAGCGGGATCTTGCGCCCCTGCGCGAGCGCGCGGACGAACGCGTTGTAGCGCGCGACGTAGGCCTCGATGCCGGCCGGCATGGTCCGCGTCGGCATGGTCGACAGGATCGGGATGGTGCCGCCGGCGATCAGCGTGTCGACCACGAGCGTGAGGTTGTCGGCGAACGTGAACACGCCGTCGGGCGGCGGCACCTCGAGCTCGGCGGTGCCCAGCAGCACCAGCGCGAAGCGAGGGCTGATCTCGGTGACCTCGTTGACGAGCGGCGACGGCATCCCGGTCAGCACGTCGACCCCGCTCCACCCGGCCATCGCCGCCAGGCTGACGCGGCTGAACGAGGTCGTGCCCATGCCCGCCGCGGTCGCGTTGAAGTAGTCGACCGTGGGCTGCAGCTCCGCCGGGAGCTCCATGACTTGCATGGCGTCGGCGAGGCAGTGCAGGAAGTTGGTGCTGGCGGTGCTCGAGCCGCCGACCTTGGCGAACACGCCGTCGTTCTTCATCCCGTTGGCCTTGATCGCGGTCAGCGACGCGGCGACCTCGGCGGTGATCGGCGAGTGGACCTCGTCGAACGGGTAGTACTCGCCGAGCACGGTGGGCTCGCCGGTGGTCGTGGTCTCGGTGTCGCCGGGCTCCGAGGTCAGGGTCTCGCCGTCGGTCGTGCTGGTGGTCGTGGTCCCGCCCGTCTCGGTCGTCGGCCCGGTGGTGGTCGTCGGGTCGGTCGAGGTCGGCATCGCCGTCGTGGCGGTCGTGCCGAGGGTCCCGCTGGTGTCGCCGTCGAGCGGCGCTCCCTGTGCGCACCCGACCGCCAGCGCGGCGACCGGTCCGATAATCCATCGCGTCATGGCCCGGCAGGGTACACCATGTCGGCGGCGTAACACCGGCACGCCGGCCCTCCGGACGGCCCGAGAGCGCGCCTGGGCCCGCCTGGGGGACGTCCGGCGAACGCAGGTGCGCCTGTCCTCCGGCCGCCCGATGCGCACCGGAGCGCCCTCCTCGGGCGCCCGCGCGCGTCTTCGCAACCTCGGCACAACCTGTCCTCCCGGACATCCGCACATCGGGGTCGCACGGACGCCGCGCTTGCAGGCGACGCCCGCGTCACGAGACCCATCTCAGCGCCCGAGGCGAGACAATTGCCCCCACGCGTGCGCCTCGAGACTTGATGTCGCAGGCATGTCGCGACGCGAACGCGGGTGGCCGTCGGCATGTGCTTTCGGACAGGCCGATCCTCCGCGCGTCGCCTCCACCCGTGCGCTCTAACGCCTGTCCCTTCGAACAGGTGCTCGGCCCCGTGGCGGCCGACCCTCGCCCGGCTCCGCGACCTGTCCCTCGTCAAAGAATGTCAGTCGCCGCGCCCGGCGCGGCCGAGGAAGAAGCCCGCGACGCCGCCGGTCACGCCCCACGAGGTGGCGCCGGGGATCTCCGGGACCGCGGCCTCCAGTCGCTGCCAATTCACCGCCGCGAACACCCGCAGGTGCTGCAGCAGCACCCAGTTCACCCCGGCCGACGTCGCCGTGATGCCGTTGCCGACCACGTCACGGGCGCCGACGCGGAAGCGCTCGAAGCGGGCCGACAGCTCGACCGCGCTGTCGCGCACGCGTCGGCTCGCCAGCCGCGGCAGCAGCGTCGCCGGATCCTTGTCCTGGCCCGTCACCACCGCGCCGATCTGCGCGTAGCCGCCGGCGCCGATCTGCTGCGGCAGCGGATCGCCGGGCGTGAACGGGTCGCCGTCGGTGTCGCGCTCGCGCGAGTCGTAAGTGTAGAAGAACTCGCCGCGGGCCGAGAGGAAGCGCCAGAACAGCCCGCCGCCGGCCGTGAAGCGCCGCGAGGCGCCGCTGCTCGGCAGGCCGTGGAAGAAGTCGAAGCCGAACGCGGTGGTCAGCGTCGGCGTGAAGCCGTTCGTCTTGTGGTAGGCGAACACCGACGCCACCAGCCGGAGCTGCGGGCCGCGCTTCAGGAACGCCAGCGGGCTGACCTGCAGCTTGCCGGCGAACGCGATCTTGGTGTTGTTGGCCTCGCGGTTCTGGCCGATGCCGGAGAACACCGCGGCCGTCACCTCGGCCCAGCGCCAGAAGTCGTAGGCCACCTCGAGGCCGACGTGGCGCCCGGGCGCGGCGGCCTGCATCGACAGCGGCGCGCGCGGCAGCTCGTCGACCAAGTCGGGCGCGTTGAAGCGCAGCCCGAACGGCGCCTTGAACTGGCCGGCGCGCAGCCGCAGCCGCGGGGCCGCGGCCCAGGCGATGAACGCGTCGAACAGCTGCGGCCCCTTGGCCTGCGCCGCCTCGATCGTCACGAACGCCGTGACCGGCCCGACCTGGACCCCGCCGCCGATCCGCGCGCCCGCCAGGCTGATGTTGCTGTAGCCCTCGCGCGGCGCCGAGTACCAGGTCGCGTCGGTGCGGATCCACCCGTACGGGAAGAACTGGAAGCGCTCGCGCGAGGGCGTGGGTGTCCCTCCGGGCATGTCCTTCGGGGCAGAGGGTGAGGCCGCCGCGGCGACCGTACCGGAGATGTCCCTGGGGACAGACGACGAGTCCGCGGCAGGCGACGTGTCCTCGGAAACAGGTTCAGGCACGCCTGGCTGCGGGGCAGCGCCCGGGCCCGCCGCGCCGCCCGAACGCGGCTGCAGCGCGGAGCCCGCGGCCTCCCCCGCCCGGCCCTGCGCAGCCATCGGCGCCCCGCTCGTCGGCGCGGCCTCGGCGCGACGCCCGGCGCGCGCGTCCGGCGACGCCGGCATGTCCCCCGGGACATCCGGCGGCGCGCCTGCGAGACCCGCTCCGGGGCTCGCAGAGGACATGCCCTTTCCGCCAGGTTCGTTCTCACCTGACTGTTTGGACATATCCTTCCGGCCATCCTCACTCGCCCCCGGCGCGCCCTCGCGGACCTCGGGCACCGGGGCGCTGGTGATCTCCTCGACCGGGACGGCCCACAGCGCCGCGGCGATGGTGATCGTCGTCGGGTCCACGGGCGCTCAGCAGGCCGGCACGACCACGATTTGCTGGGTGTCGCGGGCGGACACGAAGATCCGGCCGACGCCGTCGAACGCGATCCCCCGCGGCTCCCAGTCGCCCTCCGCGACCGTCGAGATCGCCCCGTCCTGCGTCACCCGGTAGACCCGGCCGGTGCTGTTGGCGGTGTCGTAGGACAGCACCAGCAGGGCCCCGTCGGCCGTCGTCTCCATCAGGTCGAGCGACTCGAACTCGTCGGACACCAGCGTGAGCGCCGGGGCGGCGGCCTTCAGGTCGAGCTTGAACAGCTGCCGCCGCGCCTGGTCGCCGACGAACAGCGTGTCGCCGAGCACCGCGATCCCGAGCGGCTTGGCGAGGCCGCCGACGATCATGGTCTCGACGCCGGCCACCGGGTCGACGCTGGCGATCCAGCCGGTGTACACGTCGTCGGCGTCGCGCGAGTAGGTGGCCACGTAGAGCAGCCCGCGCGCGTCGTCGTAGTCGAGGCCGACGCGGCGCCACTCGGCGTCGACGCCCGCGAGCGCCTCCGGCGTGCCGCCGGGCGCGACGCGGAAGATCGCCCCGAGCCCCGGCATCCCGAAGCCGAAGCGCGGCAGGTAGAGCGTGCCGTCGGCGGCGAAGTCGAGGTCGCCGAGGCCGTCCGAGCCGGGGTCGCCCGAGGGGTTCGGGATGTCGGCGAACACCTCGATCTCCCCGTCCTCGTCGCGCACCAGCACGCGGTTGTCGTCGTCGTCGGCGATGTACAGCCGTTGCTCGTCGGCGCGGTAGTAGAGCCCGTTGGGCTCGGCCTGCACGTCGATGCGGTACGGCGGGAACGTCTCGCACTGGGCCGGCGCGCCCGTCGTCGGCGCTTCGGCCGTGGTCGCGGTCCCCGTCGCCTCCGTGCCGGTCTCGGTCTCGGTCGCGGTCGTCGTGGCCTGCGGCACGCAGGCCGACAGCGCCGCCATCATCGCAAGCACGCGTGTCTTCATGAGCTGCTCCAAAGGTCAGGCGGCGTCGAGCTCCGCCACGCGGTCGCCGCAGCCGCGCACGTCGTAGCCCAGCGACGACAGCTCGCGGCGGAACGCCGCCGACGTCATCGCCTCGAGGAATCGCACCAGCCGCGGGTCGGCCAGCAGCGCCCGCGGGAGCGCCAGGTCGTAGCGCTCCTCGGCCAGCGGCACGAACTCGAGGCCGAACGCGATCGCCGCGTCGCGCGTGGCCACGCCGACCTCGCCCGCCCCGCTGGCGATCGCCTGCGCCACCTCGAGGTGACCGCTCGCCCGCACCGGCGCCGCTTCGGCCAGCGTCGCCGACAGGCCCGCGCGCAGCAGCTCGCGCTCGAGCAGCCGCCGCGAACCGGAGCCGGTCTCGCGCGCGACCAGCCGCAGCCCGCGCCGGCCGAGGTCGGCCGCGCCGCGGATCTTCCGCGGATTGCCGGGCGCCAGCAGCAGCCCCGCCTCCCACCGCGCCAGCGTGATCAGCACGATCGCCGCCGGCGTGTGCTTGCGGACGTCGGGCACGTTGGCCTCGCCGGTGCGCCCGTCGACCAGATGCACCCCGGCCACGTGGGTGCGCTGGGCCGCCAACGCCGCCAGCGCCTGCGTGCTCGAGCGCGGCAGCCACAGCACCCGCCCCGCCCCCGCGCGCCCGCTCAGGCGATCGGCCAGCACCCCCAGCGCCGCCGCGCAGCCCATCACGATCAGGTTGTCCTGCGCCTCGGTCCGCGGCCGCACCAGCTCGACCTGGACCCGCCCGCGCCGCTTCGGCGCCTCGGCCACGATCGCGTCGGCCGCCAGCCGCATCGCCTCGCCCGTCAGCGGATACGACACCCAACGCCCGCCGACGTGCGCCAGCGCCACTCGCCCCGCCTGCACCGGCTCCGCCGGCTCGGCCTCGATCCGCGCCTCCGCGGCGGCGAGCGCGAACAGCTCCTCGACCCGGCAATCCAGCGCCCGCGCCAGCCGCAGCGCCACGTCCACCGCCGGCGTCGCCCGCCCGGCCTCGATCGCCCCGACGCTCTGCCGCGACAGGCTCGCCGCCGCCGCCAGCTCGCTCTGCGACAGCCCCCGGGCCTCCCGCACCGCCCGCACCCGATTCGGCTCGCTCTCGGACATGACAAGTATTCTTTCCAGGATGGAAAGCTTGCTTGTCAAGCGGCGATCGACCCGCCCTCACTGCAAAAACGTGCAGTCGCCGTCGCGGCGCGCCGATCGACACGCCGTCCGGGCACCTGTCTTGAAAGACATGGCCGCCTCGCGCGCCTCGCCGCCTCCCCTCCAGCCCGCGCAGGGCGACGGCTCGCCGCACCTCCACGCCGCACGCTGGCCAGGGCTCCGCACCTCACGATCGCGCGCACCGCGTCAGGCAACGGCCCGCCGCACCGCCACGCCGCACGCTCGTCAGGACGACCGCACCTCACGATCACGAGCGTCGCGTCGAGCGACGGCCCGCGCCGTCGATCTCGCCCTCGCGCCCGCCGGCGCCTTCAGCCGGCGAAGTCGGCCCCGATCACGACCGTCCACGGCCGGACCGTCCAACGGCGGACCAGGCCTTCGCGGACGTACGGATCGGCCTGCGCGAACGCCTCGGCGGCGGACGGGTCGGGGCCGCGGAACACCAGCAGGGCCTCGTCGGCCGGCTCGGCCAGCGCGCCGCCGAGCCGCAGCTCGCCGCGCTCGACGGCCGCGCGGGCCAGCGCCAGGTGTTCGGGCCGCAGCGGGGTACGGCGTTCGAGGTAATCGTCGACGAGTTCGTAGCGGAGCACGAAGTACATCACCGGCGAGCATATCCGGACGGCCGCGTCCGGGGTGGTGCGGGTCGCGCGAAAGTGCCGGGGGACATGTCTTTCGGACCACGGTCGAGGACGCCGGACAGGTGACTGAACGCGGGGTCGACCGCCACCGGGAGGGCGTGACGGCCCCGCGCTGCGACGTCCCCAATTGACAATTGCGCGCCGCGGATTCCCCCGCGATCGCGAAACGCGCTATGTACAATGTGAGGCGTGGACGCCCCGATCGCGCCGCGCCTGCAGACAGGCCGATCCCGAGAGGGCGCCGCGCGGGCGACATCGCCGCATCGGCGAAACAATGATCATAGGGCGATCCCCCGGATCGGCCAATTGCGCCATGACCCTCGGCCGGCGCCGACAACCACCTGTCAGCGGCCGTGGGTGAAGTGAAGCAAGGTACGCGGCGCTGCCCCAAAGTTGATGCATGCGCATCGACGGCGATTGACACGTGTATCACCGGCCACGTAACGTGGTCTCGTTGGAGGTGTGGGATGCAGCGGCCAGTGTTCATTTCGACGGTTCTCCTCGCGCTCTCGCTGTCGATCGCGGCGCCCCAGGTCGTATCGGGCAACGGCTGGGGTCACGGCAACGGCCACGGCAACGGCTGGGGTCACGGCAATGGTCATCACAATAACGGCAACTTCAAGAAGATCGCGGTCCCGAACCCCGAGGCGCCCGACTTCGGCGCTATCTTCAATTGGGGCCTCAAGCTGCGGAACATCGACGAGCTGTTCCTCATCGCCGGCCACGGCGCGCACGACTCGAACGGGCAGATCATGTACCCAGGCGACGCCGTCGGGCAGACCCAGTACATCCTCGACCACTTCGACGAATATCTCGACGACGCCGGCTACGAGCGGAAGGACATCATCCGCATCGAATTCACGATGACGACCGACGTCAGCGACGCCGAATTCAACGCGATCCTGGGCCTGTTCGCCGACTACTTCGCCCCGGTCAACATCAAGCCGGCGGCCGGCACCCTGTGGATCGTCGACGCCCTGGCGATCCCCGGCATGCTGGTCGAGTACGAGATCTGGTGCGCCAAATAGCTCGCGCCACGCGTGGCCGGGCCGCACCGTCCGCGCCGGGGGGCTGGACGGCGCGGCCGCGGCCGTTTTCGAGCGCTCGCGGCCCGTTCACGCGCCGCCTCGACTGCGACGAATCGGCGGCCCGACGGCGAGGGCTGTCTGCGGCGGTGCGCTCGGCGTATCCTCGGTCGATGCCCCACGCCCTCGCGCGTCCTCGCCTCGGCCTCGGCCTCGCCGCCGTCCTCGCCCTCGCCTGCGGCCGCCGCGGCGCCGGGAGCCCCGACGACCCGTCCGATCCCGCCATGCGGGCGATTCACGCCCGCATGCCGCCGCTCGAGCGCGCGGCCGTCGGCCAGGGGCCGGGGTTCGTCGAGGGCGGCTTCGTCTACATGGCCTTGAAGCCAGGTGCGCTCCAGAAGTATTTGCAGTCGCTCCCGCTCGATCCGGACACCGCCCGCGAGGTCTCCCGCGCCGGCGTCGACCTCGGCTTCGACCCGCGCGTCGACGACATCAGCGCCCGCCTCGGTCTCGACCCCGACGCCTTCGTCACCGCCACGATCGCGCGGCCGATCACCGGCACCATGCCCGGCGTCCGCGAGGCCCTGCAGCGCCTCGGTTCCTCGCCGCTGCCGAACCCGTTCCCCGCGGCCGCGACCACGCCGGCCGACGTCGCGCCGTGGCCGGCGCCCCGCCCGGCGCCGCCGCCCGAGCCGCGGGCCCCGCCGAGCCCGCCGCAGCCGTACCAGGATTCGGCGCCGGTCCAGCCGGTCCAGCCGATCGCCGAGCCGTGGAAGCCGCCGCCGCCCGCCGCGCCCCCACCTGACCAGGAGGCCATGGCCCGAGGGGCAGGTAGCCTCGCCTTCCACAACCGCGTCCACCTGCCGGCCAGGGATCCCGCCGCGCTGCCCGCCCTGCTGGCGCGGATGGTCCGCAAGGAGCGGCCGCCGGAGATCGCGACCCTGTGCGGCCAGATCGGCCCGAGCGAGTTCTGCTTCGGCGACGCCAGCGCCCTGCTGGTCGCGCGCAAGGACGCCGCCGCCGTCGTCCTCGACCTGTTCTTCTTCCCCGCCGGCACCGGCGCGGCGTGGGACCCCGATCGCGTCACCGCCGTCACCAGCGGGCTCGCGGCCGCCCCGGCCGACCTGCCGGCGCTCTCGAGCCTGCGCGGCGACTTCGCGGCCTACGCCGACGCGGCCGCCGTGCCGGCGGTCGCCGAGCTCTACGAGATCGCCGACGCCGTCCGCGACCTGCGCTGGTACGAGCCCCAGCAGCTGGCCGAGCGGATCGCTCGCGCGCTCGGGCAGCGGGCCGCGCTCGAGCAGCTGCGCGAGACCCGGCGCCTGTTCACCGGCATGCGCCTCGAGGCCGCCGTCGATCCCGAGACTGTCCAGGTGACCATGTCCTGGGAGCCAGCCGACGCCGCGGCCGCCGACCTGGCCGAAAAGACATTCACGCGCCCCGCCGCCGGCGTCGGCGTGCCCACCCTCGCCGGCCTGTGTGACGGCGCCCTGGCGTGCTGGCGCAGCTCGGGCCTGCCGCCGCTGGCCGGCCTCGGCGAGCTGGCGATCGGCCTCTACGGCCGCGACGAGCGGGCCTTCCGCGACGCGATCGACAGCGCCGGCGACTTCGGCGCGGTCGTCATCCTGCTCGAGACCTGGCCGAGCGCGCTCGGCATGCTCGAGCGCTGGGGTCGCGAGCAGAAGGGCATGGAGGCCGGCATCATCCGCACCGTGCTCGACATCCTCGGCCGGGTCGAGGGCTTCGGCGGCAGCCTGCGCAGCCTGCAGGTCGGCGGCCGCAGCGTGCAGACCGACTACGTCGCCTACACGCGGGTGCAAGGCCAGGACCTCGCGCTGTTCCGCTCGCTCGTCGGCCTGTCGTCGATGCGCTTTTCGCCCGTCACCGTCGCCGGCGTCGACGCCAAGGTCGAGGCGGGCGCCGTGCCCGACGCCGACGCCCCGGTGCAGGTCTACCTCGTCACCGACCCCGGCACCCTGCGGCTCGGCGACAAGGACGTCGAGTTCGGCTGGATCGCCGCCGCCGACGGCCAGGACCGCCTCAAGTGGCTGCTCGCCGACGTCGAGCGCGACAAGGACACGAACCCCGCGTTCTACGGCGAGCTGCCCGACCTGTGGCGCCTGATCGGCAGCTTCGACGACGGCCCGCGCGACGTCGGCTTCCTGCAGTCGTGGCTCACCGGCCGCGGCTTCCGCCTCGCCGGCGACGTCGTCGGCGGCCGCGTCCGCCTCGACGCCGAGTTCGCCCGCCGGGCCGCGCCCGCGAAGTGATTGCTGCCATTCGCCGGACCGACCGCGCGGCCCGCCTCGCCAGAATCGATGTCCCCGCTCCGGTCGCCTCGACCCGAGCGCCCGTCGATTCACGGCAGGGAAACAACTGCCATGATTGTTCGAGCTGCCACGGTGATGCGGCGATGACCGCACCATGCCCGCCGATTCGCCCGGTGAATCGAACTGCCGCCATTGTTCGTTCATCCTCCGGGCTCGGGCCGACCTTCGCCCCCACTGTCGCCTATAACAATTCGCCGCTTTGGCCGGCGTCTCCGATGCGGGGCCTCGCTCGCCGCTCTCGATTCGCCCGCACCCACGATTCGTCCGCCGCTCGCCGGCCCGATGCACGTCCATCACGGTCGACGCCGGCCCCATCTCCCGCCCCTCGGCCCAGGGCTGCCGCACCGACCCCTCGCGACCGCCCTCGGGCGGGCGATCTCGCACCGGCTCGTTTTCGCGCATCGCCATTCCAGCCGCCAATTCGCCGCCAGAACCCCGAATAAACTTCAGCATTGACTTATATAAGCCATCTCTGATACTCACCCGGAGTGCATGCGTTCGACATCCTGGGCGACCCGGTGCGGCGCCGGATCCTCGAGTTGCTGGCCGACGGCGAGCAAACCTCGGGCGCCATCACCCGGGTGATCCAGGACGAATTCGGGATCTCCCAGCCGGCGGTGTCACAGCAGTTGCGGGTCCTGCGGGACCACGGATTCGCCACGGTGCGGCCCGAGGGCACCCGTCGCCTCTATGCAGTCACCCCCGATCGGCTGCAGGAGGTCGACGAGTGGCTCGAGCGGTTCCGTCGCTACTGGGAGCAGCGCCTGGACGCGCTGGCCACCGAGATCGCGCGCGGCAAACGTGAACGACGACTGCAGGCAAAAGCCACGGAGAACGAAGACAAATGATCGACATCGTCCGACAGATCCAGGCCATCCACCGCGACGTCGCCCGCCGCCCCACCGCCGCCGGCGGACAGGGCATCTCGGTCCTGCTGCGCCGCACCTACGACAGCACCCCGGCCGACGTGTGGGACGCCATCACCAACCCCGAGCGGGTCAAGCGGTGGTTCACGCAGCTCGGCGGCGACCTGCGCGAGGGCGGCAAGTTCCAGCTCAAGGGCAACGCCAGCGGCGACATCCTCCGCTGCGACCCGCCGCGCCTGTTGAAGCTGACCTACGGCGGCGAGACCAGCATCGTCGAGATCCGGCTGTCCGCGGGCGAGGGCGACACGACCGACCTCGAGATCGAGCACAACGTCCCGATCGAGCTGGCGGGCAGCGGCGCCGGCTCGCTGTTCGTCGGCCCCGGCTGGGACGGCGGCCTGCTCGGCCTCGATCGGTACCTCCGCGGCCACGTCGCCGAGGATCCGGCCGCCGCCGCCAATTCGCCGGAGGTCCAGGAGTTCTCGCGCCAGTCCGCGCACGCCTGGGCCGCCGCCGTGGCCGCCTCGGGCACCGCCACCGCCGACGAGATCGCCGGCGCGCTGCAGGCCTCGCTCGCCCACTTCGCCCCCGACGTCCAGGGCCCGCCGGCCTCCTGAGTCGCGGCGCCCGCGGTGGAAGCGGCGGGCCCGGCGTGCGACCCTCGCCGGCCGTCATGAATCAGATCCGCGCCGACTTCGACGCCCGCACGATCGTCGTCTACCAGGCCTACGCGCCGGCGATCGCAAAGCCGGCGATCGCCGCCGGGCGGTTCGTGCCGCCGTTTTCGCGGACGCGGATGACGTGGATCAAGCCCTCGTTCCTGTGGCTGATGGCGCGCAGCAACTGGGCCCAGAAGTCCGGCCAGGAGCACGTCCTGGCCGTACGGATCTCCCGCGCCGGCTGGGAGGAGGCGCTCGCCGCCGGCGTGCTCACCAGCCACGTTCCGCGGAGCATCCGCGACCCCGACGAGTGGCGCGAGCGCTTCGCCGCCGCCGCCGTGCACATCCAGTGGGACCCGGAGCGCTCGCTCCGCGGCGCGGACCTGCAGCAGGGCAGCATCCAGGTCGGCCTCTCGCGCCACATCATCGACCGCTTCGTCGACCAGTGGATCGTCGACATCACCGACCTCACCCCGCTGGTGCGCAAGATCCACGGCCACCTCAAGAGCGGCCAGGAGGCGCGCGCCAAAGCCCTCCTGCCGCCCGAGCGGCCCTACCCGCTGTCGCCCGCGCTCGCCCGCACGATCGGCGCGACCGCGTGAGCCTCATTCGCCGGCCGGCGACAGCAACGGCACCAGCGCGTCGCCGAGGCGCGATCGAACGATCTTCGCCGCAGCGAACCGCCGCAGCACGCGCTCGACCGTCGTCGAGCGCACGACGTCGTCGGGGACGATCGCCACCAGGTTGACGTGACCGGCCGCCGACCGGCGGACGTAGAGCCCCGGCGGCCGGAGCGGGCAGCACTGCATCGTCTCGATCTGCACGAACGCGACGTCGCCCGCGTGCTCCCAGTACAGGTCTACCTTGACGCACGCCGCGGGCTCGATCCCCAGCCGCGCGAGCAGTGCCGCCTCGTCGGCCATCGGATGGACCGTCACGCAGCGGCCGAGCCCGGGGCGGGCGAAGACTTCTTCGTCCGTCCGTGCGCGCTCGGCGAAGTCGGCGAGCCGCTGCCTCTTCGTGCGCATCGTGACGCTCGCAGCGTCGCCCGGCCTCCGCCTCAGCGGGGCAGCGTGAGGCCGCGCTCGACGTCGGCCGCGCGGACGTCGCCCATGATCCTGCGGACCAGCGTGAGCCCGAACAGGAACGCCGTGCCGAGGCCCTGGCTGGTCACGAGCTGGCCGTCCTCGACGACTGGCTTTTGGACCAGGTTGCCGTACATCGCGATCCGCGAGGCCACGCTGGGGTGGCAGGTCATCGACTTGCCGGCGAACACGTGGTGGGCCTGCAGGGCCAGGGGGGCGGCGCAGATGGCCCCGACGACGAGGCCGTCGGTGACCGCGTGGCGGAGGCGCTCGCCGACCGCCTCCGAGCTGGCGAGGCGGCGCGCGCCTTCGGCCCCGCCGGGCAGCACGATCGCCTGGAAGTGGCCGGTCACCGCCGACAGCGCGATGTCGGGCAGGAGCTTCATCTTCCGGCCGCACAGGACCGGGCCGTCGCCGTTGAGCCCCGCGAACACCACGTCGATCCCGCCGCGGCGGAGGATGTCGACCACGATCACCGCCTCCGCCTCCTCTGCCCCTTCGGCCAGGATCACCAGGGCGCGCGGGATGGTCGACTCGACCTCGATGTCTTCGATCATGTCCTCCGTCATGTGAGCCTCGCCTATCCTTCCGGCCCGGTGAGGCTAGCCGCGATCCCGCCGAATTGACAAAAACCGGCGAAGGCGCGCGGACGCCCCGCCGGACCGCCCTGCGGGGCCTGCTGCGGGCCTGGGGCCAGCGCCGTGGCCGCCGGCTCAGCCGGCGCGCGGGCGGGTCGTGCGGTACTCGATCACGTTCTTGTGCTCGGGCACGTGGATCACCCGCTGAACGAAGATTCCCGGCAGGTGGACATCGTCCGGGTCGAGCTCGCCGACGTCGACGAGGCGGTCGACCTCGGCGACGGTGACGCGCGCGGCCATCGCCGCCAGGGGGTTGAAGTTGCGGGCCGTGCGATAGAAGCGGAGGTTGCCGAGCGGGTCGCCGACGGCCGCGCGGACGATGGCGAAGTCGGGCTGGAGCGCCGTCTCGAGCACGCAGGGGCGACCCGCGAACTCGCGGACCTCCTTGCCCTCGGACACCACGGTGCCGGCCCCGGTCGGCGTGAAGAACGCCGGGATGCCCGACCCGCCGGCGCGCAGGCGTTCGGCCAGGGTGCCTTGCGGGTTGAGCTCGACCTGGACCTGCCCGGCGAGCATCTGCTGCTCCAGATCCGGGTTGCCGCCGACGAAGCTGCAGATCACCCGCGCCACCCGCCGTCGTTGCAGCAGCACCGCCAACCCCTGGCCCTGGTTGCCGCAGTTGTTCGACACGATCACGAGGTCCTTCGCCCCCGAGGCCGCCAGCGCCTGGATGCAGGCTTCCGGGTTGCCGCACAGGCCGAACCCCCCCACGGCCACCTGGGCCCCGTCGCGCACGTCGAACAGCGCCTCCGCGGCGCTGGAGAACAGCTTGGAGCGGCTCGTCGCGGTCATGGGCCCGGCTATAGCCCAGCCGCCGCGCCGGGCAAAGCCCCGCAGCAACCCCCGCAAGGGCGGGCGCCCGGGACGCGCCAGCGCACACTGCGGCCGCGGGCACTCCCGGAGCGCGCGCCCTCGCTGCTACAGTCGACGCGTGTCGGCCTCACGCTCGCCCGCGCTCACCGCCGCGCTCGCGGCCTCGCTCGTGACCCTCGCCTGCGGCGACGCGCAGGGCCCCGGCGCCGGAGACGGCATGACCGAAGGGACAGGCACCGCCGCCGGCCTCACCACGACCGGCGACGACCCGCCCGAGGCCCCACCGACCACCACCGCGCCGGACGACGACGACGCCGGCAGCGGCACCCAAGGCCACGGCGAGACCACCGGGACCGGCACCGGCGAGCCGGCCTGCGACCCGAATCAACTCGCGCTCGTCGAGCGCGACTACCTCGGCGTCGGCGAGGACGTGAAGGGCGAGACCTTGCCGGCCTGCAGCGAGCACCGCTGGTACGTCGCCTTCCCCGACGAGAGCTCGTGGCAGATCCGCCTCACCCGCACCGACGGCTCCGGCCCGCTGCGGGCCACCGTCGCCTACCCGGACGAGCCGACCGCGCTGGTGTGGCAGGCCGCGCTGGCGCCCCCGCTGGTCAGCGGCGAGGCCCCGGCCGAGGCGATCTTCGCCGTCCCGCGCTCGGGCGAGTTCGCGGTCCATGTCCGATCGGACAGCCCCGACGCCGCGGCCGACTACAACCTCGAGTTCGTGTGCTCGATCGGCTGCGAGCGCGAGACCACCCGCTTCCCGATCGTGCTCGTCCACGGCTGGACCGGCTTCGAGGCGATCGGCCCCCTCACCTACTTCTACGGCGTCACCGCCGAGCTCGAGTCGCTCGGCTACCCGGTCGAGGTCGCCGTCCTCGACCCGTACAACAGCACCACCGTGCGCTCCGGCCAGCTCGCCGAGCAGCTCGACGAGTTCCTGGTGGCCCAGCGCGCGCGCAAGCTCGACCTCCTCGGCCACAGCCAGGGCGGCATCGATTCGCGGGCGGTGGTCGCCAGCCACGGCTACGGCGACCGCGTCTCGGTGGTCGTGACGATCGCCAGCCCGCACCGCGGCACGTACATCACCGACCTCGCCCTCGGCCTCGCGCCCGGCTCGGTCGAGGCCGCGCTCGGCTTCCTCCTCAACTTCGTCGGCGCCGTCTCGGCCCAGCAGAAGTCCGACGCCGAGGCCTCGTTCTACTCGCTCAGCGAGCACTACATGCAGGACGAGTTCAACCCCGCGAACCCCGACGACCCACGCGTCCAGTACATCAGCTACACCGGCCGCACCTGCGACGCCGCGAGCTTCTTGATCCCCGGCAACGACTGTCAGGACCTGGTCGACCCGCTGATCGGCCTCGGCTACGCCGTGCTGCAGGTCGCGCGCGGCGACAACGACGGCCTCGTCACCGTCGAGAGCGCCAAGTGGGGCGACTACCGCGGCGAGATGATCGCCGACCACATCGACGAGGTCGGGCAGATCCTCGGCGTCACCGACCTCAAGTTCGACCACCTCGAGTTCTACCGCGAGCTCGCGCGCGACCTGTTCGCGGAGGAGCACTGAGGTGGCGGCCGCCCCGGCCCCGCCCGAGCCGCTGACCGACGACGAGCGGCGCATGCTCGCCCAGGGGCGGCACGAGGCCCTCGCCCACGCGCTCGCGCTGTCGGGCCGGCACGCCGCGGCCGGCTGGGTGCTCGAGCAGATCTGGGACTTCGCCGGCGCCTGCGAGCACTACGCCCGCGCCGGCCGCCCGCTCGACGCCCTGCGGGCCGCGATCGAGCTCGGCCGGCCCGACGTCCTCGACCGCATCATCGCCGTGTTCACCGCCGCCGACGCCGACACCCGCCAGCAGGCCGCCGCGCTGCTGCAGCGCAAGGGTCGTCACGCCGACGCCGCCCGGATCTTCGCCCTCGGCGATCACGACCCCGAGGCCCGCGCCCGCGCCCTCGTCCGCGCCGGCGACCGCCTCGGGGCCGCGCGCGTGCTGGCCGAGGCCGAGCGCGTGCGCGAGGCCCTGGCGCTGCTCGAGCCGCTGCCCGAGCGCCACGGCCCGACCTTGCAGCTCGCCGCCGAGCTGTCGTGGGAGCTCGGCGACGCCGAGGCCGCGGTGCGGCGGGCCCAGGCGGCCATCCGCGCCGGCGGAGCCGACCGGGCCGCGCTGAGCCGCCTGCTCGCCCGCGGACTCGGGGCCCTCGGCCACGACCTCGCGGCCCAGATCGTCCTCCAGGGCCGCGGCGAGGCCCCCGAGGGGCCCCCGGTGCCGGCGCGCTTCCTCGTCCGCGCCCCGCTCCCGGCCAGCTTCTCGGGCGCGGCCTACGAGGGCATCGACCGCGTCACCCTCGCCGAGGTCGAGATCCACCTCCTCCTCGCCGAGCTGCAGGAGGGCGGCGCCGGCGACCCCGCGGTCCAGGACGCGCTCGAGGCGTTCCAGCGCCGGGCCCTCGCCGCCGCCGCGCTCGAGCACCCGGCGATCCGCGGCATCGTCCAGTTCGACGCCCGCGCCGGCATCCTGATCCTGCCCCACGAGGCCGGCAACAATTTGCGGGCGCTGATCCGTCCGCCGGGCATGCCGCTGCCGCGGGCCCGCGCCCTGGTCGCCTTCCTGCTCGAGGGCCTCGCCGCCGCCCACGCGCGCGGGCTGGTCCACGGCTCGCTGCTGCCGGCCCAACTGGTGTGCGACGCCGCCGGGCGCCCGCTGCTCGGCCCGTTCGGGGCCGACGCGATCGCCGGGCTCATCGCCACCCGCACCGGCGCGCTCGAGGAGCTCTTGACGATCACCGCCCCCGAGGTCCGCGCCGGCGGGGCACCCACGGCTGCCAGCGACATCTACGGCGTCGCCGCGCTGCTGGTCGCCCTCGTCGCCGGCAGCCTCGGCGGGGCCGCGCCCGAGGCCCGCGCCGCGGTCGAGGACGCGCTCGACCCCGATCCTGCGCGCCGGCCCGACGCGACCGCCCTGCTCGCGCGCATGCGCCGGCGGGTGGCTGACCTTCGGGACCTGTCCATGAGCACAGAGCCTTCGGGACAGGAACCTGGGGTCATGTCCGATGATTTCGGCCTGTCCGGCCACGGCGTCGTCGTCGAGGCGGCGCCCGGCTGGGACGACACCGCCCTCGACGCGCTGCTCGCGGCCGACGTGCCGGGGCTGCAGCCGGTCCTCGACCGGCAAGGTCGACGGGTCGCCCTGGCCGCGTGGCCGGAGGGATGTCGTCGCCTGGCCGACGACGTCCCGTTCGATCGGCTCGCCCCGATGGCGATCGTCGACGGCCTGCCGGTCGAGGCCGCGGCGGCCGTGCGCGCGCGGCTGACCGCGGGCGCGTGGGTGGTGACGCCCGCCGGCGAGTGGATGCTGGCCCTCGACGATCTACTCACCCGGTGAGGGCCGGGCGTCCACCCGCCGGCGGCGAAGCGGAGCTAGGCGCGCATGCCGCGGTTGACGGCCAGGCGGTAGATGCCGAGCAGCACCAGCGCGCCGAGGATCGAGGCGATGATGCCCGGGCCCTCGTTGACGTGCGAGTACCAGCCGAGCGCGCGTCCGAGGAAGGCGGCGACGAACGAGCCGGCGATGCCGAGGAGCATGGTGGCGATGACACCGCCGGCATCCTTACCCGGCATGACCAGCTTGGCGAGCACGCCGGCGACAAGGCCCACGATCAATGTCCAGATGAACTCCATGGTTTTCTCCTCCGCAAGGACCGACCGGAGCGTAGCGCGATCCGTTGCCGCTGCAATGAATCGACCGGACCGGAGAATCATCGCACCTGGACCCGCGACAATCGTCGTTCCGCTTGTCGAGTCTGCCACCGCGGCGGCCGAGCCCGTCGCCGCGGGCGGGCCCGGCGCCGCGTCGCGTCTGCTCGCGTCCCCGATTAGGCGGCCGGCCTCAGGCCACGAACGCGACGATGCGCTCGATCGCCGTCAGCACCCGCGGCATGAACCGTCGCAGCCACGCCTCGTCGATCGGCGGGCCCGTGTGGGCGGCCAGCGCCGCGGCGCCGTCGAAGTCGACGTAGGCGAGCCGCGCGCTGAGATCGCCGTACGGCCGGCCGAAGTCGCTGCCCGGGAGGATCGCCACACCTGTCTCTTCGAGCAGGCGCTCGCACAGCGCCTCGCCGCCGGCGATCCCGCGCTCGCGCAGCCGGTCCGCGCACCCGTGGAACTCGGGGAACAGATAAAACCCGCCGCGGGGCGCCGCGCAGGCGATCCCGCCGGCGAGCAATCGCCGGTGGCACCACGCGCCCAGGGCCTTCAGGATCGCCTGCTCGTGGCTGACGTAGGCCGCGATGTCGCGCCCGAACGCGAACGCGGTCACGGCGGCGCACTGGATCGGCGCGCTGGTCGACGTGTACGTCTCGCTGGCGACCGCGACCATCGCCCGCTGCAACCACTCGAGCTCGCGCGGGAACAGGAACGTGCCGAGGCGCCAGCCGCCGGCCCCGCACCACTTGCTGAGGCCCGAGCTGATGATCGTCCCCTCGGGGTAGAAGCGGGCGATCGACGTGTGGTCGCCGTCGTGGTGGAGCTCTCCGTAGATCTCGTCGGACACCACCAGGACCTCGTGGGCGCGCAGGACCTCGGCCAGCGCCGCCAGCTCGTCGGCGTCGTAGGTCTGCCCCGTCGGGTTGGCCGGGTAGTTGAGGATGAGCACGCGCGGCCGCCCGCGGTCGCGGCGGCACAACCCGTCGATGTCGGCCGGCCGCAGCTTCCACCCGTCCTCGGCGCGCGTCGGCAGCCACACCACTTGCCGGCCGATGATCCGCGCCTGCGGCGAGTACGACACCCACGCCGGCGCCGGCAGCACCAGGTCGCCGTAGAACGCGAGCTGGGTGATGAACATCAGCTCCTTGCTGCCCGGGCCGACCAGCACGTGCTCGCCGCTGTACTCGCGCTCGCCGCCGACGCTGCGCTGATGATAGGCGGCGACCGCCTCGCGCAGCGCCGGCAGCCCGCGCACCGGCATGTACTCCTTGCGCGCGGCGTGGGCCCGCAGCGCCTCGACGACGCTGTCGGGCACGGGGAACGGCGACTGCCCGAGGCCGAGCTTGAACACCTCGCGGCCGGCGGCCATCAGCTCGTTGCTGCGCTCGTTGATCGACACGGTGGCCGACGGCGACAGGCCGCGGACCTGGAGGTTGAGGCTGGGACGTCCCTGCACGATTCACCTGGCCTTTCGGACAGCGCTGGCGTGGAGCGGGCCGGCCCGCCCCGGGCTGTCGGCGTCGGCCTGCCAGCGCGGGACCCATGGTCGCACACGGCGGGCCGCGTGTTCGCCGGAGAACCGCGGGCGGCCCCGAGGGCCGCGAAGATTCCACAGATGCTCCGTGCTCGCTCCGTTCGGGCGCGGCCCCACCGCCAGCGCGGACAGGCGGCCAACATACCGCGGACCCGCGGCCCCCGCAACCCGGATGGCCCCAAACACATGTCCACAAAGACATGCGCATGATTCGCGCACCCCGAATGGAATGCGTCACGACCGCGTCATCGACGAATCGCGCTGCGACGAAGTTCGGTTCGCCAATACGAAGGCGCGCAGGCGTCGCGCAGCGTCTGGCGATTCGTCCTTGTGATGTGCTACGGTCGCCCGCGCGCGCGCGCGGCGAGCTCGGCGATCCGCAGGTCGACGGCAGGCTCGTCGCCGTCGTCGAGGATCCACGCGGCCGACAGCCCGGACCAGGCGAGGATCCAGTCCAGCAGGCGCTCGCGGGCGATGCCCGAGCGCTGCGTGACGAGCTCCAGCCGGCGGTGGAACACCCGCTCGTGGACGGCCACCGGCGGCCCGCCGGCCATGTCTGGATTGGCGAAGATGTTGGCGTAGTCGAAGGCCGGGTCGCCGAGGAGGTGCTTGGGGTCGATCGCCAACCAGCCGCGCGCGCCGAAGTCGAGCACGTTGTCGTGGTGCAGGTCGCCGTGGAGCGGCCGCACGTCGCGCGGGTCGGCGAGCAGCCGCGACGCCGTCGCCAGCGCCTCGCGCAGCAGACCGCCGTGACGGCGCGCGCCGGGCTCGAGGGCGGAGAACCACGCCGGCAGGTCGACCAGGCCGGCGGGGATCGGCGTGGCCCGCGGCCGGTGGAGCGCCGCGAGGACGTCGCACAGGACGAGGGTCGCCTCCTCGTCGCCGCCGGTGCGCGCGAGCTCGGCGAGCGAGCGCGTGCCTGTCGCCCGCTCGAGCAGCAGCGCCGCGCCCTCGGCCGCGTACAGCCGCGCCGCGCCCTCGCCGTCCCACCAGCGCAGCAGGACGTGGCCGTGGCGCTCGTCGGGTTCGGTCGCGACCTTCAGCATCGCCGGCTCGCCGCCCCGCTTGACCGGCAGCAGCCGCGCCAGGCCCGTCACGATCTCCGCGCCGTCGGCCACGAGGTCCCAGCGCGCCAGATACGCGTCCCACGACCAGGGCGCGTCGGTGCTCGTCGAGGCGGTCATCGGCGCGCGCCCCTCAGCCGGCCGCGGCCGCGCGCAACAGGTCCGCCGCGCGCCAGCCGATCATCATGCTCGGGGCGTTGAGCGCCGACACCGGCACCTCGGGGATGATCGAGGCGTCGGCGACGCGCAGGTTCTCGACCCCGCGCACGCGCAGCTGCGGGTCGACCACGCTGCCCGGGACCTGTCCCATGCGACATGTCCCGGCGTAGTGGTAGGTCGTCATCGCCATCCGCCGCACGAACGCCGCGAGCGCCGCGTCGGAGCGGACGAACGCGCCCGGCAGCACCTCCGGCCCGCCCCACGGGCGCAGGCCCTCGGCCGCGGCGATCCGGCGGGCCAGACGGACGCCGGCGATCATCGCCCGCATGTCCTCGGGGTCGGCGAAGTAGGCCGGGTCGATGGCCGCCTGCTCGCGCGGGTCGGCCGACGCCAGCCGCACCGTGCCGCGGCTCTTCGGCTTGCCGAGGATCACCACCACCCCGTAGACCCGCTCGACCGCGCGCTTGACGAAACCTGGCCGAAAGGCCATGCCGACGCCGGCCTTGACCAGCCGCGGCAGCCGCGTCCGCCGGTACAGCGCCGGCGGCACCGTCAGCGCCGGCACCATCCGCATCGTCGCCTCGCGGAACGACGAGCGCGCCGGGTAGAAGACGTAGCAGGTGTCGGCCTGGTCGGCCGGCAGGTCGCTCTCGGGCAGCGCGCGGTGGAACCCGTAGAGCTGCGGGTAGTTGCAGTCGACCGCGCGCTTGCCGAAGTAGAACAGCTGCACGTTCGGGTGGTCGTGCAGGTTCTCGCCGACGCCCGGCAGGTCGAACGCCGGCTCGATCCCGTGCGCGCGCAGCACGTCGCGCGGCCCGACCCCCGACAGCATGAGCAGCTTCGGCGACTCGAGCGCCCCGGCGCACAGCACCGCCTCGCGCCGGACCTGCGCCGTGCGCCGCGTCCCCCCCTCCTCGTACTCGACCGCGACCACCCGCCGGCGGTCGTCGAGCACCAGCCGGTGCGCGTGCGCACCTGTCCGTACGACCAGGTTGATGCGGTCGAGGTGCGGCTGGACGAACGCGACGTAGGCGCTGCGCCGCTGCTCGCCGCGGTAGTTCATCCGCTCGTAGCCGAGCGCGCCGAGCAGCTCGCCGCGGTCGAGGTCGCGCTCGCGGTGGAACCCGACCTCCTCGGCGCCGGCGATGCACGCCTCGGTGAACTCGGTCGGCTCGCGCGAGCGCACGTCGAGCACCCGCTCGAGCTGCTCGTAGGCCGGCACGACGTCCGACCAGCCCCAGCCCGGCACGTCCCACGCGCGGAAGTCGGCCTCCGATCCGCGCAGGTACACCATCGCGTTGATCGACCCGCTGCCGCCCATGCCGCGGCCCGAGCCGAGGAACAGCGGGCGGCGCCCGCAGTGCCGCTGCGGCACGCTGAAGCGGTGGTGCAGCAGGTCGTCGTTGACGAACGCGTCCTTGTAACCGTCGGCCCGCAGCGACTCGGGGTGCCGCTCGGCCCGGTCGCCCGTCTCGAGCAAGAGGACCCGCAGCGAAGGATCCTCGGACAACCGCCCGGCCAGCACACAACCGGCCGAACCTCCGCCGAGGATCACGTAGTCGAACACGTCCGGATCGAAGCTCATGCGCGCGCGGACTCTATCACGCGCCCGCCCGCCCCGGCCGCCTCCGCCGCCCGCGCGCGGCGACCCTTGCGCCGCGTCACAGCCCGCCTCAGAGGTCGCGGATCGCCAGCGGCGCGAGGAAGTCCGACTTGCCGACGTCGACGCCGTTGTGCCGCAGGATCGAGTACGCGGTCACGGCGTGGAAGTAGAAGTTCGGCAGCGCGAACTGCTGCACGAAGTCCGGCGCCTGCAGGCCCTTGCCCGGCAGGAACGGCAGCGGGATCACCCGCGCCTCCGCGCCCGCGAAGTCCTCGCTGCGCAGACGGTCGAGCTTCTCGCGGGTCTCCGCCACGCAGGCGCGCACCGCCGCGACCGTCGGCTCGAGCTCGAGCAGGTCCGGCGGCGCCTGCCCGCGCAGCACGTTGGCCAGCCGCAACGGCCCGAACACCACCGCCTGGATCTGCCGCGTGAAGTGCCACTGGTCGGGCGCCAGCCGGGCCGTGAGCAGCACGTTGACGTCGAACTTCCGCTGGTCCGCGTGCGCCTGGGCCTTGTCGAGCCACACGGGGACCTGGCCCACGGTGCGGCTCATGTGGGGGATCGAGATGTCGAAGAGATTCATGCGATCGTGCTCCGGGCGCGGATCGTACTCGGTTCCCGCGCCCGACTGACACGCGCTTCATGAAGGCGCGCTCATCTTCGCCGCTCGCCGGGCCCACGGACGCCCGCTCGTCGCGCCGAGCGACGCGACTCGTTCCGCGGGCCGCACGGGCTGGCACGGCGCCGCCATGCGCCGCGCCGCCGGCGAGCTCGACTCGTCCCGCCGCAGCGCGGCGCAGCCCGATGCTGCGGCGCCTCCGTTCGCGCTCCGCTCGCCCACGCGCACGAGAAACCACCGCACGTGCAGGCCCCCCGTCCGCGCGAGCGACCGCGGCTCGCCGCGGCGCGCGTGATAGGCTCGGCCCTGGCGATGAGCACGGCCTTCGCGGGAGTATCGCCGATCGCGGTCCACGTCCTCGGCGGGGGCGTGTGGATCGGCGCCATGGTGTTCAGCGTGTTCATCCTCCACCCGCGGGCCGAGCGGTTCTTCACCCGCGCCAGCGAGTTCGAGGACTTCATCTTCAGCGTCGTCCACGGCGCGCGCTACAAGGTCCTCGCCGGCATCGCCGCGATCGTCGCCAGCGGCGTCGCCCTCGCCGTCGCGCACCGCGACGCCGCCGCCCCGTGGACCTGGCTCGTCGCCGCCAAGGTCGTCCTCCTGCTCGTCTCGCTGGCGCTGTTCCTCCACGTCACCTTCACCCTGTGGCCGCGCCGCGTGTTCGCCCGCGAGGACGAGCTTCCGGCCGTGCGGCGCCGGTTCTGGTGGGTCGGCGTGGTGATGATCGCCTGCAACACCGCCAACATGGGCCTCGGCCTGCTCGCCCGGGTCCTGCGCGGCTGAAATGGCCGCGCGCCAGCCTCGGCGCGCGAGGAGACCCTCGCCTTCGACGAATGGGGGTTCGGAACTGATGTTGGGAACGTGGAGGCCCATGACAGCACCGGAATCATTGGACGCGCGCCTCTCGTGACCGCGGGCTCGCGCTTCGTCTATTTGGACTCGACCCGTCCGAGCGGGACGGCGGCGCCGGTCAGCGCATGTTGTGCTTCCTGCCACGCGGGGTCTCCGGGATAAAGCCGGGTGCGGAGGTAGGCCGCCGCGAGGAGCTGGACGGCGGCGACGCGTTCGGGGTTCTCGTCGGTGGTCTCGGCGACGTCGTAGCCGGAGACCCCGCCGAGGCCGTGCCCGGCATCGAACAGGGTGACCAGGGACTTGGGGCCAGGGGACAGGAAGTAGGGGTCGGCGTGCCAGGCGGCGCCTGCGGTCGTCAGGTGGGGAGACCCATCCTTGTCGCCGGCGACGACGAGCGCCGGCGTCGTCATCGTCGAGAAGTCGATGGTCGAGAAGAAAGAGTAGTGCTCGGCTGCGTACGCGCTGAGGGCGTCGCCTCTGCCGGGCGCGGCGAGCAGCACCCCCGCCCGGATGCGAGGCTCCGCGAGGCTCACGTCGGTACCGTCGCGCGGATCCTTGTGTCGCGCGCCGAGCAGCACGCTCGCGGTGTGCCCGCCCATCGAGTGCCCGAGGACGGCGACCTTGCTTCGATCCACGCGCCCGGCGATCGCGGGTACGGCCCGCTCGATCGCGTCGAAGCGGTCGAGGATGCGCTTCATGTCCTCGGCCCGCGCTCGCCAGAAGAGCGGCGCATCGGGGTGATCGGAGCTGCGGAAGGGCAGCGTCTTCGAGTCGAGGTGGGTCGGCTGGATCACGACGAAGCCGTGGGCCGCGAAGTAGTTGGCGAGGGGGGCGTAGCCGTTCAGCGACGAGAGGTGGTTCGAGGGGCCGTGGCCGTGCGAGAGCAGGAGGACGGGCAGCTCGCCTCCGGTCACGGGCGCCGAGACGCGGACCTGGAGATCCACGGCGCGGCCGGGCGCCGGCAGCACGATGGGGCTGATCGAGAGGACCTGCGTGGGACCGGGGGAGCGCGCTGCGGGAGTGGAGGGGCTCATCGTGTCAATTCCTTGTTCGCGGGCTCGACGTCCCGTCGACCGCCTTGCTAGCGCCCGCCACCGCCCCTTCGATTGGAAGGACCGGACATTTTGGCTCGGTCGCCCCGCGCCGGCTTGCACGACCCTCGTGGGCGCGCGACAGTACGTGGGTGCTGCCCACGCTGGACGCCGCCGCCGCGACGTTTTCGCTCTCCCGCTTCGTCGAGGACGTTCACGTGCTCGTGCCGCTCGCCGGACGCGCTCGTTACGAACGGCTGCCCGACGGCAGAACGACGCTCGTCTTCCGCGTCCTCGAGGAGGGCCAGAGAGGCGACGTGTGCCTCGTGGGCCCGCGAATGCGCGCGCTGTTCAAGGACACCACCGGCATCGCGCGGGCGATCGTCCTTCAGTTCAAGCCCGGCTGGTCGACGCCGCTCTTCGGCGTGGCAGCGCACGCGCTGGCCGATCGGATCGTCCGCCTGGAAGACATCTGGGGCCGTCCGGGCAGCGAGCTCTGCCTCGACCTCCTCACGACGCGGAGCCTGCCGGAGGTGGTCGACCGGGTCTCCCGCGCGATCGCTGTTCGGGCGCACCACACCGTCGAACCGTCCTCGGCACGGCTCGCGCGCCGCGCGGTTCACCTGTTCGAAGCAGGCGAGGCTCGCGTGGAAGGCGTGGCGGAGCGGCTCGGCGTCACGGCCCGGCATCTCCGCCGCGCCTTCACCGAGAGCGTCGGCATCGGCCCGAAGGACTTCGCGCGGACGGTTCGTCTGCGGCGCGCCGTGCGAATGTCGGCGACCTCGAAGGACTGGGCGCGCATCGCCGCCGACGCGGGCTATTACGATCAGGCACACCTCATTGCCGACTTCCGGGAGCTCGTCGGGCTCACGCCGGCCAGCTTCCTGAAGCGTGCCGGCGAGCGGCGCGTTCGGTCCGCCGGTGAGGCGCAGGTCGCCCCCCGCGCCTGAGCGCCCAGGCGGTTCGAACCGGCGCAAGCGCGCCTGCGGGCTCGCCCACGAGGGGTCGTAGCCCGCTTCCCCGGCGGTCGAGGGGGTCCTCGACGCCCGCGTCGAGAGCCGTTCTCGCGGCCGCCTGCCAGGCGCGGGACGCCGGACCGGACCCGTTACTGCTGAGTTCGCTCGTCCGCCGTGAACATGGGGATTACCCCGGGCGGGTCTTCCTCCATTCGCCAATTCGCGTCTCGCGGCGATCCCCGTACTGCGATTTCCATGAACTGAATGTCATGGCGCCCGCTGCGCTTTCGGCAAGAATCGCAGTAATACGAAATTTACGCGCGTCCGATTCCTGCTCAGCCCGCTCGCAATTGATGCCCGCGGCCCCCAATTGCGACATTGATGATGATTTTGCTTTACCACGAGCGCGAGGCCGGGTTACCTGATTGCAACCTCCCCGAAAGGACAACATGCGCATTTCGAAGCACAACATCGTCGCTGCGATCACGACGCTGATCATGGCCGTCTCGGGCACCTCGCTGATGAGCGGCTGCAACAAGCAGCAGACCGACACCGCCAACCCTGAGCCCGCCTCCACCGCTCCGGCCGAGCCGGCCGAGCCGGCTCCCGTCGATCCGGCGCTCGAGAACCCGCCGCCGGCCGAGCCCGCCGGCGACACCCCGGCCAACCCGACCGACGCGACCACGCCGCCGGCCGAGGCCACCCCGCCGGCCGCCGGCGCCACCCCGCCGACCACCAACCCGCCGCCGCCGGCGCCCAAGTGAGCTCGTCGTGAGGGCATGTCTCTCCGGACATGTCCCTCACACCATGCACCCACGGACGGGTCTTCCTGGTCGAGATGGACGGTGCACGGACATGGCCTTCGGGCCATGTCCGTTTTACGTCTTGGCCCCGCCGCGGCGCCGCCTCAGCGGCGCTCGCGGCCCTCGGGCAGCGCGGGTCGGTCGCGCGGGTCGCTGTTGGTGGCGATCGCCTGCAGGCGTCGGCGGATCCGCTGCACCGAGCTGAGGGCGTCGGCCTCGCGGGCGCGCAGCCGCTTGAGGCGGTGGGCTTTCTTCTTGTAGCGGCGGCCGGACGCCTGCAGCGCGAACACCGTCGGCACGAACACGAACTCGATCAGGAAGAACAGCCCGGTCGCCATCCACGCCCACACCCACACGAACACCCGCAGGAACTTCGGCAGGCTGCGCAGCGCCGGGTAGTCGGGCGCCGGCGCGTGCTCGAGCGCCTGCGACGACGCCGACGCCGGCGGCGACGCGCGCCGCGGTTCGCTCGGCCGCCGCGGCGGGCGGGCCGACGTCCCGAGGGCCGCGCGCACGGCCGCCGCCGAGCCGAGGCGGCGCGTCGGGTCCGGCTCCAACATGGCCGAAAGGACATCTCGCAAACGGCTCGGCCCCAGGCAGCGCTCGAGGTCGATCTGCAGCCCCCTGCGCGGCAGCTGGTCGGCGGGCAGGCCCGCGGCCAGGGCCGCGATGGTCGCCCCGAGCGCGTAGATGTCGGTCGCCGGGGTCGCCTCGCCGTGGAGCTGCTCCGGCGCCATGTAGCCGAACGTGCCGATCATCGTCGAGCCGCCGTCGGGCCGCACCGCCAGGCGCACCCCGCCGAAGTCGATCAGGCACAGTCGCGCGTCGGGCCGCAGGATCAGGTTCGACGGCTTGATGTCGCGGTGGATCACCGGCGGCTGGCGGCCGTGCAGGTACTCGAGGATGTCGAGCGCCGCCGTCAGCCAGCGCAGCAGTTCGGCCGGGTCGCCGGGTCGCCCGAGGCGCTGCGACAGAGGTGTCCCTTCGACCAGCTCCATCACCAGGAAGAAGTCGCCGGTGGTCTCGCTGGTGTAGCGATCGACGTAGCGCGGGATGCCCGGGTGCGACAGCGATTCGAGCGCCTGGCACTCGCGCTCGAACAGGTCGAACGGCTTCCAGTCGCCGCCGAGCGAGCGCAGGTGCAGCACCTTGACCGCCACAGCCGCGCCCGTCTGGCGGTCGATCGCGCGGAACGTGCGCCCCTGCGCCCCCGCGCCGAGGGGCTCCATGATCTGGTAGCGCTGCAGGCCCTGGGGCGGTGCGGTGTCGGCCATCCGCGCGGGAGTCTAGCGGACTGCGGCCCGCGGGGGAAAACCGCGTGATCCGATCCGGACCAGCCGGCGGACGGACGGCCGCGGAACGCGCCGACCGCTCGCCATCCGGGGCATAATGCCGCCGCCATGCAGCGACCCGACATCGACGTGCTCCTCGACCGCCTGCGCCAGAGCTACCCCGACGCTCGCTACGAGCTCGACTGGGACACCCCGGTGCACATGCTCGTCGCCACCATCCTGGCCGCCCAGTGCACCGACGAGCGGGTCAACGCCGTCACGAAGACCCTGTTCCCGCGCTACCCCGACGCCCAGGCGTTCGCCGACGCCGACCTCGCCGAGCTCGAGGAGGCCGTGCGCCCGACCGGCACCTTCCGCCAGAAGGCCAAGGCGATCAAGAGCGCCTGCCGCATGCTCGTCGACGAGTACGGCGGCGAGGTCCCGCAGTCGATCGAGGCCCTGGTGCGCCTGCCCGGCGTCGCCCGCAAGACCGCCAACGTGGTCCTTGCGACATGTTTCAACATACCTTCGGGCGTCATCGTCGACACCCACGTCATCCGCCTGGCCGGGCGCATGGGCCTGTCCGAGCACTCGGGCCCGCAGGACATCGAGCGCGATCTGATGCGCCTCGTCCCGCAGGACGACTGGACCTTCTTCGGCCCCGCCATGATCCTCCTCGGCCGCTACGTGTGCACCGCCAAGAAGCCCGACTGCCCGAACTGCGTCATGCAGGACATCTGCCCCAAGATCGGGGTCGCCCGCTGATGATGCTTGACCATGCTTAGACGCTCTTTCCAACCCCGCCGAGGGTCGTTTTTGTGTTCTGGCCGAACATGGGCCCGGTTTTCAGCCGGCAAGAGTCGGGTGATACGAATCTTGGTCGTTCCAAGCACCAGACGCCGCTCGAACGCCGCTCCGTCGAGGGTGCGCCAACACCCCTGGCCCGACGCCCCCGCAAGGGGCGTCCGTGTTTGGTCCAACCCACCGACGCGCGAGAGCTGCAACAGACGGGGAAGGACCATGAACACGGGCGGCTGATGCGGGAAGCGCAGCCGTTCCTGGACCACTACGAGAGATTGGTCGTGCAGGAGAACTTTGGAGGGCGACGCTCACGTCGGCGCCAGTGTATGGGCTCAGCGTGAATACAACCGAGGGAGGGGCGCCTATAGACTTGCGGGTGGGCAGGTCTCATCGGGATGATGGTGGGTTTGATGTCGGCAAGTTCGCGGCGTTGGCGGCGGAGCTCCCGGGCGACCTGCGGCGCCTTCGTCCTGTCCCGAAGGACATCCTCAAGGGTTCGGCGGCGTCGGGCTCGTTCGCAGCGCGCAGGTGAAAAAGCGCCCAGCGGCGATCTGCTTCGCGCCGGCGACGCCGGGTACGCGGACGACCGGCTGTTCGGGCTGTTCGACGCCGAGTTGGCGACGGTCGTTGCTGCCGAAGCACAGCACCTCACCGCCGGCAGTCAGCGCGCAGGTGTGGTGCACCCCCGAGGCGATGGCGATCGCGTCGGCGATGCCGTCGATGCGCCGTGGCGGCCGGCGCGAGTCGGCGCACCAGACCGCGCCGCCGCGATCGAGGGCGCAGGTGGTCTGCTCGCTGGTCGAGTCGCCGACCTGGCGCATCGACAGCGCGACGATGTCGCGGAACCCGGCGATCGCCACTGGAACCAGCTCGTCGGGCACCGCCTCGCCCGTGGGGTACTGGTCGGCGCTGCCCCAGCACCACACGGTCGCGTCGCGCCGCACCGCGCACGTCCACGCGTTCGAGGCCGCGAGGTCGACGGCATCGGTGAGACCGGTGACATCGACCGGCCGCGTGCTGAAGTCCTTGCCGCCGTTCCCGAGCTGACCTTGACGCCCCGCGCCCCAGCATCGGACCGCGCCCGTCGAGGTCCGCGCGCAGGTGTGCGAGGAGCCAGCGGCGAGCTGGACGACGTCGGCGAGGTCGACCACCTGCGCTGTGCGATCGCTGCCCCTTGAGGCGCCCTCGGGCAGCACGACCTCGCCGGTGCGGAGGTCGATCGCGCCGATGGCCCCGGCGGGCGCTTCGTTCCCGCGCCCGAGCTGCCCCACGAGATCTCCCCCCCAGCAGGTGACCGAGCCGTCTTTCTCCAGCGCGCAGCCGTGGCTCGAGCCGAGCGCGAGGGCCCGGGCGTGCGGCGCGGGGGCGAAGGGCGCCGGCGTATCGCTCGCTATCTCCTGCCCCGGCGCGCCGTTGCCGAAGCACGCCAGGCCCTCGGGCCCCAGCGCGCAGACCTGCTGCCCGGTGCCGAGCAACGTGCCCGCGGCGATCGGGTGGGCTGCGGGCGGCGCCTCGCCGACGATGCTGCCCCAGCACACCACCGGCGCGTCGATCGCCGGCTCGGTTTGTTGCGCAGCGACGCTCGCTTCGTTCGCGCCGCCGGAGCAGCCCGCAGCAGAGAGGCCGAGAAGGACGAGACGATGCATCGGTGGTGATGCTACCGCAAGCCCCGTCACTACGGACCCGATCGTGCGCGAAGCCACTTCCGGACGCTCGCGCCTTCGAGCAACGCCTGAGCCTCGCCCCGAACGACCCCGGATTCAAGACGTCTGAGGACATTCCCACGGACACCGCTTCCTGTTCGTGATGCGGACTGACGGGTCCCAACGCGTCGGAGGCTACGGTCGAGGGCCGCCTTGAAGCACACGCCCGGGCTGTTCGAGCGGCGTGGTGGTCCAAGCGCCGTCGACACCGGAACTGAGCACCGCGCCAGGGCTACCATGGGCAAGGTGGCGCTCGCTCGCCGGCGTCCATAGCTCCTCGGGCCGCGAGGTGCGTCGTGAATGTCTTTCGTTCGACGCCGTCCGATCCCCGCCCCCGCTTGTCTGAGATATGCCCCGAAGGGTATTTCACTCGCTCGCCGGCTCGACACCTGCGTCTGCCCGCCCGGTCCGCGCCGAGGTGCTCGCGGCTCTTCCCCTCGCCGTCGCACTATCCGGCGCGCCGGCATCGGCCAAGCCTCCTCCGGTCGCGCCGTCGTCGGAGCTCCCCCTCCAGACACAAACCTGGCCCGAGCGCTTCGTGCCGAAGCAATTTCTGCCCGAATGCGGCCAGTCCTGGTCGATCCCGCTGCCGGGGCCGAAGCCGCCGCGCGAGTCCTACGACAGCTACCCCGCGCCGTATTTCATCCCCGGTTTCCGGATCGCCGTCGGCCCCGGCATCGGCCTCGTCGGCGACCGGAGCGACCGCGCCCACTTCGCGCTCGACGCCCTGCTGTTCGCCCGCGTCGGCACGCACCGCGGGAACGTGCAGACGGCGTTCTTCCCCACGCTCGGCTACAGCCTCGGAGTCGGCCGGGTCACCCGCGAGCACCTTCTGGTCGCCGGCTTCGGCCTCGGCTACGTAGGTCAGAAAAGCGCGCTGGCCCTCGTCCCCGCCTTCCTCTTCGGCGACGTCGAGCGTCGGCGCGCCCTCGGCGTGCGCACCTCCCTCCTGATCGACATCACCCGCATCGGCGTCGTCGTCGAGGTCGCTCACCAATACCTCTTCTTCCCGGACGGTGACCGCCAGGAGCTGCGGCTGATGCTCGGCTTCGACATGCTCAGGATATTCCGATGACCGCACCGCCTGCTCGCCCGCGCCGTGGAAGGGCGAAGCGCATCCGTCCTGCATGACGCAATTGGCGAGCTCGCAGGCCCAGTCCTCGGCCTTCGAGGCGGTGAGATCCTTGAGCCGGACGGCCCCGAGCACGCCGAGATGCGTCAGCTCGTGCTTCCGGTTCTTGAGCGTACGCGGCCGAATCTGCTTGCCTTTGAAGCGTTGAGCCTGTGCGGTGAGGAACGCAACAGCGATGGTGTCGAGAGTCGAGGAGGGAGTCAGGTCAGCGAGGGACATGTCCCCCGCGACAACCCGCGGATACGAGCTGTCGAGCTCCGGCGACCGCGCGATGCAGCCCATCTGCCCGAACATCGGCGTCCAGGCGGCCTGACGGCGACCTGACCTCGGCGTGAAACTGGCCCGCGCGGCCGCGCGCCCCCGTGTCCGCGCGCGGGCGGCCATGCGGCGACGCTTCCGATCGCCGGGGCCGCGGACTATCCTGCCGGCCCTCAGCGAGATCGAAGATGGCCATCGAGAATCGGCAGAAGATCCCAGTCCCACGTCGCTCCTTTTTGTGGTCGCTCAACGAGACGTCGGGCGAGATCCTCACCCACATCGGACCGACCGAGTTCACGCCCAGCGCCAACGACCGGATCGTGCGGTCGAACGGGCGCGGCGGCTACGAGCCGGCGCCGATGGAGGCGCGCCCCTTCATCATCGCCCGGGACGGCGAGTACGTCCTGCTCGAAAACCCCGTCTTCGCCGACCACCCCGAGGGCCCCAACGGCTCCTACGTGCCCGGCGGCAACAAGGAGAAGGAGCTGCGGCTCGGGACCAAGAAGATCATCCCCGGCCCGTGCGCCTTCGCCCTGTGGCCCGGTCAATCGGCCGAGGTCCGCCCGGCGCACAAGCTCAACGCCAATCAATATCTCCTGGTCGAGGTCGTCGGTCCGCTCGACGAGACCGCGCCGTACTTCCGCCTCGTGATCGAGTCGGCCGGCCTCTCGAGCGTCGTCATCGACGGCGCCGACGACGACACCGCCCGCCGCGCCCAGCCCGAGCCGGCCACCAAGGCCCACCCCTCGCAGCTGCGGATCGGCCAGCGGATCGTCATCCAGGGCCGCCACACGCAGTTCTTCATCCCGCCGACCGGCATCGAGGTCGTGCCCGCGCTCGAGGAGACCGAGGCCCGCGGCCGCGAGGACGACGGCGTGGCGACCCTGCCCGTGGCCGCCCAGGAGGAGCTGGCCAAGCTGCTGGCGCAGGTCGGCGAGGGCATGTCGGCCAAGCAGTTCAGCGTGGTGAAGAACGAGATCCGCCACCGCCAGGACTACACCAGCGGCGAGCGCGGCGTGATCCTCGCGACCCTCGACGAGGCGTGGAACGACCGCGCCGCGCAGAAGCGGCAGCGCACCGCCGACGGCGGGCGCGGCGTCGCGGCCGACCCGTACGCGCGGCGGGCCGTGGTCCTCGGGCCCAAGAACTTCTGCTTCCTGTTCGACGCCGACGGCAACCCGCGGATCGTCCGTGGCCCCGCGCGCGTGTTCCCCGGCCCGCACGACACCTTCCTGCAGCGCGGCTCGCGGCGGCGGGTCTACGACGCCTACGAGCTCGGCGAGCACCAGGCGCTCTACCTCCGCATCATCACCCCGATCGCGCACGACGAGCTGAGCAAGCGGCTCCCGCCCGGCACCCCGCTCGACCGCGACCACTACGAGGCCGGCGCCGAGCTGCTGGTGCGCGGCCTGCCGAGCGTGTTCTTCCCGTTCATCGAGGCCGAGGTGCTGAACCCGGTCACCCGCGAGCCGCACGTCGGCAACGACCACGACGCCGTCGTCATCAACGCCATCGGCATCGATCAGAAGTCGGGCGTCTACGTCCGCGACCAGCGGACCGGCATGGTCAAGATGGTGCGCGGCGAGACCTCGTACCTCGTCGACCCGCGCGGCGAGGAGCACGTGCAGCGGCGGATCCCGCACGACAAGTGGAACCTGTGGATCGGCCACGCCGAGCCGCACAAGCTGACCACCGCCGAGGTCGTCACCCCGTGGGCGCTGTCCGTCATCGTGCCCAACAACGAGGCCGTGCTGATCACCTCGCGGCACGGCCGGCGCGTCGTCGTCGGTCCGCGCACCGAGCTGCTCGAGTACGAGGAGCAGCTCACCGCGCTCAAGCTGTCGAAGGGCAAGACCAAGGACGGCCACACGACCGTCACCACCTGCTTCCTGCGCGTGCAGGGCGGGCGAGTCGCCGACAACTTCGAGATCGAGTCGGCCGACTTCGTCCGCTTCAAGGTCAAGCTCGGCCTCGCCGGCCACTTCGAGGGCGAGCCCGAGCGGTGGTTCCACGTCGAAGATCCGGTCAAGCTGCTCGCCGACACCGTGCGCGCTCGCGTGCGCGAGGCGGCGCGGCTGCTGTCGGCCACGCAGCTCTTGCTCGAGTTCCCGGCGGTCGTGCGCAAGACCCTGCTCGGCGACGACGACGGCCTGCTCCGCTTCCCCGACAACGGCATGGTCCTGAGCGGCGTCGACGTGCTCGGCTTCCAGGTCGCCGACCCTGCCCTCGCCGAGCTGTTCGCCAACGTCCAGCGCGAGGCCGTGTCCCTGCAACTGCAAGATCAACAGTCCCGCCGGCGCCTGGAGTCCACCCGCCTGCGCGACGCCCTCGACGCCGACGAGCACGCCCTGCAGCGCGGCGCCAGCCAGCGCATGGCCGAGACCAACAAGCTCGAGGCCCAGGACGAGCACGCCGTCGTCCTCCTCAAGCAGCAGCTCGTCGCCGGCCGCGACGCCGACGCCCTGCGCTACAAGCAACAGCTCGAGCGCCTCGCCTTCGAGGCCGCCCGCGACCGCGAGCGCGAGCAGGGCGAGCTCGCCGCCGCCGCGCGGGTGCTGGCCGCCGAGTCCGAGGCCAAGGCGCGCGCCCTCGTCGATCGCGCCGCCGAGGAGCACGCGCGGGCCCTCGCCGAGGTCGAGCAGGCCCGCGCGGCCGCGCTCGCCCAGGCCGACGCCGTCCGCCTCGGCGCGCTGCAGCACGAGTTGGTCGGCGCCCTGCAAGCCGCCGCCGACAGCGAGGTCCTCAAGGCCGCCGCCAGCAACATGAACCTGGTCGCGCTGCTCGGCGGCAAGAGCCCGGCCGAGCTGCTGTCGCAGCTGGTGCGCGGCACCCCGATCTCGCGCACCACCGACGGCATGCGCGCGCGCGAGTCCGCCGGCAAGGACGGCAAGCCCGGCAAGGCCGAGTGAGCCGCGGCTTGACGCGAGCCCCTCGCTCCGGCGATCCTCGCCGGCGAGGGGCTGCCACGTGGGCGGCAACACCAACATTAGTGAAATTGGTCATCACGTCAGTCTGTCACACTGAAGGTAGCGAGTTCGATCCTCGCATGTAACAGGTGCCCGTCGGGCAGCCCCTCACTTCGCACTCTTGATTGGAGAAGACACGCTTTTCGATCAGGTTCAGCACGCTCTCCCCTGACGCTCCCCGAAGCCATCCTTGCCTTCATTCATGGTCATGCTCGTGCAAGAGATGTGGACCCTACCTTCGGTGAGGCTTCCATCGCGTAGCTCGAGCGACCTGCTGCAGACCGCGCTCTTTCGTGGCCGCGACCATGAACCAGCGGCCCCGCCCCTGAAGGGCGGTGGTGTTGTCGCGGCTGAACCGGCAGCTCGGCGTGGGGCCTCGACGGGTCAGCCCGCGAGAGGCCGTCACGCCACCCGGAATCCGTCGGCGCGCCAGAGCTGCACGCCCGCAACTGCAGTGGCGGCGCCGCCGACGAACTGGGTGAGCGCTGGCGCGGCCATCAATGCGACGGCGATTTCGCCGACCGCCCGAACCAGCGACACCACAACAGCAGATGCACGAAGACGAGGCCGACGCACAGCCTCGTGAGCCGCGTCGCGCTGCGACGCCGCCGCTCGTACGCTTGATCCGCGTCGGCCGTCCTCGGGTCTAGTCTCATCGAAGCCGCCGTGGACGTAGAGCCCCCCGCGGCCCCCGGAAACCGCCGACCTCCTCGATCGCCTCCCTCGAGCGGCGTCGGGGCCCACGGCATCGGCCCGGCATGCGCGACCCACAGACGGCCAGTCGCTGCATCGAGCTGCCCGCTGGGCGCCGCAGGGGGTACATTGAATGGGTGGAGAACCTGCGGCTACCACTGATTCTGAGCCTCCTCGTCGCCTGCGCGGGCCCGTCGCGCGGGCCGGGCACGTCCGAGACCGACGAATCGGGTACCGGGCAGGGCACGACCGACGCGACCGGCGCCGGAACGAGCACGACCGGGACCGGCACCACCACCGAGAGTCCGACTGGCAGCGGCAGCACCGGTGAGACCACTTCGCTCGCTCCCTGTGAGGCCGGTGATCACCCTGGTCCGGAGGTGCCGCTTCAGTGCGCCGCGTGCATCGTGGTCGACGATGCGCCGGGCTTTTGCGCCGACGGTGTGCTGAACCCGGCCTGCGTCGACGGCACCTGGAAGTGCGTCGAAGACACGATTCCGCGCGAACTCTGCCCGCACCCGGGAGCCCCCTGTCAATTGGACGAGGACACGACCGGCGGGTGACTGCACCCCGCCGTCGCGGCGCCGCCGCGAGATGCACCGCAAGACGGCGTCAAGGCGGCAACGGCGTCTGCGAGGTCAATCGGCCGTCGCTCGCGGCCGTGAACGGTACGCTCGGTCGAGCGCGGCGGCCAGCGGCCCCGCGCGCGACGTCGCGGTCTTTCGCGGCCCGCCGCGCGTCGCAGCGGGCCCCTCGCATCCTGCTCCAAATACGCCGAGCTTCGCCGGCGCACGCGTCTGCCCGCCCCCTTCGCGCCATCTCGCGCCACGTACGAGTCGAGTCCCTTGCGACCCGACCGCCGCTCCCCCTACGATAGCCCTCGGTTTTCACGGCGCCGCGGCCGGTCCATACCGTGGATGCGGGCAAATGGTAGGGCGGCCTCGCTGCCACCATTGGCGCAACGATCCCCAGAGACATCTCATCAATGCATCGATCCGCTCGTCCGGCCCGCCGCGGCTCACCGCAGCATCACCACCCGCACCGCCGTCCCTTGGTGGCAATCGTGAATCGGCGGTGGGTCTTGCAGGTCGTCGAGCACCGCGGCGTCGACCGCGAACGCGTCCGCGCCGGGGGAGGTGACCGGCACCATGAAGTCCCACGGGAACGGCGGGAGGGAGCACTCCTCCTGCGAGGCTTCGTCGATGTGCCAGGCGCCGGGGCCACCGTCTTGCTCGCCGAGGATCCCCGTGCACAGGGCGGTGTTCATCAACGCGAAGCCCTTGAGCCGGGCCTCCTTGTACGTCACCGCCTCCGAGAAGCACTGCGGCGGTCCGTCCTTGCCGGTGAAGATCGCCGCCGAGTCGGTCAGGAGGTAATCGTCGCCGCCGCAGTCGATCCGCATCTCCGTCGTCTGCGCCACCAGCAGCTCGATCGCCGCCTGCTTGATGCGGAAGCGCGAGCTCTCGGGCGTCTCCGGGTTGACCGCCACGTCGGCGAACAGCGCCCGGCCGATCGGCTGCTGACGCGGGCTGCGCTCGACCAGCGTCCAGCCGCCGTCCGCCGTCTGCATGTCGCAGTACACCACTCCCGCACGAACCAGGCCCGCCCGCATCACCTCGGTGTAAATCGAGCCTGCCGCCGCAGCAATTCTCGCCCCTCGGGCGAAATCGCACCTTCGGCCGGAACCCGCGCAGGACCGCCCGCGCGCGTCGTCGGCGCGGCTTGACGCTGGCGGCCGGAGGCGGTCATCCTCGCCGCGAGGGGCCGCCACGTGGACGGGCGTCATCTATCTTTGGCGAAAATGGTAAACGCGTCGGACTGATAATCTGAAAGTTGCCGGTTCGATTCCGGCATGATTTACGGCATCCGTCGGGCGGCCCCTCACTGTCGATTCAGCGCAGCATGATCCGGCGCTCCGCGCCCGGCTGGTGGCAGTCGTGAGCGGGGTCGACGTTCTGCGGATCGACGGCGAACGCGTCGACCGACGACGGCGAGATCGCCTCGTTGTTGCCGGCCCACGGATAGCCGTCGAGCAGACAATCGTACTGGTTCTCCTCGTCGATGCTCCACGCGCCCGGGCACTGGCCGTCGCCCAGGCCGACGAACACCGTGCACAGCTGCACGTTCGTCAGCTTGTACTGCTTGAGCTCCGCCTCCTGGTAGAGCACCGGGGCCGAGTTGGCGCAGCCCGGCGGGCCGAGGTCGCCGAGGAACAGCGACTGCGCGTCGGTCAGCAAGTAATCGCTGCCGCCGCAGTCGAGCCGCATCGCCGTCGAGTTGATGGCGATCGCGCCCATCGTCCCGCGCGACATGCGGTACCGCGTCGCCAGCGGGGTGTTCGAGTTCTCGGGCGCGTCCTTGAACAGCGCGAGGCCGATCGGGTCGTTGTACGGGCTGCGCTCCATCAGCGTCCAGCCGCCGCCGGCGGTCGTCATGTCGCAGTACACCGGGATGAGCGGCATCGGCTCCGGCCCGTCGGGATCGATCTGGGCTTGGCCGTCGTTCGCCTGCGGATGGAGCTCGAGGAGCTCCTTGCACGTGTGCGGGACCACGCAGTCGACGCAGCCGTCGGCCGGATTGAAGTTGGCGTCGTCGCACTGCTCCACGCCTGCCTGCACGAACCCGTCGCCGCACGCTGCCGTCGTACACAGCGTCGTGCAGGCGCCGGTGTCGCTGTTGTCGGCCCCCTCGTCGCACTGCTCGGGCCCCTCGACCACCCCGTCGCCGCACGTCCACGGGTCCCCGGTCGAGAACCACTCGGTCGTGCCGGTCGACAGCGGCCACGACGTGCCGGTGTCGGTCGTCTCGATCCACGTCGTCTCCGACGTCGTTCCTCCCGTCGACTCCGTCGTCGTCGTCGTCGTCGACTCGGAGCTCGTCGTGCTCGTCGGCAGCGGCTCGGCCGTCGTGCTTCCGGTCGTCGTCGGCGACAGCATCCCGCTCGAGGCCCCGCCCGAACCGGTCGGCTCTTCGAACCACGGGTTCGTGTCGAGGCAACCGGTCACCAGCGCGGCGACGACGACGCCCGCGACCACCTCACTCCGCGCTGCACCCATGGCTCCGGTGTAGTCGACGCCGTCGCGGCCGACAATCGGCCCGCGCACGCGGGTCCGCACGATCGCGCGCTTTCGTGCCGCGCCCGCGGTCCGCGCCGGCGCTCAGCGCATGAACACGGAGCGGATGGCCCCCGGCTTGTGACATTCGTGGACCTCCGGCTCGACGACCGTCGGGTCGGCCGCGAAGACGTCGGCGGACTGCGTGGTGAACAGCTGCCCGTCCAGCCACGGCGTGCCGGACAGCCCGCACAGCTCCTGCTCGATCTCGTCGATGCGCCACGCCCCCGAGCACTCGCCGTCGAGGAAGCCCGAGAAGCCGGTGCAAAGCTCGACGTCCGTCAGCAGGATGTCATTGAGCTGCGCCTCCTTGTAGAGCACCGGGCCGATGGCGTTGCAGATGTTCGGCTCGTCCTCGCCGGCGAACACGAAGTCCGAGTCGGTCCACAGGTGGTCCTTCCCGCCGCAATCGATCCACAGCTCGTTCGAGCGCTGCTTCACCGCTTCCATGGCCGCGCGTCCCATGCGGTAGCGCGGGTTCGTCGGGTCGGCGTAGCTGACCTCGACGTCCGCGAACAGCGCCCGCGCGATCGGATCGTCGAACGGGCTGCGCTCGACCCGGGTCCAGCCGCCGCCTTGCAGCGTCATGTCGCAGTACACCGGCACCAGTGGCCCGGGCCCCGGACCGTCCGGGTCCATCTTGTACAGCCCCGTCGGGCTGCCCGGGGCCCGAAACAGCACTTCCTGGCACACGTGCGGCTCGAAGCACGCGACGCAGCCGTCGGCGGGATCGTCGTTGCCGTCCTCGCAGGACTCGACGTCCTTCTGGATCAGCCCGTCGCCGCACCGCGCCAGCGTGCACTTGCTGGTGCAGGCCGCGTCGTCGGCGTTCGCCGGGCCGTCGTCGCACTCCTCGTTCGGGTCGAGCTGCCCGTCGCCGCAGCCCTCGAACGGCGTCGTCGTCGGGCCCGTCGTCAGCGAGTCGGTCGTCTCCGTCACGCCGACCGTGGCGGTGCCCGCGTCGGTCGCGGACGGGTCCGACGGCGAGTCGGCGGTCCCCTGGGACGGCGGCGCCGTCGGATCTCCCGTGGTGGTCGCGCTGTCCGAGCCGCTCGCGGTCGGCAGCGGCGGCTCTTCGAAGTCCGGGTTCCGGTCGAGGCAACCTGCGAGCGCCGCGGCTGCGACGATCCCCACGCTCGCTCGCCACCGACCGAAGGGCGTCACCATCATCTTGGTGTAAACGAGGCGCTCGCGGCCGGCAATCGCCGCCTTTCGCGCGAATTTGCCCCGCGCACCGCTCGCCGGCGCGCACTCGTCACTTTCACGCCTGCGCCGTTCGGCGCTACCTTGGAGAGGCGACCTTACCGAGGTCGTCGGTCGGTCCTTTCCCGTGAGCAACCAGTCCTCCGACACGCTGCGCGACCCTTCCGACACGCTGCGCGGGGGAGGCATCGACGCGACGCTCGTCGCCGCCACGCCGGCGCAGCTCGTCGCGCCCCGGCCGCGCGAGGAGCTGTACGAGACGTTCGACCGACCGGTCGAGGACTCGCTCGCGGAGGCCCGCGCCGCCGGCAGGCTCGCGCTCGATCAGACCCGGCCGTCGCATCCGGGCGCGCTGGTCGGCCCCGTGGCCGCCCCTCCCCGCTTCGGCCGCTTCGCCGTCCTCCGCACTCTCGGCGAGGGCGGCATGGGCGTCGTCTACGCCGCCTACGACGAGGAGCTCGACCGGCGGATCGCCGTCAAGGTCCTCCGCGACGCCGCGCAGGATCCCAACGCCCGCGACCGCATGGTCCGCGAGGCCCAGGCGATGGCCCGGCTGTCGCACCCCAACGTCGTCCAGGTCCACGAGATCAACCAGCAGGGCGGCCAGATCTACGTCGCCATGGAGTTCGTCAAGGGCCTGACCCTTCGGGCATGGCTCTCGGAGCAGGCGCGATCGTGGCGCGAGATCCGGGACATGTTCGTGCAGGCCGGGCGCGGGCTGGCGGCGGCGCACGCCGAGGGGCTCGTGCACCGCGACTTCAAGCCCGACAACGTCCTCATCGGCAACGACGGGCGGGCCCGCGTCGCCGACTTCGGGCTGGCGGGGACCGCCGGTCAGCAGCCGAGCCCCGCGCCCGAGAGCGCCGGCGACAGCGTCGCCCTCCGCGTCGGCCGGCACAACGCCTTCAGCACCGCGCTGACGATGGCCGGCACGATCATGGGCACGCCGGCGTACATGTCGCCGGAGCAGCACCGCGGCGAGGCCACCGACGCGCGCTCCGACCAGTTCAGCTTCTGCGTCGCGCTGTGGACCGCGCTGTACCGGCAGCAGCCGTTCGCCGGCGACAACCTGCTCGACCTCGCCGACACCGTGTGCTCCGGCCAGCTCGTCAAGCCGCCGGCGAGCGAGGTGCCGGCGTTCATCCACGACGCGCTGGTCCGCGGTTTGGCGACCGAGCCGGCCCAGCGCCACCCGTCGATGGACGCGCTGCTCGACGCGCTCACCCGCGACCTCGTGGCCGCGCGCCCGAGCCGCTGGCGCAGCCTCGCCGTGGCCCTCGCCGCCGCCGCCGTCGCCGCCGTCGCCGTGCTGCTGGCCACCCGCGAGCGCCCGCCGAGCGCCGAGGAGCTGGCCCACATCGCCCAGCTGGCCGCCGACGCCCGCGCCGCCGGCTCCGCGGCCCACTGGGTGTACCCGCCGGCGTCTGACCCGAAGGACACGTCGATCCTCCGCGTCGTCGCGCTCGACCGCACCGAGGGCCCGGCCGAGCGCCCCGCGCGCGACGAGGCCCAGAAGCTGCGCGAGGAGTTCGCCGACGCGCTCGCCGAGCTCGGCGACACCTACTGGGACACCGACGCCGGCAAGCCGTTCGCCCGCGACTTCTACTCGCAGGCGCTGGTGTTCCAGCCCGACCACCCGCGGGCGCGCGAGCGCGGCCTCTACACGCCGGGGCAGATGGCCGAGCTGCTGGCCAAGGCCGAGCGCGGCGAGTTCACCGCCGCCGACCTCGCCGCCGCCGAGCTGCTCGAGATCCTCGCCGATCACGACCGCGGCCACCGCGACGAGCGCCTGCGCAAGTTCGTGCGCGAGCGCGGCGCCGCGACCCAGAAGGAGCTGCTGGCCGCGCTGCTCGGCCCCGACGCGCTGCGAGATGTCCCGCAGGACATGCCCGCAATCCCAGCCGATCCCGCGCCCGCCGCGGCGCCGGAGCCGACCCCCGAGCCGCCACCGGTCGTCGCGGCCCTGCCGACCCCCGAGCCGCCGGCGACCCGCCCGCGCCCGGGCAAGCCCGAGCCCAAGGTCGAGCCCAGGCCCGCGCCGCCGCCTGCGCCGGCCGAGGAGCCCGAGGAGCAGCTGGCGCAGGCCGCCCAGGACAGGGCCCGCTCCGACGAGCTGACGCAGGAGGGCGAGGCGGCCCGGCGGCGCGGCGACTTCGCGGCCGCCGAGCGGGCCTTCAACCAGGCGCTCGCCGCCTACAACCGCAACGGCGCGGCGCTGATGGGCCTGTCCGACGTCGAGTTCGACCGCGGCCACTTCGAGCAGGCGGTGGTGTTCGCCGAGCGGGCGGTCAAGGCCGAGCCGAAGAAGGGCGACTTCCGGATCCGCCTCGGCGACGCCTACTTCAAGGTCCTGCGCTACCCCGACGCCAAGGCCCAGTACGACAGGGCCGCCGAGCTCGGCCACGCCAAGGCCGCCGGCCGGCTCGACAAGGTCAAGGAGAAGATCGGTGGCTGAGGCCATGTTCCGAAGGACATGTCTCCGAGGACCTGTCACGACCCGCGCCCCGGGCGGCGCCGCGCGGCCGGCGAGGAGGAGATCGGTGGCTCGAGCCATGTTCCGAAGGGCATGTCCTGGCGTCCATGTGATTTTGACCATGTCGCTGATCGCCGCGCCCGCGGCCGCCCAGCCGGCCGCGAGCCCCCCTGCCCGGCCGCCGCCGCGCCCGAGGCCGACGCGCCGAAGCTGGCGATCGCGCCGATCGCCCTCAGCGGGGCCGACGATCCGCTGCTCGCCTCGCAGCTCGCGCAGGACCTGCGCGACGGGCTGGGGCGCGGGCGGCTGCAGCTGCTCGACGCCGGGGCGGTGGCCCGCGTGGCCGGCGGCCCGTGCAGCGACGACGCCTGCCTCGAGCGGCTGCGCGACCAGCTCGGGGCCGCCTTCGTCCTGCGGGCCCAGGTCACGGTCAGTGACCGCGACTACACCCTGCGGCTCGAGCTCGTCGCCACCCGCGACCTCGGGCGCGCGGCCGAGAGCGAGCGAGGCTGCGAGCTGTGCGGCCTGGCCGAGCTGCGGGCGCTGACCGCCGATCAGGCGGCGCGCCTCTTGGCCAAGCTCGACGCGCTGGCCAAGCCGCCGCCGGCGTTCGAGATCGTGACCACCCCGCCCGGCGCGCTGGTGTTCATCGACGGCCAGCTGGTCGGCGCCGCCCCGGTCGAGCGCAACGTGCTCGAGGGCAAACATGTCGTTCGGGTCATGTCCGAAGGGTACGTCCCGGAGGAGCGCGAGCTGGTCGCGGTGGCCGGCCTGCGCGAGAGCCTGCAGATCGACCTGCGGCGCACGCCCGAGGCGCTCAAGCTGCGCGGGGCCGGCTGGGGCCTGCTGTTCAGCGGCCTGCCGCTGCTCGCGCTCGGCGTCGGCCTGCTGGAGATCGACGGCGAGGAGTACCGCGGGCGCTGCGACGGCATCGACGTCGACAGCTCGGGCCGCTGCCGCTTCGTGTTCGACACCGACTGGGGCGGCGCGGCGGCGCTGGCCGCCGGCGCCCTGCTCGGCACCGCCGGCACGATGCTGCTCCTGCGCACCCGCGACCGCGGCAAGACCCGCCTGCGCGCGCGTCTCGGGCCCACCTACATCGGCCTCGCCGGCGCCTTCTGAGCGATCGGGCGTAATCGGCGACACAGCCGAATTGTCGCACCTTCGCCGCCGACAACCGTCCGATCGACGTTCGTGGCCCCACGCCGCCTCGCCGCGGCGAATCGACGGCGCTGCGCCGCGTGCGAACTGCTCGTGGCGCAGGTCATCGTCGCCGGATTGCCGCACCCGATGGTCCGCCCAGACTTGGAGTCGAGCCCCGTCGGTGTGTTCGCAGATGTCCAGCCGCGATCTTTTGGCAGCGAGCTCCGCCGGCCTCGTGCGCCGCGCCTCGGTTTGCGATTCCGGGCGGCGCTCGCCTGCCCGTCGCCCCCGTCCGGCGGCGCTTCGCCCCGCGATCGGGACGAGTTTGGACGTCGCCGGTGTCGTCGCTGCGTGGGTCGGGCTGACGCGCAGCGCCGCACCGGCGGCGTCCGAAGTGTGCGGCGGCCTCACGCACGCCGGAGCGCCGGCCGCTCGTCGAGCAGCGGCTCCAGGCTCAGCTCGGCGGCGCGATAGGCCCGCAGCTCGTCGATCCGCGGATCGACGGCCAGCCGCGCGAACAGCTGGCGCGCGTGCGTCGGGCTCGGGAAGTTGAGGCTCACCACGAGCTGTTGCTGCACCTCGGCCGGCATGTCCTCGAAGCCGCGGCCGAGCCGCTGGGCGTCGATGGCCCCGCGGATCTGGAACTGCTCGCGCAGCGCCTTGGCCCGGCTCTCGCCGACGTACACGAACAGCAGCGCCTGGTCCTGCCAGTCGCAGATCCGCTGCAGGTTGAGCGACGAGTTGAAGAACAGCCGCGGCACCGGCACGAACGCCAGCGCGTGGACCGACGACACGTTCTCCTCCTGCAGGCGCTGGCTGTCCTCCGCGCCGACGCCCTCGATCACGCGCAGGCCGATGCCCGGCTCCGTGACCTCGACCTCGGTGCCGAGCAGCGCGGCCGCGCGGTTCGACACGGCGATGAAGGCCCGGTCGCCGAGCAGCCCGACGGCGATGCCCATGGCGATGCTGGCCTGGGCGGTCTTCGGATCGGTGCTCGACACGGTGAGGCACGCCAGCAGCCCGCCGCTCACCACGCACAGCCCGAACGAGCGGGCCGCGTCGGCGAACGTGCGGGTGGTCGCGTCGTAGCCCGCGATCCGCACCAGGATCCGGCCGACCGACAGCATGAACGACGTCGTCGCCGTGCTCAGCACCGTCCACGCGACCCAGATGTGCCAGGTCGGCAGCTCGCCGCCGAGGTTGGGGAACAGCTGCGACGGCGGCAGGTGGATCCCGAGGATGCAGAACGCCAGCATCGCCGAGGCCAGCAGGCCGAACACGCCGACCTGCGGCAACAGGCCCGACTCGTAGCGCATCTGCGCCCGCCCGCGCTCGTAGGCCCACGTCGCCTGGCAGCGCGCCTTGACCTCGTCCGGCAGCGCCGCCTCGGCCGGCGCGTCGCGGCACAGCAGGTTGAAGTTCCGCCGCGAGAAGCGGAACAGGATCATGCGCGCGACGATGTGCAGCATCACGTTCGGCAGCGCGACCAGCACGGCGAGCAGCAGCGGCACCGTCTTCAGCGTGACGAGCCCGAGCGGCGACACCGTGCCCTCGCCGATCACCCCGTCGAGCGACGCGTACGTCGACACCAGCAGCGCCATCCAGGCCATGAACGCCATCAGCCGGGCCCAGCCGTACGTCATCGCCGCCGCGAGCAGGCGATACAGCCCGTCGCGCGCGCGGTCCTGCGGGTCGGGAGCCGTCATCGCGTCATTGTCCGCCGTTTGCCGGGCGGAGGAAACGCGCACGGTCGCGCGGCCGCCCGGGCGGATGCGAGCGCCGGCCCGCGTCGATCCGCGCGCCGTCGATTCGCGTCGCCTGCCGAACGCGCCGGCGACAGGCATGAATGACGCGACGGACTGCCCTCGTTTCGTCGCCAGGCGAGGACGATGGATGCTCTAAAAGACATGTTCTCAAGGACATGTATCGCACCCCGCTGCCGGTGGACCATCGCCGCTGGCGAATGCAGGCCCGGCGCCTCGACGGCCGAGCCACGACCCGAGCCGGGTGCGGCGCGGACGGCGGCGACGTGGCGAGCTGCGCGGGCTCCGGCACCGCCGCCGACGAGCTGCGCAGCGCGGCGGCTCCGGCAGGAATAAGCAGACTGGAGCGAAGCGTTCGCCGGTCGAACGGCAGCGCGACACCTCCCGAGTCGACCATGGACCGACGCCAAGCACTGACGACCCTCCTCATGCCCCTGGCCGCGAGCGCGTGCGGCGGCCCGGCCGGCCAAGTTCGACCCGACGCGACCGGAGTGCGGCTCCTGAGCGAGTTCTGGGCCAGGGTGTACAACCCGCCCCCGGACCTGGACACGATCGACAGACTCTGCACCGAGGACTTCATTCTCACCACTGCGGGCACGGATGTCGTCGGGCGGGCCGCGTTCAAGGAGTGGGTGCGCTCGTTCAGCGCGAAGATTCGCGAGCTGCGATTGACGAGCCACGACATGTTCGGCAGCGCCGACGGGACCCGCGTGGTGTCGCGCTGGGTCGTCACCGGATTCAATCAGGGCATCTTGAACACGCCCGCCGACGACCGGCCGATCGAGTTCACCGGCATCTCCGTGTGGGAGGTGCGGGACGGCAAGCTGGCGCACAATTGGGTCGAACGCAGCGCGTACGAGCTCGCCCAGCGGCTGGCCCAGCCGAGCCCGCCGGACACGGGCCCGCGGTGAGGCGCCGTCGCCGGCGAGCGCGTCGTCGTCGACGGCAGGCAGGGCGCGGCGAACGAGTCGTCCGGACCGCTGCGGACCTCCGAGGGGAGAGCGACCATCGGCGCGCGGGTCCGTGCGAGCGATATCTTCGGCCCCGAGCCGAGCCGAGGTCGCCGTCACGAGCGCGGGCGTGTCCCATGAGTTCGCGACCGTCGACTCTCGCTGGGGGCGCGAGGCGACTCGCCCCGGCGCTATTGACAGCCCGCGCCGGTCGCGACGAACTGAGCGGACTACCATGACTTCGCCTCGCTCGCCCCTCTCGCTCCTGCTCGGGCTGCCGGCGCTCGCGCTCGCCTGTACCACCCCGTCTTCCGCGACCGACGGCGCGTCGTCGACCTCGTCCACCGCCTCGACGGACGCGTCGACCTCGTCGCCGACCACGAGCTTGCCCGACCCGACCGAGGATTCGCCCACCGTCACCGAGAGCACGACCGGCTGCGACGATTTCGTCCACGAGCTCGAGGTCACCCCGCTCACGGCCGACGAGGCGGTCGAGTTCGTGTCGGTCACGGCGCTCAACTCCACGCTCGCGCTGGCGCTGGCGGCCGACGGTCGCCTGTTCCGCCCCGACGACGGCGGCGTGTTCCGCGCGCTGGCGATGCCCGCCGACCCGGCCCTGAAGCGCGTCGAGCTGGTCGACGCGGCCACGTGGATGGTCGTGGGCGACGGCGGCGTCGCCCATCGCAGCGTCGACTTCGGCGTCACCTGGTCCCCCGTCGATCTCGGCACCGACGCCGCGCTGCGGGACATCGCGTTCTTCAACTTCGTCGAGGGCGGCGGTACGTCGCTGTACGGGATCGCCGTCGGCGACGGCGTCATCGTGCGCTCCACCGACGGCGGCGCGACCTGGCAGCCGGCCGCGCTCGCGCCCGCGGCCACCGGTTCGTTCCACGCCGTCACCGGCAACCCGCTGGTGGCGGTCGGCGCCGGCGGCCTGGCGGTCCACAGCGTCGACGGCGGCGTCACCTGGAACCCCGTCGCCACCGGCACCACCGACGACCTCGTGCGGATCGCCCAGGTCTACGACGAGGCCGCGATCGTCACCGCCACCGGGAAGGTCCTCCAGCAAGCCCCGGGCGAGGTCCAGTTCTATCCGGTCGAGCCCGCGGCCCCGGTCGTCGGCATCGGCCGCTTCGACGGCATCCTCGCCGCCCTCTACGACGACGGCACCCTCGGCGGCTGGCCCGAGTCCTCCATGCTCGCCGCTCCCACGCCCGTCGGCGCCGGCGCGCGGGTGACGTCTCGCGGCAACGCCTCCGGCATCCTGGTCGCCGGCGACGACGGCCTGCTCGCGTTCGTCACGCTGGCTCCGAGCGGGGCCTGCAAGCTCCCGCGAGGCTCCTGAGCGGTCCGGCCTCGGGTCCTCCCTCGCGCCACCCGGTCGGCCGCCCGTGCCCCTTTCACCTGTCTCTGAGGGCATCTTGCCTGCGTGCGGACCGCGGCCGCCTGCCTCGTCGGACCCCCGCTGTCGCCGGACCGCCGACGGCACGACCTGTCCCTTTGGACCCCCTCTGAACGGCCCTGCGCTCGCGTGCGGGCCGCGGCCGTCGCGAGCTGTCTCCTCGGACAGCCCTGCAGCCGGGCCGTCGACGGCACGACCTGTCCCTTTGGACACCCTCTGAACGGCCCTGCGCTCGCGGCCCGCTGCGATCCCGCGCACACCGACGACGCCGGCGACCTCGCGGCGCCGCCACCCGCGCTGGCGTCGATCCGCGATCGCCCTCACCTTGCGGCGATGTCGCCCGCGCTCGCCCTGTTCGTGTCGCTCACGCTCGTCCGGCCGGCCGCGCCCGTGCCCCCGCGCGAGTTGCCGCCGGCGATGCCGCTGTCGGGGCTCGGCCTGCTCGTCAGCGCCGGCGTCGCGGGCGGCCTCGGGCTCGCCGCGCACGTGCGGCGGATCGGCATCCTCCGCCGCGGCTGCGGCCAGGAGCACGTCTACCCCGAGCTGCACATCCGCGTGACCGACTGCATCGACGAGTCGCTGCGCTACCTCGGCTTCTCGACCGTCGCCCCGGTGTTCAACTTCGCCGCCGTCGGGCTGGCGGCCGGGGGCGGGACCGTGCGCGGCCGCTTCTCGGCGTGGAACCGGGCCCGGCACGAGCGCCGCGGGAAGGTCGCCCCCGCCTACGTGGGCGCCGGCGCCGGCCTGCTCGCGCTCGGCCTGGCGATGTACGTCGGCTCGCGCGTGGCGCTGTGGCGCGACGCGTTCGGGGCCGCGACCTGCCGCGACGAGGGCCGGCTGACGGTCGACTGCGTCCGCGACCGCTGGAGCGCCTGGCTGGTGCTGACCGCCGCCGGCCAGTCGCTCACGGTCGCCGGCGCCGGCTTGCTCGCGTTCGGCGTGTCGTACGCCCGCGCCGCCCGGGTGTCGCGCCTCGCCGAGCTGCAGATCCAGCCCAGCTTCGCCGGCCTGGCCGTCGCCGGCAGGTTCTGATCGGACATGTCTGTATGGGCATGCCGCTACAGACCTGTCTGTTCCGACATGCCTGTTTCGACATGCCTTCTCAGACATCCCGAGGTCCCGCCGCGCCCAGGCCGCCCGGGCTCCCCGAGGCTCGCTGAAGCGGCCGTTCGTGGCCCCTACCGGCCACCACGAGCCGGGCCCCTCGCCGCGGGGGAGCCCCGGGCCTGGAGCGTCGCTCCGGGTCGTCGGCCTGCCGCCGATCCAGCTCAGCGGCGGCGGCGGCGGCCGAGCAGGGCCAGGCCGAGCAGCATGAGCGCCCCGCCCCTGGGCGCGTCGGAGCCCTCGGCCGCGCAGGCGCAGCCGTCGGACTCGCCGAGGCCCGAGGTGTCGCCGGCGGTGGCCGGCCCCGCGGTCGTGATCGGCCCGCTGCCGCTGCCGTTGCCCTGGGTCGGGTCGCTGCCGGTCGTCGGCGCGCCGTCGGTCGACTCGCCGGAGTCGCTGTCGCCGCTCGACTCGCTGTCGCCGTCGGTGGTGTCGGGCGGCGGCGGCGGCGGCGGCGGCGGCGGCTCCTGATTGATGCACAGCGTGATCGGCTCGGCCATGCCCTCGTTGCCGACCCAGTCGATCGCCTTCGCCCCGACCTCCCAGCAGCCGGTCGGGAACGACACGTTGGCGAACTCGTACGGCTCGGCGACGTCGACGCCGCCGACGTCGTTGCCGTTGATGAGGAGGCGGACCTCCTTCACCCCGCAGCCGCCGGCGTTGTCGGTCGCGCCGACGCTGATCGCCGTCGACACGTTCTCGGCCATGTCGGGCGACATCAGCACCGTCTCGTCGGCCGGCGACAGCACGCTGACCGTCGGGCCCTCCTTGTCGGCCGCCTCGTCGCAGGCCGCCGAGCCGCAGGTCACGCTCTGGCCGCCGACCGGACCGCCGCCGCAGCCGGTGCCCCAGTCGCCGTTGCCGGCCCCCGGGTCGAGCGGGAAGCCCTTGCACGCCGGCGTCGGGTTCCACGTGCCGTCGACGTTGTGGCACGGCGTCAGGTCGATCCCGCTCTGCTGCTCGAACCACTCGATGCCGCGGTGCATCTGCGAGTACATGCCGCCGGTCCCGCACGCGCCGCCGTACGAGGTGATGCCGAACACGCGCCACGAGCCGTCGGCCAGCTGCACGAACACCGGCCCGCCGGAGTCGCCCTGGCAGCTGTCCTTGCCGTTGCCGCCGATGTCGACCTCGCCGTTGCCGGTGATGCTGTTGATCGTGGTGACGACCTCGCGCTTGACCCCGTACGGCCCGGTGTCTGCGTTGCCGAAGCCGACGATCGTCACCTGCTGGCCCGGCTTCAGGATGTCGGTCTCGCAACCCATGAGGATGGGCACGATCGGGATGTCGAGCTGCGGCTGCGACAGCTTGCAAAACGCGAAATCCTGGCCGTTCCCCGGTCCGCCCCCCGGGAAGGTTTGACAGAATTCCGTGGGCACCTGGCGCTTCGGGCCGTTGATCGACTCGCCGAGGATCACGGCGTTGTAGCCCGACCCGCAGTGGGCCGCGAAGATGACGACCTCCGGGTGGACCAGCGTTCCGGTGCACTGGCCGAGCATCGACACGGTCGTCGGCCAGCCGCACGTCACCGTGTCGACGCCGCCGTAGATCTCGGTCGGCTCGACCGGGAAGCCGAGGACATCGGGCGGCTCGTCGGCTGCTGCCGGGGTGGCGAACGAGAGGGCGACGAAGGCGGCTGAGATGTACGCTGGGGGCCTCATCGCCCTACCATGGCACTACGGGCGAGGACTGACCAAGCGGTGCGGCCCTGTGGGTGTGATCGCGCGGTATCGCGCGAGGGGTTTCTACTCGCCATGGAAACGCACGAGATACGGCGTTTCGATGGTCTCGCGAAGGGCAGGTGAGTTTTGCTACCGTGGACGGTCTGAGGAGCGGTGGCATGAACTTCGAGCGAGGAATGTCGCGACATAAGCTCGCGTTTGCGGGTGTTTTGGCGCTGTTTACGGGCTGCGGTGACGACGGCACGACCGGGAGCGGGACCGCGGTGATCCCGGACACGGACACGTCGACCGGGGCGACGGGGACCACGTCCGAGCCGACCAGCGGGACCCCCACCGGCGCAACCACCGACGAGCCGACCACCACCTCTGGCGACACGACCACCGATACGACGACGGGCGGACCGATCGAGCCGCCCGCCTATGATCAGTGGATCACCGTCCCGCTCGAGGGAGCGGTGTGCGGCAACGGCAGCCAGTACAAGATCTTCGTCAACTGGCACGAGGGCGCCAAAGACCTGCTGGTGATGCTCGAGCCGGGCGGGGCGTGCTGGGACTTCGACACCTGCTCCGGCAAGGCCGACCTCGGCGCCGCGCACCCCGACGGCGTCCCCGACGACCTCCTCTACGACCCGCTGACGAAGAACCTGTCCCCGCTGATGCGCCGCGACGTCGAGGGCCTGACCCAGGACTGGAACCTGGTGTTTTTGCCGTACTGCACCGGCGACGTCCACACGGGCAACAACGTGATCGTCTACCAGGACCCCGAGGGCGTCGAGCCCGACCTCGAGTTCCACCACAACGGCCACAACAACGTGATGGCGGCGACCGACTGGATGGCGGCCCAGTTCCCGGGCACCGACCGCCTGTTCGTCACCGGCTGCAGCGCGGGCGGGGCCGGTGCGCTGATCAACTACCACTTCTTCCGCTCGCGGATCGACGCCCAGCGCGGCTACCTGATGGACGACTCCGGCCCGATCTTCCCCAGCGGCGGCTGGTCCGCGAAGCTGCACGAGAAGATCCGCTCCTCGTGGAACGTGGACTCGGTGTTCGGCGAGCTGCCGCGCGGCTACGAGATCGACGACGACTTCGGCGTGCTCAACACCCACCTCGCCGACCTCTACCCCGACGACCGCCTCAGCACCGTGTTCTTCCAGCGCGACTTCAACTACTCGCGCTACTCGTACGAGCGGTTCTACCCGGACATGACGAAGGAGAAGATCCTCGAGTACTGGGCCGAGGACACCGACCTCATGACCGCGCTGTACGACCCGCACCCGAACATGGCGTACTACCTGCCCTACTGGCGCGACCTCAACGACAGCCACTGCGTCTCGATCATCTCGTACCTCGACACCGAGATCGAGGAGCAGGGCGTCGACCTCGGCGACTTCATCGAGACCCTGCTCGACGACGACAAGCCGCTCGTCAACTACCGCGAGTCCGTCCAGCCGGACGAGGACAACTAGTGCCGCGGTCCCCGCCGCGCGCGCTGGCGAACGCGCGCGCGCGGGGTTATTGACTGGGGCCGGGCGGACGCCTACGGTCGGGCCTCGGGAGCCCCTATGGACCTCAGCGGACGTTGGGAATTCAGCTTCGACCGGACCCTCAACGGGCAACTCGCGCCCACCACCGTGCCGTCCGAGCTGATCATCATCCAGCTCGACCCCGAGCACTTCGTCGGCCGCTACGTGTTCCCCGCCGACGACCCGAGCCACTTCCAGGGCACGCTGTACTCGTCCGCGCGCGGGACCCTGTTCTCGATCCGCCAGGTCAACGAGAAGACCGGCTACCACGCGCTCTACGTCGGCAAGGTCGAGAATTCGACCAGCCTGTCCGGCATCTTCACCGACGTCGCCGGGCCGGCCGGCGACGTCCGGCTGCGCAAGATCCCGTAGGCGACCGCGCCGCCGCGGCCACGGGACCTGCCCCCCGCGGCATGGTCGCTCGGACATGGCCGATCGGCCATGCCCCGGAGGACATGGCCGCGCGTACATCTTTCGCGGGCGCGGCCCGATCACGGGCCGCGCCGGGACCCGCGGGGTCAGGGCTTGCGCACGGTGGCGGCCAGCCGGTAGATGAACTGGCCGGCGGCGCCGTTCTGGGCCAACCCGGACGCGCGGACCTGGACGTAGTAGGTCCCGGCGGCCAGGTTGTGCGCGCCGGCGTCGAGCGGCGCCGAGCCGGTGCCGTCGATCAGCGAGCAGAAGCCGCGGCCGTCGTCGTCGTCGTTGGCGAGCTCGACGCCCATCGCGTTGTAAAGGGTCACGCGCGAGTCGACGCCGTTGCTCTCGCAGGTCTCGACGGCGCGGTCGCCCTCGATGACCTCGAGGCGCAGCGAGCTGCCGGCCACCGGCACGTCGATCCGGTAGTAGTCCGAGTCGGCGTTGACCGAGTGGTCGCCGAACACCAGCAGGTCGGAGCCGTCCTGGATGTTGAGGTTCGCGGCCGCCAGGGCCTCGTTCGGCTCGGTCTCGGTGCCGGCGTCGGTCAGCACCGCCGCCTCGAGGAAGTAGTTCATGATCGCGGCGTTGTTGCCGGTCTCCTCGAGATGGACGTAGGTGGTGCCGGCCGGCACCGGGAACACCAGCGCCGAGCAGGTGCTGATCCCCGCCGTCCCGGTGTCGGCGATGATCTGGACGTTGTTGCTGTCGTAGAGCCGCAGCGCCGTGCTGATGCCGGCGCAGTCGCTGAAGGAGGTGAAGCTCTCGAGGCGCAGGAACTGCGGCGCCGCGAGGTCGAAGCGCCAGCGGTCGACGTCGGCGACCGGCGTGATCGCGCCGCCGAACAGCGCCGAGCCGGTCGCCACGATCCCGGTCGCGTCGGACTGGGCGTTGGTGTTGTTGGGCTCGATCTCGGCGATCACGTCCTCGAGCTGGCAGGTGCCGTCGCAGCCGTCGCCGTCGGCGACGTTGCCGTCGTCGCACTGCTCGCCGAAGCCGAGCAGCCCGTCGCCGCAGACGACCGGGGTGAGCTTGATGTCGAGCAGGTAGTCGTTGATGACGGTGTTGTCGAGGTAGTCGGTCACCCGCACGTAGACGGTCTCGCCCGGCGCCACCGGGTAGCTGGGGATGAGCGAGCAGTTGTTGATGCCGCTCTGGTCGTCGGTGGCGAGGAGCACGTTGGCGGCGGAGCGGATGTCGATCACCGTGTCGGGCGACACGCAGGTGCCCGGGCCCTCGATGCCGAAGGTCTCGAGCCGCAGCGTGGCGTAGCCGTCGCCGGTGTTCTGCACGGCGAACACGTCGTCGTCGCCGACCGGGGTGATCTTCGCCTTGATCAGCGTGTCGCCGGTGTACGGGCCGTTGGCGTTGTCGGCGCTGAAGTCGTTGGTGCCGGTGGCGACCATGCCGTCGTCGTTCGGCTCGGTCTCGTCGACCGCGGTGATGCAGCCCGAGAGGTCGAAGCCGCAGTCGGCCGCGCACTTGAGGGTGCCGAAGTCCGCGCCCTGCGACTGACAGGTCGCGCCGCCGAGCAGGGCGCCGTCGCACTCCTCGGCCCCGCCGAGGACGTTGTCGCCGCAGGTGCTGCAGCTGCTGGTGTCGAGCGCGCTGCAGTCGGCCGCGCAGCCGAGCTCGCCCGCCTCGAAGCCCTGGCTGACGCAGTCCTCGCCGCCGAGCTCGGTCCCGTCGCACACCTCGGGGCCCGAGATGTTGCCGTCGCCGCAGGTGAAGCACGCGGACACGTCGAACACGCAGGTGTTCGCCATGCACGTCAGGGTGCCGTTCTCGAACCCCTGCGAGACGCAGTCCTGCCCGGCCAGGTCGTCGCCGTCGCACGACTCCTCGCCCTCGATCGCCCCGTTGCCGCACGAGGCCAGGACGCACCCGCTGATGTCGAACGCGCTGCAGTCGGCCGCGCACGCCAGCGTGCCGCTGTCGAAGCCCTGGCTGACGCAGTCCTGATCGGCCAGCGCGGCGCCGTCACACACCTCGGGGTCCTGGATCACGCCGTCGCCGCAGCCGACCCCGTCGGTGGTCGTGTCGGTCGTGTCGGTATCGGTGGTGGTGGTCGTCGTCGTGTCGTCGGTCGTCGACGTGGTGGTCGTGACGGCGTCGGTCGTGGTGTCGTCGGTCGTGGCCGTGTCGGTCGTCGTCGTCGTCGTCGTCGTCGGGTCGGTCGTGGTGGGCACGCCGGTCGTCGGCGTCGTGTCGGTGACCGGGCTCGTGCTGGTCGAGTCGTCGGTGGTCGAGGTCTCCGAGGTCGACGCCGTGGTGTCGACGGTCGCGTCGTCGCCGCACGCGGTCATGGTCGCGATCGCGGCCGAGAGGGGAAGGGACAGAGCAATCCTGCGCATGATGGAGCGGCGATGCTATGCGCCGCCGCTCGCCCGCGAAAGTGCGCCGCGCGGTGCACACTCCGCAGCCGCGGTCGGGTTGCACGGATGCAAGGTCCGACTCGGACGTACGAGTTCGACACACGAGCGCTTCGAAGGATGTCCTTCGAGACAGCCGAGGTCCGCCCGCCCGCGGGGCCTCGTCGCCCGCAGACCGCGGAGCCGGCGAGCTCGGCAGAATGTCCCTCGAGACATGTGTTGATTCGGCCGTACACCCGTCCGCGCAGCGGTGTCCGGCGCTCGAGCCGCGGGCGCTCGCCCGGCCTTGGACTCAGGCGCTGGCGTCGCAGCGGACCTCCCGCAGGCCAGATGCTCCGAAGGACATGCAGCGAATGCAGCCGACCGGGTGACCCTCCGCGCTGCCACCATATGTCCCCGGGGACATTGCGGTGAGGCGACCCGGAAGCGCCTCGATCAGTCCACCGTCGCAGGCTCCGGCGCCGGCGGAAGGTCGCGGCCGTCGCCCCGCGCGGCGCACGTCCCGGGGACATGCCCTGCCCCGCCCCGGCGGCGAGCGAACGCCTCAGGCGCTGCCGGCCGCGCGGCCGAGGCGAGCGCGCTGGGCCCGGCCCGTCTCGAGCAGCACCTCGGGGGCGGCGCCGATGAGGTCGATCGCCAGGGCGGTGAAGTCGGTCGGGGTGACGCGGTCCTGGTGGCGGACGATCGCGGCGAGGACGGCGTCGAGGCAGTCGTCGTCGACGCGGATCCGCAGGGCCACCTGGTCGTCGGAGTCCTTGCGCCCGACGGCCAGGCGGATGTGCTCGAGCGGCACGCAGGTGCCGAGCGAGCGCGACAGCTCGCGGTCGTACAGCCAGTAGCCGGCCTCGAGGTTGGCGTGGGCGCCGAAGTAGCGGCCGATCGCCGGCGGCTCGACGCGGGCGACCCCGCGCATCTGCTGGTAGAAGGCGAACCACTGCCGGGCCTCGCGCCAATCCTGGCCGTCGAGACAGGCGACGAACCGGCCGATCCGGTCGAGCTCGCCGAGGTCGGGCTCGGGCGCCTCGACGTCGACGCCGGCGTCCTCTTCGTCCTCGTCGCCCTCGCCGGCCTCGTCGCCGTCGTCGTCCTCGTCGTCCCCGGCCAGCTCGCTCGGGTCGACGCCGAGCCACTCCGCCAGCGCGGCGCGCTCGGTCAGCGCCGGCGCGAGGCCGATGTCGCGCAGGGCCACGCCGATGTTGGCGTAGCGCCAGGCCGCCGGGGCGCGCACGAGGCTCGCGAGCGCCTCGCGCTGGACGGCGCCGAGGGCCTCCGCGCTCGCCCCCGCGGGCACGGCCGCGTCGGCGAACGCGAGCCCGAGCAGCGCGGTCGCCAGGCCGAGCGCGTCGCGGCCGCGGACCGCCTCGAGCGCGCGCCCGAGCGCGGGGGCCAGGCGCAGGCGCGCCGCCGCGGGCAGGCGCAACAGGCCGTCGGCGAGCGGCCCGTAGCTCATGCGCGCGGCGTTGTCGTGCAGCTCGTCGAGCTGGCCGAACAGGTCGACGTCCTCGACCAGCTCGGCGAGCGCGGCGAATTGCGGGCCTTCCACCGGGGCGCCGCCGCGCGCCAGGCCGAGGCCGGCGTAGAGGCGCACGGCCGGGTGCTCGCTGATGTCGACCAGCCGCTCGCGCAGCTCGTCGGCGCGGGCCGGGTCGGCGATGCAGCCGAGCGCGAACGCAGCCACCGCGCGGACCGCCGGCTCGTCGTCGTCCTCGACGGCCGCGGCGAGCGGGGCCCGGGCCTCCTCGACCGCGAACAGCCCGAGCAAATAGGCCGCGGCGACGCGCACCGCCGGCTCGGGGTGGCCGAGGCGGCGGGCGTAGACGGAGATCCCGCGCGACACGGCCTCGCGCGCGGCCGCGGCGGGGTTGGGCGCCGCCTCGGCGTCCTCGTCGGGCGCGCCGGTGGCGAGGTGGGTCAGCAGCTCGAGGATCGCCGGCAGATCCTCCTGCGCGTCGGCGTCGAGCAATTCGACCAGGAACGGCACCGCGGCGGGGCTCGCCGAGTATACCGTGCCTTGATGCCAGATCGTCGAGAACAGCGCGTCGAGTGCGCCCTCCCGCTTGCCGGGGTGATCGCTGACGAGCGCGCGGATCAGCTTGGGCACGTCGCTCGCCTCCCCGTAGGCGTGCCGCAGGGACTTCCAGTCGATCGCGTCGAGGTTGGCGAGCACCACCGCGACCATACCCCTGCGCGCTCGCCTTGTCTGCAGCACGCAGCCGGCCGCAATCGGGCGCTGGGAGGCTTTTGAACGCCGTCAACCGCGATGGAGTTCGTCTGCGCACCCGGCGCTGCGCGCGGTGATCGGCGTCACCGTTTGCACTCCCTGCGGCTGCGGCGGGCTGCGTCGCCCGGTCCGGCGCGGGGTGCTACTGTGGGCCCGCCATGCAGCACCGCGCTCGCTCCTCGCTCCTCGCCTGCGGCCTCCTCTCCGCCGCGCTGACCGCAGGCGCCTGCGCCTCGTCGCCCGACATCATCTCGTTCCCGCTGGTCTATTCGCCGACCGAGAAGGCCGACCCGGGCAAGGTCGCGGGTCTGCCGGCGGTCCCCCCGGGCACCCTCCTCTTCATCGCCCAGATCGTCGACAAGCGGCAGGTGCAAGATCCGCATCTGCTCGGGATCAGCGAGGACGCCAACCCCGACGCCCCGGTCTACAACGCCGCCGGCGGCCAGGTCCCGACCGAGTACGTGCGCAACGTGTTCGCCAAGGAGCTCGCGGCGCTCGGCTTCCCGATCACCGCCGATCCGCAGGCCGCGACCCACACCCTGCAGCTCCAGCTCGACCAGTTCTGGATCGTCGAGGGCAACGTCTACCAGGCCACGCTGATGGCCCAGGGCTGGCTCATCGACCGCAGCAGCACGACGGTGTGGCAGGGACCGATCGCCGGCAAGAGCAGCCGCTGGGGCCGCAGCCAGGAAGAGAGCAACTTCCTGCAGGCGTTCGGCGACGCCACGCTCGACGGGTCGGTCAAGCTGGCGCAGACCCCCGAGTTCCGCAACGCGCTGGCGGCCGCCCCGCCCCCGCCGCAGCCGTGACCGCGCCCGGGAGCCATGACCCGCGGCCGGCGTGGCGGATCCACGGCCTCGCTCTGGCGGCGCTGGTCGTCCTGTACGCGTACGTGTTCGGCGATTTGCTGTTCGATCCGCCGCGCGGCGTCCTCGATCTCAGGGGCTTCGCCGCCCACATGTCGATGATGCTCCTCATCGCCTACGCGGTGGTGACGAGCTTCGCCATGCGGTGGGTCGGCCGGCGCACCTGGGGCCCTGTCGTCATGCACGTCCTCCTCGCGGGCGGCTACATCGTCGCCGTCGTGCTCGACGAACGCGAGGCGGAGGCGCGGCGGGCCGAGTTCGCGCGGCAGAGCGAGGCGGAGGAGCGCCGCCGGGTCGTGAACTGCCTGGGGGTCGAGCTGCGGGCGATCCGCGGCGCGCCGCCGCGCGCCGTCGTGGAGCTGCACAACGGCTGCGAGGTGCCGTTGGCGCTCCACGACGTCAGCCTCGTCGGCTTCGCGCCCGCGGGCGGCAACGTCTTCCTCGACGACGAGGACCGCGACGACCGCGAGGTCACGACCTTGCCGCCGGACCAGCGCGCGACCTTCCGGCTCGTCTCGACCTTCCCCGGCGACCTCGCCGTCGGCGACGGCTGGAACTGGCGCTGCAACGTCCTCGTCGACGGGCCGGACCCGGGCATCCCGTGCTTCGCCACGCCGGGCGCCCCGTCGACCGGCGGGTGCGGGTCCTTCCGCCGCGTCGCGCTCGACAACCGCTGATCCGGGGCGTGGTCGCTCGGGCATGTCCTTCCGGACATGACCCGCAGCACATGCCTATATGGACATGCCCTCTAGGACATGGCCCTTCGCTCACGCGCCGCGCGCCGGCGGCCGCGCAGCTCGACGCACAGCCCGCCGTAGGGCCCGCGGGCCAGCTCGAGCGAGAAGCCGTGGGCCTCGGCGACGCGGGCGGCGATGTGGAGCCCGAGCCCGCGCCCGCCGGGGCGGGCCTGCTCGCCGTGGGCGCCGCGGAAGTAGCGTTCGGTCAGGCGCGGCAGCTCGTCGGGCTTCACGCCGGGGCCGTCGTCCTCGACCCGCAGGGCGAAGCCGTCCTGGCCGCGGCGGACCAGCACGGCGGCCACGTGGCCGCCGCGGTAGTTGTAGGCGACCGCGTTGTCGATCACGTTGACGATCGCCTGCTCGATCAGCAGCGCGTCGCCCTCGATCCACACCGTCGCCTCCGGCACCGCCGAGACCAGCTCGACCCCGGCCTTGCGCGCCTGCACGGTCGCGCGGACCACCACGCGCAGCAGCACCGCGCTGAGGTCGATCGCTGTGCGCGCCGGCGCGACCTCCGTCGCCAGCGCGGCCGCGGCGGCGAGGTTGCGCAGCAGCCCGGCGATGTGGTGGACCTCGGCGATCGCCGCGCCGGGGCCGAGGTCGCCGAGGTGCCCGTGCAGGGCCGTCAGCGGCAGCATGACGTCGTGGGTGGCGTCGACGACGACGTCGCGCAGGGCGGCGTTGCGCCGCTCGCCGAGGGCGGCGTGGTCGCGCACGGCTCGCCCGACGACGTTGAGGCTGTGGGCCAGCTCGGCCAGCTCGTCGTCGCCGCGGACCTCGATCTCGCGGCGGTGGCCGCTCTCGGCGGCGTCGCGGGCGGCTTCGGCGAGCCGGCGGATCCGCCTTACCAGCGGCCCCGCGACGCCGAGCGCGGCCGCGAGTCCGAGGCCGAAGCCGAGGCCCAGGGCGCCGGTGCGCCCGAGCAGCGGCTCCGGCAGCGCGCTCGCCCCGATCAAAACCGGCGCCGCGACGACGAACAGCGCCGCCGCCACCCGCGCTCGCAGCTTCATGCCCGAGCCTCCTCGCGCGCGGGCGGACGTGTCCGCGGGGACATGGGGCGCGTGATTCGACCTCTCCCTGGGGGCACTTCGCCGGCGAGGACGGAGTTCGTCGCTCCGCGCGAGGCGTCCCCGAGCTCGCCGCGCTCGCCGTCGAGGCGGCAGCCGCGGCCCGCGCGGCGACCTGTCCCTTCGCGCAGGTCGGGCCCGCCTGCGCTGCGGCCTGTCCGTTCGCGCACGTCGTCGCTGCCTGCGCTGCGGCCTGTCCGTTCGCGCAGGTCGCCGCGGGCCGTGGTCGGGCCTGTCTCTTCGCACAGGTCGGCCGCGCCTGCGCCGCGGCGACCTGTCCCGAGCGCCAGGTCGGTGCGAGCGCCGCGGGCCGGCTGCGCCCGGTCGGCGAAGGGGGGCTCGTGGGCGGAGGGGAGCACGCGCTCGGCTGTCGGCCGCGAATCGGTCACGCCGCGGCAAGCGTAGCGCCGGGTCGCGCGGGCGCAGCCCGGGGGCTCCGGCCCAGCGGCCCGACCGGGCGCAAACGCGGCCGTCGTGGGCCGGCTGCGCCGCGCTCCGGGCCGGTGCGCGGCGCGTCACTCCCGGTCGAGGTCGGGCGGCTGACCCGCGAGTCGGACGCGCCGCGGCGCACGTCTGCGCCGCCGACCGGGGCCTCGCGCCGGCGGATGAGGTCGTCGTCCGCGAGCGTCCCGGGCCCGGTCCGAGCCCAAACCTCCGCTCATGCCCGAAAGGTCACGAGGCCCTCGGGACAGGTGACGTGCCACCCGAGGTCGCCCAGGAACTCGCGCCGCCGGCGGCGGTTCCGGCTCCAGCGGCGTGTCGCGCTCGCTCGCCAGGCCCGGTCGGACGAGCCGGCGCGCACCGGCGGACGAATTCCCGGTCCGGTTCGCGGTACTGCACGCAGTCGTCGCGCGAGTCGTACGAGGCGAACAGGTCGAAGCGGAACCGGTCGCGCACGCCGCTGTCGGCCGCTCGCGCGCGCGAGCCCGCGGACGCGGGGGCAGCAGCCCGCGCCGGCGCCCGCTACGATGCCCGCATGCGCGTACTGTTCTGCACCGATCCGCTGCTCGAGCGGGGCCCCGATCGCGCGTTCGCGCCCGAGGTCGCGGCCGCCGACGTCGCCGGCGTCGCGTGGTCGTGCGTCGACTTCGAGGCGCTGGTCGCCGGAGACGTCGCCGCCGCGCTGCGCCGCGTCCCGGCCAGCGAGGGCGCCGAGGTCGCGATCTACCGCGGCTGGATGTTGCCGGTCGCCGCCTACGACGCGCTGCACGCGGGCCTCGTCGCCCGCGGCCTGCAGCTCGTCAACGACCCGGCGGCCTATCGCAGCGCGCACCTGCTGCCCGCCGCGCTGCCGTACCTCGCCGACGACACCCCGGAGACGGTGGTGCTGCCGCGCGAGGACGGCTTCGCGTGGTCGCGGATCGAGGCCGCCCTGGCGCGCTTCGGCGGGCGCGCGCTGGTCGTCAAGGACTACGTCAAGTCGCGCAAGCACGAGTGGAGCGACGCCTGCTTCATCCGCGCGGCCGACGACGGCGCCGAGGTCCGCCGCGTGGTCGGCAACTTCCTCGAGCGCCAGGGCGACGACCTCGTCGGCGGGCTGGTCTTCCGCGCCTATGAACCGCTGGTGCCGCTCGGGAACCACCCGAGGAGCGACATGCCGCTCCCCCGCGAGTGGCGGCGCTTCATCGCCGACGGGCGCGCGCTCGTCGAGTCGCCGGCGTGGGAGATCGCCGACTCGGCCGCGCCGCCGGAATTCGCCGCGCTCGCCGGCCGCGTGCCGAGTCGCTTCTTCAGCCTCGACCTCGCCGAGCGCCAGGCCGGAGGCTGGACGGCGATCGAGCTCGGCGACGGCCAGGTCGCCGGCCTGCCGCCGCAGCTCGACCCGGCCGTGTTCTACCGGGCGCTGGCCGCCTGGGATCCGCAGCCGGTGTAGTGGCGTGAGTCCCGGCGGAGCCGCCGCCGACCTGCGACACGGCCGTGACGCCCGCGTGGAAATGCGCACCTACGGTCACGCCGCATGAGGATCTCGCGGGCCGCCATCTGTCTCTTCGGTCATGTCGCCACGCTCGCCGGATGCGCCGGCGGCGATGACTCCGACGCCGGCGGCTTCGCCACCGGCCTGACCGGCGCCACCGCCGGGGCCACCGCGGGCACGACGACGACGGGCATCAGCGGCAGCGACACGCAGTCGCCGACCGACGGCAGCGGCAGCGCGGGCGAGACCACCGGCGCCGCGCCGACGACCACCGCGACCAGCGCGGACGACAGCGACTCGTCGCCGGCGACCGGCGACGCCTCGGCCTCGACGCTGCCCGGCCCCGACCTGCCCGACATCTCCGAGGCATGCACCAAGGTCGACGTGCTGCTGGTCGTCGACGCCTCGGCGACCATGGCCGACGCGCTGGCCTCGCTGCCGTCGACCTTCGCCGAGATCCAGGCGACGCTCGCGCTCGCGGTCGGCGACGGCATCGACGACTTCCACGTCGCCGTCATCAACGCCTGCCCGAAGCCGCCGCACTTCCACAACTACGGCGCCGGCGACACCGACTGCGAGTTCCCCGACGGCCGCAACTGGCTGGCCGCCGACGATCCGACGCTGGCGCAGAGCTTCGCCTGCGTGGTCCAGCTGCCGTTCCAGGACGAGGCCCTGGAGGGCAAGGGCGGCGACAACGGCGGCTACGAGTCGATCCCCGACACCTGCAGCGACGAGGACGACGAGGACGAGCAGCCGGCGTGGACGGCCGCGAAGGCGCTCGACCCGGGCGTCGCCGTCAACGCCGGGTTCGCGCGCGCCGACGCGGTGCTGTTCGTGGTCGCCATCACCGACGAGGACGAGTCGCTGGTCGGCCCCGACGACGCCGGCGAGATCCACGACGCGATCGTCGCCGCCAAGGGCGACGCCGCGCGCGTGGTGTTCCTCGGCATCGGCGGCGACGAGGGCGGCTGCGACAACGCCTACGGCGGCGGCGAGGTCAAGGACTCGAAGGTGCTGCGCGAGGTCGCCGAGACCTTCGGCGCCCGCGGCATGTACCGCACGATGTGCGAGAGCCGCGGCGACGACCCGATCGGCGCCGCCTTCGACGAGGCGCTGACGACCGTGGTCGACGCGGCCTGCGACGGCTTCATCCCCGATTGAACGGGGCGGTCGCCGCGCGCGCTCGTGCATGCCTGAAGGACATGCTCTTTCGAGCATGTCTTTTCCTACGCTCGCGCCCGCGGCGCGCCATCGCGGCGATCACGCCGCAGGCGCCCGCGGGCAGTGGATGGCGCTTCGGACATAAAAAAACGGCCATGTCCTCATGGACATGGCCGTGTGAGCAGGTTCGGCCCGCGCCTCGTGCGCCGCGCCTGCTCGACCTCATCCCGGGCGCGGCGGGGCCGTGCCGCCCCGGGTGATCGCCGGCGGCTTGCCGGCGCGCTTGCTCGGCTGCTTCGCCTTCTTCTTCGGCCCCTCGCCCACGTACGTGATGCCCGGCTGCTTCGCCTTCTTCGGCCCCTCCCCCACGTACGCGATCGCCGGCTTCTTCTTCGGCCCCTCGCCCACGTACGAGATGCCCGGCTGCTTCGCCTTCTTCTTCGGCAGCTCGCCCACGTACGTGATGCCCGGCTGCTTCGCCTTCTTCTTCGGCAGCTCGCCCACGTACGTGATGCCCGGCTGCTTCGCCTTCTTCTTCGGCAGCTCGCCCGCCCACGTGATCGCCGGCGGCTTCGCCTCCGTCGGCTCCTCGCCCACCCAGGTGATCGTCGGCGGCTTCGCCTCGGTGGGGGCCGCGCCGCCCGGCCGGGTGGCGGGTGGCTCGCCGGCGTCGGCGCGGCGGGCCGGCTTGCCGCGGCCATGCCGGCCCGGGTCGCCCGAGGAGGCCCAGCCGTGGCCGCGGCCGGCCATCGGCGGCGCGGGGCCGTCCGACCCCCAACCGCCGTGCGACGCGAGCGTGAAGCTGCAACCGGTCACGCCGAAGAGGACCGCCAACAGGGTCAGGATGATCTTTTGCATGGAAACCTCGATGCGCACGGACGCGCGTCGACTCCGCCTATTCAGACTGTCGACATTCGTCGCCGATCGGCCTCTGCTCACGGCGGGTCGCCCGCCGGCGCGGGGTACGACGAATCGAGGCGAATGTGATGACATGTCCAGAAGGTCATTTTATTCCGACGCGACCCCCCGCGCGGACCGACGCGGTGGGCGTGTTCGATGGCGGCGCCCGGCCGGGCGTGCGACGAGGACTCGACACGGCGAACTCGACCGGCGAGGGGGGTGGGTTGCATTCGTTGCGAGCGGCACGGCTTCAGCCCAATTACGGCGCCTGCCGCCGCGTCGTGGCCGATCGAAACGAGGTGAAGCTGCTCTTCGTGGTGTGGGTCGGCCGCGAGTGCGAGGCCCTGTTCGAGCGGGCGCCGGCGGCGACGAGGCCGTGCTGCAGGGGCACGCCGAGCTCGGCCGCGTCCGGTGCCGGCGATCCATGCACGCGTGGCGAGAGCGCCTCGGCCTCTCGGCACGGCGCTCGGACATGGACCTGGACGGCGGCGACCTCGAGCGACCGTGGCGGGCCCGGCGGTGCTCCGGCGGTGACGTCGTCGTGAGCTCGAACCTCACGGCAGCCGAGGCATGGTTCGCCGGGGTCCTGCTCGACCGCGTCCGCGGTTGGCCCGACCTCTCCCGCTTCGTGGAGAACTTCGCGCCACACTGATATCCTGGCCGCTCCGTGCCCCGCGTCCCGCTCCTCTGCGCGCTCCTGCTCGCCTGCGCGCGTCAGACGGCGCCGGACAAGGCGCCGCCCGCTCCGCCCCCGGCGCCGGCGCCGGTCGATCCGTGCGCCCCGGCGCCTGTCCCCGGGGACAGCTCCCGGGCGCTCGCCCGGGCCGACGTGCTGCTCCGCTGCGGCGACGACGCGGGCGCCCTGGCGATCCGGTTCGCCCTGCTGCGCCGCGATCCGGGCTCGACGGCGCGGGCCTACGCGCTGGCGGTGCTGGCCCACGAGTCGGGGCGGGTCGGCGACATCGACGCGGCGGTCGGCGAGCTGCCGCTGACGGCCGGGGCGCGCGCGGTCTACCGCCTGACCCGCGACGTCGCGGTGTACCTCGACGCCGTGGCGCGGCGGGCCGAGGACCCGAGCAAGCGCGACGAGCCGGTCGAGGCGGCCGCGCTGGCGCGCGACGTCGCGGCCGCGCTGGCGGTCACCGCCGACGACCCCTACGCGCTGAGCCTGGCGCTGCGCTTCACCGCGCTGCACGACGCCGACCCGCGCGAGCGGGCCGCGCCGATCTGCCGCGACCGCGCCGACCCGCTGCTCGCCCGCCTGCGCGACCGCGAAGGCGCAGCGGTCCTGGCGGCCGCGTGCGGGCGGATCGCGTTCCTCTCGTCCGAGCCGGGCGACGGCCGGCGCCGCTTCGCCCGCGCGCTCGAGCTGACGCCCGACGACCACGCGGCGGCGCTCGCCTGGGCCGCCGCCGAGCTCGCGGCGGGCAACCTCGACGAGGCGGTGCGGCTGTACCAGCAGGCCTCCGCCGCCCCCTCGCCGCGCCTGCGCTACGCGGCGTTCCTCGGCCTCGGGGTGAGCTACGCCCGTCGCCACGAGCGCGGCCCCGCCGAGGTCGCCTACCGCAGGGCGCTCGCCGAGCGCGGGCTCGACACCAAGACCCCCGCCAAGCTGCCGCTCGAGCTGACCTTCAACCTCGGCACGCTGCTGGCCGACGCCGCCGACCCGGCCGCCCGCGCCGAGGCCCGCGCGCTGCTGCGGGCCTTCGTCGCCGGCCCCGGCGCCGACGAGCGCCGCCGCCTGCGCGCCCGGATCCTGCTGCGCGAGCTCGGCGACTGAGGATGTCGTTTCGGACATGTCCCAAGGGACATGACGGCCCGCTGCCGCCTCACCTCGACGGCGCCGCCCACCGCCGCCGAGCTCCGGCGACGCGGTCGGCTTCGATCGACGGGCGGCCCAGAAGGCCACCGGTCTCGGTCGGCCCCTCGTCGTCGACCCGGGCGACGTCGACGTCATCGGCGCGTCGCCAGACGCCGCGACGGTGCGCGCGTGGCTGGCGACGCGCTGGTCGGAAGAAGGCCTCGGCGCGGGTGGATGTTCGCGTGGAGCGCCAGGTACGGGCGCTGCGCTCTACCCCTGCAGGTCAGTCACACCTGCCGTCCCTCGGGATCGTCGTCGTCGCGCAAGCGCCAGGACCTCTCGGCGCGCACCCACACGACTGTCTCTTTCGTCGACGCGAAAAATTCTGCGAGGACATCCTGATGGATCGCGACATTGCCGTGCCGTCACGGTTGCGGGACCGCCGGCGACTCCGGCGTCGCCGGGCTCGCCGACGGGTGCCCAGCCAGCGGCAGCGCCGCGCCGACCTGAAACCGCGGCGCGCCGGTGGCCTGGTCGACCGCGAGGAGCAGGCCCGGCTTCAGGATGTACAGGTTCTTGACCGGCGAGTCCGGGTGCGAGGCGAACAGCAGCGAGCGGTACTGGACCATGTTGTCGAGGTGGTCGCTGTTGGCGCGGACGAAGGGGCCACGGTACATGCTTCGCGCCCACACCAGCGCGCCGCTGCGGGCGATCGAGGCCACGATCTCGATCGCCTCCTCGCGCTGCTCGACGCGCTTGGGCTCGAACGAGTCCGCCGCCGGTCGATTCTCCGTGGTCAGGCTGCGCCACTCGACCATGTCGAAGAACGCGTGCGGCCACGCCAGCTCGAAGCCGATGATCCTCGCGTTGAAGTCGGGCTCACCGGCCGTGAGCCCTGCCGGACGGTCGACCACCCGCCACTCCTCGCCGTCACGGAACGTCGGGTCGCCGATGTGCAGCATCACGGTGCGCTCGGGTCCGCCGTCGCTGCGCTTGTCGGAGCAATACTCGTTCCCCTCCCGCTGCCGGCGGCTCTTGTTGTAGCGGCCGCACACCTCCGCCGGGTAGCCCTCGCTGCTGGCGTGCGCGTTCTGCAGCGGGCTCATCGCCTCGGCGTCTTCGCGGTCCCCGACGGCGGGGCAGTCGGACGGGCGGTCGCTGCGTCGGCCGGCGAGCTCGCCCGCGCTGCTCAGCATGACGCCGCCGTCGCGGCCGTCCTCGAGGCCGATCCAGAAGCCCTCGGCGACGCGGCAGATTCCGCCCACGCTCGACACCGAGGGCACCTGCTCGGGGAAGCTGCCGCGCTTGCGCAGGGCACCGTCGGCGCTGGCGACGAGGATCCAGTCGCGCGCCCAGGCGACCAGAAACACGCCGTCGCCCGCGGCCGTCAGCGGGATCGCCGGGAACACCTCGTCGACGCGCCAGCCATCGGTCCGCACGAAGCTCGCCGGCTGGGGGTCCAGAGCGACCCGCCACAGCACGCGGCCGGTGGCCTCGTCGAGCTTCACGAGGGCGGCGGCGCCGTCGCGCTGGACCACCCCGAACAGCGAGCCGTCGGCGCTGCGGGCCGGCAGCGAGGCCCACGTGTCCGGCAGGGTGACCGACGCGGCGGCGAAGGGGACGACGTCCCAGGTGTTGGGGACGGCACCGCTCATCACGACCTCGTGACCGTCGCCCTTGAGCAGGTCGCACGTCGAGAACACGAACACGGCCCAGCTGACCGCGACGGCAGTGATGATGATGACAGCGCGCGTATTCGGCATCGTGAGGCCCTGGCGGGACGGGGAGCATAGCGAGCCTCGGTGCCAGCGGCGACCGCCGTCACGCCCGCGACGAAGAAGATTTCGCGCCGCGCGATCTCGAGTGCGCGCGATCGTCACCGCGTGATGCTCGAGCGCTCCGCCGGGCGGCCGCCGAGGCGCCTGCGCATCGGCGACGCGACAGGTCCGTCATGCCATGTCTCCGGACCAGCGCCTGCCGGGGCATCGGTGCGCCGCGCGACGCCTCGGCCGCGACACCGGCGCCGACCACCGCGGCCGAACTCCCGCAGCTCCTGCTGCGCGAGCCCGGCGACTGAGTCTGCCTCTTCGGGCATGTCACGGAGGCCATGTCTGAAACGACATGCTCGCTTCGACATGCCCTTGCAAGCATGTCCCGAGGGTCTCGCGGCAGACCGCGCGCACCCGCCCCGCTCAGCGCAGGGCGCCCGCCGCCTTGGCCGCGGCGCCGACGATCACCCGGCCGTCGCTGTCCGGCGCGTACTCGAGCGGCTCCTCGTAGCGGCCGACCAGGCGGCCGAGGCCGGCGCGGCACAGGGCGCTCTGGCCGCCGGCGTCGTGGCCCCACGCGGCGACGTGGTCGAGGCAGCGGGCGTAGGCGGTGAACACCGCCTCGCGGCGCTGGGCCGCCAGCTCGCGCATCTGCCGGGCCAGGCCGGCGTCGCCGGCGGCCTCGACGGCGGCGGCGACCGCGTCGAGCAGCGCCAGGTCGGACTCGTACACCTGCGCCTTGCGGGTCTCGATCAGCGCCGCCGCCTGATCGCGCCCGCCGGTCCCGCCCGCGGTGGCCTTCTCGTAGACCGCGCTCATGCGCTCGACCTCGGCCTTGCGGACCTCGAGCCACGCGCGCGAGCGGGCCGGGTCGAGGCTCTTGGGCGGCTGGCTGGTGAGGGCCGACTCGGCGTCGAGATCGCCCTGCAGCAGCGCGACCTGGCGGCTGGCGGCCCGCGCCTCCTCGGCGTCGACGGCGATCGGCGCCTCGAGCTTGTCGACCTCGCCGCCGCTGACCTCGGGCAGCAGCTTCTGCGCGCGGTCGAGGTGCTCGCGGCCGCGGGCGTGCGGCTTCGGCAGGCGGGCCACCACGCGCGCCGGCGTGCGGTCGCGGCCGAACTCGACGCACAGGCCCTCGGTGCCGGGGACCGGGCAGGACGCGCGCAGCCAGGCCTCGGCCGCGTACGCGTGGGCGATCGCCAGCCGCCGCGGCCCGCCCTCCTTGCCGAACCGCTCGATGTACTTCTCGGCCGCCTCGGGCGTGACGCCGGGGCGGATCACCGCGCGGAATTGGATCGCCGCCGCCAGCGTGCGCTCCTCCGGGCGGCCGCGGATCAGCGCGTCGAGCTGTCCTTCGGGCAATGTCCCGGCGCGCAGGCTGAGGATCAGCGAGCGGCGGCGGGCGGTCGCGGCGGCGCGGTGCCGCGGGGCGCGGGCCACCAGGTCGAGGTAGCGGTCGCGGGCCTGCTCGTCGTTCAAGATCCGCTCGTGCAGGCGGGCCAGCCGCAGCACCGCGTCGGGGGCCCGCGGGTCCTCGCGGTGGACGTCGGCCATCCGCTCGAGCCAGTCGATCGCCTTCTGCGTCAGGCCGGCGTGCTCGTAGCAGCGACCGGCGCCGTCGGCCGCCTCGGCCGCCGCGTCGAGGTCGGCGCCGAGGTCGGCGTACAGCGCCTCGAAGGCCGCGCCGCAGCGGGCGTCGTCGCCGACCGCCTCCGACTCCTCGGCCTGGGCCCACAGCGCCGCCCGCCGCAGCGCCGCGACCTGGGGCGCCTGCGGCCCGCCGGCGGCCTCGACCTCGGTCGCGGCGGTCACCAGCGCGAGGCGGGCGGCCGAGCGCTCGCTGGCGCTGGCGGCCTCCATCCAGCGCGCCAGCAGCAGCCCGACCAGCAGCACCCTGGCCTGCTCGCGCGCCGGCCCGGTGACCGCGCGCAGGCCGGCCTCGGCCTCGTCCCAGCGGCGGTACCGCATCAGCAGCTCGGCCCGCTCGACCGCGACCTGCCCGGCCTCGGGCGTGTTCTGCAGCCCGGGCTCGGCGAGGAACGCGTCGTAGGCGGCCAGCCACTCGCGGTCGCCGGGCGTCAGCTCGCCGGGGGCGACGCGCGGGACCGGGTCGGTGCAGCGGCCGCGCGGATCCGGGAGACATGTCTGTTCGGACATGACCCAAGAGCGAGGTTCCCCCTCGCGCACGCGGCGGACCGCGTCGAGCTGGGCGCGGGCCGAGCGGGCGGCCTGCTCGGCCGGCAGCCCGCCGGCCAGGGCGGCGCGGTGGTGGGCGTGGGCCTCGCGCAGCGCGTCGTCGGTCAGCGTGCGCTCGCCGATCTCGGCCGTGAGCCGCTCGGCGCGGGCCCACTCGAGCTTGCCCATCGCGTGGTGCAGCAGCGGCGCCTCGGCCTCGGCGGGGAAGTGCTGGCGCAGGGCCGCGTAGGCCTGGCGGGCCAGCGCGTGGCTCTGCGCCCCGCCCGACTCGGCCCCTTGCTCGGCCCAGCGCAGCGTCACCGTCGTCAGCGCCTGGCGGGTCGCCTCGGCGCAGCGGGCCGCGTCGGGCCGGCCGCGGGTCGCCACGTGGGCCTGGACGAGCTGCTCGATCTCCTCCCACAGGTAGCGGTCGGTCAGGCGCACCAGCCCGTCCTGGACCGCGCTCGCCCGCGCGTCGCAGGTCGCCACCGCCGCCGCGCCGGATGTCTCCGAGGACATGTCCTTCGGTGCATGCACGGGCGCGGTCGTCGGCCCCCGCGGGGCGCAGCCGAGGCTCAGCGCCAGCGCCAGCGCGGACCGGCGCTCACGCCTTGCCATAGCAGTACTTCCGCCTGGCCCGGCCCTTCTTGGCCGCCTCCGCCGCCTCGGCGCCCTCCTCCCAGGCGATCGCGTTGTACTCGCAGTCGCGCAGGGTCTTGGCGCACTCGGTCTTCTTGAGGCTGGGGTTATTGTAGCACCACTCCTTGAACTGCTGCGCCTCGGCGCCGCCGGAGCGCAGCCAGCGGGTCACGCCCTCCTGGGCCTTGAACGGCGCGCGCACCAGCAGCACCCCGAGCGCGGGCGACGACACCGTGGCCTCGACGTCGTCGAGCGCCGCGACCGCGGTGGCCTTGCGGTCGACGCCCTCGACCCCGACCTCGTAGGCGGCCCACAGCCCGTTCGGCGCGCTGACGCGGACCAGCTCGCCGACGCTGCGCCGCTGCGAGTCGATCGCCTGCGCCAGCTGGTCGAGCGGCTCCTTCCACGCGTTGGCGGCCGGGCCGACCAGGCCGAGGCCCTCCGAGCCGAGCTCGAGCTGGGCCGCCTCGGCCGGGACCACCGGCGCGAGGAGCTGGTACAGCGCGGCCAGGTCGACGTGCTGGGTCTTCATCAGCGCCACGCCGGCGTGGCCGACCGCGGGCGGGCCCGGCAGCGTCGGCGTCGGCGTCGGCGCGACGTCGGGCGGGTCGGCGGTCGCGGTCGCGGGCGGCGGCCGCGGCGAGTCGCCGGGGTCGGGATCGGCGGCCGTCATTCCGGAGATGTACACGACGCTGGCCACCAGCGGGGCCGCCAGGCCGACGGCGTAGAGGCCGTAGCGGGGCCGCGTCGCGTCGGCGCGCATCGCCGCGTCGAGGTCGGCCAGCAGCTGCGCCAGCGCCGGGTAGCGCGCGTCGGGGTCGGACTGCAGGCCGCGGCGCAGCGCGTGCCACACCGCCGGCGGCACCGGGGAGCGCCGCGGCGGCGCGACCATCTTGCCGTCGATCACCGCCATCGACAGCTCGCTGTAGCTCTCGCCCTTGAACGGCCGCTGGCCGTACAGCGCCTCGTAGGTGGCGACGCAGAACGAGAACTGGTCCGAGCGGGCCGAGCTCGGGCGCGCCAGGTGCTGCTCGGGGGCCATGTACGCCGGCGTCCCGACGGTCATGCCGGTCAGCGTGAGCGACTGCAGCAGCGCCTCGCGCCCGGGCTTCAGCGACACCGACGGCGCGGGCGCGGTCGGCAGGGCGGCGGCGTCGATGGCCGGGCGCGCCAGGCCGAAGTCGAGCACGTGGGCGCGGCCCTCGACGCCGACCAGCACGTTGTCGGGCTTGAAGTCGCGGTGGACCAGCCCCGCCGCGTGCGCGGCGACCAGGCCCTCGCCGGCCATCAGCATGATCGAGAGGATCTCCCGCCACGAGCGCGGCTGCTGGCGCAGCCACCCCTTGAGCGTCGAGCCGGCGATCAGCTCCATGGCGATGAACACCCGGCCGTTGACCTCGCCGGCGTCGTACACGGTGACGACGTTGGGGTGGCGGATCTTGGCCGCTGCCTGGGCCTCGCGCAGCATCCGGTTGCGCCCCTCGGTCCCGCCCTCGGCGCCCGCGAGCAGCAGCTTGAGGGCGATCTCGCGGTCGAGCTGCGGGTCGTAGGCGCGGTAGACCACGCCCATGCCCCCGGCGCCGATCCGTCCGGTGATCTTGTAGCGGCCGACCTCGGCGCCGACCGGCAGCTCGGGCGCGTCGGGCTGAGGCCGCGGCGTGGCGTCGCCGAGCAGCGTCGGGGCGTTGGCGAGCGAGGCCCCGGGCGGCAACGTGCGCTGCTGCGACGCCGTGTCTTCGAGGGCGCTCGCCTGAGTCTCGGCTCGTTCCACGCCCCAGCAATGTTGCCGGCAACGCCGTCCGGCGACAACGCCCGCGCACGCGCCTGCGCGGCGCCGCTCTCCGCGCACGGATCGGCGCCCGGCGGCCCCAAAGGGGTCCAGGCGCCCGAAACCGGCCGCGTGCGCGCAAGCTCCGCGGTGGGCCCTATAGTGCCGGCACCATGCACTTTCGCCCGGCCACGAGCTCCGACGTCCCCGCGATCCTCGACATGATGGAGGACTTCAACCGCCTGGAGCACATCCCGTGGCGCCGCGGACCGGGCGAGGCGCCCTTGCGGACGCTGATCGGCTCCCCCGGGCTCGGCACGGTGGTCCTCGGCCTCGACGGCGACACCCCGCTCGGCTACTTCGTGCTCACCTGGGGCTTCGACCTCGAGTGGGGCGGTCGCGACGCTTTCCTCACCGAGCTCTATCTCCGCGCCGAGGTCCGCGGCGCCGGCCGCGGCCGCGTGTTCCTCGACGCCGCCCTCGCCTCCGCCCGCGCCCACGGGGCCCGCGCCGTCCACCTGATGGTCCGCACCGACAACACCCCGGCGCTCGAGCTGTACCGCCGGGCCGGCTTCACCGCGCCCCCGCGGGTGCTCATGACCCGGCCGCTCGACTGAGCCGCCGGCGGCGCCGACAGGGCCCCTCGCGGCGGGAGCCGCCCGGCGGCCCTTGGGGTCGGCATCGCGGGGCTGGCTCATTCGACATGTTCCAAGGGATATGCCTGATGGGCCATGTTCTTTCGGGCATTCTTCTTGAACCATGTCCCGATCGCCCGGCTCGGCGGCGCAGGTCCGAAGGGGACAGGCCGCGGGCTCACAGCCCCGCGGCGGTCGCCTTCGCCGCGGCCGCGTCGAGCAGGTCCTGCAGCGCGAAGTTGTAGTCGAGCACGTGCAGGCCGAGGAAGCCGGGGTTGAACAGCGGCGCCATGACGTCGATCGGGTCGGTGCGTACGTCGTCCGCGTCGGGCTCGGGCGCGACCGCCAGGAAGTGCTCGCCGTCGCCGTCGGTCTGGCACGACAGCCCGTAGAAGTCGCGCATGACCACGAACGGGGTGTCGATCGCCGCGCCGAAGTCGATCTTGGGGAACACCGCCTCCTGATGGGTGAAGTTGGGGAAAAACGCCCCGCGGGCGCGCGCCGAGCCCCCGCCGGGCGCGGCCGGGTTGGTGCAGGCGACGTCGTTGCCCGGGATGTCGGGCGCGTTCGAGGTCCCCTCGGGCGGCAGCCCGGCCGCGTAGGTGCGGTAGGCGACGACGCAGCCGAGCTGCTCGGCGCTCTCGCACAGCGGGATGGTCGCCAGCGTGCCGCCGACCTGCTCGCCGAACGGCACGCTGAACGAGCCGCCGAGCAAGAACGCCGCCAGCAGCCGCTCGCGCAGCGCGGGGTCGGGCTCGACGACCTCCTGGATCAGCCGCGTCGTCATGTGCGTGCCCTGCGAGTGGCCGAGGATCAGCAGCGGCCGGCCGTCGGCGTGGCGCTCGAGGTAGCTCTCGAACGCGGCCAGCACGTCCTGGTACGCCGCCGTCAGCAGGGCCTCGGCCTCGCTGCTGCCGTAGGTGCCGATCGTCACCTGGTGGTAGAGCGGCGCGAACATCCGGCACATCGAGGTGAAGCGGGCCGCCTGGTTCAGCAGCGGGTCGAGCTCCTGGTCGAGGTCGTCGAAGCTCTCGGTCTGGCCCGGCTGCAGGCGGATGTCGACGGTCGGGTAGACGTAGAAGCAGTCGAACGCCGGCGCGGCCGCGATCGTGTGCTCGACGATCGCGGTGCCGCCGTCGGGCAGCAGCTCGGTCGCGGTCAGGTCGGCCGAGAGGCAGGCGTCGGCGTCGACCGGCTTGTCCGGGTGGCACAGCCACAGCGCCGGATCGTCGTAGCCCTCGAGCGGGGCGCCGGTGGTGCTCGCGTCGCTCCCGGTGCCGGTGGTCGGCGCGACCTCGGTGGTCGAGCCGGTGGTGGTCGTCGTCGCCGGATCGCCCGAGGTGCTGCCGGGGTCACCGGTCGACGTCTCACCGGCCGTGCCGTCGCTCTCGCCGCCGCAGGCGACGGACGCGAACAGGACGGCCAGCAGCAGGCGCGGGATCCGGGGAGCGGCGATCATCGCACCACGTAATGACCGGCGCCGCCGTCCTGTCAAGCGTCGCCGCGCCCGATCGCCGGGCCAGGCCCGGCGCCTCCGGGTACCCTCGCGCGGCAAGGATGGCACCCGGCGCCGGGTCGCATTCGCAGGACCGCCCGCCGCGGCTTTTGCCACAAAGCGAGCGAGCCGCACCGTCGTCGCTCGCACTCGCCGTGGCAAAGCGGCGCCGCCGTCGTCACTCGCACTTGCCGTGGTAAAGCGGCGCCGCCTTCTTCTGGGTGACGATGTCCTGCGGGTCGCCGTCGGCCGAGTAGTACCAGTCCTTCGTCGGTTGGCCCGTGCCGAAGTAGGCCACCAGGTCGCGCGCGACCTCCTGGGGGGCGGCCCACTGGGTGTTGTGCCCGATGTCGTCGATCTGCACGCCGTCGGGGCCGATCGGCCGCTTGCCGTACTGCTTGAACCAGTACTCGAGCTTGCACGCGTCGACGGCGACGTCGAGCGCGGCGCGCAGCGCCTGCTGGTCGGGGTCGTCGTAGAAGAACGCGTCCTGGGTGGCCCACAGGATCAGCGTCGGCACGCTCAGGTCCTGCAGGCGCTGGCTGTTGTCGGTCTGCAGCAGCGCCCGGGCCACGCCGATCCACGTGCCCATGCGCGTCGCCGCCGTCTCGGGCACGATCGAGGCCAGGTAGTCGGGGTCGGCCGCCGGGTCGACCACCCAGGCGCCCTCGATCCACGCCTGCGCGTCGGCGTCCGCGTCGAGCGGATCGAGCGCGTAGACCTCCTCGGGGAACGCGAGGCCCTGGGCCTCGAAGCCGGCCTTCCACGCGCCCTCGACCGGCTCGGCGAGGATGTAGTCCTGCAGCACCACGTTGCCGACCACGCTCGCCGCGGTGCCGATCAGCACCAGCCTGTCGACCCGCTGCGGGTGCGACAGGCCGAGCTCCTGGGCGACGAAGCTGCCCATCGAGTGGCCGACGATCGAGGCGCGGGCGATGCCCTTGGCGTCCATGAACGCGATCACGTCGTCGGCCATGTCGGCCGGCTCGAAGCACTGCGCCGGGGCGGCCGCGCAATCGGCCGCGGGCGGCATCGACGAGCCGCCGTGACCGCGCTGGTCGAGCACGTACACGTGGTAGTCGTCGTCGAGCTGGTGGAACGCCAGCGCCGTCGGCATGAACGAGCGCGAGGTATCGGTGTACCCGTGGAGGAAGATGACCACGTCGCCGTCGGGATCGCCGAGCTCGCGGTAGGCCATGTCGATGCCGGTGGACAGCGCGATGGTGTCGTGCTGCACCGGGCCCGAATCGCCGTCCAGCAGGTCATCGAGGAAACAGGCCGGAGAAGCGACGGCCAGCGCTGCCAACAACGATGAACGACGAATCACACGACGCATGAGCTGGTCCGGTCTTAGGCCAGGACCGAAACGCTCGCAACGGTGATCGCCCTGGCCTCGATTCAGGCCGGACGTGGCGACATCGTCCGGACAGCCGTGGCGAGCGCGATTCGCACGGCCTCGCGCGTGAACGGCTCGGCGAGTGTGGCCACGAAGCCCCGCGGCGGCGCGCCGTCGCCGAGGGCGATGGCCACGGCAAGCGGCGGGCAAGCGGCGTCGCCCTCGGCGATCCAGACGTCGACGCGCGGCTCGATCGGCGTCGCGGGCTCGCTCGCGCGCTCGACGGTGAGGCCGAGATGTCGCAATGTAGCCACCAGTGCGTCGCGGGACGGGGAGCTCGCACCGACGATCCGCGCGCACAGCCCCGTAAACGGCGAGATCTCGGCGGCCGGCGCCTGCTCGACCAGCGGCAGCTCGAACCAGAACAGCGAGCCCTCGCCCTCCTCGCTGTGATAGCCGATCGAGCCGCCCATCAGCTCGACCAGCCGCTTGCACACGCTGAGCCCGAGGCCGGTGCCGCCGTGCCTCCGCGCGTAGGAGCCGTCGACCTGCGTGAACAGCTGGAACATCCGCTCGCGCGCCTGCTCGGGGATGCCGATGCCGGTGTCCTCGACCTCGACGCGCAGGCGCGACTCGACCCGCCGCGCCCGCACCACCACGTCGCCGCGCGGCGTGAACTTGATGGCGTTGCCGACCAGGTTGAACAGCACCTGCCGCATGCGCCCCTGATCGCCGACGATCGCGGCGGGCAGCGCCGGATCGACGGCGACCGCCAGGTGCAGCCCGCGCGCCCGCGCCTGCGGCGTGAACAGCAGCACCACCGACTCGACCAGGCCCGCGGGGTCGAACGGCGCGGTCGACAGCTCGATGTGCCCGGCCTCGATGCGCGACAGGTCGAGGATGTCCTCGACGATCCGCAGCAGGTCGCGGCCGGCGCTGTCGATCGCGTCGGTGTAGCGCTTCAGCTCGGGGTCGGTCACGTCCTCGCGCAAGAGCTCGTTCATGCCGATGACGATGTTGAGCGGCGTGCGCAGCTCGTGGCTCATCGTCGCCAGGAACTCCGACTTGAGCTGCGAGGCCCGCTGCGCCCCGTCGCGGGCGACCTCGGCCTCGTGGTAGGCGGCGCCGAGCTGCCGGCCCATCTCGGCCACGGCGTGGGCGCTGTGATCGAGCTCGGCGATCACGATCGGCGGCGGCTCGACCACGTACTCGCCGGCGCCGATCCGGCGCACCAGGCCGTCGATGGCGAGCAGCGGCGTGACGACCTCGGCGGAGATCTGGCGCGCGCGCCGGGCGATGAACCACAAGAACCCGCAATAGAACGCGATGAGGCCGAAGACCATCCAGCCGCCGATCCGGAACAGGCGGTCGCCGAGGCTGGTGACCTGGGCGTAGATGTCGCGCTCGGGGGCGACGATGAGGAGCGTCCAGCCGGTCTGCGCCGCGGTGCCCCAGGCGACCACGTGCGGGCCCTTGAGGTCGACCGCGGCCACGCCCTGCGGCGCGCCGCGGATCTTCTCGGCCAGCACGGCGAGGTCGGGCCGCTTGAACAGGTTGAAGTCGTCGGGCTTGAAGGTGTCCTGGGTGATGACCTCGGTGTACGAGTGCTCGGTCAACTCGCGCAGGCCCCACTCGGCCTCGCCCGCCGGCGGCAGCGCCAGCAGCACGCCGTCCTTGCCGATCAGCACGCCGTAGCCGTTCCACGGCAGCTGCAGCTCGAGCACCTCGGCGATGATCGTCTTGGTGGTGATGTCGAGGCCGATCACGCCCTCGAGGAAGTCGCCGCGGTACACCGGGGCGATGCACGACACCATCCAGCCCTGCCCCGCCGGATCGACGTACGCGTCGGTCCACACCGCCTCGCGCGCCGGGTTGTGCCTGGCGTCGGCCTCGTAATAGAAGTTGTACGAGGGGATGTCCATCCGCGCGCCGTACTGCGCCAGGCTGTCGACCGCGGGCAGGATCCGGTTCATCGAGTCGAACGAGTTGAAGTACAGCTGGACGATCAGCGGATTGCTCGCCAGGATGTCGCGCATCACCGGGTCGAGCTGGGCCGTGCGCGCGACCTTGTCGAGCTCGGCCGGCCCGATCGGCGTCGCCGCGCTGTAGTACACCGAGCTGCCGGGCGCGCCGGGCTCGGTGTAGAAGACGCCGTCGGGCGAGGTCTTGTAGGTCGCCCGCTGCTCCGGCGTCAGCTCGTACGGCCGCGCCAGCGCCTCCTGGGTCTGCCGGGCGTAGAGCGTCGCCATCTGCCGCACCCCGGCGAGCTGGCCGTCGATGATCGCCGCCTTGCTGACGGCGATCCGCGCCAGCTCGGCGTCGGCGATCTCGCGCACCGCCGCCAGGTTCTCGCGCGTGCCCGCGACGTTCGCCAGCAAGTAGACGGCGATCAGCGCGATCTCGACGAGCAACAACGGGAGCAGCGCGACCCGCAGGAAGGCGCGCCAGACGTGCTGTCGGAGCAGCAGTGGCGGGCGGACGGACAAGTGCCCCTACGTATCACGATCCGCCCGGGCATGACCGCCCGCGTGTCGGGCGCCGGACCGCCGCCGCCCGCAGGCTCGGAGCAGGCCCGATGAACGCCTCTGCGCCGGATTCACCGTACGCGGGATCCAGCGCCTGAGGATGGGCCGTGCCCCGATTGCGGGCACCGCCAGGGCCGCCGATCCGGGGCCCGCGTGCTGCGAATTCGGGCCACGCGGTCCGCTGCGGCGGCCGCGTCCGCATCGGCGGTCCGCGTCATTTCGCGCACCGCGGCGGCCCCGCAGCGCCGACCTGTCCTGTCACCAGATGTCCCTTCGGACATCTCGTCCGCCCGGCCGCCCGCGGTACGCTGGCGGCGGAGGAGACCATGGGCGTCCTGGCGATCTGGCGCTACCCCGTCAAGGCGATGCTGGGCGAGTCGCTGCCCGAGACCTACGTCGATCACGCGGGCTGCGTCGGCGATCGGCGATACGTGGCGGTCGACGTCGACACCGGCGAGAGGATCGCCAACAAGCGCGGGCCGACGCACCCGGCCCTGCGCGCCTGTCGGGCTGCGCTGCTCGCCGATCGCGACGAGCCGCTGCCGCTGCGCGTGACGCTGCCCGACGGCGAGGTCGTCGAGGGCGCGGAGGTCGAGCCGGCGCTGTCGTCGCTGCTCGGCCGCCGCGTGCGCCTGCAGGCCGCCCACGACGCCCCCGGCCGCTTCGCCGCGCCCGGCCGCCACCAGGACTTCGCCCCCGTCCACGTGCTGACCACCCGGACCCTGGCGCACCTGCGGGCGCTACAGCCCGAGGTCGACTGGGACGTCCGCCGCTTCCGCGCCAACTTCCTGCTCGACGACGGGGACGCGCCCGGCGCCTTCTCGGAGGACGCGCTGCTCGGCCGCGACCTCCGCGGCCCCTCGGGCCTGACGCTGGCGGTCGGCCTGCCGACCCCGCGCTGCGTCGTCGTCACCCGCGCCCACGAGGAGCTCCCCGCCGACCCGCGGACGCTGCGGACGCTCGCCGAGCACCACGAGTTCGACCTCGGCCCGTTCGGCCGCCACGCCTGCGCCGGCGCCTACGCGGAGACGCGCGCGCCGGGGCGCGTCCGCGTCGGCGACGTCCTGGTCCCCGAGGGCGACGCCGGCCCCCCTCCGCCGCGATCGCGACCTCGCTGGCCCGCGTGCAGGCGCTGCTGGCCGGCGCGGCGCCAGCTTAAAAAACATGTGCGATCGGGCATGCCCGCGGCGACATGTCCCGAAGCGCACCCGACAGTCATGTCATGATAATGACATGACCCAAAAGACATGTCATGGCAATCGCGCTCGCCCCTCACGCGCCCCGCGTCACGGCCTGGCGCGGCTCTCGGCCCGGCCGATGCAGTCCGCGAGGCGATAGCCGGCCAGCGCCGCCCGGCGCATCGCCAGCACGCGCGAGGCCTGCAGGTAGCGCCGGTCGAGCGCGACCGGGAACGGCGAGGTCGCGCCGGCCTTCGGCGGGGCCACCAGCGCGGCGCGCAGGCGGGCGTCGTACACGCTCGAGTCGGCGGCGCGGAAGCTCTCGTCCAGCCAGAGATTGACCATCGCCTCCACCCCGGCCGAATCGTCGGAGCCCGCCAGCTCCGCCTTCAGGCTCCGCCGCGGGTTGGCCGCGACGATGCGGCGCTTGACCGCGCGCTCGGTCTTCGGATCGTCGGCGAGCAGGTCGTCCCACACCGCGTGCAGCCGCGTCGGCGTCGTCCCGGCCGGGCCCGGCGGCGCGACGATGAAGGCGTTGCCGCCGAAATCGCCCTGCGGCAGGTACCGCGCCGAGAACAGCGCGGCCGAGTGCAGCGGCTGGTGCGAATCGCCGACCAGGTGCAGCACCCAGGCCAGCGCGACCGCCCGTCGCTCGGCCGACAGGCTGCGGTCCTCGAGCTCGCGCAGCGCGTTCGGCAGCGCCTGCTGGACCCCGACCGGCCGCGCGGCGGGCGGAGCCGCGGCCGGCAGCGCGTACGGGTCGACGTGGATCGGCTTGTTGTCGTAGTGCCACGTCGGGTTGTCGTAGCGCTTGACGTCGGCGAGCCGGCGCTCGAGCTCGGCCTTCTCCGCCCCAACCGGCAACGCCGCGATCTTGTCCGCCAGCTGCCGGTTCGCGCCCTTCAGCAGGTCGGGCCAGATCGCGGCGTGCATGAACACCCACTGCCGCCGCTCGGCGTCGTCGGCCGGGCGGGCCGCGATCTCGGGCGGCATGCGGGCCGCGAAGTCTTCGGCGAAGCGCGGGTGACGGACCAGCAGCTCCGAGGCGAACAGCTGCTGCGCCCGCGTCAGCTCGTCCCAGGCGATCCGGGCGACGATCCGGTGCCCGCTCTCGTTCCAGGCCCGGGCCGTCCCCGGGGCCGCGACGATCGCCGCGGCGATCGTCCACCTCGCTGCCGTCCTCCCGCGCATTCGCTCCTCCGCGCGCGGATGCTACCGCAGCCCCGGCGCCGCGGGTCTGCCACAATGGCGCGCGCCATGCCCTACTACGGCCACCGCTGCGCGACCGTGCCGCAGCGCCACCGCGACGCCTGGTGGGTCTGCACCGCGTGCATGCCCGACTTCGTGCCGAAGTGCGGGCTCTGCTCCGCCGTCGCGCCGATCGTCGATCGCCAGCCGGGCTTCGTCGGCCACGCCTACGGCCACCTCTGCCCGGCCTGCGTCGCCCGCGTGAAGCAGGCCGGGCCCTGGCGCGAGCGGCGGGCCCGGGCCGCCGAGGCCCGGCGCGACGCCCTCCGCGCCCGCTTCCCCGGGCTCGCGGTGGTGCGCGCCGCGCCGGCCGTGATCCAGCTCGCCGGTGAGATTGACGGCCGCCGCGTCGAGGTCCGCCTGCGCCTCACCACCCGCCAGGACTGCAACGACCGCCACGTCTTCCACGTGCAGCACGACGTCGGCACGCTCGACGCGGCGTCGCTCGAGCTGCCCGAGGGCCTGCGATCGAAGCTCGCCCGCGGCTCGCCCACGTACACGCAGACCGCGGTCCGCTGGCTCCGCGTCGCCTTCGCCCACCTCGGCAAGCTCGACACCGTCGTCGCGCTCGAGCACCTGCTCGCGCGCACGCGGCCGCCCGCGTCGTGACCGCGCGACCTCGCGTGCGCGCTCGATCGGCCACCCGCGGACCGGCGCATCCACGCGGGGCTGCGCCGGCTCGGCGCCGCGCCGACGAGCGACCTCCCGGGCCTGGATCCGCCAGTTCGTCCGCTGGCCCTCCTCGCCGAGATCGATGGCGATCCTGGGATCATGCCACCTGGCGCTCGACCGGGCCGAGCCTCGTCGGCGTCGCGCGGGACGATCGAGCATGGCGCTCACGCAATCCCTGCCGGGCGAGATCTTGCCGCGAGCAGGCCAGCGTCACCGCGACACCCGTGTCGCGGTCCGCGAGCCCTTCGTGGCCACCCTCGGCGGGGCCGAGACCTGACCGAGAGGCACGGACCGCCTGCGAGGCCGGGCCCGCATGCCCGCCGCGCGCCGTGGCAACCGGAGGGCGCGAGGAGCCTGGTGCGCGGGCGGGCGCACCCGTGGCCGCGACACCCGCTTCACGGGCACATCGCCGTGAAGGTCCGGTAGAGTGAACGAGCGACCCCGTGTCGCCGGCATGCTCTGGCTCTCTTCCATCGCGTTCGTCGTGCTCGTGCTCGGGCCGCCGGCGTCGCCCGCGGACGACGGCGCTGCGCGGGGCGAGGCGGCCGCGAATTCGGGGCCGCGCGAGCTCCCGGACCGCGCCGGCGCTCCCCTCCGCGATCCGCTCGCCTCCCGCGAAACGGCGGCCATGCCGGTCCAGGGGGCCGCGCCTCTCGGTCCCGGGAGCGGCCCCGCAGCGCCCGCGTCGCCCGTGCCCGCGGACGGCGTCGCCCCGCTCGCGGGCACCCTCGCCGCGCCGGACGCCGCCCCCTCGTCGCTCCCGACCGACGGCCTCACGCCTCTCGAACGGGGCACTCGTCCCCCGGTCGGCTCGGCGACGCCCCTCGCACCTTTCGGCTCCGGGCCCGCGCTGCCCCCCACCGCCCCCACCGATCCGCGGACGCTCCGCGCGGTCCGGATCGATCTCCTCGCGGGCCCCGTCTGGCGGAGCCGGACCACCGACGCGCAGGTCCTCGTCAACCTCGAGGCCGGGCGCCTGCAAGGCTTCTCCGGCACCTTCCACGTCGGCGTGGTCGTCGCTCCCGACCGCGGCATCGTCGACGCCATCGACCTCCCGATCGGCGCCGGTTTCGTCGCCCGGCGGCGCCTGGGTCGGCGTTCGGTCTACGGCAGCGTCGGCCTCACGGCCGGCCTCCTCGTCCACCGGGCCGCCACGGACCTGGGCCTCGTCCACCGCGTCGACCCCGACTTTCAGCTCCCCCTCAAGTTCGCCTGGAGCGCCGGGCGGGTCGGGTTCAGCCTCGCCCTGCTCCAGGGCTTCAGCGTCCGCACCCGGACCTATGAGCGCCGGGGAGTCGAGGTCTGGAAGCGGATCCCCTACCGCATCGGCTTCGCGGTTGGGCTACACTTCGACATTGGGGTCGGCAGGGCGAAACCGCGCCGCGCCCGATCGAGAGGGTTATGATGATGACTTATCTTCGCTTGTTCGCCGTGTGCTCGCTGGTTTTGACGGGCTGCCAGGACGCGATCGATCTCGATCCGCTCGACAACTCGCCGGTCGTCGAATCCACCGTCCGCCCGCCGCCGATCCTCGGCGGCACGCTCACGCTGACCGACGACGGCATTGCGATCGCCGCCGACCCCGACCGCGACCTCGTGCATGTCGTCGACCTCGACGCCGGCGAGGTCCGCCACACCATCGCCCTCGAGCCCGGCGATCAGCCGCACCGGGTCGCGCTCGGCAGCGACGGCCTGGCCCACGTCGTCCTCCGCGGCGCCGGCGGCATCGCCACCATCGACCCGCACGAGGGCACCGTCACCGCGCGCCACGGCCTCTGCCCCGAGCCCCGCGGCATCGCCTTCCACGACGAGGACAGCTCGCTCTACGTCGCCTGCGCCGGCGGCTCGCTGCTCCGCCTCTCGGAGGCCGGCGCGGTCCAGGAGCGGTGGGAGCTCGAGCCCGACCTGCGCGACGTCCTCATCGTCGGCGGCGAGGTCAAGGTCTCGCTGTTCCGCGAGGCGGCGGTCCTCGGCCTCGACGGCACCCGCCTCGCGGTCCGGCCCACCGCCGACTTCCTCCCCCACGTCGCCTGGCGCACCTGGGTCACCGAGTTCGGCGACGTGGCGATGCTCCACCAGATGGCGAGCATCAAGCCCGTCCCGATCGACCCCGGCCCCGACGAGCTCCCCGACGGCGGCGCGCCCTACGGCGGCGGCGGCGTCTGCGATCTCGGCCTCGTCAGCGCCGCGATCACGATCTTCTCCGACAACGAAGTCCGGACCACCCCGCTGCTCGGCTCCAGGCTCACCGTCGACGCCGCGCTGTCGTCCGACGGCATGGTGGCGATGGCGGTCCCCGGCGTCGTCCGCCCCGAAGATCGGGTCGAGTCCAAGCGACCTGGCCGCGATGACAGCGTCTCCTTCGACCCCGCCCGCAGCGCGCTGCGGGTCGATGACCCCGACCAGCCCGGCTGCGGCAGCTTCGACGAGAACGACTACGGCCAGGTCACCGCGGTCGCCTACGCCGCGGACGGCCGCCTGGTCGTGCAGAGCCGCGAGCCCGCGCAGATCGTCGTCATGGACGACGGTGCACCCGGCGGCGGCTTCGCGACCATCCCGCTCGTCGGTGAGCCGCGCTTCGACACCGGCCACGAGATCTTCCACCGCGCCACCGACTCGGGCCTCAGCTGCGCCTCGTGCCACCCCGAGGGCACCGACGACGGCCACGTCTGGGACTTCGCCGGCCTCGGCCCGCGGCGCACCCAGGCGCTCGACGTCGGCCTCCGCGACACCGCCCCGTACCACTGGGACGGCGACATGGCCGACTTCGACGTGCTGATGGCCGAGGTCCTCGCCCATCGCATGGGCGGCAAGCGCCAGTCCCCGGAGCGCGGCGACTCGTTCACGCGGTGGATGTTCGAGCAGCAGCGACCGGCGCTTGCCGCCGGCAGCGCCGATCCGGCGCTCGCGGCCGCCGGCGAGAAGCTGTTCGTCTCCTACGGCTGCGCGACCTGCCACGACGGCCCCGCCTTCGGCGGCCAGCGGACCGAGCGGATCGCCGGCGTCGCCAAGCAGGTCCCGACCCTGCGGCGGATCTCGCTGCACCCGCCGTACATGCACGACGGCCGCGCCGCGACGCTCGAGGCGGCGATCCAGGACATGGTCGAGACCACGCGCGGGACGACCGCCCCGGACGCCGACGTCGACGCGATCGCGGCCTACCTGCGCGAGCTCTGACCCGCGCATGATCGTCGTCACCGGCACCAAGCGATCCGGCACGTCGATGTGGATGCACGTGCTGGTCGCGGCCGGCCTGCCGTGCATCGGCGAGCGCTTCCCGGCCGGCTGGGGCGAGCTCCTCCGCGACGCCAACCCCGACGGCTTCTTCGAGTCCGAGCTGATGGGCGGCATCAACTATCGGACCAATCCGCACCCGCTCACCGGCGCCTACCTGGCGCCGCAGGCGACCCGCGACCACGCCGTCAAAGTCTTCATCCCCGGGCTCGTCCGCAGCGACGTCGCCTTCCTCGACCGCTGCATCGCCACCGTCCGCGACTGGCGCGAGTACGTCGCCTCGATCCGCCGCCTCGGTGGCGGCGACGCCGGCTTGCCGCCCGCGCTCGACTGGTGGTGCTCCAACTTCGCGCTGATCCGCGACCTCGCGATCCGCGGCTACCCGGCCCACGTCGTCTCCTACGACAGCTTCCTCCGCGACCCCGAGCGGGTCGCCGCCGAGGTGCTGGCGTGGATCGGCCGCGGCGATCCGGCGGCGGCCGCCCGCGTGGTCCAGCCCGAGCGGAAGCGCCAGCCGGGCGGCGCGGCCGACGGCGCCCTCGCCGACGGCGTCGACGCGCGCCACCTCGAGGTCTTCGACGAGCTCTACGCCTGCATCGACGCCGGCCGCCCGCTGAGCGCGAGCTTCATCGAGCGGCTCAACGCCGTCGACCGGGCGCTGCGCCCGATGGTCCTCGAGCGGCGGGCCGTCGGCGAAGCCAAACTGGTGGCCGACATTTTCGGGCGGCGGTGATACCCTCCCGATGATGGTGTCAGGGCCCTCCGAGCTCCACCTGCGCTTCCGCGACGACGCGGCCGCCGACCCGCTCGCGCCGCCCGACGTCGCCGCCTTCCTGCGCTCCTCCGCGCCGGTCGCCGACCCGCTCGCGCCGCCCGACGCCGCCGCCTTCGCGCGCTCGGCCTCGCCGGACGTCGACCCGCTCCTCGACGACGAGCTCGGCGTGCTCCCCGGCGCGAGCACCCTCGATCCCGACGACCCTCTCGTCCTCTTCTTCCGCCAGCCCGAGTTCGGGATCCCGGCCCCCGGGTACGACCATCGGCTCCCCGACCTCGGCGATTGGTCCGTCCGCCCGACGACCTTCGGCTGGATCGCCCACGTCCCCCCCGCGCGCGGCGCCGGGCCCCGACGCGCCGCCCAGGTGCTGGCGGGCTGCCTCGCCCTCGCCCTGCCGACCGCCGCCCTCGCGCAGGCGCCCGCGGCCCCGCAGCCGCCCGTCCAGGCGCCCGCGAGCCGGCCCACCGCGCGCGAGGTGGCGAAGAAGCCCGAGCCCGCGCCCGTGACGGCACCCGCGCCCGCGCCCGCGCCCGCGGACCCGCTCGCGTCGTCGCCCGCCTCCCCGCCCCCGCCCGCGACCGAGCCCGAGTCCGCCGCGCCGCCTCCGTCGCCGGCCCCGCCCCCGGCGTACGGCGCCGCCGTCGACGTGAACACGGCAGTGACCGACGCCGCCTGGGAGGGCGTCGACGGCTTCGACGTCGTCGTCGAGCTCAAGGGCGGCAAGGTCCTCCGCGGGCGCGTCGGCGCCGTTCAGGTCGAGACGTTCACCCTGATCGACTCCAGCTCGGGGCAGATCCTCGTGATCCCCAAGAGCGGCGTCGCCTCGCTGCGCGCCCACGTCCCCCCGCCGCTCCCCGCCAGCACCGGAAGCGGCCTCATCGCCGGCGGCAGCGTCCTCACCGCGCTCGGCGGCCCGCTCTTCATCACCGGCGTCGTGTTCCTCGGCATCTGCCCGTCGTGCGTCGAACTCCACCTGCCGATGCTGGTCATCGGCGCCGGCGGCCTCGGCGGCGGCATCCCGATGATCTCGCGCGGCCTCCAGCGCCGGAACGCCTTCCAGAAGGCCCTCCGCGAGCACCGGCTCGCCCCGTCGGTGACGCGCACGCCCTACGGCGGGTGGAGCGGCGGGCTGCAGATCCGCTTCTAGCCCCTGCTCGCCGCGGCGGACCCCAGAGACATGCTCCTCCGGACATGTCCTATAAAACATTGCGAAAAGCGCATGTCCTGAAGTTCAGCCGCGCGCTCGGCTCGATCGCCGGTCGTCGCTCACGCCGGATCGCGGCAGCGCCTCAGGACCGTGTCTCGCCGCAGCGCCCGCATCAGGACCCGAGCGACGGTCGCCACGCCGGCTGCGGCGACGTCTCACCCCACCGCCCCGAGGAAGTGCCTCGCTCCCATTTCACCGCTCACGACGCCAGGCGCGACCGGTCGCGCGGCGAGCCGCGCGGCGAGCCGCTCGACCTCGGCCTCCGCCGCCGCGATCGAGGCCCGGAAGCGGCCGTCCTGGAACTCGTCGAAGCCGACGCGGACGAACGTGACGTCGGTCAGGCCCATGAAGCCGAGGCAGGTCGCCAGGTGCGGCTCGAGGAAATTGAGGTGCGCCAGCTCGCCCCCCGGGTTCAGGGCCCCGTCGCCGACGGAGGTGATCACGACCACCGGGCGGGCGCGCAGCAGCGGCTGGTAGGGCTCCGCGGCCGCCGCGTCGAAGTCGAACGTGCGGCCCACGCGGATCACCTGATCGAAGTACGCCTTGAGCTGCGCCGGCATCCCGAAGTTGTACATCGGCGCCCCGATCACGATCGCATCGGCCGCGTCGAGCTCGTCGATCAGCACCTCGCTCGGCCGCAGGGCCGCGCGCCCTTCCTCCGAGCGGGCCGCGGGATCTGCGAACGCGGCCGCGATCCACGGCTCGTCGACCGGCGGCGGCGGGTCCAGCCCGACGTCCCGGTGGACGACCGTACCGCCGGGCTCGTGCGCGCGCCAGACCTCGGCGAAGCGGCGGGTGAGGCGACGGGTGATCGAGCGGGTGACACGCCCGCTGGCATCGACGACGAGGAGCTTGTGCATGGCGAGGAATGTAGCGGCGGCCCTCGCTGCGCGCCTCGTCGTAAAATATTGAGTCACTCACCGAAAAGTGAGCGGCTCAGGCGACTCGCGTCCGTCGCGTGCCGCGGCGCGCGAGGTAGCCCACGCCCCACGTTTCGAGCTGGTCCAGCACGCCCGACAGCGTCTTCCCCGCCTCGCTGAGCGCATACTCGACGCGGAACGGGGTCTCCTCCGGGTGGACGGTGCGGACGACGACCCCGTCGGCCTCGAGCTGGCGCAGCTGCACCGTCAGCGCTTGGGCCGTGATGCCCGCGAGCGCGGCCTGCAGCTGGGAGAAGCGCCGCGGACCGTCCTTGAGCTCGTACAGGATCGACGGCTTCCAGCGCCCGCGGATGACGTCGAGCGCGGCGCGGACGGGGCAGTCCTCGTGGAGCCGGTCGAACTTCTGCTCGTAATCGGCGAGGGACTTCATCCCGCAACGCTACCCCGGCCGCAGCGGCGCGACAACCGCGGCGCGGACCTCGCGGACCTCGCACCGCCGCTGTCGCTGCTCCACGCGACGTGAGGCTCGACCACGCCGACGCGAGCTCCGCCGCCGACCGGGACTCAGCGCTCGTAGGGGCCGACGTCCGGCGCCTCGCCCTTCGGGCGGGCCTTGCCGTCGAGATCGAAGGCCGGAGCGTACTCGGGGCTGCCGGCGTCGATCATCGGGCTCATCGGGCCGAGGTGGAAGTCGCCGCTGGGGTCGAGCGCATAACCGACGAGCTGCGGATCGTCCGTCGTGGCGTGGTCGCCGCTCGGGTCGGTCATCCAAAAATTGTTGTGGGAGACCAGGTGATTCGGCCCGTCGTACAGCACCATCCCGATGCGGTCGGCGTACAGGATGTTGTTCGTCACGTAATAGTCGGTGAACTCGCAGGTGATCTGGCCGCACGGCGAGTCGCCGTTGCCGAGGACGATCCCGTCGGTGTTCGAGGTCAGGTTGTTGGAGACGGTGACGTAGTTGGCGTTGTGCCAGCCGTGGATGCCCCAGCCGGAGACGTTGTAGACGATGTTGTTGTAGACCTTCGCGTGCGGGTGCGAGACGTAGATCCCCTGGACGAACCCGGCGTTCTCGCCGGGGTTGCCGATGTCGTGCACGACGTTGTTGAAGATCTCGACGTCCTCGCCCTGATACGGCTTGTCGGACACCCAGCCGGCCGAGAGGATGCCCGCGCCGCCGCTGCCGCCGCGGGTCTTGGCGACGATCCCGTACACATGATTGTTGAAGATCCGGCAGTGATTGGCGAGCTTGCCGTCGCCGTTGGAGATGCCGAGGCCGATGCTCTCGTCGGTGGTGGTGACCTCGAAGCCGTCGATGTCGACGTAGTCGCCGACGTTCTGCAGCGGGATGGTGGGGGCGGAGACCTTGGCCTGCCAGCGCTCGACCGAGACGTAGTGAATGCGCGCGTCCGCGGTCCCGTGGGCGGTGTTCTTGAAGGCGCCGTAGTCGCCGGGGTACACGCAGACGGTGTCACCCGCGGCGACGATGCCGGTCGCCGCCTGGATCGTGGCGAGCGCCTGGTCCTTGGCCTTGCCGGAGTTGCCGTCGTCGCCGGTGAGCTGGTCGACGAAGATGGTGCAGGCGCGCTCGTCGAAGGTGGTCGACGGCGGCTCCTCGTCGACGCCCGTGGTCGTGCCGCCGCTGCTGCTGTCGCCGGTGCTGTCCGTGTCGCCGGTCGAACCAGCGGTGGCGTCGGTGGCCCCTTCGCTGTCGGAGGAAGTCGGGGCGGTGGTGCCCTCCGTGTCGCTCGCGGTCGTGGGCGAGAGGCTGTCGTCGGCCGTGCTGCTCCCGGTGTCGGCGGTGCCCGTCTCGCTGCCGCTGCTGCTACCGGTGCTCCCGTCGTCGGTGGTGTTCGGCGAGGACGAGCACGCGAGCAGCGTCGCGCCGATGATGCAGGTCGAGATCGGCGCATGGATGCTTTGAAGCAATAGTGACATGGCGGCGAGAAACTATGAGCGGACCGATCCGATGTCAATATGAAATCGGGATGGGTGCCGAAGGCCGCAGACCTGCTCGCAATGTCGTCACGAGCGACGCAGCGCTTCGGTCTGGCGTGAAGGAGCGAGCGGGGCGGCCTGCGCGAGCGCCTGGGCATCGCGCGCGCCGGAGCGGCGCGGTCGCGCTGGCGGCGATGCTGCCGACCGCGGGCGGAGGGGCCAGCGGCGACGAAATCGGCGGCGAGGACAGCACCGACAGCAGCGTGAGCGACGAGACAACCGCCCGTCGCGACCGCGACCCCTGCCGGGCGCCGCCGCCTCGAGATCGTCTTCGTTCTCGATGCGACCGGCACCCGCTCCATGGTCGTTACCGCGGCAGCGTGACCCGGAACGTGCTGCCCTGACCGGGGTTCGTCTCGACCTCGATTCGTCCCTCGTGCTGCTTCACGACGGCGCTGGCGATGTAGAGGCCGAGGCCGAGTCCGACGCTCGATCCGACCTGGACGTCAATTCCCGGGACACGGTAGAACCGATCGAAGATATGAGGCACTTCCTCGGGTGGGATGCCGGGCCCCTGGTCGCGAACCACGAACACGGCCTCCGGGCCCTGCTCGCGGAGCGCCATCGTGACAGGGCGCTCGCACGGCGAGAATTTGAGGGCGTTGCAGAGCAAACACTTGAGGACCTCGCCGATTCGCCCGCGATCGACGAACGCCTCGACGGGTGCGCGCGGGAGCTCGAGTATCACCTCCCGGTCGTACGCCGCGGACTCCTCGGCGGCTGCTTCGCGGCAAATCGCGACGAGGTCGCTGCGCTCGCGGTGAACCGCGAGCTGCCCCGACTGGATGGCGCTGACACAGAGGAGCTTTTGCGTGAGCTCCTCCATGCGCGCGATGGAGCGGTCGATGCCGGACAGCATCTTCGCCGCCGTCTGGACCCCCCCCGGCTCCTCGAGCTTGCGCTGCAGGAGCTGGACCCGGAGCTTGAGGCTCGTGAGCGGCGTCCAGAGCTCGTGGGCCGCGGTCCCGAGGAAGACGTCCTTGAGCGCGGACTCGGCGGCCGCTCGGCGCGTGCGCACGAGCTCGAGGTGCGTGCCGACGCGCGCGAGGAGCTCGCGCGCCGAGAATGGCTTGCAAAGATAATCGTCCGCGTGGGCGGAGAGAGCCTCTACAGCGGATTCCTCGCCCGAGCGCGCCGACACCAGGATCACCGGGGTTGAGCTCGTGGACGCCTCGGAGCGCAGCGCCCGGAGCAGGTCCAGACCGTCCAGGCGCGGCATCATCACGTCGCTGATCACCAGATCGGCAGGACGCGCTCGTACTGCCGCCAGCGCCTCGGCGCCGTCGGCGACCGCCTCCACGGCGTAACGATCGCTCAGCAGCCGCATGAGATAGGCGCGCATCTCGGCATTGTCGTCGGCGACGACAATGCGCGGACGCAGGGCGCGCTCGGGCTCCTGCGAACGCTCGCGCACCGTGCCCGGCGGCTCGCAAGGCGCCGGGGCGCCGGGGAGCCACCAGGGCGCCGTATCGACGGACGAAGGGGCCTCGCGCGATTCGACGGCAAGAGCAGCGGGAGCCAGGCGCTCGGCCGGGAGGTGCGCGTGGCCGCGGGGGATCTGGACCGTGAAGATCGATCCGCAGTCCGGCGTGCTCTCGGCGCGGATCGTCCCGCCGTGCAGTTCGACGAGCTCCTTGGCGAGCGCCAGACCGATGCCGGCTCCTTCCGCCGACCGCCCTCGCGAGCCCCGGACGCGGTAAAACCGCCCGAAAATGTGCGGCATCGCCTCCGGGGGGATCCCGATCCCGGTGTCCCGTACGCTGAGCTCGATGTTATCGCCGACCCGCCGCAGCACCACATCGATCTCGCCGACGAAGGTGTACTTCAGCGCGTTCGCGACGAGGTTGCAGACGATCTTCTCCCACATGGAGCGATCGACGTACCCGGGCTCGGGCTGCGACTCGCATGAGACCTGCAGGCGGATCTGCGCCTTCGCGGCCGCGAACTCGAACAGCCCGACGAGCTCCCGCGTCAGGGCGGCGAGGTCGGTGGGCTCGAAGACGGCGTCCACCTGGCCGGCCCCGACCCGCACGAAATAGAGGAGCGCATTGACGTGATCGAGCAGGCGCAAAGCGCTGCGACGGACGGTGCCGAGCTCTTCGCGCTGCCATTCGGTGGGGGCGTCGCGTACGCCGGACAGGAGGCCCTCCACGGGGCCGAGCAGCAGCGTCAGCGGCGTGCGGAGCTCGTGGCTGACGTTGGCGAGGAACTGGGTCTTGAGCGCATCGAGCTCCTGCGTCGCCTCGAGCCGCGCCTGGATCTCGCGCCTGGCTTCCTCGGTGCGCCGGAGTGCCCGGCGCTCGAGCAGGATGGACAGCTGGATGCTGATCATACAGGCGAAGTCGATCTCGTGCTGCTGCCATACGTGCGGCTTATCGACGTGCTCGAAGCAGATCGTCCCGAGGTTCTGGCCGCCGAACCGGATCACCGCGTCGAGCATGGAGGTGATGCGATTCGGCCGGAGGTACCCCTCGACGTAGCCCGCGGTGCGGCGATCGGTGTATGGATCGCTCGCATCGACGTACAGGGAAGATTTGAGGGCTTGAAACTCCTCCACGAATTCGTGCTCGTGGAGGATCCCTCCGGAGGAATGCTCACCGGTCGAGAGGTTGAACTGATCGATGCACTGGAGCTGCGTCTCGGTGTCGTCGAACAGCCAGACGTTCACCCGCTCGACGGCGAGCAGACGCGCGCAGGGCTCGGTGATGAGCTGAGCGATGGCCTCGACGTTCCCGTCGATCATCGCCGGGTTGCGCGACAGTTGGTCCACGAACTCGCGCTGGTCGCGGATCTCGCGGCTCTGTCGCTCTCTCGTCGACGTGCTCTCCGGGTCGCGCTCGGCCGGACTCGACGTTCGGGGCGAACGATCCTCGTGGATCGGCTCCATGTCCGTGTCCAGCGCCGAGCCTTTCGTGGTCATGGGCACTGCCGGTGGACTATCCCACATTCAGACGCTCGCGCACGACTCGCGGCGGGCGCGGCTCCGCAGCGCCGCCGCTACAGGCGCCTTCCATACCTCGCAGAACCGCCTCCCGGCAGCGTGAACGGGAGGCCCGTCTCAACCGCACCAGGGGCGTGTCGCAGCATGCTCGTGCATGTCCAGCGTTCGTGCTCGTCGGTCCGGCGCCCTCGGCACCGGTGCGCCCCGACCGCACGCCTGCGATGACCCGCCGTCCCGCGCGCCGGACAACCTCGGCAGCTCGGAACGGTACCGAGGGCGCCCGCCCGGGTGCGGGCCCTGCGCGAGCTCCACGCAGCGGTGGGATCGCGTCGTCGCTTCGCCATCTCGCGGTTCCGAACCGGGTCGCTGGACGCACTGCGATGAGACCACGCTCGCCACTCGCGTCCGAGACGATCCAGCGACACGCGGTGTTGCGCCCAAGGGTTCGCACATGCACCGGCACACCCCGCTCCCGCCGACATTCCTCACGAATCTGACAGCAACGGGCGTCGTCTGCGAGGCCGGCCCCTCGGCCACGCCTCCTCACCGCATCCTTCGGCTTAGCACCCAGGCTCTTGGCGCCGGCTCCGCGCCGCACGCCCGGGCCGCGACCCGGTCCTGCTCCGCCAGCGCATACACCGAGACCGCTCAAGCTGTCGCCGATGCTCGCGGCCGGACCGGCGCAGCGGTGACGCGAGCGCGCAGATCGTCTCCCGACCGATCGCGGGGCTCATGAGTTCATGGCGCGGCCGAGGAACCACTCGCTGCATCGACATGTCGCAAACTTCGTGCCCGCGAATCATCGGACCTGCGCGAGCTCGCCGGCCCCGTCGCGCCAAGTGCGGAGCGCGCGACGGAAGCGTCCGCAAGCACCGATCGGGCCATTCATCAGGGACGGACAGGGGAAATCTGCCTCGTGCGGCGCACTCGCGCTCTGCTATCAAGCCACCATCGATGGACGCATCTAGTTTTCGAGAAGCGATATTCCAGGTACACAGCCACGGCCGCGACCGCGGGCACTATTTCCTGGCGGCGGAGGACCCGCGATTCGACGACCGCCACATCAGCGTCGCCGGCAAGCGACTGCTGTCGTTCGGCAGCTGCTCGTACCTGGGCCTGGAGTTCGACCCACGGCTGATCGACGGCGGGGTCGAGGCCTACCGCCGCTACGGCACTCAGACGTCGTTCAGCCGCGGCTACCTGTCCTGCCCGCTCTATCCGGAGCTCGAGGAGGACCTGCTGCCGCGCATCTTCGGCGTGCCGCGGGTGCTGCTGCTGCCGAGCACCAGCATCGCGCACCATGTCGTGATGCCGGCGCTGCTGGCCGAGAACGACGCGGTCGTCTGCGACCACCAGGTCCACCGCTCGGTCGACGACGCGATCACCCTGCAATGCGCGCGCAGCGGCGCCGTCAAGGTGGTCGTGAAGCACGGCGAGCTCGAGCGGGCGCTCGACATCGTCGGCCGGCTCGCGCGCACGCACCACCACGTATGGTTCGCGTGCGACGGCGTCTATTCGATGTACGGTGATTTCTTGCCCGCCGGCTTCCTGCACGACCTGCTGGCCGTTGCGCCCAACGTGCGGCTGTTCATCGACGACGCCCACGGGATGAGCTGGACCGGCGAGCGCGGCTGCGGGCACTTGCTGTCGCGCTTCCCGCTCGGCGAGCGCGTCGTTCTGGTGACCTCGCTCGCCAAGGCTTTCGCCACCGGCGGCGGCGTCGTCGTCGTCCAGGACCGCCGCCTTCTCGAGACCGCGCGCCTGGTCGGCGGCCCGTTCTCGTTCTCGGGGCCGCTGCGCCCGGGCGACCTCGGGGCGAGCATCGCCTCGGCGCGGATCCACCTGAGCCCCGAGCTGGCGACGCTCCAGGCCGCGCTGCGCGACCGGATCGCCCAGGCCAACGCGCTGTGCCGGACTCTGGCGATCCCGCTCGTCATCGCCAACGAGGCGCCGATCTTTTTCATCGCCCTGGGCCGCGTCGAGGCGGTGTACCAGATGGCCGAGCGGCTGCGCGACCAGGGCTTCCATGTCAACGTGTCCGGCTTCCCGGCCGTCCCCGCCAGCCGCGGCGGCCTGCGGATCGCCATCAACGCCATCCACAGCGCGGCGCAGGTCGACGCCCTGTTCCACGCGATCGCCGAGCACCTGCCGGAAGTGCTGGCCGCCGTCGGGGTGACGCGCGACGAGGTCGCGGAGCAGTTCGAGGGCGTGCTCCCGTCGTTCCTCCGCGCCGCGCGTCCTCTCGCGTCCGCGGTGCAGCAGCTGCCCGAGCGACACGCCGCGCCGGCCGACGCGCTCACCGTCGAGACCCACGCGAGCATCGATCGGCTCGACGCCGGGCTCTGGGACGCGCTCGTCGGCGACTTGTCGTACATCGATACGCGTTCGATGCGGGCGGCCGAGCGTGTGTTCCACGACGACCACGCGCGCCGCGAGCACCGCTGGTCGTTCCGCTACGTGTTCGTTCGCCGGGGCGACGAGGTCGTCGCCGCGGCGCCGTTCACCACGGTGTGGATGAAGGACGACACCTTCATGAGCGCGGCCGTCAGCGCGGCGCTCGAGCGCGAGCGCGTCGCCGATCCGTACCTGTTCACCTCGCGCGCGGTCGTGATGGGCAACATGGCCTCCGAAGGCGAGCACATGTTCCTCGCCCCCGGCCCGGGCCGCGCCGCCGCACTGATCGCCCTCGCCGAGGCCGGCGTCGCCGAGATGAAGGCCCAGGGCTGCAGCACCCTGGTCCTCCGCGATCTCGCCGACGACCCCGAGCTCGTGCGCGTCCTGACCGGTCAGGGCTTCGTGCCCGTCCCGCTGCTCGAGCGCTACCTCGTGCCGCTCGACTGGCGCGGCGAGGAGGCATTCATCGCCGCGTTGCCGAGCCACGGCCAGCGACGGCACGTCCGAGCCGTCCACGAGCAGGCGCCCCTGTTCGAGGTCGAAGTGTGGGACGGCCGCAGCGCCGCGTCGGACGACGAGCTCGGCCACCTGTACGCGCTCTACCGCCGGATGGCGGCAAAGAACCTGCGGATCAACATCTTCCCCCTCCCGCCGGAGCTGCTGCGCGCTCATCTCGAGAGCGGCTCGTGGGAGTTCGTGTTGCTGCGGCGCCGGGGCGGTCCGGTGGTCGCGTGGGCCGCCACGCGCCCCGCCGGCCGCGAGTACCGCGCCCTGTATTGCGGCGTCGACTACGACGATTTCCGCGCCGGCAAGATCAACCCCTATCGCCAATTGCTGTGGCAGCTGGTCCGCCGCGCGGGCCAGCTGAGCTGCGAGCGCCTGCACCTCGGCATGGGAGCCGGCCAGGAGAAGACGCGCTTCGGCGCCACGCCCTCGCCCGCGCTCGCGCTCGTGCGAGCAGACGACGCCTACGCGGCGACCCGCCTGCAGGAGTTCGTGACGCAAACGGCTTTGCGCAGCGCCGGTCGCTCGTAGACCGATCATGCGGCCGTCGCGGGTAGCATGCCTCCAAGTCATCCGATAGCGGTGACAAATGCGAGCCCGAGTGAGGCGAGGAGCGACGCGCGACCTCGGCAAGCCCAGCCACGGGCTCGCCCTCGTCCGAGCATGACGGCCTCGACCGCCCGGCCCGCGGCCGTTAGGCTTCATTAGATGTCCTTCGAGGCCTGGCGCGCCAGGCTCCGGCGGCTCACGGGCATCTCGGTGCTCGCCAAGATCGCCACGCTGCGCCCGCGCGACGCCGGCTATCTTGCCCTCGAGATCGACCCGGGCGGGCCGTGGCCCGCGCTGCTGCGGCGCTTCCCGACGACGCACGGCGGACTCGAGCGGCGCGCGTTCACCAGTGAGATAGCGCGCGTGGGGCACCGGTTCCCGATCGCGACCTGCGAACGCTACCACCGGCGAGACGGTCGGCGATTACTACATCGACATCCGCTCAATCGACCTGAATGGTCGGGTGGAGCTCGCGCGGCCGCGATCCGGAAGCGAATCCTATGACTAGACACGACACCTTGATGACATCGCTCGCCCTCGCCTTTGCCCTCGGTACGACCACCAGCTCCGCCGAGGCCGCGCATCTGACCTGCTCGCAATCGTTCGCGATCACCAACGTGCGGGTGTTCGACGGCGACAAGGTGATCGCCAAGGCCACCGTGCTCGTCGTCGACGACGAGATCGCGGCGGTCGGGCCAGAGGTGATGATCCCGCAGGGCACGCCGACGATCGACGGCGCCGGCGCGACGCTGATGCCGGGCATGCTCGACAGCCACGCGCACGCGTGGCAACGCGGCGACCTCGAGCGCGCGGCGCAATTCGGCGTGACGACCGAATTCGACATGTGGTCCGACCTCGCCTTCATCCAGGCGATGACGGCCGAGCAGGAGAGCACCGGGGCGCCGGACCGCGCCGATGTGTTCAGCGCGATTCACCCGGCGACCGTCACCGAGGGGTATCCCTACAACTGGACCCCGGACGTCATCGAATCGCCGACGGTCGACAGCCCGCAGGGGGCCAAGAAGTTCGTCAAGGATCGAGTCAAGGAGGGCGCCAACCACCTCAAGATCATGATTGAGGACGGCACCCTGACCGGCCCCCCGGTCCCCGTGCTCAGCGACGCCACCATCGCGGCGTTGACGAAGGAGGCGAAGAAGCGCGGGATGCTGAGCATGGCGCACATCACCAAGCAGGCGCCGGCGTTCTCGGCGGTCGGCAACGGCGTCGACGGCCTCGTCCACGTATTCGTCGACGAGCTCGCCACAGCGCAATTCGTCGAGCTGGCGGTGGCGAAGGGGATCTTTGTCGTCGGTACGCTCGCCGCCGAGGAGGCGTTCATCACCACCGACGGCGGCGCCACGATCATCGCGGACCCCGACCTCGGCCCATACCTGACCGAGCTCGAGAAGGAGTACCTGCTGTTTCCCGGGCCGCCGAGCGTGCTGACGCTCGAGAACCTGCAGATCGCCCAGGACAACGTGCTCGCGCTGCACGAGGCCGGAGTGCCGATCCTCGCCGGGACCGACCTCGCGACCCACGGCGTCAGCATCCACCGCGATCTCGAGCTGCTCGTCGACGCGGGCCTGACCCCGACCGAGGCGTTGGTCGCGGCGACGTCGGCGCCGGCCGACGCGTTCGGCTTCGGCGACCGCGGCCGGATCGCGCCCGGGCTGCGCGCCGACCTGGTGCTGGTCGACGGCGACCCGACCACGGACATCCTGGCGACGCGCGCGATCCGGAAGATCTGGAAGCTCGGCGTCGAGGTCGAGCGCGCGCTGCCGTGACGAACTCGTGACGGGTCAACCTCCACACGCCGCGTTTCGGACCTCGCTCGCGGCGAACCCGGCAGTCTCTGCGGTCTCCGGGTCACTTCCCCGCGAACGACTCGACAGCATCACCGTAGCCACGCCGCCAGGCCCGCCCACGCGCCCGAGGCCGCCGGCTTCGCGCGCCGGGGCGTCGGCCCCGAGCGCGCCCTCGCGGCCCACGAGCTGCTCGGCGGCGGCCTATTCTTGCCGGTCCACCGGGGCATCTTCAGCCTCGCCCCCACGCGGGGGACAACCCCGCGGAGCAGCTGTTCGCCCGCCGTGACACGTGGGGAGGCTCAGGCCGTGTTGTCGCGGGGAAAGAGCTCGTTCTGAAGGACCTGGGCGGCTTGTAGCCGCTCGCCCGGCCTGCGCCCGCAGCACGCTTGGTCGTTGTGGGGCGCGACGCCTGAGCGCCTCGACGTTCAGGATCGTCAAAGCAGCGTCCGTGCATCTGGAGCAGGCCTTGGTTCTTGAAGTAGACGAGCACCGAGGCGTCAGGGTCGGGGGGGGACGAGGACTCGATCGAGCTCCAGCCGAGGCTGCTGGCGGACCTCGACGGCGCGGACATGCTGCCCGGGACGAGTCGTCCCACGTAATGGGAGCCCGCGTGTCAGCTCGACGAGCGGTGAGCTCGACAGGGCCTCGCCGGCGGCGCACCGGCACGAGCGAGACCGCGCCCGCGCATGCGCGCTGCATCTCGTCCAATTGATTTGCCGCTCCCAGGGACCACGGCGGACGGAGACGCTCGATGCCCGCCTCACGAATCCTCGCCCTCTTCCTCCTCGCCTCGTCCGCTTGCAGCCACGTCGCCAACTACGGCCCGGTCCCTGGCGACGACGTCGCCGACACCGACGAGCAGGCCTCGACCGCAGCCGGTGACTCCGACAGAGTCGACTCAGACGCCGCCGCGCCGGCGGCCGCCGAGCTCGCCTCACCGCCGGCCCACGCGCGCCTCGAAGCCGCCTGCGCGCCCGGCGGCGGCAAGGCGGTGCGGATCCGGATCGGCCTCGCCGCGCCTCGCTGCGACGCCGACCCGACCGCGACCGAACTGCTGGTGTTCGTGTTCCAGGGCGGCCCGCTCGCGCCGGGGACCTACGAGCTCGACGACGGCGGCGGCTATGCCTTCTTGCAGTCGGCGGGGCCCGCTGGGGCCAGGTCGGGTCGCGTCACGATCACCGCGTGGGACGAGCAGGCCGTCACCGGCACCTACGCGCTGAAACTACCCGACGGCGGCGTCCTCTCCGGTGGCTTCGCCGGGCCGGCGTGCCCGGGCGAGGCCGCGTGCGGCTGACGCGGTCCGTCGCGCTTTGACCGCCCGGACCCCTCGTGCGAGCATGCCCGGGCGATGGACGAACCCTCCGATTCGATCCTGCTCGCGGCCTGGTGCGCGGGCGATCGCGCCGCGGGGTCGGCGCTGTTCGAGCGCCACTTCCGGGCTGTCGCCCGGTTCGTGCGCAGCAAGGTCGCGCGCGAGGCCGAGGTCGACGACCTGGTCCAGTCGACCTTCCTCGCCTGCCTCGAGGCGGGCCAGCGCTACCGCGGCGAGGGCAGCCTGCGCGCCTATCTGCTCGGCATCGCCTATCACAAGGTCCAGAAGCACTACGCCGCGCGGCGCCGCGGACCCGTCGACGTCGAGCACGTCAGCGTCGAGGACCTCGCGCCGGGCCCGAGCGCCCTGCTGGCGCGGCGCGCCGAGGAGCGGCTGCTGCTCGCGGGCCTGCGCCGCCTGCCGCTGCAATTCCAGGTCGTGCTCGAGCTGTACTTCTGGGAGGACCTGACGGCGGCCGCGATCGGCGAGCTGCTCGGCGAACCGGAAGGCACGATCCGGACCCGGCTCCGCCGCGCCCGCGAACTGCTGACGCAGCAGCTGCGCCGACTCGCCACCTCGCGCCCGCTGCTCGAGAGCACGCTCAGCGGCCTCGACGACTGGGCGCGAGCGCTGCGCGGCGACGGCGACGAATTTACCAATTGACCGCAGCCGCTCGGGGACGACAGTGCAGCTCCGCCATGTCGTCGCACTCGCCCACGCAGCCCGCCTCGCGCTTGCCAGCCTCGCGCCCCCCCGGCATCCTGCCCGCGTTGGCTCACCACGACACCGAGCTGGCCGATCGACTGCTCGCACAGCGCCTCAAGGCCGCCCTGTTCGGCGCGACCACGCCGCCGCTGCACATCGGCCCGTACCGCCTCGCCAGCCGGCTCGGCGCCGGCGGCATGGGGGTCGTCTACCGCGCCCACGATCCGGAGCTCGGGCGGGACATCGCGCTCAAGCTGATGCACCCCGAGCTCACCGGCGCGGTCGAGCGGATCCGCCGCGAAGCCCGGGCGCTGGCCCGCCTGGCCCACCCGAATGTCGTCACCGTGTTCGGCACCGGCGATCACGAGGGTCGTTTCTTCGTGGCGATGGAATTCGTCGAAGGCACGACCTTGCGCGAATGGCTCGAGCAAGTCCGCGCCACCCGGACGCGCGACGCGTGGCGGGCGGTGCTCGAGCGGTTCCTGCAAGCGGCTCGCGGCCTGCAGGCCGCCCACGCCGCCGGGCTGGTCCACTGCGACTTCAAGCCGGAGAACGTGCTCGTCGGCAATGACGGCAGGGTGCGCGTCGTCGACTTCGGGATCGCCAGCCCCGACGGTATGGACATTCGCGCGCGCGAGCTCGCCGACGCCGGCCGCCTCGACGCGACCATGCGCTCGCTCGCCGGCGAGGCCGCCGGCACGCCCGCGTACATGGCCCCCGAGCAGTTCCGCGGCGGGCCCGTCGACGCGCGCACCGACCAATTCGCGTTCTGCGTCGCCTTGCACGAGGCGCTCGTCGGCGCCCGGCCGTTCGCCGGTGAGACCCTCGACGGCCTGATGGACGCCGTGCTGCACCAGGAGCCGGCCCCGCTGCCGCGGCGGCTCCCCCGGCCGCTCCGCTCGCTGATCGCACGTGGCCTCGCGCGCGAGCCGGACCGCCGCTTCCCCGACATGGCCGCGATCATCGAAGAGCTGGGGCGCATGCTCGCGCCGCGTAGCTGGCGGCTCGTCGCCGCGGGCGCGAGCGCCCTGTGCCTCGCCGCCGTGGTCGCCGCTGTGCTGCGCGAGCCCGCCGCCCCGGCGCAGCCGACCGGCCCCGGTTTGTTGACGTGGATCCGGGCGCAGGTCCCGAGCCTCTGCCTCGCTCCTTCGCCCGCCCTCACCGACGCCGCCTACATTACCGAGAGCGAGCGGCTGGTCGCCGAGGCGGGCGCCGCGATCGCCGGCAGCCGCGAGTACTACCGCTCGAAGGCCCGCCTCCTGGCCCTGCAGCTCGCCCGCGGCAACCTCGACGCCTGCAAGACGGCGGCGATGACCCTGCGCAGCGCCCCGGACATGCCGTGGGCCAGCGCCGCCGAATTCCGCTGCCTGTGGGCCCGCCACTGTACGGCGCCGGCGGGCGCGGCCTGTCCGCCGGGCCTGGCCGCGCAGGGCGTCGCAGGTTGTCGACCGCTCGCGAAGTGCGCGGTGCGAGGCCTCTCCGCCCAGGCCGATGCATGCCTCTCGGGACAGGTGGAATGCTGCCGCGTCGCGCTGGTGCAGACGCAGTACACCCTGCAACGAGCCGGCGAAGCCGACGCGCCGGAGGCCCGCGCGGAGCAGCGCCGGCTCGCCGAGGCCGGATGCACCGCCGGCCACGCCGAGCTGTGCCTGGAGGCCGCGAAGCTCGGCATGGACGTCGAGCCGGCGCGCCGACAGGCCTGCGAGCTGCACCACCAGGCGTCGTGCGGCCCGGCCACGACCGACTGAGCTGGCTCACGGGTCCGAGCGGGCGAGGCCACGAGACTCTTGCCTGAGGCCGCGAAGCATGGACGCCGAGCCGGCGCGTTTACGGGCCTGCGAGCCCGGCGCGCTGCCGGAACTCGACGTGCTCCACAGGAGCGACATGCACCGTCAAGGGCTCGCAGCCGGCGCCATCGCTGGCGTTCCACCAGCCCTTGAAATCGACCGTCCACAGATCGCCGGGCTTCTGGTCTGGGGAGCCTCGCCTGGCCGGCTTCGAAGCGATGGGCGCCGACGCGGAACGACCTCGCCAGCTCGCTCGAGGATCCGCGCGATCGTCCGCACGCTGGAGAGGTCATCGCCGGCGACGCCGGCTCGCGCTGTGGTTGCCCTCGCGTGCCCGTACCACCTGTCTGTGGGGACAGCCGGACCTCCCGAGTTCCTGGGTGACCCCATTGCACACGTGCCGTGGTCTAAGACCCCGGAGGAGCTCCCGGGAACAACCGAGCCTTCAGCCCGGGGAGTGCTGCCTTCCGCCGTCGTGAGGGCGTCGGCCTCCTCCACCTCAACCTTTTCGGGGCTCAATACACGGCCCATGTGCTTGCTGTGTACGCTTCGCGTTTCCGTTTCCGGGTCTCGCGCAACACTCGGTTCCGGCTAGAGCTCGGCCTCGGCCGGGCGGGGTCAAGGTCCCCCGCACAGGGTCACTTTCAAAGGTTTCTGCTTCCTTGCTTCCTCCTTTGCCAGGCTTTCCTTGGCGCACCATGACGCGGTTCGTCGTACAGTTACGGTCAAGAAGGATGCAATGATCGCCGAGCTGTCGGAGGCGCTGGTCGACCTAAAAGAAGGGCTTGGGGAGCTCTGAACGGCCGCTGAGTGCCCCATGAGACGTGGGACGAGGGGGATCGACTTCGTCACCGGCTGGTCGGAGAAGACCGAGCTGGCGCCGGCCCGCTTCGCGGCGTGCGGGGGATCCAGCGGTCGCAGCGGACGCGCTGGCGCGAGCGGCACGGCAAGGCCAACGAGCACAACGGGAAGATCTCGCGCGATCACTGGATCCTCGACGCCGAGCGCCAGGCGATCCTCGATTTCTTCGACAAGCACCCACTCGAGGGCTATCGACGGCTCACCTCCATGGTGCTCGACCAGGACATGGTCGCCGTCAGCCCGGCGACCGTCTACCTTGTCATCGCTCTTCGCACCGGCCTCTTCACCGCCTCAGTGACACTGGAAGAACGCGGTCTTCTCGAACACGAACAGCACCCCGGCATCGCCGAGATTCATGCTGAGGAACGCCTCGTCGAGCTGCATCACGAAGCGGCCGGCAGGCTCGGGCGACTGCAGCCAGATGGGCTCGCCGAGCGCGCGGGCGTGCAGCGCATACACGGCCTTCCGCAGCTCGCCGAGGTCCTGCGCCTCCTCGTCTTCCTCGTCGTCCAGGCGCTCGACGAGCTCGTCATCGAAGATCGTCGCGGGGACCTTCACGGTGACCACCTCGAACCCCTGCGCGTCCGCCACGGGCCGCGCGAGCGGCCGCGCGAGCGGCTTCTTCTGCAGGTCCTTCTCGCTGAGGCGCACGACGACGACGTGGTCGTTGTCCGGCTCCCAGGCCTCGTGGTGCATCGCGCTGCTGACGAACAGCGCCACCGCGCGGCAGCGGGGAAAGAGCGGCTTCAGCCCCGGCAGCGTCTCGAGATCGAGGGTGAGGAGGTGCTGCATCGGCTCGCCCTTCGCGGCAAAAACGGGCCACGTCTCTTCGTCGACGCCGCGAGGCACGCCGTGGCGCTGGTTGTAGGTGTCGTCGGTCTGCTCGCTCGAGCGCAGCGCCGCGATGGTCGTCATCTTGCCGCGCCAGCGCCTGGCCGCGACCACCTCGAGGAGACGGTCCACGTCGTCCTTCTTCGTCGAGACCGCGGGCGCCGCACCAACACCGCTGCTCAACTCGGCATAGCGCTCCTCGTCGACGAGTTGAGACCACAGCTCCTGGTTGCGCTTGCCGGGCAGCGAGAATGCGAGGACGAGCATCCGCTCGCGCTCCGCGGGCGGTGTGCGCTCGATGAACGTGTCGATGTAGCGGCGGCACTCTTCGAGGTCGAGCCTGTGCTCACAGGCCATGAGGCTACGCACGGCTTTCTCGTGCAGCGCCGGCACCGACGCGACGAGCGGCAGCGTGCGCACGAAGGGCGGCAGCTTGGCCGGCGCTGCGCTCTCCAGCCCGCGTGCGAGCACCGCCTCTCGGCGCGCCGGCGGCAGCTTACCGATCGCCTCGTGCAGCGCCGGCTGCACCTCCTGCCGGAAGAACACGTCCGCGTGTCCGTACCCGCCGAGGACCGGGTCACGCCATTGATCGCCCCAGCCGTGAAACTGGAGGACCGCGTCCAGCGCCTCGGGCCACTCCTTCGCGCGTGCCAGCGCGTACACCAGCGCCATGCGGATCTCCATCTCCGCCGCCTTCTCCTTCGGCGATAACGTCGTCCACGCCGAGTGCAGCGGCTCGATCGCCGCCTCGCCGACGAGCGCGATGCCGTAGGGCAGGAGAATCGCGTCGGGCTTCTGCTTGGCGCGCAGCGCGGCCACCACCGCCCGGAGCACCTCGTCGTCGAACAGCCCGGCGATCAGCGCCGAATCGCTCTCGCCCTGAATGCGCGCGAGCAGCACCCGCTTGGCGCGGTCCCTCGGCAGACGGCGCAAGAGCTCGATGTAATGCTTCGTCGCGCGCAGCCCCTGGCCCTCGGGCGTGCCCCAGGTCGCGGGGTCGCGCGACAGTCGACCGTATCCGTCGAGCCGCCACCACTTGTTCTTCAGAACGCGCGCGACGATCGGCTCGGGCAGCGGCCTTTCGTGGCGCCCGGCGGCGACCAGCGCCGGCAGCGCGCAGCGCTCGGGCAGCGTGTCGTCTTCATCCTCGGCGTCGCCCGTCGCCCACGCGAGCAGCTCGTCAACCGTAGCGAAGCGCAGCAGATCGTCGGTGCTGTCGGCATAGCGGCCCATCAGCGCTCGTCGCTGCGCCGGCGAGGCGATGTCCAGCGCCGGCACGAGGTTCGAGAAGCTCTCCGGCCCACCCGTGCCCGCGGGCGGAGACAGCGCGAACCACAGCAACGATTGCGCCCACTTCTCGCGGTCGGCGAACAGCTCCACGTAGCGGAAGAGCTCGGGCCCGAACCGTCCGTCATGCACCGGCAGATGGACGTCGTCGCGCCACTCCCCGTCGACCGTCATCGTCACGTAACGGCCCGTCCAACCGTCGGTCGAGCGCTGCACGCCGAAGCCGTTGTGAAGGAACTCGAACGCGAGGCGCGCGGCCATGTTGCACGAGAACTCCATCGTACGAATGCCACGCCGGCGCATCACGGCGTTGACGCCGTCTTTCTGCCATGCCGGGAGCGCCGCGAACGCTGGCTCTCGCGTCAGCGCTGCGAGGCCATCGGCACCCAGCCGCACCACGATCTCGTCGAGGTGCTTCGGCCACCCCGGGAACGCCGTCTCGAGCGCGGTCGAGTCCCGCTCGCCGTCCGCCTCTTGCTCCTTCAGCGTGCGGCCGGCGAGCCCGCGATAGTCCTTGTCGGCGAGCTCGCGATACCCCGCCGGCAGCTCGGGCTCGTCGACCAACGAGAAGAGGTGAAGCACCTCGCACGCCGCCAGCGTCCGCTGCTCGTCCTCGACTCCCTCCGCGAGATTGGCGAGCAGCGACCGCTTCACCGCCGGCGCGAGCGTCCTGGAAGCGAGCCAGCCGTTGGCCCACAGCTCCCAAAGCAGCGCATACGCCAGGCCGCGCACGTCGGAGGCGTCCGCGAGCAGGGGCTCGATCGCCGCCTCGAGGAGCCGCAGCTGGGCATACTCGTCCTCTTCCTCCGCCAGGCGCGCCGCGAGCTGCTTCCGGTCGAGCTTCGCCAGCCGCTCGTCGGGCGGCACGAACGAGGAAACAGCCTCGGACGGCGCCGGCTTCTTCGCCCCCTTCGTGGCATCGGCCTTCGCCGGCTTCTTCGGCTTCGTGGCAGCGGCCTTCGCCGGCTTCTTCGCCGGCTTCGTGGCAGCGGCCTTCGCCGGCTTCTTCGCCGGCTTCGTGGCAGCGGCCTTCGCCGGCTTCTGCGCCGCCTTCGTGCCAGCGCGCGCGGCCACCTCGGCGTACCCCTTTTTCACCTTCTCGGCGATGAGCGCCTCGGCAGCTTTCTTGGCCGCCGCGCCGGAACCGTGCGACTTGACCTGCGTCTGCCCGGCCGTCCCGACCCGCCCAAAGCGCACTGTCGTCGACTCGCCCTCGACGCCGATTTCCCAGAACTTGTTGGACTTTCCGTCCTGAAACAGGAACGAGCGCATCCGACCTCTCCTCGGCCCACGGGCTCTGTGCGAGCAGACTCCCCGCCTTCGCCCCAAGAAATGAAGCCTTGCTACCCCGCTGCGAGCTCACCTGTCAATCACCGGCAGCCCGCGACGGCAACGAGCGTCGCGAAGCGTAGGAAGTTGAACGTCGCCTGTGTGGCCGGGTGCCGACCTCCATCAGGGCGCTTGAAGCGGAAGTCGGCCGTCTTGGTCTTCCTCCGCGGGGCCCCCATGCTCCTCGGCGGGCACGAGGACGCCGGTCGCGTCGGTCCACGAGCGGCTCGACGAGGTCAACGAGCTGCTCGTGCCAGCCACAGAACGTCGAGCGCGACAGCTCGAGGCCATCGCGGGCGTAGATGCCTCCCTGGCGGTGCAGCGGCGTGTGATCCTCCTCAGTGATGGTGGGGGCGTGATCGCGTACAGCTCGATCGGCTCTTGGGGGGACGCGCTGCCGCGCACCGTACGCCCGAGGCCCAGTTGTAGCCAGCCACCGGCGCCAGTGCACCGCGGCTCTCATCCGCCACCGCGAGCGCTCCGCCGCCTTCCAGGCCGCCGCAGAACGAGCCCCGTGGCGCTCGGGCGGCGACTCGTCGTCATCGGCGACCCCGACGCCGGCATGCACACCCGGTTGATGCGGGCCTACGGCTGCGGGGACCTGTGCATCGACATGAACGGCTGCCCGAGGTGCCTGATCACCGTCGTCGCCGACATCACGAAGGGCCCGATCGCCATCGGCCTCGAGGAGAACCGGTCGTCACCGGCGCGCTGGGTCTCGCGCTCGCGGCCGCCTCTCGGCCGAAGGGGCGGATGTGAAGGCCATGGCGACTTCGAACATCGAGCAGGCCCTTGAGCTCGCGCGGGCGGAGGCGAGAGCGCTCTCCGACCAGCTCCGCCAGCCCCGCGCCGATCTGCACCGGCTCGGCATCGCCGACCAGAACCGTGCCCTCGCCTGCGCCGCCGTCTCGGGAGCGCTCGGGGTGCTGTGCGGTATCGGCATTGGCCTGAGCATCCGGAAGAAATGAACCTCGAGTGATGGAGGGAGTAGGAAGTGGTGAAGACAGGACATGGCCCAGCCGAGTCGGCTTCAAGACCATGACTTGCTCGACATCTACTACGATTGCCGAATCTACGATTTCACCTCTGGGAAATAAGCATTCGCGAGAATGCCCCGGATCATCAACAATCCAATGCATCCGCACTGTCGTCAAGGAGGTGGAAGATGGGTAGAGGAGAAGAGCAGCAAGTCTCGCCAGAGCCTTCTGGATTAAGGCCATTCATGTCCCCTGCGGAGACCGCGCAAGTCTTGCGGATCTCCACCCGGACTCCGGCGAACTGGCGGAGTTCAGGGCGTGGACCCGCCTTCCTCAAGGCAGGGGGCCGGGTTGCCTACCGAGCCGCGAGTGTGCTTGAGTGGGTGCAGCAACAGGAGATCGAGGGCGACGGCGGAGAAGGACACCCCAAGGTGAGAATCACCATCCGCCCCTACCTCAAGGACCCCAAGCGGCTGCACGTGGACATCATGCTCCCCCACCCTCACACACCCAACCGACCCATTCGTCGACGCCTCCTGGCGCCCGACGGGATGGACTCGGACACAGCGAGGGCATGGGGCATGCGCCAGGTTCACGAGATCCTGAGGGACCTCGGCCAGTCCACGCAGGCAGCGGAGAAGGAGGATAAGTCAGTCAGGACCCCGCGCGGGAGCCTGCCCCACCAAATGCCCCCAACGATGACGCTCCGCATGTTTTGGCCGACGTTCCTCGAAGAGCACGTCGAACCGAACCTCAAGGCCGGCACTCAGGACGCTTACCATGCCGCCTGGCACCAGCACATCGCGCCCACGCTCGGAGATTGCCCGTTGGATCAAGTTGATGCCGCAGCGATCTCCCGCTTGAGACGCGCGCTCAAGGTGAAAGGGCACGGTACGGCATACCGGAACCTGACCTGCGCCAAGGTGCTGGTCATGGTGCGGATGGCTGCCGAGTGGGGCAAGATCTCCAAGGAAGCGGTCCCCCACATGTCCTGGGAGAAGGTGAAGAGCCGGCCCAAGGAAGTGTATACGCCGGCTCAGGTCGAGCTCATCTTACAGGCTGCGCTCGCGCGATCCAAAGAGTCCCACGTCCTGCTTCCGCTGCTGAGCAAGGCGGCGCTCCGGATCGGCGAGGCCACCGGCCTCATGTGGGAAGATATCGACTGGGACCGTGGGACCGTGCTGATCCAGCGCAATGTCTACCGAGGGCTGCTGCAAGATTCGCCCAAGGGCGAAATCGGGGCGGTACCGATGGCGCCGGTCCTGATGCGGGCCCTGCGCGAGCTCCACGCAGAGGCGGGATCGCGTTGTCGCTTCGTCATCTCGCGGTTCCGGGCCGGTCGCTGGACGCACTGCAATGAGACCACGCTCGCACTCGCGTCCAGGCCATCCAGCGACAGGCGGGTGTTGCGCCCAAGGGCCCGCACATGCACCGGCACACCGCGCTCACGCTGGCCGCGCGGGCTGGCGTGCCCCCGCTGGCGTTGCAGAAACTCGCGCGTCACTCCAGGCTGGAGACGACCATGCGCGACTACGTCCACATCCAGGACGTGGAAATGGCCGCGCTCGCCGTGGCTGCACTCGACCCCTCGCCCGTCGGCTCGCTCGAGCCGGCGACGTAGGCCCGAGCGGGAATTCCCATGAACACGCAGGACAAAGGCAAGATCCACGTCTTCACCTTCAACGCGCGTGCCTTCCGCTCAAACGCCCCTCAATTCGCCGTTGCCCTCGATCTCCGCGAATTCGGCCGTTTGGCGGGGGGTCCGCCGTCTCTGCCCGTCCCGCGTCTTCCTGGAAATTCCCGCCGTTCTGGCAACGTCCTGGCAACCGGGCGCGACGCCGCCCGGCATCACAGTCCGGTCGACGACGCCAAACGCTTGCGTCTACCCCGGGCGCTGACTCGCGGACGCTCGCATACGCCCTCGCTCGCTGCGGGTGAGCTCGCCTCCCGTGAGGGAGGCAGCGCCAGCACATGAAGCGCTGTCGGTCTAAACGCCCTCCGTCAGCAGGTGCTCCAGAACGTCGTACCCGATATCGGTGCCGCAAAAATCGATGTTGACCGACCGCCCCTGCAGGCGCGGCGGGCCCGCGTTCGGGTACGCCCGCGCCAGCTCGTCATGCACCAGCGCGAGCATCTTCTGCGGCGGCTCGGCGCGCAGCGAGCGGTGCTTGCCCCTCGTCGAGCACCAGCATCAGGTCGATATCCTTGAGCGGTCGGATTGCCGTCCGCCGGCGGTACACCCGCTCAGGAAGTCGTGCGAGATCGCAAGGCTCGCGCGGAGTTTGTCGCGCAGGGCGTTCGACTGCCGCGTCGCCTCGCTCTGCTCCCGCTCCGTCAGCTCGAGGCCGCGGAGCAACTGATCGAACGCTTGGGGGACTGTGAGGGATGCCATGATATCTCCGCTCATTCAGGGCAGGACCTTGACCTCGACGTATGCGAGGCCCGCGGCGTCGTACCAGCTGCGCAGGCGCCAGCCCTTGCGCACGTTCGAATAGCCGTGACCGGCTCCATAGGCCAGGCCGAGCGCGCCGCCGACCTTGAGCCCCAACTCCGGATCGCGGAATAACGCCCCGATCAGCAAACCAGCACTGCCGCCGATGAAGCCGTAATGCAGCGCGCTCAGGGTCATCACGCCGAGGTAATCGCGGAGCTCCGCCGGGGACGAGGGGTCCCACTCCACCCGCACGCCAAGCTGCTGGATCGCTTGATCGAGCGCGTGCTTGAGCTTCCGTAGGTTCTCCAAGCCCGACAGCACGACGTGTCGCTCCCGGAGGATCTGAGCGACGAGTCCCTCCGTCGACTTCGCCGCGCTCACCCGTCCATGCGCCTCTTCGGCCACCGGCTGGTCCGGCGGCTCCTCCGCGCATCCGCTGGGGAAGACGGGACCGAACAGGCGACCCCAGGCCGCGGCGCTATCGGCCTCATCCGTCGCCTCGAAGGCGCGGCGTGCCGTCTCGGCGGACGCCGCGGCGCAGCGGACGAACTGTGCAAAATCGGCATCGGAGGTCTTCGCCAATACGTCGCTCTGACGGACCCGATGGGCCTGGAGTCGCGGCTTTCCGCCCGCCGCATGGCACCGCACGATCTCCTCGAGTGTCAGCATCACTCCCTCCGCGACGCTCTCGATGTCGTCTGGACAATACTCCTCGATTAGCCGCTCGAGCGGGTAGCTCCGCGGGTGCTCCGGCATGCCCGGGCAGTGGACCTTCTGTATTGGCTCAGCGTGAATGCAACCGAGGGAGGTGCGGCTTACGGACTTGCGGGTGGGCAGGTCTGGTTGGGATGATGGTGGGTTTGGTGTCGGCGAGCAAGTTCTCGGCGTTGACGGCGGAGCTCTCGAGCGGCCTCGAGTTTGCGGTCGCGTTCGACGAAGATCGCAGCTTCGCGGCCGGCGAGCTTGTCGACCGGCGCAATGTAGCCGATGGCACTGTGGAGGCGGCGGGCGTTGTAGTGCTCGACGAAGTCGGCGGTGACGCGACGGGCCTCGTCGATCGTCGATGGCGCTGCGGGCCGTAAGGCCGTGGACTTGAAGGTTTTGTGCCAGCGTTCGAGCTTGCCGTTGGACTGCGGGTAGCCGGGTGAGATCCGGACGTGGGTCATGCCGGCGACGCGGATGAACTCCTTGAAATCGCGGGCGATGAACTGGGGGCCGTTGTCGGTGACGATGCGGGGCCGCGCCCCGGGGAACAGCTCCCGGGCGCGCTGCAGGATGCACTCGACGTCTCGTTCGGTCATCGACTCGCGGAGATCCCAGTGGACGATGTAACGGCTGTAGCCGTCGAGCACGCTGCACAGGTAGTAGAACGTGCCGGCGAGGTTGATGTAGGCGATGTCGACGTGCCAGTGGCGGTGCGGGCCGTCAGGCTGCTGGAAGCCAGTGCCCTTCTTCGAAGGACCGCGCTGCCAGCGATCGAGGCGGCCAGCGGCGCTCAGGACTCGGTAGACGGTCGCCGGGCTGACGGCGACGATGTCCTGGTCGAGCATCATGTAGGTCAGCCGTCGGTAGCCCTCGAGTGGGTGCTTGTCGAAGAAGTCGAGGATCGCCTGGCGCTCGGCGTCGAGGATCCAGTGGTCGCGCGGGATCTTCCCGTTGTGCTCGTTGGCCTTGCCGTACCGCTCGCGCCAGCGCGTCAGCTGCGACCGCTGGATCCCCAGCCACCCCGCGAAGCGGGCCGGCGCCAGCTCGGTCTTCTCCGACCAGTCGGTGACGAAGTCGATCACCTCGTCCCGCGTCTCATGGGGCACCCAGCGGCCGTTCAGAGCTCCCCAAGCTCTTTTTTTAGGTCAACCAGCGCCTCCGACAGCTCGGCGATCACCGCGTCCTTCTTGACCAGCTTCGCCTCGAGGTGCTCCACCTTCTCGCCGAGCTCGCGCTTGACCGTCTCCGCCGGCGTCGTGCGAGATTCGACGAACACCTGCGGCGCGCGCTCAAATAGCGCCCGCTGCCAGCCGTAGAACACGCTGGGCTGCAGCTTGTACTTCTCGCACAGGTCCGACACGGGCACCTTGTCGAGGTGGTGCTCTCGCAGGATCTTGGATTTCTGCTCGGGGGTGAAGTGTCGGCGTTCTTGCTTCTTCATGCGGGCCTCCTGGCCACGCCTCTCCTCTACCAAAACTCAGGCCCGTTGCGGGCCAGCCGAGGCAGTACACTTCCAGCACTTGAGCGCCTTGACCACCCCGAGGAAGTGCTGGTTGCAGCGCGCGTTCTTGCTTCGCGTGCTCGCCAGCTGCGCGAGGGGGTGGCTCTGTCGCCAGCGATCGGCCTCGCGATCGGGGATCAGCAGCGGTTCGGTCTTCCATGCGCTCAGCTCGGCCTCGGTCGGCTCAAAGCCCTCCTCAAGCGGCTCGGCGCGAGCCTCTGCGAGCATCTGCTGCAAGTCGACCCGCGACGGCGCGGACGCGAGGACGAGATCGAGGTCGACCTCGTCGCACTGGATGCGGAACGACCGGCCCTGCGCCCGTACGTTCGCATAGTGTCGCTGCAGGAACGGCCGCAGCAGCCTGAGCGCCTTCTCCGGCCCGTAGCGCACCGGGTCGAGGTTGGTGACGAACACGAGGTCGACGTCGGAGCCCTCGCCGCCAGCCAGGGGCCGCAGCGCCGTGGAGCGGCGATAGCTCCCTTGAAGGAACGTGGCGACGTGATACCTCCCCAGCTCGGGGTCCGCCCGTAAGCGTCGGCTCAGCTCCAGATGCGCCCGACGAAACTCGCGGAGCTGGCCCTGACTCGGACGGATCTGCTCGAGAAATCTGCGGAATCGATAGTTGAGCTCCATGGCTGCCTCCGAACCTGTCGTCGGACTCGCCCCGCTCGATCACGCGGCGCCACGGCTTCCCCCTGAGAGACATCACACAACGACTGACGGCGCTCGCGGTCGCCTCGTCGGGGCTGCCCGGCAAAAAAAATCGACAAGCGCCCATGATCGAGGACGCGCGACAAACGACTGTAGGGGACGCTCGATGCCCCACCGACGCTTGACCGACCGCGCGACGCCGCGGATGCTCGACGCTGTGAGCAGCACGCAGGACGACGACGACGACCTGCAGGGGCTCTTCCCGCCGCCGCCGCCCGTCGCGGGCGGCGGCGGCGCTCAGCGGCAGTTCCACCGGGTCGGCGCGCGGCTGTTCGGCGAGGAGGAGACGCCGCTGATGCTCGGGCGCTGGACCATCGGCGACCTGATCGACGTCGGCGGGATGGGTCGCGTCTACAGGGCCTTTGATCCGGCGCTGGGCCGCGAGGTCGCCGTCAAGACGATGCAGTTCGGGGCGGGAGCGGACCTCGACCGGCGGCGCCGGCGGATGCTGCGAGAGGCGCAGGCGATGGCCGCCGTACGCCACCGGAACGTCGTCCAGGTCTACGACGTCGAGGTCTCGGATGCCCAGGTCTTCGTCGTCATGGAGCTCGTGCGCGGCCAAACTCTGGCTGCCTGGCTCGGCGCGAGGTCGCGACGCTGGCAGGAGATCGTCGAGGTCTTCATCGCCGCGGGCGAGGGCCTCGCCGCGAGCCACGACGTCAAGGTGATCCACCGCGACTTCAAGCCCGACAACGTGCTCATCGATGAAAATGGGCAGGTCAAGGTCATCGACTTCGGGCTCGCTTGCGTCGACGGCACCATCGAAGGCGACCGCGCCGGTGGGGCGCTGGCAGCCTCCCTCACGGTCGAGGGGACCATCGTCGGCACGCTGAACTACAGCGCCCCTGAGCAGCTCCGCGGCGAGGAGGTCTCGGCGCGCAGCGATCAGTTCAGCTTTTGCCGGGCGCTCTACGAGTCGCTCTACGAAGTCCGCCCCTTCGTCGGCGACACCGCCGCCGAGCTCCTGGCGGCGATGGCCGCCGGCGAGCCGGACTTCGCCGGCTCCCGGCGTATCCCTCGTCGCATCCGGGCAACGCTTCGCCGCGGGCTCTCGTTCGTGCCCGCGCGTCGCTTCGACGACATGCACGCGCTCCTGCGCCAGCTCAGGGATGCGGCAAAGCCGTCACCACTTCGCTGGCTCGCGCTGACCCCGGTCCTCCTGTGGCCGCTCTGCGCGCCTCATCCCTCCACGGACGCCTGTCGCGCGCTCCAGGCCGACGCCGCGCACTTGCAACAAACGGCGAGCCTCGCGCGAGCGGGCGCGACCTCCCCGGCGGCCAGACTCTCGGCGCCCGACCACCTATGGTCACGATTTGAGCTCCGGTGGATGCGACACGTCGGCGCCTGGTACCAGGCGAGCGAAGACCTCTGCCGCAGCGCCGGCGAGAGCGAGAGCGCCAGCCAGCCCCGCGTCGCCTGCCTCCGCGATCATGGCGCGAGCCTGTCTGCCCTCGCCGACGAGCTCACGCGGCCGACCACCGACCTCCTCGCCAACCTCGACGTCCATCTCCTCGATCTCGACGAGCGGCTCGCGCGATGTACCTCCCTCGCGGGCGTGGCCCCCTCAGACGCCTCGCCCGCGAAGGTCCGGCACGTCCGCGGGCTCCTGGCGCGAGCGTGGGCCTCCGAAAGGGCCGGCAAGCTGCGGCTCGCACGAATCGCCGCCGAGGAAGCGCGGCAGGAAGCCGAGGCGTCCGGCGACGCGGGCCTGCTCGCCGAGGCGGAGCTGCAGCGGGGCCGCGTCCTCGGGCTCTTGCACGATCCCGGAGCGCGCCCTGTCCTCGAGCGCGCCCGGGACCTCGCGCTCGGCGACGGCGACCTCATGGTCGCCCTCGATGCCGCGCTCTTCCTCTACAAGTTCGCCGCCGAGGTGCTCGAGGACACGGCGCTCGCGCTGCGTCAGGAGGCGCTGCTGCACCCGCTCGTGCATCGACTCGGCGATCCACCGTGGCGCCGATCGCAGCTCGCTGACGCGCGAGGCCTGGTCCTTCGCTTCGCGGGTGAGCCGGAGGCCGCCGAAGCCGCCCACGACGAGGCGCTGGCGCTGATCGACGCCCTGCTCGGGGACGGCTCGGCCGAATCGCTGCGGATCGAGCTAAACAGGCTGACCGCGCGCGCGGAGGCGTCGGATACCAACGAAGACGAGCTCGCCGCGCAATACCTCGCGCTCCTCGGGCGGGTGTCGCGTCAACTCGGCGAGCGCCACCCGCTCACGGTGAGCGTCCGTCGCGAGCTCGCCCTCACGCTCTACGACCAGGACGCGCTTGAATCCGCTGCAGCCACCGCCCAGGCCGCGCGCGCCGTCGCTCGTATGGTCTATGGCGAGGACAGCCGCGACGTGGCGGTCCTCGACACGCTGCTGGCGCGGCTCTTCTTCGACGACGAGCGACCGGCCGCCGCCGAGTGGCATGCATCCGTCGCCCTGGCCCACCTCGAGGCGCTCGCGGAGCCGGACCGCCCTGACTCCGACCGTGTCGCCGCCCTTTCGGTCCTCGGAGACATCGCGTTCGGGCGCGGCGAGTTCGTGCAGGCCGCGAAACTCTACGAGCGCGGCGCCTCGCTCGCAGAGCGTCTGCCGGGGCGTGCCTCGCAGCAGGCGCTCGAGATGGGGAACAACGCCGCGTATGCCCTGTACGCAGCCGGCCAGAACGCCGAGGCCGCGTCGCGTCTGGATGCGCTCGCCGCCCAGATCGAGCGGCACGAGCTCGCATTCACGAACCTGGGGATGAGCATCTACGGAAACCGCGGGCTCGCATACAGCGACCTCGATCGGGGAGCCGCTCGCGGATCCCTGACCCGCGCGCTCGCCATCGCCGACGGCCTGGAAGATCCCGCGCTGGAGGCGGCCCGCAGGCTCTACAGCGACGCACTCGTCCGGCTCGGGCCACCCGAGCGCAGCCGTTAGCCCTTCTTGACACTCAATGTTCGCCTCGTCACCACGCCGCCGGCGTGGCGGCTCGATCCACGTTGTACGACGAAAGAGAGCAAGACACCGATGAGCTACAACCTCGTGAACACCAACCCTTTGCAGCTGGCCGCCTCCATCGACTCCTCGGGAGCAATTGACATGGCCTACGCGGGGATCGACCTCACCTCCTATGACGAGGAGGTGCTGGTCGAGCTCGACGAGAACCAGCAGACGCAGATCTACGTCCCGGACTTCGCCCATGGCGGGCAAGACCGCGATGTGTACGTATTCGAGGTGGACTCGTCGGGTGGCCTCACGGGGCCGTGGACGCGGAGCGAAGGCGGCGCCGTCTCCGGCGTCACAACCTACGCGACGGCGCCCAAAGACGTGGTGATGGCCGTGATGTCGGTGCTCGCCGAGTCGTCGGCGCCGAGCCCCGCGACCAGGAGCGAGGCCCAACAGAGCGGCGCCGGCATCATCAAGGTCAAGATCCGGCGCCGCGGCGAGCTGCCGATCCCCTCCCGCCGCGGATAGCGAGGGCGTGCGCGGCATGGTACACAGGATCTGATGAACGACCTGCCCGACGAGCTCCTCCTGCAGCGCTGGCAACAAGACGACAAGCCCGCCGGCAAGGAGCTGTACCGCCGCTACTTCCCGGTCGTCCGTCGTTACTTCTACAATAAGGCCGGCTCCGACGAATGCGATGACCTCGTCGGCGCCACCTTCCTGCGCTGCCATCAAGGCCTGCAGACCTTCCGCGGCGAAGCGTCCTTCAAGACCTTCATCCTGAAGGTCGCGCGTAACGTCTTCGCAGATCACTGTCGTCGTCGCGCTCACCACCGCAAGCACCTCGCCGGCGTGACCCCCAGCTCGGACGAGGTGTCCGCCCGCGATCTCGCCAAGAGCCCGTTTTCGATCGTCGCCGACGGTCAGCAAGCGCGTCTCCTGCTCGAGGGCCTTCGAACGCTGCCGTTGGAGATCCAGGAGCTGCTCGAGCTCTTCTATTGGGAAGAGCTGAGCGGCTCCGAGATCGCCAGCGTACTCGAGATCCCGGAGGGCACTGTCCGCAGCCGCCTCAAGAGCGCACGGCGCCAGCTCACCGAGCGGCTCGAGCAGCTCGCCGGCTCGCCGGAGGAGCTGGCGAGCACGCTCTCCGACCTCGACGGCTGGGCGCGGAAGATCCGCGCCGGCATGAACCGCACGCCGGAGTAGCTCGCGTCTCACAGCCGCGGTTTTGGGAACGGGATCCACGCTCCCCGATCACCGCCGGCGGCGTAGAACGCTTCGATGTCCTCGACACCGGGCGTCGCCTCCATCCCGAGGTGCAGCTTGGCGCGATCGTAGGCGCGCCGCACGTCGTAGCCCGCCGCGAGTGCGCCATAAAACTCCCGCGTGAACTCGGCGGCGCTCTTCTGGGCGATCGCCCGCGCGACGCCGATGGCCGTATCGACGTGGCGCGTCAGCGCCTCGGCCGTGGCCGCGGAGTGACAGGCGTGCAGGATGACGACCCGCGGCGGCAGCTCGGCGTGCTCGAACGCCTCGACCACCTCTCTGCTGATGATCTCGGCCGCCTTTAGGGTCCCGGGATGCACCGCCACCAGCCCGCTCTTGTCGGTTCCGTGGCACAGCACATGGACGACGTCCGGAGACGACCTTTGCAGCTCGGCCGCCAGATCGCGGCCGCGGAATCCGAGCAAATTGATGATATCGCAGCGATTTCGGACCGTGGTGAGCGTCTCCTCGATCAGCCGGAGCTCCGTCTGGAGGTCGACTGCCGCCTCGTTCTGCGGACTCGCCGAGAGGATCAGGATCCTCGGCCTCATCCGCCTCGGGCCAGCCTGCGGATAATTGAGCGCAGGGCGGTACACAGGGGGCTGCGCGGTCCTGTCGTGATTCGGCAGCCAGATCGGACGCAGATAGTTCGGCATCGCCCAGCCGGCCATGACCGCGAGCGACAACGGCCCCGCGCAGAACAGGGCTACGCCGCGACGGCGCGGAAACCGGTTGTGCAGCTCCGTCAACACGCGGGTGATCTGCCACATGGCCGCGGGCGCGGCCTCTTCGTCCAGGACGACCTGCTCCTCCGTGCTCGCATTGAGCTCGACCAGCGCACAGCACCCACTCCCCTGACCGCGGAGAAAGTCGACGACGACCCCCTCGCTGAAACCCTGCCCCAAGCCGATACACAGGGCGACCACGCCGTCCGTGTCGAAGCCGCCGCGCTGCATGCGCTCGACCGAGAAGAACGGCTGCTCGGACGGCGCCGCGCGAGGTTGCTCGAGCCGGAACGAGTCGAACGCCGTCGTGCGCTTGCGGGGGTTGTGGACGGTGACCCGCGCGCTGCCCGACAGAGCCAATCCCGCATAGGCGGCCAGCGGGAGCGCTCCGCGCCCCACGACGTGGTACTCGACCTGGTATTCGTCGCTGGGGCTTTCGGCGCGCGCGCGGGCCAGCATGGCGTCGAAGCTGCGCGCCCAGCGGTGCCAGCCATCGGTCCGAACGCCCTCGGGGAAGCGCTCTGCGCCGAATTCGGTCATACGATAGGGCCGCACCTCGGCGTCGGCCGGCAGGCGAGCCCGGACCGCGTCGATCGGCACGAGGTTATCCGTGGCGACGTCGAGGTGGAGGATGATGTGGCGGACTGGGCTCATGACGCTCTCCGATCTCCTCGGCGGCGTCCACGGTGATCGCTCGCATCGAGGTGGAGAACTGGTCGCAGCAGCCAGCGACCCGATCACAGTGACTAACGGCGTAAAGTCTCATCCATCGAAGTACCACGGATATGATCGGGTCCGCTCGAGCGCGCGACTGTCCATGAGAACCTCCTGCATGGAGCTCGCGTGGTTCAGTCTCGAGCGACATTCACTTCCTGGTTTCAGTCCATCACGGGGCGGCCGCCCTATCCATATCAGGAGGCCCTCGCTCTCGCGCCGGAGCTACCGGACATCCTGTCCGTCCCAACCGGCGCCGGGAAGACCGCGACCGCCGTGCTCGGCTGGCTGTGGCGGCGGCGCTTCGCCGACGAGGGCACGCGGCTCCGCAGCCCGCGACGACTCGTCTTCTGTCAGCCCATGCGCACGCTCGTCGACCAGACCTGGCAGAACGCCTGCGCCTGGCTCGAGCGGGCCGGGCTCCCGGCTCGCGAGCACGTCTTCCGCCTGATGGGCGGCGCCGTGGAGCACGGCTGGGACCTCCACCCGGAGCGCGACGTCGTCCTCGTCGGCACCCAGGATCAGCTCCTCTCGCGCGCCCTGGCGCGCGGCTATGCCATGAGCCGCTACCGCTGGCCCTGGCACTTCGCCCTGTTGCACAACGACTGCCTGTGGGTCATCGATGAGGTCCAGCTCATGGGCGTGGGGCTCACCACCACCGCGCAGCTCCAGGGGCTGCGCGAGCGCCTCGGCACCGCACTGGACGCGCGCACCTTGTGGATGAGCGCCACGCTCGCGGAGGGCAGCCTCGCCACCGTCGACCTGCGCGAGCGACCGCTCACCACCCTGGGGCTCGGCGACGCCGATCGGCGCGCCCCGGGTCTCGCGCGACGCCTCCGCGCCCACAAGCGGCTCGTTCGCAGCGACATCCGCGTCACGAAGAAGGACCCCGGGACCCAGGCGCTCGCCGCCGAGGTCCTCGCCGCGCATCAGGACGGGACGCTCACCCTCGTCGTCGTCAATCGTGTCGCGCGTGCCCAGGCGCTGTTCGAAGCGCTGCGCCGGCGCGCCTCGGGGCGCGTGGCGCTGATCCACAGCCGCTTCCGGCCCGCCGATCGAGCGGCGCACCAGGCCCCCGTCCTGCAGCCCGCGGACGACCGGCCCTGGACGGGCATCCTCGTCGCCACGCAGGCCATCGAGGCCGGGGTCGATCTCGACGCCAGGCTCCTCTTCACCGAGCTGGCGAGTTGGTCCTCGCTCGTCCAGCGCTTCGGCCGGTGCAACCGCGCCGGCGAGTACGAGCGCGCCGAGGTCCGCTGGATCGACGTCCCCGACGAGCTCGCGGCGCCCTATACCAGCGAAGCGCTGAACCACGCCCGTACCCGCCTGGCCGCCCTCGCCGACGTCGGCCCCGAGGCGCTGTCCGGGCTCCCGCGCGACGTCGCCGCCCCGACGCCGCCGGCGCTGCGCCGCCGCGACCTCCTCGAGCTCTTCGACACCCAGCCCGATCTCGCCGGACACGACCTCGACATCGCCCGCTTCGTGCGCGACAGCGACGACGTCGACGTCCAGCTGGCCTTTCGCATGTGGCCCGGAGACCACGACGGCGCGCCGCCCCCTGCCGACTCCCCCGCCCTCCACGAGCGCGAGCTGGTGCGCGTCGGTGTCGTCGCGCTCCGCGACTTCTTGAAGAAGGCCGGGCGCGCCGCCGCCTTCCGCTGGTCCAGCGAAGACGGCGCCTGGCACCTGGAGGAGCGCCCGGTCCCCGGGATGACCCTGCTCCTGCCGCTCCACGTCGGCGGTTACGACCCCGCGCTGGGCTGGACCGGCGACCCGGCGCATCGCGCGAACGACCTGCGCCCCTCGTCCGGCCAGCCCGAAGATCATGACGCCGCCGATCGCTGGACCGCGGGCTGCCGCGACTACGTCCTGCTGTCACGCCACGCTCAGGACGTCGCCGAGGAACTGCGGGCGCTGGCCGACGCGTTCGGGGGCGAGCACCCGTGGGAGCTGCTCGAGCGGGCCGCTCGCTGGCACGACCTCGGCAAGGTTCACCCTGCCTTTCAGCGCATGCTCCTCGCCAACCTCCCCGCCGGGGATCTCCGCCACGCCGGTGGGCCGTGGGCCAAGAGCGACCAGCCTCGGGGCGCGCGCTGCGAGCGGCGCGGGTTCCGGCACGAGCTGGCGAGCGCCCTCGCGTACCTCGTCCATCACCCCGACGACGACCTCGGCGCCTACCTCGTCGCCGCTCACCACGGCAAGGTTCGCCTGTCGATCCGGCCATGTCCCAACGAACAGCCTCCCGCAGAGCCCGGTCGGCGGTTCGCCCGTGGCGTCTGGGACGGCGAGCCGATGCCCGGCGCCGACCTGGGCGGCGGCGTCCTCGCCTCGCCCGTCACGTTGCGGCTCGACGCGATGGAGCTCGGCGCCCACGGCGACCAGCCGAGCTGGCAATCCCGGGTGCTGGCGCTGCGCGACCGCCTGGGCCCGTTTCGCCTCGCCTTCTACGAGACCCTGATTCGCGTAGCCGACGCCCGCGGCACAATGCGCCATCAGCCCGAGGAGTCCATGGATGCCTGAGCTGTACCTCGACGGCTGCCGCCCCGAACCGCTCGCCCACTACCTCAAGGCCCTGGGCGTCCTTCGCCTCGTCGCCGAGCAGGCCGATCCGAACGCCCGCGGCTGCTGGCGCGGCGACGCCTTCGTCCTCACCACCACGCTGTCCGCCGACGAGCTGGTCGAGTTCTTCCTACGACGATACGTGCCCACGCCCTTCGTCGGACCCTGGAACGGCGGCAGCGGGTTCTACCCGAGCGATCAACAGTCCGGGATCGAGGCGATCTCGACCTCGACCGCCGCCCGGTTCAGCCCCTACCGCGACACCCTCGTCGCCGTACGGCGTGTCCTCGATCGGCTCGGCCTGCAGCAGAAGCCCGACAAGGACGCCAAGAAGGACCTCGTCGAGCACCTCCGCAGCGAGCTCCCCGACTCCGCGCTCGACTGGCTGGACGCGGCCCTGGTCCTGACCGACGCGGGCCTCGACTTCCCGCCGCTCCTCGGCACCGGGGGCAACGACGGCCGGCTTGAGTTCTCCAACAATCACATGCAGCGGCTCGCCGAGCTGCTCCTCGCCGCAACCGTGCCCACCCCCGCGCCGCTGCGGGCGGCGCTGTTCGGCGAGCCGACCCACGGCCTTTTGCGCGACAAGGCCATCGGCCAGTTCGCGCCGGCTCAGGCCGGCGGCGCCAACGCCAGCCCGGGCTTCGACCGCGACTCGCTGGTCAACCCGTGGGACTACGTCCTCATGCTCGAGGGCGCCGTGCTGTTCGCAGCGGCGGCCACGCGCAAGCTCGAGTCGGCGGGGCCCGACGCGCTCACATTCCCGTTCACCGTCCGCGCCAGCAGCGTCGGCTACGGCTCGGCTTCCATGTCCGACGAGGCTGACACGCGCGACGAGCTGTGGCTCCCGCTTTGGCAGCACCCCGCCGGCCTCGCGGAGCTACGAGCCCTGTTCTCCGAGGGCCGCGCCAAGGTCGACTTGCGCCGGGCTGGCAGCCTCTCGAGCCGCCCTGCCGTCACCGGCGTCGACTTCGCTCGCGCCGTCACCAACCTCGGCGTGGCCCGCGGCATCGACAGCTTCGTCCGCTACGGCTTCCACGTCCGCAACGGGCTCTCCTACCTGGCTACGCCGCTCGGCCGCTGGCACGTGCCCGACCGCCCGAGCGAGCACGTCGATCTGCTCGCGCCGCTCGACGCCTGGCTCGCGCACCTTCGCCGCCGAGCCACCGCCAAGGGCGCTCCGGCGTCGCTGCGTCGCGCCTCGCGCCGCCTCGAGACCTCGCTCCTCGACCTCTGCCGCAGCGCAGCTCCCTCCGCCGTGCAGGCCGTGCTGATCGCCCTCGGTGACGTCGAGGCCTCCCTCGCCCGCGCGCGCCAGCACGCCGAAGCCCGGCCCGTCCCCCGCCTGCCCCCGCTGTGGCTCGAGCGAGCCGACGACGGCTCCCTCGAATTCCGCCTGGCCGCCGCGCTCGCCGGCGCTGGTCTGCGCGCGCGGCTGGTCCCGGTGCGCGGCGGAGCCTGGACCGACGCGGACGACGCTCGCGTCGTCTGGACCGACGCCGATCTGCTCCGCAACCTCCATGCCTGTCTCTTACGCCAGGAGATCGAGGACGGCGGGACCACGCGTGACGACGAGGCCGACGCGCGCAGCCACGCCGCCCTGGGCCGGCTCGACGACAGCCGTCACCCACGCTGCTTCGCCGCCCTCGGCGACCTCGCCGCCTTCATCGACGGCCGCACCGACGACGCGCGCCTCGAGGCGCTCGCGCGCGGGCTCTCGCTCCTCGACTGGGACAGCCTCCCCCACCGCGCGCCGGCTGGCCTGCGAACGCCCCCGCCGTCGAGCTTCGCCCTCCTGGCCCTCGCGCTCCGCTGGTGTCCTCCGGGACAGGCCGCGCGACGCACCCCAGGCCTACTGACCCGCGCGTGCGCCGGTGATCTCGCCCGCGCCGCCAAGCTCGCCCGCCGGCGCCTCCGCGGCTACGGCGTCGCCGTCCCGGCCAGCGATTTCGTCGTCCCCGCGCCGGCGCGCGTCGCCGCCGCCCTCGCCTTCCCGCTGTCTCACCACGCGCTCCCCGATCTGCTCTCGCTCCTCGTCCCCCGTCACCTCCGCGACCTCTCCGCGCCCGAGCCCACACCATGACCCGCCTCGATCTCCCCTCCGCCCCGCGCCTGCTCCTCGAAGCCGACCTGCGGCCCATCCAGGGCACGCGCTTCCAGCCCACCGGCTTCCCCGACCTCGGCGCCGCCACCTATCGCCTCCCGGACGAGCGCGGCACCGAGATGCTCCTCGTCGAGTCCGCGCAGTCCGTCGCCAACCGCCTCGAGTCCGCGGTCTGGGACGACGCCGAGGACGACCTCGTCGCCCCCCTGCGCGGCCTGCCGTACGTCAAGGTCGTCCGCGACGGCAAGGCGCTCACCAACAGCCTGCTCGAGGCCCACCGCCTCAACTCGGTGTACATCGAGAAGAGCGACGCCTTCGACACCATCCGCGCCGCCGTCGGGTACGTCTCCGGCCAGCCGTTCGACCGCCAGACGTTCGTGCGCGCCCTCTGCAAGTACGACCCCGGCTGCCTCCTGCACGGCGTCTTCCTCGAGAGCATCGCCGGCGTCCTCCGCCTCCCGCGGGCGCTCAGCGGCTTCATCGAGGCCCGCGACGTCCGGGTCGTCAGCGGCGGGGGCGTCAAGAACGACCGCGTCCACGCCGGCAAGGACGCCTCGGGCGCTGGCGCCGACGCCGGCTTCGGCAACGTGCCCTATCACCGCGACGAGTACACCGCCGGTTCAATCACGGCCTACTTCAACCTCGACCTCGCGCAACTCCGCAGCTACCGCCTCGGCGCCGACCTCGAGAGGCTCCTGTTCGGTCTCGCCGTCTTCAAGATCCGCCGCTTCCTCGCCGAGGGCCTGCGCCTGCGCACCGCCTGCGACTTCGAGGCGACGACCGTCCGTGTCACCCGCCCCGATGGCTACGACCTCCCCGGCCTCGGCGTCGTCGCCGAGGTGCTGCCCGAGCTGATCGCCGCCGTGGCCAAGGCCGGCCTCTTCGCCGCTCCTGCCGTCACCGTCGCCCATTATCAAGAGTCGGGGAAGGCCAAGCCCGAGGCCGCCGAAGGCGCGAAGAAGAAGGGCAAGGGCAAGTGATCGCCGTCGCCTTCGAGCTCCTCGCCGGCCGCTATCACGCCACCGGCTGGGATCACCACGTCAACGAGGGCACGGTCGAGTGGCCGCCGTCCCCGTGGCGACTCCTGCGGGCGATGCTCTCGGCCGCTCACCGGGAGGCCCTCCCCGCCGAGCGCGTGCGCGCGCTCCTCCTGCGATTCGCGGGTCTTCCGCACTATCACCTCCCCCGCGCCGCTGCGAGCCACCTCCGGCACTACATGCCGCTCGCCGACGACAAGACCACCAAGGTCTTCGACGCCTTCTACGCCTTCGAGCGCCCGGCGGAGCTCGTCGTCACCTGGCCGGAGGTACACCTCGACGCGGCGGAGCGCGAGCTCCTCGCTGCCATCCTCACGGCCATCCCTTACCTGGGCCGGGCCGAGAGCTGGTCCCACGCGCGGCTCTGCGGCCCCCCTGCGACGAGCGACGTGATCGCCCGGCCCGCCGCCCACGAGCCGTCCGAACACCGCGCTCGCCTGCTCGCGCCACGACCTGCCGACGAGTACCGCGCCTGGCGCGACGGCTATCTCGCCGCGCTCGATCCAAAGCAACGCAAGCGCTTGCCGCTGCCGGCCGACGTCTGGGAGGCGCTCCATCAGGACACCGACGCGCTCTTCAAGGACGGCTGGTCGAGCCCCCCCGGCGCGCGCTGGGTCGACTACACCTTCGACGGCGACCCCCTGTCCCCGCGCCGCACCGCCCACCGCCCAGCCCCCTCGCCCCACCCGCCCCGGACCTCGCCCGCTTCGTCCTCGACAGCGCCGTCCATCTCCGCGCCGAGAAGACCCTCTGGGTCGCCGAGAAGCTGCGCGCCGCGCTGCTCAGCAAGCTGGGGGCCCTCGCCCCGGGCGACGCCCCCTCGCTGATCGGTCACGGTGACGACGCGGCTCCGCTCACCGGCCACCGCCACGCCTACTTCTTGCCCGAAGCCGACGCCCGCGGGTTCATCGATCACGTCACCGTCTACGCCCCCGGCGGCTTCGATCCAGCCGCCGTACGCGCCTTGCAGTCGCTGCGCGAGCTCCACGGGCTCGGCAGCCACCCGACCTACCCCACCCTCGTCGCCCTCGGCCGGCGCGATCGACTCGAGCGATTGCCCGCCCTCTTCGGCCGCAGCGACACCTGGGAGACCGTCACCCCGTTCATCCCGCCCCGCTGCCCGAAGATCCGCCGCGGCGAGCTCCGCGACACACCCGAGCAACAGATCCGCTGGCTCTGCCGCGAGGTCCTCCGCGAGGAGCCCCTCACCGTCGAGATGTTCTCCCCGGAAGAGGCCCGCCGTCGAGGTCTGCACCGCTACCGCAACGCCCGCCGCCGTGGCGCCCCCGTACCCGGCGGCGCTGCAGCCCACGGCGCCCGCCTCCGCTTCGCCGCACCGATCGCCGGCCCGATCGCTCTCGGCTACGGCGCCCACTTCGGCCTCGGCGTCTTTCGCCCCGTCATCGACAAAAACTTTTGATCGATCGCCGGCGACGAACGACTGGAAGGTCGACGGCCTCACTGCCGAAAACCTCCCATGTCCGACCGCATCGACCTCAGCGGGTTCGCCGACCCGTGGCTCGTCGGCTACGACGCCCACGGGATTCAGGAGCTCATCACCGCCAGCAATCGACCGCTCGCCATGCTCGGCGCGAGCGGCACGATCACCCGGTTCGACGGCTACGCCGCCGCGACCGCGACCGTCTCGGTCTTCGCCGGCGGCGGCCGCGGGGTCGAGCTCCTCGACGGCCCTGACGCCGCGGCCGCGCGTTGTCGGCTGCTCGAAGCGCACTACGCCGAGCAGACCTTCGGCGGCCCGCTCTCGACCGCGGCCGTGCCCCTCGACCGGCGCGACGAGGCCGGCAGCCTGCTCTGGCTACGACAGCGCCTCAAGCTGCTCGCCGACGCCGCGCGCCCCCCGGGGCGCGGCTATCTGGCCGCCTATACGCGCAAGAGCGATCAATGCGCCGACTGCGGCGGGTATCAAGCCGTTTACGAGTCTCAGCAGCGGGACGCTCGCGGCGAGCGCATCTGCCCGCGCTGTCACGCCATGACCCAGCGCGGGCGCCTGGCGAGTGACAGCGCCGGCGAGGAGATCCAGTCGCTCCTCGATCTCGTCCCGGACGGTCAGTACGTCGCCGCGCTCTCCCTCGACGGCAACAACCTCGGCGCCTTCTTCGAGGAGCTCCGCACGCTCGACGACACCCGCCGGGCCAGCGGGGCGCTCAAGCAGGTCTTCTCCGACGCGCACGCCGCGGCCAGTCGCGCGATTGAAGGCCGCCACGTCTCGCTCGCCACCGGCGGCGACGACATCCGCCTGTTCCTCCCGCAATTTCTCGTGCTTCGTTACCTCGACGTCCTGATCCCCGAGCTCGAACGGAGGGCGGCCGCCCTCGCCGCCCGGCCCCCCTTCCGCGACCGATTCGACCGCTTCGGCGTCGGCGTCGGCGTCGTCCTCGCCGACGCGCACCTGCCCGCCAAGCGACTCATGGAGCACGCTCACGATCTCGAGCAGTCGGCCAAGCGCCACTGCCGTTTAAAGGGCCCGCGCTCCGCGATCGACTTCGCGGTCCTCACCGCCGGTGACGCCTCCCGCATCGAGCCGTCTCTCCGTCGCGGAGGCCGTGAACCGCTCGGCTTCGGCGAGCCATGGGTCCGCGCTATCCGCGAAGCCGCCGCGCTCGCCCGGGTGCCGAGTTCGCAGCGCTCGCTGCTGTTCGACGAGCCGGCCGACGATTGTCACGAGTTCGGCAATCAGTGGCGCTACCAGGTCGCCCGACACGCCGAATGGCAGGCCTGGTACGACGCGATTGGACGGGACTGGCGCGACGCCAAGGCTGTCGTGCGCGACCGCCCGCGCGCGCATCACCTCGATCTCCTGCACTTCCTCGCGCCCGATCCGCGCGCCGCGGCCTCGACGACCGCCCGTTGAACCAGGACACGCGCATGTCTCGCCCCTTCACTCTCACCATTCGCGCGCAGGGCAGCCTCGCGCTCGGCGGCATCACCGGCGTCGAGCGCGACCACCACAGCGCCTCCGCCCGGGACGCCGCCGGACGACCGTTCATCCCTGCCACCGCCCTCCGCGGCGTGCTTCGCAGCAACCTCGAGGCCGTGCTGCGCGGGGCGGACTGTCCGGCCTGCGCCGGCGGCACCGGCCTCTCCCCCGACGCCCCCGCGGGCGCTCGCCCCGAGCCATGCACGCTCGGTCCGGAGGGCACGCGCTGCCTCGCGTGCCGGCTCTTCGGCGGGCACCAGGAGCGACTGCCGGATGGCGCCGCCTTCTTCTCCGCCCTCGTTCTCACGGACGCCGTCCTCCCCGACGACGCGCCTCCACCCCCCTGGACCACCCGCAGCACCGTCGGCATTCGCCGAGACGCACGCAGCGCTCGCCAGCACGTGCTCGCCCAGCAGCGCGTCCCCACGCCGGGCGTCGAGCTCGTCTTCGTCGCACGCGGGCGACTCCTCGATCCCGATCTGGAGTCTTGCCTGTCCGCCGCGGTCTCGGCGACCACCCACATCGGCGCCGGCCGGAGCCGTGGCCTCGGGCGCATCGAATGTGGCCTGCGGTTCGACCCCTTGGTGGAGGCGCCGGCCGTCGCCGTCGAGGGTGACAGCGTCCGCCTGCGCCTGCGCCTGGTCTCCCCGGCGTGCATCGGCGTCGCCTTCGCCGACGATAACCTCCGCGACACCCGGCGCGAGATCCCCGGCTCGGCGCTGCGCGGCGCCATCGGCTTCGCCCTCGCCGAGGCGCTCGACGGCATGCACACCCGCGAGCGCCCCGACGCGGCCTTCGAGCGCCTGGTCGCCGAGGACGGCGCCCGCTTCGGCTTCCTCTACCCTGTCGACGCGAAGAGCGTCCCCCTCGACGCCGCGCCGCTCCCCATCACCACCCTGGGGTGCAAGTTCGAACGCAACACGCATCCCGTCGTCGACGGCCTCCTCGACGCGATCGCGGCCACCCTCGCCGAGTCCGCCGTCGTTGCCGGCCGCGTACACGACACCTCCCACGTGTCCTGTCAAACCTGCCGCGCCCCCCTTAGGACCCTCCGTGGCCCGCGGGAGCACAGGTCCGCCGTCCCGACCCGCACGATCACCCGCCTCGCCATGGATCGGCAGCGCGGCTCGGCACGGAGCGAGATGTTGTTCTCACAGGTGCTGCTCGAGCCCGGCCTCCATCTCGAGGGCTCGATCGACAACATCCCGGCGGAATGCCGCGACCGGCTCGCGCTCGCCCTGTCGCGCCCGCTCGCCCTTGGGCGTGGCCGCGCGCAGGGCTGGGGCCGCGTCGAGGTCCAGGTCGTACCTTCGCTCGACCTTCCGCCGCTCGCGCAGCGCGCCGCCGACTTCCACCACGCGCTGCGCGAGCGGCTCGCGCGAGCCGGCCTCTCTCCTGCCGAAGCGGCCCGCTGGATCCCCATCACATTGCACGCCCCCATGATCCCCGACGCGGACGACGAGGACGGCGAGCAGGCGATCCTCCGCGTGTTGCCGGGCCGCGTCGCCTACAAGGCCCGCCGCTTCACGCGTGAGGGCGGCTGGGACCAGCGGGAGCACGGCCTCCAGCCGGCGCTCGCCGTCGCCGCAGGGGCCGTTTTTGCCGTCCAGATCCCCGAGTCCGCGCGGCTCGAGGACCTCTTGCCCCGCCTCGCCCAGATCGAGCGCGACGGCCTCGGACTCCGTCGTCACCAGGGCTACGGCGCCCTCCGCTGCTTCGACCGGGTTCACCGCTGACACCACCATGCAAACCAACCTCGCAGACCTCCGTCCCCACCGCCAGGCGCTCGTCCTGGCCGCCGAGAGCGTCTTCAGCGATCCTCACTCGCTTGAACGAGAGAGAGAGCTCAAGTCGCAGCTCAATCACCTGATCGCCGTCTGCAACGAGGCGACCTGCACCGAGGAGATCGAGCTTTACCTTCGCTACCAGTCGGCCCGCGAGGGCCGCCACATCGGCCCTGAGTTGGTGCATGCCATCATCGAGGCCATCCACAAGGCCTTCAAAGAGCGCCGCCTCGCCGACGAATCCGAGCTCAAGCTCGGCGCCTGGCGGCTCTACGCCGTCTACCTGGCGCGCGCCTATACCTATCGCGCCGCGGTCCTCAAGGCCAATCCGCGGACCCCGAGCCACCCCAACCGTGAGACGGGAGGGAAGCAGCGATGAGCGCCGCCGACTTCCACGTCCTGCGTCGTCGCCTCCGCCTCACCGGCGAGCTCGTCACCGTCACCGCCCTGCGCGTCGGCAGCGGCGGCGCCGGCGAGCTCGACGGCGCCGACCTCCCGGTCCTGCGCGATCGCGACGGCTTCCCCTACATCCCGGGCGCCAGCGCCAAGGGGGTCCTCCGCGCCACCATCGAATCGCTGCTGCGCGGCGCCCTGCCCGATCGCTCGCACCCGCTCTGGCCCTGTGACCCGCACCACGAGGCCCCGCGTGAGTCCGATCGCGACGGCGCCTGCGGCTTTCACAAGAGCAACCAGCGCGCCCACGCCGAAGCCAGCATCGACCGCCACTGCCCTGTGTGTCGCCTGTTCGGGTCGCGCGTCCTCGCCAGCCACGTGCGCATCACCGACGCGCGCGTCCACGCCGATCAGCGCGTCGCTCCCCCGCCGATCGAGATCCGCGATAGCGTCGGCATCGACCGCGACCTGCGGACCGCCCGCAACGGCCTCAAGTACGACTTCGAGGTCGTCTCCCCGGGCACGCGCTTCGCCCTCGAGGTCTTCGTCGACAACCCCGAGCCCTGGCTCATGGGCCTCTTGCTCGTCGCCTTCGAGCAGCTCGACGAGGGCTTCGCCGCGCTCGGGGGCTTCAGCTCGCGCGGCCTCGGGCGCGTCCGCTGGCGCTGGGCCGAGCTCCGCAGCATCGACGCTCGCGCGCTGCTCGTCGGCAAGCCCGAGACCGTACACACCGACGTCGACCGCGTCTTCGCCGGGTACCGCGAGGCGCTGGCGAAGCACCTCGAGGAGGGACCGACCCATGTTCAAGCGTAGTTACAACCGCGCCGTCCTGCGCATCGAGCTCCGCACCGTCTCGCCGCTCCTCATCAAAGCCGGCGACTCCGGCCTCGGACCCACCGCCGCCCAGCTCGCCTGCGTGCGCACCCGCCACGCGGACGCCGGCGTCGAGACGACCGTGTACATCCCGGGGTCGAGCCTGCGCGGGGTCGTCCGCGCCGCCGCCGAGGCGTCACTCGCCGGGAGGACCGTCGTCAACCTCCATGGGCCCGTCGACGGTTACCGCGACCCCTTCGACATGGCCTCCGAGCGTTCGCCCGCGGGTAGCCCGACGACGCCCACCGCCGAGGTCCACCGCAGTCACCCGCTCACGATGCGCCTGTTCGGCAGCACCCGCCTCAAGAGCCGCTGCTCGATCCGCGACCTCTTCCCCTGGTCGCCCGGCACCGCTCGCATCTCGCAGGCCGACTCCTTCACCCAGGCCAACCGGACCGAGCTGCGCAACAGCGTCGCCATCGACCGCGTGCTCGGCTCGGTGAAAAACGGCCCCTGGGACGCCGAGCTCGTCCCCGCCGGCGTCTCGTTCTGGGGCGACCTCGCCCTCGAGAACTACGAGATCTGGCAGCTCGGCCTCCTCGCCCGCGCCTTCGACGAGCTGAACGACGGCTTCGCGCAGCTCGGGTCCGGCAAGAGCCGCGGCCTCGGGGTCGTCCGCCTCGCCGTCACCACGCTCGTGCATGAGCAGCCCGCCCGGGCCGGCGCTCGCCCGCACGGCGTCGCGCACCTCGCCGACGCCGAGACGCGCCGCGCCTACGACCTCTTCTCCGAGCCCGCGGACGCCCTGCCGATCGCGGACGGCGAGCCACGCGGCCTGCATCGCCGCTTCACCGTCACCGACGCGACCCCGTGGCTCGACGCCGGCCGTCACGCGCTCGCGCGCCTGGAGTCGCCCGCATGAAGCCCACCAGCCCCGCCCCCGGCTATGCCTTCATCCCCCTCCCCGAGCGCGTCGATCGGCAGCCGCGGCCGGCTTACGCCGCGCACGATCGACGGCACCAGGGCACCCACGCCGGCACGTTACGGCTCACGTGGCTCGCCGAGCAGCCGATTCACGTCGGGACCGGCTTCAAGCGCCTCGTCGGCGACCGGAACACACGAGCCATCCTCCGAGAGCACGTCCGCCTCGGCGACGTCCCATGCATCCCGGGCTCCAGCCTCAAAGGCGTCCTGCGCGCCCGATTCGAGGCCGTCACGCACAGTTGCTTCGACCCCCCGAAGCGCGACGTCCGCGTCAAGACCCGCTCCACGACCTTCAACGAGCGCGGCATCAACCACGCCGTCCTGACCGCCGACGCTGCCCGCGGCTTCGAGCGCACCTGCAGGAGCCCGGGCCCGCTGTGCCCCGCGTGCGCTCTGTTCGGCGCCCTCAACCTGCGCAGCCGCCTCGTCGTCACCGACGCGCGCCCCGCCGTGCCGACGCTCGACTCGCACACCATCCCCGAGCAGTTCGCCCCCAACCTCCATCACGCCGGGCGTCTTCGCGTCCGCGAGTCGGACAACGTCCTCGAGGTCCAGCGCCTGCACGGCCGCAAATTCGCGGTCGGCCGCGACGAGCGCCCCCCGCCCTCGAACTACGCACACGTCGCCGACCAGCGTCCGCAGCGCCTCGAGATCCTCCCGGCCGGCACCCACCTGCACAGCGAGCTTCGCTACACCAACCTCACCGCCGCGGAGCTCGGCGGGCTCCTCGCCGCCCTCGGCCTCGCCCCGCGCAGTCGCCTCAAGCTCGGCGGCGGCAAGTGTCACGGCCTCGGCCGCCTCTTCCTGGCCGCGCACACCCACCGGCCCCGTGGAAAGCACGACGATGAGCCGCTCGACCTCGACGGCTACGCCCACGCCTTCGCGCGGAGTCCGGCATGTCACGCGGCGAACCTCGCGCGCCTCGTCGCACTTCACGGGGAGGACTGCTGACATGCTGACCTCCGCGGAATTTGGTGAGCTCGCGCGACGTGCCGAGCCGTTCACCACCAAGAACCACCATCGATTCCTGTCGAACGCCCTGATGTGTCTCCGCCGCACCCGCGACCCCGTAGCGGCCTTCGAATTGCTCGCCCGAATGACGGGACGTCCCGACGAGGTCAGCGCCCTGCACGACGTCCGCGGCTGGTACGAACAACTACTGGCACGCCCCACGCGTCTGGACCCCGGCAAGCTCGAGCTGTGGCTCGCCTGGACCCGACGCCTCGCTCGCGTCCAGGAGGCCGAACCTCGCAATCGGCAACAGCCCGATCGTGGGCGCCCCCCCGCGCGCGACGCCCGGCCTTCCGCCACCCTCGAGGCCCAGCTCCGCTCCTTGCGGCAGCGATACCCCGCGCCGCCTTCCCTGCCTCCGCCCTCGCCTCCGCCCATCCCGGGCACGCCTCCCCCCGTCTCCGCACCCGGGCCCCGCCACGCCGAGCGCCCCCCATTACCCGAAGTGCTCGCCGTCCTGTTCGCCCGCCACCAGGACGCAATCAAGACGCTGAAGGAGCTCGCCAAGCAGACCGGCCCTGGCCAGCACCGGCCGAGGCCCATCCCGCTCGCACCCGCCAGCGGCAAGTTCCCGGCGGAGCTCGGCGAGGTCGTCCTCGACGGCGCCAGCGCCACCGGCGTGTCCGAATATCTGCAGGCGCTAACGAAGCGCCACCACGGCAGCGCCTTCCCGTTCCACGTCACGAACCTCGCTTGGGAGGGGGACCGCGTCGTCGCCCGCGCCATCCTCCTCGCGCCCCCGCCGCCGACCTGAATCGAGACTCGCAGCCCCATCCCTGCTCGGAGCCGGAGACGACCGTTCGCAGCCCGAACCGGTCGTCTTCGCGTGCCCGGAACTAGGAAGCGCGTCGCCGTTGCTCTCGCCGAGATCAAGCACGCGGAGGCCATGCTCGATCGAGCTCGTTCGCGCGACTACACGTCAGCATGATCGAACCCGACCAAGAGACCATCCCCGTCCGTATGTGCAATGAGCTCGTCTATTGCCCGCGCCTGTTCCACCTCGAGCACGTCCAGGGCATCTTCGTGGAATCGGCCGACACCATCGAGGGGAGCGGCCAACACGAGCGGGCCGCCCGCCGCGGCAAGGTCAAGCGCCGCGCCGTCGACCCGGCCGCGTCGACCCCCGAACCCGAGACCCTTGAAGCGCTCCCGTGGGACGCCCAGATCCCGCGTAGCATGGAGTTCGCCTCGCCCGCCTGGGGCGTCCACGGCCGCCTCGATCTCGTCGAGCTGGCTGGTGACGAGGTCGTCGCAGTCGAGGCCAAGCGCGGCGCCGCCCCGCGGAGCGATCGGCACCGCTGGAACGACCACGAGCTCCCTTACCGCGCCTGGCCCCCCGACGTCGCCCAGCTCGGGCTCTACATGGCCCTCCTGCGCGACGCCGGCCTCCCCTGCAGCGAGGGTCGCCTCTTCTACCGCAAAGACGGCACCCACACCATCATCACCTGGTCCGACGACCTCGAGCGGTTCCTCCGCGAGGTCGTCCACGAAGCGCGTCGCCTGCGGCTCCAGACGCTCCCGCCCGAGCCGCTCGTCGACAGCCCCAAGTGCCTCGGGTGCTCGCTGCACGGCGTCTGCCTGCCGGACGAGCATCACGCCCTCCAGGCCGAGGAGCTCGCGCTCCGCGACCGGGAGGTCCGGCGAATCCTCCCCGGCCGGGACGACCGCGCCGTCGTCCACATCACGCGCCCCGGCACCCTCGTGCGCAAGGACGGCGACGCCCTCGTCGTCTGCCCCCGCGATGAGGAGCCCACGAGGCTCCTGCTCAAGGACATCGCCCACGTCGCCGTCTACGGCCCGTCGCAGATCACCGAGCAGTGCCTGCAGCACCTCCTCGTCTCCGGCGTCCCCGTCTCTCACCACACCGGCGCCGGCCGGCTCCTCGGCCTCACCGCCCCGCTGCTCACCCAGAACATCGCCCTCCGCCGCGCCCAGTACCGCTGCGCCGATGATCCGGCGCGCGCCCTCGCGGCCGCCCGTGGGCTCGTCGTCGCCAAGATCCGCAATCAACGCACCGTGCTGCGCCGCTACGCCCGCGGCATCGAGCAGGCGCTCGACGACGAGCTCGGCGACCTGCCCGAATGGGCCGCCGTCGACGACGACCCCGCACCGTCTCATGAGGAGCTCGCAGCCGACCGAGCAGGCGGCGAATCCCCGGCTCATGACGCCACCGCGAATCGCCCCGCCGACGATCCGCGCAAGCGCTGCGGTCAAGCCCTTCGGGACATGCGCCAGGCCCTGCGCCGGGCCGAGCACGCCGGTGAGGTCAACGCTCTCCGCGGCCATGAGGGCGAGGCCGCGGCCCACTATTTCGCCGCCCTCCCCGCGATCCTCCCGGCGGCGTGGCAGCGCGACTTCTGCGGCCGCTCGCGTCGGCCCCCGCGGGATCGAGTGAACGCCCTGCTCAGCTTCGGCTACGCCCTCCTGATCCGCGACGCCACCGCCGCGGCCGCCCGCGTCGGCCTCGATCCGATGCTCGGATTCTTGCACGTCGCTCACCCCGGGCGCCCCGCCCTGGCCCTCGACCTCGTCGAACCCTTCCGCGCCGCCTGGGTCGACACCGCCGTCCTGCGTTTGATCGCCACCCGTGGCATCGACCGCGACGACTTCGTCTTCTCGAGCGCCGGCGTCGCGCTCACCGACCGCGGCCGTCGCGCCCTCATCGCTGCCTACGAGCGCCGCGCCGACGAGCTCACCACCCACCCTCGCTTCGGCTACCGCATGAGCTATCGCCGCCTCCTCGAGCTCGAGGCCCGCGTCCTCGGCAAGTGGCTCGTCGGCGAGATCGATCAGTTCACCCCGCTCTGGACCCGGTGATCCCAATGCGCTCTCATTACATCGTCAGCTACGACATCGCCGATCCGTCGCGTCTCCGCCGAGTGCATCGCACCCTGCGGGACTTCGGCGATGGCATTCAGCTCAGCGTCTTCGCCTGCCAGCTCACCGACCGCGACCGCGCCGTCCTCGAGTGTCGCCTGCTCGAGATCCTCAACCAGCGCGAGGATCAGGTGCTCTTCATCAAGCTCGGCCAGGTCGCCGAGGACGGCGATGCACCGCCGCGCTGCAGCGTGCTCGGCCGCAGGCTCACGCCCGGCTTCGTCCGCGCGCTCGTCTACTGATGCAGCCCGACTCGAAGGATTTGGAGTATCTTCATGCCCACGAAACGAACCCCGGACACCGCGCTCATGCAGACCATCGACCGCGACGCACGCGTCCTCGCCTGCGATCTCCTGCGCAATCTCTGCGACCTCCTGCGCGGCGTCCTCGACGACCTCCTCCTCGGCGGTCCCCACCTTGACGTCCAGCAGCTACAGGAGTCGGTCGAGTATCTCGTCGTCTCCTCGCGCTACCACGGCCGAGCGCTCAACAACGCCAGGATCACCCGCCGCGGGACGATTCGTCGGACGCCTTCCGAGAACGTACCCGAGCCGGCCCGCCCGTTCCTGCGGCTGGGCTCGTACATGGGCGCGTTTCGCTCGCACCAGCTCCTCGCCGTCGAGCTCGGTCAGCATACTGCCGCCCCCGCCCCGGCCCGCCCAGAACCGGGCGGGAGCGCGACGCCCGCCCCGGATGACCGCTCCGGCCGCTTCTCGACCTACCGTCGAGACCTCACCGGCGCCGCCATCGACGCCCACCTGCACGGGGACGTGTGGACCATCGACATCGACGGCCAGGTCCACGCCTTCCGCCCCCACTCTGGGGGCTCGGACGAACCCTGAATCGTCTGCCGGACGGCGGCAAGATCCGTTCCAGCAGACGGCCTCGCTCCGAGAATGCACGCGACCTCCGACCGCGCCGTCCCCGGACCTTCCGTGCAATCCCTCGCAGAACGCCGTCTCCCCGGTCCTCAACGTTCCTTGACAACCCTGATGCAGAACAGGAACCTGGGCACTGAGCCGTCGCTCATGCCGCCGCGTGCATCCTCGACCGATAAGCCAGGCGATCTCGCAACCCTGGCCCCCAGGCCCTCGCCGCCTCGATCTCGAGGCGGACCCGTTGAAGCGAGATCATGGACAGCGCCCAACTGGCGGCCCGGCTCCAGACTCGCCGCCTCGATCTCGAGGCGGACCCGTTGAAGCCACGGGCCCGAGCCGTATCGCAGGCGCGCCGTCCAAGGCTCGCCGCCTCGATCTCGAGGCGGACCCGTTGAAGCGGACCGGACTGGGCCGCGAGGATCTGGACGCTGGTCTCGCCGCCTCGATCTCGAGGCGGACCCGTTGAAGCACTCCCGCCCATGTTCGCCCGACACCTCTCCGACCCTCGCCGCCTCGATCTCGAGGCGGACCCGTTGAAGCTCCGAGCGCCCGGACGCCGAGTCCGCGTCCTCAGTCTCCTCGCCGCCTCGATCTCGAGGCGGACCCGTTGAAGCTGCCGCTCGCCGGACCACCACGGCCCAGGCATCCCAGGACTCGCCGCCTCGATCTCGAGGCGGACCCGTTGAAGCTCTCAACCATGGCGAACCTCCCTCAAGTCCTTCAGCACTCGCCGCCTCGATCTCGAGGCGGACCCGTTGAAGCGTCCCGGTCGGCAGCGGCGGGGACGATGGCGAGGACTCGCCGCCTCGATCTCGAGGCGGACCCGTTGAAGCGAGATCGCCTCGTCGGACGCGGCGAGGTTTAACTCCCTCGCCGCCTCGATCTCGAGGCGGACCCGTTGAAGCTCCGGCGACGCCGACCTGTCGAACGTCAACGCGCCCTCGCCGCCTCGATCTCGAGGCGGACCCGTTGAAGCACGCTCACCTTCACATCAACCATCACCATCGTCATCTCGCCGCCTCGATCTCGAGGCGGACCCGTTGAAGCTACCGGGCCCATACAACCTGTCCCGGAGAGCAGGCCTCGCCGCCTCGATCTCGAGGCGGACCCGTTGAAGCGGCGGATCCTCGAGCGGTCCGGCAACCGCTTCCACCCTCGCCGCCTCGATCTCGAGGCGGACCCGTTGAAGCGGCACGCCGGTGCCCTGCGACCGGAAGAACTCCATGCTCGCCGCCTCGATCTCGAGGCGGACCCGTTGAAGCATCTTGTTGGGGTCAGGCACCGCGGTGGCGTGGTTGCGCACTCGCCGCCTCGATCTCGAGGCGGACCCGTTGAAGCTGGCGCCACGCCGTCGCGGTCGGCCTGCTCCACCCCGACTCGCCGCCTCGATCTCGAGGCGGACCCGTTGAAGCCAGCGTTTGCGGCCAGGACGGTGCATGATGGCCAGTGCGTCTCGCCGCCTCGATCTCGAGGCGGACCCGTTGAAGCCTGGTGCCTGGGCTGGGCCCAACGCGTCGCCGGGCTGCTCGCCGCCTCGATCTCGAGGCGGACCCGTTGAAGCCAACTGGCCGACGTTGCCCCCACGGGCTCGGCTCTGCCCCTCGCCGCCTCGATCTCGAGGCGGACCCGTTGAAGCGCAGAGGAGCGGCTCCACGCCCGGGAGCAGGTAGTCCTCGCCGCCTCGATCTCGAGGCGGACCCGTTGAAGCCCGACGTAGAGGCGTCGCTTCAGAGCCGCCGCAGCACCTCGCCGCCTCGATCTCGAGGCGGACCCGTTGAAGCAATCTGGAGCTCGGGATCCCTGTTGAGGACAGCGACCTCGCCGCCTCGATCTCGAGGCGGACCCGTTGAAGCTTTCCCGAGCTAAAGTAGGCGACCCGTTGGCCACCTCGCCGCCTCGATCTCGAGGCGGACCCGTTGAAGCTTTCCCGAGCTAAAGTAGGCGACCCGTTGGCCACCTCGCCGCCTCGATCTCGAGGCGGACCCGTTGAAGCAGACCATGACCCCAAGCGCTCGCGCTTCGAGGTGTTCCTCGCCGCCTCGATCTCGAGGCGGACCCGTTGAAGCAGCTTCGCGCACGGCCAGGTGATGCCACGGCGGGCGACTCGCCGCCTCGATCTCGAGGCGGACCCGTTGAAGCAACTCCCCCCGGACGACGGTGTGCTCGATCGCCCCCACTCGCCGCCTCGATCTCGAGGCGGACCCGTTGAAGCAGGGCGCGGTTCGCCACCCGAGGCCGCAAGTCGCGCTCGCCGCCTCGATCTCGAGGCGGACCCGTTGAAGCCGCCAGTACGTCGAGCGCCTCGCGCCCCTATTCCCCCTCGCCGCCTCGATCTCGAGGCGGACCCGTTGAAGCTTGTCATGGGCGATCAGCGGCACCGAGTCGTCCGCTCGCCGCCTCGATCTCGAGGCGGACCCGTTGAAGCACCATCATGATGCCGTGGGCGACCCGGAAGATGGCTCGCCGCCTCGATCTCGAGGCGGACCCGTTGAAGCGTCGCCGCCCGGCTGCTTCTTCCCGAGCGGCTGCAGCTCGCCGCCTCGATCTCGAGGCGGACCCGTTGAAGCAGAGCGGCCGCACATGAGTCACCTCAGCTCGAGGAGCCTCGCCGCCTCGATCTCGAGGCGGACCCGTTGAAGCTCGTCGTCGACCTTGTTCTTCGAGACGAGCTCCACCGCTCGCCGCCTCGATCTCGAGGCGGACCCGTTGAAGCGCTGCGCGTATGACTGCATACCGGATACGATAGCATCTCGCCGCCTCGATCTCGAGGCGGACCCGTTGAAGCGGCAGCATCAACCAGCTGGGCAACGAACTCGGCATCAAGCTCGCCGCCTCGATCTCGAGGCGGACCCGTTGAAGCCACGGCTGCGCAGTTCCATGAAGACCCGGCGTTCGCTCGCCGCCTCGATCTCGAGGCGGACTCGTTGAAGCTTCGGGTCCGAGTCGATCGGCAGCATCGGCGCCGCCTCGCCGCCTCGATCTCGAGGCGGACCCGTTGAAGCCCGCGCAGCCTCGCGGGCGTCCCTCGCGTCCTCGGCTCGCCGCCTCGATCTCGAGGCGGACCCGTTGAAGCGGGTTCTCCACGGAGACCGTTCCGGTGAACGTGGTGTCTCGCCGCCTCGATCTCGAGGCGGACCCGTTGAAGCGGTTCGCGCGGGGCCTTGCCCGACTCACGGAAGCGCTCTCGCCGCCTCGATCTCGAGGCGGACCCGTTGAAGCGAGGTGTTGCGCATGCGCGTGATGTCGATGGTCGGGGCTCGCCGCCTCGATCTCGAGGCGGACCCGTTGAAGCCGGACGGTGCCCTCGCCGAGCACCGCGTGCGCGGGCGCGTCTCGCCGCCTCGATCTCGAGGCGGACCCGTTGAAGCTCTCCTCGCGGCTCTCGCCGCGCTCGCTCTCCCTGCCTCGCCGCCTCGATCTCGAGGCGGACCCGTTGAAGCGCCGGATGCCCGATCGTCTGGCCGGGCGGGATGCCCTCCTCGCCGCCTCGATCTCGAGGCGGACCCGTTGAAGCGACAACGCGGCGTCGGGGTCGGTGAGGTCCGACACTCGCCGCCTCGATCTCGAGGCGGACCCGTTGAAGCTGCGACGCCGCGTAGGTCTTGACCGCCTTCTCGGCGCTCGCCGCCTCGATCTCGAGGCGGACCCGTTGAAGCAGCCTGACGGGCGTGATGAACATGATCAACGCCGGCTCGCCGCCTCGATCTCGAGGCGGACCCGTTGAAGCGCGTCGGTCAAGCCGCGAGCCTTGGTCTCCAGCGTGTTCTCGCCGCCTCGATCTCGAGGCGGACCCGTTGAAGCAAGTCGCTCCCGGCAGCCAGCATGTGCGAGAGCGCGCTCGCCGCCTCGATCTCGAGGCGGACCCGTTGAAGCCGGACGTAGCCCTCGACCTCGGCGGCCAGCCGGTCCTCGCCGCCTCGATCTCGAGGCGGACCCGTTGAAGCCTCGCCGGCACGCTCGAGCTCCTGCGTCGCTGCGACGCTCGCCGCCTCGATCTCGAGGCGGACCCGTTGAAGCCTCACGTCCGCCGAGGAGTCCGACGCCCGCCGCTTCCTCGACCTCGCCGCCTCGATCTCGAGGCGGACCCGTTGAAGCATCACCTCGGGGCAGTCGCCCAGGATCCACCATCTCACCTCGCCGCCTCGATCTCGAGGCGGACCCGTTGAAGCAGGCTTGACGCCAACGCCATCCGGCTTGGGGCGACGCCCTCGCCGCCTCGATCTCGAGGCGGACCCGTTGAAGCCTGGTCCCTCGAGGATACGTACGTGCATCTCCAGCGCTCGCCGCCTCGATCTCGAGGCGGACCCGTTGAAGCCGCCGGTGTCGGGCGAGCCCGCCCTCAGTCAGTCCTCGCCGCCTCGATCTCGAGGCGGACCCGTTGAAGCTCACTCGCCGAGGCGCGCGCAATGGTGATGGACCCTCGCCGCCTCGATCTCGAGGCGGACCCGTTGAAGCCAGAGGGCGATCGCCTCGTTGCGGGCCCCGCGGAACTCGCCGCCTCGATCTCGAGGCGGACCCGTTGAAGCCCAACGCTGCGGTTTTGGCTGTCTTGGGGCGGCGCTCGCCGCCTCGATCTCGAGGCGGACCCGTTGAAGCGTAGAAGCCACGCGTGTCAGGGCGAAAAGCTCGCAGCTCTCGCCGCCTCGATCTCGAGGCGGACCCGTTGAAGCAAGCACGAGCGGCGCGGGTGCAGTCGGGTTCGTCGGTCTCGCCGCCTCGATCTCGAGGCGGACCCGTTGAAGCCTCGCCGACGATGTCGACGGCCAGCGAGGTCCGCCGGCTCGCCGCCTCGATCTCGAGGCGGACCCGTTGAAGCTGAGCTGTGGCGGGCAGAAGCAGCGCTCGGCAGCGCCTCGCCGCCTCGATCTCGAGGCGGACCCGTTGAAGCATCTGATCACGGCGGAGGGAGAGAACTTCCATCGTCTCGCCGCCTCGATCTCGAGGCGGACCCGTTGAAGCTATCGAGAAAGAACCCTGGTGGTTCACCATCCCGCCTCGCCGCCTCGATCTCGAGGCGGACCCGTTGAAGCCTGACCTCGTCTCGCCGACCGCCGTGGTCGCTCGCACTCGCCGCCTCGATCTCGAGGCGGACCCGTTGAAGCAGCCTGGAGAAGCACGTCCACCTGGACGAGGCCCCTCGCCGCCTCGATCTCGAGGCGGACCCGTTGAAGCTCATATACTTCCGCGACATCCCCCAATATCCACACCTCGCCGCCTCGATCTCGAGGCGGACCCGTTGAAGCGCTGAGAAGACCGACGAGGCCATTGCGGCCGCGCTGGCTCGCCGCCTCGATCTCGAGGCGGACCCGTTGAAGCTCCAGGTCATGGGGTCCACGGCGTGGGGGTCGCCACCGCTCGCCGCCTCGATCTCGAGGCGGACCCGTTGAAGCCGTCCTCAGGTCGCACACCAGCTCTTCCAATCGCAGCTCGCCGCCTCGATCTCGAGGCGGACCCGTTGAAGCTGCAGGCTCCGGACGCGGCTGGCGTAGGCCCGCCACCTCGCCGCCTCGATCTCGAGGCGGACCCGTTGAAGCTGTCGCCCGGGAGCCCCTCCGGGGCCGGGCCCACACCCTCGCCGCCTCGATCTCGAGGCGGACCCGTTGAAGCAGGTCGGAGGCGAGCACGGGCCGGTTGTGTCGGGTGCTCGCCGCCTCGATCTCGAGGCGGACCCGTTGAAGCAGCCCCGAGGCGATCGAGATCCTCAAGACGCTGCCCCTCGCCGCCTCGATCTCGAGGCGGACCCGTTGAAGCCCCGCCGCGGCCGCCCACGCCACAGCGGGCGGCATCTCGCCGCCTCGATCTCGAGGCGGACCCGTTGAAGCTCCGCCGCCTCGATGCCGCGACGTTTCAACCACGTTGCGACTCGCCGCCTCGATCTCGAGGCGGACCCGTTGAAGCCACTCCGCCGCGGTAAACCGGTCGGTGGTCCAACTCGCCGCCTCGATCTCGAGGCGGACCCGTTGAAGCTGGCGGCACCCTATGGCTGGCTGTCCCGCGCACCGGCCTCGCCGCCTCGATCTCGAGGCGGACCCGTTGAAGCCTCGGCCAGGCGGATCACCTGTTCCGGCAGCACCGCTCGCCCTCGCCGCCTCGATCTCGAGGCGGACCCGTTGAAGCAACGGGTAATCTGGCGTCCCCGGTCGAGCGGTCGTCGTGACTCGCCGCCTCGATCTCGAGGCGGACCCGTTGAAGCACGGGATGCGACGGATCCGCCTCTCGTACTCGCAACTCGCCGCCTCGATCTCGAGGCGGACCCGTTGAAGCGGAGTGTCTCAGCGATGAGTTCTCGGTGATGCTGCCCTCGCCGCCTCGATCTCGAGGCGGACTGTCGACGCCGGCCGAAATCCGAGGCGCAGCGCCGATGAGGCGTCAACGGTCAGCGGATGAGGATCAAGCAGCGCGTCAAGTTTTCGGCGAACGCTGGCGGGTCGGGTAGAGGGAGCGCGGCCGCCAAAAGGTGAGCGCTGAGAGGTAGCGACTCTCAGCGCTCGGTGTCGTAGCCGGCCGTACCCCAAAGGACAGCCAACAAAGAAGCGACGGCAGGAGGGTACGGCGAGGGCTCGGGGAAGTCCAGCGGAGTGCGTGGCCGGGCACGTGGTCGATCGAGGACGAGAGCCAGCGACTGTTCAACTGCGGGAGGTGCCGGCGGCAGGTTTCGGTGTGCCGGGCCTGCGACCGCGGGCAGCGGTACTGCGGGAAGGACTGCGCGGCCCAGCAGCGGCTTGCGTCGGTGCGGGCGGCGAGGCGGCGTTACGCGCGGAGCATGCACGGCCGGCGGATGCACGCGAGGGCCGAGGCGAGGCGGCGCGCCGAGCGGCGGATGAAGATCGTGATGGATCACGGTCTAGCCACATCGGAGCCGGCGCCGATGCTCGACGAGCAGGTGGCCGAGGCCGGCGTGGTGCTGGTCGCCATCTGCGGAGACGAGGACGATCGTGAGTCAATCAAGATGGAGAGCGCTGCTGCGGATCTGCGAGCCGGACCTGCAAATCCTGGTGATCGACGGCGAAGGGGATCGGCTGAAGGCCCGGCTGCCGCTGCACAGCGAGCACCCGCGGGCGCTGATGACGGTGCTGGAGGGGCTGGCGATGTGGCAGGGCCAGCGGCTCGACGCTGTGCAGTATGTGGACGCGAGGGGTCCGGATTACATCGACTGGGCGTTTCCCAACGCCGATCTTCGCGGGCACCGCAGCCCGCTCGTGGATTTTTCTACGCGGGTGCACGGCGGCGCGCGGAGACGGATCCGCGGCGTCGGTGACTTTCGGCAGCTGCGCCTTCTCGGAGGTGACGTGTGAAGACGCGGCCCGAAACCGAGGCGGAGATTGTCCGCCTGCATCACGCGGAGGGCTGGCCGATCGGGACGATCGCCGAGCAGCTCGGCGTGCACACGAGCGTCGTGACGCGCGTGCTCGGCCAGGCCGGCGTGGTGCCGGCGGTGACGATGCCGCGACCGTCGAAGGTCGACCCGTACCTGCCCTTTATCCGCGAGATGCTGGAGAAGTACCCGCGGCTGCGGGCGAGCCGGCTGCTGCAGATGGTGCAGGCGCGCGGGTACACGGGGAAGTGCTCGCGCTTCCGCGAGATTGTCGCGTCGATCCGGCCGCGGCCGAAGGCCGAGGCGTACCTGCGTCTTGCGACCTTGCCCGGAGAACAGGGGCAGGTCGACTGGGCGCACTTCGGCAAGCTGCGCATCGGTCGGGCCGAGCGCCCGCTGATGGCCTTCGTCATGGTCCTGAGCTGGTCGCGGATGGTGTACTTGCACTTCTTCTTCGACGCGCGCATGCCGAGCTTTCTGCGCGGGCATCAGCTGGCCTTCGAGACATTCGGCGGCGTGCCGCGCGAGCTCCTGTACGACAACCTCAAGAGCGCGGTGCTGGAGCGGGTCGGCGACGCGATCCGCTTCAACGAGACGCTGCTGCGCCTAGCCGGTCACTACCGCTTCGCGCCGAAGCCCTGCGCGCCGGCGCGGGGCAACGAGAAGGGGCGTGTGGAGCGGCGGATCCGCTACATCCGCGACAACTTCTTCGCCGCGCGCACCTACGAGGATCTCGACGACCTCAACGCCCAGGCCGCCGACTGGTGCGCGCGGATCGCCGCCGCACGCCCGTGCCCGGAGGATCGCGCCCGGACGGTCGGCGAAGTCTTCGCCGAGGAGCGGGCGCGGCTTCTGCCGCTGCCCGAGACGCGCTTCGCGTGCGACGAGGTCGTGCCGGTGCACGTCGGCAAGACGCCGTACGTGCGCTTCGACCTCAACGACTACTCGGTGCCGCACACCCACGTGCGCCGGCAGCTCGCGGTGGTCGCCGATCCGGACACCGTGCGGATCGTCGACGGGACCGCCGTCCTCGCCACGCACCCGCGTGCGTGGGGCCGCGACGAACGCGTCGAGGATCCTGTGCACATCGAGACGCTCGTCGCCGACAAGCGCGCCGCGCATCATCACCGCGGCATGGACCGCCTGCAGCACGCCGCGCCGCACAGCCGCGGCTTCCTGCATCGCTGCGCCGAGCGCGGGCAGAACCTCGGCAACGTGACCTGGCAGCTCGGGCGCCTGCTCGACCAGTACGGCGCCGCGGAGCTCGACGCCGCGCTCGCCGAGGCCAACGCCCGCGAACTCGTCCATCCGCCGAGCGTGCGCCAGCTGCTCGAGCGGCGACGCGCCGACGAGGGGCGGCCCGCGCCGCTGTCCGCCGAGGTACCCACGAACCCGCGGCTGCGCGACGTCGTCGTGAGGCCGCACGCGCTCGACCTGTACGACCGGCTGCGGCCGAAGGATGAGGAGGGTGACGATGGCTCTCGCACCTGACGATGCCCTGCGAAGGCGCGCTCTGGGTCTCGGCCTGCATGGCTTGTACGCACGCTGGGATGAGGTCGTCCGCGAGCCGTGGCTGCGCACCGTCCTCGACATCGAGGAGCACGAGCGAAAGCGTCGCAGCCTCGAGCGCCGCATGCTCGCCGCCAAGCTGACCGCGATGAAGCCGATCGCCGACTACGACTGGAAGCACCCGAAGCTCGACCGCGCCCTCGTCGACGAACTCTTCGAGCTCGGCTTCATCCGCGAAGCCGTCAACGTCGTCTTCCTCGGCCCCAACGGCGTCGGCAAGACCATGCTCGCGCAAAACCTCGCCCACCACGCCGTCCTGCAGGGCTACACCGCCCGCTTCACGACCGCCTCCGCGATGCTCGGTGACCTCGCCGCGCAGGACGGCGCCGCCGCGCTGCGCCGTCGCCTGCACCGCTACGTCAAGCCCGCGCTGCTCGTCGTCGACGAGCTCGGCTACCTGCCCTACAGCAACCGCTACGCCGACCTGCTCTTCGAGGTCGTCTCCCAGCGATACACCAAGGCGCCGGTCGTGATCACCACCAATCGGCCCTTCAGCGAGTGGGCCGCCGTCTTCCACAGCGCCTCCTGCGTCGGCACCCTCCTCGATCGCCTCTGCCACAAGGTCGAGATCGTCGAGATCGCCGGCGAATCCTGGCGCCTCAAGGAAGCCAACGAACGCACCTCCCGTCGCCGTAGCCGTCCGCCAAAACCCCCAGGCTGACCGCCCGCAGCCAGCTCCCGCATCACGTCCACGCCGGCGCTGTGCGCCGGCGATTTGCGTCGGCGTCCGACACCGGCGCTACCCACCGGCGCCGGACACCGGCGCTACGCTGCGGATCGTGGCCGGCGACAACACCGGTTGAAGCGCGGTACGCCAGCGGCGGCACTCCTCGAGGATCGACCTCTCGCCGCCTCGATCTCGAGGCGGACCCGTTGAAGCGCCGCGGCCTCGCTGGCGTGTGCCCGGCGCTCGGCCCTCGCCGCCTCGATCTCGAGGCGGACCCGTTGAAGCGCGTCGTGGTACCATCCGCCCTCGTCCTGGTATCTTCTCGCCGCCTCGATCTCGAGGCGGACCCGTTGAAGCGATGGGCCACCGCTCACCATGCCGTGGCGCACGACTCCTCGCCGCCTCGATCTCGAGGCGGACCCGTTGAAGCCGCGCGCGAGCGTCGTATACCTCCTCGCAGGCCGAGCTCGCCGCCTCGATCTCGAGGCGGACCCGTTGAAGCGACGGACTGCTGTCGCTACGGGCGGCGGAGCGACTCTCGCCGCCTCGATCTCGAGGCGGACCCGTTGAAGCCCCGTTCACGCTCGACGACCTGCGGCTGCTACACCAGCTCGCCGCCTCGATCTCGAGGCGGACCCGTTGAAGCGCGATGTTCACCCCGCCGACTCGGCCGGTGGCCACCACTCGCCGCCTCGATCTCGAGGCGGACCCGTTGAAGCTCGCGGTTTCTTTGATCAGTGGGCGGCAACTGATCGGGCCTCGCCGCCTCGATCTCGAGGCGGACCCGTTGAAGCGGGGCAGCGCTCGACGCCATCCTCTTCAGCGCTATCGGAAAATGACCCCCTTCCGCTCGCCAGAACGAACCCCCTGGCCGGGGGGTCCATTCTGGATAGCGAGACCAAGCGCCTGCAGAAAGGCGTCGTCGAGGTCTTTAGTGTACGGTGGAGGACCCCGGGCCGAGTCTCTTGGGCGGCCCGGGGGTTCCCTCGAACCCGAGCGCCCGCTCGATGTGAGTAGCGATCCACGACAGTGTCTTGGGGTCGTCGAGGCCGCGCAGCAGCGATTGGCGCCGACCATGGCGCTCAAGGAGCACGAGCTCCAAGCGGCGATCCTCGGGGCGCTCGGATCGCGCGAGGGCCCGCACGAACACCCCTTCGACGTCGTCGGCCACGAAGTGCTGGCCGTGGTGAAGAGGGACGCCGTCACCCACGACGGTGAGGCCATCGGACGTGGCGATGAAGCGCATCACGGAGGTCCTGGGGATCAGACTCCACGCGATTCCGCCGACCGCGAGCACCACGACGCCAGCCGTCATCGCTACAGGGAGCTCGCTCCTGGTCACCACAGCGACGAGGAAGAGCGCGGCGGAGGCGGCGGCCGCTCGGAACTGTTGCTGTCGATGCTCGACGAGGATGTCGAGCCGGGCTTCCTCGGCGGCCACACGGTACGGACCGCGCGCATCGCTTTCGGTCAGCGCCGTATTGGCTCGACGCGTGACACCAGGAGGAAGGGCATCGTCCGCGTCGTCGCGTGGTGACCACTCCACGAGCAGGCAGCCGCACGCGTGGCAGTAATCCAGAGCGTGCGGGTCCTGGGCGATGGGGCTCTCGCACAACGGACAGCGCTCGTCGACATCCGGGTCGCGGTTGGACGGCTCCACCCCTGCTGCTCCTCAACGTCCTTCTTCTCATGGTCCTCGTTCGCTGCCAACCCCGTCGCTGCGACCTCCTTCTGCTTCCCGGAAAGAGACCCTGCGGGGTGAGCGCGGTGGTGGGCGACGCTGGCGGCCATGGTCCGCAAGCGACCCTGCCGCGTCTGCCGGCGATGGTTCCAGCCTGAGCGCCGCGTCGGCGATCGACAGCGGGTGTGCAGCGACGTCGAGTGTCAGCGGGAGCGGCACCGGCGGGCGTGCGCGGATTGGCGGGTGCGCAACCCCGACGAGCGACGCGAGGGACGACTCCGACAGCAGCTCCGCGGCGAGGATAAAGGCGCGGCCACTGGAGCGCCCGTCCAGGCTGCGCACGCGGCGCAACGGCCACTACGTCTCGACCGGCTGCGAGACGCAGTCCCGCTCGAAGTCTTTGTGATCCTTGACGAATTGCTCGAAGTCCTGGCTCGCTGGCGGCGAGACGCAGTCCTCGCCCAACCTTATGGCATTTCACGCGAAGTCGACCGACATGGGAAGCGCGGCCGGCAAGACGAGATCGCGGGCGGCCGCGGGCCTCCCTAGCGTCGGGGCGCCGCTTGACGAGCGCGCCGCCCGATGAAGCTCGAGCTCCACCAACTCGACGAGAAGTACGCGGACCTGCGGGTACACGACGCGACCCGCGAGCAGCGGCTCGCGGCATCGATCGCCGAGCACGGCCAGCAGACGCCGGTGGTCGTCACCGCCGGTGCCGGCGAGCGCTTCATCCTTCTCGACGGCCACGTGCGGGTGCGGGTGCTGCGAGCGCTCGGTCGCGACGACGTCGACGCGGTGCTGCTCGAGCTGCCCGAGGCCGAGGCGCTGGTGGTGAGCCACCGCCTCGACAACACGCGGACTCGCTCGGCGCTCGAGGAGGGCTGGATGCTGCGCGTGCTCGTCGACGAGCACGGCCTGCGGCAGTCCGACCTCGCGGCCAAGCTCGATCGATCGGAGAGCTGGGTGAGCCGGCGACTCGGCCTCGTGCGCATGCTGCCGGCGAGCGTCCAGGAGGCTGTCCAAAAGGGCAGGGTCGCGGCGCAGGCGGCCCAGAAGTGGCTCCTGCCCTTGTCCCGGGACAACCGCGAGCAGTGCGTGCGGCTGGTCGAGAACCTCGGTCGCCGCGGCGCCAGCGTGCGCGAGCTCGGGCGGCTCTACCGCGGCTGGCGATAGGCAGACCCGGCCGGACGCGAGCGGATCGTGCGCGAGCCGCTGCTCTTTCTTCAGGCGGAGGCCGCGACGCGGGAGGCCGCGCAGCCGGAGCCCGATGCGGCCGGCGATCTGTCGACGCTGACCGCCGACCTCCGCGCGCTCGCGTCGATCAGCCTGCGGCTCACCCGGCGACTGGCCGAGAGCGGATTACCTGTCCCAAAGAACTGGCGCGAGCGCCGGGCGCTACGAGGCGCATGGACCGGGGTCCGGGCGGCCTTCGCGGCGCTGAGCGCCCATCTCGAAGACGAGGACACAGGCGATGCTGGATCACGAGACGAGGACCACGATCCTGAAGCTCCACCGCGAGGGCCACGGCGCGAAGGCGATCGCGCGGGCCGTCCGCATCTCGCGCAATGCGGTGAGACGCGTCCTGCGTAGCGGCTCCGCCGAGGTCCCGACCCTCGAGCGTCCGGAGCAGCTCGCGCCGCACCTCGACCGGGTCCGGCAGCTCCACGGTGCGTGCGTCGGCAACCTCGTGCGCGTGCACGAGGAGCTCGCTGCGGCGGGGATCACGACCGCCTATTCGTGCCTCACCGCATTCTGCCGGCGCCACCAGATCGGCCATAGCCCGAAGGAGCCGGCCGGCCGCTACCACTTCGAGCCCGGCGAGGAAATGCAGCACGACACCTCGCCGCACACGATCCGCGTCGGCGACCGGGAGCGGCGCTATCACTGCGCGTCGCTGGTGCTGTGCTACTCGCGGATGATCTACGCCCAGGTCTACCCGCGCTGGACGCGATTCGAGTGCCGGGTCTTCCTCACCGAGGCGATCGTCGCGCTCGGCGGCGCCGCGTCGCGGTGCATGCTCGACAACTCCTCGGTGATCATCGCCCGCGGACGCGGCGCGGACGCCGTGCCCGCCGACGCGATGCGGGCGCTGGGCGAGCGCTTCGGCTTCCGCTTCGTCGCCCACGCGGTGGGCGACGCCAACCGCTCGGCGCGGGTCGAACGACCCTTCAGCTACATCGAGAACAACTTCTACCCCGGCCGGACCTTCGCCGACGACGACGACCTCAACGAGCAGCTGCGGGCCTGGTGCGATCGCGTCAACCGCAAGCCGCGGCGCACGCTACCGAGGCCGCCGATCGAGCTGTGGGCCGCGGAGCAGCCGGCGCTGCGGCCCCTGCCGATCTACGTCCCCGAGGTCTACGACGTGCATCCGCGTCGGGTCGACGTCGAGGGCTACGTCAACCTGCACCACAACCGCTACTCGGTGCCCGCCGCGCTGATCGGTCGGCAGGTCGAGGTCCGCGAGACGGCCCAGCGTATCCGCATCTACGATGGCCACCGCCTCCTTGGCGACCATCATCGACTCGCGCCCGGCGAGGGCCTGCGCAGCACGCTCGCCGAGCACCGCGAGGACCGCAGGTGGCGGTCGGCACCGGTGCCGCACAGCCCCGAGGAGAGGCTCCTGCGTGCGACTGACAAGAGCCTCGACGCGCTCTGCGATCTCCTCCGCCGACGCCACGGCGGCGGAGCCGTGCGGGCGATCCGTCGCCTCCACCGGATCTACCTCGACTACCCGACCGAGCCGCTCGTCACTGCCGTGCGCCAGGCCGTCGAGTACGGCCTGTGGGATCTCGGCCGCCTCGAATCGATGGTCCTGCGCGCCGTCGCCGGCGACTTCTTCCGCCTCCCGACCCGCGCCGACAGGCCCCCGAGCTCCACCCCGACCGAGGAGAAGTCATGTGACCCAAAAGACAGCACGAAGCAAGAGCCCACCCCAGGACCCGAGCGGCACGAGCCCGCCGGAGATCGAGACGACGTCGAGCCCGAGCCACCCATCGAACCCTGACGCGAGCCCACCCGGCCCGACGACGACGACGAACAGGCCGCGGGGATCGCCGCCGACGCCGACGAGCTCGACATCGACCTCGACGACGAACCCGACCTCGGATGACCTCGACCAGCTCCTGAAGGGTCTCAAGCTGTCGAGGATCCGGACGATCCTCGGCCGCGAGCTCGCGCATGCCGAGGCGCAGGGCCCGAGCTACTCCGACTTCCTCGCCCGTCTCCTGCGCGAGGAGTACCAGTGCCAGCAGATGCGATACATGGAGTACCGCATCGACCGCGCCGGCCTGCCCGAGCGCTGGTCCCTCGAGACCTACCCCTGGGAGCTCCAGCCCGGCGTCCGCAAGGCCGTGATCGTCCAGCTCGCCTCGCTCGACTTCCTCGCGCGCGCCGAGAACCTCGTCTTCATCGGCCCGACCGGCGTCGGCAAGACCGGCCTCGCCAGTGCCCTGCTGCTCCGGGCGCTGCAAGCGGGGCACCGCGGCCTCTTCATCAAGGCCCAGGAGCTCTTCGACGAGATGTACCGTAGCCTCGCCGACCACTCCTCACGCAAGCTCATCGATCGCCTGATGAAGATCGACCTCCTGGTCATCGACGAGATGGGCTATCTCAACCTGCGGCCCGAGCAGTCCAACATCTTCTTCAAGCTGATGGAGGAGAGGTATGGCAAGCGCTCGACGGTCGTGACCACCAATTTGGACTACGACGACTGGTACGACTTCCTGGGTCACAAGGAGATGGTCGGCGCTCTCCTCGATCGCCTGCGTCACCGCTGCACGACCATCCGCATCACCGGCCCCTCGCTCCGTCGCTCGACCGACACCGCCTGAGCGCCGCCCCCGCGCACCGCCTCCGAGGACAGGACCGCCCCCGCCGCGGCCCTGTCCTTCTCCGTCCGCGCAGACGCCCCCCTTCGGCACGACCGCGCCGCGATCGCCGATCCGCCGAGGGGTCTTTCTCGGCGAGCACCAGGGGGTCTTTCTTCGATAGCGTCGAAGCATCCTGCTCGCCGCCGCTCGCCGCCTCGATCTCGAGGCGGACCCGTTGAAGCTCGCCGGGCGGCGCGCAAGAGGAGGGCCAAGTATGAGCTCGCCGCCTCGATCTCGAGGCGGACCCGTTGAAGCGACTTCAAGAGCACGCAGGCCGAGGTGCTTACCCCGCTCGCCGCCTCGATCTCGAGGCGGACCCGTTGAAGCTCGAGCGTCTCGCGCGGGCCGAGCAGCCCGAGACGGCCTCGCCGCCTCGATCTCGAGGCGGACCCGTTGAAGCAGTTGCCCCGCGCCCGCTCCGCGGCCGCGGCTGCCCTCGCCGCCTCGATCTCGAGGCGGACCCGTTGAAGCACCTCGTAGCACCGGTACCTGATGACGCGTGGCACCTCGCCGCCTCGATCTCGAGGCGGACCCGTTGAAGCGAACACGAGCCCGGCGTCGGGGCTGCCGTCGTAGCCTCGCCGCCTCGATCTCGAGGCGGACCCGTTGAAGCGTCTCGGCGGCCGCGTTCGGGACGAACACCTTCCCCTCGCCGCCTCGATCTCGAGGCGGACCCGTTGAAGCTGCAGGCACAGCGAACCCTCGGGCTCCTGCAGGCACTCGCCGCCTCGATCTCGAGGCGGACCCGTTGAAGCGGTTCCGTCGCCGCAACCCGGCCTTCGAACTCGGCTCGCCGCCTCGATCTCGAGGCGGACCCGTTGAAGCAGGCAGGGTAGGACCAGGTTCCCCGCGACGCTGCCGTCTCGCCGCCTCGATCTCGAGGCGGACCCGTTGAAGCCATCCGCCGACCCGTGGGTCGTCGTCGGCACCACGCTCGCCGCCTCGATCTCGAGGCGGACCCGTTGAAGCTTCTTTTGGCGGCGCTGGTAGGGCACGCCGTTGTGCTCCTCGCCGCCTCGATCTCGAGGCGGACCCGTTGAAGCTAGTGCGGCGTCGTGCTTCTCCTCCATCTGGGCGTCTCGCCGCCTCGATCTCGAGGCGGACCCGTTGAAGCTTTTTGTTCACTTCGACTATTCCGCAGGAAGCGCGGCCTCGCCGCCTCGATCTCGAGGCGGACCCGTTGAAGCGTGGCGCTGGCCGTACCGCGCGGACAACGTCACGACTCGCCGCCTCGATCTCGAGGCGGACCCGTTGAAGCTGTACCAGCGGGGTGTTCGGCGCTGGCTCCGGGACCTCGCCGCCTCGATCTCGAGGCGGACCCGTTGAAGCTCAAAACAAGATGTTCAGTGCACGAGTGGTGGTGGCCTCGCCGCCTCGATCTCGAGGCGGACCCGTTGAAGCGCGAGGTGCTGGTGGCCGAGGACCGCGATGGTCGAAACGCTCGCCGCCTCGATCTCGAGGCGGACCCGTTGAAGCACGACTGGCTGGCCCGCGCCTCGCCCGGGAGCCTCGACTCGCCGCCTCGATCTCGAGGCGGACCCGTTGAAGCGAAGAGGCCGAGAAGGAGGCGCGAACCGAGGCCGCGCGGGCTCGCCGCCTCGATCTCGAGGCGGACCCGTTGAAGCTGCATGCCGGCCGGCAGCCGCACCGTGAGGCGCGTCTCGCCGCCTCGATCTCGAGGCGGACCCGTTGAAGCTGCTCGTAGCCGCAGAGCGCCGGGAGGATGTTGCCGACTCGCCGCCTCGATCTCGAGGCGGACCCGTTGAAGCTCGGCCCGGACGCCGAACCTTTGAACTGCCACCTCGCCGCCTCGATCTCGAGGCGGACCCGTTGTTGTCGCCGGTCGCAAACCGCGCGAATTCGCCGATGCACTTCGCCGACATACATCGCCGACACGTTTCGCCGACAAATTTTGCCGACGCATCTCGCCGGCGCATCTCGCCGGCGCATCTCGCCGACGCGTTTCGCCGCGCCTGTTTTCGCCGGCCAGCGCGCGCGCCGAGGCCGGCGCCCCGCGGGGCGCCGGCCTGAGCGATGTGGTGCTGGTTACTCCGCGGCGACGGCGTTGGCGCGCTGCGAGCGGCGAGAGCGGCGGTCCTTGGCCTCTTTGAGGCGATAGGAGTCGCCGGCGATCTCGACGATCTCGGCGTGGTGACAGAGACGATCGACCAGCGTGCCGACGCAGGTGGCATTGGGGAAGATCGCGCTCCATTCGCTAAATGGCCGATTGGTGGTCACGACAGTGGAGACCCGGCGCCGCCTCGATCTCGAGGCGGACCCGTTGAAGCAGGATGACGCTCGAGTTCGCGGTGCCCGACGCCTTCACTCGCCGCCTCGATCTCGAGGCGGACCCGTTGAAGCGCGCGCAGCGGCAACGGCGATCTGTCGGTGATTGCGCTCGCCGCCTCGATCTCGCGGCGGACCCGTTGAAGCGCCGCATCCTCGCCCTCACCGCGCTGGCGCTCGCCTCGCCGCCTCGATCTCGAGGCGGACCCGTTGAAGCACGGTCGGGTGCGGGTTCCGGCCGCCCTCGCCCCCTCGCCGCCTCGATCTCGAGGCGGACCCGTTGAAGCGTCACGCCGGTGACCGCCCTCGGCGACGACGCGTCGCTCGCCGCCTCGATCTCGAGGCGGACCCGTTGAAGCGACGACGGCCTGTCGTGGCGCCAACGCAACGGCCACGGCGTCGATGCGATCGCCCTCGCCGCCTCGATCTCGAGGCGGACCCGTTGAAGCGACGACGGCCTGTCGTGGCCCCTGGTCGTCGTGGAGGACTCGCGCCTCGATCTCGAGGCGGACCCGTTGAAGCCCCAACAAGCTGGTGCCCGCCAGTCCGGAATCCGCCGCGCTCGCCGCCTCGATCTCGAGGCGGACCCGTTGAAGCGTCGAGGCGCCGGTGGTGCGTGTCGGTGCTCACGCCTCGCCGCCTCGATCTCGAGGCGGACCCGTTGAAGCGCCCACAGCGCCGCGAACACCGGCGCAGCATCGCCTCGCCGCCTCGATCTCGAGGCGGACCCGTTGAAGCTTGAAGTCCGCCCGGTTTGCCGTCCGGACCCCGCCGACTCGCCGCCTCGATCTCGAGGCGGACCCGTTGAAGCAGCGCTGCGGAAACTCGACGCCGCTGTGCGAGCAGCCTCGCCGCCTCGATCTCGAGGCAAACCCGTTGAAGCCGGGAGGCCCAGGCCAAGGCGCGCTTCAGGCGGTCGCCTCGCCGCCTCGATCTCGAGGCGGACCCGTTGAAGCTCCATCGACCGCTTCGAGGTGAGGAGCGTGCGCACCTCGCCGCCTCGATCTCGAGGCGGACCCGTTGTTAGCGCCGGCCAGAATCCGCGTGAATTCGCCGACGAGACATGCCGTCGGTGTCGCAGCGGCTCGGCGGCTCCTGCCTGATGGGTAAGCCAGCCAACCAAACGGGCCGAGGGTGAACCAGGCCAGCTGGTCCTTGAGTTGAATTCGCGGACGGGAACGGCGCTGCGGGTAGAGAGGTGCTGCCGTCAAGAAAAGGGTGAGCGCTGCGGTGTGTGGCAGCCCGCAGCGCTCGGTGTCGAAGATGACCCTAAGGTCAGGCGATGATCGACGGGTGAAGGTACCGCGGCGATCTCAGGAAGGCAAGTGGATGTCGACGGCGGAGTGGCGACGCCATCGACGACGAGGGGGGATTCCGAGCATTTCTGTGCGGGCGGTGCCGACAGCTCGTCGTGCTGTGCCGCCGGTGTGATCGAGGTGACCTGTACTGTGGGCCAGTTTGTGCCGAGGCGCAGCGGCGGGAGTCACTGCGCCTGGCCGGTCGTCGATACCAACAAATTACCGCTGGGGCCCGTCGGCACGCCGCGCGCCAGCGACGGTACCGCGAAGCGCTCCGGCAGAAAGTGACGCATCAGGGTCTTCCCGCAAGCGAGGGCGACGGCTCGGGCTTCACCGGTAGCTACGCGGCCGTGAAGCGCCTATGCCGGCGGCTCGCGGAAGCGAAGGGCCCGGCCGAGACCGACGTGGTCATCCCGATCGACGTCCCGCCCGGCGAGGCCCAGGTCGACTTCGGCTACCTCGGGCACCTCTACGACCCCGACAGCGGCCGCCAGCGCAAGGCCTGAGTCTTCCTGCTCGTGCTGGCCCACAGCCGCCGGATGGTCGCGCGATCGCCTCCGATCAGAGCGCCGAGACGTGGATCCGCCTGCACGTCGAGCCTTTCGAGGAGCTCGGCGGTGCGCCGACGGTCATCGTGCCCGACAACCTCAAGGCTGCTGTCGTGCGGACCGCCTTCGCGATCGACGGCCGCGCCGCGCTGCACCGCGGCTACCGCGAGCTCGCGCGTCACTACGGCAACGCGACCTACATGCCGGACGCGTGGAGGGACATGCTGCGGATGAGCAGGGCTTCGGCGTTCTACGGCCGCAAGTCGTCGCTCGACGGCATCGCCAAGGGCACCCCGATCGCTCTGTACCACACGGGGGTCGGCATGATCGCGCTCGGCAAGGTGACCAGCGAGCGGCGCATCGCAGACGTCGACGGTGACGAGGGCGAGGAGCACTACGTGGAGTGCGCGTTCGAGTACACCATTGACCCGGAGAAGGCGCCCGAGCGCGCCGTCAAGGCGTGGGAGATCAACGAGCAGCTCCAGGCCAGCCACCGCTTCCGCCAGACGGTCTACACGCTCCCGGGTGAAGCGTTACAGTTCATCCGCAAGCGGTTCGCCGAGAAGGGCGCGACCCCGGGCAAGCCGTGACCACCTTCCTCGACGAACACCCGGCCGGGGCGCTCCGCCTCGGTACGAGCCACCGCCACTCGCTCGTCGTGCGTGCGCTGCGGCTCGAGCTGGTCGACAGGGAGGGCGAGCCGCTGGCGGGCGAGCCCTACGAGGTCGGCGAGAACCACGCGGTGATCGCCCGCGGGCGGCTCGACGCCGGCGGGCGCGCCGAGGTCCTGGCCCAGTTCAAGGGGCGGTATCACGTCTGCTTCCCGCAGCTGCGCGACGACATCTGGCGCCGCCCGCTCGATCCTGAGGCGAGCTCGCTCGGTCCCCTGGACGAGCAGGCGCCTGGCTCTTTCTTGCACCCCCGGTCCGGCAGCGTCTTCTCGCCGCGGCCACGTGCGCGGCGACCCTTCGGCTCAGCGAGCACTTCGAGGATCTTTTCCCCGAAGGCCTTGACGATCCGCGGGCGGATCTCCCGCAGACCGTAGGCTAGATCGCGCTGCTCGCGCACGAACGCCGCGATCGTCAGGGTGACCAGCGGCCACTTGGCGATGATGCCGCGTCCACCGGTCGTCCGAGGCCGGGGCAAGAGGCCCTCGCGCAGCCAGTCGTAGAGGGCGGCCCGCTCCACGCCGGCCACCGCGCTCACCTCCTCCGTCGTGGCGTAGTCCTTGCCCATCGGCTTCGGGCCGCCGGGCTGCTCGGTCGAGGCCTCGGCCCCTTCGCTCGCGTCCGCCGTCGCAACATCGTCCTGGCCCTGCGGCTTGGGGTCCCGGCTCTCCACGGTCATGGCCTCTTCGAGGCTACAGCGGCAGGCCGAGAGCCGCCAAGAAATTTAATGGTGCTTAACAAAACTTTTAGGATATGGTTGGCAGACAGTTTCTATCAGGAGACACCGACTCAAGACAGCAGCCCGGTCACCAGACAGGCGACCGGAGTGGAGCGGCGGCCATCGAAGGCCGCCTGCTCGACACGGAGGCTTTCGATGCTCAACGCCCCCCCTGCGCCCGGCTTCTACACCTGGCGCACCGACCGCACCTTCTTCGTTGGGTCCACTCGCGAGGCCGTCACGGAGCTCGCGCAGGTCGGCGTCGTGTCCAACGCCCTCTCCGGTCTGCGCGCGCTGAGCCAGGCGATGCGGACACCCTTCCCGAAGGAGTTACCGACGTCGTCGCCAGCGAACCTTGTCCTTCCGGAGCTCGACCCCCCGCGAGAGGAGCCGCTGCTATCGCTTCTTCTTCGCCACCTTCTTGGCGACCTTCTTGGTCGTCGCCTTCTTCGCCGACTTCTTCTTCGCCACCTTCTTGCCGCCCCGCGGCCGCGGCCCACGGGGCTTGGCGAGGACCTCGAGAACCTTCTCACCGAAGGCCGCGACGATCCGTGGCCGGATCTCCGCCAGGCCATAGGCCAGGTCCCGCTGGCTGCGGACGAACGCCGCGATCTTCAGGGTGACGAGCGGCCACTTGGCAATGACGCCGCGCCCGCCCGTCGTCTGCGGCTTGGGCAAGAGCCCCTCCCGCAGCCACTCGTAGAGCGCCGCCCGCTCGACCCCGGCGACCTCCGCCACCTCTTCGGTCGTCGCGTAGTCCTTGCCAAGCGGCTTGGGTGTCCAGGTCTCCTCGGTCACGGCTGGCGGATTCTAGCTCGCGGGACACGGCTCAGGCTTTTTTTGGCCGCCGAAGAGGACATTTAAGGCGCTGTTGGTGGACGGTTTCCCACGGGCGCGAGGTACCGCCGAGGCTCCTAGCACGCCAGTGGCGCGATCAGCGCAGGCGGGAGGCGTGTCTTGATACTGCGTGGTGATTCAGTGCCACTGCCGCTGTCGTTGGCCGCCCATCGCCAGCTCGGCAACTACCACGGCGCATTCCGGTCGCTGGCGGAGCTCGGTAACTGCCTCCGACTCGCGGTCGGTGTGACGGCGGGACTCACCGTCGCCGAGCGAGTAGCGGTCGCCCGGGACCTGCATGCGCGGGGTGACATCCGGGTCGTCGAGCATGAGAACGCCGTGCATGTGTTCGGGCGGCCCGACAGCGCGGCCGACCGCGTCCTCGCCAGCGAAGGGAACTATCTCGACGAACCACAAGTGATCGACCCGCCGCGGCACCCGCCGCGTCATCAGAAAGGCCAGCGCCATGAAAGTTGAGGCCCCCGGCCCCTTGTGGGGCCTCCGCCGGTTTCCCGTCCTGGCAGACCTGCCGGATGCCCCGCTGCATGCGCTCGCCGGTGCCTCCGTCTCGCGCCAGGTCTCCCGGGGCACGATCCTGCACGTCCCTGGCGAGCGCGCCGACGAGGTGTACTGCCTTCACGGGGGTCGAGTCTCGAGCCTGTGGGAGCACGGCGAGAGCCGGACCATCAGCATTGGCGACTTCGGCCCAGGAGACATCTTCGGCGAGTCGTGCTTGTGGATGGCGGCGGGCGCCAATTGGGACGACACGGCCGTCACGACATCGCCAGCCTTGCTGACGATCGTGCCGCGCATCGTCTTCCGGCGGCTCCTCGACGAACACCCGGCGGTGGAGCGTGCCGTCGTCGCGCAATCCGTCGCGCATCAGGACGCGACCAGGCGTCGCTTGTGCGACGCCCTCAGTCTCAGCCTCCGGGCCCGTGTCGTCGGCCAGCTCCTCCGCCTGGCGGAAGCTGGCCGCGACACCCCTCAGGGCCGAAAGTTCACGATCATGCGCCAGCGCGAGCTTGCCGCCCTGGTGGTATGCACGCGCGAGAGCGCTGCGCTCGCGCTGCGCGCTCTCGAGGACGAGCGCCTCATCGTCCGCGCGGGGCGGGAGCTCATCGTGCCCGACCTCGACCGGCTTCGTGCCGCCGCCCACGAGCGCCCTTCGCAGGCGTCGAACGTCCTTCCGTTCTCCCGCTTGCCGTCCCCGTCTCGGGCGGCCAGCGCCCCCTAATGCACGCCGCGCCCGCCGTGTGTGGGCGCTCGACGGCGGTTGTCGCCGCCGAACCGCTCCGCTGACAACCGCGCTCGCACGAGCGCCACAGGTGAGGTGTATCGTGACTCGTTCTGTCTTGCGCAGGGCCGGGTGGGCCCTGCTGTTCTCGCTTGCGTGCAACCGCGACACCGCCCGAGAGCCGCCTGTCGCGTCTCCCGGCGTGTCCGACCTCGAACGGCTCCCGCCGAGTTCCGACCCCGCCGAGGTCGACGGAACGGTCTGCCGGGTGGATGCGGACTGCGGCTCGAGCAGCTTCTGCGAGCTGCGGGTCTGCGTCACTGGGTGCGCAGCCAACGACGATTGCCCGGAAGGCGCATCATGCGGCGCGCATGGCCGCTGCGCACTCGACGAAGGCGACGAGCCGAAGCCGGCCTCGGGAACCCCGGTACTCGTGGAGCGCTTCACGGTGCTGGGCTTCGGCGAGACCATTGCCCGCACGACGCTCCGCAACGACGGCGCGGGCGTGCTCAAGTTCCGCCTGGATTCGGCCAATCCCGCCCTCGCCGTCGACCCCACGCTGGCGGAGCTCGCCCCGGGCGCCGAAGTCGAGCTCCACGCCGACGTCCACGTGGACGCGCTCGCAGCGACCGATCGCCTGCTGCCGGTGCAGATCATCACCAGCGGCGGTGCGCTCCTATGGTCGATCGAAATCGAAGCCGCCCCCGAGTCCGGGCAGTTCCGCGGCGCCGTAGCCTTCGAGGTCGAAGGCGCCAGCCTCGGCGGCAGCGACCTCGTCCTCGACCTCGACTTCCGCGACGACGGCACCATCGCCGGCCGCGTCGACACCGACGCGAGCCTCCTGTGGCCGCAGCCGCTCTCCCTCACAGGCACCTGGGCTCCGTCCGGCGACGTGACGATCGAGCTGCGCGACCGCCTACCGGCGGACGGCTGGCGCTACAGCCCCCTCGCCCGTGAGCTCGGCCGGACGTTCACCCTCACCGGCACCCGCAGCGCCGCAGGGCTCGAGGGCACGCTCGTCGAGTCGATCACCGGCCTGCGCGACGCCCCCGTCGAGGTCGAGGGGACCTTCGTCCTCCGTCGTCACGGCCCGCTCACGGGCCTCGTCCATGCCGCGGAGGATCCACCGGGCCCTGCAGCCACGCCGACCTGGCTCGCCCCGCTCGGCCTCGATACGGACGCCTGCGAGGGCCTCGGCACCGCCTACGGCACGCCCGAGACCCTCGTCGAACCGACGCCCGCCTGCGACGCCTGCGCGGACAGCAACTGCCCTCCGGAGGACAAGCTCGAGTGCGCCGATGCGCTCCGGACCTCCGCATACCACCTCCCCGCCGTCCTCGCGGAGCTGAACGGCGGCGGCCAGGTGAAGCCCCCAAGCACCTGGACCTGGGACGAATGCACCGCCGCAACCCCGCCCTACACCGAGGGCCAGGCATGCCTCGATATCGCGGCGATGCGCTGCGCCCATGCCCTCCTCCGCCGCGGCGCCGAGGACACCCCCGGCATGACCGGCGAGTTCTACCGGCTCTACGCCGCCCTCTACGCCGCCGACGAGGCGCTCGCCGCCGGCCTGCTCAGCACCGAGACCCAGATCGACGCCGCGTTCGCATACAAGGACGAGCTCGGCGCGCCCGTCTCGGACGTGCTCGCCCGCGAACTCCAGCTCCTCTCGACCGATCGCCAGCGCCTCGCCGCCGCGCTCGCGCCGACGCTCGCCCCGGCCTTCCCGGCGGCGCTCGACGTGATCACATCAAAAAACCCCGACCTGCTGGACGAACACGTCGCCCTGGTGCCGCTCGCCCTGGTCGCGAACTTCGCCGGCACCACCGCCCGCTGGGCTCGCCTCGCCGACCTCGCCGGCACGAACGTCGCCGACGTGCGCGCCGCCGTGCGCCTCGCCGCGATCGCCACGCATGCTGCGGGCGCCGAGCTGCACGCGCGGCTGCACGACCACACCGACGCGGCGGTCGGCTTTCACGCGCTCGGCCCCGCCCTCCAGTCCCTCGCGTCGGTCCACGCGGCGCTGCACACCGACACCTCGTTCGGCTACCCAGCCGCGTACGTACCGCTCGCGCTCAGCCCTCAGGACCTCGACCAGCACCGCAGCAATTTTGAAGCCGTCCACCTCCTCGCAACCGACGACCTCGCCCAGCTCGAGCAGGTCTTCGGGGACGCCTGGAACGCGATCCGCGACTACGAGCAGAAGACCTACGCGCTCGACACGACCGTGCTTCAGCTCGAGGTCGAGTACGACGGCAAGCTGCGCGCCCTCTGCGGCAGCCTCCCCGGCGAGACTCGGCCCGCGCTCGAGCAGTGCGGCCAGCACGGCGGCCAGATCGCCGAGCTCAAGGCGGCGCTCGGCGCTGCGGGTCTGCGCATTCGCCACGCCGCCCAGGCCGTGGAGAACAACCTGCACGCGATCGCGGTCGAGGAAGAGCGCTTCGGGAAGGAGGTCGCGATCCACCTCGACCTCCAGGCCGAGATCGAGGCGGCACAGGGCCAGATCTTCAAGGTGCAGGACGCCGCAGGAAAGGAGCGCTCCGCGCTCGCGCAGGCCGAAGCCGCCGCCGAGTGCAGCCGCGTCCGCGAGAACGCCAACGCCGAGGTCGAGGTGCAGGCCGGCGATTGCATGTCGCAGATCGGCTCCGCGCTGTTCTCCGGACCCAGCATCCTCGGCACCGCCATCCCCAACCCCATGATGCTCGCCGGCGCCATCGTGTCGTGTCAAGCCAGAGCCGAGAGCCTCAGCGTCCAGACCGAAAATCAATGCGCCAGCATCCACGGGCAAGCGGGCCTCGAGAGCGCGCAGGAAGAGCTCGCGCGCAATGAGGAGCAAGCGGTCATGGCGATCAACGCCGAGATCGACGCCGCTATCCGGAAGAGCGACCTCGAGGTGCGCCGCGCCGCCTCGGTCGCCCTCGTCAAGAACATCCGCGCCGAGGGCTTGCTGCTGCAGATCGAAGTCGAGGAAGCCGAGCTCGCACGCGACGCCGCGAGGACGGCGATGTGGAGCGCCTATCAAGAAGTCGGCGCGCTCATGCAGGAGAAGGCCCAAGCGCTCGGCCTCATGGTGGAAGACAGCCCCGACAACGCGCTCACGCGCCCGCACTTCCTGCAGGCGCGCCTGGAGGCCGCGCGCCGCGTCCTCCCCGTCCGCGAGCAGACGGCGCGCCGCGTCTACCTCGCCCTGCGCGCCCTCGAGTACGAGCTCAACCAGCCCCTGCCGACCCTGCGCGACACCCTCGCCGCCGCGCGCTCGCCCGCCGACTTCGCCGGGCTCCTCGCCTGCCTCGACAGCATCTTCGAGGACTACCGGCTCGAACACGGCTTCGGTCAGCCCTACGTCACCGAGGTCAGCCTGCGCTCGGACATCTTCGGCATCACCCGCGACGTGGTCGACGTCGACGGCACCGCCGTGACCCCCGGCGAGCAGTTCGCCGCGCTCCTGCGCGACCCGCTGCACCGACAACCGGACGGCTCCGTCGCGCTGCCGTTCGCCCTCTCCGCCTTCGAGCACGCGCTGTTCTCGTCCGCGCTGTGCGACGACCGTCTCGAGAACGTGGAAATCAAGCTCGTCGGCGACCACCTCGGCGACCGCGAGGCCGAGGTCTGGCTCACCCGCCAGGGCCTCGCCGGCGTGCGGCGCTGCGACGGCGCCGATCTCCCTTCCTGGTCGGCCTACGTGCCCTACAGCTTCGAGCGCGAGCAGATCGTGATCCAGGCCGGCGTCGGCGACTTCGGCACCGCCGGCCCCAATGCCGGCTACGCCGCGTGGCCCGTCCATGGCGAGCAGTGGACGCTGACGATCCCGCCGGCCGACAAGGCTCCCACCAACATCGACCTCGACCTCCACCACGTCGCCGACGTCGTGCTGCGCCTACACCACCGCGCCGGCTCGATCGCCCCCGCGGGACAAGGCGTGTTCACCCCGAGCTGCGGAGGCTGAAAGCCATGGGCACGCCGATCCCTGACGATGAGCCGCTCGAGCTCATCGATCGCTTGCTCGCGGGCGTCGTACGCCTCCTCTGCTACGCCCACGGCAGGCCCGAACGAGCGAGTCTCGAGCGGAGCTGGTGGATCCTCCGCAGCCTGAAGCACGGCGCCGAGGCTGCGCTCTTGGGCGCGACCATGACGCCCCGCAGCTTGAGCCGTGCCGGCCGCGCCATGCTCGTGTCGCATTGCGATGCCGAACGGTCGAGCGTGTACCGCTGCGCCGCGCACCTCGGGCTCGTGCCCCGCGTCGGCCGCGGGCCGTGGATCGAACCAAGCGGCGTTCCGCCCCTGCCGTCCCCCGGGACTTCGGACGTGCCCCAGACTGACCCCGTCCACGTCCTGCCCCAGACCGATTCCAGCAGATCGAGCTTCGGCAATCTCATGGGTCTTTAGCCCCTCACCAGCCTGCGCGGCCCCCTGCGCGCCCCCCCTGCGTGCCACGGACGGCACGGTGCTTCGTCGCCACGTATCGACCGAAAGGCTCCGCATGTCTCTACGAACAGGTTTACTCGTCGTCGCGCTCGCGCTCGTCGCCGGCACCGCTCACGCCGACACCAGCTCGACGCTTGCGACCGCGATCAATCTTCCGAAGGGCCCGGCCTCGATCGAAGGCTTCGGCCAGGGCTACGATCTGAGCCCCGCGAGCGGGCTCCCGTCGCTCTCGTATCCGATCGACGTCCCGCCCGGCCGCGCCGGCCATGCACCCGAGCTCGCGCTGAACTACAGCGCCGGCGAGGGCGCGGGCCCCCTCGGACTCGGCTGGTCTCTCGGACTCCCGGCCATCGAGCGCTCGCTGCGGACCGGCATCCCTCGCTACCACGACACGGACGCGTGGGTCCTGCGCGGCCTCGGCGGAGGCGAGGAGCTCGTCGAGGTCGCGCCGGGCGTCTACCGCGAACGCATCGAACAGGGGCCGCCGGTCGTCGTCCGCGCGCTGACCGGCGGCGCGATGTCGGCCGTCACGACCGATGGCACCGGCTACCTGTTCGGACTGACCGACGACGCGCGCCTCACGGGCGCCGCCGGCGACTTCCGCCTCGAGCTCTCCGCGATCACCGACGTCCACGGCAACCGCATCGACTTCCACTACACCCACAAGCCCGGCTCCACCGCGCCGCTGCTCGCGGCGATCACCTACAACGACGGCCGCGCGACGGTGCGATTCGAGTACGAGGAGCGCCCGGACGTCGTCCACACGCGCGCCGCCGGCTTCGCCGTGGAGCTGCGCCACCGCCTCCACGCGCTGTCGACGGAGGTCGATGGCGTTCTCGTCCGCACGACGACGCTCACCTACGAGCGGAGCATCCTGGTCCCCGCGAGCCAGCTCATCCGGATCGACACCGTCGCCAGCGACGGCGCCGCGCTGCCGCCCTGGCACCTTCGCTACACCGGCGCGCTCGACGAAGCGCTCGAGACCGAGCTCGCCCTCGCCCCGGCGCTCGACCCGACCGCGGACGGACGGGCCTGGGTCGACGTCGACGGCGACGCGCTCCCCGACCTTCTCGACGCCACGGGGGACCCGTGGCGCTACCGCAAGGGCCGCGGCGACACGCTCGATTCGAAATGGACGGAGTTCAACGCGCCGGCGGTCACGCTCACGAAGTCCGCACGCTTCGCCGATCTCACCGGCGACGGCGTCGAAGATCTTCTGGCCCAGCCGGGCGAGGGCGAATTATGGGCCTTCACGGGCGGCGTCGTGCCCTTCGCCACTGCTTCCCCGATCGACGTCGATCTCAGCTTCGACCTCACCGCGCCAAACGTCGCCCTCGTCGATCTCAACCTCGACGGTCGCGTCGACGTCCTGCGCCACGACGACGCCGACGGGTGGCTCTGGCTCCGCCACCACGACGCGCCCGGCTATCTCCCAGCCGAGCCCGTGCCGCCGCCGCTCGCCGGCATGCGCCTCGGCGATCCGGGCGTCCAGCTCGCGGACCTCGACGGCGATCGCCTGCCGGACCTCGTCCGCATCCTGCCGAGTGAGAGTCGCGTCCTCGTCGCCGCGGGCGACGGCCTCGGGCTCTTCGCCGATCCCGTCGACCTCGCAGGCGTGCCGGCGATGGTGGAGAGCGAGCGCTGGGAGCTCGCCGACCTGAACGGCGACGGTGCCGCGGACCTCGTCCGCCTCGGCGGCGCCTCGCTCGACCTCTACACCTACCAGCACGACGGCTCGGTCGCTGCAGCAGCGAACGTCGCGTGGCGCGAGCTCGAGGCCGATGAAGTCGTGCTCCTGAGCGACGTCGACGCCAGCGGCACCGTCGACGTCCTCCGCGTCGACACCGATGGCTCGCAGCCCTGGCGCGCATGGTCCTTCGCCGAGCGCCCGGGTCTCCTCGAGGGCCTGCGCACGGGCCTCGGATACGAGCGAGAGTTCACCTACGCCTCCGCCGCCGCTCTCGCGCGTGCCGATGCCGACGCCGGCGCGCCATGGTCATCGACCCCGCCGACGCCCCTCCCCGTGCTGATCGAATCGCACGAGGCCGACGCACACACGCCCTGGTCGCACACCACCGAACACCACGTCCGCGACGGCTGGTACGACCCGGCACGCGGCGAGTTCCGCGGCTTCGCCGAGCTGCGCGCCGCCAGCACCGGCGACCGCTTCACCGAGCCGTCGACCACCATCACACGCTACGACCTCGGCCAAACCGACGAGGCGCGCAAGCTCCAACTCCTCGACAGCGAGACCCGGAGCCCCCGCGGCGTGCTCGTCCGCGAGACGCACACGCTCGAGGTCGACACGCCGGCGCCGGGAGTGCGTGCCGCCCGTCGCGTCGCCACCGACACCGATCACCTCGAAGCCGGCCCCGAAGCCGCAGCGGTCCGGGTGCGGACCGAGTGGGATCACGACGGCTGGGGCAACGTCCTCGAGGAACGCGCCCTCGGCCGCGTCGACATCAAGACCGGCGCTGACCTCTCGGGCGACGAGCGAATCACGACCTACAACTACGCCGAGCCCGCCGTCGACGGCGGTCCGCGCGATCGCGTCGCCGAGCAAATCATCGCGGACGCCGACGGCACGCAGGTCACCGCCACCCGGACCTACTACGACGGCCCGCCCGAGCAAGGCGCGCCGCTCGGCCAGGTGGGTAACCGTGGCGTCGTCGCCCGCGTCGAGACCTGGCTCGAGGGCGACGAGTGGGTCCCTTCGCTCCGCCAAACCGTCGACGCGCGCGGCAACATCACCCAGCTCCGCGACGCCGAGGGCGGCACGCTCCGGCGCACCTACGACGACGCGGGCCTGTTCCCCGTGGAGGAGCGCCTCCTGCTCGGCGCTTCCGGCGACCTCGTCACGACCGCGACCTGGGACGCGCGGACGGGCCTTCCGCTCACCGTCACCGCCCCCAGCGGCGCGACGACCATCGCCGAGTACGACGGCCTCGGTCGCCTGATCGCGGAGATCGAGCCCGGCGACACGCCCGAGCTGCCGACGGCGCGCTACCGCTACGACCTCGACGGCGCGGCGCCTCGTCCCTCCGTCCTCACCGAGCTGCGACGCGTGAGCGGCGAGCCCGAGGTCGAACTCGTCGTCAGCCACCTCGACGGCCTCGGCCGCGTCGTCCTCGACGTCACGCAGGACGATGCGGGTACCGCCGCAATCCTCCGCACGGCTCGTCGCTACGGCGCGCGAGGGGACGTGGTCGAGCTGCTCGCGGGAGCCGCGCTCCCCGCGGCCGCGCTGTCCCCCGGCGCAATCATCGAGCTGCCCAGCGCCCCATCGCCCAGCATCACCCACCTCGACGCGCTGGACCGCGCCGTCTGGTCGCGCGACGCGGACGGCTACGAGCTCGCCACCACTTACCTGCCGCTCGCGCTCGAACGCCAGGACCACGAGGATCTGCACCCGGAGCCGCCGTACACCGGCACGCCCGAGCGCACCGAGCACGACGGCCTCGGCCGCATCCTGTCGATCACGAGCTCCCTCGCGGGCCACAACATCATCCACCGCTACGCGCACGACGCCGCCGGCAGGCTCACCGGTCACGTCGATCCGGAGGGCCACCGCACCGGCTACACCTACGACGGCGGCGGCCGTCTCAGGAACATCGACTCGCCGGACGCCGGTCACGTTCGCCAGCGCTTCGACGCCACCGGCCGCCTGATCGAGCGAATCGATGCCACCGGCGCACGCGTGTCCTGGACGTTCGACCCGATCGGCCGCCTCACGCACGAGCGCGCCATCGACCCGGCGGGCAAGCAGGTCAGCGACGTCCGCCGCAGCTACGGCACGGGCGGTCCCTTCGCGCGCGGCCAGCTCGTCACCGTCGAGGACGACGCCGGGCGCGTCGACTTCACGCACGACGCCCGCGGCCGCATCACCCGCATGACCCGGCGCTTCGACACGCCGCGCGGCGCTGTCGCGCTGTCCACCGCTCACGTCTACGACGCGCAGGACCGGCCGCTGCGCGACTTCTACCCCGACGGCAGCACCCTCGAGCACGCCTACACGGCCCGCGGCCTCGAGGCGCCCAGCGCCTTCGCCGAAGCCGAGTACGACCCGCTCGCACGCTGGCGCCGCCTGTCCCTCGCGCCAGGTGTCGAGCTCACCCGCGCTCTCGATCAAGCCGGCCGCGTGCATCGCACGCACGTCGCCGAGAAGACCACCGCCCTCCTCGACCTCACGCACCGCTACGACGTCGCGGGCCAGCTCGCCGAGACGCGCGACCACCTCGCCGCCGAAGGCTTCTCGCTCTCGCAGACCTACGTCTACGACGACCTGCGCCGCCTGGTCGCCAGCACTGCACAGGGCAAGACGACACATTGGCGGTACAGCGACGACGGCAACCTCCTCGAGCAAGCCGGCCGCAAGCTCGGCTACGACGACGCGCGCCCGCACGCCGCGGTCCGCCTCGACGCCCAGCACCTCACCTACGACGCAGCCGGCCAGCTCGCCGAGGTCGCCGGCGCCGGTCCCCTCGCCGCAGGCACCTGGCACTTCGATCCCCACGGCCGCGTGCAGTCCTTCGTCGCCGACGACGGCCGCCGCGTCGAGCACGTCTACGGCTACACGGGCGAGCGGGCGATCCGCCGCGAATACGACGCCCGCGGCGAGCTCGCCCACGAGACGCTCTACTTCACGAGGAACGCCGAGGTGCGCGACGGCCAACTCGTCCGTTGGGTCCACTTCGCCGGCGAGCGCGTCGCAGAGAGCGCGGTCCCCATGCCGCGCGACGGCTTCGCCGAGCTCCCGGTCGAAATGGCGGCATCGGCCGAGGCCCGTCGCGCCCTGCCTGCGCCGCTCGGGGAGTGGGCCCTCGTCGGCCTCGTGCTCGCCCTCCTCGTTGCCGCCGCAGGCCTCGTCCGCCTGCTCAACGTCCATGTTCTAACTGCGAACGCATCCATCACGTCGGCCGTCGTCCTCGTGCTCTTCGGCGTCGCTACGCTGAGCTGTCGGCACGACGACACGGCACACCCGCTCGCGCCCGACGAGCACACCCGCTATCACATCACCGATCGCCTGGGCTCCGCCGCCCTCGTGCTCGACCATCGCGGCCGTCCGCTCGCCCGCGACGTGGCGGAGCCCTACGGTGCCGTTCGACTGGCATGGCGCGCCGGCGAGGCCAGCGGGCCCACGTACCGCTTCACAGGGAAGGAAGACGATCCCCTCAGCGGCGCCGTGGCGATTGGCGCTCGTCACTACCTGCCCGAGCTCGGCCGCTGGGCGAGCCCCGACCCGTACCACCTGCTCAACCCCGCCGCTCGTCTGGACGAGCCCGGTGAGCGCAACCTCTACCGCTACGCCGCCAACAACCCTATCAGCAACGTCGATCCGACCGGCCACGGCTGGGTCAGCTGGATCATCAAAGGCGGCAAAGCGACGTTCAAGGCCGCCTACAAGGGTTACGACAAGGTCGACGAGTTCAGCGGCATCGCGGACGACGTCCTGACGGTCGCCAGCGCCGAGGCCGGCATCGGCGCACGCGTCCTGTCCGCCCTGTCGCTCGCCAGTGAGGCGCTCCCGGTCAGCGCCGGCGACATCAAGGGCGCCTATCGCTGGGTCCGCGGCGCAGACCGAGCCGCCGAGGCCGCCAAGAAATTCGTACCGACGAGGGAGCTGCCCGAAGCGACGCTGGAGGCGGTCCAAAACCTCGTCACGCGCAAAGTCGGCACGTCCGGCGGTTCGCGCGCGGGCAAAAGGTTCACGTCGAAGGGGAAAGAGGATATCCGAGCCGAGAACCGCGCGCGTTATGATGGCGTCGAGACCTGCGAGAAGTGCAAGGCCCCCCTCGTGCCCGGACAACGTCACACGGCAAACGTCACCCCGCCGAAGAACGAGCGGCAGCACGACCACATCATCCCCAAGGTTCACGGCGGTGATGGATCGCCCACCAACGGGCAGCTCCTCTGCGGCGGTTGCAACCGGGCGAAAGGAACGAAGACCGAATGAGCGAGCACATGGTCAAAGTGCTGTTCTACCCGGACGACCAGTCCTCGGAGAGCCTCTGGGCCGAGGACTTGGGCAGCGGCCGGTACAAGTTGCGCAACTCCCCGTGGTTCATGTACGGGGTCAGCTTCGAGGACGTCGTACGTGCTCGTCCCGTTGTGGACGGGGTGCTGGAGTTCGTCGAGGTCCTCGAGCCAAGCGGTTCATCCACCTTCCGGATCCTGCTCCGTGAGAACATCGAGCCGACGATGTTTGAGCGATACTGGAAGCCCTTGCAGGCGCTCGGATGCACGTGGGAACAGGCCAAGAAACGACTCTACGCGGTGGACGCTCCGCGTGGTGCTGACCTTGAGCAGGTTGCCGATCTCCTGGAGAGGGGCGTCGCCGATGGCGTCTGGGATTGGGAGACTGGATGCTGGCGTGCGGACCCCGGCGGGGCGCACACCAACGCGCGACAGGCTCGCCGCTTTGCCGAGGATCCGTCTTGTGACTTGGACTCCAGCCCAGATCGACATCTAACCATGCGTCATGGCGCCGGGCCTACCGGGACGGACCAACGCCCTGTCGTCTTTCGGCTGGTGCCCGACGAGGACGGCTATCCCGACTTTCAACGCGAGATCCTGTGGGCGAACCCTCGGGTGGATGGAACCTACGAGATCGCGAGCATCCCCTACTACACCTACGACGTGGCTCGTGGCGACATCGTCTCGGTGAACGAAGAGGATGGCGAGCTGTTGTTCGACAAATTACTGCACGAGTCCGGCAACAGCGTGCTCCGCATCATCGTGCGGAATGCGGAGTGCGTCGACGATGTCCAGCGCATGCTCAAGGGACTCGGGTGCGACACCGAGGCGTCGGGCCGGCTCGTTGCAGTCAACGTTCCCGCGCAGGTGGACTACGGACCGCTTCGCGAGCGCCTACTCGCCGGAGAAGAACAAGATCGCTGGGGCTTCGAGGAGGCCGTCCTTTGTCGAGAGGGGGTCGAGTGACCATAATGCCTCAGGAGGATGGGCGCCCCATGCCCAACCGCTCGTGAGCGAGTCCATGCACTCGCCTCGCAAGGCGGGTGCGAGGCCGGGCGGGCGGGTGGAGCGGCCGAAGCGACGCACAGGCCGCGTCACGCGGGCGACGCCGCCGCGAGCGCGCCGAAGATTGCCGCGACGGCGACCGCCCCAGGATCGGCGACCCCGCGCAACGCGCTCTCGGGCACGTAGCTCGCGCGACCGGCGTGCGTCCGCGTCATCGCCCGCGTCGCCTCCGCCCCTCTCTGCGCCGCCGCGGCGGCCGCTGCGAGCCCCTCGCCGGCCTCGAGCGCCGAGATCGCCGGCAGCAGCGCGTCGAGCATCGTGCGATCGCCCGCCGCGGCGCCGCCGACCTGCTGGATCCGCCGGACGCCCGCGCGCAGCGCCGCCGGCCAGTCCTGCGACGACTTCGCCGCGACGCCCATCGTCGACACCCCGATCGACAGCAAGATCCCGCTCGAGCCGCCCATCACGCTCGACAGGCCCCCGGCGATCGCCGCACACAGCGCGCCCGCGTCGGCGAACGGGAGGCGATCGAGCTCGGCGAGCACGGCGCGCGCCGCCGTCGCGAACGTCGTGCCGGTGTCGCCGTCGCCGACCTTCGCGTCGAGCGCGTTGAGCTCGGATTCGCGGGCGACCAGCTCCTGGCATACGACCTCGACCACCCGCCGGCGCGCCACGTGGACCGACGGCTCCGGCAGCTCGGGCTGCAGGCGCGCGGGCAACGGGACCGGCGCGACGCGGGCGATGCGACGCCCGGGCACCCACGCGGCCGGGCCGACGGGCGACAGCAGCGCGAGCTCGAGCTCGGGGTCGAGCGCGAGCGCGGACAAGGACAGGCCCTTCATGTCGAGCGACGTCATCAGCCGCGCCGGGCCGAAGACCAGACCGACCTCGCGCCGCATCGCCGCGAGCAGCGACCCCGTGGCGACCGCGATCTCGATCGGCGGCACGCCGCCGAGGTCGTTGATCAGCAGCGCCACGGGCGAGCCCGCGTCGCCGATCCGCTCGTGGAGGCGCGACACGAGGATCTCGGCGAGCTCACGCACCGGCGCGTAGCGGATCTTCTCCGCGCCGGGCTCGCCGTGGATCCCGAGGCCGAGCTCGACCTCGTCCGGGCCGAGCCGCAGCTCCGCCGGCTGTCCGGGGATCGTGCACGACGAGAACGACACGCCGAGCGAGCACACCGCCCCGGCGACGCGCTCCGCCGCACGCTTCACCTCCGAAAGCGGCGCCCCTTCGCGAGCGAGGTGGCCGGCGACCTTGTGCACGAACAGCGTGCCTGCGACGCCGCGCGGACGCGGTGCCTCGGGGATCGCGATGTCGTCGCCCACGACGACCATCTCGACGTCGAGGCCGAGCGCGCGCGCCTTCTCGGCCGCGAGTCCGAAGTTGAGGCGGTCGCCGGTGTAGTTCTTGACGACGAGCAGGCAGCCCGGCGCGCCGGTGACCGCGAGGATCGCCGCAAGCACCGCGTCGACGCTCGGCGAGGCGAAGATCTCGCCGCTGACCGCGGCGGTCAGCATGCCGTCGCCGACGAAGCCGACGTGTGCCGGCTCGTGTCCCGCCCCGCCGCCAGAGATCACGGCGACCCGGCTGCGGTCCCAGTCGGCGCGGACGACGACCTTGATCGCGGGGAAGCCGTCGAGCCTGGCGAGCTTGCCTTCGCCGAGCATCACCGCCGTGTCGATCGCCTCGCGGACGATGTCCGCCCGCTCGTTGATGAAGTGCTTCACACGGCGATGGTCGCACAACCGCCGGCCGTGACCAGCTCCCCGGCCGCGCGCGGACGAAGTTGCGAGTGGACGCGGGGCCAGCAACCATCAACCACTCGGCGTTGTCACCGCGATCCCGGCGCCGTCGAGCTTCCACGCGCCTTCGACCGTCGTGCTCGGCGCCCAGAGCCCCGGCCCCAGGCGGACCGGGATGAACTCCATCGAGTACGTCGCCTGCTTGTCGCAGCCGGTGACGCCCACCTGCTTCGGCATGTCGGGTCCCGCGTCGTCGTGGACCGCCAGGACCCGGAGGTGAAGCCGATCGGCCGGGCAGTTGAAATCGAACGTCGCGCGGCGAAGAAGCGTGTTCAACAATTCTTCTGTCTTGTCCCGCTCGAGGACAAAGCCGTCGCGCTCGACGGCGTTCCTGGCACAAGCAACGATGATGAACATCAATCCGACGATGAAACGACACATGGCGAACATTCCGGGCCGAAGGTCTACCGCGACTGCGGCACCCGGACAATCAAATTGCTTCATCATACTAAATGGAAGGTAACTGTCTACCAACTGTATTTAAGTTTGAAAATCAGTTTGTATGCTGGCATACCTGGACGGCATCGTGCTGGCGCTCCGTTCGCACCGACTTCCGAACGGGGGTCGACGGCCCGCAGGTGCCCGCGCAGAACGCCGTGCCAAGGACGCAAGGACGGGACTAGATGCCCGCCCCCACCTGCGCTACGCTGAGAACCATGCGGCCACGGCACCGGCCTCTCTCTCCCGCCGCCGCGCTCCGGCGAGTAACCCTTGCGACTGCCATGCTCGCCGCGCCGCTCGGCTGCGGGGACACAGCGAGCATGACCGGCTTCTCAAGTGGTCCAAGCGTGACGACGGTGACGCCGAGCTCGACCAGTTCCGGGAGCACGGGCTCATCGAGCACGGGGAGCGGCGAGAGCGGGTCGAGTTCGACCTCGAGTGGCTCGACCACCTCGACGAGTGTGGAGGACACGACCGGGCCGAAGCTCGACATGCCCGTGCCGGACGGCGGCAGCGGACCGCCGATCGGCTGCGCGGGGAAGATCGACTTCCTCGTCGTGGTCAGCGCAGACGGCACGATGAAGAACAACCAAGAGCAGCTCATCGCCAGCTTCCCGGCCTTCATCGACACAATTGAAGCGGAGCTCCCCGCGTTCGACGTCCACATCATGTCGGCGGCCAGTCACTCGCTTTGGGCATTCGATGACTGCGCCGACTGCAACGACGCCATGTGCAATCCCCAGGACGGGCTCCCGTTCTGCGGCGTGCAGCCCGAGTTCTGCGACAAGGGCAAGATCGGGGCGAGCGTCACCTTCCCGGTTGGGGAAGGCGCGTCCAATCGCCGCTGCAACCTCTACGGGGGAAACCGCTTCATCATCAGCGGCGAGCCGAACATGGCGGAGATGTTCGGGTGCATCGCCCAGGTCGGCATTTCGGCGGGCGGCGTTGTCGCCGAGGGCATGGTGCGCGCGCTCGGGAAGGAGTGGGTCGACGGCCCCAACAAGTGCAATAAGGGCTTCCTCCGCGACGACGCGCTCCTCGTCGTGGTCCTGATACAGGACACCGACGACGCCTTCTCGGAAGGGACCGTCGAGAGCTGGATCGAGGCCCTACGCGCAGCCAAGCACGGTAACGATGATGCATTCGCGGTGCTCGCGTTGACGACCGACGTCGACGATCCGAACTGCGAGGGGGTCTGTATCCCGGACGAGTGCATTGCATTTAACCCCACGCGCCTCCGCCAACTCGTCAACGGCATCGAGCACGGCTTCATCGGCTCGATCTGCAAGCCGTTCGCGCCGTTCTTCGAGCAAACCGTCGGACACATCGTCGAGCTCTGCGAAAATTTCGTGATCCCCCAGTAGACGCACTCATGGGTGGTACACCCGCACCAGGGCGTGCCGACTCCCATCCTCGGTATAGAAGCCGCCGGCGGCGCAGAAGCCCCGCCGGTCGCAGGAAGCTGTCGCCATCTCGTCAGCGCCCGGAGTCCCGGTACCGTACGTGATGAGCTTGCCTTCGACACCCGGCGCCGCGACCACGCGAGCATCGCCCGAGCCAAGGTTGAGGACCCCCGCGCCGACAACCTTCAGCTCGCGGTCGCAGGCGACTCCACGAAACTCTGCGGAAGAGAGCGGGACGGCGCGAATCTCCTCGGGCGCGCCGCCAGCCGAGAACCAGCGCCACATCGGCGCAGGCATCGAATCCTGCGGAGCGTCGCGCCGCCAGCCTCCGGCGACGACTTGCGTCCCGCAGATTCCGAGTCCGAGAGCTGAATCGTGGGCGAAGTATTCCCCTGGGGAGGTCCAGGGCGTACCGACCCGCCCCATCAGCGGATGCATGCGCACGAGGAACGCCCGGCTATAGATGACTTTGTCGTCGCCCCTGAACTCGCGCTCGCCGACCGCGACGGCGTGTCCCGTCGTCGGCTCGAACACGACGGCACGAAGCCTCTCGCTCAGCTTGTTAAATTCGTCTAGTTGCTCCTGGGCGGAGAACGGCGCCGCGATGTAATCCGGCGGAAACGCTAGCCCGTCAAGCTTGTACATCCAGATCGCCGCGTCGGTCGGCGTGGCGTTCACGCCCGACTGCCGCCATCCGACCGCGAACACGGCGGCCTGCGGCTTCGGCGCCACCGCGACGCCGGTGATTTGCTCACCCACGGCCCCGAGTTGTTCCCACATCGGCGAGGTCATCTTCGCCAGGTACCGCCTTGGCTCGAGGCCATCCAGCACCGTCCCGGCAACGTACACGTTGTCGTCCTCGTCGATCGCCAAAGATGTCCCTGTGGACAGCCCGCTCTTGGCCACGTCGAGGTTCGTCCACTCGGTCACGGACCGCGGCCAGCCCGGCAGCAGCTCGCAGGTGTCACGGTGCAGTTTCCACACCGCGAGCCGGGTGCCCTCGCCGGCGTCGCGCGTGCCCACGGCGACGATCGCATCCTTGGTGTACACCAGGCCCGTGATCGCGCTCGAGGCCGCCGCCTCGTCGTCCTGCCTGTCGAACGTGCATTTCTCCGCGCCCGAGGGCTTCAGGTTCACTTGCAACGTCACGGACGCGGGCGCGCTCTCGAGGCCCTCGCCGTCGATGGCCACCGCCTCGAAGGTGTGCTCAAAGTTGAACTTTGCGGACAGCACCTCGTACTCGTACGGGAAGTCCGAAGGTGCCAGCTCGGCCAGCGGCTCTCCGTTCAGGCTCAGCCGTACCTGGACGGCATCGTCGCTCGCCGCCAGCTCGAGGTGCACGGCGCCCGCTTCCTCGACGACATCGCCCCCGCTGGCACTGAAGGAGAGGATCTCGGGCGGAGGATTTGCTTCGGGACCCGAGGTTCCCGGCTCCCAGGTCGTCGTCTCACTCGACAGCCCGGTGACGGTTTGGACGCCGGATCCCCCCGACGTCGTGGGCGTCGTGTCGCCCGTGGAGGTGAAGCCCGAGCTCGAGCTCGGATCGGTGTCCGGTGCGAGTTCCGCCCCAGCCGCGAAGAGCTCCTGAAAGCAGCCACTCAGCGGGACGGCCAAGATCGACATGAGCATCCGCAACCGCATCGTCCTCTCCTTCGCCTAGAACCTCAGCCGCACCACCGCACCGACGCCCTGCGGGCCACCGTACGGGTGGACGGCATACGCGCCGGCGCGCCTCGTCTTCTTGCGCGTCGCCAGCAACGCGACCCCTGCGCCCACACTCACCAGTCCGGCGACGCCCACGCCGATGGCCACATCGCGTCCGTGGAGCAGCTCGGCCTTGAGCTCGTGGAAGCGGTGGTCCTCGGCGGGCGTGAACTTGCGCTGCTCCGCCAACGCGTCACCGACGAGACCCTGCATCTCCCTGGCGCGCTGCACCTCGAGTCCGACCACGATCGCAGCACCTCCGAGCAGCCCGATGCCGGCCGCAGTCAAGACCGACCCGGACACGGTCTTGGCCCGGACCCTCCGCGTCGTCATCGCGCTCGGCCTCGACAGTTCGCTCACGGGTCCGGTGGCCGCGCCTGACGCCGAATACGGCGAAGCGCCTGGGCTCGCTGGCTCCGACGTCGAGCTCGCCCCGGTGGAGATCGGGACTGTCGACGGACTTGGCTCGGGCGCGTCAGCCTCGCTGAGGACCGCGACGCGAGGCGGGGGCGGCTTGCCTTCGGCATCGAAGCGGCAGTTCGCCTGCTGCTTCTCCTTCGCGTCGTCGCGCAGCCGGTTCAGGTCCTCTCGCCGGCGCTCCTCCCAGGACAGCCGCTCCTGCTCGTCATGGAAGGCGGCGGAGTGCAGCGCCAAGTCCGCGGACGCGAGCGCACGACAGAGGTACTGCGCGTCGTCGGCCAGGAGGTAGGCCGACTCGAAGTTCTTGTGGGCACCTTCAAACTCGTCGAGCGGGTGGTCCTTGGCTTCCATGGCCCGCCGCAGGTGCGCCTCGCCGGCGGTAGCGAAGGCCGCGGTTTGATCCGCGTCGCTCGCGGCCGCGTCGACAGGATCGGCGAGCAAGAGGGAGCAGAGGTACATTTTCAGCATCGGCACTACCTCGCGGAGAACGTGAAATCCTCGATCGGGCTCGCGCCCCGTGGAGGGTTGGCGTCTCGGACCACATCGTCGACACAGATCGAGAACGGGTGCTCCTTGCTCATCTTGAGCACTCGCACCCCATCCACGCCGTTGCCCTTGTAGCGGACCTGTACCGTGACCGATTCCTCCGTGACGCCGGTCTTCTTTGCACAGGCGAGGAGCTTCTTCTTCTGGTTCGCCATGACGCTCGAGAACGTCGGGGACGGAGGCGGCCGAGACGCACTTGCGCGCGGACGCGGTGCATCGGTCGCCGCCAGGACGGCCGGAGCGGGCACGGCAAGAGACGCGGGCTCGACCGCGGCGCGCTCGGGCACCGCCGCCAACGAGGTCGGCTCTCTCGCGGGCGTGTCTCGCGTCTCGGCGACGACCGGCGGCGCCGCTTGCGGCGCGACCGCGGGCGGTGCCTCCCGAGGAGGCGTGTCCCGCACGACCACGACGGTCGTAGGTATCGCGCCGAGCCGCTGCCCGACGAGCAAGCCGAGCACGCCGGTGCCGACGCCGGCGATGAACACCAGCGCGAACGCATGGAAGGCCATCGAGCCGGGCACCCGCGACCGGCCGCCCTCCCACGGTTGCTCGACGGGCAGGCGTGCATGAGCACTGTCGTCCGAGCTCATCGACACACCACTCATCGCAGCAGCGAGTTTCGACGAGGTCGTCGCCACGGCTTCGCCAGCGCCGACGCGACTCACACGCGGCGCCCCATCGGCCGTTCTAAGGGCCAGAACACGATCTCGGGCCAGATCGAGCGCTTCGCCGAACTCGGCCATCGTCGGGGTCCGCTTCTCGGGCTCGAAGTGCATCGCCTGCCGCAGCGCCGCCTCGAGCTCCTCGTACTCGAAGCCTGGCAACGCCTCGCAGATCGGCCGTGGCTCTCGCCGCTCACCAGGCGCGAACGGGTGACGAGCGGTCAGCAGCTCGTACAACACGACCGCGAGGGAGAACACGTCCGTTCGGAAGCTCGGCGGCCGGGGGTTTGCGGGTCAGCTCCTGGGGGTGCTCGACGACGATGATGTCGTGTCCGTGGACCGCGTGGTTGTGCGCCGTCCTCACGACCACCATCGGCGCCTCCGGCACGTGGACGAACGACGGCGTCGGCTGCGGCCCGTTGTCGGGCGTCGTCGGCCACTCCGGAGCCCCGTGGGCCTCGGCCGCGATCGACAGCCCCGGCGCGCCGAAGGTCACCATCGCCAGCAGCGCCGCGCCGAGCGCCACTCGCCAGCGGCGGGCCCACAGCCCGCGGTCGCGCAGGTGCACGTCGAGCAGGCGCTGGACCCGGCGGACCAGCTGCGAGGCGTGGCCCGCCATCGGGCTGGCGAACGCCGACATGTCCCGATGGCCAGGCCAGGCCGCGACCTCGGACAGGCAGCGCGCCAGGTGCAGCTCCGAGCCGGTGTGGCGGACCGCCCAGTCGTCGCACAGCTCCTCCGCCGCCTCCTGCATGCCGCGACGGGCCACGCGATTGAGCGGCTGGAAGAACAGCAGCGACTCGACGAACGCCGCCAGCATCTGCCACGCCGGGTCGCGGCGCAGCACGTGGGCCAGCTCGTGGGCCAGCATCGCGTCCTGCTGGCGCGGCGCCAGCTCGCGCGCGTGCTCCGGCACCACGATCTCGCGCCCCGCGAGGGCGATCGGCGAGCCGATGTCCTCCGACATGCTCAGCGCCACGCTGTGGCCGGGCAGGCGCGCGTGGGCCAGAAGCCGCGTCAGCCGCTCGCGCAGCGGGCCCGAGCCGAGCAGGCGACGCCCGCGGAGCCTGCCGCGCAGGCGGGAGAACGACACCCCGAGGCGGCCGAGCGAGGCCGCGGCCCCGAACACGAACAGCCCCGCGAACGCCCACACCGCCGCGCTCACGCCCCCCATCGGACCCGCGGTCGCGATCTGCATCGGCGCGGGCTCCAGCGTCGGCGCGGTCGTCGGCGCCAGCGCGGGCGTCGGCGCGACCGCCCAGCCCGGCGCGTCGACGAACAGCGGCGGCGAGGCGAACACCGCCGTGACGTCGTCGTCGCTGACGACCACCACGTGCGACTCGCAGCCGACGCACGCGCGCGTGAACGGCACCAGCAGCGGCGCCGGCTCCTCCTCGATCACCGGCGGCGGCGGGGCCGTCCTCGGCGCGACCGCGGCCGGCGAGCTCGCGGCCACGGTGACGCGGCCGAACATCGGCTCGACCCCGAGCCCGGTCTGCAGCGTCGCGGTGAACAGCCCGCCGACCAGCGACATCTTCCACAGCAAGCTGCGGGTCAGCGCGTCGAGCGGCAAAAAGCGGCTGAACATCCACACGCCGCCGATGAGCACCGTCGAGTGGACGAAGTAGGTGCCGAGCCAGCTCACCGTCGTGTGAGCGGCCGGCGCGGCGAGACCGGCGAGGCCGGCAGGATCGATCGCAAGATCAAGCATCGTCGTGTTCCTCAGCTCCGCCGGATCGTTCGGCCAATAGTTGTTGCAGGCGCAGGGCGTCGTCCGGATCGACGCCCCGGCCTTCGACGAGGTGGCTGACCAGCGCCGACACGTCCCCGCCGAAGAAGTAATCGGTGACCCGACTCAGCATCGAGCGCCTCACGTCCACCTCGCCGACGAGCGCCCGGTAGATGAACTGCCGGCCCTCCGTGCGGTGCGTGATGGCCCCCTTCTTCTCCAGGCGCGACAGCATCGTCGACACCGTCGTCGGCGCGAGCCCCCGGTCGCGTTCGACCAGAGCCGAGTGCACCTCGAGCGCCGTCGCCTCGCCGCGGTCCCACAAGATCCGCAGCAGGCCGAGCTGCAGATCGCTGAGCTGGACTTCCTCACCCATGAACGACAACCGTAGTACTACAGGTGTAGTAACCCGTCAAGCGAGAATTTTAGGCCCCTGGCGGCCGTTCAGAACATGTGCGCGATTTCGCTCCAACCTGCACTTTCGTACATGTCGTCGGCTTTTCGCGCAGATCGCGCCGGATCAATTCCGGCCGATCCTTTTAACTGCCAGCGGACCTCGCTAGCTCCCAAAGACATGTTGAACACAACATGTCCTTTCATCCATGTCTAGATAGACATGCTCTTTCGAGCATGTCTGGTCGGGGCCTCCGGCTCGGCGCCCCGCGCACGCGCAGCGCGACTCGCTCACGTTGAACGTCCGGCGAGCAGCGAGTCGCCTCCGCGCCCGGGCCGCCAACGTAGCTCACGCGCTCCGGTGAATCGCATTCGGAGCGCGATCGCATCGGGCGCGTCCTCCCGCTCCGTCGGCCGCCGCGGAGACGGCAGCACGTCGGCCTGCGCCTCCGTCATCACCAGCGCCGGCGCGCCGGCATCATCACGCGGATCCGCCAGCGCCCCGAGCGGGAGCGACACCTCATCCGGCGCGGTAACCCGCCGCGGGTGCCGCGCACCAACGATTGCGGTCCCGCGGTACGCCGAGGTAGGTGTCGGCGTTCGAGCGCGTGAAATTCTCGGCCGCTCGCGCGCGCGGGACGCCCCGCCCGCTTGGTTTCATCGACCCCGCCGCGCTCCGTGTGCGGACCCGACGGTCTCGCATCGTCGCCGCCGTGATCCTCGACCTCGCCTCTCGCAGCTACTCCGACGTGGCGCGGCGACGCGGCCGGATCGGCCCCGCGAATCGCAGCACCGCGTAGGATTATCATGTCATCACGAATCTTCGTATCCACGCTTGCCCTGCTCCTCTTCACCGGCGCCTGCGGCGACGGCGGCGGCGACGGCCCGGACGACACCACGGGCGCGACCGCCGACGCGTCGACGACGGACGACACCGCCTCGACCACAGACGAATCGCCGACGACCACCATCGATAGCACCACCGACGCCAGCACCGACCCGCCGACGACCACCAGCGACGGCGCGACCACCGGCGACGCGGCCACCGGCGACGCGACCACGGACGGCGACACCACCACCGGCCTCCCCGATCCCGACGCCGTCGCAGCCTGCCAGGCCTATTGCCAGCGCTGGGACGAGTGCGGCCTCCAGCCCGACCTCGCCGGCTGCATCGAGGGCTGCAGCGTCAATCAGTTTGGCCTCACCGGCGCATGCAAGCAGGCCAACCTCGACGTCCTCGGCTGCTTCACCGCGCTGAGCTGCGACGAGCTGCTGGCGTCCGTCGAGGACGAGAGCGGCGCGTGCAGCGAGCAGGAGGCCGCCGTGACCGACGCGTGTGCCGGCGACGAGTGCTCGCAGAGCGTGTTCGAGGGCGGCGACGAGTGCGAGGTGCAGCTCGAGTGCGCCGATGCGCCGGTGCAGCAGATGATCTGCGCCGGGCAGACCTGCACCTGCCTCGAGGGCGGCGTTCAGGTCGGCGAGTGCGCGGCCGAGGGCGTCTGCGCTGCGGGCGACGGCATCTTCGACAAGACCGCGCGCTGCTGCGGCTTCTGAGCGGCCGCGCCGGGACGCGCTCGCCCCCCCCGGAGAGCGCGTCCCGGCGCGCCCTCGCGCCCGATCTCGCCTTGAGCGGCCGCGCGGCCGCACGTCACCATGTCGCCATGTCGAACGCCGAGGCTGGCGTCCCCGACGCGCCCACCCCACGCGCCCGCGTCCGACTCGCCGCGGCGCTGCTGCTCGCCGGCTGTCCCGCCGCGCCGATCGGCACCACCGACGACCCCGCGACCACGACCTCCGTCACCACCACCCTCGAACCGGCCACCACGATCGCCACCAGCGAAACCGCGACCACTCTCGGCACCAGCGGACCATTCACCACAGCGACCGCCGGCGACCCATTGCCCACCGCGACCACCGGCGACGACCCCACCACGACCGGCACCACCCTGGCGAGCACCACCGAGCCCGACCCGCCGCCGGCCGTCGCGCTGGCGCTCATCACCGACGACAACCGCGCCTACGTCGAGATGCACGGCGGCTGGGGCCCGCACCTGCGCGGGCTCATGCGCGCGTCCGACGACAGCCTGTGGTTTTGCGTCGACGCCGGCGAGGACGTCCATCACAACCGCACGATCCGCTACTTTCGCCGCGGGGCGGGCGAGCCCGCGTGGAGCCTCGTCGCCGAGCAGCCGCACACCGACGGCATCCAGCAGAACGCCGCCAGCGTGCTGGTCGGCTCGACGATCCTCACCTACGGCGTCAACATCCAGCAGCACTTCCTCGAGGAGTGTTCCCTCGACACCGCCGATCCGGCGGTGCGCGCCTGCAACGCCGTGCTCGTCGGGGGCCAGGTCTACACCACCCCGCCCGCCTCGAATTACGTCGGCGCCGCCGTCCTCGGCCCCGGCGCGCGGGTCGTGTGGTTTACCGTCGTCGGCGAGGGCGGCGGCCCTGGCCGCTGGGTCTACACCTACAACTACGGCGGCGGCTGGAACGGCCCGGTCGAGGTCGACCTCGGCGGCGCCAACGACCTCGGCTACGTCCACGCCATGGCCAGCCCGGGCGGCCAGCTCCAGCTCGTCGGCCAGGCCTTCACCGGCGCGTACCCCGACGGCACCTACGCCGCCGTGGTCGCCGACGTCACCATGGGTCAAGTCCCGACGTTCCTGTCCCTCGAGCCACCCGATCCGGCCGCGCAGATCCGGAGCGGCGCCGACCTGTTCCACGACGGCGCCGGCGACACCCACGTGCTCGCCGCCTTCGACGGCGTCGTCGCCTACTACCACCGCCCCGGCGGCGCGAGCTGGGCCGGGCACACCGCCCCGCTGCACGTGTTCCCCGACACCTACCGGGCCCGCTTCGTCCGGCCGGCCGGGGATCGCCTCTGGCTGGTCCGCGGCAGCATCGGCGGCCAGGGCGTCCAGCTGCTGCGCGCGCCGGAGCAGCGCGGCGGGCCGGTCGACTGGGCCGCCGCGGAGGTCGTCGACGTGACGAGCCCCGGCCCCGGCTTCGCCGCCCCGTCCGCCCTCTACGTCGAATCCCCGACCTATCAGCTCGCCCCCGCCGGCGCCCTCGAGTTCGCGGTGTGCGGGCAGTACCAGGTCGGCGACCGCTCGATCTGGCACGGTCGCCTCATGTGACATGTCCGCTCGGACATGCCCTCGTGACCATGCCCGCATCGACATGTCTTTTCAACCATGTACAGGACTCCGCTCGCGCTCACCCGCGCATGTCGCCGGCCCGGAGCTTCGTCAGTCGCGGCAGCGAGCGCACGGCCTCGGGGATCCCGCTCAGCCGGTTGGCGCTGAGCACGAGCTCTCGCAGCTCGACCAGCTCGGCGATTCGCGGCGGGCAGCGCGTCATGCCGACGTCGGCGAGCTCGAGGACCTGCAGCGAGCCGGGCAGATGCGCGTAGGTCGGCGTGTCGGCCAGGCGGGTGCTCGACAGCACGAGCCGCTCGAGCGGGACCTCGCGCAGCTCGGCCGCGAGCTCGGTGATGGGCTCGAACGGCAGCTCGAGCACCCGTAGCCGCGAAAATCGCCCGATCGCCGGCGGAACCCGGACGAGCGCCATGCAGTGCGAGCCGTGCCCGTGGAGCTCCGCGAGCGACGCCGGCAGGCGGTCGAACAGCGGCTCGCCCAGCCGACCCGCGAGCTGGAGCGTCGACAGCCCTGCGAGTCCCCGCAGGTCCGGCAGCGACCGCAGCTCGCTGCCGAGCGCGAGCTCGCGGAGATGCACGAGCTCGGCGAGCGCGTCGGACACCTCCTCCAGCGCCGCCTGGGCCTTCAACACCGTCAGCCCGCGGGGCAGGCGGGCGACGTCGAGGACCTGCAGGGGATTGGCGGTGAGGTCGAGCTGCGCGAGCCGGCTGTCGGGCGCGAAGGCCGGGGTGTGCGAGATCTGGTTGAACCCGAGGTCGAGGCGCGTGAGCGACGGCGACGCGCACAGGCTCGGCGGCAACTCGACCAGCGCGTTGTGGGCCAGGTCGAGCTGCGTGAGCCGCGGTAGCGCCGCGAAGCGGTCGGGGAGCGCCTCCAGCTCGCAGCCGGACAGGTCGAGCGCCTCGAGGCGCGGCAGCTCGAACACCCCGGCGGGCGGCCCCGGGCCCTCGTGCATGGTGATCTCTAGCGCCGTGATGTTCGTGCGCGCCACCTCGGCGACCAGCGAGCGCGTGAGCAGCTCCGCCGGCACCGACAGGGCGGTCAGGTTCGCGAACGCGGCCAACGGCGGGAACTTCTCGCCGTCGCGCCACGCCATGTACAGATCGAGCATCCGCACGCTGGAGGTCGGGTAGCGGCCGGTCCAGCAGTTGAAGTAACCGCCGCGCGGATCTTCGGTGTACTCCGCCGTCATGGGCGCCCGCAGGATGGTACATCGTCGATCGGGGGTCGCCATCGGCGATCGCAACGAACAACGTCGACATCGCCGCCGGTTCCGCCTCGGCGACGTGGAACCCTCCCCGCGCCTCGCCTTCCGCGAGAGCGCGTTGCCGACCGGTATATTGATAGCATGAAGGCACGGTTCCTTCGGTAGGTGTCGACATTCATGCGCCCGCGCCTTCGCCAGGAGGCCCTCTCCTGCGGGGGCGCGACCACCCGCGACGCGTGCGCCCGGGGCCCCTGCGGGGGTCCCGCCGGCCTCGTTGTGGGCAGTGTGGTTTCCCTACCCGAGTTATGCGAGCTTGTAGTCCAGTCGGCGGTGATTCGTGCCTGCCGGCGCGCGGTGCCGCCAGTGCTTCTATGGCACAATCAGGGCCCCCCCGTGCCGGAACGTCGATCCGAGGAGCGCCCCGGTCTGTCCGGATTTCGCGTCGTCGAGCCGCTCGTCTCGCGCGGGCAGTGGCAGATCGTGCGGGCCGCTCGCGAGGACGGCGAGGTCCTGCTGTTGAAGATGTCGGTCGGCGATGACGCCGGCGCGGGCCTCCTCGCCGAGCTGGAGCGAGAGCACGCCGTGACGCACGCCCTCGCCGCGCCCGGCATCCTGAGGACGCGAGGCGTCGAGCGCCACGGATCGCGGCTCGCGCTGGTCTACGAGTCGTTCGCGGGCGACCCGGTCCGGGTCGGCGATCCGCGCTGGCGCGACGAGGCGGCGACCCTCGAGCTCGCCATCGCGGCGACGGAGACGCTCGCCGACATGCACGCGGCCGGAGCGATTCACGCGAGCCTGTGCCCCGAGGCTCTGTGGGTCGACGCCGGCGGGACCGTCAAGCTCACCGACCTCGCGCGCGCCGGCGTGCGCGGGCTGCCCGGACCCGCGGCGGCCGACGTGTTGTCGGGGCCGATCGACTTCATCGCCCCCGAGCAGAGCGGGCGCACGCGCAAGAGCCCCGACGCCCGCGCCGATCTCTACGCCCTCGGCGCCGTGCTCTACGCCCTCCTGAGCGGGGCCCCGCTGTTCCGCGGCGACGACCCGCTCGAGCTCCTGCACGCCCACCTGACCCGGATCCCCGAGCCCCTCGCCCGCCGCGCGCCGCACGTGTCGCCGGCGCTCGCGGCCGTCGTGCACACGCTCCTGGCCAAGAACCCGGAGGACCGCTACGCCGGCGCCGCGGCGCTCCTGCTCGACCTGCGGGCCGTCGCCACCCACCCGGCCGACGTGCCGTTCGTCCCCCGCCGCGACGGCGCCGCGGCCCACCTGCGCCTCCCGGGCGGCCTGTACGGGCGCGAGGAGGCGCGGCGGCGGCTGCGCCAGGCGTTCGCGCGCGCGGCCGACGGCGACGGCACGGTCTGCCTGCTCGCGGCCCCCTCGGGCGGCGGCAAGACGGCGCTCGTCCACGACCTCGCCGCCGAGGTCGCCGACCGCGCCCGGTTCGCCGCCGGCAAGTTCGAACCCCAGCGCAGCCGCGAGCCGTTCTCGGCCCTGACCCAGGCGCTCGGCGGTCTCTTGCGACATGTCCTTTCGGGCAGGGAGTCCGAGGTCGCCGAGTGGCGCGAGCGGCTGCGCGGCGGCGTCGGCACCGGCCTGCCGGTGATCGCCGAGCTGCTGCCCGAGGTCCAGGCGATCGTCGGCCCGCAGCCGCCGCCGGCGCCGCTGTCCGCCGGCGAGCGCCTGCAGCGGCTGCAGTGGACGCTGCAGCGCTTCATCGCCTGCTTCACAGCCGCCGAGCGGCCGCTCGTGCTGTTCCTCGACGACCTGCAGTGGGCCGACGCCGCCAGCCTGCGCCTGTGCGAGGCGCTGGCGGCGAGCGTCGAGGTGCGGCACCTGCTCGTGATCGAGGCCTTCCGCGACAACGAGGTCGCGGCCTCGCCCCGGCTGCAGGCCCACCTCGCCGCGCTGCGGGACGCCGCGCCGGCGCCGGTGGAGATCGGGCTCGGGGCGCTCGACGTCGAGGACATCGAGCAGCTCGTGCGCGACGCGCTCGGCGGCGGCGGCTCGCTCCGCCCGCTCGCCGAGGAGCTGCTGCGCCGGACCGGCGGCAACCCCCTGTTCGTCCGCGAGTACCTGCGCTTCATCCACCGCGAGGCCCGCCTGCGCTTCGATCCCGACGTCGGCGCGTGGACCTGGGCCCTCGCCGGCGTCGACGCCGCCAGCGTCCCCGAGACCATCGCCGACCTGTTCGGCGCCACCCTGCGCAAGCTGCCGCCGTCCACCCTCCACGCCGTCAAGATCGCGGCCTGCATCGGCGCCCGCTTCGACCTCGAGCTCCTCGCCCAGGTCCTCGGCTGCGACGGGCTCGAGGCCATCCGGCGCCTCGGACCCGCCATCGCCCTCGACCTCGTCGCCAGCGCCGGCCCGTCGGCCATGCGGTTCTTCCACGACCGCGTGCGCCAGACCGCCGACGCGCTGGTCGACGACGAGCTCCGCCCCGCGCTCCACCTCGCCATCGCCCGCGTCATGCTCGCCCGGCTCGACGCGGCCGGCGACGCCCCCGAGGCGCTGTTCGACCTCGTCGCCCACCTCCGCCGCGCCGAGCCGGAGCTCCACGACCCCGCGCTGCGCCGCCGCGCCGTCGAGCTCCACTTGCGAGCCGCTCGCCGGGCCCGCGCCAGCGCCAGCTACGACGCCGCGCTGGCCCACGCCCTCGGCGGCCTCGCGCTGCTGCGGCCCCCCGGCGACCCGTCCCACGACGCGACGACCTGGATCGCCGGCGACCCGCTCTGCTTCGACCTGCACTTCGAGCGCGCCAACTGCGAGTACCTGCGCGGCGCCTTCGACCGCGCCGACGCCTGCCTGGACGCGCTCGCCGCCCGCGAGCTGTCGCCGCGCGAGCGGGCCCACGTGCAGGCGCTGCGGGTGACCGTCCACGTCACGACCGGACGGATCCACGCCGCGATCGAGGCCGGCCGCGAAGGCCTGCAGCTCCTCGGGATCGACCTGCCCGAGGGCCAGGACGCGCGCAAGGCGGCCGTCGCCGCCGAGCTGGCGGCGATCCAGGACGAGCTGGCGAGCCGGCCCTTCCTCGCGCTGATGGACGCCCCGCCGCTCGCCGACCCGAACCTCCGCGCGGCGCTCGAGATCCTGCAAGAGCTGCTCACGCCGGCCAACATGACGATGCCGGACCTGTACGCCCTGCTGATCACCAAGCAGGTCCGGCTCACGATGGATCACGGGCACACCGACCTCTCGGCGTTCACCTACGTGATCTTCGGCTTCTTCCTCGCCACCGTCCGCCGCAGCTACGTCGAGGCGGAGGCGTTCGGCCGGTTCGCGCTCGAGCTCAACGAGCGCCGCGGCAGCGCCGAGCTGCGCTGCCGGCTCGGCTTCGTGTTCGCCTCGTACACGCACTTCTCGCGCACGCTCACCGAGGTGGTCGGCGACCTCCAGCGCGCGCGTCGCGACGGCCTCGAGTCGGGCGACTACAACTACCTGTCGTTCGCGTGCAGCCACCAAATCATCGCCATGCTGAGCCTCGGGCGCCCGCTGCCCGAGGTCGCGGCGGCCACCGACGAGGCGCTCGCGTTGATGGAGCGGACCCGCGTGGCCTCGTCGCGGGCCGTGCTGACCGTCGCGCGCCAGTTCGTCGCCGCGCTCGTGGGCGACACCGTCGCCCCGCACGCGCTGTCGGACGCCGGCTTCGACGAGGAGTCGTTCCGCGAGCGCCTGCGCCGCGACAGCCTGACCTTCGCGCTGCGCTGGTACTACGTCGCCAAGCTGCAGCTCGGCGTCTTGCTCGGCCGCGCCGACGAGGCGCTCGCGCTGCTGCGCGAGGTCGGCCCGGTGATCCAGGCCGGCTACGGCTTCTACTTCACCACCGAGCTGCCGCTGTTCGGAGCGCTCGCCGCCGCCGCCGCCGCCGGGCGCTCCGTGAGCGTCGACGAGGCCCTGCGCGCGTGGATCGATCCCTTCTACGACCAGCTCGTCGAGTGGTCCGAGTTCGCCCCCGAGACCTACGAGCACCGGGCGAGGCTCGTCGAGGCCGAGCGCGCGCGGCTGCGCGGCGACGACGAGCGCGCCGGCCTGGCCTACGACCAGGCGCTCCGGCTCGCCGTCGACAACGGCTTCTCGTGGCACGCCGCGCTCGCGGCCGAGCTCGCCGGCCGTTACTTCACCGCGCGCGGCCGGGTCCAGATCGGCCAGATGCTCCTGCGCGACGCCAGCGAGCGCTACGCCCGCTGGGGCGCCCATCCCAAGGCCGCGCAGCTCCGGCGCGACCTGCCGCACGTCGCCGCGTTCGAGCCGACGGCGGCCTTCGTCGCTCGATCGGCCCAGGCCGAGCTCGACCTCCGCAGCGTCCTGCGCGCCTCGCAGGCGTTCGCCGCCGAGCTCCGCTTCGAGGACCTGATCCACACCGTGATGCGGATCGTCGTCCTCACCGCCGGGGCGAGCCGCGGCGTGCTCGTGCTGCAGGAGCCGCAGGGCCTCGCGGTCGTCGGCGAGTTCGCGGCCGACGACGGCGCCCGCACCCAGCTCGCCCTCCAGCCGCTCGAGGCCTGCCCGCACGTGCCCGCGGTCCCGATCCGCCTGGCCTTCCGGACAGCCCAGATCGTCACCCTCGACGACCCCGCCACCGCCGCCGCGCTCGCGACCGACCCGGTGATCGCCGAGCTGCGCCCGCGCTCGCTGCTGTGCCTGCCGCTCGCGCTCCGCGGCCAGCGGCTGGGCGCGCTCTACCTCGAGAACCGCGTGACCGCCGGCGCCTTCACCCCGGCGCGCATCGAGACCCTGAACCTCCTGAGCTCGCAGATCGCCACCTCGATCGAGCACGCCCGCATGGTCGCGCGCCTGCAGGAGGCGCGCGAGGCCGCCGAGTCGGCCAGCCGGGCGAAGAGCACCTTCCTCGCCAACATGAGCCACGAGCTGCGCACCCCGCTCAACGCGATCATCGGCTACAGCGAGCTGTTGTCCGAGGTCGCCGAGGAGCGGGGCGACGCCGAGCTGCTGGTCGACACCGCCCGGATCCGCCGCGCCGGGTCGCACCTGCTCGGGCTGATCAGCGACATCCTCGACCTCTCGAAGATCGAGGCCGACAAGCTCGAGATCACCGTCCAGAGCTTCGCGGTCGCCCCGCTGATGCACGAGGTCGCCGACGCCGTGCGTCCGCTGATGCAGCGCGCCGGCAACACCTTCACCGTCGAGGTCGCCGACGCCCTCGGAGACATGCACAGCGACCCCGTGCGCGTGCGTCAGGTGCTGCTCAACCTGCTGAGCAACGCCGCCAAGTTCACCCAGGCCGGCGCCGTGACCCTGCGGGTGCGCCGCGACGACGAGCGCATGGTGTTCGCCGTCGAAGACACCGGCATCGGCATGACGGCCGAGGAGACGCAGCGCGTGTTCGAGGCGTTCCACCAGGCGGACAGCTCGGCCGCGCGCCGGGCCGGCGGCACCGGGCTCGGGCTGACCATCACGCGTCGCCTGTGCGAGATGCTCGGCGGACGGATCGCCGTCGTCAGCACGCCCGGTCAGGGATCGGTGTTCACGATCGAGCTCCCCGTGACGAGCCCCGGCGCGCTCCTCGGCGCATGAATCGGGAATGACGGGCTCATCGCGTCCATCGGCGACGCCGCGGGCCGCGTCCGGCGACAGCCGGGCGCGCCGGCAAATGCCATCACCGCCGCCGTCGCCGCGCCAGCGCGCCGAGGCCCAGCAGCAGCAGCAGGCCGGGAGTCGTCTGCCCGGGCGAACGGTCCACGTCGCAGTTGCAGCCGCCCTCGCCGCCATTGCCCTCACCACCACCCGCGGTCGCGCCGTCGCTCCCGGCGCTGCCACCCGTCCCGTCGGTCCCGCCGTCCGTGGTGACCGGCCCCGGCTCCGCGCCCGTGTCGGTCGGCTCCTCGCCCGGGCCCGACGTCGGCGCCTCGCCCGTATCCGTCGTGGGCGCCTCGCCCGACTCCGACGTCGGCGCCTCGCCCGACGTCGGCGCCTCGCCCGTGTCCGACGTCGACTCGCCCGGCTCTTCCCCCGAGCCGAGCTCGTACGCGCCGATGTCCGGCGTCGCGTCCTGCGGGCGCGGGCCCTCCGTGCCGAGCGCGCGGCTGGGAGGCACGTGGGTCGGCAGCGCCAGCGGGTTGATGAATGGTGCCACGTCGAGGACCGTGTCGGTCGCGCCCGCTTCCAGGAGCGGCGAGTCGTCGCGCGGGCGGAAGTCCCACGCCGCCGCGTCGACGAACCCCGGATCTGTCCCCACGATCGTCCCCGTGAGCGTCGCGGGCACGGCCCCGAGCCCCTCCTGCAGCCAGTTGTTGCTGCCGAAGATCAACGGCTCGGGGCCCTCCGCGTCGTAATGATTGTACAGCTCGCCCCCGCTCGCGCCCAGGCGCACGACCACGTTGTTGTGCAGCTCGAGGCTCTCGACCGTGTATTGCATCCCGATCGCCACGTCCGACTGCTCGCCGAGCACCATCGTGTTGTTGACGAAGCGATAGCGGCCCTTCGTGTTGCCGGTGCCGTCACCGCCGATCCGGGCGATCCGCCACTCCGAGTGCTTGATGAACACGTTGCCCACCACGTCCGAGTCCTCGCGCGCGAGGTCCTCGTCCTGACCGTCCGGGCCGATGAGATCGAGCTCATGATAGACCGCCCCCTCGATCCAGTTGTGGTAGATCTCGTTGCGCTCCGCCCGCGATTTGACGTTGTTGCCGCCGGCGCCGTCGTGCACGTAGCAATACTGCATGCGAAACACCGAGCCGGGGTACACCGTCTCGTCGGTGGCCACGTAGATCTGGTGGTCGTAGAGCTCGAAGCCGTTGTCGTAGAACTCGCTCCGCTCGAGCAGGAGCGACCCCGAGTCGAAGTCGGTGCCGAGGAGCCCGTGGCTGCCGACGCCGTGCACCACGAGGTCGCGCAGCGTCACGTTGTCGCCCTTGTGCACGAGGCCGGTGTGCGCCGGGTCGCCGTCGCCGACGATCTCGAAGCCCTCGAACACGAAGTTGCTCACCTGGAACAGCACGATCATGTCGTGCCACTGTTCGCTCCCGACGCCCGCGATGATCGGTCGCTTGCCGTTGACCCGGATCCCGCGCACGGTCACGGGAGCGTCGCTGGTGCCGCTGTGCTCCTCCACGAACCAGAGGTCCCCGGGGTACGTGGCATCGCCCTGGACCTCTACGACGTCGCCGGGCTTCAGCAGCTCGAGGGTGTCCTGGATCGTCGCATACGGCTTGCCGGGACCGACCTCGAACGTCTCCGCGAGCGCGCTCTGCGGGGCGAGCCCGAGCAGGATGAGCGCAAGAGTCTGGCGAGTTTTGCAGCGCATTCCAGGAAGTTACACCCGAGGACCGCGGACATCGATAGGGCTTCTCGACCACGCCATTCCTCTCTGCGTGAATGGACGCGGCTCCGATGGCCGCAGGCGCGCGTGGCTCGGCGCGTTGCCGCTCGACTCGCCGCAGCAGCGCGAGGGTCCCCCACGTGCGTGCTGCGACGCGGGAGGTCCGTCGGCGGTCGCCTGGGGCAGATCGATCTCCGACGCGCGCGAACGGGGGCGCTCTGCTTCCTGCGCTCGAAGTCGGCGAGCGTGATCGCGAGCGGGCAGGTCGAGTTTTGTAATCGTCTCCCGCGCTCTCGCGATTCGAACAGCGCGTGGATCGGCCTGGAATGATCGTTCTCGCCGATCGCGAGCGCGTGATTCAGGTGCTCTCGCACCTCGTCGGCAACGCACTCAAGTTCACGCCCGCGGGCGGTCAGGTGACCCTCTCCGACGTGCCGCAGGCGGCGGAGGTCCGCTTCGCGGTGCTCGACACCGTCTCCGCCCACGGTGGGCGGATCTGGGCCGAGCGCGAGCCTGGTGCGGGCGCGAGGTTCTACTTCACGCTGCCGGCCACCGCGGCGAAGAGCGGCCCGGCGAGCGAGACCTGCACGCAGGCGGCCAGCAACTGACCGAGCGAAGGTGCGCTCGCGCTGGATCTGCCTCTTCGGTCATGTCCGTCGAATGTTCGGTCGGGTTTCACCTTGACCCGAGGTCAAGGTGCAGGCTGGCGTCATGCACGACGCCAGGAGGTCGAGCGCGCACACGCTCGGCGAGGTCGACCGCACGCGCGTCGTTGCTCCCCGCGTCGAGGTCGGCTCACTCCGCGTCGGGCGAGCGAGCGAGGGAATGGCCGAGGACACCCTGAGAGTCTGCCCGACCCTCATCCGACAGCGCTGGCCAGACAAGCTCCCGGGTGCCTCTGCGGCCCTCGTGCGCGCCAGCGCGCTTGTCTCGATCGAGGGTTTCTGCTCTCATCGGAGGATGCGTAGTTCGACTCATCTTCGCTGCCAAGCACACGCAGTCACCCTCGCCGTCGTCGCGGCGATCCACGGATGCGGCGACGCCGGCAGCGGCACGATGAGCGACGGCACGGCCACGCAGGGCACGGCCCCGACCGGCACCGCGGGGACGCTGACCGAGACCGGCGACGGCACGGCCACGCAGACCTCGGGTGACCCGCCGACGGGCACCGGCACACAGGGCGAGACCCAGGGCACCACCACCACTGCGCCGACCACCACCGCGCCGACGAGCACGACCACGGGCACCACCACCGAGGGCGTCACCGTCACCGTCACCGACGGCACCGCCACCACCGCGACCACCACCACCTCGGGCGGCATGAAGCTCGACATGGGCGGGCCCCCGGTCTGTCCGCCCGACGATCAGCCCGTCACCTTCGATTACATCTGGATCGCCAACACCACCCAGGGCACCGTCTCGAAGATCAACACCATGACGGGCGTCGAGGAGGGCCGCTATTACACGAACCCGGTGCCCGACAGCGGCGAGCCGTCGCGCACCTCCGTCAATCAGTTCGGCGACGTCGCGGTCAGCAACCGCAACCCGGGCAGCGTCACCAAGGTCATGGCATTGCCGGAGAAGTGCGTCGACAAGAACGGCAACGGGGTGATCGACACCTCGACCGGACCGGGCGACATCCGCCCGTGGGGCCAGGACGAATGCGTGGTGTGGCACACCCCGCTGCCGCTCGCCGACGGCTATTACGGCGGCGCGCGCCCGACCGCGTGGGAGGGCGTGGCGCAGGACCCGGTCACCTGCGAGACGCCCGTCCCGCGGCTGTGGGTCGGCTACAAGGACGTGAACGGCGTCGCCCACTTCGCGCGCCTCGACGGCGACACCGGCGCGATCCTCGACGACGTCCAGCGCCCCGGCTGGACCAGCAACTCGTTCGGCCCCTACGGCGGCGCCGTCAATTCCGCCGGCGACCTGTTCGTCATCGGCTACGACAACGAGATCTCGATCCGCATCGACGCCCTCACCCTCGAGATCGAGGAGCTCGGCTTCTCCCCCGGACAGTACAAGTACGGCATGGGCGTCGACCAGAACGGCAACATGTGGGTCGGCAGCTTCTCCGGCAACGACCACATGTACTTCTACGACCCGGTCGCCAAGCAGTGGCAGGGCATGGGCAACGGCGGCAACCCCGGCGGCGGCGCGCTCGGCATCGCCGTCGACGACGAGAACCGGGTGTGGGGCGCCGCCAACGGCCCGTGCCGCCTCATCGAGCTCGACGGCGACACCAAAACCTGGACCAACCAGAACATCACCCTGCCCGACTGCGGCTCTCCGTGGGGCGTCAGCATCGACAACGAGGGCTACGTGTGGGTCGTCGACAAGGCCAACAAGGCCTACAAGGTCGACCCCGACACCTACGAGATCAAGCTCGTCGTCACCGGCCTCATCAATCCGTACACCTATTCGGACATGACGGGCCAGGGCCTCAAGCTCGTCCTCCCGCAGTGACGCTCGGCGACGTCGCAGTCCGCGGCCGTCAGGCCTGCTGCTGCCAGCAGCGCTCGCGCACCGCCCTCGCCCACGTCTCCATCCCGTCGATCGTGCGCTCGGCCAGGTCCCCGCTGGCGGCGAGGCGCTCGATCGCCGCCCGCAGCAGCTCGCGTCCGCGATACAGCCGCGACTTGACGGTCCCCGCCGGTAGTTCCAGCGCAATCGCGATCTCGGCGACCGAGCACTGCTCCCAGTAATACAGCTCGAGCGCGACCTGCAGCTCGAGGGGGATCTCGCGCAGACTGGCGAGGAAGATCCGCATCTCTTCGCGCTCGGCGATGAGGCCGGAGATCGAGGGATCGAGCGCGAACGCCGAGACGCTGGTGAGATCGATCTTGTCGCCCTTGCGAGCGCGGTAGTTCTTACACAGCTGGCGATACGCGATCGCAAACAGGTAACTGCGGAAGGTCCCGTCGCCGCGAAAACGCGGCAGACTCTCGAGACAGGCGAGGAACGTCCGCTGGATGAGATCGGCGCTCGCGTCGCCGACCTTGTTGCGGAAGAAACGGGCGACAGGGTCGTAGTAGCGGGCGAAGAGCCGCTGTCCGGCTGCGCGGTCGCCCGCTCGCCAGGCGGCGAGGCACGCGACGTCCTCGTCGTCTTGCTCCGTGGCCACGGAGCCATGGTACACGGGGCGTGCGCCCGAACGTACGTCCGCGGCGAGGACGAGGAGCCCTCTCGTCAGGTCCGATGTCTGCAAGTGAGAGCAGCCCCGAGATGGGGCTCATGGCCCACAATCTCGGGTTCACGGGCCGCCCAAAAGATCTTTCGGTTTTTGCTGCCGAGTCTTGGACACCCCGGCTCGGCCGTCGTCTTCCATGATGAACCGAGCCCGGAGTCCCGTGAACGAAGCCACGCGCACACCCCGTCGCACCCCCGCCGAGCTTCGTGCTCGTCACGGGTACGACGATCGTGCTGAGATGGCGCGCAAAATGAACGACTCCGGCGCCGATCTGTTCGTGTACGTCCCGACGCCCGACAGAGACATCGGCCACGCATTGCTCCGCGATCAGGTCCGCCTCGCGCTGTTCGGCGGAGCGGCGGAAGTCAAGATCGGTCGCTTCGAGATCGAGCGCCGGCTCGGTTGCGGCGGCATGGGCGAGGTGTTCCTCGCCCGCGACCCGGAGCTGCGCCGGCGCGTCGCCGTCAAGCTGCTGCGCTCGGGGGCGGGCTCGAGCTCCGCCGGCGAGCGGACGCGACGCGAGGCCCAGGCGCTCGCACAGATCAGCCACCCCAACGTCGTCGAGGTCTACGAGGTCGGAGAGCACGAGGGCCGCCCCTTCGTCGCCATGGAGTACGTCGAGGGCCGCACGCTGCGAGCCTGGCTCGAGGAGACCCGGCCGAACTGGCGCGAGATCGTCGCGGTGTATGTCGAGGCCGGCCGCGGGCTGCTCGCGGCCCACCGCGCCGGGCTCGTGCATCGCGACTTCAAGCCCGACAACGTCCTGATCTCCGAGCAGGACGACCAGCGACGGGTTCGGGTGCTCGACTTCGGCCTCGCTCGGCTCGCCGGGCTCGACGACCTGCAGCTCCAGAGCACCGTGGACGACGCGCGCGACCAGGCGCTCACCCGCCCCGGCACGGTGCTCGGGACCCTGGCCTACATGCCGCCGGAGCAGCTGCGCGGCGAGGTCGCCGACGCGGCCAGCGATCAGTTCTCGTTCTGCGTCGCGCTCTATCATGCCCTGTGGGGCGAGCAGCCGTTTGCCGGCCGCAGCGTCGAGCAGCGGCTCGCGGCCATGCAGCGCGGACCCGTGCCACCGCCGGCCCGCCGGGGTCTGCCGCGGCGACTGTGGAAGATCGTCGAGCGCGGCCTCGCCCGCGAGCCCGGCGAGCGCTGGCCGAGCATGGACGAGCTGCTCACCGCGCTCGAGCGGGTGATCGCCCGCGGACAGGCATGGCCGGCGTTGACGGCTGCTGGCCTGGTGATGGGCGTGGGCGTGGGCGTCGCCTACGAGCGGGCGACCCTCGAAGATCCTTGCCGCCACATCGAGCTGCGCAGCGCCGAGCTGTGGACCGCGGAGCGAGCGGCGCAAGCCCGCGAACGCTTCGAGGCCAGCGGCCTCGCCTTCGCCGCCGGCAGCTACGAGCGAGTGCATGCAGCGCTCGGGCGCTGGACCACGGCGTGGTCCGAGCAGCGCATGGGCGTGTGTCGCAGCGGTGAAGAGCAGAGCCGCCGCGCGCGCTGCCTCGACGGTGTTCACGCCGAGGTCGCACCGCTGGTCGACGCGATGATCGCCGCGGATGAGCGGACCGTCACGCACGCGGTCGAGAGCCTGGCGGAGCTGCCCTCGCTGCGCGCCTGCGACGACGACGAAGCCATGCGGCTCGGGCTCGCGCCTGTCCCTGAGGACATGGAGGACGAGCTCGCGCGCCACCGCAAGGCCCTGGCCGAGGCCCGGACCCTGGCGCTCACCGGGCACCTCCGCGAGGCCGACGCGGCCTACGCCGCGCTCGCACGCGACGCCGCCGAGTTCGCCTACAAGCCCTTCGCAGCCGAGCTGGAGGTCGCGCGACTCAGCCTCCAGCTCGAAGTCGGCGAGCCGCGCGCGAGCCTCTCCCTGCTCGAGAGCGCAGCCAAGCAAGCCGAGCGGGCCCGCCACGACCGGCTCGCGGCGCACGCCTGGACCCTGCTGGCCCACTGGAGCGCAGATCGACCGACGGGTCCGCTCGTCGGCACCGCGGAACGGCTCGAGCGCGCCGAGATCGCGGTCGCGCGCCTCGATTCGCCGCCCGAACTCGAAGCGCGGCTGCACTGCATTCGTGGTATTTTGCTCGGCCACGCCTCACGCCCGGCAGACGCCGTTGCGGCCTTCGAGCGAGGGCTCGAGCTGTTCACCGAGTTCGTCGCGGACGAGCAAACGTGGCGGAGCATCGGCGCAGTGGCGAATCAATGGCGGCCGGTGTGCGCCGCGGGGCTCGCCAAGCTCCACATCGGCCGGCAGGCGATCGACCTGGCCGAGCGGGCGCTCGCCGAGGCCGAGGCACTTTACGGCGAGGGCCACCCGAAAGTCGGAAACTATGAATTCGCGCTCGCTCGACTGCTGCTCGGCTCCGACGCCGCCGCCGAGCGGCGAAGAGGCGTCGATCTGCTCGAGCACGCGGCCGCGGTCTGGCTGGCCGCGCATGACGAGGCTGCGGTGGCGGTCGGCGACGCCTTCGTCTCGTTGGCCACGGTGGCGGCCGAATCCGGCGATATCGTCGAGGCGCGGCGCAATGTCGAAGACGCGCGAGCAATTTACTCGAAGGCCCTCGCCCCCGACGATTACCAGCACGCAGGGCCCTTGCTCGCCGCCGGGCTGGTCGAATCCCGCGCCGGCGACTTCGGTACGGCGCTCGGGTATTACGATCGAGCTCGCGCATTTTTACCGAACGAACCGACGTTCCTGTCCACGCTCGGCGAGATCGATTTCAACCGCGCCAGGTGCCTGTTCGCCCTCGGCCGACTCGACGACGCCCGGTCGCTGTTCGAAGCGCTGCGCGGGCCCGAGAAGAGCCGACCGGAGATCGAGCTCGCGTTGGCCGGCATCGCGCTTCGTCGGGGCGAGCACGCTCGTGCGCGTGCGCTGCTCGATGGTCTCGCCGAGCTCGACCTGGCCACCGGCGTCGAGCGCAGCATGCTCGTCATGCTGATCGATCGGCGAGCCGGGCGTGAAACAGGCTGCGGCGCGATCGCGCCGACCGACATCGCGGCGCTCGAGCCCGGCGATCGCCACGAGATCGACCGACTCCTGATCGACGTGGAAGCCAGCGAGGACGAGCGACGCTGCCTCGGCTGGACGAACGGACCAATTGATTGACAGAGCGAATGAGTTCAACCATGAGTCACATCAAAGCAGACAACATCGCCCTCATGCAAATCGTGTGCAACGTCGTCGAGCGGACCGCCGTACTGTCGGCCCTCGAGGTCGCGCAGCCCAACACCTCGACCGATCTGCAGCTAGGGGCAGCAATTTCGACCGCGCCCTCGCCCACGTTCGAAGGTCACCCGGTGATCTGTTGGGACACGTACAAAGGCTGCATGAGGCTGCAATTCTTGATACCTATGCATATCGTCGTCCCTTCGCATACCATCGGCGGGGGGCTCCGCGTCGTGCCGGAGGGCAGCAATGTCTTCGCCATCGAATTCGTCGACACTCAGACGACGTATCCTCAATGTGACTTCGAGGTCCGTGCGATCTCCCCCGAAGGGACGCTCTCGACGACGCGCATGAAGGTCATCTTGTTGCCGATGCCGACGCCGCCCGGCCGTCCCTTCACGAGCCCGACCCCCCACCGCCTGACCAAGGCCCTGAGCCCTTGACCTCGCGAATGCCCCGGGCCCACTTCTCCAGCCCATCGAGCGTGCTCTCGACCAGCTGCGGCGTCTCGGCGAGGCGCCGCAGCTGCGCGTGCAGCAGCTCCCGCGCCCGGACCATGCGGCTGCGCATGGCCGAGTGGGAGATCCCGACGATCTCCGCGATCTCGGCCGCAGGGAGCCCCTCCCAGTAGTGCAGCTCGAGCGCGAGCTGATGCTCGACGGGGATGGCGCGCAGCGCCGCGAGCAGGAGCTGCTGCTCGCGCCGCCGGGCGATGATCGACGAGGGACCGGGCTCGAGATCCGCGATGCTGACCTGCTCGAGGTCGAGCGGCGGCCCGCCGGCGCGCCCGCGCTTGCGCAGGTGGTCGATCAGCAGGTTGCGGGCCGTCGTCAGCAGGTACGCCCGCACCGTCGTGCCCTCGCGGAGGGCGTCGCGCGTGCGGACCAGGGCCAGGAAGGTCTGCTGGATCAGGTCTTCGGCCTCGGCCCCGAGCTTGTTCTCGAACACGCGGATGACCGCGTCGCAGTGGCGCTCGTAGAGCTGTCTGCCCGCTGTGCTCTCGCCGGCTCGCCAGGCGGCCAAGAGGGCCTTGTCCGTCTCCCAGTCTGCGGACATACGTGGCGACGATAGCAACGCGGGATCGGGTCGAGCCACGCCCCCATGATCCCGCGTTGCGACTGGGTTTTCTGGAGGCCGTTCGGCCGGCGCCCTTCGAGCCGCGAATGCTCCAATCACCGCGCGATCTCGCATGTGCGCTCGCCCTCCGCGGCGAGATGCGTCGCTGCTGCTGCCCTGGGCGAGGAGCGCTGGCACGATCGACATGCTCGACGTGCCCGAGGCGAGACCTGCGACGGCAACGGCTGGCGCGACCAGCTCCTCGCGCCTGAGGCCGGCATCGAGCGACGAGGCAGCAGTGTTGCAACGCGGACCGACCCTGGTCACCAGCAGGTGTGAGCCTGGGCACGATGGACCGGCCGAGCAGATCTTCCGGACCAGGCGATGACGTGCCGGTCCGACGCAAGACAGGCCATCGCCCGGAGCTGCCCGGGCGGAGAACGAGGCGTCCCTCTTTGTCCGCTCCGCGGCACTTCGGCGACGAGGTTCGCCCCGCCGCCGGCGTACCGCGTGCTCACGCGGCGCTTCTCACTTCGCCGTGAACTTGTGGACACATCGATTGTCGTCGCAGACGAAGTCCGCCGGATAGGCGGGCGCCGGCAGCGGCGACTCGCAATCGCTGTCTTCGAAGCACTCGAAGTCGCAGGCGGATGTCGCGGGGTTGCACGCCATGCCTCTCGACGCGCACCCGGTCCCACTGTTCGGGCAGGAGTCGAAATCGGCGCAGATGGGCCTGGCGTACTCGTCCGGGTGGGTTGCGTACTCGGGGAAGCGCTTCTTCGCCCAGGCTCGCCACGATGTGTCATGGACGCAGTAGCCGTGGCCGTTATAGATGGCTTCGCAATCCGCCTCGCACATCCACGCCGGCGGCCCGGCCGATTCGGACCAGCAGAGCCCGTCGGGGAACTCGGCGAGCCCGTAGGGGCACGAACCGTTCTGAGGCCGGCACCCGATCATCGTGAAAAGGTTCGGGTCTTCCCCTTCGTCCGGCGTCCCGCAGATCTTGCAGGTACCGGCGACGTTCGGCGCGGCGCCCGGGTAGAACGAATCGACGCACGTCATCGGCCGCCCGCTGTCGACGTCGTGCCCGCAGCGCGCCCACCACGCCGAATCACCGTTCGGATGGAACTGCGGAGACTCCAGCGAAGCAACGCCGATTTCGGCCTCCCGAAAGTCGGCACAGGCGCCCCCCGCGACGGTGCCACACTCGTGCTTCTCCGCCGCTCCGGGCCCCTTTGCGAGCACCCCGTTCGTCCCGCAGGCGGGGGCCTTCGACGACTCCAGCTCCGTCGCACGCAAGTGCGCGCAGCGGAGCGAGGGGCGCAACGAGGCGACCGCTGGGCTGTCGTTGTCGCGCAGGTTTACGAAGGGGAACGTATCGGACACGTCTTCACGCGTCTTGACGCGGAGCTCGATGCCCATCGCCGGAAAGAGCGTCTCGATCTTCGCCTGCGCCCGGCAGCTGGTGGGCCCCGTCTTTTCGTAGGCGGGCAAGAGCTTCTCCGAGAACCATTGGGCGGCGGCTCGATAATACTGGAGGAGCGAGGTCGTCTGCCCCGGGTACGAGTAGCCGACGCAGTTGTCCTTGAACTCGTCGTTGTCGAGGAGGAAGCCGATCTTCGCCTGGACGGCGAGGAGCTTGCGCTGCTCGCATACGGCGGGCGCCTCCCCCGGCAAGCAGGGGCCGTCGAGAGTCGCCCGGACCGCGTCGAAATCGACGGCCGCGAGCTCCGCGAGCGGGATCTCGGCGATGTCGAGGTTCGGCGAGCAAGCAGGGGCGGCGGCACACATGGCCGTGAGCGCTCCGTCGATCTCGTCCATCCGGAAGCGCTCGGTCGGTGTCGCCGTCGCCGTCGCCGCTGCCGCATACCCCGACTTCTTCGCCGCGGCGCGGGCACGCACGAAGCGCACGAGCTCGGGAAATCGGTCCCTTGCGAGGCGTGGGGCGCTGCCGCTCGCCGCGAGCCAGAACTCCGTGGGAGCGACAGACGCGGGCGCGGCCGCCACGTCGTGCGGCGAAGCGCTCGCATCGCCGACGAGCTTGCTTCCCTGTCCGTCGTATCCGAGCTTGGTCGCACAGTGTGGGTCGGGGCTGCCGGGCGGGCAAATGTCGAGAGGTTGCAGATCGACCACGATCGCGCCATCCGGCTCGTACGAAACGGCCGGGCACCCCTCGAGGCCGCTGAAGTACGTCTGTTGCAAGAGGCTCGCGTCGACCGCCCCGGACAACATGTCCGTCGCCACGTCGTCCGGATCGCAGGCCGCGCCGAAGAGGCATTTGAAGACCAATGCATATAAATAGTAGAGCCCTCCCTCGGCGTCGATCCTGAGGTCGCTCACGGACGTTTTCACGTCGTAGTACGAGCGGAACTGGGTCGTCTTCATGCCGCAGGCCTTGGACGTGTCGCCCGCCGGACAGCGGAGATGCGCCCGTTTGCTGGCCGGAGTCGCCGCCTCGATCTTCCAGCAGCGCCGCGCGGGGTGCAGCGGCGCATCGTCCGCGCAGGGCGCATACTTGTACGATTTGCCCGCGAGTGTCCCCGCGATGAGGCCGATATCGCATGTAAGGCCGAGATCGAATTCGACGCTCCCCTGCCCGCGGTCGGTGTACTTCGTGCCGCACCATAGTTTGAGCGAGAAGGGATCCTTCACGCAGTCTTGCGGGTCTGCAGCTCCCTTGAGCGCCTCGATGTCGAGGTCGAAGTGGACACTTTTCGCCCGCCCTTCGGTTTCGACCCACGGGCTGGACCGTCGCGCGCTCTTCGGGGGGCAATTCCCGAGGTCGCAGTCGACGCCGTCGTCGGCGAAGAAGAGGATGGAGTGCGACAGCGTTCCTCGTCGGTTCCCGCAATAAGGATTGTCGTCGTATGCGAGCGTCCCGTTCTGCGCGCACCCCTTCGCCTCGCGCGCGAGCCAATCCCCCACAATCCCTTCGACCGTACGCGCGAGCAGCTCGGCGCTGAACGCGATCCCGGGGAGCTTGAAGTTGAACTCGCCGTCGGGTCCGACCTCGACGTACTTGAACCAGGACTCGAGCTCCGCGGCCGTAAAGCCCCACCGGGGGTTCGAGCGCAGCTTCGAACCCGATATCGTGCGCATGCCGTAGAGCCCGCTCCCGACGTCCATCACACACTGGTTCGCGGGCGCGACCTGGTCGTAGAGCAGGACGCCGCCGACGCGGAGGCTCAACTGCTCGACGCAGAAGGCCTTGCTCACGTCCTCGTCGGAGCAGGGGATGCTCCGCGGGTTGTCCCTGCAGTGCGTATAGGGCGCGTCCAAGCCGAGGGTGAGCTCCTCGATGTCGGCGAGCGTCTTGACCTCGGCGGCGGTGATGGTGTGCCAGTCGGCCTGTCCCGCCTTGAAGTCGTCGATGCCACGCTCGAGGTAGTGACAGATCGGGGTCTTGTCCGTGTAGAGAGGCAGTGTCTCGGGCAATGTGAAGCCCACAGCCTGTTCGTCCGCGGCGGGCTGCCCGAACGCGTGGATGCTGGCCGCGTAGCCACCCGCGAGGAGAGAGAGGCCGCTGGCCGCCGCGGCGAGGTAGGTCCGCGGGCGTGCTGCACCTCGGTGCTCGCTGACGTTCAGGCCCTCGGGGTCGGGCGATATCGCGTCGCTTGTCTTCGTTGTCGTCGTGGGATCCATGCCTCCGTTGTTCCAGGGGGGGAGTACCGGTTCGCTGGAGCAGACGATTTTTTCCCCGGTCGCTCGCCGGCCCGGCCGGCGCCCGCGAAGCCGCCTTCGACGCTTTGTCCCCGCCCCTCGCCGCGGGCTGATCCGCGGCCCGACATGTCGACGCCCATCGACCTCGACGCGCCCGCCATCACCCAGGGTGAGCTCAGCACGTGCATGCCGGCGGCCCGCAGAAGCGGCCCACCAGCTGCAGCAGATCGTCGATGTCGATCGGCTTGCTCAGCCCTTCCAGGCCCATCTCCGTCGCCTTCTCGGCCACGCGGTGGTCGCCCGACACCACCACCACCGGGACCGCGGCGATCGAGGGGTCCCGGCGTTGTTCGGCGCGGAACTCCTGCCCGTTCATCACCGGCATCATCAGATCGAGCAGGACCAGGCACGGGCGGACGCCGCTGCGCAGCGTCTTCAGGGCCTCCCGACCGTTGACCGCGGCCGCGACGCGATAGCCCGACACCTCGAGGACCGTCTGCAGCGTCTCGCAGACGTCCGGGTCGTCGTCGACCACGAGCACCAGCCCCCCCGCCTCCTGCCTCTCCGCCGTCATGACCGTCGACCTCCGTCCGTCGCCCCGGCGCACGGCAGCTCGACGATGAACGTCGAGCCCTCGCCCGGCGTGCTCGTGGCGTGGATCGTCCCGCAGTGGCCCTCGACGATCCGGCGGGCGATGTAGAGGCCCAGCCCCAGCCCGCCGTAGTTCTGCGCCGACACGCCGCGCTCGAAGCGCTCGAAGATCCGCGGCAAGTGGGCCGGATCGATGCCGATCCCGTGGTCCCGGATCGTCAGTCGAGCCCTGCCTTCAGCCCCTTCCACCGCGATCTCGATCGGCGCGCCGGCCCCGAACTTGGCCGCGTTCGAGAGGATGTTGGAGACGACCTGCTCGAGGCGCGAGCGGTCCCAGCGGCCGATGACCGGCGCCTCGGCCTCGATCGTCACCGGGCTGCCGGCGCGGGCGAGGTCGGGCTGGAACCGCCCCACGATTTCGCGCACGAGCCCGCTCAGCTCGACCTCGGCGAGCGACAGCGCGAGCTGCCAGGTCTCGATGCGCGACACGTCGAGGAGGTCGCCGATGAGGCGGTTCATCCGCCCCGCCTGACGGTTCGCCAGATCGAGCAGCTTGCTGGTGACCTGCGGATCGAGCGGCCCACCGTCCGGGGCCCGCTTGACCATCGTCTGCAGCGCGAGGGTGAGCGACGTCATCGGCGTGCGCAGCTCGTGCGACGCGACCGACAGGAACTCGTCGCGCAGCCGCAGCGCCGCCTGGGCCTGGCGGTAGAGCCTGGCGTTGTCGATCGCCATCGCCGCGCGGCGGGCCAGCTCCACCAGCAGGTCGAGGTCGGCGGCCGCGTAGGCGAAGCCCGGCCGCGCCGACCCGAGCGTGATGGCGCCGATGATCTGCGGACCCGACGACAGCGGCGCCACGATCGCGGACGTGACCCCGACCTCCCGCAACAGCCGGACGTGGCCCTCGTCGACGCAGTAGCGCACCCGGTCCTCCTCGGTCATCGCGAGGCGGAGCGGCGCGCCGGTGCGAATCACCATCGACGACGGGTGCGGTGAATCGAGGCGCGGCGGATAGCGAGACCGCATCTCCTCGAGCGCAGCCGCCCGGGCCGGGTCGGACGGCACCGACGTGAGGCGGCGGATCTCCCCGTCCTCGACGACGTCGATCGCGCACCAGTCGGCGAACGAGCTCACGCAGAGGTCGGTCAGGCGGTGCAGCACCTCCTCGAAGTCGAGCGACTCGCCGAGCAGCTTGCTCGCGTCGCCGAGGAACGCCGCGCGCCGGTGGTCCGCCTCGGCCGCCTGCCGCGCCGCCTGCTCCTGGGCCAGCAGCGTCGCGTTCTCGAGCGAGATGGCCGCCTGCGCCGCCAGCAGCTCGAGCACCGTCAGGTGTTCGCTGCGGAACGCGCTCGGGACCAGGCTGTTCTCGAGGTAGAGGACGTCCGTCACCGCGCCGCGGCGGCGGATCGGGAAGCACAGCAGCGAGCGCGGCCGCACCAGCGCGACGTAGTCGTCGAGGCCGAACCGACCCGGGTCGGCCCGCGCGTCGTCGAGGAGCACGCGCTGCCCCGTGCGATGGACGTACTGCACGATCGACGCCGGGAGCAGCCTGGCCAGCTCCTCGGGGCCGCGCCGCCGCAGGTCGGCGCGCATCCCCGACTCGTCGAGCGTCGCGCTGGCCTCCAGCGTCAGCTCGCCGCGCCGCACCCCGATCAGATGCGCCGTGTTGGCCCCGCTCTGCTCGAGCACCACGCTGAGCAGCCGGCGGAGCAGCTTCTCCTGCACGATCTCGCTCGAGATCGACTGCGACGCCTTGGTCACCGCCAGCAGATCGATGTGCTCCGCCGAGACCGTGTCGCCCGCCTCGCCGCGGTGCGGAGGCGCGTCGGCCGGGAGCAACCCTTGCTCGTCGAGCTGCCGGACCTTGCCGTGCGCGCCCCACTTCGAGTAGCCGACCCGCGCCGCGCGCAGGTGCGTCTCGGCCAGCATCTCGAGCCCGCGTTCGCGGTAGAAGCGGGCCAGGAGCTCGTCGGCGATCGCCTGATTTTGCACGAAGCCGTGCGCGCGCGCCCCCTTGATCGCGCGGTCGTAGCATTGCAGGGCGTCGCGCTCGCGGCCCTCGAGCCGGGCGATCTCGGCCGAGACCAGCGCGTGCTTGTGGCCGAAGTTCTCCGGGCAGGCGGCCGCCCACTCGGCCAGCTTCGCCGCGTGGCGGGCCAGCACCGCGAGCGCCTCCCGCTGGCGCACCGGCGCCACGGACGACGCATGGGCCGCCAGCGCCAGCGCATAGTAATACCAGTACTCGGGCTCCTGGACATGCGCGAGCGAGGACCACAAGATCGGCGCCGCCTGGTCGCCCGCCGCCAGCGCCGCCTCGTAATCGCCGCAGAGGAACAGCGCCTGCAGCTTCATGATGAAGTACCAGCACCGCACGACCGCCCACGGCGTCTCTACCATCTCCGTCTGGAACGCCTCGTCGTCGAACGTCTCGTCGCTGAAGCTCGCGCGGCTGTTCGTCCGCCCCTGGAGGTTGCGGACCAGCCGCTGGATCCCCACCAGCACCTGCGACGACCCGGCGAAGTTGGCGTTGCGCGTGAATTCCAGCCGCCGCTCCGTCTCGCGCTCGACCTGCTCGAGCGGCTCGCCGAGGACCAGCAGGTCGGCCACGTAATGATTGCAGCAGTAGCAGGCGAACGTGATGTCGCCGGTCTGGAGCGCCGCCTGGAACGCGATCTCGAGGTAGCGCAGCGCGCCGCGGAGGTGCTGCGTCCAGGAGCAGACGCAGTCGCCGAAGATGCAGTGCAGCTTGGCGCGGTACGCCACCAGCCCGAGCCGCTCCGCCAGGTCGTACCCGAGCTTGCCGAAGCGATACCCCTCGTGATAGCGGCCGAACGACGGCCCGAGCACCATCCCGAAGTACGCGTAGCCGAGCGCGGAGCCCTCGCCGTTGCCGTGGCGCAGGCTGATCTGGACCATCCGGCAGTAGCACAAGAACGGCAGCTCGGGGTCGGTGTTGAGGGCCGGGGCGAACAGCACCGCGAGGATCCCGAGCGCCGCGCGCATGTCGGGATCGGTGAGCCGCGGCAGCTCGAGCAGGTCCTCGATCGCCCGCTCTCCGAGCGCGTCCCGGATCGTCTGCAGCTCGCGACGCACCTGCTCGCGCGAGGGGTGGGCCGACAGCTCGACGCCGAGCCAGCGCAGGCCCTCGATCCCGCGCTCGACCGCCGTGCGGAGCTCTTGCCGGCTGGTGAACAGATCGACCTCGATCCGGCGGATCTCCGCCCGCTCGCGGCGGGTCTGCGCGTGGTCGAACAGCGCCGCGAATAGCGACTCCGCGGCGTCGAACCGCCCCTGCAGGTATTCACATTCGGCCCGCCCGAACCCCAGCGAGAAGGCCAGCGAATGCTGCTCGGCCCACGCCTCGGGGTCGAGCAGCGCGCTCCCGGCCGCGTAGTAGCGCACGGCCGCGTCGTAGGCGGTCGACGCCTGGGCCTTGCGCCCGGCCGCCAGGTGGAGCTCGGCGACGCGCACCTTCTCATCTGTCCTTTCGAGCAGGTACGCGCCCTCTTCGAAGTGGGCGGCGACCTCGAACACCTGCGCCTCGAGCTCCTCGCGCGACAGGCGGGCCAGCAGCAGCCGCCCGATCCGCAGGTGGACGGCCGCGCGCTCCGCCGCCGGGATCAGGCTGAACGCCGCCTCCTGCACGCGGTCGTGGGCGAACTTGTAGGCGTCGCCGTCGCGCAGCACCAGCCCCGCCTGGACCGCGGCCGACAGGTCGCGCCGCACCTCCGCTTCCGGCCGGTCGGCGAGCGCCGCGAGCAGGCCGAGCTCGGTGGCGCCGCCGAGGCAGGCGGCCAGCTTGAGGGCCTCGCGCGCCGGCGAGGACAGGCGCTGCAGCGTCCGCACCATCAGCTCGGCGACGTTGCTCGTCGTCGCCTTGGCGTGGATCCGCGGGGCATCGCCCGCCCACAGCCCGGACGACAGGTCGAGCGCGATGAGCCCCTCCTGGTAAAGCATGTTGATGAACTGCAGCGCGAAGAACGGGTTGCCGCCCGTCTTGCCGTGGATCAGGCGGCCCAGCGTGGTCGGGTCGCGGACGCGGCCGCCGAACGTCGCCGTCACGAGCGCGGCGACGTGCTCCTCGGACAGCGGCTTGAGGACGACGTCGCAGACCGGGACGTTCGCCTCGCGCACGCGGGCCAGCGCCGTCATCAACGGGTGCTCCGCGCTCAGCTCGTTGTCCCGATACGCGCCGATCCACAGGAAGTAATGGATGTCGGGGTGCGTGACCAGGTGAGTGAGCAGCGCGAGGCTGGCCGGATCGACCCATTGCAGGTCGTCGAGGAACAGCGCCACCGGGTGCTCCCGGGCCGCGAACACCCCGAGGAACTGGCGGAACACCAGGTGGAAGCGACTCTGCGCGTCCGCTCCCGACAGCTCGGGCACCGGCGGCTGCTCGCCGAGGACGAGCGCCAGCTCGGGGATGATGTCGACGATGAGCCGCGCGTTCAGGCCGAGCGCCGCCGTCAGGCGCCCGCGCCACGCGGTGACGCGCTCCTCCGGCTCCGCGAGGATGTCGCGGACCAGCGCGCGGAAGGCCTGCGAGATCGTCGCGTACGGGATCCCGCGCTGGTACTGATCGAACTTGCCCGCGAGGAAGAACCCGTGCGCCTGCACGATCGGTCGCTGCAGCCTGTAGACCAGCGACGACTTGCCCACCCCCGAATAGCCGGACACGCGCACCACCCCCGGCGCGCCGGTCTCGACCATCGCCTCGAACGCCCCGCGGAGCGCCGCCAGCTCGCGCTCGCGGCCGTACAGCTCCTGCGGCGCGCACGGCCGCTCCGACAGGTCCTCCTCGCCGAGCGGGAACGACTCGACCCGCCCGCGCGCGCGCCACTCCGTCAGGCACCGCTCGAGATCGCGGCGGAGGCCACGCGCGCTCTGGTAGCGGTCCTCCGCCACCTTCGCCAGCAGCTTCACCACGATCGCCGAGATCACCGCCGGAATCGACGGCCGCAGCGCCGCCGGCGGCGTGACCGGCCGCGCCACGTGACAGTGGACCCACTCGAGCGGATCGCTGGCGCGGAACGGCAGGCGCCCGGTCAGCATCCGATAGAACGTGACCCCCAGCGAGTAGAGGTCCGTCCGGCAGTCGAGCGGGCGGTTCATCCGCCCGGTCTGCTCCGGCGACATGTACGGCAGCGATCCTGCGAGGACCCCGGGCGTGGGCGCCAGCCCGGGCTCGCGGTGCCGCGGCGACGCGACGCCGAGGTTGGCCAGCTTGACCTCGCCGCGGACCGGGTCGACGACGATGTTGTCCGGCTTCAGATCCTTGTGGACCACGTCGCGCCGGTGGAGCTCCTCGACCGCGCCGGCGATGCCGATCGCCAGCGCCAGGAAGCGCTCGATCGGCAACGGGGTCGTGGTGAGCAGCTGCTCGAGGAACGTCCCGTCGAAGTGCTCGAGCACCAGCGCCGGCATACCGCGATAAGTATCCAACGCGATCGGCTTCACCGTCCCGGGAATATCGAGCGCTCGCCCCAGCTCGTACTCCGCGCGCAGCCGCTCCAGCTCTCGCGCCGGGCGCATCCGCGGGTCGAGCGTCTTGATGACGACCGCCCGGTTGTCCTCGATTCGGACCGCGCGGTAGATGCCGGACCCAGCGCTCTGACAGAGCAATCCGGTGGCGCGGTACTTGGCTGGGTCCGCTGTCCCTGCGTCGCCCATGCAAATACCGTGGCGTAGCCCGGCGGGGAAAGCCACTGGCCTCGCCGGTGCCTCCTGGCTGCGCTCGGCGACGCTCGCCTCGAAACTGCCTCTCGCCCGTCCGCGTGCTGCGCCGAAGCCCTTCGGCCGGGTTCGCGGGCGGCCCGCCCGCGAGCGCTCCGTGAGCTCGTGCGTCTCCGCTTCGCCTCACCCGATCGCCCCGCGGAGCCGCAGGCGCAGCCGCACGAACCACGCGAACAGCTTGAACCCCAGCGACCCCGGCGGCGGCAGCGGCCGCACGCGCGTGTTGTGGAACGCCGTAATCGTCCATCCCGCGCCGGCGCGTACCAGCACGTACGTCTGCCGCGACAGCCGGTCCGCCGGGATCTCGCGCTGCCACGGCCACACGGCCCCGCCGATCGCGTGGGCCACCGCCACGCCCTCCGCGATCCGGCGCACGTCGGTGACCTCCCCACGCAGACAGGTGCCGCGCAGCACCGTCGCGAACAGCTCCGCGTGGCCCCGCTCGACCTCCGCCCGCCCGCGCGCGAGCGAGCCGTCGAACATCACGTAATCGACCTCGGGCGCGAACAGGGCCGCGAAGGCCCGCGCGTCGCCGCGGCTCCACGCCTCGAAGGTCGCCCGCAAGTGCTCCCGGATCTCCGCCTCGTCGGTTGCCATGCCGGCGGAATAGCCATGGTCGCGGATGACGACCAGTGATACTTCTTCATCATATCCATCATCACCGGTGATAGTCGTGGATCTCGCAGCGATCGACCTCAACCTCTTCCTCGTCCTCGACGCCGTGCTCGCCGAGGGCAGCGCCACCGCGGCGGCCCGACGCCTGCACGTCACCCAGTCGGCGGTCTCGAACGCGCTGGCGCGCCTGCGCGACATCGTCGGCGACCCGCTGGTGGTCCGCCGCGGCCGCGGCCTCGCGCCGACGCCCGTCGCCCTCCAGCTCGCCCCGCGGGTCGCAGCCGGCCTGCAGGAGCTGCGGGCCGCCCTCGCCTCCGGCCGCGAATTCGACCCCGCCACCACCACTCGTCGCTTTACGATCGCCCTCACCGACAACCAGGAGGTCTCCGACCTGCCGCGGATCGTCGCCCGCTTCGAGCGGCAGCTCCCGCGCGCCTCCTTGCAGGTCGTCACCATCGAGCGGCTGATCGCCAGCGACGGCCTCGCCGCCGGCCTCGTCGACGTCGCCCTCGCCCCCGCCGCCGTCACCGCCCCCGGCCTGCACCAGACCCCGCTCTACAGCGAACAGGGCGTCCTCGTCGTCCGTCGCGACAACCGCAAGGTCGGCCGCCGCCTCGACCGCGCCGCCTTCGAGGCCACCCCCTACGTCGACGTGCAGATCGTCGGCGAGGGCGGCCACGGCCAGCGGGTCGCGCGCGACAACCTCGCCCGCGCCGGCCTCCGCCGCCGCGTCGTCCTGACCGTCCCGCACTTCATGGCCGCCGCCGTCGCCGTCTCCCGCACCGACTGGATGACCGGCCTCCCCCGCCGCTTCGCCGCCGAGGTCAGCCGCCGCCTCCCGCTGCGCACGGTCGCCGCCCCGCTCGAGATCGTCGACTTCCCGCTCGCCCTGCACTGGCACGCCCGCACCGACGCCGACCCCGGCGCGCAGTACTTCCGCGCCCTGGTGGTCGCCGCGCTCCGGGCTCCGAGCAGCCGGCGACGGTCCTGACCAAGCTGTCTCTCGGGCCAGGCGCCGTGCCGCTCGTGCTCGGACTCGAGCGTCGCGGACCAGGCCGCGCCTCCAAGGCCTCGACAGCGGCGCGTGGACGATGCAGGTCATGCCCGAGGCGCCATCAGGTCGCCGTCGTCCCGCACGAGCACGAGGTCAGCGTCGGCGCCGATCGGCGCGCTGCTGCACGCGCTTGTGGACGTCCCATGCATCGACGATCATCCGCGACCATGAGGCCCCCCCGCCGCGTCGTGAGGCCCCCCCGCCGCGTCGTCGTCCACGCTGCCGAGCCCGCGCGGGCCGCCGTCGTCGACGCCGTCTGGCGCGCCGGCTTTGTCCCCTGGGACATGTCCTCTGGGACAGAATCTCCCGAGGCCGCGCTCGTGGTCCGCGTCGGCGGCGATCCAGGTCCGGCCGACCTGAGGCTCCCGGACGGCCCGCTCGCGGAGCTCGGCCCCGCCGCCTACGCCGAGCTGCGCCTGCTCGCCCTGCCGCCCGAGGCGAGCTTCGACGACGCCGACCTGGACGATAAGCCGGTCAAGGACGTCGGCAGCTTCGAGCTCCCGTACACCACGCCCGCCCCGCCCGCCCCGCACCTCGTGCATCCGTACTTCAAGTCCAACGCCTTCACCGGCCGCGCCGCCGACCTCGCGGAGCTCGACGCCTGGCTCGCGCGGGGGCAGCCGGCACGGGTGGTCGTCGCGCCCGGCGGGGTCGGCAAGAGCGCGGTGGCGTGGGCGTGGCTCGAGCGGCGGCTCGCCGACGGGCCGCGGTGGGCCGGCTGCCTGTGGTTCAGCTTCTACGAGCACGGCGCCGTCTTCGACGACCTGATCCGTCGCCTCGCGGCCTACACCGCCGGGGAGTCGCCCACGGAGACGTTTCACGGCGACCGCAAGGCGCTCGCGCGCGAGGTGCTCGCGGCCGTGCGGGCGCGACCGTTCCTGATCGTCGTCGACGGCCTCGAGCGAGCCCTGGTCGCGCATCACCGGATCGGTGCGACGCGCCTCGACGGCGACGTCGCCGACGAGGAATTCGACCCCCACTCGTTCAAGGACCCGCGCGACGGCTTGTTCCTGCGCGCGCTGGCGCAAGCAGGCCCGTCGCGGCTGCTGGCGACCTCGCGGGTCTTCCCGACCGACCTGCGCGACGGCGAGGGCCTCGCGCCCGGCTTCGAGCTGCGCGCGCTCGACGGCCTCGATCCCGCCGAGCTCCCCGCCCTGCTGCGCGCGCTCGGCCTCGATCCGGACGCCCCATGGGTCGAGCGCGCGACCCGGGCCATGGCGACGCTCGACCACCACGCCCTGCTGTGGCGCCTGCTCGCGGGCTGCATGCAGGAAGACCCCGCGTTGCTCGACGACATCCTCGACGACGACCCGGAGCCGGCCGAGCTGCGCAAGAACATCCTCGAGGCCGCCTTCGACGTCTTGCCGGCGCGCGCCGAGGACTTGCTGTCGCGGCTCGCCCCGCTGCAATTCGCGGCCGAGCACGACGACTTGCTCGGGTTCGTCAGCCCGCCGCTCGGCCTGCGCCGTCCGCCGCCCCCGCCGCGCGCCCGGCTGCGCGAGGTCGAGGACAAGCTCGCCGCCGAGACTGACCTCGAGACCCGGCGCGAGCTGCTGGATCGACGCGACAAGCTGCGCGCCCGCTGCCACGAGTGGGACATCTATCGCGCGCTCGCGGACGCGTACGCCCGCCAGCCCGGGACCCGCGCCCACTTCGCCGGCATCCACGCCGACCTGTGCCTGCTCGAGACCCGCGGCTTCCTGGCGTGGGACCGCAGCAGCAACCGCTACGACCTCCATCCGCTCGTCCGCGCCCACGCGCTCGAGCGCCTCGACCGCGACGACGACCGCGCCGCCGAGTGCGCCGCGATCCGGCGCCACTTCGTCCGCACCCCCCGGGAGGGCGACGACATCACCTGCATCGCCGACCTGCGGCGATCGATCGAGCTCTACCGCGCGCACGTCGGCGTCGGCGAGCTCGACGAGGCGTCGGAGGTCTTCGAGTCGCGCCTGCAGGAATGGCTCAGGGAGCGCCTCTCGGCCTATCCGGTGATGGTCGAGCTCCTGACACCGCTGTTCCCGGACGGCCTGCGCGAGCCCCCGGCGCTCGACGACCCTACGGCCCGGAGCCGGCGGATCTCCGACCTCTCGCACGCGCTCGCGCAGGTCGGGCGCGAGCCCGAGGCCGCGGCGTTGCGCGAGGTGGCGGTCCGGCTCAACCTCGAGCGCCGCCGCCCCGTCAGTCTGCAGATCAGCCTCGGCGACCGGAGTAAGTCGCTCGCGGCCGCCAACCGCACCCACGCGGCGATGCGCACGTGTGCCCTCGTCCACCGACTGATGCTCGCCCATGGCAAGCAGCAGGTCGGCCCGTTCCAGCTCCGCGCCGTGCTGGCGACCGACCTCGGCCGCTGGGACGAGGCCGAGGCCGACATGGCGGCCCTCGGCAAGGAGCACGACACCATCGAACTCGACCTCTGTCGCGCCGCCATCGCCTTCGGACGCGGCCAGGACCCGGCGCCGTTCCTCAAGGAAGCGTCGGTCTACCTCACGATCGGCTGGCACGCATCCATCGCCACCCGCTGGAATCTGCTGCACGGCCGCATCAAGGCGGCCGACGGCAGGTTCGCCGGGGCCCTGAGACACATGACCGAGGCGGTGCAGCTGGCGCGCCGGATGGGCTCCGACGGCTCGCGCGCTCACGCCTGGCGCGCGGTCTGCCTCGCCAACCTCGACCGCCACGCCGAGGCTCGCCGGGCGCTCGCCCTCGCCCGCGCCGCCGCGACGCGTCACGACAATCGCCGCGTCGCCGGCGTCCTCGCGGCGGCCCACCTCGCGCTCGGCGAGCGCGACCTCGCCGCCTCGCTGGCGCTCGCCGGTCATCGCGAGGCCTGGGCCGACGGCCCGCCGTTCGCCTGGGCCGACGACCTGCGCGTGTGTACCGACGTGCTCGCCGCGCTCGGCCTGGCGCCGCCCGAACTGCCGCGCTTCGACCCGGCCAGCGCGCCGCCGCTGCCCTTCGAGGCCGAGATCGAGGCGTTCATCGCCGAGCTCGCGGCGCAGCGCAAACCCGTCGGCACCCCGCTCGTCCAGCTCGATCCGATGCTGTGCGAGCCTGCCGCGAAGCCGGGCCAGGGCCCGCCTCCCGAGCCCGGTCCGCCGGCGTTCGCCGTCCACGCGCGGGTCAAGGTCGTCACCGACGCGCCGTGGCAGGCCGACGTGAACGGCCTGGAAGGCGTCGTCTTCTGGCGAGAGCCGATGCAGGACCACGTGGCCGTGGCCGAGACGCAGCGCTGGAAGTACATCGTGTACCTGCCGGCGCGGCACAGGTACCGCACGGTGATCGAACGGCACCTCGCCGCGCTCGACGGCGGCGTCGAGCCCTCGTTCTTCTTCGGCGAACGCGCGGAGATCTCGTACGACGTCGTGGTGTCCGACGACAGCACGATCGTGGAAGGATGCGTGCGGCTCCCGGGTGAGACCTGGCGGACGTTCCACGCCGCGAAGAAGGACGACCTGACCGAGGCCCGCCTCGAGACATTCGAGTGGGAGAACGGGATCCGCGGGCTGGCGCTCGATATGCCGGGGGGAGCGCCGATGAACAAGGCGGCGCTCGAGCGGGCGTTGGCCTCGTCCCTCGGCGTGGAGACGATCGTCGAAGCCCCGGGTCCGGACTCGATGATGATGAGACCCTGAAGCACGCTCGCGGCGCTCGGGCGCCCCGGCGGCGAGGCTCGAATCAGCGACGCTGCCCATGGTCCCGGTGCCGCGCTTCGGCGCAGCCCACCTGCCCGCAGCGCATCGACCCGGGAGCCGGCGCAAGCCCGCGAGCTGTCCGATCGGACAGCTCGCGCTCCCCGACGCTCAGGTCAAGCTGGCCCGCGCGAAGTTCGTCAGCGAAGCGAACGTCTCGAAGCGCTTCTGGATCGTCGCCGCATCGAGCCCCTTCAGCCGGTCGTACGAGAACCCTTCCACGCAGAACGAAGCCATCACCGACCCGTAGATCATCGCCGTGCGCAGCGAAGCCCCGCTGGGCTCCACCCCCGGGCGGGCGAGATAGCCCATGAAGCCGCCCGCGAAGCTGTCGCCTGCGCCCGTCGGGTCGACCACCTCTTCGAGCGGCAGCGCCGGCGCCGAGAACACCTCGCCATCGGCGTCGAACAGCAGCGCCCCGTACTCGCCGCGCTTGATCACCAAGTTGCGGGGGCCGAGGGCTCGGACCGCGCGGGCCGCCTTGACGATGTTGTGCTCGCCGCTGAGCTGGCGGGCCTCCTCGTCGTTGAGCGTCAGCACGTCGACGTTCTTGAGCACCGCCTTGAGGTCGTCGTTGGCGATCGAGATCCACAGGTTCATCGTGTCGAGGCCGACCAGGCGGGGCCGCTGCATCTGCGCGAACACGTCGCTCTGCAGGCGCGGCTGGATGTTGGCCAGGAACAGGTACTCGCTGCCGCGGAACTCGGCCGGCAGGCGCGGCTGGAACTTCTCGAACACGTTGAGGTGGGTCTCGAGCGTGGTCCGGTCGTTCATGTTCTCGTGGTACTGGCCCTTCCAGCGGAAGGTCAGCCCGTCCTGCACGACCTCGAGGCCCGACACGTCGACGCCTGCCGCCTTGAGGTCGGCCACCGCGTAGTCGGGGAAGTCGCGCCCGACCACGCCGACCAGCCGCACCTGCGACAGGTACGACGCCGCCATCGCGAAGAAGGTCGCCGATCCGCCGACGCTCTCGGGCCGCTCGGCGCGGGGCGTGATGATCCAGTCGATGGCGACGCTGCCGACGACGACGAGGTGGGGCTTGTGCACGGTCATGGCTCTCTCTTCGTTGCTGTTCGTTCAGACATGCCTGCTAGGCCAGGCATCAAGGGACATGCGCGATGGCGCATGTCCGGAGGGACATCTCACTCGGGCGCCCGCAGCAGGTGCCCCGCGATCAGGTCGAGGCGCCTCCGCGTCTCGGCCGGGATCCGCGCGGGATCGGTGATGAGCGCGTGCTGCAGCGCGCGCGGGTACGGCAGCTCCGCGGTCGACACGGGCAGCCCGGCGGCGACGCGGGCGATCAGCCGGCGCGACAGCGCCACGTTGGCCCTCAGCACCGCGATCACGGCCTCGACGCTGACCTCGACCTCGCTCTGGTGCCAGCAGTCGTAGTCGGTGGCCAGCGCGACCAGGGCGTAGGCGATCTCGGCCTCGCGGGCGAGCTTCGCCTCGGGCAGCGCCGTCATGCCGATCACGTGCGCGCCCCACGAGCGGTACAGGTTGGACTCGGCGCGGGTCGAGAAGGCCGGGCCCTCCATCACGATGCAGGTGCCGCCGACGTGGACCCGGGCGCCCTCGGCCTCGGCCGCGCCGGCGACCCGGCGCGCCAGCCCGGCGTCGACCGGGTCGCCCATCTGCACGTGCGCCACCAGCCCGCCGCCGAAGAAGGTCTGGGCGCGGCCGGCGGTGCGGTCGATGAACTGATCGGGGATGACGACGTCGCCGGGCGCGATGTCCTCGCGCAGCGAGCCGACGGCCGACACGCTGAGCAGGTGGGTCACGCCGAGCTGCTTGAAGCCGTGGACGTTGGCGCGGAAGTTGATTTCGGACGGCAGCAGCACGTGCCCGCGCCCGTGCCGGGGCAGGAACACCGCGCGCACCGGCGGCAGCCCCCCGGCCCGCGGCAAGAGCCCCACCGTGTAGACGTCGGACGGTCGTCCGAAGGGCGTCTCGAGCGCGACCTGCTCGACCTCTTCGAGCCCCTCGATCTCGTACAACCCCGAGCCGCCGACGACTCCCAGCACCAGACGATCACGGGCCTCGGGCGAAGCAGGATGCGGGGTCGACATCGGCCGCGAGGATACCGGCGGCCCCCCGACGCGCCAAGCGCCGTTGCGCGCGACCCCTCACGCACGATACACACCGGACACGCCACCCGAGTTCCATCACGATCGCCGCGGCTGCGTCGCCGCGGGTCACCCCGTCACCGCCGCGGCCGCCATGCACGCGCTCGCGGCCGGCGGCAACGCGTTCGACGCCGTGCTCGCCGCGCTCCTGGCCGCGTGTGTCGCCGAGCCGGTGCTCGCCTCGCCGGGCGGCGGCGGCTTCATCCTCGCGCTGCCGACCGGCCGCGAGCCGCGGCTCTACGACGCCTTCGTCCACACCCCGCGCGTGCGTCGGCCGCAGGCCGAGGCGTGCGCGCGCGAGGTGATCACCGACTGGGGCACCGCGCAGCAGGCCTTCCACGTCGGAGTCGGCTGCGCCGCCACGCCGGGCCTGGTCGCCGGCATGTTCGCGGTCCACCGCGAGCTCGCGCGCCTGCCGATGCCCGTCATCGCCGCTCCGGCGGTGCAGGCCGCCCGCGACGGCATCGCCGTGTCGCCGTTCATGGCCTACCTCATGACGCTGGTCGCGCCGATCTACCTCGAGCGGCCGGCCGCGCGCGCGATCTTCGGCGACCCGACGGCCACGCTGGACGGCGCGCCGGCGCCGGTCAAGGCCGGCGGGCGCCTCGTCAATCCTGTCCTCGGGGACATGCTCGAGCAGCTCGCGCGCGAGGGCGAGGACCTGTTCTACCGCGGCGACGTCGCCGCCGCGATCGTCCGCCAGAGCCGCGAGGCCGGCGGCCACATCACCGCCGACGACCTCGCCGCCTACCGCGTGCAGGCCCGCGCCCCGCTGCGCCTGCGCTACCGCGACGCCGCCCTGCTCACCAACCCGCCGCCGGCGGCCGGCGGCCTGATGATCGCCTTCGCCCTCGCCTTGCTCTCCGGACATGACCTGAAGGGCATGGGCTTTCAGACAGCCGAGCACGTGGCCCTGCTGGCCCGCGCCCAGGCCGAGACGGTGCGCGCGCGCGCGGCCGCCGGCCCCCGCGCGAGGGCGTCGAGGCGGCCTGGCTCGGCGGCGACCTGCTGGCCGCCCACGCCGCCGCGCTGGCCGGCCCGCTGCGCAGCCGCGGCACCACCCACGTCAGCGTCATCGACGCCGCCGGCAACGCCGCCTCGGCCACCGTCAGCAACGGCGAGGGCTGCGGCGAGATCGTCCCCGGCACCGGCATGATGCTCAACAACATGCTCGGCGAGGACGACGTCAACCCGCCCGGCCCGCACGCGTGGCCGCTCGACCAGCGGCTGGCGTCGATGATGTCGCCGACGGCGATCGTCGGCGACGACGGCAGCTTGCTGGTGTGCGGCAGCGGCGGCTCGAAGCGGATCCGCACCGCCGTCCTCCAGGTCGTCTCCAACGTCCTCGACTTCGGCCTGCCGCTGGCCGAGGCGATCGCCGCCCCGCGCGTCCACGTCGAGGACGACCACGTCAGCTTCGAGGCCGGCCTCACCCCCGCCGCCGCCGAGACCCTCGCCGGCCTGTTCGCCCGCACCACCGCCTGGCCCGGGCTCAACATGTTCTTCGGCGGCGTCCACACCGTCCACCGCGCCCCGGACGGCCGCCTGTCGGGCGCCGGCGACCCCCGCCGCGACGGCGTCTGCCTCGGCGGCGAGTGAGTGGGCATTCGCTTTCGGGCATGTCGCCCACGACATGCCCGAAAGAACATGTCGCTCAAGACATGTCGCCACGGACATGACCCTCGAAGGCGGCAGCGCCCGTCGTCAGCGCGACCGCGGGCGGCGCCCCGTCCGTCCCTCGCGCACCGCCGCGGACGGCGCGCGATGGCCGACCTGGGGGCGCGCTCTCGCAGTCCCGCGCCCCGACCGTGCGCCACCGGACCTCGGCATCGCCCCGCGGCCGCCGACGTCGGCCCGCGCGGACCGACGCCCTCGCCCCGCGCCTCGCGCCTCGCGCCACCGCCCCTCACGGGCTCGTCCCACGGCGAGGGCCCGCCGCCGCGGGGCGAGCGCTCGACCGGCGACGCGGCGGCACGCGCCCGCCGACGGGTTGACTGCGCGGCGTCAGCGGAGCGCGGCCGCGCACGGCCGGCGAGACCCCTGCGTCCCGCGCTTAGACTGAAACCCTCCCTCGCTCGCTCCTGCGGACATGCCCTCGACGGCATGTCTCATGCGGCATGTCGCCGAGGACAGGCCCTCGGGCACATGCCCCACGCTCCACCGCCTTCCGCCCCCGGTCGAGGGCCCACGCCGCTCCCCGCCTCAGCCCCGTTCGCGCTCAGAACGAGCCGCGCAGGCTGAGCCCGGCGAACCCGGGCCCCAGCGCCGGCGCGAACGCGGTCTTCGGCGACGAGCGGCGCTTGAGCCCGACGACCAGCAGGCCCACGCCGGCGCCGACCAGCAGCGGGGCCAGCACCGCGCCGGCGATGGCCATCGACTGGGCCGACTTGCCGCGGTCGAGCAGGTCCTGGCACGACGGCGACGGCATCGCCAGCACGCACATGTTCGCGGGGTCGTCGACCTGCTTCTCGAGCGAGCTGACGCGCGCCGCGCCGACCCCGGCCACGACCGCCGCGCCGACCCCGAGCCCGAGCATCACCCCGCCGCCGATCGCCAGCCCCTTCCACGGCTTCGGCTCCGGCAGGTCGTCGGACGGCGGCGGCGGCAGCTCTTCCGGCCCCTCGACCTTGTCCTCGACCGGCGGCTTCTCCGCCGCGGTCGCCGCTTCGGCCTCGGCCAGCCGCTGCTTGAATTCGTCGCGCGCCGCCACGATCTTGGGGCTCAGCGGCGTCTCGGTCCCGTACGCGCGGGTGAAGCCCTCGCAGTAGGCGTCGAGCGCCTGGGCCGCCTCCCGCAGCGCCTCCGGCCGCTTCTCGCCCTGCAGCCCGCGCGTGAACGCGTCGACCACGTACTCGTAGACCGCCGCGCGGTTGTCCCGGTTGGCCGTCGTCTCCTTGAGGTTGGCCGCCGCCTCGATCCACGTGCGCGCCGCCTCCAGGTGCTCGCCGCGGTCGAACTTCGCCTGCCCCTCGGTGAACCCGGCCTCGAACGCCGCCAGCGCCTTGGCGTCCTGGGCCGGGGCCGCCAGCGCCGGCGGCGGCGCCAGCAACGCGAGCGCGGTGAGGAGAGACAGGACCCGAGAGGGACGCGTGGCGTGCTTCATGTCGTGTGGGGGGAGTGTCCGAAAGGACATGGCGGAACGAACCGGTGCGCCGCGCCGCCGCGGTCAGCCGGGCGCCCCGGGGCGAGAGGCACCGGCGATGGGCAGGGCCGAGGGGGGCGGCCCGGCCGGGCCCGCACAGGCGCCGCCGACCTCGACGAGGGCGAGCGACGGGTTGCGGGCGAGTCGGCGCGACATCCGGGGAAAAACCGGCGCGAGTGTACAACACCTGCGCCCGCCGAGCGTCGCGCTGTTCCGCGCCGCCGGCGCGCCGCTCGACCCTCTCACGGCCGGGACATGAAGGCGCAAAGCACTCGCCGTCCGCAGCCCATGCGGGCCGCGACGGGCTCGCGGCGCCGCCGTTTCGGTCGCGTCGACGACCGGCCCGCCGCGCCGTCGTTCGGCTCGCAGCCGCCTGCTCGCGGCGCTCGGCGACGCCGTCGTCGCGCTGCACGACGTCGGCCCGCCGCGGACGCGGCCCGTCACAGCGCGCCTCGACCCTGGCCTGTCACCTCGCAGGGTCCCGTCGCCTCGCCGACTCGCGCGACGAGCCTGAGGTCGAGGGCCCCGAAATCGGCGCACGGCCTCGGCCACCGGCTCCCCGCGTGCCGGTCGCCCGCGACGAGCAGCGGGCCCACGGCGGCGTCCAGGACCCACATCACGGCCCGCGGCCGGGGGAGGATCCCGGACACCTGCGCCACTCGTGTCCGATCGCCGCGAGCACACCCCAGCCCGTCGACGTTTCGCCGCCAACGTCGAGCCAGACGCCGTTTCAGCGCAGATCCGCCCGCCCGGCGCACGTGCGCCCGTCCACGGCGTCGCTCCAGAACGGACTCCGTTCTCGCGTGCAGAACGGCGGCGGCTGGTGTAGGTAAGCGAGACCAGGCATGCCACTCGAGGCCCAGCAGGACGCGCTCGTCGGAACCGTGCTCGAAGGACGCTTCCAGGTCGAGCGTCTGCTCGGCGAAGGCGGCATGGGCCGCGTCTACGTGGCCGACGAGCTGCGCCTGCGTCGCCGCTGCGCGCTCAAGGTCCTGCTGCCCGAGCTGACCGAGGACAAGGACTGCGTCGAACGCTTCCTGCGCGAGGCCCAGGCGATCGCGCAGATCCACCACGAGCACGTCGTCAACATCTACCACCTCGGCGAGGACGTGAACTCCGGCGTGGTGTTCTTCGCCATGGAGCTGCTGGTCGGCAAGGACCTCGAGACGCGACTGCTCGAGCGGGGCCGCAAGCCGCTCAGCTGGCAGCAGGTCACGATCTGGATGGAGCAGGTCGCCAGCGCGATGAGTGCCGTCCACGCGGCCGGCATGATCCACCGCGACCTCAAGCCGTCGAACGTGTTCCTCACCGCCAAGCGCGGCGGCGGCGAGCAGGTCAAGCTGCTCGACTTCGGCATCGCCAAGACCGCCAACCACGCCGCGCTGACGAGCACGGGCGCCGCGCTCGGCACCCCGTTCTACATGTCGCCGGAGCAGATCCTGGCGCAGGCCCTCGACTCGCGCACCGACATCTACTCGCTCGGCGTGCTGTTCTTCGAGGCGCTGGCCGGGCGCATGCCGTTCATCGGCGAGCCGATCCAGGTGGCGATGCAGCACTGCAACGTGCCGCCGCCGACCATCCGCGCCGTCAACCCCGAGTCCGGGGTGCCGGCCGAGCTCGACGCCTTCATCCAGCGCATGCTGGCCAAGGACCGCGACGCGCGCCCGCAGACGATGGAGGAGATCGAGGGCTTCCTCCACGACCTGCTCGCGGCCCACAGCGCCGGCCCGCGCCCGAGCACCGGCCCGCTGCCGATCGCCGCCCCGGTGAGCGGCGGCCTCCACGACTCGGCGCCCAATCACTTCGGCCCCGACTCCACGCTCACCGCCTCGGCCTCCGGCGCGCCGGCGGCCTCGACCCCCGCGGCGAAGACCGTGCTCGCCGGCTCCACCCCGGCCACGGGCCTGCCGCGCGTCGACACCCGCACCAACCTCGACAACCCCCGCCCGCCGGCCTCCACGGTCGAGATCCACCTCGACGCCGGCGACGCGGCTCGCCCGGCCGGGCGCAACAAGCTGCTCGTGCCGGTCCTCGCCGGCGCCGCCGCGCTGGTGCTGCTGCTCGCGTTCGTGTTCAGCGGCGGCGACGACCCGCCGGCCGATGCGGGCGTGCCGGTCGCCGCCCCGCCGCCGGCCAAGGCAGCGCCGGTTCAGCCGGTCCAGCCGCCCACCCCGCCGGTCAAGCCGCCCGACCCGCCGGCGCAGCCCAGGGTCGAGCCTGTCCCGACGGACAGCCCGGGCGCCACCGGCGAACCTGTCCCTTCGGACACAGCCGGCGAGCCCAAGGTCGAGGATTCCAAGGGCAAGAAGAACCCGGTCGTCAAGACCGGCGACAAGACCGGCGACAAGCCGCAAGATCCGATGGCCAAGCTGCGGCGCGCCGCCGACGGCTGCCGCAAGACCCACAAGGCCGTGAAGGGCCCCAAGATCACCGTCGACTACGCCACCGGCAGCGACGGCTCGGTCACCCGCGCCGTGCCCTCGCAGCAGGACGCGCTCGGCAAGTGCCTCGCCGACGCCGTCAAGGCGACCAAGTTCGCGCCCCAGCTCAAGCTCGGCCTCAAGATCGACCTCTGAGCTCGCCCTGCCACGACCAGCGACAAGGCGCTGTCATGCCCGCGTATTCGCGCGCTCTCGTCCTCCCCGGCGTCCTCGTCGCCTCGAGCCTGCCGCTCGCTTGCTTCTCGCCGGAGGGGACGAGCGCGACCACGAGTGAGCCGACCAGCACCGGCGACCTCGACCCCACGCTCGCCGCCGCCCAGGGCTTCACCGGCGAGACCACCGCCGTCACCGACGCGCCGACGGTCACCGCCACCTCGCCGACCACCGGGGGCGAGTGCGGCGTGTGCCCGGAGGGTACCTACTGCGCGCCCAACGGCGAGTGCCTCGACTGCCTCGGCCTCGTCGAGGCCGGCTCGAGCTGTCAGCAGGTCGACCCCGCGCGTCCACGGTGCGACGACAGCGGCCGGTGCGTCGGTTGCCTCGTGGGCACCGACTGTCCCGTCGGCGTCTGCCACCCCGAGCTCGAGCAGTGCGTCGAGTGCAGCAGCTCCGCCGACTGCCCCGGCGGTCTCGCCTGCGACCCCGAGACGCACACCTGCTTCGCCTGCCGCGAGCACGCCGACTGCCCCGAGACCGCCTGCCGGCTCGACGGCGGCACGTGCTTCCCGGGCGACGCCCGGCACTGGTACGTCGACAGCGCCGCCAACGGTTGCAGCCTCGCCTGCAGCGACGCCGAGCCGTGCTGCGAGGTCGCCGACGCCTTCGCCCTCCTCGCCGACGCCCCCGAGACCTTCCACGTCGTCCACGTCGCCGGCGGCACCTACCTCGAACCGATCCGACTCTCCGTGCCCAAGCGCGTGGCCGTGCTCGGCGCGCCCGGGGCCCGCTTCGCCGCCGGCGCCGCCGGCGAGCCGATCGTGCTGGTCGGCGACCCCGCAGCGCCCGCCGTCATCGACGCCGAGCTGTACCTCTCGCGGCTCGCGTTCAGCGGCCTGGGCGAGGTCGCCGTCCAATGTCACAACGCCGCCCAGGCCTGGCTCGACGACCTCGTCGTCGCCGACTTCTTCGGCAACGGCCTCTACGCCAACGCCTGTCGCGCCCACGTCCGCCGCTCGCGCTTCGTCGAGGTCGCCAGCGGCTTCAACGTCGGCGACGACGGCGTGCTCACCGTCGAGAACGGCGTCGTCAGCGGCGTCGGCACCGGCCCCAGCCTGCTGGTCCTGAGCGGCGGCACCCTCGCCCTCGACTACACCACGATCGCCCTGCAGGACCCGGTGAACATCGGCCTCCTGCTGTGCAACCCCGGCAGCAGCGTCCAGATCCGCAACTCCGTCGTCGTCTCCGACCAGGTCGGCGCCCAGGTCGACTGCAAGGCCACGCTGCAGGTCGGCACCAGCGTCACCAGCGAGAGCGAGCTTGCCACCGGCCCCGGCGTCGTCCCCGTCGAGCCCGGCGCCGTCGCCGGGCAATTCGCCGGCTGGGCCGAGCACGACCTGCGCCCGCTGGCGGGCAGCCTGCCGGCCACCGCCGCCCGCTGGCAGGCCGGCGACCCGCGGACCGACATCGCCGGCCTGGCCCGCCCGGGCCGGCCCGAGGCCGAGGACGCGGCCGGCGCCCACCTGCCCGTCGGTCCATGAACTCACGACCATGACCCGAAGAGCATGACCCAAAGAGCATGACCGTGAAGACATCCCCCCTGTCCCTCGCGTCAGCCCTCCTCCTCGCCGCCGGCTGCTTCAACCCCGCGGGCAGCGACCCGACCACCGGCACCAGCGGCAGCGACGGCCCGACCACCACCGGCGAGCCCGTGACCACGCTCGACAGCGAGGGCCCGGCCACCAGCGTCGAGCCGACCAGCAGCGGATCGACCACCGGCGACGAGGGCACCGCCACCGCCGTCACCGGCGACGCCTCGACCGGCGTCACCACCGGCGAGCCCTGCACCCTCGACGTGTGCCCCTGCGACAGCCAGGACGACTGCGAGCCCGGCCTGCAGTGCCTCGACGGCACGTGCGTCGAGTGCATCGACAGCGCCGACTGCGACGGCCAGGCGTGCGACCCGGTCGACCACGTCTGCCGCCCCTGCCGCGAGCACGCCGACTGCCCCGAGACCGCCTGCGAGCTCGACGACGGCCTGTGCTTCCCGCGCGACAGCACCAGCAACGTCTACATCGACCCGCAGCTCACCTGCGCCGATCAGCCGTGCACCTTCGATCAGCCGTGCTGCTCGATCAGCCAGGCGATGAGCCAGCACCAGGACGCCACCCACGTCGTCGTCCACCTCAACCCCGGGACCTATGCGACCGGCCTCCACCTCGCGCAGGGCGGGCGCAGGGTCGCCCTCCTCGGCAACGAGTTGGTCAAGATCACCGTCGAGGCCGAGCCCGCCGTCCACCTCGGCGTGGCGATGCAGGACCTCGCCATCGACAGCGAGCTCTACGTCTCGCAGATCCGCATCGAGGGCGGTCAGGGCAGCGCCGCGGTGCGTTGCAAGTCGTCGGCCCGGCTGTGGCTCGACGACGTCGAGATCGTCGCCTACGGCGGGCGCGCGATCTCGGCGTCCGACTGCCGGGTCGTCGTCCGCCGCGGCCAGCTCGCGCTCAACCTCCAGGCCATCACCGTCGACGAGGGCACCGACCTGCGGCTGGAGAACACCCTCGTCGCCCACTACAACATGGGCGCCGCGCTCGAGGTCGGCAACGCCAGCGCCGCGCATCTGCTCTACACCACGCTCGGCGACGTCACCCAGCACGCGGTCGGCCTGTTCGCCTGCCTCGACGGCACCGCCATCGTGAACGCCCGCAACTCGGCGCTCCTGAGCCACGGGGTCGACGACACCTTCGCGTGTGCCGCCACCGCGCTCGACCTCGCGGACTCGGTCGTCAGCGCGGCGACGCTGGAGAACCCCGACACCAACACGGCCTTCGTCGACCCCGGGACCGTCCATCTCCTCTTCAACAACTGGGGCGGCGGCGACCTGCACGTCGCGGGCAACGGCGGCGCGCTCGCCGGGGCCGCCCGCTGGAAGCAGGGCGACCCGCGGACCGACGTCGACGGCGAACCGCGGCCGACGATGGACGGCGCGCCCGACGTCGCCGGCGGCGACCGTCCGCCGGGCTGACCGTTCCCCCGCCTCCGACCGCGCTCCGGTCGGCTGGTCGAAGGGCCAGGTCGTGACGACGCTCATTTCCTGGCCGAAGGGACAGGTTACGCCGAACCCGGCCGGCTGGTCGAAGGAACAGGTTGCACTGGCGGCAGCGCCCCCGTCGAGTGAGACGTCGCCGACGACTGCGCCGTCATCCTCGGTCGCAGCGTCGCCCGCGAGCTCGCCGAGCAGCGTTACCGCGCCCACGAGCAGACGCGGCGCGAGCAGCAGGCGTTCGCCCTGCGGCGGCCCCGAGCTGCAGCGCTACGAGGACTTCTCGCTCCCGCCCTGCGCGCGCGAGGGCCTCGCCCGGGCTTGCCACCGCCGGGGAGATCGGCACGTCTGCCTGCGCTGACGCGCGCCCACGCGCCGCGGCGCGGCCCCGCGTTCGCATCCGTAACTCACCTGTCCTTCCAGACAGGCCCCTCGCTGCACCGCTGCGGCTCTCCGGCCCCACGGCCCGCGGTTGACAAGGCGATCGCGCGGGCCGCAGACTCGGAGCGCCATGAGGAAGGCCGGAACCGCGCTCGTCGCCGCGCTCGCGCTCGTCGCCTGCACGTCGGAGCCGGCGGACGAGAGCACCGGCACCGGCGGCGACAGCACGTCCACCACCGCGGGCAGCACCTCCTCCGCCGCCACCAGCGTCGAGCCCACCACCGCCTCGACCACCGTCGAGCCCACCACCGCCTCGACCACCGTCGAGCCCACCACCACCTCGACCACCGGCGTCGACGAGGCGCTGTGCGCCGACTACTGCGCCGAAGTCATGACGAACTGCCTCGGTCCCCAGGCGCAGTACCCGAACGCCGACAGCTGCAACCGCGCCTGCGCCAGCTTCCCCGCCGGCGCGCGCGGCGACGTCTCGGGCAACAGCTACGCCTGTCGCCGCTACCACACCGACGCCGCGGCCATGGACGCGCCGACCCATTGCGTCCACGCCGGCCCGAGCGGCGGCGGGGCCTGCGGCGACAACTGCGACGGCTTCTGCGCCATCGCCGTGTCAATCTGCCCGGGCGAGCACCCGAGCGTCGACGCCTGCCTCGCCGCCTGCGCCGGCTTCCCCGACGACGAGGAGTTCGATGTCGGCGACGTCGCCGGCGACACCCTCGCCTGCCGCCTCTACCACCTCACCGTCGCCGCCACCGGCGAGGCCGACGCCGCCACGCACTGCCCGCACACCGTCCAGGATTCTCAGACCTGCATGTAAAGACATGTCCCTTCAACCACGCCGGTTCACGCCGCCACGCAAGGCCCACGCATGCCCTCTCGCGCCCTCCTTCCCCTCCTCGGTACCCTCCTGTTCGCCGCCTGCTTCGACGACTCCCGCGGCGACGACACCGGCTCGACCGCCGCCGCCACCCTCATGACCACGTCGGCGACGCAGGTCAGCGGCGACGTCACGACGACGACCACCACCTCGACCTCCACGACCGACTGGACCTCCGGCGAGCCCACCACGTCCACCTCCACCGGCGGCGTCGACCCGGTCACCGGCACCACCGACCCGACCACCGGCACCTCGACCACCGGCGGCGACACCAACGTCGGCTGCCAGATGTACTGCGCGGCGATGATGGGCAGCTGCACCGGCACCAACGCGCAGTACCCGAGCAACGAGAGCTGCCTCGGCGCCTGCGGCGGCCTGCCGCCGGGCTCGCCGGGCGAGACCTCCGGCAACTCGCTGTCGTGCCGGGCCTACCACGCCGGCATGGCCTCGATCGACCCCGGCGTCCACTGCATCCACGCCGGCCCGAGCGGCGCCGGCGCGTGCGGTCAGAGCTGCGAGGGCTTCTGCGCGATCGCCACCTCGATCTGCCCGACCGAGCACCCGAGCCCCGCCGACTGCATGGCCACCTGCGCCAACTTCATGGACACCGAGCCGTACAACACCGAGGACGCCGCCGGCAACACCCTCGCCTGCCGCCTCTACCACCTCACGATCGCCGCCACCGGCCCGGCCGAGGCCCAGGTCCACTGCGGGCACACGATCGAGGCCTCGCCGCCCTGCATGTGACTCGAAGGGCAGGTCCTCCGGGCCATGCCTCCCCGAGCAGGCTCTCGAGGACATGCTCCCAAGACCAGGCTGCCCACACCTCGGCAGCGCCGGCGCCTGAGTCGCTCGCGTCCGCGCTCCGCTCGCGGCGGCGCGGCGCCCTTCAGAACTCGCGAAGGCCGCGCCGCCGCCCCGCGACGGCGCCGGTTTGCGGCCTCTCGCGCCCTTCCTCGTCAGCGGGCCGACGGCCACGCGTCGGGTCCGGACGCCGGGGTGCGGCGCACCGGGTTGCGCGGCTGCTCGTAGCGCGCGCAGAACTTGTCCCACAGCGACAGCACGCGCGTGACCTCGGGATCGTTCATCCCCTGGGCCATGTCCCGCAGGTCGGCCTTGCCCTGCTCGCACTGCTGCCAGCCGTCAGCGTCGATCCACGCCCCGGCCACCGGCGCGGTGCCGATCGGCTGCGGCCGCGAGGCCATCAACGCCAGCCGGTCGGCCCACGCGATCAGCAGGCGGCCCTTGCGGATGTTGTAGGCCTCGCGCTCGATCTCCCCCAGCGAGAACGCCCGCTCCTCGACCATCTTCTGCCCCGACTCCGGGTCCTCGTACTCGATCGTCAGCATGATCTGGTCCTGCGGGCGCAGCTTCTTGCCGCGGGCCATCACGTCGGACAAGAACAGCTGCGACGTGTTGGCGAAGTAGTGGATCGCCTGCACGTCCTCCTTCACCGCCGAGCTCTCCTCGCCGTAGAACACGTCCATGCGCAGCGACGGCGGCAGGTGCAGCTGGAAGTGGACGTCCATCGCCGTCGTCTCGAGCAGCGAGATGAAGCGCGAGCCGAACACCGCGTCGACCTCGGCCTCGGAGCCGAGGAACACGTAGGCCCCCTTGCCGCGCTCGGTCAGCTTGTCGAGCAGGGCGTCGTTGAACTCGGTGCCGACGCCGACGCCCGACAGGCGGATCTTCCGCTCGTCGTAGTACTTGGCGACCATCGCCATCGTCCGCGGGTCGGTGTTGCCGGTGTTGGCGAGCGCGTCGGTGACGAGCACCACCCGGTTGTTGTAGGTCGGCTGGTAGCCGCGGTCGGCCAGCTCGTAGCCGCGGGTCAGGCCCGCGTGCACGTCGGTCGACCCGCGCGGCTTCATCTTCTCGATCGCCTTCTCGAGCACCTCCGGCTTGTCGCGGCCGACCACGAAGCTCTCGACCGGCACGCACACCTCGTGGTCGAACAGCACCACGTTGACGAGGTCGCCGGTCTTGAGCTCGCCCATCATCCTCCGCATGCCCCGCTTGAGGTAGTCCATGCGGCCCTCGTCGCTCATCGACCCCGAGCGGTCGACCACGAACGTCAGGTTGCCGTTGCGCCGCGCCTGCTTGTCGACCGGGCGCCCGCGGATCGCCAGCGCCAGGTTGTAGATCCCGTCCTGCTTCGGATCCTTGGCGATCTCGGGCAGCACCGAGAAGTCGTCGGTCGGCGCCACCTCGGCCGTCTCGAACGAGAAGTAGTTGAGCAGCTCGTGCGGCCGGATGTGCTCGAGCGGCACCGGCAGGAACTTGTCGATGGCGAAGATCACCCGCTGCGCCGACGACAGGCTCATCGTGTCGTCGTTCGACAGGTACGTCGCCTGGCCCCAGTCGCTGTACTGGCTGTCGTCGCTGTCCCGCGGGACCGGTTCGTACGCCACCGAGCTCTCGTCCTCCGCGTCGCCGCGGGCCACCTGCGCCTCGGCCGGCGCCGGCGCGCTCGCGGCCGGGGCCTCCTCCGCCTTGTCGCGCCCGCGGCCGCGGTCCTTCTTCTTCTCGGCCTTCTCGACGACGCGCACGTCGGCCGCCGCCTCGGCCCGCGAGTTCGCCGACTTCGACGTCGTCACCGGGGGCGGCGGCGGCGACGAGGGAGCCGCCATACCGGCCTCGAACCCGCTGCTGCTGCCGCGACCGGCCGCTCCGCCGCCCTTGCCGAGCGTCCCCGCCGTCGGCGTGGTCTGGACCCGCGAAGGCGACGGCGGAGGCGCCGAGCCGCCGCCGCTGTAGGTCACCTGCTTGTACTTCGGCTTCGGCGGCGCCGGCCTCTTGGTCGGCCTGGCGATCGAACCGCCCGAAGATCCGCCCGACGCGATGGCGCCGCCGCTCGGCCCGTAGCACTGATCGATCCGCGACACCATCTTCGGCAGCGCCGCCAGGTTCGGCGGCGCCGCATCGCTGCGATGGCGCGGCGGGTGCGGACGCGGCGAGAACGTGTGCGTCGGCCCCTCGTACGCCACGTCCCCTTGCCCATGCGCCAGCATCACGTTGTTGTTGCCGTCCGGGGTCACGGTGCCGATCGGGGCCACCGCGCTCGAGCGGCACTGCGTCAGCGCGAGCGGGGTCGCCAGGAGGATCCACTTCATCCACGGGTTCATGCGCGTCTCCTTGGGCCGGGACACGGGCCAGCTCGGCAGCCTCGTGCCTCGGCGTGCAGCTCCCCAACGCCGCCGCCTCGCCCGCGCTGACACCCCCGCGGACGCGCCGTTGCGAGCCCCCGGGGCGCGCCCACGACCTCCGGGCGGTTCCGCCCGGCGACCCGCCTGCTCACAATCACATGTCCCCAAAGCCAGGTCGGCTCCTCGCCGCCGAACGCCGGACAAACTCACCGGGCGCCCCGCCGCAGCCCCCTGGCGTCCCGGCCGGGCTCGTGCCTACCATCCGAGGCTGCTGCGTCCATGCTCGGTCCGACCTCCGCGCTGCTCCTCCTGTCGCTGGCCGGACCGCCCGCGATCGAGTGGCGCGCCCCCGAGGGTTGCCCGACCCGCGACGACGTCCTCGACGCCCTGGCCGCCCTCACCCGGCCGCCCGACCTCGAGGGCGTGCGCGTGCGCGGCGTCGTCCGCCGGGTCGCCGGGCGCTACGAGCTGCGGCTCGACATCCACACGCAGCGGCTGACCCAGCGCCGGGTCGAGCGCGCCGACGCCTGCGAGTCGCTCGACGGCGCCGCGGCCCTGATCATCGCCATCGCCATCGACCCGCTCGAGTTCGCCAACCAGCTCGCGCCCCCGGCCCCCGAGCCCGAGCCCGAGCCCGAGCCTGCTCCTCCGCCCCCGGTCCCACCGCCGCCCGAGGTCGTCGGCCCCGCGCCCGCCGCTCCCGCGCCCGAGCCGGCCGGCGATCCTCCGCCCCCGCCCCGCGACGCTCCGCCCCCGCGTCCGCGCGCCCCCCGGCCCGCCCGCGCCCACGAGCTCAGCGTCCTCCTCCGCGTCGACGGGGCGATCGACGCCGGCGCCACCCCGACGATCGCCGGCGACATCGGCGGCGCGTTCGGCTTCCTCTACCACCGCCTCCGCATCGAGGCCGTCGGCCACTACATGCCCGCGCGCCCGCTGACCTTCGAGGACGCCCGGGTCGGCGTCGTCGCCCGCTGGGCCCTGGGGGTCCGCGGTTGCGGCCGGTTCCTCCCCGGGCCCCTCGAGATCCCGGTGTGCCTCGGGCTCGAGGGCGGTCAGTTCCTCGCCGAGGGCGCAGGCATCACCGTCTCCCGCCGGGAGGCTCGCCCGCCCTGGTTCGCCGTCTCGCTCGGGCTCGGCCTCGTGTGGTCCCCGCACCCGCGGGTCGGCCTCGGCGTCCGCACCGACTTCCTCGTCACCCCGCTGCGGGCCCAGTTCACCGTCAGCGACGAGCTCGTGTTCATCACCCAGCCGGTCGGCGTACGCTTCGGCGGCGGCCTCGAGATTCGTCTCGGGCCGGGCGCGCGGCGTGACGGATCGACCGCGGCCCGGCCAAAGAAATAAGTGACTGCCGTGCTGAAGGTTCAGCCGCCCATATCTGGCCCCGAGGAGCACGCGCAGCGCGGGTTCGTCACCGTGTACTACGCTTACTTCGACCTCGTCTGGCGGATCCTTCGCCGCCTCGGGGTCCCTTATGACCAGCTCGAGGACGCCGCCCAGGACGTGTTCCTCGTGCTGCACCGCCGCCTCCCCGGCCTCGATCCGCAGATCTCGCTGCGGAGCTGGCTGTTCGGCACCGCGCGGCGGGTCGCCAGTGATTTCCGCCGCGGTCTGCGGCGCCATGAGCGCCGGATCCAGGCGTTCGCCGTCGTCCACACCCACCAGCCGCGCGAGCGCGTCGCCGAGCGCGCCGAGGCCGCCGACTTCGTGCAACGCTTCCTCGACAGCCTCGACAACGACAAGCGCATGGTCTTCATCCTCGCCGACCTCGAGGGCTTCACGGCGCCGGAGATCTCCCAGGCCCTCGACGTCAAACTGAACACCGTTTATTCGCGTCTACGGGCCGCTCGGGCCGAGTTCGAGCGGGCCATCGCCGAGACCGAACGGGCGGACGGGAGGCAAGCAGCATGGAACCGCTGAGTTCGGAGGCGCGGGCGCGCCTGGCCGCATTTCGCAGCGCCGAGTCGCCCGACCGCGCGGTCGCCGACCGTGTCCTCGCGGCGCTCGAGCAGCGCGTCGACGAGGGCGGCGGCGACGATCTCGACGAGGAGGCGCCTCGACGGTCGCGCCTCGCCCCGCGGGTGCTCGGCGGCTTCGCGCTGGCGGCCGGCGTCCTGCTGGCCCTGACCTGGGCCGTGATGCAGCGCGGCGAGGCGCCGCAGACCCACGTCGCCGCTCCTTACCAGGCCCGCGAGGGCGACGCGGCGCAGACTGCCGAGGCCGTCCGGCGCCCCGAACCGGCCCGCGCCCCCGCGCCCGAGCCCGCGCCCGAGGTCGCACCGCCGGAGCCGTCCGCCGACAAACCTGTCGCTCCGGACCCCGCCAAGACCCGCCGGCCTGCGCGTGAGGACACCGTGGCCGCCGAGGTCGACCTGCTGCGGCGGGCCAAGCTGGCCGCCCCGGCCGAGCGCCTCCAGCTCCTCGAGGAGCACGCCCGGCGGTTCCCCGGCGGCATCTTGGCCGCCGAGCGCAGCCTGCTCGAGATCGAGGCGCGCTGCGCCCTCGGGCAGCGCGACGCCGCGCGCGACCTCGCGGCCAACTTCCCGCGGCGATTCCCGGGCTCGCCTCTGGTCGACCGGGCCGCCACGCTCTGTACTGGACCGGCCGCGCAGCCCTGACCCGGCGCGGCGGGTGAGACGACCCGTGCCCACCTCGAGATCGCACCGCAGCACCATCGCCTCCGCGGCGAGGGTGGGCCTCGCCGTGGTTCTCACCTGTCCTTTCGTACATCTCGGCTGCATCCTCGATCCGAGCCCGCTGGGCGAGCTCCCGGGCGACACCGACGGCGCCGAGACCGGCGGCCTCGACACGCTCGTCGTCACCTCGCAGCAGGTCGACGACACCACCGTCGGTCCGCTGCCGACCACCACCGCCGACCCGGGCACCACCGGCGAGCCGCCCGACGACACCACCGGCGAGCCCGTCACCACCGGCGAGGATCCGCCGCCGGAGGCCGGCTGCATCGACGGCGGCGCCTGCCAGCAGCTCGACGTCCTGTTCGTCATCGACAACTCCGGCACCATGGGCGAGGAGCAGAGCCAGCTCGCCGACAGCTTCCCCACCTTCGTCTCGCTGCTGCGCGGCCTCAGCGACGCCAACGGCCAGCTCGTCGGCGCCGACGTGCACATCATGGTCACCACCACGGACGTGCCGCATCCGCTGTGCACGCCGTTCGAGAAGCCCGACTACGACGCCGCCGACGGCGAGCCGATCGACACCCCGTGCACCGAGCGGCTCACGCGGTTCACCGGCCTCGGCGCCGATCCGCCGGTGATGTCCGAGATCTGCACCTCGCGCTGCGCCGAGGCTGCGCCCTCGGTCCCCACCGATCCCTTCATCCACTTCAGCCCCACCGGCCACAACGTCATCGATCCCGACGGCATGGGTGACGCGGCCGCCGACGCCCTCGCCTGCATCGGCCCGCAGGGCATCGACGGCTGCGGCATGGAGTCGCCGCTCGAGGCCATGGTCCGCGCGCTCGACCTCGAGGCGCGGTGGAACACCGGCGAGCGGCCCTTCCTGCGCCCTGGCGCGCCGCTGGCCGTCGTCATCGTCACCGACGAGACCGACTGCTCCACCCTCAACTTCGCCTACTTCGACCCCAAGCTGCACGACGACCCTGAGTTCAGCAAGTACTGGCCGCCGCACCCCAGCAGCGGCCAGCGGACCGAGCCGACCAGCGCCGTGTGCTGGAACGCCGGCATGACCTGCGCCGACGACGACGACGACGGCGTCTACGAGTGGTGCATGTCCGACGACAAGCAGGTCCTCCACCCCGTCGCGCGCTACACCGACGCCCTGTCCGACCTGCGCCACCTCCACGGCAAGGACGTCGTCATGCTCGTCCTCGGCGGCGTCCCCCAGGTCACCGCCCACAACCCTGCCCCGCCGTTCGAGCCGCTCGCCGGCGGCGTCGACGCCCTCGTCTACCGCGACTGGCGCCCCGAGGACATCCTCCCCGGCGACGGCGACACCCCGGCCGACAAGCAGTTCGAGTTCGGCATCGGTCCCGGCTGCGTCGGCCCGGCCGGCCAGGCCGTCCCGCCCGGCCGGATCCAGGAAGTCTGCCAGTCGCTCGACCTCCCCGACGACCCCGACACCGCCGTCAACGAACGCGCCATGCGCTGCTGCATCGAGTCCGTCTGCGACAGCGACTACACCGCCGCCCTCGGCTGCCTCGCCGGCATGCTGCAGCCGACCCTCCACGCCATGCCCTGACGGACATGCCTCGTCGAGCATGTCTTTTTAGACATGCTCGCGTGGACATTCCCTCCGGGTCATGTCCCATCATTCCCGTCCGGTACGCCCTCGCGGCGGCGGCCGCGACGACCGCGCTCCGGTCCGGCGAACGAGCCGTCGCGGCAGCGACGCGGCGCATCATGCTCGGCCGGTTACAAACGCTTACGCGCGGCGACAATCTCACGACGGACATCCCTCCGGCCGCGGGTCACTGTTCTGGCGACGGAGCGGAGAGACGAAATGATGCTTCATTCGTGGTTGTCTTGGGCGGTGGCCGGCCTCGGCCTGGCGGCGATGCATGGATGCGCGGAGGCGCAGAGCGACGACACCGATGTCGATCCCGGCAGCGAGACCGAAGCGACCGTGGGTACCGACGATTCCGGCGCCACCGACGGCGACACGGGAGACACCGACGGCGACACGCCGATGCTCGCGTGGGAACCCTGCCCCCTGAGCACCCACGGGAGCGGAGACGAGGCCGACTGTGCGGTCGTCGAGGTCCCGCGTGACTGGGATGATCCGGCGGGCGAAACGATCGAGCTGTTCGTCAAGCGCATCGCCGGCAGCGGCCCGAAGACCCGGCAGGTCTGGCTGCTGTCCGGCGGCCCTGGTCAGTCCAGCGCCCCGTTCGAGGACACGGTCGTCCGACCCCTGCGGGAGCTCTCGCCGGCGAGCGACATCTACATTCTCGATCACCGCGGTGTCGGCCGCTCGACCCGCCTCGGCTGCCCTGACCACGAGGTGCCCGGCGTCGACGCCATCGAGCCGGGCGAGTGGCCCGCCTGCATCGACCACCTCGAAGCGACCTGGGGTGACGGGCTCGCGGACTTCAACACGACCCAGGCCGCGCGGGACGTCGGGGCGCTCATCGCGTGGACGCGGGCCCCGGACCAAGACGTGCACGTGTACGGCGTCTCTTACGGCAGCTACTGGGCCCAGCGATACATGCAGCTCTTCCCCGAGCAGCCGACCTCGGTGACGCTCGACAGCTTGTGTCAGGCCGGCCTGTGCTCGCTCGACCAGTTCGACCCCTGGGTCGACCGGGTCGGCCGCAAGTTCATGCAGGCGTGCGCGGCCGACGATTTCTGCGCCGGCAAACTCGGCGGCGATCCGCTCGCGGCCATGGGCGCGTTCCTCGACGGGCTGGACGAGGGGGCCTGCGGCGGGCTCGCCGAGGCCGGCATCACGCGCACCATGGCCAAACAACTGTTCGGCGCCTTCCTGGCCGCCCTCGAGACCCGCCCGCTGATCCCGGCGCTCGTCTATCGCGGGAACCGCTGCGAAGCGGGCGATGTCGCGGTCTTCCACAACCTCCTCGCCGTCCTCACCGCCGCGCCCGATCTTGACTCCGCGCCTCCGGACGTCCTGCTGTCGTCGCAGGTGTTGGGCAACCACATCGCCATCTCGGAGATGATGTCCCTCGAGCTGCCCCCGCTCGCGCAGGCCCTCGAGACCCAGGAACAGGCGTATTTCTGGGGCGGCGACGTCGCCTCGGAGTACGCCCTCTACGAGCAGTGGCCGCGGTACCCGCGCGACGAGTACGTCGGCGAATACCCCTCGGTCGCCTTCCCGATGCTCATGATGAACGGCACGCTCGATCCGCAGACCCCGATCGAATTCGCCGACGAGATCGCGCCGCACTACGCGAAGCCGGGCCAGACGTTCGTGGCGGTCCCCGACGCTCCCCACGGCATCGTGGTCCGGACCCCGACCGTGACGGCGCCGCACACCCCCTGCGGCCTGTCGATGTTCGCCGCCTTCGTCGAAGATCCGCTCGCGCCGGTCGACACGTCCTGCCTCTCCGACATCGTGCCCCTCGACTTCCACGGCGATCCGGCGACCGCCGCCGCCTTGCTCGGCACCACCGACGCGTGGGAAGACGGGGCGCCGTCGACATCGCCGGGCCCCATCCTCATCGGCGACGAGCTCGAGGTCGTACGCCGCCGCTTCCAGCGCGCCCGCCAGCGCCCTCCGAACGCCCCCTGAGGGCGATCAAGCGGCCTCGGCGCCGCGGGGCCAGGTCAGGATCAAGCGCGCGCCGCCGAGCTCGCTGCTCTCGGCTCGCGCGCTGCCCCCGTGGGCTTGCATCACCCGATGCACGATGGCCAGCCCGAGGCCGTACCCACCGGTCGCGCGGTTGCGGCTGGCGTCGAGCCGCTCGAACGGCAGGAACACGCGCGCGCGCTGGTCCTCGGGGATGCCGGGGCCGTCGTCGTCGACGGACACCGTGGCGAAGGCGTCGGTGAGGTCGAACCGGACCCGGATCTGCGCCCGCGCGTGGCGCTGGGCGTTGCGCAGCAGGTTGCTGACGGCGCGCGCGAGGTGTCGCTCATGGGCCATGCACGGCGCCGACGCCGGCCCCTCGATCACCGGCGGGAGCGCGGGCGCCAGCGGCCCGAGGTCGCGCACGACGTCACGCACGACCTCGGCCAGGTCGAGCGGCGCCAGCTCGAGCGGCGGCGCGCCGGGCTGCAGCCGCGCGTAGATCAGCAGCTCCTCGACCAGCGCCTCGATCTCGCCGACATCGCGGGCCATCGCCTCGAGGTGGTCTCGCGCCGCCGGGACCTCGGCCAGCGCGCTGCCGGCGACCTCGAGGGCGAAGTGGAGGCGCACGATCGGCGTGCGCAGCTCGTGGGAGATGGCTTGCAGCGTCGCTTGTTGCGCGTCCGAGGCCCGCTGAATGCGCTCCGCCATGGCGTTGAAGGTGCGCGCGAGCCGACCGATCGGCTCCGGCGCGGTCGTGGGGACCCGCGCGTTTAGTTGACCCGAACCGAACGCGCGAGCGGCCTCCGCCAGGCGGGTCACGTGGCGCGCGAGCGGCCGCGTCAGCGCCAGGATCGTGAGCCCGAGGATCGCCAGCAACACCATGACGTCGACGCCGATCAGCTCGAGCAGCACGTCGACCGGCGGCCCGAGCTCGAGCTCCTGGACCAGCACGCGGTCCGTCCCGGCGAGCGGCAGGTAGAGCGAGAGGCGCTCCGAGGTCGCGTGGGTGACGCGCGACCACGCCGCCGCTTCACCCGCCGCGACCCGCTCGCGCACGAACGGCGGCAGCTCGCCGGCGAGCACCTCCCGGGCGGACCGCAGCTCGATCGGGTAGCGGAAGTGCGGCCGCCACCGCTCGACGATCGCGTCCCACTCCGCCGGCGGCCGGTCGAGCAGCGCCTCCTGCATCAGCCAGTGGTTGCCCTGCGTCAGCGCGACGTAGTGCTCGGCGAGCCTGGCGTCCTGGTCCTCGCGCTCGGCGACCGTCTCACGCCGCCCGGCGGCCGCGACCACGAGGAGGATCAGCGCCAGCGCCAGCGCGGCGACGACACCGACGTAGAAGCGTACGAACAGGTTGTTCATCGGTCCTTCACGAACAGGTAGCCGCGGCCGCGAACCGTCCGGATCACGCGGTGAGGCGGCTGGTCGTCGCCGAGCTTGCGGCGCAGCTTGGACACCCGCATGTCGATCGAACGATCGAGGCCGTCGAATTCGATCCCGCGCAGCTCGGCCACCAGCTCGTCGCGCGAGAGCACCGCCGGCGCTCGCCTCGCCAGCAACCAGAGCAGGTCGAACTCGGCGTCGGTGAGGACGACGGGCGCGCCTCCGCGGGTGACGGTCCGGCGATCGACGTCGATGGCGAGGTCGCCCGCGAGGATGCACGAGCTGCGCTCGTCGGCGCCGCTCACCCGCGCCCCGCGCCGCAGCAGGGCCCGCAGGCGGGCGAGGAGCACCTGGGGCCGTACGGGCTTGGTCAGGTAGTCGTCGGCGCCCGTGTCGAGCGCGACGACCTCGTGGATGTCTTCGTCCTGCGCCGTCAACACGAGGATGAACCCGCGGTAGCGGGCGCGGACCGTGCGACACACCTCGAGTCCGTCGGCGCCCGGCAGCAACATGTCGAGGATGACGCCGTCCGGCGGCTGGTCGAGGATCGCAGCGATCGCCGCGCGGCCGTCGGCCACGGCCCGGACCTGAAACCCTTGCGTGGTCAGGAAAGCCGTGATCAACGCCGCGAGCCGCGCGTCGTCCTCGACCAGCAGGATCTGGGCATGGCTCTCCACGTCCGGCCCGGGGCGCGATGAATCTGCGAGATACCCGAAGAACTCGCAAGGCCGCGAGCGCCTCGCCGCGCGCTTCGCTGCCGCAGCGGGCGCGCGAGCGCACGCGCGACGCGGGACGCGCCGCGGAGCCGACCACCTCCTCGCACAGCCCCCTGCCGCGGACATTCCCATTCGGACATGTCCTGGAGAGCAACCACCTCCAACCACGCCCGGACCCCCGACCCCTCCGGTCCGATCGCCAGCCCTGGCCACGGGGCCGCCCGTCTCCCGCGCCTTCCGGCCCTCCCCGCGCAGAGATGCCACGCCGGTCATGACGCGAGAAAGCGTCTGCTCGGCGGGCAGCCCTGGCCGTCGAACAGCCGCCCCGTGACCTGCCCCAAAAGACACCCGCCATCGGAGCCCACGACGGCGAGGCGGACTCTCACGGCTGCAGCCCTTCCCCGGACCCCGCGAGGCGCAGGGCGGCAATTCGCGAACCACTGCACCTCGCCCCCGACGCGACCTACCCCGGGTCGCAAGCCCCGTCGCACTGATTTTCGACCACCCCCTCGAGCAAGAACGCCCCGAGGATCCCCTGCACCGCCGGATCGTCGACCGCCGCCCCGTGCGCCCCGTTGTCGCCCTCGGCCGGCAGGTTCTCGACCGGAGGCAGCGGCCCCTGCTTCGTATCGACCTGCAGCAGCGCCGACCCCGTGAACCCGGGCGGCGCATCCTCGATCCCCCACACCGGGTACACCGACGGTCCCGCCATCCTCATCCCGTACGAGCGGGCCATCGCCTCCGACGCGATGTTCGCCACCTGCGCGTCGCCGATCGACTCGATCAGCAGCAGCGCATCGCCTGCCTCCTCGATCACCGAGCGGTACGTCACCGGGTCCGCCACGTCGAACACCGCCTGGTACAGCGCGAACAGGAACTCGCGGTTTTGCACGCTCGGCTGCGTCGCCGCCCACACCGAGTTCACCTCCTCGAACGCCGTCGAGCGCCACACCATCAGCGAGTAGTTCGACGCGCCGACCACCAGCACCGCGCGCTGCAGGTTGGGCGCCATCGCAGTCACCGTCGCGCCCATGATCCCGCCCTGCGACCCGCCGATGTAGTAGACCGTCGACGGATCGATCAACCCTTGCAGCGCCGGCTCCGCCGCCAGCTCGCCCTGGGCCAGGTACGCCAGCGTCGTGAAGTTGACCGCCGACTGCACCAGTCGCTCGCCGAGCGTGCGACCCCCGGTGAAGTTCTGCCCGATCATCCCGATCACCGCCGCGATGTCGTCCTCCGACATCCCCCAGAAGTCGGTCCCGGCCATGATCAGCGCCCCGTTCTTCTTCGCCACCGACTCCGCCTCCGAGCCCGAGCCCAGAAGGCCGTGGCCGTACACCGCCACCGGCGCCGGCGTCTTCGCCTCGTAGATCGCCTGCGGCACCGCGATCCAGAAGTTCGCCGTCGCCGTGTTCGAGCAGTCCGGCAGCCCTCCCGGATCGCGGGCGAACACCGTGCCCGGGCCGCTGTCGCCGGCGAGGCAGCTCGGCACCGTGAACGTCCCGCGCACCACCAGCGGCACCTCCGTGCCCGGGTCCTCGCTCACCTCTTCGATCGTGTAGCCGAGGTCCCCGGCCTCCGCGCTCGCCACGATCTGCGGCACGATCGCCGTGAAGTCGCGCTGCAGCTCCGCCTGCGTGTTCGTCGTGAAGTCCCACGCCAGCTGCAGCGACGCCCGATCGACCCCTGCGGCGGCGAGCGCCGCGAAGATCTCGTCGTAGCGCCCGCGCTCGGCCTCGAGCTGCGGCACGTCGGTCACGAGCTCGTCGCGCAGCGCGCGGAACAGCGGCGAGGCCGGGATCTCCTCGCCGTTTTTATCGCGCAGCCTGCGAACGGCGACCACGTAGCGCTCGCCCGCACGCGGCTGTCGCATCGGCCGCACGAAGATCGTCTGCGGCTCGCCGGCCACGGCCGTCGCATCGACCTCCGCGAAGTACGGCCAGCGTTCCCCCGAGCCGACCTCGAGCAGCACGATCGGCGCGTCGTCGGCCAGCGAGCGCCCGATGTCGGCGATCGGCGGCAGCGCGGCCGGATCGATCGGCCGCGCCGACGCGAACCGGATCTGCGCGTTCGGAGTGAACCCCGGCTTCCCATTGAGGAAATCATCCGCGGGGAACTCGGCCTGCTGCGTGTTCTTCGGCAGCAGCGCCGCCGGCAACGCGACCGCCAGGCCGGTCGAGCTCTCGGCCGCGGGCTGCGTGTAGAAGTTCGACGGCCACGGGTACACGCACTGCCCGCGGCCCGCCGGGTCGCCGAGCGGGTGGCAGCCGGCCTCGATGTCCGCGCGACCGACCGCCTCGCAGATGCCGGCGACGCAGGCCTCGTCGGCGGCGCAGCCCTCGGGGCAGTCGTCCTGCGCGGCGGTGGATCCGGAGCTGCCCGATGACGAGGTCGTTGGGACAGGTTCCATCGGACCTGTCGTGGAGGACATCTCGGAGGTCGACTCCGAGCCCGAGGCGTCGTCGGTCGCGCTGCTCGCGGCCGGATCCTGGCAAGCGACGAGGCCGACGGTGACGAGGGATACGAGGCCCGATCTGCGCACGATCGACCGAGTACCCGAGCGCGGGCCTGCCCGGCAACAACTTCTCGCGGGCCGCGGGGCTCACGAGCCGGCGAGCGGCCGCGACCACACGCGGACGATGCGGTCGTCGGGCGTCCGCTGATACAGGGCCAGCTCGGCGATCGTGAACTCGCCGGGGACGGAGAGCGAGAACAGCGCGCTGATGTCCTGGTCGGTGAGCGGGCCGGCCATGCGGATCGTGCAGTGCGGGAAGAACGGGAACTGGCTCTCCTCGAACGCGATCCCCGAGTGCTTGAGCGCCTCGTGGAGGGCCATGAACGGCATCGGGTCCGACATGCTGAGGCAGAAGATGTCGGTGTCCGGGAAGCGGACCATCCCGCCGAGGCTCGCGCGGATCGGCGCCCACTCCTGCGCGATGGCCTCGAGCTTGGGCTCGACGCGGTCCCAGTGGAGCTGCGGCAGCATCGCGCCCACGCCGCTCGAGCCGGTGATCGTGATCTCGGGCGGGAAGTCTTTGAGGCGCTGACAGTAGCGGCGACGCAGCGCCATCACTTCCGACGCCTGCGGCTCGGGCAGGTCGAGGCAGATGTACGTCGGCGGGACGAGGTTCATCGCTCCACGACCGGTAATACAACGCTTTCGCGGGCGCGTCACGGCCCGACCTCGACCCGTGGGGTCTTCTGCGGACAGGGAACCTCAGTAGACAGGCCCCCTCACGGTGCGCGCCGTGGACGCAGATCTTGACCCCCTTTATGGTGGATCCCCCAGCAAGGAGCCGCCCATGCCCAGGCAGCATCGTTTCGCCCGCGCACCATCCAGGCCGCAAGGTCCGGGTGAGCTCGCGGTCCTCCTCACTCTCACGGCGAGTCTCGCCGGCGGTTGCTACCACGGCGCCGGCCAGAACGAGAGCGCCTCGAGCCCGACCCTCACCGCCGGCGAGGATCCCACCGAGACCGGCGGGCCGAACCCCGCCGGCACCGACGGTGATCCGACCGACGGTGACCCGACCGACGGCGGCGGCGAAGCGTTCGCCCCGGCCCCGGCCCGGCTGCGCCTCCTGCTCGCGCGCCAGTACCGGAGCTCGGTCGCCTACCTGCTCGGCGACGCCGCGGCCGCCGAGGTTGAGACCCCGCCGGACAGCGCCATCAACGGCTTCGAGGCGATCGGCGCCGCTCAGCTCGCGCTCAACGATCAGGCCGTCGACACCTACGAGAAGTCGGCGCGCAAGGTCGCGGCCGCCGCCGACGACGCGATCCTCGCCAGCTACCACACCTGCGTGCCGACCGGGCCCGACGACGAGGCCTGTCACAAGGAGTTCGTCACCAACTTCGGCCGCGTCGCCTGGCGCCGCAGCCTCACGCAGGCGGAGATCGATCGCTACGGCGCGGTCGGCCGCGACGCCGCGCTGGCGTTCGGCAGCTGGGAGGCGGGCCGCGAGTACGCCGTCGCCGGCCTGCTGCAGTCGCCCTACTTCCTCTACCAGGTCGAGGTCGGCGAGCCCGACCCCGACGATCCGGCGCAGCGGGTGCTGACCGGCGTCGAGCTCGCCACGCGCCTGAGCTTCTTCCTGCTCGACACCACCCCGACGCGCGAGCTCATCGACCTCGGCGAGGGCGACGGCCTCGCCACCGCCGACGACATCCGGGCTGTCGCCTGGACCATGCTCGAGACGCCGGCCGCGCGCGCCGCCCTCGGCGGGTTCTTCGCCGAGGTCCTGCGCCTGCGCACGCTCGAGGCGCTGCCGAAGGATCCCGCGACCTTCCCCGCCTGGTCGCCCGCGCTCGGGGCCGCCATGCGGGAGGAGGCGTTGAAGCTGATCGACGACATCGCCTTCACCCGCGAGGCCGACTTCCGCGACTTCCTCAACGCCCCGTACACCTTCGCCAACGGCCCGCTCGCCGCGCTGTACGGCCTCATCCCCGACCCCGCCGTGCTCGGCGACACCTGGCAGCAGTTCGACCTGCCGGTCGAGAGCAAGCGCGGCGGCCTGCTCGGCCAGGGCGGCTTCCTCGCCGCCTACGCGCACATCAGCAGCACCTCGCCGACCCTGCGCGGCAAGTTCGTGCGCGAGGTGTTGATGTGCCAGGGCATCCCGGCGCCGCCGCCCGACGTCGTCACCGAGCTGCCGGTCGGCGAGGACTACCCGACCATGCGCGACCGGCTGGCCGAGCACCAGACCAACCCGTCGTGCTCCGGCTGCCACAAGCTCATGGACGACATCGGCTTCGGCCTCGAGAACTTCGACGGCATCGGCGTGTTCCGCCTCGTCGAGAACGGCGTCACGCTCAACACCGTCAGCACCCTCGACGGCCTCGGCGAGTTCGACGGCGCCCGCGAGCTCGGCACCCTCCTGCGCGAGAGCCCGGCGGTCACGCGCTGCCTCGTGCGCAACCTGTTCCGCCACGCCACCGGCCACCTCGAGGTGCCGGGCGAGGCCGGGGCGCTGAAGGACCTCGACCAGGTGTTCGAGGACAACGAGTACCGCATGAAGGAGCTCCTCGCCGAGCTCGTCGCCAGCCCCGCCTTCCTGCGCGTGGGCACTCCGGAGTGAAAGGAGCACGAGTCATGAAGCGCCATCAACTCAGCCGTCGCACCATGCTCCGCGGCGTCGCCGGGGGCACCTCCGTCGCGCTCGCGCTCCCGCTGCTCGAGGCCATGCTCAACTCGAACGGCACCGCCCACGCCGACGGCACCGCCCTGCCGCGGCGCATGATCACCTGGCACTTCGGCAACGGCGTCGCCCTCGTCGACCCCGCCGACGTCGGCAAGGGCAACCGCTGGGCCCCCGCCGAGACCGGGCCCAACTACCCGCTGACCCCGCAGCTCGCCGCGCTCGCGGGCGTGCGCGAGTACTGCAACCTGCTCACCGGCTTCGACATCAAGGCCTCGTCGAAGCACCGCCGCGGCCACCACGACGGCTGCGCCGGCTTCTTCTCCGGCTACCCGTTCATCGAGCTGCCGCACGCCGAGAACAGCTACTCGTCGAAGTTCGGCGGCCCCTCGATCGACCAGGTCGCCGCCGCCGCGATCGGCGACCAGACCTTCATGCCGTCGCTGCAGCTCGCGGTGTCGAAGCGGGTCATCACCGGCGAGGGCCCGACCCTGCAGTACCTGTCGCACAAGGGCCCGGACCAGCCGCTGCCGCCGTTCTTCAACCCGCAGGAGGCCTTCGCCGCCCTGTTCGACAGCTTCGTCCCGCCCGACGACCCGACCAAGGGCCCGCGCGTCGACATCCTCGACGCCGTGCGCGAGGACGTGAAGGCGCTCAAGCTGCGGGTCGGCAGCGCCGACAAGATCCGCCTCGACGCCCACCTCGCCAGCGTCGAGCAGATCAAGAAGCAGATCGAGACCCTGCCGCCGGCCTGCACGCTGCCCGGCATGCCGATCGAGACCAACATGGACATCGACGGCGCCGAGCCGATCGAGCTCGTCAACGCGGCGATGGTCGAGATCATCATCGAGGCGTTCCGCTGCGACCTCACCCGGATCGTCAGCGTCCAGTTCTCGGGCTCGGTCGGCTACCACATCTTCAAGAGCCTCGGCCACTCCAAGGGTCACCACGACATGACCCACGACACCGCCGACAACGAGGCGGTCGACCAGTGCACGATCAAGACCGTCGAGTGCTTCGCCGTCCTGCTCAACCGCCTCAAGGAGACGGTCGAGGGCGACGGCAACCTGCTCGACAACTCGTGCGTGATCCTCGGCAGCGACGCCGCCTCGGGCTACACCCACAGCGTGTTCGACCAGCCGTGCATCGTCGCCGGCCGCGGCGGCGGCACCCTGCGCTACCCCGCCGAGCACTACCACTCGCCCTCCGGCGAGAACACCTCCGACATCTTGCTCGCCTGCCTGCAGTCGGTCGTGCCGGAGGCCACCGAGGTCGGCGCCACCAACGCCGACGGCGACGGCTACTCGAACACCCCGTGCGCCGCCCTCCTGGCCTGAAAGACAGCTAATCTGACCTGAAGGACAGCCACGCGGCGAGGTCGGCTCAGCCCGACCTCGCCGCCGTCGCGACGTCCGTCCCGGCGCCGTCCCCTCGAACCTGCCCTCAAGGACAGCCGGCAGGCCTACCCCGGCGGGCGCGCCGGCCCCCCGCGAGGCCTGGCCTGGGAGACAGCTCGCCGCCCGGCCCGCCGGGACCGGACCGGGGGCGATCTACGGCCGGCGACACCCCCGTCGCCCGGATCCCCCCAGGCCAAGGGGGATTTCTGGTCCCCTTGCGCTGGACGCGCAGAGTCCAGGGAGCGCCAGAAAGCCGCCCAGAGGCCTCTGCGGCCGCTTCTGCCGAACGCGTGCAACCCGCGACGCACGCGCGCCCGCGGACCGACGGCGCCGGTTTTTCGCCGACCCCCCGCCGATCGCGTGAGCACCGGCCCCGGCTCCATGTAGTGTGGTCCACGCGCTCGCTGATCGCGGCCCGAGAGGCACACCGAGATGAACCTGAAAGACGTGAATTCGACCCTCACCGAGATCGAAGACGGCCTGATGGGCGGCCTCGCCACCATCGACGTCTTCAGCAAGACCTCCGGTATGTCGGTCGCTGGCATCCGTAGCTCGCCCAAGGCATGCGCCCTCTTCAACATCCTCTGCGAGAGGATCACCGAGGCGCTCAAGAAGTCGCAGTTGCCGGTGCCCGACTTCGTCTACCAGACGCTCCTTCGCCTCGGCGAAGAGGGCAACGTCATGATCATCGTCGTCGACCTGACCGACAAGTACCGCATGGGCATGGCCGTCGACTGCGTCAAGGCGCCGCTCGGCATCCTTGTCAGCGTCGTCCTCCCCGACACCATCCCGCGGCTCCGCGGCTCGCTGAGGTAATCGGCGCCCGCTCCCCTCCCGCCCGGCGTCCCGCGACTCCGGGCGGTTTCGTCGCGACCGCGTGCCGACGCCGGCGGCTCGACTCGTCTGACCGAAGAGACAGGCGACCGCGAGCGCTACGTCGTTCGTCCGGCCCGAGCGCCAGGCGACGCGCGAGCGTCGGTGGCGCGGCCTCGCCTCACCTGTCCCGAGAGCCAGGGGCCCGAGCCCGGCCACCGGCGCCCAGGGTCGCTTCCCCTGTCCCGAGAGCCAGGCGCCCGAACCCGACCGCTCTCGCCGAGGGTCGCTTCCCGAGAGCCAGGCGCCCGAGCCGGTAGCTCTCGCCTGGTGTCGTGCACCTGTTTGAAGAGCCAGGCGCCCGAGCCGACCGCTCTCGCCGAGAATCGCTTCCCCCTGTCCCGGGAGCCAGGCGACCGCCCGGCCGCGGTCGCCTGGTCTCGCGCACCTGTCCGGAGAGCCAGGCGACCGCGCCCGCGCGACGAGACAGAGGGCGACCGCAGCGCGCGCACTCCTCGGCCGGCCAGCCGGACCGTCCGTTCGACGTCACGGCGGACCGCGGCGCTCGTGGCCTGTGGCCCGCTCGCCTGTCCGAAGAGCCAGGCACCCGGACCCCGGCGCCCTGGGCCCTGACCCGCCCGCCGTTCCATCGTCCCGGGCCCGCCCGGGCCCCGCTCACTCCGTCTCGATCGGAGGCGACGCGGCGCCGGCCGGCTCCCGCCGCGCCGACCATCTCAAGAGCGAATCGAGGGTCGGGCACAGCGACTGCCCCCATTCGGTCAGGCGGTATTCGACGCGCGGCGGCACCTCCCCGAACACCTCGCGACGCACCAAACCGTCGCTCTCGAGCCGACGCAGCTGCTGCGCCAGCATCTTCTGCGACACCTCCGGGATCGCGCGCTCCAGCTCCGAGTAGCGCAGCACCTTGCCGCCGAACAGGTGGAACAAGATCCGCAGCTTCCAGCGCCCCTCGAGCAGCGCCAGCGCCTCGCCCACCGCCTCGGCCGCCGCCTCCGGGGTGAGCGGCTCCGACTTCGCTGCGGGTGCGTCGCTGACTTTCTCGTGCGAACTTGTCACTCCGGCAGACTAGTCCCATCTTCGCGGTTCGAGCAATCGGCGGCCGGCGAGCGACGCGCCGCGCGTGCGCTCCCCGGAGATCGACCCATGAGCCCGGCAACGCCCCTCTTCTACGATTCCCGCGAATTCACCGGCAAGCGCGTCCTCGTCACCGGCGGCACGAAGGGCATGGGCGCCGCGGTCGTTCGCCGGCTCATGGCCGGCGGCGCCACGGTCGCCACCACCGCGCGCTCCGCCTTGCCCGAAGGACAGGAGCCGGCCCTGTTCGTGCAGGCCGACATCGCCACCCGCGAGGGCGTCGACCGGGTCGTCCGCGCCGTGACCGACGACCTCGGCGGCCTCGACATCCTCGTGCACAACGCCGGTGGCTCGACCGCCCCCGGCGGCGGCGCCCTCGCCCTCGACGACGAGCAGTGGCGCCACGACCTCGACCTCAATTTGCTCGCCGCCGTCCGCTTCGACCGCGCCTTCCTGCCCGGCATGGTCGCCCAGCGCTCCGGCGTCATCCTCCACGTCTCGTCGATCCAGCGGCGCATGCCGCTCTTCGAGGCCATGCTCGCCTACGCCGCGGCCAAGGCCGCCCTCACCACCTACAGCAAGGGCCTGGCCAAGGAGTTCGGCCCCCAGGGCGTCCGGATCAACAGCATCGCCCCCGGCTACGTCGAGACCGCCGCCGCTCACGCCCTCGTGGCCCGCCTCGCCGCCGAGGCCGGCACCGACGAGGCCACCGCCCGCAACGGCCTCATGACCTCGCTCGGCGGGATCCCGATCGGCCGCCCCGGCCAGCCGGAGGAGGTCGCCGAGTTGGTCGCCTTCCTCGTGTCCGACCGCGCCGCCTCGATCCACGGCAGCGAGACCACCATCGACGGCGGCACCGTCCCGGTCGTGTGAACCCTGCCCCCACCACGCTGATAGGTCTCTTCGAGCATGTCCCCTGCGACATGCTCTTCGGGACACCTCGCGGCGTCGGTCACCGCACCACGAGCATCCGGATCTCCGACATGTCCTCGATGGCGAAGCGCAGGCCCTCGCGGCCGAGGCCGGAGTCCTTGACCCCGCCGTAGGGCATCGGGTCGGCGCGGAACGACGGCACGTCGTTGATGATGACCCCGCCGACCTCGAGCGTGTCCCAGGCCTGGTGCATGCGGTCGATGTCGCGGGTGAACACGCCGGCCTGCAGGCCGAACTTGCTGTCGTTGACCTGCCACAGCGCCTCGTCGAACGTGGCGAACTCCTGCAGCAGCGCGACCGGCCCGAACGCCTCCTCGGCGGCGATCGGCTGGTCGCGGGGCACGCGCTCGAGCAGCGTCGGCGCGACCATCACCCCGTCGCGCTGGCCGCCGCACAGGAGCCGCGCGCCGGCCTTGACGGCGCCGTCGATCCACTCGGAGATCCGGCGCGCCTCCTTCTCCGCGATGATCGGTCCGATGAACGTGTCCTCGTGGCGCGGGTCGCCGACCTTCAGCTTGCACACGGCCGCGACCAGGCGCTCGCGCAGCTCGGCGTAGATCGACGCGTGGGCCAGGATCCGCTGCACGCTGATGCAGCTCTGACCCGACTGGTAGAACGCCCCGACGACGAGCCGCTGCACCACCTTCTCGAGGTCGGCGGTCTCGTCGACGACGCAGGCCGCGTTGCCGCCGAGCTCGAGCACGACCTTCTTCTTGCCGGCGCGGGCCTTCATCGCCCAGCCGACCGCCGGCGAGCCGGTGAAGCTGAGCAGCTTCAGCCGGTCGTCGCTGGCCAGCGCGTCGGCGCCGGCGCGCGGGCACGGCACGATCGACCATGACCCTTCGGGCAGGTTCGTCTCGGCCAGCACCTCGCCGATCAGCAGCGCCGAGATCGGCGTCGCGCTGGCCGGCTTGAGCACGAACGGGCAGCCCGCGGCGATCGCCGGCGCGATCTTGTGAGCCGCCAGGTTGAGCGGGAAGTTGAACGGCGAGATCAGCGAGCAGGCCCCGATCGGCACCCGCTTCCACTGGCCGCGGTAGCCTTGCAGGCGCGGGCTGGTCGCCATCGGCAGCACCTCGCCGAGCGGTCGCGTCACCTCGGCGGCCGCCGCCTTGAACGTCTCGATCAGCCGGCCCACCTCGCCGCGGGCGTCGCGGATCGGCTTGCCCGCCTCGGAGCACAGCACCATCGCCAGCTCGGGCGCGCGCTCCTCGAACCGGCGCGCGCAGTGCTCGAGCGCCGCCTGGCGGGCGTACGGCGGCAGCGCGGCCATCGCCCGCGTCGTCCCGGCGGCCGCGGCGATCGCCGCGTCGAGCGTACCCGGGTCGGCCTGGGCCACGCGGGCCGCCTCCTCGCCGGAGAACTTGTCCAGCACGGGCAGGTCGAAGTTGGCCTGCACCGCGCGGCCGCCGAGGAACAGGGGATACGTCTCGCGGAGCATGCCCCGGTTTACACCACCTCGGGACCGGCAGCGACCGCCCCGCGCAGCAGCGCCCCGCGGACGAACACCGCGCGGGCGGGCGCCGCGTCGCGCCGGAACGCCAGCGCGTCGAACAGCCCGTCGGCGGCCGCGATCTCGGGCGCGTCGATCACCGCCAGGTCGGCCGAGTAGCCGGCCTGCAGGCAACCGAGCTCGGCCGCCATCCCCAGCGCGCAAGCTCCGCCGCGGGTCGCCAGCCACAACAGCTCCTCGGCCGTCGCCGGCGCCCCCGCGATGAGGCTCGCGTCGTAGGCGCTGGCGACCACCTGACGCAGCGAGAAGCTGCGCCCGGCGCCGACGTCGGTGCCGAGCCCGACGCGGATGTTCCGCCCGGTCGCCGCCCGCAGGCGCATGCAGCCGCTCCCGAGGAAGAAGTTGCTGTCCGGGCAATGCGCCACCGCCCCGCCGGCCGCCGCCAAACGATCCCACTCGCCGTCGGACAAATGAACGCAGTGCGCGAACAACGAGCGCGGCCCGCTGAGCCCGTGCGATTCGTACACGCCGAGGTAATCGCGCGCCGACGGGAACGCCGCCGCCGTGTGCCGCAGCTCATCGGTATTTTCGGACAGGTGCGTCTGGACATGTAAGCCGTGCGCCTCGGCCAGCCGCCCGGCCGCGCGCAGCAGCTCCGGCGTGCAGCTGAGGGCGAACCGCGGGGTGACGCAGAACCCGAGCCGGCCGTCGTGGCCGTGCCAGCGCGCGATCAGCCGCTCGCAGCCGGCGATCGCCTCGTCGGCCCCGACCAACAGCCCCGGCGGCGCCCCGCGGTCCATCAGCGTCATGCCGACCAGCGCCCGCAGCCCGCAGCGGCTCAGCTCCTGGAACAGCACGTCGGTGGCGGCCTCGTGGCTCGAGGCGTAGATCGCCGCGCACGTGGTGCCCTGGCGGATCAGCGCCTCGCAGAACTCCCACGCCACCGCGGCCGCGTAGCGCACGTTGTTGAACCGCTGCTCCTCGGGGAACACCGTGCGCTCGAGCCAGCGGAGCAGCGGCCCGCTGGCGCTGCCGATCACCCGCGTCTGCGGGAAGTGCACGTGCGCGTCGACGAAGCCCGGCAGGATCACCGCCCCCGGGTACGACTGCGGCAAGGGACAATCCTCCGGCGCCGGCGCGATCGAGGCGATCCGGCCGTCCTCGCCGATCGTCAGCAGCCCGTCGGCGATCCGCTCGATCTTCGCCTGCCGCGGATCGGGGCACAAGAGGCGCCCCCGCAGCACGCGGGCGCGGGACGGGGTCTTCGCGGGGCCGTCGGTGATCGTCGACATCCGGGCCGAAGGTGCCCGTTGCCGCCGCCGCGCGCAATCCGGGGCCCGCGCCAAAATGCTCGCACGAGCCCCCCGCGTCGCCCGCGGGGCCTGCGGGTCCTCGCGGTCGCGACCCGCGTTCGCGCCTCGACCTCGCGGGCTCGGGCGCTGGACTTCGCCCCCGCGGCCGCGGCTCCGGCGAACGCTCGCCCCGTCGCCGGCGCCGACCGCGAATTCCTCGCCGCTCGCGCCACGATCGTCGACCCGCCGCCGAACTTCGGTCGCCGCCGGGCCGCGCGTGATCGCCGGCTCCGTCGCCGCGGTCGCGATCGCGGCGAGCCATCCACCTGTCCCGAGAGACATATCATCACTTCCCCGACGACGCCCGCGCCGATCCTCGCGCGACGAGCGGCCGCCCGCTCGCTCGTCGGCGCGTGACGCCGGCCACGCCGATGCGACCTGCGCCGCGCGTTCGCGGCGGCGGTCCTCGACCGGCGCCGCGGCGACCCCGGCCAGGGCTTTGCCGGCCGCTTCGGCCGCGCCTCCGCGCCCGCGGCGAAGCGAGCTCGACCGCCGCGCCCGATCGTGCGTGGCGCACTGCACAATGTCCATTCGCGGCCGCGCGGCGGCCGTGATCCGCCTCCGTTTTTCGTACGGGCCACGATCCCGTATATGCACAGTACGGCCTCTCGAATGCCGGTCCCCGCCGCCTCGGCGAGCGCTCGATCGTTGATCCGGCGCACACGGGCGAGCCTCCGACGGAACACCCAGAACGGCGGTTTGACCGCCTTGCGCGCGCTTCTGCCGGCGTTCCGCCGTCGCGGCATTTTTTAGAACTTTGGGACAGGTTACGGCTAGCGCCCGCTGCGCGTCGCGGTCGGGCGGACACGCGCGATCGGCCGGGGTCGCCGCTTGAGCGCGCCGCATCGGCCTCGGGGCGCCGCGGCTGGGGCGTGTGTGCGGGTCGGTGCAAGACTGGACGAGTCCCATGAGCGTCATCATTCCCGATACGGACGCGTCGGGGATCTCGGTGGACATCACGCAGTCGCTGCCTGGTGTCGCGATCTCGGTCCCTGCGACCCTGCCTCCGCGGCTCGGTCGGTTCACCATCCTCGAGCGCCTCGGCGGCGGAACGGCGGTCGTCTACGCCGCCTACGACGAGCTCCTCGACCGCAAGGTCGCCATCAAGGTCCTGCCCGACACCGGGTCGAAGGGCCAGATTCGGCTGCTGCGCGAGGCCCAGGCGATGGCCGGGGTGAGCCATCCCAATGTCATCACCGTGCTCGAGGCCGGGGTCGTCAAGGGCCAGGTCTACGTCGCCATGGAGCTGATCCGCGGCGCCGCGCTGCCGGCCTGGCTGGCCGCCGGGCCGCGGACCTGGCGCGAGATCCACGACGTCTTCACCCAGGCCGCGCGGGGCCTCGCCGCGGCCCACGAGGTCGGCCTCCTGCACCGCGACTTCAAGCCCGGCAACGTCATGATCGACGCCACCGGTCGCGCCTGCGTCCTCGACTTCGGGCTCGTGCGGGCCACGCCCGATCGTCCGAGCCTGCTCGAGCTCTCGGGCGGAGGCGCCAGCCAGAGCATGCGCGTGCGCGTCTCCGGCGAGGACGAGGACGACATCCTCGGCACGCCGGCCTACCTCGCGCCCGAGCGCTGGCGCGGGGGCCCGGCGGAGCCCGCCTCCGATCAGTTCAGCTTCTGCGTCGCCCTCTACGAGGCGCTGTTCGGCCTGCCGCCGTTCGCCGGCAACGACATCCTCGCGCTCTCGCACGCGATCACCAACGGCCACCTGCGGCCGCCGCCGCGCAACCACGGCGTGCCCGCGTGGCTGCTCGCCGCGCTCATGCGCGGCCTCAAGACCGAGCCGCGCGACCGCTACCCGTCGATGGAGGCGCTGCTCGGCGCGCTCGCGCCGTCGCGCGGGCGGACCTGGCGGTTCGTCGGCGCCGCCGTGGCGCTGGCCCTCACCGCCGGCGCCGCCGGCCTCGCCGTCGTGCCCGAGGCCGCCGCCGAGTCGCCGTGCGCCGACGCCGACGCCGACATCGCCCGCGTCTGGGGTCCCGCCCAGCGCAACGCCGTCGCCACCGCCCTGCGCGACGCGGCGCCGCACTACGCCGCCGTCCTGTGGCCCCGGGTCGCCGACAAGCTCGATCGCTTCGCCGCCGCGTGGGGCGAAAATCACCGCGACACCTGCCTCGCCGAGCACCAGGGCCGCTACACCGAGGCCCTGCTCGATCGCCAGCGCCGCTGCCTCGACCGCCGGCGCGACGCCTTCGACGAGACCGTCAAGGCGCTGTCGATCGCCGACATGGACATGGCCCCGCGGGCGCTCGCCGCCGCCAGCGATCTCGTGCCGCCCTCGTCCTGTCACGACCTCGCCTTCCTCAAGGCCGAGCCGCCGGCGCCCGACGACGCCGAGCTGGGCGAGCGCGTCGCCGACCTGCGCAACCACATGGCGCGGGCCGAGGCGCTGGCCAAGCTCGGGCGGATCCACGACGCCGTCGACGAGGCTGCCGACATCGAGGCCGCCGCCGAGCAGATCGGCTACGCCCCGCTGCGGGCCGAGGTCGCGCTGCTGCGCGGGCGGCTCTCGCTCAACACCTCCGAGGAGACCGGGCAGGAGCTCGAGTGGCTGACCCGGGCCATGCGCAGCGGCATCGAGTCGCGCGGCGACGCGATCGCGGCCGAGGCCGTGGCCTTGCGGATCGTCGCCGCCAGTCGGCGCCCCGAGATGGTCGGCCGCGCCCTCGCCGACGAGCCCCTCGCCCTCGCCCTCGCCTCGCGCGGCGCGGCCCCCGAGGCTCTGCGCGGCCTCGTGCTGCACAACCTCGGCGTCGCCCACCTCGCCCAGCGCAACGCGGCCGAGGCGCGGCGCTACTTCACCGAGGCCCTGAGCGTGCGCCAGGCCGCGCTGTCGGCCGGCCACCGCGACGTCGGCTACACCCTGCTCAACCTCGCCGCCGTCACCGAGCCGGGCGCCGCGCGCGACGACCTCCTCGCGCGCGCGCTCGAGATCTTCGACGCCGAGCTCGGCGTCGTCCACCCGGCCACCATCGAGGCGCGGATCACCGCCGCCCAGCTCGCCGAGCCGGGCGAGGCGTGGACGATCCTCCAGACCGGCTGCGTCGCCCTCGAGCGGTTCTTGCCCGACGACCTCGTGCGGCGCACGCGGTGCCTGTTCCACCTCGGCCGCGCCGCCACCGAGATCGGCGACGACGACGACGCCGCCTCGGTCTTCCGCGCCGCCGCCGAGCTGTCGGAGATGTCGGGCACGCGGCTGTTCGGCCCCGAGGCCACCCTCCTCGCCGGCTACCGCGGCCTCGCCGGCCCGGTCGACGACAACACCGCCGTCGAGCACCTCCAGGCCACGCTCGGGCGCATGCCGGACGCCACCTGGTCGAGCGAGGAGATCGCCGAGCTGCGCCTCGTCCTCGGCCAGAACTTGCTCGTGCGCGGCCGGCCGCTCGAGGCCCGCGTGCCGCTGGCCGCCGCCGTCGCCGAGCTCACCGTCCTCGCCGCCGACGACCCGCACTGGGCCCCGCGCCTCGCTCGCGCCCACCGCACCCTCGCCGAGGCGATGCTGTCCGCCACGCCGCCGGCCGTCGCCGCCGCCCGCCCGCACCTCGGCGCCGCGCTCGCGTTCTACCGCAGCGCCGGCGCCAGCTTCGCCCGCCAGCTCGCCGCCAGCGAGCGCCTCCTGGTCCGCGGGGTGCCCCGGGCCAAGCCGCCGGCGAAGCCATGAACGAGAGAACATGCTCTTCGGAGCATGCCTCAAAGAACATGTTTTCGGCGACATGTCGGATGCGACATGCCCTGCCGAGCGCTGACGCCGCGCCTGCCGGCCACGCGCGCCCGCCCATCGCAGCCAACAATGGATCACATATGTACTTCTAAGGTTCAATACCCGCCACAATGGATGAAATATCACCTCTTGTTGAATTAGCCTGACGCGCCAGGCCCTTCGTGACCATCGCAGGGCCTGGCAGCAGCGCGTTGCGACCCGCGATCGCCGGGAAAGCCCCCCACGCGCGCGGCGGGCCCCCTACGCCGGGTCGCAGCCGAACGGCGGCAGCGTGGCCGCCGGCGTCTCCGCGCCGCCCGCGACCCGCTCGGACGTCACGCGCGAGCCGCAGGCCCACGTCAGCGTCGGGCTGAAGCAGCGCACGCAGGACACGTCGCGGACCACCGCGTCGACCCCGATGGCGACGTTGATCGCCCCCTCGCCGCCGGCGTTGCGCAGCTGGACGTGCTCGAACACGTTGCCGCGGGCCTTCTCGTACAGGCGGATCGCGTCCCAGGTGCCGCGGCGGTCGGTGACGCCGAAGATCTGCACCGGCTTGTCCGCCGTGCCCTCGACGCGCAGGCTGCCGCCGCCGTACTCGCCGACCCCGAGCGAGAAGCCGTCGTGGACGCGGAGCTTCGCCCCCGCGCGGATCGTCAGCGTCGCCTCGCCGTCGACCGAGACCGGGCGCTTGACCTCGATCGGCACCCCGAAGTCGTGCCAGACCGCGTCCTTGCCGATCTCGCCGCCCTCGACTTGCACCGTCGTCTCGGCGTCGAGCTTGTTCTCGGGCGGGATCATCCCGTAGAGCTGCGGGCTCACGTCGAAGGCCGGGTGCGAGCGCTCGAACGTGTTGTCGCGGAACTCGCCGAGGCGGACGTTCGCGCCCTGCAGCGTCACCCCGCCGCCGTTGTCGTGGAACGTGCAGCCCTTCACGCTGAGGCGCGCCTCGTTGTTCGCGTACACCACCCCGCGGTCGGAGCGCTGGCCGCCGTACTCGAACACCACGTTGCTGAAGCTCGCGGTGGCCGAGCGGTACAGGTTGACCCCGCGCCACGCGTGCGCCGTCTGCCGCGTCGCCGACGTCAGCACGATCGGCTCCTTGCCGGCCGCCTCGGCGATCAGCGCCGCCGGGTGGTCGTAGCCGACGGTGAAGTAGGCGTCGTCGTCGAACTTGAGGACTGTCCCCGGAGCCAGCTCGAGCAACGCCTCGTGCTTGTCGTCGGGGCCCTCGATCTCGATCACCCCGCCGATCACGAACGGCACCTTCGGCACGTCCCAGCGGGCGCGCTCGCGGATCATCCCGCCGAGCACGTGGATCACCGAGTCGGGCGGGAACGTGTTGTCGGGCGTCACCGACCCCGCCGAGCGGGCCGGCAGCAGCAGCGCCGGCGAGCTCACGCGCTCGAGCCGGTTGCCCTTGAAGCTGCTGAGGTGGCCCTTGGACGTGACGTGGACCGCCACGTTCTGGCTGTCGCGCACCGTCGAGCGGTCGATCTTGACGTCGGTCGCCTGCACGTAGATCGCCCCGCGCAGGTCGGTGCCGGCGTACTCGAGCACGAGCCCGGCGATCTCCGAGCCGTCGGCGTGGTCGTACAGCGCGATCCCCTTCCACGCCCCCGGCTTGGCCTGCTCGCCCGCCGCCGTGAAGCGGACCGGCGACTCGGGCGTGCCGCGCACGTGGAGCGCGGCCGGGCGCTCGAAGCCGACCGCCAGCTCGGCGCCGGGCATGAACTGCAGCGTGACGCCGGCCTCGATCGTCAGCGAGCCGTTCTCGATGCGGTAGCCCGGGTGGACCGTCACCGCCTTGCAGGCCGAGCCGATCACCCGGTCGACCTGCTCCGGCTCGCGCAGCGCCTCGGGGCAGTCGGTGATTTCCGGCCGGCGCGGCGCGGGCGCAGGCGCGTGCACGCGGTCGGGCATGTTCGGGTTCGCCTCGGCCTTCTGCGGCTTCTGCTCGCCCGGCCCGCAAGCGAGCGCGACGGCCACGCACCCGAGCCCGAGCCGGCGCAGGCCCGCGCTGCGACGTGGACCACGCCGGCGCGCAGGCTCGGCAGCGGACGCGGCGGCGCGGGGACGCATCGGCCGAGCATGCCACGCGCATCCGCGTGCCCGCAAGGCGGACGAGCGCCCCCCGGCCGGTGCTAGACTTCGGGCGTGGCCTCCCGCAAGCCTGCGCCCGCCGTCACGGAGCCGACCATCCGTGTCCGCCGGATCCACCGCCGCGACCTCAACAAGGTGTGGGAGTTCCTCAAGCGCGTGTTCCGCTCGGTCAACCGCGAGACCGTCGAGTACCAGCGCCCCCGCACCAAGACCCGCTTCCTCGAGATCTACGAGGAGGAGGGCATCGAGCAGCTGCTGTTCGAGATCCACGAGGGCGACGCCCCCGTGATCGTCGGCTACGCCGAGTGCGCCTACGAGGTCATCGGCTCCGACAATTGGATCAACGAGCGCTACTTCGAGAGCCGCGACATGCGCCCGCTGTTCGTCGAAGAGATCGCCATCCACCCCGACTTCCAGGGCCGCGGGATCGGCAGCTTCGTCATCGAGCAGCTCGAGCACCTCGCCCGCGTGCGCGGCTGCACCCACCTCGTGCTCGAGGTCGCCGCCAACAACAAGCGCGCGCTCCAGTTCTACCGCGCCCGCAGCTTCTCGCAGATCGACGCCGCCATCTTCCTGGCCAAGAAGGTCGTCAGCGAGCCCGAGCTGCTGCCGCCCCGCACCCTCCGCAGCAGCGGCCTCGAACCGGCCCAGCCCGAAGCCGAGGCCGAGGCCGAGGCCGAGGAGGACGCTGAGGACATGTCCCAGGCGACAGGTCCGGAAGCACCTGACCTCGAGGACATGCCCGAAGAGGCAGCCGAGCCCGAGGCCGCGCCCGAGCCGGCTCCCGCGCCCCGGCCAAGCCCGCCCGCGCCCGCCGCACGCGCCCCCGCAAGGCCTAGCGCGCCGCCGGCCGCCCGCGGGCGCGGGCGAGCCTGCGCCGCTCCGGCTGCCCGCAGCGCAGCTCGGAGTCGTCGCGCCGGCCCCGCGACGCGCCGCCGGCCGCTGTGTTAGCGTCCCACGCGTGACCGATCCGGCCCCCGCCCCGCACCTCGAGGCTCGCGGCCTCGGCGTGCGCTTCCCGGGCGGCGTGCAGGCTCTGAGCGGCCTCGACCTCGTCGTCCGCCGCGGCGAGCTGCTCGCCCTCATCGGCCCTTCCGGCTGCGGCAAGTCGACCCTCCTGCGCGTCGCCGCCGGCCTCGCGCCGCCCAGCGAGGGCGGGCTCACCGTCGCCGGCGAGGCGCCCGCGCGGGCCCGGGCCCGCCGCGCCGTCGCCTTCGTGTTTCAGGATCCGACCTTGCTCCCGTGGCGCAGCCTGCACCAAAACGTGCGGCTCCCGCTCGAGCTGGCGCGCGTCCCCCTCGCCGAGCAGAACGCCGCCGCCGACGCCGCCCTCGCGCTCGTCGGTCTGTCGGAGTTCGCCGCCGCCGCCCCGGCCGCCCTGTCCGGCGGCATGAAGATGCGGGCCTCGCTGGCCCGCGCGCTCGTCACCCGACCCGAGCTGCTGCTCCTCGACGAGCCGTTCGGCGCCCTCGACGAGCTCACCCGCGAGCGGCTCAACGACGAGCTGCTGCGCCTGTGGGAGCGCGACCGCTTCACCGCCCTGGCCGTCACCCACAGCGTCGCCGAGGCCGTCTTGCTCGGCGACCGCGTCGTCGTCCTGTCCGGCCGCCCCGGCCGGGTCGTCGCCGACATCGCCGTCGCTCTGCCGCGCCCGCGCCGGGCCGCCCTGGTCGGCAGCCCCGAGTTCGCGGCGATCGCCGCCGAGGTCCGCGCCCGCCTGCGCGCCGCCGCCCCGCCTGACCCTTCGGACCTGCTCGCACGGACCTGACCTTTCGACCCTGTCTTTTCGCGCCTGTTCCTTCGCACCTGTCTCTTCGCGCTTCTGCCTCCCGACCGTCCAGCGCGCTCCGCTCCCCGACATCCCACCTCGACACCCGCGCATGTCCCTCGCATCGGCCGCCCGCGCCGCCCTCCCGCCGCTCCTCGTCTTCCTCGCCTTCCTCGGCCTGTGGCAGCTCGCCTGCAGCGTGCTGGCGCTGCCGGCGTACCTCGTGCCCACCCCGGCCGAGGTCGCGCGCGAGGCGGCGGCCCACCTCGACCAGCTCGCCGAGGCCGCGCTGCTCACCGCCCTCGGCGCGCTCGGCGGCCTCGGGGCCAGCCTCGTCGTCGGCGGCCTGGTCGCGGTCCTCTTCTCGCAGTCCCAGGTCGCGGCGCGCAGCCTCTACCCCTACGCGATCTTCCTGCAGACCGTCCCGATCGTCGCCGTCGCCCCGCTGATCGTGGTGTGGTTCGGCACCGGCCTGCAGAGCGTGATCCTCACCGCCGCGATCCTCAGCGTCTTCCCGATCATCACCAACGGCACCACCGGCCTCGTCCGCGTCGACCCGCAGCTGCTCGAGCTGTTCGCCATGAGCGACGCTTCGCGCCTGCAGCTGCTGCTCAAGCTGCGCCTGCCCGGCTCGCTGCCCTACTTCGTCGCCGGCGCCAAGATCAGCGGCGGCCTCGCCGTCATCGGCGCCATCGTCGGCGAGTTCTTCGCCGGCTTCGGCGCCGACGACCTCGGCCTCGGCGCCCTGATCCTCCAGACCTCCGGCCGCCTGCAGACCGCCTACCTGTTCGCGGCGATCTTCGCCGCCACCCTGCTCGGCCTGTTGCTGTTCGGCGCCGTCGCCCTGCTCGGCGAGCTCGCCCTCCGCCGCTGGCGCGGCCGCGAGCTCGCCGTCCACTGACCCTTCGAGCATGCTCGATCCGCCATGCCCGAAGGACCTATCCTCCGGACATGCCCCTTCGAGCTCCCGCCTTCACCCGCGCCGCGGCACCAGCGGCCCGACCGCGCGCACCCGCAGCGCCGTCAGCGGCGCCCCGCTGACGCGGTCGACCAGCGTCGGCTCGATCTTCAGGCCCGTGCTCGCGTCCTCGAGGTGGGTCGGCGGCGGGTCGTCGCGGGCGAACTCGTCGCCCCACTGCATCAGCGTGACGATCACCGGCCGCAGCCCGCGGCCCTTCGCCGTCGGCACGTACTCCTCGCGCGGCGGGTGGTCCTGGTAGGACCGGCGCTCGAGGATCCCCGCGTCGACCAGGTGCGCCAGGCGGGCCGTCAGCGTCGCCCGCGGGATCTGCAGCCGCGCCTGGAACGCCTCGAAGCGGGTCACCCCGAGCAGCGCGTCGCGCACGATCAGCAGCGTCCACGGATCGCCGACGACGTCGAGCGCTCGCGCGATCGAGCACTGCATCCGGTCGAGTCGTTTGCGCCGCACGGGGCTCCTTGTATCACGCCCGGGCCGGACCTGTCCGAAGGGGCAAGGAGCACAGCGCCGTCGCCACTCCGCCGGCGATCATCACCCACCACACCCGGTCGAACCGCGCCAGCGCGTCGGCCGGCCCGCTCGCCCCGGCCGTCAGCCCGATCGCCAGCGCCACCCCGAGCGTCCCCGCGAACTGCCGCAGCGCCTGATGGACCGCCCCGCCGACCCCGAGCCGGTTCGGCGGCAGCGCCTGGCCGACCACGCTCGACAGCTGCGGCAGGCACAGCGCCACCCCCGTCCCGGTCAGCAGCATCGACGGCAGGTAATCGATTGCGTAGTCGACCTCGGCCGACAACATCATCAGCCGCCACAGCCCGCCGAGCGCGAACGCCAGCCCGCCGGCGACGAGCAGCGGCCGCTGGCCGATCCGCGCCGCCAGCCGCCCGAACCGCGGCGACAACGCGGCCACCAGCAGCGGCCCGGGCGCGACGCCGAAGCCCGCCGCGAGGATCGACCAGCCCCACACCGCGGTGAGGAACAGGACGCTGGCCAGGAACATCGCCGTGAAGGCCGCGCCGAAGGTCAGCGTCGCCGCGTTGGCCCAGCGGAAGTTCTTCGCCGCGAACAGCGACGGATCGATCGTCGGCGCCCGCGTGCGCGCCTGATGGATCACGAACGCCGCCAGCGTCGCCAGCCCGGCCACCAGCGTCGCAGCCGTCTTCGGCGCCGCCCAGCCCCACGACTCGCCGAGCACCAGCGCCAGCGTCACCAGCACCGCCGCGATCACCAGCAGCACCACCCCGAGCGGCGCCGGCAGCACGCTGTCCGGATCGCGCGACTCGGCCAGTCGCCGGCGCCCGAGCAGCACCGTCACCAGCCCGACCGGCAGGTTGATGACGAACACCCAGCGCCAGCCGCAGGCCTCGATCAGCGCCGCGCCCAGCGTCGGCCCGACCGCGCCGGCCACCGCCCCCGTCGCGCCCCACACCGCCAGCGCCACCGGCAGCTTCTCGCGCGGCGTCGCTCGCATCACCAGCGCCAGCGACGACGGCACCAGCGCCGCGCCACCCGCCGCTTGCAGCACGCGCGCGGCCACCAGCAGCGCCGGCGTCGGCGCCACCGCGCACAGCAGCGACGCCAGCGTGAACGCGACCGACCCGGCGAGGAACGTCGCCCGATGGCCCCAGCGATCGGCCAGCCGCCCGAACGGCACCAGCGCCGCCGCGAACACGATCGTGTACGCGTTCAGCACCCACGACAGCTCGGCCGTCGGCGCCGCCGGGAACGTCGCCGCGATCGACGGGAACGCCACGAACAGCACCGTCGTGTCGAGGAACACCGCGAACACGGCGAGGCTGGCCACGACCAATGGGGACGGACGAATCTCCATGCGTTCAATGATTGAACGAACGCCGGACCGATCGCAAGCACCGCCGCGCGTATCTGCCCATGCCGACTCCACCGAGCTCACGAGCCCGTCCCTTGCCGATTCCATATTACAACCATAATCTAAAACCCACGTCAGGAGCACACGATGCGGTACAGGACATTCGGTCGTCACACAGGCTTACGCGTCTCCGAGCTCGCGCTCGGCACCGGCAACTTCGGCACTGGTTGGGGTCACGGCAGCGAGCCCGAGGAGGCCCGGCGGATCTTCGACGCCTACGCCGAGGCGGGCGGCAACTTCATCGACACCGCCGACACCTATCAGGTCGGCCAGTCGGAGCAGCTGCTCGGCGAGTTCCTCGCGGCCCGGCGCGACCGCTTCGTCGTCGCCAGCAAGTACACCCTCGGCGTCGACGGCGGCCTGCACGGCACCGGCAACAGCCGCAAGACCATGCTCGCCGCGATCGAGGCCAGCCTGCGCCGGCTCCGGACCGACCGCATCGAGCTGTACTGGGTCCACCTCCCCGACGGCCTGACCCCGATCGAGGAGATCGTGCGCGGCCTCGACGACCTCGCGCGGGCCGGCAAGATCCTCTACGGCGGCCTGTCGAACTTCCCCGCCTGGCGGGTCGCGCGAGGCGACGCGATCGCCGAGCTGCGCGGCTGGGCTCCGCTCGCGGGCATCCAGCTCGAGCACAGCCTGGTCGAGCGCACCGGCGAGCGCGAGCTGCTGCCGATGGCTGAGGCGCTGGGGCTCGGCGCCGCCCTGTGGTCGCCGCTCGGCGGCGGCTTCCTCACCGGCAAGTACCGCACCGGCGACGAGGGCCGCCTCACCGGCCTCGGCATGCTGGTCCACACCGAGAAGACCGCGCGCGAGACGGCGATCCTCGACACCGTCGTCGCCGTCGCCGCGGAGGCCGGCGTCGCCCCGACCCAGGTCGCCCTCGCCTGGTCGCTGGCCCACGCCGACCGCTCGACGACCGCGCGGATCCCCATCCTCGGCCCACGCACCCGCCAGCACCTCGACGCCGCCCTCGCCGCGCTCGCCCTCGAGCTCTCGCCGGCCCAGCTCGCCCGCCTCGACGCCGCGAGCGCGATCTCCCCCGGCATCCCGCACGAGCAGATCGAGAACAGCCGGGCGCAGATCGCCGGCGGCCGGCCCGACAGCATCGTCCCGCCGCCGATCCCGGTCGCCTGACCCGAACCGCGCACCGCGCTCGCCTCACCCGCGCCAGGGCGCGAGCCGAGGCGGTCACCTGACCCGACCTCGCTCTGCGCTCCGCGGCGCGCCCCACCTCCGCCGGGGCGCGAGCCGCTGCCCCGGCCGCTCCTCGCTCCGCGTCGCACCCAGCCGCGCCGCGGGCCGCGAGGCCTCCCGAAGTCGCGGACCGCCCGAGCCTGCGACCCACGTGAAGCCGGAGCGCACCGCCTGACTCTCGGGCCCGTTCGTCACATGGCCCAAAGGACATGCCCATTTCGTCATGTCCGCGCGAACATCTCTTTCCGTTTCGCCCCTCCGCGCGGTCGAGGCCGCTGGTGTGTCCGCGCCGCTCGGGTGTACGCTTCCGGCATGCGCGCTCCGCTCCGACCGGTCCCGCCGCGCCCGCGGTTCGGCGCCCTCGTCCGCCTGTTCGTCGCCTGTCTCGGCTTGCTGCTCGTCACCTGTGCCCGCGAGCAGGACGCGCAGCGCGTGCGGATCGCCCTCAACTGGTTCCCCGAGGTCGAGCACGGCGGTTACTTCGCCGCCCTCGTCCACGGCTACTACAAGGAAGAGGGCCTCGACGTCGAGCTCGTGCCCGGGCGGCCGGAGGCGCCGGTGCTGCCGCAGGTGGCGGCGGGCCGGGTCGAGTTCGGCGTCGCCGACGCCAGCGAGATCCTGCTCGCGCGGGCCCAGGGCGCCCCGGTGGTCGCCCTGGTCGCGGGCCTGCAAAAGAGCCCGCGCTGCATGATGGTCCACGAGGCCTCGGGCATCACCGACCTCGCGGATCTCCGGAGCGGCAGCGTGCAGATGAGCGTGCGCGAGCCGTTCGCCAGCTTCCTGCGGGCCGAATACCGCTGGCCCGAGGCGGTCCAGATCGTCCCGTACAGCGGCAGCGTCGCCCCGTTCCTGCTCGACCCGAAGTCCGTCCAGCAGGCCTACGTCTTCAGCGAGCCGATCATCGCCGAGTCGCAGGGCGCCAAGGTCCGCTGCATCCTCGTCGCCGACCTCGGCTTCAACCCCTACGCCAGCGTCCTCGTCAGCTCCGAGTCGCTCCTGGCCAGCCGCCCGGAGCTGGCCGCCCGGATCGTCGCCGCGACCCTCCGCGGGTGGGAGCAGTACCTGCGCGACCCGAGCGCCGCCAACGCCGAGATCCGCGCCCGTAACACCGAGCTCAGCCCCGAGATCCTGGCCAAGGGCGCCGCCGCCCTCAAGCCGCTGGCCGCTCCCGAGGGCGGCACGATCGGCGGGATGGACCCCGCCCGCTGGAAGACCCTGGCCGACCAGCTCGTCACCCTCGGCCTCCTCACCCCCGGCGCCGTCGATCCGACCACCGCCTACAACCTCGAGGTCGGCCGCAAGCCGAGCAAGTAGCCAGGGCCGGGTCGCCCGCCCTTCCTCTTGAAACATGCCTCGAACGACATGTTTTAAAAGACATTTCTTTTCGAACATGCCCGATCGGCCATCCGCGTCGCCTCGCCCGGAACACTGCTGCTCTCGCTGACGGTCACCGGCGAGCGACGCACGGCGCCCGCGAGCTCGAGCGCAGCCCTCGTCGCTCCGGCGCGAGCGCGGTCCCGTGGCGCCTCCGAGCGAGCGAACGGCCGCGACACGCGTCGGGGCGAGCGACGCACGGCCCCCGCGCGGCGCGCTCGCCTGGCATCGACGGCACCCGGGCCGGCGCGGCAGCGACCGTCCGAGCGCCGACAGTTGACGCCCCTCGTCGGCCCGGACACGATCACGGGCGCCAGGACCTTCGCTTGCTCGCCGTCGCCGCGCTGGTGTTCGCTCGCCTCTCGTCCGCCGCGGCACCGACTGCCGCGCCGCCGGTCGACCTGACCTGGCAGGCCCCGCGCGAGTGCCCCGACGCCGGCGCTGTCCTCGACATGGTCGCCGGCTTCTTGCGGCAGCCGACCGGCGACGCCGAGCCGGCCCGCGCCGTCGCTCGCGCCGTCGTCGGGCGCGTCGGCGCGACCTGGGAGCTGCGGCTCGCGCTGCGCGGGCGGGGCCCTGACGATCGCCGGACCGTCCGTGCCGAGAGTTGCCCGCTCCTGGCGCGAGCGGCCGCCCTCCTGATCGCCATCCACCTCGACCCGCTGGCCGTCACCCGCAGCCTGCCCGCCGCGGCCGTCGTCCCACCCGCGCCGCCGGACCTGTCCCTCGGGACATCCGCGCCCGCGCCCCCCGACCCGCCGCCCGGCTCGGCCCCGCCGTCCGACCTGTCCCCCAGGACATCCCCGTCCTCCCCCGGTGTGCCGCCGAGCCCGGCCCCGCCGTCCGACCTGTCCCCCAGGACATCTCAAACCCCACCGTCCGACGCCGATCTGTCCCTCAGGACACCTCCCCTCTCCCCCGCCGAACTCGCTGCGAGGCCGGTCCCCCCGCAGCTGCCGCCCGACCCCTCGCTCCCGCCGACCTCGCTCACGCGCGAGCCCCCGCGACCACCCCCCGCCCCGCCGGCCAGCCCCTACCGCCCTCGCCCCCGCGCTCCCCGCTCGCGCCTGCGCGCCCGCTCGCCCCCGAGGACATGGCCGAAGAGGCAGCCGAACTGGCCGCCCCTCCCCGGCCCGAGCCCCCCGCCTCGCCGCCCGTGCTCGGTCACCTCCGGCTCGAGGGCGGCCTCGACGTCGGCGTCCTCCCCCGCGTCGGCGGCCTCGCCGGCGTGTTCGGCGGCGTCACCCTGCCGCGCCTGCGCGTCGAGGCCGGCCTCGTCGGCGCGCCCGCGCGGCTCCTCGCCGGAGACGGCGATCGTCCCGGCGGCCGTTTCGATCGCCTGGCCGGCGTGGTGCGGATCTGCCCGACCTGGCGCCCCCACCCGGCGCTCGTCGTCCTGCTGTGTGCCGGCGGCGAGATCGGGGCGATCCGCGGCGTCGCCCTCGATGTCCGCGCTCCCAGCCCGCGGTGGGCGCCGTGGGCCAGCCTCTTCCTCGGCCCGGCGCTGCGCTGGCGCGTCGCCGGCCCTGTCGGCCTGTGGCTGGCCGTCGAGGGCCTCGTCGCCCTCAACCGCCCGATCTTCACCGTCGGCGACGACCAGGAGGTCTATCGCGGCGGCCGCGCGGGCCTGCGCACCGCGTTGGGCCTCGACCTGCAATTCGGGCCACGGAATCGCTGACCCGCGGAGACAGACCCGATCGTGCAGCTCCCCCAGGAAGCTCCCCCCGACTTCGCCGCCGTCTACCGCGCGAATTACGGCTTCGTCTGGCGCACCGTCCGGCACCTCGGCGTCGACCCGGCGCGGGTCGACGATGCCGTCCAGGACACCTTCCTGGTCGTCTACCGCCGTCTGCCCGAGTTCGCCGGCCGCGCCGCCCTGCGCACCTGGTTGTTCGAGATCGCGCGGCGCGTCGCCAGCCGTTACCGGCGCAGCGCCGCGCGCGAGGAGCCGCGCCGCTGCGCGCTGAGCGAGGCCGAGGTCGTCGCCCCGGCCGTCGAGGCCCCGGTCGAGCAGGCCGAGGCCGCGGCGATCCTCCAGGGCTTCCTCGACGGCCTCGACCGCGACCAGGCCGTCGTCTTCGTCATGACCGAGCTCGAGCAGTGGCAGGCGCCCGAGATCGCCGCCGAGCTGGGCGTCAACCTCAACACCGTCTACTCGCGCCTGCGCGCCGCTCGCCGCGAGCTCGATCGCATGGTCCGCCGCCTCGACGCCCGCGACCGCCGGGCCCGCCCGCGCCAGGGCGCCCACGTGCTCGCGGCGCTGGTCGTGGTCGGCCCGCCGTGGCCGCCGCCGTGGCGCCTGGCCGCCGCGCGCGACGGAGCTGTCGTCGCGGACATGCTCGCAAAGACAGGGTCGATCGGACCGGTCGCCACCCCGGCCGCGCTCGCCGGCGGCAGCCCGGTCGTCGGCCTCTCGCTCGCCGGCGTCGGCCTCGCCGCCGTCCTGGCGTTCGGTCGACCCGCGCCGCCCGAGCCCGCGCCGCCGGTCGTGGCGAGCCTCCACGACCCCGCCCCCGCGCCGCCGCCAGCCTCCCGCGAGCGGGCCGAGGCGTCGATCGCCGCCCCGGCCCCCACCCTCGCCGAGCCGCTCCCCGCCGCGCCCGCGCGCCGTCCGGCCGCTCGCGACGACGAGCCCTCGCTGGCCGCCGAGCTCGCGCTCGTCGAGTCGATCCGCGCCGCCCTGCTCGCCGCCGACGACCGCGCCACCCTCGAGCTGGTCGCCCGACACCGGCAGCGTTTCCCTGCCGGCGTGTTCGCCCAGGAGGCCGCCGCCGCCGCCATCGAGGCCCGCTGCCGCCTCGGCGAGCAGGACCGGGCCCGCCGCGAGGCCGCCGCGTTCGTCGCCCGCTGGCCCGCCTCCCCCCTCGCCGCCCGCGTGACCGCCCTGTGCCGCTCGTGAGCGCGGCGCCCTGGTCCTCGCGACCCGCGCGACCGCCGGTGCATGTCCTTTCCGACATGCCCTTTCGATCTCATGTCTCACGGGACATCTTCGCCACTATGAGAGCACATGTCCCTCCGGACCTGCCATCGCGCCTGACCCGGCGCGGCCGCGCTAAAACATGTCCCATCGGACATGTTCCATCACGCGTGCCTCACGGCCTGCGCGCTGTGCTCGCAAAGAGCGGACGAAGCGCGCCCGGTGCGAGGGCATCGCGCCTCCCGCCGGACGCCGCGCGTCCGGGCCGCACCACGCTCCTCGCGGTCGCGCGAAAATCGGCGAACGGAACCTCGGGCCTCGAGGCACTCACTCGCTGAAAGGCCACCATGCGTATCCACCCGATCTCGACCCTCCCTATCCTCCTCTCTCTCCTCTCCGCCTGCGACCTCGACATCAAGCATTGCATCGGCGACTGCGAGCACGCCTCCGGCGGCAGCGGAGGCTCGGGCGACACCACCGAGGGGCCGGGCGACAGCACCGGGGGTCCGGGCAACGGCACCGAAGGGCCCGCCACCGACACCGGCACGGACACCATGCCCACCACCGACCCCGGCACCGCGACCGACCCCGGGGGCGGCGAGCTCGGCACCTGCAAGATCCTCGACACCATCCCCGCCGCGGCCACCTGCGACGACGGGCAGTTCGCCGTCGGCGAGCTGTGCTTCTCCGGCACCCTCGGCTTCGGCTCGCAGCCGGTCACCTCGAGCGTCGTCCTCCCGCTCGACGACCTCCACGGCGCCGACGTGCTCACCACCCTCGAGGACCACACCCTCCGCGCCGAGCTGTTCGCGCCGCTGACCGCGAACTCCAAGCCGTGGGGGCAGGTCCTCGGCGACCAGCCGCTCGTCCGCGCCACCGGCGACCTCGACGAGGACGGCGTCGTCGACGTCCTCGCCAGCTCGATCGGCCCCGACGGCGTCAGCGTCCACGCCCTCTTCCTCGACGGTGAGGGCGGCCTCGCCGTCGACCAGGTCGTCCACCTCGCCGAGAACGTCATGACCCTCGACGCGGTCGACTGGAACGACGACGGCCACCTCGACATCGTCACCCTCGCCAACACCGAGGACCTCGACGGCCTCGCCGTCCTGCTCGGCGACGGCGACGGCGGCTTCACCGTGTCCGCGGGGCCGGTCCTCGAGCAAGCCGTGCCGAACTACGTGCTCGGGGCGCTCGACGCCGACGGCCGCGCCGACGACTTCGTGTTCGTCGACGCCGGCGGCGGGCGGATCGTCCACCATCAGGGCAACGTCCAGACCCAGCTGCTCCTCGCCCCGCCGCCCGAGCTGGAGTTCCACGAGTTCGTGGTCGCCGACTTCGACGGCGACGGCCTCGGCGACCTCGCCGGCGTCGCCACCAACAACCAGTTCGAGACCAGCGAGCTCGTCGTCTTCCTCCAGTCCGGCGGCGACTTTCCGGTCACCGCGCGCTACCCGGTCCACTGCGGCGCTCGTCTGATCGCCCTCGGGGACCTCGACAGCGACGGCACGCTCGACCTCGTCACCGCCGGCGACGACACCCTGGGGTCGATCCGCCGCGGCGACGGCCAGGGCGGCTTCGCCCAGCACAAACGCGTCTCGCTCGACAGGCTGAACGAGGGCGACGCGCTGCACATCGCCGACCTCGAGGGCGACGGCAGCCCCGACATCATCGGCTCCGGCCACCAGATCGGCATGGTCGTCGTCGCCTACAACCGCCCGTGACCGCGGAGCGGGGCTCATCCGCCCCGCCGCGTGGCTAGCCGGGAAGACATGTTCCTAGGGACATGCCGTGAGAGACATGCGCCATCGAACATGCCCCGATCGACATGCCCCCGAGCTCACTCGAGCAGCGCCAGCAGGTCGCTGCGGGTGATCGCCGCCGCCCCCGCGGCGTCCTCGAGGGCCGCCTCGGCGATCGCCCGCTTGCGCGCCTGCAGGGCCAGGATCCGCTCCTCGACCGTGTCTTCGGCGACCAGGCGATGCACGATCACCGGGCGCTCCTGGCCGATGCGGTGGGCGCGGTCGGCCGCCTGGTCCTCGACGGCGGGGTTCCACCACGGGTCGAGCAGGAACACGTGGTCGGCCGCCGTCAGGTTGAGGCCCGTGCCGCCGGCCTTGAGCGAGATCAGCATCACCGGCGGCCCCGCCGGGTCCTGGAAGCGCGCCACCACCCCGGCGCGGTCGCGCGTCGAGCCGTCGAGGCGGCAGAACAGCAGGCCCGCCGCCTGCAGCCCCGGCTCGCACAGATCGAGCAGGCTGGTCCACTGCGAGAACACCAGCGCCTTGTGGCCCTCGGCGATCGCCTCGGTCAGCGTCTCGAGCAGCAGCTCGAGCTTCGACGAGCGCGCCGCCGACTGGCCCGGCACCAGCGCCGCGTGGCACGCCGCCTGACGCAGGCGCAGCAGCGCCTCGAGGGCCGCCAGCACCCCGCCGCCGGCCTGCAGCTGCGCCACCACCTCCTCGTGGGTGGCCGCCCGGACCGCGTCGTAGACGGCCCGCTCGCGCGCGTCGAGGGTGCAGCGCAGCACCACCTCGGTGCGCGGCGGCAGCTCGCGCGCCACCTCCTGCTTGCGCCGGCGCAGCACGAACGGGGCGATCCGGCGCCGCAACGCGCGCGCCGCCGCCTGGTCGCCGTCGCCGATCGGCCGGCCGAAGCGCTCCTGGAAGTCCGCGCGCCCGCCGAGCAGCCCCGGGTTGATGAAGTGGATCTGGCTCCACAGCTCGTCGAGGCGGTTCTCCACCGGCGTGCCCGTCATCGCCAGGCGCCAGCCGGCCTGCAGCCCGAAGGCCGCCCGCGCGACCTGGCTCTCGGGGTTCTTGATCGCCTGCGCCTCGTCGAGGATCACCGCGTCCCAGCGCTCGCCGGCCAGCGCCTCGGCGTCGAGCCGCAGCAGCGCGTAGCTGGTGAGCGTCAGGTCGGCCTGCGGATCGAGGCGCCGCTTGGGCCCGTGGTACACGCTGACCCGAAGGCCAGGTCGGAACTTCTCCGCCTCGGCCGCCCAGTTGTGCAGCACGCTGGTCGGCGCGACCACCAGCGTCCGGCCCCGGACCGCGCACAGCGCCTGCAGCGTCTTGCCGAGGCCCATGTCGTCGGCCAAGAGCGCCCCGAGCCCGGCCTCGCGCAAGAACGCCAGCCAGTCGACGCCGCGCCGCTGGTACGGCCGCAGGTCGACCTGCAGGTCGGCCGGCAGGCGCGACTCGGGGATCGCCTCGAAGCCCTCGATCAGCGCCGCCAGCCCGGCCAGCTCGGGCGGCGGCGGGTAGTCGAGCGCGCGGCACAGCTCGGCCAGCGCCGGCCGGGCCCACGCCGCCGGCTCGCCGCCCTGCTCGCGCGCCGCCAGCAGCAGCGCCACCTCCGAGCCGAACCGCGACAGCCAGTCGACCGGCAGCGGCGCCACCCCGCCGTCGTCGAGCACCACCTCGGTCGCGCCCGCCTGCCACGCCTCGAGCACCCGGCGCGCGTCCGCGTGCGAGACATGTCCCGAAGAACCTGTCTCGAAGGCAATGCCCAATCGACCACCCTCGCCGGCGACCATGCGGGCCGCCAGCGGCCCCTTGCGCACGAACTCGCGGTGCGCCTCGCCGACGACCTCCCCGCCCTCGAACCCGCGCAGCGCCTCGGCCAGGCCGACCGCCAGCGGCCCGACCGCGCTGGTGGTGCGCCCGAACTGCAGCCCGAGCTCGCCGAGCCGGCGCACCAGCGAGGCCTCGGCGAGCGCGTCGCGGCGCGGCACCTCGCGCCCGTGGATCACCAGCCGCCCGGCCTCGACCCGCGCCGCCTCGGGTGTCCCATAGACCAGGACCGGAAGGACAGACATGCCCGTGCCGGCGCGGCCGACCTCGAACACCACCCGCGGGCGCGCGTCGGACAGCACCGGCAGGCGGTCGGTCTTCTCCTTGAAGCCCTTGACCCGCGCGCGCAGGGCCGGGATGGCCTCGGCCACCAGCTCGCCCGCGCGCTCGGGCGGGAACTGCAGCCCCGCGCGCAGCTCGGCCGCCTCCTTGGGCCCGATCCCGCCGTTGTCGAAGCAGCGCAGCACGTCGCCGCACAGCACCACCCCGCTGGCCGCGAACACCTCGGTGATCGCCGGGTCGCGGACGATGTACAGGCGAAACCCCTTGCCGCCCTCGAACGCCGCCACCCGCCCGTGGTAGCCGGCCGGCTCGGCCCCGGCGGTGATCTTCTTGCCGTCGAGCGTGATGTCCTCGCAGCCGGCCAGCGCCGGCAGCAGCTTGCGCGTGATCACCGGCGCGAGCGGGCCGCGCTTGTAGATCCCGAGCGCCCCCTCGACCTCGAGGTCGGCCGCGGTCGCCACGATCCCCGGCCCCTCGACCTTGCCGCTCGTGATCGCCACCAGGCTGTGGCCGAGCGGCGACTCCTTGCTTTCGGGACCTGTCCCTTCGGACACGCGCACGCGCACCAGCTCGAGCCCGCCCTCGGCCCGGCGGAACCGGTAGCCGACCCGACCCGCGCGCTCGCTGCCCCGCGGCATCGCCTCGCCGGCCTCGACCGCGCGCTGGAGGGCGATCGCCGCCGCCGCGACGTGGAAGCAGCACTCGCCGGCCTCGTCGCAGTCGCAGCTCCACTCGGCGTCGTCGGGGTAGAGCGCGACCGTCGGGCTCTTGCCCGCGCCCTTGACCGCGACCCGCAGCACGACCTCGTCGCGGTCGCGCCGCACGCCCGCGACGGCCCCGGCGCGCGCGAGCTCGACCCCGCGCGACCAGTCGCGGGGGCTGCACGCGGCGCGCACGGCGTCGAGGAGGGCTCGCACGGGCCGGTCGCCTAGCACGACCGGGCTGCGCTGTCAGCCGCCTGCCCGCGCGCGGCCGCAGCGGCCCCGCCACGGCCCGGCGGCGCGCCCGCATCGGCCCGCGCTCACGCCCCGCGACTCGCTCGGTCAGCCGCCTGCCCGCGCGCGGCCGCAGAGGCCCCGCCCCGGACCGGCGGCGCGCCCGCATCGGCCGCGCTCACGCCCCGCGACTCGCTCGTGAACGAGCGCCGCTCACGTCGGCCGCGGCTCGGGCAGCCCGGGCGGCAGGCGGCCCAGCGCGAGCGGCTGCAGCGGCGCCATCGGCGGGGTGCCGACCTGCTGGCGCCACGCCTCCGGCCCGAGCGGCTGGATCACGTCCCCGCGGGCGCGGCAGGCCGCCAGCGCCGCGTCGAGCGTGGCCGGCTCGCACGGGTGCAGCACCACCAGCGGCCCTATCGCCCCCGCGTGGGCCGGCGGCGGCTCGATCGGCGGCGCGCGCAGCAGCGCCGGCGCGAGGTACGTGCGCGGATCGCCCGGGCGCTCGAGCTGTCCTCCGGGACAGAGCACCCTGGCCCCGGGGACAGCCGACCACGCGGCCAGGGCGACGCGGTACACCTCGGCCAGCGCGGGCTCGACCGGCCCGGCGAACATCTCCGGGTCGTCCGGCGGCCCGAACGCCGCGCCGACCCACAGTCGGTGCAGGTGCCGCTCGAGCCGCTCCAGCGGTCCCGCCACGAACGCCTGCACGATCCGCCGCGGGTCGGCCCCGCCGCGTCGCAGCCCCGACAGCGCCAGCGCGTACGCGGCCAGCTCGCGGTCCGCATCGGCGTGCACCGCCGCCACCCGCGGCCGCGCCGGCGTCACCCCGACCCGCTCCCAGTCGCGCGCCTCGTCCGGGGCCGCCTCGCCGGCCGCGCCGATCGTCAGCGCCTCCCCGGCCTGCTCGCGCGACAGCTCGTCGCGCAGCTCGGCCAGCAGCTCCGGCACCACCGCGCTCGCGCCCGCCTCGACCTCGAGGTGGACGCGTCGGCCCTGGCGCAGCAGCGCGCTGACGATCAGCAGGCTCTCGAGCGGCTGGTCCTTGCGCTCGCACACCCGCGCGGGCGGCCCGCCGAGGCCGTGGAAGCGCCGCTCCCGGAGCGCCCACAGCCCGCGCTGGACCTTGCCGATCGCCTTGTGCCGGTCCCACGCGACCATCCCGTGGGTGCGCGCCAGCGCCTCGCCGATCGCGTCGGCCCGCGCCGTCAGGAGCCCCAGCAGGGCCACCTGGCGCGCCCGCGCTGCGGCGGCGATCCGCTCGGGCTTCAGGCTCACGACGCCCGGTCATACCACGCCGCGCGGCGGCCGTCAGCCGCCCCGCCGCGCCGGCGCGCGGCCGTCATCGCGCATGGCCCTTGCGGCATGTCTTGAAGAGCATGCCCGCGCGAGCATGCCCCTTCGAGCATGCTCTTTAGAACATGTCTCACGCGCCAGGCGGTTGGGCCAGCAGGCCGCGCAGCAGGCGGGCCACCTGGGGCTTGGCCGCGCGGGTGCGCTCCTGGACCTCGTCGTGGCTGAGGCCGACCTGGCTGGCGGCGTTGGTGACCACGCCGACGCCGCAGACCGCCGCGCCGTGGGCGGCGGCGAGGATCGCCTCGTAGGTGGTCGACATGCCGACGACCTGGCCGCCGAGCGCGCGCAGGGCGGCCGTCTCGGCCGGGGTCTCGTACTGCGGGCCGCGGGCGTGGGCGTAGACCACCTCGGCCAGGCTGCTGGCGCCGAGCCCGGGGTCGATCGCCTGCAGGCGCGCGCGCAGGTGCGGGCTGTAGAGCTGGCTCATGTCGATGAAGCGGGGCCCGACCAGCGGGGTCGGGCCGAACAAATTCATCTGGTCCTTGAGCAGCACCACCTGGCCGGTGCGCAGCGCCGGGTCGAGCCCGCCGACGGCGCAGGTCAGGCACACGCCGCGGGCGCCGTTGGCCAGCATCGCCCACAGCGGCGCGGTGACGACGTTGATCGGGTGGCCCTCGTAGGGGTGGATCCGGCCGGTCTGCACGCACACGCGCTGCCTGCCGACGGTGCCGAACACCAGCGCGGTGCCGTGGCCGGCGACGGTCGGCACCGGCAGGCCGAGGCCGCGCAGCGGGAGCGAGCCCTCCACCGTCATGCCGAGCCCGTCGGGCCCGTCGCCGGCCATGCCGACGAAGCCGGAGCCGGACACCACGACCCAGTCGATCGTGGTGCCTTCGAGGCGTTCACGCAGGTGTTCGGCGGCGCGGTGGTAGTGCGGGTCTTCCGAGTGGAGCATGCGAGGCCAAGCTCTACAGGCTCATCACCGCCAGCACAACGCCGAGCGCGATGCCGATCGTCACGCCGACGCCGACCGCGATCATCGTCGTCCGCGTCGCCCCGCTCGGCGGCGAGCCGGCCGCGGCGCCGGGCGGCGCCTTCTTCTGCTCCTGCCGGATCTTCTCGCTGATCTCCTCGGGCGAGCGCAGCTCGACGTCGGCGTGGCGCGGCGGCACCTGCCCGCCGAGGCGCTTCGAAATCTCGGTGAGGCCGACCTTGAGCTCCTCGAACGACGGGCGCACGTCGGGCCGGCGGCTCATCATCCGCCGGCACAGGTCGGACAGCGCCTCGTCGAAGCCCTTGATCTCGTACTTGAGCTCGGGCCGCTCCGAGCGGAGGTGGCGGCGCACCACCGCGGTGTAGTGGTCGTCCTGGCCGCCCTTGCGGAACGGCGGGTGACCGCTGCACATGTGAAACAGCGAGCAACCGAGCGCGTACACGTCGGCGCGGGCGTCGACCTCCTTGCCCATCGCCTGCTCGGGCGCGAGGTAGTCGGGGGTGCCGACGAACACGCCGGTGGCGGTGATCGACAGGTCCTCTTGCAACGCCTTGGCCAGGCCGAAGTCGGTCACCTTGACGATGCCGGTCGACGTCACCACCAGGTTCGACGGCTTCACGTCGCGGTGTACGACGCCCACGCGCTGGGTCTCGGCGAGCCCGATCGCCGCCTGGCGGATGACCTCCGCCGCGTCGCCCGGGTGCAGCGCGCCCCGCTTCTTCAGCATCGCGCCGATGTCCTCGCCGTCGAGGAACTCCATCGCCAGGAACGGCCGGTCCTCGTGCTCGCCGATGAAGTACACCGCCACCACGTTGGGGTGATTCATCTGCGCCAGGGCCTTGCCCTCGCGGAGGAACCGCGTCTTGAACTCCTCGGACTCGCGGTGCTTCTTGCCGAGGATCTTGATTGCCACCCGCCGGCCGAGACCGGCGTCGACGCCCTCATAGACCTCCCCCATGGCCCCCTTGCCGACGAGGCCTTTGACCTTGTAGGGGCCGATCTGGGTCGGAACCGACGACATCGCCCGTAGAACCTAGCACGGACCGCGCCGGCACCGCTACGTTGCGACCAAATGGCCCCTGCTGGCGTTCCAGGCGATCCTGCGGCCGCCGCGGCGAGCTTTCGGCGACGGCGCGGGGTCCGGCCCGCGCACCCCGGCGACGAGCCTCACGGACCCCCGCGAGCCCCCAGGCGCCCCTTCAGGCCCGCAGGGCCCCGGGTGTCGGCCGCGCCGGATCCTCAGTCGCGATGAAAGCCCGGCTCGGCCGGGTTTTCGAAGCGCGTCATGTGCTTGATGAACATCAACGGGACCTCGCCGATCGGCCCGTTGCGCTGCTTGCCGATGATGATCTCGGCCTGGTTCTCGACCTTCTTCTTCTCTTCCTCGGTCGCGGCGTAGCGCTCGGCGCGGTAGATGAACATGATGACGTCCGCATCCTGCTCGATGGCGCCGGACTCGCGCAGGTCCGACAGCTGGGGCCGGTGATCGGCGCGGGTGTCGACCGCGCGGTTGAGCTGGGACAGCGCCAGAACGGGCATCCGCAGCTCTTTGGCCATCGCCTTGAGGCCGCGCGAGATCTCGCTGATCTCCTGCTCGCGCGAGTCGTAGCGGGCCTTGCCGCCGCGCGCGAGCTGCAGGTAGTCGACGATGATCATCCCGAATTGGCCCTCGATGCCAGGGAAAATGTTCTTGTCGTCCTTGAAGCGGCGCGCGCGCGCGCGCATCTCGAGGATCGACGGCGCCGCCTGGTCGTCGATGTAGAACTTGCTCTGGGCGATCCGCGACGCCGCGCTGGTCATGCGGATCCACTCTTCCTCGAGATAGTTGCCGGTGCGCAGCTTGCCCGCGTCGACGCGGGCCTCGGCACACAGCACGCGCTCGACCAGCTGGCTCGCGCCCATCTCGAGCGAGAAGAACAGCACCGGGTGCATCACCGGCTTCTCGCTGTCGGGCAGGCCGTCGAAGCGCTGCGGCATGATGCAGGCGCTCTGCGCCAGGTTGAGCACGAACGCCGTCTTGCCCATCGACGGGCGCGCCGCGATGATCACGAGGTCGCCCGGCTGCAGCCCGCCGGTCATGTGGTCGAGCTGCGTGAAGCCGGTCGGCACGCCGGTGATCGGGTTCTTCCGCTTGGCGCGCTCGGAGATCTGGTTGAACACCTGGATCAGCAGGTCACGCGACGACACGTAGCCGGTCTTGCGCCCGCGCTCGTTGACCTCGAGGATCCGCTTCTCCGCCTGGTCGATGAACTCGTCCGGGCTCTCGAGGTCGCCCATCCCCTCCTCGGCGATCTCCTTGGTGACGATGACGAGGTTGCGGATCGTCGCCGTGCGCCGGACCATCTCCGCGTGGTGGGTGATGTTGCGGCTGGTCGCGTAGCGGTCGGCGAGCCGCGTCAGCGCCTCGATGCCGCCGACCAGCTTGAGCTCGTCGCTGGCCCGCAGCTGCGCCTCGAGCGTGACCGTGTCGATCGGCTCGCGCTTCTCCGACAGCGTCCGCATCGCCCGGAACACGGCCTGGTGCGCCGGGACGTAGAAGTCCTCCTCGCGCACGATGTCGAGGACGTCGAGCAGCGCCTGATCGCCGCGCAGGATGATGCCGCCGAGGATCGCCGCTTCGGCCTCGCTGTTGTGCGGGAGGGTGCGTCCAGCCATCGCCAGCCCCGGAGGATGCCCGAGCCGCGCGCCTCCTGTCGAGACCACGCGCGCGGCGCGACGAACCCGTACTAGTGCGACAGCGGGCCCGCGGGCAACCACGCGGCGGGCTTGCCGGCGAGGAAGCCCGGCATCATCGAACCCGGCGCCGCGAGCTGCAGCCCGAGCTCCGTCAGCACCGCGCGCACGCGGCGAGCGCTCGGATCGTCCGGCTTGTCGTGGCAGCGGAGATCGAGGAGGCCCGACAGGAACGCGGCGGTGTCGTCGGCGAGGTAGACGAGCGCGTCCTCCTCGTGGTCCCACAGCACCCACGGCATGCCGATCGTGCGCAGCAGCGCGGCGTCGACGTAGCGCCCGTACGCGCTGCCTCCGCCGTCCATCGCCACCACGAAGAACTTCGGCGCGTGACAGTCGAGCTGGTCGGCCGGCATCGGCGCGAGCTCGAACATCAGCCGCTCGAGGTCGTCGGAGAATCGCGGGTCGGCGTCGGCGCGGGCGATCACCCGGCGCAGCGCCTCGTCCGGCGGCAGGCCGAGCGCGTCGTAGTCGGCGAGGTAGCGGCGTTCCATCCGCGCCACACTTTCACGCCGCGGCCCGTCGTGGCAAGGTGGGCGCATGCGCCTCGTCCTCGTCGCCATCGCCGCCCTCGCGCTGCCCGCCTGCGCCGGCAAGCTGGAAAAAGCCACGCGCACCCAGGCCGCCGCCGACTTCAAGTGCGACGCCGACAAGCTGAAGGTCCGCGGCGACGAGGTCTACGGCAAGTATCACGTGTCCGGCTGCGGCCAGAAGGGCGTCTACTCGGCCCAGTGCCTCATGGGCGACTGCAGCGCCCAGCGCCTCCAGGGCGAGTAGCGACGCCGCGAGCAAAGAAGACAGCGAGGGCCGGCGTCCCTCGCCTTCGCTTCACGGAAGCAGCGCCGGTTCGGCGGCGAGAAAGCGACGAGGGGCCCGCCGTGCGGACCCCTCGCCTTCGCATCACGCGACCGACCCGTGGCGGGCCGGCGCGACGCTCACACGCCGACCACGTTGACGCGGATCGTCTCGGTGATGTCGCCGCTGAAGCGCACCGGGACCTCGTAGGTGCCGATGTTCTTGAACGGCTCGTCGAGCTTGATCAGCTTGCGGTCGATGGTGATGTTCTGGTTGGCCAGCGCCTCGGCGATGTCCTTGGTGGACACGGAGCCGAACAGCTTGCCCTCGGCGCCCTTCTTGCGGGCGATCGAGACCGACACGCCCTTGAGCTTCTGCGCCATCGCCTTGTGCTCGGCGAGCACGCGCGCCTGCTCGGCGGCGATCAGGCGCTTCTGGTGCTCGAGCTGCGCCATGTTGCCGCGGGTGGCGGCGAGCGCCAGCCCGCGCGGGATGAGGTAGTTGCGGCCGTAACCCGGGCGCACCTTGACCACCTCGCCGGCGCGGCCGAGGCCGGGGACGTCGCTGCGGAGGATGAGTTCCAACATGAGCGAAAAACCTTTCTGTCCTCGGGGATCAGGCCACCGTGTACGGCAGCAGCGCGAGCATGCGCGCGCGCTTGACCGCCTTGGTGATCTGGCGCTGCTGCTTGGCCGTCACGCCGGAGATCCGGGCCGGGACGATCTTGCCGCGATCCGTGAGGAAGGCGCGGAGCAGCTGCGGGTTCTTGTAGTCGATGACCAGGGTCTTGTCGCTGGCGAGCAGCGAAGCACGGCTGGCCTTGCTCGGGCGGGATGAAGTCTTCTCGTCGCTCATGGCTTAGCGCCTCCTCTCCTCGTCGTCGCCGTCGTCGTCCGAGACGAAGCGGTCCTCTTCCTCGCGCACCGGCTCCGGCTGCGGCTCCGGCTCGGGCGGCGGCTCGGCCACCGCCTGCAGCAGGTCCTCGGTGATCTCCGAGGGCCGCGCGTCGGGGTCGACGTCGTCCTCGACCCGCACGGTGTAGTAGCGGAGCACGGACTCCGAGATCTGCAGGTTGCGCTCGAACTCGTGGACGATGTCGGAGCCGCCGAGGAAGCGCCAGTAGAGGTAGATGCCGGTCGGCGAGCGCTTGATCGGGAAGGCCAGCGTGCGGCTGCCCCAGTTCTCGATCTTCAGCAGGCGCGCGCCGTACTTCTCGAACACGCCCTGCATCTTGTGGACGAGCTCGAGGATCCCGTTCTTGTTGACGTTGGGCCGAAGGATGATGACGGTCTCGTACTCGCGCTTCGTACCCTTGCGCGACTGGACCGAGACGACCTGGCCGACTGTGCTTTCGGACATGTAAGTCTCCTTGTGGACTTGCTGGCCCCCACCGCGGGAGCAAGGAGAAGGCCCCGGAGGGCCTTTCGTTCGCCGGTCCCTTCGAGCCCGGAGGGCCCGCGAGGACAAAGCAAACGGCCCGCCCGGAACATCCGGACGGGCCGCGAGGTGTACCCCCGAACGCGCCCCCCCGCAAGGGGGCCGCGGGGCCTAAATCAGCCGCCCGAGGCCAGCTTGAGCAGGGTCGGGGCGATCACGACCGCGACGATGGTCATGAGCTTAATCAAGATGTTGAGGCTCGGACCCGCGGTGTCCTTGAAGGGGTCGCCCACGGTGTCGCCGATCACGGCCGCCTTGTGGCGGTCGGAGCCCTTGCCGTTGTTGCCCTCCATCGACATGTCCTTCTTCTGGTCCTCGACCTGCTTCTTGGCGTTGTCCCAGGCGCCGCCGGCGTTCGACATGAAGATCGCCAGCATCACGCCCGACACCAGGGTGCCGGCGAGCAGGCCGCCCAGCGCGAAGCGCGACCACAGACCGATGACCACCGGCGAGATGAGCGCCAGCAGGCCCGGGGTGATCATGCGGCGGATCGACGCCTGGGTGCTGATGGCGACGCAGCGCTCGACCTCGGTCTTGCCGCCGGCCTCGAGCACCTGACGCTCCTCGTCGGCGGTCAGGTCGCGGCCCTCGTGCTCGGCCTTGGTGACCAGGCTCAGCGCGGCGCGCAGCACCGGGATCTCGCGGAACTGCCGCCGGACCTCGGTGATCATGTCCATGGCGGCGCTGCCGACCGCCTTCATCGCCATCGCCGAGAACAGGAACGGCAGCATGCCGCCGACCAGCAGGCCGATGAGGACCTCGGGGTTGGTGAGCATCAGCTCCTCGCCCGGCCGGAACGCGACGTTGCGGTAGGCCGCGAACAGCGACAGGGCGGCCAGCGCGGCCGAGGCGATGGCGAAGCCCTTGCCGATCGCCGCGGTGGTGTTGCCGACCGCGTCGAGGTTGTCCGTGCGCCCGCGCACCTCCGGCGGGAGGCCGCTCATCTCGGCGATGCCGCCGGCGTTGTCGGAGATCGGGCCGTAGGCGTCGACCGCGAGCTGGATGCCGGTGGTCGAGAGCATGCCGAGCGCCGCGAGGGCGACGCCGTAGAGGCCGGCGAAGTCGTTGGCGAGGTAGATCGCGCCGGCGATGAGGATGATCGGGATCGCGGTCGACTCGAAGCCGACGCCGATGCCGGCGATGATGTTGGTCGCCGGGCCGGTCTTCGACTGGGCGACGATGCTGTTCACCGGGCGCTTGCCCTTCGAGCAGTAGTAACCGGTGATGAGGCCGATGGCGACGCCGGCGACGAGGCCCGCGACGATCGCCCACATCAGGGCCATGGTCGTGATCGGCGCGGCGCCGTGCTCGAGGACCATCGGCGTGCCGTTGGCCGCGGCCGACTTCACGCAGTAATCGATGATCAGGTACGAGATCGGCAGCATCACGAAGGCCGCGCCGAACGAACCGGTGTCGAGCGCCACCTGCGGGTTGCCGCCCTCCTTCGTGCGCACGAAGAAGGTGCCGAGGATCGAGACGACGATGCCCGCGCCGGCGATGAGCAGCGGCAGGATCGCGGCCTCGAGCCTGCCCGACACCGCGACCGCGCCGAGCACCATGGTGCCGAGGATCGCGCCGATGTACGACTCGAACAGGTCGGCGCCCATGCCCGCGACGTCGCCGACGTTGTCACCGACGTTGTCGGCGATGGTCGCCGGGTTGAGGAAGTGGTCCTCCGGGATGCCCGCCTCGACCTTGCCCACCAGGTCGGCGCCGACGTCGGCCGCCTTGGTGTAGATGCCGCCGCCCACGCGGGCGAACAGCGCGATCGACGAGGCGCCCATCGAGAAGCCCGCCAGCAGGTTGACGACGCGGGTCAGCTCGACCGCCTTGCCGTCGACGTCGGCGAGCGCGTCGAAGTGGCCGAGGTAGAACAGGAACAGCGCGCCGAAGCCGACCAGGCCGAGGCCGACCACGCACATGCCCATGACCGCGCCGCCGCGGAACGCCACCGACAGCGCCGGCGACAGGCCCGTGCGCGCCGCCGCGGCGGTGCGGACGTTGGCGCGGGTCGCCACGCGCATGCCGAAGAAGCCGGCCAGCGCCGAACACAGCGCGCCCGACACGAACGACAGGCCGATCAGCGGCGACGAGGTCGCCGGGTCGGCCGTCAAAATCAAAAGGCCGGCGATGACGACCACGAAGATCGCCAGGACCTTGTACTCGGCGGCCAGGAAGGCCATCGCGCCGCGGAAGATCTGCTCCGCGATGCCCTTCATACGCACGTTGCCCTCGTCCTGACGCGAGATCCAGGCCGTCGTGAAGATCGCGTACAGCAAGGCTAGAGCGCCGCAGGCCGGCACGGCATACAGCAAGTTTTGGATCGGCATGTCCACGGGGGGAGTCCTTCCTCAGGCCCGGCGGGCCGGGAAACTGGCCCGAAGGGGCCGGGAAACTGGTTCAGGCTGCGGCCTGAGTTTGGGATGGGAGAGCTGGCGGCGGGCGCCAGGGTCAGGTGGTGTTGAACTTGTTCATCGCCGTGACCACGCCGTCGCGGGTCACGCAGGTGATCGCCGCCACGGCGCGTTCGAGCAGGTCGTCGACGACCGGCCCCTCGTCGGGCCGGAAGTCGGACAGCACGTGATCGGCGACCTCGCCATGCACGGGCCTGCCGATGCCGAGGCGGATCCGCAGGAAGTCGCCGCTGCCGAGCAACTGGAGGATGTCACGCAGGCCATTGTGCCCCCCGTGACCCCCGCCCTTCTTCACTGCGAGGCGACCGAGCTGGAAGTCGACCTCGTCGTGGACGACGAGGATCTGCGCCGGCGGCACGCGCAGGAACTGAGCGGCCGGGACGACGCTCTGGCCGGACCGGTTCATGAAGGTCTGCGGCTTCAGGGCCACGACGCGCGAAGAGCCGGTGCCGAGGGTGGCGACCTGCGCCTTCCACTTCTCGGACCAGCTCGGCGAGCTCGTGGCCTTGTCGCACCAGGCGTCGACCGCCATGAAGCCGATGTTGTGGCGCGTGCGCGCGTACCGGGCCCCGGGGTTCCCGAGGCCCACGAGGAGCCATGGCGCCTGGTCGGCCATCTGCGCGCGCCCTCAACATCGGCGGTGGAGGCTCACTTCTTCTTGGCGTCCTTGGCCGGTGCGGCCGCGGCCTTGGCGGGCTCGGCCTTCTTGCCGGCCGCCGGCTTCTTGCCGCCGGCCGCCTCGGCGCCCTCTTCCTTCTTGGCCTTGGCGGCCTCGACGAGGACGAGCGGGATGTTCGGGTTGTCGAGCAGGCGGCCCGCCGGGAACTTCACGTCGCGCACGCGCAGCGTCTGCCCGCCCTCGAGCGGCGTCACGTCGATGACGAAGCTGGTCGGGATGTCGGCCGGCTTGACCGCCACGCGGATCTGCCGGGCGATCGTCTTCAGCGTGCCGCCGACGGCCACGCCGGCCGCGCGGCCCGAGAACTCGAGCGGCAGCTTGACCTCGAGCTCGCGGTTCGGGTCGACGCGCAGGAAGTCGACGTGCAGGACGTCGTCGCGGACCAGGTCGAGCTGGCGGTCGACGATGATGCACGACTCGACGCGGTCGGCCTTGCCCTCCTCCTGGACGCGCACGGCAAACCAGGTGTTGCGCTTGCGGGCCGGGTCGACGGCCTTGCGCAGGGCCAGCGGGTCGATGGCGATCGACAGGTGCTCGCCGCCGTGGCCGTAGATCACGCCGGGGACCTTGCCGGACGCGCGGAGCTTGTGGGCGGCGCCCTTGCCGGTGCCCGTGCGGACCTGGACCGTGATTTCGCGTTGCTGATTCATGGTGATTGTCTCGCTTCTCTCGTCGGGTCCCTGCTCGGGACCCCTGTCTCGCCTCCGGGTGGGAGCCACACCATCGGGCTCGCCGCCGGTTGGGCAGAGGTCGTGCTCGTTCGTCGGGCTCAGTAGAACAGGCTCGAGATCGAGTCTCCGTGGTGGATGCGCTTGACCGCCTCGGCCAGGAGCGGCCCCAGGCTGACGACCGTCAGGCGGTCGCAGCGGGCCAGCCGGTCCTCCTGCGGGCAGCTATTGGTCACCCAGATCCGCTTGATGACCGACTTGTTGATCCGCTCCATCGCCGGGCCCGAGAACACCCCGTGGGTGGCGACCGCGTAGACCTCGGTCGCGCCGGCCTTGAGCACCGCCTCGGCTGCGTTGCACAGCGTGCCGGCGGTGTCGATGATGTCGTCGACGAGGATCGCCCGCTTCCCCGCCACGTCGCCGATGAGGTGCATCACCTGGCTGACGTTGGGCCCGTCGCGCCGCTTGTCGATGATCGCCAGCGGGCAGTCGAGCAGCTTCGAGTACAGCCGAGCCCGCTCGACGCCGCCGGCGTCCGGCGAGACCACCACGACCTCCTGCCCGCGCAGACCCTCGAGCTTGAGCAGGTCGCGGAACACCGGCGTCGCCACCAGGTGGTCGAACGGGATGTTGAAGAAGCCCTGGATCTGGCCGGCGTGCAGGTCGACCGCGAGCACGCGGTCGGCCCCCGCCGCCGTCAGCAGGTCGGCCACCAGCTTGGCCGAGATCGGCGTGCGCGGCTTGACCTTGCGGTCCTGGCGGGCGTAGCCGAAGTACGGCATCAGCGCCACGATCGACCCGGCGCTCGCCCGCTTGAGCGCGTCGATCATGATGAGGAGCTCCATCAAGTTGCGATTCGGCGGCGAGCAGGTCGACTGCATGATGAAGCAGTTGACCCCGCGCACGTTCTCGCCGATCTCGACGAAGATCTCGCCGTCCGAGAAGCGCTCGGCGCGAGCCCTGCCCTGCGAGATGCCGAGATGGTCGCACAGCTCCGCGGTGAGGGCCGTGTTCGAGTTGCCGCCGAAGATCGTGAAGGTCTTGTTCAAGCGCCGTTCCTCGGTCGATGGTCAGCGGAGAGGATTGGGGCGGTAGGATTCGAACCTACGAATGGCGGAACCAAAACCCGCTGGCTTACCACTTGCCGACGCCCCAGCATTTGTTCAGCCCCGCGGGGCCGGATGAGCGGGTCCCGAAGGACCAGGTCGAGAGAATTGGCCGTGCTCTGAGGCTCGCAGGAGCGGTCCCAGGGCGCGCGCTTTATAGGATTAGCCCAAAGGCGCTGTCAACCGTCCCACCGGCGCCGAACCCGACTTTGCGCCCCCTGAGCGACGTAGGGCGGGTCACACGCCGGGGCGCCGGCTGCGCCTGCCCCTGACGACCTGGTCCGAGGGCCCGGCGCACGGTGGCGTGAATTGGGGGTCCGAGGCCCGCGGTCTCGCGTCGCCGACGCCCCGCGAATCGCGTGAGTTCTCTTGCTCGGCAGCGGGGCACAACGCGGGTGGGACCCGGAGTCTCGGGCGCGTGCGAGGGTCCCGCTTTGTCCCACAGCCACCTTACCCCTGTGCTAGGTTGCGGGCCTCGCAGGAGACGACCAATTCCCATGTCGCCCACGCTGAAGTCTCACGGACGATCGCGCCGAGCCCTCGCCGGCCGCGCCGGACGCACCCTCGCCCTGTTCACCCTCTGCGGCGGCCTGACGATCTCGCCGCTCGCCGCGGACGCCGCACCGGCCGCGGATCCTGCGCCCGCCAAGGCCGCGGCCAAGAAGCCGGCCAAGGGCGGTCTCAATTTCGACCTGCCCGTCCAGGAGTTCTCGCTCGCCAACGGCCTGCGCGTCTACGTCGTCGAGGACCACTCGACCCCGGCCTTCAACATGACCCTCGTGTACGACGTCGGCTCGCGCGACGAGGTCCAGGGCCGCACCGGCTTCGCCCACCTGTTCGAGCACATGATGTTCGAGGGCAGCAAGAACGTGCCGCCGATGGGCCACCTGACGTTCGTGCAGCGCGTCGGCGGCAACAACAACGCCGGCACCAACTACGACATGACGATCTACTACAACAACCTGCCGAGCCAGTACCTCGAGCTCGGGTTGTGGCTGGAGGCGGATCGTCTGCGCTCGCTCGAGATCACCGACGCCAACTTCGAGAACCAGCGCTCGGCCGTGAAGGAAGAGAAGGCCATGCGCATGGACAACGTGCCGTACGCGGCCGCCGTGCAGAAGTGGCTGTCGGCGGCGTGGGCCGGCACCGGCTACGGCCACGAGGTCATCGGCAGCCTCGAGGACCTCAACGCCGCCAAGACCGCCGACGTGCAGGCGTTCTTCGACAAGTACTACGCGCCCAACAACGCCGTGCTGGTGTTCGTCGGCGACGTCGAGGTCAACGACCTCAAGGCCAAGGTCGAGAAGTACTTCGGCGACATCAAGAAGGGCCCGGACCGCGCGCCCACGCCGGCCGGTCAGGTCGACCGCAGCAAGCCGATGGAGACCGTCGTCGAGGACCCGCTGGCGCAGCAGTCGCTGTACCTGCTCGGCTGGCACACCGTCGGCGCCAACCACCCCGACCGCCACGCCCTCGACCTGCTCGGCAACATCCTGCTCGTCGGCGAGTCGGCGCGGATCCCGAAGATCCTGCAGGACGAGAAGAAGCTGGTCGCGTTCGCCGGCGGCACCCACCTCGCCCTGCGCGACGTCGGCCTCGTGTTCGTCCAGGCCATGCCGAACAAGGACACCAAGTTCGACTCGATCAAGCAGGTCGTCCGCGACGAGGTCGCCAAGATCCAGAAGAGCGGCATCACCGCCAAGGAGCTGCAGAAGGCGATCAACCGGCAGGTGATGGACACGGTCCAGACGCTCGCCACCAACGCCGGCCGCGCCAACTCGATCGCCACGGGCGCGCTGTTCCACAACGACCCCAAGTTCGTCCTCACCGACCTGGAGAAGTACCAGCAGGTCAAGCCCGCCGACATCAAGCGGGTCGCCAACGAGTACCTGGGCGCCAACTGGCTGACCCTCGAGATCAACCCCGGTTCGACCGGCGCGCCGATGATGGGCCCCGGCTGACAGCGCTGACCTCAAGGACAGGAGCCAACGACCATGTTTACGCGCACCACGAATTCCTTCGCCACTGCCCTCGTCGTCGCCGCTCTCGCCGCCCCCGGCTGCGGCAAGCAGAAGGCCGAGACCACGCCGCCCACCGACACCAAGCCGGTCGAGGCGCCGCCGGTCGCCGACAAGCCCGCGCGGGTCTACCAGGACCCGCCGCCGCCGACCGAGCCGCGCGAGGTCCAGTTCCCCGACCTGCAGAAGATCCAGATTAAAAACGGCCTCGAGATCTACGTCGTCGAGAACCATGAGGTCCCGCTGGTCTCGGCCCAGCTCGTGATCAAGGCCGGCACCATGGACGACGAGCAGCTGGCCGAGATGACGGCCAACATGCTCGGCGAGGGCACCAAGACCCGCACCAAGGCCAAGATCGACGAGGAGATCGAGTTCGTCGGCGGCAGCCTCGGCGCCGGCGCCGGCGTGCACGACACCAGCGTCTACACGCAGGTGCTCAAGCGCGACATCAAGCTGGCGCTGACGCTGATGGCCGACGAGGTCATGAACCCGGCGTTCCCGCCGGCCGCGCTCGACAAGCTGAAGGAGAAGGCCAAGACCGGCCTCAAGGCGATGAAGTCGAACTCCGACGTGCTCGCCGACCAACTGTTCGACATGGTCGCCTACCCGGCCGGCCACCCGTACGGGCGTCCGCTGCCGACCGAGGCGCAGATCGACGCCGTCACCGTCGACGCGGTCAAGAAGTTCCACGACACCTTCTACCGCTCGAACAACAGCTACCTGATCCTCTCCGGCGACATCACCGTCCCCGAGGCGGAGAAGCTCGGCAACGAGGTGTTCGCCAAGTGGAAGCCGATCGAGGGCCAGGCCCCGGCCAACCCGCTCAACGGCTTCAAGTCGTACAAGCACCCGCCCAAGCTGATCGTCCACCTGGTCAATCGGCCAGGTTCGGCCCAGTCCGACATCCGCGTCGGCAACCTCGCGCTCGCGCGCAAGAACCCCGACTGGATCAAGCTCGACCTCGCCTCCGACATCCTCGGCGGCGGCTCGACCGGGCGCCTGTTCCTCGACGTCCGCGAGGAGAAGGGCCTCACCTACGGCATCTACACCAAGATGGAGCCGGGCGTCGCCCCGGGCACCTGGCGGATCTGGACCAAGACCAAGACCGCCACCACCGGCGAGATGCTGAAGGCGATCTTCGGCCACATCAAGAAGATGCGCGACGAGGACGTCACGACCAAGGAGTTCGAGGACGTCACGCGCGAGGCGATCGGCAGCTTCCCCCTGAGCATCGAGACCGCCGACCAGGTCGCCGGCCGCGTGCGCACGATCCTCACCTACGGCCTGCCGAACGACTACTTCAAGACCTACCGCGACGAGGTCCGCAAGGCTCAGATCGACGACATGAAGACGATGGCGCGCAAGTTCATGAACGACGTGCCGGTGGTGATCGTCGTCGGTCGCGCCGACAAGACCGAGCAGCAGATCAAGGACGCGCTGCCCGACGCCACGATCGTCCACTACGACACCGACCTCAAGTGCCTCGAGAAGGACACCACCTTCTGCGCCGCCAACAACGCCCTCGCGGCCGCCGGCGCCGCACCGGCGCCCGCGCCCGCGCCGGCCAAGTAATCGACCGCCGCGGCGGCTCGTGATAACCCCAGGGGGGCCCCGCGGAAGCGCGAGGCCCCCTTCGCGCGTACGGGGCACGCTCGCGCCGCCGGCCCGAGCTCCCTCGCAGGCCCTTCCGGGGGATTCAATTCTCGGCCCTTCGGGTACTCACTCTCACGGCCCCCGGGCCGTGGCCTCCCCCTCGACTCCAGGGCCCCCTCTCGCCAGGAGACTCCATCATGTGCGGCATCATCGGTTACACCGGCGCTCGCTCCGCCGTCCCGCTCCTCCTCGGCGGCCTGCGCCGCCTCGAGTATCGCGGCTACGACTCGGCCGGCGTGGCCGTCCCCTCGACCACCGGCGGCCCCGTCCAGCTCGCGCGCTGCCAGGGCAAGATCGTCGCCCTCGAGCAGGCGCTCGAGAAGCACCCGCTCGCCGGGCCGTGCGGCATCGGCCACACCCGCTGGGCCACTCACGGCCGCCCGTCCGAAGAGAACGCCCACCCGCACCGCGCCGGCGACGTCGCCGTCGTCCACAACGGCATCATCGAGAACCACGCCGAGCTGCGCGCGCGCCTGCAGGCGGCCGGCTGCCAGTTCACCAGCGAGACCGACACCGAGGTCATCGCCCACCTCGTCGCCCACGAGCTCAAGGACGGCGGCGACTTCCTGCAGGCGGTCGTGCGCGCCACGGCCCAGCTCGAGGGCGCGTGGGCGATCGCCGTCGTCCACCAGAAGCAGCCCGACACGATCGTCGCCGCGCGTCACAGCGCCCCGCTGCTGCTCGGCCTCGGCGGGCCCGGGGTCGGCGAGGACAGCACCGCCGCCGAGAACTTCGTCGCCAGCGACGTGTCGGCGATCTTGCAACACACGCGCGTGGTCGTCGACCTCGAGGACGGCGACCTCGCCCGCGTCACGCCGACCAGCTACGAGCTCGTCGACGCCCACGGCAAGCCGGTCCAACGCCCGCGCCGGCGCGTCGAGTGGAGCCCCGCCGCCGCGGAGAAGCAGGGCTTCCGCCACTACATGCTCAAGGAGATCCACGAGCAGCCGCGCGCGATCCGCGACACCATGCTCGGCGCGGGCGTCGTCGCCGACGACGTCCGCTTCGACGGCGTCGATCTGCTCGGCAAGGGCCTCGACGCCTGCGCGCGGATCGTCATGCTCGCCTGCGGCACCAGCTTCCACGCCGCCCTCATCGGTCGCTCTTTGATCGAGAGCCTCGCGCGGATCCCCGTCGAGGTCGACATCGCCAGCGAGTTCCGCTACCGCGACCCGATCGTGCGCACCACCGACCTCGCGCTGGCGATCACCCAGTCGGGCGAGACCGCCGACACCATCGCCGCGCTCAAGGAGGCCAAGCAGCGCGGCGCCCAGACCCTGGCGATCTGCAACGTCCTCGGCGCCAGCATCAGCCGCGTCGCCGACCGGGTCCTCTACACCCACGCCGGCCCCGAGATCAGCGTCGCCTCGACCAAGGCGTTCACCACCCAGCTCACCATGATGGTGCTGCTGGCGATCCACCTCGGGCGGCGCACCGGTCACCTCGGCGCCGAGCGGGCGCGCGCCCTGATCGACGGTCTGCAGGACCTGCCGGCCCACATCGACAACCTCCTGGCCGCCAGCGCCGCGATCCGGATCGTCGCCCGCCGTCACCAGGGCGCCCGCGACTGCCTCTTCCTCGGCCGCGGCCTGTGCTACCCGGTGGCCCTCGAGGGGGCGCTCAAGCTCAAGGAGATCAGCTACATCCACGCCGAGGGCCACGCCAGCGGCGAGATGAAGCACGGCCCGATCGCGCTGGTCGACAACACCATGCCCGTGGTCGTCCTGGCCCAGCGCGGCCCCGGCTACGGCAAGGTGCTGTCCAACCTCGAGGAGGTGCGCGCCCGCGGCGGCAAGATCATCGCCGTCGCCACCCTCGGCGACCACACCATCGGCGACCTCGCCGACGACCTCATCCTCGTGCCCGACGTCGCCGGCGAGCTGCAGCCGATCCTCGCCAGCATCCCGCTGCAGCTGCTCGCCTATCACTTCGCCGATCTGAAGGGCACCGACGTCGACCAGCCGCGCAACCTCGCCAAGTCGGTCACCGTCGAGTAGCCGCAAATCAGCGGCGCGCCGGCGGCCACGGATCAGCGGCGCGCCGGCGGCCGCTCCATCCGCCACGGATCAGCGGCGCGCCGGCGGCCGCTCCATCCGCCAGAACCGCACGCCACCGAGGTGGGCGAGGTCGTGCTCGCCGACGACCTCGTAGCCGTAGCGCATGTAGAGGCGCTTGGCCGGCTCGCGGTCGGTCTCGAGGTAGCACGGCACGCGGGCCGCGTCGGCGCGGGCCGACAGCGCGCGCAGCAGCGCCGAGCCGAGCCGGCGCCCCTGCAGGGCAGGTTCGACCCCCAGCACCGCGAGGAAGAAGTGCGGCGCGCGCGGGTGATGCGTGCGCAGGAACTCGTCGAGCCGCAGCAGCCGGACCAGCGCGCGCGGGCCTGTGCTGACGCCCGCGAGGTACATCGGCAGCAGCGCTCGCCCGCGCGGCTTCTGACCTGGCCCATAGGACAGGCTCACCGCCGCCACCTCGCCGCCGACGCGGATCACCTCGACCGTCCCGCTGAGCAGCGCCATCCCGGACAGCCCGCCCATCAAGCGAGTGGCCCGCCCCAGCCGCGTCGGGCGCTCCTCGCCGAGCGTGGCGACCATGCCCGGGTTGTCGCAGAACGCCCGCCCGAGCAGCCCGCGCAGCTCGGCCGCCGCGCCGGCGAAGCGCTCGACCCGCGGCTCGCTCACGGCGCGTCCCCGCGGGTCCACACGCCCGACTTCCCGCCTGACTTTTCGACCAGGTAGACCGACTCGATCGTCATCCCGCGGTCGATCGCCTTGCACATGTCGTAGATCGTCAGCGCCGCGGCGGCCGCCGCCGTCATCGCCTCCATCTCCGGGCCGGTGCGGTCGACGGCGCTGACGCGGACGGTGGCGCGGACGCCGGGGAGTTCGGGCTCGAGCGCGAAGTCGACGTCGATCCCGGTCAGCCGCACCGGGTGGCACAGCGGGATGAGCTGCGGCGTCTGCTTCGCGCCCGCGATCGCGGCCAGGCGGGCCACCGCGAGCACGTCGCCCTTGCCGATCTGGCCCTCGCGGATCCGCTCGAGCGTGGCCGGGGCCATGCGCACGCGGGCCTCGGCCACCGCGGCGCGCGCCGTCTCCGGCTTGTCGGTCACGGCGACCATGCGCGCCGCCCCGGAGGGGTCGAAGTGGGTCAGGGGCTCGGCCATGGCCGAGGCTAGCGCCGGGCGAGGCGAGGTCGTGCGCTCGTGGGCCCGCTCAAGCTCACACGCCTGCGGTCGGGCGCCGCGCGGCCGGATTTGCCGATTGTGGCGAGGAAACGGCTAGAGCCGCGAACGACCTCATGATATCTCTCGGGCCGGCTGCCGCGGCCTCGTTGGGCCCGCCTCGCAAGCCCGCAACGCTATGAAGATCGGCATTCCGAAGGAGATCTACCCGGGCGAGCGCCGGGTGGCTGCCACCCCTGACACCGCCAAGCGCCTGCAGAGTCAGGGCTTCTCCGTCGTGGTCGAGTCCGGCGCCGGCGCGGCCGCCGAATTCGGCGACGACGCCTATGCCAGCGTCGGCTGCGGGATCGCGGCCGATGCCGCCGGTCTTTGGGGACAGGTCGATATCGTCCTCAAGGTCCGCCCGCCAAGCAGCTTCGAGGCCGACCTCGCGCGCGAGGGCCAGGTGCTCATCAGCTTCATCTGGCCGGCGCAGAACCTTGACCTGGTCGAGCGCCTGCGCAGCCGCGGCGTCACCGTGCTCGGCATGGACGCGGTCCCGCGGATCTCCCGCGCGCAGAAGCTCGACGCCCTGTCGTCGATGGGCAACATCTCCGGCTACCGCGCCGTCATCGAGGCCGCCAACGTGTTCGGCCGCTTCTTCACCGGCCAGATCACCGCGGCCGGCAAGGTCCCGCCGGCCAAGCTGCTGGTGATCGGCGCCGGCGTGGCCGGCCTCGCCGTCATCGGCGTCGCGCGCGGCCTCGGTGCGATCGTCCGCGCCTTCGACACCCGCCCCGTCGTCAAGGAGCAGGTCGAGAGCATGGGCGCCGAGTTCCTCGAGCTCGACTTCCAGGAGGACGGCACCGGCGTCGGCGGCTACGCCAAGGAGATGAGCCCGGCCTTCATCGCCGCCGAGATGGACCTGTTCCGCCGCCAGGCGGAGGAGGTCGACATCATCGTCACGACCGCGCTGATCCCCGGCAAGCCGGCGCCCAAGCTGATCTTGCGCGACATGGTCGAACGCATGAAGCCCGGCTCGGTCATCGTCGACCTGGCCGCCGAGACAGGTGGCAACTGCGAGCTGACCCAGCCCGGCGAGAAGATCGTCCACGCCGGCGTCACGATCATCGGCTACACCGACCTGCCGAGCCGCATGGCCGCGCAGTCGAGCCAGCTCTACGGCACCAACCTGTGCCACCTGCTCGACGACATGGGCAAGGCCGCGAACTTCCGCATCGACGAGAACGACGAGGTCGTGCGCGGCTGCCTCATCACCTACCGGGGCGAGCTCAAGTGGCCCCCGCCGCGGCCCGCAGCGCCCGCCGCCCCTGCGCCTGCGCCTGCGGCCGCGCCGAAGCCCGCCGCCCCCGTCGCCGCCGCCCCCGAACCGCCGCGCTTGTCGGCTCCGCCGGCGAAGAGCCACGGCCACGGCCCGCCGGGGGGCGAGTCGAGCCCGTGGCCGCTCGTGCTCGCCGGCGTCGCGCTGGTCGGCATCGGCGTCGGCGTCGACGACAAGTCGAGCTTCCTCAGCCACTTCACCGTGTTCGTGCTGGCCTGCTTCATCGGCTACCAGGTCGTCTGGAGCGTCTCGCCGGCGCTGCACACCCCGCTGATGAGCGTCACCAACGCGATCAGCGGCATCATCATCATCGGCGGCATGCTGCAGATCTCGGGCGCCCCGACCTCGGCGGCGACCTTGCTCGGCGCGGCCGCCATCTTGCTGGCGATGATCAACGTCGCCGGCGGCTTCCTCGTCACCCAGCGCATGCTGAAGATGTTCCGCAAGTAAGCGGCGGGGACCTCCACGATGTCGTACAGCCTCCTCACCGTCATCTACATCGCCGCCAGCGCGCTGTTCATCCTCAGCCTCGGCGGCCTCTCGCGCCAGGAGACCGCCCGCCGCGGCAACCTCTACGGCATCATCGGCATGCTGCTCGCGGTCGTCGCCACCGCCGTCGGCATGAACGCCGACAAGATGATGAACATCAGCGGCAGCGGCTTCGCCATCCTCGCCGCCGCGATCATCCCCGGCGCGCTGATCGGCGCCGTCCTGGCCGCCCGCGTCGCCATGACCGCGATGCCCGAGCTCGTCGCCGTGCTGCACAGCTTCGTCGGCGCCGCCGCGGTGCTGGTCGGCCTGTCGTCGTACCTCGGCGCCACGAGCCACGCCGACACGGTCCACAACGTCGAGATCTACATCGGCGTGTTCATCGGCGCGATCACCTTCACCGGCTCGATCATCGCCTTCCTCAAGCTGCGCGGCAGCATCGGCGGCAAGCCGCTGACCCTGCCCGGCCGTCACCTGCTCAACCTGGCGATGGTGCTCGGCTGCGTGTTCCTCGGCTGGCAGTTCCTCGCCGACCCGCACCACGGCCTCACCCCGCTGCTGATCATGACCGGCATCGCCAGCGTGATCGGCGTCCACATGGTCATGGCCATCGGCGGCGCCGACATGCCCGTCGTGGTGTCGATGCTCAACAGCTACTCCGGCTGGGCCGCCGCCGCCGCCGGCTTCATGCTGAGCAACGATCTCCTGATCGTCACCGGCGCGCTGGTCGGCAGCAGCGGCGCGATCCTCTCGTACATCATGTGCCGGGCGATGAACCGCTCGTTCATCAGCGTCATCGCCGGCGGCTTCGGCTCGGACGGCGGGGCCCCGGCGCCCAAGGGCGCCGTCGCCCAGCCGGTCGGCGAGTGCCGCGAGATCGACCTCGACGGCACCGTCGAGCTGATGCGCTCCGCTCGCAACATCATGGTCGTGCCCGGCTACGGCATGGCGGTCGCGCAGGCGCAGCACCCGGTGGCCGAGATCGCCAAGATCCTGCGCAAGGCCGGCGCCAACTTCCGCTTCGCCATCCACCCGGTCGCGGGCCGCCTGCCCGGCCACATGAACGTGCTCCTGGCCGAGGCCAACGTGCCCTACGACATCGTCCTCGAGATGGACGAGATCAACCACGACTGCCCGAACACCGACCTCGTGCTCGTCATCGGCGCCAACGACATCGTCAACCCCGGCGCCCAGGACGACCCCTCCAGCCCGATCGCCGGCATGCCCGTGATCGAGGTGTGGAAGGCCAAGACGGTGATCGTCATGAAGCGCGGCAAGGGCGTCGGCTACGCCGGCGTCGACAACCCGCTCTTCTACAAGGAGAACACCCGCATGCTCTACGGCGACGCCAAGAAGAACGTCGACGCCCTGCTCGGCAAGCTCCGCGGCTGAGAGGTCCGGAGTCACGCCACGAAGCCCGCCCCTCGCTCGAGGCGGCGGGCTTTCTCGCGCGCGGCCTGCCCATGTTACAGCACATATTTTTACCTTAATTCGGTTGTCCGCCCCTCAAAAGAAACTATATTATCCTTTATGCTCTTCACCGCCGAGGAGGTCGCGCAGCGCCTGGCCGGGCGCATGAAGGAGCTCCGGCTGGCGCGCGACTGGAAGCGCGAGACGCTGGCGGAGCGGGCCGGCATCAGCGCCGGCACGGTCAAGCGGTTCGAGACGACCGGCCAGATCGCGCTCGACAACCTGCTCAAGCTCGCGCTCGCGCTCGGCTGTCTCGACCAGTTCGAGGCGGTGTTCGCCCCGCCGCCCGCGCGCTCGCTGGCCGAGCTCGAGCGGCGCAGCCAGGCGCCCGCGCGCCAGCGAGGTCGGCGATGACGCCGCTCGTTCGCAAGCTCGAGGTCCGGCTCGAGCGCGCCGCCGACGACATCGGGGTCGTCGGCCACCTGCTGCTGCACGAGCGCGCCATCTACTTCGAGTACGCCCCGGCCTGGCTGGCCCGCGGCCCCTCGATCTCGCCGCTCAAGCTGGCCCTTCAGCCAGGCATCTTCAAAGCCCCGGCGACCACGCGCCTGCACGGCGTGTTCGCCGACGCCCTGCCCGACGGCTGGGGCCTCTTGCTGATGGACCGGCTGTTCCGCAAGCGCGGCCTCGTGCCCGAGCAGCTGTCGCCGCTCGATCGCCTCGCGCACCTCGGCGCGCGCACCATGGGCGCCCTGACCTTCCACCCGTGTACCGACGCCGAGCCCGTCGCCGACCGATCGATCCCCCTCGACCGGCTCGCCGCCGCCGCCGAGGAGGTCTACCGCGGCCACCCGTCGGAGCTCCTGCCGGTGCTGCAGCACGCCGGCGGCTCGCCCGGCGGCGCGCGGCCGAAGGTGCTCGTGGCTGTCCGCGGGGACAGCATGGTCTTTGGGACAGCCGTGCCGCCGCCGGGCCACGAGCCGTGGCTGATCAAGTTCTGGGCCGGCGACGAGCAGCGCGACGTAGGGGCGATCGAGCACGTCTACGCCCGCCTCGCGCGCCACGCCGGACTCTGGGTGCCCGACACGCGGCTGTTCGTGGCGAAGAACGGCCAGCGGTTCTTCGGCGTGCGCCGGTTCGACCGCGACGAGGCCGGCGCGCGCACCCACGTCCACACCCTCGCCGGCCTGCTCGACGCCGACTTCCGCGAGCCGAACCTCGACTACGACATGCTGCTGCGCGTCACCATGCACCTCACGCGCGCGCAGCCCGACGTGCGGCAGGCCTTCCGGCAGATGGTGTTCAACGTGCTCGCGCACAACCGCGACGACCACGGCAAGAACTTCTCCTTCCTCATGGACCGCGAGGGCGGCTGGCGGCTGTCGCCCGCCTACGACCTCAACTTCGTCGCCGGCCCGGGCGGCGAGCACACCATGACGCTCGACGGCGAGGGCCGTCGCCCGACCTGGCAGCACATGCTGCGCCTGGCCCGGCGCGCCTCGATCGACGAGAAGACCGCGCGGGCGATCGTCGACGAGGTGCGCGCCGCCCTGGCGCGCTGGCCTCGCGAGGCGCGGGCGGTCGAGGTCGCTCCTGCCACCATCAGCGACATCGGCCGCCGGCTCGACGCCGTCGCGGCCGAGGCCGAGCTGCCCGGCAGCGGCGCCGCCCGGCGAACCCGCCGCCGCTGACGGCGCGGCCACGCCCAGGCAGTTCGCCGTCCATTTCGCCGGCCGCCTGGGTTATGAAAAGGAACCGAGTCCCCGACCATGCACGAGCAAGAGACCTGTGTGGCGGTGCGCGACGTCCTGAGCCGCGTCGGCGACAAGTGGAGCGTCCTCGTCGTCAGCATGCTGCGCGACCGCCCGCTGCGGTTCAGCGAGCTGCGGCGGACGATCGAGGGCATCTCCCAGCGCATGCTGACCTTGACCCTGCGCGGCCTCGAGCGCGACGGCCTGGTCGCCCGCACCGTCACCCCGACCGTCCCGCCGCGCGTCGACTACGCGCTGACCGACCTCGGCCGCACCCTGCTCGACCCGGTGCTCGCCCTGGCCGCCTGGGCCGACGGCCACCGCGGCGAGATTGCCCGCGCCCGCGAGCGCTTCGACCGCAAGGACCCGGGCAAGCAGGACTGACCGCCGCAGCCGCGCGATCCAGCGGACGCCTGAAAAACATGTCTTTTACGGCATGTCCATCAGGGCATGCTCGCATGGACATGCCCTCCGAGGCATCCGATCGCAGCCGCGCACCACGCCCTCGCTCCTTTTATTGTTCCGCGTGAGGGGGTGATGGAGGACCTCGGCCGTCCCAACCTCCGCGCCCCCTCAGGCGGGACGAGCCTCAAGGCCGCCCTTGCAGCTCCGCCTCAGCGCACCTCGGCCGCCACGCGCAGCACGCCCGGGGCCGGATAGGTGATCGCCAGATCGGCCAGCTCCAGCCCGCCGTCGCGCAGCGCTCGCGTGCCGTCGCGCAGCAGCGCCCGCACCTCGATCCCCGGCAGCCCCGCGGCGCCCGGGGCGAGCAGCGCGTCGAGCCTCGCCTCGACGTCGCCCATCTCGAGCAGCGCGGCGAAGCACGGCCACAGCGCCCCGGCGCGCGCACACGACAGGCGCAGGCGGTCGAGCGCCCCGGACAGCGCGAGCCGCCCGCGCGCGGCGTCGTAGTGCGGGCGCACGAACCCGCGCCCCGCGACCAGCACCTCGCCGGGATCCTCGCCCTCGGTGCCCGTCAGCCCCAGCCGCAGCCCCGCGACGGTCAGGGCCCAGCCGTCACCTGTCCCCGGGGACAGCGACGGCGGCAGGCGGACCTCGATCTCCGCCAGCCCGAGCGTCGTCCACTCGCCGAGCGCCGCGTCGACCCGCTCGACCCATTGCGCCCGCCCCATCAGGTCGCCGAGCAGCCCGTTGGCGGTCCACGCGTCGAGCAGCGCGTCGACGGTGTCGAGGCTGAGCTCGACCTCCGCGTCGGCCTGCGGCGCCACCGGCCGCAGCGGCGGCAGCTCGATCCCGTGCCGCGCCGGCCCCGGAATCGCCGCCAGCCGCGTGCGCACCCGGCTCGCCTCCTCGCGGGTCGTCGGATCAGGTCGGTCTGGCCGCACGGACAGGTGCGCCGCGATCCCGCCCGACTCGATGGCCACCGCGCAGAACGCCAGCGTCGCGCGCGAGCGCGGCTCGCCGACGATCAGCTCGGCGCGCTCGGGGATCAGCGGGATCGCGCTGGCCACCGCCAGCGCCGCCGTCAGCTGCGTCTCGACCTCCTGCCGGGCCCGCCGGTCGATGTAGCCGTCGGCCAGCGCGTAGCCGGCCAGCGCCCCGAGCGGCGCCAGCGGCCCCGTCACGATCGCCCCGAGCCCCGCCGCCCCGAGCGTCGCCCGCGTGCGCAGCTTCCCGGTGAACTCGACCGGCCCGAGCGAGGCCAGGCGCACGCCGAGCTGGCGCGGACCGGCCACCCGCACCTCGAGCGCCCCGGACACCGCGATCCGGTGCTCCCCGGCGAGCGCGACGCGGAACCACAGCGCGTCGCCCTGCAGCGTCACGCTCGCCTCCTCGAGCGTCGTCCCCGGCCCGAGCAGCCCGATCGACGGCGCGGCCGCCAGCAGCTTCTCGCGCAGCGGCGGCAGGACCAGCCGATCGATCGCGGCGGCCGCCACCCGCACCCCTGCCCCGCACCCCGGCGAGTCGTCGTAGCGCGCGCGGAACGGCCCGACCAGCGCCGCGTCGGTCGCCACCTCGGCGCCCCCCTGCCGCGGCAGCTCGACCTCGATCAACCGCAGACCCGGCGCCTCGCCGAGCTCGACCGACAATGCCCCCTCAAACATGCCCTCTTGCACATGTCCTTCCGGACTTCCCGCAGCGTCATTCGTCCCTTCGGACATGTTCTTCAGCACATGTCCTGCAGGACCGACACGGACCTCCCCGTCGACGCGCACCACCGCCCGCGCCGCCAGCTCGGTCGGCACCACCCGCCCCGACCAGCGCCCGTCCGTCGCCGGCGCGTGCGGGCGTGCGACCTCGACGCGGAACGGCTCGACGGCGGCCGCCTCGAGCAGCGCCCCGCGCCCGACGGCCAGCAGCGCGCCCGCCAGCGCCAGCCCGGCCAGGCCGGCCATCGACGCGAGCCGCCACTTATCCTCCGCGAGCGCCATACAGCACGACCAGCGACGCCAGCTCGAGCGCCACCACCCACAGCGTACAGGCCATCACGCTGCGCACCATCGCCGCGGTCACGGCGTCGGCGCTGGCCTTGTCGCTGGAGCCCTTCGCCACCGCGTCCGCCGCGATCCCGCCGGCGTAGAGCGCGACCAGCACGAGCGCGCGCGCGCGGAACGGCGCGCGCGCGGCCGGCGGATCGAGCAGGTCGGCGGTGACGACCACCCAGGGATCGGCGATCGCCGGGACCTGCACCTTCAAGTAGACGAGCCCGCCGAGCACCATCCCGCCGGTGAACACCGCCGCCAGCACCACGTACGCGAGCGCCAGCCCGAGCACCGCCGGCAGCCACAGGTAGCGCGCCTCGGCGATCCCGAGCCCGCGCAACGCCGCCGTCTGGCGCGTCAACGACATCCCGCCGAGCCACGCCGCGACCGCGCTGCCCGAGGTCGCCGCGAACAGGATCGCCGACAGCGGCGGCGCCAGGGCCAGCACGTGCATCGACCCGATCAGGGCGAAGATCTTGTCCGGCCGCACCGGCACCCCGCCGCCCGAGAACGCGCGATGGAAGATGTAGAGCAGCGTGAACCCGACCAGCAGCGACACCGCGGCGATGAAGCCGAGCGGGCGCCACAGCCCCTGGGCGAACGTCACCCGGGCCACCTCGGCGAAGTCGCGCGGCCGGGCCAGCGCCGCCGGGGCGGCCGCCAGCGCCCGGGCCAGCACCGCGAACGGCGCCGACATGTCCGCAAAGACAGCCTTGATCCGCGCCCACGGCCGCACGCGCGGCCGGCCGCCGGCATGACCTGTCTCTTTGGCCAGCAGCTCGCGCAGCGCCGCGCCGAGCGCCGTCACCGTCGCGGCCGCCGTCTCGCCGCGGGTGATCGGCAGCTCGACCAGGCACCCCGCCGCCGAATCGAGGTAGAGGAAGCGATCGGCGAAGCCGGCCGCGAACTCGAGGTCGTGGGTGATCGCCAGCGCGGCCGCGCTCTGGCCGGCGATCTGCCCGCGCAGCGCCGTCGCCAGCCGATCGACGCGCAGCGGGTCGAGCCCGACCGACGGCTCGTCGAGCAGCAAGATCCGCCGCCCGCCCGCCAGCGTGCGCGCGACCGCCAGGCGCTGGGCCTCGCCGCCGCTGACGTGCGCGACCGCCTGTCCCTCGTCGCGCCACCGCCGCGGCAGGTCGAGCGCGGCGATCCAGCGCTCGACCTCCTGCGGCGTCGCGGGCACCGGCTGCTCGGCGTTGCGCAGCGCCAGGGCGATGTTGCCGGCCGCGCTCAGGTGGTCGAGCAGCGCCCCGCGCTGCGGCACGATCCCGACCGCGCCGGCCGCCGTGAACGTCGCCGCGCGGACCGTGAACCCCCGCGCGCGCAGGCCCTCCGCGTCGTGCAGCGCCGCCATCAGCGTCGACTTGCCGGCCCCGCTGGCCCCGAACACCGCGGCCGTCTCGCCGGCCCGCAGCGTCAGCGCCAGCGCCTCGACCAGCGGTGAGCCGTCCGGCCGCGCGATCGACAGCCCCTCGACGCGCAGCAGCACCGGCCGCTCCTCGCCCCGCCGCTCCGCCCCGGTCTCGCCGCCGCCCGCGCTCACCTGTACCTGCCTCTTCGACCCTGCCCGTTCGGACCTGGCCATTCGCACCTGTCGTAAAGTTCAAACCGGACGCGGCGCCCCCGGCCCGCGCTCACTCCGTCAGCCAGGCCTGCAGGCGCTCCGCGTGGCGCTCGGGCAGATCGATGCCCGGCTGACGGATCTCCGGCACCGCCGCCCCGTGGAAGTCCGACCCGCCGGTGACGACCAGCTCGCGCCGCTTCGCCACGTTCAGCCACAACCCGCGCTCCTGCGACCCGTAGCGGCCGTAGTAGGCCTCGATGCCCTCGAGACCGGCCGACTTGTACTGCGCGAACATCTCGTCGACGAGCTGCGGCGAGCGCAGCGTGTGCGGGTGGGCCAGCGACATCTTGGCCCCCGAGTTGCGGCCGAGGCGGAGGCCCTCGTCGAGCGACACCCGCTCGAGCGCGACGTCGGCCGGGCCGCCGTCGTGGAGGTAGCGCTCGAACGCCTCGCGCTGCGAGCGGACCACCCCGGCCTCGACCAGCGCGCGCGCGACGTCGGGCCGGCCGGGCGTGTGGCCGTGGGTGGCGATGAGGATCTTCTCGCCGTCGAGCTTGACCCCGAGCCGGCGCAGGCGGGCGATGATCGCCTTGAGCCGCGCGCGCCTGTCCTCGAGGACATGTTCGAGCCGGCCCTGCAGCGCCGTCAGCCCGCTCCCGTCGCGGATCCCGTAGATCAGCAGGTGGACCGTCTTGCCGGCGTGGCGGCAGCTCAGCTCGACCCCCCGCAGCACCCGGGTGTTCGGCAGCGCCGCCGCGGTCGCCTCGTAGCCGGCCACCGAGTCGTGGTCGGTCAGACAGAACAGCTGGACGCCCTCGGCCTGCGCGCGCGTGGCCACCTCGGTCGGCGTCAAACTGCCGTCCGAGCAGGTCGAGTGGCAGTGGAGGTCGACGCGCATCAATCCTTCTCGATCAGCGCGTAGCGCAGCCCGCGGTCGCGCACGACCAGGCTGCTGGCCCCGCAGTGCTGCATCGCCGCCACCAGGATCGTCAGCCCGGCGACGATCACGTCGGCGCGCGCCGGGTCGAGCGCCGGCCAGATTTGGCACCGCTCCTCCGCGGTGACCTGGGCCGCGCGATCGCGGAGGTCGCGGACCTGGACGTAGGCGAACGCCTTGCAGTCGACCGCCTCGCGGTCGTACGCCTGCAGCCCGCGCAGCATCGCCGCCGCGGTCGTGACCGTGCCCGCGAGGCCGGTGAGGATCGGGTACGGCTCCAGCGGCTGCCCGCGCTGGAACGTCTCCAGCGCCTCGATCTCGATCTGCGCGACCTCGGCCGGCTCCGGCGGATCGTGGGCCACGAACCGCTCGTACAGGCGCACCGCGCCGATCGGGTGCGACACCGACGAGATCAGCCGCTCGCCCTCGCCCACCGCGAGCTCGGTCGAGCCGCCGCCGATGTCGAGCACGCGCAGCGGCGCGGCCGAGCCGTGCTCCTGCGCGACCGAGCGGAACGACAGCTCGGCCTCCTCCGCGCCGCTGAGCAGCCGCACCGGCGCCCCGAGCACCTCGCCCGCCGGACGCAGGAATTCGTCGCGGTTCTTGGCCAGGCGCACGCCCTCGGTCGTGACCGCCAGCGGCGTCGCGCCGTACTGCGCCGCCGTCGCGCGGTACTGCTTCAGCACCTCGAGCGTACGCGCGATCGACTCCGACGCCAGCACGCCGGTCGCGGCGACGCCCTTGCCGAGGCGGGTGATCGTCGCCTGGTCGAGCGCGATCTCGATCTCCTCGCCGCGCCAGCGGGCGACGAGCAGCAGGACGCTGTTGGTCCCGATATCGATGACCGCGCGCCAGGATCCTCGCGGATCCGCGGCGCGCGGCGTCGCAGGCTCACCTGAGTTTGGGAACATGTCCCGAAGGACCTACTCGCTGCGCGGGCCCCAGTCGGGCGTGGTGCCGGCCTTGGCAATGACCTGCTGGTTGTTGCCCTTGTCGTTGGCGACGACGATGCCGCCGACGGTCGACTGGAACGCGATCATGCGGCCGTCGGGCGACCAGGTCGGGTCGAGGTTGCGGCCCGGGTTCTGGGTCAGGCGCGCCAGCTTGCCGCTGCCGACGTCGATCGAGAAGATGTCGTAGCGGTTGGAGTTGTCGCGGCCGGCGTAGGCGACGAGGTTGGCGCGGGCGCCCTGGCCGGGGTTCCAGTCGGGCGTCTGGTTGTAGCTGCCCTGCTTGGTCAGGCGGGTCGCGCCGGCGCCGTTGGAGCCCATGCGGAACACCTGCGGACCGCCGGAGCGGCTCGACACGAACGCGAGCTGGTTCGAGCCCGGGCTCCACGTCGGCGAGCCGTCGATCGCCGCGTTGTTGGTGAGGCGGGCCTTGATCGTGCCGCCGGTGTCGATCAGGTAGATCTCGGAGTTGCCGTCCTTCGACAGCGTGAGCGCGATGCTCGAGCCGTCGGGGCTCATCACGCCGCCGAGGTTGAGGCCGCGCTGGGTGCTGATCCGGCTCAGCGAGCCGCCGGAGCTCATCCACAGGTCGGGGTTGCGCTTGGCGTAGGAGGTGAAGAGCACCTGCCCGCCGGGGCCGATCGACGGCGAGATGTTGAGCGAGCGGTTGTTGGTGATCGAGGCCGGCGACTCGCCGTTCATCTCGATCGTGAACACGTTCTTCGTGACCGTGGGCGTGCGGTTGGTGCGGACGAACGCGATGCGCGAGCCGAACACGCCGGGGATCTTCGTGTAGTGCTCGATCACGTCGTTCATGAACCGGTTGGCGGCCTTGAGCGGATCGTTGGCCGCGTAGCCGCGCGACAGCACCGGCTTGCCGCCCGCGCCGAGGTCGAACAGGCGGAACTTGAACTGACCGCCGACCTCGTCGGCGAGGATGACGGCCTGGGCGCCGATGTCCTGCCAGCCCTTCTGGTCGAAGTCGTTGGCCTTGATCAGCGCGGCCGGGATGCTGCGGCGGTCGATGACCTCGAAGCCGCTCGAGATCAGCGCGTTCTTGCGCAGGATGTCGCCGATGCGGCCGTCGGCCGGGACCGCGAGACGCAGCAGCGTGAACCCGCCGCCGAGGTCGACCTCCGAGCCCGCGGCCGGAGCCGCGTTGGCCAGGGCCGGCTGTTTGCCCGCGTAAAACGAGGCGCTGAGCAGGAGGGTGGCGAGGAAAGAAGTTCCGAGCAGGGTCCGCTTCATGGGCGATGGCACCTTCTGAGCGTGCCAACCATACCCGCCCGTCAAGCCCTGGGGAACCCCCCCGCGGGCCAATTGTGGCCCTTGCGAGCGCGGCCGTGCTTGGGGGCTCGCTGCACCGCCCGGCCGCCGCAATCGGCCGAACGGCAGCCCGCTCGGCCGCCCGCGGACAAAATGTCAACTGCCGGGCCGAGGCGCGGCGGCTCGGCTACTTGACCGAGCCGGCGCCCGCACCCTTGCCGCGCCACGTGAACTCGTACTGGATCTTCTTGCACTTGCCCTTGAGCAGGTCGGCCACGCCGGCCGGGATGCTGACCTTGAGCCCCTCGATGGTGCTCTTGATCCGCGCGTCCAGCGTGGGGTCGCCCGTGCCCTGCTTCTGCTGCGCCGACAGCTTGCCGTCGGGGCAGACCTCGAGGCGGAACTTGAAGGTCGCGTCCTTGCCCTCGGCGCCGAAGGTGCCGACCTTCATGCCGTTCAACACCTTCATGACCTCGGTGGCCCACGGGTCGCCTTCCTTGAAGGTGTCGGACCAGCCGCCGGGATCGCCGAACGGATCGCCGGGCAGCTCCTTGACCGTCGGCAGGTCGTTGTGCGGCGTGTTCGAGTCCTGGTTCTTGTCGGACTCCTTGGCGCCCTTCTTGTTGGGGTCGGGCTTCTCGGTCGACTTGGTGTCGTTCTTCTTCGGCTCGTTCTTTTTCGGCTCGTTCGTCGGCTTCGCCTTCTCGTCGGTGGTCACCGTCGTCTCGGCGGCCTGCTCGGCGGCGACCGTCTTCTCGACGATGATCTTCTCCGGGATCTGCGTCGGGTCGAGCTTGGGCCCGAGGCGCACCAGCTCGCCGGGCATGAACTCCATCTCGAGCTCGTCGTCCTCTTCCGCCGAGACCTCGAAGGTCGGCCCGAACATCACCAGGGCGGCCACGCCGCCGGTGAGCAGCGCCGAGCCCAGCAGGCTGCCGAAGAACGCCGTCGGGTTGCGCAGGATGTCGCCGAACTGGCGGCCCAGCTCGACGAACGGCGACAGCAGCATCGGCACGGTGCGGACTTTGATCTCGGACATCGCTCGTTCCCTCTCAGGTGCGCGGCGGGACCTTCGGGTCGGTCAAGAAGCCGACCTTGGAGACCCCGGCCGTACGCAACGCGACGAGCACCTCGACGATCCGGCTGAACTCGATGTTCGAGTCGCCCTGGATGAAGGCCACCCCGTCCTGCTTGAGGCGCGCGTTGCTGCTGAGCTCGTTGGCCATGGTCGCGGGGTCGCGCGAGAGCGCGACCGTGCCCATGAAGACGTCGCCCTTGGCGTCGACGGAGACGGTCGCCAGCAGGAATTGCTCCTGCGCGATCGCCTGCGCCTTGGCCTTCGGCACCGCGATCTTGTGCGGCTGCTTCGGCGCCATCATCGGCGTCGACACCATGAAGATGATGAGCAGACACAACATCACGTCGACCAGCGGCGTGACGTTGATCGCCGAGACCGGGCCCTCGCCCTGAATCGCGTCTGCTGTGACCTTGCTGCTCATGCGTACACCGTGATCGTAGCAGGCGACCGGCTAGAAGAAGTGCCGCTTGACGATGTTGGTGTAGTCGCTGCCGAACGTCGTCATCTCGGCGCCGAGCACCTTGATGCGGCGGTTGAAGTAGTTGTACGCCATGACCGCCGGGATCGCGCTCATCAGCGACGTCGCGGTCGCCACCAGCGCCTCGGCGATCGGGCCCGACACGGTCGCCAGGTCGGCCGAGCCGGACGCGGCGATGGCGGAGAACGCCTCCATGATGCCCCACACCGTGCCGAGCAGACCGACGAACGGCGCGGCCGAGCCGATCGTGGCCAGGAGCGGCATCAGGTTCTCGAGCTTGGTCGTCTCGCTGACCTTGGCGCGGGCCAGCGCGCGCTCGATGTTCTCGAGCCCGTCCATCTTCTCGTGCATCGAGCCGGTGGCCTCGTTCTGACCCTTCTTGACCTTGGACAGCTCGATGTAGCCGGCGCGGAACATCGCCGCCAGCGGGCTGTACTTGAGCTGTTCGGCGACCCGGTAGATGTCGTCGAGGCGCTTCGACTCCCAGAAGCGGTCGAGGAACGTGATCGACTGCGACTGCGCCTGGCTGATGTGGATCAGCTTGTAGAGAATCACGAAGATCGTGGTGAAGATCGAGATGACCAGCAGGATGGCGACCACGAGCACGAGGCCCTTGGCGCCGAACAGCAGGTGGATGATGTCGATCTCGGCGAGCAAGCTGGGCGCGGGAAGCAACACGCCGGCAGGCTACACGCCCCCGCCCGGCTCCGTCAAACCGCGGGGCGCCCCCGACGGCGACGGTTTTGCTATCCTCCCGGCCGTGCCTCGCCCCGCCCAAGCGCTCGCGCCCGCGCCCGCCTCGCCCCTGCGGCGGCGCCCGAGCCCGGCGGCGGGAGCGATCCTCGCGCTCTCTGCGGCGACCGCCTGTGTCCGCGACAAAGGCGAGGTCGAGCTCAATTGGACGGTCGTCGACGCCGCCGGCCGCTCGATCTTCCCGGCCGGTGAGTTGGGCGACGTTTGCAACCTCGACGCCGACAAGTTCGACGACCTGTGCGGCTTCATCGGCAGCACCACCCCCGACGGTCCGCGCCGGCCCTACCGGCTGCGCACGCAGCTGCGCCTGTGCGAGCCCGACTGCCCGCAGGCCTGCACCGCCGACGAATCCTGCCAGATCGACGTGCGCACCTACGGCTGCAAGGCCGCCCGCGGGTTCTCCATCGTCGACGCCCGGGCGGACGAGCCCTACGACTTCGAGGTCGCGCTGGTCGCGGAGTTCGAGGACGACGGATGCGTCTGCGAGCTCGGCCCCGCGTGCGCCCTGACCCCCGGCCCGCGCACCCGCACCGTCGAGCCGGGCCTCTTGACCGACCTGCAGGTCTACCTCTTCGTGCTCACCGGCCTCGACGCCTGCGCGCAGGAGCCGTCGGAGCAGGGCCGCACCGTCATGGACCTCCAAGGATGCTGCGACGGCTGCTCCTAGGGACCTGGCTCTTGGGGCCGGCGTGCGTCCTGCCCGCGGGCGGGGCCACCGGCCTCGAGTTAACGTGGACCGCGCGCGAGGCGAACGCGGTCGACGGCCCCGACGCTCGCCGGGCGCGCACCTGCGAGGGTGCGGGCCTGTCCGGCGTGACCGTGCGGGTGATCGACGCCGGGGACCCCGCGCGCGACCGGGTGTTCGCGTACGCGTGTGAGACCGGCAACATGTCGCCGGCGGCGCGGGCCGTCGAGGCGCCGGAGATCTTCCTCGACCTGCGCCCGGGCACCTACGACTTGACGGCCAGCGGCCGCGCCGCCGGGGACGCGCCGCTCGTCACTGCCGTCGCCGTCGGCGAGGTCGAGAGCCACGCGATCACGGCCGTCGACCTCGAACTCGAGCGCGCCCCGCAACCACTCGACCTCGCGCTGACCGGCGCCTGCAGCGACCTCATGGTCGCCCTGCGCTACGCCGACCCCGCCGCCGACCTGTTCCTCGGCGACACCGACGCGCCGCCGGCGGTCTACCGTCAGAATTTGAGCAGCGACCGCGGCCTGCGCCTGGGCGGTCAGGAGCAGCCCTGCGCCGGCCTCCAGGGCGCGCACCGCGTCGCCGACGTCGACCCCGGCCGCTACCGCCTCGACCTCGAGATCGACGGCCGGAGCTGCTCGCGCGCCGTGACAATCGAAGACTCACCCGTCCAGATCGCCCTGGACCTTGAAAACCCCGCCTGTGACGGATAGACCGGCCCTGATGCTCCGCGCCCGCCTCGCCCCCCTCGCGCTCGCGACCGTCGCCGCGGCCGGCTGCGCGGAGGACCCGAGCTTCTGGGTCCGCTGGCGCCTGCAGCCGCCCGAACAGGCCGAGGCCGCCGAGCTCGTCTCGGTCGACCAGTGCACGGAGCTCGGCATCAGCGGGATCCGCGTCAGCACCCGCGACCAGGGCAACGCGCTGCTCGACGAGCGCGAGTTCCCCTGCTTCCCCTCCGGCTTCGAGGACCGGGACGCCCGCGCCCCCGGGCCCGAGGTCGGCGCCGGCACGTACAGCGTCACCGTCACCGCGCTCGGCCGGCGCGCCGTCCAGTTCTGCGCCGACGAGCCCGCCCCCGCCGCCGACACCGACGGCAGCGAGGCCGACACCTCTTGCAAGAAGGTGCTCGCCTCGGTCGCCCAGGACGTCGTGATCCGCGAGGCCGGCGAGGGCAAGCCGCTCGACGTCGTCATCGTCGGCGCCCCGCAGTGCAGCGACGGCATCGACAACGACCGCGACGGTTACACCGACCTCGCCGATCCCTCGTGCGCCGGCGACCGGGCGGGTTTCGAGCTCGGCGACAGCGCCGGCGCCCAGGTCGTCGTCCGCCCGCAGCTCATGAGCGGCAACCCGAGCGCCTACTGCGATGGCCTGGGGCTGTCGCAGATCGAGCTGGCGATCACCGGCCCGACGGCGAAGAAGCTCCGCTTCACCTGCACCACCACCGCCCAGACCTTCACCGAGTCGCTCGATCCTGGCGATTACACCCTCTCGGTCACCGGCCTCGACGCCAAGGGCAAGGTGCTCGCGGTGCCCACGCTGGACCCCGACCTCGTCAACTTCACGCTGGCGCCGGAGGGCTTCCGCAGCGTCGACCTCCCCGCCGACTTCACGATCGCCAGCTTCCTCGCGCCGATCGAGGCCGGCTTCGAGTTCTCGCTGGCGCTCCTCAGCGGCCCCGAGCAGCAGCCGCTCACGACCTGTGAGCCGGAGCCTGGCCTCGTGATCGACCGCGTCCGGCTCACCGTCCTCGGCCCCGACCTCGAGCTCGTGCCCACCGCCGCGCTGCACGACGGCGCCAACCCGCCGATCGTGCTCGACGGCGTCACCACCGTCCCCTGCACCCTGCTCGGCGGGCTCCCGCGCATCGAGCCGCTGGTGTGGGACGACGCGCCGATGGCCCACGAAGAGCTGTACCTGCGCGTCGAGGCGTTCGCTGTCGGCTCCGACGTGCCGTGCTACGGCAACGGCGACGAGCCGGTGCCCGCCGCCCCGAACGCGAGCCTCGCCATCGAGCTGCCGCGGGTCGCCTCCGACGGCGCCTGCGCCGAACCGACGAACCCATGACCGACACACCCGAACAACCCGGCACTTCGGCCCCGCCCGCCGCCCCGGCGCCTCGCTCCGACTCGCGACGCAAGCGTCGCGGCACCGGCCCGTTCCTCACCGCGGAGCAGGAGATCGCGCAGGCCAAGGAGGCCGCTCGCGCGCGCAACCCGGCCCCCGCGGCGGCGCTGACGAACGAGCGACCGCTCACCCCGAAGTTCGGCCGCTACGAGCGCACCGACTTCGAGCGCGTCGAGTCGATGCTCGGCAGCTTCGCCACCCGCCGGTTCGGCCCGTTCGTCGCCCAGGTGATGAACGGCTTCTTCGGCGGCGCCACCCCGGCCGAGAAGAACAACGCCGACCTGCGCCGGGCCGCCCAGACGTTCTGTCTGTACGGCTACCGCGACCCCAAGGGCGTCCGCCTGGTCGACATGTTCGCCAGCGCCGGCGTGCCGCTCGAGGGCCGCCAGCGCGCCGCCCTCGACGCCTGCCTGCAGGCGCGCCTGCTGCTGGTCGCCGTCGACGACGTCCACCCCGGCAAGCAGCGCGTGCGCGGCAAGGACCTCCTGCGCGACGAGCCCGTCACGCTCACCGACAGCAACCTGTCGCAGGCCCTGCGCGCGGGCGACCGCGTCCTGACCTGGTCGATCCCGTGGGGCACGAGCTGGCAGCCGATCGGCGTCGGCCAGCGCCTCGAAGCCCGCCGCGCCGCCGTCCTCGACCGCGGCCTCGAGACCCTGTGCGACAGCCTCCGCGCCGTCAAGCGCGAGCTGCCCGAACGCCACGGCCCCAACCTGTTCTGGCTGGTCCACCGGATCGCCAACGCGCCGATCGGCTGAGTGTGTCTTCCGGGGCATGTCCTCATGGACATGTCCGGAACGGACTAACTTGAAGGGCATGCCCGCGAGGGCATGCCCGCGAGGACATGCCCTCTCGACTCAGGGGCGACGGCGCCGGCGGCCCGTCGCCTCAGCGGCGGCGGCGCCGTCCCGCCAGCAGCCCGAGCCCCGCGAGCGCGAGCAGACCCCCGCCCGGCGCCCCGTCGCTGCGGCAGCCGCAGCCGCTGGCGTCGTTTTGCCCGCCGCTCGTCGCCGAGTCCGGCCCGCCCTCGCTGGACCCCGAGCTGTCGGTGTCGGTGTCGCTCGCGCTGGTGGTGGGCGCCCCCTCGGGGAAGCGCGGCCAGCCGTGGGCGAGGTTCCACTCCTCGATCTTCTTGTTGATCGCGGCCGTGTTGTTGACGAGGTGCATCGGCTTGCCCTTGAGGGCGACCTGCTGGACCTCCTCGGCCCACCACATCTCGCCGATGAAGTCGGGCCACGGCCCGCCGTTGGGCACGAAGATCTCGCGCTCGTCGGGCAGCGTGACCACGCTGTTGCCGTCGCACAGGTTGTACTCGGTGGCCGAGCGGAAGTTCGGCACGTCCTGCAGGTCCGGGTTGATGTGGAAGATCGGGTCCGCGATCATCTCGTTCGGCGAGATGACCGTGTACATGCGCGTCAGGTACGGGTAGGCGTCGACCAGCTCCTGCGCGTGCTCGCCGGGGGCGATGATCCGGCTGTCGAGCGCCTGCGCGAACGCGCTGCCGTCGCCCCACGCCATCGCGTCGATCTGGTCGGCGTAGGCCTGCAGGTTCGCGTAGAACTCCTCCGCCGTCAGCCCGTCCGGCACCGGCAGGAAGTCATTGAGCAGGCCCTCGACCAGCGGGTGGTTGTAGAAGCAGAAGTCGGCGCCGAAGCAGTTGGCCAGGCCCTGGTTGTTGAGGGTGCTTATCACCTCTTCGGGCGGCAGGCCGACGAACGCCGCCTCGTTCCACGACGTGCTGTAGAAGTTGAACGCGAACGGCTGGACCACGTTCGACGGCCCGGCGTACTCGGTCACGAACGCCAGCCCCTCGGCCTCGAGGTCGTCGACCGCCTTGGTGATGACGTCCTTGTAGTTGGCCGCGAACTGCAGCCAGTCGATCTTCAGCGGGTTGACGAGGACGTGGCGGTAGTTGGTCGGCGCCGCGCGGCTGTTGCCGAGCACGAACACGCGGATGTCCATGTTCTCGATCGACGCGAACCGCGTCAGCCGCAGCGGGAAGCAGTTCTCGTTCGACGGGTAGCGCAGCACGATCGGGTGGACGTCGCCGCCGTCGGACCCGGCCGCCAGCTTGAGCGCGACGATCACGTTGCCCTCGTCGAGGTACTGCTGCAGCACCATCTCCGAGCCGTCGATCCACTGGTACTCGTTGTCGATCAGCCACTGCTTGATCGGCTCGATCGTCTGGTCCTGCAGCACCACGATCTCGAACGCGCCCGCGGTGGTCTTGAACACCACCGGGTCCTCGCCCGGCCCCGGCTCCGCGCCGCTGGTGCTGCCGCCGGCCGAGTCGCCGGCGTCGGTGCCTGTCCCGTTGGTGGTGATGCCGCCGGAGATGCCGTCCTCGCCGCACACCTCGAACGTCTGCTGCAGCTGATAGGTGGGGACCGACGAGTTCAGCAGCGCGTCGAACAGCGGCTGCGAGCCGACCTCGAACTCGGGGATCTGGGCGATCGGGATCAGCCACGCGAACTTCTGCGCGTTGGTGTTGGGATCGATGCTGATCTGGATGTGGACCTCGACCTCGTTCTGATTGAGGACGAAGAGCACGTTCTCGCCGTCCTGGTTGACGGGCATCGAGTTCGGCAGCCCGCCGTCGCAGAACACGCCGCCGCAGGCCTCGGCCGTCTGCGGGATCGCCAGGGTCCACGCCGCGCCGAGCGCCGCACACAACAACAGGGAAGTTCGCATCACCGGTCTCCAATCGCGCAAGTTAAGCAGTCGACCACGACAGGGTCGCACAGGCGTGCGAGCCCCGCCAGTCGGGGCTCATGGCGACCGGCCGGCCCCGCCCCGGCCGCTGCAACCCGTTACAGCCGGCCGACGGGACGGCCTGCGGCTCAGGTGCGGAAGATGTAGGACCGCTGGCCGTGGACTCGCGCGACGCCGCGCGGTCGCGGCTGCATCGCGCCGCGCAGCTCGGCCATCATCTCGAGCGACGGGCTCGGGTCGCTGGGCGACTGCGGCGGCACCACGTCGAGGGTGAAGCGGATGTCGGGCGAGGGCTCGATCGTCCGCAGGTATTGCATGCAGAACTCGCGGGCCTCGTTCTCGTCGGTGGCCAGCACGGTCAGGCCCGTGGTGTAGCCGTCGGTGTTCTCGGGCCAGTGCTCGGGCCGCTCGCCGGCCTCGGCGCGGGCCACCACCGTGTACATGCTGACCTGCGGCGAGCGCCCGTGGTCGGCCTCGTTGAGACAGTCGAGGATGTGCGGCGTGATCCACTCGCGCTGGCCGGCCAGCCTGGCCACCTCGCGGGCCTCGCCCTGACGGCCGTTCTGCCACAGCGCCTCGAAGATCTCCTCCGCGACCAGGCTGCAGTAGCCGATCTGGCCCGGGTCCTGGGCGTAGCGCCGCTCGAGCAGGTCGAGCGCGCCGTACAGGAGGCCGAGCGCCTCGTCGAGGTCGCAGTCGGCCGCCGACAGCCGCCAGCCGCCGAGCACCGCGAGCGTGAGCGCGTTGCCCTTGTCGAGCTGGCGCGCCCGCTCGAGCGCGTTGAGGGCCTGCTCGTAGCGGCCGAGGCGGTACAGCGTGATCGCCTTGTTGTACTGCGCCCCCGCGTTCTCGGGGTCGAGGCTCAGCGCGAAGTCGAAGCGATCGATCGCCTCGTCGAGGCGATCGAGGTCGGACAGACAGATGCCGTGCTCGACCAGGATCTCGACGTTGATCGAGTCGTCGCTGAGGTACAGGTCGTAGATCTGTTCGGCCTCTTCGAGCCGACCCTGGCGCCGCAACAGCGCCCCGAGCGCCGCGATCGCCTCGTACATCCCGCCGTGCGGGTCGCACTCGTTGGCCCGGCGATAACAGACCTCCGCGTCCATCTCGCGGCCGAGTCGCTCGAGCACCGCGCCGAGGTTGTAGTGCTGCAGGCCGCCGCCCGGGTCCTGATCGATCGCCGCTTCGAACGCCTCGCGGGCCTTCTCGAGATCGCCGACCAGGTCTTGCACGTTGCCCAGCGCGATCAGGACGTCGGGCTCGCGCGGGAACTCGCTCGCGGCCCGGCGCGCGAGGGTCAGCGCGTGGTCGAGTTCACCGGTCTCGCACAACCCGCGGACCCACATGCAGTACATGCGCACGAGGTCGTCGGGCGGGAGATCGGGCTCCCAACAGCTTCGCAACAAGCGGACCGCCGAATCCGCGGCGCCCTGGTTCAGCAGGGTCGCGATCGCGTCGAGTTGGGGGAGAGAAGACATGGGAAAGCCAGGGCTTGGCGGCCTGAAGGGCCGTGGGGTTATGGTTTTTGCACGGGCCCTCGCGCTTGGCAATCCTGGGGATTTCGCCCGCTCGCTTTCTCGCCCGCCCCCCGGATTTTACGCGCTCTCGGGTCCGCCGCGAGTGGCACCAGCGGCGGGACAACGTCGCACATTGCGACGACCTGCGAGCCAGGCGAGCGTCCGCCGTGGCAACGCGCGGGCGAGCAGCGCCACCAGAGCCGAGGCCACGCCGTCGTGCGATACGGCGCGCCCGGCCAGCGCGTCGCGCAGCGCTAGGGCCACCACCCGGTCCGGCGACGCGGCGCCGGAGATCGGCTCACGCATGCCGGCGACCGCGAAGAACTCGGTCGCCACCGGCCCTGGACACACCGCGCACACGTCGATCCCCCGCGGGCGCAGCTCCTCGCGCAGCGCATACGCCAGGGAGATCACGAAGCCCTTGCTGGCTGCATAGGCCGCGAAATAGGGCGAAGGCACATACCCCGCCGCAGATGCGACCAGCACCAGCTTCGAGCCGCGCGACATCGAGGGCAAAATCCCGTGTGTCAGCAAGGAAAGTGCGCGAATGTTCAGGTCGAGCATGCGCGCCAGCGACTCGGCGTCCTGGTCGGCGAATGGCCCGAGGTGACCGACGCCGGCGCTGGCCACGAACAGGCGCACGGCAGGTCGTTCGTCTCGCACGCGCGCGAGCACGGCCTCGGTCCCTGCGGGCGTCGCCAGGTCGGCCGTGATCGGCAGCCCGAGCTCGCGCGGCAGCTCGCGCGCGATCGCGTGCAGGCGCTGCTCGCGGCGTGCGACCAGCCAGATCCGCGCCAGGTCGGCGAACGCCGGGTGCGCGGCGATCGCCCGCGCGAACGACTCGCCGAGCCCCGCGGACGCCCCGGTCACGATGGCGATCGGGCGCCCCGTCATGTCAGCGCGGCCAGGCGGTCGCGGACGATGCCGAGGAACATCGCCACCCCGGTCGGGATGAGGTCGTCGTCGAAGTCGAAGTCGGGGTGGTGGCAGACCGGCGTGTCCTCGTCGCCGCGGCGGGCCCCGAGGAAGAAGTACGCCGCCGGCACCGCTTGCGCGAAGTAGGCGAAGTCTTCGCCGCCCGCGAGCGGCAGGCCCGCGTTCGACACCCGTTCCCGGCCGAGCACGGCGGCCCCGACGCGGACCACCGTCTCCACGCAGCTCGCGTCGTTCATCGTCACCGGGTAGCCGATCTCGATCTGCAGGTCGATGTCGACCGCGAACGTCGCCGCCGTGCCGCCGATCACCTCGCGCACGCGCTCCAGCACCCGCTCGGTGGTGCTCGGCTCGAACGTGCGGATCGTGCCCTTCAGGCGCGCGACGTCGGGGATCACGTTGTGCGTCGTGCCCGCCGTGAATTGCGTGATCGACACCACCGCTCCGCCGGCGTAGCCGAGCCCGCGCGACACCACGGTCTGGAGCGCCGACACCAGGTGAGCGCCGGCCACGATCGGATCGCGACACAATTGCGGCTGACTGCCGTGGCCGCCCTTGCCGCGGATCGTGATCGACAGCATGTGGACCTGCGCCAGCATCGGCCCGACCTGCACGCGCAGCTCGCCTTTCGGGAACGCCGGCCAGTTGTGCAGCCCGTAGATCTCGCGCACCCCGGCCAGCGCGCCCTCTTCCACCATCACCTTCGCGCCGCCGCCGCGGACACCTTCCTCGGCTGGCTGAAAGAGCAGGCGGATGTTGCCGCGCACCGACTCGCGGTGGCGCGCGAGGATGTCGGCGACCCCGAGCAGGATCGCCGTGTGGCCGTCGTGGCCGCACTTGTGCGCGCGCCCCTGGTGGACCGAGCGGTACGGCAGGTCGGTGTTCTCTTGCATCGGCAGGCAGTCGAGGTCGGCGCGCAGCGCGATCGTCGGCCCCTCGGAGTGCGGGTGCAGGTCGGCCACCAGCCCCGTCTCGGCGCAATTGCGCGGCTGGTATCCGCGCTCCTCGAGCCACGCGCGGACCAGCGCCTGCGTGCGCACCTCCTCGAAGCCGAGCTCCGGGTGGCGGTGGAGGTCGTGGCGGATCTCTCGCAGGCGATCGGTGAGCGCCTCGATCTCGGCGCGCGGGTCGGTCCAGGACATGCCAGCAAGCTAGACCATCCTCCGGCCCGACGCGACCGCTTGCCCGCCTGCGGGCCGGCGCGCATCCTGGGGTCCATGAGCGGCAGCACCCCTCGCGGCCCCATTCGCAGTAAGGCTCTGGTCCTCTACGAGGGCGTGCTCACCGCCCACCGCTCCTGCGGGATCGCCCTCGCCGAGGCCTTCGATCGTCCGCCGGCCGCCTACCAATCGCTGCGGCGCGGCGGGATCACCGGGCAGGGCACCTGCGGCGCGGTCGTGGCCGGTCAGCTGTTGCTCGGCGAGTTCCTCGGCGATCCCGACCCGACCGGCAAGGTCACCCCGGCGCTGCGCGCCGCCATGACCCGTTACCTCGCGCGCGTCGAGGCCGAGCTCGACCGCGGCACCAGCCCCGACCTCGTCTGCAACAACCTCACCGGCCAGCACGGCGACTTCACCGGTCCGGCCCGCCACGCCTTCTGCACCGCCCTCGTCGGCCAGGTCGCGCAGATCGTCGACGACACCCTGCGCGAGCACGGCGTGGCCCATACCGCCACGCCGGTGACGCTCGCCGACGGGCGCCGGTTCGACCCGACGCTCGACCTCGAACCTGCCCCGAAGGCCAGCTGAGCGGCGGACGGGCGGGCGATTGCGTCGGCCCCGGTCGTCGTGCCACCCTTGGCGCATGCAAGAGCCGCAGGCCAGCCTTTCGCCCCCGGGAGTGCCTCCGCAAGCGCAGCCGCCGCTCGGCTCCTCGCCGACGCAGGCCACCGACGAGCTCTTCTTCGAGGGTATCGCCAAGCACAGCGCCAACATCGGCACTTATCTGTGGTGGGTCGGCGTATGCATCCTCGGCGGCGGCATCGCCTACGGCCTGTTGCAGATCGAGGCGCTCCAGGGCAAGCCGCTGTGGCTGCTGGCGCTGATCGGCACGCCGATGCTGCTGTGGTCGTACCTGCAGCACATCACCACCCGCTACAAGATCTCGCGCCGGCGGGTCGAGTTCCAGAAGGGCGTCGTCAGCCGCCGGCTCGACTCGCTCGAGCTGTGGCGCGTGCTCGACGTCCGCTACGAGCAGAGCCTGCTCGACCGGATCTTCGACAACGCCAAGATCACCCTCATCGGCACCGACCAGACCCACCCGAACCTGCTGCTCTACGGCCTGCCGAACCACCGCCAGCTGTTCGAGCGCCTGCGCGAGGCGGTGCAGTTCGCGCGCAGCAACAACCGGCCGATGGAGCTCGCCCCGGGCGCGCACGAGGGCGCCGACGCGTTCGCTCATCACCACCACTGAGGCCCGCGCAACTTCGCGCTGTGGGGTGACCGGCGACGTTCCGATCGCCGGAACACGCTTGCGGTATTCTCGGCTGCGATGAAGCCGCAGAACCCGTCCGCTTTGCACATCCTCGCCTTCGTGTACCTCACCTTCAGCCACGTCACCGACGGCGAGCTGAGCCACGAGGAGATCGACACCATCGCGCGGGTGCTGCACGGCTGGGTCCCGGACGCCACGAGCGACCAGATCTCCCGCGTCATCGTCGACACCGCCGCGTGGGTCCACAGCGTCGCCAGCGACGAGGAGCGGCTCGCGCAGGCCGAGACCTACACGCACCTCATGAAGGAGCAGATGAGCGAGAAGCAGCGCAGCGCCGTGCTGGTCAACCTCATCGAGCTCGCCCGCGCCGACGGCAAGATCACCGCGACCGAAGAGCAGTTCATCGGCCTCCTCACGCGGATCCTCGGCCTCGGTTGAGCTAACGTCGCCGCGCATGCGGCCCGACGAGGCGCTCTACCTCCCGGACGGCGACGCCGACCGCGCCACCCGCTTCATCGCCACCCCCTGGACGCGCGGCCCGTGGGACATGCGGCTCCAGCACGGCGGACCGCCGACCGCGCTCATGGTGCGGGCCATGGAGCGCCACGCCGCCGAGCTCGGTGAATTCCAGCTCGCCTGCGTCACCACCGACTTCCTGCGGGCCGTCCCGATCGGCGCCTGCGACCTCGCCGTCGAGCCGCTGCGCAGCGGCCGGCGGGCGCTCGGCCTGCAGTGCACCCTCGCCGTCGACGGCCGCCCGTGCGCCCGCGCCGGCGCCCTCTTCATCCGCCGCCTCGACGTCCCGGTCCCGCCCGAGCTCGCGCCCGCAGGCGACCCCGTCGACCCGCGCGGCCTCGACGAGCGCACCTTCGACTTCTTCCCCGACCCGGTCGGCTACCACACCGCCATCGAGCTGCGCCTCGGGACATGTCCCATCGAACCTGGCTGCGGGGACGGGTGGCTGCGCCTGCGCGGCCACCTGGTCGCCGGCGAGGCGCCGAGCCCGGCCCAGCGGGTCGCCGTCGCCGCCGACGCCATCAACGGCGTCGGCTTCGCCCTCGAGTTCGCCCGCTGGACCTTCATCAACGCCGACCTCACCATCTACCTCCACCGCGCGCTCGAGGGCGAGTTCGTGCGCCTGCGGACCCGGCACGTCTCGCAGCCCGACGGCCGCGGCCTGGTCGACGCCGAGCTCGGCGACCGGCGCGGCCCGATCGGCCGCGCGCTCGAGGCCCAGGTGCTCGAGCTGCGCGGGCCTGTCCCCAAGGACAGTTGATTCCGCGGCCGGGCGCCCGCGGGACGGCAGGCACCGGCGACCTCCCATGGATCGCCGGATCGCCGGCGCGCCTGAACCTGTCCCCGAGGACAGCCCGCTAGACCAGCGAGTACCCGCCGTCGGCCACGACGTCGGACGCGGTCATGAACGACGACTCGTCGGAGGCGAGGAACACCGCCGCGCTGGCGATCTCCTCGGGCGTGGCGCTGCGGCCGAGCGGCGACGCGCCGTGGGTCGAGCTCTTCACGTGGGCGATCGTCGCCTCGTCGAGGCCCATGTTGATCAGGATCGGCGTCTCGGTGAGGCCGGGGCTGAGCGAGTTGACGCGGATCTTCCGCGGCGCCAGCTCGACCGCGAAGGTGCGGGCGAACTGCCGCACCGCGGCCTTGGTCGCCCCGTACACGGACATGTACGGCGTCGCCTTCTGGTGCAGCCCCGACGAGATCAGGACCACCGAGCTGCCGGCGGGCATCAGCGGCAGCGCCTTCTGCACCGTGAAGAACACCCCCTTGATGTTGGTGTCGAGCAGCATGTCGAGCGACGCCTCGTCGACCGCGTCGACCGGGCCCATCACGCTGCGGCCGGCGTTGGCGACCACCACGTCGACGCGGCCGAACTTCTCCTTCACCGCGGCGTACAGCCGCTCGATGTCGGCCACGCGGGTGACGTCGGCCTCGACCGTCAGCGTGTCCGCGCCGAGCTCCTGCTGGGCCGCGTGCAGGGATGACGCGCTGCGCCCTGCGATCGCCACCTTCGCCCCCTCGCGGACGAACGCCTTGGCGATCGCCAGACCGATCCCGCTGTTACCGCCCGTGATGACCGCGATCTTGTCCTTCAGTCTCATACGTCCCCTCTTGCCGGCAGCCTACGCCGAAGCGCCGGCGCTTGACCATCGGTCTGCACGCGCGGAACCGCCCGGGCGCGAGCACCAACATGTCTCTTCGGACATGTCGTCTTCGCCGCTCGATCGCCCGGCGAACGGCGGTGCGCCGCGGATCCTGCGCCGCGTCGCGTGCGAGCGGGCGTGAGGGCTCGACGCCGCGTCGTCGTCGACGCCGCGCGAAGCCCCGTGCGCGCCGGCTCGAGCCACCCGCGCTACCATCCGCGGCGATGGAGCCCGACCCGCGCGAGCTGCAGACACCCGGCCAGCGCGTCCTGTCGCGGCTCCGTCGCATCTTCGTCGGCGAGCACCCCGGGGGCAACTACGTCCTCACCCGCTTCGTCGTCCTCCGCGTCCTCGGCCTCGTGTTCGTCGCCGCGTTCGCCACCGCGGTCGCGCAGCTCGTGCCCCTCGTCGGCGCCCACGGCATCACCCCGCTGGGGCCGGTCGACGACTTCTGGGCCCGACCGACCCTCTTCTGGTGGAGCGCCTCCGACGCGGCGCTGGGGGCCGTCAGCGTCCTCGGCCTCGTCCTCTCGATCGCGCTCCTGCTCGGCTGCGAGAACGCGATCCTCCTCGTCGTCCTCTGGGCCCTCTACCTCTCGATCGTCCACGTCGGCGGCCGCTGGTACGCGTTCGGCTGGGAAATTCAGCTGCTCGAGACGGCGCTGCTGTGCGCCGTCCTGAGCCCGCTCGCGCGCCTGCGGCCGCTGGCCGGCGATCGCCCTCCGCCCTACGTCGCCGTCGTCCTGCTGCGCTGGCTCGCCTTCCGCATCATGCTCGGCGCGGGCCTCATCAAGCTGCGCGGCGATCCCTGCTGGACCGAGCTCACCTGTCTCGAGCGCCACTTCGAGACCCAGCCGATCCCGAACCCCGTCAGCTTTTATTTCCACCACCTGCCGCCCGCGGTGCTGCGCGCCGGCGTCGTCTTCAACCACCTCGCCGAGCTCGTCCTCCCGTGGTTCGTGTTCGGCCCGCGGAGGCTGCGGATCGTCGCCGCGCTCGGCATGATCGCCTTCCAGCTCACCCTCATCGTCAGCGGCAACCTCTCCTTCCTCAACTGGCTCACCCTCGTCCCGCTGCTCGCCTGCCTCGACGACCGGTTCCTGCGCCGCCTCGTCCCCGCCCGCCTGCGCGCGCGCGCCGGGGACGGCAGCGCCCGTCCCACCCGCGCCGCCGTCGTCGCCGCCGCCTGTTACGCCGTCGTCGTCGCCTGGCTCAGCATCGACGTGGTCGCCAACCTGGCCGGGCGGCGCCAGCAGATGAACGCCTCCTTCGATCGCCTGCACCTCGTCAACACCTACGGCGCCTTCGGCAGCATCAGCACCGTCCGCCTGGAGCTGCAGATCGAGGGCACCGACGCCGCCGTCCCCGACGACTCCGCCGTCTGGCGGCCATATCACCTGCCTTGCAAGCCCGGCTCCGTCGACCGGCGGCCGTGCTGGATCTCCCCCGACCATCGCCGCCTCGACTGGCTCATGTGGTTCGCCGCGCTCGACCTCGCCGGCAACGGCTACCTGGCCCGAGAGACATGGCTCTTCAGCCTCCTCGACCGCCTGCTCGCCGGCGAGCCGACCGTCCTCAGCCTGTTCGCCGACCCGCCGCAGTTCGCGGGCGGCGCCCCCACCTTCGTCCGCGTCGACGTCTACCGCTACTGGTTCGCCCCGCTCGGCCACCCGGACTGGTGGCGACGCGAGCGCCTCGACCGGCTGATCCGTCCCGTCGCCCGCGACGATCCCGACCTCCGCGGCCTGCTCGACGGCGAGTGAGCCCCGTCCCTCGCGCCTGCGCATCGGCGCGCGCCGTCGCACCCCGCCACGTCGCAATTTGCCACGTCCGGCCCGGGTGCCCGTGTGCAAGCGCCGACCCTCGCGCCCGGCCTGGAACGGCGCTTGAATCGCGAGCGGCGGAGGATCTTCGTGACCCGGGCACTCGCGCTCCCCCTCCTCTTCTTCTGCGCCTGCGGCGGCGACCTGCCCGCGGGCAGCGACAGCGACGGCAGCACCTCGGCGACGACCGGCACCGCCACCGCGAGCGACGACCCGACCGCCGGGACCACCGGCGACCCGGGCGACGGCGACCCGATCCTGCTCGACCCGCGCGACCGCCTGTTGCGGATCTCCATGGCCCTCCGCGGCGTGCGGCCGAGCGACGCCGACTACGCCGCCGTCGAGGCTGACCCGAAGGCCATGTCGAAGCTCGTCGACGCTTACCTCGACTCGCCCGACTTCGGCGCCACCGTGCGCGACCTCCACAACGACGCCTTGCTCGTGCTCGCCGACTTCGGCGCCCCGCCGGCCGGCTTCCTCGCCAAGGACGGCCTCGCCGGCATGGACCTCGTCGCGGCCAACCGCGCGATCATGGAGGCCCCGCTGCGGCTCATCGAGCACGTCGTCACCGGCGACCGCCCCTACAGCGAGATCGTCACGGCAGACTACACCCTCGTCAGCGCCGCCTCGGCCGCCGCCTGGGGCCTCCCCTTCGATCCCGCCGGCGACCCCTGGCAGGTCCAGGAGCCGCCCAGCGACCTGCGCAACGCGGGCGTGCTCGCCGACTCGTGGCTGTTCCAGCGCCACGGCTCGACCCGCACCAACGCCAACCGCGGGCGGGCCAACGCCGTCGCGCGCGCCTTCCTGTGCGTCGACTTCAACGACCGCGACCTCGAGATCGACCCCAGCGTCAACCTCGCCGACCCCGAGGCCGTCGCCGACGCCGTGCAGGAGAACGCCACCTGCGCCGCCTGTCATCAGACCCTCGACCCGCTGGCCGCCTTCTTCTGGGGCTACAAGCCGCAGTTCGTCCCGCTGCTCGTCGACTACCCGCAGGACCACTACGCCGAGGGCTTCTTCACCACCGTCCTCGGCGTCCCGCGCCGCGACCCGCACTACTTCGGCAGCGTCGGCGGCTCGCTGGCCGACCTCGGCGCCCTGCTCAGCGTCGACCCGCGCTTCAGCCTGTGCGCCGCGCGGCGGGCCTACGCCTACTTCCACCAGACCGACCTCGCCGCCGTCCCGCTCGATCGCGCCGGCGAGCTGCAAGCTGTCCTTCAGGCCAGCGACGACTACAAGGCCATGATCAAGGCCCTCGTGCTCGCCGACGACTTCGCCCGCGGCGACGGCGAGCTCGGGCGCAAGCGGGCCCGCCCGTTCCAGCTCGCGCGGCTGGTCGAGGACCTCACCGGCTTCCGCTGGCGCAGCGACCTCACCGACTTCGGCGCCGGCGTCCTCGACCTGATGGACGACAGCCTGATCGGCTACCACGTCCTCGCCGGCGGCCTCGACGCCATCTTCGTCAACACCGCCTCCTACACCTACAGCGCCACCACCAGCCTGGTCCTGCGGGCCCTCGCGCGCCAGGCGGCCAACGACGTCGTCGAGGACGACTTCGCCCTCGCCGACAAGGCCGCGCGCCGCCTGTTCACCCTCGTGTCCGCCGTCGACACCGGTCAGGCCAAGCTGCGCCCGCAGATCGCCCTGCTCCACCGCCGCTTCTTCGGCCGCGACCTCGCCGACGACGCCCCCGAGGTGAGCGAGACGCTCGAGCTGTTCAAGGCCGCCCTCGCCCTCGCCCCCGGCGACGCCAGGCGGGCCTGGAAGATCACCCTCACCGCCCTCCTGCAGGACGTCCGGATCGCCTTCTACTGAGGAACATGTCATGAACACCATGTTCGAACATCCATGCCCTGAGGGACATGTCACGAGCGACATGTCTCGCCGGACCTGGCTGAAGCGCGGCCTCTACGCCGTCGCGGCCGCCGGCGCGCTCGCGGGCGGCCGCCGCCTGGCCGCCGCCGAGCCCGGCCCTGCGCGCCGGCTGGTCCTCGTGCTCGTCCAGGGCGGCTGGGACACCACCTACGCGATCGACCCCAAGCCGGGCGTCGGCGGCGTCGACGGCCCCGCCGGCGCTGTCCAGGAGTTCCACGGCCTCGACGTCCTCACCGACCCGGCGCGGCCGGCCGTCGGCGCCTTCTTCGACGCCTGGGGCGACCGCTGCGCGATCGTCCGCGGCGTCTCGGTCGCCAGCGTCGCCCACCCCGACTGCATGCACCGGATCCTCACCGGCGTGCTCGACGACACCGCCCCCGACGTCGCCGCCATCGCCGCCGCCGCTCACGCCCCCGACCTCCCCGCGCCCTACCTGATCCTCGGCCGCACCGCCTACAGCGGCCCTTACGGCGCCCTGTCCGCCAGGACAGGTTCCGTCAACCAGATCGTCACCCTCCTCGACCCCCAGCTCACCTTCCCGGCCATGGGCGCCCCGCTGCTCCCGCTCGTCCCGACCGACGCCGAGGAGGCCCTGATCCGCGCCCACGTCGAGCTGCGGGCCGAGCGCGAGCTCGCGGCCGCGAAGGGCAGCGCGCGCGTGCAGGACTTCCTCGACTCCCTGCCGCGCGGCGACCTCTTGCGCGACCTCGGCGAGGTCAGCAAGCTCGATCTGACCCGCACCTTCGACACCCAGATCAAACTCGCCGTCGACGCCCTGAGCCGCGGCCTGTGCCACTCGGTGCAGATCGAGAGCGGCGACTGGGACACCCACACCGGCAACGACGCCCAGGGGCCCAAGCACCAGGCGCTGTTCCAGAGCCTGGCCGGCCTCATGCAGTCGCTCTCCGCCGCCAAGCTGCTCGACGACACCGTCGTCGTCGTCGCCTCCGAGATGGGACGCACCCCGCGGCTCAACGCCGCCGCCGGCAAGGACCACTGGCCGATCACCAGCGCCCTCGTGCTCGGCGCCGGCGTGGCCGGCGGCCGGGTCGTCGGCGCCACCACCGACGCCCTCGACGCCGCCCCGATCGACTTCACCACCGGCGCCGTCGACCCCAAGGGCCGCCCGATCGCCTACGCCGACCTGGCCGCCGGCCTCCTCCAGCTCGTCGGCGTCGACCCGGCCGCGCACATCCCCACCGGAGCGCCCCTGCATGCCCTCTCGGCCTGACCCGCGGGCCCTCGCCCTGCTCGCCTGCCTGTCCCTCGCGTCCTGTACCGAAGACCCTGTCCCATCGGACAGCGATACCGACGACGCCACCGGCTCGACCGGCACCGGCGACCTCACCGGCACCACCGCCGACTCGACCGGCGCCGACTATCCGAGCCTCGACGAGCGGCCCTGCCCCGAGGACAGCATCCTCACCGCCGAGAACTTCGGCGCCCCGTTCATGCTGACCCACTGCACCGGCTGCCACCACGTCGCCCTGAAAGAAGGCGAGCGCGCCGGCGCCCCGCTCGGCGTCGACTTCGAGAGCCTTATCAAAGTTCGCGCCCAGGCCGAACGGATCTGGGCCCGCGCCGCCGATCAGAACGCCACCATGCCGCCGGTCGGCCCGCCCGCGGCCGAGGAGCGGGCCCGGCTCGGCGAGTGGCTCGCCTGCGGCGCCCCCACGGCCGCCGACCTCTGACGTCCCCTGCCGGTTCAGCGCCTCGGTCGCCGTCGGCCCGTTCGCCCCGCGCCTCCGCGCGCGGGTGCACGTCCGCGCGCGCCCCCGCACGCCTGCCTCCGCTCTGGCGAATCACGCTACCTTCCCTCCGTGCGCCTCGCCTTCGCGGTCCCTCTCGTGTTCGTCCTCGCCTGCGCCGACGGTTTCCCCGACACCGCCACCCTCGACATCGGCACCAGCTTCGACACCAGCACCAGCACGAGCACCAGCACCAGCACCAGCACCACCTGGTCGACCACCTTCGACACCACGATCACCGTCGACACGACGACCAGCGGCGACCCGACCACCACGACCGGGTCGACCTCGACCACCACCGGCGAACCGCCCGACGCGGTGCGCGAGTACGACCTCGACGCCGACGGCCAGCCCGACACCGACCTGTCCCTCGGGACATGCAACCAGTCCGCCGACCTCACCTGCCTGCGCGTCGACAGCGACCTCGTCCCTGTCCTCGAGGTCAGCCTCAGCCCCTTGCCCGACCAGTGCGACGGCAACCTGTTCGGCGCCCCGCGGATCACCTTGATCGGCGACCACGACGGCGACGGCCTGAGCGAGGTCGCCGCGCGTCACTGCCGCTTCGACGGCGCCCATGGCCCGCCCTCGCTCGCCGTCGTCACGCTCTCCACTGGCACCGTCAGCGCCCGCGCCGACGCCCCGACCGTCCAGGACCACGCCTGGAGCGACGACCTCCGCGATCCGCAGGGCCGGCGCCACCCGTTCCTCGCCCCCTCGTACGGCGACGGCGACAACCCGCTCGGCGACTGGGGCCGGCTGTGCGTCTACCGGCCCGACCTCCCGCCCGGCGACGGCTGCGGACCTGGCTTTTCGGCCATCCCGACCCTGCTCGCCCCCGGCGAGTTCCGCGAGGTCGGCGGCACCTTGCAGGACCTCGACGGCGACGGCTGGGAGGACATCAACCTGATCTACCACCGCCGCCAGCACACCGTCTCCGCGGCCACCCTCTCCCTCGTCGACGATCTCGAGTACGACGTCGCCGCCGCCAGCGAGCCGGAGAGCCCGAAGTGGTTCCACTCCGGCCGCAACTACGGCACCCACAGCGCCGTCGTCGGCGGCGACGGCCAGCAGCGGCTCGTCGTCGTCGGCGGCGCGCCGGTCGGCAGCTTCGGCGACGACCTGTGCAACGTCAGCCGCTTCCTCGCCGTGCTCGAGTCGAGCCCCGGGCAGCCGGCCACGCGCAAGCTCGCCTGGTCGACCTACTTCTCGTTCTCCTCGACCATCTTCGCCACCTACGACCCGATCTATACCGGCGACCCGATGGCCGACGTCGCCCGCCTCGCCGACGCCGTCGACGGCTGCATCCACCGCTTCGGCGACAGCCGCACCGTCATGGACGGCAAGGAGGTTTTGCTCGTCAACTACTTCGCCATGGACGCCCCCGTCGACCTCTGCCTCGACGAGCAGTTCGCCCTCTACCAGCCGCCCACCTGGACCGACGCCAAGGCCGACGCCTGGTACGGCTGCTTCGCCAAGAACAGGCAGGCCGCGGGCAAGTGGGGCATGCAGGTCGTCGACGAGCGCACCGGCCAGGGCCTCACCGGCAGCCAGCAGACCTACGTGTGGGGCTGGAGCGACCGCTTGCGCCCCGGCGAAGTCGTCTACCTCGTCGAGTACCTCCCGCCCACCACCCGGTGGGACCTCGGCGACGTCCCCGCGAGCGCCCTGCAGGTCCAGGCCCTCGTCGGCGGCCTGTGGCAGAGCCGCGGCGTCTTCCCGGTCGCCGGCCGCCCCAGGCTGCAGCAGCGCGTCCCCACCGGCGCCCAGGGCGTCGGCTCGTACACCACCTTCGCCGAGCTCACGCTGCACCCCGGCGACCCGCCCGGCGTCGAGCTCGAGGACGGCACGATCGTCGCCCACGACCCTGACAGCGACGCGTGGATCGTCCGCTGAGGTTTCGGACATGTCGTTACCTGTCCTTTCGACCAGCCTCACCCGGAGCTCCGCCGTGTCCGCCGCGCGACCCGCCCTCGTCCTCGTGCTCCTCCTCGCCTGCGGCCCCGAGGCGCCGCCCGAGACCGAGTCCACCGACAGCGGCACCACCGCGCCTGCGACCACCTCGACCACCAGCGGCGCCTCGCTCCCCTCCACCACCTCCACCACCTCGCCCACGACGACCTCGGGCACGACCACCACGACCCGCGACGGCGTCGGCTTCATCCGGCCGTTTGACGGCGGCGGCTGCTACGCCGAGTTCGAGGGCGAGGGCGCCGTGCGCTGCTCCCCGTGCGACCCGTGGTTTCAGGACTGTCCCCGGGGCGAGAAGTGCGTCCCGGAGGACGAGAGCGGCCAGGGCGACTGGAACGAGACGACCTGCATCCCGCTCGACCCCGACCCGGACGCGCCCGGCGAGCCATGCACCGTCGATCCGAAGCCGACCCACATCGTCGACAGCTGCGAGCTGGACGCCATCTGCCTCGGCGTCGATCCGGAGACCCTCACCGGCACCTGCGTCCCGCGGTGCCAGGGCTGGGCGGACGCGCCGGAGTGCCCGGCGGGCACCGCCTGCGTCATCAGCCACGAGGGCGTGCTGATCCCCTGCCTCCCGACCTGTGACCCGCTGGGCCCACCATGTCCCGGAGGCCAGGCGTGCCAGCTCAACTTCAGCGACCCCGACAACTTCGTCTGCCTCGAGACCGACCCGGACGCGCTGGCCCCTCTGTTCGCCCCGTGCGCCGGCCCTCTCGACTGCGGCCCCGGCCTCGCCTGCATGGACGCCGCGCTCGCCGGGGAGTGCGACCCGCAGCAGTCGGACCGCTGCTGCCTGGCGCTCTGCGACCTCGCCGCCCCGAGCTGCCCGGGCCTGATGCAGGAGTGCCTGCCGTTCTGGTCCACCGACCCGCCGCCGTCCGAGTGGGCCGACCTCGGCCTGTGCCGGCTGCCCTGAGGCGCCGTCGCCCGTCTCCGGCCAGCCCCTTGGGTCATGTCCTCTCGCACATGCCCGCTCGGACATGCCCGTAAGGGCATGCCTCTTCAGACATGCTCAACCGACCATCAGCCGCCCCTCGGGGAACGTCACCCGCCCGGTCTTCTGGGCCCCGAGGGCCAGCGCCAGCGACGTCGGCCCGACGCGGCCGATGAACATCAGCACGATCAGGACCCACTTGCCGATCGCGTGCAGGTCGTCGGTGATCCCGAGCGACAGGCCGACGGTCCCGACCGCGCTGACGACCTCGAACACCACGTAGGCGAACGGCAGGTTGTGGGTCGCCAGCATGATCACCACCGCGATCGCCGTGATGAGGCCGGCGACGGTGACGATGGTCCCGGCGCGGTACACGATCTCGTTGGGGATCGCGCGGCGCATCAGCACCGCGCGCGGCTGGTTGTAGAGCATGGCCGGCAGCGCCGCCGCCAGCACCGCCAGGGTCGTCACCTTGATCCCGCCGCCGGTCCCGCCCGGGGCCGCGCCGATGAACATCCACACCATCATCACCGCGATCGTCGCCTGCTCGACGCCGGTGAAGTCGACCGTGTTGAACCCGCCGGAGCGCAGCGTGACCGACTGGAACAGCGCGTTCATCCACTTGTCGAACGTCGACATCCCGGCCAGCGTCGCGTCCCACTCGAGCAGCGCGTACAGCAGCGTCCCGAGCACGATCAGCGCCAGCGTCATCCACAGCACCACCCGCGTCTGCAGCGAGAAGCGGCGGCTGACCCCGCGGGCGCGCAGCCACAGCGCCGCCAGCACCGAGAAGCCGACGCTGCCGACCACGATCAGCGCCATGATCGTGACCAGCACCACCGGGTCGCTCTGCTGCGAGACCAGCGAGTCCGGCCACAGCGCGAAGCCGGCGTGGCAGAACGCCCCGACGGCGTGGAACACCCCGTGCCAGATCGCGTCGAGCACCGGCATCCCGTGCTGGGAGAACCGCAGCGCCAGGACCGCGGCCCCGAGCGCCTCGAGCGCCAGCGTCGCCACGACGATGAAGCTCGCCAGCTCGTACGCCGCGCCCGGGCTCTGGATGTCGAGGATCTCCTCGAGCGCCTGCTCGCTGCGCAGCGCCAGGCGGCCGCCGAGGAGGATGGTCGCGAACGTCGACAGCACCATGATCCCGAGCCCGCCGAGCTGGATCAGGATCAGGATCACGCCCTGGCCGAACGGCGAGAACGTGCTCGCCGTGTCGAGCACCGCCAGCCCGGTGATGCAGGCCGCGCTGGTCGCGGTGAACAGCGCGTCGAGGAACGACAGCGGCTCGCCGCGGGCCGACGCCGGGAAGCTCAGCACCAGCGCCCCGGTCACCGCCATCGTCGCGAACGTCGACAGCAGCAGCAGCGCCGGGCGGTGCAGGAAGCTCTGCACGAGGTCGTCGAACAGCGGCCCGCGCGCCAGCACGAACGCGAACGCCACGACCTGGTACAGCGCCAGCGCCACCAGCCCGGCGTTCAGCGCCGACGTCCCCCAGGGCACCCCGAGCAGCACCAGCGCCAGCCAGATCAGGTGGCGCGGCGTCTGCCGCACCACCGCCAGCATGAACGGCCCGGTGAGCATCACCACCCCGAGCCCGAGCAGCAGGCACGTCAAGTCGGCCACGCGCGAGGCCGCGATCTCGAAGCCGACGATCGACAGGTTGGCGATCAGCGACACCGCCAGGATGTGGCGCGCCGCCGGCCCGTAGCGCTGGATCCACACGAAGTCCGGCGTCACCTTCTGCTCTTGTCGGCGGGCCCGCTGGCCGCGGGCGTCGGCGACGAAGAACTCGTTGGCGACGTGGACGCCGCTCCACAGCATCACCGCCCCGGCGACCGGGAAGTCGTGGATCAGCGCCGGCAGGAACGCGCCGATGTTGAGCGACAGCAGGATGAGCGGACCCCAGGTCGCCCACCGCCGACCTTGCAGCGCTGCAAGGGAGAACAAACCTGACAGCGCGACCAGGGCGGCGGCGTAGATCGCCCCGAGCAGCGTCACCTGGCTCGACGCACCGAAGTGGCCGAGCGGCGCGTCGGTCACGATCATGCCGAGCACGCCGACGACCGCGAGACCGACGAGTCGAGCGGCTTGCAGGCGGCGGGTCGGGCGCGGGACCAGCGTCGACGACATGGGGGCGACCGGCCTGCGACCATACCACGACCGCTCGCACCTCCCCTGCGGCGCCGGACGCGGGCGCGGGACCGCCGCGGGTCCGCGGCGTCCTGGGTTATTCTTGCGGTCGCATGAGCGCAGCCGGCTTCGCCGACCACATCCGCGACCTGAGCATCGTCCTCAGCACCGCCGCCGTCACGAGCCTGATCTCGCAGCGCCTCAAACAGCCGCCGGTGCTCGGCTACTTGCTCGCCGGCATCCTGCTCGGCCCGCACGTGCCGGGGATCGTGCTCGGCGGCGAAGAGAGCACCGAGCTGACCCACAGCCTGAGCGAGCTCGGCGTCATCCTGCTGATGTTCACCATCGGCCTCGAGTTCAGCCTGCGCAAGATCGCCCGGATCGGCCCCGTCGCCGGCTTCACCGCGGTCGTCGAGGTCGGCCTCATGCTCACGCTCGGCTTCGTCGCCGCGCGCGTGCTCGGCTTCACCTCGATCGAGTCGCTGTTCGTCGGCGCCTGCGTCGGCATCTCCTCGACCATGCTGGTCGCCAAGGCCTTCGAGGAGCAGAAGCTCAAGGGCGGCTTCGCCGAGGTCGTGTTCGGCGTCCTCGTGTTCGAGGACATCATCGCCATCCTCCTGCTCGCCGTGCTCACCGCCGTGTCGTCGGGCGAGGGCCTGACCACCGGCGAGTTCGCGCTCGAGATCGGCAAGCTGCTCGGCTTTTTGCTCGCGCTGCTGGCCATCGGCCTGCTCGTCGTCCCGCGCTTCATCCGCGGCGTCGTCCGCCTCAGCCGCAGCGAGACCACCCTGATCGCCGGCATCGCCGTCTGCTTCACCATGGCCACCCTGGCGGCCGAGGCCGGCTACTCGGTCGCGCTCGGGGCCTTCCTCGCCGGCATGCTGGTGTCGGAGTCGGGCGAGGGCGGCAAGGTCGAGCACCTCGTGCAGCCGCTGCGCGACATCTTCGCCGCCATCTTCTTTATCGCCGTCGGCCTCTCGATCAACCCGATGGACGTCGTCACCCACTGGCTGCCGGTGCTCGTGCTGACCGTCCTCGTCATGGTCGGCAAGACCGTCGGCGTCAGCCTCGGCGCCTTCCTCACCGGCAACGGCGTCAAGCGCTCGGTGCGCGCCGGCATGAGCCTGGCGCAGATCGGCGAGTTCTCGTTCATCATCGCCGGCCTCGGCATCGACCGCGGCGCCACCGGCAGCTTCATCTATCCGGTCGCCGTCGCCGTCTCGCTGCTCACCTCGCTCACCACCCCGTGGATGGTCCGCAACTCCGAGCGGGTCGCCGACGCCGTCGACCGCCGCCTGCCGGCCCGCCTGCAGACCTTCGTCACCTTCTACGAGGCGTGGATCGAGCAGCTCAAGACCGCCCGCGGCCCGGTCTCCACCTGGCAGCGGATCCGTCGCACCATCATCCTGCTCGCCGTCGACGCGGCGCTGCTGATCGCCAGCCTCGCCGGCGCGCGGCTGGTCCACCGGCGCGTGGTCGAGGCGCTGCACGACCGCTTCACCCTGCCGACCTGGCTGGTCGAGCCCGCCTTCACCGGCGCCACCCTGCTCGTCGCCGCGATCTTCTTCGTCGGCGTCATCCGCCAGAGCGTCAACCTGGCCAACATCCTCGCGCGCATCGTCCTGCCCGAGCGCCCGGGCGACGGCACGCCCCGGCCCGACCTCGGCGCCGCCCCGCGCAACCTCATCATCGTCGTCTTCCAGCTCGCGCTCGGCCTCGCCGTCGGCCTGCCGCTGGTCGCCATCACCCAGCCGTTCGTCCCGCCGGGCTCCACCTTCGCGGTGTTCGCCCTCATCATCATCGCCCTCGCGGTCAACGTCTGGCGCAGCATCAAGAACCTCCAGGGCCACGTGCGCGCCGGCGCCGAGCTGGTGGTCGAGATGCTCGGGAGGCAGAGCCGCAAGGCCGCCGAGTCGCACCACGGCACGCCCATGGTCGAGCCCGAGCCCACGGTCGAGGAGATTCTGCCCGGCCTCCCCGGCATGACCGCCGTGCAGATCGCCGAGGGCAGCGCCGGCCTCGGTCGCAGCGTCGCCCAGCTCAACCTGCGCCTGCGCACCGGCGTCGCCATCCTCACGATCCACCGCGCCGACGGCACCGAGATCCCGCAGCCGATCACCCGCCACAAGCTCGCGCTCGGCGAGGTCGTCACCCTCGCCGGCTCGCGCGAGGCGGTCGACCGCGCCAGCGAGATCCTGCAGAAGGGCCCGGCGGTCGACCCGAAGTTCCTCAGCTACGCGAGCTGACGCCGGCCGCGACGCGCAGGCGCGCTTGCGCGCTGGTCCGCGCCGCCCCGGGCCCTCGGGCGCGCGCGTGACCGGGATCCGCCCCGCCGTCGCCGCGATCCTGCTCGCGCTCGGGACCGCCCTGATGGGGCTCGTCCCCCGCGGCCACCCCACCGGGCGACCCGGTCCCCGCCGCCCCCGGGCCTGACCTGTCCTCATGGACAGCAGCGTCCGCACGCGCGGGCCCGTGGGCCCGTCGCAATCCGTGTTAGAACGGCGGGCTGTATGGTGAGGCTCCCTCGGCTCGGAATCGCCGGTGCGCTGATGTTGCTCGGCAGCGCCTGCTACGACGACAACAGCGCCCGGGACAGCGACCAGGCCGCGAGCAGCAGCGGCGATTCGGCCGGCACCGACGCGCCGCCGACCGGCACCGGCGAGCCGACCGGCACCGGCGGCGAGACCGACGGCGACAGCGGCGACGCGCCCGAGGCCTTCGAGCCGGCCGAGCCGGTGCTGCCGCGCCTCACCGCCACCCAGTACCGCAACGCCATCGAGCACCTGCTCGGCCCCGGTTTGCCCGGCATGCCGCTCGAGCCCGACACCAACCCGTACCTCTTCTACAACATCGGCGCCACCAGCACCTTCATCTCCGAGCTCGGCGTGCAGCAGTACGAGGAGGCCGCCGACGCGCTGTCGCGGGCGGTGTTCGCCGATCAGGCCCGGCGCGAGGCGCTGGTCGGCTGCGTCCCGCTCGCGCCCGGCGACGGCTGCGTGCAGAACTTCATCGGCACCTTCGGCCGCCGCGCCTATCGCCGGCCGCTCACCCCTGACGAGCAGGCGCGCTGGACCGACGTCGCCGATCAGTTGTCCGAGGGCGACGTCTGGCGCGGCCTGCAGTTCGCGGTCGCCGGCATCCTGCAGTCGCCGCACTTCCTCTACCGCGTCGAGCTCGGCGAGCCCGACCCCGGCGATCCCACGCGGCTGCGCTTCACCGGCTGGGAGATGGCGACGCGCCTGTCCTTCCTGCTGTGGAACGGCCCGCCCGACGACCTGCTGCTCGACGCCGCCGGCCGCGGCGACCTCTACACCGACGCCGGCCTCGTCGCCGAGGCCCAGCGCCTGCTCGACGACCCGCGGGCCCGCGTCGCCCTGCAGGAGTTCTTCGCCCAGTACCTCGACCTCGCGCGGCTCGACCACGTCAGCCGCGACCCCGCGCGCTGGCCGATGTTCAGCCCGACCATGACCGCGTCGATGCGCACCGAGGTGCAGCTCCTCGTCGACGACCTGATCCACCGCAACGACGGCGACATCCGCCAGCTCTTCAGCACCCGCCGCACCTTCGTCAACGCCGAGCTGGCCGCGCTCTACGGCGTCGCCGCCGAGGGCGCCTCGCCGATCACCTTCGTCCCGGTCGAGCTGCCCGAGGACGGCCCGCGCGCCGGCATCCTCACCCTCGGCGCCTTCCTCACCATGAACGCGCACGAGACCATCACCTCGCCGACCAACCGCGGCAAGTACCTGCGCGAGCGCGTGCTCTGCCAGGTCATCCCGCCGCCGCCCGGCGACGTCGACACCGACCTCGGCGACGACGAGAACATGGACGCCCAGACCGTGCGCGAGAAGCTCGAGCAGCACCAGAAGGACCCGGTCTGCGCCGGCTGCCACTCGATCATCGACCCGCCCGGGTTCCTGTTCGAGCACTTCGACTCGATCGGCGCCTACCGCACGCTCGACAACGGCTACCCCGTCGACGCCAGCGGCAACCTCGACGGCACCCCGCTGGACGGCGCGCGCGACCTCGCGGAGGCGCTCAAGACCGACCCGCGCGTCGGTCGCTGCATCGTCAACCAGCTCTACCGCCACGCCACCGGCCGCCTGCCGGAGCTGTCCGAGAACCCCGCCCTCGAGGCGCTCGAGCAGCGCTTCATCAAGGCCGACCATCGCTTCAAGCAGCTGCTGCTCGACCTCGTCGTCAGCGAGGCGTTCCGCACCGTCGCCGAGGAGACCGACGTATGAGCTTCCTTGTCCGCAAACCGCCCCTCTCGCGCCGCACCGTCCTGCGCGGGGCCATCGGCGGCGCCGCCGTGGCCCTGGCCCTGCCGCCGCTCGAGGCGATGCTCGGCGAGGGGGCCCGCGCCGCCGAGCCGACCGGCGACCCGATCTTCGGCCTCTTCTACTGGGCCAACGGCGTCCCGTGGCACGCCGGCCACGGCCCCGATCAGGGCGCCAACAGCCCCGGCGGCGACGTCTGGACCCCGCCGACGATCGGCGCCGACTTCACGCCCTCGCCGCTGCTGACGCCGCTGGCCGCCCACAAGGTCAGCGTCGCCACCGGCCTCGAGCCCAAGACCGAGGTCCCGCAGCCCGACAACGGCCAGAGCGACGGCCACATGCGCGGCTTCATGGTGGCGATGACGGGCGACCGGATCCGCCCCGAGGGCTTCGACCACCCGTCGCACACGCTGACCTGCCTGCGGCCGACGCTCGACCAGTACATCGCCGGCCACGAGCAGTTCTACGGCAACTCGCCGTCGCGGTTCCGCTCGCTGTGCCTCGGCGTCAGCGAGGCCCGCTTCCACGACTACGGCCACTGGAACGCGATCTCGTTCACCGGCCCCGACTCGCCGGTGGCGGCGATCCACAACCCCGCGCAGCTCTACTCGATGCTGTTCGACGTGCCGGCCGACCTGATGGCGCTGACCCGCCGGGTCACCCTGATCGACGCCGTCATGGCCGACGCCGAGGGCCTGCGCGGCCGCCTCGGCGGCACCGACAAGCAGCGGCTCGAGGCCCACCTCGACCACCTGCGCGAGGTCCAGCGCCGCCTCGACCTGTCCTCCGGGACATGCGACGTCATCCCCGCCGCCCCCGGCGACTCGGCCGACGTCATCGCCCGCACCGACATCATGGCCGGGCTCCTCGCCGCCGCGCTCAATTGCGGCCTCACCCGCGTGTTCTCGTTCATGCTGAGCTCGCCGGCGACCACCCACGTGTTCAACAACCTGGGCGTGCCGAACGGGATGCACCAGGTCTGCCACGACGGCCAGTGGGAGTACGTCCGCAGCATCACCGAGTACCAGATGCTGGCGTTCGCCCGCCTGCTCGACCACCTCGCGCTCGCCGTCGACCCGATGGGCGTCAGCGTCCTCGACCGCGCCTGCGTCTACGGCGTGTCCGAGTACGGCGAGGGCTACAAGCACAGCGTCGCCGAGATGCCGGTGGTCCTGGCCGGCGGCGCGAACGGCAAGCTGGTCCGCGGCTACCACTACCGCGAGCAGGGCGGCAACCTGTGCAAGGTCCACGTCACCATCCTGCGCGCGCTCGGCATCGACACCCCGAGCTACGGCTTCAACGGCGGCGAGACGACCGAGCACCTCACCGGCATCCTGGCCTGAGCGCCATGCCCGGAAGGACCTGCCCCTTGCAACCTGGCGCGCGCATCATGTCCCTTGGGACATGGCTCGCCGCCGCCCTCGCGGCCCTGCCCGCCTGCGCCGGCGGCGAGGGCCGCGACGACGTCTCCGGCGCCGCGGCCCCCGGCCCGACCGCGCCCGCGTCGACCGGGACCGACGCGACCGGCACCGCCGCGACCGAGCCCGACAGCACCACCGACGCCCCGCCGACGTCCACCGACGACGCCAGCAGCAGCAGCACGACCGACGGCGCCGACGACCCGCCGCTCGTGTGCGACCCGCTGACCACCTGCGGGGTGCAATGCGTCGACCTCATGACCGACCCGGCCAATTGCGGCAAGTGCGGCATCAGCTGCGTGATCCCCCGGGCCACCGCGGCCTGCAGCGCCGGCCAGTGCGCCCTCGGCGAGTGCGACGACGGCTGGTTCGACTGCGACGAGGACGCCGACAACGGCTGCGAGCAGCAGCTCGCCCCCGGGCAGATGTGCGGCCTCGTCTGCAAGCCCGACAAGCCCGAGGCCTGCAACGTGTTCGACGACGACTGCGACGGCCAGTGCGACGAGGGCGGCCTGCCCGGCTGCCGCGTCGGCGTCCACCGCAGCTCGAGCCCGACCCTCGGCCACCTCTACACCACCGACGCCGCCGAGGCGATGTCCGGCGATTTCACCCCCGAGGCGCTCAACTTTTATTATCTGTACTCGGCCCCCGGCACCGGCCTGGTGCCGTTCTACCGCTGCCTCAAGCCCAACGGCCGCCGCTTCTACACCACCAGCGGCACCTGCGAGAACGCGGCCACCCTCGAGGGCCCGCTGGGCCACATCGCCACCGACCCGCAGTGCGGCCCGACCCCGCTGTTCCGCCTCTACAGCGACGGCAACCACTTCTACACCACCAGCGAGGCCGAGCGCGACAACGCGGTGGCGATGTACGGCTATCAATACGAGGCCGTCGCCGGCTACGTGTGGTCCGGCCCGTGAGCGCCGACGCCTGACCGCCTGACCGCCTCCGCTGCGACCGGCGGCGCGGCTCGCCCGGACCGACCGGGGCTCGGCCTCTCGCCGCGCTCGCGGCCCGCGGGCCCCTGGGGCGCGCAGCGCCCGCCTCGGGCCCTCGCCGGGCCGGGCAGCGATCGCGCCCCGCCGCGCTCCGCTCGGACGCGTACGGTCTCATGGGGCCACGCGCGAGCCGTAAGACCGCCCCTGAGCCCCGTCGACACCCAAGCAAGGGTTGCACCGACGGCCGGCCACCCCCTCCAAACCTTAACGCGGATCGCGATTGCAGCATTCGCCGAACGGCCCTCGCGGTCCTGACAGTGCATACGCCATTCGTCCATTGTTCTGTCCTCCGCGAGCACCGCGCATTGCGTCGTGGCCCGCCTCGCAGCCGACGGTATCTTTTGCGCCGCCGGTCCGCCGCGTTCATGCGTCTACAGCCATGATTTCGATTGCGCCAGGCGGGCTCGTCTGTCAAATTGATGAAGTTTGGATGATTCGCCGGCGCGGCCGCTCACCGCCGCCTCGCCCGGCGTATACGACGATAGCGATGGGCTGACGATGGACGACGACAGGGCGCACTTCGAGTACCGAACACCGGTTATTCAGCTGTGGGGTCGACTCGTCGTCCCGCTGCAGGGCGACATCACCGATGAGGTCGCCGCGGCGCTCGTCGACGACGTGCTCCGGCGGATCCGCGACAGCGCGGCCGCCGGCCTCGTCCTCGACGTCACCGGCATGTGGACGATCGACAGCCACCTCTGTCACGTCATCGCCGGCCTGGCCACCGCCGCCCACCTGATGGGCACGCCCACGGTCCTTTGCGGGATGAGCGGGGCCATCGCCATCACTCTCCAGACCATGGGCATCGATTTCCGCCAGCTCCACACCGCCCTGACCCTCGAGGACGCGCTCGAACGCCTCGGCGTCACCGCGTGCCTCCGCGATATCGACCTCGAGGTTCAGGGCCCCCCATCGCCCGATAGAGGAGACCTAAGTGATGGATACGCATCCGCAACGTCCCCCCGAGACACCATCCCTTGAAGTATGCGGCCTCGAATACCGCTGGGACCTCGCCCGCGGCAGCTTCACGATCGGCGGCGTCCCGGGCGTCGCCTTCTTCCGCGACTCGTCGCTAGCGCGGCTCCTCGTCGGATTTTTGACCACACTCGGCCCGCACCGATTCGCGCTGATGCTGCTGGCCGAGGGCCAGCGCAGCATCGACGATGATTGGAGCATCATCGCCGCCCACCCCAGCTTCGAGGCCGGCTTCGCCGAGCTGGCCAAGTACGCATATACGGCCGGGTGGGGGCGCTGGGAGCTGGTCAGCATCGAGCGCGAGGCCCGGCGCGGCGTCTTCCGCGTCCACAACGGCTGGGAGGGCGCGATCCAGCGGGCGACCGCGCTCAACTGGGGCGTCGGCCTGGTCGCCGGCAAGTTCACCGGCTTCTGTCAGAAGTTGTTCGGCTGCACCTGCTGGCCGCGCCAGACCCGGTTCCTCGCCGACGGCGACGCCTACGACGAGATCGTCGTCGAGCCCTCGTCCCGCACCGTCGCCGACGAGCTCGACGCGCTGGCCGACGCCGGCCTGGCGACCAACGCCGACCTGCAACGCCTGCTCGCCGACCTCAAGACCAGCGCGGCCGCCCGCGAGCGTGCGCTCGGGGAGCGCGACCGCATGGTCGAGGAGCTGCAGGACAAGCTCCACATCATCGCCGAGCAGCGGGTCGCCATCGCCGCCCTCTCGACCCCGATCGTCCAGTTGTGGGACGAGGTCCTGGCCGTCCCGATCGTCGGGGCCATCGACACCGAGCGGACCGGCCGGCTGATGGAGAAGCTGCTCGCCAGCATCATCGACACCAAGTCGCGCTTCGCCATCCTCGACGTCACCGGCGTCGAGGCCATCGACGCCGGCACCGCCGACAACTTCGTCCGCATCATCCGCGCCGTCCAGCTGCTCGGGGCCCACGGCGTGCTGTCCGGCATCGTCCCCGGGGTCGCGCAGACGCTCGTCGACCTCGGCGTCGACCTGTCCGGCGTCCGCACCTTCGCCAACCTCCGCGAAGCCCTCAAGGCCTGCCTCGCCGAACCTGCAAGGAGCCGCCGTCATGCCTGATCTGCACCGCCGCTTCCTCGAGATCAGCGCCGAACTGATGTGCACCGCCAACAGCGACGGCTACTTCGTCGAGCTCAGCCCGGCGTGGGAGCGCGTCCTCGGCTGGACCCTCGACGAACTGCGCAGCACGCCGTTCCTCGAGCTCGTCGACCCCGCCGACCGCGAGGCCACGCTCGCCGCGATCGCGCGCCTCGCCAACGGCAGCGACATCGTCCGCTTCGAGAACCGCTACCGCAGAAAGGACGGCTCCTACATCGCCCTCGAGTGGGCCTCGGCGGCCCCGCAGGGCCCGGGCGAACCGATCTGCGCCGTCGCCCGCCCCCTCGCCACGCCCGACGCCGCCGACGCCGCCGCCGTCAGGCTCGGCGAGATCCGCCGCGAGGCGCTCACCGCCGCGGTCTCGACCCCGATCATTCAGGTGTGGGACGACATCCTCACCATGCCGGTGGTCGGCCTCGTCGACAGCATGCGCGCGGCCGACATGAAGTCGGCCCTGCTCGCCGCCGTGTCGCGCACCGGGGCGAAGTTCGCCATCGTCGATCTCACCGGCGTCGACGTCGTCGACACCGCCACCGCCGATCACCTGCTCCGGGTCATGCGCGCCGTCCAGCTGCTCGGGGCCCGCTGCGTGATCACCGGGATCCAGCCGTCGGTCGCGCAGATCATCGTCGGCCTCGGCCTCGGCCTGCCCGGCGTCGTCACCCTCCGCAGCCTGCGGGAGGGCCTGCGCTTCTGCCTGCGCGACCTCGGCTACGCCGTCCGTCGCGACGCCCCCGCCCCCTAGCTGCGTCGCCCGGCGCCGAGGTCCGGCGCCGGACCGTCGCCGCCGGCGATGTGGTGAATATCATCGCCACGCCGGATCGCGCATGGCCGCGCGTCCGCCGTCCGCTAGGTTTTTCCCGCAAGGGAGACGACCCGGATGTCCACGAAATTGTCCTTCGGCCTATTGATAGCACTGGCGACTGCTGCGCTCGCCTTCGACGATTGCATCCTGATCAACTTCGGCGAAGAGGACGACGAAGACAGCGAGCGCCGGGACCAGGACGTCCCTCCCCACCTCCGCGCCGACGCTGCGGCCGCGTGACGACCCCGCGCGCGGGCCGGCAGCCCGCGCGCGCCACCGCTCGCCCGCCGACGCGGGCGCCGATCGGCTATGTTGCTCGCGTGCGCCGCGAGCTCCGGATCTGCCGAACCTGGCCCCTCGCAGGGGCCTCCGCGCTCGCCCTCGCCCTCGCGCCGGCCTGCCCCGCGCCGCCCGACCCCGCGCCGGCCGGCTGCCCCGCGCCGCTCGCCGAGTCGATCGACGTCGCCGCGCTCGAGCAGCACCTGCTCGCCCTCGCCGACCTCGCCCGCGCCCACGCCGACACCCGCGCCGCCGGCAGCGACGGCTTCTCGGCCTCGGCCGATTACGTCGCCGAGCAGCTCGCCGCCGCCGGCCTGAGCGTGCGCCGCGAGCCGTTCACCTACGACGACTTCGTCCTCCTCGCCCCGCCGCGCCTGCTCCGGACCGACGCCGCGGCCGCCGAGTACGTCGCCGGCGTCGAATTCCGCGTCGCCACCTTCTCGGCCAGCGGCGACGTGGCCGGGCCCGTGATCCCCGTCGACCTGTCTCTTGGGTCAGGCAATGCCTCGACCAGCGGCTGCCAGGCCGAGGACTTCGCCGGCTTCTTCCCCAGCAGCATCGCCCTCTTGCAGCGCGGCGGCTGCACCCACCGGCAGAAGATCGACAACGCGATCCGGGCCGGCGCCGCCGCGGTCGTCTACTTCAACCAGGGCGACGCCCCCGAGCGCCTGGCCCTGTTCACCCCGCGCCTCGACCGCGGCACCACCCTCCCGGTGGTCGCGCTGCCCTACGCGCTCGGCGAGGCGCTCGCGCAGGAGAGCGACCTGCGGCTGCGCCTCGTCGTCGCGGCCGAGGCCGTCGTGCGCGAGACCGTCAACGTGATCGCCGACACCGCCCCGACCGCCAGCGGCCGCGTCGTCATGCTCGGCGCCCACCTCGATTCGGTGCCCGCCGGCCCGGGCGTCAACGACAACGGCTCCGGCGTCGCCGCGCTCCTCGCCGTCGCCGGCGCCCTGCCGCGCTGTGATCTGCGGCATCAGGTCCGCTTCGCCTTCTGGGGCGCCGAGGAGCTCGGCCTGCTCGGCTCGGTCTTCCACGTCGAATCGCTGCCGGCGGCCGAGCGCGCCGCGATCGCGCTCTACCTCAACCTCGACATGATCGCCTCGCCCAACCCGGTCCGCTTCGTCTACGACGGCGACGGCTCGGCGTGGCAGAAGGCCGGCCCCGCCGGCTCGGCCGCGATCGAGGCCGCCTTCACCGACTACTTCGCCGCCCTCGGCGTGCCGACCCGCGAGACCGCGTTCGACGGCCGCTCCGATTACTGGGCCTTCATCCGCCACGACATCCCCGCCGGCGGCCTCTTCACCGGCGCCGAGGCCCGCAAGAGCGCCCACGAGGCCCAGCTGTTCGGCGGCGAGGCCGAAATCGCCTACGACCCCTGCTACCACGCGGCCTGCGACGACCGCGACAACTACAGCCGCGAGGCGCTGCTCGAGAACACCCGCGCCACCGCCCACGTGCTCGCGGCCTTCGCCATGAACGACCCACCGCTGCCGGACGAGCCGACCCCCGCCGCCCCGCGCGCCGCCGTCGACGTCCACGCGCCCGAGCATTGCGACGATCGCCGCTGAGCCGCGCAGCCGTCGACCTCCACGCGCTCGACCTTGCGACGCCCGGTCGCCGCGCGCAGACGTCGACCTCCGCGCACTCGACCCTTGCGACGCAGCCGTCGACCTCCGCGCACTCGGCCCTTGCGACGCAGACCTCGACCTCCGCGCACTCGACCCTTGCGACGCCCGTCGCCTGGCAGCCCTCGACCACGCACCCGACCGCTGCGACGCGCCGTCGCCTCGCGCGCAGCTCTCGACCGCCACGCACCCGACCCGTGCGACGTCCGGTCGGCACGCGCAGCCCTCGACCTCCACGCACGAGCTCGCGACGACGTCGCCGCACCGGCGCCGGCTCCGCAGCGAAAGCGGGAAGCGGCGGCGAAGCGCCCACGTGCGCCCATCCACACCGGCGCCGAGTGCGACCGCCGCGGGTGCTACGTTGGATTTGGAATGCGCGAGCCTGCCGCTCTCCTCCCCGATCCCGCGCGCCGGATCGTCGACGCGCTCGCCGGTCTCGGCGGCCTCGACGTCGTCGTCGCCGTCCCGCCGCACGGCGCCGTCGTCGCCGCCACCGGGTCCGCGGCCGCCCTCCTCGCTCACTTCCCCGACGACCCCCGGCGCCACCCCATCGCCCGCTGCCTCGCCGGCGCCGTCGTCGACGAGGAGGTCCGCCGCGTCGGCGACAGCGGTCGGGTCACCTACGTCCGCGTGCGCGCGGTGCCGGTGCGCGACGCCGGCGGATCGATCCTCGCCGTCGTCGCCGTCCTCGCCGACCTCACCGCCGAGCGCCGCCGCCTCGTCGCCGCCGAGCTGCTCGACGAGGCCGGCCGCGTGCTGCTCGAGTCCCTCGAGCTCGCCCGCGTCGCCCAGCTCGGCGCCGAGCTGCTGGTCCCGCGCCTGGGCGACTTCTGCCTCGTCTCGCTGCTCGGCGGCGAGGACGAGCTGCGCCTCCTCGGCCTCGCCCACGCCGACCCGGCCGCGCTCGCGCGGCCGCTGCACGACCTCTTCCCGTTGCAAGATCGCGTCTGGGAAGTCCTTCAGGACAGCCGAGCCCGCCTCGTCGCCGACCTCGGCCCCCTCGACCCGCCGCTCCGCGACCTCGGCCTGCGCGCCGGCATCCTCGCGCCGCTGATCGCCCGCGACCGCGCGCTCGGGGTCGTCCGGATCCTCGCCGCGCGCCGCCTCGACGACGACGACCTCGAGCTCGCGCGCCGCCTCGCCGACCGGATCGCCCTCGCCCTCGACAACGCCCGCCAGCACGCCGAGGCCCTGCGCGCCAGCCAGGCCCGCGAGGACGTGCTCACCGTCGTCTCGCACGACCTCCGCAACCCGCTCAGCGCCATCACCCTCGGCGCCACCGTCCTGGTCAAGAAGCTGCGCGACGCCGAGGAGAACGTGGCCGTCATCCAGCGCAGCGCCGCCCGCATCGAGCGCCTCACCGAGAACCTGCTCGACCTCGCCGGCGCCCAGGCCGGCCGGACCACCGTGCTCGAGCGCGAGGTCGCCGACGCCCGCGAGATCCTCGAGGAGGCCCTCGCGCTGCAGAAGCCGCTCGCCGACAAGAAGGGCGTGCGCCTCGTCGCTCGCCTGCGGATGGCCCAGGCCCCGCTGTTCTGCGACCGCACCCGGATCGCCCAGGTGTTCGGCAACCTCCTCGACAACGCGATCAAGTTCAGCGCCTCCGGCCAGGAGGTCGTCGTCGCGGGCGACATCGTCGACGGCCAGGTCCGCTTCTCCGTCCGCGACCACGGCCCCGGGATCGACGACGCCGACCTCCCGCACATCTTCGAGCCGTTCTGGTCGACCGTGCGCGGCGGCAAGAAGGGCCTCGGCCTCGGCCTCTCGATCGCCCGCAGCATCATCGACGCCCACGACGGCCGCATGTCGGTCGCCAGCGACCACGCCGGCGCCGAGTTCACCATCACCCTGCCCCTCGCCCACGGCCCGGGCGGCGAGGACGCGCCGGCCGACGAGGGTTTTTCTGCCCCTTGAGACATGTCCCGGGAGACTGTCCCGCGCGCGGCCGACGCGTGGTCATGACATGTCTCTTGGAACATATCGCAGCGACGCCGGTCAGCCCTCGTGTCCGCCGCCGAGCTCGAGCAGCACGACCCCCGCGACCACCAGGCCGATGCCGACCAGCTGCGCCCCGGTCAGCGTCTCGGCGAACACGAACCGGCTGACGAGCGCGACCAGCACCACGCCGACCCCCGCCCACACGGCGTAGGCGATCCCCAGCGGGATCCCGCGGCCGAGCGCGAGCGCGAGCGCGACGAACGCCAGCACGTATCCGCCGGCCACGACCGGGTACGACCACCACGCCGCTCGCTCCCCCGCCGTGAAGCGCAGGAACGAGGTGGCGATCACCTCGAAGACGATCGCGGCCGACAGGAACAGGTACGCCAAGACGCACTCCCTGGACGCCTCGCACCATACCACGAGCCCGCCTCTCGCCCAGCGCGTCCGCGGCGCTCATGCCACCGGCGCAAGCAATGGCGATATTTCCCCTGCCCTCGTTGGACGATCCCGGCGCTCGTCGGCGGACCCGCCCGCGCGCTCATTCTCCGACGCAGGCCTCCGCGGGCGCCGTCCTCGAATCGATCGTCCGCGACGCGGCGCGCATGACACCGGCGCGAGCCTCCATCCGCCCGACCTGGCCCATCTCGCCGTTTCGCCGCGCTCGCCGGCCGAGTGACATGTCCGCAAGGACATCTCGCCCCTCGTCGGCCGGCGCGCCCGCGATTTCGCCGTCCTGGCGCCCGCGACGGCCCTCCGGTCGCTCGCCCCGCTGCCCTGGCCCCCCGACATGACATGTCCGCAAGGACATCTCGCCGCTCGCCCGTCCGCAGCGCGCGACCTGCGACGGGCGCCTGCGGTCGGGCTCGCTCGCCGGTCCTGCGATTTCACCGGCGGGGCCCGCTGGCTTGCGGCCCCGAATCCATCTTCGCGGCGAGCGTGGCCCGGCTTTTGCCGTATCCCCTCGATCGGCGACGCGGCCCGCCGCGGTTCGCATGCCCGCAGCGATGCTCCATCACACCCCCCTGCTCGACACGATCGCCGCTGGCCTGGTCGCCGCGTTCGCGCTCGGCGCATTGGCGACGCGCGCCCGGCTGTCGCCGCTCGTCGGCTACCTCGCCGCGGGCATCGTCGTCGGCCCGCACACCCCGGGGATCGTCGCCGACACCGCGCTGGCCAACGAGCTGTCGGAGATCGGCGTCATCCTGCTGATGTTCGGCGTCGGCCTGCACTTTTCGTTGCGCGACCTGCTCGACGTCAAGTCGATCGCGGTCCCCGGCGCCGTCGTCCAGATCGCGATCGCCACCGGCCTCGGCGCCGGCCTCGGCTGGCTGCTCGGCTGGTCGGCCAGCGCCGGCTTGATGTTCGGCCTGGCGCTGTCGGTCGCCAGCACCGTCGTGCTGCTGCGCGCGCTCGAGGAGCGGCGCCTGCTCGACAGCCCGCGCGGCAAGATCGCCATCGGCTGGCTCATCGTCGAGGACCTCGCGACGGTGCTCGCGCTCGTGCTCGTGCCCGCGATCGCCGGCGGGGAAGGCGGCGATCCGTGGCTCGCGCTGGTCCTCACCCTCGTCAAGGTCGCCGGCTTCCTCGCCCTCATGCTCGTCGTCGGCCGGCGGGCGATCCCCTGGATGCTCGAGCAGATCGCAGGCACCGGCTCACGCGAGCTGTTCACGCTGTGCGTGCTGGCGATCGCCCTCGGCGTGGCTCTCGGCGCGGCGCTCCTGTTCAACGTCTCGCTGGCGCTCGGCGCCTTCTTCGCCGGCATGCTGCTGACCGAGTCCGAGTTCAGCCACAAGGCCGCGAGCGACTCGCTGCCGCTGCGCGACGCCTTCGCCGTGCTGTTCTTCGTCTCCGTCGGCATGCTGTTCGACCCGCGGATCCTCGTCGACCAGCCGCTGCTCGTGCTCGCGACCTGCGGGATCATCATCATCGGCAAGTCGCTCGCCGCGCTGGCGCTGGTGCTGGCGTTTCGCCGCCCCTTCGCCACCGCGCTGACGATCTCCGTCAGTTTGGCGCAGATCGGCGAGTTCTCGTTCATCCTCGCCGGCCTCGGCGTCGAGCTCGACCTCATGCCGACCGAGGCCCGCGACCTGATCCTCGCCGGCGCCATCCTCACGATCCTCTGCAACCCGCTGCTGTTCGTCGCCCTCGACCGCTGGCAACGCCGCCGCGATCGGGTCGAGGCCGAGGAGCGGGCCGTGGTCGCGTCCGGCCCGCCGGCCCCCGAGGGCCCGTTCGTGCTGCTCATCGGCTACGGGCGGGTCGGCCGCGCGATCGCCCAGATCTTGCGCGAGCGCGGCACGCCGCTGCTGGTCGTCGACACCGACCCCGACCTCGTCGATCGCGCCCGGGCGCGCGGCATCCCGGCGATCTGCGGCAACGCGGCCAACCCCCGCGTCCTCGCCGAGACTCGGCCCGCCCAGGTCCGCCTCGCCATGCTCGCCATCCCGCAGGCCCTCGAAGCCGGCGAGGTCGTCGCCCGCCTGCGCGAGGCCAAGCCCGACATGACCATCATCGCCCGCGGCCACTCCGAGGCCGAGGTCGAGCACCTGCTGCGCCACGGAGCCGACGGCGCCGTGATGGCCGAGCGCATCATGGCGCTGCGCATGGCCGAGATGGCCGCCCACTCGCTGGCCTACCAGGACAAGACCGCCGCGACCGCCGTGGTGCCCGCGACGAAGGAACAACCTCCGGCGCCCTGAACCATGACGTCGATGACCGCCTCGCCGGTCGCATTGCGCACCGGCTCCGCGGTCGACGACCGGCCTAATGGCAGTCTTCGCGCTCGGTGCCGAGGAGCGGCGGCATGCCTCGCCGCCTGGGATCGAGGATCCATCGCGCGATCGTCCGCATGAATGTCCACGGCCCATCGCTCGACGGTCGGACATAGCTCGAATCACCGGGATCGGAGCCCATGCGCGCGAACATCCGGACGATCCACTCTCTCTTGTCGTCGCGCGGGATCTCCAGCTCGGGGAACCATCCTTCGAGCTCGCCCACGGGCACCGCGAAGATCCCGTACTCCTCGAGGTCTCGCAGGTATTTCTCCCACCCCTCGCGGAGCTCGGCCGGGACCGCGTGCAATCCGAGCGACTTCAGCCGCTTGCGATCTTCCACGCCCCGCGCCAGATCGCCGCGCATCTGGCCCATGCCGCGCGCGATCGTCTCGGGCACCCCCGCCGCCGCGAGCAGCGTCTTCGCGTCGTCGTGGATCACCGCGTCGAGATCGACCAGCATCACGGCCGGGATCCCCAGCCGACGAAGCGCACCGGCGATCCTCGGGATCGTCTGCCAGTTCTGCGCGTTTACGAAGTGGCAGCTCTCGAGGCCCTCCCGCTGATCGAGGAGCCGCTCGTTGATCTCCTGATAGAACGCGCGGTCGGCGTCCGCTTCGCAGACGACCGCGCCGTCGTAGAACAGGCCGGAGAGGATGTTCGCCGAGCGCAGCAGCGGGTCGCGCATGAGCGGCAGCAGGTCGCCCGTCGACAACAGGCGCGCCGTCGATGCCCCGTCGCGGTAGGTGAGCCGGATGACGTTCGACTGGCAGCCCGCCTGGACGCATCCGAACACGAAGTCGGGGCTGTGGGTGGCGGCGAACACGTGCCCGTCGCGCTCGATCGCCAGGTGTGTGAGCTGCTTGCCCAGCTTGCGGGCGAGCGGAGGATGAAGAAACGCGCCGGCCTCGTCGAGGAAGATCAGCCGCTCTTTCCCCGAGAACAAATGCCCCCAGAGCCCCACGTAGCTCCTGGTACCGTCGGAGAGATCGCGGGGCGACAACGTCGCGTCCATGAAGTCCTCGCTCTCGCGTCGAATCAACCGGCCGACGTCTTCGGGCGGAGGTGTTCGTGACAACCGTAGCTTGAGCGGCCCGGCTAGCGCATCGATGACCGGGAACAGGCCGAACATCTCGGAGAGCAGGGCATGGAACCGGGCCGTGGCCTCCGCATCCCGGAAAAGACCGTCGAGGCGGCTCACGGGATGCTCCTTGAGCGCTCTTCGCTCGCCACCCGCGATTTCGTCGATGCTCCGGGTGACCGACAGCACGAGGCGCTGGGCGGACTCGAACCCGGAGAACAGCGAATGAGCGAACTTGTCACTCCGCAGGTCCGCTTCGCGCCTGTTCATGGCATAGGCGGAAGGGCCGGCGAGTTTCATCAAATCGGTGAGGCGGTCCAGGAGAGGCTCCCCGTGCACTGCGAGGGCCCATTCGAGGAGCTGGGCCCGATCGGCGCGCAACGTTCGCTCGCACACGATGAGGCGCTGCCTGCGTTGTCCGGCGAGCTCGTGGAGCGCCGTGCTCTTGCCGGACGAGTTGGGGCCGACGAACACGTTGATGGGGGCGACCGGGATCGCCAGGTGTTGCACCTTCGCGCCGGCGATCGGGCGAAAGTGAAGCTCGATCGTTTCGTAGAGGGGCACGGCTGTCCTTTCTCACGCGATTCGCAGCGCTCGCACGAACGGGCGAGCCCGCCTCACCCCGGCGGCTCGATCGGCGCGCAGGTCGACACCCCCGCCCCGACGATGCGGATCGGCGCGTTCGCGTGGACCGTCGTCAGCGCCTTGCCGCTGTTGTCGCTGTCGTCGTAGTCGAGCTTCGTCACCTTGCTGTTGCCCGTCTGGCCGTTCGGGTCGGCGAGGGTGAAGAAGTAGAAGTCGCCGCCCCAGAACGCGAACGCGAACGCGTTCGTCAGCGGCAGGTTGTTGAACGGCAGCGTCTCGATCGCCTGCGCCGTCTGCTTGTCGAACTGGATCAGCTTCGCGTTCGGCACCCCGCCGAACGCGTAGAGGCGGCCGTCGCCGGTCCCCGTCAGCTCCGCCCCGTTGTAGTTCGTCGTCCCGAGCGTGTTCATCTGCATCGCCACCGGGTCGAACACCCCGAGCTTGCCGACCCCGGCGCCCTCCGACCACAGGCCCGCCTGGCCGTCCCAGTGCTGCCCGTACAGCTCGTCGCACGGGTCGCTCGCGCTCGCCGACACGAACGCCATCCCGAAGTGCATCCATCCGTTGGCGCCGGGTGTGTAGCCGGGGTCGACGCAATTCTGCGGATTGCTCACGTCGAGGCGGAACAGGTCGCCGACGTAGTTGCTCAAACCTTGCGGGATGGTCGTCTGGATCCACGCGAACCCGTCGCGGCCGACGCCCATCGAGAACGTCCCGTCGGTGGTCGGGCAGCCGAGCGGGCCGACCAGCGCGAAGCTGTTGCCGAGCGGATCGTAGGTCCACAGCTCGCGGTCGTCGGACAGCACGTAGATGAGGTCGAGCTTGGGCGCGCACGGGCACAGCGCGTCGTCGGGCCCGCCCGTCGTGCCCGGTCCGGGGTCCTCGCCGAGGTCGAATTTCGGGCCCCCGCCGCCCGTCGTCACCGCGCCCTCCGACGTCGTCGCCGCGCCCGTCGTCGCGCCTGTCCCCTGCGACTCGCCGCCGTCGCCGGTGGTCGTCGCGCCCGGGTCGCCCGGCAGCGTCAGGTTGGGCAGCGTCGTCGGGTACGTCCCCGCCGCGCCGGTCGCTTCCGCGCCGGACTCGTCGTTGCAGGCCAGCGCGAGGGCGACGAGCCACACGGGCGAGGGAGATCGCATTGCGGCACGCTATCGCCGGCCGCGCGCCAGCGTCAAGCCCACGCGCGCGCGTCCGCGGCGGACGAGCGGCCGTCGCCGCGAAAGCCCGCAGGTCCTTTCAGACATGTCCGAAGAGACACTATCCCGCGCCGCCGCGGCCGTGCTACCGTGGGCCCGTGCGCCCGGCCCTGCTCGCGCTGACCTGCGTCGTCGCCTGCACGCCGGGCGACGTCGGCGAGCGGACCCCGCTCGCCGCCCGCGAGCCGGCCCGAGATCCACCCACCACCGCCACGGCCCCCGCCGATCCGGCGGCCGCCCCCGCCTCCTCGCCCGCGAGCCCGCACGACCCTACCGCCGCAACCTCGCTCCCCGCCTCGCCCGCGCCCTCCGACGCGCCGTCCTCCTCGCCCGCGAGCCCGCACGACCCTACCGCCGCAACCTCGCTCCCCGCCTCGCCCGCCCCGTCCCTTCCCGCCGCCGACTCCCCCCTTTCTCGCGATTCACCATTGTCGACACCGCCCTCGCGCCTCCCATCATTGTCGGCACCGCCGCGCGACCCTGCCGAGTACTTCGCCCTCCTCGCGCCGCTGCGCTGCGATCGCGCCGTCCGCTGCGGAGAGATCGGCGCCTCCGAGCGCGAGCGATGCCTGCGCGAGCAGCCGCGCGCCCGCGTCCTCCTCGGCGTCGAGCGCGGCCTGCAGGCGGGCCGCTACCGCTTCGATCCGGCCCGCGCCGCCGCCTGTCTGCGCCTCCTCGCCGAGGCCGCCTGCGCCGTCGATCACGAGGTCCTGCCGGCCGGCTGCCTCGGCGGCGCCGTCCCGGCCGGCCTGCTCCCGGCGGTGGCGCCGGGCGGCGCGTGCGAGCGCTGGGAGGAGTGCATCGACGGCCGCTGCACCGGCGAGCTCGGCTGTCCCGGACAGTGCCGCGCCCACACGCCCGCGGCGGGCGGCCCCTGCGGCGCCGACACCCTGTGCAGCGACGGCCTCTACTGCGACCGCGACGTCTGCCGCCCGCGCGGAGACCTCGGCGCCCCTTGCGACGGCCACTGGCACGCCTGCCGACCGGGCCTCGTGTGCCAGGGCTACGTCGCCCCGGTGCACGAGCCGCACGCCTACCGGCGCAAGCAGCTCGGCGTGTGCGAGGCGCGGCCTGACGCCGGCCGGCCGTGTCACCGCGTCTCGCTCGGACACGACTGCGCCCCCGCTCAATTCTGTGACTTCAGCGCCGCCGAGCCCCGGTGTCGCGCCCGTTCGCCCGCCGGCGCCGCCTGCTCGTGGCAGGACGCCTGCGCCGACGGCCTGCGCTGCGACGGCCTGCGCCTGTCCGCCGCGGTGAACGGCGCGGGCGAGCGGCGCCTCGAAGCCCCGGGCGTCTGCCGGCCCGTCGCCGACGCCGACGCCCCCTGCGATCCGGCCGCCGCCGAGACCCGCTGCCCGATCGACATGCGCTGCGGCGACGACGGCCGCTGTCGCCCGCGCGGCGACACCGGCGCGACCTGCCGCGAACGCAACGACTGCGGCCCCTATCACCATTGCGAGCCCGCGACCCGCACCTGTCAGCCCGACGCCGCGCTCGGCGAGCCCTGCCGTCCCGATCGCGGCGGCGGCCGCGGCGACGCCGGCCCGTGCTTCCTCGGCGCCTGCGATCCGGCCGCCCGCCGCTGCGTCGGCGCCTGCTCGCGCGGCAATTGACGGCCGCCTGCGGCATGCTGTGCGCGTGCAGCTCCGCCCGCTCGTCGTCCTCGCCGCCGCGCTCGCCTGCGGCCCGCCGCCTGCCCCGAGGGACACCTCGCCTGTCCCCGCGGACAGCCGCCCGCAACCTGCCCCGAAGGACACCTCACCTGTCCCTCCGGCCACCCCGCCTGCCCCTCCGGACAGCCCCGCGGTCCGCGACCTGCCGATCCGCGCCGGCGCCGACGTCCCGGCCGGCCCGCTGGTCGTCACCCACGCCGGCGTCGGTTCGCCGCTGAGCGACGCCGACGGGGCCGAGCGCGCGGCCACGGCCGGCGGCGACGTCCTGGCCGCCGGCGGCAGCGCCCTCGACGCGGCGATCGCCGCCGCCGTCGTGCTCGAGGACGACCCGCGCTACAACGCCGGCACCGGCGCCAACATCCGCCTCGACGGCAAGACGATCCAGCTCGACGCCTCGCTCATGACCGACGACGGCCGCTTCGCCGCGGTGGCGGCGATCGAGCGGGTCAAGAACCCGATCCGCGCCGCCCGCCTGGTGCTCGACTCGCCGCACGTCCTGCTGGTCGGCGAGGGCGCGACCCGCTTCGCCCACAAGCTCGGCCTGCCCGACGAGGTCCCGCGCTCGCCCCAGGCCGAGGCCAAGTACGCGGCCCGCATGAAGCGGCTGCGCGAGGTCATCGAGGCCCCCGGCACGCAGGAGCCGGACTGGCGCCTCTACTGGAACTACCCCGGCGAGATGCCGCCCGACATGGTCGCGTGGCGCCACGGCGGCGACACCGTCGGCGCGGTGGCCCGCACCGCCGACCACCACTTCGCCGCCGCCCTCTCGACCGGCGGCACCTCGGTCACCCTCTACGGCCGCGTCGGCGACGTGCCGATCTACGGCGCCGGCCTGTTCGCCGGCCCCGCGGGCGCGGTCGCCTGCACCGGTCACGGCGAGGAGATCATCCGCCAGGCGATGGCCCGCACCGTCTACCAGGCGCTGGCCGCCGGCACCCCCGCCCGCGAGGCCGTGGCCCGGGCCGCCGCCGCGTTCGACCCGCGCTGGGACGTCGGCATCATCGCGGTCGATCGCGGCGGCTGGGGCGTCGCCGCCACCCAGCCGATGGCCCACGGCCACGTGCCGTGACGCTGCAGGCCGTGTCCGATCGGGCATGCCCTCCCTCGCGGGTATCGGTCATGTCCGTGCTGCCATGTTCGATAAGACATGTTCGCCGCGCCATGTCCTCATCGCCATGAAGGCTCCGACATCGCGCTCGCCAAAACCCGCGCCGACGCGCCTCGTCGACCACCCGCCGGGGTGCAGCCCTCCGGTCCGCCCGCGCCGTCAGGGCCCGGCGGCGCCGCAGCGGGCGCGGTAGCGCGGCAGCTCGGCGCCCGGGCCGTCGTTGAACTTGTCGACGAGCTTCCCGCTGCCGGTCCCCTGGACCAGCTGCAGCCGGTGCACGTCGCCGGCCCGGAACGAGCGCACGCGGGCGCCCTTGCCGTCGCGGCACGGCGACAGGCCGAGCTCGGGGCACTGCAGGGCGACGTAGAGGTCGCGCTCGCCGTAGCTGCCGGCCAGCACGCGCTTCACGGCGTAGCGCATCACCACCACGAACTTGTCATGGCCGCAGTGCGGGGTGCTGCGAGCCTCGACCAGCTCGGCCTCGACCTCGAGCTGGCTCGACGGCTCCGGCAGCGCCGACGGGTCGCCGCCGTCGACGTCGTCGACCGCCTCGTCGACCTCGGCCGCCGCCACCGCCGCGTCCGACTCCGGCGCGATCACGGCGGGCACCATGCCCGGGCTCGCCGAGGCCTCCAGCACCGGCACCGACATCCAACAGCCGGCCGGTCCCAGCAGACCGACGAGGGCGAGGCTCGCGACGCGCAAGCGGGTCACGGGACAATTCATAGCGCTTTCTCGCCGCGAGCACAGCCGAAGCCGATGGCGGGGCGAGCGGCGACGAGGCCGCAGGGCCGGGCGACGCCGGCCCCGGCGAGCGACGGCCCCGGCCGCGAAACGGCGCCAGCGGGCCCGTCCCCGCACGAATCAGCGAGCGGCGCCGGGACCGAGGTCCCGAGCGCCGCTTGTGGGGCCGACACGCACGTGCGATCGGCCGATCGCATGGAACGTGTTTCGCCGGAGCGAGCCGTCACTCCGGCGCGCGGCTCACGGGTTGAAAACGACCGTGAGCTCGACGCTCTGCAGCGTGCCGGTGTCGCCGCCGATGCTGTCCCCGATGCAGACCTGCCAGTCGCCCGCGCCCATGCTGCCGGCGAAGGCGGCGAGGTTCGGGCCGGGGCCCTTGCCGGGGTTCGGCTTGTAGTCGCACTGGAAGTCGTCGCGGCAGACGACCTGGTCGGTGCTGGCGAGGGTGCTGCCCATCGTCTCGGCGTCGGTGGTCCCGGCGTCGCGGAAGAACAGCGGGAACATGGCGTTCGCGTTCGACGAATCGCCGACGTAGAAGTTGGCGTCGTCGTTGGCCTCGACGACGCCCGGGCTGCGCATCAGCGTCACGACCTGCATGGCCGGGTTGAGGACCTTGATCGTCAGGTCGCCGATGAAGGTGTGGGTGAAGCCGATCAGCAGCGTCACGTCCTTGACCGTGCCGTTGCCGCCGCCGTTGACGGTCATGGTGGTGCAGGTCATCGTCGCCGGCATGCCGTTGTAGGCGTCGTCGGCGATCGCCAGGTTCAGGGCGTTCTTCGTCACCGTCTCGTTGGGCTGCTCGAACTGGCAGGTCGGGCTGCAGCCGTCGCCGGCGTTGGTGTTGCCGTCCTCGCACTGCTCGACGCCGATGTTGATGATCCCGTCGCCGCACTTGTTGGCCTTGCACATGGCGAGGCAGCCGTCGTTCGGGTTCGCGTTGCCGTCGTCGCACTCCTCGACGCCCTGCTGGACGAAGCCGTCGCCGCAGGTCGCCGGCTTGCAGGCGTTGGTGCAGGCGTCGGTCGAGTCCGTGTTGCCGTCGTCGCACTGCTCGCCGGCTTGCATGAAGCCGTCGCCGCAGGAGGCCAGCTTGCACACGGTGGTGCAGCTATCCTGGTTGTTCACGTTGCCGTCGTCGCACTGCTCGACGCCGACATGCACCTTGCCGTCGCCGCACACGGCGGTCACGCACAGCGACAGGCACGCCTTGTCGTCGCCGTTGCCGACCCCGTCGTCGCACTGCTCGACGTTCTCCTGGATGAAGCCGTCGCCGCACTTGGCGTCCTTGCACTCGAGCGTGCAGGCGCCGGTGTTGCTGTTCTCGGCCCCGAGGTCGCACTGCTCCGCCAGGCTGGCCTGCTCGAACCCGTCGCCGCACTTCGGCGCCTGGCACAGATCGGTGCAGCCGTCGTCCTGGTCGCCGTTGAGGGCGTCGTCGCACTCCTCGCCGGGGTCGACTTCGCCGTCGCCGCAGCCCTCGAGCGTGCAGGTCGCGCTGCAGCCGTCGTCCGCCATCGTGTTGCCGTCGTCGCAGGTCTCGCCCGGGCCGACGTCGGCGTCGCCGCAGACGTTGAGCACGCAGCCCTCGAGGCAGGTCTTGCCCGGGCCGTTGTCCTTGCCCGCGTCGCACTCCTCACCGCCGTCGATCCACGCGAACCCGTCGCCGCAGACGTTCGCCTTGCACTCGGGCGTGCACATCGCGTTGTCGCCGTTGGCGGCCCCGTCGTCGCACTCCTCCATGTTGCTCATCTGCGAGAAGCCGTCGCCGCAGCTCGCGCTCGTACAGGCGTTGGTGCACTCGTCGGTGTCCTCGGCGTTGGCGTCGTCGCACTCCTCGTTGAGGTCGACCATGCCGTCGCCGCAGCTCGGCACGCTGCAGTCGTCCTTGCAGGTCTCGCCGCCGTTGTCGGGGCCCTCGTCGCAGCCCTCGCCTGGTCCGACCTTGCCGTCACCGCACACGTTCTCCTTGCACTCCGAGGTGCAAACCGCGCGGTCGCCGTTGTTGGCCCCGTTGTCGCACTCCTCGCCCGCGTCGACGTTGCCGTCGCCGCACACCGGATCCGGCCCGTCCGTGTCGGTGTCGGTGTCGGTGCCCGTCTCGGTGGTGGTCCCGGTCGTCCCGGTGGTGGTCGGGCCGGTCGTCGGCATGTCCTCGGTCGGATCCGGCGTGCTCGTCATCGAGCCGGTCGTATCCGTCCCCGTGGACGTCCCGGTATCGGTCTCTGTCCCCGAGTCGGTCGTCGTGGCCGGGGTGTTCGAACACGCGGTCAAGAGCGCCACCGGCGCCGCGCCCAGGAAATAACCAAGGATCTGACCCTTCGTACAAATGCTTACTCGCATGGCGCGGACCATACCCTCGAGTTCACCTCGTCAACCAGGGACATCCGCTTGGAAAAACGTCCGCCAATTGCGGCACAGCAGCCCGGTGTGCGAGCCGCTGCGCACCCGCGGCTCCCCGATCTCGGCTGTCGCCGGCGACAGGTCGCGGCGCGGTCAGGATGCCTTGAAGCAGGCGCCGCTCCTGCCGAAGATCGCCGACGCAATGCTCGGAGCACGCCGTTCCGCCGTTTCCCTGCGGTTCTGCGCGAGCCTTTCGACCCTGGCTTGCGGCGACAGTGGGACGACCAGTTCGGCCATCGCCGCGGAGACGACGACGACGGGCTCCACCGGCTCCACCGGCGAACCCACCACCGCGACTGCACCGACCACCACGGCCGCGGAGACCTCGACGACGACCGACTCCGGGACCACCACGACCACGACGGCGCCGACCACCACCGCGGTCTCGGCCTCGACCACCACGACCACGCGTCGGACTCCACGACGACCACGACGACCACGGACCCCGACACCACCGACGCGACGACCTCGACCAAGGACGCCGGGACCGACTCGACGACCGGCCCCGGGGTGTGCGATCTCGGCTGCCCCGACGGCTTCTTCGACGTCGATGGCAACCCCCTCGCCGGCGAATGCGGATGTGAGTACTCCTGTATCAAAAAGGGGGACGACGATCCATTCGACGATCAATTCGACGACGCCAACTGCGACGGCAGCGACGGCGTGGTCGAGGATTGCATCGTCGTCTCGCCCTCGGTGGGCGACGACATCCACACCGGTCGCGCGAAGATCCGGTCAAGTCGACCGGTCACGCGATCGAGCTCGCGGTCCAGGGCGGATTTTCGGCGGTCTGCGTCTCGGGCGAGCTGTACGACGAATCGATCGTGGTTGCCTCCGGCGTCGACGTCCTCGGCGGCTTCGATCGCGAGGACCCGGACTTCAAGTTCCGCCGCTCGGCCAATGCCATCACCACGATCCAGGCCGCCTGCACCGTCGTCAGCGCCAGCGACATCGACGACGAGACCTGGCTGGCCGGCCTCACCCTCAAGGCCACCAGCAGCGGCCGGCCCGGATCCACCACCTACGCGGTGCGCCTCGCCAGCGGCAGCGCGCCGCTGGTGGTCCGCGACAAACTCATCGACGTCGCCGCCCGCGCGAACGGCCAGGACGGCGTGTCCGGCCAGGCGCCTCCGACTCCGCAGGCCAGCGCGGGCGCCAGCGGTCAGAACGGCTGCCAGGGCGCCAAGTGCGGCAACGGCGGAGCCGCCCCGCCATGCAGCGGGGCCGGCGGCGCCGGCGGCAAGGGCGGCTACAACGACGGCAACGGCCAGACCGACTTCCCCGGCAGCGGCGAAACCCCGGACGAGCCTCGGGCGCCTGCTTCACAAAGAGCGGCAGCGGCGGCGTCGGGGCCACGGGCGCCAACGGCACGCAGGGAGCCACGGGCGCCGGCGGCGCGAACCTCGGCCAGCTCTCGGCCGGCCTCCACGTCCCCGCCGACGACACCTCCGGCGCCGACGCGACGAACGGGCGCGGCGGCGCCGGTGGGGGCTCGTGCACGCTCGCCGGGGCGTGCTCCTGCAATCAGGGCAGCGGCGTCGGCGGCGCGGGGCTGCTGCGGCGGCCTCGGCGGCGAAAAGGGTCACGGCGGTCAGGGCGGCGGAGGCGGCTTCGCGGTGTTCGCCGTTGGTGGCATCATCCACATCCTGAGCAACGCGATGACCACCGGCAAGGGCGGCAATGGGGGCAAGGGCGGCGACGGCGGGCCCGGCCAGTTCGGCGGCCAGGGCGGCAACGGCGGCTCGGGCAACGACGATTCGGGCAACGGCGGCGTCGGCGGGAATGGTGGCACCGGCGGCAACGGCGGGGCCGGCGGAGGCGGCGGCGACAGGCCCTCGGCCTGCCTCGCGCGCGCCAGCAACGTCGTGTTCGTCTACGCCATGAACAGCTGCACCACCGGCGTGCCGGGCTTCGGCGGCGCGGGTGGTACCAATCCGGACAACAACCCCGCCCCCGACGGCGCGACCGGCCTCGCGGGCCCGAACCTGCAGATCCATTGACGGACCACGACCCCGACGAGCCGACCGACGCCGAGCTGCTGCTCGAGGACCTCGCCGCCGACCTGGTCGGCGAACGGCGCCACGAGCCGCTGCTGGTCCGCCTGTTCGCCGCCGAGGCGGGCGTGTGGCACGACCTCGACGAATTGGCCGAGGGCCTGCCGCTCGTGCGCGCCCGCCTGGACGAGCTCGACGCGCTGCCGATCCACGTGTCGTGGATCGACCTGCCCGACTCGATCCACGGCGAAGGGTATTGCACGATCACCTTCTACTGCGAGCGCGGTCACCTCTACCGCCTGGCCCTGTACAACCGCGGCCTTTTGGCCCGCAGGCGCGGCGAGCCCGGCCCGCCGCGCCCGCCGGGTCGCCTGCTCAATTGATTCACCGCGGCGCGATCACTGCGGCATGATCATCACGTCGTTGATCGGCCGGATCGCCGCGCCCGCCGGGTACGCGTACGACACGTTCAGCGTGTAGAAGTCGACCGACTCCGGCGAGCCCCAGCCCCACACCGTCACGCCGATCGGGTTGGCGCTCGCGATCTCGTGGCGGCCGTTCGAGCACTGGCCGACGTCTTCGAAGTTGCCGGTCACGAGGTCGACGCGGGTGTACTCGTGCTCGTCGTCGACCTCCGCCCAGCCGTCGAGCACGCCGGCGCAGCCGAGCGTGACGTCGGCGTAGGCCCCGTCCTGCTTGCGCCGCACCACCACCAGGCTGGTCTCGGAGTAGGTCGGGTCGGTGAAGAACACGTAGCGGTCGAGGTACTGCTCCGACGGGATCACGTTGACCCACTCGGGGTCGCCGCGGTTGTCGTGCAGCTGCCCGCCGGTCATGTACCCGGCGAGGTAGAACGGGTGCTCGCTGTCCTGGCTGCGCACCGTGAACGGCCCGGCCGCCGTGAATTCCGCGACCTGGCCGAAAGCCAAGGTGTCGGGCGCGCCGGCCGGCTTGGCCGGCTGCCACGACAGCGTCGTCCCGTCGACCGTGCCGACCAGCCGCCACGGCGGCGTCTCCTCCTGGCCCATCGCCAGCCGGTTCTTGTAGCGGACCGCCACGTACGCGCTGCCCAGCGCCTTGATCGGCGGGATCTGCTGGTGCGCCCCGTCGCAGTACGACGCCCCGACCGGCACGTTGAAGCAGCTCGCCCCGCCGAACACCCCGACCGGCTTGTTGGCGACCAGCGGCGAGCCCGTCAGCTCGGCCGACTGCGCGAACTGGATCGTCTCGCCGCGGTCGAGGTTGTACTTGATCGGCACCCCGGCCGCGCCGGCGGTGACGCCCGGACCGCCGTCGATCGCGACCTTCGGATCGATCGTCACCTCGGTGCCGTCCTCGCCGGCGACGACCGCCCACAGCGGCCGCGCCGCGGGCACCGCGACGCTCTGCGCATAGGCGTTGACGACCACGTAGTTGGTGTCCCACACGCTCGTCGGCAGCATCAGCGTCGCCGACGTGATCGCCACCGAGCCGCCGCCGTACGGCAGCATCTGGTAGGCCGCGACCGGCCGGTCGGTCGAGATCCGGAACCCCTTCCCGCGCCCCGTCCCGGCCACCTCGGTCTCCGTGGCCACGCCCGCGGGCGCCGGGCAGTCGGGGTTGTCACCTGGCCCTCGGGACAGGAACACCAGGGCCACCTGCCCGACCGGCAGCCCGGCGACCGGGTCGTACGGCGCGTAGGTGATGCTCTCGCCCTGGCCCTCGGGGATCCGCGTGAAGCCGGCGACATCGAGGCTCTGCCCGTCGTACTCGACCTCGATGTGGACCGACTCGTCCCAGGTGTTGGCCACGAACGCCGCGAAGCAGCCGCCCGTCTTGGTCGTCTGCGTCTTGACCGCCCAGAACTCGCAGCCCTCGCTGCCCTGCAGCAGCGCCGCCGCCTCGCACGGCTCGAGCGGGGTACACGCGCCCTCGACGCAGTACGAGTCCTCCTCGCAGGTCGCCACCAGCTGCCCCTCGCACTCGAGCCCCTTGAGGTCGGCCGAGCACTGCACCGGCGCGCACGGCTCGCCGGTGGTCGAGCTCGTCGTCCCGGTCGACATCTCGGTCGTGACCGCCTCGGTCGTCGTCGGCACCCCCGCGGTCGTCCCCATCGTCGCCGACTCGCTGCCGCTGCCCTCGGTGGTCGTCGTGCCGCCGAGAGTCTCGGTCCCGGTCGGCGCGTCGGTGACCGTCCCGGTCGCATCCGCGGCCGTCACCGCGCCGACCGTCGTCTCGGTGGCACTGCCGCCACGGCTGTCCGAGCCCTCTCCCCCCGCGCAGGCCACCACCGATCCGGCGACGAGAGTGACGAGAGCGACCGTGCCGAGCCCGCGCATCATGGCCGGCAGTATGACACGGAGCGCGCGCTCGTTGGCGCGCGCGAGGGAGCCGCCTGCCCGTCACCGGCCCGTCTCGCCGCCGCCGGTCGAGCGGCCGCGCGACCGTGCGCCCCACCCGCTGCGGGGCACGCATCGGGACACCTCGACGGCCGCGCCCCCGCACGACCGGTCGCCCCGCATCGATATGTTTTTTAGAACATGTCCGAAACGACATGTTCTATGAGTCATTGCCCGATCGCCGGGCCGGCGACCGGGCGCGGCATCGCGAGGCGGCCCGGGTCTCCGCGAAGCGCCTCCGCTCGCGGCGGGCAGCGACCGCCGCACGAGCGAGTTCCGCGGCGAACGCAACGACCGGACGCTGGGCATCCGGCAGCCCTCACGAGCGGTCCCTCACGGATCCTGACGCAACTGCGGCGGTTCGTCGGCCTTGAATCGGTCGACGCTGGGCTCGTATGGAGAGCATGACCGAGCTTCTTCGCCACCCCCTGGTGCAGGCGGCCCAGAGCTACGCCACCCGCGCCCACGCGGAGACCAATCACCTGTATGACGGCCGGCCTTATGCCAGCCACCTGAGCATGGTCGTCGAGCGGGCCGTCGAGTTCCTCCACTTGCTCGACGAAGCCGACCGCCCGATCGCCCTCGCCGGCGCCTGGGTCCACGACACCATCGAGGACGCGCGGCAGACGTACAACGACGTCAAGAAGGCCACCAACGAGGCCGTGGCCGAGGTCGCCTTCGCCTTGACCAACGAGAAGGGGCGCACCCGCAAGGAGCGGGCCAACGCGCGCTACTACGAGGGCATCCGCGCGAGCGACGTCGCCACCTTCGTCAAGATCTGCGACCGCCTCGCCAACGCCGGCTACTCGGCGGCCACCCGGTCGCGGATGCTCGCCGTCTATCGCCAGGAGCAGCCCGACTTCCGCGCCGCGCTCTACTCGGACCGCTTCGCCGAGATGTGGGACGCGCTCGAGCAGCTCCTCGCCCGCGCCTGACCTCCGCTCGCACGCGCGCGACGACTTGGTCGAATGGACAGGTCCAGGCCTCCCCGCTCGCCCTGGCTGCGGCGTTCCGGCCCGGGCCGCGCGCCTCGCGACCTCTGCGAGCGCCGACGCCCACCCGCGCTCCGACCCATCGGTGACATCGCTTTCGTGTGAGTGCCGGCGCGCGACGATATTGCCGTCAGCGGCCGCCGGACCCCAGGCGCCCGAGGTTCCCCCACGGTCCGCGCAGGCCATCGGCGCCCTCGTGTGCCCCGCCCGTCGCCGCGCGGCGCGTGATACCGTGGGCGTCCATGCCGACCGCGATCTCGCTCCGACACGCTGTCCTCGCTGCGCTATGTCTGGCGCCCCACACCGCCCGCGCAGAAGGCCCGCACGAACACCCCGACGTCTGTGAACTGACCGCCCCGCCCGACATCGGCGAGCACCCCGCGCCGATCGATTGCGCCGAGAGCAAGGACACCGGCTACACCAACGGCAACCCGTTCGAGATCACCGTCGTCCACATCGACGGGCGCCCGGTCGAGAAGAGCACCGCCAACGCCTACTGGGTCATGCGCGAGGCCGCGGCCGCGGACGGCGTCGACATGCACATCAACAGCGGCTTCCGCACGATGGCCGAGCAGGAGTACCTGTACGGCTGCTATGTCAATTGCAACTGTAACAATTGCAACCTGGCGGCCAAGCCCGGCTATTCGAACCACCAGAGCGGCCACGCGCTCGACATCAACACCGCGACGCCCGGCGTCTACAACTGGCTGAACGCCCACGGCGGCGCCTTCGGGTTCACCGAGACCGTCCCCGGCGAGCCGTGGCACTGGGAGTGGTGGGGCGGCGGCCCCGGCGGCGGGGTCTGCGACATCAGCATCCCGCCGCAGGGCTACCTCGACACCGTCGATTGCGACAACGTGTACGGCTGGGCCCAGGACCCCGACGCGCCCGACGCCGCGATCGACGTCCACGTCTACTTCAACGCCCCCGCCGGCGATCCCAACGGCATCGGCGTGCCGACCACCGCCAACCTGCACCGCGAAGACCTGTGCATGGCCCTCGGCTCGTGCGCGCACGGCTACGAGCTCGGCATTCCTCTCAGCCTGCGCGACAACGTCACCCACCCGGTCCACGTCTACGGCATCGACATCGAGGGCCAACAGAACCCGCAGCTCGCCCAGAGCCCGCTGACGTTCACCTGCGCCCCGCCGGCCCTGTCCGGCGTCCGCCGTCACATCACCAGCCCCGACATCCTCGCCGCGTGGAAGTTCGACCTGTTCTGGCAGCTCGTCAACGTCGACGAGCCGACCCTGCTGGCGATCCCCGACTGGATCGCCATCGAGCCCGCGCCGCAGCTGATCCGCGCCGACGACGGCACGCCCGAGGTGTACCTCAAGGACGGCGACGTGCGCCGTCACATCCCGAGCCCCGAGGTCGCCGACAATTGGGGCTTCGACCTCGGCGCCGTCGTCACCGTCCCGGCCGCCGAAGTCTATGCGATCCCGCTCGGCACGCCCCTGTGGGACAAGCCGGTGCTCGTCAAGGGCCCCGGGCCCGAGGTCTATCAGCTCGACGACCTCCAGTGCCCGCCCGGCAGCCGCGAGCCCCTGTGCCAGGTCGACGACACCACCACCGGCGGCGACGATCCGACCGGCCCGGCGCCGACCACCGGCGGCGATGCCACCGGCGGCGACTCGACCGGCGAAGGCCCCGACGCCAGCACTGGCGCGTCGTCGTCCGACGGCTCCGGCGGCGGCCCGACCGGCAGCGCCAGCGGCACCGCCGGCAACGACAGCGGCGACGCCGGCGGCTGCGCCTGCCGCTCGAACGCCGGCGACACGCAGCCGTGGGCGCTCGGCCTGTTCGTCCTCGGCGCGCTGGCCCGCCGGCGCCGCCGCGCGCCGCGGGCCTGATCGCCGCCACTGCCCGGGACAGCGCACCCGCGCCGCAGCTGTCCCGCGGAACAGGTGATGACCGCCGCGCCGTGGCTGTCCCTCGGGACAGGTGCTTCCGTGGTCTGGCCCGCGGGACAGGTCGTTGCCGCCCGCGCCGCTCATGTCCCCCGGGACATGTCGTTTCACGCCCCGCTCGCGGCAGGCGAGCCGTCTCCGCTCCCAAAGCCGTTCCTCTGCGCGTCACCAGCCGAATTGCCGCAGCGTCTCGCGGATCGGCGCCGGACGGACCGCGCCGTCGCTGCGCGCCCGCGTGCCCGCCCACGCCTCCACGGCCGCGACCGCCGCGGCCCGGTCGGCGTCGGCGAGGTCGGCGATCAGCGCCCCGTGGTTGCCGCCCGGCGCGTGGAACACGTACGAATCGGCCGCGTCGCCGAGCTCGAACGCGCCGGCCGTCCACGGGTCGTTCTCGCCGTAGACCAGCAGCACCCGCTCGCCCTCGCTGGCCAGCCAGTCGGCGACGTCCTGCCCCGGCGCCGGATCGTACGGCGCCGGCGTCTTGCCGGGCCCGGGCACGATGAAGTGGCGCGGCAGGTTGAAACCCGGGAACAGCCGCAGATCGGCGACCGCCGACTCGTCGGTGAAGGCCCCCCCGATCTGCGTCGCCGACTGCCAGTAATACGGCTCGTATCGCAGCAGGACCGCGTCCTCGCTGGGCTCGCTGACCTTGGCGAGGAACGCCCACACCGACCCGGTCACCGGCGCGCCGGCGCTGCTCGTCACCCAGACCGACGTCACCGGGCGCCGCGCCCACCTCGCCGAGCTCGAGCGCAACCGCCAGCCGATCGCCGCGCAGGCCGACGCGCTGCTGCGCCTGGCCGCGCCCGTGATCCGCGTCGGCGCCGGCGTGCTCGCCCTGCCGCGGATCGGCGCCCTCGATCGCCGGCGCGTCGACGTCGCCCTCGCCGCCCTGCTCGACCACACCGGCCGCGGTCGCGTCGTCCGCGTCGTCCTCGATCTCACCGGCGCCGCCGTCGACGACGCCGAGGTCGCCGCCGGCGTACTGCGGATCGTCCGCGTCCTGCGGCTCCAGAGCGTCGCCGCCGCGCTCAGCGGGGTGCGCCCGCCGCTCGCCCGCGCGATCGTCGGCGCCGGCGTCGACCTGTCCGAAGTGCCCTGTCATCAGACCCTCGAGCACGCGCTCGCCAAGCGCTGAAGCGATCCTTGAGGTGCTCGAAAGGACATGTTTCTCTGGACATGGCCTTTCGAACATTGCCTTTCGAACATTGCTCTTGATCGTCCGCGGGACGTCCAGAGACATGTCCGAATCGACATGCCCTTCCAGGCATCTTCCACCCGCGAGGACGCCGCGTTCGCCGGAAGCCGGTCCGCGATCACGCCGGCGTGCCGGCGTCTCGCGGCCGAGACCGGGCCCTTCAGGGCCCGGCCACGACGGTCCAGAGGCCGGCCTCGCCGGCGGCGAACACCAGGTCGAGCGCCCCGTCGGCCTGCACGTCGGCGGCCGCGAGGTGCTCGACCGGCGACGTCAGCGCCGCGCTCGCGCAGCGGCCCAGCTGCCGCCCCGGCGCGCTGCACAGGACCTCGAGCACGGCCTGCCCCGGCTCGCCGAGGCGGCCGACGATCACGTCGCCGAGGCCGTCCTGGCTCATGTCGCCGGCGATGTGCTGGATCGCCACGTCGGCGAGCTCGACCTGGGCGACGGGCCACTCGGCGGGCGGGCCGACGAGCCACATCGCGCCTGCCGCGTAGAGCGCGTCGTCCCACCATTCATTGGCGTGCGCGAACAGGAGCTCGTCCGCGCCGTCGCCCTCGAGGTCCGCCAGCGCGTAGCTCGCCTGCGGCGGCAGCGGCTCGTCGGAGGCGACGAAGGTCCCGTCGCCCTGTCCCCACCACGGCGTCGTCACCCCGGACTCGCTGACGAGCACGTCGGGCAACCCGTCGCCGTCGGCGTCGCCGATGCCGGTGAGCGCGGCCCACCGCGACATCGGCCCGATCTCCAGCGGGACGAACGAACCATCGTCGGCGGCCGCGTAGGTGCGCAGCGCGTCGAGCTCCGGCGCCTGGGCGACGATGTCGCTGCGGCCGTCGCCGTCGACGTCCGCCGCCGCGGCGCTGCGCAGCTCGCTCGCGTCCGTGACGACCGGCGCGCCGAAGCTCCCCTGCCCGTCTCCGCGGCTCCACGCCAGCGTGCGCGCGTCGCCGTCGTACGCGAACAGGTCGACGCGCCCGTCGCCGTCGAAGTCGCCGATGCCGGCCGGCGCGAGCGGCAGCGCCGAGCCGGGTTCGAGCCCGCCGTCGCGCTGCAGCCACAGCCCCGTCGGCGTGAGCACGTCGTCGCGCCCGTCGCGGTCGACGTCCGCGGTCCAGACGCGATGGACCGGGCCCACGTCGATCTGCCGCGGCGGCCCGAGGCAGACCTCGCCCGGCTCCACCACTCCGTTGCCGCAGGTGTCGGGCGCAGCGTCGGTCGTCGCCGCGCCGGTCGTCGGCAGCTCGCCGCTCGTCGCCGGCGCCGCCGTCGACGCGGTCGCGTCGCCGCTGGTGCGGGTGGTCACCGGACCGCCCGCGTCGGTCTGCCCGGGCAGCTCGCGCTCGTTGCACGCGCACCCCAGGGCCACGAGAACGACCGTGCGACGACGCATTGCGAAAGCCACCGTATCACGCGCCGGCGGCTCGGTGCGGCCGGCGCAGCACGGACCCAGACCGGCCCGGAACGGCGTCCAGAAGGCCGCGCTGGCGAGCACCCGGCGCAGCGCCGCTCGCTCCGCCGATGGCTCGGGCAGCAGCCTCGACCGCGCGCGGCGAACTGCGGGGCCGGGCGACGCGCCGTGCTGTCGCCGTGCTGTCGCGCATGAAAGGTCAGTCGCCGTCCCGGACCTGCTAGACCTGCTGGCATGTCCAAGACCTTCTCCGGCGATCGTTGCGTCCCGTGGCTCTATTCTCAGGCGGGGGTTCGCGTCGAGGGTGAGCCGAAGCCCGTCGCCCCGGCCGTCGACGAGGTGCGCGCACGCGTCCCGCGAAAGGCCGCGCTCGGCCTCAAGTTCGGCGGCATGGTCGGCCTGTTCGCGGCCGCCATGGCGCTGATGGCCGGCGCGCGTCCGGCCAAGGCCGAGGGTCAACCGGCGCAGGCCGCCTCGGTGCGGGCGATCACCGGCTACACCCTCGGTGGCCTCAGCATCGCCTCCTTCGCCGTCGGCCGCCGCCTCGACCGCAGCGCCCCCGCGCTGGCCGTCCTGTGCGCCGCCCGCGAGGCCGAGCTCGACGACCACCAGCTCGCCGCCCTCGCCGGCGACGCCCGCAAGCGGCTGTCCGACGCCTCCTTCCCCGAGGGCCAGGTGTGGCTGATCTCCGAGGCCCCGCTGGCCCCCGAGCGGCGGGCCGAGGCCGACGCCCTCAAGATCCGCTGCTTCGCCCCGGTCCAGGGCCGCATCGTCGAGGTCTGAAGCGCCGCGCCGGCAGGTTCGAAAGCACATATCCTCCCGGACATGTCCTGAAGAGAATGTCCTCGAGGGCATGTCCGAATGGCCATGTCGGCCCCGCCATGCGGGCCCGTCCTCGACGCCGCGCCTCAGCAGCCGTCGGCGACGTCGGTGAGCATCAGGCTGGCGGCCGGCTCGACGGTCTGGTAGGTCGCCTCCGGGTGGTGCTCGACGCAGCCGCCGACGATCGTGCCGGCCGCGTCGTCGTCGAGGTCGAACACGATCGTCGCCGGGTCGTCGTCGACGAAGCGCGAGTCGGTGACCGTGAACACCCCCTGCGGGTTGCCGTGGACCTGGGCCTGCGTGCCGGAGCCGCCGCGCTTGTGCGGGTCGAGGCCGACGCACCCCTCCATGGCGATCTGGCCCCACAGCCGGAAGTTGCGCTTGTTGTCGACCGCGACCGCGCGGACCAGCGTCGTGTCGGTCGACTTGAGGTCGTAGCCGCCGTCGGTGTTGCCGGCCGCGAACGTGTCCTCGAAGCGGATCGCGTGGTTGTCGCGCTCGGTCGAGAACCCGTCGGCGTTCCAGTAGCCCTCGACGTCGACCTGCTGGTGGTTCAGCATCACCGACCGCCGCAGCGTCACGTGGTGGGCCGCCTGGTCCAGCGTCACCCCGGTCGAGAACGACTCGAACGGCTGCGCCTCCGAGTCGCCGAACACGTCCTCGAGCAGCACCTCGTGCGTCTGGTACTGCAGCCGCGCGACCGCGCGGGCGTAGCCGCGGACCGACACGTCCTTCATCACCAGGCCGGTGATCGTCGCGTCCGTCTCGTCGCCGCCGACGAAGTCCTCGAGCAGGCGGTGGACGTTGGTGGCGACGATGTTGTCGAGCCGCAGCCCCGCGATCGGCTGGGCCACGCGCCAGCAGCCGTTGCCCTGATCGGCGAACGCGAGGTTGACGAATTGCAGGTGGTCGGCGCCGGCGTTCAGGCGGAACACGGTCCCGCCGACCGCCCCCTCGGCCGTCCACGGGTTCGCACGCGTGCCGACGAACCGCGGCCGCCCCGGCGAGTGCCAGTCGGCCCCGACCCCGCGCACCACGATCGGCGCCTCCGCCGTCCCGCCGCTGCCGATGAAAATTTCACCGCCGGTCTCGTACTCGCCGGCGTGGATCCACACCTCGTCGCCCGGCGCCGACGCGGCGATCAGCGCCGGCAGCTGGCCCAGCCCGGCCGCGTCGTCGACGCTGTCGCCGCTGCCCCCGCCCGCCGGCGTGATGTGCCGGACCGTCCCCGCCGGCCCGTCGCGCAGGCCGCCGTCGCCGAACAGCTCGAGCGCCGACAGCAGCGGCATCTCGCTGCCCGGCACGCGCACCAGCTCGACGTCCAGCCACGCGTCGGCGGTGATCTCGACCGTCACCGTCCCGCTCGCGTCGCCGGCCGTCAGCGCCGACACGTCGATCGGCTCGCCGACCGTCGCCCCGTCGATCCACAGCTGGGCCAGCCGCGTGCCCGGCCCCTGCGACGGCCCCGAGAAGTGCAGCCGCAGCTGATACGTGCCCGGCTCGACCGGCACGCTGTAGCGCAGCTGGCCGGTGCCGCCCAGCAGCTCGGGCGGCTCGACGCGCCCGGTCGCCAGCACCTCGAGCGGCACCTCGGCCGGCACGCTCGGCCCGGCGACGACCGCGTCGGCGGCGAAGATCTGCGTGTCCGGGCTGGCGCGGTACGGCGACTCGGGCCCGTCGTCGGCCAGGAACTCGCCGACCGCCGGCCCGCCGACGTTGATCCGCAGCACCGGCGGCCCGAGCTCGGGACCGGGCTCGCCGGTCGTCGACGTCTCGGTGGTCGGCTCGCTCGTGCCCGGCGTCGTCTCCGTGGTCGTCGTCGTGCCCGTCTCGCTGCCGGTCCCTGGCGAGCTCCCGCTCGTCGGCGCCGCCTCGGTCGTCGTCGGCTGGCCGCCCGTCCCCGTCGTCGACGGGTCGCCGCCCGTCGCCTCGGTCGTCGTCGCGCCCTCGGTCGTCGCCGCCGGATCGCCGCCGCACGCCGCCAGCCCGAACATCCACGCCCACGTCACCCTCGCCCGCGCCCGTCTCGCCGCCATGGAAAACATGGTTTCCTCCGGCCGCCCGGCCTGTCAACGAGTCGCCCTGAACCCCCAACCGCGGGCCGCGAGCCGCGCGCGACGCGAGACATGTCCCCAGGGACATCCACGACGCGCCTGTCCTCCAGGACATGTCAATTCTCCCTGCGCCGCCGCCGCGACCTGGCCCGAAGGCCCTCGCCGCCCAGCGCTCGAACTCCGCCTACGTCATGGACCACGGCTGCGACGCCACCGACTGCTGCTGGCACTGACGCGGCCCCGGCTGCGCCGCCGGACAGCATCACCCGCGCGAACGCGCCTGTCCTCGGGGACAGGCGATCCCGCCAGGACGCGCGCGCTTCACCGCAGGGTCGCGAGCTCCTGTCCCGAAAGACATCCATCCTCCTGTCCTCGGGGACATGTGAACATGTCCCTCAAGACATGACGTCCTCCACGCCGCCTGCGGGTCCGCTCGCCGAGCTGCCGCTTCGGACGACCTCGGGGCGCCGCGGGCCGCTCGCGCCCGCTGCTCCACGCCCCGCCGAGCCCGCCGCGCGCGCGGCGAACCTGCGCCGCGGGGGCCGCCGGCGCCGCCGCGTTCGCGGACGTCCGCCGCCGCGTGGGAAATTTCCCGGCGTTTTCGCCCGCCCGGCCCATCCTTCGCGACCGTGGGCCTGTTCGATCGCCTCGCCTCGATCCCGCCGCTGCGCCCGCCCTCGTGGCTGCGCACCGCGGTCAACTTGTTCGGGCACCGCCACCGGCGGATCTGGACCGACGGCGTGCGGGCGCACATCGAGCTGCGGTCGCTGGACGAGGCCGACTTCGCGCGGTTCGCCGACGCCGTCGAGGCCACCTTCGAGGGGCTTGGCGGCATCGAAGGCGTGCGGATCAACGGCCTGGTCGGGCGCGCCATCGTCGACTACGACGCCGGCGTGTGGACCCCGGACACGCTCGCGCGGATCGTCGACGCCATCGAGCTGCGGCTCGGGCTGCACGACCTCCCGTTCGCCGAGGTCATCCCCGACTACCCCGGCGATCGCGAGCCGCTGCTGCGCAAGGCCGTCGACCTCGGGGCCGACGCGTTCGGCGTGGTCCTCGGCACCGCCCTGCGGATCGTCGACTTCGCCCCGACCCGGGCCGGCTTCGACCTCGCCGCGCTGATGACCGTCGTCGACAACACCCCGCGGCTGCGCAAGCTGCTGGTCGACCGGCTCGGGCCCGCCGCCACCGAGGTCGGCGTCGGCATCACCAACGCGGTCGTCCAGGCCGTCGGCGCCGGCCCGATCGGGCTGCTCGTCGACATGGTCGTGCAGACCGTCAAGCTGCGGGCCGAGCGGTCGCGCTGCGCGGCGTGGGGCGAGCGCGAGGCCGAGCTGTGCGGCGACCCGCAGTCGCCCGCGCGGCTCGCCCCGCTGCCCGCGCGCGAGCGGCCGACGCCGCTGCCCGACAGCATCATCGAGCGCTACGCCGACGACGCCCTGTTCGCCTCGCTGGGCGGCTTCGTCGTCGGCATCGCCGACACCCACAACCTCGAGTCGGCCCTCACCCCGCTGTTCGGCGGCCTGCCGAAGGCCGCCTTCTACGGCCGCACGATCTTCGCCGCCGAGCTCGGCGTCGCGCTCGGCCGGCGCCGCTGCCTGGTTTTGCGCAACGCCGCCGTGCGCCTGCTCGACCGCGTCGACACCCTCGTCGTCGACGCCGGCGCCCTCCTCACCGACGCCCGCACCATGGCCGCCGTCGTGCCCGCGCCCGGCGTCGCCCGCGAGCCGGTCGTCCACCACGCCGGCATGCTGTTCCGCGAGGACGACTGGTCTTCCGTCCATGTCCATGAGGACTGGTCGATCGGCCCGCCCGCCGCGCTCGCCCCGCCCGACTGGCGCGGCCCGCTGCGGCGCGCCGTCGACGGCTGGTCGGGCGACTCCTTGCTGCTCGCCCACCGCGGCGAGCCGGTCGCCGTCGTCCACCTGCGGCCCGCGCTGCGCCGCGGCGCCGACGCCCTGCTGGCGGCGATCCGTCACTCGCGCCTGCACTTCGTGCTCGCCTGCGACGACCCGGCGCTGGCGCGCGTCCTGACCGCGCACGAGCGGATCGCCCCCGCCCACCTGACCGACGCCGTCGACGGCCTGCAGCGCCACGGTCGCGTCGTCGCCGTGCTGTCGGCCCGCGATCGCGTCGCCCTCGCCGCCGCCGACCTCGGCCTCGGCCTCGCCCTCGATCCCCGCGAGCCCCCGTGGACCGCCGACATCCTCCTGCGCGACGACCTCGCCGACGCCACCTTCCTCATCGACGCCTGCGTCGTCGCCCGCCAGGTCGCCGAGCAGAGCGTCGTCCTCGCCGGGGTCGGCGCCGCGCTGGGGGCCGCGCTCGCGCTCGGCGGGCTCAAGAAGACCCGCCCGCAGCAGGTCATGCTCGCCACCTACGCCGCCAGCGTGGTCGCCCTCGCCAACGGCCTGCGGCGAGCTGTCCTTTTGGCCAGGAAGCCGCCGCCGCCCGCCGTCGATCCGACCCCGTGGCACCGGCTCCCGCCCGACCTCGTGCTCGCGCGCCTCGGCGCCAGCCTCGACGCCGGCCTGCCCGACTCGCTGGCCGCCGAGCGCCGGCACGAGCCGCCGCGGCTGGCCTCGCGGCCGGTCCGGCTCGCGCGGGCCGTCGCCCACGAGATCGTCAACCCGCTCACCCCCGTGCTCGTCACCGGCGCCGCGCTCTCGGCCGTCACCGGCTCCTTCATCGACGCCGGCCTCATCAGCGCCGTGTTCGGCTTCAACGCCCTGATCGGCGGCGCCGAGCGCTTCCAGGCCGAGGGGGCGATCGCCGCCCTCGCCGACCGCGAGCGCCCTGCCGTCCGCACCCTCCGCGGCGGCCGCGTGCGTCCGGTCCCCGCCGACGAGCTGGTCGAGGGCGACATCGTCGAGCTGCACGCGGGCGAGGTCGTCCCCGCCGACTGCCGCTTGCTCGCGGCCGAGGACCTCGAGGTCGACGAGTCGAGCCTCACCGGCGAGTCGCTGCCGATCGCCAAGGACCCCGCGCCCTCCTACGCCGCCGCGATCGCCGATCGCAGCAGCATGCTGTACGAGGGCACCGCGATCGCGGCCGGGGTCGCGCGCGCCGTCGTCGTCGCCATCGGCCCCGACACCGAGGCGCGGCGCGGCCTGTTCGCCCTGCGCGAGCTCAGCCCCGAGACCGGCGTCGAGGCGCGCCTGCGCAAGCTGACCGAGAGCACCCTGCCGATCGCCGGCCTCAGCGGCGCCTTGCTGGTCGGCGCCGGCCTGTTCCGCCACCAGGACATCCACACCCTCATCGACCTCGGCATCAGCATGACGATCGCCGCCGTGCCCGAGGGTCTGCCGCTGCTCGCCACCGTCGCCCAGCTCGCGGCCTCGCGGCGGCTGTCGACCCGCGGCGCGCTGGTCCGCAACCCGCGGACCGTCGAGGCGCTCGGCCGGCTCGACGTCCTCTGCGCCGACAAGACCGGCACCCTCACCGAGGGCCAGATCCACCTCCACGGCCTCGCCGACGACCAGCGCAGCGCGGCGCTCGACGACGGCGAGCCGCCGGACTGGGCCCGCGCCCTGCTCGCCGCCGCCTTGCGCGCCTCGCCGCCGACCAACGGCCACCTGCCGCACCCGACCGATCGCGCGATCGTCGACGGCGGCGCGCGGATCGGCGTCGTCCCCGAGCAGGGCGTGCCCGGCTGGCAGCGCCTGCACGAGATGCCCTTCGAGCCGGGCCGGGGCTACCACGCCGTCCTCGGCGTCACCGACGCCGGCCTGCGGCTCACCGTCAAGGGCGCGCCCGAGGTCGTCCTGCGCCGCTGCGACCTCCCCGAGGCCGAGCGCGCCGCCGTGCTCGCGCGCGCCGAGGAGCTCGCGGGCGAGGGCCTGCGGGTGCTGGCGATCGCCGAGCGCCCGGCCAGCGAGGAGCGCGACCTCGACGACGCCCGCATCGATCGCCTGCGCTTCTGCGGCTTCATCCTCCTCAGCGATCCCCCGCGCGCCTCCGCGGCCGAGGCGATCGCGCGCCTGCAGGAGGCCCGCGTCGACCTCATCATGATCACCGGCGACCACCCGCGGACCGCCCGCCGGATCGCCGACCAGCTCGGCCTCCTGGGCGGGCGCGACGTCCTCACCGGACCTGAGCTCGAGGACATGTCCGACGAGGCGCTCGACGCCGCGCTGCCGGACATCGGCGTGATCGCCCGCGCCACCCCGGCGCACAAGGTGCGGATCGTCAAGGCCTTGCAGCGGGCCGGGCGGGTGGTCGGCATGACCGGCGACGGGGCCAACGACGCCGCCGCGATCCGCCTGGCCGACGTCGGCATCGCTCTCGGCGCGCGCGCCACTCTGGCCGCGCGCGACGCCGCCGACCTGCTGGTCGTCGACGAGCGCATCGACACCATCGTCGACGCCATCGCCGAGGGCCGGGCCATGTGGTCGGCCGTGCGCGACGCCGTCGCCATCCTCACCGGCGGCAACCTCGGCGAGATCGGCTTCTCGCTGGTGTCCGGCCTGTTCGGCGGCAGCGCGCTCAACGCCCGCCAGCTCCTCCTCGTCAACCTCCTCACCGACGTCGCCCCGACCATGGCGATCGCCCTGCGCCCGCCCGCGCCCGAGAGCCTGCGCCACCTCCTGGCCGAAGGGCCAGAAGTGGCCCTCGGCGAGGCCCTCGACCGCGACATCACCCTGCGGGCGATCACCACCGCCGGCGGCGCCGGAGCGGCGTGGATGGCCGCCCACATCCTGCCCGGCGGCCGCCGCGGCGCCTCGACCGTCGGCCTGCTCGCGCTCGTCGGCAGCCAGCTCGGCCAGACCCTCGTCGCCGGCAAGCTCAGCCGCGAGGTCCTCGTCACCGGCGTGGGCTCGCTCGCCGTCATGCTCGCCGTCGTCGAGACCCCCGGCCTCAGCCACCTGTTCGGCTGCCGCCCGCTCGGCCCGATCGGCCTCGGGATCGCCGCCGCCTCGGCCACCACCGCCACCGCCGCCTCGGTCGTCGGCCCGCCCCTGGTCGCCCGCGTCCGCGCCCGGCTGGCCGCCCGCCGCCCGCGCCCCGAGCCGCCGATGGACGTCGAGATCCGCCTCGGCAAGTCGGCCGCGTGATCGCGACGCAGCGCGGCCCGCCGGCCATGCCCATACACGTCCCGGGGGACATCTGATCCTCGCCGGCCCGCCCTGCGTCCCCTCGCGGAATCGTCGCTGTCCTTCGGGCCAGCTCATGCGGCCGCGGCCCGGGAACGCGTCCGCCGGCCCGCGCTCGCGCCCCGGCCCCTCGCCCTGGCGGCGCCCCCTCTCCGAATCGCCTGTCCTTGGAGACAGGATATCCCCAGGGAACATCGGATTCTCGTCGGCCCGCCCGTGTGTCCTCGCGCGGAATCATCGCATGTCCTTCGGGCCAGCTCATGCGGACGCGGCCCGGGAACGCGTCGCCGGCACGCGCTCGCGCCCCGGCCCCTCGCCCTGGCGGCGCCCCTCTCCGAATCGCCTGTCCTTGGAGACGGATCATGCCGGCGCGGCCCGGCCACGGGGCCGCGCCGACTCGCGCCTGCGCGCCCGGCCCCTCGCCCTGGCGGCCTCGCCGGGCGCATGTCCTTCGGGCCATCTCATGCGGCGGCGACCTGAAAGCGCGTCCGCGCCGACCCGCGCTCGCGCGCCCGGCCCGCTCGCCCTGGCAGCCCTTCACCGCCGCGCATGTCCTTCGAGGCAGCTCATGCGACGCGCCCGGCCGCGGGTCTGCAGACGCGCCCGCGCCCACCGCGGTGGCGCGACCGCTCGCCTGTCGTGCATGACAGACGAACTCCCGCGGTGGGACCTCGCCCCCTGCATCCTCGCGCGCCCGCACCCGCGGACCCGTGGTCTCACCGTGTGCGCCGGGTCGGGTGAACCGCGGTTCGCTCTTCTCAGGTGCCTCGCGCCTGGCTATACACGAGTCTGGTCGATCCCCACGCATCGCCGCCGTCCATGCCTGCACCTCATGCCCTGCTGTCCTGGCCCGCGCGCGATCGTTCGTCGGTGGGCCCAACACCACGCGTCCTCCTCGCCGGCGTCCTGTCCGGCGCGCTGCTGACGATCGGCTGCTACCGCGACGACGGCCCCGCGCAGGCCTCCGCGGCCGCCACCGGCGACAGCACCGGCACCGCGGGCACTGCCGCCGACACTTCCGGCGGAGCTGACGCCACCACCGCCGGCGACGACGGCCCCGAGCTGCCGGCGCAGCCGCTGCACCGGCTCAACCGGCTCGAATACAACAACACCGTGCGCGACCTGCTGGGCACCGGCCTGCGGCCGGCCGACGCGTTCGGGCCCGACCCCGAGGCCAGCGGCTTCGACAACATGGCCGGGCAGCTGCACGTCTCGGCGACCCTGCTCGACGCCTACGACAAGGCCGCGCGCGACGTCATCGCCGACGCGCTGTCCGATCGCCCGGCGTTCGCCGCCGACTTCACCGGCGCCGAGCTCACCGTCCCGGCCCCGGGCTACTCGATCGGCGAGCTGTGGGCGCTCAGCGGCAACGTCCTCAGCGTCCAGGTCAGCGTGCCCGCGACCACCGAGGCGCAGATCGTCCTGCGCGCCGGCGCCGGCGTCGGCGGCCCGGCGCCGGCCGCCGAGGCGCGGCTGCGGGTCAACGGCGTCTCGCTGCCGGTGTTCGCCGTCCAGGGCAGCTCGGCGATCCCCGCCGAGCACGTCCAGCCGATCACCCTCACCGCCGGCGTCCACACCATCGAGGTCATCCCGACCAACTGGGTCAACCTCCCGGCCGAGAACACCTTCAACAACATCTTCGTCGCCGCGCTCGGCGTGCGCTCGCTCGAGCTGGCCCCGGGGCCAGGTCACGATCGCGTCTACGTGTGCGAGCCGCAGGGCGAGGGCGACCTCGACTGCTACGCGCAGATCCTCAAGAACTTCGCCTTCCGCGCCTGGCGGCGCCCGCTCGGCGCCGCCGAGGAGGCCGGCCTCGTCGACCTGTTCACCCGCCTGCGCGAGCAGGGCGAGGCCGCCGACGAGGCGCTGCGGTTGGTCATGCGCGCCGTCATGCTCTCGCCGCGGTTCTTCTACCGCGCCCGCACCACCGCCGACGCCGACGCCGACGGGTGGCTCGACGACTACGTGCTCGCCAGCCGGCTGTCCTACTTCCTGTGGAGCTCGATGCCTGACCAGCGGCTGTTCGACATGGCTGCCGAGGGCCGGCTGGCCACCGACGAGGGCCTGTCCGAGGCCGTCGCCTTCATGCTCGCCGACCCGAAGGCGAATGCCCTCCTCGACGGCTTCGCCGAGCAGTGGCTGTCGACGCGGCACCTGCAGAGCTTCAGCCCGAGCCCCGACGAGTTCCCCGGCTTCGACGACGACGTGCGCGCCGCCATGACCGCCGAGTCCAAGCGGTTCTTCGGCGACTTCCTCGCCAACGACCTGCCCGTCGCCGCGATCCTCAACCCCGACTTCGCCTACCGCAACGATCGCCTGGCCACGCACTACGGCCTCCCGCCGGTCGGCTCGAGCGAGCTCGTGCGCGTCCCGGCCGGCGAGGGCGAGCGGCGTGGTCTGCTCTCGCTCGGCGCCTGGCTCACCGCCACCTCCGACGCCGAGCACTCCTCGCCGATCCGCCGCGGCCGCTGGTTGTCGGAGAAGCTCCTCTGCAGCCCGGTCGCCCCCCCGCCGCCGGGTCTCGTGTTCGAGCCGCCCGATCTCGGCGGCGCCGGCTCGGTGCGCGAGGCGCTGGAGAAGCACCGGTCCGACCCGACCTGCGCCGGCTGTCACGCCCTCCTCGACGTCCTCGGCATCGGCCTCGAGGAGTACGACGGCGTCGCCCAGCCGGTGATCGATCCGAACCTCGACAACCTCGGCGAGCTCCCGGACGGTCGCACCTTCGAGGGCGCCGCCGAGCTCGCCGAGCTCTACGCCGACAGCGAGGTGTTCGTCGGCTGCCTCACCCGCAAGCTGTTCACCTACGCCGCCGGTCGGCCGCTCGCCCTCTACGACGCCGACTACCTCGACGAGATCGCCGCCGCCGCCACGGCCGAGCGGCACACCCTCGCCGAGCTCATCGACGCCATCGTCCACACCCCGGCCTTCCGCGCGCCGGCCGCTCTCGGAGGCAATTGATGCCCGTGTCCCATCGATTCTCGCGCCGTCGTTGGCTGCTCGGGGTCGGCTCCGCGAGCCTCGTCTTGCCCGCGCTCGAGTACTTCGACGCCGGCAAGGCCAGCGCCGCCGGGCCCAAGCCGCGGCTGCTCGTCTATTACTTCCCCAACGGGCGCCGGCCCGAGTGGTGGGTGCCCGCGCTCGTCGACAACCAGCTGGTGTTCCCGGCCCAGGCCTCCGCGCTGCAGCCGTTCGCCGACCGGGCGCTCGCGCTCGAGAACCTGTCGAACAACGCCGCGATCGCCAGCCCCGGGGCCGCGCACGCCATGGGCACGGGCACGATCATGACCGGCCGGCACATCGTCGACCTCAGCGGCAACGGCCAGAACGGCGTCTCGCTCGACCAGCTGCTGGCGCAGCAGCTCGCGCTCGACACTCGCTTCAAGTCGCTGCAGTGGAGCGCCGGCGAGCCCGGCCCGTGCGACGTCGGCGGCTCCTCGTGCGCCTTCACCCAGAGCATCTCGTGGACCGGCCCCGGCTCGCCGCTGGTCGCCACCATCGATCCGAGCGCCGCCTTCGAGCGCCTGTTCGGCGCCGGCGTCGACGGCCTCACCGGGCCGGCGGCCGACCTCCGGCGGCAGACCAAGCAGTCGGTGATCGACTTCGTCCGCGACGACGCGCGCGTCCTCCAGCAGCACCTCGGCAGCGCCGACCAGGCCACGCTCGAGGCCTACTTCGACGCCCTCCGCGACCTCGAGCTCAGCCTCGAGAGCAGCGGGGCCGAGTGCGCCGCCGACCCGCAGCCGCCGGTACCGGGGCTCGACTACGCCGGCCGCGTCGACGCCTTCCACCAATTGATCCGGCTCGCCTTCCTCTGCGACCAGACGCGGATCTTGACCTTCATGATCGAGTTCGGCCTGAGCTGTCGCTCGCACGACTTCCTCGACGCGCCGGGCGGTCACCACGCGCTGTCGCACTTCGGCGATCAGGTCGCCAAGGATCGGCTCGAGAAGGTCGAGACCTGGCAGTGCCAGCAGCTCGGCGCGCTGCTCGGCCTGTTGCGCGACACCCCGGGCACCACCGGCGCCAGCCTGCTCGACGAGACGATCGTGCTCGCCATCTCGAGCATGGGCGAGGGCAACGGCCACGACCACGGGCACAACTGCCCGATCCTGTTCGGCGGCGCCGGCGTGCTCGCCACCGGCAATCGCAAGCTCGCCTTCCCGGGCGACGCCCAGCCGCCGCTGGCCAACCTGCACGTCAGCCTGCTCGAGGCCTACGGCGTCGAGGGCAGCTTCGGCTTCGACGGCGCGGTGTTCGGCGACGACGGCAACGCCGTGATCGACGGCATCCTGCTGTGAGCGCGATGACCCGGTCCGCCCTGGTCCTCCTCGCCCTCCTCGGCGCTGCGCCGGCCGTGCAGGCCGCCGGCCCGGTCGGGGCCGTCACGGCCGACTGCGCCGGCGTCTCCGGCTGGACGCAAGATCCGGACGCCCCGGCCACCCCGATCGACATCCACCTCTACTTCGACGGCCCGGCCGGCGACCCGGTCGCCGTCGGCGTCCCGCTCACCGCCGGCCAGACCCTGAACGTCGGCTGTCGCGGCGAGCAGTGCCAGCACGGCTTTTACGGCGCCCTCCCGCTGAGCCGCCTCGACGGCCAGCCGCACAGCGTCCACGCCTACGGGATCGACACCAACGGCGACCCCAACCTCGAGCTGTCGGGCTCGCCTGCCGTCTATGCCTGCCCGCCGCTGCCGATCGTCGCCGGCGTCAAGCGTCACATCGCGGGCCCCTCGATCCTCGATCAGTGGCACTTCTCCACCTACTTCGACCTGATGAAGGTCGCCGACCTCGACCTCGCCGGCACCCCGATCGGCACCACCGTCGACGGCCCGCCGCAGCTCGCCCTCGCCGAGGGCACCTCCGCGCCGCTGTGGCTGATCGATCAGGGCTTTCGCCGCCTCGTCGCCCCCGAGGTCGTCGGCGCCTGGCGCTTCGACCCGGCCACCGCGGCCGTGATGCCGGCCGACGCGATCGCCGGCCTGCCCGAGGGCACCCCGCTGGCGGCCCGGCCGCTCCTGGTCCAGGGGACAGGTCCCGAGGTCTGGCTGCTCGACGAGCACCAGTGCGGCGCCGAAGATCCGCACCCCGCCTGCGCCGAGCCGAGCGCGCCGACCACGGGCGACCCGACCTCGACCGGCGGCTCGCCCGGCGACGACTCCTCCGACAGCGAGGGGGACCCGACGGGCGCCGGGACCAGCGCCGAGACCGGCATCGACAGCGGCTCCACCGGCGAGGCCACCACCGCCGCGTCGACCGACGGCAGCGCCGCCTCCTCCACGGACGACGCCGGCGCCTCGGGCGACGAGGGCGGTTGCGGCTGTCGCAGCACCGCGCCGGCGAGCGCCTGGCTGCTGCTGCTCGCCCTCCGCCGCCGCCGCTCCGGCGGGCGCTGAAACCGGCGCACGGGGCCGGGGTGCCTGCGGTCCCAACCTCGCAGGGCCGCTAGCGCGAGCCAGCCGCTGCCGCGACCTCGCGGCGCCGGCAGGCGCGTGCTGTCGCGGCCTCGCAGGGGCGGCAAGGACCGCGAGCCGGCCGCGCCGCGATTTCGCGGCGCCGGCGGGCCAGCCAGCGTGCGCGCTGCCGCAGCCGCGCACGACCGGCGAGTCCGCGGCGGACATGCTCTTCAGCGCATGCCCTCGAGCGCATGCCCCTCGGAACATGCCCTGGAGCGCATGCCCCTCAGGACATGCGCTCACGGACACCCGCCGGCGAGCCGAGGCTCGCGCTCAGTCGGTGCCCCACTCCTGGCCCGCGAGCCAGGACAGGAAGTCGGAGCCGACCACGCGGCGGCTCGGCTCGTCGTGCCAGAACGACAGGATCTGCCCGGGCCTGCCGCCCTTCGCGGGCGCCAGGTCGACCACGTCGTGGTTGCCGGAGCCGTCGTAGGTGACGGGCACCCACTCGGGGATCCACCACTTCTGCTGCACGCCCGGGCCGGGGTCGCTGTGGTCGTTGTCGCCGAACACGCCCTTGTCGAGCAGGTCCTTCCAGATCTTCCACTCCTCGGCGATCCGCTTGAGCGACAGCAGCTCGCGGCCCGCGAGCACGAACCGGTCGCCGCCGCCGTCGTGCGCGAGGTACCAGGCCTTCACCGCGTCCGGCAGCCGCAGCCCGAGCGTCTGCTCGAGCTTGGCGATCGCCGCCGGGCTGGCGCCCTTCGGCAGCTTGAACCCGGCCGCGCCCGCGGCCGCCTCGATCCTGGCGATCAGCTTGGCCGGGTTGCCCCCGCCGGCCGACGGTTTCCCGCCGCCTGTCTTCGCCGAGGCGCCGCTCGCCGCAGCGGCGCCCTTCGCCGAGCCGTCCGAGCCTCTGGCCGAGTCGTCGGAGCCCTTGCCCGACTTCTTGCCCTTCGCCCCCTTCGCGGCCTTCGCCCCGCTCTTCTTGGCCTTCGTCGTGCCCTTGCGCGGCGCGGCGACCTCGGCCTTGCCCTTGTTCGCGGCCGCCTTCGCGGGCGCCGCGGCCTTGGCCGCCTTCTTGCCCGCCTTCTTCGCCGGGCCCGGCTGCGCCGGCTTGCTCGCGCCCCTCGCCGCGGTCGTCGCCGGCGGCGCCTTCTTGGCCGCCTTGCGGCCGCCTCGCGTGGTGGCCTTCGCCAGCACCGCCTTCACGGTCGACGTCGCGGCCTCGACCGCCGCCTTCGTCACGCTCGCCACGGTCTGCACCGCGTTCGCCAGCGCCGCCGGAGCCGCCTTGCCGCCCTTGCCCTTCCCGGTGGCGGCCTTCGCCTGCTTCTTCGCCCCCGGCCCGGTCTTCGGCGCCCCGATCGCCGCCTGGATCGCCTGCGCGGCCGCCTTCACCGCCTTCTTCGCGGCCTTCTTGCCCTTCGCCGCGTACTCGGCCGCCGGCGGCGCCTTCGCGTACTCGGCCCCGAAGCCGGCCTTCGCGGCCTTCTTGCCCTTCGCCGCCTTCTTGCCCTTCGCCGCGTACTCGCCCGCCGGGGTCGCCTTCGCCCCGTACTCGGCGCCCACGCCCGCCTTCGCCGCCTTCTTCCCCTTCGCCGGGCTCTTCGAGGTGTACGCGGCCGCGTCGATCACCTGGGCCGCGCCCTTGCTCGCCTCGGTCGCGCGCGGCGGCGCCAGCTTGCCGCGCTTCTTCGCCGCGCCCTTGGTGCCGGCGATCCACGGCGCCGCGGCCGTCTCGGTCACCGCCTGGACGGGCTTGGCCTTGCTCGCCGACTTGGCCCCCTTCGCCGTCTTCTTCGCGGTCGCCGGCGCCGCGCTCGCGGGGCTCGCGGCCGGCTTCTTCGCCGCCTTCTTCGCGGCCGGCTGCTTCGTCGCCTTCGCCGCCTTGCCCGCGGCCGGCTGCGTCGCCGCTTCGCGCGCGGCCGGCTTCTTCGCCGCCTTCGCCGCCTCGCTCGCGGCCGGCTGCGTCGCCGCCTCGCGCGCGGCCGACTTCTTCGCCGCCTTCGCCGCCTCGCCCGCGGCCGGCGGCTTCGTCGCCTTGCTCGCGGCCTTCGCGGTGCTCGCCGCCTTGGCCGACTTCGCCGAGGTCCCCTTCGCGGCCTTCGACGCCGCGCGGGTCGTCGCCTGGGTCGTCTGCGTCTTGCTCGCGGCCGCTGCTCGTTCCGTCGCCTTCGCCGCCGTCTTCTTCGCCCCCGCCGTCTTCTTCGCCATCCGGGTACCTCGCCTTCGCTTGGTAGATACACGCCGGATCGGCCGCTTCGCAAGCGCCCTCCGGGGCGGGGCGAAAATCCATCGACATCACCCGCGGCGGCCGTCGGCGCGCCGCGGCGGCGACGGACGAACGGCGAATCGACGGAGGATCGAGCCGATCATCCGACCTGCGGCCTGGCCTTTCGGCCACCACCTCGCCGGCGATCGTGCCATCAATCGCCGGAAAGCCCGGGGATCTCCTCGCCCGACTGGGCGCACCCGCGAAGTCGGCTCAGCCCGCCTGCCGGCGCGCCCGTTCGACCCCCGGCACCCGCTCGATCTTCGCCAGCACCCGCACCAATTGCTCGTTGCTCGACACCTCGAGGGTCGCCGAAATCGACGCCGACTGTTCCTTCTTGTTGGTCGTCACCGTCGTCCCGCTGACGTTGATGCCCAGGTCGGCGAACACCTCGACGATGTCGCGCAGGAGGCCGATCCGGTCGCTGCCCTGGATCAGGATCGTCACCGGATAGCGGCGGCGGTTCTCGTTGCCCCACGCGATCTCGATCAGGCGCTCGGGCTCGGGGCTCGAGAGGATGTTGGGGCAATCGCGGCGGTGGATGGCGATCCCGCGGCCGCGGGTGATATAGCCGATCACCGCGTCGCCCGGGACCGGCGTGCAGCAGCGGGCCGGGTGGCTCAGCACCCCGGCCTGGCCCTCGACGCTGACCCCGCCGGCGGCCGCGGGCTTGCTCGGCGGTCGCTTCGGGCTGGCCTCGGGGACAGGCGACGAATGCGTCGACGTCGCCGCCGCGGCCAGGCGGGCCGCCTCGGCCGCGAGCTTGACCGCCTCCTGCTGCGCGCGCTCGGCGTCGAGGATCTTGGCCGCCACCGCCTGGGTGGCGATGTCGCCGAACCCGATCGCCGAGAACAGCTCCTCCGGCGTGTTGTGATTGGCGAACAGCTTGACGTACTCGTCGTAGCGCGGGCGCTCGATGCCGAGGCGCTTCAGCTCGCGCTCGAGCGACTCGCGGCCCTGCACCGTCGCCGCCTCGCGGCCCTGCTGGCGGAACCACTGCCGGATCTTGTGGCGCGCGCTCGAGGTGATCACATAGCCGAGCTGCGGGCTGAGCCAATCGCGGCTCGGCTGGGGTGTCTTTTGCGTCAGGATCTCGACGCGGTCGCCGGTCTGCAGCTTGTGGTCGAGCGGCACGATCTGGCCGTTCACCAGCGCCCCGCGGCAGCGGTGGCCGACGTCGGTGTGGACGCGGTAGGCGAAGTCGACCGGCGTCGCCCCGACCGGCAGGTCGATGACGTCGCCGCCGGGCGTGAACACGTAGACCTGGTCCTGGAAGATGTCGGTCTTGAGCGACTCGACCACGTCGTGCGGGTCGGTGACCTCCTTCTGCCAGTCGATCAGCTGCCGCAGCCAGTTGAACTTGGCGTCGGCCAGGCGCCCGGCCTTGCGGCTCTCCTTGTAGGCCCAGTGGGCGGCCACGCCGTACTCGCCGAATTGATGCATCTCCGTCGTGCGGATCTGGACCTCGAGCGAGCGCCCGCCGGGGCCGACGATCGCCGTGTGCAGCGACTGGTAGCCGTTCGGCTTCGGGCGGGCGATGTAGTCGTCGAACTCGCCGGCGATCGGCGTCCACAGCCCGTGGACGATGCCGAGCACGGCGTAGCAGTCGGGCACCGAGTCGACCAGCACCCGCACCGCGCTGACGTCGTAGATCTCGGCGAACGAGACCCGCTTGCGCTGCATCTTCTTGTAGATGCTGTAGATGTGCTTGGGCCGGCCGCTGATCTTGCCGTGGATGCCGGCCTCCTCGATGCGCGCCTGCAGCGTCAGGATCGCGTCGCGAATCATCCCGTCGCGCTCGTCCCGCTTGGCCGCCAGGGCCGCGCCGATCTGGCGGTAGATGTCCGGCTCGAGCTCGCGCAGGCACAGGTCCTCGAGCTCCCACTTGAGGTGGAAGATGCCGAGGCGGTTGGCCAGCGGCGCGTAGATCTCGAGCGTCTCGCGGGCGATCCGCCGCCGCTCGGCCTCGTCGGGCAGGCTCCGCAGCGCCCGCATGTCGCGGAGGCGCAGCGCCAGCGCCACGATCACCACCCGCACGTCGGCGGCGATCGCCATGAACATCTTGCGCAGGCTCTCGCCGTCGTCGCCGGCCGGACGGTCCCAGCGCATCGTCGCCACCCGGCGTACGCCGTCGACGATCGCCTGCGTGTCGGCGCCCAGCGCCTCGCCCACGGCCTCGAGCTTGATAGTCCCCGAGATGGCCGCGTCGGCCACCATCGCGGCCGCCAGCGCCGGTGGGTCGAGGCGCAGCTCGGTCAGCATGTCGGACGCGACCACCCCGCGCTGGGCGGCCGCCGCGTCGCCCGCCTCCGCCAGCGCGTGGGCTTTGCCGACCAGCACGACGCCGTCGCTGTACCGACCGGCGATCTTCTCGCGCAGGCTGTCGAGGTTGCTCTCCGCCGCCTTGACCATCGACTCGGACAATAGGTCCTGGCCCGGCCCCTCGCCAGCGAAATTGTCGCCGCGTCCGCTGCAGGTCGCCGCCGCGGGCCCGCCCCCGGGGCGAGGTTCACCGGGACAGTCGCGCCCCTCGGCCCCGCCAGGCCCGCAGCCGCGCCGCGATCGCGCCGACGGCCAGCCCGCCCGCCAGCGCCGCCACGTGGGCCGCGCCGCCGACCGGGCCGACCAGTCCCAAGAGACAGGCGCCGAGCCAGCCCGCCGCCAGCACCACCTCGACCTCGCCCGCCGCGCCCGCGCGCCGCTCGGCCGCGGCGACCCCCAGCAGCCCGAACACCGGCGCCGACAGCCCGAGACAAGCTGGCCCGAAGAACATGGCCTGAACGACATTGCCCAAGAGACCGAAGCCGAGCACCATCGCCGCCAGCGCGGCGGTGCCGGAGCGGGCCTCGACGCGGCGGGCCAGCTCGGGCCACACGGCCGCGACGAACAGCAGGTGCAGCGGCCCCGTGTGGACGATCACCGGCGTGAACCACCGCCACGGCGCGCTCGCCGACAGGCCGGCGGCGTCGGGCAGCAGCCGCGCCACGAGCGGCGAGCTCGGGTCGCCGAGCCGGGTCATCAGCGCCGCGATCGCGCAGAACAGCAGCAGCGCCCATGTCAGCGGCGTCGCCGACGCCCACGGCGCCCGCACGGGGGTCCTCGGCGGCGCGTCGGCGGCCGCTCCGCCGCGCGAGAGGGCCGCCCGGCGTTCGGCGCGGATCCGCTCGGCCTCACGGGAGACGGCGAAGCGCGCGGCGCCCGGCTCGCGGCGGAACGACGCCAGCTCGTCGCGGACCCGCGGCAGCGCGTCCTCCTCGACCACCCACACCGTCCAGCCCTCCGGCGCCGGCCGCAGCCGGGCGACGATGCCCAGGGTCAGCAGGTAGTCGGCGAAGCGCCGGGCCTGGCGCTGCTCCGGGATGACGCCCGCGGGTCGCATGCGGCCGGGTCACAACCACCGGCCCCGCGGCGCTATTTCACTCGAGCTGCAGCGTCGCCGACTGTCCGTAATGGTCGGACAATTCGAAGTTGCCGGCCGCGCCGAAGTCGAGCGGCTCGGTGTACTCGAGCGCCGTGGCGACCACGCGGACGTGGCGCTCGACGTCGCGGACGAAGATGTAGTCGAGCCGCGCCGGGTACTCGGTCGCCCCATACTGGGAGAAGTACAGCGAGTTGCAGTCGCTGCCGGTGAACGTGTCGTGCGGGATGCCGTCGCAGCGGCCGGCCAGCGGCTCGTCGCGGTACGGCCCGAGCGCGAACGGCAACAGCAACTGCTGCATGCGCGTCACGTCGTCGGCCGGCTGCAGCGCGCTGCGGCTGTCGTAGAGCCCGCCGTAGTGCAGCATCAGCGGGTACATCATCGCGTTGTGCCACCAGCCCGCGAGCACCTCCTCGCCGGCGCTGCCGAACCGGTCCTCGGGGTAATACGGCCCGGCGTTGAAGTCGCCGCCGACCAGCACCACGTCGCCGTCCGGGTGGCTCTTCGCCCGCCCGCCGAGCACCCGCGCCTGCACGTCGCGCTCCTGCCACAATTCCGGGAATGCGGTCAGGTGCGTCGCATACAGATGGACCCGCCGTCCGGTCGGCGCGTGCGTGAAGCTCCAGCGAATCAGCCCGCGCTTGATCCCCGGCCCCGGGAACAGCTCGATCTCCCGCTGGGCCGCGAACTGCTCCTCGCCGAACTCCTGCTCCGCCGCGCCGATCAGCGCCTCGCGGACCAGGATCACGAGCCCGTGCTGCGCGTGCTTGTCCTCGCTGCCGGAATAGATCGCGTAGCCCTGCCGCGCCGCCTCGGCCGCGAAGCGCTCGACGTCGGCCAGCTCCCACGCCTCCTGCAGGAACAGCACGTCCCAGCCGTCGGCGAGCAGCCGCGCCGGCGCCTCGGCCCGCCGCTCGACGTAGCGCGGCACGCCGACGTGGGTGAACGGATACCAGCGGTTCAGCAGCCCGACGTTGTACGTCAGCACCTTGAGCGTCGCGGGTTCGGCCAGCGGCGGCAACGCGGCGTGCTCGCTCGCCTGCGCCGCCAGCAGCGCCGACGGATCGGGCGCCGCGGTGAAGCGCAGCCGCTCGGCGAAGTACAGGTCGCTCGCGCGCAGCGTCGCCCCGTCCTCGAGCGCCGCCGCCAGGTGCTGCAGGATCGGGCTGTCGACCAGCATCACCTCGTCCTCGGGTCGCGAGCCGAGGTCTTCGGGGATCTCGTCGTCGGCGCAGGCCGGCGCGAGGACCATCAGAGCGGCGAGCGTGAGGCGGTGCGCGTGCATCGTCGGTCCTCCGTCAGAATCGGCCGGCCAGCCCCAGCCCGGCGTAGCCCGGCCCCAGGCTCGGCGCCACCTGGACCTTCGCCGCGGCCCGCGAGTAACCTGTCCCATAGGCCAGGTGCGCCGCGCCGGCGAAGATCGCCCCGGCCCCGATCCAGAACGTCGTCTCGAGCGTCGTGTAGGCGCAGCGGTTGCTCGGGCACGCCTCGGCGATCGGCAAGAACAGCGCCCGCGACAGCGCCCACAGGCCGAGGCCGCCGGACAGCAGCCCGATCCCGACCCGGCGCATGCGCCGGGCGTCGCGGACCTTGCCGAGGCTCGCCTCGTGACCGCCGCGGCGGTAGGCCCCCGCGGTCAAGAGCCCGAGACCTGGCCCGAAGAACATCAGGTTGTTCCAGTTGGTCACGAACACCAGGTTCGCGGCGCTCCAGCGGGCGAACGGGTCGGTCGGCACGATCTGCGCCGCCGTCGACCAGAACACCTCGAGCCCGATCCGCCCGACCACCCCGAGCCCGGTGAGGACCCCACCGGCGATCAGCAGCCCGCGCCCCGTCTTCGCCCGGGCCGGCTGCGCGGGCGCGGTCGTCGGGGCCGGCACCACCGCGCCGGTCGCCGCCGGATCGGCCGGCGTCGTCGTCGGCGCGGACGAAGCCTCGGTGCCGTCCACCGCCGCCGGCGTCGCAGGCCCGGCCCCCTCGTCGGCGCGCACCTCCGCGGGCGAAGCGAGCGCGACGGCGAGGAGCAGCGACGGCACGATCATGGCGCCGCGCCACGATACCGGCTCGGCCGGCCGCTGTCATGACCGGCTCGCGCGCGAACCCGCACGCGCGCGCATGCTCGCAAGGGGACCGCGGCTCCCAGGCCCGTGCCCCTGGACCCGAGGGCAGGCGCTGCCGACCGCATCTCCCAAGCCGCGCCCGCGGGCGCGGCCTGTTCGCAGCATGTGGCACCTGCCGCTCGGGGCATGGCCCCGAGGACAGGCGCCACCTGGCGCGGCTCGCGCCCACCTGCCCGCGCTCGGGGACATGTCGCCTCGGACATGTCCTGGCGCACATGCCCTTTCAGCCAGCGCGCCGGCGGCGGCGCGCGAACAGCAGGCCGACCCCGAGCACCCACGCGAACGAGCCGGGATCACCGACGCTGCAGCCCTTCTTGGCGACCGGCGGCGGCTCTTGCGGCTCGGAGGGCGCCGGCGCCGGCGTGGACGGCTCCGCGGCGGGGGGCGGCGCCGCGGCGCAGGCCAGCTCGAGCTCGACCGCGGGCGTCGTGATCACCTTGGCGCGGTCGGGCGAGGCGACCTCGACCTCGACCTTGTGGCGGCCGGGCTTCAGCGCGTCGGGCTGCTCGCAGGCGACGAACAGCTTGTCGGTGCCGGCCTCGCCGGTCCACGTGCGGCCCGGATCGACGTGGTTGCACAGGCCGCTGCTGGCGTTCCACACCGCCCCGTCGACGCGGGTCTCGTAGACCAGGTACTCGCGCAGCGGCTCGGCCTCGGCCGGCAGCTCGACCTTGAGGGCCGCCGTGGCCGCCTCGATCTCCGCGCTGCAGCTCGCGGGGTGGGCCACGCTGATCTTCTCCTGCGCCGGCGCCGACGCGGTCAGCGTCGCCTGCGGCAGGGTCAGCGGCCCGGCCGCGATCGTCACCGTCGTCGTCGTCTCCGGCGGCGGCACATTGGTCGCGCCCGGATCGAGGTTCTTGCGGGTCTCGGCCGCCTGCGGCCCCTCGCGTACCGTCACTTCGTAGACCTGGCCCGGCTTGAACTTCGCCGCCGGGACGATCACCTCGAGCGGCCCCTTCTCGACGATCGTGTACTTGACCGGCACCTTCTTCTTGCCGTCGACGCGCACCACCGTCACGCGGCCCTTCGCGCTGGTCAGCTTCTCGCCGCCGGTCCAGGCGAAGCCCTCCGCGTCGGCGGGCACCGAGCCGCCGGCGCCGACGTAGAGCTTGCCGCCGCCGAAGTCCTGCCGCAGGCAGGAGCACGCCTTCGCCTCGCCCTCGCCCATGCTCGCCAGGGCCAGGCTCACCAGGACCACCATTCGTAAGAGTCGCATCGCCGGCATGGTACACGTCCGGGCCCGATCGTCAACCGCGCGGGTCGACGGCGCGTGCGTATGGGGGCTGACGGATCTCCCTGCGCGTGTCGTCGCGATCGGCCAATCCTCCCCGCCCTGCGGCGATACTGCGGCGTCGCTCGCGTCCCTGTCACTGTCCTGCCGAGCCGCCCGTGACATCGCATCGGGCCCGGCCGTCGACTCGCCGACGGCGATTCTCGGCGCAGCGCGCAAGATGCGGGCCGCGATCGCCGGGGCGTGATAACTTCGCGGGGCGTGCGCCCGATCTCCCTCGCCCTCCTTCTCCTCGCCTCGGCCTGCGCCGGCAACCGTAGTCTGCGCGCCGAGGCTCGCGTCGAGCTCGACGCCCTCGCGGCTCGCGGCGCGCTCGAGCCCGGCGAACCGATCGCCGCCGCCGTCCTCGCGCCGCTGGCCGCTCGCTTCGCCGAGGCGCGCGTCATCGGCCTCGGGCGCCCGCTCGCGGGCGGGCACGAGTTCGTGGTCCTCGCCCGCGACCTCTTCCTCGCCCTCGTCCGCGACCACGGCGTCACCGGCCTCGCGCTCGACGTCAGCATTCACGCCGGCTTCGCCCTCGACGCCTGGGTCACCGCCGCCGGCGAGCCCGACCTCGACGCGCTCGACGCCATCCTCCTCGACCTCGACGAGCCCGCCCTGCGCACCGCCGAATTGCGCGACTTCATCGCCGCGGTGCGGACCTACAACGCGGCTGGCCCGAAGGTCATGTTGCACGTCCACGGCACCGACCCGGGCGAGCTCGACGCCGTCGCGCGTGGCTACCTCGCGTACCTCCAGGCCGTCGATCCCGAGCACGCCGCGCGGGCCACCGCGATCCTCCGCGGCGGCGACGGCCCCGGCCTGGCCGCCCTGCTCAAGCGCCTCGACGAGCAGCGGCCGGCCTACGTCGAGCGCAGCTCCGCCTCCGCCTACGCGCGCGCGCGCATGCAGGCCGAGGCGGCCGTGCAGCTGCTCGACCAGGCCGAGAGCTGGGCCTTCGACGCCCCCGAGTTCCACCGCGCGCGCAACCTCGACCTCGCGCTGCAGCTCGGCGGCGCCGACAACAAGCTGTTCTTTTGGGGCGAGAACCGGCGGACCGCCGCCGACGTGCCCGGCGCCGCGCCCTCGCTCGGCGAGTACCTGCGGCAGTGGCACGGCCGCGGCTACGTCGCCGTCGGCGGCCTGTTCGTCCGCGGCCGCGCCGTGCTCGAGCGGACCGACGGCCGCCTGTGCCCGATCGATCTGCCACCTGCCCCTTCGGGCAGCTTCGACGGCGTGTTCGCCGGCCTCGCCGGCCCCGCGCTGCTGGCCGTCCCCGACCTCCTGCGCAGCAAGGGCCTGCAGCGCAGCCTCGGCGGCAAGCCGGCCATCCGCGCCATCGAGGGCGCCTACGATCCCGCCGACGCCGCCCGCTACAACGACCCCTACAAGTCGCTGTCCGCCGCCTTCGACGCCCTGCTGGTGGTCCCGACGGTCACCGCCGCCGCCCTCGCCCCCGGCCTCGGCCGCCCCGGCCCCGACGGCTGCGTCGAACTGCTGTGATTCGACGAAGAATGGTGGCACCGCGGCGCCGCGATCGAGCATGTCGTAAAGGGCATGTCTCCCGGGCCCGGCCACTCGCCGCGAGCCCCCGACGCGAGGCCGCGCCGGGCCGTCGCTCGCGGCATCTCGGCCGGTCGGAGCTCAGCACGCGCTGTCAGCCCGGACCCGGCGCGAATCGACCTGTCGCAAAGACCATCCCGTCGACCCGGCCGCTCGGGTCCCGCCATTACGCCGACGTCCGCGGACCTTCGGGTTCGAGTTCGCGCCGCGGCGGCAATCGACGGTCGCGCGATCCTGGCGTATTGACAGCGGGGCCTGATCTCGCCTACTCTCGCCCTCCCTGGGTCTCCATGTCGCTCGACGCCCGTCCTCTGGTTTGCGCCTCCTCGTACGCTCCGGCCGTATCGGCCGCCGCGTGCGTGCCAGGAGCGTATCCGGCGGCACCGGCGACAGTACGTTGATTTTGTCTCCGGGCCGTCGCGGCTCGTAACAATCTCCGATGCGACCGTCCTGTGAGGCGGCCGCGTCGGCGGGCACGTCGGGTATCGCCGTGTCCGCGCATTTGCCAGGACCCAGTCACGAAAGCACAGGTGCAATCATGTCCAGCTTCGCCGTCCACGTCGTGCGTGTGGCCATCGAGCCGCACGAGAACGCCGACGCCCTCGAGATCGCCCGCGTCGGCGACTACCGCTCGATCGTCCGCAAGGGCCAGTTCGTCAGCGGAGACCTCGTCGCATACATCCCGGAGCAGGCCATCGTCCCCGACCCGCTGCTCGACGAGCTCGGCCTGCGGGGGCGCCTGTCGGGCAAGGACATGAACCGCGTCAAGGCGATCAAGCTGCGCGGCGTGCTGTCGCAGGGCCTCGTCTATCCCGCGCGGCCCGGCTGGTCGGAGGGCCAGGACGTCACCGCCGAGCTCGGCATCGTCAAATACGAGCCGGTCGTACCGTCGCACATGAACGGCCACGTCTACGGCGCCGGCCCCGATCGCTGCGTCAAGTACGACGTCGAGAACGTCAAGGCCTTCCCCGACGTCCTCGTCGAGGGCGAGCCCGTCGTCTTCACCGAGAAGATCCACGGCACGTGGTGCCAGCTCGGCCTCGTGCCGAACGACGCCGCCGGCGAGCACGGCCCGCTGATCGTCAGCAGCAAGGGCCTCGCCGCCAAGGGCCTCGCCTTCACCCCGACGGCCGCCGAGAACGCTCACAACCTCTACCTCCGCGTCGCTCGCCACCTCGACTTCGAGGCCCGGGCCGCGAAGGTGTTCGCCGACGAGCTGGCCGCCGGTCGCCCGGTGTTCGTGCTCGGCGAGGTGTTCGGCGCCGGCGTGCAGGACCTGTCCTACGGCTCCAGGACCGACCAGGACCGCAACCTCGGGTTCCGCGTGTTCGACATCTACACCGGCTGGTACGGCCAGGGCGGGTTCCTGTCCGACGCCGACCTGCAGGCCGCCTGCGCCGCCCTCGAGCTGCCGCGCGTGCCCGTGCTCTACCGCGGCCCGTTCAGCCGCGCCGTGATGGCCGAACACACCGACGGCCGCGAGACCGTGTCGGGCCAGGCCCTCCACGTCCGCGAGGGCATCGTCATCCGCCCGCAGCTCGAGCGCCGTCACCCCGAGCTCGGCCGCGTCCAGCTCAAGAGCGTGTCCGAGAAGTACCTGCTCCGCAGCGGCGGCACCGAGTACAACTGAACAGTCGCGGCGCGCGGCCCCCCGCGCGCCGCGACTGCCCACATTTCACGCGCTCGCCCCCGCGGCTCACGTCTCATTCACACGTCGGCGGCGGCCCCGAGTCCGGCGAATCGAACCCCGGTTCGCACGGCCCGAATCCCACCGGCATGCAGCCCGTGGTGTAGAACGCCCGCGTCCCCCCGTCCGTGGCGACGCACACGACCCGCCCCGATGGTTTGCAGATCGTGAACGGCCGGCAGGCGAGGAAGGTCGCCGCGTCCGCGTCGGGCCGACACCACTGCGAATCAGCGCACTCGGCCGGGACGCCGAACAGCGCCATACAGGCGTCCCCCTTGGCCGCGCAGCCGGCCTCGTCCGTGACCGCGAAGCAACCGTCGGGATCGGCCTCCGGCGGCTCGTCGTGGGGCCCCACGATCAGGGCACATTCTCCGGCTCCCCTCGTCGACGCCCCGCTCGAGCTCGCGGCCTCCGTCGTCGGGTCCGGCGGCTCGCCACTGGTCGACGCGGGGCCCGTCGTGCCGCCCGGCGAATCGCCGGTCGTCGACGCAGGGCCCGTCGCCTCGCTCCCGTCGCCCGCGGTCGTCTCGCCGGGCGCCCGCGCCACGCATGCGGCCGTGACCCATTGCGCCGCGATCACGAGCTTGCACAGGGGTCGTACCATCGCCGCCATCTTCGCGCATACCCGAGTGCCTCGCAACTGCGGCGGGCCCGCGCAGGCCAGAACGGCCGCCCCCGCGTCGGCGCGCGGGAGCTCGAAGCGACCCGCTTGGCCCGGGGTCGCGCCATTTTCGCGCACCCCCCGAGTGACTCGCAGCCGCGGCGGACTCGCGGAGCCGAAGCGATGGCAAGCCCTGCCGACCTCGTCCGTTTCGCCCGCCGGGGAGCTCGAAGCGATGGACGCTCACGGCTCGCCCGACGCCCCCGGCTTGCGACTCGCCGGAGCGCCGCGTCCGAACCCGACCGCCGACCGCCTCACCGCCCGCGTCCCGACTTGCCGTTGGCCCACGCGGTGTAATCGAACAGCGGATCGAACAGCGGCCCGCGGTTCGGCGCGCCGAAGTGAATGGTCGGCGAGCGGTCGGCGGTGAGCAGGGCGAGCAGTCGTTCGACCGTCGCCGCGCCCGGCAGCAGCATCGCCGTCGGATCCGGCGAATGCACCGAGTCGGCCCCGTACTCGCGCTCGGCCCGGTGCCGGGCCTCCTCGGTCACCGCGATCTTCAGCGGCAACCACCGCTGGGGCGAGCCTTGCGGCGCGAACGCTCGCCAGGCCACGGCGACCAGCGCCTCCTCGTCGATCGAGAAGCAGCGACACACCTCGGCCCGCTCGGCCCACAGTCGCATCATCTGCCGCGGCCCGAACCCGAATTGCGTGTCGACGTGGACGGTCGCCGGACAGGTATCCGCCGTCGCCCACACGTCGCGCAGCTCCTCGAAGCGATCGAAGCCCGCCTGCGCCGTCAGCGTGCGCCCCGCCACCGCCTCGCGCACCCACCCCGGCGCGATCGGCCGCGGCAGCGCCGGCTCGGGCGAGGCGACCACCAGCCGCAGCTCCCACTCACTCGCGAGCCGCTGCAGCGCCGGCCAGTGCTTGTCGAGCCGCACGTCGCTGCGCAGCGCCAGATAGACCGGCTCGGGCGCGCGCGCCTGACCCCAGCCGCGCCACAGCTCGCGCTCGTCCTCGAGCGCCGCCACCGCTCGCGCCAGCTCGGGCCACTCGTGGTCCGAGCTGGGCCCGTAGAGGATCGGGCCCGGCTTCGCCCCGAACATCGGCGCTCCCGCGGATGAGACCGGCAGCGGCCAGTCCTCGCGCTGTACGTGCGGGCTGCCCAGCCGCGCCTCCAGGTCGGCGAAGCTCCGGCGCATCCGCTCGACCTGCTCGCCGCAGGTGCTCAGCGTGATGGCCGGCGGGGTCAAGGCCGCCCCGCAGAAGGGCAGCGCGAGGGCGAGGGCGCGGAGGAGCATGCTGGTGCGCGGCATGTCGTGCCGCCAACGCGGCGAGGAGCCCGCCGATCTCGCAGTCGTGCCCCGGGCCCCCGCACCTCGGGACATGTTTTCAAAGACATGTGATTCCCCGCGCCACCCGCGAACTGCGGGCCGCCCGTCGCTCGCGCCCGCGCGCCGACCTGTGATTCCCCCCTCCCACCCTCGCCCCGACGAGCCCGATCGCTGGCGCGCCCGCCCGACCCGTGATTCCTGCCTCCTCGACCACGAGCCCGTGCAACTTCGCGTGACCTCGTCGCCCGCTTCGGCACTGCGGCCCCCGACCGCAAGCCCGGGCGCCCCTTTGCGAGCTCGTCGCCCGGCCTGTGATTCCCGACCTCGCCATGGCCACGCGCGCCCGGGTGCCCGCACGCGCCGCGTCCTGTCACCAAAACCCGTGTCCTCGCCCCGCGTCGCCGCGGACCGAGCGGCCGCGCGTCGCGGACCTCCGATGCACGTCCCGCGCGCCGCTCACTCAACCATCGCCGCGGGCGTCTATTCCCGCCTCTGCGCCCACCGGCGCAGTGCGATCGCCCAACGATGCAATGTCCTTGACCGCATCCATTCGCTCGCTCAGGCTTCCGACGTGTCGTCCTCTGCTCGAGTCCTGTCGTCTGCCAGCGTCCTGCTCTTCCTCGCTCCCGCCTGCGGCGACGATACGGCCGACGGGCCCGAATCGGCCGTTTGCCCGGCCGACGCGCCGACCCGCCTGTGGGCCTCGCCCGCCGACCAGGCCCCCGCGCTCAACGGTCATCTCCAGGATCTGTTCGTCGCAGGGGACACTGTGTATTTCCGCTGGGGTGCCGACATTCCGACGTGGCGGATGTACGCCGCCGATCTGTGCGGCGACGAGGTCGCCCCCGTCGACCCCACCGCCGACCTCGTCGATCGCTTCATGTTGAGCGGCACCGACGACCTCGGCCGCGTCGCCTTCGGTTTCCGCGAGCGCGACGGAGCCATCGTCCAGCTCGATCGCCTCGAGGTCGAGGGCCTCGACGACCCGGTCGAGGTCGGCCGGATCTCCGACCACGACCTCATGGGCTGGAGCCGGGGCGCCCACGCGATGTACTTCACCACCACCCCCGGGCGCGACTCCAGCTGGGTCCCGTCCGCCGCCGGCGTGGGGGCGCAGCCGTTGACGCTGTGGCGCCTCGGCGGCGAGCCGGGCGACGAGCTCGAGCGCTTGCCCGGCGAGTTCGTCGACATCGGCTTCTCCGATCCGTTCGCGGGCGAGCCGGCCGGCGCCGGCCCGGTTTTCACCCTCACCGACGCCGGCGAGCTGCGGGTCTACGACCTGCAGGGCGACGAAATCGCCGTCATCGAGCAGGTGCGTCACGCCCAGCGGGCGCCCGGCGGCGCGCGCCTCGTGTGGCAGCAGCTCGGCGACGGCGAGGTCGAATCGACCTTCGTGCGCGACCTGGCCACCGGCGTCGATACCGAGCTCACCGCCAATGCCCACACCGCGGCCTCGTGGGGTCGCCTCGACTTTACGCAACGCCTCACCGGCACCTGGCACTGGGTCGACGACGACTGGCTCGGCCTCGTCGGCCCCGACGGCACCCTCGTGGCCGTCCACGACGCCGCCACCGGCGAGGCGCTCGAAGTGCCCGCGCACACCGAGGTGCTCACGGGCTCGACCCACGGCTTCTGGCTGCGGATGCCGTCCGACCCGGACGAGACCGTCGCCGCGCTGTGGAACCCGCGCGACGGCGAGCTGTTCGAGTGGTACCGCCAGCCGTCCACCTACGAATTCATCCGCCTGCCAATGATCGACGGCGACGATTGGTACTACCTCCGCAACGATCAAAACAGCTTCAATCGCGGCAGCTGGTGGCGCATCGATCGCACCACCGGCGCCTGGACCGAGCTGCTGCCCACCCTCGGCGTGCCCTTCCACGAGCTCGAGGACGGCCGGATCGTCACCTCGCTCGAGAACAGCGAGGACGCGTTCGTCCGCATCGCCGTCGTCGATCCCGCCACCGACGTCTACACCACCCTCGCCGAGGACGTCGTCTACGGGTTCGCGTACGTCCCCGAGCACGGCGTCTACTACCTCGACGCCGAGGGCCCGGACCTCGGCCTGTGGGTCGCGCCGCTCCCCGAAGCCGACACCCAGGCTCGCAGCCTGCGCGCGCCGGGCCTGCGCGACGGCGGCCCGCTGCTGACCGGCGCGCAGCCCCCGGGCCTTCCGGGCTTCACTTCGTTCGCCGGCGCGGCGGCTCGCTGACCTCGTCGATCAGCGTCGGCTCGGGCTCGAGGCACGCCGGCTCGTCGAAGCGCGGGCTGTTGACCCTGGTCGACACGGGCGTGTCGACCAGCATGTCGTCGGGCGCCGGGCCCAGCAGGTGCGCCAGAGCTGTCCTTTCGGCCATGTTCGTCGTGCGCGGCAGCGGGGCCAGCCAGCGGCCGAGCTGCCCGCGCGGCACGATCGCCGGCATGCGGTCGTGGTGGCGGCCGACGGTGTGATTGGCCCCGGTGGTGAGGATCGCGAAGTGGCGCTTCACCTCGCCGGTCTCCTCGTCGCGGACGTCCTTGTAGATGCCGGCGAACACGATCAGGCGCCCGCCGGGCGTGTGGAACCAGTGCGGCCGGCGGTGCTCCTTCGGGCCCGACCACTCGTAGAACCCGTCGGCCAGCACCCCGCAGCGGCCGCGCGCGAACACCTCGCGCGAGCTCGGCGCCGTCGCGGCCGTCTCCGCGCGCACGTTGATCTGCGCGCCGGGTCGCCCTCCCGCGAGGTGGAGGCCCCACACGCCGAGCTCGAGGCGACGGCCCTCCTCGGGCTCCTCGCACACGATCGTCGTCGGCTGCGTCGGCGCGATGTTGTAGCGCGGGCGGTACTCGGCGCGCAGCTGGGGCGAGATCTCCGCCTGCACCACGCGCGCGAGCGCCTCGAGGTCGGGGGTCGTCAGCGTGTAGCGGCCGCACATGTCCTCAGTGTCGCGCGGGACCGCCCCTTCGGCCAGCCCCTCGGTTATCTTTCTCCGCGTGCCGGACAGGACCTCCGCCGCGCTGACGCGGCTCGGCCGGATCCTGGGCAGCGCCGGCGTGAGGCTGCTGCTCAGCGCCGCGATCATCTTCAGCCTGATCCCCGAGCCGTGGGTCAAGCAGTACGAGCCGTTCCTGCTGGGGCTGTTCGCGCTCGAGTTCTCGCTGCGGCTGCTGCTGGCGCTGCGGCGCGAGACCGACGACGACCCGCGGCAGCGGGGCTGGCGCTGGCCGCGGCTCGGGGCGCTCGCGCTGCTGGCCCTCGATTTCGTCGCCCTCGTCAGCTTCCTGCCGATCGACCCGCGGGCCTCGCCGTGGATGCGGAGCCTCCGCCTGCTGCGATTCGTCGTCTTGCTCGGCTACTGGGCCCCGCTGATGCGGGACCTGCGGACCGTCATGTTGCGGCGCGAGCGGGCGCGGCAGGTCGTCGTCATGGCGATGGTCGTCGGCCTGCTGTCGTTCGCCGGCGCGCTGTTCTTGCAGCAGAGCGAGTTCGACGACCGCGGCGTCGACTACGACGAGGACGGCCAGGTCGACCGCGACGACCGCGACTTCTTCACCAAGCTGTGGTGGGCGTTCCGGCAGATCCAGGACCCCGGCAACATGATGACCGCGCCCACGGCCACCGGCGTCGTCTTCGTCAGCCTGTGGCTGACCGTCGCCGGCCTGTTCCTCGTCAGCTTCCTTATCGGCCTCGGCAGCGACGTCGTGCGCGAGATGATGGAGCTGAGCCAGCTCAGGCCGCCCGGGCTGCACGGGCACACGGTGATCGTCAACATCACCGCCGCCACCCGCCAGCTGCTCGAGGAGCTGATGCGGTACTACCAGAAGCTCCTGCCGCAGGACGTGCGGCCGCTGTCGCGCTGGTGGTTCTCGCTCCTGCTCGACAACCTGCGGCGGGCGCTGCTCGGCCCGCGCTACGTCGTCGTCGGCACCAGCCCCGAGCGGCCCGACTTCCTGCGCCGCAGCGAGCTGGCGCGGATCGTCTACCGCCACGGCAGCGCCACCGACGAGGCGTTCATGCACCGCGCCGACATCGCCGTGGCCCAGCGGGTCGTCCTGCTGGCCGACACCGCCGCCGCCGAGCCCGACGCCGAGACGATCCGCGCCTCGCTGGCGATCGTCGAGGGCCTGCGGGACCCGAGCCCCGCCGACCCGGAGGAGGGCGCCGTCACCGGTTCGAACATACAGGCGCAAAAGAACAGGTCCAAACGGACAGGTCGCGTCACCGACGGCCACCTCACCCACCAGCGCGGGCGCGGCAAGCTGCTCATCGCCGAGATCCTCGACGAGCGCAACGTCCCGGCCGCCTGGGCCGCGCTGGCCTCGGGCGGCGGCGAGCTGCGGGCCTTCATCGTCGTCGTCGACCGCATGATCGCCCTGTTCCTCGCCTGCGTCGGCCGCACCGCCGGCATCGGTCCGCTGCTCGCCGAGCTTTTGACCTGCACCGGCCACGAGATCTACACCTGCTTCTTCGACCTGCCCGAGCTCAGCTACAACTGCGAGACCCCGCCGCAGCTGCCCGCCGACCCGCAGGAGGCGATGCAGCGGCTGACGCGGCGGGCGCGGACGTTGCCGCCGCGGCAGCGGCTGGTCCCGATCGGCCTCCTGTACGAGGAGGTCGACGAGCTCGGCATGCCCGACCTCGGCGTCGTCATCGGCGGCGACCCCCGGCCGGCCGGGGCCGTCGCCCCCACCTGCAACGGCTTCATCGCCCTGGCCCCGAGCTTCTCGCACGTGCGCGAGTTCTCGGAGGCGCTGCGGCGCGAGCCCGAGCCCGTCGGCTGGTCCGAAGACCAGGAGGCCGCCGCGCGGCGGGCCGCCGCGGGCGCCCCCGAGTTCGTGCGCGAGCCGCACCTGCCGCTGCGGAAGGTGCTCGTGTGCGGCTTCCGGCCGGTCACCATCGCCCTGTGCGAGGCGCTGATCCTGGCCGAGCCGGCCGCCGAGATCCTCGTGCTCGTGCCGACCGAGGCCGAGCGGCGGGCCGCCCTCGATCGCATCCATGTCCATCGGGACATGGTCCAGAGGAACCTCTTGCGCGGGTACCACGGCGCCCTGGCCCCGCGGCCCGACGGCGACTTCTCGCACCATTACGAGCCGCGCGACGGCGGCGCCCCGATCGGCCGGGTCCAGATCGTCGTCGGCGACACCACCTCGCCGCTGCAATTCGTCGAGCTGCCCGGCGGCTTCGGTCACGTCTCGCAATTCGACCTCGTCTACATCCTCTCGAGCGCCGGCCAGGACAGCGACGCCCGCGGGGCCCAGACCCTCATGACGCTCGACGCATTGCTCACGCGCAGCGAGCCCGCCGCGCCGCACCTGCGGATCGTCGCCGAGTTCGTCGACGCCGAGCTCGCGCATCGTCTCCGCCAGCGCTACGCCGCGCTCGGCGTGGCGCGGGTCCAGGTCTACAGCACCGAAAATTTGCGCGCCTACTTCCTGTTTCAGAGCGTGCTCATCCCCGGGTTCGCGCGCGTCTACGGCCAGCTGCTCGCGCCGTGGGGTCACAGCTTCGCGCGCCTCGTGCCCGCCGGCCGCGGGCGCGGGCGCTGCCCGTTTCAGGCGCTCTCGGTCCATATCGCCGCCACCGGTCACGGCGTTCTGATCGGCGTCGAGCTCGACCGCGAGGGCGGGGGCAGTGAGCTCCACCTCGGCGCAGGCCCGGCCGGCGACGACGGCCTGGTCGACCTCGCACGGGTTCGTGGCGTATGGGTCGTGACGCTCGACCCGGCGGTGCAGCCTGCGGACCGGCGCGCGACCGACTGACGATCCTCCGCGTGTGGGCTTTTTGGGGCCCCCGGCGGCCCTTGTGCGTGCGCCCTGGCAACCCTGCGTTACCTTCGGCGACGGTCCCGCTTTTATGCTCACCGCGACGACCGCATCGATCACCCACGACGATCCTTTTCAGGCCGGTCGCGACCTCGCGGCCGAATTGAATGACACGCTCGGAGCCTCGCCCGACGTCGTCCTCCTATTCGCCGCCCCCACCTACGACCCGCACCGCCTGCTCGCCGGCCTCCACCGCCGCCTCGCCCCGCGCGTGCAATTGGTCGGCTGTACCAGCTTCGCCGAGATCGGGAACGAATGCGCCGTCAGCGGCTCGGCGACCGCGCTCGGCGTGCGCACGCGCGACCTCGACGCCCACGCCCTCTACGCCACGCGGGCCAGCGGCGACAGCTTCGCCGTCGGGCGGGCGCTGGGCGAGCAGACGCGCGAGCGGGAGGCCTCGCTGCTGCTGCTGCTCGCCGACGGCGTGCGGCTCGACGGCGCGGCCGTATTGCGGGGCGCACAATCGGTGCTCGGCCCCGAGTTTCCGATCGTCGGCGGCCTCGCGGCCGACGACGCCCGCTTCGAGCACACGCGCCAGTTTTGCGGCCGCGACGTCCTCGAGGGCGCCGTCGTCGGCCTCGCCCTCGCGGGCCCCGTGCGTCACGCCACCGTGGCGCGCGGCGGCTGGGAGCCGATCGGAGCGACCCGCCGCTGCACTCGCGTCGAGCGCGACCGCCTCGTGCTCGAGCTCGACGGCCAGCCCGCGGTCAACCTCTATCGCGAGTACCTCGGGGCCCAGGGGCGCGACCTCAGGACCGCCGGCATCGAGTTCCCGCTCGGCATCGTCGGCCTGCCGGACCGGCCGTGGGACGGCGACGACGGGGTCCAGGTCGTCCGGGCCGTGTGCGGCGTCGACGAGGTCCGCGGCGGCCTCCGGTGCACCCGCGAGGTCCCCGAGGGCGCCGAGATCCGGATGCTCCGCGCCACCAAGGACGACCTGATCCGCAGCGCCTCCGAGGCCGCGGCGGAGCTCGGCCGCGCCCTGCCGGGCGGCCGGATCGCGCTGGTGTTCGACTGCTTCTCGCGCAAGATGGTCCTCGGCGCCCGCTACAAGGAAGAGGTCGCCGCCGCCTATTCGCGCCTCTCGCCCGACCTCACCCGCGTCGGCTTCTACACCTACGGCGAGCTGGCGCCGGTGGCCGGCCAGACCGAGCAGCACGACGCCACCTTCACCGCCGTCGTCATCGAGGGTTGAAGGCCATGACCGACTGTGAATGCGTGTTCGAGCGCGCCGACCTGCCGGAGCTCGGTGACGACGAGCTGATCGATCACGTCGAGCGCTGCGGGACATGTCCCAAAGTACATACCGGAGCCGCCCGCGTCCTGCTGGCGCGCCTGCAGGGCAGCGCCCGCGACCTGCGGCGGTCGGCCAACCGGGCCCGCCAGGCCGAGCGCGAGCTCGCCGAGCTGCGGGTCGACGTCGACCGCACCGAGCAGCGGATCGCCAACCTCGAGCGGGTCCACAAGGTCAGCACGCGCGAGGTCCTGCAGAAGAACGCGCTGCTGGCGATGATCTCGAGCATCACGATCGCGGCCAACGAGGCCCACACCGAGGCCGACGTCTACCGGATCTGCATGCACAAGGTCTGCTCGGCCTCGGGCTGGTCGCTCGCGCGCCTGACCCCCGCGAGCGGCGGCACCAGCCGCTGGCACGTCGCCGACCGCCTCGCCGCCGAGTTCACCCGCCTGCTCGTCGACGGCGAGCCGACCGCGCTCGGCCTCGACGCCCTGCGCGGCGGCAAGCCGGTGTGGGCGCCCGATCTGCGGGCCCGCCTCGACGCGCCGTGGATCGAGCGCGCCGCCGGGCTCGGCCTGCGCGGCGGCGCGGCCCTGCCGGTGGTCGTCGGCGGCCACGTGATCGCCGTCGTCGAGTTCTTCGGCACCGCCGGCGAGGGCACCGCGACCGCGTTGATGCTGGCGATGGCGACCATCGGCGCCGAGATCGGCCGCGTGCTCGCGCGCCTGCGCGCCGACGAGGCGGTGGCCCACGCGCGCGACGCCGCCGAGGGCGCCAGCCGGGCCAAGAGCGCCTTCCTGGCCAGCATGAGCCACGAGCTGCGGACCCCCCTGAACGCGATCCTCGGCTACGCCGACCTCGTCCACGACGTCCTCGAGGAGGAGGAGGGCGCGGGCGCGGTGCGCGAAGACATCGTCCGGATCCGCCAGGCCGGCGAGCACCTGCTCGGACTCATCAACAACATCCTCGACCTGTCGAAGGTCGAGGCCGGCTTCATGCCGGTGCTCACCGAGCGCTTCGACCTCGGGGCGCTGATCCGCGACACCGCCGACCTCCTCAAGCCGCTGATGGACCGGCGCAACAACGTCGCCTGCCTCGACCTCGCCGACGACCTCGCCGACGTCGAGACCGACCCCACCCTGGTGCGCCAGATCCTCTTCAACCTGGTCAGCAACGCCTCCAAGTTCACCCACGCCGGCACGATCACGATCGCGGCCGCGCGCCAGACCGACCCGAGCGGCGCGCCGTGGTTCCAGCTCTCGGTCGCCGACACCGGCGTCGGCATGACCGAAGAGCAATGCGCGCAGCTGTTCGAGCCGTATCGCCAGGTCGACCCCCGCCTGGCCCGCCGCGCCGGCGGCACCGGCCTCGGGCTGACCCTGTGCCGCGGCCTCTGCACCCTCCTCGGCGGCACGATCGCCGTCTACAGCGCGCCGGGCCGCGGCTCCTGCTTCACCGTCCGCCTGCCGCTGCACTGATTCGCCGCGATTGCATGCACATGTCCCTCGGGACACGTGCGAGGCGTCGCGCGTCGGCGAAGCTCGCCTCGCGCGAGTCGGGTCGGGCCGCGCGTACTCCTCGAGCCTGCGGCGCTCGGTGACGTCGAGCGCCGGGCCGGCGCCCGCGCTCCGCCCGAAGGACGGCCCGCGCCCCGGTTCTCGGCGACCGAGTCGACGCGACGCCGATCGACGAGGAGCCGCGGGGATGCGGGGCAGCAAGGCGGTCAAGGAGGCCTTGTGCTCCTCGGGCATGCGCGCGTCGAATCGGCGCGCCTTCGCGCGCCCGGCGACGGCCGGAATGCGCGAATTCGCATCTCCAGAATATATCTTGCAGATACCTTTGGGCCATTATATCTAAAAGATATGAGCCTCAGCGCGAAGAATCCGGCGCCCCTGCGCCCGCTCGTGCCGTCGACCCTCCTGGCCGCCACCTGCCTCGCCGGCTGCGTGCGCGATTCCGCCCCCGAGCCGCTGGGGCCTGGCCGGCACTCCGTCTACGTGACCGCCGCCGACGGCACGCGGCTGGCGGCGGACGTCTGGCTGCCCGAGGGGGCCCGGGGGCAGGTGCCGACCTTGCTGCGCCTCACTCGCTACTGGCGAGCCACCGAGTACCTCGGCGACGGCGCCGCGGCCGATCGCGAGGAGCAGCTGGCGCAGCTCTACGTCTCGCAGGGGCTCGCGGTCGTCGCCGTCGACGCGCGCGGCACCGGGGCGTCCTTCGGCGTCTCCACCGGCCCGTGGAACGCGGACGAGCGCGACGACGGGGCGGCGGTGCTCGACTGGATCGTCGACCAGCCCTGGTCGAACGGACAGGTCGTCGGCCTCGGGGTCAGCTACGAGGGCAACACCGCGGCCTTGCTCGCGGCGAGCGGGCACCCGGCCGTGAAGGCTGTCGTCACCCGGTTTTACGACCACGATCCGTTCGCGCAGCTGGCGTTCCCGGGCGGGATCCCGAACGTCGGGTTCATGGGGGCGTGGAGCGAATTCACCGCGGCGCTCGACCGCAACGACGCCTGCGCGCTCGCGCGGCACGAGGGACGCACCTGTCCGGAGAGACAGGCGGAGATCGCCGGGCCGCGGCCGGTCGACCCGGACGACCTCGACGCCGCCCTGGCCGAGCACGCGGACAACCTCGACCTCGCGGCCGCGCTCGCCGGCGTCACCTTCAAGGACGACCCGCTGGCGGCGGGCGGCGAGAGCTTCGACGACATCGCCCCGTACCGCTGGGCGGCCGAGCGCGCGGCCGTCCCCACCCTGCTGACCGCGAGCTGGATGGACGGAGGCACCGCGGCCGGCGCCCTCGACGCGTGGGCCAGCGAGGACGGCCCCGCGATCGTCGAGATCGGCGCGTACTCCCACGGCGGCATCTTCGACTCCGACCCGCTGCGCGACCCGCTGCCGGCGGCCGATCCGGCGATCGAGGCGCAGTACGTGCAGGCGCTGCAGTTCCTCGCCGAGCAGCTGGGCGGCGCGCCGGCGCCTGCGCGCGAGCTCCGCTACGTCACCCTGGGCGACGGCACCTGGCGCACCACGACCACCTGGCCGCCGTCGTCGGTGACGCCCCGGCTCCTCGCCCTCGACGCCGGCGGCGCGCTGCACGACGGCCCCGCCGATCCCGGCGAGGACACGCTGGTCGTCGACGCCGCGGCGACCACCGGCCGCGAGAACCGCTGGCTGGCCGCCCTGCACGGCACCCCGGTGCGCTACCCCGACCGCGCCGCCGCGCCGGGCCTCCTGTCGTGGACGACCGCGCCGCTGGACGCCGACATGCGCGTGACCGGCACGCCGGTCGTCCGGCTGCAGCTCCGCTCCTCGGCCGCCGACGCCGCCGTGTTCGTCTACCTCGAGGACGTCGACGACCACGGCGTGACGCGGTACGTGACCGAGGGACAGCTGCGTCTCCTGCACCGCGCCACGGGCGACGCGGGGCCCGGCCGCGAGCGCGTCACCGGCCGCTCCTACCGTCGCGCCGACGCCCGCGACTACGCGCCCGGCGAGCTCGTGGACCTCGTCATCCCGCTGCTGCCGACCTCCGCGCGGTTCGAGGCCGGGCACCGGCTCCGCTTGTCGCTCGCCGGCGCGGACGCCGACACGTTCGCGCCGATCACCCCGGACGGCGCCACGATCACGGTCCTGCGCGGCCCGGCCGGGTCGACCCTCGAGCTGCCCGTCGACGGCGCTCCGTGACTGGTCTAGAAGTCGAATCGTGAGCCGACAGGAGCAGACCCACATGGCGGTGCTCGGGGCGCTGAGCGTCGAGCCGATGTCGGGCTACGCGCTGCGCGAGGCGATCCGGGACGTGCTGGGCCATTTTTGGAGCGAGAGCTTCGGCCAGATCTATCCGGCCCTCGCCAACCTCGAGGAGCAGGGCTTCGTCGCCCGCCAGCCCGGCCCCCGCGCCGGCAGCTCGATGTTCACGCTGACGCCGTCTGGGCGGGCCCGGCTGCACGCCCTGCTCTCGCAGCCGATCCGGACGGCGCCGCCGCGCAACGGGCTGCTCCTGCGCCTGTTCTTCGGCCGGGTCCTGGGCGCCGCGGCCTGCCGCAAGCTGGTGGCGTCGGCCCGCGAAGAGGCCGCGGAGCGCCTCGCCGCCTACGCGAAGATCCGCGCGACCACGACGGCCGAGGGCGGCGTCGATCCCTACATCGGCGTGACGCTCTCGTTCGGCGAACACATCGCCCGGGCGGTGCTCGCCTGGGCCGACGAGACGCTGGCGACCCTGTCTCGCCTGCCCGACGAACCCGACGCCTGAAGCCCGGTCGGCCGCGAACGCGGGGTGTCCTTCGGGACATGTGATCCGACCCTCGCGCTCGCTCGCGACCACCCCAGGCGCGGCGCGAGCCGCGAGCCGCGATTGTCCACAGATGTCCCTCGGGACATAGGATGAGCCGTCGACGTCGGCCCGGACGCGCGACGCCTCGCGCCGCGACGGCCCGCGCGTACGAGGTCCCGGCGGAAGCCGCCCAGCGCCCCGGCAGCCCTCGGGGAGCGCCCGCCCGGCAGCCGAGCCGGGTCCCCCGCCCCTCGCCGCGCGGCGCCTCGGGACGTGGAGCCGACCGGACGCCCGCGCTATAGTGCCGGAGCGTGGGCCCCGAGAGCGACGACGACGAGGCGCTGCTGGCGGCGTGGCGCGGGGGCGAGCGCGCGGCGGGGCAGCGGCTGTTCGAGCGCTACTACGAGGCCGTGGCCCGGTTCTTCGTCAACAAGGTCGGCGACGCCGGGACCGAGCTGATCCAGAAGACCTTCCTCGCCTGCGTCGAGGGCATGCCGCGCTTCCGCGGCGACGGCAGCTTCCGCAGCTACCTGTTCGCGATCGCCTACCGCCAGCTCTGCCTCCATTACAAGCGCCGCGCCAGCGAGCCGGTCGACCTCGGCAGCCAGTCGGTCGCCGGCCTCGATCCCTCGGTCGCGGGGGTCCTCGTCGAGCGCGAGGAGCAGCGGCTCCTGCTCGCCGCGCTGCGGTCGATCGCGCTCGAGCTGCAGGTCGTGCTCGAGCTGCACTACTGGGAGCAGTTCTCGGTGGTCGAGATCGCGGCGGCGCTCGAGATCCCGCAGGGCACGGTGAAGTCGCGGCTCCGCCGCGGGCGCGAGCAGCTGCGCGAGGCGATCGAGCGGCTCGCCGCCACCCCCGAGCTGGCGCTCAGCACCTTCCGCGGGCTCGAGAGCTGGGCCGCCGCGGTCCGCGCGCGCGCGCGCGAACGACCGTGAAAATTTCCGTGATCCGGATCGGCGCGGCTCGAACCACGCCGACATGCTCCACCACCTCGCTCAGCTCGTGAAGAAGATCGAAGAAGGCGACGCGACGCGCTCCGACGGCTCTGCCGACGCCCCCTCGCTGTCGCAGGACACCCTGCTGTCGCCGGACATGCGCCCCGACGTGCTGGTCACGCCGGATCACGTCCGCGCCAAGCGCACCGTCGCCGCCGCGCTGTTCGGCACCGACCCGGAGCCGGTCAACCTCGGCCGCTACCGCCTGCTCGGGCGCCTCGGCGCCGGCGGCATGGGCATCGTCTACGCCGCCTACGACGGCCGGCTCGAACGCAAGCTCGCGCTCAAGTTGTTGCGACCGAGCCGGCTCGGCAACGCCGACGCGGTGGCGCGGACCCTCCGCGAGGCGCGGGCGCTGGCCCGGCTGTCGCACCCCCACGTCGTCCACGTCTACGAGGTCGGCGAGCTCGACGGCCGCGAGATCTTCGTCGCCATGGAGCACCTCGACGGGCCGACCTTGCGCGCCTGGCTCGACGCCGAGCGGCGCCCCTGGCGAGCCGTCCTCGAGGTGTTCCGCCAAGCCGGCGAGGGCCTGGCCGCCGCGCACGCGCACGGCATCGTCCACCGCGACTTCAAGCCCCACAACGCCATGTTCGGCGGCGACGGCCGCGTCCGCGTCCTCGACTTCGGCCTGGCCCAGATCGACGGCGCCGCCGACGTCCGCGAGCCCGTCACCGCCGCGAATTTCGCCGAGCGCCCCGGCTCGCTCACCAGCACCGGCGCCGTCCTCGGCACGCCCGCGTACATGGCCCCCGAGCAGCTCGCCGGGCAGAAGGGCGACGCGCGCAGCGATCAGTTCAGCTTCTGCGTCGCCCTCTACGAGGCGCTCTACGGCAAGCGGCCGTTCGCCGGCGAGACCCTCGGCGAGCTCGCGGACTCGGTGAGCTCGGAGCGCGTGACGCCGCCGCCGCGCTCGAGCGACGTGCCGGCGTGGGTCCGCGAGGCGCTGCTGCGCGGCCTGCGAGCCGACCCCGAGCGGCGCTGGCCGTCGATGACCGCGCTGCTGGCCGCGCTGTCCGGCGATCCCGCGGCCCGGCGGCGCCGGCGGCAGCGCTGGACCGCGGCGACGATGGGCCTCGCCGTCAGCCTCACCGGCGGCGCGTGGTGGGCCGGCGAGCACCTCCGGCGCGCCGACGCCGAGCAGCGCGCCGCGCTCGACCGCGAAGTGGTCAGCGCCCGCGCCGAGGTCGACCGCCAGGCCGTGGCCAAGCTCCTCGCCCAGGCGCGCGGCCTGCTCGACCGCGATCCCGCGGGCGTGATCCGGACGCTCGCGCAGCTCGATGCGATCGCGCCCGCCGACGCCCTCGAGGTGCGCACGCTGGCCCTCGCCGCGCTGGCCCGCGGCCTCCCCGACGCCGCGCTCGTCGGTCCGGAGGCCGAGCTCCTCGGCGTCGCGACGGCCGCGGACAGCGGCACCATCTTCGCCCAGGACGCGGCTGGCGACGTCTGGCGCTGGACCGCCGACGATCGACCGGGCGAGCGGATCGCCCGCCTCGGCCAGCGCGCCGGCACGATCGTCGTCGCCGCGAGCGGACAGGCGTGGGCCGCCGCGCTCGGCGACTCGCTGGTCGGCGGGCACCTGCAGGACGGCGCCTGGCAGACCTGGCGCGCCGCCTCGCCGGAGTACGGGTCGCCGCTCGCCGACCTCATGATCACCGCCGACGAGCGCTGGCTCGTCGCCCAGCGCGGGCTGCCGCTCGTCGTCCTCGATCTGCGCACCGGACAGCCGGTCGAAGATGCCTTCCCCGAGCTCGGCGGCGGCGACGGAGACGTCCGCGGGCTCGTCTCGCCCGACGCTCGCTTCCTCGCGCGCGGCCGCCTCGGCGCCGACGCGATCACGATCTGGGACCGTACCACCGGCGAGACCCGCAGCGCGCCTGCGCTCGGCGCCCTGGGCGAGCTCGTCGGCGTCGTCGGCGACGGCCGGACCCTGCTCGGCAGGAGCGAGCGCGACGGCGCGACGCGCCTCGTCGCCTGGGACCTCGCCCGCGCGACCGCGCAGGAGTGGCGCAGCGACGTGCTCGGGGCGACCCGGCTCGGCGGGCTCGTCGGCCTCACGAGCGCCACCGACGACGGCCGGGTCGTGTGCGTCGCCCCGCCGCTGGCCGCCGCTTGTCAGTGGCAGCACCCCATCCAGCAGTTCGATCGCCTGATCGCCGACGCACGCCATTACGCGCTCGAGACCCCGCGCGAGCAGCAGCCTCGTCGCCCGCTCGATCTCGGCGACCTCGCCACCGGCGCCGTCGTGCGTCGCTTCCTCCCCGGTCCCGCCCGCGACGGCGGCCAGCTCGATCACGCCGGCCGCTACCTCGCCGCCCGCGGCCCCGCGATCGACGTGTGGCAGCGTCGCGACCCCGCGCACACGCTCGTCGACCTTCACCGCGGCCTCGCCGACACCACCCATCACAACTCGCCGGACGGCAAATTCATGATCCGGCAGCACAAGCCGAGCGGCGCGCTCACGCGGATCGACACCCGCACCGGCGCCGCCCAGCCGCTCACGACGTGCCTCGCCGCGGGTGAGAAGACCTCCTGGATCGCGGTCGACGAGACCGGCCGCGCCCTCGTGCCCCACGGCACCGCCCTCGATCTCTACCTCCCCGGTGTGACGGAGCCGCGGGCGATCGCCGGCGTCTCCGGGCCGATCCGCCAGGCCCTCCTCGCGCCCGACGGCCGCGGCTTCGCCGTGCTCACGGTCAGCGGCACCGTCCACGCGTGGTCCGATCCCGACGCCGCCCCGCGCACCTTCGACGCCGGCGCCAAGGGGATGCGCGGCCTGATGTACGCCCCCGGCGGCGATGACCTCGCCGCGATGTCCGCGGATCGCGGCGTGCAGGTGCTCCGCGACGGCGCGATCACCCCGGTGCCCGCGCCCGGCGATCCGGAGCAGACGGTGTCGATGGCGCTGTCCGGCGACGGCCGCTGGCTGGTCGCGCTGCGCATGGGCACCGGGACGCTCGTCCTCCACGAGCTCACGACCGGCGCCACGCGCCAGCTCGACCTCGGCCTGAGCCTGCGCGCCGAGGGCTACCACCAGGTGGAGCTCGCCCACGACGGCGCGCAGATCGCCGTCAGCGAGGAGGAGCGGCTGTTCCTCGTCGACGTCGCCAGCGGCGCGGTGCGCAAGGTCGACGCCGGCGCCAACATCTGGTCGCTGCAATTCGAGCCCGGCGGCGACCTGCTGTTCGGCGCCGTCGGCGACTTCATGCAGGCCTGGGACCTTCGGAGCTTGACCCCCACCCCGCTGTGGCGGACCCGGGGTTTCGCGCGCCTGGCGCACATCACCCCCGACGGCGAGCTCGTGACGCGCGAGGAGGGCGAGGTCCACCGCTTCGCCTTCGGCCTCGTCCCGCGCGAGCCGGAGGCGCTGCACGCCTGGCTGCGCGAGCGCGCCGCCCGGCTCGGGCCGTGACGCCGGCGCCGCGATCCGCATCGGATGTCTGAAAGGTCAGGTCACCGCAATCGCACGCACGACCGCGGCGCGCTGCAGGAGCCCGATGTCCAAGAGCTCCTGTCGCCGCGGTCGACGCGGGGCCGCGGCGATGCGGCCCGAGCCGGCCGTCCTCGAGGCCATGTCATGACGACGCCGAGCGCTGCCGCTCGCGGCTCCGTGAGCGTCGTCCGCCGGCGGTCCGGGCATGTCTCCGAGGACATGTCCATCGCGCCATCGAACGCCGAAGCCCGCTCGCCCTGGCCCCGGCGAGCGGCGCGCGGACGAACGGATCGGCTTCGAGCTCCATGCGACGAAGCACATGTCCGTACGGACATGTTTGCGGGCCCGCCCGCTCTCCCGCTCGCGGCGAGGACGACGGCCAGCACGAACAGACAGGTCACGAAGGACATGGCGCAACAGACACTCCAATCGCCACGTGCTGGCGACCGAAACCGCGCCCTCGTGCGCTCGCCGTCGCCACGGCCGAGTTGGTCGCCGGTCCGCACGACCCCCCGCTGTGCCGGCGGGCCGCGGCGGCGCGCTGGTGAAGCGAGGCGGACGCGGTTACCCTGCCGGGGTGCGGATCGTGCAGATCGACCGCGAGCCGCTGCACGTGCTCGCCTACCTCGACGCCGCCCCGCGCGGCGGCTCGCAGACGCGCGAGCTGCCGCTGCTGCGCGCGCGCGTCGACGAATTGCCGGCGCAGCTCGACGCCCTGCTCGTCACCTCCGACCTGCAGGGGCGGGCCGCGCTGAACGAGGCCGGCGGGGCCCTGCGGCTGCTCGGCGAGGCCCTGGCTGAGGAGTACGCCACCCTGGCCGAGCTCGATGCCGTGCCCGACCCGGCCTTCACCGGCGTCGTCCTGGCGGGCGACCTCTACGCCGCCCCGGCGGCCGATCGCCTGGGCGCCACCGGCGACGTCCGCGACGTCTGGCGGGCCTTCGCCGCGCGCTTCCGCTGGGTCGCCGGCGTCGCCGGCAACCACGACCTGTTCGGCAAGCCGACCGACCAGGCCCGCTTCGCCCGCGAGCCCGGCGTCCACCTCCTCGACGGCCGCGAGGTCGAGCTCGACGACCTGCGGATCGCCGGCGTCGGCGGGATCTGCGGCCGCTCCGGCAAGCCCAACCGCCGCCCCCCCGACGAGTTCGTGGCCGCCGTCCGCCGCCTCCTGCCCGCGCGCCCGCACCTGCTCGTCCTCCACGAGGGCCCCGACGCCGGCCCGCGCCGGTTCGGCAACCCCGACGTGCGCGACGCCGTCGACGGCCGCGACACCCTGGTGATCTGCGGCCACTCGCACTGGCACGACCCGCTGGCCGAGCTCCCCGGCCGCACCCAGGTCCTCAACGTCGACGCCCGCGCCGTCCTGCTCGAGCGCGCCGATCTCTGAAAGGACATTGTCTCGAGGTCATGTCTGTTCGAACATGACCTCGAGAGCATGCCCCATTGCACATGCGCTCGTCCGCACCCGGTCCCGCGGCTCCGCACCGCAACTCCGCACCGCGTCTCCGCGCCGCGGCTCCGCGCCGCGGCTCCGCACCGCGGCTCCGCACCGCGGCTCCGCACCGCGGCTCCGCACCGCGGCTCCGCGCCCCGCCCGCGCCCGCCCGATCCCGCGTGGAGCGCCGGTGATGACGACATCCGGCATGCCGCGCGCCGATCGCCGTACCCCCCACCGGGCGGCGACCGGCGCCGCGTCCGAACCCGGACGACATGCTCTCCGGGCCCCTCATTCAAGCGCCTCAGTCGACCATGCGGACCACCACCTTGCCCTTGGCGTGGCCGGCCTCGAGGTGCGCGAACGCCTCGCCGATCTGCGCGAACGGGACCACGCGGTCGACCACCACCTCGAGCGTGCCGTCGTCGATCCGGCGCGCGAGGTCGGCCAGGTCGGGGCCGCTCGGGTGCATGAACAGATAGCGGTAGCGGACCTTGCGGGCGCGGCCGCGCAGGCGCAGCCCCAGGCTCGCCGCCCAGAACAGCGCCGCCAGCCCGGGCCCGCGCCCGAGGTCCTTGCGCGCCGTCTCGGGCTCCGGCACCCCCGCGATCGACAGCACCAACCCGCCCGGCTTCACCACCGCGAACGAGCGCGTCAGCGTGTCGCCGCCGACCAGGTCGAAGGCCCCGTCGTAGTCCTTCAGCACCGCTTCGAAGGGCTGCCTGGTGTAATCGACGACCACGTCGGCGCCGAGGCGGCGAACCATCGCCTCGCCGCGCGGCGACGCCGTGGTCGCGACCTCCGCGCCGAACCGCTTGGCCAGCTGCAGCGCGAACGTGCCGACCCCGCCGGCCCCGCCGGGGATGAACAGCCGCTGCCCCGGCCCCGCGTGCAGCTCGTCGCGCAGCCCCTGCAGGGCCGTCAGCCCCGCCAGCGGCACCGCGGCCGCGGTCGCGAAGTCGAGCCGCGCCGGCATCCTCGCCACCAGCGACTCGGCGACGCACGCGTACTCGGCGAACGCCCCGAGCGCGTCCTTGTCGACCCGCGCGAACACGCGGTCGCCGGGCGCGAACTGCTTCACCCCCGGCCCGCACGCCTCGACCACCCCGGCCAGTTCGTTGCCCATCACGATCGGCAGCGGATAGCGGCGGATGACCCGCAGCTGGCCCTCGCGGATCTTGTAGTCGACCGGGTTGAGGCCCGCCGCGTGGACGCGGATCCGCAGCTCGCCCGCCCCCGGCTCCGGCACTGGCACCTCGCGCAGCTCGGCCGCCTCGGGGCCGCCGTAGCGCGTCATCACGTAGGCTCGCATGGTCGTCATGGCCCGCCGAGTGTACGCATCCGACGGTGCGCCCGCGAGCGGGTCCGGCGCGATCACGGCGCCCGGAATTGCTGGGGCGTACCGTCCTCGACCGTGATCGTCACCACCACGTCGACCGGCGCCGGCGCGCCGACGTGGAGGATGAACGCCACCCCGCCCGAGTGCGGCGACACGTTCGACACCCACACGTCCGCGTCGCCGAGCGAGAAGATGTAGTCCTGCTGCGTCTGACCGTGGGGGCCGATGACGTAGGCCGAGCCGTAGTCGGTCGCCTCCGCGGCCGACACGTGGACGATCGACAGCGGCGAGATCGGCGGGTTGATGCCCCACTTGAAGTCGAGGCGCGAACGCCCCAAAAGGCCGTGCTCCTTGCCGTAGAAGACTCGAATCGACTTCGCCACGACGACTTTCATGGCATGGGCCGCGGTCGCCGCCAGCGCCGGCCGGTGGAAGTCCTTCAGGCGGTGCGCGGTGGATCAACCTGCGCGGTCGGGACCGCGCCGCCGGCCGAGCCGCCCGGTCCGCGAGGATGCAGCCGATCACGCGCACCGACGCACCGACGCGCCCGGCGTGACGGAGATCAAGCGAAGCGCTCCGAATCGCGGCGCGGCTCGTAGCGATCGTGACAGCGCGCGCGAGCGATCGACATCCGGCTCGGCGCGGCCGCCCGACGCTCGATGCCACCGACGCGAGCACGACGGAGACGACGGGGCCGTGCCGCGGCGTCTACGGCCCGTGCCAGGCCCGCGAGCCGCGGTGCGCCGACGGGCTCACGTGCGTCGTCTTCGACGACCTCGCGGACCTCGTCGCGTTCGACACCCGCAACCCGCTGCGGGCGATCGCCGGCGACGCCAGCCTGTTCGCCTACCTGCGGGACCGCCACTCGCCGTCGTCCCCGCCGCCGCGCCCTGACGCCCGCCTGGACCTCCCCGGCGACGGCTGTGCGCCCTCCTGCGGCCCTGCTGGGCCGGGTCGCAGAGCACGGCGCAAGCGGCAGGGTCGGGCGCCCGTCGAGCACCCGACGTCGGCGTCTGCACCGCGCCGTGACCCCGCCGGCGGGCAGCGCCGGCGCTCGGCGCGGCACGCTCGCCGGATCAGCCGTCGCCGTCCCGCGCTCGCGCCCGCGCCGCTGCGCCGGGCTCGAGCTCCAGCGCGATGCCCAGCCCCGCCAGCGCACCCGCCAGATCGGGCGGCAGCGGGGCCACCACGCGGACCTGCGCGCCCGAGCGCGGGTGCGGCAGCGCCAGCGACCAGGCGTGCAGCGCCAGCCGGTGCAGCGCGTGGCGCTCGCGGAACAGCCGGTTGTGCTCGCCCTTGCCGTAGCGCACGTCGCCGATCAGCGGGCAGCTGATGTGCTTGAGGTGGCGGCGGATCTGGTGCAGCCGCCCCGTCAGCGGCCGCGCCTCCACCAGCGCGTAGCGGCCCGCGCGGGCCAGCGTCGTCACCTCCGTCACCGCCGGCACGCGCGGCCCGTCCTCGGCGCGCGGGATCGGGTGATCGATCGTCACGGCCTCCGGCGGGTTGCCGCGGACCAGCGCCAGGTAGCGCTTCTCGACCTGTCCCGAGGTCCAGACTTCCTGCAGCGCTCGCGCCCCCGCCGGGTCGAGGGCGAACGCCAGCGCGCCGCTGGCCCCGCGATCGAGGCGGTGGACCGGGTACACGTAGGCTCCCACCGCCTCGCGCGCGAGGTCGAGGAGCGCGACCTCGTCGTCGGCCCAGCCGCGGTGGACCACCAGCCCCGCCGGCTTGGCCACGATCAGCAGGTCGGCGTCGCGGTGGAGGATGAACCCTTGCTGCTGCCCGGAGGGCAATGTCTCATGAGACATGTCCGAAGTACCACGCCGATCAACCCGGGCACGGCGCGACCCACGTGTAGCAGCACGTGTTCGCGTCGCCGTCGGCCCGCAGCTGGCGGGTGCGCTTCTCGTCGAGCGTGCCGTGGGCCCCCTCCGGCACGCCCGGCGGCAGCGTCCCCGCCTCCGCCGGCGGCGCCGCCGACTCGCCCTCGGTGCCGCCTTCCGCGGCCGCCGGCGGCTTCTTGGCGTAGGCCGACTCGACGTGGATCGGGCACGTCAACGTCGAGCCCGCCGCGGCCTCGGCCATCCGCTCCGCCACCTCCGCCGGCCCGCACCAGCCCTCCCCCGGGCAGCGCGCCGGCCCGCCGCCGCGCCCGGCACACGCGAGGCCGAGGATCATCGAGAGCGCGAACAGGACGGACAGGACGCCGCGAGACATGCGCCGGCAACCTATCACGCCCCGGCCGCCTGTCCAGCGGCGTCGTCGCTGCAGGCCTCACCGGCCCCGGCCGGCCTCGCCGGCGGCCTCGTAAGAAGGTCGTTGCGACCTGCCCTCGGCCGACGCCACCCGCCCGGGCCGCCCACCGTCGGAGGCGAAGATCCGGCGCGCCCCGTGCCCCTCACGACGAGCTCGCGGCGAGCAGCGTCCTCATGGACATGTCCTTCTCAACATGCCCATGAAAACATGTCCTGTTCAACATGCCCATGAGAACATGCCCGATTCATCATTCCCCCCCTGCCGCCCCGCCCCGCAGCGCCGCCGCCGCTCTCCGCTCGCGCTCGAACGCCGCCCCGGCCGCCTGCAGGTCGGCCTGCGCTTGCCCGGCCAGCGTCGCCGCGTCCGCCTCCCCGCGGGCCGCGCGGATCTTCGCCAGCGCCAGGCGGGCCCGGCCGCGCGGCAGCGGGGCCGGCAGCAGCGGCAGCGCCTGCGTCAGCAGGGGCTCGGCCAGCTCGGCGTAGCCGCGGGCCAGCAGCACCCGGGCGCGCAAGGCCTGCACTGCGGCGGTCTGCGCCGGCGTCGCGCCGCGGCGCGGGCGGGGCAGCGTCGCCTCGGCCGCGTCGGCCTCGCCTGCGAGCAGCAGCGCCTCGGCCAGCTCGGCGCGGGCCAGGTCGGTGTCGGGGTGGTCCGTGCCGCGGTCCTGCTCGCGCAGCGCCAGCGCCTGCCGCAGCTCGACCAGCGCCTCGTCGGTGCGGCCCTGCCACGCCAGCGCCGCGCCGATGCCTGCGCGCACGTCGGCGATCGCCGCCGCGTCGGCGCGCTCGGCCCCGATCAGCAGCGCCAGCGCGCGCTGCGACAGCTGACCCGCGTCGTCCCACCGGGCCTGGCGGGCCAGCGTCCTGGCCAGGTTGTCGAGCGTCGGCGCCAGCTTGGCGTGGCGCGGCCCGTACAGCGTCTCCTCGGTCGCCAGCGCCCGGCGGAGCAGCGTCGTCGCCCGCTCGAGCTCGCCGACCTCGGTCAGCACGATCGCCAGGTTGCTGCGGCCGATCGCCACCTCCGGGTGGTCCTTGCCGAACCTCGCCTCGCGGATCGCCAGCGAGCGCTCGAGGTGCCCGGCGGCCGCCGCCAGGTCGCCGCGCAGGAACTCGACCCGGCTCATGTTGCCGAGCACCAGCGCCACCTTCGGGTTGTCGACCACCTCCTCGGCCTCGTAGATCGCCAGCGCCCGCCGGTAGTCGGCGGCGGCCTCGTCGTGGCGGCCCTCGGCGGCGCGGACCACCGCGCGGTTGTTGTAGAACGCCGCCGCGATCCGCGGCCGGTCGGGCACGCGCTGCAGCAGCGCCGCGGCGCTGCGCTCCCACAGGGTCGCGCGGGCGCGGTCGTTGCGGTGGTAGCCGTCGACCACCAGCAGCGCGCTCGCGGCCTCGGCGGCGACCTCGGCCGCGCCTGTCCCGAGGGCCATAAAATACGCGTCGCCGAGCGTCGCCGCCGCGCGCTCGTAGTCGGCCAGCGAGCGCTGGAGGTTGCCGATCCGCAGCAGCGCCTCGGCCACCAGCGCGGGCTCGCCGAGCTCGCGCGCGGCCGCCAGCACCACCTCCGCGCGGGCCAGCGCCGGCTTGTAGCGGCCGACCTCGTTCGCGGTCTTGATCTCGGCCAGCCAGCGGCGGACCTCCTCGCCGCGCATCGTCCGGTGGACGTCGGTGTCGCGCAGCCACGCCGGCAGGCCGGCGACGTCGACGCAGGCCGCCACCGGCTCGAGCTGGCCCTCGGCCTTGACCGCGTGGCGCGCCGCCGTCTCTGGCTCTTCGGCCAGGGCCGTCAGCATCGCCGCCAGCTCGCGCGCCTGTCCGCTGAGACAGGTCATGCGCCCGATCAGCGCCGGCTGCTGCTCCGGCGCCGCCTCCTGGTAGGCCTCGCAGGCCGCCAGGTACAGCTCGCCCCAGCGGTCGGCGCGAGCCTCCATCACCGCCGCCAGCGTCTGCCAGGCCTCGTCGGCGTACGGCGCCCCGACGCCGGTGATCGCCGCGCGCAGCGGCCCCTGGCGCTCGGCCCACAGCCGCGCGACGCGGTCGGCGTGGCCCTCGCACTCGCCTTGCGTCTCGCGCCACAGCGAGAACCCGAGCGCGCCCGCGATCGCCAGCAGCAGCCCCAGCGCCGCGCCCACCAGCCGGCGCCGGCGCAGCCGCGGCGCCTCGGTGATCGCGTGCAGCAGCGCGTCCATCGACGCGTGGCGGCGATTCGGCACCGCCGCCAGCCCGCGGGCCAGCGCCGCCCGCAAGAACTTCGGCACCTTGGGCGGGCGCGGCGGGCGACGCAGCTCGCCGGCCATGACCGCCTGGAACCGCTGCGCCGGGTCGCCGTCGGGGAACGGCCGCACCCCGAACAGCGCCTCGTAGAACGCGACGCAGAAGCTGAACTGGTCCGAGCGGGCGTCCGCCGGCAGCCCGAGGTGCTGCTCCGGCGCCATGTAGGGCGGCGTCCCGGCGATGATCGACGTCTGCGGCCCGGGCGCGCCGGTGTGCAAGATCCGCGCGACCAATGAGGACGGCGGCCCGAGCCCGGCCGTGCGCGCCAGCCCGAAGTCGAGCACGCGCACCCGGCCGTGCACGTCGATCATCGCGTTCTCCGGCTTGAAGTCGCGGTGGACCAGGTCGGCGCGGTGGGCCGCCGCCAGCCCGCGCCCGGCTTGCACGAACGCGGCCGTCACCTCCTGCCACGGGCGCGGCCCGCCGCGGGCCATCCACTTGCGCAGCGTCTCGCCCTCGATGAACTCCATCGCCACGAAGACCTCGCCGGCGAGCTCGCCGACCTCGTGGACCGCGACCACGTTCGGGTGGTCGAGCCGGGCCAGCGTCTGCGCCTCGCGCAGCAGCCGGGCCGCGCCCTCGCCCGCGTCGTCGCCGGCGGCGCGCAGCAGCTTGATGGCGATCTTGCGCCCGAGCTGGCGGTCCTCGGCCTTGTAGACCACCCCCATCCCGCCGGCGCCGAGCTTGGCCTCGATGGCGAAGCGGCCGAGCCGCGCCGGCATGGCGGGCTCTTTGGACATGTCCTCCTGAACATGTCCCTTGCGACCGGCGCGCGGCGGCTCGGTCGACATGTCCTGCTGCGGCCCGAGGCGCAGGGTCGGCGCCGACGCGCCGAGCGCCTCGTCGGACCGCTCGTCGCGCCGGCCGCTCACGGCCCCGCACTATAACCCGCGGCGGCGGCCGCCGTGCCCTCAATCGCCGCCCGGCTCGCCGGCGCCCGCATCGGCGGGCGCAGCGGCCTCGACCGCCGGCGGCACGAAGCGCTGCCACACCCGCTGACCGGGCCGCGTCTCCGAGCGGAACAGGATCCGGCCCATCCCGTCGTGCTGGTAGCGCACGCACAGCCCGCTCGCCGGCGGCCGGCGGAACAGCGCCGTCGCCTCGCTGCGTGTCAGCGCCGACAGGTCGTGGACCGCCGTCCTACACGTCTCGCACCGGCGCACCCCGGCGTCGCCGGCGAACGCGTGCCAGTCCTCGTCGCAGGCGAACTTGAGGCGGAGGCTGCGGATCGACGCCATCTCGCGCTTCTAGCGGATCTCGACCTTCGCGCCCAAGGCCTCGAGCGCGACGCGCAGCGCCTGCGCCTCGTACTGCACCAGGCCCCGCGCGACCACGCTGGGCGTCTGGTCGACCAGCACCATCACCTCGGCGAGCCCGAGCGGCACCGCCTCGCGGATCGTCTTCATCACCTGCACCCGCCTGGGTCCGGGCGACAGCAGCACGACGTCGAATTCGGGGATGCCCATCCGCTCGTTCGGGTCGTAGAGCGGCGCGCCCATCGTCACGTGGACGGGCCCGGCGTAGACCGGCTCCATCCCCCACAAGTCCTCGAGCTCGAGGATCAGCTCCTGCAGCTCGGCGGGCCCCAGCCGGCCGAGATAGGCGATGACATCCTCGCGCGCGACCGCCACCTCGACCTCTTGCGTCAGCCGGCGAACATCAGGTAGCCGAGCACGACCAGCACCACCCCGCCGATCGTCACCGCCGCGATCGCGCCCCCCGACATCCGCGGCGGCCAATCGGGCAGCGTCTCGTCGTCGAGCCGCAGCGGCTGGGCCGGCAGCGCGCGCGACGACAGGACCTCCGCCGGCACCGGCTCGCCCTCGCTCGCCACCACCTCGTGGACCTCGAGCGCCGAGAACACCTCGGACACCGCCGTCTCGCCGAGCGCCTCCGACTCCTCGGCGATCGCCGCGAACGCCTTGACCAGCGACACGTTGTTCCGCTTGGGCGGCACCGTCACGGGCCGCTCGGCGCGCGGGGCCGGCGGCTCGTCGAGCTCGACCGCGTCGGCCGCCAGCTCCTCGATCGTATCGACCTCGTCGACCTCCTCGATCTCGGCGATCTCGAGCGACGAATCGACCGGGCGCGGGGTCACGGTCTTGCGCGGCGTGTCGATGGGGCGCAGCGTCTCCTCCATCACCGACGCGCCGGTCGCCAGCAAGGTGGCGGTGCGGCCGTCGACCTGGACCCCGGGCGGCAGCGGCTCGCGCCGGGCGACGGCCGCGGACAGGGCCGCGCGGAACTCCGCCGCGGTGCGGAACCGGTGCTCGCGGTTCCACGTGATCGCGGTGCGGATGACCATGCGGATCGACTCGGGGACGCTCAGCTCGCCGATCAACCGGTCGGTGTTGCGGATGACGTCCATCGTCAGGTCGCGCTCGTAGAACAGGAACGCCAGCGTCATCCCGAGCCCGTACACGTCGGCGCGGGCGTCGGCCTCGCTGGCCCGCTCCATCATCTCGGGCGCGGCGTAGATCACCGTCCCGAGCCCGCCCGCGGTGCCGCCGGTGGTGTCCTCGGCGCGCACGAGGTCGAAGTCGGTGAGGTACGGCGTGAAGTCGTCGGAGACGAGGATGTTGCTCGGCTTCACGTCGCGGTGGAAGATCCCGCGCTCGTGGGCGAACGCCAGCGCGTCGGCCACCGCCAGCAGGATCTGCAGGCGCTTGCTGACCGACAGCCGCCCGCTCATCACCGCGTCGCGCAGGTTGCCGCCGGGCACGAACTGCATGGCGAAGTACTCGTACTCGCCGTCGCTGGCCGAGGGCTCGATGATGCGGACGATGTTGGGGTGCTCGATCTGCGCCATGATCCGCGCGCCGCGGAAGAAGCGCTCGCGCCGCTCGGCGTTGTGGACGTGCTGCGCGTGCAGCACCTTGAGCGCCACCTCGGTGTCGGTGGTCTGATCGAGCGCGCGCCACACGGTGGCGAAGCCGCCGGCGCCGAGCTGCTCGAGCACGACGAAGCGCTCGTCGAGCACGTCGCCGCGGTGCAGCGGCCGGCCCATGCGCAGCTGCCGGCGCAGCATCTTGATCTCCTCGTGGATCTCGCGCGTGTCCTCGCCGAGCGCCTCGAGCCGGGCCTTGCGGGCGCGCGCGGCCTCGATGCGCTGCTCGAGGTCGCGGATGGTGTCGAGGCGGGTGTCGCCGACCGGCAGGCCGATCTTGGTGCCGCCGCGCGGCGGGGCCGTCTGCGGCAGCCCGAGGCTGACCACCAGTTGGTCGCAGATCTGCTCGAGCACGCGGTCGGCGTCGGCCACCGACAGGCGGTCGAGCGGCTGCGACGGGTCGCCGAGGGTCCGGAAGTCGAGCAGGTCGGTGCCCTCGTAGGGCGTCTCGCTGACCATCAGCCACATCACCGGCAGGCCGCGCTCCTGGGCCATCAGCACCAGCGAGTACAGCTCGCCGCCGGGCGCCAGCTCCTCGGCGACGAAGCGCGGCGAGATCAGCAGGATCACCGCCCGCGCGCGCGCGAACGCGTCGGCCAGGACGTCGATGCGAGACGCCCGCGACGACGAGTCGCCGGCGTTCCAGAACTCGAGCTGCGCGGTGTCGCGGTGGGTCCGCAGGTGCTCACGCAGGTGCTCGTACCAGCGCCGGTCGCCGCGGCCGTGGGCGATGATCACGTGGTCGCCCGGCGGCGCCACCGGGCGCGGCGCGCTGACGTCGGCCCGCCGCCCCGCCGGCGTCTCGGCCTCGGCCGGCGCCTGCGCCACCAACTCGCCCAGCGTCAGCAGGCCCGAGCGCTCGGTCCGGGGGAACGAGTTGTCGGGCGACGACGCGGCGTAGATGCCCTCGAACGGCTCGAGCGCGGCCCGCAGCTCGGCGCACGAGGCGAACCGCTGCTCGCGGTCCTTGCACAGGCAACGCTCGATGATCGCCGCCAGCTCCGCCGGCAGGCCCGGGGCGCGATCGGCGATCGGCACGTGCGGGAAGTGCAGGATCGCCGTCAGCACCGACGGCACGTCGGGCCCGGTGAACACCGGCGCGCCGGCCAGCGCCCGGTACAGGATCGCCCCGATCGCCCAGATGTCGGTGCGCGGGTCGACGAAGGCGGCGCCGCGGGCCTGCTCGGGCGACATGTACTCGGGCGTGCCCATGAACAGGTCGGCCGCGGTGCGCGACTTGCTGGCGCCGGCGGCGGCCGAGAACTTGGAGATCCCGAAGTCGAGCAGCTTGACCAGCACGCGCTCGTCGCCGAGCTCGTGGAGGTAGATGTTCTCCGGCTTCATGTCGCGGTGGACGATGCCGGCGCGGTGCACCGCCTCGAGCCCGACCAGCGCCTGGCGCATCAGGTGGACCGCGAGCTCGGGCTGCAGCTTGCCCTCCTCGAGGATCAGCGACTCGAGCGAGCGCCCCGACAGCCGCTCGAGCACGATGTACGGCCCGTGCGCGCTGCTCTTGACGAGGTCGAGGACGTCGCAGACGTGCGGGTTGTGGATCCGTCCGGCCGCGGTCGCCTCCCAGAAGAACCGCGCGAGCACGGCCGGGTCGCTGATGACCTCGGCGCGCAGCGACTTGATCGCGACTTCCTTCTGCGTGTCGATGTTGCGGGCGTCCCACACCAGGCCGAAGCTGCCTTCGCCGATCAGGCGCTTGAGCCGGTACTTCTGGTCGAGCAGCACGACCTCGCCGGAGGTCGGGCAGACCTCGACGTCCTCGGCGTGCAGCTCGGCGCAGTACGGGCACTGCAGCGAGTCGCGCGACTGCGGGAACATCAGCGTCACGACGTCGAGCCCCCGCACGAACGAGCGGCGCCGAACGCCTGCACTGCGGTCCCGGGGCGAGTAGCCCCCACACGCAGCGGAGGCCCGGGTGAGCTCGGCAGCATCGCGGCGGATTGTATACCAACGCGTCGGGCCCCGGGCGCAGCGTCAGGCGCTGCAGGCGCGACGCGGCCGGCCGCCCCGGAGACACCCGACGCAGCGAGAGATCCTGCCGCTCGCAGACCGGGCGAACTCCGCCCTCGGCGCCGTCGTTCTCGCCGGGCGCGGCTCCGAGCACCCATGCGCGCACACGATCCCACCAGGAGGGCGCCCGATGGGGTCGCAGCGGCCTCACCGCGTGGACCCGAGGCCCCGCCCGCCGGCCCCGACTCGGGCCAATGCGGCGAGTCCCGATTGCACATTGTCGGCCGGACGTCCCGCCAATCGGCGCGCCCCGGCAATGGCATGACCACGCCGCGATGCGACCGTTCGCCGCGCCCGCACGCGGCGCGCGGCGAACGGGCTCGCGAATCATCGCTCGACCGCGGTGATCGGGCGCGTCGCGCAGCCCGAGGCCGGCCCGGGCTGCGCAAGCTTTTTCAAGAGTCGCTCGCGCCGCTCCTGCCGCGGTGCCCCTGCCCGCGGGGCGGACGCGGGAGATCGCTGCTCCCGCGGCGTCAGCTCCCCGCCACGCGCCGGGAATCGCCCCCCGCCGCCGGCGCTGCCGCAGGGATCGCGGATCCCCTCAGCGCTTCTTGTTCGGCGCCGTCGGTTTGCTCTCGGCGATCTGCGCCAGCTCGGCGAGCGCCGCGACCGCGACCTTGAGCTGGGTGCGGCGGTCGGGCCCGCGCGCCTCGGGCACCGTCGAGGCCACGCGGTCGCCCTGCAGCTTGAACTTGCCGTGGGTCGTCGCGTTCAGGCGGCCGGCTGTCTCTCCGGACAGGGGCGTGTCGGGCCCGAGGCGGACCGCCAGGCGCGTGCCCTTCAGCTCGACCGCGAGCGCCCCGAGGCGGCGGCCGTAGGTCTTGCAGATCATCACCAGCCCGAGGTGCTCCGCCTCGAGCGGCGCCTCGCCGTAGCGGTCGATGATCTCGCTCATCACGTCCTCGACCGCGTCGCGGTCGCGCGCCGCCGACAGCCGGCGGTACAGGTCGAGGCGCTGGCCGACGTCGCGCACATACGCCTCCGGCAGGTAGGCCGGGGCGTCGAACGCGATCTCGGGGTCGGTCTCCTTGATGATCGGCTCGCCGCGCAGCTCGGCCACCGCTTCTTGCAGGATCCGGGCGTACGCGTCGAAGCCGATCGCCTGGATCTGCCCGCTCTGGCGCGCCCCCAGCAGCTCGCCGGCGCCGCGGATCTCGAGGTCGTGGACCGCCACCCCGAAGCCCGAGCCGAGCTCCGCGTGGCGCTGGATCGCCTCGAGCCGCCGGCGCGCCTCGGGCGACAGGCGCTCGAGCGCCTGCACCATCAGGTAGCAGTGGGCGCGCTGCTTGCTGCGGCCGACGCGGCCGCGCAGCTGGTACAGCTGGGCCAGGCCGAACTGGTCGGCGTGGGCGATGAACATCGTGTTGGCGCGCGGGATGTCGAGCCCGCTCTCGATGATCGTCGTCGACACCAGCACGTCGGCGCGGTGCTCGACGAACTCGAGCATCGTCCGCTCGAGCAACTCCTCCGGCATCTGGCCGTGGGCGACCAGCACGCGCGCGTGCGGCACGAGCTCGCGGACCCGGACGGCGTGCTCCTCGATGCCGAGGATCTTCGGCACCACGTAGAACACCTGCCCGCCGCGGGCGAGCTCGCGGGTGATGCCCTCCTCGATCACCGCGTCGCCGATCCGGACGATGGCTGTCCGAACGGCCAGGCGGTCGACCGGCGGGGTGCGGATCATGCTAATCTCGCGCAGGCCGAGCAGCGACATGTGCAGCGTCCGCGGGATCGGCGTGGCCGACATGGTGAGCACGTCGACCTGGGCCTTGAACTTCTTGAACCGCTCCTTCTGGGCCACGCCGAACCGCTGCTCCTCGTCGATGACGAGCAGGCCGAGGTCCTTGAAGCGGACGTCCTTGCCGAGCAGGCGGTGGGTGCCGATGACGACGTCGACCTCGCCGCTGGCGATGCCCTCGATCACGCGCTTCTGCTGGCGGTCGCTGCTGAAGCGGTTCAGCACCTCGACGCGCAGGTCGAACGGCGTCAGGCGCTCGCGGAAGGTGATGCCGTGCTGCTGCACGAGCACCGTCGTCGGCGCCAGCACGGCGACCTGGCGGCCGTTCTGGGCCACGCGGAAGGCCGCCCGCAGCGCGACCTCGGTCTTGCCGAAGCCGACGTCGCCGCAGATCAGGCGGTCCATCGGGCGGGCGCGGCCGAGGTCGCCCTGGACCGCGTCGATCGCCGCCTCCTGGTCGGGCGTCTCCTGGAACGGGAAGCTGTCGGCGAACGACTGGTCGTACTCGTCGGGGCCGGGGTACGCAGTGCCGGGCGTCGCCTCGCGCTGGGCGTAGATCTGCAGCAGCTCCTCGGCCATCTGCCGCACCTCGGTCTTGACCTTGTTGGCCTTGACCAGGAAGGTGCTGCCGCCCATCTTGTCGAGCTTCGGCGGCTTGCCCTCGGCGGCGACGTAGCGCTCGATCTCCGACAGGCGGTAGACCGGCAGGTACAGCTTGTCGCCGCCCGCGTACTCGAGCTGCACGTAGTCGCCCGGCGCCCCGCCGAGCTGCAGCTGCACGAGCCCCGCGTAGCGGCCGACCCCGTGCTGCAGGTGCACCACGTAGTCGCCGACCCCGAGCTGCGACAGGCTCGACAGCCCCGTGCGGCGGCGCGACTGGGCCCGCCGGGTCGACTTGCCGAACAGGTCGAGCTCCGACAGCACCAAAAGGCGCGCCGCCGGGTAGTCGAAGCCCTCGCTGAGCTCGCCGGTGGCCACGTACAGGCGCGTGCTCGTGGTCGGCGCCCGCAGCTCGATCGGCGCGGTCTCGACCGGCAGCGCCTCGGGCGCGAGCCCGTGGCCGCGCAGGGCCCCGATCAGGCGGTCGACCTGGGCCCGCCCGGGCACCACCAGCAGCACCGTCCACGGCAACAGCTCGCCGAGGTCGCCGGCGACGCTCGGCGTCTCGGCCTGCAGCGCCCGGATCTGCTCGACCAGCGGGCGCATCGCCTCGCCGCTGCGGTCGGCCCGCGACGCCTCGAGCGCGGTCCGCAGCGGCTTGTTCGAGCCGACCTGCAGCCACACCGCCGGCCGCTCGTCGCCTGCCTTCTTGGACATGCCCTTCGGAGCATGCCCCTTCGGACCTGCCTCTTCGGACCTGTCCCTCGACTCAGAGGATTCAGCCGACTCGCCCTCGACCAGCAGGCGGGTCAGCACCACCGGGGCGGCGCGCAGGCGGCGGCCGAGGTCGGCCTCGGGGACGAAGAACTGCTCGGGCGGGGCGACCACGCCGCGCTCGGCGAGGGCGCGGCCGTGCTGCTCGGCGGCCTCCTGGGCCTGGTCCTCGGCGACCTGCAGCAGCGCGTCGGGCTCCTCGATCACCCACCGGGTGCCGCGCGGCAGGTAGTCCCAAAGCGGCGCCATCGCGTCGTGGAAGATCGGGGTCAGCGCCTCGACGCCGAAGAACTCGAGGCCCTGCTCGAGGTTGTCGACGATCTGCCGGCTCTTGCTCGACGGCGCCAGGGCGGCGTCGGCGAGCGCCAGCACGCGCGTGCGCAGCGAGGCCGTGGTGGTCGGCACCGTCTCGCGCACCGGGTGGATCGAGACCGACTGGACCTGCCGCAGGCTGCGCTGCGACTCGGGGTCGAACAGGCGCAGGCGCTCGATGATGTCGTCGTCGAACTCGACCCGCGTGGGGAAGCGGGCGCAGCCGACGAACAGGTCGATCACGCCGCCGCGGACCGCGTAGGTGCCGGGGTCTTCGACCACGTCGACGCGGGTGTAGCCGGCCCGCTGCAGCGCCGCGATCGCGTCCTCGCGCGGCAGCTCGTCGCCCTCGCCCCAGCGCGTGCACAGGTCGAGGAACTGCGGCGGCGGGATCACCCGCCGGCGCAGCGAGCCGACGCTGGCGACGATCAGCTTCGGCGGCTCGCTGTGGCGGTCGACCAGGCGGTACAGCGCCGCCAGCCGCAGCGCCATGGCCCGCGGGTCGGCCGCGGCGTCGGCGTACGGCGAGGTGTCGATCTCGGGGACGATCAGCACCGGGCCGTCGCCCGCGTCGCGCAGCGGGGCGCCGAGGAAGAACGCCGCGTCGCCCGCCAGCGCCCGCGCGCTCGCCTCGTCCGGCGCGACCGCGAACACCGGCGCCTCGGCTCGACTGGCGGCCATCGCCAGCGCGTAGCCGCGGAACCCGCCGACCGCGCCGACGAGCCGCACGTCGCTGCCCTCGCGCACCGTCGTGAGCACGCGCTCCAGCGGGTCGCCGGGGACGACGGTGCCCGCGCGCAGCGGGGCGGTGGAGACGGGACGAGCGGGCACGACGGGGCCGCGGGAGGGTAGCGGCGCCGCCCCGCCCCCGCTACCCTGCTCGTCGTGTTGCGTCGCACTGCCCTGCGAACCCGCCGTGAGTCTGCGCCGCCGTCACGCGCGGAGGATGCGAGCCCGTGCCCGCCGCGTGTCGCCGCGGTCGCGACCGACCTCTGCCGCGCCCGCCGGGCGCCCGGCTCGAGGTCCGCGCTCGGGTCCGCCGCGCTCGCGCTGATCGCCGCGCTGGCCTGCGGTCACGGCGCGCCCAGCGGCCCGGCGGTGGCCGCCGGCCCGGACACGACCAGTCCTTCGGGACATGCCCCTCCGGCCAGCTCTCCCGCCCCCGCCGGCGGCGTGTCGCAGCCGCGGGCCGAGGCGATCACCAAGAAGATCATGGAGGCCGTGTCCGCCGCCCGCAATCTGCCGATCACCGGCGGCGTGGCGGTCGAGGTGCTGACCCGCGGCGACGTGCGCAGCTTCGCCGAGAAGTCGATGTACGAGCACCACAGCCGCGACGAGATCCGGCTGTTCACCCGCATCGAGGCCAGCCTCGGGGTCCTGCCGCCCGGGGCCGACGGCGAGCAGATCTTGCTCGACATGCTCGAGCTCGGGGTGATGGGCATCTACGAGCCCAAGAAGAAGGCGATGCTGATCGGCACCCACGTCAGCGAGGCGCAGCTCGACATGGTGGTGGGCCACGAGATCGCCCATGGCCTCCAGGACATGCACTTCGACCTGCTGCGGCTGCAGAAGCCGATCCCGGGCGACAGCGACGCCGAGACCGCCCGCACCTTCCTGGTCGAGGGCGACGCGCAGGCGGCCTACCTCGCCTGGGTGTCCGGCCCGAGCGGCCTGGCCGCGATCCCGCCCGAGGTCCTCGCCACCGTCGGCGACCAGGCGCTGAGCCTGTCGTCGATGCTCGACCACCCGATCCTCAACCGCTCGCTGCAGCTGCCCTACGCCGACGGCGCGGCGACGGTGGCGGCGCTGGTGCGCGAGAAGGGCTGGGCCGCGGTCGACGCGCTCTACCGCGACCTGCCGACCACCAGCGAGCAGATGCTGCACGTCGACAAGCTGCTCGCCCGCGAGCCCGCGATCGCCGTCAAGGCCGAGCCCAAGGCCCTGGCCGCCGCGCTGCCCGAGCACGCGCTGGTCTGGCAGGACACGCTCGGCGAGGCGACGCTCCTGTGCATGCTGGCCGACTCGGTGCCGACCAGCGACGCCCGCGCCGCCGCGGCCGGCTGGGGCGGCGACCGCCTGCTGGTGTTCGACCGCAAGGCCGGCCCCGACGTCACGCCCCTGGTGATCGGCATGGTCGCCTGGGACTCCGAGGCCGACGCCCGCGAATTCGAGGCGGCGTTCACGAAATACCTGATGGAGAAGATGCCGACGACCTCGCTGGTCCGCCGCCGCGCCGACCGCGTGCTGTTCGCCACCGGCGTCCCCCAGGGCCTCGGCGGGGCGCTCGATCCCGCCGCCTGGAACGCCTTCCCGCCGGCGCTGCGCGCGAAGGGACAGGCTTCCTAGGACAGGACCTTCGGGGCATGTCCTTGCGGGCATGCCCGCGAGAACATGTCCTCTGGCGTCAGCCCTCGCCCTCGTCGCCGTAGCGGAGCCGGTGCTCGCGCTCCCAGGCGACGAACCACTCCTTGCCCAGCGTCCGCCGCGGCTTGCCGTAGGGCCTGTCGGTGAGCGCGAGGTCGGCGATCCGGTCGGTGCGGAAGTGGCGGAACGCGGCGCGGAGGCAGCACCACGCGGCGACGATCTGCTTGCCCTCGTAGTAGGCGATCTGCACCGGCCAGATGTCGCGCTCGCTGGTGCGGCCGGCCTCGTCTTCGTAGCGCAGCGCCAGCGCTCGCTCCTGCCGCATCGCCTGGCGCACGAGCCCGAGCACCGGCACCGGCGCGGCTGCCCCGCGCAGCACCACCGGCCACAGCCCGAGGTCGTCGATGCGCCCGCGCAGGTCGTCGGGCGAGGCCGTGGCGATCTTGGCGAGCGCGTTCCGGGCGGCGCCGGCGAGCCCCTCGTCGGCTTGCGCGCCGACCCACCGCGCGCCGAGCACCAGCGCCTCGAGCTCCTCCGCCGTGAACATCAGCGGCGGCAAGAAGAAGCCGGCGCGCAGCACGTAGCCGACCCCGGCCTCGCCGTCGATCGGCGCGCCGAGCCCGATCAGCGTCTGCACGTCGCGGTAGAGCGTCCGCACCGACACCCCCTGCTCCTCCGCCAGCTGCGCCGCCGTGACCGGGTGACGGTGCCGGCGGAGCGCGTCCATCACCGCGAAGAGCCGCTGCGTCCTGTCCATCGCCGGTGCACCATCGCAGGACGGCCGCCGTCCTGTCGAGGCCGCCGCGGCCGCGAGCGCGGGCACTCCGAGCGCCGCCGTCATCCCGGCCAGGTCACCCGCCTCGATGCGCCGGCGTCTTCCGCCCAGGTCTCCCTCGCGGATGCGCCGAGCGCCGGCGCCTTTTTGGGCGAGTCTCGCCTCGCCGACGCGCCCGGGTCTCGAGGGTATGGCACCGGCCCGGCCGGGGCGCACGCGCCGTGAGCCGCGCGATCACCGACGAACTCACCTGCGGCCTTTCGCGGCCGCTTTTCCGCCATGTGAGCAGAAACCCCGCGACGGCGCGTGCCGACCGGCGACATCCGACTATGCACTCTTCAGGAGAGCGACATGGCCACGCACGTCATCTACAAACTCGGCCCGTTCAGCCTGCCAAAGTTCGCCGGCGAGCGTCACGTCCGCGTGTATCTCCCCACGGAGCGGTCGGGCGCGCCGCTGCCGGTGCTCTACATCTTCGACGGGCAGAACATCTTCCACGACGACCCCTCGATGGCCGGAGGCTGGTACCTCCACCACGCCGCCCACGACCTGCACGCCGTCGGCAAGCCAGCCCCCGTCATTGTCGGCATCGATCACGGCGGGGTCGACCGGATCCACGAATTGTCGCCGTTCCCGTGGGAGGACAGCCGCGGCGAGGCCGATCACCTGATCGACTGGGTGACCGACGAGCTGGCCCCGCGGATCCAGCGCGAGTTCACGGTCCGCAGCGACGTCGCCGGGACCGCGATCGGCGGCTCGTCGATGGGCGGGCTCGCCGCCCTCTACGCCCACTTCCGCCGCTCCGACGTGTTCGGCGCCGCCCTGTGTATGTCGCCCTCGCTCTGGGTCGCCGACCGCAAGATCTACGACAAGCTCCACGAGTTCCCGCGCCCCACGATCTCGCGGATCTACGTCGACGCCGGCGCCCACGAGGGCGACATGCTGGCCGACGCCGAGCGCCTGGTCGCCCAGCTCAGGTCCGCCGGCTACGGCGACGACGAGCTGATGTGGCGCCCCGATCCCTACGGCGCCCACTCCGAGCACCACTGGCGCAAGCGCGCCCCCGAAGCCCTCGAGTGGCTGTTCTCCGAGCGCGCCGACTACGCCACGCGCACCGCCGCGTGACCGGCCGCGGCCCGGGACATGCTCCTCAAGACATGCCCTGGAAGACATGTCCAATCGAACATTTTCATTCGGACATGTCTTCCTGGACATGCTCTTTCCCGCGAATGAGCAGGCTGACTCTCCACCTGCGCTCGTGACCCCGCGGACAACGCGCAGGAGACCCGCGTCCTCCTCGAGGCGAGGCGGCCCACGTCTCAGCGCGCGAGCAGGTCCGCCATTTGCCACCTCTCCGCGCTGAAGCGGCTCGTTCCCCGCGCGGGCAGGTTCGTGGTCAGCCTCCCCTCCCGACCGTGGCGACCGTTCACCGCCCCGAGCAGGTCGTGATGCAGCGCCTCTCCCCGCGCGAAGCGGCTCGTGCAGCGCCCGAGCGTGCTCGCGATTCAGCCTCCCCTCCCCGCGCAGCAGCGACCCGTTCAGCGCGCGAGCAGCTCTCGGGGCGCAGCCTCCGCGCGGACGCGGGCCCGTTCAGCGCCCGGGCGGGTTCGCCGTTCAGCATCCTCTCCCCGCGCGGAAGCGACTCGTTCGCCGCGCGAGCGGGTCCGCGGTCCAGCCGCGAGCGGGCCCCGGCTCTCGGCTGCGCCGGCCGACCGGCCCCGCGACCCTCGCCGCGCATCGATCCGGGGCCCGCTCGCGGCGTGCGATCGCCGTCGCGTCCCTCGAGGCGCGAGCGCCGTGCGAGCGCCGCGGAGCCCCTCGGCTCGCCGGCTCATCCCCTCGTCACCCGCGCCCGCAGGGCCCTGGCACGCCCGCAGGTTCGCTGCTGCCACGGGTTGTCAGGAGGGTTGGAGCACCTTCGCGGGCGAGGCGGGAGTCACCCGCCGCAAGGAGCTCACCATGACCTTCACGCCCTTCACCCTCTCCGTCCCCGAGGCTCAGCTCGTCGATCTGCGCGAGCGTCTGGCCACGACGCGCTTCCCGAGCGAACTGCCGGGCGTCGGTTGGGAGCGCGGCCCCTCGCTCGCCGTCGTGCGCGAGCTCTGCCGTCACTGGCAGCACGGTTTCGACTGGCGCGCCGTCGAGGCCGCGCTCAACCGCCATCCGCAGTGGATCGCGGACATCGACGGCCAGCCGATCCACTTCCTCCACGTCCGCTCGCGCCACGCCGAGGCCCGGCCGTTGCTGCTGATCCACGGCTGGCCCGGCACCGTCCTCGAATACATCGACCTGATCGACGCCCTCACCGATCCCGTCGCCCACGGCGGCCGGCCCGAGGACGCCTTCCACGTCGTCTTGCCGTCGGTGCCTGGCTTCGGCTTCTCCGGGCCGACCCGCGACAAGGGCTGGAGCCCCGAGCGGGTCGCGCGGGCCTTCGTGCGGCTCATGGTCGAGCTCGGCTACGAGCGCTTCGGCGTCCACGGCAACGACTTCGGCTCGATCGCCGGCCGCGAGATCGCCCTGTTCGCGCCGGAGCGGCTCATCGGCGCGCACGTCACCCAGTTCTTCGCCTTCCCCTCCGGCGACCCCGAGGAGTTCGCCGCGCTGACGCCCGACGAGCACGCACGGCTGGCCGAGCTCGCGCTGTTCGGCGAGCGCGACGGCTACAATCAGATCATGGGCAAGCGGCCGCAGGCGCTGGCCTACGCGCTCAACGACTCGCCGGCCGGGCTTCTGGCGTGGAACCTCGACCTTTTGCTCACCTTCGGCGATCGCCCCCACCAGCTCACGCCCGACCAGATCCTCGCCGGCGTCACCATCTTCTGGCTGACCCAGACCGCCGGCTCCGCCGCCGCGATCTACTTCGAGGCCGGGCGGTCCGGCGCGTGGGAGAAGCCCGACAAGACCACGGCGCCGATGGGCATCTCGGTGTTTCGCCACGACTTCCGCTCGGTCCGCCGGTTCGCCGAGCGCTACCACGAGCGGATCGTCTTCTGGTCCGAGCACGATCGCGGCGGGCACTTCGCCTCGCTCGAGGTCCCCGAGCTCTTGCTCGCGGACCTGCGCGCCTTCTTCGCCGCGCTGCCGTGAGGCGCGGACCCGTGCCCGCCGCGAGGTCGCATCGCGCCTCGCCGCGCGGCCTGGCGACGGGGGGCCGTCTTCTGGGCCGGACACGATCGCCGGCACTTCGCCTCGCGCGAGGTCCCGAGCTCTTGCCGACCTGCGCGCCTTCGTCGCCGCGCTGCCGTGAAGCGCCCGCTCGCAGAGGGGCGCGGACCGGCGCGCGTCCGGCGGGCCCGCCGCTGCGGCTCTGGCGGCGTTCTCCGCCCGGGCCTCGCCGCGCTCGGGCGCTGCGGCTAGAATCGGCCGCACGTGTCGCCCGCTCGCCGCGCCTCCGGGACCGCCCTGCTTTGCGCGCGCGCGCGCGCGCCTGGCCTCGGACCGCGCCGTTCGGCGGGCTCGTACGCGCCGGCGCCCTCGCGTCGCCGGTCGTCCGCGTCCGGCAGCGCGCCGCTCGTGACCTGTCCCCGGAGCCAGGTTTTCTACGACATGTCCGCCCGGTCATCCTTACGAAGCCCCCGCGCCACCGCGAACCCGGCCCGCTGCGCGCCCGCCGGGGGAGGTGTCCGATGAGCCAGGTCTCGCGCGACATGTCGCAACGCGCAGCCGAGGGCGCGCCGAAGGTCAGCCGCCTGGTGCGGGCCGCGTGCCGGCGCGAGCGCCTCGCCGACGCCGCGGCCCTGCTGACCCGCGTCGCCTTGCCGCTCGGGTGCGCCCTCGCGGCCGTCGGCGTGGTCGCGACCCGCAGGCTCGACGCGCCCGCCTGGCTGCCCTGGCTCGGCCTCGCGCCCGTGGTGGTCGTGCTCGTCTACGCCGCGGCGCGCCCGGCCCGGCCGCGCCGGGTCGCGCGGCGGATCGACGCCCACTACGGCCTCCACGACCTGATCGGCAACGCGCTCGAGTTCGCGGGCAGCGCAGCGGCGGCCGACCCCGAGGCGGCCGACTTGATGGCGCTGCACGTCGCCGACGCCGAGGCGGCCGCCCCGGCGATCGACCCGCGCCCCGTCGTCCCGCTGCGCCCGCCCGGCCTGCGCGTCCTCGACTTCGCCGCCGTCGTGCTGCTCCTGCTGGCGACGCTGGTCCCGCGCCCGCCGCCGCCCGTCCCCGAGGAGAATGTCCTTCCGGACATTTCCGGGGACCCCCCCGAGTCCGCGGCCAAGAAGCCGCCCGCCGATCGGGTCCTGGCCGAGCCGCTGCGCGAGGACCTGCGCGCGCTCAAGGAGGGCCAGGACCGGGCCGCCGCGCTGGCCGAGCAGATGCTGCAGATCCTCGACGCCTACGGCCGCGGCGAGCTCGACCGCGAGGCCGCGTACGCCCGGCTCGAGGAGCTCGAGAAGTCGCTGGCCGAGGCCGAGGCCGAGCTCGAGGCGCGCATGGAGGAGGACCCGGCCGTGCTGGCCGAGGGCGTGCGCCAGCTGGCCGAGGCGCTCAAGCAGGAGGAGATCACGCAGAACGCCGCCGAGGCGCTGGCGCGCGGCGACGGCGACCAGGCCGAGAAGTCGCTGGCCGACGCGGAGGCCGAGGCCGAGGCCGGCGACGAGGCCGAGCGCGCGCTGCAGCGGGCCATGCAGCAGGCCGAGAAGGCGCTCGGCAAGGCCGCCGGCGAGAACACCGACACCGCGTCGCAGCTGGCCGAGGCCGAGCGCCGGCTCAAGCGCCAGCAGGAGCAGCCCGCCGCCGACCCCGAGGAGCAGGAGCGCCGCCTCAAGAAGCAGCAGCAGAAAGTGGAGGAGCTGCGCCGCCAGCACGAGCGCGAGAAGGCCGCCCAGCGCAAGCTCGACGAGCTGCGGCGCCAGGCGAACGACGCCCAGAAGGGCCAGCAGGGCTCCCCGCAGAAGAAGCGCGCGCTCGAGCAGCTCCGCCGCGGGGCCGGCGACGCCGCTCGCAAGGCCTCCCAGTCGCGCCGCCTCGGCCAGGCCCGCGACGACCTCGAGGAGGCCAAGAGCTTCATGCGCCGCGCCGGCCAGGGCGGCGAGCAGGACGACAAGCGCAAGCAGCAGATGCAGAAGTTCGCCAAGGCGGCCAAGGGCAAGCGCGGCGACAAGAAAGACGGCCCGACCCTGCTGGTCGAGGGCGACCTCGGCGACGGCGAGCCGTCGATGATGATGGAGGGCGACTCGGGCGGCGACCCACAGGACAGCGGCGACGGCGGCGACCCGCAGGACGGCGACTCGGGCGGCGACGGCCAGGACAGCCAGGGCCAGGACTCCGCCGGCGACGGCCAGGCCCAGGGCGACGGCATGGGCCAGGGCTCGGCCGACGCCCTCGGCGACCCCACCGGCCTCAAGGTCAAACCCAAGGACGTCCGCGTCGACCCGAGGCAGGGCAAGGGCACCACCAAGGCCGAGATCATCAAGACCGCCAGCCAGGAAGGCTTCGCCTCCGCGCCCTACCGCGACATGTACCGCGACTACAAGTCGTTCGCCCAGAGCACCCTCGACAACGAGGCCCTGCCCGCCGAGCAGCGCCGCCGCGTCAAGCGCTACTTCCAGCTGATCCAGCCGCGCAAGTGAGGCGCGTGGCCTGAGGGGCATGTCCCTCGAGACCTGTCGATTCGGGCATGTTCCTTCCGGCATGTCCCGAAGATCGGCACGGGCACCGCCGCCGGTCGTGTCGCCCGCGCTGTCGAGGCGGCGGTGCCGGTACCCGCGGGCGAAGGAGCGCGGTACCCTCGCCCGCCATGCGTGCCGCCCTCCCCCTCGCGCTCCTGCTCGCCGCCTGCAGCTCGCCCGCCCCCGAAGCGCCGACCAGGCCCGCCGTCGGCGCGACGACCAGGCCCGCCGCCGCAGCGACGCCGCCCCCCGCCACGGCGCCCGAACGGCTCGCCGAAGACGCGCCGCGCACCACCGTCACCGGCAACACCTTCGTCGCGCCTGCCGGCTGGACGCTGTCGGTACGCGGCCCGTCGACGGTGCTCACGGCCCCGGAGGGCGGCAGTCACGTCGCGCTCGTCGACGTCGCCGCCGCCGACGCCGACACGGCCGTCGCCGCCGCGCTGGCCGCCTACGACCCCGCGATCCGCCTGCCGCTCAAGTCCCGCGCCGCCGCCCCCGACCTCGACGGCTGGACCGAGCGCCACGTGTTCGTCTACCAGACCTCGCCGAACGCCCGCCGCGACCTGACCGCGGAGGCGCGCCGCGGCGGCCAGGGCTGGACCGTGATCGTCCAGGATCTCGCGTGGGAGGTGCTCGAGAAGCGCATGTCGGAGCGCGGCCGGATCTTCGGCCGCCTGTCGCCCCGCGGCCACGAGCGCGAGTCGTTCGCCGGCAAGCCCGCGCGCGCGCTCGACCGCGAGGCCGTCGCCGAGCTCACCGGCTTCGTCCGGCGCGCCCAGGAGATCACGGCCGTCCCCGGCGTGGCGTTCGGCCTGGTCGAGCGCGGCCAGGTCGTGTTCGCCGGCGGCCTCGGCGTGCGCGAGCTCGGCAGACCGGCCGCCGTCGACGCCGACACGCGCTTCATGATCGCCTCCAACACCAAGCAGCTGACCACGCTGATGCTGGCCAAGCTGGTCGACGCCGGCAAGATCGGCTGGGATTCGCCCGCGACGTCGCTGCTGCCGTCGTTCGCGCTCGGCGACCCGGATACGACCCGCCAGGTCCAGATCCGGCACCTGATCTGCGCCTGCACCGGGATGCCCCGCCAGGACCTCGAGTGGCTGTTCGAGACGACGACGCCGGAGCGGGCGATGGCGACGCTGGCGACGATGCAGCCGACCAGCGGCTTCGGCGAGCTTTACCAGTACTCGAACCCGATGGCCGCCGCCGCCGGCTTCCTCGGCGGTCACGTCCAGTACCCCGAGCTCGCGCTCGGCCCGGCCTACGACAAGGCGATGCAGACGCTGGTGTTCGACCCGCTCGGCATGCGGGCGACCACCTTCGACGCCGCCGAGGCCCGCCGAGGCCCGCTGGCCCGCGAACACGTGCGCGACCTCGACGGCCGCCAACAGCCCGGGCTCACGCAGCTCAACGCCACCGTGGTCCCGCTGCGGCCGACCGGCGGCGCGTGGAGCACGGTGAACGACCTGCTGAGGCTCGTGCAGATGGAGCTCGCCGAGGGCGAGCTGCCCGGCGGCGAGACGTACATCGGCAAGAGCGCGCTCCTGGCCCGCCGCGCGCCGCAGGTCCGCTTCGACATCGACGAGGCCTACGGCATGGACCTGATGACCGCCGACGACCACGGCGTCCAGCTCCTGCACCACGGCGGCAGCCTGTTCGGCTTCTACAGCGACGTGCTGTGGCTGCCCGAACACCAGGTGGGCGCGGTGATCCTGACCAACGGCGAACCCGGCTGGCTGATCGTGTCCGCGTTCCGCCGCAAGCTGCTCGAGCTGCTGTTCGCCGGCCGCCCCGAGGCAGAGGCCAGGCTCGCGGTGGAGACGCGGCAGTACCTCGAGGAGCTGGCTTCCGAGCGGAAGTCGATCACCTTGCCCGCCGACCCGGCCGCGGCCGCCGCGCTCGCGCCCCGCTACCACAACGCGGCGCTCGGCGGGCTCGCCGTGACCGCCGGCGCGCAGACGAGGTTCGACTTCGGCGAGTTCGCCGGCGAGGTGGGCTCGCGCGAGCACCCCGACGGCACCCAGTCCTTCGTCCTCGCGCTCCCCGGCCTCATCGGCGCCGAATTCGTGGTCAGCCCGGAGCGCACGCTGATCCTGCGCGACGCCCAGCACGAGTACACGTTCACGCCGGTCGAGCGGTGAGAGGCCATTCGGGCAGGCCCGATCGACCATGCTCCCAAGGACATGTCGCCGAACATGTTCCGATCGTGACCGCGCGCTCGTGCGAGCGCGAGGCCGGCCCACCCGATCAGCGCTCCGCCCGGAGACCAGACATCGGCATGTCTCATTCACTCGCCCTGCGGCGGACAACCGACGACGCAATCGGGGCCGTCGAGGTTCTCGCACGCCTCCGAGTAGCTCTTCCCCACCTGCGCGGCGGCGTCCAGCCACGCCTCCGCGGCGGCCTGCGGCAGCGAGGGGTTGCCGCGGATGAACACGTGCTCGGCCTGCAGATCGACGGACAGCCCGGTCAGCGACGTGAGCGAGGCGTTGCCGTGGATCATGACCAGCTCGGCCTGCCCGAGCCCCTCGAGGCCGTGAAGGTCGACGATCCCGCCGATGCCCGAGCCTCCGCACGTCCCGAGCGACAGCCAGCCGGAGACCGACCGCAGCGCCGACAGCCCGGCGAGGCTGCCCAGCGCCGGCAGCCCGTCCAGGCTGATCTCCTGCGCCGAGGTCACCGCCGGCAGCGAGCTCCTGCAGCGCCGCCGCGTCGCGGATCCGCAGCACCTCGAGCGCACCCAACCACTGCAGGTTCGTCAGCGCCGGCAAATCGCGCAGGTCGAGCTCGACCGGCCCCGCGGCCGCGGCGAGCGGAGCCAGGCCCGCGACATCGACCAGCGCCCCCATCTCCGCGACGTTGATCCGCAGCCCGTCCGGCGCCGACACCTCACCCGTCACGACCAGCGCGTCGAGGTCCGTGAGCGTCTCCCGGGAGACGTGGATCTCACCGGGCCCCCCGTTCGTCGGCAAGAGCTCCACCGGGCCCTGCAGGCCGGCGAGGCTCGCCAGCGCGTTGCGCGAGACCGTCAGACCGCCGAGCCGACGCACGCCGGAGAGCCCCGCGATCCCCGTCAGCCGCGGGTTGTCGAACACGCTCACGACCCCGCCCACGCGCTCCAGCGCCTGCAGCCCGTCGAGGCTGACGAGCGCCGCGTTGCGGAAGATCTCGAGGTCCCCGCCGACGACCCGCAACGCCGCCAGCGCGGCCATGTCCGCCCAGCCGGTCGTGTCGCGGACCTGCAGCGCGCCCGTCACCTCGACCACGCACGCGAGGGAGCCCATGTCCGTCGCGTCGTCGATCGTGAGGTCGCCGGCGATCACCTCGGCGCACGCGCTCCCGGTCGCCGCTCCGTCGCTCGCGCTCGTCGATCCAGACGTCGCGCCGGTCGCCTCGCCGTCGGTGCACGGGCCCGGCTTGACGGACTGGCAGCCGGCCGCGAGCGCCAGCGCGAGCGCGCGTCGCCCGCTCCACCGCGCCTGTCTCCTCGGGCCTGTCCGATCGGTCATGCTCTCCAGACCATGTCTTTCGCGACATGTCCTCCAGCTTCATCGGGCCGCGCTGCCCCTGGCCCGGCCCGCCTCACCCCTCCGTCGTCTCTTCGCCCGCCCGCAGCAGCGGCGCCAGCTCGGCCGGCAGCACCGGGCGCGCGGCCGGGCTCCTGCGGCTGAACACCAGCCGCTCGGCCCGCGCGCGCACGTGGCGGTAGCCGAACAGGTGGAACACCTCCTTCACCGCCACGCGGGCGATCGCCGGGTCGGCGATGAAGTGGTCGGCGCGCTCCGGGTCGCGCGACACGCCCGGCAAGTACGGCACCAGCACGTCGAGCCGCAGCGTCCGCAGCGCCGCCGACAGGCGGAGGGCGTTGCGCGTGACCGGGCGGGCGATGAAGAAGCCGTCGTCGCCCTGGCCCTGGTAGCGCGGCAGCATCATGATGCCCGTCTCGGGCGCGCGCACCGGGCCGCGGCGGTCCTCGGCGACGACCTGGCCGCGCTCGACGATCTGGAAGTTGACGAAGCCCGGCGCCATCACGAACGGCTCGTCCTCCGCGCGCACGACGTGGCGGTGGCGGATCTCGCAGACCGCGGGCATGCCGTCGCCGGCGGCCGCGAGGCGGGCGCGGTGGGCCGCGAGGTCGGGCACGTGGCGCGGCTCGAGCGAGCCGGCGGCGACCAGCATCAGCAGCAGCGCCGACTCGTGGAAGTCGATCGTGCGCGGGTCGTCGTGCTGCCCGCCCTCGACCGCCACGCCGACGTGGCCGAGGTCGCACAGGTAGCCGAGCATCGAGCCCTCGATGACCTCCTCGAGCCCGAGCACCACCGGGATCGGCAGCGCCAGCGCCAGCGGCCGGTTGCGCAGCACGTCGGCCATGCACGAAAACGGGGTCGACAGGCTCGACGTGCTGTGGAGGTCGATGAAGCTGACCGGCCCGTGGCGGAGCAGCGGCAGGAACACCGCCAGCAGCTCGCGGGTCTCCTGGTCCTCGGCCGTCTCGACGGCGCCCTGGGCGATCCTGGCGATGTTCTCCGGGGTCCAGCGGCGGTTGAGGTCGCGGTCGACGTAGCGCCGGCCCAGGGCCAGCGCGCGCCGGTTGCCGGTCACGCCGACGAGCCGGCCGCGCAGCGGCACGTCGCGCTCGCGCAGGCGGGCCAGCACGCGCGAGATGGCCGAAAGGCCAGCCGGCTCGTTGCCGTGGATCGCCGCGATGCACACCACCGTGGGGCCGGGGCGCCCGGTGTCGTAGCGCCCGAGCACGCGCGGACGCGCGCCCGGGCCATCGGCGAGCGGAGACGGCGGCGCGCTACTGCTGAGCGTCACGCAAGTAGCTCTCGAGCAATTTGCCCGACACGTCAATCAGGTCGCGCTCGGTGATCACGCCGACCAGCTTGTCGCCCTCGACCACGGGCAGGCACGAGATGCCGCGCTCGCGCATCAGCTTCATCACCTCGAGCGTCGGCATCTCCGGGCCGATCGTCAGCGGGTTCTTGACCATCAGCTGCGCGACGGTGGCGTTCTCCTGGGCGCCGCGGGCGCCGCGGGCGACCAGGCGGATCAACGCGCGGTGCGACAGGAGACCGACCAGCCGGCCCTCCTCGTCCTCGACGAGGATGTGCCGGATCTTCTTCCAGTCCATGATGTTGGCCGCGAGGTCGATGATGTCGCTCGGCTGGACCGTGAAGATGTCGGTCGACATGAACTGGCCGGCCGTCTGGTACGAGTCGCGCCAGGTCTTCGGCTCGCCCTCCAGCCGCGCCGTCTCCCACGTGTGGACCGGCGCGCCGCTCTTCTGGTTGGTCAGCATCGCCGACGACAGCGTGCGGTAGCGGACGTCCGAGGTGCCCTGCTCGCCCATCGCGTGCAGCGAGTTGAGCATCCACTGCGCGCCGGTCGTGCCCTTGCGGACGCGCTCCTCGATCGTGCCGAGGTAGCGGTCGATGTCGCTGCCGTCGACCTTGACGTGCTGCAGGCCCCAGCGGGCCGTCGGCAGCAGCTCGTTCAGGATCAGCTCCTGCGCCGACGTCGTGCGGCCCTTCCACGTCTGCTGGGCCTTGAGGCCGTCGCGCGCGGCGTTGAAGAAGTTGCTCTTGGCGTCCTCGAAGGACATGTCCTTGAAGACAGGCCGCTCGTCCTCGGCGAGCGCGGCCATCATGCCGAAGAAGAACGCCGCGTTGGCGACCTCGTCGAGCACCGTCGGGCCCGACGGCAGCACGCGGTTCTCGATGCGCAGGTGGGCCTTGTCGCCGCTGAGGCCGTAGCAGGCGCGGTTCCAGCGGTACACCGTGCCGTTGTGCAGGCGCAGCGCGCCGAACTGCGGGATCCCGCCGCGCTCGATCACCTGCATCGGGTCCTCGTCGATCGCGTTGGCGATGAGGATCCGGAAGCGGGCGATGTCCTCGCGGAAGATCTCGAGCACGCTCTGCTGGATCCACCCGTCGCCGAAGTGGACGCGCGGGCGCGCGGCGCGGTCGACCCGCATCTGCGAGCGCGTGTCGACCGAGCGCTCGAACAGGGCGATGCGCGTCTCGTGCCACAGGCGGTGCTTGAGCAGCACCGGCGAGTTGACGGCCGCGGCCAGGAGCGGCCCGGTGACGGCCTGGGCGAGGTTGTAGAACTTGGCGAACTCGCGCGGGCTGACCTGGAAGTGGACCTGGAAGCTGGTGTTGCACGACTCGAGCATCACGTTGTCGTGCGTCGTCTCGAGCTCCTCGATGCCGCGGATCAGCACGTGGAAGTCGTCGCCGCGGAGCCGCCGCAGGGTGCGGTTGAGCTCGAGGTAGCGCGGCTTGGGCGTCATGTTGTCGAGCCCGAGGTCGGCCTTGCGCAGCGTCGGCAGGATGCCGGTCAGCAGGATGTCGGCGCCGCAGTGGCGGGCGGCGTCGCGGGCGACCCCGACGACCTCGTTGAGCTCGTCCTCCATGCGGCGCAGGCAGGCGGCGTTGAACACCTGCGGCGACAGGTTGGCCTCGAGGTTGAAGCGCGCGAGCTCGGTGGTGAGGCGCGGGTCCTGGGCCCGCTCGAGCACCTCCATCACGACGGAGGCGGGGCGCAGGCTGCGGTCGACGAGGAACATCTCTTGCTCGGCGCCGACCCGGCGCACGCCGGTCTCGAAGCGATCGGTCTCGAGCAGCCGCTCGAGCGCGACCACGTCGTCGAGGAGCTTCTTCATGAAATTGCGCAGCTGATCGTCGTCGGACGTGGAGATGTTTTGTTCACCCATGGGCGTATCCGGCCGCAGGGTATCGCGGGTCGGATCGGCGGCCAAATTCGGATCGCGGGGTCTCCCGGCCGAAGCGCGGAGCGCGCGCAGAACGCTGTCACGCAGCCGTCAGGCCGCCGTCACGAACGGACCGACGATCGCTGCCACCGCAGCAGGCTCGTCGAGGTGGACGTGATGACCTCCCGGCACCTCGGCGAGCGCGGCGCCGGCGAGCAGCGCCAGCCGCTCCCGCATCAGCGCCTCGTCGAAGGCCATGCCCGGGACGGCGCGCACGACCAGGGTCGGGCACGCGACGGCAGTGAAGAACGCCCGCACCTGCGCCTCCGTCAGGCGCTGACGCGAAGGCAGGCGCAGGCGGGGATCGGCCCGCCAGCGGACTCGGCCCTCGTGGGCCTCGAGCCCGCGGCGCAGCAAGATCCGCGCCGAGTCGACGCGCATGCCGGTCGCGCTCGCCAGCCGCTGCGCGACCTGTTCTTCGTCCCGATAACCGCCGTGCTCGTCGCGGGCGCGCGCGGCCTGCTCCGCCTGCAGGGCCTCGCGCAGCTGCTTCGGCGCGGCCTCGTCGGGGTTGGTCAGCGGCCCGAGGCCCTCGAGCAGGACCAGCTTGGCGACCTGTTCGGGACATGTCCCAGCGAGCAAGGCCGCGACGCCGGCCCCGAGCGAGTGGCCGACGACGACGCAGCGCGACCAGCCGAGCGCGGAGATCGCCAGCGACGCGTCGGCGACGTAGTCGAGGAACACGTAAACACCGTCGGCGCGCCGCTCGGACAGCCCGTGCCCGGCGAGATCGAGGGCGACCAGGTTGACGCCGGAAAGGTGCTCGGCGAGCCGCTCGAAGCTCGCCGCGTTGTCGAGCCAGCCGTGCATCGCCAGCACCGGAACACCGTCCTCGGGGCCGAAGCACAGCGCGGAGAGCCGCGCGCCGCCGACGTCGATGATCCGCTCGCCGCGTGGTGAAAGCATGCGCGGAACGATGTCCGAATTGACAGCTGAACGCAACTAAGCGCGCACATGGCGAACTTCGGGGCGCGAGTGACCTGTCCCTGGGGACATCCGATCGGCGGCTGCGAACGAAGCTACGCAGGTTGACTCCGGCGCCAGGGTCCTTCACCGTGAAGACGCACCCTGGACGATGGTAGACGCCCCGCCGAAGCGACGCGCGCGGGCCGACGCGGACAAGCAATCGCGGCGGCGTGCCTTGCTCTGCGCCGCCGCCGAGGCGTTCGACGAGATGCCGTACAACGCGGTCACGGTGGCCGACATCGCCCGCCGGGCCAGCCTGGCCAAAGGGACAGTCTACCTCTACTTCGCCACGAAGGAGGAGCTGTTCCTGCAGCTCGCGCTCGAGCAGCTCGGCGAGTGGCTCGGCGAGGTCGAGGCCGCGCTGGCCCCCGGCGCCGCGCCGGTCGACGCCGAGGCGCTGGCCGAGCTGCTGGCCCGCTCGCTGGCCGGGCGGGTCCGGCTGGCCCGGCTGCTCGCGCTGCAGCACGCCGTGCTCGAGCACAACGTCGCGCCCGCGGTGGTGCTCGCGTGGCGCCGCGGCATGCTGCAGCAGATGCTGCAGACCGCCGCGCTGCTCGAGCGCCGCTGCCCCGCCCTGCGCGCCGGCGAGGGCCTGCGGTTCTTCCTCCACCTCCACGCCGCCGCCGTCGGCCTGCACCAGATGACGCACCCCGCCCCCGAGCTGGCGGCGACGCTGGCCTGCCCGACGATCCGCCCGCTGCGCCTCGACTTCGCGGCTGCCCTGCAAGCCCACGCGGCCGCCCTGCTGCGCGGGCTCGCGCCGGAAGGCGCCGCGCGCAGCGATTGAGTCGGCTGCGTGCCTGTCCTTCGGGACCGCAGGGCCGGAGCGGGATCCGACGGGCGCGCTCGCCTCGCCGCGCACCCTTACCTGGGCGAGCGAACCTGTCCCGAGAGACAGCTCAGCAGAGCGCCTCCGGGCGGACGCACGCGCTCGCCTGGCCGCACCGCGGCGGCGGCTTGCACATGTCCTACGGGACAGCACCGCGAGCGCCTCCCGACTCGCCTCGCCGCGCCGGGGGGCCGCGGGCCCCTGTCCCTCGGGACAGCTCAGCGGAGCGCCTCTGATGGACGAATTCGCCTCGCGCCGCCTCACGGCGCGCCCGGGGGCCCTGACCCGCGGGAAGCTCGCCGGAGCGCCACGCTTCGTAGCACTCGCCGCGCCCCATCACCTCGGACCGATGGCCCTGTCCTGCGGGACATCGGCGCCGCCCGGCGGGCGCGCGCCGGTCGGATGCACTAGAGTCCCCCGGCTTGCCCGGTCCCTCCGCGTCCGCCCCTCGCCCCGCCCGCGCGAGCGCGCGCGTGCTCGCGGGGCTCTCGCTCGTCCTGGTCGTCGGGACATGTCTCTTCAGCCTCGCGGGTCACCTCGGCGCGCTCGACTGGCGGCTCGACCTCGCCAGCCACTTCCGCCCGTGGTACGCCGTCGCCGCCGCGCTCGCGCTGGTCCTCGCCGCCGCGCTCCGCCGGCGCCGCCTCGCCGTCGCGGCCGCGCTCCTCCTGCTGGCCGAGCTGTGGCAGGTGGCGCCGCTCTGGCTGGCGCGCCCGCTCGCGGCCGGGGAGCCGGCGCTGCGCCTGGTCCACTTCAACGGCCTGTCGAGCAACCCGCGCAAGGCCGAGGCGGTCGCCTGGCTGGCGGGCACCGCCGCCGACGTCGTGGTCGTGCAGGAGGTCGACGCCGACTGGGCGGCCGCGCTGGCGGCCATGCCCGACCACGTCGCGCTCGAGTCGGTCCTGCGGGCCGACAACTTCGGCATGACCTTGCTCGTCCGCCATGGCTTCGAGGACATGGTTGTTCGTACATGGCGCGAAGATTTGGTCCCCGGGATCCCGACGCTGGCCGCCGAGCTCGCGGTCGCGGGGCGCCGGATCGCCCTGCTCGCGGTCCACACGTTGCCGCCGGTCAGCCGCGACTACGCCGAGCGGCGCGACGCCCAGCTCGCGCGCGCGGCGGCCTGGGCCCGCGAGCAGCGGGGCGCCGGCCGGCTCCCGGTGATCGTCGGCGACCTCAACACCTCGCCGTTCAGCGCCCCGCTGCGCCGCCTTCTAACCGACGGCGGGCTGGTCGACTCGCAGCGCGGCTTCGGCCTGCAGGCGAGCTGGCCCGTGGGCCCGGTGTTCCCGCGGATCGCCATCGACCACTGCCTCCACGACCCCGCGCTGGTGACCGCCGCTCGCGCGCTCGGGCCGGCGCTCGGCTCGGACCACCTGGCGGTGCGGGTCGACCTCGCCTGGCCTCCGGGACAGGCGCCTTGAAACATGCCCTGAAGGACAGCCCTCGCTAGCCGCCGCTCATGATCGACGGGCACTCGGCGCGGGCGATGCTGCAGTCGGGGCCGACCTCGACGTCCTGGCTCGGCGGCGTCTCCGCGTACTCGGCCATCTTCGCGCACGAGAACGAGCGCATGCGGGCGGCGAAGCTGGCCCCGAACTCCTCGTAGCAGGCCTCGAGCTCGGCGATCGTCGCCTTGCAGTTGGCCCAGTCGATGCCGAGGTCGCAGGCGCCCTCCGGCTCGGTCTCCGGCTTGTTGGCGAGGCAGTTCTGGCGCAGGGTGTCGCAGGTGTCGACGCTGCCGTCGGCGATCAGCGCCTCGCCGATCGCCCGATACGTACACATCGCGGCGGCGAACTCCTCGTCCGACAGCACCTGCTCGCCGTAGGCGTCGGCGGCCTCGCAGAACTGGTCCTTCTCGGCGTCGGTGAGCTCGTCGCCCTGCTTGGCGCCGTCGATGCCGGAGTCGAGGGCGGCGTCGTCCTCCTTGCACCCGCCGAGCGAGAGGCCCAGCACCGGGAGCACGCCGAGGAAGGTGGAGAAGAGCCTTGTCGCGGTCGTCACTGCCGCCCGTCTACCTCGAGCGCGAGAGGCCGACAAGCGACCTGCGCCGGCGGCCGGCGCACGTTGTGGGGTCCAGCCCTCAGCGCACCGTCACGCGGGCGCCCGCGGAGCGGCCCCAGACCTCCGGCATGTACATCGCCTCGGCGTGGGCCGGCGGCAGCGAGAAGTCGCCGCGGCTGGTCGCCCGCAGGAAGACCGTGTGGTGATGTGTCCCCGGGGGCAGGTCGTCGGCGAACACGACCACGCGATCGCGGCGCAGCTCCTCGTACGACGCCCACCACCCGCGCGAGCCGGACAGCGTGGCGGCCGCCTGGCCCTTGCCGAGGTCGCGCTGGACCGCCTCGAGCCCGGCCGGCAGCGGGACCTCCAGCGCGACGTAGCGGATCCGCGTGCGCGCGCTCAGCGTCAAGTCGATCGCCACCGCGTCGCCGATCGCGATCGGCCGCCCGTTCAGCGCCCCGTCGGCGAGGCGCAGCTCGCGGCGGATCTCGAGCCCGTGCTCGCGCGCCGGCGGGTTCGGCTCGGCCGGGGCCCACTCGACGCCGAGCCGGTAGTACATGCGGCCCTGGCCCTGGCGCTGCAGGACCACGGTGAGCGGCCCCGCTGCGGGCGCGGGCCGGCCCGCGCCCGTCGGCTTCAGGATGTCGGGCATCTTCGCCGTCGCCTCCTGGCCCTTGAGGTCGCGACCGAGGAAGCTGGCCTCGAAGACAGGTTTACTCCCGACCCACGCGCGGCCGACGAAGTCGGGCGGCTCGGCCTCGCGGACGCGGGCGTAGTCGGTGATGGCGATCAGCGCGTAGGCGTTCTCCTGGGTGTTGCGCCAAGCCCCGCCGATCCGCCGCTCGAGCAGGCCGCGGGCCAGCTTCTCGATCACCGCGTGCTCGGGCCGGACGCGCAGCAGCGCCGACAGGATGATCGCGTCGCTGCGGCCGTCGGAGTGGAAGAACTGCCCGCCGGACCCGTCCTCGCGCTCGATCACGTGCGCCGTGGCCGGCAGCTCCTCGAGGTCGGCCAGCAGCTCCTGCGTCAGCGTCGTCACCTCCGGCCGCTGCGGGTCGGCGCGGTGCATCGCCATCAGCAGGAACGCGCGCCCGTAGGCCGGCAGGTCGGCGCGGCGGGCGAACAGCGCGTCGACGTGCTCGCGCTTGAAGCGTTCGGCCTCGGCCAGCACGTGCAGCGCCAGCGCGTGGCGCTCGAGCTCGCCGCTCCATCGCTGCCGCGCGTCGGCGGGCGGCAGGCGCCGCTCGAGGTCCGCCAGCGCCTGCTCGAGCGCGTCCTTCGGCACCGGGTAGCCGGCGCGCGCCGCCAGCCCGAGCACCCACGTCGCGTAGCCGCTGGCGTACGGGTGGACCTCGTCGCTCCCGGGCCAGTAGGCGAACCCGCCCGAGCTGGTCTGCATCGTCAAGATCCGGTCGACCCCGGCCTTGACGAACACCTGCGGGTCCTCGCGCAGCCCGAGCGGATAGGTCGCGTGCAGCGCCAGCAGCGACACCACCGGCAGCAAGCGGCTCGAGGTCTGCTCGACGCAGCCATAAGGATAGGTGAGCAGCGCGTCGGCGGCGTCCTCGAGCCCGCCGAGCAGGCTCGAGCTGGCCGACACCGACACGCCGCCGACGTCCGGCCGCACCGCCCCCGGCAGCTTGACCGGGATGGCGATCGCGCGGTCGTCGGCGAGGCTGCCGTACATCGCCACCTTCTCGGTCAGCGTGCGCTCCGGCTCGACCGGCAGCGCCAGCTTGACGGCGTCGCCGCCCGCCTGGCGCCCGCCCGCCCGCAGCACCGCCCGCAGCTCGAGCTTGGCCTCGCCGGCCGCGTCGGCGCGGATCGTGAACGGCACCCGCACCTGCCCGCCGGCCGGGACGTCGACCTCTACTGTCTTTGGCGACATGGCCACGAGGTCATGTCCCTTCGTACCTGAATCATCGTGCAGCACCAGCTCGACCGCGGCCCGGCCGGCGACGTCGGTGAAGTTCTGCACGATCGCCGCGACCTCGGCGGCGTCGCCCGGGCGGAGCTGGCGCGGCGTGGCGGCGCGGACGATGAACGGCGAGGTCACGGTGGTGCGCGCGTCGCCGACGCCGAAGCGGCCCGGCGACGTCTTGTCCTCGAGCCGCGCCGAGGCCAGCGCGAAGATCCGGAACGTCGTCAGGTTCTCGGGCAGCACCGCCCTGGTGCGCGCCACCCCGGCGGCGTCGGCCGCGAGGTCGGCGAGGAACACCGGCGTGGTCTCGAACCGCTCGCGCGCCGCGGGCACCGCCCCGGCCGAGCCCCCGAGCACGCCCCCGTGCACGCCGCCGCCGCTGCCGTAGCCCGACCCGGAGCCGCGCCCGTAGCCCCACGAGCCCGACAGCCACGGGTCGTCGGCGACCGGCGTGTACGGCCACAGCACCGCGCGGTAGTCGTCGTACGACGTCGTGCCCGCGTCGCCCCCGGGCAAGAAGCTCGGCAGCAGGTCGGGGACCTCGTAGTCGGTCAGGGCCAGCACCGCCTCGTCGACCGCCCACAGCGCCACTCGGCCGGCCACCGGCGCGCCGGCGGCGTCGCGCACGAACGCGGCCAGCTCGATCGTCTCGCCCGGCCCGGCCTTGTTCGGGGCCTCGACGCGCACCTGCAGCCGCCGGTGCTCGCTGCCCTGCGCCACCGTCGCCTTCGCGCTCAGCACCTCGGGCCGCTGCGGCCGCCGCTGCGGGTCGATCGGCGCGACCACGAACGCGCGCACGTGGACCTGCGGGCTCCAGCTGTCGTCGGAGGTGAAGCGGAAGCTCGCGGTGCCCGCGTCGGCGAAGCGGAACGGCTGGAACTCGCGCAGGCCCTTGCGATCGAGCACCAGCACGCCGCGACCGCCTCGCCACGGGGCGTGGACGGCGACGTCGACCGCCTCGCCCGGGGTCACCTTCTGCGCGCTGGTCTCGAGCGACAGCCTCTGCTCCTGCGGCCGCGGCACCCACTTGCGGCGGCTGCCCTCCGCGACCCAGAAGCTGCCCACGGTCGCGACCGTCCGCTTGTCCGCCGTCGTCACCTCGGCGCGCAGCTGGTAGCTGCCCTCTTCGAGCGGCGGCAGCTCGCAGCGGGCGTCGGCGCCCTCGGCCGCGGTCGTCAGCTCGCACGTCTTGATCTTCTCGGTCTTGTCGACGTAGCCGGCGAACACCATGCGCCCGCCCTCGGCGCGCTCCTGCACCTCGGACCATGTCCGTTCGACCATGACCTTGACGCCATTTTTGGCCACGCGCGCGCCGGCGAGATCGACCGCGCGCACCGGCACGTCGACGCGGTCGCCGGCGCGGCGATGACCCGCGGGCATCGCCATCGCCAGGTAGAAGTCGGCCGGATGGACCTGGAGCTGCGCCTCGGCGCCGACCGCCTGGTTGCTGGCGTCGCGGACCTCGGCGCTGATCGTGCAGCGGTGCGGGTGGCCGGCCGCCCCGAGCGTCAGCGGGATCGCCACCTCCATGAACCCGGGCTTGGCCGCCGGGTCGGGCCGCGTGCGCTCGCGCGGGCCGGGCTGCGTGCCGACGCGGTACGGCAGCGGTCGGCCGACCACCCAGCTCGAGTCGAGCCCCGGCGGGCGCCAGCGTCGCGGGGTGCAGGTCGCCTGGTGCATCAGGAGGACGATCGGCACCGCCCCGCCGAAGTAGTAGCTGGCGTTGACGCGCAGCTCGGCCCTGTCGCCGGCGAGCACATCGGGCCGGGCCACGCTGGCCGCGACCTGGAACTCGGGCACGCGGTAGTCCTCGACCATGATCGTCTCGCGCGCCTCGGCGCCGCCGACCCGCGCCGCGACCGTGTACCGGCCCAGCGCGGCCTCGGCCGGCAGCTCGAGCTCGGCCCAGAACTTGCCCTCCGCGGTGGTCTTGACCGTGCGGCTCGCCACCTCGACGCCGCGCGGGTCGGTGAGGCTGAACGTCGCCTCTGTCTTTTGGGCCATGTGCCTCAGGCCGCTCTTGCGGTGCGGCGTCTCGATCGCGGCCCAGCCGACCACCTTGACCTTCTCGCCGGGGCGGTACGCCCCGCGGTCGGCGACGACGCGGGCGATCGCCCGCTCGTGCGGGCGGAGGTCGGCGGCCAGGCTCTCGGCCGCCGGCACCTCGCCCGCGGCGATCGCCGTGCGGTCGCCGGAGGCCGGGTCGACGATCACGAGCTGCTGCGCCTGCGACGCCTCGCCGGCCTTGACGATCCCCTTGGACATGTACTCCGAGACAGGCGGCAGCGCGAGCAGGCCGTCGCCGTCGGTCGCGCCGAGCGGGCGCGTCGTCAGCTCCTCGTCGACCTGCACCAGCCGCGCCACCGTGGCCCCGGCCACCGGCGTGCTGTCGGACAGGCGCAGCACCTGGACCACCGCCTGCGTCGGCGAGTCGATCACCACCGGCCCGAGGTCGGTCAGGCGATAGAGGCCGCGCACCGCGGTCGGCCGCTCGCCGTCGGCGCTCGCCGTCAGCTCGCCCGGCGACACCTCGACCAGCACCGCCCCGCGCTCGCCGCCGACCAGGTCGGCGACGTCGAGCGCGATCGAGGCCCACCCGCCTGCCCCCTTCGGCGCGAGCGCGACCGTCCGCTCGCTCGCGCCCGCGGGCATCGGCAGGGCCTGCCACGGCTGCCGCGCCAGCTCGAGCTCGCCTATCACCGCCGCGCGCACCCGCAGCGACTTGAGGAAGCGCGCCTCGATCCCGACGGTCTGCTTGCGCCCGGGCAGCAGGGTGCCGCTCTCGCTCGACAGCGCCAGCTCGGGCCGGCGCTCGACCACCACCGTGCGCTTGAAGCCCCCGGGAAAGCTCTGGCCGTAGATGTCCTTCAGGCCAGGCGCGATCGAGACCGTGTAGGTGGTGCCGGGGACGAACTGCCCGAGGATCTCGATGTCGGTCCCGCCGGACTCGTCGTAGGCGTCGGCGACCTCGATGTGCAGCGACTTCGGCCGCGGGCTCACCGAGACGTGCCGGGCCTGGCCCTCGCGCACCGGGTTGCGCAGGCCGATGTGGATCGGCTCGAGCCCGCAGCGGGTCTCTTCGCCGCACGGCAGCGACACCACCGCCTGCGGGCCGTATGTCTCGAAGGACACCTCCCACGGGGTCTCGAGCGGCAGCGGGCCGCGCCGGCCGACGAGCCCCGGCGTGACCGCCAGCACCACCTCGCTGTCGCCCGGCCACAGCCCCTGCGGGCGGACCGTGAAGTGGCGCCCGCGATCGTCGCGGGGCTCGTCGCCGTGGTACCCGGCCTGGTCGCGCTCCGCGGCGGTGGATTCGCGGATCTGCAGCTGCACCGGCGCCGGCTTCGCATCCTCGCGAGCGAGCGGCCGTGCGCTCGCCACGAGGTGGGCGCGGACCTCGGCGAGCGTGGTCGGGTGGTCGAAGGTGACGACGAACGGCGTGTCGCGCCGCGTGGCCGGCAGCTCCACATCGTTGCGGTGGAGCGTGTCGGCCCCGAGCACCTGCGGCCGCGGCGTCTCGAACGTCCACTCGACGCCCTGCGCCAGCCGCTGACCGTCGAGTCCGACCAGGCCCGGGGCGAAGCGCACCGTGTACGTGGTCGCGTCCCGCAGCGCCTCGCCCGGGTGGAACACCAGCAGGTCGGGGGTCTGGAACGCCGCCTCGCCCTTGAGCGGCGGATCGAAGGCGATAAACCGCGCGAGATCGGGGATCTGCTCGACGCCGAGCGCGACCACCGGTTGGTTGAAGCGGATCTTGATCGCGGCGCCGCCCGCGGTCCTCCCCTGCGGCGCGTAGTCGAGGACGGCGAGCGGAGCGCCCGTGGGAACCCTCGGCGGCGCACCCGGACGATCGACGAGGGCCGCGGGGTCGAACGCCGCGAGCACGTCCGCCTCGGGGAGCGCGGGCTCGGGGTCCGCCGGGCCGGAGTTCTTGCACGCGAGCAGCGCGGCGACGAGGGCAGCGGACGACGAGAGGCGTGGGGTCATACGAGGCGGCCCTGAGACGGTCCGGACCGGGGAAAGTTCCGGTCCGCGCGAACCCGTCACCGGCTCGTTCGGACATGTCATAAAAGACATGTGATTCCGCCGCCCGGGAGCCGGCGAACCTGCCGCCGGGCGGCCGCGCCGCTGCACTTGCGGCTGGGTCAACATCGCACACGCTGCGAGTCGACCCGCGAGGGGACGAGACCATCGGCCTGTCCGGCCGCGACCCCTCGCATGCGCAGGAGTAACAGCGATGTCGAGCAATCGAGGTAAGGGCCGCGGCGACGCCCGCGGATTCGCAGGCATGGACCCGGACAGGCAGCGCGTGATCGCCAGCCGCGGCGGCGAGACCGTCAGCCAGGACCGACAGCACATGGCGAACATCGGCCGGCGAGGCGGGGCTGCGGTCAGTCAGAACCGCGAGTACATGGCGATGATCGGCCGCCGCGGCGGCGAGGCCGTCAGTCAGAACCGCGAGCACATGGCGATGATCGGCCGCCGCGGCGGCGAGACCGTCAGCCAGGACCGCGAGCACATGGCCGAGATCGGCCGCGAGGGCGGGCACCACTCGCACGGCAGCCCGACCCACAGCGTGCGCGAGCGCGAAGACGAGCCGCACGAGCCCGAGACGCAGGACAGCGGATCTGGCCTTTAGGCCATGTCCGGCGCGAGGGGTCGTCACCGCGACCACGCCCGCGAACGCGTGCGTTAAGCGAGCGCTTGACACACGCCCTTCGCTTCGGGTGTGATCCGCGTCGCCGCATGCGTCCCCTCGCCTCGCTCCGGTACACCGCCGCGCTGGTCGTGTTCGTCGCCGGGGGCCGGGCGTGGGCCAACCCGCCGGCGCCGGTGCTGCCCAAGCCGAGCGGGCCGCCGCCGCCGCCGCCGGCCTGGATGCCCGCGGGCGAGGCCCAGCGGCAGGCCGAGACGCCGGTCGGCAAGGCGACGTGGCGGCCGGGCAAGGGCATCGAGCTGGCCACGCCGGACCGCCGCTTCACCCTCAACTTCAACATGTGGGCGCAGCTGCTGGCCACGGTCCGGCGCGAGGCGATCCCCGCCGCCGGGATGGAGCCGTGGTCGAGCAGCCTCGAGTTCAGGCGTGCGCGCCTGATCCTGTCCGGCAACATCTTCACGCCGTACGTCGGCTACTACGTCCACCTGATGTTCGCGCCGAAGGACCTCGGGTTCAAGGACGGCACGCCGCGGCGGCCGCCGATCTTCCAGTGGTACACGACCTGGACCCGCTTCCGCCACGCCAACGTCCAGGCCGGCTTCTTCTTCGTCCCGTACGCGCGCCAGCGCATGGCGCCGCTGGCCAAGCTGCAGATGGTCGACAACTCGTCGGCCAGCTACGAGTTCACGCTCGACCAGGACATCGGCGTGCAGGTGAGCTCGCCCGACGTCGCCGGCCTCGGCAAGCTGCGCTACTTCGCCGGCGTGTTCCTGGGCGAGGGCTACGACTATTACAAGGCCAGTGACTTCGGCCTGACGTACATGGCCCGGGTCGACTACCTGCCGTTCGGCATGTTCGACGATTACAGCGAGGCGGACTTCGAGCGCAAGGCGACGCCGCGCCTCGCCGTCGGCGCCGCCTACGCCTTCAGCGACCGCGACCACCGCACCCGCGCCATCAGCGGCACCGCCTTCGCCGACGGCGGCACCATGCGCAGCAACAACTTGACGGTCGACGCCATGTTCAAGGTCGCCGGCATGTCGCTGCTGCTCGACTTCTACTGGCGTCAGGGCTGGCGCCTGCCGGGTGACGCAAAGGACATGTTCGGAGAGCCAGTCGCCGTCGAGGCCGCCCGCAACGGCGTCGGCTGGACGGCGCAGATGGGCCTCTTCATCCCGCGCACCCGCCTCGAGGTCACCGCCCGCTCGTCCGGCGTCCGCCCGTCGCGGCGCGTCGAGACCAGCCTCGGTCGCCTCGACGAGTACGGCGCCGGCCTCAACTATTACTTTTATCGTCACTCGCTCAAGCTGCAGCTCGACTACTTCCGCCAGTACGGCCCGGGCCTGCCCGCCGGCGTCGCCGACCAGCTGCGGCTGCAGCTGCAGGCCGGCTTCTAGCTCGCCCTCCCGACCCGCCGACATCGGCCGCTGCTGCCGGCCGGCAGTCGCGACGCGCGGCCGTCCGCTCGTCCTCCGCCGCGGCGCGCGTCGCCGACATCGACGCAGTCCGGCCGCGCGCTGTCCTCTCCTCGTGCTCCACGCGCCCTGCCGCCGCGCCGAGCCGCGGCCGGACGCGCGTCCGGACGGCCGCGGGCCGCACGCGGGTCGTGGTATCGTGGCGCGGCCATGAGGTCCGTCCCGCTCGCGCTGCTCGTCTCGTTCCTCGTCGGCTGCGGCGCTGAAGCGCCGCCTCCTCCGCCCGCGCCTGCCCCCGCCCCCGCCCCCCGCCCCGGCGCCCGAGCCCGAGACCCCGTCCCCGCCGACCGGCCGCGCGCTGCTGGTCGCCAGCGAATTCGGCCTCTCGCCGCTCGCCTGCTTCCTCGACGCCGGCAAGCGATTCGCCGCCGGCGCCGACTGCCTCGCCATCGCCCCCGTCGGCACCGAGGTGTGGCTGATGAGCGGCGCGGCCGCGAAGGTCGTGGGCCGCGCAGTCGCTGCCTGTCCCGGGGTCACTTCGCCGGAGCCCACGCTCGTGATCGACGCCCCAGCCGAGGCCCTGCGCGGCGACGCGGTCGTGCCGACGAGCCTCAAGGACGGCCTCGTCTACGTCACGCCGACCCCGCCGGCCGAGGTCGACCGCGACGCGCCCAGGGAGCTGCGGGCCCGGATCGCCGAGGCCATCGCCGCCGCCGCGCCTGGCCTCAAGGCCATCAAGCCGCGCATCGACCAGCGCACCCGCCTCGATCTCGACGGCGACGGCAGCCCCGACGAGGTCGTCGCCGCCGTCGTCCCCGACCCCAGGGACGAGGAGGCCGACCTCCGCTTCAGCGGCCTGTTCCTCGTCCCGCCCGCCGGCGCGCCGGTGCTGCTGCGCTCGCGCACCGGCACGCGCGAGCGCTACGCCCTGCTCGGCGCCCTCGACCTCGACGGCGACGGCCCGCGCGAGCTCTACCTCAACACCTACGGCGACGACGGCTTCTCGCTGTCGCTCGAGTCCCGCGGCCCCGACGGCCTCAAGACCCTCGGCCGCTGGGCCTGCGGCTGATCTCCGCGCCTGTATCCGAGGACATGTCCACCCTGCAATGTCGCCGAGGACATGTTTCTTCAACCATCCCAGGCCCGCCCGCGCCGATGAGCCGTGCCCCCTGAGCTCGTGGTCCCCGACGCGCCGAGGAGCCCCGACCGACCCCCGCCCTTCGCCCACCCGCCCCGAGGAGCCATGACCGACCCCAAGCACCTGTCGCTCGAGCTGGCGCCCGCCGAGGTCGTCGTCACCTACCGCGCGAGCGGCGTGATCGAGCTGCGCTCGCCGCAGCCGCTGCAGCCCTACCCGGCCACGCTGGCGGCCGCGCTGCGCCGCTGGGCCGAGGAGGCGCCCGAGCGGGTGCTGCTGGGCGAGCGCCGCGACGGCCCGCTGTACGAGCTGACCTACGGCGAGGCGTGGGCCAAGATCCGCCGGCTCGGCGCGGCCCTGCTGGCCCGCGGGCTGTCGGCCGCGCGCCCGCTGATGCTGCTGTCCGACAACAGCGTCGACAACGCCCTGCTGCAGCTCGCGGCCATGTACGTCGGCGTGCCGGCGGTCCCGGTCTCGCCGGCCTACAGCCTGGTCTCGCAGGACCTCGAGAACCTGCGTCACATCGCCGTCCAGGTCGAGCCCGGCCTGGTGTTCGCCGCCGACGGGGTCCGCTTCGCCCGCGCGCTCGCGGCCGTCGGCGCCCCCGCGGTGGTCGGCCGCGATCCCGGTCCCGGCCAGGCTGTCCTCTCCGACATGCTCTCCGAGACATGTTCCTTGGAGCACGCCGACGCCGCCCACGCCGCCACCGGCCCCGACACGGTGGCGAAGATCCTGTTCACCTCCGGCTCGACCAGCCGGCCCAAGGGCGTGATCAACACCCAGCGCATGCTGTGCTCGAACCAGCAGGCGATCGCCCAGTGCTGGCCGTTCCTGCGCGCCCGCCCGCCGGTGTTGGTCGACTGGCTGCCCTGGCACCACACCTTCGGCGGCAACCACAACTTCAACATGGCCGTCTACCACGGCGGCGCGCTCTACGTCGACGAGGGCAAGCCGGCGCCCGGGCTCATCGAGCGCACCGTCGCCAACCTGCGCGCCGTCCCGCCGACCCTCTACTTCAACGTCCCGCGCGGCTTCGAGGTGCTGCTGCCCTACCTCGAGCGCGACGCCGACCTGCGCGCGCGCTTCTTCTCCCGCCTCGACGTCATCTTCTACGCCGGCGCCGCCCTGCCGCCCAACCTGTGGGCCCGCCTGGCCGCGGTCGCCGAGCAGGCCGGCGCGGCCGGGCGCGTGCTGATGACCTCGGCGTGGGGCTCGACCGAGACGTCGCCGCTCGTCACCAGCGTCCACTTCCCGATCGACCACGCCGGCATCATCGGCCTGCCCGCGCCCGGCTGCGAGCTCAAGCTGGTCCCGCGCGAGGGCAAGCTCGAGCTGCGGGTGCGCGGGCCCAACGTCACCCCCGGCTACCACCGCGAGCCCGAGCTCACCGCCGCCGCCTTCGACGACGAGGGCTACTACTGCATCGGCGACGCCGGCCGCCTCGCCGACCCGACCGACCCGCGCAAGGGCGTGGTGTTCGACGGCCGCGTCGCCGAGGACTTCAAGCTCACCAGCGGCACGTGGGTCAGCGCCGGCGCGCTGCGGGTCGCCTTCATCGCCGCCGCCGCGCCGGTCGTGCAGGACGTCGTGATCGCCGGCGAGGGCCGCTCCGCCGCCGCCGCGCTGGTATTCTTGAACCCGGACGGCTGCCGCGCGATCGCCCCGGATGTCCCCGCGGACAGGTACGCCGAGGACCCGCGGATCCGCGCCCACCTGGCCGCAGCGCTCGCGGCCCACAACGCCGCCAACCCCGGCAGCAGCAGCCGCAAGCTCGCCGCCGCCGTCGTGCTCGCCGAGCCGCCGGCGATCGACGCCGGCGAGATCACCGACAAGGGTTACATCAACCAGCGCGCGGTCCTCCGCCGCCGCGCCGCCGACGTCGCCGGCCTCTACGCCGGCTCGCCCGACCCGGCCCGCATCGAGCCGGCCTGAGCGGCTGGCTCCCGCGACATGTCCTCGGGGACATGCGCGTCTCGTCCGGCGCGACGCTCGCGCTGCCCCGTGGCACCTGCCACGCCCCTCCCCCTCGATCGCCTCGCCGGCGACGCGCCCACCTGTCCCGAAGCACCTGTGCCTCGCCGCCCGCCGGCCGCGGCCCTCGGCGCTCGGCCTGTCCCCGATCACCTGCACGGCCCGGCTCGCCCGCGCGCGACGCCTCTCCTGCACCCGGCGCGCCCTCGCCGCGCGCTCACCTGTCCCGAAGGACCTGTCCCGAGGCCGCTCTAGCCGGCCTGCGCGGCCGCGTGCTACCTTGCGGGCCGGAGTCACCGTCTTCGCAGTGAGCAACTCCCGCGAGAAACCGCTCGAGCCGACCGCCGCCGTCCCGCACTTCTCCCGCAGCTACCAGCGGCTCGGGCGGGTCAACCTGCGCGTCCTCGACGGCCCCGATCGCGGCAAGGAGTTCCACGTCGACCTGTCCGACCGGCGGCTCATCACCGCCGGGCGCGACGCGGTCAACGACATCGTCCTCACCGACACCCACGTCAGCGGCAACCACTTCCAGATCGCCGTCACCCCGCGCGGCCTCTTGCTGCGCGACCTCGACAGCACCAACGGCGTCCACGTCGGCGACGTGCGCGTGCGCGAGGTCTGGCTCACCGCGCAGACGGTCTTCCGCGCCGGGCAGTCGACCTTCCGCCTGCTCGGCACCGACGACGTCCAGGTCGCGCTGCCGGCGATCGACCGCTTCGACGAGCTGTACGGCCGCAGCGCCGCCATGCGCGAGCTGTTCTCCACGCTCGAGCGCCTCGCCACCCGCGGCGACCGCCTGCGCGTGCTGATCGGCGGCGAGACCGGCACCGGCAAGGAGCTGGTCGCGCGGGCGCTGCACAACCGCTCGTCGCGGCAGGCCGGCCCGTTCGTCGTCCAGGACTGCACCTCGATCCCGCGCGAGCTGGCCGAGGGCCTGTTGTTCGGCCACTGCAAGGGCGCCTTCACCGGGGCCGTCGGCGACCGCCCCGGCAGCTTCGAGGAGGCCGACGGCGGCACCATCTTCCTCGACGAGATCGGCGAGCTCCCGCTCGACCTGCAGGCCAAGCTGCTGCGCGTGATTCAGGAGGGCGAGGTCGTGCGGGTCGGCGAACGCAACCCGCGCAAGGTCGACGTGCGGGTCCTGTGCGCCACCCACCGCGACCTGCGGGCGATGGTCGCCGAGGGCCGCTTCCGCCAGGATCTGTTCTTCCGGATCGCCGACGTGCGGGTCGAGGTCCCGGGCCTGCGCGAGCGCGAGGACGACGCGGTCCTGCTCGCCGAGCTGTTCCTCCGCCGCTGCGCCGGCGCCGGCGAGCCGCGCCGGCTGTCGCCGTCGGCCCGCGCCGCGCTGCAGGCCCACGCCTGGCCCGGCAACGTGCGCGAGCTGAAGAGCGTCATCGAGCGGGCCCACGTCATGGCCGACGGCCCCGAGATCACCGCCGACGATCTGTCGCTCGCGCCCGAGGTCAGCGCGCGGCGGGCCGTCGCCCATGACGGCCTGCTGCTCTTGCCGCACGACCGCGCGGTCGACGAGTTCGAGCGGCTCTACTTCACCAGCCTCCTGGCCCAGCACCCGACCAAGGCCAAAGCCGCCCGGGCCGCCGAGATGTCGGGCGAGGGCCTGCGGCAGGCGCTCAAGCGGCTGCAGATCCGCGGCTGACGTCGGCGCGATCTCGCCGCGCCCGGCGCCGGGGCGGTGTGAGGGCGATCTTCCGCCGCGACGGCCTCGGCGACGCAGCGGCCACGCGCGCGGCGATCCGCGCGCGATTGCTTGACAGGCGCAGGCGGTCCGCACCACGCTCCGCGCGATGCATCCTTGGCACGACATCTATGTCGACGAAGGCCAGCTCCCTCACGTCCCGGCGGTGATCGAGGTCCCGCAGGGCAGCAAGAACAAGTACGAGGTCGACAAGGAGACCGGCTTCCTCCGCCTCGACCGCGTGCTGTTCAGCGCGGTCCACTACCCCGCCAACTACGGCTTCATCCCGCGCACCTACTGCGACGACGGCGACGCCCTCGACATCCTGGTCCTGCAGCAGAGCCCGGTCCACCCGCTGTGCATCGTCACCGCCCGCCCGATCGGCGTCATGCGCATGCGCGACGACAAGGGCATCGACGACAAGATCGTCGCCGTCAGCACCCACGACCCGTGGTTCAACGAGTACACCGACCAGTCGCAGCTGCCCCACCACGTCATGCGCGAGGTCCGGCGCTTCTTCGAGGACTACAAGATCCTCGAGAACAAGACCGTCGTCATCGACGACATCCTCGGCACCGCCGAGGCCCTGGTCGTCATCCGCGAGGCCTTCGAGCTGTACAAGCGCCTGCGCCGCGGCGAGCTGCACAAGTAGCGGTGTCGAACAAACATGTCCCTCGGGACATGTGCTTCGCGACGGGAGCGCTCAGGACCCCGACGTCCCCGCGAGGACGGGCCTCGGTCTGCTCCCGTGAACCGTCCGTCGTATGCGCGCACGGCCGGGCCGCCGGCCTCGGCGTCGAATGTCGACACCACGCCCGACGCACCTCACGGCACTTTCGTACTCCGACGATTGACCGCCCGCGCCCGGCGACCTCCCCCGACGGCGACCACCGGGCATCACTCGCTCGATTCGCCGCGAGCGCGCAATGCGGGCAAATGTCCGCCACGAGCACCGCGCTCACCGATGCGACGGTCTGCTCGCCGGCGCATGCGCGAGCGACTCGTCGGCTCCCCACGCAGCGCCCGGAAGCGTGGACGCGACGCGCGCCGCTCTCTCGCAGGCCCACGCGCTCGGGACTCGCGGGCCTCCCGCCGCCTGCAGGCCGTCGCGTAGGCCTCGCGCCGACATCGACCGGGACCTTTGCCTCCGCTACCGTCACGCGACTTGCAATCATCCGGTCAGGACACCGCGCGGGCCGTCGCCGCGCTGCTCGGCGTGCAGCTGCTGTTCGGCACCCACTACAGCGCGGCGCGCGAGCTCACGACCCACCTCGACCCGATCGCCTGGACCACGATCCGCCAGTTCGGCGGCGCCGTCCTGCTCGTCGGCGCCGCGCTGGTCCTGCGCAAGGCCTGGCCGCGCCGCGGCTGGGGCCTCCTCGCCGTGCTCGGCCTGCTCGGCGTGGTCCTCAACCAGCTCCTCTTCAACGCCGGCATCCAGCGCTCGACCGCCGTCCACGGCGCCCTGGTCATGGCCACCGTGCCGGCGCAGACGCTCGCGCTCGGCGTGCTGCTCGGCCAGGAGCGGCTGACCCGGCGCAAGCTCGTCAGCGTCGCGCTCGGGGCCGTCGGCATCGCCGCCCTGTTCGGCGTCGACCAGCTGGCCGTCGGGACAGGCGCCTGGCTGCGCACCCGCGACGGCGCGGTCGCCGAGCGCTTCAGCGACACCGTCCTGTGCGGCGACCTGCTGATCTGCGGCAACGCCGGCGCCTACTCGCTGTTCCTCGCCCTGTCGAAGCGCGTCTCGGAGACCACCGACCCGCTGACCCTCTCGGCCGCGATCTACGCCTGCTCGCTGCCGATGATCGCCGTCGTCGGCCTGCCCGCGGTCGTCGCCACCGACCTCGCCGCCGTGCCCGGGTACGTGTGGCTGGTCGCTGCGCTCGTCATCGTCGGCCCGACCGCTCTCGCCTACATCCTCAACCTCTACGCCCTGCGCCGCCTGCCGACCTCGCTGGTCGGGCTGTTCATCAACGTCCAGTTCATCATCGCCGCCACCACCGCCGCGCTGTGGCACGGCGAGCGCCTCGACGACCGCACCGTGATCGCCGCGGCGGCGGTGCTGCTCGGCCTGTCGCTGCGCTTCGTGCCGGAGCGGGGCGCGTCGGCGGGCTGAACTTCGGGGCATGCTCCGACGTGCATGCCCCGACATGCATGTCACCAGGGGCAGGTCCGATCGGTCAGCTCGGGGCCGCGCCTCGGGCCGCGAAATTGGACGGGGGCGGCCCGAGCACCATTGCCCGGGCCGCCCTTGGTGCGCCTCGTCCAAAAACTGTCGGCTCGCTCAGGGCGTGGCGTCGGTCACCAGCTCGGCGAGCACCCGCGACGGACGCGGGCGAGCCGGGACGCGGTCGCGCACGCACAGACGGGCGGCATTGCGACGAGCTGTCCACGGGGTCAGGTCGGGGGTGCTCGCGCCGACTTCGCGCGGCGGCGTGGCGGGGCGGGTCACCGCGGGGCTGTACTCGAGCCCCGGAGACTCCTGGCCGGGACGACCGCGCCAGGGCCTGCGCTTGCCTTTTCGGCCGTTCGCGCTAGCGGGCTCGGCCTTGGCGGCGGCCTCGCTGCGGCGGGCGAGGTACTTGGCGACGGCGATCGAGCGATGGCACTCGCCGAGGGGCGCTGCGTGCCGTTGCCTGGGGAAATTACGCACCCCGGGTCTACCGGAGGGAGGAGCGGCTCCGAGCGTGTTGCTCGGGCCAGCGATCGAGCGGAGCGGCTGAGGGGCCCGCGCAGTGTTGCCCAGAATCTTGGGGGGGCAGCGGCGGCTTCTCGTTCGCATCGGCTGTTTCATGGAGCAGCTTCCATGGTGACGCCGCGGTCGATTCCGCGAGCGGCTGTACGGCCGGACTATATGCACACTGGTTCGCTTTCGGTACTCGGAAAGCGCAGGGCGCCGCCGACCCCGCCGAGACCGACCGCCGGGCCCGGCGACGGCCCCGTCCTCCGGGGGACTTCCATCCCGTCCGATGCGCGCTAGCGTGCCCTGAAGGCACGAATTCGCCACAATTGGATCTGTGGATAAATCTGCCAGCAGAGATCGGTTTCGTCCCTCGGACAACTGTCACATTGAAGTTTTTGTAAGGGGCAACACAATCGAGGCAGCAGCAGACGGCGCGCCTGCGCTCGTCTGCGCGAGGCGTGCAGCGCCTCACGGCGGATCACTCCCTCCTCCGGATCACCGACGGGGTGTGGCGGGCTGCGGGGCCTCCGCCAACGCGAGCGAGAACTCGAGCTCGGCCCGCGACACCGCGGCCGTGACGACGCGGGCCCGGTAGTCGACGCCGAGGATCTCGAACTCGATCGCGTCGGCGATCGACTCGCTGACCGCGAAGGTCTGACGGCCGAGTCCGGAGAACCACACCGCGGCGCGCACGCGCAGCGAGCCCGTCACCTCCTCGAGCGTGCCGTCGGCGACGTCGACCGCCAGCTCGCCCCCGCGGGCCGCGACCTTCGGTGTGCCGCCGAAGCTGAGGCGGGCGCAGGTGCCCTCGGTGCTCCACGCGTGGACTTTGAGCGGCCGCTCGCCGGCCCGCCAGTCGACGCCGGCGAGCAGCTCGCCGCGCGGGTCGGGGGCGCCGTCGCGGTTGTAGCGCGCGGGGATCTGGCCGCTCGCCATGGCCCGGTTGGCCAGCGCCGCCGCCACCCCGCCGGACATCCGCAGGCCGACCAGGCGCGCGTCGCTGCCCGCGGGCCGAGCTGTCCCAGAGGACAGGGCCGCCGCCGGCAGCGCCGCGTGGGCCCACACCTCGAGGTCGGCCGCCCCGCTCTTCAGCTCGATCTTCGTCAGCGGGACGTCGCCGAGGTCGATCTCGACGTCGACCAGGTCGTCTGTCCCTTGGAGCATGCCGTCGCGGATCTGCGGCCAGCGCCCGCCGACCAGCTCGCGCAGGAAGGCCTCGGCCAGCGCCTCGACCTGCTCGCGGCCGACCAGCGCACGCGCGGCCCCGGGCACCAGCGACAGCAGGAACTCGGCGAACCGCTTGCGCTCGGCCGGCGGCAGGCTCGGCCTGACCTCGCGCAGGTCGGCCGCGCCGAGCCGCAGGTGCACGCTGCCCGCCTGCGGGTCGAGGCGCGGCGCGACCACGGCGTCGAGCTCGAGCGCGGTGACCGGCTTGCCCTGATGGAGGAGGGCCACGGTCACGCGCGCGCCGACGCTGCCCGCCGGGGCCGGGCGGAACGCGACGCTGCGGATCGCCACCGCCAGCGATCCGAGATCGACCGGACCGAGGTCGGGCAGCGGCAGCCGCACTTGCGGCAGGTCGGCCAGCGAGCGCTGCACGCTCTGGCTCAGCGTCGCGTACGGCACCGCCAGCGCCAGGTGAGGACCGGGCGCGGGGGCGCGGCGGGTGAAGGCCTCGCGATCGGCCCGCACCTTGCTGCACACCGCGCTCGCGCAGCCGACGGGCGCGAGCAGCAGCGGGATCAGCGGGGCGAGGACGAGGGGGACGCCGGGGGCGGGACGAGCGCGCATGCGGCCCCAGTCTAGCGGGCTCGACGGGTATAGTGGCGCGGTGTCGATCGGCAGCGTCCTCGTCCTCCTCGTCGCGCTCGGAGTCGTGGCCCTCGATGTCGCCGTCGCCTCGTCCTGGACCGGCCTCATCATCGTGTTCGCCATGGCCGGCGTGACCCTCGCGGTCGCCGAGGAGGTGCGGCAGATGATCTTCGCCCGCCGCAAGGCCGCCGGCATGGGCGGGGTGCTGTGGTTCGAGGTCAGCCTGCTGCTGGCCCTGCTCGGCTTCCTGCTCGCGCGCACCCTCGCGCTCACCGGTCAGTTCGGCGGCACGATCGAGGCCAGCGGGATCGCGGCGCTCAAGACCTACGACCTCGTGTTCGCCACCCTCGCCGCGGTCGCCGGCGGCCTGGTGATCGCCCCCGAGCGCACGGGGCATGTCCTTTTAAACATGTCCCAGCGGCCAGCCATGATGCTGATCGGCAGCTTCGCCGCGATGATCATGGTCGGCAGCCTGCTCCTCACCCTGCCGGTGTCGCTGACCGAGGCCGCGCACACCTCGTACGTCGACTCGCTGTTCACCATGGCCAGCGCCGTGTGCGTCACCGGCCTGACCGTCAACGACGTGCCGACCGTCTACACCCCGTTCGGCCAGGGCGTCATCCTCGCCGGCATCCAGCTCGGCGGCGTCGGCATCATGACCGTGGCCGCGCTCGCGCTCGCGTTCAGCAACAACAGCTCGCTGCAGAGCCAGCTCCGCTACGCCGCCATGCTCGACGCCCGCACCGTCGCCGACCTGCGCAAGATCGTCGTCGGCATCCTCGCCGGCACCTTCGTCGTCGAGGCCATCGGCGCGCTGCTGCTGTGGTTCCTGCTGGTCGGCGACCCGCGGCTCGGCGAGCACTCGGCGGCCTGGATGGCCGTGTTCCACGCGATCTCCGCCTTCTGCAACGCCGGCTTCTCGCTGTTCCCCGGCAGCATCACCCAGTTCGCCGGCGAGTTCGGGGTCCAGACCGTGATCATGGGCCTTATCGTCCTCGGCGGCCTCGGCTTCCCGGTCATGGTCGAGCTGGTGCGTCACGGCTGGCGCCGCCTGGTCCGCCTCGTCAAGCGCTCCGCGCCCGCGCCCGCGCGGCTGTCGCTGACCACCCGCGTGGTCCTGTCGATGAGCCTCGCGCTGATCGTCGCCGGCACCGTCGCCATCTACGCGCTCGAGTTCTCGAACGCTTTGGCGCCCGCCTCCGAGCAGGGCTTCGGCCGCCGCTTCATGGCCGCCCTGTTCGCCTCGGTCAACACCCGCACGGCCGGCTTCAACTCCTACGACATGGCCGTCCTGCGCGACGCGACGATCCTCGTCACCTGCGCGCTGATGTTCATCGGCGGCTCGCCCGCCTCGACCGCCGGCGGCATCAAGACCACCACCCTCGCCACCGTCGTCGCCGCCCTGCGCGCCGAGCTGCGCGGGCGCGAGCCCGAGCTCGGCGGCCGCGCCATCGCCCCCGAGGTGCTGCGCAAGGCCACCGCCGTGCTGGTGATGATGAGCGGCATCGCCTTGACGATCATCTTGCTGCTGACCCTCACCGAGGACCAGCCCTTCCTCAAGCTCTCGCTCGAGGCCATCTCGGCGCTCGCCACCGTGGGTCTGTCGACCGGCATCACCGGCTCGCTGACCGTCGCCGGCAAGCTGATCATCTCGGGCGCGATGTTCCTCGGCCGCGTCGGCCCCTTCACGATCGCCCTCGCCGTCGGCGAGAGCGCCGCGACGCAACCGCGCTACCGCCTCGCCCGCGAAGACCTTCCGGTCGGCTGAGCGCCGCGGCGGCCCCGAGCGATCGCCAGTCGGCCGAACTGTGCCGCCGTCGCGTCGACGGCCGCGAGTCGCGACCTCGCGTGAGCTCGTCGGCTCGCCGCGACGGCGCCGAACTCTCTGGGCGGCGCTTGCGACCTCCCGGCCGGCGCCTCGACCGAGGCCGCGCGACTTCGCCAGCTCGCCGCGATGGCTCTGAACTCTCGGGCGGGTATTCGCGACCTCGCACGCGAGCCTCGTCGCCGTCGAGTCGAGAGCCTCGCTTCAGCCGCCGCGAGCCCGGCCGCCATCCTACCTCATCCGCGAATTGCGCCTCGATCTTTCTCGTCACGAGCGCGGCTCAGGGACCGCTCGCGCCGATATAGTGAAGGCGTGTCGATCGGCAGTCTGATCGTCCTCGTCGTCGCCGTCGCCGTGGTCGCGCTCGACGTCGCCGTCGCCTCGCCGTGGACGGGCCTCCTCGTCGTGCTCGGCATGGGCATCGTCACCCTCGCCGTCGCCGAGCAGGTGCGGCAGATGATCACGGCCCGGCGCAAGCAAGCCGACCTCGGCGGCGTCCTGTGGTTCGAGCTCGCCCTCTTCCTCGCGCTGCTCGGCTTCCTGCTCGCCCGCGCCTTCATCCTCGGCGACGCCTTCGACGGCCCGCTCAGCGCCCGTCGGCTGGCCGCCGCCGAGACCTACGACCTGGTGTTCACCACCCTGGCCGCGCTCGCCGGCGCGCTGGTGATCGCCCCCGAGCGCACCGGACGTGTCCTCTTGAACATGTCCCAGCGGCCAGCCATGATGCTGATCGGCAGCTTCGCCGCGCTGATCTCGCTCGGCAGCCTGCTCTTGACCTTGCCGGTGTCGCTGACCGACGCCGCCCACACCTCGTTCGTCGACTCGCTGTTCACCATGGCCAGCGCCGTGTGCGTCACCGGCCTCGCGGTCAACGACCTCGGCGCGACCTACAGCCTGTTCGGTCAGGGCGTCATCCTCACCGGCGTCCAGCTCGGCGGGATCGGCATCATGACCGTGGCCGCGCTCGCGCTCGCGTTCAGCAACAACAGCTCGCTGCAGAGCCAGCTCCGCTACGCCGCCATGCTCGACGCCCGCACCGTCGCCGACCTGCGCAAGATCGTCGTCGGCATCCTCGCCGGCACCTTCGTCGTCGAGGCCATCGGCGCCGCCCTCTTGTGGCTCATGCTCGCCGGCGATCCGCGGATCGGCGACGCCTCCCCGCTATGGACGGCCGTGTTCCACGCCGTGTCGTCGTTCTGCAACGCCGGCTTCGCCCTGTTCCCGGGCGGCATGGGCGCGTTCGTCGGCGACATCGGCGTCCAGGCCGTGCTCATGACGTTGATGATCGTCGGCGGCCTCGGCTTCCCGATCCTCGTCGAGCTGGCCCGCCACGGCTGGCGTCGCCTGCTCCGCCTCGTCAAGCCGAGCACGCCCGCGCCGCCGCGGCTGTCGCTGGCCACCCGCGTGGTGCTGTCGACGACCCTCGCGCTGATCGTCGCCGGCACCGTCGCCGTGCTCGCGCTCGAGTTCACGGCGGGGCTACAGCCCGCGGGCGAGCACGGGATCTTCCACCGCCTGTGGTCGGCCCTGTTCATCGCCGCCAACACCCGCAGCGGCGGGCTCGACACCGTCGGCGTCGGCGGCATGCGCGACGCCACGCTGCTGGTGCTGTGCGTGCTGATGTTCATCGGCGGCGCCCCGGCGTCGACGGCCGGCGGGATCAAGACCACCACCTTCGCCACCGTCGTCGCCACCCTGCGCGCGGAGCTGCGCGGCCGCGAGCCGGAGCTCGGCGGTCGCGCCCTCGCCCCCGAGGTCGTGCGCAAGGCCACCGCCGTCCTGGTGATGATGACCGGCCTGCTGATGGCCTTCGTCCTCCTGCTCAGCCTCACCGAGGACCTGCCGTTCCTCCCGGTCGCCTTCGAGGCCGTGTCGGCGCTCGCCACGGTCGGACTGTCGACCGGGATCACCGGCTCCTTCTCGGTCGCCGGCAAGCTGCTCCTCACCGCCGCGATGTTCCTCGGCCGCGTCGGTCCTTTTACGATCGCCCTCGCCGTCGCCGACCGGTCCGCCGTGCGCTCGCGCCACCGCCTCGCCCGCGAGGACCTCCCGGTCGGGTAAGCTGTCGCCATGGCACAGAGCCGTTACCTCATCATCGGCCTCGGTCGCTTCGGCGCCGCCCTGGCCGAGTCGCTCGCCGAGCAGGGCGCCGAAGTCATCGCCGTCGACCGCGACATGGCCATGGTCGACGCCGTCAAACAGAAGGTCGCCTACGCGATCGAGCTCGACGCCACCGACCCGCAGGCGCTCCTGTCCATCGACCCGCTGAAGTGCCGCGCCGCCATCGTCGCCATCGGCGAGAACTTCGAGGCGACCGTGCTGACCCTCGCCGCCCTCAAGGAGGTCGGCGTGCGCGACATCGTCGCCCGCTCCCGCTCCGCCCGCGAGTCACGGATCCTCCAGGCCGTCGGCGCCACCCAGGTCATCGAGCTCGAGTACGAGATGGGCCGCACCTTCGGCAAGCGCCTGATCGGCGGCGCCGAGGCCCAACCTGCGCTCGGCCAGGCCCTCAAGGCCTGAACGTCGCACGTGCCCGCAGGACATGTCCTACCGGTCATTTCCCTCCGGGCATGCTCTAAAGGACATGCTCGCTCGCGCAGGTGTCCTGCCGGGGCCGACGACGCCGCCTGCGACCGAGGAGCCCGAGCGCGCCCGCGCGCCTCACGACGCTCCCGGCCTGGCCGTGATCGGCGACCGCCCGTCGCTCAGGCTCCGCGCAGCGCGCGTGTCCCGGGGCCGACCCGCGGTCGCCGGTCGATCGCCCTGCCCGGCGCGGCGCGAGCCTCCGCGGCGATGACCGCGGCCGTCACTCGCGCGCTTAAACGACCAGCGGCCCGACGCCGGAGCGACGGGCCGCGCGAGGGGCGTTGAGGATCCGCCCCCGGTCTTCGAGGCTTCACGCGGTCATCGCGGCGACGCCGGCGACGCTCGCGGACTGACGCGGCGAGGTGTCACCGAAGCCGGGGCGCGCGCCCGCGTCGCGGACCCAGCGGATGTTGTGCTTGATGATACGCCGCTTGAGCGCGTGCCGGGTGATACCGAGCAGCTTGGCTGCTTCGACGATGCTGCCCGCGGTGTGCAGGGCGGTCTCGCAGAGGAGGCGTTCGGCGGCGGTGAGGTTGAAGTTGTCGAGGACGATCTGCATGACGACAACCTAGAACACCCGGTTGATCCAGCGGAGAGCAAGCGCGCGGCGCCGGGACAGCGACCGGCTTGTGTTTCGTGCGTCGCGCGGCATGTGACCGCGTACTCGCGGGCACCGGCGGAGACACGCGCGCGGGCGAGCGCACCGCCGCGCGAAGGACCGCGTCTGCGAGGCCGCAGCGCCTCGCCTTCGCCGCGCCGCCCTCGCTCACCCGCGTCGAAGTCGCGACCGCGTCGTCGCAGCGATCGGCGAATGACGACGTGATCCGATCCGGATCAACCCCGTCGATCGATCGCTGCGACGCACCCGCACGACCGCGGCGCGGCCCGCTCCCCGCCGCCACCCGATCACACCGTCGACGACCCGGCGGTCGGCTCCTCGCACGCCTGTCGCCTGCTCTGGCCGCGGCGGATGAGCACCGCCAGCGCGACCCCGCCGACGACCTCGCCGTACCACAGCGTGCAGGCGCGGATGAGGATCGTCGACGCCAGCGCGACCGGGTGCGTCACCCCGTGGGCCAGGCGCGCCACCAGCACCGCCAGCGAGCCCTCCGTCGCGCCGAGCCCGCCCGGCAAGAAGCTCAGCGCGCCGATCAGCGTCGTCGTCGCCCACAGGAATGTACAAAGGGACAGGCTCGCCTCGACCCCGAGGAAGCCGTGCAAGATCAGCCAGTAGCCGACGCACTCGAGGCCCCAGCCGGCCACGCTGATCACGCTCAGCACCACCAGCGCCCGCAGGCGCAGCACCGCCGCGCTGCTGTCGACCAGCCCCTCGGCGCGGGCGACCAGGCCGCGCAGCCGCGGCAGCCGGGCGAGCAGCGCCAGCAGCCCGCGACACAGCCGCGGGCTGCCGAGCACCACCACTCCCGCGAACACCAGGGCGAGCGTGACGAGGGCGACCGGCAGGTACTCGCGGTGCTCGGCGATGCCGACCAGGCTGAGCACCACCAGCGCGACCAGGTCGGTCAGGCGATCGGCGACCACCACCGGCGCGGTGCGGGTGAACGGCACGCCGTCGGTCTCGCGCAGGAGGTAGCTGCGCAGCACCTCGCCGATCTTGCCCGGCGTCACCGACATGCTCAGGCCGGCGAGGTAGACGAGCAGCGAGCGACCGTAGGTCAGCCCCGGCGCCGCGCCCGGCCCGGCGCCGCGGACCCCGAGCCAGCCCAGGCACAGCTCCCACTTCAGGAATCGCAGCAAATAGTTGACGCTCGACAGCGCCAGCGCCACCAGCACCATCGACCATGTATAATTGGACATGGCCTCTTGGACACGTCCGGCGTCGACCCACAGCACCGCCGCCGCGTAGACCAGCACGCCGAGCGCGACGCCGACGAGGGCGCGGCGGACGAAGCGGCTCACGCGAGCTCCCGCGGGCGTTTCGGCATGGGCGGCGAGGATAGCGGCCCCGGCGCGCGAGACAAGATCGGCGCGGGCCGCGGGCGCCGACTTGCGCGCGGGCGGCGAGGCGGGCAGCATCGCGGCGATGACCAGCGGAGGCAACGACGAGGTGCTGTGGCTCGGGCGCGCCCGGGCGTCCGGAGCGGCGGGTGCGCGGGCGATGCGAGTGCGGACGCGCGGCGCTGCGCCCGGCCCGGACGACATCGCCGAGGAGATCGACGATCCGTTCGCCGACGACGACGGCGACCCGTGGCAGCGAGCGGCGGCGGCACCCGCGGGCGCGCGCTCCCCGGTCGCCGCGCTGGAGCTGCTCGCGCCGGCGCGCCCGAGCAAGGTGATCTGCGTCGGCCGCAACTTCCGCGCCCACGCGGCCGAGCTCGGCAACGAGGTCCCCACCGAGCCGCTGCTGTTCTTCAAGCCGCCGAGCTGCCTCGTGCCGTCGGGCCGGCCCGTGGCGCTGCCCCGCGGCTACGAGCGCATCGACATGGAGAGCGAGCTGGTCGTGGTCGTCGGCCGCAAGGCCAGCCGGGTCGCCGCCGAGCGGGCCTTCGAGCACGTCGCCGGCTACGCCGTCGGCAACGACGTCTCGAACCGCGACCTGCAGAAGCGCGACAAGCAGTGGACCCGCGCCAAGGGCTTCGACGGCTTCGGCCCGCTCGCCTCGTGGATCCGCCTGACCCCGCCGGGGTTCGTGCCCCCGGCCGAGGCCAAGATCCGCGGCTGGCTCAACGGACAGGCGAAACAATCCGCCCCGCTCGCCGACATGGTGTTCGACATCCCGTATCTGTTCGCCTACATCAGCGCCTGCATGACGCTGATGCCCGGCGACCTGATCTTCACCGGCACGCCCGAGGGCGTCGCCGCGCTCCAGCCGGGCGATTCGGCGCAGGTCGGCTTCGACGGCTTCGAGCTGGCCCCCCTGGTCACGCCGTTCACCTGAGCCCTCAGCGCTTGCCGGGGCCCGACAGCGTCGCGATCTGCTCGCAAGTCAGCTTGCAGGTCTCGCGGTCGGTCTTGCGCAGGCTGGTGTCGGTGTAGCAGTCCTCGAGGCAGGCCGACAGCTGCTCGAGCGTCGCCGGGGCCGGCGCGTTGACGACGCGTTCGATCCGCTTCGCGCACGACTGCAGGCAGGCGTCGCGGCCGGTGCCGCGGTTGTGGCAAGCCGCCATGCAGCGCGACGCCTTGACCACGCCGCCGTCGTACTCTCGCTCGCGTTCACGCTTCGAGACCGACGGCGCCGTGGTCGGCGCCCGCGCGGCATCTTCGGCCGCATCGGCGCTCGACGCGGCGACGAACGGGGCGAGCAGCAATGCCAGGAGCGTTGCGGTAATCGATGCAGTTCGCATATCTCGGGGGTAGCGCGGGTGCTGTGTGCCGCAATGCGACTCACAGCACGGAGCGCCGAAATCACCGCGGACGAGCGTCCGAGAGCCCTCATACGGCCGCGCTCGATTGTGCACACGCCGCGCGCGCCGGCGAATCGCCCCTGGAGAAGGGCCGCGAGCGCGGCAGCAGCAATTATCGAGCCGCCGCGACTGTGATCATTGCACGATCGCGGCCTGACGACCCCAACGCGCGGCCGCCGGCCCGAATCGCGCGCGGCGCTCGCGGGGAAGTCCCGTCAATCGCCGCGCGCTCGCTTTCGTCGACTGCGATCAATCGGCGGCGGCGTCGAGCGCAACCAATTGCGCGCGTCCGTGTTCCAGCGCCCCGGCGTGGCCGGCCCGCAGCGCCCACTCGGCCGCCAGCACCGCGAACGCCGCCCAGCGCTCGCCCGTGTGCTCGACGAGGCCCGGCCAGGAGGTCCCGCCGGCCGCCACGAAGCGCTCGACCAGCCGCTCCAGCGCGTCGCGGCCGAAGCAGCCGAGGAACAGCGCCAGATCGATCGCCGGGTCGTCGACGCGCGCCTCGGTCCAGTCGAGCACCCCGATCACGCGCGCGTCGTCGGCGAGCAGCATGTGCCCCGGGTGGAGGTCGCCGTGGACCAGCGCCGTATGCGTCGGCCACAGCGCGTCGTTCTCCAGCCACCGGTGCCAGCGCGCCCACATCCGCGGCGACGGCTGCAGCGCCTCCCGCGTGGCCGCCATCGCCGCCGCGAGCTTGGCCCGCGTCGCCGCGATCGTCGACGTCGGCACGCCCTGCGCCGCCGCCGACTCGGGCGCGATCGCCTGCAGGGCCGCCAGCGCGCGCGCCATCGACTCGATGAACGCCGGCGACGGCGCCGCCGGATCGACGATGTTCCACTGCGGCCCGGCGGCCGTGACCGTGACCGCCGGGACGCCGCCGATCCGCGGATAGGCGATGACGTCGGGCGCGTGGATCCGCCAGTCCGGCACCGCCACCGGCAGGCGCTGGCCGACCAGCGCCAGCACGCGCGCCTCCACGCGCGCCGCCGCGACCACGTCGGGCCGCCGCGGCGCCCGCACGATCCACGGCGCGCCGGCGGCGTCGGTCGCGTGCGCGACCACGAAGTCGAGGCCCATGGTCTCGAGCTCCTCGCTCGCGGCCTCGAGCGCGTGTCCGTGGCGGTTGGCGCGCGCCAGCAGCTCGGCGACGGTGGTGGGTGCGGGGTGGAACGATTCGGCGGAGGAGGCGAGCGTGGAATTCACATAGGACTTTTCAGACATGTTCGAACATTCCTGTGCCCTCGGACAGGACGTCCGACGAGCGCGAGGAGGCCGCGCGTTTGCGTGAGCCGGCCGCGATGCGACCGAGGTGCGCGCGGTCCTCCGGGTGGACGGGAGGGTGAAGCGCGACCACGCCGCGACGCCGACGCACGCGCCCGGGACCGGCGCGAACGCGGGCGGCGGCGGGGCTCAGCGGAAGCGGATGGACGCGACCATGCGGAGAGCTTCGCACCGCCGCGGCGCCCGGCGCAAGCCCCCGGAGCCGGCGGCTCGCAGGCGTCCCGCCGCGCGTGGCCCCGTCGCGGGCGGCGGTCCATGCCGCACCGGAGGGCTGACCGGGGCGCCCTGCCATCGGCCGGGCTCATGCGGCGAACCGCGCGGCGAAGGCGGCGCTGGGGGCGTGGGAGCCGCGTGCCGTGGCCCGCGCGATTGGAGTAGTCTCGCGCGGCTGTGACCGCCCCTGCCCGCACCCCCGCCTCCTCCGCGCTGTTCGCCGTCGCGATCGGGCTCGGCGCGTTCCTGCTGTTCCTCGTGCAGTTCATCCTCGGCAAGCAGCTGCTCCCGTGGTTCGGCGGCGCGCCGGCGGTGTGGACCACCTGCATGCTGTTTTTCCAGGTGCTGCTGCTCGGCGGCTACGGCTACGCCCACTTGCTGGCCGACCGCTTCACCCCGGCGCGCCAGCGCGACATCCACCTCGCCGCGCTCGCGCTCGCGGCGGTGCTGCTGCTGGTGCGGGCGTTCGTATGGCCGGCGCCGATCAGCCCCTCGGACGCCTGGAAACCTGACCCCGAGGCCAGCCCGATCCTCGCCATCCTCGGCCTGCTCGCCTTCACCGTCGGCCTGCCCTTCCTCGTCCTCGCCGCCACCGGCCCGCTGCTGCAGAGCTGGTTCTCGCGCGTACGCCCGGGCGTGTCGCCGTACCGGCTGTACGCGCTGTCGAACCTCGGCTCGCTGCTGGGCATGTTCTCGTACCCGTTCGCGCTCGAGCCCGCGCTGCCGATCGCCGGCCAGGGCTGGGTGTGGTCGATTGGCTTCTTCGTGTTCGCCGTCGCGTGTGCCGGCTGCGCCGTGCTCGCCGGCGCCGCGCCCGCCCTCGCCAAGCCTTCGGGACATGTCGGAACGGTCAGCAAGCCGACGTCCGGCCGGCGCCTGCTGTGGTTCGCGCTGGCGACCATCCCCTCGACCATGCTGCTGGCGACCACCAGCCAGATCAGCCAGGAGGTCGCCGTCATCCCGTTCTTGTGGATGCTGCCGCTCGCGCTCTACCTGCTGAGCTTCATCCTCTGCTTCGAGTACGAGCGCAGCTACGTCCGCGCGCTGTGGCTGCCGCTCTTGGTCCTCGGCGCCGGCGGGGCCACCTACGCCCTGTTCGCCGGCGTCTACGCCGGCATGGTCCTGCAGCTCGTCATCTACCTGGTGACCTTGCTGGCCTATTGCATGGTCTGCCACGGCGAGCTGGTGCGGCAGAAACCTGACCCGAAGTACCTGACGCAGTTCTACCTGATCGTCTCGGCCGGCGGGGCCGCCGGCGGCATCTTCACGGGCGTCGTCGCGCCGCTCCTGTTCCCCGAGTTCTGGGAGCTGCCGATCGCGCTGTTCGTCGGCTTCGCCCTGGCGATGTACGTGCTGTACCGCGGCGCCTGGCCGCAGCGGCTGTGGCTGTCGGCGCTGTCGGCCTTCGGCGTGCTCGTCGGCTCGCTGGCCCTCGCGGGCGCGCTCGTCTATCACATGCGCGAGCAGCTCGACGACAACATGTTCGTCACGCGGAACTTCTTCGGCGTGCTCCGCGTCGACCGCGCCAGCGGCGGCAACCTGGCGTACACGCGCCTGCGCCACGGCCGGATCACCCACGGCATCCAGTTCGAGAGCGAGCCGCTGAGCTCCGCGCCCACGAGCTACTACGGCCAGACCAGCGGCGTCGGCCTCGCGGTCGAGAAGCACCCGCGGCGGCTCGCCGGGGAGAAGCTGCACATCGGCGTCGTCGGCCTCGGCGCCGGCACGATGGCGAGCTACGGGCGAGCGGGCGACCGCGTGCGCTTCTACGAGATCAACCCGGCCGTGGTCGCGCTCTCGACCGGCGACGAACCCTACTTCACCTACTTGCAGCAGTGCGAGGGCGAGGTCTCCGTCGTCATCGGCGACGCCCGCGTCGCGCTCGAGCGCGAGCAGCCGCAAGGCTTCGACGTGCTCGCGATCGACGCCTTCAGCAGCGACTCGATCCCCGCGCATCTGCTCACGGTCGAGGCCGTCGAGCTCTACTTCCGCCACCTGCGCGAGGGCGGCATCCTCGCGGTCCACATCTCGAACCGCTACCTCGACCTCGACCCCGTCGTGCGCGGCATCGGCGAGAAGCTCGGCCTCCACGTCGAGTACGTCGAGGACCTCGAGAACGACGAGGTCGTGTGGCAGAGCGACTGGATGCTGCTCGCCCGGCGCGAGCGCGACATGGACAGCCCCGACCTGATCAACGCGCTCGCGCCCAAGGTCGACCCCGAGGCGCCTTATCCGCTGTGGACCGACGCGTACAGCAACCTGCTGCAGGTGCTGAAGCGCTGATCCTCGCTATCATTCGGTGAACACGCGGGCCGCCTGACAATCCGGCGGGCCTGCGATACGCACCGCGCCGATTCGCGCGTACGCACGACATCGCGCATTCGAATGATCCGCACGGGATAAGCCACAAATGACATAAGGCGCGTTCACACGGGCGCCCGTCCGCGCGTGAATAGGGCCTGGGGGCCGGCGTCGCAGCGGCCCCCCGAACAACGTCTATCCGCGGTCGGGCTCGCTCCTGCGCATTCGCGGGGCCGCCGCGGTTGACGAGAGGAAGAAAGCCATGCAAAAGCTCCACCCCATGAAATGGCTTACGCGTCATGTGCCGTCGCTGATCGCGGCGGTCACGGTCGTCGCCGGCGCCGCGCTCGTCGCTCGCGCCGAGGAGCCCGCCGCCGTCGCCGGCGTCGAGGCCGACGCTGCGAAGATCCGCCAGCTCGTGTTCGACATGGAGAAGGCGTTCGAGCAGGTCCACGACTACACCACCACCATGTACAAGCAAGAGCGCGTCAAGGGCCGCCTCATGCCGCGCGAAGAGATCCAGGTCAAGTTCCGCAAGCCGCTCGGCCTCTACCTCAAGTGGACCGGCGAGGTGAACCAGACCCGCGAGGTCATCTACGTCAAGGGCTGGAACGACGACAAGATCCGGGCCCACAAGGGCTCGTTCCCGGACATGACCGTCAACCTGAAGCCCGACTCGAGCATGGCCATGCAGGGCAACCGCCACATGGTCACCGAGGCCCACTTCGGCCACGCGATCGGCGTCATCGCCCGCGACGCCCGGCTCAGCGAGTCGCGCCCGCAGGACGGCGTCCGATACCTCGACCTCGGCGAGAAGGTCGTCTACGGCGCCCGCAGCCGCTGCATCGAGGCCCGCACCCCGGCGGGCGGCGTGTTCAGCGTCTACTACGCCGCGCGCGCCAAGGTCTGCTTCGACGTGAAGTCGAAGATGCCGACGCGGATCCAGGTGTGGGACGCCGACGGCGACCTGCTCGAGGACTACGGCTTCCAGGACACCAAGCTCAACGTCGGCCTGTCCGACCTCGACTTCGACCCGGAAAACGCCGAGTACAACTTCTGATCCGACGATTCAGCCGGAGGCGCCTGGGCCTCCGGCTGTCTTATGTGCCATGTGCTGACAATCAGGGCCGAACGAACAGCGCGCCGCTGTAGATCCACGGCGCCTCGATGTCGGCGTATTGGAGCGCGTCGCCGAGGTACGGCAGCAGGTGCTTCGGCGTGATCCAGACCTCGACGCGGTACACGCCGGGGCCCGGCGCCTCGACCTCGATCTGTCCGCTCGACCAGGTCATGAGCTCCTGCCGCTCGTCGGCGGTGGCCCGGTAGAGCACCCCGCGGACCCCCGGCGCCTCTGCGCCCTGCGGGCTGCGCGAGTCGAGCGTCGGCAACGTGGCCCGCAGCGTGAGCGGGCCGCCGGCCAGCGACGTCTCGCTGCCCATCTCGACCACCGCCGCGGCCTCGCCGTGGAAATCGAACCCGACCGGCGTGCCGAGCGACTCGAACACGATGTGGTTGTTGCCCGCGCGCAGCGCCGCCTTGACCGCCTGCGGCGTCAACTCGGGCGTACGGATCCGGTTATTGAACCACCGGATCATGCGCCGGTACGAGTCGCCGCGCTCGCCGTCGGTGGCGATGCTGTCGAACACGTTCTGGTGCGCGTCGGTGCCGCCCGAGATCGTCAGCCGCTGCGTCTGCCCGAGCCTCTCGAGCGCCACGATCGACGGCTCGTTGGGCAGCAGGAACGCCAACGTCGCCAGGTCGGGCTGCCGGCCGGGCTGCAGGAAGAACGGGATGATCGCGGCGAAGTAGTCGTCGTCCTCGAGCCCCAGGTCTTCCATGCGGATGTCGGGGTCGAGGTTCGCGTGCAGCTGGTACAGCTCGATGCCGTCGAGCCCGAGCGTCGCCAGCTCGGCGACGTCGCGGCCCTCCGTGTGCGCCACCCAGGCCAGCGCCCCGGCCTCCTTGATCGCCGCGAACGCGGCCGGCGAGCTCGTGCCGTACACGTCGGTCACGTGCTTCTCGAGCCCGAACGGCATCATCTCCCCGCTCTCGATCCCCGGCATCACCATCACCTTGTGGCCGTCCGGGCACTTCAGCCACGCGGCGATCGGCGTCCCGCCGTCGCCCAGGATCGGCTCGTCCATCTCGCGCATCAGCAGCAGCTCCTCGTAAGCCGCCTCGCTCGCGTGCGCCGGGTGGTCGCTCAACATCGCCACGTCGATTCGCGGCACGCACAGCCCCACGCGCAGGTCCGCCAGACAGTCCTCGTCGGGCACCCCGTTCGGCTGCGGCTCGCCGTCGCAGGCGTCGTGCGAGTGGTGCGAGTGCAGGTGCATGATCGCCCGCACCTCACGCAGCCCGCGGATCGTCGCGCAGCCGGAGATGTCCGGCTGCCCCTTGTCCCACGCGATCGGCGTGTCCGGCGGCGAGGTCTCCCCGCATCCGCCCTCGACCCCCGTCGTGCCGCTCGTGGTGTCGTCCGTCGTCGTCGTCGGCGCTGTCGTCGTCGGCTCCGTCGTGCCCGTGGTCGTCGAGCTCGACGTGGGACTCCCCGTCGACGGCCCCGTCGACGTCTCGCTCGCCGCGCCCGTCTCGTGCCCCGAGCCGGTGCACGCCCCGATCAGCAGCGCTCCGCTCACGATGCTCGTCCACTTGCGCATGGTCGCCTCCAAGATCTCCCGGCCACCGTATCACGATCCCGGAGTAGGCCGCCGTCCCGCTCGCGCGCCCGGCCCGTGCGCCGACTCCTGTCCCGCGCGGCCCCACCTCGCGCTCCCGTATGAACCCCCCGAACCGAAAGCAGGTGAGACCAGCATCGCCTCGCCGGATCGCCGCCGTGGGATGAACTTAACTTTCGAACATGCTCTCGAAGACATCCGAGCGACCCGACCCGCGTCCCGGGAAATTCTTGTCTCGCCCACCCCGGCTCTTGAACACGCTGAGGCCATCTCGACCTGCCGAGTACCCCCTTCGCCCCGAAATTCTGCGTACCTCGCCGGGCCTCGTCTCGTGGCCGCGCCCCGGTCAGCACGGACCGCCGAGAACCGAACCGCGACGTCGGATGCAGCCTCGGCACCGAGAGCCGGCGAGCCAGCCGCACGCGCAGTCCAAGGGCACCCCGCTGCGGACCACGAACCGCCGAGCCGTCGCGCAGCAACTCCGTAACCCTCGCACCGGCACGGCCTCTCATCCCCCTCGACGCGGCATGGTTCGCAGCCGCCTTCCCGAGCCCGTACGCCCCCGCGGTTGCCCACCTCGACCCTGCGGCTCGCGCGTCACGCCTGTCGCTCGCGGCTCGCCGAGCACGACCTCGAGGCCTGTGTACGACGCAGCCGTTGACCACCTCGACCCTGCCACCCGCACGCAAGGCTCGTTGCTCGAAGCTCGCCGGCCACGATTTTCACTTCGTCCCGAGCAATACATCGCCCCAGCCGGCGCGATTTCACCGGGCATGGCCGCGCAAGCACTGGCGCCCGCCTCGCGACCAGGTCCGAACGGACAGGCCGTCGTCAGCAACCCACGCGCCTCGGGGTCCACCGGCGCCGCCGCGCCGTGCTCGGCAACCAGACGCGCCAGCAGCACCGACGGCGCGCTCCCCGGCCCCTCGGCGAGTGACGCCGCCCCGTTTGGCGGTGTAGTCTCGGATGCCATGCCTGCCCTCGTCCACCGCACCGCTCTCGCCCTCGCCATCCTCCTCGCCGCGTGCGGCGGCGACACCAAGACGGCCTCCAAGACCGACGAGAAGAAGGTCGAGGCCAAGGCCGAAGCCAAGGAGGAGCCCGCCGCCGACGCGGCCAAGAAGCCGCGCCCGCGCGCTCCGGCCAGCGAGAAGTCGCGCGTCGCCGAGCCCAAGGGCCGCGTGGTCGTCCTCGGCTCGCTCAACGGCGACCTCGCCGCCACCAAGGCCGCGCTCAAGACGGCCGGCGCGATCGACGACGCTGGAAAGTGGACCGGCGGCGACCTCGTCGTCGTCCAGCTCGGCAATCAGTTCGGCAACAACAAGGACGAGAAAACCACGCTCGCCCTCCTCGACGACCTCGCCGCTCAGGCCCAGGCTGCCGGCGGCGCCCTCTATCGTCTGACCGGCGAGAACGAGATCCTCAACGTCGCCCTCAACTTCAAGGACATCGTCCACGCCCAGGGCTTCAAGGACTACGCCAAGGAGAAGAGCGACGATCCGCGCGTCGAGAGCCTGCCGGCCAACCAGCGCGGGCGCGCCGCCGTGTTCGCCTCCGGCGGTCCCGCGGCCAAGAAGCTGTCGGAGCAGAAGCTGATCCTCGTGGCCGGCGACAGCGTCTTCGCCCACGCCGGGCTGCTCGGCGAGCACGTCCAGAAAGGCATCGACAACATCAACGACGAGAGCACCAAGTGGATGCTCGGCGAGATCGCCATGATGCCGGACATGCTCGCCGCCCCCGGCCCGGCGCGGACCCCTCGCCTCCGCGGCAACGAGCCCGCCTGCGAGGTCGTCGAACAGGCCGTCACCGACCTCGCCGTGAAACGCCTCGTCATCGCCCGGCCCGTCGCCGAGAAGATCGACGCCGTCATGTGCGACGGCAAGCTCGTCCGCGTGGGAGCCGTGGCCGGCGACGCCAGCGGCCCGGCGGAGATCCTTGAGATCTCCGGCGGCGCCGTGAAGTTCGTCCCCGTCGCAAAGTGAGCGCGAACCCCGAGTCACGGGATGCTCAACCGCAGTCCCCCTGATCGATGGGGCGCGACGCGCTAGCCCTCGTCGCGTTCGGGACGCCCGTTCATGACGCCCCGCGCGCCCCTGGCGACCCTGGCGAGCAAGCGATAGGGCCTGAGCAGTGCGCCCGGCTGCGGCCGGCCGGGCCACGCCACCCGGAGCTGCACGCTGCGACCCAAATAAAAAAGCCCCCTTCTTTCGAAGGGGGCATAGCGCTGGCGGCGTCCTACTCTCCCACAGGGTCTCCCCTGCAGTACCATCGGCGCTGGAAGTCTTAACGACCGAGTTCGGGATGGGATCGGGTGTGGCCCTTCCGCCATAGCCACCAGCAAAACTTGTCGACGAGCGGCGAGGAGAACCGCGGTGGAGCCGCGGATTCGTCCTCGCAAGAGATCGTGCTGTGATGGGGCTCCGTCTCGGAGCGGGCCGCTTTGGCGGCCGTCGTGCAGGTGTCGCTCGGAACCTCGGACTTCAAGCACCACACGGGAGCGGTGCCCAAGGTCAAGCCGAACGGTCGATTAGTACCGGTTAGCTCCGCGCGTCGCCGCGCTTCCACACCCGGCCTATTAACGTCGTCGTCTACGACGGACCTTCAGGGAATCCTCATCTTGTGGTTGGCTTCCCGCTTAGATGCTTTCAGCGGTTATCCGTTCCAGACATGGCTACCCGGCGATGCTCTTGGCAAAACAACCGGAACACCAGGGGTCTGTCCATCCCGGTCCTCTCGTACTAGGGACAGCTCCACTTCAAGATTCCTGCGCCCACGGCAGATAGGGACCAAACTGTCTCACGACGTTTTGAACCCAGCTCGCGTACCGCTTTAATTGGCGAACAGCCAAACCCTTGGGACCTACTACAGCCCCAGGATGCGATGAGCCGACATCGAGGTGCCAAACCACGCCGTCGATGTGAACTCTTGGGCGTGATAAGCCTGTTATCCCCGGAGTACCTTTTATCCGTTGAGCGATGGCCCTTCCATTCAGAACCACCGGATCACTAAGGCCCACTTTCGTGCCTGCTCCTCTTGTATGAGTCGCAGTCAAGCTCCCTTATGCCTTTACACTCTTCGGCTGGTTTCCAATCAGCCTGAGGGAACCTTTGCGCGCCTCCGTTACTCTTTCGGAGGTGACCGCCCCAGTCAAACTACCCACCAGGCAGTGTCCCGGACCAGGCTCACTGGTCACGGTTAGGCTTTCAGACTTCTCAGGGTGGTATTTCAACGTTGGCTCCGTGGAACCTAGCGGCCCCACATCATAGCCTCCCACCTATCCTACACAGACAAGTCCGAAAACCAGTGCCAAGCTGCAGTAAAGGTTCACGGGGTCTTTCCGTCTTGCCGCGGGTACGGGGCATCTTCACCCCGATTTCAATTTCGCTGAGTCCCGGGTCGAGACAGTGGGGAAGTCGTTACGCCATTCGTGCAGGACGGAACTTACCCGCCAAGGAATTTCGCTACCTTAGGACCGTTATAGTTACGGCCGCCGTTTACCGGGGCTTCGATTCGATGCTTCGCTTGCGCTGACATCTCCTGTTAACCTTCCGGCACCGGGCAGGCGTCAGACCCTATACGTCGTCTTGCGACTTCGCAGAGTCCTGTGTTTTTGGTAAACAGTCGCTACCCCCGATTCTCTGCAACCCCCAAAGGCTCATGGCGCGAGGCCCGTCACCCTCAAGGGCACACCTTCTCCCGAAGTTACGGTGTCAATTTGCCGAGTTCCTTAACCCGAGTTCTCTCAAGCGCCTTGGGATGTTCTCCCCACCCACCTGTGTCGGTTTACGGTACGGTCAGCACAGCGGTACACTTGTACGATGCTTTTCTTGGAAGCTTGGACTCACCGAGTTGTCCGCCTTGCGGCGACCCTCATCACCTCTCGGCGTTGCTCGCGCGTTTGTGGCCAGATGCCTCCTACGCGAACCGCCTACCGGCTTGAACGACCATCCAACAGGTCGCTCGGCTATCCTCCTCCGTCCCACCTTACAAAACCATCCGTGCTGGTGCAGGAATGTTCGCCTGCTTCCCATCGACTACGCATTTCTGCCTCGCCTTAGGGACCGACTAACCCTGAGAAGATGATCTTTACCCAGGAACCCTCGGGTTTACGGCGACCGGGTTTTTCACCCGGTTTATCGCTACTCATGCCAACATCAGCTCTTGTCTGCACTCCAACGCTCGTTTCCGTACGCATTCACCGCGCAGACAATACTCGCCTACCGCCTGCCTTTCGGCAGACCCGGAGCTTCGGTTCATCACTTAGACCCGTTGAATTTTCGGCGCAGGTTCACTCGACCAGTGAGCTGTTACGCTTTCTTTAAAGGATGGCTGCTTCTAAGCCAACCTCCTGGCTGTCTGAGTGCTCCCACATCCTTTACCACTTAGTGATGAATTGGGGACCTTAGCTGCCGGTCTGGGTTCTTTCCCTCTCGGCAATGAAACTTAGCTCTCACTGCCTGAGTGCCAGCCTGTTGTCATCGGTATTCGGAGTTTGGTTGGGTTCGGTAAGATTGTGGTCCCCCTAGCCCATCCAGTGCTCTACCCCCGATGCAAATCGACTGACCCCATACCTCAATATGTTTCGGCGAGAACCAGCTATCTCCCAGTTTGATTAGCCTTTCACTCCTATCCACAAGTCATCCCCCACATTTTCAACTGTGGTGAGTTCGGCCCTCCACGCAGTCTTACCCGCGCTTCAGCCTGCTCATGGATAGATCACAAAGGTTTCGGGTCTGTAACCAGCGACTTAGACGCCCTTCTCAGACTTGCTTT